>NZ_CP152475.1:0-1825000 GCF_039727685.1 Chryseobacterium sp. POE27
ATGGATGAAAATTTAATAATGACATGGCAGAAGTGCCTTCAGTTCATGCGAGACAATCTAAATGCAGCTGAAGATAATTCTGATCTGAAAAAACTTGAAAAATCTTTCGATTTGCTATTCGACAAAGTACAGCCAATTTCTTTGGTTGACAATAATCTTACGTTGATGGTCCCGAGTGATTTTTACAAGGAATATATAGAGGATAATTACCTGTCCTTACTTTCTGCTGCCCTGAAGAAAAATATAGGAAAAGGTGTGAAACTCTGGTATTCTGTAATGGAAAACAAACCTTCCGGTTTGGAAAAACCCGTTACCATGAATATGAAAGGAAAGACGGTTCCTACTCCAAAGGTTCAAGAAACGATGCCTCAGGGCTTTTCATCCAATATTGTAAATCCTTTTGTGGTGCCGGGAATTAAGAAGATTAATATTGATTCCAACTTAAAATCTGATTTCTCTTTCGATAACTATGTGGAAGGGGAAAGCAATAAATTTGCGGCAACCGTAGCAAGATCAATCGCTAAAAGACCTGGTGCAACCGCTTTCAACCCATTGTTTTTATATGGTGGATACGGAGTCGGAAAAACCCACCTCGGACAGGCTGTAGGACTGGAAGTGAAAAGCCAGTTTCCTGATAAAGTCGTTTTATATTTATCTTCCGAAAAATTTATTCAGCAGTTTATTTCGGCTGCCAAAGCTCATAAGCAGACAGAATTTGCCAATTTTTACCAGATGGTAGACGTTCTGATCATTGACGATATTCAGTTCCTTTCGGGGAAATCTGCCACACAGGATAGTTTCTTCCATATTTTTGATTATCTGCATCAGAACGGAAAACAGATCATTCTTACGTCTGATAAGGCTCCTGCGGATATTATGGATATTCAGGACAGAATTGTTTCCCGTTTCAAGTGGGGACTTTCTGCAGAAATCAAATCTCCGGATTACAATACCCGTAAACAAATCATCGTTGATAAATTAAGCAGAGATGGTATCGTTTTAACGGATGATATGCTTGATTTCCTTGCTTCAGAAGCAAAAACGAATGTAAGAGAGCTCATTGGGGTCATCAACTCGGTGATTGCTTATTCTACCATTTATAAATCAGATCTAAGCCTTGAATTATTAAAGGATACGATCAATAAGATTGCTGCGAATCAGAAGAAAATCATCAATATTCCTTATATTCAGGAAGTGGTGTGTGATTATTTCGGGATCAAAAGAGAGCAGCTTTTATCAAAAACCAGAAAAAGAGAAATCGCTCTTCCAAGACAATTGGCCATGTATTTTGCGAAAGAACTGACCAATGCTACTTTTACTAAAATCGGTGAAGAAATGGGCGGAAAAGATCACTCTACGGTAATGTATGCCTGCGAAACCATTAAAGACGTTTCTAAGATCGACAAGGAAGTGAAAAAATATGTTAAAGAATTATCTGAAAGAATTAAACAATAAGAAATAATTTAATTTAAATATCTAAAATGGAGAATAATTTTTATTCTTCATTTTTTATTTAGTTTTGTTTAAATTTAATCCGTTATCAATATATTGCCATGAAAATATTAATGGTCTGTCTGGGAAATATCTGCAGAAGTCCTCTTGCCGAAGGAATAATGAAAGCTAAAGCTCCTCAGGATTTTTTTATAGATTCTGCAGGAACTATTTCTCTTCATGAAGGCAAACATCCTGACAAAAGAGCTGTAATAACCGCAGCAAATCATGGAATTGATATTTCAAAACAGCGATCCAGACCGATAACTGAAGCAGATTTTGAAAAATTTGACAAAATCTACTGTATGGATGTTGATGTATTGGCAGATGTGGTTTCAAAGACGAAAAATGAAAAACAGAGGCAGAAAGTTTCTTTATTTCTGGAAGCCATGGGCGATCATCAGAATGCTGAGGTTCCGGATCCGTATTGGGGAGAAATGAATGACTTTGAAGATGTCTTTCATTTACTGGAACGTGGCTGCGAATCAATTTTAAAAGAAATTTTACATTAAAAAAAATAAAACAATGCTTTTTTTTACTTCCTGCTTATCTTTCGGAAAACACTTCTATCACGCACTTTTCACCGGTAATAAAAGAGTATATCATGCAGACCGATTACTTTTTTTGTTGAAAATGAAAAAACGGCAAGAAAGGTTGTTAAATTTTTTGCTCCGGAAAAGAAACAATCGGACCTGAAGCTTTTTTTACTGGATAAATACACCGAAAATGCAGATATCAAAGAAGCTCAGGAGCTGATGCTGAAAGGTCAGGATTTTGGATTGCTTTCCGAAGCCGGACTTCCATGTATCGCCGATCCTGGAAACCTGATTGTGAAATGGTGTCACGAAAAAGATATCCGCGTGATCCCGATTTCAGGGCCTTCATCAATTATTCTGGCGTTGATTTCAAGTGGTTTCAACGGTCAGGAATTTACGTTCAACGGATATCTGCCCATTGATAAAGGAGAAAAGAGAAAACAAATTCTTCAGCTTGAAAATCTTGTTCAAAAGACGGGATATTCTCAGATATTCATGGAAACGCCTTACAGGAATAATCAACTTTTTGAAGATCTGACGAAATTTTTATCTCCGAATACAAAGCTTTGCATCGCCGCTAATATCAACGATCCTGAACATGAATTCATTAAAACAAAAACGATTAAGGAATGGCAAAAACAAAAACCGGAACTGCATAAAATTCCGGCGGTGTTTGTGTTGGGGAAATAGTTTTAGGTCATCGCGAGAAGCAAAGCGACGAAGCGATCTCTTATAAAAATATTATTTTTTCTTCCTATTTCTCCATTTTTTCCGGAAAATGATAACAATCGGAACCAGTAATAAGAATGGCCAAAAAGAAATAATACCGAGTAAAAATTCAACAAAACTGTTCCAGCCCTCGGTTACGGAATCACCAAAACGACTTCCGAAACCTATTTTTGAAGTAGCCGAACTTCTGATTTTTTCTTTGTAGATATTTAAATTCAAGGTGCTGTAATTCACTCGGTCATCGATAAAGCGCAGTCTCCCTTCCGCTACATCGATTTCATCTTCAAGCGCACGAATGTTTTCCTGAATTTCCAGCATATCTTTCGTTGTTTTTGCGCTTTTAAGCATATCACGGTATTTTTCGAGATAAATTTTCTTGTTGCCGAGTTTTATGGAAATATCGGTATATTCTTCTGTTACGTCATTTGATGATATATTTTTGGACAATACAGAACCGACTCCATTAGAAAAAGAATTAATTAAAGTATCAAAATTCTGATGAGGAACTCTTATGACAATATCTAAATTTTCGTCAACATCCGTATTCTGGAAATCTTCCTTCTGAATATATGCCTTATTCTTTTTGAGGATCGAACTAATCTGCTGCTGAGCTTTTTTGATATCGCCCACCTGGATTCTCATGTCACCGTTTTTAATGATCTTTTTGGAGATCGTATTAATTTGTAAAGATGGATTTTGTGGGCTACTTTCCGGGCTGGGAATCTCCTTTGCTACAACACTTGACGGTGGTGGCGGATCAACCGTAGCTACTTTATCTTCCTGGATGATATCAACCATATCTGCATTGACTGCCTGTGTTTCATTCTTTTTACAATGGATTAATAATAAACAAAACAGAGGTATAAGTAATTTTCTCATGAATAGAAGTTTTTATTGAATCAACATCAAAAATTGTACTGAAAAGTTAATATTACCAATAATCATCTTTAATTTCGCTGCTTTTTATTTGATTTTTAAAATCAAGTTGAAATAATTTTATATTTTTAGTCAATGAAAAAAAGTCTTTTAGCTGTTATTTTCTTTCCGTTATTAACGTTTGCCCAGGAAATTCCGAAACTTACGGATGACATGGCCGTAAAATTATCTGAGAAACCACTTCACTGTATCAATCAGGAATATCCGAATAAAACAGCGCATATCATTAACAATGCTAATGAAGTTTCCTTAAGCCCAAAAGCACTTCATCCCGCTTTTTATGGATGTTTCGACTGGCACAGTTCGGTACACGGTCACTGGATGCTGGTTCGCATACTGAAAACAAAGCCAAACCTTGCAATTGCCAAAGACATCGAAAACATTCTCGACCATTCCTTTACAAAAGAAAATCTGCAGGCCGAAGCAGATTATTTTACAAAATATCAGCTGACAGGAACTTTCGAGCGTACCTACGGTTGGGCTTGGTTATTAAAACTGGATGAAGAGTTGGCTGGCTGGGATTCCCCGAAAGCCAAAACCTGGCATCAGAACCTCAAACCTTTGATGGATAAAATTTTAATTGCCTGGAAAACCTATCTGCCTAAACAGACTTATCCGAACAGAACGGGAGTTCACCCAAACACAGCATTTGCAATGTCTTTTGCTATTGATTGGGCCAGGACAACAGGCAATAACGATTTTGAAAAACAACTGATCGAAAAGGCAAAATATTTTTATTTAAAAGATGAAAAAACTCCGGCTTATCTGGAACCTGATGGTTCAGATTTTTTCTCGCCGAGTCTTGAAATTGCAGATTTGATGAGAAGAGTTCTTCCTCAAAAAGAATTTGTACAGTGGCTGAACAGGTTTTATGAAAAGCGCAGCCTGGAAAATATTGAAAAGATTCCGGTTGTGAGTGATCTGAGTGATTATCAAACCGTTCATCTGGGGGGGGCTTTCCTTCTCTAAAGCGTGGTGTATGAAGGGGATTGCCAAATCACTCCCAGATCATCATCCATTGAAAAAAGAATTTCAGAAAACCTCAGCAGTTTTCCTTAATAACGGACTTCCATTATTATTTCAGGGAAATTACGGTGGAGATCACTGGCTTGCCAGCTTTGCAGTATATGCATTGGAAGATTAATCCGAAAAGCAATTCTTTTCATTAATTCATCCCTGAAAGAGTTTATTTCTCATCATGTAAAATAATATATTCCCATGGCTCCATATTAAGAATCATTGTATCCGGAACATTTTGCTGCTTTCCGGTGAAAAGGTTTGTGTAGACACCGGTATCAAACGATGTATCACACTGTACCATTACAGATTCATTACTGAGATTCATGAAGGTGAGAACTTTATCGCCCTCTTTTTCGCGTACAAATGAAATCACCTGGTCCATCCTGTCATTGATGATCCTTACCATTTCACCACCATATTTGCCGTTCCAAAGCGCTTTGTTTTGGTGCTTTAATTTGAAAAGAACGGTGTAAAGCTCTTCGTTTTCATGAGATTTCCAGTCAATCGGATCTTTCTCGAAAAACTCTAAAGACCTGTCAAGACCTGCTTCCTGACCACTGTAAATGAGTGGCATTCCATCCATCATTACTGTAAAAACGGTTGCCGCTTTCAGGGCATCTCCGAAATTGCTGTACTGATTGCCCTCCCATGAATTTTTATCATGATTATCAATAAAATTTAAACGGATGCCTTCTTTAGGAAAGATAGATACATGCTCCGCAAGATACGCTTCAGTAAGGGTTTTTACGCTTCTTTCATTCAGGGCGATCTGGTGCAGGATGTTCCAGAGTGTCCAGTTGTAGGTAGCGTCAAATGCTTTCCGGTGAAGCTCACGGTCTTCGGCTTCCGCAAGCATGAATACAGGTTTTATAACATCAAGCTCAGTTCTGGCATTTTCCCAGAAATCAATAGGAATAAAACTTGCGATATCGCATCGGTAGCCATCGATATCAAATTCCCGGATCCAGTATTTCAGGGCTTCCGTCATATATTTCCGAAGTTCAGGATATTGGTAATCCAGTTCGATGATATCGTCATAGTCTCTCCAGCGTGTCGACTGAAATGTATTTTTTCTGGATTTACGGTACCATTCCGGATGCTCATCCACCAGAGGATTATCCCAGCTGGTATGGTTGGCAACCCAGTCCAGAATGACGTACATTCCTTCTCGGTGGATAGCATTTACCAGGCTTCTGAAATCATCCTGTGTACCAAATTCAGGATTTACTTTCAAATAATCTTTCACCGAATAATAACTTCCCATGCTTCCTTTACGGTGCAATTCTCCGATAGGCTGTACCGGCATCAGCCATATAATATCAATTCCCATTTTTTTTAGCCTTGGAAGCTGTTGCTCAATGGCCTTAAAAGTTCCTTTGTCTGAGAACTGTCGGATATTTAGCTCGTAAACCGTTGCATTTTTGGCCCATTCCGGGAGTGTGATTTTCACATATTGTTCCGGAAGGTACGGAAATTCAGTGTTTTGCTTCATAATTGTAATTAAAGATAAAGAGAAATATAATCATGAGCATGAAAGAAATAAATGTACCATAATTGATTTCATTAAATAATAAAGAGTTAAATTCTGTAAAGTCTAGTCTTACAATGCAGTGCAGGACTTGTTTCTGTTTTTTGTGGTATTTAAATATTCATGAATTAAAATTTAAGGTTTAATTTTTGCAAACATTAAATAAAGGCTCTTGCCATCTGTAAGAAACCAATCACTTAAAAATAATATATGATTCCAAAAAAAATACACTATTGCTGGTTTGGAGGCCAGGCAAAACACGAACTTGCGGAACACTGTATTGCATCATGGAAGAAAATTCATCCCGATTATGAGATTATAGAATGGAATGAAAGCAATTCTCCCCTGGAAGATAATCAATATGTAAAAGAAGCTTTTGAACAGAAAAAATGGGCCTTCGTATCCGACTATGTACGATCTAAGGTGATGTATGAACATGGCGGCATTTATATGGATACCGATATGGAACTGAAGTTGCCGCTGGATGAATTTCTTAATGAAACAGCCGTTTGTGGCTTTGAAGTAAAAGGCGTTCCATATTCTGCATTCTGGATGGCTGAGCCTAAACATAAACTGGCCGCGGATTTTGTGGATTATTATGAGCGTCAGAAAGGTTTTGAAGAACGCATTAATACCGATATTTTCTCTGAAATGCTTGAAAAAGAATATGGGGCAGACCGCTACAGCGACACTATACAGAAGCTCAGACATGACGTTACCTTATATCCCTCGGTATATTTCTCGCAGGATCTTCCGAAAAATTATGTAAGCCATCATTTTAACGGTTCCTGGTTTGGGGGCGATGAAGAAAATACCCATAAAAAAATGGTGAATACATACGGGATTTTAGAGCAGCTGATTAACCAGCCCGATGCGAAAAAATCAATAGAAAATATCCTCAATAAACATAAGATCATCGATATCAATACAGTACTCGATCTGTTTCCTGAAGAAAGTATCCATGGCTATCTTAAAGGCAAAAAAACAGAAAACCAGTCTGTATAAGCAACATCATTTAATCACAATTAATTTAAAATAAAGGCTCTGAAGTTATTGTTTCGGAGCTTCTTTTATATATATTAAAATTTAATACCTGATTCCCAGCTTTTTCAGAATGAAACTTAACAGCCAGATTGGTCCGATAAGGAGAAATTGCAGATCTTTCAGGAAAGATGGTTTTTTACCCTCAATTTTATGTCCTACAAATTGTAAGATCCAGGTGATAATGAAAATAGAAAGATAAACCATCCAGGAATTTCCCCTGAAGCGAATATTGATTCCGTACGCAAAACTTTCCATGATTACCATGATGATGAGCATTACGATGCTGATAAGCACAGAAAGTCTCATATAAAATAAGGTAACTAAAGCCATTGCAACAAGGCTTACATAGCTGATACAGCCAATGTAGATAAAGCATATGGATTTCGAGGGAATAAGTGAAATAAAACCAAGAATTGTCCAGAAAATTAAGGGAACACAGATCCAGTGAATCAGTTTGTTCGTAGAATTTCTGTGACTCTCACTATATTCTGCAAAGAGCAAATCAATTTTTCTCATAGTTATAAATTGGGAATCACTAAAATAATAAATTTTTGTAATCACTCAACAGATTGCTTACATTTGTGTTATGTCTGTCTTAGAAAAATTCGGAGTTGAGATTTTTACGCAACATAATATTTTCGAGAGAATTGCTGTCGACAAACCTTTCCGTCCCGATAATCCTGCATTTATCTTTATTAAAACAGGAACCATTAAACTAAAGCAGTCTTTCCGTGATCTGGAGCTTTCGGCCAATATGTTCATGGTAACAGATCCGGAGACCGTTTATGAAATGATTTCCATCAGTGACGATTTCCAGTCGAGAATGGTTTCCTATAAAAGAGAATTTATCTCAGCATTATCATTAAAATTCAACAGATTAATAACGTACAGGTATTTCCGCCAGCAGATGAACATTGGTGTTCCCTTTCATGCAGATGAAATGGAAGTCGTATGGAAAAGCGTTAATTTTTTAAAATATATCCTCGATTCTGAAACAGAGATGACCTACAAAAAAGAAATTGTAGAACATCTTTTTTTCTGTATTCTGCTATCAGATGGCCGGAATCATTTCTAAAGAAGACAGCAATGCCATGAATCAGATGTCGAGACAGGAAGAAATTGTATTTGTTTTTCTTAATGATGTGGCGAAATATCATAACAAAGAAAGAAATGTCGAGTACTATGCCGCACGTCAGTCGATTACAACCAGACATCTTTCGTCGGTGATCAAGTCTGTTACTGGTAAGCCGGCCAGTGAGATCATTGCTTTAATTGTCATCAATGAAGCGAAGGTACTGCTGAATTCTTCAAATAAGCCTGTTTCGGAGATTTCCGGAATGCTTGGTTTCAGTGATCAGTATTCTTTTTCTCACTTTTTTAAAAAACATTTAGGCGAAAGTCCTACGCAGTACAGGAATCAGTTCGAAAACTAAAATCCTACATTTGAACATCTTTTTCCAAAATTCAAACATTTGTTTGAGTTTCTTCGTGCCATAACTTTGCATTCGTAAAACAAGGTAAAATGGTACAGAATATAAAAACAGCGCTGTCATTTATGACAGCAGTCTTTCCTGCGCTGTTTTTTTCACAGGAAATAAAACAGATGACAGCGAATGAAGTGGCAGAACTTGCCCTTCAGAATCATCAGCAGCTGAAAGTTTCGGCGCAGAATATAGATATTGCGAAACAGAATACCAATGTCGTAAAACTTCAGAAACTTCCCAATATTACTGCTTCTACAAGCCAGTTTTATCTAGGTGATGCGGTGGCTATAGATAAAGATTTTTCCCAGTCCACAAACGTTCCGATGCCTCATTATGGGAGCACGTATGGTGTTCAGGCGACGCAGTTGATTTTCAAAGGCGGACTCGTCAATAAATCTATTGAGCTGGCCGGGCTTCGTGAGCAGCTTTCTGAATTAGATCTGGAAAAGAACAAACAGGATGTAAAGTTTCTGGTTATCTCCAACTATCTCGATGTTTATAAAATTTTAAATCAGCAGGAGGTTTTTCAGAGCAATAAAAAACTAGCACAGGAGCGTCTTAAAAACATTCAGAAATTCTATCAGCAGGGAATGGTCACCCGAAATGAAGTGATTCGTGGTGAGCTGGCTATTAAAAATTTAGATCAGGGAATTCTGACATTAATCAACAATAGAAAAATACTTAATTATAATCTGAATATCGCCCTCGGGTTGCCTTCAGATACAGAAATTGTTCCGGTTGAAAGTCTTGGGAACAAAGAATCCGGAATCGGAATAGATTATTACCTGAATCTTGCCCACGACAACAATCCTTTGCTGAAATCTGCACAAACCAATGTTAATGTTGCTGATAAGAATATTGAAATTATTAAAACGGATAAGATGCCTACGGTTTCAGGTTTCGGAGGATATACTTTACAAAGGCCTATCACGACGAGAAATCCTGTAATCGATGTGTATTCGGGAGGGTGGCAGACAGGAATTTCACTGAGTTATAACATCGACAATTTATACAAAACCAAAGAACGGGTAAAGTTGGGTGAGCTTCAGAAAAACCAGGCGAGTGATGCTGTAACCCTGATTCAGCAGAATGTGGATATGGCCGTGAATGCCGCTTATATCAAATATCAGGAATCGATTCAGCAGGCGGAAATTCTTAATGATGCTAAACAACTGGCAGAAGAAAACTACAAAATTACTGAAGCCAAATATCTGAATCAGCTGGCGGTACAGGCAGAAATGATCGATGCACAGAATCAGAAATTACAGTCAGAATTAGATTATGCCAATGCAGAGATCAACATGCTGTATCAATATTACAATCTTCTGAAATCTACGGGAACATTATAATTTTTAAAAGGTAAATAAACAATGGAAAGCAAGGAACAAAATATACAGAATGCATCTTCTGCTCAGGTACAAGGGACTGCTGCAGCGAAGAAAAAACAAAATAAAAAGAACAGAATAAGAGCCATTATCTCCAATACCATCGTCTTCCTGGTGATTGGTTTCGGGTTATTCTGGCTGGTGCGCGAATATTATCATGTGGGCGATAAAACCTATACAGAAGCAGCACAGGTGGAAGAATTCATCAATCCCATCAACACAAGGGTTTCAGCTTATATAAAAGAGATAAAATTCATAGAACATCAAAAGGTTAAAAAAGGAGATACTTTGGTAATCCTTGATGACCGCGAAATTCTTACCCAGCTGGGTCAGGCAGAGGCCGCTTACCAGAATGCCCTTGCCCAGAGAACAGCTACCAGTTCTTCCGTAAATACGGTATCCAATAATGTCAGTGTGATGGAATCCAATATTGCCGGTGCAAAAGCAAGGCTGTGGAATGCTGAACAGAATCTTAACCGTTATAAAAACCTGTTGGCTTCCGAAGCGGTGACAAGACAGCAGTACGATCAGGTGAAAACCGAATATGAAGCCCAGAAAGCTGCTTATGAAACCTTAATTAACCAAAAACAGTCTGCAAACCTCTCTACTACCGAAGTGAAAAGCAAACTGGGAATCAATGATGCGGAGATTAAAAGAACAAAAGCAGCTTTAGATATGACAAAGATCAATCTATCCTACACCGTGATCACAGCACCGTATGACGGAGTAATGGGTCGCAGAACGATCTCTGAAGGTCAGCTCATCCAGCCGGGACAGCAGGTTGCCACCATTGTGTTAAACGGACAGAAATGGGTAACTGCCAATTTCCTTGAAAGCCAAATGCCGGATGTGAAGATCGGCGAAAAGCTGATGATGACCGTAGATGCATTGGGCGGACAAAAGTTTGAAGGGGTTGTAACGGCTATTTCTGCCGCAACAGGCTCAAGATATTCCAGTGTTCCAACAGATAACTCTACCGGTAACTTTATCAAAGTTCAGCAGAGAATTCCGGTAAGAATAGAATTTACCGAATCTAACAATAAAACTGATCTCAATAAGCTAAGTGCAGGGATGAATGTGAATGTAAATATTAAATAATAGTCAATTGTCAAATGTGAATGGTCAATTTTAAATTCACAATTGACCATTCACTATTCACAATAGAGATATCATGTACAACAAAGGACTATACAACGACTGGGTTCCCAAACCTATACAACTTCTTCTCATTGTATTGCTGCTTGCCGTAGTGATGCCATTGGGAGGGGTGTACACGGGAAACATTAGTTATCTTGTCAGTGGCACAGGTGCTATGACCGAATATTTCATGTGGGCGAATTATGCTACTACGATCGGTATGGGCGCCTGTATGCCCATCGTTCTCAGAATGAAAATGAGATTTAAAGTCAGAGATAAAATGGTGGTTTTGCTGGTCCTGTTGGGATTATTAAGCTACCTGAATTCCACGACGTTTGACCCTATGATCTTTGTGTTCAGCTCTCTGGTTATCGGGTTTTTAAAAATGATGGTGACAATTGAGCTTTTTCTCCCATTGATGGCGATGATCGGAAATAGAGGAGTATTTTACGGCGCATTTTACACCTTTGTGCTGGTTTTGAATCAGATAGTTGCTTATTACGCGGTCGATATTTCCATCCGTTACAACTGGCAGCATTTCTACATCATGGCGGCGGTAGGATGTTTCATTCTGGCTCTTCTGCACTGGGTTTTTATGCATGATAAATATTTTGCCTTAAAAGTTCCTCTGCATTATATAGACTGGCTCAGTGTTTTGCTCTTTGTGTCTACCTTTATGTTTTCGGCTTATGTTTTTTCGTTTGGAAAACAACAGGACTGGCTCAATTCAGATAAGATCATCAATGCCGGAATTGCTGCATTCATCAGTTTTGCATTGCTTGCCATACGACAGCTGACGTTAAAGAGACCTTATTTATCTTTTAAAATTTTCACTAAAAATAATGTGCAGCACGGGCTGTTCATGCTCTTATGTCTGGGAATGTTTTTAGGGACAACCTCTATTCAGAATACTTTTGCAGTAGGAGTTTTAGGATACGACCAACTTACAAATGCCCGGCTGAATCTCTTAATGATTCCCGGACTGATACTGGCAGGTATGACGGCCATCTTCTGGTTTAAAAAAGAGATCCCGCTGAAAATATTCATTTTTTCCGGTTTTGCAGCGATGCTGGGTTATGCGATTGTGATGTATTTTTCAATGGTATTGGAATTCAGCTATGATTACTGGTATCTTCCGATGTTCCTGAAAGGATACGGAATGGGAGCGCTCTTCATCTCAGTATGGTTTTATACCCTGGACAAACTTGAAATGGATGATATGTTGGCGGCCATCGGCCTGGTGCTGGTATGGAGAACGTTTCTCGCCGTTGGTGTTTTTTCAGCACTGTATTCCTGGTTTCAGTATCGTTTTCAGGTAGTGGCTGTCGGTGATCTTGCTGTGTATATGGATGGAATGACGGTGACGCCGCAGAATGCCGCGGCCAATATGAAGCTCATTCAGCTGAATGCAATAATTGTCGCCTCCAAAAAGATATTCGGATATATTATCCTTGCCGGCCTCGGTATTCTGATCTATGTTTTTACCCATCATTTTGGAAAAGAACGTTTCGAATACGTACGATTTATCAGGATGCTCACCGGAAAATCGGTCATTGCCAGAAGAAGACTCCGCGAGAGAAAAAAACTTCTCGAAGAAATAAAAGATGCAGCAGGTCCTGCGCTATAACGATACCTTGTTTTTCATTTACTTAGTCAAAGCTTCATTTTATGTTATAGAATGGAGCTTTGCGTTTTTTGATAGGCTTATCTTTCAAAAGAGGTTTTTGGGCGAATTCGCTATTGCTTGTCAATGCGGTGTTGACTGTACTGTAGTGGATGTGTTGACCGTACTGTCAAGGATGTGTTGACCGCCCGATGCATGAGGAGTTGACAGGTCGAGATGAACTGCCCGTACGGAGCAAGATGATTGTGTCGAGGCTAACACGATGCTTGTGACGTACCTTGCATGATGCTTGCAAGCTACCTTGCATGGTACTTGTGACGTACGATGTAATCATCTTGCAAAAAAGAGGATGGTTTAAGAGTTTTAGGGTATGAGTGTGAGAGTGTTTCAGATTGGTAGTGCCTTGGTGGCTTCGAGTAACCTCAGCCACCCAGGTTTTATGATTCGCTATCATTTGCTGAGCAAAGCGCCTTTGCGTTCGAAAGAATATGCATAAAACTATAGACTTTTGCAAACATAGCGTTAATAACTACAAGAGATTCTTCATTTCGCTTTGCTACAGCAAACGTTTCTTGCGGACATAGCGTTAATAACTTAATAGTACCCGGAAAATACATCAAAAACAGCTATCTTTACAGCCATAATTAGCACTATGAAAGACCTTATGGGAAAGGCGATCTGGGATTATTACCATCAGGAAAATCCTCAGGATCTGCAGACTGAAACTTCAATTTCCGAACTGGATGAACTTCCAGTAGAATATCTCTTCCGTGATTTTGAAGAAATGAATGAAATCGAGCAGAAAGCTTTGATACTGGCTCAGGGAAAAGTCCTTGATATCGGAGCGGGAGCGGGTTCGCATTCTCTGTATCTTCAGAATGAAAGAAGCCTAGATGTTACGGCCCTTGATATTTCGCCAAAATCTATTGAGGTGTGCCGGTTACGGGGAATCCGGAAAGCAGTTTGTGGAAATATGCTTCAGTTTTCGGATGAAACCTATGATACGATCCTTTTATTGATGAACGGAACCGGGATTTTTCAAAGCCTTAAAGTAATTGATATTTACCTTAAAAAATTGCACTCCCTTCTGAATGAAAACGGACAGATCCTGATCGACAGTACGGATATTCTCTATATGTTCGACCGCGATGAAGATGGCGGTGTCTATATTCCGGCAGAAGGATATTATGGCGAACTCGATTATATTGTTCACTACAAAGGTGAATCTGAAGACCCGATCAAATGGCTGTATCTGGATTTTAATACTTTGAAAAATGCTGCTGAAAATAATGGTTTTGCAATAGAGAAAATTTTAAAGGATGAAGATTCTTATTTGGCGAGGCTGACGAAAAAATAAGCAGGTCTCACACGGTTTAAATTCCCAGGCTTTAGAAATCTCTGATGAGCCTGAAAACCGAGAGCACCGGATATGCTGAAAACCATCCTTTAAAGTTGATAAGCATTATTATAAGCATCATGATGGCTAAAATAACAGGAAGAAACAGCGGCTTTGGCCTGTAAGGTAATTTTTTGGGCATGAAGAGGACTGATGTCACCAGTAAGATGATTGCCCCAGCGCAATAATTCCCATTTCAGGACCGTATCGGGAAGAGTGATAGGTTGTATTAAAGATGGTTGATAAAAGATAAGTCTGTAGAAAGAAATACCCGATGCCCGTCAATAAGGTGAAAGCAGCAGCAGCATATTTTCTGACTGTCAGCAGATTCAGGCATAATAGAATAGATCCGGGAATAGTAGTGAATACTATCGTAATAATGAATATTGTTGTCCTGGAGTAAAGCTTTATGGCATTGGGATCTTCTGTGATATGGTCCTTCCAGGTCTCTTTTTCTTCATTTACCCTGTTTTGTTCATCCTGTCTTTTAGCCCGGATCATTTCATAGACGGTTGCTTTTTCAGATTCACTGAAAAGGTGACCTCTTTCCTGGAGGACTTCAAGAGCGGCCTCCACGGCTTCCGGGGTAAACCGGTTCCCTGCGACAAGATATTTCTTGAGCTCACTATCCGGTAATTTTCGAAGTACATTTTTGCTTACCATAACAAAAAAAGGGCACCGAAATGCCCATTTATATACTTTATTTAAATTTTAACCAATCTCAATACCGTTTTCTACACTGCTGTCATCCGGAGTTACAAAGGATAACTTACCATCCGATTTCGTTGTTAATAATAACATTCCCTGAGATTCGATTCCTCTGATTTTTCTTGGCGCCAGATTTAATAAGATCATCACCTGCTTCCCGATCACTTCTTCCGGAGTAAAGCTTTCTGCAATCCCTGAAACTACAGTTCTTACATCAACACCGGTGTCAACCGTCAGTTTTAATAATTTATCTGCTTTTTCCACTTTTTCAGCTTCTACAATAGTAGCTGTTCTCAAGTCAATCTTTGTAAAATCATCAAAAGTGATTTCTTCTTTCATAGGGTTGGCGTTAGGGTTTGTTTTCTTATTGTTTTGTTTTGTGTTTTCCAGCTTTTGGATCTGGGCTTCAATAACATCATCTTCGATCTTAGAGAAAAGAAGAGATGATTCATTGATTTTATGACCTGTTTCTATCAATACAGATTTTGTTTCAATATCAGTCCAGCTTTGTTTTTCAACATTAAACATATTCAGTAACTTCTCAGAACTGAAAGGCATAAAAGGCTCGCACAACTGTGCTAAAGCAACGGCAATCTGTGCGCCGACAAATAATGAATGCGCCGCTTTTTCAGGATTGTCTTTAATGGTTTTCCAAGGCTCTTCAGTCTGTAAATACTGGTTTCCGAAACGGGCAAGATTCATTAAGGCTGTTAAAGAGTTTCTGAATTCATAGTTCTCTAAAAACCCTGCAATTTCTTTTGCTGACTTATTGATTTCCTGTAGTTCAGGAGCGTTCACATCACCTTGCGGAACAATGCCGTCGTAATATTTATGAATCAGCACGGCAACTCTGTTGATGAAGTTTCCAAAAATTCCTACCAATTCAGAGTTATTCTTGGTCTGGAAATCTTTCCATGTAAAATTATTGTCCTTAGTTTCCGGAGCCGATGAAAGAAGCGCATACCTTAAAACATCCTGTTGTCCCGGGAAATCTTCTACATATTCGTGCGCCCAAACCGCCCAGTTCCTTGAGGTCGAAATTTTATCGTTTTCAAGATTCAGGAATTCAAAAGCAGGAACATTTGCCGGCATAATGTAATCTCCGTGAGCCTTCATCATACTTGGGAAAATAATACAGTGGAACACAATATTATCCTTTCCGATGAAGTGAACCAGATCAGATTCTTCACTTTGCCAGTAGTCTTTCCAGTCTTTTCCGTTTTTCTCTGCCCATTCTTTGGTGAAAGAAATATAGCCGATCGGCGCATCAAACCATACATATAATACTTTTCCTTCAGCACCAGGAAGCGGAACCGGGACACCCCAGTTGAGATCTCTTGTCATAGCGCGCGGTTTCAGTCCGTCATTCAGCCATGATTTTACCTGTCCGTACACATTGGGTTTCCAATCGTCTTTATGACCTTCGATGATCCATTCGTTAAGGAAATCTTCGTATTCATTTAATGGGAGATACCAGTTTTTTGTTTCTTTTAAAATAGGAACATTTCCGCTAAGCATTGATTTTGGATTGATCAATTCGGATGGGGAAAGGGTAGACCCGCATCGCTCGCACTGATCTCCGTAGGCGTTTTCGTTGCCACAGTTAGGGCATGTTCCGACAATATACCGGTCTGCAAGGAATTCTCCTGCCTGCTCATCAAAATACTGCTCAGATACTTCTTCCGTGAACTTCCCTTTTTCATAAAGAACCTTAAAGAAATCCTGACTTGTTTCGTAATGTTTTTTAGAAGTTGTTCTGGAATATTCATCAAATGAAATCCCTAAATCTGAGAAAGATTTCTTAATGATTTCATGGTATTTATCAACAATATCCTGTGGGGTAACTCCTTCTTTTTTAGCTCTTATGGTAATAGGAATTCCGTGTTCATCCGAACCACAGATAAACGCTACCTCTTTTCCTGATCTTCTCTGAAATCTTGCGTAAACATCCGCAGGAATATATACCCCTGCCAAATGTCCTATATGAACCGGTCCGTTTGCATAAGGCAAAGCTGCCGTAATCATCTTTCTGTTCGACATTTATAGTAAAGTTTTATGTGCAAAGATAACGAATATCTGCGGAATACCGTAAGTCTTCTTTTTAAACGGTTTTAAAGTCTATCAGGACAGTCGGATATTACATTTAGTTAAACAAATGTTTAACTTTTTGTTAAATTTAAAATAGTGCTATGTGATGCATATTTTAGTTTAAATAACTGACAGTTAAATGTATGCATTAAAATGTTCGTTTAATTTACATAATTTTAATAAAATTTTTTAAAATTTATGATAATTATTAAATTTTTTTAAATTGCAGCAGGCTCTGGCCTTGTACGATAAAAAAGAAACTATATAAAAATAATATTGTGAAAAATTTTACAACGGTATTAAAAATTGCGCCTGCATTTTTATTGGCAAGTACAATAATTCATGCGCAAACAAGCGACTCTGCTACGAAAGAGAAAAAAATAGAAGAGGTTGTTCTGATTGGCTATGGGAAACAGAAGAAGACGGATCTTACGGGGTCGATAACTTCTGTTACTGCTAAAGATTTTAATGGAGGAGCTACAACTGCTGATCAATTGATTGTTGGTAAAACACCAGGGGTACAAGTTACTGGAAATGGAGGAGCTCCCGGATCAGGATCTACAATCAGGGTGAGAGGTAGTTCTTCTTTCCAATATAATGATCCTCTAATAGTTATTGATGGGGTTCCTTTAGAAACGAATAGTTTAGCAGGAGCAACAAATCCATTATCATTAATTAATCCAAATGATATCGAAACTTTTGATATTCTTAAAGATGCTTCTGCTACTGCCATTTATGGTAACAGAGCAACTAATGGGGTTATATTAATTACAACCAAAAAAGGAACGGCGGGAAAATTCAGGGTAAATTTTAATACCAATTTTTCTGTCTCAACTAAAATGGGGAATACAGATGTTATGAATGCAGATCAATTCAGAAGTTTTGTAAATACCTATGGTACAACACAGCAAAAATCTTATTTGGGAAATGCTAATACAAATTGGCAAGACCAAATTTATCAACAGGCTTTAGGTACTGATAATAATGTGTCTTTCTCTGGAGGAATTAAAGGTTTACCTTATAGATTATCTTTAGGATATAATGAACAGAATGGTATTGTTAAAACTAATGAATTTAGAAGAACTTCTTTGGGATTAAATCTATCGCCAAAGTTTTTTGACAACCATTTATCAATTAATGCAAATTTAAAAGGAACATTTACGGAAAACAGATTCCCTGATGGAGGAGCGATAGGTGCTGCTATTTATTTTGACCCGACACAACCGATATATTCTGGTAATTCTAATTATGGAGGATATTATGAGTGGTTGGATCCTGCAAACACAGCTACCGGACTAAATGTAAATGGAACAAGAAACCCTCTTGGTCTACTATACAGTAAAAGAGATCTATCATCTGTTTTCAGAATCATTCCAAGTTTACAAGTAGACTATAAGCTTCATTTTTTACCAGATTTAAGATTAGTAGCAAATGTTTCTTATGATTATGCAAAAAGTGACGGTTCTACGGCTGTGGCTGCGAATTATGCACAAGGTATTGGCACTTTAGGATCTTATCGTTCATATTCGCAGGAAGCTAAAGGTAAATTATTGGAAACATATTTTAATTATGTTAAAAAAATAGACGCTATAGCTACCAATATTGATATTATTGGAGGTTACTCTTATCAGGATAAACATGAAATAACTCCAGTAGCACCAACTTATTATGGGAATGGTCAAAAAACCGATTTTTCGACTGCGGGAGATAACCAAAGAACGATGCAGTCATACTATGCAAGAGGTATTTTTACTATAGCCAATAGATATATTATTAACGGATCAATCAGAAGAGATGGGTCATCTACTTTCTGGAACGGTACAGATAAAAATAACTTATGGGGTAATTTCTCGGGCGTATCCGTTGCATGGAAAATTAATGAAGAAAGTTTCTTGAAGAATGTAAAACTTATTAATTCTTTAAAATTAAGAGCAGGTTGGGGACAAACTGGGCAACAAGAAACAGGAGGTTTTTACACCGCTTTTGGTTCATATTCATATAGTAATAGCAGTACTTCACAGTATCAGCTTGGTGATACTTTTTACACGTTGCTAAGACCAGATATTTATAACCCAAATTTAAGATGGGAAACTACTACTGCAAAAAACATAGGATTAGATTTTGGAATTTTGAATAATAGAATCAACGGTTCGGTAGATTTGTTTGCAAAAAGAACGGATGATAACAGCTTGATTGCGAATGTACCGACATGGGCAGGAGGTCTTAATAACTTTGTTACGAAAAATGTAGGCGTAATTGATAATAAAGGAATTGAATTTAATCTGAATATTATACCTGTAAAAAATGAGAATTTAACATGGGACGTTAATTTTAACTTCAGTAAGGCAAACCCTAAAATTATTAGCTTCTCACAATATGTTGATTCTTCGTATAGATTTCAGACATCATCATCAAATATTACAGGAATTAATAACTATATAGAATGGAATTCTGTAGGATATGCACCCAACTCTTTCTTTGTCTACCAGCAAGTTTATGATAGTAATGGAAAAGCTCTTGAAGGAGTATATGTAGATAGAAACACAGATGGAAAAATTGATGATTCTGATAAATATTTTTATAAATCGCCTAACCCAAGCGCAATTTTAGGTTTTTCTACTAAGATATCTTACAAAAAATGGGATTTTGGAACTACACTTAGGGCTATCTTAGGAAACTATGTCTATAATAATTCAGCTTCTAACAGTTCAATTGCGAATATTCAAAATAATAATTTCTTGAGTAATACTAATGTAAGTGTTTTAAATACACAATTTGCAACTACCCAGTTATTTTCTGATATGTTTGTTGAAAATGCTTCATTTTTAAGGATGGATAATTTGACAGTTGGTTATAATGTTGGAGAATTTATGGGGAAAGGAACTAATTTAAGAATAAATGCTATGGCACAAAATGTCTTTGTAATCACTAAATATAAAGGTATTGATCCAGAGATTTTTAATGGTGTAGATAATGGATTTTATCAAAGACCTAAAGTTTATTCATTAGGATTTAACTTTCAATTTTAATTAACATGAAAAATAAATATTTATACAAAAAAATAATTATAGGATCTATTGTGTTGGGAACTGTAATTTCAGCAGGCTCGTGCTCACAAGATCTGGAAAGAGAACCAAGTTTAGGACTTACTTCCTCTGTATTATATAAAGACTTTAATAACTATAAACCTGCTTTAGCAAAAATCTATGCTGGGCTGGCTATTGGAGGACAAGGAGATCAGAATAATGGAGATGCAAATACTGATATTGGAGGTATTGATGGTGGATTTTCCAATTATCTTCGTCAAATGTATAGTATGCAGGTCTTAACAACTGATGAAGCTGTTATCGCTTGGGCAGATTCTGGTCTACCAGAAATGCATAGAATGACTTGGGATGCTTCGAACCCTTTTATAACAGCGATATATTACAGAATCTATAGTGTAATTGCTATAAGTAATGAATTTATTAAAAACACTACAGATGAAAAACTTTCCACAAACGGCATTACAGGAAATAATCTGACTGAGGCAAAATATATGCGTGCCGAAGCGCGTTTTTTGAGAGCACAATCTTACTATCACGCATTAGATTTATTTGGAAACGTTCCTAATGTAATAGAAACTACAGATATTATTAATAATCCTCCACCAAGAATTACGAGAGCAGAATTATTCAAGTATGTAGAAGCTGAACTTTTGGCTTGTGCCAATGATCTTAAAGATGCAAGAACTAATGAGTATGGAAGAGCAGATAAAGCGGCAGCTTGGGCTTTATTAGCAAGATTGTATTTAAATGCACAAGTTTACACAGGTACAGGAAGATATACAGATTGTATTACGTATTGTAACAAAATTATAAGTGCTGGTTATTCTCTGAAATCAAATTATGGATCATTATTTATGGCTGATAATAATGTAAGTAACCCTGAAGTTATTCTATCTGTAAACTACGATGGTACAAGTACAAAAACTTATGGTGGTTCAACTTTCATGGTACATGCTGCTGTTGGAGGATCTATGCCTGCTTCTGATTTTGGAATAAATGGAGGCTGGGGTGGTCTTAGAACTACAAAATCTTTTGTTAATCTATTTGCAGGTTCTCCAAGTGATCAAAGAGGGAATTTTTATACGACTGGTCAGAATTTAGAAATTAACAATGTAGCAACTTTTACAGACGGTTACGCATTTATCAAATATAAAAATATAAAATATTCTAATGGAGCACCTGGGTCAGATACCTCTGGTAATTTCGTAGACGCAGATATTCCTTTGTATCGTTTAGCTGATATTTATTTAATGTACGGGGAAGCTGTTACAAGAGGGGGATCGGGAGGAAATGTTACTACTGCATTAGGGTATGTGAATGCCTTGAGAACAAGAGCAGGAGGTAATACGGTTACATCAATTAATACCGATTTTTTCTTAGATGAAAGAGCAAGAGAAATGTCTTGGGAAGGAACAAGAAGAACGGACTTAATTCGTTATGGTAAATTTACGACAGGCTCTTATCTATGGCCTTGGAAAGGGGGCGTGAAAGATGGTAAAGCTGTTGAAGACTACAGAAATCTATTTCCTTTGCCAGCTAATGAGATTGTAGCAAATCCTAATTTGGTTCAAAATCCTGGCTATTAATAAAAAAACACTATTAAAATGAAACATGTATTTAAAATATTCACACTTTTTGTGGTAGCTTTTTTAATAGCTTCTTGTGATAAAGATGAAGATCAGGCTGTTTTACAAAATCCGTCAGCATCTAATCTAAAAGCAGATAAAACTACTTTAGTTTTAATTAAAGATAATGAAGCTCAAACTGCCATTACTTTTGATTGGAGTGCTCCTGATTATGGAGTAAGTGTTGCTCAAAAGAATCAATTACAAATTTCTTTAAAGGGAACAAATTTCGCCAGCCCCAAAAATATAGATTTAGCAGATGGGGCTAAAAAAGTTAGCTATACCGTTGCTGATTTTAATAATATGATGTTAGATGCAGGCCTTGCTCCCAATGTTGCTACTGATATAGAAGTAAGATTATCTTCTAAATTAGGTAGTTATAATCCTGTTAATTCTAATGTTTTAACGATCAATGTTCAGCCTTATATGACCGCTTATCCATCATTTTATATAGTAGGTGATGCATCAGCTGTAGGCTGGGATGCGGCGACATCACAATTACTATACAAAAAAGATAATCTTTCAACAATCTATACGTATTTAGAAAATGGAAAAACATTTAGATTTTTGGGACAACAAGATTGGGGACCAACAAATTATAGCCTTGATGCTGCGGGAATGAACGCAGGGAACAAATATTTTAAAACTTGGTCAACAAACTTAGCGGCCTCAACTCCTGAAAATATCCAGTTTAATGGGACAACAGGAATGTATAAGGTTCTTATTGATGCAGATGCAACTGTAAAATCCATCACTGTTTCAGCTTCATCTGTTAATACTTGGAATCCTGCTAATGTATATTTAGTAGGAACTGTCAATGGATGGAATGCAGGAACGGCAATTCCAATGACAAGCTTAGGAAATGGTAAGTTTGAATATACTGTAGCACTTCCGGCTGCTTCTGAATTTAAATTTTTAGGACAACAAAGCTGGGGAGATTTGGATTGGGGAAATATTACAGCTGATGGGAATACTGGATATTTAGGACCAAAAGGAAGTAACGGGAATATTAAATTTGATGGAACAGGAGGTAGTTATAAAATTTCTATCGATGTAAAAATGGGAACTTACAAAATCCAGCCATTATAATATTAATTTAAGTTGAATAATATAGCAAAGTGTTGCTTTTCGGCAGCACTTTCTTTATTTTTAAAGTTTATAAATGATCATTATGAAGAAAATTACAATTGGGGCATTATTGTTCTCGATGATGTTTGCGGGTGTTAATGCACAATCTTTAAAATCGCCGGACGGAAAATTTGAAATGGATTTCCAGCTGAAGCAGGGCGTACCTTTCTATAACCTAAAATACAACGGAAAAACAATAGTTGAAGATTCAAAACTGGGATTGAGATTATTTAAAGATACTTCTATCAAATTTGCATCTGAAATTGCTAAACCCGAAGATGTAAAATTTGATCTTAATAACGGCTTTACGAAAGTTGACGAAAAACGTGATGCAAAAAATGAAACCTGGCAACCGATTTTAGGGGAGAAGAAAAATTATATTAACAACTATAATGAATTAGCAGTTACGCTGCACCAGGATACTACTGACAGGAATATTATCGTTAAGTTCAGACTTTTTAACGATGGATTGGGCTTCAGGTATGAATTTCCGCAGCAGAAAAACCTTAATTATTTCGTAATCCGTGAAGAAGATTCCGAGATTGATTTCCCAACCGACATGAAAGCCTGGTGGATCGTTGCCGATTATGATTCTCAGGAGTACCAATACCAGGAGACAAAACTTTCCGAGATCCCTGCAAGATGGCCGAAAGCGGCAGATGCCAATGCTTCGCAGACTTTGATAAAAAATGCAGTGCAGTCACCGGTAATGCTGAAGCAGGAAGGTAAAGAACCATTATATATTAACGTTGCAGAAGCGGCAGTTTTAGATTATCCGGCTTCTCATCTTGAAGTGGATGCGGTTAATTTTAAATTCAAAACACATCTTACTGCTGACAGGCAGGGAGCAAAAGGATATATTCAGACACCCTCCGTAACGCCTTGGAGAACCATTGTTGTGGCTCCGAAAGCAGAAGAAGTGATGGATTCAAAAATGCTTTTCAACCTTAACGAACCTACAAAATATACCGATACTTCTTACATTCATCCTACAAAGTACATGGGTGTATGGTGGGAAATGATCATCGGGAAATCACAATGGGCATATGGCCAACCGGAATCAAATGTCCGTATTGGAGTAACCGATTTTTCTAAATTAACGCCTAACGGAAAACATGCTGCCAACAATACAAAAGTTAAAGAATACATTGATTTTGCCGCAGAAAACGGTTTCCAGGGGCTTTTGATCGAAGGATGGAATATCGGCTGGGAAGACTGGTTTGGGCATTCAAAAGAATTTGTTTTCGATTTCATCACGCCTTACCCGGATTTTGATATCAAAATGTTGAATGAATACGCACATTCAAAAGGTATCAAGCTGATTATGCACCATGAAACTTCAGGTTCTGCAACGAACTATGAGAGATGGGCCGATAAAGCTTATCAGCTAATGAATAAATATGGCTACGATGCCGTGAAAACGGGATATGTAGGAGATATGATCCCACGAGGCGAGCATCATTATTCTCAGTGGACCATCAACCATTTCTACAGAATTGCAGAAAAGGCAAATGAGTACAAAATCATGGTTAACTCTCACGAATCCGTGCGACCTACCGGAGAAAGCCGCACCTACCCGAACTATATTTCTGCTGAAGCAGCACGTGGAACGGAATACGAAGCTTTCGGCGGAAATAACCCCGATCACCAAACCATTTTGCCGTTTACAAGATGGATGGGGGGGCTCGATGGACTATACACCGGGGATTTTCCAGACGAAATTGGATTACTATTTCCCGGGTGATAAGCGTTTTGTAAAGACGACTTTAGTAAAGCAGCTGGCTCTTTATGTGGTAATGTACATGCCCCTTCAGATGGCTGCCGACCTGCCTGAAAACTACAAAAAACACATGGATGCCTTCCAGTTTATCAAAGATGTAGCGGCAGATTGGGATGATACTAAAATTTTATCAGCTGAACCCGGAGATTATATCATCACCGCAAGAAAAGCAAAAGGTACTGAAAACTGGTTTGTAGGAGGGATTACGGATGAAAACAAACGTGATCATACCGTCGATTTCTCTTTCCTTGATAAAGGTAAGAAGTACGAAGCGACGATTTATGAAGACGGAAAAGATGCAGATTACATCGACAATCCTCAAAGCTATCACATTTATAAAAAACAGATTACGAGTAAGTCTAAGATCAATTTTAAAATGGCACGAAGCGGCGGTTTTGCAATTTCGATAAAACCATTGTAATATATTATCAACTTTGTCAAAGTTTAATCTTTGACAAAGTTTTTTTTATTTTTAGAAGCTTTTTCCCGCTTGGAATTTATGCTGAGCCTGCCGAAGTACTGTATCTTTTTCGTTGCGGCCGGAGCGAAGCGGAGGCCGTAACGAAAAAGGATGCCGTTTCTATCGGGGCTAATAATTACACACCATACAAACGAACCTTTCAAAGATGAACCTTTGTTAACGTTTTAAAAATCATAAAATGAAAAAAATATATACAATATTTGCTTTATCGGCAGCATCCGTTGCATTTTCACAAATTCAAAAAGTAGAACCGGCCTTTTGGTGGAAAGGAATGAAAAATCCTGAACTTCAGATCCTGGTTTACGGAAAAAATGTTGCCAATGACGAAATCGAAATTTCAGACGGAGTTCAGATCAAAGAGATTCAGAAAGTAGAAAATCCGAATTACGTTTTTATAACTGTAAATACCAATGAGATCACTGTTCCGAAGTTTAAGATAAATACTAGAAAAGGCAAAAAAATCTCCAGCTCTTACACCTACGAATTAAAGCAGAGAGAACCCAATTCTGCGGATAGAGAATCTTTTATGTCTAAGGATGTAATGTATCTGATTATGCCCGACCGTTTTGCCAATGGTGATGAGAAAAATGATTCAAGCCCGGACTTAACGGAAAAAGCAAACAGAAGCCTTCCCAACGGACGTCACGGCGGAGATTTGCGCGGAATTATCAACAATCTCGATTATATTCAGAATCTCGGGGCAACGGCAGTCTGGCTCACTCCGGTGAATGAAGACAATGAAAAAGTATATTCTTATCATGGCTATGCGCAGACCGATTTATATAAGATTGATGCCCGCTACGGAACCAATGAAGACTATCGTGAACTTTCCCAAAAATTAAACAAAAGGAACATGAAACTCGTGATGGATTATGTCACCAATCACTGGGGAGTTTCACACTGGATGATCAAAGATCTGCCGACAAAAGACTGGATTCATTGGTTTAGTAGCGGAGAAAATGGTTTTAAACGTTCCAATTACAAAACAACCACACAGTTTGATACCAATGCTTCCGATGTTGATAAAAAATTAGCGTTGGATGGTTGGTTTGATACAACAATGCCTGATATCAACCAAAAAAATCCTTTAGTTTTAAAATATCTTACCCAAAATGCCATTTGGTGGATTGAATATGCAGATTTGGGAGGCTTTCGTGTAGATACTTATCCTTACAACGATAAAGAGGCGATGGCTAAATGGGCTAAAGCAATTACCGATGAATATCCGAAATTTAATATCGTTGGAGAAACATGGCTGAATACAGCGGCATATATTTCGGCATGGCAGAAAGATTCAAAAACGGGTGAAGCGGCAAATTATAATTCCAATCTTCCGTCGGTGATGGATTTTATGTTGTACGGCGATATGCCGAAAGCATTAAAGGAAAAAGAAGGCTGGGACAGCGGAATGAATCGTATATACAACAGCCTGGCAAGTGATTTCCTTTACCCCGATATCAATAACGTAATGGTTTTCTTTGAAAATCATGATACCGAAAGATGGAATGAAATATTCAATAATGATCCAAAAGCTTATAAGTTAGGTTTAACAATGATCTCAACCGTTCGCGGAATTCCACAGATTTATTATGGCTCGGAAGTCGGAATGCGCGGTGATAAAAATAAAGGTGGCGATGCCGATATCCGGAGAGATTTTCCGGGTGGATGGAAGTCTGACAAAGTAAATGCTTTTAAACCTTCAGAACAGACTGCCGAACAAAAGGAATTTTATCAGTTTACTCAAAAAACTGTTGAACTGGAGGAAAGGAAAAGAAGTCATTCACACCGGAAAAACTAAAAATTTCGTCCCGCAGAACAATGTTTTTGTTTATTTTAGATATAACGAAAAGGAAAGCGTAATGGTTGTTTTAAATAACAATGAAAAAGAAGAAACATTGGATTTGAAGCATTTTGCTGAATCATTAAAAGGATTTTCAAAAGGAAAAGACATCATCTCCGATAAAGACTTTTCATTACAGAATAATCTCACCATACCCGCAAAAACTTCTATGGTTATTGAATTGAAGTAACTTAAAAATAAATTCATTCACCTTTGCTGAGTGAAACGCCTTTGTGAACTTAAAAACAGTTAGTAGTTAAGAAGAAAGCTTTGCGCTCCTTTGCGTTAAAAAATAAAATTTAAAGGTTTATAATTAAATATGAAAAAAACAACAATATTCTTTACTTTCATCATGTGTATATTGAGCTTTACGACCATTTCAGCTCAGAAAAAATTTGAAAAAGAAAAAGCAGAAATCGGGACAATGCTCGACGGATTCAACGTCGCAGCTGCAAAAGCAGATTTTACAACCTATTTCAATTATTTCGCAGATGAATCTACCTTCATCGGAACAGATGCAACGGAAGTCTGGGATAAAAAAGCTTTTATGATCTGGGCTAAACCTCATTTCGACAAAAAAAGAACATGGGATTTCACATCATTAAAAAGAAATATCTATTTCAGCAATGATGGAAAACTGGCGTGGTTCGATGAATTGCTCGATACTCAAATGAAGATCTGCCGCGGTTCCGGTGTGGTTGAAAAAATTAACGGACAATGGAAAGTAAAACAATACGTTCTTTCTGTAACGGTTCCCAATGAGATTGTAGATAAAGTGGTCGTTGAAAAAACTCCGATTGAAGATACTTTAATTAAACAATTAAAATCAAATTAACATAATGATGAAAAAAGTAAAGCCCAATCTGTCAATGCCTCAGATCATTAACATGAGCATGGGATTTTTGGGAATCCAGATGGCTTTTGGTTTACAAAATGGAAATGCAAGCCGGATTTTGGCAAACTTTGGAGCAGATGTTCATGAGTTGTCGTGGTTTTGGCTGGTGGCACCTGTAACAGGATTGATTGTACAGCCAATCATCGGTCACATGGGAGATAACACCTGGAGTCCGTTGGGAAGAAGAAAGCCTTATTTTTTAATAGGAGCGGTTTTATGCGCCATCGGATTGGTGATGCTTCCCAATGCAGCCTCTGTAACGCAGATGATAGCGGCAAATGTTTTGCTGATGGCCGTGATTTTCTTAGCAATGATGGATGCCTCTATAAATGTTGCCATGGAGCCTTTCCGTGCTTTGGTGGGAGATATGCTGCCGAAACATCAGGCAACGATAGGCTTTTCTGTTCAGACTATTTTAATAGGAATCGGAGCGGTAATTGGTTCAGATTTGCCAAACTGGCTTACAAAAATGGGAATTTCAAATGAAGCACCTGAAGGATTTGTGGCAGACAATGTGATTTATGCTTTCTACATTGGCGCAGCAGTGCTGATCTTATCGATTTTGTACACCATCACCACCACCAAAGAATACTCACCGGAAGAATTTGCTTCATTTGAAGGAGGAAAGGAAGTAGTAGAAAAAAAATCTAAACTTTCAGATATCTTTAAAGATTTTGCGAATGTACCTTCACAGATGAAAAAATTAGGAATTGTACAGTTCTTTTCCTGGTTCGCTTTGTTTACGATGTGGGTTTTTACAACGAGTGCTTTGGCGACACATCATTTTGGGCTTTCACCAGATAATACTCATTCTGCGGAATTTAATAAAGCTGGTGACTTAACAGGAAGTTTGTTCGGAAGTTATAATTTCTATGCCATTTTTTTTGCTTTTGCTTTAACGCCGATTGCAAAATTTATAGGTAAAAAACAAACGCACGCCTTAGCATTAGCTTGTGGAGGGTTAGGTTTAATCTCAATGTATTTCATTAAAGATATTCATCATCTTTGGATTTCAATGGTCGGACTGGGATTTGCCTGGGCAAGTATTTTAGCCATGCCTTACGCCATGCTAATCGATTCAATCCCACAAAAGAAAATGGGAGTCTATATGGGAATTTTCAACTTCTTTATTGTGATTCCTCAGATCATTAACGGGATTTTCGGAGGTCCGATTGTAAGTGGTGTATTTTGCAAAATGGCAATTGATTACATCGTAGTCGGTGGAATCTGTATGCTGTTGGGTGCTGTTTTAACAATGATTTTTATTAAATCAGAACATGATACCCCAAAGGAAATTGAAGAAGAAATTCAGCAGGTACATTTTTAAATTAAAAGAATTAAAATTAATAAAAAAAGCGGACTCTATAGTGTCCGCTTTTTTTTGAAAATAATCCAGAAAATTAGAATTCATGAGGAATATAGGAAATTTCATGTACAGTGTTATTTCTTGCATTAATTTCAAAAAGCCAGTTGACGAAATTACCATCAGGTCTTTTAGGTAATCCGACCTGATAAACAGGCGTTTCGTCATCTGAGTACATCTTACTGATATATACTTTTTTTGAAAAATTCATTGGAATCTTCTCCGGCTTCAAGTTTATTTTTTATCAGTTCTGCATTCTTTTTAAGTTGTGTATATTCTTCATTGGTTATTTTATTTTCATTTTTCTGTTTTTCAAGATACTCTAGCGCGGCATCATAAAAGTTTTTTGGGAGCTTTTTCAATAGCTGTTTTCTATCAATTCTGAAATCTTTTTTATAATTCTTTTCTGCAACCAGCGTACAATTTCTAAACATCTGGGCAAGGACAATATCATTTTTCTGATCCTTATTTTTTTCATAATAAGTGGCATATAGCCTTTTGTCTTTCGCAAGATACCTGATTGATAAATTTGTAATCAAATTTTCTACTTTTAAATCGAAATTATCTTTATTAGGGAAAAAGATTTCTTCCACAGGCTTTGTGTTTTGATAAATTGAATAGAGGTTGCCATTTGGGTCAGTCTTCATAAAAACATCTTTTCCTTCGTATTTTAAGAGTAGTCTCAGAGATTCAGGATTGGAATTCCCTACATTGTTAGAAATTTTAAAATAGTAGCTGTCATTTTTCAAATAAATATTATTACTATTCTTTTCAATTAATTTATTATACGCAGTATGTATATTTTGATATTTGGTCATAAGTGAGTCTCCGTTTATACAGCTTTTAAGTGGTTTTTGCTGACCATAACAGCAAATTGAAAAGAGAAGAAATAACGATATAATATTTTTCATAATTATTAAATTGCTGGTAAGATATAAAATTTTATGATTTGAATAAAGTAAATGTATCTTCTGACTGTTTATATATTTTCTTTCTTATCCTATATCAACAGTTTTAGACAACGATATAATGTACATTTGTACCATAAATAATCACAATATGAAAACAGTATATCATAAATCAGATACAAGAGGTCACGCCAATCATGGCTGGCTGAATTCTTATCATACATTCAGTTTTGCAAACTATCAAAACAATGAAAGAACCCATTTCGGAGTTCTCAGAGTGCTGAATGACGACACCGTTTCTCAGGGAATGGGATTCGGAACACATCCGCACAAAAACATGGAAATCATTTCAATCCCGCTGGAAGGTGATCTGGAGCATAAGGATTCCATGGGAACTACAGCTGTTATCAGAAAGGGAGAGATCCAGGTGATGAGTGCCGGAACCGGTGTAATGCACAGCGAATACAATAAAAATAAGGATGAAGAAGTAAAATTTTTACAGATCTGGGTATTTCCAAGAGAAGTTGATGTTGAACCGAGGTATGATCAGAAAAGCATTAAAGAAGGTGAAAAAATAAATGGATTTCAGCAAATTTTATCACCGGATAAAAACGACGACGGAGTCTGGATTCATCAGGATGCTTGGTTCAACCTGGCAAACTTTACCAAAGGCAACGGTAAAAATTATATGCTTCATAAAAAAGGAAACGGGGTGTATGCATTTGTTTTAAAAGGAAGCGCAAAAATTGGCGACAGGATTTTAAATGAAAGAGATGGTCTGGGAATCTGGGATACCCAAAGTTTCAACATTGAAGCCGTTGAAGATACCGAAATTCTTTTAATGGAAGTTCCGATGGACTTGCCATCTTACCTTAAATAATATTAAATTTGTAAACTTAAATAAAAACAATGAAAATTTTAGCCATAGCCGGAAGCAATTCCGATACATCGATCAACAAACTTTTAGTTTCTTATGCAGCTTCACTCATTCAGAATGCAGAAGTGGAAATCATAGATATGAATCAATTTGAAATGCCGATCTATAAACATCAGCGTGAAGTAGAAAATGGCGTGCCTCAACAGGCAGCAGATTTTGCTTCAAAAATTGATGCTGCAGATATACTTTTGGTTTCTCTTTCCGAGCACAACGGAACGTATTCCACAGCTTTCAAAAATGTATTCGACTGGACTTCCAGAATCAAAGACAGAGCAGTTTGGAATGAAAAACCAATGTTATTGATGGCAACAGCTCCCGGAGCAAGAGGAGGATTGGGTGTTTTAGAAGCGGCAGCAAAACGTTTTCCACTTCACGGCGGAAATATCGTCGATACTTTTACGCTTCCTTTCTTTAATGATAATTTTGACAAATCGGCTCAGAAAATTTCTAATGAAGAGAAAGACAGCGAATTGAAGGAAAAGATTGCAAAAATTTCGGCAGTAGAAATTATCCTTGAAAAATAGATTTGAATATTAATTTAAAATTAATATCTTTGCAAAAAGAAAAAAAGATGAATATTCAGACCACTTTTAAAGAATGTTTCTCCAAGAAAGGGAATATTGTGGGCTCTGAAATTCTGAGATAATACAACGCCGATAATCTACTAAGATTGTCGGCTTTTTTTATTTTCGAAATTAAGACTTAAACATAGAAATAAATTGTGCCAGTTTAGCACATTAACAATTAAAAGCATTGTTAAATTGTTAAACTGATACACTCTTACATTAATAATATGAGCAACACGTACAAATCAGCAGGAGTAGACAAAGAAGAAGGATACAAAACCGTTGACAAGATCAAGAAAGCGGTTGGCGAAACCCATAATTCCAATGTACTGAACCATTTGGGAAGTTTTGGTGCTTTTTATGAAATCGGAGGATACAAAAATCCTGTGTTGGTTTCCGGAACCGATGGGGTAGGAACAAAGCTGAAAGTAGCTTTAGACTCAAAAAAATACGATTCGATCGGGGTAGATTGCTTCGCCATGTGTGCCAATGATATTCTTTGCCACGGTGCAAAACCATTATTTTTCCTGGATTATTTAGCTTGTGGTAAACTGGATTCTGAAATCGCCGCAGAAATCGTCTTAGGAATGGTGGAAGCCTGTAAAGACAACAATTGCGCATTGATCGGTGGAGAAACAGCTGAAATGCCGGGAATGTACCAGCCCGGAGATTATGATGTTGCAGGATTTTGCGTCGGAATTGTTGAAAAAGATCAGATTATTGACGGTTCAGGAATTAAAGCAGGAAACAAAATTATTGCATTGCCAAGTTCAGGATTTCATTCCAACGGATTTTCACTGGTGAGAAAAGTTTTTACTGATTTCAATGAAGAATTTGAAGGGAAGCCTTTATATGAAACACTTTTAGTTCCTACAAGATTGTATTACAAAGATATCCATAAAGTTCTTGAAGAAGTAAAAGTTTGCGGAATTGCCCACATCACCGGAGGTGGATTATATGAAAATGTTCCTAGAATCATTCCTGAAGGCTTGTGTGCTTCTATTGACGCATCAAAAATCAATATTCCTTCGATCATGGTTGAATTGGAAAAAAGAGGAGGTGTGGCTCACGAAGAGATGTTCGGAACATTCAATATGGGTGTCGGAATGATCGTTGTGGTAGATGCAGAACACGCAGAAAAAGTATTACACCTTTTGGACGATGCGTACGAAATCGGAGAAATTACAGAAGGAAACGAAAAGATAAACTTATCATTTTAATGTACCAATATAACAATGTAATATTTTACCAATTTTAATGAATTGTTATATTGTTAAACTGATACATTGTTACATTAATCTATGAAAAACTTAGTTATACTCGTTTCAGGCTCAGGAACCAATCTTCAGCGAATCATCGATACTATTGATAACGGAGAAATCCCGAATGCAAAAATATCGTTGGTAGTGGCCGACAGAGAGTGCTACGGACTTGAAAGAGCAAAAAATCATAATATAGACAACGTTCTGATTCCGAGAGGAAAAAACTTCAGCAGTGAATTGAGCAAAGTCATTCCTGGAAATACAGACTTAATCGTTTTAGCAGGGTTTTTATCCATTCTGAAACCTGAATTCTGTGAAAACTGGAACGGTAAAATAATCAACATTCATCCGGCTTTGCTTCCGAAATTCGGAGGAAAAGGAATGTGGGGACATCATGTTCACAACGCGGTGATTGAAGCAAAGGAAAAAGAAAGCGGGGCTACTGTACATTTCGTAACATCAGGAATTGATGAAGGGGAAGCCATTCTTCAGAAATCATTCCAGATTACAGAAAATGATACTCCTGAAACGGTAGCGGAAAAAGTTCATTTAATTGAATACGAAATTTTCCCAAAAGCTATAAACAAAGTATTAAATAATGTACCAATCTAGTAATGTACCAATTTACCAATCTAAATGATTGTTACATTGTTATACTGATACATTATTACATTAATACAAAACACATTTAGATTTAAATATTTCGAAAAACAAGAAAAATCTAAGTAAAAATAATAGACCGGAGGTGAAAGACCCGGTCGACAGTTTGAAATAGCTGTAAAAAGTAAATTGAAAGTAAAAGTTTTTGATCAAAAGAGTCCTGAAAGGACGATTTAAATCAGGATAGGATAAAAATCCTATCAAAAAGAAAAAATTTAAAGTAAGATGAGCAAAAAAAGAGTTTTAATCAGTGTTTCTGACAAAAGCGGATTGATAGAATTCGCACAGTTTTTGGAAGCCCAAAATTACGAATTGATTTCTACAGGAGGGACATTCAAACACCTGAAAGACGCTGGTTTAAATCCGATTCAGATTGATGAGGTTACCGATTTTCCTGAAATGTTGGATGGAAGAGTGAAAACATTACACCCGAAAGTTCATGGCGGATTGTTGGCCGTTCGTTCCAATGAAGAGCACATGAATACCGTTCAGCAACACGGAATTGGACTGATTGACATGGTAATCGTAAATCTTTATCCTTTCTTTGAAAATGTAAACAAAGACATTTCTCTTCACGAAAAGGTGGAATTCATCGACATCGGAGGTCCTTCAATGCTTCGTTCTGCTGCTAAAAATTTTGATTCTGTGACGGTAATTACTGACGTTGAAGATTATGCAACCGTGAAAATCGAAATGGAGCAAAACGGTGATACCTATATCGAAACCCGTAAAAAATTAGCAGGAAAAGTATTCAACCTTACTTCTGCCTATGATGCAGCGATTTCAAGAATGCTTTTAGAAGAAGATTATCCGACTTATTTAAATGCCTCTTACAAAAAAGTTTCTGATCTTAGATATGGTGAAAACCCACATCAGACAGCTGCTTACTACGTTTCTACTTTCGAAAACGGTGCTATGAAAGATTTCGAACAATTGGGAGGTAAAGAATTATCTTTCAATAATCTTCGTGATATGGATCTTTGCTGGAAAGTGGTAACAGAATTCAAAGAAGAAATGGCTTGTTGCGCCGTAAAACACTCTACACCTTGTGGCGTTGCGATCGGAACTTCAGCGTTGGAAACCTATCAGAAAACTTTCGAGTGCGACCCTGTTTCTATCTTTGGCGGAATTGTTGCAATGAACTACAAAATCGATGCAGCAACAGCGGAGGAATTAAACAAAACATTCCTTGAAATTGTTATGGCTCCTGAATTTGATGAAGAAGCCTTAGAAATTTTAAGAAAGAAGAAAAATCTGAGAATTATAAAAATCGTAAATCCGGTTTCTGACAAGCAAACTTGGGTGAAGATTGACGGAGGAATTTTAGTTCAGGATAATGACAGCATTTTCTCAGATGATATCAAAGTCGTTACTGAAACTCAGCCTACGGAAGAGCAGAAAAAAGCGTTATTGTTCTCTCAGAGAGTAGTGAAATATGTAAAATCCAACGCGATTGTAGTTTCCAACGGAATTCAGGCTTTTGGAATCGGAGGCGGACAGGTAAACAGAATCTGGGCTACCCAACAGGCGATCGAAAGAGCTAAAGAAAAGTTCTCAGGAGAATTGGTATTGGCTTCAGATGCATTTTTCCCTTTCCGTGATGTGGTAGATTTCTGCGCTCAGGAAGGAATTACGGCGATCATCCAACCCGGCGGAAGCGTAAAAGATCAGGACAGTATTGACGCTGCCAACGAGCACAATATTCCGATGATGTTTACCGGGATCAGACATTTTTTACATTAATTGTAAAGCAATTAGCTATCGGCTATTGGCTATTAGCTAAAATTATATTTTGAGATTGTATTTATAGCATTCAAAATTATATATTTGTAAATTATAGACTAGATAATTAAATAAAGTATGAGAATATTAATCATAGGTGAAGGTGGAAGAGAATCTGCTTTGGCAGCAAAACTTCAGAATGATCCGAGAATTACTAAGATGTTTTTCGCCAACGGAAACGCTACCACTGATGTAATAGGAAAAAATGTTCATTTATCAGAGATTAAAGAACTTAGAGATTTTGCAATCAAGGAAAAGGTAGATTTAACGATCGTTGGCCCAGAAGCACCACTTGTAGCTGGTTTGAAGGACGAATTCAAAAAGCACGACCTTAAAGTTTTCGGACCAAACCAAAAGGTGGCAAGCCTGGAAGGGAGTAAAGCTTTCTCTAAGAAATTTATGCAGACCTATGATATCAAAACAGCAAAAGCTGTAGTTTTTGATTCATACAATGACGCTAAAGAATACGTTCAGAAACAGGAATATCCTTTGGTTATAAAAGCCAGTGGATTGGCCGGAGGAAAAGGTGTTGTGATCTGCGATACACTGGAAGAAGCTGAAGCTACCATCCATGATTTCATGATCAGAAGAATATATGGCGATGCAGGAATCCGTTTGGTGATCGAAGAATACTTACAAGGTTTTGAGGCATCTATTATTGCCTTCTCAAACGGTAATAAACTTTTCCCTTGTGTTGCTGCAAAAGATTATAAAAAAGCAGGAAATGGCGATACAGGACCAAACACAGGAGGTATGGGATCTGTCGCTCCAAGTCCGGAATTTACCCAGGAACATTACGAAGACTTTGAGAAAAATATCCTTGAACCGACTGTCAACGGACTTAAAGCGGAAGGTTTTGGTTTTAAAGGAATCATTTTCTTCGGATTAATGGTGACCAAGAACGGAACTTATCTTCTTGAATACAACATGAGATTCGGAGATCCTGAAACTCAGGTATTGATGGCCTTAATGGAAAATAATCTTCTTGATGTTATCCAGGATTGTATGGAAGGAAAAGATATCGAGCTTAAATTTAAAGACGAAAAAGCAATTTGTCTGGTAATGTGTTCAGGGGGATATCCAAGAAACATCGAAACAGGTTTCGAAATCGTGGGAGAAGATAAAGTAAAACAAAGCAAGCTGTTATATGCAGGAGCCATTACAAAAGGAGATAAAGTAGTTTCAAACGGCGGCAGAGTGCTGAACATCGTAGCCACTGGAGCCACGTACGAAGATGCCCGCAAGAAAGTTTACGAAGATGCAAGTCATGTACATTTCGATTACGGCTTCTACAGAGAAGACATCGGAAAGTTCTAACATAAATCACGAAAAAGATTTGGAGAAATCCAGGTCTTTTTTTTGTAAAGGTTCCATCAATAGGATCGGGCTTTAGCCCGATAAATGAAAAAAGAAATCAATTTGGCTTTAGCCAAAACTTAAATAAAGAGTTCAAGAGAGCCCTGAAAGGGCGAAACCATAATAGCCTCGGGTGAAACCCGGAGGGAATTAATCAGAATCATCATTCATCAATTATAAAAAATGAACAACGGTATTATCATATTAGATTTCGGATCACAGTACAACCAGCTTATCGGAAGAAGAATTCGTGAGATGGGTGTGTATTCGGAAATTTTACCTTTCAATACACCATTACAAACAATTTTAGAAAAGCAGCCAAAAGGAATTATCCTTTCAGGAGGGCCAAGCTCTGTCAATGCAGAAAATGCCCATCTTGTTGAAAAAGAGTTGTATGAACAAGGAATTCCTGTGTTGGGAATCTGTTACGGAATGCAGTTGACTGCTCATCTTTTAGGTGGAAAAGTTCATAAAGGTGTAAAAGGAGAGTACGGAAAAGCTCACCTTGAAATCGTAAAAGAAAGTTCTTTATTAAAAGGTGTAACTAATAATTCTATCGTTTGGATGAGTCATTTTGACGAAGTGGGACAGCTGCCTCCGGGGTTTGAGTTAAATGCTCAGTCGGGTGTAGTGGCCTCCATGTCAAATGAAGATAAGAAAATCTATTGCGTGCAATTCCATCCTGAAGTTTCCCACACGGAAGAAGGCGGAAAAATGCTGGAGAATTTCGTATTCGGAATCTGTAATGCAGAGAAAAACTGGAAGCTGACAAACTATATCGATAAAACAATAACAGAAATCCGCGAAAGAGTAGGAGATCAGAAAGTGATCTTAGGACTTTCCGGTGGAGTAGATTCCTCTGTTGCTGCAGTTTTGATTCACAGGGCAATCGGTGATCAGCTGACTTGTATTTTCGTAGATACAGGTCTTTTGAGAAAAGATGAAGGCAAAAAAGTAATGGATAATTATGGAGAACATTTCCATATGAACATTAAACTGGTTGATGCTAAAGAAAGATTTTTATCAAAATTAGCCGGAGTTGATGATCCGGAAGCAAAAAGAAAGATCATCGGAAACGAATTCATCCATGTTTTTGATGAAGAATCTCACAAAATTGAAGGGGCAAAATTCTTGGCACAAGGAACAATTTATCCTGATGTTATTGAAAGCCAGTCTGTAAACGGTCCTTCGGCCGTCATCAAATCTCACCATAATGTAGGTGGACTTCCTGAAGAAATGGAGTTTGAATTGCTGGAGCCTTTAAGAGAATTGTTTAAAGATGAAGTAAGAAAAGTAGGTGAAGAGCTGGGAATTCCTCATCATTTGGTGCACAGACATCCTTTCCCGGGTCCTGGTTTGGGGATCAGAGTGTTGGGGGCTGTTGACGCGGAGAAAGTGAGAATCCTTCAGGAAGCGGATGATATTTTCATTGAAGAATTATATAAAAATGATTTGTATGAGAAAGTTTCTCAGGCGTTCGTAGTGCTTCTTCCGGTAAAATCGGTCGGGGTAATGGGAGATGAGAGAACGTACGAATATACAGCAGTTGTCCGTTCTGCCAACACCATCGACTTCATGACAGCAACGTGGAGCAGACTTCCTTACGAGTTTTTAGATACCGTTTCAAGCAGAATCATCAACGAAGTAAGAGGAATCAACAGAGTAGCATATGATATTTCAAGCAAACCGCCTGCAACTATTGAGTGGGAATAATTTTGACTTGAATTTTAGATATAAATCCTGCCTTCGGGCGGGATTTTTTGGTTTACCAATCTTGCCTTAGAGCTATTCCTGCGCTTAGGAAATAAAGTAATACTATAAAAAGTAAACTGTTTAAAATATATAATATTATTCGGTTATTATTTTGGCAGATGATATAAAAATTAAGGATTAGAACTAACAAAATAACAGGGATGAATTCAAGAAAAAAACCTGCTTGAAAATACATTGATAATAACAAATATATCAATGCTGCAAATAAATTAATAACCGAAATTCTTTTCATCTTTTTAGTTAGATTAATATTGCTTCAATGAAAAAATAATCAACAGCATATTTAAAAAGATTAATAAACAATAAAGAGCTTTGAATATCCAATGATTATGGAAAATAATATAACTTATGCCCATTGATCCTATTAAATATAGATAAGTAAAAGTTTTTATATCATTAGTCCTTATTTCTGAAACAGACAGTAAATTGAAATTATGTGTTAAATTAATTATCGAATTGGAATAAAATATTCTTGAAGCAAAAATAATTAGCAAAGTGATATATTGAATTATTGGAAATGTTTTCATGGCTTTTTAGCAATATCTTTTAAATTTTTTAAACTGTGTTTGTCTAATTTTTCCCTAAATTTAAATAAAATTACATCAAATGCAAATAGAAACAAGACCGCTGACTGTTCAGGATTATGAAGAATTGGTTGTTACAATGAAACGGGCCTATCCCCAAATGTCAGAATCAATATGGTCTAGAAAAAGTATAGAAAAACTAACAGGAATATTTCCTAAAGGACAGATATGTATCACTGTAGATGGTAAATTAGCTGCGGTGGCACTCTCAATTATAGTTAATTACAATGAATTCGGAGACGATCACACATACAGTGATATCACAGGAAATTATACATTTAATACCCATTCTTCTACCGGTGATGTTTTATATGGAATTGAAGTTTTTGTAGACCCCGAGTTTCGGGAATTGAGATTGGGCAGAAGATTATATGATGCCAGAAAAGAACTGTGTGAATTATTAAACTTAAAATCAATCATTCTCGGTGGCAGAATCCCGAATTATCATAAACACAGCGAACTATCGCCGAGAGAATATATCAGGAGAGTGCGTGATAAAGAAATCTATGATCCTGTTTTATCCTTTCAGTTATCCAATAACTTTTTACCGATCAGGGTTTTAAAAAAATATTTACCAGAAGACGAATCTTCAAAAGAAAATGCAGTTCTGCTACAATGGAACAACATCTATTACAGCAAAAAACCGAATACGATGCAGGATAGCATCATCCGCCTTGGTCTTGTTCAGTGGCAAATGAGACATTTTAAGGATATTGATGCTTTCTACGAACAGGTAGAATTTTTTGTAGATGTGATGGGCGATTACAAAGCAGATTTCGTGCTGTTCCCGGAACTGTTCAATACCCCTTTATTAGCGCCCTTCAACAAGCTTTCCGAAAGAGACAGTATGATTGAGCTGGCTAAGCTGACAGATGAAATAAAGATGAGAATTTCAGATTTGGCGATCAGTTATAATGTCAATATCATTTCAGGCAGTATGCCGATTTTTGAAAATAATGATCTGTATAATGTAAGTTACCTCCTTCATAGAGATGGAAGAGTCGATGAATACCGTAAAATTCACATCACGCCAAACGAGAAAAAATATTACGGTATGAAAGGAGGAAGCGAAATCCGTGTTTTTGATACCGACTGCGGGAAAATCGGATTAGTGATTTGCTATGATGTTGAGTTTCCTGAGCTTCCGAGAATTCTTGCAGATCAGGGGATGAAGATTCTTTTTGTTCCTTACCTTACCGACACGCAGAATGCTTACATGAGAGTGCGTCACTGCGCCGCTGCACGAGCAATTGAAAATGAATGCTATGTTGCTATAGCGGGTTGTGTAGGCAATCTTCCGGGAGTCAATAATATGGATATTCAGTTTGGCCAGGCTGCTGTTTTCACGCCATCAGATTTTGCATTTCCGTCAAATGCCGTAAAAGGAGAAGCAACCCCCAATACCGAAATGACCCTGATCGTCGATGTGGATCTGAACTTACTCAAAGACCTTCATCATCACGGCTCCGTTCAGGTCATGAAAGACCGCAGAAAAGATCTTTATGAAACATATTTAAAGTAAATTGTAATCTAACCGATAAATAAACTTCCTTTTTGAGAGGTTTATTTTTTGTTTCAGATCCGATACTTATCTGGAAGATAGTCTATGTTAAAAATTAAATTCTAATCATTGATTAGATCATGTATGAAGCTGATAATTAATAGCATTAGAATACTTTAATGCATCTCATTACAAATAGTTTTCTTCAATAAAAACTTGAAATATCATCCAGTAAATGTTACAAGAAAATTGTTTTGTCGTTGATATTAAATATCAATACTTTAAACATATTGCATTATTGTTACAATTTGACTAAATTTGTCGGAATACCAGTCATAAGAGAACTGATATTATGCCAAATCGTATTTTATAGAACTTAGTAAGTCGTTGATAATAAGTATGAAAAAAGTAAAATATTCCCCTTTAAGAGATAAAATATTTGTATTGCTTATGAGTTCTGTTTCAGCTGAAAATTGATAGCTGATGAAACGATTCTGCAATTTTTACCACAACGATAGAATTTCCATGTTAACAATATTTCATAAATATTTAGGATAAAATTTTTCTTAGCTCAATCTAAGGTTGACTTTATAAAAGTTTATGAATGTTTAAAAATCAGCGAATTAAAAATAACCATACATTATATATAGTAAACAGAGATGAAATTTGACTATAAAGAAATACATATCGGAAGTATCATACAGACACGTGTAGCCGATACCTCAATAGAATTAGAGAGAATCTGCAAATTCATGAAATCTACAAAAGCACAGATTAATGAAATGTATGCCTCTAAAAGTCTTGATACTGATGTGCTTATGAGGTGGAGTAAACTTCTGGAATATGATTTTTTTCAGGATATATTCCCAGCATCTTATTCTCTATGCACCACCTTCTAAAGTTGATAAAACAGAAGAAAAAAAATCAATGCTGCCAAACTTCCGTAAAAGTATTTATACAAGAGAAGTTATTGATTTTATTGTTGAACTCATAGAAAATGAGGAAAAAACAATGCCGCAGATTGTAAAGGAATATAGAATCCCGAAATCTACCCTGCATAGGTGGACTAAAAAATATGGTAAATCTGAATAATAATTAATTATGAAAAAAAATACTTCACAGCCTGATTTTAGAAGGATTTATACTGATATTCTCAATAAAAAGTTTCCTGAAAAAAAGAGCGAATGTGAAAAGATTTTAAATAAAAAAAGTCTTTACTGAGCTGGATGTGATAGCGATTAACAACATCATTTTTCCTCCGTCTACGAAGGATATTACAAAATCTAATCAGCAACACCGATCATACAGCAAATCAACCATTATTAAAATTCTGGAATTTCAGAAGCAGCACGGCTTAAATAATACCAAGCTTGCTTTACATTACAAGCTGAGCCGTAATACTGTTTCAAAATGGAAAAAGCTTTTTGTTGTATAAATTTGCATACAATTAGGGAACGCTTTTTGAAATGATTTTGGCTTGTTTTTTTGTATTTTTATAAATTATGTTTGACAAGCAACAAAGAAAATTTAAAAGATCTGCCAAATTGATTTCCGTGTTGAGTAAATACGGTTTCAAAGATCTTCTGGCCAGGATGAATGTTGGAAATAAGCAGGTGGAAATTTCCGCCAATCCTGAAGAAATCGTATCTAAAGGTACCGTTTACGAAAGAATCAGATTGGCTTTGGAGGAGCTGGGACCTACTTTTGTAAAACTTGGCCAGAGCTTTAGCAACAGGGAAGATCTTCTTCCTCCTGAGCTGATCCAGGAGCTTCAGAAACTTCAGGATAAGGTGGATAAAATAGAAATGAATGTTGCTGAAATCCTTGAAAATGAATTTAATATTGTCGTTTCCGAACATTTTTCTGACATTCAGAATGAGCCTCTGGCCACGGCATCAATTGCTCAGGTCTATAAAGCGTCACTGGCAGATGGCACCGAGGTGATCTTAAAAATAAAGAAACCTGATGTACAGTCTGTTATCGAAGATGATTTATTGCTCCTTAAAGATATTGAAAAACTGATCTCATCATATTCCGAGATCGGAGACAAGCTAAATCTTAAACAGGCCATTTCAACATTTGAAAAATCTTTGCTGGAAGAAGTTTCTTTAATTAATGAAAAGGAAAATATTCTGCAGTTCAGGAGAAATTTCAAAAACAGTAAAGTGACTTACGTTCCGACGGTTTACGAAGAGTTTTCCAACAATAATATTCTCTGTATGGAATTTATTGATGGGATAAAAGTGACCGATAAAACAACACTTCTTGCTAATTCCATCAGCCCTGTCACGGTTTCTGAAGCCGGTCTGAGGCTTTTCGTGTCACAGATTCTCGACTATGGTTTCTTTCACGCAGATCCTCATGCGGGAAATATTCTGGTAAAAAAAGACGGAAAAGTTGTTTTCATAGATTTCGGAGCAGTTGGAAAAATTCCGCCAAATGATAAAGAAATTCTTGAGAATCTTATTGTAAGTTTCGTTGCGAAAAATCCACATAAAATTGTACGTTATCTGAAGAAAATGGCAGTCAGCTATCAGATTCCCGACGAAAGGAGATTTGAAGGTGATGTTGAAGATATTTTAGATTTCGTTCACAGCACTTCACTGAAAGAAATTGATCCTCATGCCGTAATGAATAAGATGAAAGATGTCCTGAAGGATAACCGACTGTATATGCCGGATTATTTTTATCTTTTATTTAAAGGAATAGGTCTGATTGAAGGAGTCGGACGAACGATTAATCCGGATCTGGATATTGTAAAAAGTTTACATCCTTACACAAAAAAAATATTTACGAAAAAGATAAGTCCGCAGAATATTTTTAAGGCAGGAATGGATAAGGTGATGAACTTTACAGATAATGTAGATGAAATCCCCAAAGAATTACGTTCTGTTCTACAGAAGTTAGACGAAAATAAATTTACTGTTTCCAGCGAAATCAAAAATATTGAAAAAACGAATCAATTAATAAAATCAAGCATTATCAATCTGATTCTGGCTATGATTCTAGGGGCAAATATCATTGCAACAGCAATTGTTTTTGTATCAGAATCCGGACCTAGAATAGGGGAGATGTCTTTGGTAGCGGTGCTGGGTTTTATTTTTTCAATTTTATTGGTTGTCATTATTTTGTTAAGGATTACAAGAAAATAATTGTTAGAGATGCTTCGACTTCGCTCAGCATGACATCGCTACAAATTTTCTTTAAAACAGTTAGTATTAGAAATGCCATGCTGAGCCTGTCGAAGTATCTCTATCTCTAAAAAACTTCTATCATCCATCTTCAAAGCTTCCCGCCAAAGTTTAAAAAATTAATTACCTATCTTTGCAAAATGGAAAAACTCACTTTTGCAGATTTTGAACTTCCGGTTAAGATTCTTGATGTTTTGGCAGATCTGGAATTATTCGAACCTACACCGATTCAGGAGAAGAGCCTCAAACCTATCCTTTCCGGGCGTGATGTAATGGGAATTGCACAGACCGGAACAGGAAAAACGCTGGCCTATCTTTTACCTGTCCTTAAAACATGGAAGTATAACAAAAACGGAAATCCTACTGTTTTGATTCTTGTTCCTACAAGAGAGCTTGTAGTACAGGTTTCAGAAATTGTTGAGAAATTAACGGAAAATATCACTGCAAGAGTTATAGGAATTTACGGAGGAAAGAATATCAATACCCAAAAGCTGTTGTTCGACGGAGGCTGTGATATTCTGGTAGGAACTCCTGGGAGAGTGATGGATCTGGCAATTGATAATGCTATTTCCCTGAAAGAGGTTCAGAAGTTGATTATTGATGAGTTTGACGAAATGCTGAATCTTGGTTTCAGACCGCAGCTGACCCATATTTTTGAAATGATGAAGGAGAAAAGACAGAATATTCTTTTCTCTGCAACCATGACAGAATCTGTAGATGAAATGCTGGATGAGTATTTTGCAAGTCCGGTTGAGATTTCATTAGCAAAATCCGGAACTCCGCTCGAAAAAATTGAACAGACCGCTTATAAAGTAGAAAACTTTAATACAAAGATCAACCTTCTTGAATATTTATTGAAGAAAGATACTGAGATGTCAAAAGTGTTGATTTTCACCAATAATAAGAAAAATGCAGATCTCGTTTTTACCAAGATCGATGAGCTTTTCCCGGACCAGTTTGATGTTATTCATTCCAATAAATCACAGAATTACAGGCTCAAAGCAATGAAAAGTTTTGAGAATGAGGAAATAAGAGGACTTATTACAACAGATGTAATGGCGAGAGGTCTTGATATTTCAGATATTACTCATGTTATCAACTTTGAAACGCCTGATATTCCCGAACAGTATATTCACAGGATCGGTAGAACCGGTAGGGCGGATAAAGATGGAAAAGCTGTGACATTTGTTACTAAGAAGGAAGAAACTTTAGCGCTTGACATTGAATTGCTGATGGATAAAGAACTAAAGTATATCGACTTCCCTGCAGAAGTAAAGATCAATCCTAAAAAAATTGCTTCCGAAGAAGAGCAGGTTGTAATGAAAAATCCGGCTCAGGTAAAACTGAATGATGGCGGAGGAGCTTTCCATGAAAAGAAAGATAAAAACAAGAAAGAAAACTGGGGCGGCCCGTCCAAAAGAAAAGCGCCGAAAAAATTCGGGGCAAACAGGGCTCAGCAAAAAGCAATCTCTAAGTCTAAGAAAAAGAAATAAAAACAAACTCCCGAAATTTTCGGGAGTTTTGTTGTTTGTAATCAGAATGAAATGATTTTGTATCAATCTCATTTATTTATTTCATATAAGGAAGCATGACCGAAGCCCAAAGCTGATAGCCTTCCGGTGTCATGTGAAGCATATCTTCCACGAAAAGATCTTTTCTCACATTTCCATTTTTATCTTCCATTACTTTTGTAATGTCGATAAATTCAGAATTTGGTTGCTTTTTCATAAAAGCAGCAATTTTTTTGTTGGCTTCTTTCATTTGAGGCCAAAGCTTTTCGCGGCTTGGAGAATATTTTATGGAAATATAATCAACTTCTATTTTCGGGAATTTTGTCCTTATTTTTTTATAAAATGTTTTAAATCTGTCTACAATTACATCCGCTTTTAATTTGTCATCATCAGCAAAATCATTCTCTCCGCAGTAGATGATAATCTGTTTGGGCTGATAGTTTAGGAGATCTGTCGCATAATCATTAAGATCTGTCAGTCTTGAGCCTCCAAAACCTCTGTTGATAATAGTTTTGTCAGGAAAATAATTGGAAACATCCGTCCATTTTGTGAATGATGAGCTTCCGATTAATAGAATGGCATCTTTAGGAGGTGCCGTTTCCTGATCCTGTTTTTTAAAGTTCTGAATGTCCTGCCAGAACATTGGTTTCTTTTCCTGTGAAAAGAAAAGCGCAAAAGTCAGCAATAAAAATGCTGATAACATCTTCTTCATTGTTTTAATAATTTTCAGTTAATAAAATTCTTTCATTAAAAAACTCCCGAGAAATTCGAGAGTTTTGATTTTATCTTTTGTAGGAAATGTACGTGTTATCAATCACCTGGTCTCCGTCCTGATCGATGTTTCCGAACATCTGTTTAAGTTTCATTTCCGAGCTTGTAAGCACAATTACTTTGTATTTTCTAGGGCTGTCATTGGTGTATTTGATGGTAAGATCTTTTGTATCTGTATCATACTCATACGTTCCTTCTGATTTGTAACTTAGTTGACAGTCTGCTCCCGTTCCTGTATAGGCAGAATAAGCAGTATAATAATCAGTTCTGTATTCCGTAATATTCTTCGCAGAACATCCGGTAGGAACATCTGTTTCAATAACTGTTTTATCGTCTTTTCCTGAAATTACTTCTGTTTTACTGGTTTTCCATTCACCTTTCATCATATCCATTTCATAAGCTTGGGTATCATCATCCTGACATGAGCTAAGCGATAACGCAGAAAAGGCAAAGGCAAATAAAAGTAATTGTTTTTTCATTTTCACAAATTTAAGAATATGCTAAAATATAAATAAATTTGAAATATCTCTAATGAAATTAAGGATTTTTAAACGAATGTTTGTAGAAAAAATAATCTGTGCCGGAAGTTTGAAGCTTGATGCTGGAAGTTTACTATTATACCGCTTGATTTTTTGGTTTGAGGTTTGAAGATGGATGCTGGAAGTTTATCGTATACGCTTAATTTTTTTTTAACATAGTGAAAATAAACCTCCATCACCCAGCCTCCAGCTTCCTAATAACTCATCTCCACAATCTTATAAGCATCCTGGGGAGTTAGTTTTTTGTACTCTCCGAGGCCCATCCAGTTTCTTTCTGTGAATGCTTTTTCTACTCTTTCCGCAGTTCCTTTGAAATCTTCCGTGTATTCTGAAAGTTTTGTCTGAATATGCAGGCTGTGAAAGAATTCTTCCAGCTTTTTGATTCCGGCTTCTGCTTTTTCCTCAATGTTTCCGTCTTTTATTCCCCAGACTCTTTCTGCATATTGCGCGAGTTTTCCTTTTTTAGTTTCAAAATTGTAGCGATAATGAGAAGGAGCAATAATCGCCAGCGTTCTCGCATGATCTATTCCGAAATAAGCCGTGAGTTCATGGCCCATGGCATGTACTGCCCAGTCTGTGATAACTCCTTTCTGAATCAGACCATTGAGCGCCATCGTACAGCACCACATGAAATTTCCGGCTGCATCATAATCGAAATCATCTGCAAGAACTTTCGGAGCAGTTTCCTGTAAGCTGATCAGGATACTTTCTGCAATTCTTTCCTGTAAATCGGCTGATGAAGGAGCTGTCATATATTGCTCCAGAACGTGGGTATAAGCATCCGTCAGTCCGTTAACAATCTGTCTTGGCGGAATTGATTTTACCACTTCAGGATCCAGCACTGAAAACTCAGGGAAAAGTCCAGGACCTCCTGAAGACAATTTTTCATTGGTTTCCCTTCTTGAAATCACGTAGCCCGAATTCATTTCAGAGCCGGTTGCCGGTAATGTTAATACTGTTCCGAAAGGCATTCCTTCTCCTTCAAAAGTTCTTACCGGTTTTGTAAGAATTTCCCATGGCTCACCTTCATAGTTGGCTGCTGCTGAGAGAAATTTGGTTCCGTCGATTACAGATCCTCCGCCCACAGCAAGAAGAAAAGTGATTTCATTTTCTTTGATGAAGTTTAAAGCATTAATGAGTACTTCATACTCAGGATTGGCAGGTACCCCACCGAATTCATACACATCATGATCCTTCAACGCTTCTTTTACCTGGTCGTAAACGCCGTTGTTTTTGATGCTTCCACCACCGTAAATGAGTAAGATTCTGGCTTCGGTCGGGATTTCTTTTGAAATTTTAGCAATTTCACCTTTTCCGAAAAGTATTTTAGTTGGATTTTTAAATTCGAAATTAAGCATTGTTCTTTAATTTATTTTAACCCAAATTTACGCAATGGATCGTGAAATAACCGTTAATAAAGTTTTAAAATTATAATGATTCATTTTTATTAAAACTATCGGATCTATTGTAAATAACGTTTCGTCGGTTCGAGTAAAATTCTGAAAGAATTTTGTATCGAGAACAGATGTCTTAATTGTAAAAAGTTCTCGATATGTTTTTCTCCATTGCATTGCGAAGACCCACTCGAACAGACGGATTAAAGTATTTTGGTATGCAAAGTGGCATTCAGGCATTCAGTTGAGACCATCAACTACTTCGATGAGATCGTCAAGTACTTTGAATAGGGGATCAATCAGTTCGATGAAGCGATCAACCGTTCCGAAGAAGCAATCAACCATTCCGAAGAGCCGGTCAAGTACTCCGAAGAAGCAATCAACCAGTCCGAAGAGCCGATCAAGTACAATTTGTTATTTTTCAGTGCTTTATAGCTTCGTTTGAAAAGGTGAATCAGTTAAACAATACGCTGTACAATAGAATTCAGACCTATTTTAAACGTAAAAAGTAATTCTGTGTATGAAATAAAGTTGCAGATATTACAGAAATAGAAATGATGTATTTATATTAATAAACTCCATTGCTTTTTACCTCGTGCTTTCCCGTTTTCCTGTTGATTTTAATGAAAAAAGATTCTTTGCCTGCAGCATTGTTTGTAAGCTTGGTGAGATATAGGAATATATTTTTATCATCCATTTTATAAGAGCTGCTCAATGCATTGCCTGTGTCAACAGTATAACCGTAAGTGTTGGCTATTAAAATAGCTTCCGGAAGATTATCGACCGTTCCGATAAAATTTCTCAGTTGCTGTTCGGTGGAAAAGTATTTCGTTTTGCCTTTTTCACAGGCCAAAAGATAAGAAAAGCAATCTTCTCCCAGGCATTTCTGAAAAAATCCTTTTTCCGGAGCGGGATCATTTAATGTCATAAAATCCGGTGCCTGACTTTCATAGATGATGGCTTTGTCGGGATCAGGATTGTTGCGGAGCACCGACCAGTAATCGTATTTTTTATCAGGAACAATAAAAGGAAAAAGCAATTCGGGATTGTCTAAAATTTCCGGGATCTTTTTTGTAATCTGCGGGAACTGTTTTCTGGCCGAAAATCAATCCTGAACATAGAAATAAAACCGGAAGTAATACTTTCATTCTGTTGTTTTTTTCAATTTAGCAAAAAAAGCTGTTTAAACTATTTTAAATTTAACCACAAAAGAGGCAAAAGACTATTTTAAAGTTGTTATTAGAGAAACAAAGTTCTCAAAAGAATAAAAATCAAAGATTTTTAAAAACTATTGTGTTCTTTATTCTTCATGTTTATGAAATTTAATTAAAAGTATCTAAATCTTTTGCCTCTTTTGCGGTTAATAGAAAGTTTAAACAAGTAAAAAGTAAATTTACTGGAATATAATTTTGTAATATCCGTTTTCATCCTTTACATCGATGGCGATACCTGTAAAAGTCAGTTTGTTGATCTGAAAGCCCTCACAACCGCTGTTAAATTCTGATGACTGTATGGTAAAATCAAAAACCTTGACATTAGAATAAAACGTATATTTTTTGGTACCGTCATAAGCCCCGACATTTTCGAGAAGTACTCTGTTGTCTGAGGTTTTCGTCAGTTGTATAGATACGTGATTTTCATCCTGAATGGAGTAGGTAGTCAGCGTTCCGTTGGCAATAAGATTTTCTCCATCGTCATTCACGAATTCAAAAACAACCGGTTGAGGCGCATTGTAGCAGTCTTCACCACAGGCGGTGAAGAGGAGAAGGGGTAGAAGGAATATGATGAGTTTTTTCATAGTATTTGTATTAATGTAAAAATATATCTAATGGTAACTGTGAAGATTTATGTTAAGCTCTTTTAATAAAATAGGATTGAGACCATTTTCATAGTATTCGCTCCATACTTTTATACTTTCATTCTTAATTATTTCATGAGATACCTTTTTCTTTTCATTTATAAGATATGGACCCCAAAAACAAAAATCATATGTTTCACAATCACTTAGAGAATCATTAGGAAATTCCCACAAAATATATGGTAAATCAAGTTCATGATACCAATCAATTAAAAAAATCATTTCATAAATTTCTTTAATTGAAGCTTTTTTTGAAAGCCATTTCTTTGTCAGGCGAATCATTAAATTCATATCACTACATGGTTTGAACTCTGGATTGTACGCAATATTAAGTGGTAAATTATATTGACGTAATAATTCTCTTTTCTTCTTTTCTATTAAAAACTCATCTTCTAAATTTTCGTCAGAACAATACCAATCGAAGAATGCTTCTTCAAAATGAACTAAATTTTTAATTCTAGTTTCTGTATCAATAATATATTTTTTACGTTCAAATTCATTACAATTTATTAAGAATTGAACTTTTTTTTACTTCATCATATTCGACAATACTAGTGTTATTTAATTCCAAGACCTTTTTAATCACCTTATCAATTTCGTTATTTATGACTTTAATAGATACTTTGTCAGCTAATAATGGTGAAAATTCATATATAGAATCGGAAGAAATATTTAACCAAACAGGTAATATAGTTTTTTCTTTTGTGAAAATTTCTTTTGAAATTAATCCATTTAATTCTTTTTTAGTCCATTCTTTCTTCAAGAAGTTTTCACTAATAATTACTAAACCATAATTTGATTTTCTAATTCCATTGGAAATTTCCTCGAACAATGAATCTCCAAATTTCAATGTTAATTCGTCATACCAAACTTTAAAACCTAATTTCAATAGTTCTTCCGCTAGTGGTCTTACAAATATTTCTTTATCTTCTGACGCATGACTGATGAAGAAATCATATTTTTTGTTCATTTTATATATTTAGTTCATTTGATATTAAGTCGAAAATACGATAATTTATTATTTTATAAAAGAAATTATAAATAGATTTAAAACGAATTTCTTAAAAATCCCCTACATTTGTTATTATGATACACGACCAACGCGCAGAAAAATTCAGGCAGATCGTGGAAAATAAGTTCCAGATCTACAATTCATTGTTTATGAGCCTGCCTTATGATAAAATGACGAATATCGGGATGCTGCTTCCCTTTCTTTGTGAAGAAAGCAAAATCGGCTACGAAGCCGGAAAAACGCCCGAGGAAATCGTTGAAGAGTTCTTTAAAAGCCATACCGATCTACAAACCGAAGAGCAGAAACTCGAACTCCTTTTTAAAATCATACAATACATCGAAAGACAGGTGGTTTTGTTCGATAGCATCGAAGATGCAGCATTTCCTAATCTTCATTCCGACAGCGATAAAGGGACAGTCACCAATCTCTATGAACATTCGCTTCAGGATCATAAACTTGAGGAAGTCCGACAGAAACTGAAGGACTTTACCGTCAAAATCGTTTTTACCGCACACCCGACACAGTTTTACCCGAATTCTGTTCAGAGAATTCTCCATGATCTGAGAAATGCAATAACCCACGACTCGATCACCAATATCGATATGCTTTTGCAGCAGCTGGGTAAGACACCTTTCGTCAACAAAGAAAAACCCACACCGATTGACGAGGCGATGAGCATTATCTATTACCTGAGATATGTGTATTATGATTCGATCGGAGAACTTTTCAATAAAATAAAATCAACCTTTGGAAATGAACATTTCCATCTTCATGAAGATCTCATCCAACTAGGCTTCTGGCCCGGCGGTGACCGTGACGGAAATCCTTTTGTGACAGCGGAAGTTACCAAAAGGGTAGCGGAAGAACTTCATTCGGCTATACTGAAAGCCTACTATAATAATCTGAAATCGGTAAGAAGAAGATTGAGCTTCAGAGGCGTTTCTGAAGTTCTTACCAAACTGAGCAATGAGCTGTATGCTGCCATTTTCAGGAACGAAAAAATAACGGCTGAAGATATCATCAGAAGAATTGACGAAGCAGAAAAAATTCTTACAGAACAGCATAATTCATTATTTATCGGTTTACTTACTGACTTCAGAGATCGGGTGAAAATTTTCGGAACCCACTTCGCTACGCTGGATGCTCGCCAAGACAGCAGGATTCATCAGAGAGTCATTGATGAAGTTTTTGCTAAGCTGAACGGGAATGCCGATGCTGATTATGAAGAAAAATTCAACAGCTTAATTCGGGTTTCGGAAAAGATTAATCCTGATGATTTTGAAGATATCGTTAAAGATACCTTGCTTACGGTTTCACAAATTTCTGACATCCAAAAGCTTAATGGCTCAAGAGGAATGAACCGCTATATCATTTCCAATTCCGATGCAGTGAAAGATGTGATGAATGTCTATGCGTTTTTCAGAATCTGCGGCTATCAGGATGAAGAAATCAATATGGATATTGTTCCGCTTTTTGAAACGATGGAAGGTCTTGCCAATTCGAAAAATGTGATGGCCGAACTATACCAGAATCCTGTGTACAAAAAACATCTGGAAAGAAGAGGAAATCAACAGACGATCATGCTTGGCTTTTCAGACGGAACCAAAGACGGCGGTTACCTGAAAGCCAACTGGGAAATTTATAAGGCTAAAGAAGTGCTTACAAAATTGTCCGAAGAAAGCGGCATCAAAGTCGTCTTTTTCGATGGGCGTGGTGGCCCTCCTGCAAGAGGTGGCGGAAAAACGCACGACTTCTATGCTTCTCAGGGAAAAACCATTGCCAATCATAAAATTGAATTAACGATTCAGGGGCAGACGATTACCAGTATTTTTGGAAATAAAGAGCAGGCTAAATATAATTTTGAGCAGCTTCTCACAGCCGGTGTGGAAAATGATGTCTTTAAAAATTCCAAAAAAGATCTTACAGAAAAGGAGAGGGCATTGATTATAGAACTGGCGGATATCAGCTATAAAAAATATTCAGATTTAAAGGCTCATCCGATGTTTGTTCCTTATCTACAGGAAATGAGTACGCTGGAATATTATGGAAAAACCAATATCGGCAGCCGTCCGTCAAAAAGAGGTGCCGGTAACGAACTGAAATTTGAAGATCTGAGAGCGATTCCTTTTGTAGGATCATGGGCGCAGCTTAAACAGAACGTTCCGGGATTTTTCGGATTCGGTTTTGCTATGCAGCGGATGAAAGAGCAGGGAAGATTTGATGAAGTGAGAGAATTGTATAAAGGTTCGGATTTCTTTAAAACATTGGTGCTAAACTCAATGATGAGCATGAATAAAACGTATTTTCCATTAACGTATTATATTAAAAACAACCCAAAATTCGGAGCTTTCTGGAATGTTTTGTTTGATGAATATAATCTTTCCAAAAATATTATGCTGGAACTTACAGGTTTTAAAATGCTTCAGGAAGAAGATCCGCTTTCAAGAAAATCGGTCAAGATCCGGGAAAGAATTGTACTTCCGTTACTGAGTATTCAGCAATATGCTTTAATGAAAATTCAGAAGGGGGAAGGAAATAAAGAAGCTTATGAAAAGCTTGTGACACGTTCATTGTTTGGTAATATTAATGCGAGCAGAAATTCAGCTTAAAATTAGTAGTATGAAAAATGTATTCTTTTCAGTTTCCGTATTTATCGCTTTGCTGTTGTTTGATTCCTGTAAAGATTCAACACAAAACAAATTGCCGCCTGCAGCCAAAAATGAAGCGTTGTCGGTGGAAAAAGCATTGAAAGATCATGTGAAAACTATTGAGAAGAAACAGCCTTCTGATTTTGTTCCAAAAGGATTTGTGATTTTTGATAAGATTGAAGGTAATCTGAATAATGACGGGCATAAAGATTATGTTCTGATTATCAAAGGAACCGAAAAAGACAAAATTATCACCCATGAATACCGGGGAAAGCTGGACCGCAACCGCCGGGGAATTATTGTTTTGTTTAAAACAGAAGATGGCAGCTATAACAAGATTGTTGAAAACAAAAGCTGTTTTTCGTCCGAAAATGAAGATGGCGGTGTGTATTACGCTCCTGAAATGGATGTCTCCATAGACAAAAATAACCTCTATATTAATTATATGCACGGCAGATATGGCTACTGGACTTATACTTTTAAATATAGAAATAATGATTTTCAGCTGATTGGCTACGATTCGAGCTATAATCGCGGGCCGATTGTGCAAAACGAAACGAGCATTAATTTTTTAACAGGTAAAAAACAGTTTAAAGATAATATCAACAAAGATTCAGAAGAAGATGGTGATGAAGTTTTCAAGGAAACCTGGTCTACCATTGATAATCGGAAACCTGTTCTTTTATCTGAAATTAAAGATTTTGACCGGCTTGATTTTTAATAATCTTATCATATGAAAAACCTCTCATCACGAGAGGTTTTTTGCTTTATTCTTTGATAAATTTCTCATAATAGACTTTATCTTTCGTCTGAATTTTCAGATAATAGACTCCTTTCGCAAAATCTTCAACCTTCAGCGATTTTTGATGATTAGCCTTCATGACCAATCTTCCCAGATTGTCATAAACTTCCAGTGCTAAAACGTCACTTTCCGAAGCAACATTAAGAATATCTTTAGCAGGATTCGGAAAAATAGCAATGTTGTTTTTCTTCACCAATTCGGAAGTATTTAAAATATTATTATACAAACTTCCAAAATTCAGTATTCCAAAGCCCATCTGATCGGAATGATTGGGATAGAGGGATGCTGTTTGCCTGAGTTTGTTCCTCATCAGATCCCTGTCCATCGTTGAAAATGCCTGAATCAGGCACGCAACTCCTCCAGCTGCAATCGGAGTGGCTATAGAGGTTCCACTTACTATAACGGTTGAATTGTTATTGTTGACCGTTGTTGCTAAACTGCCCCTCGCACTGGCATCCGGTTTTATTACCCCTGCAGAATTAGGCCCATAAGACGAAAAATCAGAAGATGCTCCGTTAGCATCCACGGAACCGATGGTGAATACTTTTGCATTATCTGCCGGCGTCATAATGTAATGCCACGGCTGAACCCCCGAATTACCGGCTGCAAATAGTACAAACATTCCTTTATTAACGGCAATTTCGGCACCACGCGCAATGAAAGACGTGCTGCCATTCATATTGGAATACGTATAACTGTATTTCGGATCGTCAAAAGTGGAATAGCCTAAAGAGGTGGTGATCATATCAACTCCTTTTCTATCTGCTTCTTCTGCGGCTTCTATCCAGTAGAGTTCTTCCTCAGGGATTTCTACGGTGGCATTTTCGCTTCGGTAAAGATAAAAATCAGCATCTGGAGCAGATCCTACAAAGGTGTCCTGCACATAGCCTCCAATAGCTCCCAGAACCACAGATCCGTGAGCGCTAAGTGATGTATTGTAGACGTCCGTTCCCTTTGTAACAAAATCGTATCCGCCTTTAATGTGGCCGTTCGACCAGAGTCTTGCATAGGCTGAACCTGTATTTACATTTGGAAAACCGGCATCAATGACAGCGATCGTAACGCCTGTTCCTGTATAACCTGCAAGATGCAACGGGCGAAGGTTGATCTGATCAATCTGCTCTGAACCGGAACCATAATCAAAAACCGTTAAATTTTTATTGGCATCACCCATCGGATCTCTCCATTTGTTGATATTTTTGATTTTCGGAACTCCTGATGTATTTTTAGCAAAACTTTCTACAGAATTAACGTAGGTTTGTGACTGCAGCAATGCTATTTGTGTGGGAGTAGCATTTACGGCAACCCCATTCAGCCATTTTGAATAATCTGTAACCGTAAATCCTAAGTTTTGAATGTTGGTAATATATGATTGTTCAATCGGTGCATCCTGATCGTTGAGTGCTACGCCTAATGCTGTTCTGCGGTCAAGGGATTTCTGGGAAAGTTCAGACAGCGGATTGGCATAGAATGCTGCTTTGTTGGGTTTGTCATTAAAAAAAACAAAAACAAGTGAGGTTTGCGCAAAGCTTACAGAGCAAACGGCTAAAAAAGAAAAGAGTAAAATTTTTTTCATGTATTTATTTTCAGATAAAGATAAAACAAAATCAATAAAATTTTTGAAAGGATTTTAAATTCCTTATTTTTACAGAAATATTTATTTATGAAAAAGATTCAAATGGTTGACTTACAAAGTCAGTATTACAAAATAAAAAATGAAGTAGATAATGCAGTTTTAAATGTAATGGATTCGGCGGCTTTCATCAACGGTCCCGAGGTAAAGTCTTTCCAGAATGAATTGGAGTCTTATTTAGACGTAAAACACGTAATTCCTTGTGCAAACGGTACCGATGCACTTCAGATTGCCTTGATGTCTTTGGATCTTAAAGAAGGAGATGAGATCATTACCGCAGATTTCACCTTTGCGGCGACAGTTGAGGTAATTCATTTACTGAAATTGAAATCTGTTTTGGTAGATGTTGATTATGATACATTTACGATCTCAACAGAAGCGATTAAAAAAGCTATTACTCCCAAAACAAAAGCTATTATTCCCGTTCATATTTTCGGGCAATGTGCCAATATGGAGGAAATTTTGAAGATTGCCGAAGAGCATCAATTATATGTTATCGAGGACAACGCACAGGCTATCGGTGCTGAATTTAATTTCTCAGACGGAACCGTAAAAAAAGCAGGAACAATGTCAACGGTCGGTACAACCTCTTTTTTTCCATCTAAAAATTTAGGTTGTTATGGAGATGGGGGGAGCTATTTTCACCAATAACGATGAATTGGCGCATCGCTTGAGAGGTATCGTCAACCATGGAATGTACGAAAGATATTATCATGATGAGGTTGGAGTAAATTCAAGATTAGACAGTATTCAGGCTGCTATTTTGAGGAAAAAATTACCTAATCTTGACAATTATAACGAAGCAAGAAAAAAGGCAGCAGATTATTATGATGAAGCTTTTGCCGAAAATGAACATATTTTAACGCCGAAAAGAGCTGAATATTCTACTCATGTTTTCCATCAATATACCCTGAGAATCCTGAACGGAAAACGTAATGAACTCCAAAAGTTTCTGACAGAAAAAGAAATTCCTGCAATGATCTATTATCCGGTAGCACTGAGAAAACAGAAAGCGTATTATCAGGAAAGTAATGATGCTGATTTTGTAAATACAGACAAGCTGTTGGATCAGGTAATTTCTCTTCCGATGCATACAGAGCTTGATGATGAGCAGCTGAAGTATATTACGGATGCGGTGCTGGAGTTTATGAAGTAATGAGAAGAAATATCTTTAATAGCAAGAAATTATATATCGCTAATATTATAATTAGTGTGATTCTGTTTACGATTTCATCATTAAGCTTGTATTCACTAATCTTTTTTGAAAAATATACTTTTAAAAATTTGAATCAAAGTATAGAAATAGTATTGTATTCAGGTTATATTATTATTTATTCAATTGCTTTAATTTTACTTTTTGTAAAGCCGGCCAAAGTTGTAAGCTTTCTCAGCATCATGTATCTTTTAGCTATTATTTTAAACTTTTTCGATTTTAGTATTCATTATTCAAAATATGAAAAGGATGAAGCCAGATATTTATTTATTGCTATTATTGTAATATTTTCTGTGATTTTTTTCATCTCTAATTTATTTAAATAATAAAAGAAAATTTAGTTTTGATATATCTGAAGTCGATACAATAGGAACACAAAATGATTAAAAAATAAAAATTAAAAAATGGCAATACTTGTAACAGGAGGTTTAGGATATATCGGTTCGCACACAGTTGTAGAGCTTTTGAATAACAATTTTGAAGTTGTTATTGTGGATGATTTATCCAATTCAGAGCGATTTATATTAAAAAATATTGAAGAGATTACAGGTAGAAAGCCTGTTTTTTATCCTTTTGATTTAAAAAGGAGAGAACTTTTAACCCAGGTTTTTGATGCCCACAATATTGAAGGCTGTATTAATTTTGCAGCATCAAAGGCAGTTGGAGAAAGCCAGCTAAAGCCGATTGATTATTATGAAAATAATTTATTTTCTTTAATTAATATTTTACAGGAATTTAAAGAAAGAAGTATTTCAAATTTCATCTTCAGTTCTTCGTGTACAGTCTACGGACAGGCAGATACGATGCCTATCGACGAGAATACCCCTCTTAAAATGCCGGAAAGTGTTTATGGAAAAACCAAGCAGATGGGAGAGGAGATTTTAATTGATTTTGCTAAGGCTTATCAACGGAAAATCACTTTACTAAGATATTTTAATCCGATTGGAGCGCATCCTTCTGCTAAAATTGGAGAACTACCGATTGGAGTCCCGAATAATTTGGTGCCTTACGTCATGCAGACGGCGGCTGGAATCCGTGAAAAACTTAATATCTGGGGAAATGATTATCCTACCGAAGACGGTACCGCGGTTCGCGATTATATTTATGTGGTAGATCTTGCCAAGGCTCACGTTGCAGCATTGCAAAAATTAATGCAAAATACTTCTGATGGCACTGTGGTTGATATATATAACCTGGGAACTGGAAAAGGATCTTCGGTTTTGGAAGTTGTTAAAGCTTTTGAAACTGCAAACAGTGTACAGGTTCCTTATCAGATCTGTAACCGAAGGGAGGGTGATATTACAATAGCCTATGCCAATGTAGACAAAGCGGAAAGAGAACTCGGCTGGAAATCCGACACTTCTCTGGAAGAAGCACTGAAAACCGTTTGGGAATGGCAAAAGTATCTTGAAATACGAAATCAAGAAGCCAAGTTATAATTTAAAAGAATTTATACATATGAAAACACAAAGAATAGGCATCACGTTTTCCTCATTTGATTTGTTGCACGCAGGTCATATCAAGATGCTTGAAGAAGCAAAAACAGTTTGCGATTATCTTATAGTGGGTTTGCAGATTGATCCTTCGCATGATCGTCCTAATAAAAATAAGCCTACACAGACTATCGTTGAAAGATATATTCAATTAAAAGCAGTAAATGCTGTAGATGAGATTATTCCTTATTACACGGAGCAGGATCTGGAAGATATTCTAAAGTCTTTTGTGATTGATGTGAGAATTATCGGTGACGATTATCTTGACCGTGATTTTACAGGGAAAAAATACTGTGAAGAAAAAGGAATAGAGATCTTTTATAATAAGAGAGATCACAGGTTTTCTTCAAGTGATTTGCGAAAAAGAATTTACGAAGCAGAATTAGAAAAAGTTTCAAAAGCTGAAACAATTAAATAAAAAATCCCGAATTAAGTTTCGGGATTTTTTTTGTTGTATAGAGGAAGTTTACATTGGACCTCCCTGCTGATCGTCTCCTGCAGCGTTGGAGTTAATGTCTTTTTTCCTTTTAGGCTGTTCTATTTTTTCACCCTGCTTGAATCTGTACGTAAATGAAAGGGCAAACTGTCTTGGTTGCCATTGCATGTAAGATTCTCTCTCAAAGGAAGGTGTTGTCGTAAGGCTTCTCATCGCTCTTGTATTAAAGATATCCTGAATATTGAAACTTATTGTACCATTGCCGGCCAATACTGTTTTGGAAGCTCCAAAGCTGATGGCATACATGTCTTTTCTATCCTGATTCTGAGATTTCTGTGCTCCTCTGTAGAATCCCTGGAATTGGAAACTAAATGTCTTATCAACTTTAAAAGTAGTAGTTAATCTTGCCCTGCTGGAAAACCCGGTACCTTCAAATGAAAGTGGTTCTTTTACTAAACCGGCATCAGCAAAAACACCTGTTGTCTTGTACCCGAATAAATCTACGTTTCCTAAAAACTTCAGCCATTTTGTTGCATCCCAGTTAAAATTAAGATCCAAACCATAGCGGTCATCGGTTCCCAAATTGATAGGTTTTGTATGAAAAGCCCCATCATTACCTGTAAATACAACCATTTTTACATCATCTGTTGTATGTCTAAAATATAAGGTTGGATTTATGGTAAATTTATTTTTAGAAATACTATATCCGAATTCGTAAGAATCTACATAAGAAGGATTCAGGTCGATATTCCCATCGAAAATATTCTGATTATCCGTATAACTCGGATTAGGAATCAGGAAGAAAGATCTCGGACGGTCGATTCTTCTTGAGTAATTAACCAAAAACTGATTGTCCTTAGCTATTTCGTAGCTTAAGAAAACGCTAGGAAATAAGTTGTTGTAAGTTTTAGTTTTATCAATCGGTTTAGAATCAGAATCTAAATTTTGATATTTAATATCTATCTGAGAATATTCATTTCTTAAACCCAGCTGATATGCAAGATTGCCAATTTTACTTTTAAACTGAGCATATCCTGCATTGAAGGTCTCCTTGTAATTTGCATTGTAAGTGAACTTTGGTAAAAAGAAATAATCTGCAGTAGTTGAATATCTTTGTGAAACATCATTTTCATAATCATTTTGATTGATATCCAATCTGTATCCTGCCTCAATTTTAGAATTTTCTCCTAATGGCAGTTCATAATCTGCCTTAGCAATTACTGTTTTATTAATCGTATTTTGGTCGATAAGATTTTGTAGGGTGAAAGCATCATTTTCAGTCTGAAGTACATCTGTATCGTTATATGATCTATTTCTCTGCAAGCTTAAAGATAACGATAGGTTTTGTCCTTTATCATCAAATTTATGGTCTAGTCCAAAGTCTCCCTGAAAAGCAAGATTATTATTTGATCCGGTATTTTGTCTTCTCGCAGACGAAAAGCTTCCATTAGTAAAACGATATCCATAAAATACATTTCCGTCATTTTCACTATCAAAAGTTCTTACTGTTCCTGATGCATTGACTGAAGTTTTGTCAGAAAAATCATACACAAAACCTGTAGATGCATTATAGTTATCGTTTTTACTCTTTGTTATGGATTCTTGATCCGCATTTACCTTATTATCTAGTGTCGGGGTGAAATATGTTGCATTATTTCTGTTCGTATTTTTAGATTCTCTATATCCACCGCCACCATTCAGGAACCATGTGAGATTTCCTTTTCTCCAGCTAAGATTGGTGTTGAGATTGGTTTGAGGTAAATATCCCAGAGTTCCGGTAATACTTCCGTTAAAACCTGTTTTTTTACTTTTCTTTAGGATGATGTTCAAAATACCTGCTGTTCCGCTTGCTTCAAACTTAGAAGAAGGATTGGTAATTACTTCAATTCTTTCAATCTGGTCAGCGGGGATGCTTTGCAAAGCATTTGCTCCGTCATCAATTCCCAGTAAGGCAGAAGGTTTTCCGTTAATTAAAAATTTCACATTAGAACTTCCTCTCATCGAAACGGTACCGTCCGTATCTACAGAAACTGAAGGCACATTCGCAAGTACATCCTGAAGATTTCCTCCTTTACTTACGATATCCTGAGACGGATCGTATGTTCTTTTATCCAGTTCTACTTTGTAAGGTTTTGTAGAAGGCGCTGTAATAACAACCCCCCTGGATGTCTCCGGTTTTGATGTTGGTCGCACTTGATTCAGGATCAATAGAAAGTGCTCCTATATTGCCCGCAGCAGTTATTTGTTTTGTAACGACACTTTTTTTGTAATCGATAGCCTCTACCGTAATGTCATATTGACCGGGAGTAAGTTCAAGTTTATATTGGCCTTTTTCATCGGTGAGCGTAGCATCACTGAATTGTTTGTTTGCTTTATTACTGAAAGTAACAGATGCGTAAGGAACGGGCTGGTTGTTCTTACTGACTACCGACCCGGAAATACCTACCTTCTCCTGTGCAAAAGCCAAAGCGGCTGCAGAAAGTACAAATGTAAGCCCTAAGGTTTTTTTTGTAAAAATGTTAATGATTTCCGTCTGATTCATAAGGTATCTTTTTGTGTAAAATCGTGAAAGATTTCTCTTAATATTGTGAAATTATCAATTGATTTTAATTTCAAATATCAAGCCTAATTTATTATTTGTAATATATATGTCGCTTTTAAATTCGAAATGTTAATTATTAAATTGTTAAAAAAAGTTAATTATGATTATTATTTTATATTTTTTGAATTCAGCCAGTCCTGATATGCTTTTGCATTAATGGCGTGTTGCTCTGCACTTGCTGTGAATTTATGGTATCCTAATCTTGCCGGATCTGCACACATAAAAATGTAATCATTTTTTTCAGCATTTAAAACGGCATCCACTGAATTCTTATCCACTACACAGATCGGTCCCGGAGGAATGCCTTTATTGGCGTACGTGTTATAAGGCGATGGAGTAGATAAGTGTTTATAGAAAACCCTTTTAATGGACTGTTGGAAATTAGTCTGCTTATTGATAGCATAAATTACCGTCGGATCCGACTGCAATTTCATCCCTTTTCGGTAACGGTTAAGATACAATCCTGCGATCGTTCTCATTTCATCTTTCTTACCTCCGGATTCTTTATAAACAATAGAAGCCAACGCGTAAATCTGATCTCTTGTAAGACCTGATTGCTGTTCTTTTGCCTTTCTTTCCGAGTTCCAGAATTCATTATACTGATCATTGAATTTTTTGAAAAATTCTTCAGGAGTTACCGTCCAGAAAAAATTATAGGTATCAATAAAGAAATACTTTTTAAGATCTTCTGCATTATTATAACCTTTTTCGATAGCAATGGTATTCAATCCGTTTACGAATTGTAAAGAATCCAGCTCTGTTTTTTTTGTAACTTTTCCAAGCATCTGATACACGTCTCCAAAGTCACCTATTCTGAAACTGTTTTCACTTTGGTTTCCGGCTTTGATCATATTGATAAGGTTAGCATTTCCCAAACCTTTCTGAAAATGATATCGTCCCGCTTTGAAATGCTTATCCAACTCTTTTTCTTTGGCAACCGCTTCAAATGTCTCTTTATTGTCAACATATTTTGCTACAGAATCAAGAATCTGTTTAAAATTCGCATTGTGAGGAATGAGAACATAACCATCTTTTTTTAATATTGTTCCCGTAATATTTAGTATAAAATCTAAAACCAAAAAATCCACCTATCACAAAAACAAGCAGAATAACGATGAGTATAGCTTTTTTCATAGAATTTTGATTAAATATTTGCTTTAAATAAGTTCGATTTTACCTTTAAAAACCTGTTTTGCAGGTCCTTCAAGCCAAATGTTCCTGAAGGAATCTCCCTCTTTTTCAGCATATACTTTTAGGTTTCCTCCCAAAGTCTTTACTTTTACGGAAATTAGATTGTTATTTTGGAGAAAAGTTAAAGCTGAAGCTGTAACTCCGGTACCGCAGCTATATGTTTCATCCTCAACGCCTCGTTCATAGGTTCTTACGAAAATTTCATCATCATTAATTTTTTCCACAAAATTTACATTAATTCCCTTTTCTTTATAATTTTCAGAATTACGGATACTGTTTCCTTCTGCAAAAACTTCATAATTAACAATATCTTCAACATATTTTACATAATGCGGAGATCCGGTATCCATTACGATATCTTCACCATCATTGAAAATGGTTTTAACATCATTCATTTTCAGCTTTACAATTCCGTTGTGAATTTCTGCAATATGTTCTCCGTCAATAGCTGTAAATCTGCATTTTCCTTCAAAAATATCAAGGAAAAAAGCGAAGGCAACTGAGCAGCGCGCGCCATTCCCACAAAAGCTTTTCGAACCATCGGAGTTATAATAATCCACCTCGAAGTCAAAACCTTCCGCAGAGTTTATTTTTATTAAACCATCTGCACCGATGCCGAAACGGCGGTCACAAAGTTTCTGAATATGGGTAATGGAAAGATCGTCCCATTCTCCGGAGCGGTTATCGATCATTACAAAATCGTTTCCGGTTCCCTGATATTTATAAAATTCCATATAATAGATGATATTTATCTCGAATTAAACATGCAAAATTAGTGCAATTAAAACAAAAAACGAACAGTGTTAGCTGTCCGTTTTCTTATTTATAATCGTTTTTATCTAAAACCGCCGCCGTTTGTGTTCCTGTTGGTATTCGGCTGAGGAGTACTTTGTTGCGTCGGCGTCCCGGAATTGTTTCTGAAACCTCCGCTATTGGAATTGCTGTTAGACGAATTATTCCTGAAACCGCTGTTTGAATTATTAGTATTATTCGAAGAGTTATTTCTGAATCCCCCGCTATTATTCTGCTGTTTAGGAGCATTCTGCTGCTGGTTTCTGAAACCGTTATTTGATCTCTGATTGTTATTTTGCCTGTTATTGTTTCTGAAACTTCCATTGTTGGATGTTCCGTCATTTACATTTCCACGGAATCCGTTATTTGGTCTGGCAGAGATTGTTCCATTGTCGGATCTTCTTTCAACATACACCTTCCTTCTTGAATTGTTATAGTTTTGATAGTAATACGGAATTCCGTTATCATAGTAATAATTCATATTATTTCTGTAATAATATCCGTCATTTCCCCAATATCCGCCACCACCGTAATATCCCTGTGGGGCGTAATAATATCCGTTATCGTAATATGGGTCGCCGTATGTATTTGCATACGGATCTGCGTAGGCTGTACACGATGCTAAAGTCGCTATGGTGACAACACTTAATGCTATTTTTAATAAATTTTTCATGACTTTTCTAAACTTTTTCTTAAACTATTCTTCCAGATAATATAGCCCTGGATTGCCATTATAGTAAATACCAAATATTGAACCGAAGTGATTCCGAGACCTTTGTAAATCATCATGGGTATGCAGATAAAATCTCCGATGATCCAGAAAATCCAGTTTTCAATCCGTCTTTTTGCCATAAACCACATGCCTACCAGAAATACAGAGGTGGTAACGACGTCGAGCCAGTTGCCCCAATCGAGGTGATACAAACCAAGACTTACGTTTTTCATTGAAAAATGATTATCGATGTAAGGTTTATAATAATATACTATAGTTACTAAGATTAAACTTATAGCAAAAAGTAAAATCCCATACAGCCATTCTTTTTTTGATGCCAATGAAACGTCCACATGGACGTGATCTTCTGAGTTTTTCGCCCATAAAATCCATCCATAAACGCTCATCACAGTATAATATACATTAATCATACAGTCTCCCAAAAGTCCGAAATTGAAGAGGATGTACACATAGATCAGGGTAGATATGATACCGGTGGGATATACCCAGATATTTTTTTTAATGGAAAAATAAACGCTTAAAATTCCGAATACGGTAGCGGTGGCTTCAAGGAAAATCTGCAGTGTAGTGTAGCTTTCGTAGGGTTCTACGAAAAGATCGTATAGATTCATAAGATCAAAAATAAACAAAAAAAGAGATACTTTAAAATGATTTAAATAATATGAAAATCAGTTTTTTATATACCTTACTTTAAAATAAATGACGAAAATCTATTAATAAACGTTAAGGTTTCTAAATTTTTTATATTTTCGTAAATCTTTAATAAATAATAAAATATGTCTAAAATTTGGACCAAGAAACCGATGAGTGCTTTCGAAAATGATATGAAAAGCAGTCAGCTCAAAAGAGTGCTCGGTAAATGGAGTCTTACAGCTATCGGAATCGGAGCTATTATTGGTGGGGGAATTTTCGTACTTACAGGTACCGGAGCTTACTACCATGCAGGACCTGCATTAGCTCTTTCTTTCATTATCGCTGGAATCGCCTGTGTATTTGCAGCATTATGTTATTCAGAATTTGCATCTATTTTACCAGTAGAAGGTTCTGCTTATGCGTATGCATACGGAACTGTAGGAGAAATTTTTGCATGGATTATCGGATGGGGACTTATCCTGGAATATGCAATGGGATCTATGACGGTGGCTGTATCCTGGTCCGGATATTTTAATAAGCTTTTGAAAATGTTCGGGCTTCATTTGCCGGATTATCTTACTTCAGATCCTGCAAGTTATACAGGAGAAGGGTTTTCAATGAATTTGCCTGCTTTTGTAATCGTTCTTGTAGTGATTTCGATCCTTATTAAAGGAACCAAAGAAGCTGCAAAAGCAAATAATCTTATTGTGATTATGAAAGTTTCTGCGGTAATATTTGTAATCGTCGCTGGTGCTTTCTTCATTAATACTGAAAACTGGAATCCTTTTATCCCTGTAGCTACAATGGTTAAAGAAGGGGATAGTATGAAAGAGGCATATGGTATTCAGGGTATTATATCGGGAGCTGCTGCCATTTTCTTTGCGTATGTGGGCTTCGATGCGGTTTCTACACAGGCAGGGGAAGCTATTAATCCTAAAAAAGATGTTCCTTTTGCGATTATTGTTTCACTTTTGGTTTGTACAGCATTATATATATTAGTGTCTTTGGTACTTACAGGAATGATGAACTATAAGGATTTTGATCCTCACGGAAATTATCCGGATGCGATTAAGGCGCCTGTAGCGTATGCATTTGAAATTGCCGGACAAGGATGGGCGGGTTATATTATCACGATAGCTGCAACAGTAGGACTGGTTTCCGTGTTAATGGTAATGATCATGGGACAATCGAGAATATTTTTAGGAATGTCTAAAGATGGTCTTATTCCTAAATTGTTCAGTGATGTACATCCTGTAAGAAAAACTCCTGCAAAAAGTTTAATGCTTTTAGGGATTTTAATTGCCACGGTTGCTGCATTTACACCAATTAGCAAATTGGCTGATATGACAAGTTTCGGTACGTTGTTCGCGTTTACAATGGTTTGTGTGGCAGTTTGGATTTTAAGAAAAAAGGAACCTCAGTTACCAAGAACATTTAAAGTTCCTGCATTGCCTGTTATTGCAACTTTAGGAATCTGTATCAATGTTTACCTAATCTGGAACCTGAGCCATGAAGCAAAATATCTTTCATTGGCATGGCTTGCATTAGGAGTGATCATTTATTTCACCTATAGTCTTAGAAACAGTAAGCTTCACAAAGTTGGTTACGGAGAAACTTTCAAGGCAGAGCAGGAGCCTTTACAAAAAACCGATTTAGATTTATAATTAATTTAATATAAATTCAAAAAATCCACAGAGAAGTTTGTGGATTTTTTATTTTTGTTACCTATGAAAAAGACCTTACCACTTTTATTTTCGTTATTGGGAGTTTTTACATTTTCTCAACAAATAGAAAGTTTTACGACTATTCTAAATGATAAAATTAGTATAAGAGCAATTGAAATATATGACAACAAAGTCTGGTACAGCGGTACGGATTCTAAATTTGGCTTTGTTGATCTGAAACATCCTAAAAAACAAAGACAGATAGAATTATCAGATAAAAAACTTCAGTTTAGAACTTTAGCTCAGGACAAAAAATATTTTTATACGATAAACATTGAAAGCCCGGCTTATTTTTTTCGGATCAATAAAAGTAACTTAAAACATAGTATTATTTTTGAAGATACTTTGAAAACTGCTTTTTATGATGCGCTACATTTTGTAAATGAAAATAAGGCATTTGCATTAAGCGATCCCGACAAAGATGGGAATGCACGTATTTTGCAGTATAATAAAAAAAATAATCTTTTTTGGACAAATCAAACAAACGGGTTGGAATTTAAAAAAAGGAGAAGCTGCATTTGCTGCAAGTAATTCTAATATGGCATCATCGGAAAATCATTTGTGGATCGCCACAGGAGGTGCTACTTCCAGGGTTTTTAGAAAAGATTTTGATACCAACATTGTTTGGCAATTTCCGAAACAGCCTTTTATTTCCGGAACATCATCACAAGGGATTTATTCCATCGATTTTTACAAAGATTTATTCGGTATTGCAGTAGGTGGAGATTATACTAAGCAAAATGAGAATATCAACAATATCGCTACTACAAATAACGGCGGAGAAAGCTGGACCATCCAGGCTTCGGGACAAAATGCAGGTTACATGACTTGTGTAAAAATAAAACCCGATTCAAAAGGACAAGAAATTATAGCAGTAGGAGATCAACACATCAGCTACTCTTCAGATTTTGGGAAAACCTGGAGAAAAATTTCCGATGAAAAAGGATTTTTCGTGTGCCAGTGGATTGATGAAAATACAGTTGTATTCGCAGGAAAGGACAAGATTTCTGTGATGAAACTGAAGTTCTGATTATCTGTTTGATAGTTAGGACCGCAAATTAATTAATTTAACCGTAAACCGTTTTCTGCACATTCAAAAGAAAACAAAAGACTACAGGCTCTGCAACCTTAGATCCGTTTAAGTCCTTTTGCGCTCTGATTAGATCTTTTTACATTCTGATTAGGTTTAATTAAAATTATCTAAACTTTTGCATCTCTTGCAGTTAAATAATCCTGAGCAAAAATTGCAGTATTTAGAGTCATTATAAATTTCTGAAAAAGACCCTAATATATTTCATGATTAGAAATTCATCAGATATCTTTAATTTTGCATTATGAAACTTTTACGAAAGTTCATTAAAATTTTAAATCGAAATGAATTCTTTAATAGATAAATATAATATTCCCGGACCACGTTACACCTCTTATCCTACGGTTCCGTATTGGGATGAAAGCAGTTTTTCCCCGGAATTGTGGAAGCAGAGTGTCATCAGAACGTTTAAGGAATCGAATGCAGAAGAAGGGATTTCTATCTATATTCACCTGCCTTTTTGTGAGGCGTTGTGTACATTTTGTGCCTGCCATAAACGCATCACCAAGCAGCATAGCGTAGAAATACCATACATGGAAAGTGTATTGAAAGAATGGCAGCTTTATCTTAATTTATTTAATGAAAAGCCAAAGCTTAAGGAACTTCACCTGGGCGGTGGAACGCCAACTTTCTTTTCTCCACAGAATTTAAAAACCTTACTGGAAGGGATTTTTGAAACGGTTGAAATTGCCGAAGATCAGGAGTTTTCTTTTGAAGGACATCCTAATAATACCACCAGAGAGCATCTACAGACCTTATATGATCTTGGTTTCAGAAGAGCAAGCTTCGGAGTTCAGGATTATGATCTGAAAGTGCAGAAGGCGATCAACAGGATTCAGCCTTTTGAAAACGTAAAAAAAGTAACGGAATGGGCAAGGGAAATCGGATATACGGGGATCAGTCATGATCTTGTTTTTGGTCTTCCCCATCAGACTTGGGAAGCGATGGAATATACCATCCGTAAAACGATGGAATTAAAACCCGACCGTCTTGCTTTCTATTCCTACGCACACGTTCCGTGGGTAAAAGGTGTTGGGCAGAGAGGTTTTGATGAAAACGACCTTCCAAGTGGTGAGGAAAAACGCCGGCTGTATGAAGATGGTAAAAGATTACTTCAGGATTTAGGATATATCGAAGTAGGAATGGATCATTTTTCTCTTGAACACGACGATCTTTATCAGTCTCTGATTCAAAAAAAGCTACACAGAAATTTCATGGGATATACTTCCAGCAAGACCCAGTTGATGGTCGGGCTCGGAATGTCGGCTATTTCAGATTCGTGGTATGCTTTTGCACAGAATGTAAAAACAGTGGAAGAGTATCAGAAAATGGTTGAAGAAGGCGAAATTCCTGTGGTAAAAGGTCATATTTTAAATAAAGAAGATCTTATAGTAAGAAGGCATATTCTTAATTTGATGTGCCAGCTTGAAACTCATTTTGATATGCATAATTCATTTCCTGAATTGCAAAATGCATTTGAAATGTTAAAAGAGATGGAAAAAGATGAATTGGTTGAAATTCATGATAATCAGATCAAAATAACGGAAAAAGGAAGAGCTTTTACGAGAAATGTAGCGATGGTATTTGACCTTAGAATGATGAGAAATAAACCTGAAACAAGGATTTTCTCAATGACGATATAATAAAAATAACATTAAAATATGTTCTTAAAATGTTTCTGCCCGATGTACCCGGACAGAAACATTTTTTTATTAACATTTTTACCTTCGGAAATATTCATCCGTATCAATCTCAAAATTTGTCAAGATAATTTAGAAAAATCATCAAGGTAATTTCGGAAAATCATCAGGATGAATTTTTAAAGTCATTAGGGTTAATTTTGAAAGCAAAATTAAACTCCGGTTAAAATACCGGAGCTTAAAGGGATTATGGATGTGTATTCCGGTTATTTGATGATGAGTTTTTTACTGTATGATTTTTGGTTGTCTGAATTAAGGTGAATAAAATAAACTCCGCTTGGAATTCCTGAAATATTCAGGCTGTTATCATTTTCAATTTTCCCTTGCTCCAGAACTTTTCTTCCTTCGGTATTCAGGATTTCAACTGTTGTATTTTTGTCTTTAATTCCTTCTATGAAAACCTTTTTGGAAGCCGGATTAGGATAAATTTTTATTTGAGAGGAAAAATCATTTTCATTCGTTGCTAAAGTTGATGTTGTTACCCTGAATATTTTACCATTATTGACTGCGGCTACAAAAAGTTCATTCTGATTATTGATTCCAAACGTAGAAAAATTATTTCCGGAAAATGCAGGCGACCAGGTGATAGAATCATCATTATTCATGATTCCGATCTGGGTTGAGCAATAATCTGCAAAAATATATTTTCCCTGTAAAGCCGGATATTGGGTTCCTCTGTAAACATATCCGCCTGTAATAGAACATTTTCCGCCTGAATGGTCGTATGCTGCTACAGGGAATGTCATCGTGGACTGTGCAGCACATCCTGTTATGTTGTATGCATTATTACCTTCGTAGCATCTCCATCCGTAGTTGATTCCTGCTTGTGTTAAAGGCATTCTATTGATTTCCTCAATCTGTCCTTGACCGACATCCGCAATCATCACGTTTCCTGAAACAGTGTCGAAATTGAATTTCCATGCATTTCTCAATCCGTAAGCCCAAACTTCATCAGCTCCGTCAGTCCCTACAAAAGGATTGTCAGCGGGAATATTGTACGCTCCTGTAGAATTGATATCCAATCTCAGGAGTTTTCCTAAAAGAGAATTTTTGTTTTGCGAGTTGTTATTAGGATCTCCGCCGCTTCCGCCGTCACCGGTCACGATCCAAAGATATCCGTCGGGAGCAAAATGTATGCTTCCGCCATTGTGATTATCGAACGGTTTGGGTTGGTTTAAAATAATTTTTTCCGTTGTTACGTCGGCCACATCAGGATTTGAACTTCTGGTGTACCTGGCTACCGTAATATTTCCGCTGGTATCGTTGTAATACACAAAAAAATACCCATTGGTTGAGTATTGCGGATGAAAAGCCAGTCCTAAAAGTCCTCTTTCACCTCCATAGGTTATTTTTGAGCTGATATTCAGGAAATTGGTCGAATTTGTAGTTCCGTCAGGCTGTACGATTTTGATGATTCCGTTTTGCTGAACTACAAACATTCTGCTGTCATTGGCATTTGTAATTTCTACCGGTGCTGTAAACCCGGCTGCAAATTCTTCCAGGTTAATGCTTTGGGCATTAAAAAAGAAAGAAGAAAATAAGCTTGCGCCAAAAAGTAGATTTTTCATAATATTTTGATATTTAGTGTATTAAACAGCAATGAAAATTTCGTACCAATTAAACATTATAAAATTCATTAAAATACCATTAAAAAATTATTAAATCTTAAATGAAAATAAGAATGCCGATATATCTGAAAATAAAGGATTTCTGTTGTTAAATATTCATAAAATACAAGAAAATGATTATATTTGCCGACTTAATTTAACGTAGTTATAACAAAATGCAAGGAAAAGGACTTATTACAATTGTTGCTATTGTACTAGGGTTGATTTGCTTAAACGAGCTATTACCAACATGGTACGCCAGCAAAATTGAAAAGCAGGCGACTGCTATTGCAGGAGACAATCCGGAGAAGTATCAGAAAGAAATCGCTAGACTTTCTAAGGATACTCTGAATCTTGGATTCACAAAACTTTATTACACCAAAGCCAAAGACAAGGAAATGAAGCTTGGTCTTGACCTTAAAGGCGGGATCAACGTTCTTTTGGAGATCAACCAGAGAGACCTGGTGAATGATTTGACAAATTATTCTACCAATCCGGTTCTTATCGAGGCTTTGAATAAAACGGATGAAGTTCAGAAGAATTCTACAAAATCTTACATCGACAACTTTTTTTGATCAGTTCGATGCAATTAACAAAGCAAAAGGTACAAATCTGAAGCTGGCAGATCCGGAACTTTTCGGAAACACAACGCTTACTGAAGTAAAGTACAATACTCCTGACGAGCAGGTAAAAAGCATTGTTAAAAGAAAAAATCGATGCGTCTGTAGGTACCGCTTACGAAGTAATCAGAACCAGAATTGACAAAATGGGTGCTGTGCAGCCGAATGTACAGAGAGTGCCTGGTACCGCAAGAATTTCTGTGGAAATGCCCGGTATGAAGGACATCGATAAAGTAAAAAAAGATGCTTCAGACTTCTGCAAAACTTCAGTTCTGGGAAGTACAGCAGGTTCCTGAAATTGCGCCATATTTCCAGACATTAACTTCGGTGGTGGCTGCAAAAGGTGATTCTATGGGGGTTGCAAAAACAACAAACTTCATGAATATTATTCACCTTGATAAATTAAGAACGAATGGTGTTGCCAACGTAAAATTGTCTGATACTGCTGCTGTAAACAAAATTCTGAACAGCAAAGTAGCGCAGTCTTTACGTCCGGCTAATATTAAATATACACAATTCATGTGGGGATACAAGCCCGAAGCAACTGATGCTGAAAGCTTAGTATTATATGCAATCAGAGGGAATATCAACCAAAAAGCTCCGGTAGATGGTGCTGTTGAAACTGCTAATATCGGCTATGATGAGCTGAGCAGAGTAGTGGTAGATATGCAGATGGATTCCAAAGGAGCTAAAGAATGGAAAACTCTGACTGAAAAGAATGTTGGTAAACCTGTTGCTGTAACGCTTGACAACAGAGTTTATACCGCACCAAATGTTGTGAATGCCATTCCTAATGGTAGAACACAGATTTCCGGTAATTTCTCTCAGGAAGAAGCCAAGGAATTGGTAGATGTTTTAGGTGCAGGAAAATTACCTGCAGGTGCGAAAGTAGTTCAGGCTACCGTAGTAGGACCATCACTGGGACAAGAGTCTATCGATGCCGGGATGATGTCTTTCGGAATTGCATTCTTATTAATTATAGCGTATATCATTTTCTATTACGGTGGAGCTGGGGTATATGCTGTCATTGCAATGATCATCAACTTATTCTACATTTTTGGAATTATGGATTCCGTAGATGCTACCCTTACACTTCCTGGTATCGCGGGTATCGTGCTTACGATGGCTATGGCGGTAGATACGAACGTGATTATATATGAAAGAACAAAAGAAGAACTCTTCGCCGGCAAGAGTATTCTTGAAGCATACAAAGATGGTTTCAAACACGCCTTAAATGCAATTGTAGATGGTCACTTAACAACATTGCTTACTGCTGGTGTGCTTTTCCTTTTCGGAACTGGGCCAATCAAAGGTTTTGCATTAACATTGGGAATCGGTATTTTGATGACTTTCTTTACTTCGGTATTGATCTCAAGGGTAATGATCTTCTCAAGATTAAATAAAGGAAAACACCTTTCCGTATGGACGGGGGCTACGAAAAATCTTTTCAGAAATACATGGATCGATTTTATAGGGAAAAGAAAATATGCTTACATCATTTCAGGTATTTTAACGATTGTTTGTATTGCATCTATCGCTATTCATGGCTTTAAATACGGTATCGACTTTACCGGAGGTAGAAATTATGTAGTGAGATTCGATAAAGCGGTAAATGCTGAAGATGTTGAGGCTAGTCTTGTTAAAATGTTTCAGACTGAAGATGGTAAGAACTCTTCTGTTGAAGCTAAAACTTTCGGTAACGACAAACAGCTGAAAATTTCTACGGATTATCTTATTGAAGATGAATCTTTAAAAGCAGACCAGACTGTTGAGCAGAAATTATACGAAGGATTAAAATCCAGCCTTCCTGCAAATACAACGATGAAAGATTTCAAAGCCCCTGAAAAAGCTCATGCCGGAATCATTTCTTCTGAAAAAGTAGGACCTACAGTGGCTGATGATATCAAAACTCATGGTATCCTTGCGGTAATTGCGGCTTTGGCAGGTATTTTCATCTACATTTTGGTAAGATTCAGAAAATGGCAATTCTCCCTTGGTGCTGTTGCAGCATTATTCCACGATGCGGTTATTATTTTGGGAGCATATTCATTACTCCATAAATATATGCCATTCAATATGGAGATCAATCAGGATTTTGTGGCGGCGATTCTTACAGTATTGGGATATTCTATCAATGATACGGTAATTATCTTCGACAGAATCAGGGAATATTTAAGAGAGAAGAAATCTTTAACATTGGCTGGATTATTTGATGATTCTATTTCCAGTACGTTGGGTAGAACATTCAACACCTCATTTACTACGATCTTAGTAATTTTAGCGATCTTTATTTTCGGTGGAGATAACCTGAGAGGATTTATGTTTGCCATGTTGATCGGTATTGGATTCGGTACATATTCATCAATCTTCGTAGCATCTGCAATTGCCTATGACTTCTTGAAAACCGGTAAGGAAGAAGAAGTTCACGGTAAGTCGACTACGAATAAAGAAGTACTTGCTTCAAAATAATTTATACTACGATAAATAAGAAAAAGCCTTTCAGTACGAAAGGCTTTTTTTGTTGGCATTTTTTAATAGTTAATAGTTAGTTCCTTCGGAGTCAAAGTGAATTTAATTTAAAAATTGATTTTGCGAGTAAAATTACCAATTGACAATTCAAACTATTCTCCGATTTCACTATTTTTGCACCATTATGGAAAACTCAAGGAAGAAAGCTGCGATGAGCTTTATATTTATTACATTGCTCATTGATATTACGGGATGGGGAATTATCATTCCGGTGGTTCCTAAACTTATTGAGGAGCTGATTCACAGTGATATAAGTGAGGCTGCAAAATATGGCGGCTGGCTTGGGTTTGCCTATGCGTTTACGCAATTCATTTTTTCTCCGGTTGTTGGAAACCTGAGTGATAAATTCGGAAGAAGACCAATCATTCTGATTTCTCTTTTCGGATTTGCGATTGACTATATTTTACTGGCTTTGGCTCCAACGATACTCTGGCTGTTTATCGGAAGAATTATTGCGGGAATTACGGGTGCAAGTGTAACTACCGCCAGTGCTTATATTGCAGATATTTCAACAGATGAAGACCGTGCAAAGAATTTTGGACTTATTGGTGCTGCTTTCGGACTCGGATTTATTATCGGACCAGTTTTAGGAGGGTTGTTGGGCCATTATGGAGCGAGAGTTCCATTTTATGCGGCGGCTGTATTATGTTTGTTAAATTTTCTTTACGGTTATTTTATTCTTCCTGAAAGTTTAGATAAAGATAAAAGAAGAGAATTCAACTGGAAGCGGGCGAACCCGGTTGGTTCGTTTAAATTTTTAGGAAAGCATCCGGAAATTTCAGGATTGATCGTTTCTTTGATTTTAATCTATATTGCAGGGCATGCCGTACAGAGTAACTGGAGCTTTTTTACCATGTATAAATTTAGCTGGAACGAAAGAATGGTGGGGATATCTTTAGGCGTTGTTGGTTTGCTGGTAGGTCTTGTACAGGGCGGTCTGATCAGATGGACAACTCCGAGATTTGGCGAACAGAAAAGCATTTATTACGGACTGACGCTTTATGCCATCGGGATGTTGTTATTTGCATTTGCCACTCAGGGCTGGATGATGTTCGTCTTTTTAATTCCATATTGTCTGGGAGGGATCTGTGGCCCTGCACTTCAGTCGGTCATTACCAAAAGTGTTCCTTCAAATGAGCAGGGAGAATTGCAGGGGGCGCTTACCAGTCTTATGAGTGCGACTGCGATTATCGGGCCGCCGATGATGACGAATTTGTTTTACTATTTTACTCATGATGAAGCACCGTTTAAGTTTTCAGGGGCTCCATTCTTTCTGGCTTTTATTTTAATGAGTATAAGTGTGATTATTACGTATTTCAACTTTCAGAAAAAGAAAATTAAAAAAAGAAGAAATTAATCTATAAAGCAAATCATCAGTTTGATTCGTCTGACAGGTTTATGTTGATTAAATTTAGAGTAATCTGGTTTTAAATTGTGCTATTTTCATATATTTGATGAAAATAGCATGAATATGAAAAATTTTAAAATTTTATTGGCATTTATTACAATAGTAATATTTTCCGGTTGCAGTTCCGGTGACGATTCTTCCCAAGACGACAGCAATAATGAAAACAATTCGGAAGTTCCCACAATTTACAAGAAGATTTACGGTGCTTTGAGCATTACTTCAGACGGTACTTATGTTTATATCAAAACAAATGGTACACCCGACCATAAAAGTATTTATTACCCTGCAGCAAATAGCCTGTATGAAAACTTTTCCGGAACTACGTATGGAGACTTTACATTTTCTAAAAATCCGAATTCTATTTCAACAAAAAATTATACATTTAAAATTCCGATTAATCCTGCTGTTAATTCTGCTCATACTGCCACGCCTCTTGGTCCTATAGGAGTTTCTCTTAATGGAGTTGCTTTTTTTAACCAATATGCAGGTCCAAATCAGCCTCTTTCAGGCGAAATTGTTTCCTTTGACCAATGGTGGGGGCATCCGGCGCAGGCAGGAGATTATCATTATCATGTGGAACCTAAATATTTAACCACGGTAAAAGCATCCAAATCTGCATTGCTTGGCTTTTTGCTGGATGGCTTTCCTGTTTACGGGCCTGAAGAAGGAGGCGTAACCGTTACAAATGCTTCACTTGATGCTTACCACGGGCATACATCTGCAACAGCAGATTATCCTAACGGTATTTACCATTATCACATCACAAATAATGATCCGTACATCAACGGAAATGGTTTTTATGGCACACCGGGAACTGTTAGTAATTAATCTCTTATTTTTCTTATTGATATCATGTGAATCACCGGAAGAAAAAAAACTGAGTTATTATAATCTGAATGCAATTCACCTGGAGAATAATAATGGCCAGGTTTTTCATGATGGTAAACTCTTTTCAGGAGTTGTTTATTCTTTGTACCCTGGCACGAAAGATACGGCAGAAATAATGAAATTTAAAAATGGTAAAGAAAATGGAGAATGGAAACAGTTTTTTCCCAGTGGAAAATTATCTGCACAACGTTTTTTTGATAAAGGAGTAAAGGTTAAAAGTCTTAGAGAATGGTGGGATAATGGAAATATGAAAATATCCGGTTTTTTCCTTAAAGGTGAAAATAATGGAGAATACAAAGAATGGAACAGGGACGGCCGTCTGGTAAAAGAAATGCATTATAAACTGGGCTATGAAGAGGGAATCCAGAAACAGTTTTACGACAACGGAAAGATAAGATCCAATTATGTGGTAAACCATGGAAAAAGATATGGATTATTAGGAACAAAAAATTGCGTAAATGTCACGGACAGTATTTTTCAGAAATAGTTTTATGATTTTATTGTGTATTCTTTCCTGCAAAAACAAGGAGGAAAGTTCAGTACCTTATTACAATACACCAGATTTTACGCCATATTTTTTGTCTAAGGAAGAAGCGTCAGAAAAAATTACTCATAGGATTGGTACTTTTTCATTTACGGATGAGGATTACAAAACCATCACGGATAAAACTGTCGATCATAAAATGCATATTGCAAGTTTTATTTTTACTTCCTGTGGGAGTATATGTCCGACCATGATTCGGAATCTGAGCTTGGTAGATCAGAAATACAGGAATGATCCCGATGTTGTTTTATTGTCTTTCTCCGTAACTCCGTGGATCGATACTTCATCCAAGCTGAAAGCTTTTAAAGAATCTCACAAAATAACCAATCCCAACTGGCATTTTCTTACCGGAAGCAAAGGCGAAATCTACAAGCTTGCCCGAAAGTCCTATTTTGCCGAAGAAGATCTTGGTTTTACCCGCGACAGCACAGAATTTCTTCATACGGAACATATTATTTTATCAGACCAGCACAGAAAAATAAGAGGAATATACAACGGAACTCTACAGACAGATATCGAACAGCTCATCAGAGATATTGCAATACTGAAAGTAGAATAATGCTATCAAACTTAATATTTTATTAAAACTTAATATTTCATATTCAGTTTCGCATTTCTTTTGTAATTTTGTGTTATGGAACTAAGCATTGGAGAAATGGCATTGATTGCTATAGCAATTGTCGTATTATTCGGACCGGATAAACTTCCCCAGATTGCCCGAGATCTGGGTGCGGGGGTAAGGAAGATGCGTGGGGCAGTGGAAGATATCAAAACTGAAATCATGAAAGAAACAGATAATCCTGTTTCTGAGATTAAGCGTGAGATTGAGAAGGTGAGAGATGCTGCAAAAGATTTCAATCCGATGAAAGATGTTCAGAAGGATATTCTTACTGATTCTCAAACCTCAAATCAACCTCCACAGCCGAAACCTTCCGAAGACGAAACCTATGAAGGCCCTATAAGCAGATAATATGGAAGAAATTATTCAGGAAGACAGAAAGCTATTCTTGTTTCTCAATAATTTGGGGAATTCTTCTTTTGATCAGTTTTGGATGCTGATTTCAAGTACATGGATCTGGGTTCCGCTTTATATTATTTTTTTATATTTCTTATTTAAAAATTATAAACTAAGATCTTTAGTTTTTATTCTGATATTTGTCGCTATAGGAGTTACGGTTTCCGATCAGGTTGCGGGTATTTTCAAACATGGTATTGAGAGATTAAGACCATGTCATGATCCTGCCTTAGAGCATCACATGAGGATTGTAAAATGCGGCGGGCAGTTCGGGTTTTATTCTGCGCATGCTTCCAATACATTCTTTTTGGCAACCTATTTAAGTATTTTATTAAAAAATAAGCTTAAATGGTTTCCTTATGCTATATTTGTGTGGGCAGTAATAGTATCTTACAGTCGCATATATTTAGGAGTGCATTTCCCGATAGATATTTTGGTGGGGGCGTTTGTTGGAACTTTATTGGGGCTGGTGTTTTCTGCGCTCGCAAAAAAAAGTGATCAACAAACAAAATATAACCTCATGAAAAAACATTTACTTTTTTTAACTTTAACATTTTCAATAGTATATCTGCAGGCTCAAGACAAAAAAATTGCTGAAGAATGTTTTCAGAAAGCAGATTATAAGTGTGCTGAAGAAGAATATTCAAAGCTTGTTCAGAGTGAGAAAATCCAGAAATTACAATCTGAATATTATAATTATCTCGGAACTTCCCAAAGAAGACTCGGTAAAACAAATTCAGCTTTTAAATCCTACGAATCTGCATTGAGAGCCAATCCTATGTCTGCTGCGGTGTATGCAAATTTGGGCTCTATTCATGGGCAGAAAGGGAATAAACAGGCTGCATTGGATTATCTTAATCAAGGTCTTAAGCTCGAACCGGAAAATGCAGACATGTATCTTACCCGCTCTAAAGTGTATGAAAATCTGGGTAAAAAAGATCTGGCTGCAAAAGACCTGAATCAGATATTAAGCTTTGCTCCGGACAATATTTACGCCCGAACAGGACTCGCCAATCTGAAAAAAAACAGTGGCGATCTTGAAGGCGCACTGAAGGATTATAATCAGTTGATTTCCGAAAAGCCGGAATCTCTTTTGTACAGCGGAAGAGGTGATGTTTATTTTAAATTAAAGAAAAACAAAGAAGCGCTCGCAGATGTTAATAAAGCAATCTCTATTGATCCTAAATTTGCGCAGGCTTACGTAAATAAAGCACTAATTTTATTTGAAACTGCAAAGCCAAAGGAAGCTTGCGCAAGTCTTGATAAGGCGGTAAGCCTGGGCTATGAAAAACCTCTATTGATAGAATATTACTCTAAATGCGAGGTTAAAAAATAAGTTTATGGTAAGTTTTAGGTTTCGGGGGGCGGCGAAGCCGCCCCCCGAAACCTAAAAAAACTGATTAATCATTATGATACGGTTTTCCCTGTAAAATCTGATCTGCGCGATAAAGTTGCTCTACAATAAAAAGCCTTATCATTTGATGCGTGAAAGTCATTTTCGATAATGATATTTTTTCATTTGCTCGGGTATAAATGTCATCAGAAAATCCATACGCGCCACCAATAAGAAGATGAACTTTTTTCACTGAAGAATTCATCCATGTGTCAATTTTCTTTGAAAATTCCCGGCTTGTAAGCTGCTTGCCTTTTTCATCTAAAATCAGGACGAAGTCTGTTTTGCCTATATAATTCATGAACAGTTTTGCTTCTTCTTTCTTTAAAAGATCAGCAGATAAACTTCTTGCGTTTTTCACATCAGGAATTTCAGTAATTTCAAAATTCCAGTGCTGGGGAAGTCTTTTTAGATAATAATTGATTAAAGAAGTAATTTCCTTATCATCTGTTTTACCGATACAAAGCAAGTTAATCTGCATTTTTATTTTAAATTAAGCTTCAAAGATATTCATAAATCAAGAAATGTCATAATCACGTTCTGCAATACCGGAATCCAAGTCTGAAAAAATTATTATTTTTGTATTATGCCAAGTCAATGAAAATAACAATACTGCCTTTTCTGCTTTTGTGTTTTCCACTAATCTCCTTTTCTCAGGAAGTTAGTGATGAAGAGTTAGATCAGTACTTTGAAAAAGATAAAAAGAAAATTTCTGTTGTTGGAGGATTAAGCTATCTTCATAATTCATTTGGTTTGTTATATGAAGATAAGGTTTTCCGTTTAAGACCCAATGATGCATTTTATACAGAATTTTTTCTAAGATATCGCTGGCTCGACATTAGTTTTTCTTTTGCTCCCAAGCTCACGAATATCAATAATGACGATCCGGAAAAAGGAAAATCAAAATATTTCAACTTTGGATTCACTTTTTTCCTCACCCCCAAGATCAGGCAATATATCTATTTCAGCCAGGTGAAAGGCCTCTATTTTCAGGACACCAGAGAATTTATGCAACTGTTGTACGGAAACGATTATAATGAAGAAGGTTACCTGCAGTTCCCTGATGCAAAATACCGTTCTTTTAAAGGTGAAACAACCTATTTGTGGGTAGGAAATAAATCAGGTTATAGAAGTTTCAACAATATGACCTATCAACCGCTGAAAGATGTTTTCGTAGTAAGTACAGGGCTGTTTTACCAATATAATATTCTAAGTGATGTCAACAAAACAATCTATCAGGGACAAATTTTTACAGAAAATGATGATCCGCCTTCAAAGGACTTCAGAATTGCTTTACGGTCGGGCGGAGGTGTCCAAAAGAAAATTAAACCCCATTGGTATGCTATTATGGAAGTCTACCCGGAATTATATTATGCAAAGCTGATCGACGAAAATTTTCATGAATTTAATGTCGGGCTTTATTCAAATGCAAGAATAGGATATGACAATGGAAAATGGTTTTTTGGAGGCGGAGCCCAGCTCAACTGGATCAATAGTTCCAATGAAAATTTTTACTCTACCACACAATGGCTTTTCAGGATAGGAATTGGTTTTCGATTTAATTCTCCTACATTTGTAAACAGAAACTTTGATAAAATAGATAATATTTTAAAGTAATATGGCTGTAAAACTCCCAAAATTTATAATAAAAGTTAAAGAATTTTTCGATGATATACATATTCCTCTCTTAGGAATATCGGTTTGGCAGATGTTTCAGATTTATATCCGGGGAATTTTTAAAGAAAAAATAGGCAGAAAGGCAGCCGCTATTTCCTGGAGTTTTACGATCAGTTTATTTCCCTTTATCCTGTTTTTATTGTCAGTTATACCCTATATGCCTCATTATGAAAAGCTGCAGTATTATATATTTGATGTACTGATGCACAATGTTTTTCCTTCTAATATGGAAGGTGACGTGCGTGGATATATCGAAAAGAGTATTGTTCCCAATATGAAGGGAATCAGCAATTTGACGATTGTTTTAGCATTGGTTTTTGCAACTAATGGAACTTTTTCTCTTATAAATGGTTTCAATGAAACTACGGATGAAAAGATGACCGATGTAAAAGAATTTATCCTTTCATTTTTTATTACGATTGGGTTTGTTCTGATTGTTTTTCTGGCGCTTTTCGGGATATACTATTCAGAAGTGGTTCTAAAGCAGTTTACACCCGTTTATGACGTCTCTTGGCTGGTTAATAACCTTTCGGAAATCATTGGTTTTGTGTCTTTTCCTTTATTTTATTTTATTCTTCTGACTCTTTTTTACTGGCTTGGAACGGTGAAGATCGTCAGATTCAGACAGGCAATTCCGGGAGCTATTTTAACAACGGTTTTATTTGTGGTAACTACGTATTTTTTTGCATTATATGTTAAAAATATTGCCCGCTACAACGTTTTGTATGGCTCAATAGGAAGCATGATTCTTCTGATGGTTTGGGTAAATGTAAATGTTTATCTCCTTCTTTTCGGAAATGAACTGAATCTTGCGATCAGAAAGCTCCGGATCGAAAAATTATTATCCGATCAAATAAAAAAAGTCCAGACATCAGGAATCTAAAAACAAAGAATAATAGTACCTGAAAGCTTAATTTTAATCTTCTTCAATTCCCTGTTTAGAGCTAAAATTTAAAATGATATAGCCGGTAACAGCTGCTAAAAAGGATGCTATCAAAATGGCAAATTTAGCTTCGTCCTGAATTTCAGTCTCATTCTTAAAGGATAGTAATGCGATGAATATTGACATTGTAAAGCCGATTCCGGCCAGAAATCCCACGCCCAGCATTTGTTTCCAGGAACTGTTCTGAGGTAATGAACTTAATTTTAATTTTACTGCCAGTAAAGAAAAAAGATTTATTCCGATCAATTTTCCGGCAACCAGTCCGCAGATAATTCCCAACCCTAAAGTACTTGTAAGTCCTGAAATCATTTCAGTAGTAAAAGTGATATTGGTATTGGTTAATGCAAATATTGGCATAATCAGGAAGCTTACCGGAAAATGGAGTTTATGTTCAAGTTTTTCCAAGGGCGAGATTTCAGTATCGGAAATATTAGTGGGAATTGAAAATGCAAGTAATACGCCCGCAATTGTTGCATGAATTCCCGAATGATGCAGGAAATACCATAAAAAAAGGCCGGGAATAAGATAAAAAACAATTTTTTTAACCTTCAAAAAATTCAGCAAAAATAAAAGTGCCGTAACACCAAATGACATTAACAAATACATCCAGTGAATCTGTTCGGTGTAAAATATCGCTATTACAAGAATGGCTCCCAGATCATCAACGATGGCCAGAGCAGCCAGAAAAATTTTAATTGAGTTCGGAATTTTTTTACCCAACATGGAAATAATTGCCAGTGAAAAAGCAATGTCGGTAGCCATAGGAATTCCCCATCCGTTTCCATATGCCGTTCCAAAGTTGAAAGCTGTATAAATAAGAGCAGGAACCACCATTCCGCCGATTGCTGCAAAAATAGGTAACGAAGCATTCTTAAATGAAGAGAGTTCGCCTTCGACCATTTCTCTTTTTATTTCAAGACCTACAAGTAGAAAGAATACAGCCATCAGGCCGTCATTGATCCAGATACTGACAGGATATTTCAAACCAAAAACTGCAGTGCCGATTTCTTTATCTAAAAAATACTGAAAATTTGCTGCCGCGTGCGAATTGGCAATTAATAAAGCGATTAATACACAAAAAATCAAGAGGATACCCGAAGTTTGGCTGCTGCTGAAAAACTTCTTAAAATATACTGTCAGATTCATTTTTTTAAATTATATTCTTCTTACTTTCGAAACTCCATCAATATCTTTCAGCTTTTTAAAGGTCTGCTCCAGCTGGCTTTTATTTTTCACTTCAAGGTTAATGTTTCCAGTAAAAATTCCGTCATTAGATTCAATAGACATACTTTTCATATCCATTCCCATAGCACCACTGATTACAGTTGTAATATCATTAATCATTCCCATTCTGTCGAGTCCTTCAATTTCAATTTTTACTCTGTTCTTAAAGCTTTCTGCATTAACCCATTTGGCAGGAATAACCCTGTAATCATACTGCGCCCGAAGATTGATAGCATTCGGACAATTGTCGCTGTGTACCTTGATTCCGTCTGAAATTGTGATGAACCCGAAAATTTTGTCTCCGGGAATTACGGTACAGCACTTTGCATAAGTGTAATTCAGTTTTTCTTCGTCTTTTCCAAAGACAATCATATCCAGATTCTGTTCCTTCGGCTCTATATAAGCTGTATTTTTTGAAGGAGATTTTCTGAATCTTGAAAGTAGGTTGTTAAATACATTTTTACTTTCAATATACTTTCTTAAGCTGCTTGCATCCAATTCGTTACTCTGAAATTTCAGGAACAATTCCTGTGAGCTTTTCAGATTAAAAAATTTCTGAAGCTTATTCACCTCATCATCATTGAAGCTAATCTTTGCGTGACGAAGCTTTCGCTGAAGAATTTCTTTTCCATCTTCTACCAGTTGATTTTTTTGTGAATTTAAATAACTCTTAATCTTTGACTTAGCTTTAGAAGTAACCACGAATTCCAGCCAGTCAGATTTGGGCTTCTGATTTTGCGAAGAGAGAATGTCCACCTGATCCCCATTCTGCAAAACATAAGAAATCGGAACCAGTTTTCCATTAATTTTTGCTCCTAAACACTTCATGCCCAGATCAGAGTGAACGGAAAATGCAAAATCGAGAGCTGTAGCATTGGTAGGCAGAATTTTAATCTCACCTTTTGGCGTAAAGACAAAAACTTCCTTAGAATATAAATTCAGTTTGATATTGTCCAGAAGTTCAGAGGTAGAAAGATTCTGCTGCTGTTCAAGCACTTCGCGTATTTCAGTAACCCAGTTTTCAAAATTCCGGTCATCGGAGCTCTGCTTGTAGCCTTCTTTATATTTGTAATGTGCCGCCACGCCTTTTTCAGCAATTTCATCCATTCTTTCGGAACGGATCTGTACTTCAATCCATTTTTTGTCGGGCCCCAGAACCGTTAGGTGAAGACTTTCGTATCCTGTGGAACGTGGCTGCGTAATCCAGTCGCGCATTCTCGAAGGGTTACTGTGATAAACATCCGTTACAATAGAATAAATTTTCCAGGCGAGGAATTTTTCATTTTTAGCGTCAGACCTGTAAATGATCCGGATGGCATAATTGTCATAAACTTCTTCAAAAGAAACGCCCTGCTTCAGCATTTTCCTGTAAATGGAAGAAATAGCTTTTGCCCTGCCTTTTATTTTAAAGTTTAATCCTTCTTCATGGAGTTTTTCAGAAACTTCTTTTTTAAATTCTTCAATGTAGCGTTCACGGTTTTCCTTGGCCAGTTCAAGTTTCTCGGTGATTTCTGTGTAAACGTCGGGATTATTATATTTTAAAGATAAATCTTCCAGTTCGGATTTAATGTTATACAAACCTAAACGGTGCGCCATGGGAGCATAAATATACACCGTTTCGGAAGCGATTTTTTTCTGTTTGTCCGGTGCCATGCTTTCCAGGGTACGCATATTGTGAAGACGGTCTGCAATTTTAATCAGGATTACCCTGAAATCTTCTGAAAGGGTAAGCAGAAGTTTCCTGTAATTCTCCGACTGAACCGATATATTCTGATGGTTCATAATTGAGATCTTGGTGAGGCCATTGACGATATTGGCAATTTTTTCACCAAAAATTTTCTTCAGGTCTTCGTATGTATAATCTGAATCTTCAATCACATCATGCAGAAGCGCACAGGCAATGGAAGTCGCGCCCAAACCGATTTCTGTTGCAACAATTTTTGCAACAGCAATGGGGTGGTAAATGTATGGTTCACCCGTTTTTCTTCGCTGGTCTTTGTGAGCGTCCAGTGCGATATCGAACGCTTTTCGGATGAGCTTGTTATTTTCTTCATCCAAAGTTCTGTATGTGTTAGAAATCAGGTCCTTATATCGCGCTAAGATTTCTTTGTTCTCTTGTTCTACGTCGTAACTCATTCGTGCTAAAGCCTATATTTAAACGAAAATACGAAATTTTTTGCACTTTTCAAATACGAAAAATCCGTAGACTAATCTACGGATTCCGGTTATTAATTCTTATCATTTGTTTTAAAACTTTACCTCAGAGTCCATTCCGCTGGTAGAACCTTTAATTCTCACATCCGGACTGTTATGGATTTCTGCTTTATTTCTTACATTAATATAATTTTTAATGTCGATATAATTTGCTTGCTCAAGGTCCATATTTTCAAAAAGATACGTTTTTAATACGGTATTCTGGCTGAAAACATTCCTTGCACTGTCAATCTGATGGTCTTTCACGGCCACACTTACCATGTAGGGCGAATGATTTCCGTCATTGAGATATACAATGTAATCTGAATTCTGAAAACCAGAACTTTCCAGATCTGCTTCCAATTTCTTATAATCGCTGTGATGTTCAAATAATCCAGCTAAAATATTTGACATAGCAATGGTTTTAATTTTGATTAAAGGTACTAAAATTTTCTTATTTAAATTAATATAAATTGAATGATTTTGTTATTTTATTATAATATCTATAAATATTTAAAATTTTATTTGATACATCTATTAAGTTTTAATTATTTAAATAAAAAACGGGCCTAAGCCCGTTCCACTATTGATTAATCAATTCTTTCATTTTTAATTTCCTCTACAATTTCAGGATTAAGTAAGGTCGTAATATCCCCGAAATTACTGAAATCACCTTCTGCAATTTTTCTTAAGATTCTACGCATGATTTTTCCGGAACGTGTTTTTGGAAGTCCGGAAACAAACTGTATTTTATCCAGCTTGGCAATCGGGCCGATCTGTTCGGAAATCAGCTGATTGATCTCTTTTTTTAAGGTTTTCTTTTTGACGGCTTTCTCCGGTTTCTTTCAGAATAACAAAGCCGTATAAAGCATTTCCTTTGATATCATGAGGATATCCGACAATTGCCGATTCTGCTACAGCAGGATGTTCGTTGATGCTGTCTTCAATAGGAGCAGTTCCTAAATTATGTCCGGAAACAATAATCACATCATCCACACGGCCGGTGATCCTGTAATAACCTACCTCATCCCGTAAAGCACCGTCACCAGTGAAATATTTTCCCGGAAAAGCGGTAAAGTAGGTTTCTTTGTAGCGTTGATGATCTCCCCAGATCGTTCGTGCAATTCCAGGCCATGGAAAACGGATGCAAAGATTTCCGGTAACCTGATTGCCCATGATTTCATTACGTTTGTCGTCCATCAGAACCGGTTGTATTCCCGGTAAAGGAAGGGTGGCGTAGGTAGGTTTGGTAGGTGTTACGAAAGGAAGAGGGGGAGATCATGATTCCACCGGTTTCTGTCTGCCACCAGGTATCGACTACCGGGCATTTTTTCTTTCCTACGTGATCATTGAACCAGTGCCATGCTTCCTCGTTGATTGGTTCTCCTACCGAACCAATTACTTTCAGCGTACTCAGATCGTGTTTGTCTACCCATTCTGAGCTTTCTTTTGCCAGGGAACGGATAGCAGTGGGTGCCGTATAAAATTGTGTGACTTTATGTTTTTCAATCACTTCCCAAAATCTGTCGGGTTCAGGATAGGTTGGAACTCCTTCGAAAATAACGGTTGTGGCACCATTGAGAAGCGGACCGTAAAGAATGTAAGAATGTCCTGTAATCCATCCGATATCAGCGGTACACCAATAGATGTCGTTTTCTTTATAATTAAATACATTTTTAAAAGTGTAAGCGGTATAAACCATGTATCCGGCACAGGTATGCAGCATTCCTTTCGGCTTTCCCGTAGAGCCAGAGGTGTACAGAATGAAAAGCGGATCTTCGGCATCCATAATCATAGTAACGAAATCCGGAGATGCACTTTCGTAGAGATCTGCCATCCAGAAATCCCGGTGTTCTTTCATGTTGATTTCGTTATTGGTTCTTTTTACCACCAACACTTTTTCTACGCTTGGCGATTTTTCTAAAGCTTCATCCACAATACTTTTCAGGTCAAGAACTTTGCTTCCTCTGTAGCTTCCGTCTGAAGTAATCACCATTTTGGCTCCACAGTCATTCACTCTGGAAGAAACAGCTGATGCAGAAAATCCCGCAAAGATCACCGAATGTACAGCTCCCAGCTTTGCACAGGCAAGCATTGTAATGGCCAGCTCAGGGATCATCGGAAGATAAATACACACTCTGTCTCCTTTTTCAATGCCCATTTCACGCAGAACATTAGCTGTTTTATTCACTCTGGTGTACAGTTCGTTATAGGAAATATGCTGTGCTTCTTCTTTCGGATCGTTGGGTTCCCAGATGATGGCTGTTTTCTCTCCCCGCACTGAAAGATGCCTGTCCAGACAGTTTTTGGTGATATTCAGTTTTGCATTTTTGAACCAGGTAATTTTGGCTTCATTCATGTCATATTTTACCACTTTACTCCATCGCTGATACCATACAAAATTTTGATCGGCGATCTTATCCCAGAATTTTTTAGGATTTTTAATAGAGTTTTTATACTCTTCAAAATAATGTGGTAAATCTTCTATCAGGTAGTTTCTCATACTTTCTGTTTTAGAATTATTTTTCTGTTTTGATTTTTAAAAATTTTATTATTTGTATTGATTATTTTTAATCAAATAATATGTTAAGTTATTGTTAATTAAAAGAAATATAAATTATTGCTATGCTTTATACTGCTGAATTTTCTGTTGAATTTCACCGATAATGTTTTCATCATCAATCGTTGGCGGTACCTGAAATTCTCTTCCGTCCAATAACGTTCTGATCAGTTTTCTTAAGATTTTTCCTGAACGTGTTTTGGGTAAGCGCTTTACGGTCATAACATTCTTAAGACAGGCTACCGCTCCAATATTTTCCCGGACCATCTTTACAATATCTTTTTCCAGCTGTTCTTCCGAAATAGCAGAACCGTTTTTTACGACTACTGTTGCAAAAGGAACCTGTCCTTTTAATTCATCATCAATGCCCACGACGGCACACTCAGCTACTTCCGGATGGGAAGAAACGATTTCCTCCATTTCTGATGTAGAAAGACGGTGTCCTGCGACATTAATTACATCATCTACTCTTCCGGTAATGAATACATAGCCGTCCTCATCCCTGATCGCCCCGTCTCCTGAAAAATAATACCCTTGATATTGTGATAGATAGCTTTTTACAAATCGTTCATGATCGTTCCAGATTCCTAACAATGCGCCGGGTGGAAGTGGCAGTTTAATTACCAGATAGCCTTCATGATGAGCATCCAGCTCATAGCCGTTTTCATCAAAAATTTTAATATCATATCCCGGAATCGGTTTTTCCTGCGGAAGCTCTTTTAATAGTGTACTGGTCGTCAAAAGTCATCAGCCCCAGCATTGGCCAGCCCGATTCCGTCTGCCACCAGTGATCGATAGCAGGAACTCCAATATGTTCAGCAAACCAGTCAAGTGTGGCAACGTCGCACCTTTCTCCGGCCAGAAATTGTTTTTTAAATTGGGTTAAATCGTATTTTTTCACCAATTCGCCGTCCGGATCTTCCTTTTTGATGGCTCTTATGGCGGTAGGGGCCGTAAACATCACCGAAACTTTATATTCCGAAATAATTCTCCAGAAGGTTCCTGCATCAGGCGTCATGACTGGTTTTCCTTCAAAAATAATAGTTGTATTTCTGTTAATTAAAGGCCCGTACACAGAAAAGCTGTGGCCAACTGCCCATCCGAAATCTGATGCTGCCCAATAGGTTTCTCCGGGCTCAACACCGTAAATCTTGGTCATTGAAAATTTTAACGCTGTCGCGTAACCGCCGGTGTCTCGGGTGATGCCTTTCGGTTTTCCGGTGGTTCCTGAAGTGTACAGTAAATAGAGTGGGTGAGTAGATTCTACCGGAACACAATCCGCAGGTATCGATTGTTCAACTAATTCCTGATAATCAATCAGTCCATCAAACATTTCGTGTTGGTTATCTACTAATTTCCTGTTGTAAACAATGATGTTTTCTACTTTATCCTGAGCCAGTTCAATTGCTTTTTCAACCAGAGGCAGGTAGGGAATTCTTTTGGCAATTTCCACTCCTGCGGTTGCTGTAATCAGCGCTTTGGGTTTGCAGTCATCGATTCTTACGACAAGTTCGTGTGGTGCAAAACCTCCGAAAACCACATTATGAATCACGCCGATTCTTGCGCACGCCAGCATAGCAAAAAGCGTTTGTGGAATCATCGGCATATAAATAACGGCGGTATCGCCTTTTTCTAAACCTAATGAAACCAGGCCTCCCGCCAGTTTTGCAATTTCCTCTTTTGCCTGATTGAATGTGTATGTCTTTTTCTGTCCGGTTACCGGAGAATCATATACAATCGCTGCCTGATTACCAAAACCATCTTCAATATGTTTGTCGATGCACAAATAACACATATTCAGCTTTCCATCGGAAAACCATTGTGGATATCCGTTCTCGCTTTCAGAAAGAATTTTTGTCGGAAATTCAAACCATTTGATTTCCTGAGCCTGTTCTTTCCAGAATTCTTCTTTATGTTCTAAACTTTTTTTTAAATAAATTTTCTGCGTTCATGGTAATTTTTTTGTGCTTTACATTGTTGTTGACAATTGATAATTAGTAAGTGCTAAACTTTAGCGTTGCTTCATAATTCTCTCCGGAATCATCAATAATTCTCTCTGCGTCTATTATCTATTAGTCTATTATCTATCAGTCTATAATCTATTCATCTCTCATCTATTTATCCTTTTAAATCATTTCCTCAATCAGCTGCATCAGTTTCTTTATAGAATAAGGTTTTGTTACATAAGCATCAGCGCCCATTTCCAGACCTTTTTCAATGTCTTTCGGATTATTTTTCGCGCTCAGGAAAATAACTTTAGTGTCTCTTAATTTTTCATCCTGCTTAATAATATTTAATGTGCTGAAGCCATCCAGATTAGGCATCATAATATCCAGAAGAATAACATCAGGAACCATAGTTTTCAAAAATTCTAATACTTCCGTCCCATCGCGGGCAATGTAGACGTCGTAGCCATTTTTTTTAAAGCTGTATTCCAGCGACATTAATATTTTATGCTCATCATCGGCAATGATTATCTTTTTCATAATGCTTTCTTATCGTTCAACTTCATTTTCTATTATCGTTCCGGCAGTTGTATGGTAAAAGTGACACCCAGGCCACTGTTTTCTGCCTGTATAGTTCCGCCGTGGTTCTCGATAATTTTCTTGCAGATCGCAAGCCCGAGGCCGCTTCCCGCCTGTTTTAAAATATTTTGGTTTTTCGACTGATAAAACTTGTCAAAAATCATTTTCAGATCTTCTTCCGGGATATGTTTTCCGGTGTTGAAGACTGTGATGATTAAATCTTTATCTCTGCTGAAGAACTTGGTCTGTATTGTACCCTGTTCATCGGTGAATTTTAACGCATTTCCTAAAATATTCTGAAATAATTGAATCATTCTTGATTCATCATATTCAAAGATAAAATGATTTAACAGATTGACCTCACTGATGTGGATATTTTTCTGCTGAATTAGGTGTAGCAGCGGGTTTAACGCTTTTTTTATACGTTTCCAGAATGTTATTTTCCTTAATGTGGAGAGCTATTTCGCCATGTTCCAGCTTATCGAGGTAAAGAATATCATTAATGATCTCGCTCAAACGGTCGGATTCTGTGATAATGTTGTTTAAAAATTCTTTTTTGATTTCCAGCGGGATATCATCGTCATCAGCGAGAATTTCTCCGGCCGAGCGGATAGCGGTAATCGGTGTCCGCAGTTCGTGGGCAACAGAATCCAGGAAGTCGTCTTTCTGCCGGTCTTTTACGATCAGGCTTTGATTGGCATTCGTCAAATCATCTGAAAGTTTCTTTAATTCCTGGGATTGTTCCGTTAATTTTTTGTTTAAAATAATATTTTCTTTAGATTCTTCAAGAATATTCAATACTTCTTTAAGCGATATCTTGTCTTCTTTGGTGACGCCTTCGATCAGAATTTTCGCAGATGCTGTCCCGATCCTTCCTGCCAGAAGATTTTCAGAAAATTTAATAAACCTTGAATCTGCCGTTTCCGTTTCTGAATCAATATTATATTTAAGATTGAAAATCCTCAGTGCCTGTTCAGTTTTCTTTTTACCTAAAAATCTCTCTAAAATATTTTTAATGTCTGAAACATAAGCCGTTCCCCGCCAGATAAATGCATTTTCGTGGTTCTGAATATACTTATCTATATCGACGTACAATTCTGCAAAGTTCCTTTCACGGTAATTTCCTTTCATGCTTACCGAAATACCTGCAAAAAGCCCTGTGTTTACCAACATCGACCAGAAAAAGATCTGCGGAATCCTTCCGAGATAAGGAATGTTGAAAAAACTGAAAGCGTCGTACATCTCTCTCAGAATTCCTTTAAATTCCTGATTGTATGAAAAATAATATTGCGGAATAATCAGCCCGAAATAGCAAATCACCAATCCTGCTACTAAACCTGCCAGAACGCCTTTGTAGCTTCCTCTTCTCCAAAAAATAGCTCCAAAATAGGCAGGAGCCAGTTGTGCAATAATCACAAATGAAATCAGCCCAACGGAATCCAGCGAAGTTTTCAGGATAAAATATTTGTAAAAGGCAAATGCCATAATGATGAGTCCGAAAATGCTGAATTTCCTGATTCGGGTAATATTTCGTGTATTTTGGGTTTCATCTTCGGCTTTGAATTTTCCCAGCAACCCATACGGAATGATCATGTTATTAGAAAGCATGATCGATAAAGTAATCGCTGAAATAATAATCATGGAAATGCTGGAGCTTAATCCGCCCAGAAAAACCAGCACCATAATCACTGTATTGTCAAAGTGTTGAGGAATCAGGATCGAATAAAATTCCGGATTTACCTGTTGTCCATTGAAAATCAACCTACCGGCCCATGCAATCGGAAATATAAACAGGGTAAAAATCAACAGATACAACGGAAAAAACCAGATGGCTGTTTTAATATGCTTTTCCTGTCTGTTTTCGATAATAGCCGTGTGAAACTGTCTCGGTAGGAGGCAAATGGCAGTTCCTGATATCATGCAAAGTACCATCCAGTTGAGGGCTCCTTCAATTCCGTTAAAAGTATTTTTAGCTTTAAAATCACTGAATTTGCTGGCTTTATGATAAATGTCTGAAAATCCGTCAAATACAAAATAAATGACGAAAAGCCCCAGGATAATAATGAAAAACAGTTTTAAAAAACTTTCCAAGGCAATTGCTGAAATGATTCCCAACCGTTTTTCGGAAGCATCAACATATCTCGTCCCATAATAAGAAGAAAATACAGCGATGAGTAACACAACAAAGGTTGCGCTGTCCGTCAGGATATTTTTTGAAACAGGGGTTTCTGTAACGAGGTGAAAGGTTTCGGAAATAGCTTTAATCTGAAGCCCGATGTAAGGAATGATCGCGAAAAGGCAAACCAGCGTAATGATGGCACTCAGGCTTCTGCTGTTTCCATAGCGGAGTGAAATAAAATCGGCCAAGCTGCTGATCTTATTAATCCTTGAAATTCTTACGATCCGGGTATTGATGTAAATCCACGAAGGAATAACGATGATAGGTCCGATGTAAATCGGAAGATAATTAAGCCCGCTGGTGGCTGCAACGCCGATGCTTCCATAATATGTCCACGCAGTGCAGTACACTGCGAGGGAAAGTGCGTAAATGTAAGGATTGTTGATCCAGAGCTTACTCTTTTTCTTCTCTGCCATGTAGGCAACGAAGAACAAAAGTGCCAGATAGAGCAAAACCACAGAGAACAGTGCGAAACTACTCATATTTTTTTACGATTACCAAAGCAATGATGATGGAAATCATCCATACGGCAAAGAGATATACCAAAAGCATAGGATATCCCAAGACTTCCTGCTCACTGTTAAAAAGTAAAGAGACAGGAATACTGAAAGCAACCATCATTCCGATGCTCAGCAAAATCAGTTTTTGTTCATGTCTCTTTTTCATAGGTGATAATTTATGAATGATAATTGGATAATTAATGCTGTTTAGCATCGTTTACCAATTATCATTCATTGTTTACATTAGTTTTTGTCGTCAGAATATTCGCCGGTTAAGGAATAATATCCGAAAATTCCCAATCCGCCAGAGATAATAGGCATCAGAACAAACAGGATAATAATCCCGAAAACAAGATCTTCCTGCTTTCCCGAAGTGATTTTGGGAATTCCCAATACTGTAATTCCGAAATATCCTACGACCAGCGCAACCGCGATCCAGACAAGGCCTAATATTTTTTTGAGTCCGTTCATTTTAATACATTTAAAATTAATAAAAATTTGATTGAAACCACTGTTATTCGTGAATATTATTGTTCTTGCTTTTCAGATAGAATATCCCGATTACCAGACAGACGGTGGCCACGCCGATCGGATACCAGAGTCCTTCCAGATACCATGCTGCATGTCCTGCTTCTTTTCCTGTCGTTACAAGATAAGTAGCTACCGCTGGAAGCAATCCTCCGAATACTCCGTTTCCAATATGATAAGGCAGAGACATCGAAGTGTAGCGTATTCTTACCGGGAACATCTCTACCAAGAATGCTGCAATTGGTCCATATACCATTGTTACAAAGATCACCTGGATGAAGACCATCAGCACAAGATACCACTTGGTGTCATCATTCAGTTTTACAGATTGGCTTACTTTAGGTTCTTCCGCTTTTCCATCCTTCATTACCGGGCCGGCTGCGGACCAGTGTACGATGCTGTCTTTTTTCGCCAGAGTACCGTCGGTATAAAGTGTTTCTTTGTGGAATGTAATCAGGCTGTCCGTTGCGATTTTATCATGAACTTTTACGGTTCTTTTTTCTGTAATTCCGTTAGCAGCTACAGTTTTGGTTTCAAAATTTACGCTTTTAAACATGGAGTCATAAATAGGTCTGTATGCCAAAATAGCGACCAGCATTCCGGTCATCATGACGGCTTTTCTTCCGATCTTATCCGAAAGCCACCCGAAAAATACAAAGAAAGGTGTTCCTAAAAACAGCGCGGTAGCCATCAGAGAATCTACCTGTGCAGATTCTACGTTCATGACTTTCTGCAGGAAGCTCATCGCATAAAACTGTCCTGTGTACCAGATTACCCCTTGTCCCATAGCGGCTCCGAATAAAGCCAGAAGCACAAATTTAAAATTGAATTTATTTCCGAAACTTTCTTTTAAAGGATTTTTGGATGTTTTTCCCTCGCTTTTAGCCTTTGCAAAGAGTGGAGATTCTTTCATGTTTTTTCTGATGATGTAAGAAACGCCAACCATTAAAATGGAAATCCAGAACGGGATTCTCCATCCCCAACCATCAAATTCTTCCGCAGAAAGTGAGGTTTTGGTTACCAGAATTACAATTAAAGAAATGAAAAGTCCTGCTGTTGCGGTAGTCTGTATCCATGACGTCCAGTATCCTCTTCTGTTGGGTTGTGCATATTCTGCGACATAGGTAGCGGCACCGCCATATTCGCCTCCCAGTGCTAACCCTTGTAATAATCTTAAAATTAAAACTAAAACGGGTGCCATAAATCCGATGGTTTCATAGCTCGGAATACATCCGATCAGGAAGGTAGAAAATCCCATAATCAGAAGAGTGACAAGGAAAGTATATTTTCTTCCGATAAGGTCTCCCAGCCGTCCAAAAAATAATGCTCCGAACGGACGTACCACAAATCCTGCCGCAAAAGTAGCAAGAGTGGACAAAAATGCAGCGGTAGGATTATCTGCCGGGAAAAATTTTGTAGCCAGTACAACGGCAAGACTTCCGAAAATGTAGAAATCATACCATTCGATAAGAGTGCCGAGAGATGAGGCTGTGATCACGCTCCAGATGGTGCGGTTTTTCTGTTTCTCCGTCATATTCTCATAGCTTTCATAGTGCTTTTCGCTCATATTGTTTAATTTAGTTTGTTAATAATTAATTGTTATCCTGATTGTTTAAAGATAAATCTGAAACTGAACAATAAATTCACCTTTGGAGGTAGGATCTTCTGTAGGGCTAGTGTACACAGGGCGTGTAGAATATTGTGTAGTGATTTTCGCATGATGACCGTCGATAAACCAGTTGGCCCCGAAGTCAAATTGTGATGAAGGCTTGCTAAGGGCGTCAAAATCTTTATGAGTAAATGCTGCGAAAGGCTGAATCCTGATTTTCGGCTTCTCGGCTTGGCTTGGTAGCAGCAATCCTGCCTGCGCATAGATAATATTTCCTGTTCCGATAGTCGGTTGAAGGTTTCCCGGTCCTGCAATGGCTTTATTTCCAACAAAATTGGGGTCTGAAGCAGCAATATTCATAATGCCGAGATTTCTGAGGTAATTCGGGCCGAACTGGTAGTTATAATATCCGGCATAAGCAGAAACAGCCATTTTATTTTTGGCATTTCCAAGAGGAATATCCGCAAATGCATCTACCGCCCAAAGGCTAATATCATGCTTTTCAATAGTTGAATTCACTGAAGTTCTGGTTCCGTCTGCCTGATGGTAAAAACCGGCACCCAGATTAAATACTTTTTTTGGTCCCCAGATAAGATCCCACTTTAAATGGCAGTGTATTGGATTCTTCATCCAGAAACTGATATTCTACATAGCCTGCTTTTGAAAAGCTCGGATTTCCATTGTTGTCAACGGCTACGGCTTTTGACGCATCTGTAACATTTGTAGGAACAAGATCTGTTGCGAAAGGTTTGTTTAAACTGAAACGGTATTCCAGTTTTCCGTATTTTCCTTTGGCAAACATACCCAGCTGGCGTGCGAACTGGTCTGAATTATCGATCAGCGGCCACGTAAAAATAGGAGAATCCACCGTAAGGAAATTCAGCGTGGAAGCCATTGTCATACGCGAAAGACCCATATAATAGTGTAAACCTGCTCCTAAGGATAGACTGAATTTTCCTGCTTCTCCGGGTAAAAGTACGGCATATTCATTCCAGGCATCATGAAAAAACATCTGTGGCTTTTTACCATTTCCGTAACCTCCTGTTCCTGAAGTTCCAGAGCCGCCTCCATTAATAAATGTCTGATTATTGATTCCGAAATGAGCTAAAATCATATATCTTTTAGAAATCTGAGCATATGCTAAAGCACGTAATCTTCTGTTTCCCAAGCTCCAGGAGTTGTCTGTGGGTTCTCCACCTACCATACTTCCGGGATTCATCTGTGTATTTCTAAGCCAGAACTGATCCCACAAAATGAAGCGGACGAATTTATCTCCCTGTTGGTTCAGGTTAATTTTTAATCCGTTGCCATAATCCGGAGAACCTTGTGCATATAAAGAACCGCCCATTAAAGCTAATCCTATGCAAGTAAGTATTTTCTTCATAAATTATTAATTTTTGGCGTTGTTTTTTGTGAATGCCAAATTGTAATTAATAATTTATTTACGAAAATTCAATATATATTAATGGTAAATATATAGTTATTAGTTTTAAGTTGTGAATTATGAATTCTTGAAATGGTTGAATTTTTAAAATAATTTGATATTTATTTGATTTATAATTATTTATTGGTCTTATTTATACATTAGAAAACTCAAAACTTATAATTAATAACTCATAATTCCCAAAACTTATTTCTTAAATCTCTCCCATTTAATCAACATATACTTATCAGCAAACTGAGTGATGATCAATCCTGAATTTTTAAGATTTTCTTCTTTAGAAATATATTCTGTAAGCTCGTTTTGTTTCAGAATTTTGTAGACAGGATGAAATTCTGAATGTGGAGGTCTTGTGATGTTATATTTTTTAATCCAAGAACTTATGGTGACATGAGAAACACCTATAATTCTTTCGATCTCACGGAAACTCAATCCTTCAAGATACAGCTGTAATGCTTTGGTAACATAATAATCATCGATCTGTTTTCCTAATTTTTTTACCGTAAAATAATAGTTGCATTCTTTGCATAAAAAGCGTTGCTTTTCATTAACAATTCCGCTTTTTACAACCTTGTTGTTGTTGCATTTCGGACAGTTATTTTCCATAACTATATCTTTTTAGCAAATATATAATAATTTAGCATAATATTAATTTAGTATAAAGATAAAATTACCTGAATATTAAATTAAATCAATAAAATAATCTTTTTTATTTGCTTATTAAAGAAATTATATTTTAAATTTGCGGAAAATTTTAGATAAATAAATGGAAATAGAAATTTCCTCCTCCATTCATTTGATGTATGTGAGTGAAATACAGCAGGAAATGTACGATTCTGCACAGCGCAGAGGAACGGGAATCGCAAAACGTTCCATAGAATACCTCAGTAAAAAAATTACTGAAGGAAACGCTGTAGTGGCTACAGATAAAGGAAAATGGGTGGGATTTTGTTATATAGAAACATGGTCTCACGGTCAGTTTGTAGCCAATTCCGGACTGATCGTTTCTCCTGATTTCAGACACCTGGGAGTAGCTACCTTAATAAAGGATAAAGTTTTCGCTTTATCACGAAATAAGTATCCGAATGCTAAAATTTTCGGATTGACGACAGGATTAGCGGTTATGAAAATCAACAGCGATTTAGGATACAAGCCTGTAATTTATTCTGAACTCACTCAGGATGAGGAATTCTGGAACGGCTGTAAAAGTTGTGTGAATTATGATATTTTAATGAAAAAAGAACGAAAAAAACTGTCTTTGCACGGCGATGCTTTTCGTTCCAGATAATATAAAAAACAACGCTGATAAATCTCAGTCTGAAAATCAATACAATAATGAGCAAGAAAGTAGTTTTAGCATTTAGCGGAGGTCTTGATACCTCGTACTGCGCCAAATATCTCAGCGAAATACTGGGATATGACGTGTATGCAGTCACTGTAAACACCGGAGGTTTTTCTAAAGAAGACGAAAAAGAATTGGAGAAAAAAGCCCTGAATCTTGGGGTTAAAAAATACAGGTGCGTAGATGCTCAGGAAGACTATTATAATTCTTGCGTAAAATATTTGATCTTTGGTAATGTGTTGAAAAACAATACTTATCCTCTGTCTGTAAGTGCAGAACGCACCATTCAGGCGCAGGAAATTGCAAAATATGCGATTGAAGTTGGAGCAGACACAATCGCTCACGGAAGTACGGGAGCAGGAAATGACCAGGTTCGTTTCGACTTGATTTTTCAGGTAATGTGTCCGAATGTTGAGATCATTACGCCGATTCGTGATATGGCTTTGTCCCGTGAAGAAGAAATTGAGTTTTTGAAAAGTCATGGTTATGAAATGGAATTTCAAAAAGCACAATATTCTGTCAATAAAGGACTTTGGGGAACTTCAGTGGGCGGAAAAGAAACGCTGACTTCAAGAAATTATCTTCCTGAAGAAGCTTTTCCTTCTCAGATTAAAGAAACCCATCCGTCAGAATTGGAAATTGAGTTTAAAAATGGTGAAGTTGTATCTGTGAACGGAGAAAATTTTGAACATTCAGTATATGCAATTCAGAAAATTGAAAAGTTGGCTTCGGCCTATGGAATTGGTAGAGATATTCACGTTGGAGATACAATTGTGGGAATTAAAGGAAGAGTCGGTTTTGAGGCAGCTGCGGCGTCTGTGATCATCAAAGCGCATCATTTACTGGAAAAACATACGCTTTCAAAATACCAGCAGATGATGAAATCTCAACTATCAGATTGGTACGGAAACTGGCTTCACGAAGCACTTTTCTTGGATCCTGTAATGAGAAATATTGAGTCTTTCTTAATTGATTCTCAAAAAACGGTCAGCGGAAAAGTTTTTGTAACCCTTCATCCTTACCGGTTTGTATTAAACGGAATTGAATCTGAACACGATCTAATGTCCGATAAATTCGGAAGCTACGGTGAAGCAAATAGAGCGTGGACAGGAGAAGACGTGAAAGGCTACACGAAAATTGTAAGCAATTCTTTAAATATATATCATCAGATTAATTCAGCATTATGATGGTGAACCCGAAGGGTTCAATATTAATAGCCGTAGGTGAAGCCTATGGAAAATAAAATTAACAAAAAATCAGAACCCGATAGGGTTCAATAGTAATATTCATGGATGAAACTGTGAAAAATAATGAAATGAAAAAAAAATAGGAATCATTGGCGCCAACGGTTATACGGGAAGCGAATTGGTTCGCCTGCTGGCTTTTCATCCTAAAGTGTCTGTGAGTTTTTTATATAGTCGTTCAAATTCAGGGACAAAAATTTCAGATTTGTACCCGGATTTAGCGACAGTTTGTGAAATGATTTTAACGGATAAGCCTGAAGAAGTAGATATTTTATTTTTATGCCTTCCTCACAAAGAAAGTCAGAATTGGTTGGCTCAAAATCCTGTAAAAGATTCAACGTTGGTAATCGATTTAGGAAATGATTTCCGTTTGGACGGAAATTTTGGAAACAGAAATTTTATCTATGGTTTGCCTGAAATCAACAAAAAACAACTTTCAGACGCAAAAAGTATTGCAAATCCGGGATGCTTTGCGACGGCAATTCAGCTGGCTTTGCTTCCATTGGCTCAAAGGGGTTTGCTGAATGAGGTGTACACGACTGGAATTACGGGATCAACAGGTGCTGGGCAGTCTTTGCAGGCGACAACGCATTTTACCTGGAGGAATGATAATATTTCGGCGTATAAAACTTTGACCCATCAGCATGTTGACGAGATTTTACAGCAGTTAGTTTCTTTTAATACCAATGAAATCAGTTTGAATTTTGTTCCGTGGAGAGGAGATTTTGCGAGAGGAATTTTTACGAGTTCTACGTTGAAAACAGATGTAGAACTTTCAAAAATATATCAATTGTTTAGGGATTTTTATGCTGATGAACCTTTTGTAAAGGTAAGCGAAAAAGCAATTGATCTAAAGCAGGTTGTCAACACGAATCGCTGTGTGATTCATATTGAAAAAAGTGGGAATACTGCAGTTATTCACTCAGCGATTGACAATTTGTTGAAAGGAGCTTCCGGACAGGCGGTTCAAAATATGAATATTGCGATGGGCTGGGAAGAAAATTCAGGACTGAACTTGAAGCCTGTTGCATTTTAATGTCAATAGTCAATAAGTCAATTGTGAATTTTACAGTTTAATTTAAAATTGACTTAGGAAACGGAGTTTAGAAATTTTAGGACATTATTTAAAATTTTAGCCGCAGTTTCCAGTCTTGAAATAACATTCGCCGACCTTATGGAGGCAATTTTTGTTTCTTTTGTTTGACTACGTCGAATCTTCGATTTCAAAACAAAGGAAAAATATAAAAAAGATGAAATCATTCATCAAACATCAATTATCATTTATAAATAGACATGAATTTATTCAACGTATATCCATTATTCAATATCAATCCGATAAAAGCTCAGGGATCTTTTCTCTGGGACGATAAAGGAGAAAAATATCTTGATTTTTATGGAGGTCACGCGGTGATTTCTATCGGACACAATCATCCGCATTATAAAACTCAATTAAAAAACCAATTAGATAAAATTTCTTTCTATTCCAACTCGGTGCAGAACCAACTGCAGACTGAACTGGCTGAGAAATTAGGAAAACTTTCAGGCTTAGAAGATTATAATTTATTCTTGTGTAATTCAGGAGCTGAAGCGAACGAAAATTCTTTAAAACTAGCTTCTTTTCACAACGGAAAAAGTAAAGTGCTTTATTTTTCAGGCTCATTTCACGGAAGGACTTCGGCGGCAGTTTCGGTGACAGATAATCCGAAAATTGTAGCTCCGGTAAATTATGATGAAAGATTCATTAAGTCTAAGTGGAATAATATCGAACAACTGGAAGAAATTTTCGACCAACAAGGAAACGAAATTTCATCGGTAATTATTGAAGGAATTCAGGGAGTTGGAGGAATTATGATTCCAACGGTTGAATTTTTAAATAAAATTAAAGAATTGTGTGAAAAATATAACGCAGTTTTGATTTTGGATGAAGTACAATCAGGATACGGAAGAAGCGGATATTTCTTTGCTCATCAGGAATTTGGAATTGAAGCGGATATTATCACAACGGCAAAAGGGATGGGCAACGGTTTCCCGATTGGTGGCGTTTTAATTCATCCTAAATTTCAGGCAACCAATGGTTTATTGGGAACCACTTTTGGAGGAAATCATTTGGCTTGTGTTGCTGCGATTGCTGTATTAGATGTAATGAAAGATGAAAATCTCATTGAAAATGTTCAGGAAATGGGCGCTTATATTGAAAATGGAATTAAAGATTTTCCACATATTAAAACGACCCGAAGAAAGGGTCTGATGATTGGAATTGAACTCGATAGAGACTGCTCCGAAGTCAGGAACAGATTGCTGTACGATCATCATATTTTCACAGGAAATTCCAATGATAAGGCGGTGTTGAGGATTCTTCCGGCGCTTACCATTAAAAAAAGAAGAAACCGATATATTCATCGATGCTTTGAAAGCAGTTCTTGAGGAAATCTAACTGTGAGTTTTGTCATTCTGAACGGGAACGAAGTGGTAGTGAATAACCTCCAATCAATAAAAAATAGATTCTTCCTTCCTCAGAATGACAAACGAGCCGTTCAATTGCTGAGTAAAACGCCCTTGCGAACAAAAATATTTTCAAGTTTAATTAAAAAAACTTCGCGACCTATAGCGTTAAAAACTCACCATAAATATGTAAGATAAAAAATCTTTAAAATCAAAAATCAAAATGAAAAAATTCACCTCTGTAAGTGATGTTGAAGACTTACAGGAAATTATAAAAAAAGCATTACAAATTAAAGAAAATCCTCTTTCGGAAACCGGGAAGGGAAAAGGGAAAACCATAGGACTTGTATTTTTAAATTCAAGTTTGAGAACGCGCTTAAGCAGCCAGATTGCAGCGCAAAATTTAGGTTTAAATGTTTTAACCTTAAATGCCGCACAGGAAGCATGGAACTTGGAATTTGCTGATGGCGCCGTAATGAATGGCGATACGGTTGAGCACATCAAAGATGCGATTGAAGTGTTGAACCAATATTGTGATATCATTGCAGTCCGTTGTTTTGCAGGAATGAAAAGTAAGGAAGATGATGTGAATGAAAGCATTTTAAGCCAGTTTGAGCAACATGCAAAAGTGCCGGTTATTTCGTTGGAGTCAGCGACACGTCATCCTTTGCAAAGCCTGGCAGATTGCATCACGATCACAGAAAATTGGCACTTCGACAAGCTCAGTGTAAACCGTAAACCGAAAGTTGTTCTAACGTGGGCGCCACACATCAAACCAATTGCTCATGCGGTGGGAAATTCTTTTGCAGAATGGATGCAGGAAATGGGTGTAGATTTTGTCATCGCAAATCCGGAAGGATATGATTTAGATAAAAACTTCACGAAAGACGTAAAAGTAATCCATAATCAGGATGAAGCTGTGAAAGATGCAGACTTTATTTATGTTAAAAACTGGTCGTCTTTTGATGAGTATGCAGCGATGCCTGAAGTAAAAGAAAACTGGATGTTAACAAACGAAAAATTAGCCAATACCAATCAGGCAAAAGTGATGCACTGTCTACCGGTTCGTCGAAATGTAGAATTGAGTGATGAAGTAATGGACGGTGAAAATTCGATCATTTATCAGCAGGCAAAAAACCGGATTTTCTCTGCTCAGGCAGTTTTCTCGAAAATTTTAGATGAATTGAATAAGAAATGATGTGTTCAGAATTTTTAAATCATTTAATTTTTAATGAAAAATAAATTATATGTCATAAAAATTGGCGGGGCATTAATTGATGATGAGGAATTATTAGAGCAATTTCTGGAACAGTTTGCTGAAATTCAGGAAAGGAAAATTCTTGTTCATGGCGGCGGAAAACTAGCCACAACTTTAGCGGATAAATTAGGAATTGAACAGAAGATGATCAATGGACGTAGAATCACAGATAAAGATACTTTGGATATTGTGGCGATGGTGTATGCAGGAGGAATCAACAAAAATATTGTGGCAAAACTTCAGCAGAAAAAATGTAAAGCAATAGGTTTTTCGGGAGCGGATGCCAATTTAATTAAAGCCACAAAACGAGAAGATGAAGAAATAGATTTCGGATTTGTGGGAGATATTACGGAAAAAAGCGTGAATAGGAAACTGATTTCTAAGTTACTTAAACTGGAATTGGTTCCGGTCTTTTCGGCAATTACTCATGATAAAAAAGGACATCTTTTCAATACGAATGCGGACACAATTGCTTCGGTGATTGCACAGGCTTTATCGGTAAAATATGATGTAGAATTGTTGTATTGCTTTGATAAAGAAGGCGTTTTGGAAGATGTAAATAATCCGGAATCTGTGATTAAAAATATTTCTGAAGACGAATTCTCAACCTTAAAAGATGAAGGAAAACTTCACAAAGGAATTCTTCCAAAATTGGAAAATGCTCTTGGAGCAGTGAAAAATAAAGTCAATAAGGTATTCTTAATTAAGGAATCCGAACTAAAAAAACATATCGAAAACCATCATGAAGGAACTGAAATCTGTTTATAGTAAAGAAGAATTACTGAATAATGCAGTTGAATTATTAAAGAAACTGATTGAAATTCCGTCATTCAGCAAAGATGAATTTAATACGTCTGTAGAAATTGAAACTTTTTTTAAAAAACATCAGATTCCCACAAAACGTTTTAAAAATAATATCTGGGCGGTGAATAAAAATTTTGATGTTTTCAAACCATCGATTTTATTGAATACGCATCACGACACGGTAAAACCGAATAAAGCTTACACTTTAGATCCGTTTTTACCCATTGAAAAGGACGGAAAATTATTCGGATTGGGAAGCAATGATGCAGGTGCTTCTCTGGTTTCGATGGCGCAGGTTTTTTTATATTTTTATGAAAAAGAAGATTTGCAATATAATTTAGTTATTGCTTTGACAGCGGAGGAGGAAATTTCAGGTTTTGACGGGATTGAAGCTTTATTTCCACAGCTTCCGAATGTGGAACTCGCTATTGTGGGGGAACCAACGCAGATGAATCTGGCGATCGCAGAAAAAGGATTGTTGGTGATTGACGGCGAAATGAAAGGCACTCCTTCTCACGCCGCTCATCCTAATGAAGATAACTCGATTGTGAAGTGTATGGACGATTTACAGCATATTTTAAGCTTTAAATTTCCAAAAGTTTCGGATTATTTGGGTGAGGTTAAAGTAACACTGTCAGGAATTCACGCAGGCGTTCAGCATAATGTTGTCCCGGAATCGTGCACTTTTACTTTAGATGTAAGAGTTACGGATGAATATTCTAATAAAGAGGCATTTGAAATCATCCAATCGCAAATGAAATCAACTTTGACGGCAAGATCTTTCAGGTTAAATTCTTCAAAAATTGAAATGGATCATCCGTTTGTACAGGCAGGTCTGGAAATCGGAAGGACAACTTACGGCTCACCAACTTCATCCGATCAGGCGATTATTCCTTGTACATCGGTAAAACTTGGTCCAGGTAACAGCACACGCTCCCACACCGCGGATGAATACATATATATAAAGGAAATAGAAGAGGGAATTGATGTTTATATCCAAATCCTTGAAAAGGTCCTATAAATTGACCTAGGAAACGGAGGCATTAAGAAAATTTAAATTTATCCGTTAAAAAATTCCCACTGTTTGAAGCGCGACACTAATTTTGAATCGAAGAACAAGTTTTGAATTTGCGCAAGTTTTGGGGATTTTAGGATTCAATTTCAATTTTTAGCCGGAGTTTCCAGTCTTGAACTTTTGTTTCTTTTTGCTTCAGGGCAAAAGAAAATTTTAAAATAAAAAAAGAATTTTATGAAAAAAATATGGCAAAAAGACGATAATGCCACCAATATATTAGTCAACAAATTTACAGTCGGGAAAGATCTTGACTTTGATGCACGCTTGGCGAAATACGATGTCAAAGGTTCAATGGCGCACTGTAAAATGTTGGCAGAGGTCGGAATTATTTCCAATGAAGAATCTAAACAGATGTTGTCTGTTTTAGCGGAGATTTTAGAAGAAATAGAAAACGGAACTTTTAAAATTGATAAAAATGCGGAAGATATTCATTCGCAGGTAGAATCTGTTTTAATTGAAAAACTGGGAGATACCGGAAAAAAAATCCATACGGCGCGTTCCAGAAACGATCAGGTTTTGTTGGATATTAAACTGTATTTATTGGATGAAATCCGTGAAATTACATCGTTGACAGATGAATTCTTTCAGATATTAATCAAACTAGCGGAACAGCATAAAAATGTTCTGCTTCCGGGATATACTCATCTACAGATTGCGATGCCTTCATCATTCGGATTGTGGTTTGGAGCGTATGCAGAAGCGTTGTTGGATGATGTGGAAATGCTTTTCTCGGTTAAAAATATTATTAATAAAAATCCACTGGGTTCGGCGGCAGGTTATGGTTCATCATTCCCAATTGACCGTGAAAGTACGACGTATAATTTAGGCTTTCAATCGATGAATTACAATTCAGTGTATGCTCAGATGACAAGAGGGAAGTCAGAGAAAATGCTGTCGATGGCAATGGCGACTTTGGCGGGAACTTTAAGTAAATTTTCGTACGATGTTTGTCTGTATTTAAGTCAGAATTTTGATTTTATCAGCTTTCCTAAAGAATTTACAACCGGAAGCAGCATCATGCCTCACAAGAAAAATCCTGATATTTTCGAGTTGGTTCGTGCGCGCTGCAACAGAATTCAATCGTTGCCGAATGAGTTTATTTTGTTGACGAATAATCTTCCGTCCGGATATCACCGCGATATGCAATTAACGAAGGAAATTCTTTTCCCGGCAATCGATTCATTAAAGGAATGTCTGGAGATTTTAAATTATACCTTACCGAACATTCAGGTGAAAGACGGAATTTTGGAGGATGAAAAATATCAATATCTTTTCAGCGTAGAAAAAATCAATGAAGAAGTGAAAAACGGAAGCTCATTTCGAGATGCTTATATAAAGGTAGGACAGGAGATTGAAAAGGGTGAGTTTGATTTTGAAATTAAAAACCTGAATCATACGCATCAGGGAAGTATCGGGAATCTTTGTCTGGATAAAATAGAATATCAGTTTAATAAATTGAAAAATAAATTATTGGGTTGATTTTATTTTAAACCATTAAGATTTCTATTAAGAAGTTAAGCTTAATTGAGAAAAATCTATAGATTTTTAATTACTGTTTTATTATTCGCTTTCGAATCTTAAATATTCTTAACTCCTTAAATAAAACCTTAATGGTTCAATTTAATTTTAATCCAGATCAATCTTAAACTTTGTAGACTTCTTCACCTCGTGAAGCACGATAGAACTGTGATATTGCCCAATATTAGGAATGTTTGAAATCACATTAACAGTGAATTCATTGTAAGAATTAATGTCTTTAGCAATGATTTTCAACATATAATCGTATTCGCCGGAAAGACTGATGATTTCCTGAACTTCATCATGCTGCATAATGTTTTTCTCGAAAGTCTCCAATACTTTTTTGGATTGTTCTTTCAGTCTCACATTGCAGTAAACAACAATATTTAGACCCAGTTTTTCACGGTTTAGAAGACCTACATATTTTTCAATGATTCCCTGTTTCTCCAATTGTTTGATACGCTCATACGTCGGAGTAAAGGTAAGACCGATCTTTTCTGAAATTTCTTTTACAGAATACGTAGAGTCTTCCTGAATAATGCTGAGAATCATTTTATCTTTTAAATCCATAACAAACTTGAGTTTGAACAAAAATAATATTTAAAAATGAAATAAAGAAAGAATAAGATTTTTTAGTTAAATCAAATTTTGGTTTTGTCATTTTGCAGAATTGTTGTATCTTTGCACCTAATGAATAACACAGTATTTATATCATTAGAATTACCGGGCGTAGACGCCCTTTACGATATTTATTTATTTTAAGCGAAGATATTTTCTTCGCTTTTTTTTTGTAAAAATTTTAAAATATTATGTTTACGATTACAGAACTAAGCACCGAGAGAATTAACCGAATAGTACATGAAGCATTGGCTTTTGCAGAAGGTAAAACTGTAAGAATTGAAGGCGAGGTTTTTTGCTCAAATCTCTTCTTTGAAGACAGCACCAGAACAAAAACCAGTTTCGATATCGCCGAAAGAAAACTGGGACTTCAGGTAGTACCTTTTGACGCATCCAACAGTTCCGTAAATAAAGGAGAAAGCTTGTATGACACGGTAAAAACCATTGAAAGCTTAGGCGTAAACCTGGTTGTAATCAGAGATAAGAAAGACAGATATTTTGATGACCTTAAAAATATTAAAATTCCTGTTATTAACGGCGGAGACGGAACGGGAAACCATCCATCACAATGCATGCTTGACTTAATGACAATTTATCAGGAATTCGGAAAGTTTGAAGGGTTGAAAGTAGGGATCGTGGGAGATGTAAAACACAGCCGCGTTGCCAACTCCAGCGCAGAAGCGTTGAGAAGATTAGGGGCAAAAGTATACTTCTCAGGACCTGAACAATGGTTTGATGAAGGGGCCTTAATCAATGGTACGTATTTAAGTGTTGATGAAATGATTCATGAGGTTGATGTTCTGATGTTATTAAGAATTCAACACGAAAGACACGACTCTAAAATGAGTTTTTCCGCTTCCGAATACCATAGGAAATATGGTTTAACAAAAGAAAGGGAGAAAACGATGAAAAAAGAAGCCATTATCATGCATCCGGCGCCCATCAATAGAGGAGTTGAAATTGATTCTGACCTGGTAGAATGCCAACGATCAAGAATATTCAGACAGATGCAGAACGGTGTTTTTGCAAGAATGGCAATTTTAAAAGAAGCTTTGGAGAAAGAAGGCTATACTTTTAAATAAGAACCAAGAGAAAAGAATCAAGTTAAAAGTAGTATGCGTAAATTCCACTCCTTTGGAGGGGTGGCAAAAATTCAAAGAATTTTTGACGGGGTGGTTTAAAGAAAAGATAAAATAGAAATAAGATAAAAGTTTAAAATGAAGAAAAAGTTAATACTGGAGTCCGGTGAAGTATTTCATGGAGAAGGTTTCGGAGCAGAATTGGAAACTGCAGGAGAAGTGGTTTTCAACACCGGAATGACAGGGTATCAGGAGCTGATTTCCGACCCGTCTTATTGCGGTCAGATCGTGTGTATGACCTATCCGCTTATCGGAAACTATGGGATTAATAGAGATGATTATGAGAGTATTGAGCCGGCGATCAAAGGTCTTATCGTGAAAGAACTTTGTGATCTGCCATCCAATTTCCGTACTCAGATTACTTTAGATGAATTATTTAAAAAGAAAAGCCTTTCAGGAATTTCAGGAATCGATACGAGAAGACTGACAAGAATTCTACGTAATCAGGGAGTTGTGAAAGGAAAAATTGTAAATATTGATGCTGATGAAAATGAAGTTGTTTCAGAATTAAAAGATACAACCTTCCCAACCAATCAGGTAGAAACAGTTTCCACAAAAACAGCGTATGCAAATCCTGGCAGAGGTTTGAAAGTTGTATTGGTAGATTTTGGTTCTAAATTAGGGATTATCAGAGAGTTATCTCAAAGAAACTGCGATATTACGGTTGTTTCTCACGACACGACAGTAGAAGAAATTTTATTGATGGATCCGGATGGAGTAATGCTGTCCAACGGTCCCGGGGATCCGGAAGACAACCAACAGGCTCTTGAAATGATCCGCGGAATCTTAGGAAAAGTTCCCATTTTCGGAATCTGCTTAGGACACCAGTTAATCGGTTTGGCTTGTGGAGCAAAAACGTTCAAATTAAAATTTGGACACCGAGGAGGAAACCACCCGGTATTAGATTTGGAAAAGAACAAAGTAGCGATCACTTCTCAAAACCACGGTTATGCAGTGGATCAGGAAAGTTTGAAAGGAACAGATTTAATTGAAACACACATCGCATTGAATGACAGAACAAACGAAGGTCTGAAACACAAAATTCATCCTTGTTTCTCAGTTCAGTATCACCCGGAAGCGAGCCCGGGCCCTGAAGATGCAAATTATTTATTTGATGATTTTATCCAGTTAATGGAAGATTTTAAGAATAAATAAAAGCGAACCACGAAGTGGTTCAACAACAATAGCCATGGATGTAATCCGTGGAAAAATAAGAAAGAAAATGTCAACATTTCGCCAAATATATTATCAGATTGTATTTAGTACGAAGCACAGAAAACCTGTGTTGAGTATTGAGCATGAGGATGAATTATATAAATACATTTGGGGAATTGTAAAGAATAAGAATTGCAAACTTTATAGGATTAATGGAATGCCGGATCATATTCATTTATTTACAGATCTGCATCCGTCGGTTTCGTTGAGCAGTTTTGTAAAAGATATAAAGGTTTCAAGCAATTTGTGGATGAAGCAATGCGGATTATTTCCTGATTTTGAAGAATGGCAAAGTGGTTACGGAGCGTTCACTTATTCTGAAAGAGAAAAGGATATGATTGTCAATTATATTAAAAATCAAAAGGAACATCATAAAACTGAATCTTTTGAGGATGAATATAAAAATTTGCTAAAATCTCATGGAATTGAATTTGATGAAAAATATCTTTGGTAAATTATGTTCAACCCATTTCATGGGTTGTCCGAATGGGGTTAAAATTCCCAATCCGTAGGTTTCACCTACGGCTATTAAGATTCAGCCACTTCGTGGCTACCCAAAAACAAAAGAACCATGAAATGGTTCAACAACAATAGCCACGGATGAAAATCCGTGGTATAATAAAAAAGAAAAAAATGAAAAGAAACGACATAAAAACAATTTTAGTAATCGGTTCAGGGCCTATCATCATTGGTCAGGCGGCGGAATTTGATTATGCGGGAACGCAGGCTTGTCTGTCTTTGAAGGAAGAAGGCTACAAGGTAATTTTGATCAACTCAAATCCTGCAACGATTATGACGGATGTGGAAATCGCAGATAAAGTTTACATCGAGCCGATTTCACTTCAGTTTGTAAGTCATATCATCAGAAAAGAGCGTCCGGATGCGCTTTTACCAACTCTTGGTGGACAAACCGGACTGAATATGGCAGTAGAATTGGAAAAATCAGGAATTCTTGAAGAATGTAAAGTAGAAGTGTTGGGAACGAAGCTTTCAGCGATCAACAGAGCGGAAGACAGAGATTTGTTCCGTGAGTTGATGAGAGAACTGAACGAACCTGTTCCTGAATCTGATATCGTGAACACGGTTGAAGGAGCATTAAATTTTGCTGATAATATCGGATATCCAGTGATTGTTCGTCCTGCTTTCACCATGGGTGGAACAGGAGGCGGTATCGCTTCCAACGAAGTTGAATTGAAAGAAATTGCTGAATTAGGATTGAAACACAGTCCTGTAACTCAGTGTTTGATCGAAAAATCAATCGCCGGTTTCAAAGAAATTGAATATGAAGTAATGCGTGATGCAAACGACAATGCCATTGTGGTTTGTAACATGGAAAATATAGATCCGGTAGGGGTTCACACAGGAGACTCAATTGTGGTGGCACCTTCTCAAACGCTTTCAGACAGAGAATATCAGCTTTTGAGAAATGCTTCGTTAAAAATCATCAGAGCGTTGGGAATCGAGGGTGGATGTAATGTACAGTTGGCATTAGACCCGCATTCATTCGAATATTATATCATTGAGGTAAACCCTAGAGTTTCCCGTTCATCGGCTTTAGCATCAAAAGCAACAGGGTATCCGATTGCTAAAATTGCTGCAAAAATAGCTGTTGGATTGACTTTAGATGAAATTATGAATCCGGTTACAGGAAAAACATACGCTTGCTTTGAACCGGCTTTGGATTATGTAGTAACTAAATTCCCAAGATTCCCGTTTGATAAATTTGAAACGGCTGACAGAAGATTGTCGACTCAAATGAAAGCAACGGGTGAAGTAATGGCTATCGGAAGAAATTTCGAGGAATCTCTACAGAAAGCCATCCGCTCTTTGGAGACCGGAATCAGACATATCGGTTTAAAAACGAAACAGGCTGCAGCTTTAACGGCAGAAGAAATCGAAAGAAGAATCAGAGTTTGTGACGATGAAAGATTGTTCATCATCGGTGATGCTTTGAGAAAAGGCTATGACTGGGAACAGATCGTAGAATGGAGTAAAATTGATAAATTCTTTATCTGGAAAATCAAAAAACTCATTGATTTCGAAAAGACGATTGCTGAAAATAAATTCAATAAAGAAATTTTATTAGAAGCTAAAAAGTTAGGGTTTGCTGATGTAAATATTGCAGTTCTTTGGGATGTAACAGAACGTGAAATCTTTAATTTCAGAAAAGAAAACGGAATAATGCCGGTATACAAAATGGTAGATACCTGCGCCGCTGAATTTGAATCTGAAACTCCATATTTCTACGGAACTTACGAAGAAGAAAACGAATCTGTAGCTTCAGATAAAGAAAAAATCATCGTGTTAGGTTCAGGACCAATCAGAATCGGACAGGGTGTTGAGTTTGATTATGCAACTGTTCACTCGGTTTGGGCAATCAAAGAAATGGGATACGAAGCGATCATCATCAATAATAATCCTGAAACGGTTTCTACAGACTTCTCCATTTCAGATAAATTGTACTTCGAGCCTTTAACGGAAGAAGATGTAATGAATATCATCGAGCTTGAAAAACCAAAAGGAGTAGTGGTGCAGTTCGGAGGACAAACGGCCATTAACCTTGCAGATAAATTGGCTTCACACGGCGTTCAGATCTTAGGAACAACGCTTGAAGACTTAGACAGAGCCGAAAACAGGGATAAGTTTGAGAAAGCCCTTCAGGAAATGCAGATTCCGCAGCCTTTAGGAAAAACATCTACTTCAAAAGAGGAAGCAATCAAAATTGCTAACGAAATCGGGTATCCGGTATTGGTTCGTCCGAGTTACGTTTTGGGAGGAAGAGCGATGGAAATTGTTTATGCTGAATCTGAACTGGCTCATTATATGGAATTTGCGGTAGAGGCAAGTCCGGAACATCCGGTCTTGGTCGACAAATATATGGTTGGAAAAGAAGTTGAGGTAGATGCAATTTGCGATGGTGAAACAGTAGTTATTCCGGGAATTATGGAGCACATCGAAAGAGCGGGAGTTCACTCCGGAGACTCTATCGCGGTGTATCCTCCTCAGAATGTTTCACAAAGCGAAATTGATACGCTGGTAGATTATACCAAAAGGCTGGCAAAAGGATTGAATGTTGTAGGATTAATGAATATCCAGTACGTTCTTTTTGAAGGAAATGTGTATGTAATCGAGGTAAATCCGCGATCGTCCAGAACTGTTCCTTTCTTGTCTAAAATTACAGGCGTTCCGATGGCAAATTTAGCAACAAAAGCTATTTTAGGTCAGAAACTGAAAGATTTGGGCTACGAAAGCGGTTTGGTTCCCAATAAAGAAGGTGTTTTTGTAAAAGTTCCTGTGTTTTCTTTCTCTAAATTAACGAAGGTTGATATCTCTTTAGGCCCTGAAATGAAGTCTACAGGAGAGGTTATGGGTAAAGATACAACACTTGAAAAAGCATTATACAAAGGATTGGTGGCAGCAGGAAGAAAAGTTCCGATGCATGGCTCAATTTTGTTTACAGTGGCCGATAAGCACAAGCAGGAAGCGGCTGATCTGGCAGCGAGATTCCATGAAGTAGGATTCAGGATTTGGGCTACGGAGGGAACCGCTAAATTCTTTGAAGAAAAAGGAATTCCGTGCAAAATCGGGTATAAAATCGGGGAGGAAAGTGTAAACTTAATCGACCTGATTCAAAAAGGAAAAGTTCAGTACGTTGTAAACACCATGACGAAAGGAAAACGTTCTGAAAGAGACGGATTCCAGATCAGAAGAATGAGTGTGGAAAACGGTGTTCCCTGCTTAACTTCTATGGATACGGTAGAAGCTATCCTGAAAGTCATCGAAAGCATGACATTTAAAATGGAAACAATGTAAATCTTTAGAATTAAATATTTAAAGCCTCGCAAGTTGTCTTGCGAGGCTTTTTTGTATGCAAAGATGTTAATTAAATTGTTGATCTCCCAGTCTATAAGAAGGTCTTTTGAGCATGATAACTTGTTTTTGGAATATTTGTTTTCTTTATCTCAGAAAAGCCGCCTGCTATTTCTTTAAAATTATTGAATCCGTTTTGCTTTAAAATAGAAGCAGCGATCATACTTCTGTAACCGCCGGCACAATGTATTACAAACATTTGATCTCTGGGGAAAAGTTCAAGACGAGAGCTGATCTTATTTAATGGAATATTAACCGCATCAATAATGTGTTCTGATTCAAATTCGCTATTTTTCCTTACATCAAAAACAGGTAATTTCTGATCATAATTTTCCGCAAATTCTAGAGCTGTGATTCGTTCTACAATTTCAATCTTTTTCCCTGAATTTTTCCAGGCTTCAAAACCGCCCTGAAGATATCCGATAGTATGGTCATAGCCCACCCTGGAAAGTCTTATCATACTTTCCTCTTCTTTGCCTGGATCGGCAACCAGTACGATTTTCTGATTGAGATCAGTAATCATCTCACCAACCCAATTGGCAAAATGCCCGTCAAGTCCTACGTTGATGCTATTAGGGATAGAACCTTTTGAAAATACAAATGCATCCCGAGTATCTAAAATCACTGCATCCGTTTCAGAAATTTTTTCAAAATCATCAGGAGTCATCGGCTTTTTAGCCTGTTTTAATACAGAATCAAGGGAATTATAACCATTAATATTCAGCAAAACGTTTTTTGGGAAATATTTCGGAGGATCGGTTAATCCGCTTAGCAATTCGGCTACAAATTCATCTTCGGTCATATCTTTTCTCAGCGCATAGTTTGTTTCTTTCTGGTGTCCTAGGGTGTCTGTAGTTTCTTTACTCATCATTTTTCCGCAGGCACTTCCGGCTCCATGATTGGGATATACAATGAGGTGATCGTCAAGAGGCATTATTTTTTTCTCTTAATGAATGAAATAATAACCTTGCTAATTTATCCTGGGTAAGATCACTGTTTACATGTTGTGCAAGATCCGGCCGGCCCACATCACCAATAAATAAAGTATCTCCTGTTATAATAGAGTGTTGTTGACCATTTTCATCAAAGATCAGATAAGATGTGCTTTCCATCGTGTGACCAGGTGTATGGATTGCTTTCACCATACACTTGCCCACTTTGAAAAGATCACTGTCATTTGCTATGACAGCTTCATAGGAGGGGTTTGCTGTGGGACCTAGAATAATTTCTGCTCCTGTTTTTTCCTTTAATTCAAGATGACCGCTCACAAAATCAGCGTGAAAGTGGGTTTCAAAAATATATTTTATTTCAGCATGATTGGCTTTAGCCATTGATATATAAGAATCTACATCACGTAACGGATCAAAAATAGCTACTTCACCATCACTTTCTAAAAAATAAGCGGCATGGGAAAGACACCCTGTATAAATTTGCTCTATTTTCATTTAATTTTTTGATTAAAAATATTGATTTTCAATGAGATAAAAAATGATAAACATCATCAATCTTAAAATAATATAGTAATATTTACAACGTTTTTTGATATTTAGCTTCTGACTTGGCTCAGAGTAAAAGATTTGTATAAAGTATTTTACCTAAATTAATATTTTGAGTCTGTAATTTTAATAAAATAATTATCTTATTATCAATACTTTTGAAGACTAACTCATCCAATACATGCATGTTTATAGTTAAAATTCTTTTGCAGGCTTACTATGTGCAATCGGTTGCATTGCTTTCAGTGATTTGAATGCGCAAAAGTAATTCATGCAACTAACAATGTGAAATTTCCTGGAAAAAGAGGTAGTAGCAATTCCTGTTACTAAACTGAAATTATTTTTAAATAAAAACAAGGAATAGGGTCTCAGAATCAGGGATGATAAATGAAATTTACTGACAATGGTTCGCGGCTACCTGAAGATGGCGATTTTATCACTAAACTTCATTTGGAGAAATGTATTTAAGCTGTCTTACGAAGAACGGACTTGTCACTTTTGGGTTAGTGCTGTTTATATGTCTTTTTTTTTCGGTCTAAATTGTTTGGGCTGTTGTTTTTGAGAAGCATTTTCTGCTATTTCCAAAATTCTTCTTTGTCTTGTCGTGTCTGTCTTTGCAAGCGCTATCCACTGGAGTAAAACCTTTTGCTTACTTTTGCTTAACGAAGAAAAAAAGTCTTTTGAGTTTTGAAAATTTTCAAATGCTTTTTCCAATTCTGATGGTATAATCAGTTCTTCTACTTCGTCCAAAATTGTCCAGGAACCATTTTGTTTTGCAATATCTATAACATCAAAACCTGCCTTTGCCATTAATCCTTTTGATGTCAGAGTTTCAATTTTTTGTTTGTTGATTTTACTCCAGGTACTGTTGGGTTTTCGTTTGCAGAAATATTGTCTAAAAGTATCCTTGTCTATCGTTTCGGCTTTACTATCTATCCAGCCAAAACATAAGGCTTCATCAACTGCGTCAGTCCAATTGATTGTTGGGCTACCCGCATTTTTTTTGTAATAAATAAGCCAAACAGCATCTTTACGAATGTGATTTTTCTCTAACCACTTTCGCCAATGCTGTTTGGTCTCAGGATAGAATTGTTCTATTTCTTGCTTACTCATTTTTTTTGCGCATTGCTTGCAAAATTAAGCAAGATCCTAACATACCAACCAATTGAAATCCACCAACTAACAAACCATACGACATTGGGTGTGGGATATTTGGGTTAATGGCAATGTCAAACGTATTGGCGACCAAAAATCCAAATCCTATTACCAGGGCAAACTCAATGGCCGCCTTCCTTGTGTTTATGTTTAGCACCATCATTAATAAAGCGGTTGTAACTATTGTTGGTAGAATGGTCAAAGGTGGTCCATAAAAATAAATTGGCTCTGGATTGGCAGGCATCAAACCTAATTTGCCTAATGTACTGGCATATTGATTGGAAAATAATACCGTGAACCATAGCCAACCGAGAAAAGAATAAAATATTAAAGAGAGGAATACTCCCAGCCAACTGATTTTAGAAATTTTTTGTAACATAAATTTTTGTCTTGATTAATAATGTCACAAAATTAAAATGAGTCATTGACAACGTTATGTCAAGGGTATTTAATGGTCGTGATATTTTTCAAAAAAATCTTGCAGGGTCATTTTGTGTGGGGTAAATTTCTCCTGTTGAATTTGTAATTTTTGAATTCTGTCTAACCTAAAATATCTAAATTCTTTTCTTAAACGACAAAAGGCAACCATCAACCAACCTTCTGTAATGTTTAATAAAGCAAAAGGCTCAACAATTCTTTTGCTTTTATTATTTTCTGCATTGATGTAGTCTAATTGTACAAGATAGAAATTGGTAAGTGCATTTTGCAAAGAAGATAAAATGTTACTCTTAATCTCATAATTATCAAGCTTTGCAAATTTTGTTCTTAATGAAAGTAAATTAGCTTTGTCTTTCTCACTTTGTCTTAAAACCGCTTTTATTTTGTCAATGGCTTCGGCATAATCACTAATTAATGAGCGGTCTTTGTTTTTTAAAACTAATTGTTCTGCAAGAATTAAGGCGTTTACTTGGTTTTCACTAAACATAATAGGTGGAATTTTGTAGCCTTCCATCAGCGTATAGCCTTTGCCGTCTTCTGTCAGAATTGGGACACCTGCTTGCTCTAATGCCTTTAAATCTCTGTAAATTGTCCTTGTGCTAACGCCAAATTTTTCTGCAAGTTTAGTAGATGTTACAAGCCGTCTTGTTTGTAATTGCGTTAAAATGGCTACAAGTCTGGAAAGTCTTTTTGTATCATTCATCCTACAAATGTCAGGAAATTTTGTTAAGTGGTATTCATCTTATGTAAGCTCCTCCTCCGTATCTTTGACACAATTTGTAAAAGGTGGCGGTGCCAATTTCTAATTCTCCGCAGAAATCGTAAACATTCTTGCCATTCTCATGCTCTTTGATTGCTTTTACAATCTGGGATTCCGTAAACTTGATTCTTTTTCATACTAATTAAAATTAAGAGTTTTTCTAATAGCCTCGCTACGTCCGGTTTAGAATTTTATTTTTAACTGGTCTGAATTTGGGAAGTACATATGAGGTCTTTAGATTTTCCTGATTGGCTCTTCAAAAAGAAGTTCAGCCCGTAACTTTTTCTAGCATAGTTCAATAATTTAAATGTTAATAAAAATTGAATTAATACCGTTCTGAAAGGAATCAAGTGGAATTTGAAAATTTTGGCACATGGACTGAAAAAAGAAAGCCTATAATTCTTTTAAAATTGTAGGCTTTTAAGCTTTAATGCGATTTGAAGAAATTTTCTTTCGTATTCAGCGGATGGGAAGCAGTGCGCCATCTTTAACTAGTGCCGCCTTAGGAACAATATATGTCAAAAATAAAAAACTCATCAGGCATATCGGTTCCTACAGTTTTGGGATCAGTTTTTTATTCAAGGGAATCTACATCTACGATGGAAAGTATTATTTCAACATTGAATTAAAAAACAACACCAATGTACCTTTTCCGGTTAATTTTATGACCTTCAAAATTGTTGACAAGGAAAAACTGGCAAACTGACCGCCAGCCAGGAAATTGAGTTGGTTCCTTTACGATCATATTTTTCCGTTGCGGATATTGATGAGAATAGTTCTGAACGCAACGTTTTTGTACTTGACCAGTTCACCCTTGCTGCTGATGAAATGCTGGTCATTGAAATATTTAAACGTAATGGTGATAGGAACCAAAGAATCGAAGTGGAAAATATCGATTTAATCCACGCGAAATCAGTTACTCAGCTGAAACTCATATTCTAAATTAAAAAATTAAGTGAAATGAACAAATTTATTATGACACTCGTTCTGCTTACAGTAAGCACCGCGACTGTTTATTCGCAACGGCTTTTAAATGGACAAAAGGGATTTGAAGTTATGGTGGGATTTTACTCGTATATATAAAAACGATACATAGCAGCTTCTATTTTTCAGGCAGGAATGACCATTAACGGGAAGAATGGCAATTACCACATATGGTCGGGGAATATTCTCGCAGGACATACGAATTTGAAAATTACGCTATTCCGATTGGTCAGCAACTTCCTGTTGTGTAAATCCTTTATTTGTCCTTAGGCGAGCCAGCTTAGTTCCCAATGTTGTCATTTCGAAAATTTAGATATGCTATTTAAAGAATTTAAATTTATAACCGTAAGTCGCTTACAACTAAATTTTTATTTTTATTTTTACACCAAGAAAACACATTCATCCGAGATGAGTTTTCCGTGAAAATACGGATTGTGTGATGAACCCACTTATTATATTTTTGCGGTGACAGCTAGAAAATAGTTTCACAGTGGATTATAAAAGAATATCAAAAGCGGTTAATAATCAAGAATCCGCTGTGCACTTAATAAAATATATAGAATAGCAGATAATGACGTCCCCCGTCTAATAAGTACTCTGTTTAGTTGCCCTTTATAAATTTTCAAAAAGTAGTTAAGGGCCTCAAAATAAGTCCTGATTGTAAATCAGGCATCATAACCAAAAAAACTAATGCTATGAATAATGCGCTCGCGCCTAAATTTCTCTTTCTCGTATTTTTCTTTTTTTCTCATTTCTTATTCTCGCAACTCGCCTCTACAAATCCTCAGGTTTGGGAAAGGGTAAATCCCTCCTCAAGAGAAGCTACAAGATGTAAGGATGAAAATCTCCTGAATTTCCATTGTGGGATTAAAGAAAAGGCTCTAAAAAAATATATTAAATACAGTAAAAATAGAAGTCACACATTAAGTGTTGTCCATACTTCAAAGGAGGACGAGACAATATGGGATAATTCTGATAATGGAGTTTCATTAGGCAATACAAAATATAAGCGAGGGCAAATATCTGACAAGGTTGTTCAAAAACCCAGCATTTTTACATTTACTGCCAGTGCAGACTCGGAAAATAAAGCTGACAGTTTAAAGATAAGATTTTCAGACCAAAATCTATACGAACTTATCTTTATCTCCAGAAAAGCTCAAATGATGGAGCTTAATAAAGTACACAGTTATCTTTCTATTAAGTACGGTATTTCACTAGAAAAAGGAAAATACATTGGAAGTAATGGAAAACTAATTTGGGACCCTGCAAAACACGCTGAGTTTAAATATCGTCCTACTGGATTGGGCAGGGATGACGGCAATGAGCTTTATCAGAAGCAATCATCAAACCAGGCAGATCAATTCCTGGCCATTGGGATGAATACTATCAATAGAACCAATTCCGAAAATCCTGCCATCATTGATAACAATAACTTTGTGATGTGGTCTGATGACAATAAAGCCATGTCATTAAAATCTGAAAAAGATTTGGATGTCCTGGAAAGAAACTGGGAAATCACTTTTATTGGTGGGAAAATTCCAAAGACAGATTATCAGGTGCGGATTAAAAAAAGAAGCTTTCAACCCTCGTTCATTGCCGCTTTCTTATTGGATGCTGCTTAAAAAAGATAATGGTGAGATTAAAAAAATCCAAGGCGTTGAGAATGAAAAGTTCGTTACCTTCAGCAAGATAGATTTTTTGGACGCTTTTGATTCCGGAGATAAAACACATTTCACTTTTGGAGTGACTCCGCTAAAAGATACCAAGGCAGATATTAGCAGTCAGAATCCTTACCCAGGCCAGGAATTAAATCCGAAAGACCTTTCACTGGAACTTACAAAAGTTGCTTTGTATCCAAATCCGGTAAAAAAGGATCAGAACTTCACGATTGTTTTCCCACCAATGGAAAACCTGATCATTTCTATTTATGACGGGGGTGGACGACTTATTGCCCTGGATAAGGTCAGTAGCAGTGCCAGGTCATATGTCAATCATCTTCCGCTTCAGAGTTCATATCTGGTCAACCTTACTCAGAACGGGAAAATCATAAAAACTTTCAAACTAATCGTAGAATAAATTATACCATGAAAATAAACAGAAAACAGCTTCCTTTTACGAGAAAGTCTTGTCTGATTTTGTGTTTTTTTGCCTGCATGTTCATATCTGCTAGCTTTACGAAACAAGACAGACAAAAAGTTCGGTCTTTTAAACTCCGAATGATGGATAAATATGTCTACCATTCCATAGCAGAAGATATAGATTCAATAGAAGATTCAGAAAAGAATTTCTCTAAGTATAATACTTCTGGTATTATTAAAGGCCTAAATAAAGAGGATTTTAAGACTGAATTTATTTCAAATGCTGCATTTTCGGAAAGTAAAAATTCAGATAATATTTTTTATTCCGAAGAAAAGCAGGGAACCATCGGCGAATTTTCTGATGATGAATCAGACAATATATCCGATAACTTTTTTTACGATTAATATTCCGGAAATAAACAGACAGAATATCAAAGCATATCTGGTGTATGATCTTTTCGGGCTGGATTCTTATAATTCAGTTTCAAGATCAATTAATAAAAATATTGCTTTCGGAGGAAATATTATCGTTGCAAGTAGTAAATGGAGCACTCAGAAAGAAGAAATTTCTTTAAATTCTTTAGAAAAAGGAAAAAATACAATTCTATTTACCTCTTCTCTGAATGGAGTAAAATATAAGGTAAAAAATGTAAAAATTATTTTTGAAAATAATCTTAAATCTTCCGATCATACGTCATCTTTGTTATCAGGCAATAAGCTTTATATTAAAGGTCTTGAAAGCGGATCTGTACTTGTTAAAGACAAATCAGTATCCTCTGTAAAAGGAGAATATGAAACTTTAATTGAGCTTACAGACACAGATAAAGCAAAAGGCTTTGTGTCTATTACCAATGCAAGCGGAGCGAGAGAATATAAAATTCCTGAGAGTAAATCTTCATTCAAAACATTGAATGAAGAAAAATTTGCGCCCCTTATTATTACTATTTCAAAGGACGCAGAATATACAGAAACGTATGAAAACTCAACCATTACGATTGAAAAAAATTCTGTTGAGAATAATGCTCAGGTTCAGGTTTTAAAGCTTAGGAAAAAAAGATTATCCTGCTGTTTCCAGAGAAATTAAAAGCATGACTGTAAACTCCAGCGCATACCGTTTGGAAAATCGTTCAGGAGAATTTACAAAAAATATGATTTTCTCTTTTCCATACGATGAAAAGAAATTAGGAGCAAGATCTGCAAAAGAACTGAAAGCTTTTTATTTCGATTACACATCAAAAAAATGGAAAGTTGATCCTAGCAGTAAAGTAGATTTGGAGAAAAAAGTAGTTACTGTTGAGACAAAAGGAGATACCGATTATATCAACGGAGTTATTTCGGTTCCTGAATCTTCACAGCTCGAATCATTTACACCTACAAACATCAGCGGATTAAAAGCAGCAGATCCTACGGCAGGCTTACAATTGATGGATGTTCCTACGGCTACACAGCAAGGAGATGCGAGCGCCAATTATCCTATTCGTGTTCCTGCTGGTTTGGGAGGGCTTCAGCCTTCATTATCAATAGGCTACAGCAGTGCAGGAGGAAATAGCTGGATGGGAGAAGGCTGGAATATCAACGGATTATCTTCTATCACCGTGGATACAAGATGGGGAACGCCGGTTTTTAATGAAGGAAAAGAAACAGAACTTTACTCTTTAGACGGAGAAATGCTGGTGTATCCCAACGAATATCTTCCTCACAGACATAATGATGTGAACGAAAACAATACCTCTATTACTACCGAAAAACAGAACAGATCTGACTATACAGATCCTAATGATGGTACGAAAAAACAGTTCTATTTAAGAAAAAATCATGATTTTACACTTATTGAAAGAATAGGAACAGCTCCAAGTAATTATACATGGAAAGTGACTTCTACTGATGGTACCAAAAGATACTATGGAGGTTCTGCAGATTCAATGCTTTCTGGCTCGGGAGGAGTTGTTCACTGGGGACTTCGAATGGTAGAAGATGCACATGGTAATAAAATGGAATTTACTTATTATAATGAATTTGCATCAGGAGCATTTTTCCAGATTAAAAAAATTGAATACGGAAAAAATAAAGATTATAGTGTAAACTTCAATAAAGAAACAAGTATTACCCGACAAGACATCAATGTCAATGCAAAACAGGGAGTTCCGAGATCGGATGCTTTTCTGTTAAAGAATATTGAGGTTAAATATAAAACCGAGCTTATCAGAACCTATAAAATGGATTATATAAACGGAGAATTTTATAAAACTCTCCTGAAAAGAATTTATATCGTTCCCAATAATCCGTGTTCTACAACGCTTGCAAAAGCTGCTCAAGAGAATAAAGAACCCGAGGATAGCAAAACATCAAACAATAGGGCTCCCATAAGAGATATGGACGATGGAACCGGTGGTAATGGCGGTGGCCCCGGAGGTATAGAGCCTACATGTAACGAGATCTCCGACAGCTATACTTTTGATTATTATAATGATGTAAAAGATGGATCGGGTAGCGTAAAGATATTTGGGGCGGATACTACCATTAATTTTCAGAATGCGTCTAATGATGAACCTTATTCAGATTTTGTAACAAGTTTAATCAGGCCTTCTAAGATCAATGGAAATATAAGTACCGAAACAGGGTTAAATATAAGAATTGCAGCGGGATTAAATTTTTACACTCCCTCAAGCGCAGCCTATGGACATCTGATGTTCGGCTTCCCTTTTGGAAACTCTACTGCTAAAGCAAGAAATGCTCAACAGTTAATAGATTTCAATGGAGATGGTATCCAGGACATGATTTACAGAAATCCGAATAGGGGACTGCTTTTAAGATCCGGAAAACTGGATGATCAAGGAAAATTAAGCTTTTCAGAGTCTAAGCGAATTGAAAACTATACCGGAGGTGATTTTTCCTATACGGAAACGAAGACCAAAAATAGGGGATGGGATATGGGAGCAATAATTTACAGTAAATCTGAAACAAATTCTACAACCAAAGGTTCTACGAAAACCTATTTGATTGATGCTAATTCAGATGGCCTGATGGATATTGTGCATGACGGAGAAGTCTGGTTCAACAGATTTGATTCTGGTGCCAATACATCTTTCATGACAAAGCATTCAGAATATACTGAGAACATGGTTGTAAAAGCGAAAGCAATACAGGCTCCTATCAAATGGTGCGGGGATATCGGATCTGTTCCGGACCCTTGTCCGGGAGAACCTGAACCGGATCCGATGGATGTTGGAGATATTGTTAAAGTCTGGGTGGCACCAAGAGACGGATATGTGAGGTTTACAGATAATGTTTCAATCGCACCAACATTTGTTTCAGATCCATCTAGCACTTTATCAGATCAAATGTACTATGGTGTAGAGATTAAAAATCCTACTCCTCAGAGCGGGAGCGTACCTCCTACCTATGTTAATACAAGAATATATTTAAAACAGCTTTTATCGACAGATGCTCCTCAGAATATTGTTATCAGCCGATATAATGATTATTATACTCAGATGCAATCTGTACCTATGGATCCCAACTATGGTATTCCGAACGGTATTGATAATCCTGACATGTTATTTGTAAAAAGTGGTGAGAAAATTTACGTAAGACTACACAAAAACAAAGTGAAAAACGTAGCGGTTACTTCAAACCCTACCATTACTTACGTAGATCAGGTTACAGGAAATGAGATCCCAAATACTTTTGAATTGTCACAGGATCAGTTTCAGTTAAATAATGGTAATTATGAAAGCAATTTTCTTTTAAATAATGCCATTGCGCCAATTCTATTGGATGCTCCGGGAACAGTTACAATTGATGTATTATCTTTCACTCTGCCCGATTTATCAGATGATATAAAATTTAGAATTGTAACTGAAGATGTAAATACGGGAGCAATTACACCACTTATTACACCGGAAATTTATACCCCATCAAATTTAACAACTCAGGCACATACGCTAAACTTTACTGTTCATAACGGTGAGAAGTTCTATCTGAGATTTATTGTGGAATCTGATTCTTTTACAAATTTTGTTGCGACTAACTGGAGTGAGAAGCTTCATGTAACTTACCATGCCTCTGTTGCTTACAGTCCTACACCTATAGTTATTGGGTTCTTCGGTATTCCTGAATATCCGTCTTTTGTGGTTACTAAGTTACAACCAAAACTGGATATTTATGCTGTCCCATATACTGGTTTTTTTAATGGTCCACATGATTTTGGCATCCAGATTAACAAAAATGTTACCAATTTTGCCACTTTGTCAACGGGAAGTTTCTATTATATTATAAAAAAAGGAAATCAGGTTCTTGCAAAAAGAAGAGTTCTTGTTTCCCCAGGTAATAGCACGCTTATAGAACAGAATATGATCGACGGTTCAAATATTTCGGGACTTTCTCCTATTACCTTTTTTACCGGGAACCCTACTTTCGGATCTATAGGTAATGATCATTTGGTAACAGTTGAAGTCTACTGCAAGACTGGCGGCGATTATGAATTGTTTAATAAATATTCTGATTATTTTGCAGGAAAGCCATTCAATATTTATTATGATGGTGCAACAATGTATGGTACAACAACTGCAACTGCAGTAAATACGGCCATGTATAATACAAAATCTATGTTTTTTAACAACTGGGGGCAATTTTTATATAAGCCGGGAGCTTATGACAACTATTTGTATGGGTGGCCTATCAGTTTGTCAGAATTTGCGACACCAACTACCCCTCAGAATACTTATTCTACCTGTTTAAATATTCCGGATGTACAAAATAATTATGATGCTTTAGCCGATTGTATTTTAGCGACAACACCTGATCCTAATGCAGGGAATAGTACCGTTTCACAAATTATATCTCCTCTGAAGCCTCAATTAATAAAATACGGAAGAGATAAAATAGAACGTTGGGTAGGCTCAGGACCTGAACAGTACTCATCGGGAGAAACTTTCAAAACTGATGATGAGGTTACCTATTTTACAGATCCTGTTCCTACAGTTCCTCTTGTAACGCCGACAACCTATACTTCGGGACAGCTTTCGGTGGATACAAGTATGAAAGCAATCAGCAGGGATCAAAGAAGTGGGTCACATAATAAAACGCTGGGAGGAAGTTTAGGACCAGTAAGTGGAGGAAACTCAGAGACAACGCTTAACGAGCCAAGTTTAGAAACACAGACTTTCACAGATATGAATGGAGACGGTTATCCCGATATGGTTTATCCTTCATCAATGCAACTTACTAATTCTACGGGAAGTTTGGAAGATATTCAGCTTGTTTCATATGGCGATTATCCTACGAATTCTTTAAGCTATATGAAAAGTAACTCAGCAGGTTTCTCCTACAATAGCCCTCCGGTAACAGGTAGAATCGGAGCACATGGAGATAACGGAACATCTACTGAGCCAGATACCGGAATGCCGTGGTCAGGAAGTGCATCAGTAAGTGCAAGTCTTAATCAGTATTATAATTCATATGATGCAGGTTCAGGATTTTGGATGGATATCAATGGCGATGGACTTCCTGATAGAATAAGAGCAGGAAATACCCCTAATATGACAGTTGCTTTGAATTTAGGCAAAAGCCTGGGAGGAGACGCAACTTACCAAAATATGATTACTTATAAATCTCATCCGAAAGCAAGCTTCAGTATTTCATTAGGAGTCGGATTAGGATCTTCGGCTAACCTTGGGGCACTATCCAGCTTTGGTTTTGGAATCAGTGCAGGAGTAAGTGCGGGAGCTTCAACAGGAACAGCAGATGTAGTATATGAAGATGTAAACAGTGACGGATTAATAGATATTCTTGAAGTTGCTTCTAATGGAGCTACTACAGTGAGATATAACCTTGGAAGCAGTTTTGCTACAGGGGTACCCCTGATGAAGAGTGGGGGAGATATTGATTTTGCGGATGAAACAAGATCATTCAACGGATCATTCTCTTTCGGAGGAGATTATATGTTTAGTATGGGGCCTATTACCCTTATTCCTCCTGTTGTAGTATTAATTCTTTGGATTAAAGCCGGAGCCGGAGCAACTGTGAACTTAGGGATGAACGTTTCTGAAACAAGAAAAGCATTCAAGGATATGAATGGTGACGGATTTACAGATTTAGTTCAGGATACAAACAGTGGATTTATTGTAAATTACTCACAGGTTGGAAGAACAAATAAATTAAAATCAATTACAAATACTTTCTCAAAAGGAACCTATTTAATGGATTATAAATTGGCAAGAGCAAATTATAATAATCCGTATGCAAAATTTGTAGTTAAAAGTATAAGTGTCCTCGAGCCGGATGCATTTTCAGCAAAATATACCACAGATCAGGGAACTAAGATGGAAACCTTATATGAGTTCCAAAATAGAAAATATGACAGAAGAGAAAGAGAAGATTTTGGTTTTGATACTGTTGTTAAACAGGAAATGAACAATGGTTCAGCAGTAAGAACTACTACTGATAAATATTTCAATAATTCCTATTTGTTAAGTGGAATATTGAATCAGACTACAGTGGTAGGAAGTAACGGTACTCTATCTGATATGAAGTATAATTATAAATTGAGAAGGTTCATGCTTAATGCGACACTTATCAATCTGAATTCCGATTTAGCCTTCAATTATGACAGTGGCGGCAGAGAAGGCAGAAAAATGGCTATTGCTTTACTGGATGAAAAAATAAAAACAACTTACGAATCTGGAGGAAGCATTGTTACAACAGAAAAGTTTACATATACCACAAAAGGTCTTCTTGAAAAGTATCAATATACAAGTCCGTCAACGTCTTATAATACCAATATTTCTTATCAGGCATTCAATAACAATATTATTGGTGTTCCAATTCTTGTTGAGGTATATAAAGGAACAACAAATTCACAATTATTGAGAAGAAGAAGAGCTCTCAATATCAACCCGAACAACGGAGATGTAGGTACTTATGCTGTTTTTGATGGTACTAATAATATTACGACCGATATTCTGTATAATACTGCAGGAAATGTAACAAAAGTCACTTATCCTCCAAATGATAATTTACAGAGATATTCCATTGATTATACCTATGATGATGGAACAGCCGGAACCGGTAAATATATACTTGAAGTAAAAGATGTATTCAATATTAAATCTACGGCAACTTACAATCCGCTTTTCGATGTTGTAACAAGAAAAGTAGATACAGGTGGAAATGCAATGGTATTCACCTATGACGGTTTCGGAAGAACAAGAACGGTCATGGGACCAAACGAAATTGCAAGCGGTTCTACCGTACCGACCGTAAAATACAGATACTGGTTTGATCATGCAGGAATTGCAAACAACGATGCTACCATTAAACTTTACAGAGCGTCTACCTCAAACTACGATCCTGAATATGCAGGTTCCGGAAACACCATTATGACGGATACCTATTCCGATTTTCTGGGAAGAATTATACAGACCAAAAAAGATATCGATCTGTATGGATACGAAGCAAGAATAGTATCAGGTAGGACAACATATGACGGTTTAGGTAGGCCACTCGTGCAGTATATTCCGTCATCTGAAGGTTTGGGTAGTCAAAATCTGAATGGTTCATTCGGCGGCCCTAATACTTCTAATGTATACGACAGCCGCGACCGGGTTATCGCATTTACAGATGAAGATGGCGTCGTAAAATATACAAAATATGCTATCGACAATAACTTGTTTAAAATCACGGAAGAATTTTCAAATGAAAAATCAGAATCCTATACCAATGCGGAAGGGAAATTAGTTCGAAAAGACGATTATCTTGATAATCAACCATTGACGACCGGCTTTAAATACAATACGCTAGGAGAACTTATTTTCGTAAAAGATCCCGAAGGAATAGAAACCATCTATGATTATGATCTTGTAGGAAGACGTACGCATCAGCAGCATCCTGATAAAGGAAAAACCGAATACGAGTATGATCAGGCAGGAAATCTTTTAAGACTTACAACAGATAATCTGGTAAATGATGCAAGCATAAGCACTCATTTCATATTCTATAAATATGATTACAACAGATTGACAGGAATTGTACTACCTGATCTGCCTTCAGGTGACCCAAACCCAAATAGTGTATATTACGAATACTATCCTTCGACCGCAGCAAATAATAATGCAGGAAAAATTCGTGTAAAAGATGACGGATCCGGAAGTACAAAATATACCTATGGAAGAATGGGTGAGGTACTGACGGAAGTAAGGACTGTACGGGGATACAATATTCCTGAAAAGTATTTCAAAACCTATTTTAATTATGACAGCTGGAATCGTATTACTAAAATTAAATATCCTGATGATGAGATTGTTTCTTACCATTATGATAGAGGCGGAAACCTTAAATCGGTAAATAATAATAATGGTGAAACCTACATTCAGAATATTGATTACGATGGCTTGGAGCAGCGTATAAATATCAAATATGGTAACGGAACTTCTCAAACTTATCAATACGATTCACAGAGAAGATTGAATTATTACTCATTATTTGATCAATCAAACAATCAAATGCTAAGTAATTCATACAGATATGATGAATATTCCAATATCACTAAAATCAGAAATATTGCTAATCCTTTGGCAAATGGAATGGGCGGAGCATTTGAATTTGAACTAGGGTATGATACTTTAAACAGGTTGATAGGAACCATAACAAGTACGACCATTGACCAAGGGGAGGAAATGCCACCGATAACATCAAATGATATGGTGAAGTCAACCTATAATCTTGAAATGCAGTATAATCATGTCGGAGGGATTGTTAGAAAAATCCAACATCATGAAAGAGATCAGGTCGTAGTTCCGGAAAATACATATGAAAACAATTATACCTATATAGATGCTACGCATAAGCTTGATAAAGTAGATGACAGCTCAACAGGTAATACAGAAACATTTGAATATGACCATAATGGTAATGCTGTAAACCACACCGATAATAATGGAACAAGAAAAATGTTCTGGGATGAGCAGGATCGTATGAAAGCATTCTATAATGATAATACCGGAGTTTATCAGTATCATACTTATGACGATAAAGGAGAAAGAGTAATCCGGTATGGATTAGAAGCGCCTACACAACTTTATCAGAACGGAGCACCTGTAATTATTGATGAACTTAGAATGATCGATTATAAATTGTACCCCAATCCTTATGTAACAGTAAGTTCAACAGGTCAGTACACAAAGCATTACTTCGAGGGTTCGAAAAGATTTGCGAGCCGACTAATGGATGGTGCTGATCGATTTGATGATCCTTCAGTATTATACAGAAGCAGAACTTCTGACGATAAAGCAGAAAAGAAAGCAGATACGGAAGCTGACTTTAAGCGATACCTCCAACAAACAGACTTGGGGAGCAACGTTTCTGTCGAGCTAAGGGAAGTGTATCAGCATCCTGATTTATATTATCTGCATGGCGATCATTTGGGAACAGCAAATTTTGTTACCAATTCACAAGGTGATGCAACACAATTTTTCCTAAATTTACCATTCGGAGAAACCATGCTGGAGCAGATGGACGGATCTTATGACAATCCATATAAATTCAATGCGAAGGAACTGGATGAAGATACAGGATTGTATTATTATGGAGCGAGATATTATAACCCGAGGTTGAGTATTTGGTATGGGGTGGATCCACTTGCAGGAAAAATGCCAAGTTGGTCGCCGTATGTATATACGTTTGATAATCCTATAAAATATGTTGATCCAGATGGTAGAATGCCTGTTCCTCCAGATGATCATTTCGATATTAATGGTAATTTCATATTTAGAGATAATAAAAAAACTAATAATGTAATAGTACATGGTGTAACTTGGTCTGCAAAATTATCAGAGTTAGATTATAGTAAATGGGGAACGAGAAAAGCTGTAAGTAATATTTTAGCACATTATGCAAGACAAAAGGGCTATTATGGTAGATATGGAGTAGACAATTATAAAGAAGGAGCAACTGCCTATTACAGCAGTAAGGATAATTCTGTTTATTTTGCAGGTAAAGTATTGAGTGCTAAAAAAGGCAATTTAGACAATTACTACGATATAAGAAGTACATTAGATCACGAAGCGGGACCAAAAGGACATAAATATGAAAATATATCTGGTGAATATACATTTTCTGCCCACGCTGATATCTATTACAATCAAGCGACTTCATCCGATTATAGCAAAGCATCTTCAGGAGTGCAATTCACGGTTGCATTTGGGTATGCTGAACATCTATGGAATGCGTATGAAAAGGATGAGATGAGCGTAGAAGCTGTAAACGGTAGAATAAATGATTTTAATAAAAATAATACTGCCGGAGTTACCATTACTCCGGAGTGGTTATCGGGCTCCTATAAAATGAATGTCCATATCAATAATTATAAACCTAAAAGGGCTGAAAGCCTTAAAAAACCTACAGATTAATGAAAAATATTACATTATTAATAGGTGCTTTTGCTTTGATGTCTTGTAAAAACCCTCAAAAAAGAAATCAAAAAAACAATACTCTATAATGACAGTATTGGATATTGGAACTATGAGTGGCCAAGAGACAGATCAGAATTTTATGGATTTACATTCAAGTTTGATAAAAATGGCAAGATATCTAAATATTCTTTTTCTAAGATAAAAAATAAACGATGGCCATTTGGTGGCTATGGAGATATACTTGTTGATTATACTTGGAATATTTCTCAAGATTCAATTTTAACTTATTTAGGTGGCAAAGAAAAAATTATCAAATATAATACAGATACTATTTGGCTGTATGATAAGGAAATGAACTATAATAGTATGCTTATAAAAGTTAAAGGAGATTTAAATATCGAAGAATAAACAAGGTGATGCAACACAATTTTTCCTAAATTTACCATTCGGAGAAACCATGCTGGAGCAGATGGACGGATCTTATGACAACCCTTATAAATTCAATGCAAAGGAATTGGATGAAGATACGGGATTGTATTATTATGGAGCGAGATATTATAACCCGAGGTTGAGTATTTCGTATGGTGTCGACCCACTTGCAGTTTACAATCCTGTAATGGAAGCTGAGTTTTACGGAGATGGGCAACATAATGGCGGGGTTTACAACTCTGGAAACCTGAATCCGTATATTTATACATATCAAAATCCAATACGATATATTGATCCAAATGGGAAGCAGACAGATCATATGCGACTAAGAGTCACGATGATAATGATATGTCCCAAGTTGTAACAATTAGAGGCGGAAGATACTATCAAAACACAACCAATACTTGGGCTTCTTTTAAAAATTGGGTTAATAGTGGACTTGGAGGAGATTCTGATTATTGGGTAGAGAAGAAGCCTTATAATGGTGCTGATAATAGATTTATACATGAAGCTGTAGATACTTCTGCAGGAACACTTATAGGAGGTGGAATTGGAAAAATAGCAGGTCCATTACTTAGTAATATAGCATCAAAAATATCAAATAGATTTATCCCTAATGCAGGGAAATTATTGAATTCGATGTTAGCCCCATCCAAAGGAGGAATGTCGGCCATTGGTAGAGCTTTGCAGAAGCACGCTGGAAGAGCAGGAAGTAGTTTTGAAAATGTAATATATTCAGGAAAAACAGCAACTGAAGATGCAATGAAAATTGTAAATGATATTGTTACTTCTAAACCAATGATAGATTTAGAAAAGAATGGAACTAAAACTTTTTATGATAAAGCAACTGGCAGGGGTTTTAATGTTAATAGACAAGGAGAGTTTGGTGGATTTAGAGAACTTCCAAAAAGAGATGTAACTAATGTTCAAAAAGTACTTAAAAAATAATATTATGATTTTAGAATCAGTGAGAAAAGCAATTGAGAAAATTGAGAATAAATATTTTATTAACATAGGAGCGTATGATTTGTCTATTGAAAACTGGGAGAAATTAATATCATATTTAAACAATACCTATAATGTCGTTTTTAAAGAATATGTATCAAATCAGGAATATGAAAAAATTGACTATAATTTGTTATTACATTTTTGGGATGGAGATACAGAAAATGGTTATATGGCTGTAATTGATTTGGAAACCATTAAAGTTAACTGTTATTTTAATGGAATAAATGATTTAGACTTTGATGTCATTTATGAGGATATTTTGAATAATGATAATCTAAAGAAAATTATAGATTTTGTTTCATCAATATCAGATGTTATAGATAAACCTTTTTATTTGGAGGAGGATAACTATAATACAGAAAATAGGCTGGTTGAAATTTATAATAGTGAAATATTAGTATTGGAAGCAATATAAAAACTCCCCTCGCTTTGCGAGGGATTTTAGTTTATAATGCCGCTACATTTTTATTAAAGAAGTCTTTAAATTTTTGTTTGGTAATCATCGTTTCCAGCATAGCGAAGAATAAACAAGGTGATGCAACACAATTTTTCCTAAATTTACCATTCGGAGAAACCATGCTGGAGCAGATGGACGGATCATACAATAATCCATATAAGTTCAATGCAAAGGAATTGGATGAAGATACAGGATTGTATTATTATGGTGCGAGATATTATAACCCGAGGTTGAGTATTTGGTATGGCGTAGATCCGTTGGCGGAGAAAATGCCAAGCTGGTCGCCGTATGTATATACGTTTGATAATCCAGTAAGATTTACCGATCCAGACGGAATGGCACCGAAAGACATTATTTATTTAAATAATGATGGTAGTATTAATAGAGTTGTTAATAATGGTTCTAAATATATTACCCTGGTTCATAATAATAAATCTTTATTACTAGGAAATCTTCCCATGTCGAATGCTTATGGTTTTAATATGAAAGCAAGTAAAAATGTTATTGCCTATTATGGTTCAAAAATTGGGGCGACAAATATTAGTACAACATCGGAAAGAAGTAATAACTCCACCGCATATTATAATAATGATGGAGGTATTGTTTTTAATGCTCAGAAGAACGGCTATCTTCATCCTATGGTAAATAATAAATATGATTTAATGAATATTACATATCATGAAAACATGCATAAATATGACGATAATCATAATATTGAAGCTTCTACTTTTTATTCTCATGCCGTGGTTGCTAATAAAGCTGTCAGTCATTGGACATTTAAAGAATCATCAACAATCCATCAAGAAGGTGAAGTGGGATATTTTTCGCAATTAATAATGAATTCATATTATCAAGAGGGAAATACAGAAAGAGCAGATGATTTAATAAAAGATTTTAATACTAACAAATCAGGTTATTCATTATTATTTGATAAATCAAGTGGGAAAATGTACATCAATACTCCAGATAATAAAACTAAATCTGTAACTTATGAAAAATCTAATAGCGCTCCTAATCTTAAATAGTTTTTTTTTATTAAGCTGTACCAAAAGTTCGTTAGAACAAAAAATAACAGAAAAGAATAGTTTTTGGTATATTTTCGCATACAACAAAGAAGAAAACATTTATGAAAATATTAATTATGGATACATATTTTATCCTGATGGAAGTATTGACTATAAGGGTTTTGATTTTTCAACCAACTCTTTAAAGAGTTTTAGAATGGATGACGTTAAGCAGGTTATGAAATGGAATTATCAACAAAAAGATAATGTTCTGGAAATAGAAAATAAGACATATGATGTATTAAAGTTTAAAGTAGACACTTTAATATTACAATACTCCAATGACAAAAAGAAAAGAATTTTAATTAATCTACAAACTAAGAATCCAAGTAAACTTAAGTCATTTAGATTATAGAATAAAGAGGCTGCCTTACTTTTGAGACAGCCTCTTGTTGGAGTTGCTAACTTTGTTAGGACACAATTCTTATACTCTTTATCTTTAAGAGTATGAAAAAGATCAGAAAAAATTACAGTTTAGAGTTTAAGATCCAAGCAGTATCTTTAAGTGAGCAGCGAGGCAATATATCCTCGGTAGCTGAAGAATTGGGAATTTGTAAAGAAAGTTTAGTCAATTGGAGAAAGCTTCACAAAGAAGGTAAGCTTACAAAGGAAAAACAAATATCCTCTGATCCGATAAGGGAAGAGCTATTGAGGCTACGTAAGGAACTGGAAGAAACAAAGCTTGAACGTGACATCTTAAAAAAGGTAGGCATCTTCTCCAAGAGAGATGGGTAAGATATAAATTTATCAAAGAACACGCTGGAGTGTTTCCTGTCGGGAAGATGTGCAAAGTATTAAAGGTAAGCAGGAGCAGTTTTTATCATTGGAAGAAAAGAAAACCGAGTAGTCGGTCAGAAAGAAGAGCCATTTTATCAGCAGAAATCTTCAGTATTTATCATTGGAGCCGTGGGAGATATGGAAGCCCTCGTATTGCCCGAGAACTAGAAGCAAAAGGAATGAGAGCCTCACGTCCTTTAGTGGCTAGATTAATGAGAGAACGCAACCTGAGAAGTATTGTAAAGAAAAAATTTAAGAAAACTACCCAACTCATCTCATCGATACCCTGTTGCTGAAAATTATTTGAATCAAAACTTTCAGGTTAAAAGCAGTAAAGAGGTCTGGGTGTCTGATATTACGTATATCCGCACAGGTCAGGGTTGGTTGTATCTTACTACAGTCATTGATTTGTTTGACAGAAAGGTTATCGGCTGGTCATTAAGTGAGACGATGAAGGCTCAGGACACCAGTATTGCAGCCTTGAAGATGGCAAGGCGCAAGGCTTCATCGGCCTTTACAAGATCATGATAGCTTGATTTTCCATTCAGATAGAGGGATACAGTATGCGTGTACAGAATTTACATCAATAGTCGGAAAAAACATTACCCGAAGTATGAGCGGAAAAGGAAATTGTTATGACAATGCTGTAGCTGAGAGCTTTTTCAAAACTCTGAAAACCGAACTTGTCTATCAAAATAAATATGAAACTAGAGACCACGTCAAAAACTCTGTGTTTGAATATATAGAAACATTTTACAACACTCACAGAAGGCATTCGGCTTTAGGAAATTTAACCATAAAAGAGTATCAAAATTTAATGTCTAATCAATCTAAAAATGTAGCATAAGGAGTATATAAATTTTGTCTCAAAAATAGTTGCAAGTTCAATTATAAGCTACCATTTTTAGCCGGACACTATTATTTTCCAAATTGGAATAAATACATCTCAAACAAATTGCCTAAAACAAACGGAAAAGTAAAATTTTTAAATACAAAGAACTTAAACCGGAAATACTTCATCATCCCTAAAAACATTTACAATTCAAGTTTACTATATTACAAGCCTGCAGACAATCTGCGAGAAACCAGGGAAGATCAATATGTTATAGATCATTACTTTTTGAATGGACATCTAACTTTAGAAAAAAGAATAGAACCTACAAAGATTAATAATTTATCCATAAAGTATTCCTGGATGGAAAAACCTGAACCTACCAGAGATCCAAATCGTTTTTGGGGAATGGTTGATATTTCGGGGGATAGAACAACATCTTTCTCTTTATATAAGGAAGAAAATAGGGTGGAACTTTTCCTTCCAAACAAAGATGGATTGAATTTTAACTGTGAAAGTCCTTACGTGAATCCTTTCAGTAAAGTGAAAGTGATCTATTTACCTGTTTGGATAAAACAGGAATCTAATAATTATAGCTCAGCGATTTTATATAATAAGATACCACCAGAAAAAAATATTTACAGCTCAAAAGATGAAGGTAAAACCTGGCAAAAGGACAAAAAAGCAAAAGAGATATTTGACAAATATTCAATTTTTGATAAATACAAAAATGAAAGAAAAATTACTTTTATTGACAAAAATCACGCAGTAGTATATTACAAGGTCACTGAACCGGATGAATTGAAAAACAGAATAAGAGAACAAGGTATATACTACTTGCTTAAAAATATGAAAGTGATCGACTCTCTAAAAACGCCTAAAAACAACAACTTTTTTGAATATAACGAATTATCGATTCAAAATGACTCTGTGATATTAGGTAAGTACTGGCCAGATCAATATAACAACGTTGATTTTCAATTATCGTTAAAAAAGATCAATGATAAGTGAAAGTTTCAAGTAGATGAGAAAAGGGATGTTCAGAGTTCTAACAAAGAACAAGAGTTTCAAAAAAAAGATAGTATAAGAGATTATAAAAATTTTCAGCTTGTAAATGATCGAGAATTAATCTTTAAGAACGGCTCAGGAAAGATGATTTTAAATGATAAAGTTTCTGATTATTCCGATAGTAAGACAGTTATTGAGAGAGATAAAGAAATTTATTTAGTTGGGTATGAATCTGTCTTTTTATCCTTTGACGGAGGAACCAACTGGTATGTATATCCTGCGTCTATTTTACCCAATACTTACTATTATCTTTTAGATATTAACAGTAAAAATGAAATTAATTACTTCAGTAATGATCGAACTGATAGCAATAAAAGCATAACTACAAAAACATTTTATAAATTCGGTCCAAAATAGATTTTCAAAAACAAGCCAGATGAATTACCAGACATTTGAACCGGATCAGGACTTAACAGCATTTATCAAAAGTTATTGGACATTGGAAAGCCCGAAAGAAGAAACGTCTGAAAAGCAAACCATCGTTCCTGACGGATGTATGGAGATGATCTTTCATTATGGAGATCTATACAAACAATACTTGGATAATAGGAACAGCATTATCCAACCCAGATGTTTTGTCATCGGACAACTGACACGGCCACTTGAAATCGAGCCAACTGGCGAGACAGGAATTTTCTCCGTTCGCTTTCATCCGGAAGGATTTTTGCCTTTTACCAGTAATTCCATAAAAGAGATGGAAAATACCGCCGTTTCATTGGAAAAGCTGTTTGGAAAGGATGGACAGGAAATTGGGCAACAGGTCCTAAATGCCAATTCCACTTCGGAAAGAATAAAGCTTATTGAAATATTTTTACTTGATCGACTGACCGACATCGAAACCATTGATCGCATTGTCAAATCAACTGTTGAAACTATAATCACAGCCAACGGACAACTTTCGGTCGATGAACTGTCCCAGCTTACCCAAGTCAATCGAAGACAATTGTTACGCAAATTTTCTTCAGCCATTGGCCTCAGTCCAAAACAATTATCCAGGACGATCCGATTGCAGGCTGCCCTCAAAATGTTGCTCAACGATCAGTTCTCCAACCTCGCAGAACTGGCTTACGAAAACGAGTATTACGATCAGGCACACTTTATCAAAGAGTTTAAAGAATTTACCGGATCTACGCCCAAAGAATTTTATGGTACTCACCTTAAAATGTCCTCGCTTTTTTTACGGCACGGATTAGACTTGTCCCATTTTTACAATTTTAGTTTTCAAAAACATTGCAACTTTGCCAAATGACAATTATTCAATGAGCTAAAATTATGAAAACAGGAGCAAAATTTTTTATTACGGTTGTTAGTTTGGCTATTCTTTATGCCTGGACAATAAATTATAAAAATGATATTCAAAAAGCGGAATGGCTAATCGGTACGTGGGAAAATAAAACCCAAAGAGGCAGCATCTATGAAACCTGGACCAAGGCTCGCAATAATGAATTTTCGGGGAAAAGTTATAGCATAAAAGACAAAGACACGATCGTTTTTGAAAAGATCCGGCTCGTGCAGGAAAATAAAAAGTTGTTTTACATTCCCACTGTTAATAATCAAAATGGTGGTCTGCCTGTTCGTTTTGTCGCCAAAACTATTTCTGAAAATAAATTGGTCTTTGAAAATCCAGAGCACGACTTTCCGCAGATCATCGCTTACACAAAAATCACTTCCGATTCATTGATCGCAGAAATTTCAGGAACAAAAAAACGGACAGAAACGCAAACAGACCTTCCCAATGAAAAGAGTGAAAAGATAAAAACGTAATTAATATTTTATTGTAGCTGATTATTATTTCGGATATTTGAGTGTTGGCTAATTAAAATTTATGGGAAATAATATTCACCTAAAAAAGCTTCTTCTCATTTACCTTGTTGATCGTCTATTTGGGAATGATTTTCTCTTGTTCGGCAACCAGACATTCTCAGAATGCAATTCTTCATACAACAGATCCGCTGTATGAAGAAATTGAAACATTAGGTAATGAACTTACCATAAAGAATAATGTTCCCGGAGTTGCAGTAGCCGTGATCCGGGATGGAAAGATTGCCTGGATACAGTCGATCGGTTATGCGGATTTTGCAAGCAAAAAACCTGTAACTTCTGAAACGATCTTTAATATTGGCTCCATCTCCAAGTTGATCTCTGCCTGGGGCTTTATGCAGCTCACGGAAAAAGATCTTATCAAACTGGACGATTCCGTTGATCAATATCTAACCCGATGGCATTTACCGGAATCTGAATTTGACAGATCAAAAGTAACACTGAGACGGATCTTGAGCCATACAGCAGGGCTTTCGGTACACGGTTACGGCGGATCAGACCAAGGAATACCACTGTTAAGTCTGGAAGAATCACTGAACGGGAAAACCAAACGCAATGGTGAAACCGTACATCTTATCAGCGAGCCGGGAACTAAATGGGACTATTCCGGGGGAGGTTACACTCTTGCACAACTGCTTCTGGAAGAGAGAACGAACCAAAGTTTTGCCACCTATATGAAAAATAATATCTTCCTGCCACTTGGAATGAAAAATACCAATTATGAATGGACAGTAGAAATGATGGCTACTTCAGCAACGGCCTATGACGAAAATGGTAATCCTATAAAAAACCGGATCTTCACTGAAAAAGCAGCGGCAGGACTTCAGACCACTATCAAAGATCTGGCACATTTTGCAGAATTGTCAATTAACCGTAATCCAAAACAATTGAATAAAGTATTGAAACCGAGCACCATCAAGTTAATGGAAACGCCTGTTCTTCCAAGTTCCAACGAAGGTGAAAGCGGGCTGGGATATCGTTTTATGAATTATGAAGGTTTCAGAACCATAGGACACACCGGCGAAAATGTAGGCTGGAGTGCTGCTCTATTTTTGGATTTGCCAACGAAAAGCGGCATCATCGTTCTATGCAACGGATCCAATGGTGACCGGGTCTGGTTTCCGATCTATCAAAGCTGGTTAAAAACAGTTAATACTAAAAAATAGATTTTTAAAATAGTCCCTGCTAAAATGATTTTTTAGTGAAGTAAAACTATTAAATAAGAATCAAATTGTTTCATAACGACAACACTTCTTGCATAGTAGCTATGTTTTATTGACCCTCAGGGATATCAAGATCTTCCAAAGAACTTTTACCACCTGGAGTATCCGATTTTTTGATGACACTGATCTCTCCATTGAGCTCGATGACAACTGCCAGAACATCGTCTAACTTTTCAATTCCTTCCTGACGCACTACAGCGTTGATCTCATCAACCGTTATGGCCTCGGTGTTCATATTGTCTCTGAGGTATTTGCCTTTATAGAACAGTAAGCGTGGAGAGGAATTGATCAAGTGTTCCATTTTGTCCGATGTACTGACCAGTTTAGCGAACAGGTATTGTAAAGCTATTATCAGAAATAAGACCATTACACCTTCTGCCAATGGAACCATCGCAAGCATCATATAAGCCAATGTGGAACCCAGGGCGACCGTGACCACAAAATCAAAAGCGTTGAACTTAGCCAAGGTTCTTTTTCCTGAGATCCTGATGAAAAGGAACAGTATGACAAAAGAGGCAATGGTCATTAATGCGACCTGACCAAGTTTTTCCCAATTTTCAAACAACAAATCTTTCATTTACTATTTTTATCGTTAGTGTTGATAAAATAATGCCAGAAATGACCTGTAATGAAATGATTTTTACACAAATGTTTACGGTGGAATCTATTCCGTCAAGTTGTTTTTCCGACTCTGTGTGAACCTGTAAAGCTATTGTAATGTTTTTCTAACTTTTCGGTTGAACTTAGTGATCCAAAAGTCTCAGACTTTTAATTTTAAAAAATGCAAATCATTGATTTTGTCCCACTTAAAAGTATAATCTTGTTTTAGTGTTATGTCTGGACCAAAAGGTTTTGCTGTTTTATATTGCAAAATCTTTCCTGCTTTATACTCTTTATTGTTCCGAAAGTCAAAATCTGCTGTATCCAATGAATAATTGTCTTGATTGCAATAATGGGAATGGTCAGTTGCTAGAATAAAATAACAGATATCTATATCGTGACTTTTGTAAAGTTCAAGATTTGAAATATCTTTAAATACATCATAACGATTATTTGGTTCTCTGTGGTTTTCTTTTTTGAAAAATTTCAATTCGATAGCTGCTTTTGTCGTGTTGTCATTATCTTGATATTTTAATAACAAGTCAACTCTTGCTCTATTTGTTTTACTTTTAATACTGGCCCCATTCAATGAAATATAAGTCTCAAACTCGAGGTGAAATTTATCAACAAGGCGAAACTCATATAGTTGCCCAATTGTCTTGAGAATATGTCCAAACTCCATTTGAAAAGCGATTTCATTCCTAGCTGTTAGCCCACCAAATGCAAGTTTGTGAGTCAACAATTTGTATGCTGTCTCAATAATTTCTTCAGTTAGTTTAATTTGATTTTCTTTTAGTATTTATAGAGATGTTATCATATTGTTAAAACTAAATTTATTTATAACACAGTACTCAAATTTACATATTATAAATTACGCCAATCATCTTTGCATTGTAAAAGAAGTATCGGTATAAGATTACAAAGCATTTATTTCAAATAATCAATTCTCTTCAATCTCCTTCAATCTCTTATTTATAAATTCTATGGGTCTCATCCCATTAATTTCAAGAAAATGGGATGAAAACAATTGTCGGCTGGACATTCCACATTCTTTGGCTAAATCTTCAACTTTGTACAGCAGAAACTTTTTATTTTCCATAAGAAGATTGGTAATGTAACCGATTCTTAAAGTCTTGAGATACTGCGTGAAAGATATTTTCAAATGCTCGTTCAGCACGTAGGACAATTGGGAATGGTTTCGGCCAAGCATTTTGGCAACCTTTGGTAAAGTCAGATTTTTAGTCAGAAACTGCTTCTGCTCTTCAAACTTTTTAAGTTTTGATTTGATATCTTCGATAACTTCCTGGCTGAAAGGCTCTTTTTTTACCGGAAGAAATGGGAATTGTCTCAACAAAACCATCCTGATTTTTCATTCTTTCCAGTAATTCATAATACTTAATATCAATTCTTTTCTTTTTCATCCGCCGCCGGTAATCTAGCAGAACAAGCAACATAATAATGATAGATACAACCGCAGCAATAGTCAATAGGTTAATATTATGATTTTTCTTTTCCAACAATCGTTTGCCCTGTAGTAATGGAATCCTGTCATATTCGTGATAGATTTTTGATGCCATCATTGGAAAATCGGCAATGAGAATTGAATCCATTTTCAACAACTGGTCGATATAATATAATTGCCCATCAACATTACCATTTTGTTTTGCATCATCAAGAAGATATTGATAATTCGAGCGTATCTCAGGGCTTATGAAATGGAATTTATGAATCATAGAATCTACTTTATTCAGGTAACGCAAAGATTCCGCCCTGTTTCCTTGGAGCCAATATGCTTTTCCTAAATAAAAATAAACCAATGTTAATGAGCCGTAATCCTGATTAATAAGTAAAATATCACGTGATAGTTTTAAATGTTTTAAGGCTTCATTTTTATCTCCTTTTCTCAAAAGCTGTACGCCTTTTCCTGTTTGCAAATAACCGTATTCCAATAGATGGTCGTTGATATTTTCCAGTTTTTGCAAACCCATATCAATCAACGAATCTTCCTGACTGTACAATCCTAAATTTCTATAACAGTTGCTGAGCCGATAAATGCTGTTAAAATATCCCGCTTCATTATTCAGCTTGATGTTGGGATTAAGATTTTCTTTGAGACGTTCCTCAAAATACCTCGCTGTATTTCTAAAATGTCTGGACGCTTCCTGATAATCACCCAGATAACTTTTTACCATACCCAGATGATAGATAACCTTGTTTTTCTGATAATCGTTGTCTGAATTTTGAGACCATTGATAAGCTTTAAGATATTGTTCCAAAGCCTGCTTATACTGTCTTTTGTTGTAATAGTAAATGATTCCTTTTCCGAGGTAAGACCTTGAGATGACATCAGGGACTTTTGCTTGCAACGCCACAGAAATGGCACTGTCAGCGTAAGATAATTTGCAGTTTACATTTTTAGTATAAAAGATGGCTTCTTCATAACCGATGATTTGCTTATTAAGGCAATGCTCGCTTTTGGCTTTTTCGATATAGCGGTTTACAAATACTATTGCTCTTTCATCATTTTCAGGATAACCCGCATACAAGTCTGAAATCGTCTTGTATGTCAGTTTTTCTAAATCCTGCGCCAACATAAAGAAAGACAATAGATTGAAAATCAGCAGTGAAAGCTTATGATGATAATTCATAGCGATAAGATATACTCAAATTTACCGGAAAAATCTTTTTAAAATCACTTGTAGGAGCCAATGCCTTGACAGAAATCGTAAAAACGACACAAATATTTTATTTTCAGTTATTTAAAAACAAAAATAGTGGTAAAAATGTATCATTTGTGACTTGTAAATATAAATCGTTCCCACGATTTCTTTTAGTAGTGTTGCATTCACTGTAATTTAGTCTTCAGAATTCAGGGCAAATAAACTGGAAAGAAATTTAAAAACTAATAATGATTATGAAAATGTCGAAAACAAGAATCTCAGAATTCATCAGCTACTTTTTTTATCCTGCTGTTTTGTTACGTCGGCATCAGTAAGTTAATGGATTTTGAGAATTTTAGGAATCAGGTTTCAGCATCATCATTGTTGAATGGATTTTCACAATTCCTGCCATACATGATAATCATTGCTGAATTTCTGATTGTAGGATTGTTATGCTACCGGAAAACCAGAACGACAGGACTGATAGGAAGCTTTGTTTTGATGCTCATCTTCACCGGATATATTGCTTTACTACTAAGGACAAATAAAAATCTCCCTTGTTCCTGCGGCGGAATTTTGGAGAAAATGAGTTGGCATCAGCATCTGTATTTCAATATTGGCTGTGTCATCCTTTCTTCTATTGCTTTAGGTTTAAATCTAAGATACAGCAGGCCTGCTGACTAAGTATGTTACCGTAGTTTGCTTACGGATGATTATGACTGAATTTGCTATTAATGTTCAACCTTAAAATTAGGCAGCCGAAAGCTGTTTAACAACCGACAATTTTTAATGTATTTACTAACCACAATTTGTCCGGGAACACAAAGAATACGGTATAATGGTATGGCAAGTTTTGAAAACTATGGGTACAACAAGTAATTCTTACCGGTTCATCCGTAATTCCCAGGCAGATTTCTAAAGTTTTTAAGGTAATCTTTTTTTGATGTACAAAAAGACCGGAATAATGAAATTCAACCAATTTTTAAAAGTTAATGCGGTAGCGATTGCGGCCGTGATATTTTCAGGGGCTGTGATGTCCTTCAAAGTGATGGAGAAAAAGTCTGCTGACAAACAGTACTTTTACAACAGCAGTGATGTGTCAGAAGGTGCTTTCGCTGAAGTCGCCAACTGGCAGGAAGGCACAAGTCCATCCTGTATTACGTCAGGAAACAGACCTTGTTCGATGACCGTTCCGGAAGGAAGCAGCCTGAATGATGTGATCGACGGGCTGACCAATGCCCAGGTTCTTGCGATTCACCCAAGTGAAAGAAGACCTTAACTGATCAATCCTTAACGATGCAGGGCTGGAATTTTCCAGCCCTGTTTTTTTTCTTATAGTGAAAAGAGCGGTTTTTATAAATGTAACAAATTGATTATTACGATTGTCATTAGTATAATTAACCACTAAATATTTAAGATGAAAAAGTCATTTCAGAAAATCAAACTTATATCACTTCTGTTTGCCGTATTATTTTCAAAACACCTGACTGCTCAAAACACCACAGACAGTATTGATCTATTCATCAAACAAAAAATGGTACAGTTGAACATTCCTGGTCTTCAGGTAGCAATTGTACGGAACGGAAAAATTGATAAACTGAAAAATTACGGTTTCGCAAGCCTTGAACATCAGGTAGCAACCAGTTCAGGAACAACCTTTTCAATTAATTCTATGACCAAAGCTTTTGTAGGGGTAGCAATAATGCAGTTGCAGGAACAGGGTAAATTAAACGTAAAGGACCAGATATCCATATATATTGACGACATTCCTAACGAATGGAGATCTATAAGGATCGATCAGCTTTTAAGCAATACTTCCGGTCTTCCCAATAATATAAACGAAAAGGAACAGGTATTGGGGGATGGTGATGAAAATCGCAACTGGGAAATGGTAAGAAAATTACCCATGGAATTTAATCCCGGAGACAAATTCAGTTACAATCAGACAGGATATTATATTTTAGGAAGGATCATAACCAAACTCAGCGGCCAGCATTTTACAAAATTCATTGAAGAAAATCAATTCAGACCCTGCGGTATGGTCTCCACCCGTTTTGGCGATTCAAACGATGTCATTCCACATAATTCAAACGCGTATTCCACCATTTACAATGATGGCGGAAAGTGGATCAATGACGGTAAGCTGCATAATGACTATGCCACTTTTCCTCTGTTTTTCAGAACGGCAACCGGGATTATTTCCACCTCCGAAGACCTGGCCAAATGGCTTATTGCACTCCAAAGCAAAAAACTGTTGAAAAAACAATCAAGCCTGAATCAGATGTTTGCTACAGCCAGATTGAATAACGGAAATATCGGAGGATTCAATAAGTTGACCAATGGTTATGCCCTGGGCTGGCCGACAGTCGTCAGAGAAGAGCACCCTGCACTGGCACCCGTTGGCGGAATGCGCTCCGCATTGTTTGTCTATCCTCAGGACAATTTATCGGTAGTCGTGCTTACCAATCTCCAGGGTTCAAACCCCGAATGGTTCATTGATGAAATTGCCGGTTTCTATCTTCCGGATATGAAAGTAAAAAACGGCTTCGGATTAAGTAAGAATTTGAAGTTCCTGCGCCAGCAACTGTTAAAGAATGATTTTAAAGATGCCAATAAAATTTTCGACAAAATCAGTAAAGACGATAAAAACTTTAGTCTGACCGAGGATGAGGTCAATTCCTGGGGGTATCAGCTTATAGAACTAGGCAAAAAAAATGAAGCAATGGAAATTTTTAAATTGAATACCCTGTTGTTTCCAAAAAGTTCCAATGTCTACGATAGCTATGGTGAAATACTGGAAACCCTTGGAAATCGTAAGGAAGCCATCCTTAACTACAGGAAATCGTTAGAACTGAATCCTGACAATATCAATGCGGCCAATTATTTAAAAGATAAAAAATAAGAATGTGTCAGTAAACACATTTTAAAACTTAAGCCTATATGAAAAAAACGCTATTAATGTTCACTTTAATCTGCGCGTCAGGGTATTTTGCGCAGACAGGTCCTATAAAATTTCCTACCGACAATAAATTAAAAACAGCATCCGATTCCCTGGTAGATCGATCGATTTCTGCATTTATGCAGAATAATTCGAGAGTCGGTATTTCGGTAGGTATTATCAAAAATGGGAAGAAATTTATCTATAATTACGGCTCAACTGAAAGAGATAAGCAGGATCTTCCGACAGAACATACACTATACGAACTAGCTTCCATTACAAAGACATTTGGTTCAACGCTACTGGCAAAGGCCGTTCTTGATAAAAAGGTAAACCTGAATGATGACATAAGAAAATATCTGAAGGAAGATTATCCTAACTTGGAATATAACGGAACACCGATCACTTTGCTGAATTTGGCCAATCTTACATCGGGACTCCCCAATTGGATGCCGGATAAAGATATTTTTGGCAAAGCAGATCCGGATGCTATACCTTATATTTTAGATTCTGTACACACAATTTACAGCAGGCAGGATCTCTATCGGGATCTTCATCAGGTGAAATTAAAAGTGCTGCCGGGCAGCATTTCGAAGCACTGTAATACTGCAGCACAATTGCTGGGATATATAATGGAGCGTGTTTATAATGATAATTACGAAAATCTTCTGAAAAAATATTTTGCAAAGCCATTAAAGATGAGAAATACCTATCTGCTGAAATCCGGAGAAGTCCCATTAAAAATGGCAAAGGGCTACGACGGCAAAGGAAGAATAATGCCGGTGATTGATTGGGACGATCTCAGAGTGGCAGCCAGCATCGCATCATCCACTTCGGATATGTTGAAATATATGGATTTCCAATTGAATGAAAAAGATCCTGTGGTATCTCTGAGTCATCAGCCTACTTTTGGCAAGATCGAGGATGGTGCCGTTGCGCTTAACTGGAAAGTAAAAATAACAGAAGATGGCAGGAGAAGCATCTCACATACAGGAGGAAGCCTGGGATTCAGCAGCTATATGGTTTTTTATCCTGACTTGAATTCCGGTATTGTTCTATTGTCAAATGAGGCCGACCAAGGCACTCAAAATGAACTGATTACTTTGGCAGATAAGATAATGGTTCCTATAACACACGGATCAACCGGAAGGTAAGATTTATCCGTCGTCTCATGGGCACCCAAGTGAAAGAAGACCGTAACAGATCAATTCTTAACAAAACAGGGCTGGAAAATTCCAGCCCTGTTTTGTTTATCTCGGATTTTGTGGCATTCCGCTCAGAGTAATGATGTCTTCCGGAATGGCGATCGCATAGCGAGGGTCGTTTGGTGGTAAGCTATAAGTTTGTCCTTTAATTGTCCTTATCAACGTAACATTAGCCCCGTCCCGGTTATACCTTTTGAGGTCTGGCCATCGGAGTCCACGAATCAGCAGCTCTTTCCGCCGTTCTTTCAGAACAATATCCAAAGCCTGTGCTTGTGAATTGGCAGTTATCGGAACAAAAGTTCCTGTTTTCCATCTTTTAATAAGCAAGGTGTTAAGATAACCTATACCTTCCTGGATTTTATTCATTCTTACCTTACACTCAGCCGCCATCAGGTACAGCTCATCGATGGCCACACTCACTATCGGTCCGTTGGCATTATTGTAATACGCCTTGAACAACACTTCATTCGCAGTGTTCTTTCTAAAAAATATGGTTTTCCGCAAATCATTATTATCGTACATCTGGTAAATGTGGTCAGGGATCTTAGCCGGAATCAGATGGTATTCATACTTCATCGCTGCCCAGAGCAGGACCTCTTTGTTCAGTTCCGCAACAGGATAATCTGCATCAGGATTCAGGGTATTAAAATCCATCAGCTCACCACCAATATTCAATGCCGCTTCCGTATTGCTGAGCGCTTTCTCATAATCTCCCATAAAAAGATAAGTTCGGGCTAAAAGGCCATAAGCCGCTGCCCTTGAGATCCGCATTCCGGAAATCTGCTTTTGTAACAGTAGTGGAATGGCCGTCTGAAGATCACTGATGATCTGCTCATAGGTCTGCTTGACCGTTGATCGTACAGATGGAATATTCATATCCGGATCCAGTCTGAGGGGAAGACCCAAATCTGTTCCTGCGGTTGCGGGATTATAAGCCTTACACCAGATCTGAGCAGCATCCAGGTAGCGGAAAGCACGCAAAGCCAACGCCTGTCCTCTGATATTATCGGCCTGCTCGCCGGTATAGTTTTTATCCTTCATATTAAAAAGTACGGCATTACAAACGTAGATGCTCCGGTAACACGCTGACCAATCATTTCCGGAGGAAACAGAAGTCGCCACATTATCCGGCATCCAGGTATAAAGACGTTTGGAAGCCTCAAAGCTCAATGCATTATAATCAGCATCTGTCAGGTAATAATCATCCGAGCTGGTCTCACCGCTGGATGCAAAATCCACATTCAGAAAACCGTAGTTGTTAAGCAGGATTTGGTTATCCTCCAGCTTATCAGGCGTTGCCAGCTTCAGGTCTGACTTTTCGTCTAAAAAATCATTGCAGCTCAAAGCGGATAGTAATACCAATATTAGCACTGATGATTTAAGAAGTATTTTTATTGTTCTTATTATTTTGATTACGTTGATTGTTTTCATATCTCTGATTTTTTCATTTTATATTTTTAAAATTTAGCTTTTAAACCTAATGTGTACATCACAGGCGGCTTTACCACATTGCTGCCCAAATTAAAATCAGGATCGATCCCGCTTTTGCTTTCCTGCCACAGGATTCCCAGGTTGCTGATATTGGCATAAAGCTGTAAGGATTTAAGCGGCATCTGCTGCCACTGCTTTTTGCTGATCTCATAACCCAGGTTGATGTACTGCAAACGGATATGGTCGCCTTTCTCAATCAGAGCCGCCGAACCTGCATAGAAGGCATCCCTGTTGGAGTTGGTCTGATACTGGTTGGAAGGCACATCCGTAAAAGCCTCATCTCCGGGTTTCTGCCAGCGTAAAGCATAATCACTGTGTCCGACCCAATCTTTAAAAAGGCTGGTATAATTGATGGAAGGCCTTCTGAAATAATATCCCAGCTTATAGGTGATCCCTACATCCAAGGTCAATTGTTTATAAGAAAAGGTGTTGGTGAACGAACCGTAAACCGTAGGAATCGCAGAACCGAAATATTGCAGATCCTTCACATCGGCTCCCATCATCTTGGCGTAATCCTTACTGACCTCGCCATTCAGGTAACCTCTGGGATCACCATTCTGGGAATCGAGCCCTGCCCACCGGTAAGCAAATATCGAATAGACCGGTAAGCCTTCAATTCCTGAGATAGGCACACTAGAAAGCACAAAGTTCCGGGCAATGGTACTGCTTGGATAGTATTTTGTCACTTTATCTTTGTATGTACTGAAATTAGCCGTGGTCAGCCAACGGAATCCTTTATTGATGTTGATGGTCCTGAGTTCCACATCAACACCATTACCTTCAATACCTGCAACATTCCATATAAGACTTGTCAATCCTATGGTATAATCCAGCGGAACCTGCCCGAAGAGGTTTTCTCCTTTTTTACGGAAATATTCCACAGAGCCGGAGATCCTGTTGTTGCGGGTCGCAAAATCCAGTCCCGCATTGATCATCCTGACCGTTTCCCATCGAAGCTGTGGATTGTAATAGTTGTCAAACCTGGCCATCTGCTCCTGGGTGTAGGTGGAAACACCGAGTATGGCCATTGTCGTTACGGCGACCATTGCAGGATTGATATTACCATTATAACCATAAGAACCCCTGAGCTTCAGTTCAGGAAGCCACTTCAGAGGATAGAACTTTTCATTAGAAACATTCCAGGACATTCCTGCCGACCAAAACGGATTCCACTGGTCATTGGTCTTCAGCCCGAACAGGTTGCTCGCATCTCTTCTGGCACTTCCGGAAATGGTATAGCGGTTATCAAAGGTATAGGCAGCATTGGCATATACGGATACAAAACGGTTGTTCGTTTCCCGCAGGGCATTCAGGTTATCAATAAAGGAAGTACCACCCGTGATCAGCGGATATTTATTTTTAAAGTCCACGGTCCCAAATGAAAGGTTGTTCGGATCATAACCGTAGTATCTGGTATTGGCCGACTGGGAATTGGCATCCCTGACCTCCCCGCCGGCAATCGCTGAGATTTGATGTTTTCCAAATCCTCTGTTGAAATTCAGCTGACCACGGAAATTGTTGATGAGCAGCTGAGAGGTCGTTTTATCCAGTATGCTTCCTTTCGGAACGTTATAGGTAAGGCTGCCGTTGGAATTGATGACCGTGAAGCGGTTGACATAATCCCTGACATAATAGCTTTCTTCATCATACAGGCTGTTGGATAGCCCGGTAGTTCGCTGGTACTGGTATTTTAGGTCAGCTTCCAGTCCCTTCAGGATCTTGTAATTCAATCCCGCATTGAGAATAATCTCCGAGCTTCTGCCTGTACCTGAGAAATGCTGCCAGTCGGTCAGCGGATAATAATTCCAGTCCAGTAATTTTCCATTGCCTAATCCTGACTTATAGCCCTGCTCAAAAGATTTTGAGACGACAAGCGCATTGCCGTTCGCATCGGCCATTTCCATATACGGAACTGCATTGGTCTTCATAATAATACTACCGTAAGCACTTCTTCCGTTTCTGGTTGCTGAATGGGTAAAGAAGATTCCGGTATTCAGTGTCAGGTTCTTGAATGGTTGCCAGCTGTTCTGGAAACGCAGGTTCAACCTTTGATATTTCTCGCCCAGGTTTCCGGTATTGTCGTCATAGCCCAATGAAGAAGTCCACGAAAACTGGGGTGCACCGCCAGCCATACTGAGTGAATACTGCCTGTTTTCGAGTGGCTGGTACATATACCTTTTGAACTGGTCACGGGAATCGATGTCTTTGAGTCGTTCAATTTCCTGCTGGACCGCCTCGTGAGAAAGCAGGCCTTTCTTTTCCTTGTTGAGAAGATCCACAACCGGAGAAAGCACAGGATGGCTGGAAGAGTTGATGTCTGTATTATAAAAGTTCTTTTTAAAAAGCTCCTGTTCCACATCGATGAAATCTGCACTGGAAATTACTTTGAGGTAATTCAGATCCGGCTTGGGGCTTGTCGTGAGATAGGTATTGAAATCTACTGTTATCGGCTGATTATATTTTGATGCTTTAGTGGTAATAACGATGACCCCGTTGGCTGCCCGGGCTCCCCAGATGCTTGCTGCTGCGGCATCTTTGAGGATGGTGATGTTTTCAACGATATTGGGATTCAAATTGCTGATGTCACCATCGTAGGGAAAATTGTCCACAACGATGAGGGGCGCTTTAGGTCCCTGAATCGTGCTGAGTCCTCTGACCATAATCTGGGGTGTTCCCTGTGAAGTTCCCCGGCTGATGACAATGCCGTTAGCAGTGGCAGCCAGGCGGTCAAGGATATTGGTGGAGACCTGTGTGCTCAATGCTGTCTTACCCACGGAAGAGAACGAACCTGTGGAACGTTCTTTCGGTATTTTCTGATAGCCGGTGGTCAGTACCACTTCATCGATCTGCGCCACTTTCTCTGACAGGTAAATCCTCAAAGGTTCTGAAAGTGGCAGTTCCAAAGGAAGCACCTTTTCTTCATAGCCCTTTCCTAGAATAACCAGGCTAATCTTTTTCTCGTATGTATTAAGGCTGAATTTCCCATTTTGGTCTGTTGTGGTCGCGGTTTTGGTGTTCTGTATGGCTACCGTTACGCCTTTCACCGGCAATCGGGTGGTTTCATCTATCACACTTCCAGTAATCATCTGCTGCGCCATTACTGGCAAAGCAAAGCAGATGGTGGGAAGCATTAATAATTTCTTCATAGTTGGGTATAGTTTTGAGTTAATGTTAGTTCAAAGGAATTCTTTAAATGTGATTTTTAGAATCAGAAAAGTGAGAGTGTCTTAATCGGAACAATTTGAATTTCAGAATCCAAAGGATAAATCGTCCAGTTCGGTTGGTAGTAGAATATTGACAGATAGATTCATTACTAATTATCTTTAATGACCATCATCAATAGGTTTCGCTCTGCCGGGATCAGGTCAAGATCATATTTCTGAAGTTCTTTTCTTAGAGTTGAAATATCTTTGACACCTGAAACTTCCAGATCTACATTTCCGGTATAGCCGGTCTCATCGACAAAGATTTCTTTAATGGGAATTTCGCCGTTCAGCATATTGATCATAGTACTGAGCGGTGCATTTCTAAGGATAGAAGGTGTTCGTGGAAAGGTGGAACGTTTTTCCCCGCCTTTGGTTGCCAGTTTGTCCTTCTGACTTGTTCTCACCAGCACCAGACATTGTACAGGTCTCTTTTCCAGTGTTACCGTATAACCGGAATAGCGGTTGATGTCATCCAGCATATATTGATAAAGCGCATCAGCCTTATTTTCAGGAATGATGAATTCGTAGTTGTACAAATTGGAGGTATCATTGGAACCGTCTGCTTTTTGTTGAAGCATCAGCTTTTGGGGTTCTTTAACCTCGATAAGCATTCTTTTACCCGTAAAGGATTCTTGAGACTGCTGTCTGAATAGTTCAAAGCCGATGGCATAATACATATCCCAAAGAGGCAGATTGGTAAATTGTCTGCCATTGATCGTTCCTGATGGTGTGGTTCGGAATGTTCCGCCGGAACCAATGTCGGGAATAGGGCCTTTGGCAAAGAATGAATAATTGAGGAGTTGGATATTTTTCTGACGATCATAATCCCCGGAAAGCATCAACGGACGTTTACGGTCCATCTGGATAATGGTCTGCAATGAGGATTGTTTTCCGTCCAGTATCTCATTGATGGTCTCCTCGGTGAGCTGCGTTGCGTCGGTGGTACTCAGTAATTTTCCATCTTTGATCCAGATGATGAACGGGACGCCTGCGTGCGGAAAAAGTTGATGGAAATAGGAATCGTTGTAAACGGAGGTTAGCGTATTAAACTTCTTTCCGTTTTGAGATGCAAAAAAATTTATCCAGTGCCGCTTTATCCTGGTTGCTTACCGGAATTATCCTGATCCTGTCCCCGAACTTCTGCTGCAAAGAAGTAATCTTGGGAATATTCATCAGGCAGGCACTGCACCAGGTGTTCCAGAAATCAATTAAGATCAATTTATTCTTATCCTGGGAAAGATCTAAGGTTTTTTGCGTGTGGTTGACCACGGGATGTGTGGTTGACCAGAAACTTTCGGGAAGAGCTTCTCCGACTTTAACAGAGTTGTTCTGGGCAAAGGATGTGGTAGCCGCCACCAAGGTAAAAACAAGGGACAGGATTCCCCTGCAAAAGATATTTTTCATACTTTTGAATAGGTTTTTAATAATTATTAATAACTGATTATGCTCTTTCCTGTGGTCGGCAAACTGAGGGAAAGGGCTTTTTTATTTTTTATTTTGGGGTAATTTCTAAGTGCTGTTTTCCATTCTCTGAATTTTTAATTTGCCGGTTATTGATTCTTTTGGATTCTTCTTTCGAGGATAAGATGTGCCGCATCCAGCATTTTGGTAAGATGGATATAGGGGCTGATAAGGCTGCTTTCCTCAGCATTTTTAAATACACCCATCGAGAAATAGACTGCAATGGCTATATGGTAGTAAAAATCCCTGATGCTGTATTCTGCAAAAGCATTTTGAAATACCAGGGTTGGATTACGGTATTCCTCATCCGAAAGCGAAGCCTGTATCAATGGAGAAGGATTCTCAGGAGAACTAGTCATTTCCCAGGTCGTTTGTTTTAGTTTGATTGCATAACAAGCCCGCACAAAAGACCGCAAGGCCTGATGGAAATGGAAGATCGCCGAAGAATCTTCATTGATCGCCATTTTCTTTTTCCCTGCATATATCATAATGTTATTGAGCATCTGTTTGGCGGTAACCAGATCATTGAACTGGAAAAAGGATTCAATAAGTTTTATCCTGGAATGTTTCTTGCTGCCGGACCAAAATCGGGCTTCAAAGTCTATCCTTTTATTTTTCAATCGTTTTAGTTGGGTTTATTGACCGCATAGGAGGAAGCGTTGGAAATCTTTCATACAAAGCTCCCTGCCCATACAAGCCAAAAATTAATATGAATGAAAATTGTGTCCCGTGAAAGCTGTAAAGCCGCAATGGTTGCGCTGCCATTGTATCTGTCTTAATCTGATACTGTATTTTGTAAAAGCAGCTTAGAGAATTGTAGAGATAGCGGACTGCATAGGAAATAAAACGGCGTGGAACTCTACAATATCTAACTTGAGGCACTGGTATACCTTGGAACAGATAAGAGAGCCCACGCCTAGGTCGTGAGCTTTCTGCTTATCGTCTCGTCCCTTTTAAAGTACCAGTTTTCAAGTTGAGATTCTAAGCAATAGCTTCTAATATTTCGTTGAAGTATCGCAAAGTTACGTTTCAGTAACTTATTTTACAAATATAATAAAAAATCGAATACAACAACATATATGTGTTGATGAAAATCTTTTTAAAACACAAAATTTACTAAATGTATATATGGGAGATAGAAGAACTAAAAATTCAAATTGGAAAACTGTTCCAATTTAATAGGCTGAAAAATAAACTTTCACAGTTACAAGTAAGCAATGAACTTAACTTATCAAGCAATCACGTGGGTAGAATTGAAAGAGCAGAAACAAATCCAACGTTAGAAATTGTGGTTAAATTCTGCAATTTTTTTGAGATTGATATCTTACATTTATTTACTAAGCTCAATGAAAAAGAATTAAATGATTTGAATATGGAGATTGAACGTCTTCAAAAAGAATTTAAAAATCATAACATAAGAAAATCCTGACTAATTGTTGGGATTTTTCATTTTACGGAAAACCGTGATGATATAATATCAAACCTCTTTACATTTACTTTACTAACCAAAAATTATTTATTATGAGTGACGATTTAAGTAAAAGAAAACCGCAAGATACAAGTAAAGTAAATCTGAACGAAACTTGGGAACTAGAATACTGGTCAAACAAGTTTGGTGTTACCAAAGAAAAGTTGAAAGAAGCAGTTAAGGCTGTTGGAACTTCTGCTGCTGAAATACAGAAGTACCTTGAAAAATAACTCGAGTTTTTTAATTTAATCAGTAAATACTGACGAGAGTTGGGATTTGTTATATAGTTATTCGAAATTTATTTATTTTAGCTATATTATCTAAACAGTAACCAATGAAACTTTAAAAAAAACAAGGTGAAAAAATTATTCCCGATTTTATTGAAGAAGATTATATTTCAGCAATAGAGACCGCATTGAATAGATGCTATTATTACTTTGATAAAAATATAGAAATACGAAGAATTTCTCAGGCTGATGAAAATGAATTAGGTTACGATGGAGTTTTAAATACCATTGTACCTTTTTATATTCAGTTTAAACGCTCTGATTTTTATTCGCCAAGATTTACTGGGAAAATAGCAAATCAACGAAAATCAGTCTCTTTGCCAACCGAAAAAGGTTTTTTTGCATTTGAACTTTTAAAAAAAGATAAAGAATACGGACAACATAATGCCTTATATAAACTCTCACAGAATAACAAAGCAGCTTATGTTGCACCTTTGTTCTTTAAAAGTACCTAATTGGAAAAATTAAAATTCCTTTCGTCTGCATTATTACCAGTTCAGTATCGTGAAGTTTATTTCCATCCTTTAAGAGGAAGAGATTTAATTTGGAGAAATAAAACAATATTCAAAAATTCAATTACAATTCCGCCACACGAAATTATTTCGGATAGAAGCGTAAATCATCATTATTCATTTTGTAAAGATTATAAGGTTGGATTTCACAGTGATCCAATAAATTTAGAATATTTGAAATCAAATAATTTATATTATTTCATTCAAGATGTTTCTGAGCAATTAAATTATAATAATAGCGAAAATATAATTGATAAAAATTTCCGATTGTTATCAGAATTACTTGGACTAAAAAGATGAGTCCGAAGAATATAATTTTATGTTGACAGCTTCAATTAATAGGATTTCGGGTTTAAATTTAGAAAATGATATAAAAAATATAATCAAAGAATTAAGCACAATAGATAAATTACTGATAATTGAAGATATTTTATATCAATATTTCAATATTCGTCAATTTGTAATGTATAATGCTTGGTAAAGGGATTTAAGTTTTCAAAACTATCAGTAATAAATTGCTATAACAATTCTAAAAAAATCATAAAATGGGTAATTTCGATTTGACTCTTTTACCACCCCAGAAGTGGGAAGATTTTGAAAGTTTTTTAAAAGGACTGGTAGATGTAATTTGGAAAGATGAAGGTTGGCAACTGTATGGGAGAAAAGGGCAAAAACAAAATGGTATAGACCTAATAGGATATGATGAAAAACGTAGGCTAACAGGTATTCAGGCAAAAAAAGTCATAAATACAAGTTCCCAAGGACAGTTACTAAATTACAGTTTGCTAACAGAAGATATTATAAAAAAAGAAATAATTAATGCAGAAAATTTTAATCCCCAACTCGAAAGATTCATTTTTGCTACAACTTTTTTCAGAGATGTAAAAATTCAAAATATAATATTAGCAATTAATAAGGAAAGAGCTAAAAAGAATCTTTTTCGAGTAGAAATATGGTTTTGGGAAGATCTGCAAGCAATGATTTTAAACCATAAGGATTTAATGTATTTCTACTTTTCAGATGTTTTAGATAAAATTTATCAATATGACAAAAATGAACATATTTTATTAACTTTTAGAAGAGCATTTTCTCGTCCTGCTTTTGACAGACATATGCAATATGAAGAAAGTGGCGGAGATTTTATTGAGGCCATTAAAGATACTATGCAGACAATTTCGACCGGAAAATTGTATAATAGAGAAAAGATTTAATTGCTACAACTTTTGACTTTACTGAATTATCAAATGAAAATTGGAGAAAAGAGATACGAAAAATCGTAGTAAAGCTTAACGAAATCAGAACGCTATATTTACAAGGAATTCAAGATGGAAGAATTAGACAACACGAAACTTGTCTTGAAATTATGGATTTCAAACTAAGGAATAAATTCGATACTGTCAGAAAAGAATGTTTGGAAATAATGAATAAAATTTTGAAGGAAGCCAAATTGGAATTAATTGAATCAGAACTTTTATAAAAATAATGAGAACTAATTCATTCTGTATTTGTTTGTACAATTATTTCAAAATAAAGTAATGAACATAAATTATCAATACCTGTAATCTGATGAAAAATTGCAAAAAACAAATTCTGACGAGATTTGGGGTCACAGCTTTCACAATTGCAGAATAATCGCTGAGAAGATTCAGTGAAAATACTGATAGTGAATTTTATAATGGTTTTTATTTTTGTCATTTACAGAGTCAGAATATAAATTAACTGTAATTTAAAAACATAAAGAAATATTTATAATATGAAAGAAAACCATTACTATGTTTTAACCGATTCACATTTAAAACAACATATAGTACGATTTGTTAATAAAGATAATGACAAATTGAATGTATACTTCGTGAAAGACAAAGAAGAAAAAAAATTGAATGCTGACATTAAATATTATGAAGCTCCATTAACTCATTCACATCTAAATAAACTGGGATTTTTAAATAATAGCCATCAATACCTTCCTATTGATGGGAAATATGTTTTTTCATTAAATGCAGTAGGAAGCTCTGATAATGGCTTAAGTTTTCTGCTTCTTGGATTTTCGATCGTATCTGAGAAAGATGTATTTAATTTTTTAGTAGAATTTAAAGACAGAACTAAAGAAATTATCACTGAAAAAGAAGTAGTTGAAATACAAAATAAATTTAATTCTTCATATTCAATTAATAATGTAATAGACAATTTTAATTTCAACAATGAATTAATAGATTCAATAATTATAGATTAAAACAATTTTTCTTCGATTTCGGCAATTGGAAATAACTTCATTTTGGTGCTGTATTAATTAAATTTTAAAATTAAATTCAGCACTTAATTTTCTGATAATTTAATAATACCAAACCAAAAATTATAACTGATGAAAACAATATTAGACAGATTTAAGGTAATTAATTTTAGATCAATAGAAGAAAGTGATTGGATAGAAGTATCTGATAATACTTGCTTAGTTGGAACAAACGAAGCTGGAAAAACTAACTTGCTGATAGCTTTGTGGAAATTGAGACCTGCTAACAATGAACCAATCGTACCGTTAGACGATTTTCCACGAAATTTATATAGTAAATACAAGACAGACAATCACTCTGAGGATGTATTCATACAAGCTGACTTTATTTTAAACGATAAGTTGGCAAATGAAATATCATCAGAATTAGATTGTGATATTGAACAAGTCAAAAGAACTTTAGTACAAAGAAAATATAACGGAGAATATCGTATATCTTTCCCATATTCGGAAGTTAGAAGTTTTTCGAGTGAAAGGATAATAACAGTTTTGAACCAATTTAAGACTAATATTGCGAATGAAGATTTTTTCATTAAAGAATCTGATGAAAACAAAAACTTAATTAATGATCTGTTAGAAAACCTAAAGAAAAACTTTGAGGAAGATTATTTTGTTAAATCTGATATTGAAAAAATTATAATAGAAATTCAAAATTTATTGAACACAAATTTTAGCAGAAAGAAAAATATCCCAGAATATTTTGCAAACAATATTTCTAAAAATCTTCAATTTTTCATTGATGCTTTTGATGCGAAGCCCATTTCAACAACTAAAGAAATTAGGCAAAAAGTCCTAAAAAATATACCAAAATTTGTTTATTATTCTGACTATGGAAATCTAGATAGTGAAATCTTTTTACCTCGGGTAATTGAAGATTTAGAACGTAAAGATTTATCTGAATCAGCTAGAGCAAAAGTTAGGACTTTAGACGTACTTTTTAAATATGTTGGTTTATCACCTCAAGAAATTTATGAGTTAGGTAACGATAGAAAAGTCATTATTAAAAAACTAAATCATTATGAGCAAGAAATAAGCTCGCAAGAAGTTGATTTAACAGATGAGGAAGTAAAGGAATGGTCTGAAAAGAAAAAAGAAAGAGGTGTTCTATTACGATCTGCAGCGACGGAATTAACCACTAGCTTTAAAAAATGGTGGCTGCAAGGTGATTATATTTTTGATTTTCAAGCTGATGGAAATCATTTCCGGATAAATGTTTCCGATAAACTTCGTCCCGAACATATTGAGCTTGAAGGAAGAAGTAGAGGTTTGCAATGGTTTTTTAGTTTTTTTCTTGTATTCTTAGTGGAAACAAAAGAAGAACATAACAATACAATATTACTCTTAGACGAACCCGGTTTATCGCTGCATCCAATTGCACAATATGACTTAGCGAAGTTCTTCAGAAAATTGTCAGAGGATAATCAACTACTATATACTTCTCATTCTCCATTCTTGGTTGATATGGATAACTTGGCAAATGTAAAAGCTGTGTATGTTGATTTAGAAACAGGCCGAACAAAAGTTTCTTCCAATTTGCGATATAATGAAACTGATGCTGAAAAATCTATTTATCCTGTTCATGCCGCATTAGGCTTGACAGTATCAGACACGCTTTTATTAGGCTGCAAGCCCATTTTAGTTGAGGGACCAAGTGACCAGATATACTTAAGTTTAATAAAAAGATTCTTGATTGGAAATGGTGATTTAAAATACTCAAAAGAGATTGTTTTTATTCCAACTGGTGGAGTTAGAGGAATGTCACCCGTTTCAAAATTGGTAGCTTCACGAGATAATGATTTACCTATTGTTTTATTAGACTCAGATAAAGCAGGAGAGGATTTCCAAAAACAATTAAAAACTGGCAAATATTTGGACCAAAAAGAAAAAGTAATTGGCGTGAAAGATTTTATAGGGGAAGATATTTATGAAATTGAAGATTTGTTGGAACCAGACTCATTAATTAGGCTGATAGACAAAAAATATAGAGCAGAAAATGATTTTGAAGATTTTTATACCAAAGATAAACCTATTGTAAACCAAGTCGAAGACTGGGCTAGAACAGAGAATATAATTTTAGAAAAAGGTTGGAAAGTCGATATTGCAAGAGATATGCAAAATAAATTTGATAAGAATTTCGATAAAGTTGATGAAAAATACATTTCAATATGGAAGAAACTATTTGAGCAGCTTTTAAGGTGATACGCTGCTTATGATGTTAAAAAAAACTAATACTGAAAGACTTCAACTGGACATCTATTTTCGTTTTTAATAAAACTTTGTTGCTAGCAAAATTCACCTCCGACTTTACCGTAACAGTTAATTAACATATCGCACCAAATATTTGTATGATACTGAATAGACCTAAATTTTTAGAAGATAATTTAAAATATTATAAAAATTTTCCTAAACAAAAAGATTTAGAAATTGATTTTAGAAATATTCCGCCGATATTAAATCTAGACTTTCATGCCTTAAATGGAATATTGCCGATTACAAATTCGAGATTAAAATTTTTAACTGATTCAGGTCATCCAGCAATTTTAACAGTAAATCCTTCTGAAATAGAATACGAATATTATAAAAGTATCGGAGTAAATGAGTTTCAAGCAATTTCAATTGTTTTTAATTTTTTTGCCATAGAAGACAGTCCAGACGGTTCATTAAAAGGTTTACCGTATAATATTTCTTTATTACCTATGACAAACAAAGGTACAATAGATACTTGGAGGATAGAATTACTCGAGCAAATGGATGTTGAACAATTAAGCCAAGAAGGAAATTTAGTTTTCACAGAATTTAATCCTTTTCAATCTTGGAAACAAGGAATGGGAATGGATTATCAAATTTTTTCAAATATAGATTATAATGATTATATTGATACTGTTGGTTTTAATTGGGGAATGTATTTTTTATCTCCAATTTTTGATAAACGAGAAACAAAAGTCTTAGAGAATAGTACGTCATCAAAAGAAACCAATGCGAAATATAGAAAATATAAGACGAATTTATTTTTTAAAAACTTTTCAAATACTGAACCTCGTAGAATTTTCGGGTGTGATTCTCCTATTGAATTATTTCTATTACAGGGAATGTATTTGAAGAAATTGACTCCAATAATACAGACAAATATTTTTAAGTCAGGAGATGTCATTGCAAACTATTTCGAAATGCAAGACAGCGGCATTTGGTTGGGACAAGAACAACTTATTACTCAAGCTGATTTTTATTTTCCAGATAAAAAGCTAGCAATCTTTTGTGACGGAAAAGAATTTCATGATTTAAATAAAGATAAAAAAATTAATGAAGCTTTAAACACATTAGACATAAATGTTTTAAGATTTACTGGAAAAGATATTACTGAAAATTTAGAAAATGTATTAGAGACCATTCAAAACGAATACGAAAAATAATATCTCAACTAAAGTTGTATTAATAAACATGGTTGAGATACATAACAGTGATTATCTAAAAAAAATGTATTTACTTTTATAATAAGAATGATGTGATGAAAAACTGCGGATATAAATGAAAAAGATTGATAACAAAAAATTTCAAAGTTATGATTGGGAAGGCAATGAGTTTCCTCTAAAAGTAACTGAACTTTTTTCACTAACTAATCATTATAAAATTCCTTCTAATTCGACTATTGAAATTTTTAGAGATTATGATTATAGGCTAAAAGGGATATTAAAAGGTGTAACAAAAAATCCAAAAGAATTGGAATACTATGAAGACGATGAACTAAAAAAAGTCGGCTTTATAAAAGGTGAAACAATTGAAGCCAAATCAAATGGAAATATATATCGTATAAAGGGATTTGATATTTCATTTATTAATCAGATTCCATTTAAAAAAGATGATGTATTATATTTTGAGTTTAGATGTGAAGTATATTTAGAAGGTATTGAATTAGTAAATAATAGAAATATTCTACCGGATAAAATATGCGATTACTCTCTTTGCTCAATTCCTGATATTTTGTTTAGTGGACTAACAAAAAGAATAAACTTTAGTGAGCATTATAAATATAGAACCAGTTTAGATCATTACGAAGAGAATATCGAATACTTCGGTAATGGATACTCAAGTTCATGGGATTATTTTGTATTGAATTATCAAAACCAAATTATTTGTATTCAAGCAGTAAATAAAAAATATTTACCAGATAATATGGATGGAATTTTAGTCGAGTATCGTAATATTTCAAATGATTTTCCAGACCAATATTTCAGAAAAATAGTACAAGAGTTTTTATCATTTATATTTGGAAGTCATCTGCAAAATATTGGATCAAGCTCATTCATTAATGGATATGAACTTATCGCAACAGAATCAATAAATCCGTGGTCGAGAAAGTTGTATAAAAATAGAAATATGAATCCTATACCATTAAGTAACGGAAAAGATAGAAATTTTCTTGAGAAAATTCTAAATGAACTTTTTAGCAATTTCGTTAATCAATATAATAAGATATCGCTTTCTGATTGTTTATGGAAACTTTGGATTGGTCAAAGTTCACCGTTAGGAACCAATCTACCAACATTATCTTCGGGCTTAGAGAGTTTAATAGATTCATTTGTTAAAGTTCATGGATTACAAAAAAACATACAGTAAAGATGAAAAGAATAATTATCATATTTTAATCAAAGATGAACTCGAATCTTTAGAAAAAAAGTTGGAGGGATATGAATTTAAGTCATCTATAATTAATAAAATAAAGAATCCTTATAATTTTAGTATTGGAGAAAAGATGCGAGTGTTTTTTAAATATCTAGAGATTCATTTTGATAAAAAATCTATTGAAAATCAAGCTTTATTAGCACGTAACCAAATGACCCATCAAGCTATAAATTATGATACAGTTGAAGAACAACAAAGGATAAAAAAAATATCTGATGCATACGCTACTCTTATTCATCGAGTTATATTAAAAATTTTAGGATATAATTTTTATTACATAAATTATAGTAAACAGGGGATTAAGTATTTACATATTGACAAAAACATGTAATAATTGAATTGTAAAAATAATAATATGTAATAGCCAAGACTTTATCTGACATGTAATATCAACTCACTTTTTTTAGGACACTCTCCCACGAAGTGTGTAAGTTAAAAAGTTAGGGGCTTGGATTTTTATAATCTGAGCCTTTGTTCAAAAATAAGCATAAACTGGTTAAGAACAATACCCCAATTTTGAATTGGCATGGTCCATTTTTTAGTAGCTTCTTTTAAAGCGAGATACACTGATTTCATTACGGCATCATCGGTAGGAAAAGACATTTTGTTTTTGGTGTATTTTCTGATTTTCCCGTTGAGATTTTCAATTAAATTGGTGGTGTAAATGATTTTTCGGATCTCTAAAGGAAATTCAAAAAATACAGTCAGCTCATCCCAATTATTCCGCCAGGATGCGATAGCATAAGAATATTTGCTTTCCCATTTTTCTGCAAAATCACCCAGAGCTGCTTCAGCTGCTTGTTTTGTTGGAGCAGTGTAAATATGTTTCATATCGGCAGAAAAGTCTTTTCTGTCCTTCCAAACTACATATTTGCAGGTATTTCTGATTTGGTGTACAACACAAATTTGGGTTTGAGATTCAGGAAAAACAGAACGGATAGTCTGGGTAAATCCGTTTAAATTATCGGTGGCGGTGATGAGAATATCCTCTACACCACGAGCTTTTAAATCTGTGAGAACGCCCATCCAGAAAGCTGAACTTTCATTTTTTCCAAGCCACATTCCTAACACCTCCTTTCTCCCGTCACGGTTTAATCCCACAGCCAGATAAACTGTTTTATTAATGACTTTGGAGTTTTCTCTTACCTTGAAAACAATGCCATCCATCCAAACAATGAGATATAAATCTTCAAGCGGACGGTTTTGCCAGCTTACCACTTCACTGGCAACAGCATTGGTGATTCGTGAGATGGTAGAAGTAGAAACCTCAAAATCATACATCTCTTTAATTTGCTCTTCAATATCACTTACACTCATTCCCTTAGCATAAAATGAGATGATAATATTTTCCAAACCTTCGATGATGTTGTGTCTCTTTGGGACTAATGCAGGTTCAAAACTACCTTCTCTATCTCGGGGAACTTTAATTTCAGATTCGCCAAATGAGGATTTTATCTTCTTGGTCCCGTGTCCGTTTCTGAAATTTCCAGTGATGGATTTCTGATGCTTTTCATTATCCAGATGGGTGTCCAATTCTGCATCAAGCATATGTTCTACAGCTCGTTTATGCATTTCTTTGAAGAAAGAGGTTAGGTCTTCTCCATTTTTAAAGGACTTATAGAAATCCTTGTTGTTTAATAAGTCTTCTTTGTCTATCATAACTATGTAATGATTAAAAATAATAAAAAGTTATTTCCGTAAAATTTTTTGAGCTATGAGGGCTCAAAATTTTCCAGAATAACTTTTTAACTTACACAGTTAGTGAGACACTACCTTTTTTAGTTTGCTGGTAATTCTTTAGATTTTTCATTAGTTAGATTATTAATCTTTCGTACAACTTCTTTTATATTATAGCAGACTTCGCACACATTTATAGATTTTTCGACTATAGTAATTCTATTATTGGAAGGCTCAAGTTTGATAATGTAATTATTTATTCCTAAAGAAGGATTATTATCCCATCCAATCTCAAAATTGTACTCAACTTTCTTCACATTTTTAAAATATAAATTTTTTATGTAAAACGTAATTAGTTCATTAAAATAACCAATAGTCGATGTAGAATTTAGCTGATAAGCATAATGATTATTAAATAGCTGTATAAGATTTTCTCGTCCATAATTGAAAATTTCAGGACATCTAATATATAACTCTTTGTAATGTAAATTTTCAAAGCTAATACCGTCAATTGAAATAGAGCCAATACATTTTTGAATAATAGTTTTTAATGATATTTCTAATTTGTTTTCATCGTAATCAGTATCAAGTATTAGAGATTTCAAGATTTTGTTTTTATTATCATCATTAAAAATCTGTCTCCAATTTTCATTACGTTCTCTGACGGTACCAAAAGTATTTTTAAGAAATGATTTTTTATTATCAGATTTTGAAACAAAATAATCACTTTTTGTAAGAAGACTTCTTTGTAATAAAAAAGATTTGTGATTTAAAATTTCTTTTCGAAATAAAGGATTAATCTTATTGAAAATATTCTGAAATTCATCTAAATCTCTGCCCGAAAAATCAATAATAAATTTAATTTGTCCATAAAAATAAGGATGCTTTTCCGCAAGCACTATAGGAGTTCTCCAATCTTCATTTACAAGCAGTTCACATTTTGCAATCTCATCATCTTTCTGAATTTTAGGAAAAGACATTGTGGATATTAAATCTATTTGTCTTATTAATGACTTTGAAAAATCTAGTGATTCAAGAAGTAGCTCTATTGAATGTAGATTATTTTTAAAATCATCTGGGGAATCTATATAAGCATTAAAGATTAAATTTGAAATAATGCGGTTGTAATCTCTTAAATGGTTTAATTCTTCTTGAGAATATTGCTTGAGATATTTATCTACTTTTAAAATATAACGCTGAATAGCAAAAAAATAAAGTTTTTGCCACCAATTTGTTGATATAATATTTGCTGAAAAGTAAAACTGGCTAAAAGTCTTAAAAGAATCATTTTCAAGATAGAAACTAAAAAACTCTTCCAATGTCGAATCTAAAATCATCATATTAGATTCTCCAGTGGTTTCAACTTTACATAATTCTAAAAATCGAAAATAGGTTTGCAGATTATTTTTGAAAACATCATTATCAAAAAATTTTTCGAAATCAAAGTCAGGCGATTTTTTGACCAATAAATCTACTACTTCTGAATTAATATAATATCCGTTTGCATTTTTATTTATAATAGAATTTTCTTTTGCTGAGTATTCTTTTATAAAATGACTTAGAAAACTAAGCTTGAAATATTCAAAATAACTACTATCAATCTCATATATGTTTTTACTTTTTGCATTCCAAAAAATATCATTCCAAGAAACATCAAAATTTTGGTTGTAATCTGTCCTCGAATTATCTTTTATTAAATTTTCTTGCTCGATTTTGTTGAATAACCAAGCTTTGAAATTTTCAAAATCAGATAACTGCTTTCCTCTAGCGTTCATTTTTACATAAAGGTCATCAGAAAGATTAAAATCTTTTAAATCTAAAAAATCAAAGTAAATTAAATCTTCAGTAGTAAGACCTTCATATAACAATATTAATTCCTGTTCGGAATAGTTATGATCAACTAATTTGTGTATTTCCTCTATTACATTCAGCATAGAATTGACGGTCGGATCATTCTGCCAAGTATTTGAAAAGCCTTCTTGATTAATAATTTCTTCTTTTAGATTAAGTTTGAAATCCAACTTAACATCAGTACATAATAAATGAATAAAATTTTCCGTACTTTTCCTGGTTCTATATTTGAAATTTTTCAATGTCGATAAATCTTCAAAATTTCCTAGCCTCTTGGCTAAATACCAATGTATAAGAAATAAAGTCGTTAATCTTTGTTGTCCATCTAAGGGAATCAAATAGATTAACTTTTGATCTTTAAAATCTTTCTCTTCAACGAAAGTTTCTCCAATAGTAAGGTCAATAGAATTAGCATAAGTTTTTATACTATTCAACAAGACCTCGATTGCTTTTTTATTTCTCTTATATTCTTCTTCATTTCTGAGCCCAAAAATTTTCCCATACACAAAGTCAAGTCCTAATTTTTCTCTGGAAACAAGAGCATGGATGATCGCTTCAAGAAATTTTTTCCTAATTACGGGGATTTTACCGTAATCTCTACCTTGAGCATAATCTCTTTGGATAGATGGTATCTCAACTCCCTGATCATTGAGGAGTTTCCAAAATGTATAATTTGATATTGACATTTATTAGTTTTTAGTTTGGTAAAAATTCGTTTAACCTTTCTTCAATTCCTTTTTTATACGCTTCTCCATCCTTATTTGTCCAATGTGCGTAAGAAAATTTTTCGTTGAATGTTTTATTAAAAGCATTTAATGTTTCGACTGGTATAAAAACAGGGACCCCTGAATCTGTTTGTCCATTTCTATCAAATCTCAATATTTTTTTCTTTTCTCTTCAAATAGATCATTTTGCAATGCACTGTTGGTATATCTATCCAAAAGTAACAGATTATTAATCTGATGCGTTCTATTTGCGAACAATTTTACTAATTCATCTATTCGTCCAACTAGCAGCTCATCGGTTTTCAGATCTTCAAAGGATTTCTTACTTTTTAATTGATCTAGTATATCTACGTTTTCAAGTTCTTTACCTTCATACTGAAACTTTACCTGTTCCGCAAACCAATTTTTGTACAATTCAAAGTCCGTAATTTCTTTAGGATTCTGGGGGATAATATGCTCTATGCTCCATTTCATATTTACATAGAGCTCAAAAGGAAATTTATTTTCAGAAATGTTATTGATATAGTATAAAACATTGTGGAGTAAGAGAACTTTTTGTGTTTCTGTTTTATGTTTTTCAAAATGCAGATTTTCCAAGTTGTAAATCTTGTAAACTTTTTTTATTATCATCCGTTGCCTCTTTTTTAAAAGCTTCGATAATGAAGGTTTTGAGTTCCTTCTTGGAATCCTTCTTACCTTTACCTTTAAGTTTTTCTATTATTTGACCAAGATTTTTGATATGGGCATTCGTCAAGTAACCTATGAAATGGTAAAGTTCTGAATCTTTGAACCAATCAACAATTTTGTTATGAAGCCGTACTATTTTTTCCCATTCATCTGCAAATGAAGGAGATTTTCCTGTACTGTAGTTATAATTTTTCTCATAAAATCTGTAAGCAAATAGGTTATCCTGTGCTTTTTTATTAAGATGCAAATCAAACAGGTAATCAATTCTTGTTCCCTCTGTGTACAAATCTTCGTTTGGTTGTATGAAATACCAAAAGGAATCTTTCTGTAATGATTTTTCTATTGCATCCCATTCCAAAGCAAACTGACTAACTTTGAAATCTGCCAATTCCTGAACTTCCTTTCTTTTAATGTCCAAAATGAATAGTGCTTTTATCAATTCTGAGCTTGTTAGCTTTATTTTACCTTTATTGTTATTTAGAAAAACGTCTATCACTCTATCATTGTTCATTGCCGAATCCAGCGAATACCAAATCACTTTTACGTCGTTGAGCAGTTTCTTTACAAAACCCTCCGCAGAACCTTTATTAATGAGCATTATTTCACACCACTTGCGGATAAAAAGGCAGACGACAAAAAAGTGATATACATCTACCGTATCATAATCTTTATGCTTCATTATAAAAGCTGACCAAAGCCCATTGGCAGTTTTCAAATTGCTGTAATCTCGCTCTGTAACATCAGAATCTTGAAGTGCATCTATATTGAAAGTAAAAAGCTCATGAAGTTTTGTTTTGAGGAAAACACCGCTACGGGTTCTGGTTGAGAAATCGATCTCATACTTCCAAGAAGAATCTATAGCATTAATAAACTCTAAGTATGACAACAATAGAAATAGTGTTGTTGTTCTCTGCTGACCATCTATTACTTCATTCTTTGCGAAGATTTCTATGGTTTCGGCATCTATCTGTATTTTTTGTCTTTCAATAGCTGTCGGCTTCAAAATAATTGGCTGGAGACAGTATAGTCCGGAATCTTCCTTATACTCATTAATATCGTTAAGTAGTTCTAAAATTTCTTTTTTCCCCCACTTGTATCCTCTTTGATAATTACCAATTTCGAAAGTTATATCCCGTAGTTTTTTGATAGGAAATAATAAGATTGTGTTTTTCTTCACGGTTGTTTTTTAGTTTTATTAATTAAATTACACTGTTAATCACTGTTATTTAGGAGCAATCTCTTATCATGTATTTTGTTCAAAATTCCTCAGCCCCTTATATTGACATTTTTATAAGTTTTTCCAACTAAACTTTTCTTTTTTAACAAATTTGTTAATCCACAAAATAAATGTTCAAATATATATCAAAAAAGTATAGAAAAATTACGGGATAAACTCTCGTGCTAAAGTTTCCCCCTTAAAACCGCCATATCATCACTCACTTTCTTATCCAGGATCTTCGCATAATGCTGAGTGGTTTTTATATTCGTATGTCCAAGCATTTTGCTCACACTTTCAATGGGAACGCCATTGGACAAAGTAACAGTAGTAGCAAATGTGTGTCTTGCAATATGGAACGTTAAATCCTTATTGATTCCACAGACGCTCGCAATTTCTTTTAGATAAGAATTCATTTTCTGATTACTCAAAACAGGAAAAAGGACATCTGAATTGACGCACTGCGGATGATTCTCATATTTTAAAACCATTTCTCGAGCTATAGGTAATAGTGGAACCCTTGTAGAGGTACCGGTCTTCTGACGATGGGTAAAAATCCATTGATCGCCATCAATCCCCACATTGATGTTGGATTTTGACAACTGCTTTACATCCACATAGGCGAGGCCGGTATAGCAGCTAAATAGAAAAATATCCCGAACTTGGTTTAATCGATCTGATGCAAAGTCCTTTTCGTAGATCATCTGAATTTCTTCTTTGGTAAGGTAAGGACGTTCCACAGCTTTGATCTTTGCTTTGTAACCCAGAAAAGGATCTTTCGTGATCCAGCCGTGCGCCATACATAATCGGATGATCTTTTTGAAATTCTTGAGGTATTTCACAGCAGTATTGTTTCCACATTTACGGACACTGCGCAGCCAGAAGTCATAGTCGCTGATAAAACCGTGATCAATTTCTGTGATATCAATATCAGAAACTTTGTATTTCCAACTAATGAATTCCTGCGTATGCTTTAAAGATGTTTTATAACGTTCTAATGTACCGGAGCAAAATCCTGACCGACTAGGGCTTCCACTTTGTCATTATGCTCCTGAAAGATGGGAATGAGCATTCTTTGCTCAATATCGGTTCCAAGCAATTTAGATTTTAAACTCTCTGCTGTTACAAAGTTTTCTTCTTTCAGCATAAGGTAGTGGAAATCGTAAACTTTTTGTTCCAAAGTTTTAAGATAGAGATTCAGCGTTTTAGCTTCTTGCGAATTACCCAATGCCTTGTGTGCTTTAACATCCCATTTCTTCGGATCGATATACCTTTTGGCAGCAATGTCTGCTGCCTTTCCGTCTATTGTAATTCGTAAGTAGATGGGAGCGGTTCCGTTGTTTCTGATTTTATTCTTTTTGATAAAGAATAACAGGTTGAATGTTTTGTTCATTGTGTGATAACTTTAATTGATTAATAATTTACTTTTTGTTACCACTTTTTGCAAGATGTACAATCGTTAGACTACCTATTGGTCGGGTTTTCCTTGATTTTTCGTGACCCATTTTTGTGTTTTTTTGAATGGGACACGAAATAGGACATATAAATCGTGACCTATTTTGGTTTTTTTTGATACCTGCGCTAAAACAAAAAACGCTGTAAACATTGATGTTTACAGCGTTTTAGCTTATTTTGGTTTCTAACCTGGCGGAGAGTGAGGGATTCGAACCCCCGGACCTGTTACAGTCAACAGTTTTCAAGACTGCCGCAATCGACCACTCTGCCAACTCTCCAGAAACTCCGATTTTATCGTCGTTTTCAGTGGTGCAAATATAGAAAGTTTTTGTTTATTGCCAAAATATTTATCAATAAAATTTTAACAAAACTTAATAATCAACTATAAATCAGAGAAATATTTTTATTACTGCAGGTTATAAGCTGTATGAAGAAGGTTTTGTAGTATTGATAATAAAAAAAACGCACTTCAAGAAATGCGTTTGTCTCAATTAAAATTCAATAATTAATGTAATTCTGCCAAATATTTTTCTGCATCCATAGCGGCCATACATCCGCTTCCGGCTGCCGTAATCGCTTGTCTATAAATATGATCCTGAACATCTCCCGCGGCAAAAATTCCAGGAAGGTTGGTTCTCGCAGAGCCTTTTTCAGTTAAGATATATCCATTTTCGTCCAAATTGATTTGGCCTGCAAAAATATCTGTATTCGGCTTGTGACCAATCGCAATAAAAATTCCGTCAACATCCACCGTAGAAGTTTCCTGAGTCTGATTATTGATTACTACCGCTCTTTCAACCAGATTGTTATCACCTTCAATCGCGATTAATTCATGGTGAAATTTAACCTCGATGTTCGGTGTATTCTGTACCCTGTGAATCATTGCTTTGGATGCTCTGAAAGTGTCTTTTCTTACCAGCATGGTCACTTTTTTTGCACAATTTTGCAAGATATGTAGCCTCTTCTGCTGCGGTATCTCCGGCTCCCACAACCACAACATCTTTTCCTTTATAGAAAAATCCGTCACAGGTCGCACACGCAGAAACACCTCCGCCCGCATATTTTTTCTCGTCATCAAGACCCAGATATTTTGCAGTAGCACCCGTAGAAATAATCACGGTTCTGGCAAGAATTTCCTTGTTTCCTGCATATAATTTGTGAACTCCGCCGACTTCTTTAGAAAATTCAACCTTGGTGATCATCTCATAATGCACTTTTGTGTCGAATCTTTCAGCCTGCTTTTGCAAATCCATCATCATTTCAGGACCTGTAATCCCCGCCGGATATCCCGGAAAATTATCCACCTCCGTAGTTGTAGTTAATTGCCCACCCGGCTCCAAACCTGTGTATAACTCAGGTTTCAAATCTGCTCTTGCCGCATAAATTGCTGCTGTAAAGCCGGAAGGACCGGATCCAACGATCACACAATCTAAAATGTTTTGCTCCATAATTTGCTTTTCAAAAGATTTAAAATTTACGTCCGCTAAGTTCGTAATTTTTAATATTTATTTAAAGTTATTTTAATGATACTTGTCAATATCTAATATGTGAATGGTCAATTGTCAACTTTGGATTCTCTTCAGGTAAATTGACAAATGAAATGAATTGACTATTCACCATTCACTTCTTTATACTTTCATCTTAATTTTATCGACGTTGATAATCTTGTAAACCAGTTCTTTAATCAGTTCTGCTTCTGTCATATTGACTGCTCCCAGTCCTTTTCCTTTCATGTCAAATTCACGAAGAATAGAGATCACTCTCGTTGCATGTTTTAGAGGATAGAGTCGTGCCGATTCTGCATAATCTTTTATAAAATAGGGATTTACACCCATCTGTGCGGCAATAACCTGCGGTGGCTGACCGGCCATCGTATTATAAATGATCACATTAGAAAAATAATTATAAAGACTTGCCAGCATCATGACGAAAGGATTGTTTTTCGGATTCTTACCCATAAAATGTGCAATTTTAAAAGCTGCATTGGCATTTTTGGTTCCTAATGCTTTCTGAAGCTCAAATACATTATATTCTTTACTGATCCCGATATGATCTTCCACTATTTTACCGTCCAGAATATCCCCGGGTTTGAGGATAATCTTTAATTTATTCAGTTCATTGGCAATTCTTGAGAGATCATTTCCAAGGTATTCTGCCAGCAAATGAGAGATATTGGGTGCTGTTTTTATTCCCAATGAAATACATTCATCAGCAATCCATTTCGGAAGATTATTTTCCCTGATAGATTCGCTTAAAAATAATGCATTGGATTTGTCTAAAGATTTCATAACCTTTTTTCGGCTGTCCAGCTTCTTATGTTTATGGGCAAAAACCAATACTGTTGACGGTACAGGATTTTGAACATATACGTCTAAAGCACTGCTTTCACTTTCGGTCAGCTTCAGATCCTGCGCTTCTTTTACAATGATCACCTGCTTGTCTCCCATCATCGGAAACTGTCTCGCCAGGGAAAGAATCTCCTGATAAGACGTATCTTTTCCGTACACAACGGTCTGGTTGAATGCCTTTTCATCCTCAGTCAGAAAATCGTGCTCGAAGGCTTTTACAGCAAGATCTATAAAGTAAGGTTCTTCTCCGTGGAAAAAATAAATCGGTAAAACTTCTTTATTTTTAATATTTTTGAGGATTAAATCTAATTCTTTCATCTTATAAATGGAACTTCCAAAACTGAATTTTCAGGAAACTTTTGATTTTAAATTCAAGAGAGACAAAGATAAGTTTTTTATTTATGATTTGGTTCGTAAAACTTACCTTTTGCTCACTCCTGAAGAATGGGTGCGACAGCATTGGGTTCACTATTATCTCACCGTAAAATCTTATTCTGTTTCTGCTTTAATTACTGAAAAAAAAATTGTTTTAAATGGTTTGACCAAAAGAATAGATCTTCTTATCACAGAGAAAACTCAGCCTAAAATTTTAATTGAATGTAAAGCACCACAAATAAAACTGACGGAGAAAACCTTTGAGCAGACAGCAAGATACAACTCTATTATTGGGGCGAAAGAAATTATTTTAACGAATGGTCTGCACCACATCAATGCCTATTATGAGAATGGAGAGTACCGGTTTTATAAACCTGATTAAATGTAAGTTGAATGACAGCTTTGAAATATTTTATTGCTAATGATTGGGTTATTTTTTATTAATTTAGATAAAAGATTTTTGTCATTCATTTGTTATAAATGCTAAACTTTCCTAGCCGCGATTGAGCGGTATGTCTGAGCTCTTTCCTGGTTACGGCGGGCGAAGCCCGCCGTAACCAGGAAAAGCGAGTAGCGAAAGCGGGAAATTGCTCCTTTAAAAAATAAATAAGTAAATACAATTCGACGAAATCAAAAAGCTTCAAATAAAAGATATATATATATATTGCTTTCCAATGTAATCAAATTGCTCCAAAAAACAATAAATACGATTCGACATAGTCAAAAAAAGCTCCTTAAAAAATTAAATTACAAAATATGATACGTTCAATTTTACTTGCCGGAATTTTACTCACTTCAGGAAATTTTTTCAGTCAGAAACTGAAAACCGTTACTTATCAGGACGGTCCGCAAAAACTCAATGGACTGGTAACGTCTAACGCCGGGAAAAAGCTTCCGGGAGTTCTTATTCTTCCTGCCTGGAAGGGTATCGATGACGAAGCAAAAACAGCTGCTGCTGAGCTAGAGAAACAAGGATATATTGCTTTTGTCGCAGATATTTACGGAGAAGGGAATATCCCGACGAATATGGATACAGCGGCAAGAAATTCAGGATATTACAAGAAAAACTATGAAGCTTACCAGAAAAGAATTTCGCTTGCGTTGGAAGAATTAAAGAAAAATGGCGCTATAGCAAATAAAATTGCGGTAATAGGCTATTGTTTCGGAGGAACCGGTGCTTTGGAATCGGCCAGAGGCAATCTGCCTGTTGTGGGTGTGGTTTCCATACACGGAAGCATAGGAAAAGCTCAGGAACGAAAAAACGGACCGATTGCTGCAAAAATTCTGGTTGAAAATCCTGCTGATGACAAAAGTGTGTCGCCGGAAGACTATAATAATTTGATAAAAGAAATGAATGAGGGCAATGCTGACTGGCAGATCATTACGTATGCGCATTCAAAACATACCTTCACGGATCCGAAGTCACCGGATTATAACGAAGTAATGGCAAAAAGAGCCTGGAATCATACATTGATGTTCCTTAAGGAAATCCTTAAATAATATACCAATAAATTAATGTAACAGTATAACAATTTAATCTCATTATTGTTACACTGTTACATTTTTAGATTATTACATTTTTCAATCCACTCCTTCATCTTCCCTGTGTACCGATTCCATGGAAAAGGCGGGAAGGCAGATGGAGACATACTCACATTCTTCAGGGAAAGGGTTGCTGTAGCGAATTCTTGCTCCTTTTTCGATGAAGATACTTTGTCCTTTTTCTAAGATCACTGTTTCACCGTCGATTTCAAATTGCTTTTTTCCTGAAATAATAAGGGTGAATTCATCAAATTCGGGTGTCTGATGGGGTTCGCTCCAATCCGGAGGCGCTACCATGTGTGCGATAGAGATATTGGAGTTTCCAGTGGAATTTCCCCAGTGTTCCTCAATCAGTTTTCCGTCGGTTGTTGGTACTATAAATGGCGTCTGCTGAATTTTAAATTTTTTCATAACCAGTTTTCTTTTTTGATTTGATATAAGATATTCATTCTTGAAGGTTCTCCGAAGTAAGCGATTTCATATTCGCCTTTGTTCCCTGCTCCCAGTTTTTCTATAGCGATTCTGGATCGAATATTGTCTTTTCCGACATGGAAATAAACAGTATCAACAAACTGAAAGATATAATCCAGCATCAGTTTTTTGATCTGTGGATTAATTCCTTTTCCCCAGCACTTTGTTCCGTAGAAAGTGTATCCTATGAAAATGCTGTTTTCTTTTTCGTTGTAATCATAAAAACGGCTGCTTCCCAGGATTTCGTCTGTAGATTTTTCAACAATTTTAAAAGCGCCGCCACTTTTCATAGCACCATTAAAAAAGATTTCAAAAACCTCTTTTTGATATCGGTCTTTATTGGGATGCTGTTTCCAGACTTCGGGATCGGAAGCAACATTATATAAAGACTCAAAATCCCCTTGTTGTAAGGGGATTAATTGATATTCCTGATTTTCTAATATAGTTTGAATAGAAAAATTCATCGGATAATATTTTGTGGATTCTGATCAGACAGAATATATGATTTGAATACTTTTAGCTCTTTGTTTTGGCAGCGTCAGCTTCTATTTTCTTTATTTCCTTTAGTTTGTCTGCAATTTTAGTTACAGCTTCAGGGCTTGAAGGTTTTAATGCTACCTCAGCCTGAGCCATGTCCCATTTTAAAACCAGATTTGCGGAATTTTCGCCTGTTGGATTTAGCGTGATTTCAAACCATTCCTGCTTATCGGCAAGCTTGTTTACCGGAACAGTAACATCCACGACATCCTGCTTAGGATCGTAAGTGTAAGCGCCCCACTGCTGGAAGTCTTTGTTTAATATTACTTTCCATTCTTTTTCGGTAGGAATGATGAATAATCCGTATGTTCCTGGCTGAACGATTTTTCCGCCAAAATTCACCGACTGCCCGAAAGTAATTTTGGTAGATGAGTTGGCGCCTGCTCTCCAAACCTGTCCGTAAGGCACCAGTTCTCCAAATATTTTTCTTCCTTTCACGCCCGGTCTTCCGTAGTCTATTGTAATTTTTGACATAGAAAACTGCTGTTCAACTTTCTGGCGCGGACTCACCGCCGGCACCGAGTAATCCTGAGCAAAACCTAATGCTGATACTGATATGCATAATGCAACTATTACTTTTTTCACTTTTAAAAATTTTGCCTAAAATACAAAAACGAGATCAAAATTCTATTTCTCAGCGATAATAAATTTATGTTAAAGAATCTAGGTAAGCGAATACATTAATCTAATTTCATTATAAGCTTGTGATAAGTTTTTTTAACCACAAAAGCTCCAAAAGATTAGAAGTTTCTATCTTAAGCCCTTTTTATAAAAAGAAAAAGCTAACAATAGTTTTTAAAAATCTTTGATTTTATTCTTTTGAAAGCTATGATCAGTTCATAAAACTTTTAAAATTGTCTTTTGCATCTTTTGCGGTTAATTCAATAATTGATTTAAAATCTTCCGGCTCTGTTCCATGGCCAGTCCGAAAATGATGTGTGAACCGAATTCCCAAACCCACCATGATGTGGGCATTTCAGAAACTTTTCCCTGTAACCCTAATGCCGGAACGGCAGAACCGTGTGTGAATGCCCATACCGCAATACCTGCTGCGGAGCCTTCACCTGCTTTAATGTATTTATTGTTATTTGCTAACAAAACATACGTAATTCCAATCGCGGTTCCTAATGTATAATGGATTACTTTCATCGATTGTAAAGTGTCATTGTACGACAGTTCCTTATAGCAAATGTTCTTATAAATTTCTTTGGCCAATACTGCCGGCGGCATATTTTCCGGCTGATACGTAACATCTGCACCCCGTAAATCGAGTTCATCTGGTTTTGGTGGAAATAAGCTTTCACCCAGCTTTTGTAAAGGCGGTTCTGCGATAGATTTAATGAAAGAAGCCAATAATCCAACTGCAATTCCTTTTATAATATCTTTTGTGAGTGTGTTCATTGTTGAAAGTTTAAAATAGGAGAGTGGTTAATGCTGACTTTAATTACGCATCATGATGGTTTAAGTAATGCGAATAAAAGTCAAAACCATCCTGCTAGAGATGGTTTTGTTTTTATGCTTACTTTATTTTCTTCAGGAGCGCGATCAGTTTTTCGGCTGCAACTTCGGATGAAGCAGGATTTTGCCCGGTGATCAGAAGGCCGTCCTGAATAACGTGTACGCCCCAGTCATCGGTTTTGCTGTAATGCCCGCCGGATTTTTTCAGTTCATCTTCTACCAGGAAAGGAACAACGTCGGTCAGCTGTACCGCCTCTTCCTCGGTGTTGGAAAAACCGGTAACATTTTTACCTTTTACGAACGGATCACCATTTCCCAGTTTTATATCTTTAAAAACACCAGGTGCATGACAAACGGCTCCTACAGGTTTTTCCGTATTATAGAAATCAAGAATTAATTGTTGAGAATCTTTATCGTACGCCAGGTCCCAAAGTGGTCCGTGGCCTCCCGGATAGAAAACAGCATCGAAATCTGCGGCTTTCTGATCACTTAATCTGTGGGTATTGGCAATGATGTTTTGCACTTCTTCATCTTTGTAATAGCGTTCTGTAGCGGGAGTCTGGGCATCAGGATCTTCACTTTTGGGATCAATGGGTGCCTGTCCGCCTTTTGGCGTAGCGACTACAATGTCAAATCCTTCATCTTTAAATGAATAATAGGGTGCCGCAAATTCTTCTACCCAAAAACCTGTTTTTTTGCCGGTGTTTCCCAGCTCATCGTGGGAGGTAAGTACAAATAATACTTTCATATTGAATATTTTTAGTGTTAATTTAGAAAAGAGTCTTCAGGTTAAAAATGTCGCTTTGTATGTTGCGACGAATCTTCAGACGATGTCCGGGATACTTACATACAAGTTTATTGCCAATCCGGATTGGATGTTATGCAAAAACAAACTAGCCTCAATAGATTTAGCTTTGAGATTGAAGTGGGGAAGTGGTTGGGGACTGAAAAATGGTTCCGGGATGTTTTGAGGATAATCCAAAACAGTTTCTGTGTTGATTTATTTTCTTGCGGTCTTTCTGTAATTTCTTACCAGAATAAAAATGGCAAATAAAAAAATGATCGCATACAGTGCCGATAAAGCGGGGTTTTCGAGGCTCCGTGTTTTGAAATCAAACTGTTTGTATAATGCTCCGCCGACAATAATGGCAACGATTGTCATCGTGAATACAGGTGCTTTGCTGTTCTCCATAATTTTAAAGTTTTGTTTTAATTAAGATATGGTCTTAACTAAGATGTTTATTAGTCGATCACAAATATAATAAACTGTGAACAAAATAAATCTCCAAAGCTGATACTTTGGAGATTTATTACAATAGAATGTTTAAATTAAATTTAACCGCAAAAGGTGCAAAAGACAATTTTAAAAGTTTTATAAGCTGATCAAAGCTTTCAAAAGAACAAAAATCAAAGATTTTAAAAACTATTGTGTTCTTTATTCTTAATGTTTATTAACTTTAATCAAAAGAATCTAAATCTTTTGTAGCTTTTATGGTTAATAAAAAACTTAATTATTAATCAATTATTTTTTAGGTTTTAAAGAAAGATTATCTACATACACTGCCTGATGAACGCTATTCAGCAATACTTTCAGCCCAAGATTCGCCTCTTTTTTCAGAGAAATGGTGAATGTTTTTTTACCTCCGGCTATTTTTGAAGGTTTAGCTATAGAAATATAAGATTTAGGATCGGAAGTATTGTTAATAGAGAAAAGTTCCAGAATGGTATCGCCTCCGTTATCTGAAATATCAAGCGTTAAAGTATAGTTTCCTGCCTTGATTCTAGGGGTTACCAGATACATATTTTCACCGGGATTGGTCATGGAATAAAATATGATCTTTTTGTCGCTGGCGTAAAGCATTGCCTTTCCTTGTTGAGCGGTCCAGCATGGGCCGATCTCCTTCCAGCTGTCAAAATTTTCTGTAATGGAGGATACCGGTTTGCACTGTGCATTGGCCATTAAAAAAACCTCCTAAAGTTATTATTCCTGCGAATAGTATTTTTCTCATATACGTTGATCTATTATCACGTAAAAATAGGTAAAAAAATGGAGTAGGGTAGCATGATGAAAGGATTTAGGCATCTATAATGATAATGGGCTTAATTTAATACTTTCTTCAACGAAGTTTTTATTTCTCTACCTCCTCACTTTTGGTTCCGATCCCTCCGAGATGAGTATGCTTAAAGCCATCTGTAAATTTGAGGCCATAGCCAAAAAAACGATCCATCGCCGAATGGCCAAAGAGAATAATCCCTGCCAGTGAAAGGATGGAATTATCTAACCAAAATCCCAATGCAATAACGATAACTGCAACCAGCTTGTGATGAAAGAAATTATACGTGTAGGCCCCTGATTTATTGCCGAACAGATATCCGACCATCGATATATCAGGAAGTAATATGCATGCAGGAAATACCCACCAGGCAAAATTGAGTTGATTGAATAAAAGGATAGAAAGGATAAACTGCCCTGCCTGTTCAAGTTTCAAAAGGAGATCCATTTTACTGTTCATGACGATATTGATTTAATGAAGCAAAGTTCCCTCATTTCTGCAAAGTTCCTCTTGATAAAAGTCAAGAATTTTAAACCCGGCGTTTTCTTATCCTGCTGAAGGTTTCCGGCGACATCCCTAGAACCGAGGCGATGAATTGCAGCGGAACCTGGGTAAAGAGACTCTTATTCTGCTCAAAGTACAGATTGTACCGCTGCTCGGCGGTAAGCGAAAGGTGAGTAAAAATACGGTCTTCCATCATCGAAAAGCACTTCATGATCAATCTCTTTTCAATCTCAGACCATCTTGGAAAATCATGGCAAAGTTTTATGTAATCATCTTTAGTGATCGTCAGAAGCTCTGTCTCGGTAAGCGCCTGTATATTCCAACGGCTGGGTTGATCAAAAAAGAATCCCGAAACTTCAGTCAATAAGAAGTTTTCCTGAGCGAACCATTGGGTAACTTCCTTACCATCTTCGGACAATGCATACACCCTTAAAATACCTGTCTTTACAATACTCAGCCTGTTGCATATCTTTCCGGATCTGATAAAAAAGTCATTCTTTGTCAGTTTTTCTTCCCTGAAATAGGGCTCAATAAACGACAGCTCTTCATGAGATAACGTACCGAAATAGTTCTGTAAAAGATGATCTAGATGTTGCATAATTTAAAATAAACGTTGGTCTGCTCAGAACATTTTCTGGATTATCACAGTGAGTTAGGATAATACTATTCTTTGTATTATTCCCGATTTAAAGATAGTAATATTTCTTTTATCTATACACTGTTCAACCGATCCTTAAACTCAGCATCAGTGGTGGCTTCGAGTCACCTCAGCCACCAAGACTCTCCCACGATCAAACTCTAAACCCTCCGACTCTAAAACTCTCCCAACCTAAAACACACACCTTGTCATTCCGTTAGGAACTCGACATAGTTGGTAACATTAGCATGGAAAGATTCGGGCCTAGATCCTTATCGGGATGACAAGGTAACGTGGTAGCATCCGTTCAATGGTGGCTTCGGCTCCGTTCAGCCACCAATACTCCCACTCTCATACTCTCAAACCCTCCGACCCTAAAACCCCCACTTTGTCATTGACTCCGTCGAATCTTCGATTTCCGTTAGGAATCTCGGCATAGTTGGTAATAGTAATATGGAATGATTCGTGCTTAGATCCCTACGGGATGACAATCGGAGTGGTTAAAATAAAGGTGATTGTGTGGCAGTATTCTTACACCACCCCGTCAAAAATTCTTTGAATTTTCGCCACCCCTCCACCGAGGGGAATTTTTAAGTTGTCCCTATTATCAATTGCAGTCAGCCATTACAATAGTTGGCTTTGTTTTCTCTTCTAAGTGGAACGGCTTTGTGAAACTAAATATACACAATACTTTCAAAAAATCTTAGTGGGCTTCGTGTTCAAAAACAATGTGATATACGGTGTCAGGCTGAGCCTGTCGAAGCCTTAGTTATTAGGATGTGAGTATTGTACTGTCCCTTCGACAAGCTCAGGGTGACAGGAGTGCATAAATTCAGTGACAGCCATCTATTCGTATGTTATGATTCAGCCTTGTCCTTCTGAAAGAATCTAAACATATATTTTTATACTTTTCTTTTGTCTTGAAACAAAAGAAACAAAAATTCAAGACTTGGAACCTGAAGGCTAAAAAATAGTTTTATTCTCTAAAAATCCCAAAACTCGTGCGAATTCACTATTAATTCTTCGGTTTAATATTTGTGTCGCACTCAAACAGTGGGATTTTCTTAACGTTCATAAAATTATTTTTCTTAACGCCTCAGATTCCTATGTCGGATGATGAAGTACTTCGGCAGGAATCAGGATGACAGGAGTGCATAGCTTCGGTGACAGACATCATAGCAACGCTTAATAAAGTTTCGGTGGCCTCGGCTCCGCTCAGCCACCAAGATCCCTCCACTCAGAAACCCTCAAACCCTCAAACAAAAAAAGACTGCCCTTCCGGACAGCCTCCCTACTAAAATATCTACGTTTTGTCAACGCTGCTTACATCGTACCGTCAACACACCCTTGACAGTACGGTCAACACCTCGTTGATGCTACCATCTACACACCCTTGATCGGGCGGTCAACGAGGTGTTGACAAATATGACTGATTTTCTTCATCATAGTACCGTAAGCAATTTATCGAATGTAGCGGTTCTCGGTTCCTTGAGCAGGGCACCTTGGGTAAATTGCGTCACGATCTCTAAGCGATGGGTTCCTGCTGACAAGTTCGGAATCACCACCATAACCTCCGAAGGATTATTGGTTACCATATCACTTTCTTCTACCATCGTTCTTAGATTAGTGCTTACATTCACAAAGAATACCCCGATAAAAGGATCATTACCCGCTACTTTGATTTTGCTTCCGGCAATCTTGAGGTTTCTTCCGGGAGTAAGAAGATCATTAACCGAGCCACTCTTTACATCCGTTACCTGAAGAATCACGGCAGAAGCCTCTGCCACACCTAGGATTTCGACTTCAATATTGGGAATCTCTGCCCGTAGCTTTTCTCCCTGGTTGAACTGGAAGATAATACTGTGCTTATCTTTATTAAAAGTCTCTGACGGACTATCAAATACCCCACGAATGGTGGTATTAGCCGTGAAATAACCAGTATTGATGGAGTACCCATCACACAATTGATACGCCATTTCCTTAAGGAACAGCTCTGTAGCATGCTCCATTGCTGAAGCGGAGATATCTGAACCACCACGGTTGGCTGCTGATTGGCAGATCTGCTGTACATTGAGACTGCGCTCGCTGGCTGTGCGGGCCGTGAAATCATTGGGATTGTCTTTCGTTAAAACGTTATCGTAGAGATATGCCTTGATTTTGTGTAATATGTTTGCCATTGTTTTGCTATTTTTAAAATGGTTGTTAAATTGTTATTAGATATTAATTTGTTGATATCAGGTGGCTGGCGCGAGCGTCCCGCTCGTGGCCACATCCTATTCGAACCCTACTTAAAACCGGCACGAGCGAGACGCTCGCGCCAGCTGAGATTTCAAATCCGCGACATCGGACATCGGACTCTGAACTAATTTGTCAATTTTTAATTTACACGTTCTACAGTAAAAGTCGTTTCCACCGCTTGAGTTCCACTTGGGACAGTATTACTGGCTGGAAGAATGAAATCACCTGCCTGCAAATTCCATAAATTGATCATTACAAGTGAGGAACCATTACCTGAATCTGAGTTATTCAGTATCGTACTTCCATTTCTGTAAGCAGTTATTCGCATACTCATATTGGTAGCAATTATATCAGTATATAATGTTATTCTATACATACCTGCTACAGGTATTCTATATGACAAGCCTGCTGCTCCTGAAGTAATAGCCGTTGCTGGTCCCAAATTGACAACTGTCCCTGTTGATAAATAACGAGTACTTCCACCTGAAGGGGCTCCAGAAACAGGAGCGGTGGTTCCTGCAAAATCAGTAGATCCAGTGAAGGTACTAGATGATAAAAAATAAAGAGAAGTAACAGGTGCAGGTGACCAGCTTCCGACTCCATTGGCATCTGAAGTTAAAACCCTTCCGTCCGCCTGTGTACCGTCAACTATTTTAATTGCTCCAGATGTACTTGAATTAATCTCTAGCTTTGTTGATGGAGAACTTGTTCCTATCCCGATCTGACCATTATCTTTTACAACGAAGTCTGTCCCTGCTGACCTCGCTGTCCCATCTGCTTTCGTTCCCAACTTTACCAGACCGTTGGTCGTGTCATTGATCCAGGCATCGTTGGTGGTATCACTGCTCGTAGGTACCCAACTGCTGCCATTCCAGCCCAGAACTTGTCCTGAGGTGGCGGACATCTGATTAAGTTTTGAAGCTGTTACCGCACCATCTGCAATTCCTGTGGTTGCTACCGTCCCAAATCCTAAGGTCGTTCCGCTTCTTCTTAGTACATAACCATCGGTTCCTGCGGCAATATCGGTTGGGGATGCAGCGGCATTTGTTGCGTTTCCTTTTACCGTTAGAGCGGCTGCACTGGCCAAGTCTGCATTGGTTACTGTTCCAGTGGCTATTTGGGTTGATGTTATGGCATCGGCTGCGATCTTAGCTGTGGTCACGGCACCATCTGCAATTCCTGCGGTCGCTACCGTTCCGAAACCTAAAGAAGTTCCACTTCTTCTCAATACATAGCCGTCTGTTCCTGCGGCAATATCAGTAGGGGATGCAGCCGCATTCGTTGCATTTCCTTTTACCGTAAGAGCGGCTGCACTGGCCAAATGACCGTTGGTTACTTTTCCTGCTCCTATGGAAGTTATTCCCGCATTGGAAATGGCTACATCTCCTGTTGGGATTACGGCTGTGGCTACATTCGATGCACTTCCCACCAAAATGTTTCCGCTGGCAAGGGAGGTATTTAAGGTGTTACCGGTTGCAATCTTCTGCCATGCACTTCCATCGAAATAATAATATCCTGGCGCAGTAATGCTGGCCGTTGCCCCTGCGGGAGCCGAATCTGCGGTAGATGCATAAACGATAAGCCCCTTCTGTGCCGTTCCGTACACCGGAGTTGGTGTTGCTGTGGTAGCTGCACGGATCTTATCTCCGGTTAACTGAGGAATAATCAATCCTTCGGGTTTGCTGCCGTCTGTTGTTTTGGCGGTGATGTCGAGGGTTGCTTTTGGAGACGTGTTATTAATCCCCACTTGAGCGAATGCTGTCATACTGAAGAGCAGAACAGCGGTTGTAATTAATTGTTTCATTGTTTTGTATTTATGTTTGTTTATGTTTTTGGTGACTTAGTCTATGTTTATTTGAACACTAAGTGCACGAAGATTTTTTTTATCTATGATGTGTTTTTTAGTTTCACAAAGGCGTTGCACTTATAAGAGCTCGCAGAGCTTTTAGAGTTGGAGAGTTTTAGAGTTTGAGTGTGGGAGAGTCTTGGTGGCTGAGCGGAGCCGAAGCCACTATTTCCCCTCTCAAACCATCCCATATTCCCCTCCAACCCTAAAACGCTCCCACTCTCAAACCCTCCGACTCAATAATAGCTTCGACAGGCTCGTCACTTCGAGTAGATTTTGAAGAAATCGTATCAAGAAGTTTGTTTGAGGGTAAATTCATTCTCGATATATTTTTTCTTCACCTTGTTACGAAAAAACACTCGAATTGACGAAACACGAATGGCACTAATGGTTGAACACTAATTTCACAAATGTTATGTGGAATTCTTTGCTGAGATCCCTACGGGATGACAAATAGAGTGAATAGTGAATGACCATTTGTCGCAAAGGAAAATCAAAGATTTTCAAAAACTGATGTGTTCTTTCTGTTTTCAAAGTTGTAACCTAACTTCTTATGTGACTGATGTGTTAAAAACTCTTGTGCCTTAAGATTGAAGAACAGGCGGAGGACGGCCGAAATGATTGATCGTAATAGGTTTAAGCTGAAAAGGAAGAGAAGTGAAATGAACATGTTTTTGCTCATCCCTTCTTGCGCTTATAAATAGAATAAAAGATGATGGTATTATTTTATGCTGAAGCTTTACCGGAAAAGAGCTTCCGATAAAAGCTATTGAAGATGAATTAGGAAACAGACCAAAGGTATGTCTGCCTGTTGGACTACTCTTATAACAAGTATTTTCCGTTGGACTTCTTATGGACTTCTTATGGGAAACTTTGGAACAAGAGGTTTTAATCAAAACCCCGGACCACTTCTTAAAAGATGCTTTTCTCAGGTTTTGACTGGAAATATATATTGGAGATTCTGCATACAAATACGAGTCTTCGGATACAAAGACTACAGAATCGGAGTGTAAAAACGTTTGAGCGCTCAACAATGATGATATCAAGACCACCAAAAAGCACAACAATACGACGCTTTTGCGTGTGAGGGAGAGGGCTTTAGAGGGAAATATCATTTGTAGTCTCATGTTTTGTAAGAAAGTAGTCTATCGTAGACTACTTTTTTTACATACAAGGCTCACCATTGCAAAACTTCTTAAAAAACAGGTGTAAAACGGGATGTAAATTCCGGCTGTTTTGCTCCAGGTTTTTCTTTAAAGACTTTATGATGAACAAAACTAAGAAATTAGAAAACAATTTGTTGTGTTTGCAAGTAAAAAAGAATTTGTTTACATTTGTAGCTGAGAAAAGTAGTCTACGATAGACTACTTTTTTTTATGAGATCAGTGATCTTCGGAAAACCCCTTTAATAAAGGGATTGTACAGAAAAAGAAATTATTTGTCAGGATGAGCGTAAGAGTCTCTCGCAGATTTTAACGGATGATTATGGATAAATTCCGTATATAATTCTTCCGGGAGCTGAAGGTTACAAACCGGATAGTGACAATGCCTGGTACAAAAGATCAAATAGGCTTGAAAAATAAAAGCTGCCCTATTTCTGGGCAGCTTTCATCAATTATAAAAGTAAAAAAATTAGTAACCTTGGTTCTGAACCAGATATCCTGGTGCGCTTGATGCTCCGTCTATTGCAGATTGTGGAATAGGAAACAGTCTCTTTCTCACATCTGTATTGGTTTTGGAAGTGTAGGTATCTTCGTAATGTCCGAAACGGATCATGTCTGTTCTTCTTGAATATTCCCAATAAAACTCAAAACCTCTTTCCCTGTAAAGGGTGTTTAAATTAATACTGGTCAGTGCAGGAGGCGTAACAGCCGGTCTTGCAGTTCTTGACGCTCTTACGAAATTTACGTCTGACAAAGCAGCGGCGGCATTTCCTTTTCTCAACTGCGCTTCAGCTCTCATTAAATAAATATCTGCCAGACGTAAAAGAACGATATCTGCATTTCCTCTGTTTCTTCCTGTATCGGATGTTCTGCTGAACTGATACTTCGATACTCGGTAACCATCTGCGTAATCTTTATGGCTAGGATCTTCAAGATCGACTTCCAGGACGTGGTTTACATAGTTGGTAAATCCGTTTCTTTGCTCGATCATCGGGTAGATTTTGTATTGTCCGTCCTTCATCTTGAAAGGCTGCCCGTTTGCAGGATTTCTCAGCCCCCACTGAATTCCTCTCTGGATTCCCCTGTTGATCTCATACGTAGATCCATCTACCAGGAAGTAATGATCTTCATCGTTGGCAGGGGTTACGCCGGTAAGGTCTTTTAGGTTTTGAGGAACCGTAAAGTTCTCTTTATAAAATCTGGCGTCTGCCTGAGCAGGATCCGTACTTCCGTAAGCCTGCACCCAGGTCTGGTAGAAATCAGGAGTAATGGCAGGTCCGTCTGTTCCGTTGGCTTTCGGAAAAGCGGCAAGCGGATACTGACTTCCGGATAGTGACCAGTATCCCAATCTGTTGTGAGAAGTGGTAAGATCCTGACGCTGATCGATGGCAAAGATCAATTCTTTATTCGTGTGATTGTTATCATCAAAAATAGCAAAGTATTCTGGAGATAAAGTGAATAATCCCGAATTGATCACTTTATTGGTGTACTCAATGACTTTATCCATATCTGCTGCTGCGAATGAAGGGGTACCGTAAGGATCTCTGTACACCGCGGCATTAAGATAAAGTTGCGCTAAAAAGCCATTAACGGCAGCCTGCGACATTCTTCCCGGACGGGCGGTATTATCTAAATTGTTAACAACCGCTAAAAACTCACTTTCGATATAACTGATCGCTTCCTGTCTTCTTAAAATCTGGGAATCCTGACCTGAAGAATCTTTTTTAAAGGCAATTCCCCAATAATCAAGAAACAGCATATTATAATAGGCTCTCAACGCTCTCATTTCGGCAACAGCTTTCGCTGCATCGCTATTGGTTGCTGCTAAAGGCTGTAGCTTTTCAATGGCTGTCACTGTTCTGGAAAGCATCAGCCTGAAAGCATCCCATGTCTGCTGTACCACAACGTTGGTGGTTGTCATGGTGTGCTGGTGAAGTTCAATATATTTTCCGCCGTCGTACCAGTCGTTTCCACTTCCTCTCGGAGGAAGGATTGCCTCATCTGTACTGATCAGCTGAAGTCCGTAGTTTTTGGTATGGGTAAAGGCATCAGGAAGCGGACCATAGGCGGGAGCAATAAAAGAAGCTACGATGTTATCCGATTGTGCATCCAATGATTCATCGATTACCTGCTCTTCAAGGTTTGTACATCCTACAGCAACCAAAGCACTTAAGCTTAGTATAGAGATTAAAATTTTATTTTTCATTGTTTTCTTTTTTAGGGTTTAATTAAAATGCGACGTTTACACCGAATACAAAGCTTCTTGCTTTTGGATAGGTACTGTAGTCAATCCCGAAAGACTGAATACCTCCCTGGGAAAGCCCTGTATTGATTTCCGGATCAAAACCTGAATATTTGGTAATCACAAACAGGTTCTGTGCAGTTAAAGAGAATCTTATATTTCTGATATGCTCACCGATACCTAAAACTTTCGGATTAAGGCTGTACCCTAAAGTAGCATTGTTTAGCCTTAAGAAATCTCCTTTTTCAAGATATCTTGTTGAAATTACATTGGTATTGTTTGTACTTTCATTAGGAAACTGGGTTGCAGCATCGGTTGTATTCTGAGAAAGTCCCAGTCTTCCTCTTGTAAATAAGGTGGAAGCGGTATTGTTATAAATCATATTTCCGGCAACTCCGTTAAAGTTTAATCCAAGATCAAAGTTTTTGTAGGCTGCTTTCACATAAAAGTTGTATGTAAAATCCGGAAGAGCACTTCCTGCGGCAACTCTGTCATTATCCGTAATAATACCGTCTCCGTCTACATCTCTGAAAATATTGGTTCCGTTGGCATTCAGTCCTAAAAATTCTTTTACATAAAATGTTCCGATCGGTTGTCCGTTGATATACCCGTTGATAACGGCATTTGTGGTTCCCGGCCCCTGTGCTTCACCCGTAGAAATCACACGGTACGGAGAATCTTTTACTTCATTCTTAATGAATGCTGCATTGGCACCGATGCTGTAGGTAAATGCTTTCGTAGGTTCACTGTTATAGTTCAGAGAAAGTTCCCAGCCGGTGTTGTTGATCGTCATATTGGGAATATTCTTCCACATGGTAGGTGCAGGCTCGATCGGGTCTACAGGGTTAATCTCCAAAAGGATATTATCGGATACTTTTTTTAAAGAAATCTACAGTACCGGTCAATCGGTTATTGAAAATTCCGAAATCCAATCCTACGTTGGTCTGTGTGGTAACCTCCCATTGAAGATCCGGGTTGTCGGTTCTTACCAGGTACACCCCTACAGGATAATTCGAACTGTCATTTAAAGGATACGTTGCCTGCCCGCTGCCGTCAGAAGCAGATTTGTAGCTTCTTTTGGTCATTTTGCTCGGGATTTCCTGATTCCCGGTTTTCCCCCAGCTTACCCTTAGCTTTAAGTTGCTGATTTCATTTACATTGCTAAGAAAACTTTCTTTGCTGATATTCCATCCGGCTGCCAATGAAGGGAAAAAACCATAACGGTTGTTTTCTCCGAATTTTGACGAACCGTCTGCCCTTAACGTTGCAGTGAAGAGATATTTATCATTAAAATCATAATTGATTCTTCCAAACCATGACTGCAGCTCGTTTTTATTCGCAATAGATGAGGATGTTGTATTATTCTTATTGGCAGCCCCGATTTGGTACTGAGGCTCTATACCATTGTTTGGAAATCCTGAATAATCCCAGCTTCTTGCCACAAGATAAAGCCTTTGATAAGACTGCCCCGCCATTACATTGAAGTCATGATTGTTAATTTTAAATTTATAGGTTAAAGTATTTTCTACCAGGGTATTGTTGTTGGAGTAATAATTTAAATTCAAAGTTCCGATTTCCAACGGTACTGCATGTGGCGTATTCTGAATTACCCTGTCGGCAGTAGAATAATCTATCCCCAGATTCAGCTTATAGGTTAAACCTTTAATGATCTCAACCGATGGCGAAATATTGGCCAGGATTCTGTTGTTGGCTGTAAAATCCTTATATATTTCCTGACGGATCAACGGGTTGAAAGCTCCATTGCTGAAAACGGTAGTTGGCTCACCATTCGTATAAGCAGGGTACGTAGGATTTAAAGTAAGCATTGTAGAAACCATACTGGTAACGCTCGGTCTGTTATTTTCTGTTCTGCTTCCGTTGAGGTTGAAGTCGATATTTACTCGTCCGTCAAAGGCTTTCTGAGAAACATTGATACGCCCGGAATATCTTCTCAGATTACTATTGTAAAGGATACCTTCTTGGTTTTCATACCCCAAAGCTGCATAGTAATTTGAAGTATCCGTAGCTCCTGACGCAGAGAAATTCACAGTATTGGAAATGGCAGTTCTGGTCAGTTCGTCCTGCCAATCGGTATTTCCTCCCATATCGTCAAGCTTGGCACCCATTGCAGTAACCTGTTTTCTGAACTCATCTGCACTGAAGACATTCATTTTATTGGCAAGGCTTGAAATCGTAAGATTGGAAGAAAGGTTCATCTGTGTTCTTCCTTTTTTACCTTTTTTAGTGGTAATTACAATAACCCCATTGGCACCTCTTGCTCCGTAAATTGCAGCAGCAGAGGCGTCTTTAAGAACATTTATGGATTCGATGTCCTGAGGATTAATGAAGTTCATCGGGTTGTTGGCAACTCCTACATTACTGTTATCCACCACAAAACCGTCGATCACGTATAGCGGCGTTGTTCCTGAACGTAAACTTCCCACCCCTCTGATGATAATATTCTGGTTGGCTCCCGGCTCACCACTTACATTGGATACATTTACCCCGGCTATTTTCCCCTGCAACAGCTGGCCAACATTGGCAACAAGACCTTTATTAAAATCTTCACTCTTTACAGTTCCTACAGATCCTGTAACGTCTGATTTCTTTTGTGATCCGTATCCCACCATTACAATTTCGTCGATGTCTTTGAGTTTGTCGTTACTCGTGATGGTGTCAGATTCTTTTTTTTGTGCAAATGTTAAGCTGACACAACTCATCAAAACAGTTGGCACGAGGTAAATACGTTTCATTCCTTAATTATTTTGGTGCAAAATTAGGTTCAATTCCTCCCAATTGTCGTTAAATTACCGTTAAGTAACTGCTTTTTAAATTTAACAAAATGTAAATTTTATTGCGAAAAATTAAATTTCAGTGAACTTTGTGTTAAGCAAAATGTGGTAAATGGCTTCTAATGAGAGAATGAGCTGTTAATATTGCTTTGTGTATCATTAACTCTACTTTTTAAGACTTGTTTTTGATGTAATTTTGCCCGTTGTTTTTAAAATAATTAATTATCAAAATAATAATCAATATGTACTATGTTTGTAAAAGCCTTAATGTAAAGAGGATTGCTGCTCTTTTAATGCTTCTTTTAGAATCTTTTTTGCATGCTCAAACCCAAAAGCCTGTTAATATCATTTTTATGATCGGGGATGGAATGGGTGTTTCACAGGTGACCTCTGCATTCTATTTCGGAGAGGGTAAGCCAAATTTCCAGAATTTTAAATATGTTGGGCTTTCAGAAACTTCATGTACGAGCGACAGGGTGACAGACTCTGCAGCAGGAGCAACCGCTCTGTCGACGGGGCAAAAAACTTATAAAAGAGCTATTGGCCTTAATAAAGATTCACTTGCTATCCCGACAATCCTTGAACAGCTTCAGGATAAAGGCTACAAAACCGGTTTGGTTTGTCTCACAAGCATTACCCATGCCACTCCGGCTGCCTATTATGCACACGTAAAAGACCGCGATCTGCATGAGGATATTGCTCTTGACTTTATCAAATCTGATATTGATTTTGCCGCAGGGGGAGGACTTAAGTTCTTTAATAAAAGAAAAGACAAAAAGGATCTTCTGAAAGATTTAACTAAGAAAAATTATAGAATTGATACGACATCTCTCTCAAAACCGGTTGTTGGAAAGAGAAATTTATATCTGATGGCGCAGGATGAGCTTCCAAACAAGGTACAAGGGCGAAAAGATTTCCTTCCGGAAGCGACTCAGACTGCACTGGATTTTCTTTCCAATGATAAAAAACCGTTTTTCCTGATGATAGAAGGCTCCTTCATCGATTGGGGCGGCCATGCGAATAATGCCGAAATGATGGTGAAAGAAGTTCTCGATTTCGACAAAACAATTGGGGTGGTAATGGATTTTATTAAGAAGAATCCTAATACGCTTCTGGTGGTCACGGCAGATCATGAAACAGGAGGTGCAAGCATTGGGAAATTTATGGAAAAAGATCCGGCTGGCGGAAAAGAAAGAGAAGTAAAAGATAAGGTTCAGATTAATTTTATTGACGGGCAGCACACTGCGGCACTCGTTCCTGTGTTTGCTATGGGAAAAGGCGAAGAACTGTTTTCCGGAGTCTATCCAAACAATACGATCTATCATAAATTGGTAGAAGCATTAAAAAAATCAGGTATTCATATTAAATAAGATCATTATGTTTTTAAGAATAAAGAAAATAGGCCTTACAGTGGCAATGACAGTAGCAAGCATGGCTTTTGCACAGAATTATGCTGTTCATTCGCACAACGATTATGAGCAGAAAGTGCCTTTCTGGTATGCATTGGGTGCGGGAGCAACATCGATTGAAGCTGATGTTTTTCTTGTTGACAATGAGCTTTATGTTTCTCATGAACAGACAGGTATCGGAAAAGAAAGAACGTTTGACAATCTTTATCTTAAGCCTATCGCAAAAGCTTTGGAGCTGGGCATCATCAGCAATCAGCCGGTCCAGATTTTAATAGACCTTAAAACCGACGGAGAGCCGACTTTGAAAAATATAGTCTCTCATATTTCCAAATATCCTGAAATCATCAGTCATAAAAATATCAGCTTTGTCATTTCCGGAAACAAGCCGTCTCCTGAAAAGTTTACCGCTTACCCTGATTTTATAAAATTTGATTATCAGTCGCTGGAAAATCTTACGCCGCCGCAATGGGAAAAAGTAGGATTGGTCAGTTTAAATTTTAAAGACTATTCGGTGTGGAACGGCAAAGGCGGATTAACGACAGATGATCTTCCTAAAGTAACGGAAGTCATTAAAAAAGCAAAATCTTTCAAAAAACCTTTCAGGTTCTGGGCCATTCCTGACGGCAAAACGTCCTGGGAATTTTTTGCACACGCAGGCGTAGATTATATCAATACGGATCATCCGAAAGAATGTGCAGAGTATCTTAATAAACTGGATCAGAGAACTTTTAAGAATACCTTGGTAAGTGAAGTGTATCATCCAGAATTTTTGTATGAGAATAAAGATATTCCTGTGAAGAATGTCATTTTCCTCATTGGTGACGGAAACGGACTTTCGCAGATTTCATCTTCTGTTTTGGCAAATAAAGGACAACTGACTTTAACACAGCTTAAAAATATCGGATTGATAAAAACAACTTCCGCAGATAATTTTACTACAGATTCTGCTGCAGGAGGAAGTGCTTTCGCCACAGGAAAGAAAACTAAAAACCGCTTTATCGGCGTAGATCCTTCGGGGAAATCAATTCCTAATATCACTGAAATTCTTTCTGAAAAAGGCTTTAATACAGGTGTTATCACCACAGACGAAATTACAGGTGCAACTCCTGCTGCATTCTATGCCCACCAAAAAGACCGCGGTATGGAAAAGCAGATTGCAGAAGATCTTACAAAATCAAAGCTTACCTTTTTTGCAGGAGGAGGGAAATCAAAGATTTCCGGAGCGGATAATTTTAAAGTGGCCGGAAATACAAAGGAGATTGCAGGGAATAAGGCGGATCGCTTAGCATTCTACCTTTCCGACAATGGGGTGCCACAGGTGTTAAAAGGCCGTGGAAATATTCTGGCAGAAACCGTAGAGGGAGCACTTGAGTTTCTGAACAACAAGAAAAGGCCTTTTTTCATTATGATCGAAGGAGCACAGATCGACTCCGGCGGTCATGCAAATAACGTAGGAACGATCGTGACGGAAGGCATTGATTTCGACAGAGCGATCACAAAAGCCATACAGTTTGCCGATCGTAATCCCGGAACTTTGGTTGTTATTACCGCCGACCATGAAACAGGCGGCTTCAGTATTCCGCACGGAGATATGGCTTCAAGTACTGTGGAAGGAGATTTTACAACAGAAGATCACTCGGCTACGCTTATTCCTGTGTTTTCTTACGGACCCGGAACCGAAAACTTTATGGGAGTTTATGAAAACAATGAGATTTTTCATAAAATATTAAAGGTTTTAAAAGTCAAATAAATCAGGTTCAAGACTTTAATCAATAAACATCCGTATTTCTGCGGATGTTTTTTATTGGTTTAAATAATAAAGCATTGCTATTTGTTGAAGTAAGTTTATGCTTTGATAACTTTCTCAACATAGCTTTTGGCAATTCGGAGTGCTTCTTCAGCTTCATCAAAAAGAACATTCATTGAGATCTGAAAACCGTTCATCATAAAGTAGGTTACTTTACTTTCCATATTAAAACTCAGAAACGTTACCTGATCGGCATTAATAATCAATGGATAGCCGGCAACCTTTGCACTGTCAATGGTATTGGGTTTTCTTATACTGATGATGCAGGAAGATTTAATATAGATCAAACCATCTTTAGTCGTCTTTATCGTATAGGGCACTTTTATTTTTTTTGGCGAATGTACTAAAACCCTTTACAAAAACTTAAAACTGTGGTATTGTTTGATTTGTTAAATGTTGGTTAATGAATATCTTTCATCATTCAGGATTCATCCTACAATGCTTTGGTTTCTGTATAGTTTGGGAGACATATGGTTGACGGATTTGAAATATTTTCCGAAATGTGAGTTATCGGTAAATCCCAGTTCGTAGGATATCTCTGTCACGGAAAGGGTAGTGTGCAGGAGCAGTCTTTCGGCTTCCAGGATGACACGGTTTTTTATTAAGCGGCCTGCGCTTAAAGCCATTTGATCTTTTATTAAAGTATTTAAATAATTTGGAGTAAGATTAAGCATTTCGGCATATGGAGCAGTGGTTTTGAATTGCTTGTAATGCTGATTCACCAGCTCGGAAAACTTCTCAGCAATCTCCTTTTTATGGTCGGTAGCCATGCGGCGTGTTTTGGTCATTTTTGCCGCTCTGATGAATCGTAGTATAAAGATCTTAAGCTGCATACAGATGATCTCTTTTGAAAACAGTCTGGTGTTGTGAAATTCTTTTCTGATGGCCTCAAAGTTTTGCCAGTACTCATTTCTGGAGGAAGCTTTAACATCGATTGTTTGTGGCATGGTAACCAATGCGGTGTCACTTCTGATCAGTTTATTTCCTGTATAAACATAATTGTAGAAGGATTTGGTAAAAAGAAGTACATATCCCTCAGGCTCGGATAGCGGGCTGAATTGGTACACCTGATTGTAGTTTAAAAAAAAGAAACGGTCTTTTCTGAGATCATATATTTGGTTGTCAATCACCACCGATCCTGTAGCATCTTTAAAGAGAAAAACAGCATAGAACCTGTTTCTCAATGGTTTTTGCATATTGATCTTCCCGAAAAGCTTTGCAATGGGCAAGATCTGTATCTCATTTTTGAGGGCATGTACCTTTTCCAGATGATGCAGCTGCAGTGTTTTGATGTCCTGTTCCAAATTATAAAGCTTTTCGTGATGCATAAAAATATAAAAAATACCGCAGATCATGCGGTATTTGGGTAGTATTGTAATTATACTGTTGCTTTCTCAGATACTTTCCTGAATTTTTCTGTGGTGATTACCTTTTTGTCGACATAATCCGAATTCATCGCCCGTAAGACTGCGAGGTAGCTCACTCCGAAATTAAGCTCGTCGCCCACTTTGATGTCTTTTTCCTCATTGGTGATGTTCAGGATCATCATATCGGAACTAGCACCCAGAACTTCTATGCCTTCATTAAGTGGAGTAACCTGTTTAACATCAATATCAAGGACACCGAGATCCACAATCGCTCTTATCGAAGTCTTGCCTCTGTCTTTCTGATTGTATTCCGGGCTTTCTCCTGTAAGGTTTTTACCGACCTTTCCTGTTGGAACCATTGGTTTTTCGTGGAGTTCTATCACTTCTGCAGTCAGTTGAAATACATCCGTATGCATTCCTTTAAGGTAAGTGTCATTAAAAACATCGGTTCCGAAAAACAGACTTTCTCCTACACGGAAATGATTGATTCCTTCGGGGACGTTTCCGCTGTTAAGAAGAGGGATCGTTACAGATGATCCTGCACTGATGTATGGAATATTTTTCTTAAAGTGCTGTTCGGCAATTCTCCTGTATTTTACAAGCTTTGTTAGTTTCTCACGGTCAGGAAGAATTCCGTTAAGGCATTTCAGGTTGGTTCCGATTCCGGTAACCTCAATATTCGGAAGCTTCATGACTTCTGCGTAAAAATCGAGAAGAGAGTCGGCCATAATGCCTTCACGGAGTTCTCCCATTTCGATCATGATGACAATCCTGTGGATTTTATGCTGTCTGAATGCTTCTTCAGATAAAGCTTTTATAGTTTCCAGCTCGGAATTAAAGCTTACATCGGCATATTTTACAATGCTTTCGGCAAGGCGTTTTGCAGGAGGTTTGATGTAAACGGTTTTGGTTTGGGGTGACAGCTCTTTGATTTTCTTAAGATTGCTGAGGCGTGAATCGCAGACATCCTTATCAATGACGGAAAGAAGACACTTCAGAAATGTTTCGTTTCCGCAGAGAAGTTTGGCAACGACTGCCCATTCGATCCGGTGTTTTTCAAAAAGATGATTTAAATGATTATAATTTTGAGCTAGTTTTTGTGTATTTAAAGTAATATAAGACATGTTATTTTTTTAATCGCATTTCAATGTATTTGCTGGTGAACCCCATTTTTTCGTAGAGGTGCTTCGCCGGGTTTTCGTTTTCACAGTGGAGTGCGATATCTCCGTCTGTGCTTTCGATCACCTGTTGTAGTATTTTCTTTCCGATACCTTGTCCTCTTACCGCTTTATCAGTGGCGATGTAAACCAGAATATTTTCCGGAATATATCCGCTCATACCGGTTTTATTGACAACACAGACTCCTCTGAGTTCTTCTGTGGATTCGTCTGTAGCGGTGACAATGAGTCCGCCGGGTTTGTTGTTTTCTCCAAGAGAGTAGCGTATAGCCTTGGCAATATCTGCTTCGGAATCTCCGTACTGTTCAAGATGCTTAAAAAGAAATCCTGTAATTCTTGTGGTATCGATTGGTTGTGTTGAATGTTGTGAACTGTATATTTTTAATGTTATCATCTAAATTAATTATTAACCCGGAAAGGGCATTGTAATATCATAGCCTGACGGCTCTGAATTCTGTATGGTAGTTTCTCCGTCTTTAAAAAACAATAATGGTACGGAGGTATTGTTAATGATCTGTTTGAAAAAATTCTCCGCAAAGAATGATTTCCAGCTTTCTTCGTCCTGGTAATTCAGGATGATAAGATCAAATTCTGCATCCTTTGAAGCTTTTGAAATTTCAACAGCTTTGTCATTGCTTACCACAAAGGATGCATAATATTCCGTATCAGCTCCTTTCAGAGATTCCCGTATCTTTATAAAAACTTTTCTGATCTCACTGATCTTTTCGTTTCCTGAAACACCCAGAAGACTGATGAATCCTTTGTTCTTTTCAGCAATGAGTTTTGAAATCTCCAGTTTTTCATTAAGTTTTTCAAGAACACGTACAGGAACCAGAATTTTCTCAAATGTGTATTGATGAGAGTTTTCAGGCATCAAAAGTACCGAACAACTGGCTCCGGTAAGGATCTGATAAGATGATGATCCCAAAATCAATTCCCTGATGCCTTGCTTTCCGGAAGTTCCTGTAATGACAATGTCTACGTCTTCAGACTGAATTATTTTATTGATACTGTTTATGATCGTATCGTTTCCTATAGCGGTCATAAAAGTAATATCATTATACGATTCCTCAAGGGAGTTTTTCATCCTTTCGAGACTAACTTCTGCCTCTTTATAGTGTTTGCTGACGGTTTCTTCTCCTACCATCTGTCTCCCGGTTCTGTCAATAATGAAGAAATTGGTGAAATTGTGGAAGAGAATAATACGTGCATTATGGCGCTTTGCCATGTGTACGGCAAGTATCGTTGCGCTATCAGTCTTTTCCGTAAAATCGATAGCGACGAGTATTGTTTTAATTTTTGCAGGTTTTTCCATACCATTGTGAATTGCGGTTACAAAGGTAAGTCACATCAATACTCAGACCATGTCACGAATCATTGCAGTTATGGTATATTTTACTTGTGTATAAATGAAATCCTTATAATTTGATAGAAAACAGTCTTTTCTAATTTAAAATATACAGAGATTTGCATATTAAAATATCAATTTATTCAAACTGAATTTTTCGAAATAACAAAATATTTTCGGAATAATGGATGGTCTAATTTTCACACTTTTTAGATCAATTGATAATGTGCGCCAAAATGTTATGAATTTTTTTTAATTTTTTTTTCAGACAATCAAAAAAAGGAGTTATTGCTTATCAAATAAAGAAAGTAATAGAGATGCATTTAATAATAAATATGATGTAAGATATTGATATATATGATTTTAATGATTTTATTTAAATTGTTTTTTTAAGCTGTATTATTACTTCAGAATTACATGAAACTGATGTCAAAAAGTAGAGTAATCATCTGATTTTAAATATTTTCCTTATTGATTTTTATTAAGTATTGTGTTCGTATTTATTTTTTTAGTACTTTTGATTTCAATACGCGGTGATATAACATCCCTTTGGAGAATATTTTGCCGTTATTTTGTATTAGAAATAAAGTAATTATTTATATTTTTACTATACTAAATTTGAGACAGATGTCTTATCTTTAGATATTAAAAATTATTTATTATGAAAATAAAACTATTATTATCAGGAATCTCATTATTGTCACTTTTAGCGGCTTGTTCGGATAGGAGTGAGGAATTCCCCTCGACACCTGAACAAAGTAAAAGTTCCCGGTTTTCCAAAACGTCAAAAGAAAATACGGAAACAGCCAGTACAGAAACAGCTAAAATAGTAGAAGATTCACTGAAAACCAAGGAAATTATCAATGCAACACAAGGAATCCCAGCCCCGCTCAACGCAGACGGAACCTCACAGCAGATTGGAGGGAACTCAGACGATACAATCGACCCGACAAAACCGGACAGGCCTAAGTAAGCTGATCATTGAGATCTCAGCATCTGCTTTTGTCGTTATCGCAGCTATATTGCCATTTCTGAACAATATAGTTGGGTATTTTATTGATGTAAATGTACAGTTACAAAATAATGCCGGTGAAAGAAGACTGGATCTGGATTCTGCGATTTACTTTTTATCAATACCGGTTTGTATGATACTGCTGGCATTGGGCGGATTGTTCAAAGCTAACAGATTTACATTTTACGCAGCTTTAATATCGGGATATTTTCACTTAAGTACTTATGTGAAATTTGTTTTTTTCAATGAGAATAAGATTTCAGCGATTGCAGATATGGCAATCGTATCTTTATTGATTGTAATCATTGTCCTGGTTTTTATGCTTGACAGTTATTATCGGAAGATTTACCTTCTTGATAAATTTAACAACAGCACGTTAGAGAGATTTTCTTCCATATTATTTAAACGAGTAGGAAAACATGAGTAGTCATAGAGAAAGATTAAAGATTCTTGTTGCTCTCTCGGATAAATTGTGGGAAGATTACGACAATACAGTAATATCTGAAGAGGAATATATAAGAAAAATGAATTTGGTAAAAAAAGAAATTAACAATGGTTTTATTAAAACCCTTGAAGATTTGGAAGTTTTTACTAGTGAGCTTGGTTATTTAGTCATGTCTGTACCGACGAAAAGTTTTATGTACGGTTCAGAAAAGATTATAGTAAATAAGAACTAATTTTATTTAGCAGATAATTTTGTTGCTAAAAGTATTTCATTTAAAATTTTATTTTGTTCGGAAATCGCTTTACTGTATTTGTTTTCAATTTTATTGATCTGACTTTGCAAGAACATTAAACTTTTGTCCTGCGTATTATACTGGGCGAAAAGGTTCGCAAGCAGATCTCCAATTTTATCGTTAATATCACTACTATAAAGATCACCAGACTGGTGGTCTTTTTTCTGTTGTACATTCTCTACTTCAAACTTTCCTTCCCCCGTAATCAGCCATACCAAGTTGTCATTTAGTTCAGGATATACTTTTAAAATCTTTGCTAGTTTATCTACTCCCAAGTCACTTTTAAGGCCGACACCTTTGAAATTAGACGCCGCTATGCCTGTTTCTCTGTAAAAAGATTCCTTTTTAATGTTCTTTTTTTCAAGAAAAAGTAAAATTCTTTCTTTTGTGGTCATAATTTTGTCCATAATTATTTTTTATTGGTCGGAATTTAGTCTATATTTGTCAAAGATAAAACAAAATTATAGAATAATTATATAAATGAAAAATTATATGCAATCGGCGAATGACTATTACAGTCGTTTTGTGCATTCGAAAGATTTTGTTGAGTTTGAATCAGGGTATTTACTTTCTGAAGGGGTTTTCAAAATATCTAAGGAAGAAGAGTGTTTCTGGCTTTTACAGATTATATGTTTTCAGCCAAAAATTTCTGCAGATAATATTTTCGAATCCTGGACTTTTAAGAGAGAAGAAGGTTTAGCATATATTCTTAGAGCTAAAGATTATAACAGCAATATCCTTTTTGAAAAATCATTCCCGTCACCGGATTTTTTCTTTAACGAGATGATTATCTGGAAGGTGGGTAATTACCTACTGTTGCCGGGCGAATATGATGAATTTGTAAAAATGATCAGTAAGCAAAGGGATACACCTCATTGCTTCGACATAGACATAAATAATATAAAAAAGAACTGAAATGGAAAAAACACTTATTAAAAAAACTAGTTTCATGAGCATTAAACGCGCAAAAAAAAGAAATTCAGCCAATACATTATACGATATGTATAAATCAGCGGAGGATTTGTATCGCTTTAAAGAAGGATACAGTCTTACTCAGGGTGTTTTTGATTTAATTAGCGGTGAAGACTGCGATTGGCTGTTGGATCTTATTGTGGATGAACAATCAAAATTGAACTGTGATATACAAAACTGGCATTTGAAGAGAATTGAAGGAGAAAATTTCGCACTTTTATGTAGTAACGAAGATGGGGAGGTAATCAATCAGATAAATGATATTTCATTGCGTTTTTATTTCGATGATCTTTTTCTGGTGGTGAAGAAAAAATTAATATGTCTTCCGATCGAATCAAAGATATATTCTTAGTACTAATTGAAATACAGTATTGATCCGGATTTATAACCGGACAGTGGTGAAAAATAATTTTATATAAATTATTGAATAACCGCAGACAGCTTTCTTACCGTATGGGCAGAAAAATATCCCAAAGCACCATTGCTGATATTGCTCGGCGGATTGGCAGGAGTAATTCCACCACCTGCGCCATTATCAGAAAGCTGTAGAAGAGCAGAGTAGAAGGTATAAACATTTTGGTCTATACACTGCATTTCTACGTTGATGTTGTCTCCGGGTACAACTTTTATATCGCCCGGATCACTGTCATCATTGGGTAATAGAAGAGGTCTTTGATTAAGCATACCATTGTTCACATTATCGGAAAATTCCGAAAAAAACTTCTTTGGATTATTATTCACGGTAAAGCTGAAAAGATAACGGTTTCCCAAGGCAGGCGGATCTGTAAAAACAGGCAAAAGAGTATAACTGGTTTCTCCGGCGAATGAAAAAGAATCCTGTTGCAGACCGTCGAAAGAAATCGGTTGGGGCATCGTACTCAGTGCAGTATATTCTTTTCCCTCCGCATTTACTTTAAGGGTGTAAGTTCTTCCCGGCTCGCCTGTAAATGTTGATGCACGGTAATTTCCTTTACCTATGTATTGCAATGTTTCCGTATGTCCCGCATCATCACTAATGATAACCTGTGCATTTTCTACCGCAGGATATTGATTGGCTGATGTAAATGCGACAGATTTTGTGATCCTCACAAAATATGCCTCTGTCTGATCAGTAACATTGCCTTCAATTACAATCTGGCCGCTTTCATTCTCAAGGTCAAGGTCAATTTCTTTTTCACAAGAGTTTAATAGGAATACTGATGATATGATGAGAAATAGATTTTTCATAATTAAAATTTAAAATTATAAGTGATATTGGGAACCCAACGGAATAAAGAAGTCTGCATTGCTCTTGTTGTCCCCGGTTTATCAGGATTATCTTCGAAGGTAATGGTGTAGGCATTTTCACGACCGTACACATTATAAATTCCAAATGACCATGAGCCTTTAAAATGTTTATTGCTCTCTGGTTCATAAGTGGCATTCAGATCCATCCTGTGATATGCCGGCATTCGGTCTGCATTTCTCGTGCTGTACTGGAATACAGTCTGGCCGTTAAGCTCATATTTCCCGGTTGGAAAAGTCACTGCATTACCGGTGCTGTAAAGAAATAATCCTGAAAAAGACCATTTCGGATTAAGCTGATAAGTGGCTACTATAGAGAGGTCATGTGTTTTATCCATTCGGGCATTATACCACTCATTATTGTTGATGCCGTCGATCTTTCTTTCCGTTTTAGATAAAGTGTAAGAAATCCATCCTGTGAGTTTTCCGCTTTTTTTCTTGGCAATAATTTCAAAACCGTAAGCTCTTCCTTTACCGAAGAGAAGCTCACTCTCTACGTCAGCGGCTGTATCGAATGTGATCTGCGCACCGTTTTTATAGTCGATCTGGTTTTGCATTGATTTGTAATACAGCTCGGCATTCACTTCATAGTTGTTATTGCTGAAATTCCTGCTGTAGCCTGTGCTTATCTGATCTGCAATTTCCGGTTTTACCGTGAAACTGCTTCCTATCCATTGGTCCGTAGGATTTCCGCTTCCGCTGTTGCTCAGCAAATGCAGATTCTGTGTATTTCTCGAATATCCTCCTTTAATGCTGCTGAAATCATTAAGTCGGTAGTTGGCGGTGATTCTCGGCTCAAGATTCACATATGTTTTTCCGAATTTACCTTTTTCAAGAAATTCAGAACCTGTAATATTCCCATTTTCATACGTATTAAAAGTATCTCCACCTAATACGCTGAACAGAGAAAGTCTCAATCCGTAATTTACGGTTAGCTTTTCGGTCAGCTTATAATCGTCGTTGATGTAGAGAGCGTTTTCCCATGAATATCTTGGATTTCTTGGAAAACTGCTGACACTCGTTCCTGAAGCACTGCTTGGTGTAATGGTATGGTAAATCGACTGAAGTCCAAATTTTACGGAATGTTCATTTCCGGCAAACCATGTAAAATCCTGTTTAAGATTCCAGTCTTCGATCTTGGAAGACAATCCGAAAGTATTGTTATTGCTGGTTAAGCTTACATTATAGTTGTAATTACTGTAAATCAAAGAAGTATTGGAAAACAGTTTGCTGCTGATAATGCTGTTCCATCGAAGGGTGGCTGTCGTATTTCCCCAATCTGTTGAAAACGTATCGCCCAGTCCCAGGACATCTCTCCCGAAATATCCCGATAAATAGAGCCTGTTATTTTCATTGATCTGATAATTGGCTTTTAAATTTAAATCATAAAAATAGAGCTTGTTATCTTTAAAATCTTTGGTACTCTTCAGGAAAAGATCGGCATACGTTCTTCTTCCTGAAACGATAAATGAAGATTTTTCCTTTTGAATGGGACCTTCAACGCTTAGCCGGCTGCTGATAAGACCAATTCCTCCGTTGATGTTGTAGTCTTTATTGTTTCCGTCTTTCATTTTGACATCCAGTACCGAAGAAAGGCGGCCGCCGTATTGTGCCGGACTATTTCCTTTAATAATGCTTGCGTCTTTCAGTGCGTCACTGTTAAAAGTACTGAAAAAGCCAAGCAAATGAGAAGCATTATAAACCGCTGCCTCATCAAGCAAAATAAGATTCTGATCTGTAGCACCTCCCCGCACACTGAATCCACTGCTGCCTTCACCGTTGCTTTTGATTCCCGGTAAAAGCTGAATGGTTTTCATAATATCTTTTTCGCCAAAAAGAACAGGCAGTTTTTCGATATTCTTTATGCTTAAAGTTTCCGTACCCATTTGGGCGGAGGTCAGGTTTTTGTCCTTTTTAACACCGGAGATCACCACTTCATCAATTTTTGCAGTTCTCTCTTCTTCAGAACTTAGTTGTAAATCTTGTTTTACATCATCTTCAACCGTAATGTTTTGCTGAAAATCTTTAAAGCCGGGATTTGAAATGATTAAATGATAAGTGCCTTTGGGAACGGACAGAGAATAGAAACCATAATCGTTGGAAACCACTGAAATTGAAGGATCTTCGGCTACTTTCACCGTAACGCCGATCAGTAATTCGCCGTTTCTTATGTCTTTCACAGTGCCACTCACAGAATATTTTTGCTGGGCAAAAGCAAATGTGCTGAAACAAACTGCTGCTGCGGAAGTGGCAATTTTCAAAGAAACTATCTTCATTTGGTTTTTTATTTGATTGAAAATTAAATAATAATCCTGCTAAAATACAATTTTTATACAAGCGGGCAAGTCAATTTAGACGCAGTTTTCAGCAAATAGGTTTTTCTCAAAAGAAAAAAATTATTTAAGATTATTATTTATAAAATCAGCCAGCATTTTTGTATTTCCGCCGTAATGATGATCGCCGGTAATATGCTTCATCTGATAATTGTTTTTCAAAGTAATTTCCTGATAAGGAAAATGAGCAAATTCAAAATCGGAGAGAACGACCGTTACAGGGACTTCTGCCATTTTGTTAATTTCCGGAATCACTGGCAGGCTACCTTTGATTTCCTGCCCGAAATACTCTTCAAGATGAATTTTAAAATCATTACTCTTAGATGGTCCGATGATGAAAACCTTTTGAATTTTACTTTTTAAATTATCAGAAAAACGATTATAAACAAAAGGAGTTACATCGGCTCCGAATGAAAATCCGAGAAGTATAACATGTTGATTTTTACGGCCTTTAAGCTGCTTATTAATATAACTTTCAATATCTGAAGAGGTTTGCTCAGGTGTTTTTTTATTCCAGAAATAGGTTTTTGTATTCAGGGCAAAAACATCGTAACCGAACGAATGGAGATTCTCGCCAAAGGTCTTTGAGAAAGTATTAAAGCCGGCATCACCGCTGATATAAAAAATGATCGGTTTGTCGGAATGGGAATTCCATTGGGAGATCTTAAAATCACTTTCAGAATGGCAACTGTTCATCAATAGACTGATTAACAGGCATATGGTTATTTTAAAAATATTTTTCACGGTTTCATTATTTTATTTAAAACTGCGGGCAACTGAAGCAGATCGAGGTCGTTATCATACACCAGGTATTTATTTTCCCAAAGATCTGCGTATTTTTCCTTAAAGTTTCTCAGGGTCTGATAATGCTTAAAGCTTCCAACTCTCTGGTAAGCAAACTTCAGCACTTCTTCAGCAGTATTGTTGGGTTCTGTCAATCCTGCCATTGGTGTCATTCCCATATTGATAAATTTCAGGTTTTTAGCTTTAGCATAATCTACAAGTTTTACGATCAGTGCATCGGTACTGCCATTGGGAGCACTTTCCGTTTTTCGGATCATATCATAGCTGCATTCATCCGGTGCGCAATAGGGAATAATATTAAGAAAGGCAACACAATTCCCTTCGGGGTCGGAAATTGTGATCATATCCTGATTCTTTAAAACTTCCCGGTCAAACATTCCTTCGGCAAAAACGATTTCTTTCTTATCAAATTCCTTTAGCCATTCGTTGGAAACACGTTCTGTTTGATCCAGCATTTCCTGATCCAGCGGCGCATACTTTATTTCTGCCGAATATCCGGATTTCTGAAGGGTATTGATTCCGTTTCTCAGTGACTTTCTTTCCTTCCCTGTCAGACTGAAATTTTCAGCATCAAGAATCGCATCCTGGCCAATAAATAATTTCTGTTTCCTGAAAGGATCAAAATAGATCAGGCTGCTTTCACCCACACGGTAATATGCGGTTTTAAGGCTGTGGTTTCTACAGTGCATTTCAAATTCATGAATCAGGCTGGTTTTATCACGGTCTGCACAAACGGGATCTTCCAATACTACGGCAAATCCATTGGCTGTTCTGTAAGATAAAAAACCATCTCTGTTTTCAGCAAAAAATAGCTGTTTGTCCCAGGTCAGTTTAAAATAATCTAAAGAGGAGACGCCATATTCTTTAACCAGATTTTCTGCGTCACTATGATTTTGGTCATTATCCTGATTTTTATAAGTATTTGTTTTATAAAATGAAAAAATAAGCATCAGCCATGAAAGTATTCCCAGAATATAATTAAGCTTCTGAAAGTCTTTCGCAAAACCTGTATGCGGTACCAGCCCGGAATCTTTAAATAAAAGAAAAGTGTGTAATGTATAATAAAGTGCCTGTTGCTTGGTGAAATCTATCCCGAAATGGGATTTGCTGATGAAATAAAATGCCAGATAATTAAAGATGAAAATTGCCGTAAAAATACCTATAAACCATCCAAATCCCCGCTGAAGTGAGATTCTGTTTGTTTTAAAAGTATATTCCTTACGACTGTAGAATAATAAGCCAAGTGTAAACAGCGCAAAAAGTGCTTCTTCATAATCGAGGGCTTTAGCAACATTGAAAATAATAGAAGTTATCGCAAGAGCCACGGCAAAATACCATGCTCTTTTGGTTCCTTTGAAAAGATTTGCTGAAGTAACGAGTAACAGAACGCCCGCAATAAGCGTAAGCATTTTGGAGAGATGAATAAAATCTAATGAAAGGTAATTCTTCACAAGCCTTAAACGATCTGCCAATGCAGGAGTGATAACCGAAAGAATATTAATAATTCCCAGTAAGAAAATCATGATAACGGGTAACAGCCTCGCAAATAGCTTCCTTCCACTCCATAGAAATGCTGCAATCCCCAACAATAACGGCAGCCAGAATTCAAAAAAACGGTAAAGAAGAGTAATTCCCAGTCCCTCATAATGCTTATATCCAAAATTGGAAAGAATGTATGTGAGTGAAAATTCAACCGCTCCCAAACCTCTCAGAAAAGGCGAAACAATCATCAGTAAAACAGAAATGACATACGAGATCGCAGCCGCAGAAAAAGAATCCCGGACACCGAAGGCATACATGGCAATCAATAAATGGAAGACTCCGCAGAATTCTATAATAATGGATATGGCAACGGTGTACCAGAAATGTTTTTTATCGACCTCACTGCTGAAAATTTCCTCAGAAGAACTGATTATCTTCGGAAATTTTCTTTCGATGAAACGATAAAGCCCGTTTCTTTTTCTGAATGACACGAAAATGCCGTATATAATTAGAAGTAAAATACATAATATCAAAATTCCGCTCCAGCTGTTACCCAGGTTTTTATTGATGGAAACAGCATATATAAGAAGAGGTATTCCTACAATAAGCACTGTCAGAAGCCCTACAAAGCCATAAATGGCACTGGCCTGATGAATTTTGGATGATTTATACCCCAATATCCTGATATTCCTCGGTAAATAAGCTAAAGAACTTACACCGCCGGCAGGAAGAAATACACTTAAAAAATTACGTTTCAGAAACAAGCCGACAGCATCGGAAATTTTTATATTCATACCGACACTTTTGAAGCTCGTCACATACATTAATCCCTGAAGAAAAATATAAACAAGAGAAAGAAAGATTCCTGCACCTATCCATACCGGATCGGAATTGCGGAGTTGCGGACCAATGGATGTCAGTTCGTGCCTTTCGCTTCTGAAAAAAACAAAAGCCAGCAGCAGAATAACAACAGCCAGGATCTCTTTCCAGCGAATTTGTTTGATCACTCCTGATATGTTGAGAGCTTTCATAGATATATCACTTTATTTAAAGCAGTGGTAAGACCAAAAATAACTAAAAGATTTGGATTAATATCTTATGAAAGCAATTTTGAAAATATTTAATATTTCTTTTAAAATGAAATTCGTCAATAATAAAGAATAGTAGCTTTTTAAATTTAAAATGATAATAAAAAGTGGTATGTTTTGAATAAATCTAATAGTTTTAATGTTTTGTTTAGATTTTTATTTGTATTGTACTTAAATGTGAAATATGTTTTTTTCATCATTATTTTTTTCATCATATGCATTTGCGTAAATTTATTGTCTCTATAACAGAATTTATAATAATATCAATACAATGGAAGGATATAATTACGGGATGATCGGTCTCGGTGTCATGGGTAGAAATCTTCTCTACAATATCGCTGACAACGGATTCTCTGTGGCAGGTTTCGACCTTGATGAGGAGAAAGTAAATCAGCTCCACAGCAATGCCACCCCAGAAATGAAAATCAAAGGAACAGGCTCACTGGAAGAATTTGTAGCATCACTCGAAATCCCCAGGAAAATCATTCTTATGGTTCCTGCCGGAAAACCAGTAGATGCTGTTCTCAACAATATTTCGCCGCTTTTGACCAAAGGAGATATCGTTATTGATGCCGGAAATTCTTATTTTCAGGATACCAACAGACGTATTGCCGATATGGCATCTAAAAACCTGCATTTCATGGGAATCGGTGTTTCAGGTGGAGAAAAAGGAGCCAGAACAGGACCGAGTATCATGCCCGGTGGAGATGCCGAAGCATTTAATCTTCTCAAACCAATGCTGGAATCTATTGCGGCGAAAGTGGATAACGAACCATGTACCGCTTATATGGGAAAAGGATCTGCCGGAAATTATGTGAAAATGGTACACAACGGAATCGAGTATGCCATTATGCAGCTGATCAGCGAAGCTTACGATCTTCTTAAAAGAGGAGCAAATCTCAATAATGATGAGCTTTATGAAGTATTCAGAGACTGGAATAACGGCGAAATGAACTCTTTCCTGATAGAAATCACAAGAGATATATTCAAACAGAAAGATACACTGACAGATGGTGACCTTTTGGATCAGATCTTAGACAAGGCCGGCGCAAAAGGTACCGGAAAATGGACGTCCGAACAGGCAATGGAAATAGGAGTGTCAATCCCGACCATCGATATTGCCGTGACATCCAGAATTTTATCTGCTTATAAAGAAGAAAGAATTCAGGCTGCTGAAATATATTCAGAAAAAGAAATCACCACTCCTGAAGACAAAGAATTGTTTATCCGTGAAGTGGGAGATGCTCTTTATCTTGCAACTCTTATCAGCTATGCACAAGGCTTGGCTTTACTGATCAAAGCTTCAGAGGAATACCAGTTTGAAATTCCGCTGAAAGATGTGGTGAAAATATGGAGAGGCGGCTGTATTATCCGTTCTTTACTTTTAGAGAAATTTTATGCCGCTTACACGGAAAATCCTGAGCTGACCAATATTTTACTGAATAAAGAAATTTCCGAACTGGTAAAATCTAAAATAAAATCATTACGAAAAACCTCATCATTTGCCGTTTTAAACGGAATTCCAAGTCTCGGATTGCAGACAGCATTGGGATATTTTGATGCTTATACCACAAAATCACTTCCGGTAAATCTGATTCAGGCACAAAGAGATTATTTTGGAGCGCATACCTATCAGAGAATCGACAGGGAAGGTGTTTTCCATACTTCATGGAACAGTACAAATCAATAAATTCGGAGAAGAATGAACGAAAATAAAACCCTGAGACCCACCACCATTATCATCTTCGGTGCGACAGGTGACCTGGCAAAAAGAAAACTTTTTCCGGCATTTTATAATTTATATATCGATGGAAGAATGCCTAAAGGGTTTAATATCCTTGCTTTGGGCCGGGCAGAGAATACCGATGAAGATTTTAAGAGCTACGTCAAAGAAAATCTTGAAAGCTTCTCTAGAAAGAAACTTACTTCGGAAGACTGGGCAGGCTTTCAGGCGCATATTACCTATTTCAGACATCAACTCGATGAGGAAAAATCTTACACGGATCTCCAACAGAAGCTGAGTGATTTCGATAAGATTTACGGAACAAGGGCCAACAGATTGTTCTACCTATCCATCGGTCCCAATTTTATTTCGACAATTTCCAATCATATCAAAAGCAGCTCACTCGCATCGGATCCTAAAAAAGACCGTATCATTATTGAAAAACCGTTCGGGCATGATAAACAATCGGCGATTGAACTGAATAATCTTCTCTCCGAAACATTTGAAGAAGAGCAGATCTACCGTATCGATCATTATTTAGGGAAAGAAACGGTACAGAATATTCTCGCTTTCAGATTTGGGAATTCTATTTTCGAACCGCTTTGGGATCATAAACATATAGAATCTGTACAGATTACCGTGGCAGAAGAAGTTGGCGTGGAGACAAGAGGAAGCTTCTATGAGCAGACCGGAGCACTGAGAGATATGATTCAGAATCATTTGCTGCAGATTCTCTGCATGGTGGTGATGGAACCGCCTGCATCACTGGAATCCGGTGAGATCAGAGACAGGAAAGTAGATGTTCTCAAGTCGATCCGCAGAATTCCTGCTGATAAAGTTGATCACTATGCAGTAAGAGGACAGTATGGAAAAAATATAGTGAATGGAGTAGAGGTAAAGGGCTATCGCCAGGAAAATGGTATAGCACCGGATTCCAACACTGAAACTTTCGCGGCTGTAAAATTTTATCTCGACAATGAGCGTTGGGAAGGAGTTCCTTTCTATGTACGCACCGGAAAAAAAATGAAAGAAAAGCATTCTTACATTACCATTCAGTTTAAGCCACTTCCGCATTCAACTTTTTCGGATACCCAACATCATTTGGCAGCGAACCGTCTTATTATTAATATTCAGCCTCTGATGGATATCAGGCTGCAGTTTATGGCAAAAAAACCAGGGCTTTCATTGGCGTTAAAACCCGTGGAGATGATATTTGATAATTTTGTATGTCAGGAAGATACACCGGAAGCCTATGAAACTTTGCTGCTGGATGCTCTTTTGGGTGATTTAACCTTATTTATGCGTTCTGATCAGGTAGAAGAAGCCTGGGATGTGGTAAAAACAATTCAGGAAGCCTGGGCAAACAATAAAGATGCTTCATTCCCGAATTACAAAGCAGGAAGCTGGGGTCCGGAAGATAGTGTTGCACTGGTAGAAAGACAGGGACACAGCTGGTGGTAGAATACTATTAATGTAAAGAACTGAAAATGAATATCACAGTATTTGATGATTTAGATCAATTATATAAAGGAGCAGCGGAAACTTTTGCTGAGCTTTCAGAAAAATCAATACAGGAAAAAGGAAAGTTTGTCGTAGCATTGAGTGGAGGCTCTTCACCTAAAGCTATTTTTAAATTACTCGCAGATGAGTATGCCACAAGAATTGACTGGAGCAAAATCTATTTTTTCTGGGTTGATGAGCGCTGGGTCCCGTTAAATGACGACAAAAGCAACGCGAAAATGACTTTTGAAACCCTGCTCGACAAAGTACCTGTCAACAAAGGTCATGTTTTCCCAATGTATAAGGATAACGTTCTTCCTGAAGATTTTGCAAAAGAATATGAAGCCCAGATCCGAAACGTTCTTGGAGATGAAGGTGTTTTTGATTTTATCCTTCTGGGTATGGGAGACGACGGCCACACGGCATCACTATTTCCGGGTGAAGAAATTCTGAATGAAAAAGATAAATGGGTTGAAGCCTACTATCTGAAACCTCAGGAAATGTTCAGAATCACACTCACGGCACCGATCATTAATAAGGCTGAAAATATACTGGCCGTTGCATTCGGTGAAACCAAAAGACATGCCTTGAATGAAATCCTGAACGGAACCTACAATCCGGAATTATATCCGATGCAGCTTATTGAGAAAAAAGAAAACTTCAGATTTTTTACGGACCATAAAGCCATGGGAAATTAAAATGTAATCAAAATATACATAAAATCCTGCCGATTTTTCTGCAGGATTTTTATTTTGAAAAGTTAGCCAGTGGAGAGGATGGAGTTATTTGTAATATATCCGTTTTAGCCATAAGCTTATTCTAACAAGCACTATTAAAACAGGTACTTCTACTAAAGGACCAATTACTCCCACAAATGCCTGTTGAGAGTGAATTCCAAATATTGCAATCGCTACTGCAATTGCCAATTCAAAATTATTTCCTGTTGCTGTAAAAGCTATCGAAGCATTTTTATCATAAGGAATACCAAATGATTTGTTGATAAAGAAACTTACAAAGAACATGAGTACGAAGTACACTATTAGCGGTACAGCTACTTTTAAAACGTCAAATGGTAATTCTAAAATCTTATCTCCTTTCAGACTGAACATGAGTACAATCGTAAATAGTAAAGCATATAATGTTAACGGAGATATTTTAGGAATGAACTTTCTATTGTACCACTCCAAGCCTTTCAATTTAGTTAAAAAGTATCGGCTCAGAAAACCTGCTAAAAATGGAATCCCCAAATAGATCAAAACACTTTCGGTAACATCTCTCATGGATACACTTACATTAAAATTAGCCAAACCTAATTTTTCAGGCAACACATTGATAAAAAGCCAAACCATAAAACTGTAACTTAATACCTGGAATATACTGTTCAAAGCTACCAGCAATGCTCCATACTCACGATTACCTTTTGCTAAGTCATTCCATACAAGTACCATGGCAATACATCTCGCCAAACCAATAAGAATTAAACCAATCATATAATTGGGTTCATCTCTCAGGAAAATAATTGCTAACAGGAACATTAAAACCGGACCGATAATCCAATTCAGTAACAAAGAAATTCCAATGGCCTTTTTGTCTTGAAAAACTTTAGGCAATAATGAATAATCAACCTTTGCTAATGGCGGGTACATCATAATGATTAAGCCAATTGCCAATGGAATATTGGTAGCTCCTATTGATAAGGAATTGGTAACCTCAGAAATTTTAGGAAAGAAATATCCTAAGCCTATTCCTAAAAACATGGCCAGGAATATCCAAAGAGTGAGGAATCTGTCAAGAAATTTTAATTTTGGTTGCATTACGTTTGTTTAAATCATTCTTATTTTTTTATCTGTGAAAAGACATAGAACATTTCAGCACCAATCTGCAAGCTTCTTTCCTTGTAAACCTTTGTTTGTTCAGATGTGCCATCTGAAATTTTAGGGTCTTCAAAAGTAATAGGAATTCGTTTATCTGCCCTTGCAATAAAAGGACATCCGCCATCAGCCTGAGAACACGTCATGATGGCTGCAAACCCACGAGTAGGATTAAATGAACTGTCATATCTTTTAGAAAATCCAATAATTGGATGTTTATCTTCATTATACTTGATAGCATATACAGGATTTTCTGTATCAGAAATTTTACTGATAAACAGTCCCTGTTCCTGCAAAGTCTCTGCAACTTTAGGAAACATCGCTGTTTCTTCGGTTCCTCCTGAATAGCAGGTTACATTCGGTACATCATAATGAAAACTTGCAACCTGTGCCCAGACCTGTGATAAATGGCTTCTTCTTGAATTATGGGTACAAATAAAGTTAAGGATTACTTCTTTTTGTTCTTCCAGCCTTTTTTGAATAAAATCAATTAATGGTGCTAAAATAGCCTTTCTTTCTTCCCCGATTTCTTGATTTCTCAGTAATTCTATTGTTTCTGATAATTTAGGATACATAGTTTATTTTTTAATTGAATTTTAGCAACACCCGGAATTTGGAGTGCAACAAGAAGCTTGATTATTAGAAAGTTCAGATAAGTTGAGTTTTTGTTTTTCCGTAGGAATTCCGCAGGCATCCTGAGCCAAACACGCTGTTGTTTTATTTTTAAGAACAAAATTTTTCCCGTTAAATTCCAAATCAAATTTGCCTATTGTTGTATCTTGATACTCAACTTCAATTTCATCATCTTCAATTCCCAATTTATCTTCTGATAACTTTATAATATTTAAAAGTTTAGAAGGTTTTAAGCGATGTTCAAAATCGTCAGCATTCCACAATTGAAAATTAACAACCCTTTCCTTTCTTATAGTCCCTCCGCAGTCAATGAAATGTTTTGTTACAGTTCCCACTTCTGTTACATGGAAGTGCTCAGGAACAAATGTTCCATTTTCTAATTGAAATTCAACATTATCTAATGTTGGTAAGATTTCTTTAATTTCAGATAGTTTCATAAGCTTTTTATTTATTGGTTAAATGCAATATTACGATATATGTATTTAAAAAAAATGCCTTAACAGCATTTCTGATTGGTAGTCGTCAGAATTATATTGGAAAAATAATCTTTTAGTATTCCAAACGTATTTTCATCGATACAGTAGCAAATTGCCGTTCCTTCAATGTTTCCTTTAATCAGGCCTGCATTCTTTAATTCCTTTAAATGTTGAGAAACCGTTGCCTGTGCCAGTGGTAATTCATTAACAATATCACCACAGATACAAGTATTTACTTTCAAGAGATACTCAATAATAGCAACCCTTGCGGGATGTCCTAATGCTTTCGCAATCGTAGCGATCTTATTTTGTTCATCTGTAAAGTGATCTGTTTTAGTTGCTCCCATAATTTTATAGAATAATTTTATCGCAATATTACGATTAATTGTTTTCTTTTACAAACTTTTTATAGATTAATTGGAAAATTAATGGCTATCTTATTTTTGATGTTATATGTTAAAGAAAATCAGGATAGATTAGTATTATTTGAGACTTTGTCTAACCTTTGATAAGTAAAATAAAAGAGTCAATTTTAAACACTTGAAATAAGATAAATAAGTGCGTTTCAATGATTTTGAAATATAACAGTTCAAAATTAATAGGTCAAAACAATATTCTTATATCTGCAGATTATATTCTTGCGGTATCATCACGAAATACCACAGCAGGCATTACACTTTTGTAGTATTTTTAATAAAACGGTTAAAATTTTTAGGTAAAAAAGGTAACTTTATGCTATAAAAATAACTGATTATGAAAACATTAATTAAAAAAATGAAATGTGTCCTGGGGATTTGCCTCTTCCTTTTTACCAGTGTTAGTTTCTCTGCACAAAACTATGTCGGGAAGGTTATCGATCAGCTGCGGGGGCAGTCTTTCTCTTTATATGATAACGGGCTGATCGTTCAGGACGGAAATCCGGGAAACAGAGGTTTTGCTCAGCGTGATCCTTCCGGGATGATGTTTCTGAGACTGCCGGCTGTTAATCCCTACAGAAATGCCTACTTCCTCGATTACCGTGGAAACTTTATCGAAATAGATTATGCCTTAGGCAGCAGAGTAATCGGAAAATACGATTTCCAGCCACCGGCGCCGCCGGTGGTAAATTATCAGCCTCCACAGTTCAATCCCAATATAGGAATTATGACGGCCAGTGGAAATGTGACACCCATTCCTGTCAATCTCGTGAACCGAGATCAGCCGTTCGGCGATGTGATGATGACCTCGGAGCAGGCTGCAGTTAATTGCTATAATCAGTCACTGACATCCAATAATCAGCTCAATCAAAACGCATTCGGTGACTGTATGATCGCCAGTATGACCGGAAAAAAAGAAAATGAAGTGTATAAATGTGTTAAGAATTCCGCGACCGTTGAAGAACAGACGCTGTGTATGGTCTCCGTAATGGGAGGCAGCAGAGAACAGCAATATGCCCAGACCCTTACCAAGTGTTACAGAGAATTTGGTGCCGACTACAGCAAGTATCCTTTGTGCCTGGCAGGGGAAGTTTCAGATCCCGATCTGCAGAAGCTGGTTTCCTGTGTAAAGCAGCAGGCACAGACTGGTCAGGTTAATTTTATGAATACCGCCATGTGTTACGGAGCAGATAAGTTTAATCTGAATACGGAAGCAACGATTGCTGTTCAGTGTGCCGCAACTTCCGGCGGACAGCCCTATGTTTTTGTAGGTTGTGCCGGCGGACAACTTACCGCAATGGAGCTGAATAAGTGCTTAACAAATGGCGTTGGCGGCGACAGTGGATGTTTCGGAAAGAACAATACCATCGTAAAGACTCTGAATTCGCTGGGAAAAGAGATCAGCCAGCATTTTGGTCCCAACAATGATATCGTGAGAAACTTTAACAATGTAGTTCAGGATTTTACAGTCGGCCCGGGATATAATCATGAAGCAGTTAAATTACTGCGCAACACCGGAAATGAGCTGCGTAAAGCCGGAGGAAATATCGAAAGAGAAGTCAAGAAAGTTCTCCCGAGAATAAAATGGTAAATCTTTTATAATGTAGCCCTTCTTTACGAAGGGTTTTTTAATTTAAAAATAAAAACAAACAGCATGTAAAAGGAATAAATCACCGTTTTTTAACAGGCCGTCATGACGTGACTATGGTACTTTTTCATTAAATTTGTTAGAGTTCTGAAAAAATAATCACCATACACAAGTACTTATGAACACAAAGAAAACTACTCTGTCGCTTTTTCTGATACTTTCAGCAAAAATATTCTGTCAGCAGTTTTCTTTACAATATTGCATCGAAAAAGCGCAGCAAAATAATACCATAGTAAAGCTTGCCGAGCAGTCTCTTGAAACAAGGCAGAAGCTTTTTAAAGCTACCCAAAATAACGGACTTCCCAAACTGGATCTTCTCGCGGGATACAACTACATCGGTGAACCGTTAAGGGTAAATCTTCAGCAGGTAAAAGACGGCATCGTGGAAGGCTCGGCAAATCAGGCAGTCTATTCCGCCAATACTGTTTATCAGCAGGTGACAGGAAACCAGCTTTCTCAGCAGGTACAGGATGTTATTTATCAGACTTCAAAAGATATCATCGGTGCCGTGTATCCGAATTACAATCCGGAAATTACCAAGCAGAGTTACTTTCTTGCAGGGCTTGTCGTGCGTCAGCCGATTTATTTAGGAGGAAAATTAAAATCATCCCGCAAACTTTCCGAAGAACAGATGAAAAGCGGTGAAGCCAACCTTCAGTCTTCAAAAGATCTTACGGCATACAATATTGCCTTACAATATATTCAGGTGATGTATCTCAATTCAATGATTGAGAAACAAAAAAACAGCCTGGAATCTCTACAGAAAAATGAAACCTACGCAGGCAATCTACTGAAAGCTGAAATCATACCTCCCTATCAGAAAAACTGGGCGGATATTGCCAGAGTTCATGGGGAAACAAACCTAAAGAGTTTGGTAATGGAAAAAGAGAATGCCTTGTATATCCTGAAAGATATGATGGGAATTTCCCTTGATGAGCCGGTAGAAATCAATGAAAAGCTGAATGAATCTACCGAAATTCCAGCATTCATATCCTCTGGAAATAATGCAGACATAAAGCTTCTTCAAAGTAAAAAAGCAGAAGCTGAAACAGGGGTAGATATTACAAGATCTTTATCAAAACCCAATCTTTTTGCCATCGGAAATGTTCAGTTTTTCAGGAAAGATCTTCCCGTCATTACGCCTCCCTGGCTTATCGGGCTGGAACTGCAATGGACACTTTTTGATCCGGAACGCCGCTCCAAAAACCTGGCTTCTGAATCTTTGGTTAAAGAAGCAGATCTTTTGATAGAACAAAAACAAAAGTCGGTGAATCTTGCAACCAAAATAGCAGAGAATAAGCTGGTAAGTCTTAAAGAGCAGAGCGAAACGTTTGATGCATCAAGAAAACAGGCGTATAACACAACGGAAATGATTAGAAAAAGAATGGAAAACAGCCTTTCATCCGTAAAAGATGTGAATGATGCACTACAACTGCAATACGAAACTGAAAAGTTGTATTACACCTCTCTGGTAGCTTATCAGACTGCATTGGCAACGTATTTTTATATTACAGGAAATCCTGAGAATATCACAAACTATATTCCGTGATTATAGTTTAGAGTAAATAATTTTTAGATATTATATAAATCAATCATAAATCGGATGTGATCCGAAGAATAACCAACCAACAGATGAAAAACTTTATAAAAAACTACTGGGCTGTTTTTATTCCGATTGCTGTACTTGCGGCAGCGCTGGTTTATCTCCTGAAAGATAAATCCGCCGAAACGCCGAAAGATGCAGTAATCGGAATGGTAGATGCTGAATTTGTAGATGTTTCCGCATCGCTTCCCGGCCGTGTTCTGAATATTCCGGTAAAGGAAGGGGATGAGGTGAAAGAAGGTCAGTTGGTAGCTCAAATGAAAACTTCCGAGATTGAAACCATTCAGTCTCAGGTTGCTGAAGCTGTTGAAATTGCCAGCAACCAGCTGGATAAAGTAGATCGTGGCGTAGAGCCTGAGGTATTGGCTTCGGCAAAAAATCTGCAGCAGATCGCTCAGCAGCAGATGGATCTGATGTCTAAAACCTACAGTCGGTTTCAGAATTTATATTCGGAAGGGGTTGTTTCCGGGCAAGAGCGGGATGTGATTTATTTTAAATATAAAGCGGCACAGAAAGAACTCGAAACCGCCAATCTTAATGTGCAGCTGTTGCAAAGAGGCAGTAATAAGGAGTTGAAGAACTCTGCACAGGCTATTCTTAATCAGGCTCAGAATGCGGAAAAGCTTACACAGGAAATTAAAGACAATGCTTCTCTGAAAGCGCCGGTATCAGGAAGAATATCAACTATTGTTTCCAATAAAGGCGAAATGGTGAATGCGGGATATCCGATGATGACCATCCAGAAGGACAATTCATTTTTTGTGAAATTCAATTTGCGCCAGAATCAGATGACCAAAATAGAGAAAGGAAGTCTGGTAATGATGAAAATTCCGGGCTGTATTCCGGAAACGGTAAAAGGTAAAGTATCTGAACTGGCTCCGGCATTAGGTTATGCCGACTGGGTTCCCGAAAAGCAGAACGGAGAATTCGAGCTACGGACTTTTCAGATCAAAGTAAGGCCTGAAAATTTAAATACAATAAAAGGACTTCGTTCAGGAATGATCGCACAGCTTATCCTGTCTAATTAAAAATTTAACATTGAATAAAATCAGCAATATCATGGTACGCGAATGGAAACGGATTTTTTCGATTCCGAATTTCTATGTGGTTCTGCTGGTTATTCCGCCTATTATTTTTCTGTTTTATGGCTTTATTTATCAGAAGCAGTTTGCCCGTGAGCTTCCGATGGCGGTTTGGGATGAAGACGGTTCTTCAGTTTCACGGACATTGACAGACATGATGGAGCAGAATGAGAACATTCATTTTACCCACGTGGTTTTCAGCAATGCCGAAATTGAAAAGCTGATGAAGGAAGGAAAGATCTTCGGAGCCGTTCATTTTCCTAAAAATATGGAATCGGATGCCAAGAAAAATCATCAGTCGAATATTACTTTATATACCAATGGTGCTTATCTGGTTCCTGCCAAAATGATTTATAAAGGTGCTGCCGAAATTATTATTAAAGGTGGACTTGCCGTAGTTCTTCAAAAAGCAGAAAAGCAGGGAATGCCTGCCGATAAAGCGAATACGCTTGTTCAACCGATCAAACTGAATACAACAATTCTTTACAATCCGGAATTCAATTACCAGATGTATCTCACGCCCGGATTGGTAACGGTAGGACTTCAGATGGCTCTGATTGTGGCTTCTGTGCTTATTCTCAATCTTGAATTTAAAAGAAATACCATCGAAAGTCTGTTAGATATTTCCACTTCATCTTCACAGATCGTTATCGGAAAAATGCTGGCTCATCTTTGTATCGCGTGGATTTTATTTATCCTGATCAGTTTTGTTGTGTTTCCTGTTTTTGATTTGGGAAAGCCACAAACGGATTTCAGCTTTTTTATTCTGTACACTTTACTGGCTCTTGCCTGTATAGGAATCGGGATGCTGCTTTCCGCTATCTCCGATAATCTTCTTTTTGTAGTAGACGTGGCGCTGTTTTTTACTTCTCCGGCATTTGTGTTCAGTGGTTTTACATTTCCCAGATGGGCTATGCCGTGGTATGATCAGATCTATGCGGATATAATGCCATACACTCATTTTCTGGACGGATTTATTAAGCTGTACTTCATGGAACTTCCGATCAGGTATGCATATCCTGAAATGGTTAAACTGCTGATCTTTACCGGTATCACATTTCCCATTGCGGTTGTCGTTTTTCAGAAGAAAATTAATCAATATCTAAAAAACATTCAGCATTGAAAGAAATTGTTGACATATTGAAAAGGGAGGTAAGAAATATCTCGAAAGATTCGAGTCTGTTTCTGATTTTGCTGATTGCACCTGTACTGTATGCTTTTATGTACGGCAGTATCTACCTTAATAAAGGCGAAGAAAAGGTAAAGCTTGCCCTGATCGATGCCGATGGAAGTGCAATTTCCCGGTTGTTGACGGATCAGCTTAATTCAACACCGATGATTGATATTATTCCCAGTTCAGATATTGCTGAAGCTCAGGAAAAAATGTATAAAGGTGAAGTGGAAGGATATTTTTATATTCAGAAAGATTTGGAAAAATATATTCTTTTACAAAAGCAGGCGAATGTTAATCTTGTTCTTAATGCATCGCGTTTCCTGCCTTCCAGTGATTTGCTGAGTACGGTGACCAAAGTCTGCCTTACCGTAGGAGCGGGGGTACGGAAAACCTACTTTAATAAGCAGGGAATGAATGAAGACGAATCTATGAAAATGACCAATCCCATCAATATGGATTACCGGCCGCTTTATAATTCAGGGATGACGTACGGTTCGTTTCTTTTGCCGGGATTACTGGCTATTATCCTTCAGCAGACCCTTCTGATTGGGGTAGCTGCGGGTTTCACATCAGAACGGGAAGAGAAAAAACTTCGTAGTCTTTATGAAATCTCAGGATTTAGCATTTCTAAAATAATTGTAGGCAAAGGAGTTCTGTATTTCTGTATTTTTATGATCTTCGGGTTATTTTTTGCGGTGGTTAATTTTTCAATTTTCGGTGTAGCGGTAAGGGGTGATTTCGTAGATCTCGCTTTTATTACGGCGATCTTTATTGCTTCTGTCATTATATTGGGAATGCTGATCGGGAGCTTCTTTAAAAGCAAACTTTTTGCATTTCAGGTTCTTGTATTTTCTTCTTATCCGATCTTTCTGGTGACGGGATATTCCATGCCTTATCAGTCTTTGCCAAAAGGAATTCAGGTATTCTCGGATCTTCTGCCGGCTTCTCCGTTTCTAAGGGTGTATATTTCCATTGTGCAGGCCGGCGGATCGGTTGCAGAGAATCTGGGATCGGTTGTTCATCTTTTGATATTGTTGGTTGCTCTTGTGATCCTTCTGATGACAAGGATAAAATATCTTCTCAGTAAAGCTTAGATACTGTCTGATCATCTGCAGGCGCGAGAATATTACTTGCAGGTGCGAGAATATAACTTCACATCACAACCTTTTGTGCATTTTGATTTATTTTCGTTCCTTCGACTTAGATTTTGAAAAATTATATTGAGAAGTCTGTGATTTTGAGGATAAATACCGTTCTCGATACATTTTTTCTTCACTTTGTTACGAAAAAAAATCGAAGTGACGAATCCAATACCAAAATATACAACGGATTATTAATAATATCCTAACACTTTCATCCAGAGTCCGCCAATTCCCATATAGATAATAAGAAGAACAATTCCGATCTCTAATCCGCGAAGCCACCAGGATTTAAGATCTACATATCCGCTACCGAAGAATACCGGAGCAGGGCCGTGGCCGTAATGAGTGAGTACTCCATAAATTGATCCCAGGAAACCAAGCATCATTGCCAGCAGCATCGGAGGAATTCCGACCGCGATACCAACGCTCAGCAAAGCGGCATACATAGCGGCAACGTGCGCTGTGGCACTGGCAAAAATATAGTGACTGAAAAAATAGACAAGGATAATCACCGGAAAAGCAACAGTCCAGGTCATTCCGCCAATTTCCGTTTTGATCAGGTTGCTGAACCATCCGATAAATCCTAATTCATTGAGTGAGCTTGCCATCATCACCAGAACGGCAAACCAGACAATCGTATCCCAGGCTCCTTTTTCAGCTTTTACATCTTCCCAAGTGAGAACAGAAGTGAGTAAAAGTAAAGTAAGTCCGATGAAAGCGGTTGTGGTAGCATCAATAGAAAGGCTTCCTCCAAAAATCCAGAGTGCCAGCAATATAAAAAAGGCGAGAAGCATCAGCCATTCGTTTTTGGTGATAGGTCCCATTTCCTTCAGTTTTTCAGCGGCCATTCTCGGGGCATCGCCTGTTTTTTTTAATTCCGGCGGATATAATTTATATAAAACCAAAGGAACGATAAAGAATGCTGCCAATCCCGGAATAAAACCTGCGGCAGCCCATGACATCCAGGTAATATCAATTCCTAAATTGGCGGCGAATTTCTGGCACATCGGGTTGCTGGCAGTTCCGGTCAGGAACATAGAAGATGAGATGAGGTTCATATAATAACTGTTTAAGGTTAAATAAGAACCTAACTTTCTGTGGGTTTCCGGCTTTTCGGGTACTGAGTCGAAGCTGATCGCCATAGACTTCATGATCGGATAAATGATACCGCCCCCTCTTGCCGTATTACTTGGGATGGCAGGAGCCAGACATACATCGGCCAGCCCAAGTCCGTAAGCAAGTCCCAGTGAACTTTTACCGAAAATTCTGATGAACAGAAAGGCGATGCGGTTACCCAATCCCGTTTTAATGAAACCTCTGGCTATAAAGAATGATATTCCGATCAGCCATATCACTTTATCTCCGAAACCGGAGAGTGCTTTGGTAATTGATTTTCCTGCGTCTCCGGGAGCCAGGACCTGTGTCAATGCGGTAAAACCAATTGCCATCATACACATTGTTCCCATAGGAGCGGCTTTAAGGATAATTCCTAAAATAGTAGCTGCAAAAATCGCAAACAAATGCCATGCATTTTCGCTGACACCTTCCGGAGCAGGAATGAACCAGATAATGAGTGCTACAGCAAAAGTAATGGCAACATTTTTAATATTTATTTCTTTCATGATGATTGAGTTTAATGTTTTAGAATCTGCTCTGAACCTGAATAATAAAGAGATTATTGTCGTACTGCGTTGTGTTTTCTACCTGATATTTGTAGCGGTCAAACTGCATTCCCAGCTGAATTCTGGCTCCGTAATTTTTCAGGAATTCAAGACCGAACATCGGGGTAATGGTTTGCCTTGGATTAGAATTTAATCTGAAATTGGTATCTAAATATTCGTAACGGCATGAAAGCTCGAAGGCACTTAAATTCCTGTGATTAACTTCATATCTTATGTTTGGCAGGAAATAAGCCCCGCGGATAAGATATTCATCAGGATTCTGAGACCTGGTTTCCGGATTGGCGGCAAAGTATAGGGGATGATTGGTTGCCTGTTTAGCTTCGAGCTGCATATCGAGACTCCATCTTGGATCAAAATTAACCAGTGAGCTTACATCTACGCCTACAGCATATATTTTTTTACCGAAAACTTCACCGACTCCGCCGTTTAAGCCAAGATTCAGATGATATTTTTCCGATAAACCGAATACAAGCCGGCTTGAATACTGCTTACCATTGTCATTATCATTAACCTGATTTTTACCATTCCCATTAACGACCGAAACGGCATATTGGAACGGAATTTCACCAAGATTGAGCTGCCCTGTGGCGGAAAGACCGATCTGAAAGCTCGTCCAGCCCAGTTTTCCAAACTCAGTGTATTGATTGGACCAATCCAGCGATTTGATGATGTCAATAGGGTAGGTCTCTTCAATCCCGAACCATGGACGGAACTGTCCTGCTGTAAAGGCGAGTTTGGGGCTAAAAGTATATTTTAAATAGGCATTTTCCAGTACTCTTGATTTGGGATCATTCTTGAAATCAGCGAGGTTGGCGAGTACGACAACTTCTGTCCGTTTACTTATTTGCGCACGCAGCTGAACCCTCATGTATTTGATCATGAAATTATTATCCGTACCGCTGTGATCGGAGTGGTGAAGGCCATTTACATCTACATCTTTGCTCATTCCTACCAGGTAACGTGCCTGGAACAGCCCTTTGATCTGAAGCTGTGGATATTTTACTTCTTCTTTTTCCTGATTAATGTATAAAGAATCGGGTTTTTGGGCGGCTGTTAAATAGAAAAGTATAATGAATAAGGATATTGCAGTCTTTTTGATATGAAAAGCCATACTATTATATTTAGTGAGATGTTTATTTCTGAATTAATTCAATCCTAAAAATTTAAAAGGTTTTGCTTCTTTAAAGCTCGTATTGGCCTTTCCATTATACGTTTGGAAATTGCTCAGATCAAGCTTCATGGTCTTTCCTTTATTGCTCAGATCAAATTCTTTAAGATTTACCCAAAATGTATTGGGTGTAAAAACGGTTTCAAAATAATAGGTAAGGTTTTTCTGATCGGAAACGGAACGCCATCTTGTAGAAGAAATATTTGGCTCAGTTTCGGAAGAGATTCCGTACGGAACTGAACAGTTACGGATTACGCTGAAAACGCTTGCTACTGCAGTTCTGGTATCTGCCGTCCGGGGAATGGCATTGATGTAATATGAAGCTCTTACGAAACGGTCTGCGGCACGGTTGGTTCCCGGCAGCATTACGGTTCCCGGAATTCCTTTCCAGTAATTGTTTAAGGCTAGCTGCTGATCAAAAACAGGAGAGTTTGTCATTACCGTATAATCGGAGGAATGATGAATGACTAATTTACCATTAATATACTCGAAAACGGCACTGTCTCCTGAGGCATCTGAAATTGAAAGGTGAACGGTGGTAAATCTTTCCGTTCCGGGAATATAATCGCTTACAATGATAAAGTTTTCTTTTTTTGCTTCATCTACAGCTTCTTTTACCGTACCGAAATTATCTAGAAAGTATTGTGCCCACAAGGATATGGCAATTCCTTTTTGTTTACCTTTCGGATCAAACTTAGGGTATTGAGACTCGCCGAGCCATAAGAGATTGGCTACAAGGCCGGCTTCATTCATTCCGTCGCTGGTAGCAATATCCCAGGAAGTACTGACAACACTGCCATACTTTGATTTCCATTTCATGGAGAGTGGTCCTATTTCGCCATTTCTTTCTGTTCCTTTGGGGAGAATCCAGATATTGGCGGGTATTTCATCACGCCAATCCATCGACCGAGCTGTAATTACGGTGTTTTCCGGACCTTTATAAACGACCCTTGTACAGGCTTTAAAATGGGTCCATAACTCTGTAGTAAGAGTGACTAATAATAGACTCAAGCATAATTTTTTCATGATATAGTATTTGGTGTGGTGCCGGAGATATTTAAAATGTTTAAAAATATCTCTTTTATTGTTGAAATAAATTTAATGAAAATTATGTTATAATTACCATTTTTTGACTGATAAATGTTTTGATTTCGATTTTTAAATATTAAAATAATGGAAATAAAACGTTGGAATTGAGGATCAGCAAATAAGAGTCACCGAGTGTATCTTAGTAAATGATACTGAGAATAATGGGAAATATAGGATTCGCGGGCAAGAGAAATTAGTGTACTCTTACACTGGGTAAATAATTTTAAGGGAAGCAGTTAATATCTGTATCTGAGCTCAGCCATTCATACGACAGCAGTGTTTTGCTGTCGCATAAAGCATAATCCAGCTAATGATCATTATGTGTTTTGGCCAAACTCAATACGGATAATTAATTGAGCTCATAATTTTGAATGATCATACTCAGCATAAAATGAACGTAATTCTGATCTGCCTCTTTTCTGTTGAGAAGCTTGTTTTTGTAATTATACGAGCTTAATATTTTTGATAATTCCTGATACGTTTCAAAATTGTTGTCTTTGATTTTTACTCTCAGATTTCCATCTCTTCTTTGAACAAGTTCGTCATCAAGTGTTCTTACTTTAAATATAACCTCACATAATTTGGGATTAAAATTCATTTTTCCGGTATATCTTTCAATGATATTCACCTTAAATGTATCGAATGTGATCGTGTTAAAGACAAGGTTTGAGCCAGACTCCTGTGTATTGAGATCAAGCGTGTAATTCATAAATTTAAATTTGTACAAATGTAGTCAGAAGATGAAAAAATTCAAAATAATTAGGGCATCTTATATGCCATTTGTTAAAATTTTTATTTTTCTGCTGATTCCGATAGCCGTAATCCGTGAATTTCAGGCTATTTGCTGGCAAATTTCTTAACTCTTATTTTCTTTTCTTTTACTTTTATGTCGAAAGTGGCAAGCTGAGTCATTTTTCCGGCTTCCACTTTGAAATCCTGCACTGTATTTTCACAGTAAGTATTGGATGGAAGGGAATTTTCGTTCAGTTTTATCTTGTAGTCTCCGGATTCGATGAAAGAGATGATTTCTCCGTTATCGTCAGTAATGACATGTCTTATTATTTTTTCATTTTTATAAATTTCAAAGGCTATTCCTCCGGATTTGGGTTCAAATTCAACTGCCTTTTTGGTATCATAGACATAATTTATTCTACCCTGAACGGTCCCGTTCTGATGCAGCGGAATCTGTAAAGAATACTGATGGGTATTAACATCAAATTCAGATTCATCATAATACCAGCCCTGCTGAATAACCTGTCTCAGAGTATATTTGTTGTAAGGAATCGCCTTGTATTCTATATTTCCGCCTTCATTGGTTTTGAACGAGATATTGTTAAGCATAATGATGTATCCTGCTGCTTTTTCGTCTCCTTCATCATACACATTGTTATTGTTACGGTCATAATACACAAAAGCCTTAATATTACTTTTCTTTCCGGAATCCAGATTATTGCTTCGTAAATTGATGGTAACGCCAACTTCAACGGTGAGAAGATTGTTGCTGAAATTATTCAGGGAATAATTGAACCACGATGAATTCATGTAAAAACCGTAACGCTCTTTTGAGTATTTCAGATTGACAAATCCGGAAGGCGATTTTCCGTAAAGTGTATCGTCGGTGTATGATAATCCTGAATTGATGCTCAGTTTGCCTTTAAGCATCGTATGCGTAACGAAAGCTGAAGCAGATGTTTTTTCGTAAGTGCCGGTACTTCCCAATAATTTTGAAAATGCATATTCTGAAAGATAATAGCTTCCGTACTGATAGATCAACTGAAAATTAAGCCATTTATAAGCATAATTTCCCGTAAATCTCATCTGATATTTTCCGGTATCGCTGTCGGGATAGTTTGCCAATCCGGTTTCTATACCTATAATGGAAGAGTGTTTTCTATCCGTACTCGACCAGCTTATACGCTCAACCAATCTTTTTGCGGTCATTTCTTTCAACTCTTTATTTTCTGTAAGACCGAAAAAAGTATTATATGTATTGGAATTTTCATTCTGATACTGAAAGCTGATCCCAAATCCGAAATTCTTTCTCTTGGGAAAATTGAATCCGGTTTCAAGTCTTGCACTGTTGGTTTCTAAATTATTGTTATAGAAATAAAATTTAGGCGAAAAATTAGAAATCATCATATTCGCATACACAGAGTGACCATTAAATATACTTCCTGAAACGTTTTGTTGGAGCTGGAAAATACCTCTCTGATTTCCGGGATAATAGTTTGAGCTAAAAGAATAGTTTCCGCTGATATTCACCTTGTTAATAGTCCCGGAATACTGGGTTTCCAAAGCCCCCCGATGGCTTTGTCGTGTTGATGCTCTCATAAATGCTGACTCCGCTGTATAATTTGGCACTGAGATTCCATTCTTTATTAAATGCATACTGAAAGTTGGTTCCCAGTAAATTATGCTTTACCTTTTCATAAGGATCACTTCTAAATACATATGCAGCTGAAATATTTCGGCTCGCATTGCTTGCTCCCAATGTTCCTCTGACGTAAAATCCGTAGCCTGATTTTAGGAAAGAGGTACGATCTATCAGACTGAAACTTTGATCAATGAAGCCAATTTCCAATCTTTTATTTTTATCCTGCGAAGTATAAGCATATTCTGCCCCCCGTCCGTAGAGGGAAAGTTCTATGATCTTGCTGATATTCCCGACTGTAAATTCACTTTTTTCCCTGCGATATGAGATGAAAGTATTATTAACAACAGGATCTTCGGGGCCATTGGTTTTATAAATATTTCCTCTGATAAAAACATATCCGGACGGAAGATTAAAACCTCCCGAACCAATAAGCTGATAGAGATAGGTTTGATTTCCCAGAAATCTGTAGCTTGTGGTAATACTGTTTTTGGTGTAATTAAGGTTGTTATTGTCTAAAGACTGGTAATGCTGTGTCGACGAATTGTTCTGAATAGATACGATGCTGTTTCCGAAAATTTCCTTATCCGGCTCTCTAAATCCGACGATGTTTACACTGAATTGAGGTGATTTCATTAAATTGCCTGATGGCCTGAAACGATAGATAAACACCGAATCTTTCTGTACTGACACGATGCCTTTCTTTTCCACAAAAAAACTTCCCTGATCTGCTTCAGGAATTTTAAATACAACCGTAACATGCTGAGTTTTGTTGCCTAAATTTGAAACCCTCGCTCTTACTTCGATAGAATCGGCTACATTACTCATGTAAATTAAAGGCGTATCTGTACTGATTGCCAGAGAATTGTTTTCGGGGATATCGTGGATGATCGTCTGTTTGATAACATCTTTATCCGCTATATCTTTTATAGTAAAACTGATTTCACTTTTCCCGGAGGCTGCGTTATTGTTGATCAGAATTTTCACAGGCAGATAGATATTGCTGCCCGAATCAATATCGATTTCGGCCATATTCCCGGAAATGTTTCTGAATCCTGAAGGAACAGTCACATACAGTTTGCCTTTAAAATGGGTCTGGGAATTATTTTTAATTTCAATAATGGTGCTTATAATACGATCTCTTCCCAGACTGGATTCGTCGCGGATTTCCATGCTGATACCGTTACCTGTTTGCGCTGAAACCGTAAGCGAGATGCATAAAGTAAAAAATAAAATGAAAATTTTCTGTAGGTTATTAGAGGACATTTGAGTTTTTATTGAGGTGTTATCTCATACTGAAGAGTTGCTGAATAGTCATCTGATTTGGCGTTAATAAAGATTTCATCATTATGAATGGTTGAATATTTTACATCATAATAAACGGTATTGCCCTGTGTGGCATTTCCTTTGGCGACGAGCTGTGAGACTGCGCTCAATGAGATCGGAAAAACGCTTGTATTGGCCACTGCGGAGCTTAGAGACATTTTCACCGCATCAATCGGGATAGTATTTCCATAGGAAGAAGTAAACTGAGATTGCAGTGATTTTAGCTTAATCTGGTAATTGGTATTGCTTTTTACGATTAAGGCATTATTGTATGTTACGCTTACTCCGTTGGTATAATCATCTATATTTTTAAATTCGAGTAGCGCATTCTGTGCGCTTGGAGCAAACGTCAATGAAAGCTCAGGAGCATCTATGGGAGGAACCCCGGAAAGCGTACCGATCTGCAGCTCAAAGTTATGATCCATTCTGCCGATTACATTATTGTACTGATCATACAACGTGAACTCCACAGGTGCATAGAATTTGATCCAGGAAGGGTAGCTGCCCAGATAGGCACCTCCTATCACACTTAAACTGAATTTTAGCTGTAAGCTGTAATATCCGTTCTGCTGAGAAGGCTGATTGTAAAGGGACGCGTTGGATTTAGGAACCAGAAATACTTCCTGGCCCTGCTGAAGTACCACGTTAAGAGGCATCCCAATCTGTGAAATAGTAGGAACAGGATTCGGATAAGCCTGGCCTGATGACGAAACCGGATGTAAAGAAACTTTGTTTCCGGGCATCGTATAGAGTCCGTCATTAGTCATAATCGGCTGTTTAAGCTTTGCAGACAGCCTCCAGAAGGGAACGTTGAAATTGCCGTTTCCGCTTAACATTGCGGTATAGGCATCGGGATTAGTATTTCCATCGTAAGAATTGATTTGCAGGTAGCTATTGATCCACGAATAATAAGAAATTTGTGAATATAAAAACTGCCCTGCTAACAACAGTACGAGTGAGAGTGTTTTAATCATACATAAAATTTAACTCGCCGAGTTCAAGATTATTATCACCGTAATCGATCATCACGGATGCTGTATATTTTCCTTTCGGAAGATCTGCGGGAAGAGAAATATCCATTTCTCTTTTATTACCCGGCATGGTGTAGAATACGATAGGGTCAACAGACACTTTTTTTGCCATTTTCCATGTTGACAAGATCTGTGAAAACCTTACCGTCTGTCCATATATTTCCTTCATTTTCGAAAAACAGTTCCAGCTGCTTTTTAGATTTCTCAAAAGTCAGATTCTGTATTTCTATTTTTTTTGTTTTAGCCGAAGGAAGAAGTTTATGGAATATTTTTATTCCTGACCGGATACTTACTTTTATCTTTGCACCTTTGCTGTCTACATCATCCACGGGATTCATCTGGTTTACATATAAAACTGCAGAATGTGCTTCCAATGTATCAGACAGTTTACTGGGAACTGTTATGGTAACATCAATATCCCTTCTCTCTCCCGGTCCTAATGTAAAATAATTGTCTTCTTTTTTTACACTGATCCATCCTGCGCAGGATACTTTCAGGGTATTGGCTGCAGACATAATGTTTTCACCCTTCTCATTGTATTCCCAGTCACCAAGGCTTATGGCCAAATCCAAAGAGTTTTTTGCACTCACGTTAGTAACCGTTATTTTCTGTGTATTACTGTTTCCTACGGTTGATTCAAAATACAGCCTCGGAGGCGAAACCGAAATGCCGGTCTGTGCCTGAATCATTGAAAGAAAAGAAACCAGAAAAAAAGCTGAAAAAAAAATGGAGTGAGTGGGTCTTGTTCATTGTAAAAGTAAAGACTGTGACAGCAGAAAAAAAATGCCACAATTACTTGTAGCATTCTATTTTTATTATAATCTACAGTATCTTATTGTGCAATAATAGTGTAGGTAAGTTCAGTAGTATATACCGTAGGATCCTGTCCTGCAATATAGTTGTCTAGGTATGCATTAGCACCTGCACCTTTGTATTCGATGTTGATTTTCTTGTCAACACCTCCTGAAGTGGAAGTTACTAAAGTAGTTTCGTTAGCAGATAGAGTAGCACCTTGTGTATATTGTGCTCCGTTTACGGCATCAGTACCTGCGCTGGCTTTAATCTGGATAGTGTTAGCCTGAATGTTTTTATTTCCGTTTTGTAAAGCCGAGTTAGCAGCTTTTACTTTCACCTGGAATCCTCCGGTACTGTAAATGCTCAAGTGGTCAGCGTTAAGGGATGATACACCATTAGCATAGTCATCTTTAGTTACGTAGTCTAAGTTAACGATTTTTTGTGAGTTGTTAACGACCAAAGTCTGAATAGGCTTTAATCTTACGTTTAGAGTAACGGTTTGTGCAGCGATTGTTGCAAATCCGAATAGAACAAATGATGCTAGAATACACTTTTTCATAAATGCGATTATTTTTTAATGTTATTAGTTCAAAAATATGATGCAAATGTATAGACTTCAAATCAGAGCATTATTGTGAAAAATTGCTAATAATTTGTAATTTTTGTCGCTGAGAATTAGCGATATACAGTAATTGTTTTTATTGGATATTCAATAAAAATTAATTATGAAAAGAAAAATAACTCCACAAATAATAATATTTTATGATAAAAGTATTATTAATAAATTATGTATAGAAAATTAATAAATGGTTAAATATAAAAAAATATAATTTTAATTGTAATTTTTTCTTTATTAATTTGACATCATCGTTAAAATGTAATAATTCTGATCTTTAGATAAGTCCCTTTTTTTATTCTTACGACTGTCAATTTCAAATATTTTTTCAATCACTCCTTTTTTATAATTGATAAGGTTGCGGATGGTATCTTTTTCCAGAATGGCCTGGTCTGTATTTTTGAAACCGGCTTTTCCGCTGTAAAGATCATGTTGCAGTCTTACCTCAAAACCTGAAGGGCTTGAAATCATAATAAATTTTGTATCCTGATCATCACTTTCATTATAAGAACTTTTGTCTGCATCTGCAGGATTGATAGTCAGTGTCTGAGTAGGATACAAACGTATGTTAACCGTAGTTCCGTCGTTTTGTGCACGGAAGTAAGTGAAAGTAATGAGGCAGATTAAAATAAAAAAATATTTGATATGCATCGGTTTGTTTTTCACCTTATGGTTACTTAACCAAATATACAATTATTTTTCAATAATTCCTCATTTCAGAAGGGTTTTTTTGGGTGTGCTTCTTAAAAAAATTTGTAAAATTTCCTTCATCGCTGAATCCCAGCTCATAAGCTATTTGAGATATGGTATAATTAGAATAACTCAACATTTTTTTAGACTCATGAATGAGCTTTTCTATTATAATATGTTTTGCTGTTTTGCCGAGAACATATTCTGTCATTTCAGTAAGCTTTCTGGGGGTTATATTCAGCTCGCTGGCATAATGGGAAACCTTTTTTGAAATTTTGTAATCCCTTTGGAGTACGATCTTGAACCGATTAACGCAATAAAGATAATCAAATTTTACATCTTTTTTTACCTCTTCCGTAGGAATGTGCAAAAATGCGTCTAAAATCAGTCTCTCAATAGCATTGTGTGCCGCCGAGACATAAAGACTTTTATCTTTCTTTCGAAAACTTTCCATTCGATCCATAAAAACCACACGCATTTCTTCCTTGTTGACAAAAGGGGCGATAAATATATCAGAATTGTAATTGAAAAAAAGCTGTGAATTCAGGAAAAGTGAGTCTTTTACAGACCTTTCATAAAAAGTTGTCGAAAAAACAACGATTAAAACATCATGGCCTCGGGACGGGCCAAACTCAACATCCTTTTGGGGCCCTACGAAAACAATATTGCCTGCTTCGATGTCATGGGCGATATTTTCAACCGTGAGACGAATATTCTGCATGACGATATAAATACAATAAAATTCCAGAGTATTCAGCTTTCTTTTGTTATTGTTTCTTTTAATTATATGATCCAATCGATTTACACTGAAGCCAATATCTTTTAACTGATCTGTAATTATATACATTTTATATTGTGGTAAATTAGTACCCGACTAATATAATTTTTTGCATTATGCTATAAATATTATTTGATTAGAGATAATTCTATATCAATATTGAATTATTTCGGCAGTTCCAATTTTTAATTTATTTTATAAATATGAAATCTTATTTCTTGTTATAATGAAAGAAATAACATATCTGAAAGTTCTTAAATAAAGGAAAATCAAACTTTTCCGACGGTATGTAGATTTCAAGACGAGAATAATAGTATTTTACATTAATTGTTATTTTTGCTTGATATACACTTACATCGCCATTTGATGATATAAGTTTTGTTAAAATGATACCGAATTTATTCTATATATGGTACCGTATTCGCGCGAAAGATCGTCCTGACAGGTGAAATTTTTATCTCTCATGTATATCTGATAAAGAAAATATGTTTTATATTGGATAAGAACAAGATTTGGCTTGTAAAAAAAATCTTTTACTATTTTTATAATCATTATATTTTTCACTTTTTCCAAGAATTAAATTAAGTTTACAAATTCCCTATATCGGGAAAATATGTATATTTGCGGTGTTGGATTTTTTTTGATCTTGAGTTGAATTAAAGACAATATTCGTACCGTCTTGACAGTATAAATTAATTATCATTAATCTGTACATAATTGTTATATTTGGGTACTGAAATCATATACTGTTAAAATGAAACTGTTGTACCTTTGTTTTAATACTCTTTTGGGTAAAAATCTTTTTAATATTAGGGAGCTGGAGTGCTTCCATATGTATTCACCAGTTTTAATTTTTCTTTCAAATACTTTTTCTTATTTAAATTTTTCTTATTCTTGGCGAAAATTAAACTCTGAAATGCATTTTTGGAGAATGTTTTTGTATCGGATTTTTATAGTGAATGTTTGCCATTACAGCAGAAAGCTTTGTATTAATATTTTAAAACATAAAATAAAATTGATAATAAATGGTAATCTAATAAATGAACAAAAATTAATTTCAAAAAATATTTATATAAATTCCGCGAAGGTTAACATAATTTAATTTGGTTGTTTATCTGGTAATTACGAATATTATGTTTAAATTTTACATTAAAACATTATTTCGGCAAACAAATTGATTAAGATACGCGTTGCAAATTTTACATTTATTATAAAATAGTATATTAACCATAAAAATATTTAGTTCGCTCATTGAAAATCTAAAAATTGAGAGCGTTACCACAGTAGATTAAAATTACATATGAACAGAAATATTATCACTCTTCTGATATTAGTATCTATTACTTTATTATCATGCAAGCCCAAACAGAATATGGTGTATATGTCGAAAAGCAATATGGAAGAGGAAGTCGCCAAAGCGAAATTTCAGGGTTTACACATCCAGGAAGGAGATGTTCTTCTTATTCTTGTTTCCGCACTTGATGAAGCTGCTGTGAAGCCCTTTAACCTTAATACTGCAAATAAAGTTGGAAGTGAAGGAAATTCAGCAATGAATCAATATGTACAGCCGAGTGAATATTTGGTCAATGAAGAAGGTTATATTAACTTTCCTGTCTTGGGAAGTATATATACAAAAGGGATGACTCAAATACAGCTGAAACAAGATTTGGAATCACGTTTAAAAAGATATCTCACGGATCCCTTGGTTACAATTACGCTCAAAAACTTCAATGTAAGTGTTTTGGGTGAAGTAAAAGCACCGGGACAGAAAGAAAGCTTATCACAAAAAATAAATGTTTTTCAGGCTCTTGGCCTTGCGGGCGACATGACAGATTTTGGAGACCGCACCAATGTAAAGCTCATCCGTACGCAAGACGATGGTAATGACGAAATTGTCAATCTGGATCTTAGCAGAGCGGATATTGTAAGTTCTCCTTATTATTATATGAAGCAAAACGACGTATTATATGTACAACCAGATAAGAATAAGCAGATTCAGGCAAACTCAAATCCTAACAGGGCGCTTACTTTCCAGATTATAGGTACATTAATAACGGCAGCTACTCTAATTATTGCTTTAAAAAGATAACCATATATATATGCAGCAGATAGAACTTCAGGAAAATGAGGAAAAGATCGATTTAAGACGTACGATTACAAAATACTTTTACAAATGGCCATGGTTTCTGGTATCTGTTATGGTTTGTATGATAAGCGCATATGTTTACCTCAGATACAGTGTTCCTAAATATCAAAGTAAAACAACACTTAAATTTGATAAAAAAGAAAACGATCTTACTTCAGCATTATCTGACCTGAGTAACTTAGGTATCGGACTTGGAAATGCCGATGAATTGAAGAGCGAAGCTGCAGTTGTGAATTCGAGGCCAATTTTAATGCAGGTTGTAAAAAATCTTAATCTCAATGTTGAATATTTTAACACAGGAGAAATTAAAGATTATCAGTTATTTACAGATGTTCCTGTATCAGGAAGAATTTTGAAATTTGATAAAAAATTTGTATCATCAGAGTATAATTTAAAGATAATCAGTGGAGATGAGTTTACGCTTGTTAATGAAAATCACGGGAAGTTTACTGGGAAATTTAATGTTCCTCTTAAGCTTGATTTCGGTGTTGTGGTATTAACCAGAGACTCTCATTATACTCTAAAACCTGGATATAAAATTATTTTTTGGAACCCGATTGAGAAAGTAAAAAAACTTGAAAAAACCATTCAAGTTGATATACCTGATGATAAAGCTTTGTTGATGGATATAAGTCTCATAGGAACAGTTCCTATAAAGTCTGAAACAATTCTTAACGAGCTAACGCTTCAGTATAATTTAGATGGGCAGAAAGATAAAAACCTTCAGGCTCGTAATACACAAACATTTATTGATAAAAGATTAGAGGTAATTACTCGAGATCTTTCGGGTGTAGAAAACCAGAAAGAAAACTTCCAGAACAAAAATCGTATTTTTGACCTTCAGGCTCAGGCTGAGCTGGCTCTACAAAATACCAGTGAGAATACAAAAGCACTTCTTCAGCAGCAGGCACAACTTGATCTTCTGAATTCTCTTACTACAGAAGCTTCAAAAGGAAATAATCAGCTTATGCCTTCTAATCTTGGGCTTAATCCTTCTTTGGAGCAAACAATATCTCAATATAACCTTCTTCTCATCAGCAGGAATAAAACGCTGAAGCAGGCAACGAATGAAAATCCTGCCGTAATCGAAATGAACAGGGAAATTGCTTCCCTTAAAGATATTATCCGTGATAATATTCGTGAGCAGAAAGATGCGGTAAAAGCCACTATTTCTCAGTTGCAGAACCAGATCTCGACGAATAATAGTGCTATAGATAAGGTACCGGGACAATCTAAAATTTACAGGGGTATAGAACGTCAGCAGAATCTGAAAGAGCAACTTTTCTTATTTCTTCTTCAGAAAAGGGAAGAAAATGCGATCAATTTATCTGTCGATGTTCCTAAGGCTAAAATTGTAAATCCGGCATATACAGATGATATTCCTGTTTCTCCAAAAAAAGATATCATCATCATCGGTGCATTTCTGCTTGGCTTGCTCATCCCTTTCGCTATTTTTTACTTGCTTTTTATTTTAGATGATAAGATTTACACAAGAGAAGATATTAAAGAACGGTCTAATCTTGGAATTTTGGTTGACATACCTTCATTGAAAGTTGATGATAATCATTTGATACAGAGAAACGACTTTTCAGAACTGGCAGAGTCATTCCGTATATTGGTTTCCAATCTTAAATTTATACTTCCTAAAAAAGATTCGGCCAAAGTTATTATAGTGACATCATCTGTAAAAGGAGAAGGAAAAACCTTGGTTTCTGTAAATCTTGCGTTAACGGTAGGAAATAAAAACGGTAGGGCGTTGTTGATAGGTTCGGATATCAGAAACCCACAGATCCAGAGATATGACAGCGAACCCGTAAAAAGAAAGGGTCTTACAGAATTCTTATATGATGAGTCGGTAAATGTGCATGATCTTATTCATACATCCTATACAAATCCTTATTGTGATGTGATTTATGCAGGTACTATTCCTCCAAATCCTCAGGAACTTCTTTCTAATGGTCGATACCAGAAACTGATAGAGCAGATGTCATCCGAATATGCATATATTATTATTGACTCGGCACCACTTATGCTGGTTTCAGATACCCTAAGTATAGCAGATGTTGCAGATGCAACATTGTATGTGGTAAGATCAGGAGTTTCACGAAAAGTACTTATTGATTTTGCTCAGGATCTCGTGAAAGAATCAAAATTAAAGAATGTTTCTTTTGTTATAAACGATATTTCAAAAAGCGCAAGAGGGTATGGATACGGTTACAATTATGGATATGGATACGGCTATAATGACAAAGAAACTAAAAAAAGCTGGTGGAATAAAATTTTTAAATCATAAAAATGGGTAAAATTTTAATTACGGGTGGAGCAGGATTTATAGGCTCCAACCTTACGGAATATTTTTTAAATAAAGGATATGAGATAGTTTGTCTTGATAATTTTTCAACAGGACATCGATACAATATCGAAGCTTTTTTAAAAAATCCGAATTACAAACTGATCGAGGGGAGTATCTGTGATCTCGAAACCTGTAAGGCAGCTGTAGAGAATGTAGATTATGTCTTGCATCAGGCCGCATTAGGTTCTGTTCCAAGATCAATCAATGATCCCATTACAAGCAATGAAGTAAATGTTTCAGGGTTTCTGAACATGCTCGTTGCTGCAAGAGATGCCAAAGTGAAACGTTTCGTGTACGCTGCTTCCTCTTCTACTTATGGTGATTCCGCATCACTTCCGAAGGTGGAAGAAGTTATAGGAAAACCACTATCTCCGTATGCGATTACCAAATATGTAAATGAATTGTATGCAGATGTTTTTTCTAAAACCTACGGAATAGAATGTGTAGGTCTTAGATATTTCAACGTATTTGGCCGCAGACAGGATCCCAACGGAACTTATGCCGCTGTAATTCCTTTGTTTGTAAAACAGCTGATGAATCATCAGTCTCCTAAAATTAACGGAACCGGGGATTATTCACGTGATTTTACCTATATCGACAATGTGATTCAGATGAATGAGCTGGCTATGCTTACAAACAATCCTGAAGCTGTTAATACAGTGTATAATACAGCAGTTGGTGACCGTACCACATTAAATGACCTCGTACATTATATTAAAAAATACCTAAGTGAATACGACGGGAATATTGCTGATATCGAAATCGTACATGGTCCCAACCGTGTTGGAGATATTCCGCATTCGCTGGCGTCTATAGAAAAAGCTCAGAACCTTTTGGGATATAAGCCCAGCCATACTATTGGAAATGGTCTGAAAGAAGCCATTACATGGTATTGGGAAAATTTAAAGTAAATAATTAAATAAAATCTTTGTGGAAAAACAATATAAAATTGCCGTTATCGGTCTTGGTTACGTAGGTTTACCATTGGCTCGTTTATTTGCAACTCAATATCCGGTGGTAGGATTTGATATCAATCAGAATAGAATCGAAGAATTAAGATCAGGAACAGACAGCACGCTAGAAGTGGAAACTGAAGTTTTAAAGTCTGTTTTAATAGACAGAAATCCGTTTAACGGTAATGAAAATGGTTTTTTTGGCTCTTCAGATATACAGGATATTAAAGAAGCAAATATATATGTAGTAACCGTTCCAACTCCTGTTGATAAACATAATCGTCCCGATCTGACACCGTTGTATAAATCATCGGAGACTGTAGCAAAAGTACTTTCTAAGGGAGACATTGTCATTTATGAATCTACTGTATATCCTGGAGTAACGGAGGAAGAATGTATTCCGGTTCTGGAAAGAGTTTCAGGAATGAAATTTAACGAAGATTTCTTTGCAGGCTATTCTCCGGAACGCATTAATCCGGGGGATAAAGAGCATACGGTAGAAAAAATTCTTAAAGTGACATCTGGTTCCACACCTGAAATTGGTGAAATAGTAAATAATATTTATAAATCGGTGATCGTAGCAGGTACTCATCTTGCTCCAACTATTAAAGTTGCTGAAGCTGCTAAAGTAATTGAAAATTCTCAAAGAGATATCAATATTGCTTTTGTAAATGAACTGGCTAAAATTTTCAATTTATTAGAAATTGATACGCATGAAGTTTTAAAGGCAGCGGGAACCAAATGGAACTTTTTACCTTTCAAACCGGGACTGGTAGGAGGCCACTGCATTGGGGTAGACCCTTATTACCTTGCACAGAAAGCGCAGGAACATGGTTATCATCCGGAAATCATATTGGCGGGACGTCGTCTGAATGATTCTATGGGACAGTATGTCGCTTCTCAGCTCGTGAAATGTATGATTAAGAAGAATATCAGCATTAACGGTGGTGAAGTTTTAAATCTTGGGATAACATTTAAAGAAAATTGTCCGGATGTACGAAATACAAAAGCTGTTGATGTAATCCATGGACTTGAAGATTATTCTTTGAAAGTAACTACATTCGACCCATGGGCTAATCCTGAAGAAGTAGCGCACGAATATGGACTTACAGTAGCTAATGAAATTCCTGATCAGAAATTTGATGCTATTATTCTTACCGTTGCCCATAAAGAATTCATGAGCCTGAATCTTAATGATTATTTAAAGGAGAATGGAGTAATTTATGATGTAAAAGGAATTCTGGAAGATTGTGATTCCAGATTATAATACGGTGAAGATTTATTATTAGTTATCACAATTTGGTTATTTGAAGCCTAATGATTGTAATAAGTAAAAATTAAAAATTGTTGTTTAATTTAAAAGTCTCAGCTTTGTTGCTGAAATTCCATTATTACCGAAAATCCGATTTCTGTTGTAAGGATTCTTAATCTGGGACGGATAACCAAAACATTGCTTAAAGAGAAAAGATAGATGTATAAAAATTTGATAAAAAGAATGATCGATTTTCTGATCGCTTTTACGGGCTTAATTGTACTATCGCCTGTTTTCGTGATCGTTCTGATTATCTTATATTTTCAGAATGATGGTAAACCATTCTTTTTTCAGACAAGACCGGGGCTTAATGAGAAACTGTTCAGGATCATTAAGTTCAAAACGATGACAGATAAAAAAGACAGTCATGGTAATTTGTTATCAGATTCAGAGAGACTTACTAAAGTTGGTAGTTTCGTACGTCAGACTTCTCTTGATGAAATTCCTCAGCTTATCAATGTGTTGAAAGGGGATATGTCGTTGATAGGTCCCCGGCCCTTATTGCCACAGTATCTGCCTTTATATAACGAGTCTCAGAAACGCAGACACGAAGTTCGCCCGGGAATTACCGGATGGGCACAGGTAAACGGAAGAAATGCTATTTCATGGGCAAAGAAATTTGAACTGGATGTATGGTACATCGATCATTTGTCTTTTGTATTGGATTGCAAAATTATATTTCTCACTTTTAAGAAAGTTTTTAAAAAAGAAGGAATTAATAAGGAAGGGCAGGCAACGACAGAGGTTTTTAACGGAAATAATTAACATAACAACATGTATTGTATACGGAACAAGTGACCATGGCAAGGTAGTTGCTGAAGTTGCAGAAGAAAAAAGATACCACATTATTAGTTTATAAATGAAATATATCTAAAGCTACATTACTATTATTCTGTAATTTCATGAGCCGCTATCAGAAATAGATATCATCATTTCAATAGAAAATAATAGGGTAGAAAGAATATTGTTGACCAGAATACGTTATTTACTTATGTTACCTTACTTCATCCGAAATCATCGGTCTCCAAAAGAGTAGATATAGAAGAAGGAACAGTTGTCATGTCAGGAGTCAGCATCAACTCTGCAGTGAGTATAGGAAAGCATTGTATTATCAATACCAATTCATCAATAGATCATGATTGTGTTATTGAAGATTTTGTGCATATTTCACCAAATGCTGCATTGGGAGGAAGCGTTTATGTAGGAGAAGGAACACATGTTGGATTAGGAGTAAGCGTAATCCAGGGCATAAGAATAGGAAAATGGTGTACTATCGGGGCAGGAGCAGTTATCATCAGTGATATTCCTGACGGCGCAACAGTGGTCGGAAACCCTGGTAAAGTAATAAAAGTTACCGAATTATAAATAATAAAAATAAAAATTGAGTATGAACATCGAGGTATGGCTTTCTTCACCTCACATGGGAGGTGGAGAGCTAAAGTATATCAACCAGGCTTTTGAGACCAATTGGATTGCTCCTCTTGGACCCAATGTAAATGGTTTTGAAGGTGATTTGGAAAATTTTTTAAATCAGAAAACAAAGGTCGCAGCTCTTTCTTCAGGTACGGCGGCTTTACACCTTGCATTAATTGAATGTAATGTAGGGTATGGAGATGAAGTGATCTGCCAGTCTTTAACGTTTTCAGCATCTGCTAATCCTATCGTGTATCTTGGGGCAACTCCGGTATTCGTAGATTCAGAAAAGGACACTTGGAATATGTGTCCTGTAGCTTTAAGGGAGGCAGTGAAGGATAGAATTGCCAAAGGGAAAAAGCCAAAAGCAATCATTGCGGTCAATCTTTATGGAATGCCCGCCAAAATGGATGAAATTTTAGCAGTAGCTTCAGAGTTTGATATTCCTTTGATTGAAGATGCTGCCGAATCATTAGGATCAACCTATAAGGGCAGAACGTGCGGAACATTCGGACGTTTCGGGATCTTATCTTTTAATGGTAATAAAATCATCACTACTTCGGGTGGGGGAGCATTGGTTTGCCATTCTAAAGAAGATAAGGACAGGGCTGTATTCCTTTCTACACAGGCACGGGATAAAGCACCACACTATCAGCATTCTGAGATCGGATACAATTACAGAATGAGCAATATATGTGCAGGAATCGGAAGAGGTCAGATGGAAGTTCTGAACAGCAGAGTAGAAGGCCGCAGAAAAATGCACGATTTCTATGCTGATGTTACTAAAGATATGGATGGTATTGAACTTTTTTCCGAGCCGAACGGAGATTTTTACAGCAATCACTGGCTGTCTGTAATTACGGTTGATAAGAAATTAGCATCAAAAAGCCACGAAGATCTTCGCCTGGCATTTTTAGAAGATCATATAGAATCACGTCCTATATGGAAACCAATGCATATGCAGCCTGTTTTCAAAGATGCACCGTATTATGGAGGTAACTTTGCAGAAACACTCTTCAATACTAGTTTATGCCTTCCTTCGGGATCTAATTTGACAGATGCTGATCGAAGCAGAATTGAAAAAGTCATGGTTAATGTTTTTTCAAATAAAAAAGATTTTAGTTTCGTAAACCACACCACACACCTACCATTGAATAATTTAATTATTCATAAAAGACACCTAATAAAACTAAAATTAATACTAGTCCGGAAAATACAAGCCAGAGATAATTCAAATTATCTCTGGCTTTTTTTATTCTAAAGAGCTCTTTTGAAGCTGCTGAAACATCTTAATGAAACTTCCTGTTAGAGTTACTATAACTATTGGTATTTAAACCATGGAAATTATTATAAGTATAATATAAATCTTTAAAATAAATATCAGTATCAGCATCGTTTTTCTCTACAAAAACAACCTCTTTTTTGCTTTCTGGTAACGCTGTGGGCATATTTCTTTTTAGAAACTGTTTTCCTCTTTGTACATCTGCAATACTGGTGATCCTGCTTTTGATGCTGATGAAGATCAACGATTACGATTTCCGAATTTTCATAGTTTTTAAACTTTGCAAAAGTACTTTTATCAAGAGTAAACCATGGCTCACCATGATAAAAAAAATGATCGATGATTTCAGGGTGATGAACGTCTTTTTTTTCTAAAGGAGCCGCGCAGTAATAGCCATTGCAATCCTTGCATATGGCAACTTGTATTTTTATAGACATAATTTTTTGATTTTAGTGTTGCCTTTTCTATATCAGAAGTTGTGCCATACAAACAATTCCAATGTAAAATTATACTCACATTAAATTATTATTTTTTTATATGCTTAATGGAATGTAAGGAAATAATAAACTTCTGCTTCTTCTTTTGATCTGCTGTAAATGCGTGCAGAATACAGGGTATATTTAAGGTTAAATTTGTTCAACGGTATGTTATCATAAATTAATTTACAAACTTTCATTAATATTTCCTTTTTAGCATAATTTTATGATCTTGGGTATAAAAACGGTAAAGAAAAAAACGATTTTTTTGAGTATTTTAACCCTTAAAAGTGTTTTTTTTACACTTTTTAATAAAAAAAGTTAATATTTTTTTTAACGTTTCTTATCATAGTATTTTGTAAGGAAAATTTCATTATTATTTTTTAACATTTTTTTTACAAAGTGTTGTAAACTCATATTTTAAGATCAGAATAAGTATATAAAATATGATAACCTTATCATATTTTATATACAATTGTTATCATAAAAAATCGATATGTAAATTATTGATATGTAGGTAATAGCAGTAAATTTATTTTTTTTATTCATTTGAATTTTTATATTTGTGATGTTACATAAATGTTAACAATTAAATGAGCCCTAACTTTATTCATACGTATGTATCTGTAGATTGTGTAGTATTCGGATTTGATCTCGAAAACCGCCTAAATATTTTATTGGTTCAGCGACATGTGGATGAGATCCCTTTGGAAAGACAGAGAAAACTACCGGGCAGTTTGATTTTTAGTGATGAAGATGTAGATGATGCCGCTGAAAGAGTACTTCACGAGTTGACAGGAATCAGGAAAATGGTCCTTAAGCAGTTCAAATGTTTTGCAGATCCCAGTCGTGCCAACAATGAACATGATATAAAATGGATGGGAAAGGAGTATAAGCATCATATAGACAGGATCATTACAGTAGCATATTTATCGCTCTGTAAGATCGATCATAAGATCAACAGCACAAAATATGACACAGTAGACTGGTTTCCGATTGATGAAGTGCCGACCTTGCCGTTCGATCATAATAAGATTATCAGCGAATCGCTGGTGGAGATCAGAAAGTGGATAGAATCCGACTTCTCCATTATTTTTGAGCTGCTGCCGAAGAGGTTTACGATCAGGCAACTGTACCAGCTTTACAGCGCATTAAGTGAAAAATATATTGACATTAAAAATTTTCATAAAAAAATATCATCCTTCAACTATATTGTACCGTTGGATGAGATTGAGAAAAACGTTTCGCACCGTGCTGCAAGATATTATAAGTTCGATGCAAAGATCTACAAGAAAAATAATACTAAACTAATCAAATAAATACGCTTCTATCTAAATTATGTACTTACTAGGCTATGACATCGGCAGTTCTTCTGTAAAAGTTTGTCTCATCGAGGCATCTAGCGGAAAGGTGATTGCTTCAGAATTTTCTCCAAAAAAAGGAAATGAAAATCACCGCCATCAATCCCGGATGGGCAGAACAGAACCCCGGTGACTGGTGGACAAACCTGAAACTGGCTCATGAAGCTGTTATGCATGAATCAGGAGTACATGCGGAAGATATTAAAGGAATTGGCATTACATGGCAGATGCACGGGCTTATCCTTGTAGACAAAGATCAGAATTTATTAAGACCATCCATTATCTGGTGCGACAGCCGCGCAGTGCCGTATGGAGAAAAGGCTTTTAAAGAAATTGGTGAAGAAAAATGTTTATCTCATTTATTAAATTCACCGGGAAACTTTACAGCATCAAAACTAGCATGGGTGAAAGAAAACGAACCTGAAATTTTTGATCAGATTGATAAAATAATGCTTCCCGGAGATTATATCGCTATGAAACTGTCCGGACAAATCGGAATAACGATCGAAGGGTTGTCGGAAGGGATTTTCTGGGATTTTAAAAACAATTGTATTTCGGAAGACGTAATCGGCCATTACGGAATTCCTAAAAGCTTCTTCCCGGAGATTATTCCTACGTTCGGGATTCAGGCTACGGTTTCTGCAGCAGCAGCTCAGGAATTAGGTTTAAAAGAAGGAACACCGATCTCATATAGAGCAGGAGATCAGCCAAACAACGCACTTTCACTAAATGTTTTTAATCCGGGAGAAATTGCTTCCACTGCCGGAACTTCAGGAGTGGTGTATGGGGTGCTGGATCAGCTTGAATACGATAAATTATCAAGGGTCAATACATTTGCTCACGTTAATTATACACCAGAGCAGATCAGACTGGGCGTTTTACTTTGCATCAATGGAACAGGAATTTTGAATTCGTGGCTCAAACATAATTTTGCAACATCATTATCTTCATATGGAGACATGAATGAGCTGGCTTCACTTTCTCCGGTAGGTTCTAAAGGATTAAGTATTGTACCTTTCGGAAACGGTGCAGAAAGAGTACTGGAAAACAAAGAAACCAACTGTTCAATACACGGGATTAATTTTAATATTCATACAAAAGGAGACATATTGCGCGCAGCGCAGGAAGGAATCGTATTTTCTTACGAATACGGAATGAATATCATGAGAAATATCGGGATGGATATTCAGGTGATTCGTGCAGGAAATGCCAATATGTTTTTAAGTTCAATTTTTCGTCAGTCACTTTCCAGTGTCAGTAATGCAGTAATTGAACTTTATGATACCGACGGAGCTGTAGGAGCTGCAAGAGCTGCGGGAATAGGAATAGGGTTTTATGCAGATTCTAAAGAAGCATTTTCATCACTCGAAAAAATTGCAGTGATAGAGCCTGAACACGAGAAACAAGAACAATATCTGGAAGCCTATACAAGATGGAAGCATCATCTTAATGAAATAATCTAAAAACGAATCAGCGGAAAAATTCCTCGGCACTTACTGATCTTTCTACATCAGTGAGAAGGGAATGACTACGCAAACTTTAAATAAAAATAAATAAGAAATATGAACACTTTAACAGGTACGAAAGAGTTTTTTAAAGGTATCGACAAAATTAAATTTGAAGGGAAGGAAAGCAGAAATCCAATGGCATTCCGCTATTATGATGCTGAAAAAGTTGTCATGGGAAAACCTATGAAAGACTGGACACGCTTTGCAATGGCATGGTGGCATACCTTATGTGCAAACGGAAGCGATCCTTTCGGAGGAGCTACCATTCATCATCCTTGGGATATCGGTAATGACGCTGTCACAAGAGCAATGCACAAAATGGATGCGGGTTTTGAGTTTATGTCTAAAATGGGCTTCAGCTACTATTGTTTCCATGATATCGATCTTGTAGACCCGGCCGACAACTGGAAAGATTACGAAAAAAACCTTCAGGCAGTGGTAGAGTATGCAAAGCAAAAGCAGGCAGAGACTGGAATCAAGCTTTTATGGGGAACAGCAAATGTTTTCACTCACGAAAGATACATGAACGGGGCTTCTACAAACCCTAATTTTGATGTTGTTGCGTGTGCAGGAACTCAGGTGAAAAATTCCATCGACGCGACAATTGCTTTGGGTGGTGAAAACTACGTATTCTGGGGCGGAAGAGAAGGATATATGAGCCTTCTGAACACAGATATGAAACGTGAAAAAGATCACCTGGCACGTTTTCTTTCAATGTCCAGAGATTATGCACGTCAGCAAGGTTTTAAAGGGACTTTCCTGATTGAGCCTAAACCAATGGAGCCTACAAAACACCAATATGACTACGATTCTGAAACGGTGATTGGTTTCTTGAGACACTATGGATTGGATAAAGATTTTAAATTAAATATTGAAGTTAACCACGCTACGCTGGCAGGCCATACTTTCGAGCATGAGCTTCAGGTTGCTGTAGATGCAGGACTTTTGGGTAGTATCGACGCTAATAGAGGAGACTATCAGAATGGCTGGGATACAGATCAGTTCCCTGTAGATTATCTTGAGATGGTTCAGGCTTGGCTTGTATTGCTTCCTGCAGGAGGTTTAGGAAATGGAGGAGTTAATTTTGATGCTAAGATCAGAAGAAATTCTATTGATCCTGAAGATTTGTTTATCTCTCACATTTCGGGAATGGATGTATTTGCAAAAGGACTTCTGGCAGCAGCCGATATCCTTGAAAATTCAGATTATAAAAAATTAAGAACGAATCGCTACGCTTCTTTTGACAACGGAAACGGGAAGGCATTTGAAGAAGGCAACCTTAAATTGGAAGATCTTCAGAGAATAGCACATGAAATCGGGGAACCTGAGCCAAAAAGTGGAAAACAAGAATTGTTTGAAGCTATTGTGAACATGTATATCTAATAAAAAATGAAAAGGCTGCTAACACTAAGGATTTTCAGAATTATAATTATTAATGGCCTTTTTATTCAACCCTAATATTTAAAAATAATAATTATGAACCGATTTTATTTAGCTAAAACCAATAAGGCGGCCTTATTTTTTTGCCATGGCCTTATTACCTTCCGGCTTGGCGTATTCCCAGGTTAAGAAAGATACGGTGACCAAGGAGAAAAAGATAGAGGAAGTAGTCATGATTGGATACGGTACCCAAAGAAAAGAAGCCGTAACAGGATCTGTAGCTACCGTAAAGGGAGATGCACTTCGCGAGGTACCTTCAGCCAACATTACACAGGCTTTGCAAGGTAGAACTGCGGGTGTAGATATTTCTCAAACTTCCACAAAACCTGGTGCGGCCATGCAAATCCGAATCCGGGGGACGAGATCATTAACAGGTGATAACAACCCACTTATTGTACTTGACGGTATTCCGTTTGTAGGATCATTAGGAGACATCAGTTCAAGTGATATTAAAAGTATTGACATCCTTAAAGATGCTTCTGCAACTGCGATATATGGTTCAAGAGGAGCAAATGGAGTTATTCTTGTGACAACAAATAGGGGAACAAAAGGACAAAAACCGAGGTTTACCTATAACACCTTTACAGGTGTTCAGACACTTTTCTCAAAGTATCCCATGATGGATGGACCTCAATTTGCACAGCTCCGTGCTTATGCCACTCCTGCGGGAAATTCAACACCTTTATATTCTAATGGTGCAGACGAAAGTAACAGCACTAACACTGACTGGCAAAGTTTATATTATAAACCGGCGATGATGACCAGCCATGATATTGGCGTGTCAGGCGGTACAGAGGGCGGAAACTATAACGTAGGACTATCTTATTACAAGCAAAATGCACTCGTTCCTCTACAGAGTTATGAAAGATTTGCTTTACGTGCCGCAGTTGATCAGCAGGTGGGAAAAATGTTCCGTTTCGGTTTCACTACAAATACCAATTATGCCATTTCGGAAGGAAACGGAGTGAGTCCAGGAGCAGTACTTGGCTACTCGCCGCTAGTAAATCCTTATAATGCAGACGGGACCCCGAAAACAATTATGACTACCGCCGGCGGAATCGATCAGAGCTGGATTTATACTCGCCAGAATCTGGAAGCATTAAGAGATAAATATGTTGATGAAAGTAAAGCATTTGCATCGTATAATAATTTATATGGGGAAGTTAATCTCCCATTAAATGGGTTAAAATACAGATTGAATGTAGGTTTGGACTACCGTACTGCAAATAATGGGAATTATACTGGGGTCGGCGTTTTCAGTACTAACCCGTCAGCTCCGTCAGCCGCAGGAAGAGGAAATAATCAGACTTACCATTGGGTTTTGGAAAATTTGCTGACTTATGATCGTACATTCGGTAAACATAAAATCAATGCAGTCGGATTATATTCTGCCGAAGGAAACCGTCTGATAAGCTCTTACATGAGTGCGAAGAATGTCCCTGCTGATTTCTTCCAATATTATAATTTGGGACAGTCTCCTCAGGCCGACATTACCGTAAGACCGGAAGATCAGAGCTATTCACAAACCGGATTACTTTCTGCGATGGGAAGAGTGATGTACACTTTCGATAATAAGTATATGTTGACGGCAACACTTCGTGCGGACGGATCGTCGAGGCTGGCTCCCGGCAACAAATGGCATACTTACCCTGCGATCTCAGTAGGATGGAATGTTACAAATGAATCTTTTATGCAAAACATAAAGGCGCTAAACCTACTTAAATTCAGAGCAGGATGGGGGCAAACCTCAAATCAGGCCGTGAATCCTTACTCTACAATGGGAAGAATGAATGTCGCTCCTTACAACTTTGGGGGAACGGGTAGTACAGGTGTTTATGGTGATCAGGCTCCGAATCCAGGATTAGGCTGGGAATATTCAAAAACACAAAACTATGGGGTAGATTTCGGATTATTTGGAAACAGGCTAACGGGTAGTGCAGAATATTACAAAACGAATACGGTAGACCTCCTTACTCAAAAAAGTTTGGCACCTTCAAGCGGTTGGGGATCAATTGTTCAGAATGTTGCAGAAACCGAAAATAAAGGTTTTGAAGTTTCTTTAAACGGATTAATTCTCGATAATCCTGATGGTTTTTCTTGGGAAGCCGGAGTGAATTTTTATACAAACAGAAATAAAATATTATCCCTTGCGTCAGGAACACAACGTGACGTAAATAACCTTTGGTTCGTAGGCCATAACATCAATTCTCTGTATGATTATCAGTATGTTGGCTTATGGCAGGCGGGAGATCCTTATCAGAATATTCTTGAGCCGGGAACAGCTGCTGATGTCGTAGGATCGATTAAAGTTCTCTATACCGGAGGCTACAATGCTGATGGATCTCCAATGAGAGCTATCAATGCCGATGACCGCCAGATTTTTGATACTGCTCCGAAATTTCAGGGAGGTTTCAATATGAGATTTTCATATAAGAATTTTGAACTCAGCACCGTGGGCGCATTTCAGCAAGGTGGTATTCTTGTAAGTACATTGTACGGATCTGCAAGCTATCTTAACAGGCTTACGGGGAGAGGTAATAACGTTGATGTAGACTACTGGACAGAAAACAATACGGATGCTTATTTTCCACGTCCGGGAAGACACTTGAGTGGTGATAACCCTAAGTATTCTTCGACACTCGCTATGTTTGATGCTTCCTATCTTAAATTGCGTACAATTACATTAGGATATAATATTGATAAAGAATTTTTGAAAGATTTCAAAATCAATAGCTTCAGGATATATTTTACTGTGACAAATCCTCTTGTATTATTTTCACCATACCACAAATTCTCAGGAATGGATCCGGAACCTAACTCTCTAGGGAATGAAAACCAGGCCGTAAGCGGCTATCAAAGCCGTCAGCTTGTAATCGGAACAAACAATCCATCTACAAGAAACTATTTAATGGGACTTAACTTAACCTTCTAAACTGTATAGTCATGATAAATATTAATAAAAAAATGATTTTGGGAGCCATCTTCCTGTCATTAACATTTACAGGTTGTAACGAGATTCTTGACGAACAGCCAAGATCAGGGTACAGTGTTGATTATTTCAATACAGCCGATGGAGTAAAGCAGAGTTTTACTGCATTATATAGACAAATGAGACTTCTGTACGGAAATGGTTACTTTATGAGTAACTGCCAGAATGGAACAGACGAATCAACATGGGCACAAAGTGCCGATGGAAACTTTAAAGAACTGGACATGTCTGGTCAGGGAAATATTAATCCTAACACTTTTCCGACCAGTATGGTATGGGGAGCAGTTTTCCCTTATATCAATACTGCAAACGGAATTATCGAAAAAGGCCCCGGATTTGGTATTGCAGAATCTATGATCTCAGAAGCAAGATTTTTCAGAGGGTTTGATTATTTTATGCTTGTACAGACTTATGGAGGTGTTCCTTTAGATATGGGACAGGGAGAATTAAAATATAATACACTTCCTTCCACGTCATTTGTAAGAAATACTGTTACTGAAGTATATACGAAAGCCATATTTCCGGATCTTAAAATGGCCATAGATAATCTTCCTACGGCACCGCGCGTAACAGGAGGAGTAACAAAAAATGTTGCCAGACTTATGCTTGCTAAAGCTTATCTTACTTATGGTTGGTGGCTGCAAAATCCTAATAATATACCTACGTACCCGGAAACATCAAGAACCGATCCTAATGGACATAACGCACAGTGGTATTTTCAGCAGGCTTATGATCTCGCTTTAGAAGGAATCAACAATCCTAATGGTTATGCTTTACAGCCTACATTTTACGATGTTAACGTAGGTTCGAACGACAGAAATACAGAAAGTATGCTGTATGCAGACCATACGCAATCCAGCACGTATTATAACGAAAGTGATCCTGTAGGTTTCGGTTCAGGATGGGCTCCTGATAATTTTGCTGCCTGGATGCAGACATGGAACTATACAGCTATCAAAAGTAGCAAGACGACAGCTTGGGCTTCTACTGATATTGTTAGTTCTGTACAGCGTGAAGCAGCTCAGTCGCTAGGCCGTCCTTGGGTACGTATGTGTCCGACATTAGGCGTAATTAAGAATACATTCGCAGATAAAACTAATGACTCAAGATACGATGGTACTTTTGTAACCACGTACCGTGGAAACTGGAACAAAAATGGAACAGGGCTTACTACGGTAGGAACACTTTACAATGCCAATAACTTACCTGTACAGCCGGGTGGAGCTATTTTAAGTTTCCTTAATGATGATTCACAAACCCCTTCATATCCTACCGGTGCAGGACAAAGCGGGGTAGGGGCTGGAACACTTGCAGGCAGAGCAGACTGGGTAATTGCTCCTAACGGAATTAACAGAATTGTTTATCCTGGGCTATGGAAAATAGGAACTTACCGTACAGATGACCCAAATGGTCTTGGATATCCGAACGCAGGTCTTACTCGTCCTTTCTCGGTAGCTAAATTCTCTGAATTTTACTTTATTGCAGCTGAAGCAGCAGTAAAAGGAGCTTCTGGTGCTATGAGCGCAAGAGATCTTATCAATGTGATTCGTGCAAGAGCAGGAAAATGGAAGTTCAACAATGCCCAAAATGTACCTTTCGTAGCTGATAACAGTGCAGCAATGATCGCTGCAACTCCCTCTACGATCACCATTGATTATATCCTTGCGGAAAGATCAAGAGAATACTATGGTGAATTCTATAGATGGTATGATTTGGTACGTACACAGAAATGGGGAGAATATGCAGCGACGTATCAGATAGGTGGTGCATCATATGGTGACCACGCTCCGCAAACCGTAACAAGAAATATTCAGCCTTTCCATTATTTGAGACCGATTCCACAGGGGCAGCTTGATGCGATGGAAGTGAGTGCAGATGTTAAGGCAAAATTCCAGAATCCTGGATACTAATTGATTTTATTCTTACATTCATATTAACAGCAAAGTAGGTGTTTACCAAAAGCACCTGCTTTGTTTAATGAATAAAAATTTTTAAAGATTATGGAAAAAACCTGGCGATGGTTTGGTCAGAAAGACAAAATAAAATTAAATATGCTCCGTCAGATCGGTGTGGAAGGTATTGTTTCTGCTCTCCACGATATTCCGAACGGACAGGTATGGCCCCTGGATGCCATTCAGGAATATAAAAAATATATAGAAAGTCACGGTCTTCGCTGGTCTGTAGTGGAAAGTCTTCCTGTAAGTGAAGCCATCAAATACGGAGGTGAAGACCGGGACTCTTTAATAGAAAACTATATTCAGAGCTTGGAGAATCTGGGAAAAGCTGGCATTAATATCGTTTGCTATAACTTTATGCCGGTGCTGGACTGGGCGCGTACCGATCTTTTTTATCAATGGGAAGATGGTGCTTCATCACTTTATTTTGATAAGGCTAAATTTGCTTATTTCGAAATTCATATTCTGAAAAGAGAAGGCGCTGAAAACGATTATAATTCAGAAATACTTGAAAAAGTAGAAGAATTTAAAAATACCCTGACAGAATCTGATAACAATGATTTGATTGATTCAGTTATTGTCAAAACTCAGGGATTTGTCAATGGAAATATTAAAGAAGGCGATCAGAATCCGGTAGCTTTATTTAAGAATTTATTGAGTTTATATGACGGGATTGATAAAGATCAGCTTCGTGAAAACATGAAGTACTTTCTGGAAAAAATCATGCCTGTCTGCGAGCAATGGAACATTCAGATGTGCGTACACCCGGACGATCCGCCTTTTGCTTTGCTGGGCTTACCGAGAATCGTGACTAATGAAGAAGATATCGACTGGTTCCTGAATGCAGTGGATAATCCTCACAACGGACTTACTTTCTGTGCAGGCTCACTGAGTGCCGGTCTTCAGAATGACGTTCCCAAGCTCGCCCAAAAATATGCACACAGAACAAAATTTGTTCACCTCAGAAGTACCAATGTTTTCGAGAACGGCGATTTTATAGAAGCTACACATTTATCAGGAAGAGGTAAACTTATTGACGTGATTCGTGTATTTGAAAAAGAAAATCCTTCACTTCCGATGAGAGTCGATCACGGAAGGCTTTTAACCGATGATGTTGATAAAGGTTATCATCCAGGATATTCATTTTTAGGAAGAATGCTGGCTTTGGGACAGATTGAAGGCGTAATGGCAACTGTACAAAACGAAATGTCGAAGGGAAATTAATATTACGTTTAGATCAATTATTAATCATCAATTATCAATCATAATAATGAACGAAATATTCAGCATAAAAGATAAAGTGGCCGTTATTACGGGAGCTTCAGGAGTTTTGGGAGGAAGTCTGGCGAAAAGCTTTATAGAAGCCGGAGCTAAAGTGGTAGTACTTGGAAGAAATCAGACAACTTTGGATGCTCGCGTCAATGAATTGAGCGATTCAGGCGGTGATGCCTTTGCTGTAGAAGCGAATGTAATGGACATCGAAAGTCTTGAATCAGCATCAAAAAAGATCACAGAAAAATATGGAAAGATAGATATCTTATTAAATATTGCCGGTGGAAATATTCCTGCTGCAACTTTATCTCCCGAACAGTCATTCTTTGATATGAAAATAGAAGGCTGGAATGAAGTGACCGACCTTAATATCAACGGGACCGTTTATCCAAGCTATGTTTTCGGTAAAGTAATGGCAGAGCAGGGAAGCGGAAGTATCGTTAATATTTCATCGATGGCAGCATATTCGGCGATTACAAGAGTTGCTGGCTATTCGGCCGCAAAATCTGCGATTACCAATTTTACCCAATGGCTGGCTTCTGATGTTGCCTTAAAATTTGGAGATAAAATACGCGTTAATGCTGTTGCTCCGGGTTTTTTCATAGGTGATCAGAACCGGGCTATCTTATTGAATCCTGATGGATCTTTAACCGACAGAAGTAAAAAAAGTTATCGCTAAAACGCCAATGGCACGCTTCGGAGATGTGGAAGAGCTCAACGGAGCGGTACAGTTCCTGTGTTCAGATGCTGCAAGCTTCATTACCGGTGCATTATTGCCTGTTGATGGCGGTTTCAGTGCTTTCAGTGGTGTTTAAATTGTAAATTAAACTTAATTTTCTTCATATAGAGGCAAGGCTCTGTGAAAATTTCATCGGGTCTTGTTTTTTAAGTTAAAAACTAATTAATCTTAAGGGTTAATAAAGACAGTCACAGGTGAAAAACTGTGCTATGTAATATAATAATGCTATTAATAATGAAGAGTTTCATTAACAATAAAGAAGTTTTCGGAGAATCGTTTTTGTTGGAATCAGCAAAAGCTGAAAATCTGTATTTTTCTTACGCAAAAGATCTCCCGGTGATCGATTATCACAATCACCTCGAACCTGATGTCATTGCAAAAAATAAAAATTTCCGTTCTCCTGCAGCAATTTGGCTGGATGGCGATCATTACAAATGGAGAGCTATGCGAAACTTCGGAGTACAGGAGAAATTCATTTCCGGAAATGCAACAGACGAAGAGAAATTCAACAAATGGGCAGAAGTAGTACCTTATACACTCAGAAATCCTTTATTTCACTGGACCCATCTGGAGCTTAAAAACCCGTTCGGAATCACAGAATATCTTTCCGGGAAAAATTCGGAAGCGGTGTATTCCAAAATGAATGATGCGCTTAAGTCAGATAATTTCAGGCCGCAACAGTTGCTTCAGCACTTCGGGGTAGAAATACTTTGTACCACAGACGACCCCTCAGACAATCTGGAATTTCATCAGGATATTAAAACATCTGATTTTAAAACTAGTGTGTTTCCTGCTTTCAGACCTGATGTTTACATCACTTTTACCGATGAGGAAGCTTACCGTAAAAATGTTCAGAAACTTGAAAATGCCAGTGGAATAGCTATCCAATCAGCTTCTGATCTATTGGAAGCATTATACATAAGAATAAATTATTTTCACGATAACGGAGCCAGAATTTCAGATCATGGATTTGAATTTTTTCCGGATACTACAAAGTGGAACAGCACTTTAGACCATGAGTTCCGTGAGTTTTTAGCAGGTAACCGAAAAACTTTTTCAGATCCTGAGGCCTTATCCGGCTATCTTCTGAAAGAGCTTTGCAAAATGTATGCGGCTAAAGGCTGGGTACAACAGTTTCATGTAGGCGCAACCCGGAATAACAATTCGAAAATGCTTCATCGTATCGGTATAAATGCCGGTTATGATGCTATCGGAGAATTATACTTTGCCCAAAGAATGAGTGTGATGTTTGACGAACTCAATGCGGAAGATAAGCTGGCAAAATCTATTATCTATACCCTCAATCCAACGCTTAATGAAGTTTTAGCAACCATGGCCGGGAACTTTAATGAAGAAGGAATCAAAGGAAAAGTACAGTTCGGGGCCGCCTGGTGGTTCCTGGATCAGCTGGATGGGATGGAAAAACAGATGAATACAGTTTCAAATTTAGGACTGATAAGCACTTTTATCGGAATGCTGACGGATTCGCGAAGTTTTCTTTCTTTTTCAAGACACGAATATTTCAGAAGACTTGTATGCAATATATTTGGCTCCGAAATGGAAAAAGGGCTTCTTCCCAACGACGAAGAATGGGTAGGAAAAATTATACAGGACATCTGTTATTATAATACAAAAAACTATTTCGGATTCTGAGAGTTTGAAATAAATCTAATGAGAAGTTATTTCGCAGGAGTTTCTGAATAAGCTCCTGCCGATAATGAAAGTAAAAGATCATAAAGAATAAAAAATGAATTCAGGAAAAATACTTTGCTTTGGTGAGCTGCTTCTCCATTTCGCTCCGGATTCCGAAGGAAAATGGCTGAATGAACAGTCTCTGAAAATCTTCGTCGGCGGCGCAGAATACAACGTGGCTTCTGCACTTGCGCAATGGCAAAATCCTGTTAAATTACTTTCAGCTTTACCGGAAAATTTTGTCGGAAATCAATTGAAAATTCAGCTTCAAAATAAAGGAATCGAAATTTTAGCAGAAAAAAGTAACGGCAGAATCGGAACTTTTTACCTTTCATCGGATGGCGATATGCAAAATGCTTCGGTGGTCTATGATCGTTTTCCATCGGTTTTTACACAGTCCGACTTTTCTCAATTTAATTTTGATGAAATTTTTTCTGAAGTTAAATGGCTTCACATCAGTACAATTACGCCGGCGTTGAGCGAAAAAGCTTATCGGAAATGTCTCGATTTGATGAGTGAAGCTGCAAAAAGAAATATCACTGTTTCTTTGGATTTAAATTACCGTTCAGCGCTTTGGCAGGGAAGAAATCCATCAGAATTAATCAGAAAAATGATGCCTTTCATCAGTGTTTTGATGGGAAATATCTGGTCGATTCAGCAGTTTATGGAAATCCCGATTGAATACGAACTGAATGGAAATTTTGATGACGAAAATCTTTTAAAACAAGCCGAAAAATCTGCGTTGGAAATTCAGAAACAATTTCCGAATGTGGAAATGGTAGCGAATACTTTCCGTTTCACAATGAGTGAAAAAGTGAATTATTATGCGACTTTGTTCACTGACCAACTTTTGGTTTCGGAACAATATCAATCTGACAAAATTGAGGAAAGAGTCGGCAGTGGAGATTCGTTTATGGCTGCATTAATTCACGGAAAAATCAAAGGAAATTCTTCACAGCAGATTTTAGACGATGCGACAAAAGTTGCTTTCAGAAAATTATTTGTAAAAGGCGACACCATTGATGAATCTATAAATATCGAAAAATTATGAATCCAATCATACAAAAAATAAAAGACCAGAAAATTGTTCCGTTGTTTTACAACGAATCTTTTGAAGTTTCAAAAAATATAGTAAAAGCCCTTTATGACGGCGGAATCCGTGTTATAGAATACACCAACCGTGGCACTCAGGCTTTGGAAAATTTCACCAAGCTTAAAGAAATTTTGTCCACAGAATTTCCCGGACTTTTATTAGGAATCGGAACTGTGAAAAATACAAACGAAATAGACGATTATGTTAATGCAAATACCGATTTTATTATTACACCGGTCATTAGCAGGAAACTTATTAAACATTCAATAAAGAAAAATGTACTGCTGATTCCGGGCTGCTTTACGCCGTCGGATGTTAATCTGGCTTTTCAGAGCGGACTTAATCTGGTTAAAATATTCCCAGCCGATGCTTTAGGTAAAAATTATATCAAATCCATTCAGCCTGTTTTTCCCGGAATGAATTTTATGCCAACAGGTGGCGTGAATGCCGATGTTGAGGACATCAATGAATGGTTCCGAGGTGGTGCAATGGCAGTTGGATTGGGAAGTTCTTTGGTAAAATCAGATGTGAAAGAGCAGGAACTTACAGAAAAGGTGAAGAAATTATTACAACAACTTAATCAAAACTAAATGCAGGCTCCTAAAAACCGAAATATCAGATGGTTTATGCTGTCTTTGGTCTTCCTTGCGACGACCATCAATTATCTCGACCGTCAGGTAATGGGCTTGCTAAAACCTGTTCTTGAAAAGGAATTCAGCTGGGACGAAAAGGATTACAGCTACATTGTGATGGCTTTTACGACAACTTATGCCATAGGTTATCTTGCAATGGGACGATTTATCGACCGGGTTGGAACCAAAATCGGATACGCCGTTTCTTTGATTGTCTGGAGCTTAGCGTCTATCGGACACGGTTTTGTAAAAAGTACGGTCGGGTTTTTAGTTGCGAGAAGTACTTTAGGAATCAGTGAAGCAGGAAATTTTCCGGCAGCAATAAAATCTGTCGCCGAATGGTTTCCGAAAAAAGAAAGAGCCTTAGCAACAGGAATTTTCAATTCGGGCGCAACAGTAGGAGCCATTTTGGCACCGCTGCTGGTTCCTTTTATTTTGGGACATTACGGCTGGAGGGAAACTTTTGTCTGGATCGGTGCACTGGGTTTATTGTGGATTTTTTTGTGGTGGAGATTTTACACCATTCCGGAAAAAACAAAAAAACTAAGTCAGGAAGAGTTACAATACATTAAAAGTGACCAAGACGGAAAAACACAGGAGCAGTCTAAAGTTCCTTTGTCCGAAATATTAAAATATAAGGTAACCTGGTCTTTTGCCATCGGAAAAATCCTTACCGACCCGATTTGGTATTTCTTTATGTTCTGGCTTCCGGCGTATTTTGCAGACGTTTTTAAAATGGATTTGACCAAGCCTTCCATCCCGTTGATTATCATTTACAGTGGAACCACAATTGGTAGTATTGGCGGTGGTTATCTGTCCTCATTTTTAATTAAAAAAGGCTGGGGCATCGGAAGAGCAAGAAGTTTTACAATGTTACTGTTCGCCTTAATGGTCGTTCCGGTAATGTTTTCAAAATACGTTGACAATATGTGGATGATTACGATTATCATTGCTTTGGCAACAGCTGCACATCAGGGTTGGGGAGCGAATCTGATGACAACGGTCGGAGACAAATTACCCAATAATTACGTGAGTTCGGTTATCGGTTTTGGCGGAATGCTGGGTTCAGCAGCCGGAATTCTCTTTCCACTTTTCATCGGGATTGTGTTAGATACATTTAAAAAAGCCGGAAATATCAACGGCGGTTACAACATCATATTTTTCATTGCCGGTGTTTCTTACATTGCGGCGTGGGGAATTATTTGGCTGATTAATAGAAATGCAACCGGAAATTCTGTTTCAGAAAAGAAAATTTAAAAAAATGAACTTCAAGCTTTCCATATTAACCTTTCTTTTCCTCAGCGGATTTTCCTTTGCTCAAAAAGGAGGAAGATACAAGCTTTGGTACGACAAACCTGCTAAACAGTGGGTGGAAGCATTACCAGTTGGAAACGGAAGGTTGGCAGCAATGGTTTTTGGCGACCCTTCTCAGGAAAAAGTTCAGCTGAATGAAGCTACTTTTTGGTCAGGCGGACCTTCCCGAAACGATAATCCCGATGGCCCGAAAGTTTTAGATTCTATCCGATATTATTTATTTAATGGGAATTACAAAAGAGCGCAAATCCTTGCTGATAAAGGTTTGACCGCCAAAACACTTCACGGTTCGGCATTTCAGAATATCGGTGATTTTACGCTTGATTTTAATAATGTTAATAATGTTAAAAATTATTACAGAGAATTAGACATCGAAAAAGCAATTACTACAACTACATTTTCAGCCAATGGGATTAATTTCAAAAGAGAAGTTTTTGCTTCAATTCCGGACAATGTGATTGTAATTAAATTAAGTTCAGACAAAAAAAATGCCCTCAGTTTCACCGCTCAATTCAACAGCGAACTCAAAAAAAATAGTAAAGCCATTGATTCAAACACCTTGCAAATGGACGGATTGTCTTCAACTTTAGACGGCGTTCAGGGTCAGGTTAAATTCAATGCACTCGCAAAATTCATCAACAAAGGTGGCAAAACGGAAGTTTCAGAAAACGGAATTTCCGTAAGCAATTCCGATGAAGTGATGATTCTCATTTCAATTGCGACCAATTTTACAGATTATAAAACTTTAAGCACCAACGAAGTTTTAAAAAGTAAAAAATACATCGAAGTATCAGAAAATAAGAGTTTTAATACTTTATTCAAAAATCATCTTGCTTCTTACCAAAAATATTTCAAAAGAGTTGATTTTGATTTAGGAACTTCCGAGGCTTCAAAAAATCCAACCGACGTTCGAATTAAAAATTTCGCAACCCATTACGACCCGCAACTTGTTGCTTTATATTACCAATTTGGTCGCTATCTTTTGATTTCGTCTTCACAACCAAAGGGTCAGCCAGCCAATCTTCAGGGAATCTGGAATAATTCCAACAAACCTGCCTGGGACAGCAAATACACCATCAATATCAACACGGAAATGAATTACTGGCCGGCGGAAAAAACCAACCTTTCCGAGATGCACGAACCGCTGATTCAGATGGTAAAAGATTTGAGCGAATCCGGAAAAGAAACGGCAAAAGTAATGTATAAGAGTAGTGGCTGGGTCGCGCATCACAACACGGATATCTGGAGAATCACAGGCGTTGTAGATTTTGCTAATGCAGGCATGTGGCCAATGGGTGGCGCTTGGCTTTCGCAACATCTTTGGGAAAAATATTTGTACAGTGGCGACAAAAATTATCTCAAATCCATTTATCCGATTCTAAAATCTGCTACTCAATTTTATGAAGATTTTCTGATTGGGGAACCAACGCACAAATGGCTGATTGTAAATCCGTCAATGTCTCCCGAAAATATTCCGGACGGACATCACGGAAGTGCTTTGGCAGCCGGAAATACGATGGATAATCAGTTAATGTTTGACCTGTTTTCTAAAACAAAAAAAGTAGCTGAAATCCTTAATGTTGATTCGGAAAAAATAAAGGTTTGGGACAATATAATCTCAAAATTACCACCGATGAAAATCGGGAAATATGGACAGCTACAGGAATGGGCGGAAGATTGGGACAACCCGAAAGACAATCACAGACACGTTTCGCATCTCTACGGATTATTTCCGTCTAACCAAATCAATCCGTTTACGACTCCTGAATTGTTGGATGCTTCCAAAACCGTTTTACTGCATCGTGGCGACGTTTCCACAGGTTGGAGTATGGGCTGGAAAGTCAATCTTTGGGCAAAATTATTAGACGGAAATCACGCTAACAAATTAATCAAAGACCAATTAACCTTGGTAGAAAAAGACGGTTGGGGTAGCAAAGGCGGAACGTATCCCAATCTTTTTGATGCACATCCGCCGTTTCAGATTGACGGAAATTTCGGCTGTACCTCGGGAATTACTGAGATGCTTTTACAGACTCAAAACGGTTTTATCGACATTCTTCCCGCGCTTCCCGATGAATGGAAAAACGGAAAAATATCAGGACTGAAAACGTATGGCGACTTTGAAATCAGCATTGTCTGGGAAAATAATAAAGCCAAACAAATCACCATAAAATCAAATTTAGGCGGAAACTGTAGAGTCAGAATTCCCAACGAAATGGAATTATCAGGTAAAATAAAACTCAAAAAAGCAGAAGGCAGAAACCCTAATCCTTTTTTTGAGACACCTGAAATTAAAAAGCCACTGATTTCCAGTGAAGTAAAATTAAATCCTGTCGAAATAAAAGAATCTGTGATGTACGATTTCCCGACGGAAGCCGGTAAAACATATATTTTAAAAATGAAATAGAAAAAGAACCCGAAGGGTTCAACAACAATAGCCACAAGTGAAACCTGTGGAATGATAACAAAACAAACCGCGAACCCTGAAAGGGTTCAACAATAACAACAAAAAATTAAAAATTATATGAAAAAGATAACAATGAATCCAAATTTTCTAAAAAACAAAACCAGCATTTTTGCTACGCTGGCTTTACTTTCTGTAACCAGTTTATCAGCACAGACTTTTACCGATTTCCAATACAAAGGAAACGACAAAATATATAACGATAATCCGTTAAAATCAGACGAATTCTATTCTCCGATTCTTCAGGGCTGTTACCCAGATCCAAGTATCACCAAAAAAGGCGAAGATTATTACTTGGTAAATTCTTCATTTTCAATGTTTCCGGGCGTTCCGATTTTTACTTCCAAAGATTTAGTGAATTGGAAACAGGTTGGTCACGTTCTCGACAGGCCTTCTCAGCTTAAAGTAGAAAAAGGAGGCGTTTCTCAGGGAATTTACGCACCAGATATCAAATACAACAAATACAACGACACATTTTATATGATTACCACGCAGATTGCGGGTGGAGTCGGAAATATGGTCGTGAAAACCAAAGACCCTGCAAAAGGCTGGAGTGAAGTTCAAAAACTGAATTTCGACGGAATCGACCCTGCTATTTTTTTCGATGATGACGGAAAAGCCTACATCGTTCACAATGATGCTCCCCCAAAAGGAACAGAGCAGTACCAAGGTCACCGCGTCATCAAAATGTGGGATTACGATTTGGAAAAAGACCAGGTTGTCGCAGGTTCAGATAAAATTATCGTAAACGGAGGCGTTGACCTTTCTCAAAGACCAATTTGGATTGAAGGCCCGCATTTGTACAAATTTAAAGGAAAATATTACCTGATGTGTGCCGAAGGTGGAACAGGAGGTAACCACAGCGAGGTTATTTTTATGGCAGACTCTCCGAAAGGACCGTTTATACCGGCTAAAAACAACCCGATTCTTACGCAAAGATATTTCCCGAAAGACAGAAAGGAAAAAGTGGATTGGGCAGGTCACGCAGATTTGGTGGAGGGTCCAAACGGACAATGGTATGGCGTATTTTTAGCGATTCGTCCCAACGAAAAAGGACGTGTAAATCACGGTAGAGAAACATTCATTCTTCCTGTAGATTGGAGTGGAACATATCCTGTTTTTCAAAACGGTTTGGTTCCAATGAAACCGAAATTGAAAATGCCTGACGGCGTGAAAAATCAAACCGGACAAAACGGATTTTTCCCGAACGGAAATTTCACATACAATGATAGACTAACTGATAAAAATCTTGATTTCCGTTGGATTGCAATGCGTGGACCTCGTGAAAATTTCATTACGGCTACGAAAAACGGTGTAAAAGTGAATCCTATGGAAACGAATATCAAAGCGTTGGCTCCCGTTTCGGCATTATTCCACAGATTGCAGCACGAAGATTTTGAAACTTCAGTAACATTAGATTTCAAGCCAAAATCTGAAAAAGAATTAGCCGGAATTACTTGTTACCAAAGCGAAAGATTCAATTACGTTTTCGGAATTACAAAGAAGGACAAAGACTTCTATATCGTATTGGAAAGAACCGAAAAAGGGACTTCAAAACTGATTGCAAGCGAGAAAATTTCATTGTCTAAAAATATTAAATTCCAGGCTGTTGGCGAGAAAGATGATATCAGTTTTAATTATTCTTTGGATGGTAAAAACTTCAAAAATTTGGGTGGTCCGGTTTCCGGAGACATTCTTTCAACAGATGTTGCAGGCGGTTTCACAGGAAGTTTAATCGGTTTATACAGCACTTCGTCTAACGATATTGTGCCGAATTAATATTGAAATAATCACATACGATATCAATAGGGGCTTTAGCCCGTTTTCAAAGAAGAATAGTCAATTTGGCTTTAGCCAAAATTTAAGATAATATGGGCTTTGATATGATAAGCCAGTTTGAAGTAAACAGTTAGTATTAGCAATGTTACACTGAGCTTGTCGAAGTGTTTTTAAGATTGATTAAAATAAATTAAATCAAAGCCAAAATATCAAAACCGTGAATATTAAAAAATCATTTTATATAGTTTCTTTTTTGGGATTTATCGGGCTGAATAATCTTTCGGCCCAGATAAAGCCCTCTCAAAAAGCGACTACTGAATTTACCAATCCCATCATTTGGGCAGATGCGCCGGACTTGTCTATCACAAGAAACGGCGATGATTTTTACCTGATAAGCACCACGATGCACCTGATGCCGGGCGCGCCGGTGATGCATTCCAAAGATTTGGTCCATTGGGAAATGTCGAGCTATGTTTTTGACAGATTAACTGATAATTCCAAATACGATTTAATTGACGGAAGCGTTTACGGACGCGGACAATGGGCTTCATCCATCCGCTTTCACAAAGGAAAATATTATGTTTTGTTTTCCCCGAATGATGAGCCTTTTAAATCTTATTTTTATGTTTCCGATAATCCTGAAAAAGGAAACTGGAAACTGCTTACCAGAACAAGACATTTTCACGATGCGTCTTTGCTTTTCGATGATGATGACAAAGTATATGTCTTTACTTCCAACAAAGTTTTTGAGCTGAGTCCGGATTTTAAAACTATTATCGGAAACCCGGATGGAACAGAAGTTTTTCAGAAAGATGCTTCAGAAACCGGACTTTTAGAAGGCAATCAAATCATTAAAAAGAATGGGAAATATTATATGATGATGATTTCCTGGCCGAGAGGTGGAAAACGCCGTCAGGAAGTGTACAGAGCCGATAAAGTGACCGGACCGTTCGAGAAAAAAGTCATTCTTGAGGATAATTTTCTTGGATTTTCTTACGCAGGACAAGGTGCTTTGATTGACGACAAAAACGGCAATTGGTATTCACTGATTTTTCAGGACAGAAATGGAGTGGGACGTGTTCCGATTTTGATTCCTGTAAAATGGGAAAACGACTGGCCGGTTTTAGGCGACAACGGAAAAGTACCTTTAACAGGAGAAGTTCCGCTTCCGACATTTAAACCGGAAAATCATCTGGTAGAAAGCGACGAATTTTCCGGCAAAACAATGAAAATTCAGTGGCAATGGAATCATAATCCTGTCAATACAGCGTGGTCTTTGTCCGACAGAAAAGGATTTTTAAGACTGAAAACCAGTAGAGTGGTCGATAACATTTATCTCGCCCCAAACACTTTGACTCAGAGGATGGAAGGCCCGAAATCAAGTGCTGTCATTGCTTTAGATGTGAAAGGAATGAAAGACGGCGATGTAGCAGGTTTCAGTGCTTTCAACGGAGATTCCGGGATTCTGTCGGTCATGAAGGAAGGTGGTAAAAAGTTTGTCGTTTTTGAAACGAATGAAATCAGTTTAGATAATAAAACTAAGGAAGTTACGGGCGTTAAGAAAGACGAAAAAAAGAGAATTCCATTAAATTCAGACAAGGTTTATTTTAAAATTGATGCCGATTTCAACCTCGGAAAAGATTTGGCAAATTTCTCATACAGCACCAACCAAAAAAACTGGACGGAAATGGCAAAAGACTACAAAATGATTTTCGATTACCGAAGATTTTTTATGGGTTCCAAGTTTGCGATTTTCAATTATGCCACGAAAAGTACAGGCGGTTTTGTGGATGTTGATTTTTTCAGAGTAAACAAAACTTCAGAATAATAAAGAAAGAATTAATGTTTGGGTAGCTTATCCGCCTTCCGCTCCCAATCTTTTTTTGCTTGGGGATTTCAGAATAAATAGAACTAGTGTACAAGCAAAAAAGGATTTCCGCTCAAGTCGGGCTACGAGAGATCCAGCGTTTAAAAAGAATCATAATTACTGCTCTGTAAGAGCAATATGTTAATAGGAAAAAAGAGGGGTCATCAAAACAAAGTCTCGTAGAGGCGACCTGTTAAAGGTCACGAAAAACTAACAATAAAAATGTAAAAAAAGATAAAACCTTGCCAGTATTATTTTTTTGTCTAAATTAATAAGTGTAAAAATTACAAATAAAAATATATGAGAAATTCACTAGTATTGACTATCGCTTTTTTTGTTGTCGGGACTGTTTGTTTCCGCTCAAAATACTGAAAGACAGGCACCGCAAGGTTTCGATGTTGAGAAAAAAGATATTCCCCACGGAAAAATTGATTCTATACAATACGCATCTAAAACTGTAGGAACTACAAGAAAAGCATTGATTTACACACCACCGGAATATAAAAAGGGTAATAAATATCCGGTTTTATACCTGCTTCACGGCATTGGTGGCGACGAAAAAGAATGGTACAAAAACGGAACGCCTCAAATCGTTTTAGACAATCTTTACGCGCAGGGAAAACTCACGCCAATGATTGTTGTTTTGCCCAACGGAAGAGCGATGAAGGATGACAGAGCGACCGGAAATATTATGGCGAAAGACAAAGTGGAAGCTTTCGCAACCTTTGAAAAAGATTTGCTGAACGACCTGATTCCTTTTATCGAAAAAAAATATCCTGTTAAAAAAGACAGAGAAAACCGTGCAATTGCCGGACTGTCAATGGGTGGCGGACAAACCCTTAATTTTGGATTGGGAAATATCGATAAATTTGCTTGGGTCGGTGCTTTTTCCTCGGCTCCAAATACAAGAGAACCTCAACAATTGCTTCCCAATCCACAAAAAGCAAAAGAACTAAAACTACTTTTCATTTCGTGTGGCGACCAGGACGGTTTGATGCCTTTCAGCAAAAGAACAAGTGATTATCTCACAGAAAATAAAATTCCGCATATTTTTTACATAGAACCGGGCGGTCACGATTTCAAAGTTTGGAAAAACGATTTGTATATTTTTTCACAGTTAATTTTTAAACCTGTCGACAAAACTAAATTTTCTGAATTTACCGTGTTTGGAAGTCCAGCCGAATCAAACATCAGAAGTGCTCAATTTCCACAGATTTTACCCAACGGAAAAGCACTTTTCCGAGTAAAAGCTCCGGATGCACAGAAAGTTCAGATCGATTTAGGTAAAAAATATGACCTTAAAAAAAGAAACGGATGGCATTTGGACGACTACCACAGATTCTTTGAGTGAAGGTTTTCATTATTATTCTTTACTGATTGATAATGTAGCGGTTGCAGACCCGTCAAGCAAATCATTTTACGGAATGGGAAGATACGCCAGCGGTATTGAAGTTCCTTTTTCAGGCGATGATTATTATGCAATGAAAGACGTTGCTCACGGCGACATCAGGATCCAGAATTTTTTTTCAAAAGTGACCAATTCGTGGAGACGGGTGTTCATCTACACACCGCCTGGTTATGACAAAAATGTGAATGAAAGCTATCCTGTACTTTATATCCTTCACGGTGGTGGCGAGGACGAAAGCGGTTGGGCAACTCAGGGAAAAGCAAATTTAATCCTCGATAATCTGATTGCGGAAGGAAAAGCAAAACCGATGATTGTGGTGATGCCGGATGCGAATATCGGACCTGCAGGATTTGGAAATTTTGGTATCAGAAACCTTCAGATGTTTGAAAAAGAACTGAAAGAATCTGTAATTCCATTTACGGAATCGAGTTTCAGAGTTAAAAAAGATGCGACAAACAGAGCTTTGGCTGGACTTTCAATGGGCGGGATTTATACGTTGTACACAGGAATTCAGAATTCTGAAATGTTTTCTTCTCTGGGCGTTTTCAGTTCCGGATGGATGCTTCCTATGTTGCAGAATGTAGCGGATGATGAGTATAAATTTCTTGCCGAAAATAAGGAAAAGTTCAATTCAAATATTAAAAATTTCTGGATTGCAATGGGCGGAAAAGATGATATCGCTTATAAAAATGGTCAGATTATGAATAAAAAATTCGACGAATTAGGCATTAAATATTCCTATTCCGAATATCCAGGAGGTCACACCTGGCCGGTTTGGAGAAATAATCTGTATCAGTTTGCCCAATTACTTTTTAAAAATTAAAATTTATTCTTCAGTTTTTAAGCTGTTAAAGTTTAATTCAAATCCATAATCACAAAATATGAATTTCAAAAAAATAAACATAAAAGCTTTAATTATCACCATTGTGGTAATATCAGGAATAGAGCAGAATGTCAGCGCACAGTCTTACAAAAAAACGGATTCAGGTTTGAGTTTTTATGCAGATAAAATGAATGTGGAAGTGAAGTTTTACGGACCAAATACGGTAAGAATTATCAAATATCCTTCGGGAACATCATTTGTAAAAAACAGTCTGTCCGTTATCAAACAAGAACAAAAAACAAAATTCTCAGTTACAGAAAATAAAGATATTTTATCAATAAAAACGAATGATTTGCAAATATCCGTTAATACGAAAAACGGAGAAATAGCCTACACAACAACATCAGGAAAAGAACTTCTGAAAGAAAAAGGAAGTAATTTTAAATCTTTTAATGATGCAGGAAATCCAACTTATTCTGTAACCCAATCTTTTCAATTAGAAAAAGATGAGCCTATTTATGGTTTGGGAATTTTGCAGAACGGAAAATTATCTCAAAGAAATCAGGACATCAGAATGGTGCAGAACAATACCTGGGATTTTGTACCGTTTTTTCAGTCTGTGAAAGGGTATGGCGTTTTTTGGGATAATTATTCTCCGACACAATTTACCGATAAACCGGATAAAACATCATTCTCTTCGGAAGTTGGAGAAGGTGTGGATTATTATTTTATCTACGGAAAAAATGCGGATGGCATCATTGCCGGAATGCGAAATCTGACAGGAAATGTGCCAATGATTCCATTGTGGACTTACGGTTATTGGCAAAGCAAAGAACGCTACAAAAGTCAGGATGAATTGGTAGATGTGGTAAAAAAATACCGAGATCTGAAAGTTCCTTTGGACGGAATTATTCAGGATTGGCAATATTGGGGAAACAATTACCAATGGAATGCAATGGATTTTATCAGCCCCGATTTTCCTGATGCCAAAAAAATGATTAATGACATTCACGGGATGAATGCACATCTGTCTGTTTCCATCTGGTCGTCATTCGGGCCGATGACCAAGCAATATCGTGAAATGGACAAAAAAGGAATGCTTTTCAATTTTAAAACCTGGCCGGAATCAGGCAGGGAAGTTTGGCCTCCGGATATGAATTATCCTTCCGGAGTGCGTGTTTACGATGCCTACAATCCCGAAGCCAGAGATATTTATTGGAAATATCTGAACAAAGGCGTTTTCAGTCTTGGCGTAGACACTTGGTGGATGGATTCTACAGAACCGGATCATCTTAGCCAGAAACCCGAAGATTTAGATACCAAAACATATTTAGGCTCTTTCAGAAAAGTTAGAAATGCGTATCCGTTGATGGCTGTTGGTGGCGTTTATGACCATCAGCGGGCTACAACGAGTGATAAAAGAGTTTTTATTTTGACAAGATCTGCCTTTGCAGGACAGCAACGTTATGGCGCAAATACTTGGTCGGGTGACGTCAATTCTTCCTGGGAATCGTTGCGAAATCAGGTTCCGGCTGGTTTAAATTTTAGCCTTACCGGTAACCCTAATTTCAATTCGGACATCGGTGGATTCTTTGCCGGAAGTTACAAAAAAGGCTGGAGCGAGAGTTCAGGTTCAAAAAATCCGATGTTTCAGGAATTGTACGTTCGTTGGCTGCAATATGGAACATTCACGCCGATGATGCGCTCTCACGGAACTGATGTACCAAGAGAAATTTACCAGTTCGGACAAAAAGGCGATGTGGTTTACGATGCGATAGAGAAATTTATCAAGTTGCGTTACACTATGTTGCCGTACATTTATTCTGTTTCGTGGGATGTTTCTAAAAATAATTCGAGTTTTCTGCGCGCACTTTCGATGGATTTTTCATCAGACAAAAAAACCTGGGATATCAATAATGAATATCTTTTCGGTAAATCATTCTTAGTTGCGCCAATTCTTAATCCTCAATACACACCTGAAAAAATTGTAAAAACAGATGAAAACCAAGGCTGGGATAAAAAAGATGAAAGCAAAGAAAATACACTTTCCAATGTAGATTTCACACAAAATAAAACCGTGAAAGTTTATCTTCCGGCAGGATCAGACTGGTTTGATTTCTGGACGAATGAAAAACAAAAAGGCGGCCAGGAAATTCAGAAAACGGTTAATCTTCAAAGCATTCCGTTGTATGTGAAATCGGGAAGCATTATTCCGTTTGGTCCCGATGTTCAATATGCAACAGAGAAAAAATGGGATAATCTTACCCTGAAAGTCTATCCGGGTTCAGATGCAGATTTTGTATTGTACGAAGATGAATTCGACAATTACAATTACGAAAAAGGCGATTACACCGAAATTCCAATGCATTGGAATGACAAATCCCGTACACTTACCATTGACACTAGAAAAGGAAAATATAAGGGAATGATTGAGAACAGAAGCTTCACCATTATTCTTCCGAATGGTCAGCAGAAAATAGTGGCTTATTCAGATAAAAATGTTAAAGTGATTTTTAAATAATGATAAAACTTTAAGTAGTAGTCGACAACGGCGGTTACGAAAAAAACTATTTGAAAATGGATGAAAGTTCTTATAAAAGATAAAATTAAAATATGAAGATTTTAAAAAATATTCTCGCATTTTCATTATTTATTTTTACTTTGAATAATGGATTTGCTCAATCTGAAAAAAGCAAAACTTCCTTACAGAAAGAATTTCGCTACACAAATCCAATTACGAGAGATTCCGCCATTTCGATGCGCGATCATTTTATTATTAAAGTAGATGATATGTGGTATTGCGTGGGAACTTCCAACCCGGTCTGGACAGGCCCGAATCCCGGCGTCCGAATGTTGATTTCTAAAGATTTAATCAACTGGAAACAGCATTCATTCATCATTGATGCCAAAAAACTTCCGAAAGACACGCCTTACAACGGCAGATTCTGGGCGCCGGAAATTCATTTTATTCAAGGGAAATATTGGCTGACCGTGAACAGCGGAAAAGTTACCAAAGAAGACCCGAAAGGAATGGCGACGCACAGCGTTTGGTTGTTTTCAGCAGATAAAGTGACCGGTCCTTACAAATTGGTCAACGGACCTTTGACGCCTCAATATAATAATGATTCAACCTTGTTTGAAGACGAAGACGGTCAGGTTTACTTGTATTGCAGTGGCAACGGACTTTTTCAGGCTAAAATTGATTTAAAAACAGGAAAACTAACCACACCTATTCAAAAATTTCTCGACAAAAAAACAACCCGGATGGCCGGAATGGATGGTTGGTGGCATCGAAGGGCCTTTCGTCATCAAAAAAGAGGGTACTTATTTTATGTTTTTCTCCACCTGGACTCGAGGTTATGAAGTTGGTTTATTGAAATCAAAATCACCTCTTGGACCTTGGGAACTGGCATCACCTGAGCCTATTTTCGGAACTCGAAAAAAAGGTTACAGAACCGAAATGGCAAAAGAAAACGGCTACGATAATCTATTTTTTACAGATACAGAAGATCCTTATCAGGAAACCGGACATAATGCACTTTTCATCGGTCCCGACGGAAATCTCTGGAATTCCTGCCATTATTTTATGTACGAAAAAAAGACCATATCCATACAGTCAGACTTTCCAGCCTTGGGAATTAGGTCCGCAAATGGGAATCGAACCCGTTCATTACAAAGACGGAATGTTTTACATTACAGGTCCGACGTGGACAGAACAAATCATTAAATATTAAATTCAAAAAAACTAATTATGATTAAGAAAACAGTTTTAAAATATACTTTAAATATTGGTTTGATGCTTACAGGATTTTCGCTGTCTGCCCAAAATCCCATCATTCAGACCAAATTTACAGCTGATCCTGCGCCGATGGTCTATAAGGACACCGTTTTTCTGTACACCAGTCACGATGAAGATGATGCATTCGGATTTAAAATGAAAGATTGGCTGTTGTATACTTCGACCGATATGGTCAATTGGACAGACCACGGCGTGGTGGCTTCATTAAAGGATTTCAAGTGGACTGACCCTGAAAATGGAGCGTGGGCGCCTCAGGTTATCGAAAGAAACGGCAAGTTTTATATGTATTGTCCGATGCCGGGACAGAGAGGAATCGGTGTTTTGGTAGCCGACAGTCCGTATGGGCCTTTCAAAGACCCAATCGGAAAACCGTTGGTTAAAAATTCAAGCGATGATATTGATCCGACTGTTCTCATTGATGATGATGGACAGGCTTATCTGTACTGGGGAAATCCCAATTTATGGTACGTAAAATTGAATAAAGATATGATTTCTGTGGATGGACCGGTCGTAAAAGACCCTTCGATTGCCAAAGTCAAAGGTTCTCCCGATCCGTTTCATTATCAGGAAGGACCGTGGGCGTGGAAAAGAAACGGAAATTATTATATGGCGTATGCGTCCACTTGTTGCCCGGAAGGAATTGGTTATGCGATGGGCAAATCGGCAACCGGTCCGTGGGAATTCAAGGGAATGATTATGGACAGCGACAAACGCTCCAATGGAAATCATCCCGGAATCATAGATTACAAAGGAAAATCTTATGCCTTCGGTTTCCATTACAATCTCGGAAAACAGACGATAAGCAAGCATTATGAGCGTCGTTCCATCTGTGTAAGCGAGTTGACTTACAATACCGATGGGACTATTCAAAAACTGCCGTTCTGGAATCCTGAAGGCGTAAAAAGAATCGCAACACTGAATCCTTATAATAAAGTTGAAGCGGAAACCATTGCGTACAGTGAAGGTTTGAAAACAGAAAAAATGACCGAGTGGGAAAGGAATAATCCTTACGACACAGGCAAAAAAATTACCGATCGTCTCGTGGTTTCATCAATTAACAACGGAGATTACCTCAAAGTTCAGGGCGTTGATTTTTCAAAAGGAACAAAATTTATTGAAGTATCAGTTGCCTCAATGAACGGTGGAAGCATAGAAATCCACACCGATGCTGTTGACGGACCCATATTAGGAACCGTTCAGGTCACCGGAAAAGCGGAAGGCGATGTTTTTAAAACCATAAAATCTTCGGTAAAAAATATAAAAGGCGTACACGATGTGTATTTCGTATTCAAAGGGAGCAAAGACCTTTTCTATTTTGATTGGTGGAAATTCAGTGCAAATTAAAAATTACACAGACACTTCGACTTCGCTCAGTGTGACATTTCATAGTAGACGTTTGAATTTTAGTGGAGTCGAAGACTAGGTGAAGTTATGGACAACTCTATATTTTTTAAACGCAATAAATCATCTTAATTAATTTCAAAAATGTACAGATTTAAACTCTTTATTCTCAATTTTCTCATTGCCGGATGTTGTTTAAATGCACAATCCATCGTTTGGCTGGACCAATTGGATTTGAGCGTCGCCACGCAAGGTCACGGCAAACCCGGAATCAATACTTCTGTGGATGGAAAAAAAATGACGATTGCAGGCGAAACTTTCGACAGAGGTTTTGGAACGCACGCTGAAAGTTCCCTGTTGATTAAATTAAATGGAAAAGTCAAAAAATTCTCAGCTTTGGTAGGAATTGACGACGAAATAAAAGGACAAAATCCAGCCGTCGAATTTGAAATTTATGGTGACAACAAAAAACTCTGGTCAAGCGGAATTATGAAATTGGGCGACAAAGCGAAACCTGTTTCTGTATTATTGAAAGGAATTAAACAATTAGAATTAGTCGTTGCTGATGGTGGAAACGGCCCGTATTACGACCATGCCGATTGGGTGAATGCGAAATTTGAAACCATCGGAATCAATACGCTGGAAACATTCAATCCAATTGCTTCGGAGCCTTATATTTTAACCCCAAAACCAACTCCGACCCCAAAAATTAATTCGGCAGGCGTTTATGGTGCTCGTCCGGGATCACCTTTTCTTTTCAGAATTCCCGCGACAGGCGACAGACCAATGATTTTTTCGGCAAACAATCTTCCAAAAGGTTTAACAATAGATTCGGAAACCGGAATTATTACCGGAAAATTGGATAAAAAAGGAACTTATGAACTTGTCTTGAATGCAAAAAACGCAAAAGGGTCAGCTTCAAAAAAATTGAAGATAGAAATAGGCGACAGAATCGCACTCACGCCAACAATGGGCTGGAACAGCTGGAACTGTTTCGGACACGAAGTTTCTGCTGATAAAGTAAAACGCGCAGCCGATGCTTTGTTGAAATCCGGCTTGGTCAATCACGGTTGGAATTATATCAATATTGATGATTCCTGGCAATTTAACAGAGACGGAAAAGATCCGTCTTTTAAAGGAAAAATGCGGGATGAAAACGGTTATATTTTAACCAACTCCAAATTTCCTGATATGAAAAATCTCGGCGATTACATTCACGGAAACGGTTTGAAAATGGGAATCTATTCTTCGCCCGGACCTTGGACTTGCGGTGGTTGCGCCGGAAGCTACAGTTATGAAAAACAGGACGCAGAAAGTTATGCCAAATGGGGCGTGGATTATCTGAAATACGACTGGTGCAGTTACGGCGGTGTGATTGACGGTTTGCCTGATAACGATCCGAACAAAGTTCCTTCACTGGCTTTCAACGGCGGCGGAGATTTGGATAAAGGTGTGAAACCATTCAAATTGATGGGCCGTCTTTTGAAACAGCAACCGAGAGATATTGTCTATAACCTTTGTCAATACGGGATGGGCGATGTCTGGAAATGGGGTGACGAGAGCGATGCGCAATCCTGGCGAACTACCAACGATATTACTGATACCTGGGCAAGTGTAAAAAACATTGCATTAGCACAGGACAAAGCCGCGCCGTATGCAAAACCCGGCAACTGGAACGACCCGGATATGCTGGTTGTCGGCATTGTAGGTTGGGGAAATCCGCACCAGAGCCGTTTGAAACCCGATGAACAGTATTTACATATCAGTTTATGGAGTATATTTTCTGCGCCGTTGCTAATTGGTTGCGACCTTGAAAAACTGGATGATTTTACGTTAAATCTTTTAACGAATGATGAAGTCATTGCCGTTAACCAAGACGTTTTAGGAAAACAGGGTGTTTGCCTGCAGACGATCGGCGAACTTAAAATTTATGTCAAAGAATTGGAAGACGGCGGGAAAGCGGTGGCTTTTGCCAATTTCGGAAGAGAAAAAGTAAAGATTTCTTACAAGGATTTCAAATCATTAGGAATTTCGGGAAATCAGGTTGTGAGAGATATCTGGAGACAAAAAGATATTGCAAAAATCAATACAGATAAGGAAAATCTGGCTTTGGATATTCCGGCGCACGGCGTTTCTTTTTATAAATTCATTTCAAAATAGTTCAGTGAGAAATTCCAAATCAAAATGAATAGCATCAAAAATCATATCGTTGAAAATATCTTATCAAAAACAATTCTGTTGATGGTTTTGTTTGGTTTTTCTTATTGGATTTCAGCGAATAATTTGATGGTGAAATCTCCCAATGAGAAAATTATCGTTAGTCTTTTCAACTTAAATAATACCGAAAACGGGAAATGGTCTTTGAATGTGAAACTTAATGATAATGGAAAAATTACAGAAACCATCTCGGCAATTGATTTGGGATTAATTCTTTCCGAAGGCATTTCTTTTGATGAAATGAAATTAATAAAATCGTCAAAACTGCTTTTAATAAAGGAAAATTATTCGATGCCTCACGGAAAATCTTCTCAAAGACAAAATGAAGGAAATGAAGTTGTTTTTACCTTTGAAAATACAGAAAAGAAGAAATTAAATATCACTGTTCGGGTTTATAATGACGGCATTGCTTTCAGATATTCACTGTCAGGAAAGGGAAATTTCACCGTTCAGGATGAATTGACTTCCTATTCTGTCAACCAGGAAGCCACACGTTGGACAGAAAAATGGAATCCGGCAAATGAAGGACTTTATGCATCAATGGTTGGCAACAAAATTCAGCAGGAAGAGTGGTGTTATCCGGCGCTTTTTCAGACCAAGGATAATTGCTGGTTTTTACTGCACGAATCGGCTGTTGATGGAACTTATTGTGGTTCTAAATTAAGCAACAAATCAGATAAAAATAAATATAAAATCACGTTTCCAGACCCGAAAGACGGTCGCGGAAAAGGAGAATCTTTGCCAAAAATCACTTTTCCGTGGAAATCTCCATGGAGAGTCATCATCCTTGGGAATCTTAATGATATTGTAGCTTCCACTTTGGTGGATGATGTTGCACCGCCTTCGGTCATTAAAAATACGGATTGGATAAAACCGGGCACAGTTTCCTGGAATTATTGGTCGAGTAATCACGGAACCAAAGATTTCAAAACGGTTTGCGAATTTGCAGATTTGGCGGTTGCGATGGATTGGCCGTACACGTTGCTCGACTGGGAATGGGACTCGATGGGAAATGGTGGAAACCTGGAAGATGCTTTGAAATATATTCATTCCAAAGGCATCAAACCTTTGATGTGGTACAATTCGGGTGGCGACCATACGTGGGTTTCTTCTACGCCAAAAGACAGAATGCTTACGCACGAGAATCGTATGGCAGAATTTTCAAAGCTTAAAAAGCTAGGCGTTGCAGGTGTAAAAGTAGATTTTTTCGAAAGTGAAAAGCAGGATATGATTCAATATTACATTGATATTCTGGAAGATGCTTCTCAATTTGAAATGATGGTTTATTTTCACGGTTGTCTGGTTCCACGAGGCTGGTCGAGAACGTATCCGAATCTGATGACGTACGAAGCGGTTCGCGGTGCCGAATGGTACAACAACGGTCCGGAATTTACCGCAACTGCGCCTGTTCACAACACCATTCTTCCTTTTACCAGAAATGTGGTTGGTTCTATGGATTACACACCCGTAACATTTACCAATTCACAGTTTCCACATCTGACTTCTTATGGTCACGAGTTAGCCTTAAGCGTTTTATTCGAATCTGCACTTCAGCATTTCGCCGACAGACCGGAAGGTTATTATGAATTGCCTGATGAACCCAGGAAATTTTTAAGAGAAATTCCGACAAGTTGGGACAAAACACTTTTATTACAAGGCTTTCCCGGGAAAGAAGTGGTGATGGCAAGGAACAAAAATACGCAATGGTACATCGGTGGAATCAATGGGGAGAATACTGAAAAAACGCTCAAAATTAAGTTTCATTTTCTAGATAAAAATAAAAAATACAAACTGAGATTAATCAAAGACGGGAAACATGATAAACAGCTTTTAACCGATAATTCTGTCATAGAAAGTATAGATTCTATCGATGTGAAAGTGTTGCGACAAGGCGGTTTTGTGGCGGTGATTTCTCTTCTGTAAAAGTTTAATTATGAGATTTAAAATAATAACATATTGGCTTACCGTTCTTCCCATTTTAGTTTTTGGACAACACTATTTATCCTATAGCAAGAATACTGAGGAGGTTTCTGTGAAGCTTTCTGACGGATATTTAGTCTTAAGACCTATGAATGAAAATGCGGTAAGAATACAGTTTATAAAAGAAATAAAACCGGAAGAAAATCAGTTTGTTTTTATCAATGAAAATAATTCTTCAGATTTTAAATTTAAAGAAAATACTTCTTCTTTAAAACTGAAAACTAAAAATTATGCTGTTTTGTTCAATAAAAAAACGGCTCAGCTTACCTTTCTGGATAGCAATGGTAAAGTTTTGCTTTCAGAAGCTGTAAATAGCCGAAAGCTTACAGAAAGTAGAGTCTCTTCTCAATCATGTTATATTGCAGAGCAAAGTTTTATCAATGATAAAGATGAGCAGCTTCTGGGATTAGGTCAGTTTCAGGATGGTCATTACAATTTGAAAAATATCAGCAGAAAACTCATTCAGGTCAACAGCCAGATTGCTTTGCCTTTTTTGTATTCTTCAAAAGGATACGGAATCTTGTGGAATCAGTTTGGATTAACCTGGTATAATCCGGCAGACGAATCAGTTTCTTTGGAAAAAGAAGCCGTTACTGATGGGGTAGAGAGAGAAGTAACCGGTACTTCAGGAACCGTAAAAGTTTCTCAGCAACAAGCCTTGCATAAAGGTAAGATTTTAATTAAAAAAGATGGAGAATATACTTTTATGCTGGACTTGGGGAATATGGATAACCGTCATTTTCTTTCCATCGATGGGAAACCGATAATAGACCAGTCTAACCTTTGGCTTCCTCCTGCCGTGAGTACTAAAGTTTTTCTTACGAAAGGGGAACATCATTTTCAGGTGATTTGTAAAGCAACCAACAGCCCTTCATTACAGTATAAATCGGCGGAAGACATTTCTACATTCCGTTCACCGCACAGTAAGTCATTAGATTATATTTTGTTTGTAGGAAATAATACAGATGAGGTTATTTCGTCTTACCGGGAAATCACAGGTAAGGTGCCGATGTTACCAAAATGGGCTTTCGGATATTGGCAATGCAGAGAGCGATATACTTCTGCAGAACATCTGGTAAAGACAGTAGAAGAATTTAGAAAGCGTAATTTACCGGTAGATGTCATTGTTCAGGATTGGCAGTATTGGGGGAAATATGGTTGGGGTGTACCTAAATTTGATGAGCAAAACTATCCTGAACCCGAAAAGTTTATTGAAAAATTGCATCAGCTTCACTCAAAATTTTCAGTATCCGTTTGGGAAAATTTAGATAAAAAATCTGAGGTCGCCAAAGATTATGATGGGCTGTACATCCCAGACAGTCCGTGGATTGATATCTTTAATCCGAAAACACAAAAAATACATTGGAATGCGTTGAACAAAAATCTTTTTCACAATGGAGTAGATTCCTGGTGGATGGATGCTACAGAACCGGAAAATGATGCATTGGTCGGGAAAAATACTTTTTTTGGAATTGGTGAATTTTACAGATTGACGTATCCGTTTTTTGTGAGCAAAGCAGTTTATGAGGGACAGAGAGCAACTAATCCTGATAAAAGAGTAGTCATTTTAACCAGGTCTGCATTTCCCGGGCAACAGCGGTTCGGAACGATCAATTGGTCCGGTGATATTGGCTGGGACTGGGATGCTTACAGAAGACAAATTGTGGCCGGACTTAATTATTCCATTTCCGGAATGCCTTATTGGACAACCGACATTGGAGGATTTTTCCGCCCCGGTTCTTCCCAATATTCTGACCCAAAATACCACGATATTTTGATGAGATGGTTTCAGTGGGGTGTTTTTAGTCCGGTTTTCAGGATGCACGGTTATCAGTCTGAAACAGAACCTTGGAAATATGGAGAAAAAATTGAAAGCGATATGCGCAATTTGATGAATCTTAGATATCAATTATTGCCTTACATCTATTCTCAATCCTGGGAAATTTCAAAAAATAATTCTACCATTATGCGGCCTATGGTAATGGATTTTCAAGGAGATAAAAAAGCTATTGAACAGTCTTATCAGTATATGTTTGGAAAATCTATACTGGTTGCTCCTGTTATCAAACCAAATGTTGAAAATTGGGACGTTTATCTTCCTAACGGCTATTTCTGGTACGATTTCTACACCAACCAAAAAAATAATGGTGGGAAAACCATTTTAGCCGATGCTTCGCAAAATAAAATTCCACTTTTTATAAAATCAGGCTCTATAATTCCTTTTGGTCGTGTAATGCAGTATTCCTCAGAAATATCTAATGAGGAGCTTACTATAAAAATATTTGCGGGCAATGATGGAAATTTTACTTTGTACGAAGACGAAGGTGATAATTATAACTATGAAAAAGGGAATTACACCTTGATTCCTTTCAAATGGAATGATAAAAAAAGAAAATTACAGATTGAAACCCGTTCTGGTTTTTATAGAGGACAAACAAACCATAGAATTTTTAATCTTGAGATTATAGGCATCAATAAGGAAGTTACTACCAAAAAAGTTTTTTACGAAGGGAATGAACTTACCATTAAATTTTAAAATAAAAAGAAATATATGAAAAAAATAGTAATAACCTTCAGTCTGATTTATTGCGGCTTAAATACAATTTTAGCTCAGAATCCGGTTATCCAAACCCATTTCACGCCTGACCCTGCGCCGATGGTTTACAAAAATAAACTCTATGTTTATACAGGAGACGACCAACCGGGATTTGATTTTTATACGATGACCAAATGGCGGGTGTATTCCACCGAAGATATGGTCAACTGGACAGACCACGGCGCCCCGATTTCACTGGAATCTTTCAGTTGGGCAAGAGACCGGGCGTGGGCGGCACAATGTATTGAAAGGAATGGTAAATTTTACTGGTACATCTGCGCTCAGACGGTTGATAACAATATGGCAATCGGCGTTGCGGTGGCAGACAGTCCGACAGGTCCTTTCAAAGACGCTTTGGGAAAGCCTTTGGTAACAACGGGAACCTGGGATAATATCGACCCGACCGTTTTTATTGATGATGACGGACAGGCCTATCTTTATTGGGGAAACAGCAAATTATTTTATGTTAAACTCAATAAAAATATGACAACTTATGATGATAAAATTACTGAAATTCCGCAATCGGTAGAAGCTTTCGGCGGATTGAGACGTCCCGGAAAAAGTGAGGAAGTTTTACAGAAACAGGAAAAATTTGAAGATGTTTACGTGGAAGGACCTTGGTTGTACAAGCGTAAAAATCAGTATTATATGATGTATGCCGGAATGACAAACCGCACAGAATGTCTTTCGTACTCAACAAGCTCTTCACCAACCGGACCCTGGAAATATCAGGGGAAAATAATGACCGACCAGCCAACCAACAGTTTCACTAATCACGGCGGAATTGTCGATTATAAAGGGAAAACCTACCTATTTTATCACACAGCATTATTGCCGAATGGCGGAAGCTACGGTCGTTCAACTTCGATTGAGGAATTTAAATATAATGCCGATGGAAGCATCCCAAAAATTGCAATGACCAAAGAAGGCGTAAATCCTGTGGGAACTTTAAATCCTTACCAAAGAAATGAAGCGGAGACGATGGCGTGGTCAGAGAAATGTAGTACGTCGGAGAACAAAAAAACTGGCGTTTTTGTTTCAGATATCAGAGTGGGAGGTTATATTAAAGTTCGTGCGGTAGATTTTGATAAAGGTGCGTCTGAGTTTTCAGCTTCTGTAGGGGCAGGAATCGATGGTGGGATTTTAGAAGTCAGACTGGATAAATTAGACGGAAATAAAATTGCTGAAATTGAGGTTCCTCGAACTGGCGGTTGGGAAGAATTTAAAATGTTAACTGCGAAAATAACTGAAGCTGTTTCCGGAGTTCACGATGTGTATTTTGTTTTTAAAGGTAAAAATATCACGGCAGGAAGAAAGCTTTTCAACTTCGACCACTGGAATTTTAAAAAGAAATAAGATAAAAATTCCCCTCCCTTGGAGGGGTGGCAAAAATCGCAGATTTTTGACGGGGTGGTTTATTAGAATTACTTGAAAAAAATAATGCAGCTTTTATAAGCTTTAGCGGCTTTGTGAAACCTAAAAGAAAATATTTTTAATTAAAAACTTTGTGGGCTTAGTGTTCAGACTCAAACAACAATCAAAAAATTAAATATGAAAAAAACAATAAAATCAATCATAAATATTTGTCTAATAGGATGTTCGGGAACATTTTTATCTCAGAATCCCATTATTCAAACCAATTACACCGCCGATCCGGCACCAATGGTCTATAATGACAGGCTGTACGTTTATACCACCCACGATGAAGACGATTCCACATGGTTTACGATGAACGACTGGAAAGTCTATTCTACCAACGATATGGTGAATTGGACAGACCACGGAACCATTCTTTCCTATAAAGATTTCGACTGGGCAAAGCGTGATGCATGGGCGGCGCAATGTATCGAAAGGAATGGCAAATTCTTTATGTACGTTCCGATGATTAGTAAAACCAATAACAAAGGTGCAATTGGTGTTGCGGTGGGCGACAGTCCGTTCGGTCCTTTTCACGACCCGCTTGGGAAACCGTTGGTGCAGAGCGAATGGGGCGATATCGATCCGACCATTTTCGTGGATGATGACGGACAGGCGCATATGTATTGGGGAAATCCGAAACTGAAATATGTAAAGCTGAATCAGGATATGATTTCCTATTCCGGTGATATTGTTGAGGTTCCGATGACGGCAGAATCTTTCGGCAAAAGAGATGGAAAAGAAAACCCTGAAAGACCTACAAAATACGAAGAAGGACCTTGGCTTTACAAAAGAAAAAATCTGTATTACCTTTTCTGGCCGGGCGGTCCGCTTCCTGAATTCATCGGATATTCCACAAGTAAAAGCGCACAGGGACCGTGGAAATATGGCGGAATTGTGATGCCTTCAGAAGGAAAATCATTTACCAACCATCCCGGTGTAATTGATTTTAAAGGGAAAACCTATTTTTTCTATCACAACGGTGCTTTGCCGGGCGGAAGCGGATTCACAAGGTCAGTAAGCGTGCAGGAAATGGAATTCAACAAAGACGGTTCGATTTCGCCTTTCAAAATGAATAATGGAATAACAAAAGCCATTGTAACGGTCAATCCTTACGTTTTCAATCAGGCGGAAATGATTGCGTGGTCGGAAAATGTAAAATCGTATCAGAATAAAGAAGCCGGCGTTTTCATAAAAGCTAAAAAAAGCGGTGCTTACACCAGTGTGAAAAATGTCGATTTTGGTAAAAAAGGACCAGCTAATTTTTCTGCAAGAGTGGGAACGACGCATAACAGTGAAGTAACAATGGATGTTCGTGTAGACAGTCTCAACGGAAATGTTATTGCGTCGGTAAAAGTTCCGCTGACCGGAGGAGACGACCGGTGGCAAAACGTGAAAGCTGAATTAAAAGAAAAAATTACGGGCGTTCATGACATCTATTTTGTGTTTAACGGAAAAGCAGAAAAGGATATTATGTTTTTCGATTCTTGGACATTTCTTGAAAATAATTAATTATGACTAAATTTATTCTAAAACTATCATTCATCCTAAGTGTTTTGTTGCTAAACACTTTTTCAGCACAGGTGGCGGAGGTTTCAAGCCCCGATGGAAAACTGAAACTGAATGTTTTTTCGGAGAATGGGAATGCATTATACTCTGTGACTTTTCAGGGAAAGCAGATGTTGGATAAATCTCCGTTGGGTTTAATCACCAATGAATCTGATTTTTCTAAAAACTTGAAATTCATTGACAGTAAAAAAAGACCAGGTTTCTAAAAAATATTTCAACGAAAAAATTAAAAAATCGGAGGTTGATTATAAAGCCAATTCTTTAATGGTTAATTTTACCAATTCAGACCAATTCAATATCGGAATTGAGTTTCAGGTCAGCAACAACAATATTGCTTTCAGGTATGATATTGCACCGATGAAAGAGCGTCTGAGTGCCGTCGTGCAGTCAGAAATTACGGGTTACAGATTCCCTTCCCAAACCACAACTTTCCTTTCGCCTATGATGAAACCGATGACCGGTTTTGCCAGAACGGCGCCAAGCTACGAAAGTGGTTACAAAGCAGATGCAGAATTAGGAACAAAAGCCGATTATGGTTATGTTTTCCCAGGTTTATTTCACGTTGGAAATGACGGATGGATTTTACTTTCCGAAACGGGTGTGAACAGTCTCTATTGTGCTTCTCATTTAGATACGACTTCCGAAAAAAATCTTTATCAGGTTGCTTATCCGAATATGGCGGAAAACAATGGTTTCGGAAGTACCGGAGCCGCGATTTCACTTCCGGGAAAAACGCCGTGGAGAACCATCACGATTGGCGATTCTTTAAACCCAATTGTTGAAACTACAATTCCTTTTGACGTTGTTGAACCAATGTATGAACCTTCGCAGAAATACACTTTCGGAAAATCTACCTGGAGCTGGATTCTATGGCAGGATAACAGTATGAATTATGAAGATCAAAGTCTCTTTATCGATTTAGCATCAAAACTTGGTTATGAATACATTTTGATGGATGCACTTTGGGATAAAAATATCGGAAAAGAAAGAATGAAAGACCTCATTCAATACGCAAAATCTAAGAATGTAGGTGTTTTATTATGGTACAATTCCAACGGTTCGGCCAACGATGCGCCGATGGGACCGAGAAACAAAATGAGCAGTTCCGTAGAGCGAAAAAAAGAAATGAAATGGCTGAAAGAAGCTGGCGTGAAAGGTCTTAAAGTTGATTTTTTTGGAGGAGACAAACAAGAAACAATGCGTTTATATGAAGATATTTTGTCGGATGCCAATGATTTTGGACTAAAGATAATTTTCCACGGTGCTACTTTGCCGAGAGGTTGGGAAGTGATGTATCCGAATTATGCAGGAAGCGAAGCGGTTCTTGCCTCAGAAATGCTTTACTTTTCGGAAGATGTGCGCAAGCAGGAAGCGTTTTTTGCGGCTTTGCATCCGTTCATCAGAAACACGGTCGGGAGTATGGAATTTGGTGGTACTTTCCTTAATAAATATCTAACGAAATCCAATAAAGAGAAAAATAAGAGACACACGACGGACGGTTTCCAGTTGGCAACCGCAGTTCTGTTTCAAAATCCGGTTCAGATGTTTGCTGTGATGCCGAATAACCTTACAGACGCTCCAAAATTTCAGCTTGATTTTATGAAAGAAATTCCGACGCTTTGGGACGAAACAGTTCTCATCGAAGGTTATCCGGGGAAATATTCGGTGATTGCCAGAAGACATCAGAATCAATGGTTTATAGCGGGAATCAATGCAGAAAAAACGGTGAAAAAACTGAAAATCAATCTTCCAATGTTAGCCGGAAAATTGGTGAAAATCATTAACGACGATATGCAGGGAAATTCATCAGAAAAAGAAGTGAAAATAAGTGCTAAAGGAGATTTCAATGTAGAAATTCAGCCAAACGGAGGTTTTGTTTTGAGGAACTGAAATAATTTAAAAATAAAAAATTATGAATAAAATAAAAATATTTTTTCTCGTCGCTTTTTTTCGGATGTTGTCTGCAGATTGATGCAACAGAACCATTTATCAGCACAGAAAAAAAATCAGAAAATATCGTTTTAAAAGAAAAATCCGTCAATCTTTCCATTTTCACCAATAGTGGAATCGACAATGGAATTTTGAGAGCTGTTAAGAATCTGCAATCAGATTTTCAGAAAGTGACGGGAACTCAGCCAACGATTTTGAATCAGATTTCAGGAATGAATTCGCCTTTAATTATCATCGGAACAATCGGAACAAAATCGGTGATCGATGATTTAATTAAACAAAAAAAAATCGACGGAAAATCTTTAACGGGAAAAAACGAAAAATATATCATTCAGAATATTATTAATCCATTTCCAGGTGTTTCTGAAGCCATTGTAATTGCAGGGAGTGACAAACGCGGAACGATTTACGGAATCTACGAAATGTCTCAGCAGATTGGCATTTCGCCGTGGTATTATTGGGCAGATGTTCCGGTTTCGGCGAAGGAAAATTTATACTTCAAAAAAGGAATTTATACCGATGGCGAACCTGCCGTAGAATACCGCGGGATTTTCCTTAATGATGAAGAACCTTCATTAGGAAGTTGGGCGAGAGCGACTTTTGGAGGAATTAATTCTAAATTTTACGAAAAAGTTTTTGAGCTGATTTTAAGAATGAAAGGCAATTACATCTGGCCTGCAATGTGGGGCAAAGCGTTTTATGATGACGATGCTTTGAGCGGACCATTGGCGAATGAAATGGGAATCGTAATGGGAACTTCGCACCACGAACCGATGGCTTTGGCGCAGACCGATTGGCACCGATACATCAAGAAAAATAATCTGCCTAATGTTTGGGATTATGCCAAAAACGAGAAAGTGTTGAAAGAATTCTGGAAGTCAGGATTGGAAAGAAGCAAAAACTGGGAAAAACTTGTGACTGTCGGAATGCGTGGGGACGGCGACGAAGCGATGGGAGAGGGAACGAACATTTCCCTTCTGGAAAAAGTGGTGAACGATCAGCGGAAAATCATTGCGGATGTCACAGGGAAACGAGCCGATAAAACGCCTCAGGTTTGGGCTTTGTACAAAGAAGTTCAGGATTATTATGACAAAGGAATGCGGGTTCCGGATGATGTTATTTTGCTGTTTTGTGATGACAATTGGGGAAATGTAAGAAAACTTCCGGACCTTTCAAAACCTTTACACAAAGGTGGTTACGGGATGTATTATCATTTTGATTATGTGGGCGGACCGAGAAATTCTAAATGGATCAATATCAGTCCGATTCAGCGCGTATGGGAACAGATGAATCTTTCTTACGAACATAAAGTAGACAAGGTTTGGGTCGTGAATGTCGGAGATTTGAAACCTATGGAGTTCCCCATCAGCTTTTTCTTAGAAATGGCCTGGAATCCCAAACAATTCAATTCAAAAAATCTTTTAGATTACACGGAAAAATGGTCTGCTCAACAGTTTGGTGAAAAACATTCAAAGGAAATTGCAAGAATGATTAATCTTTATGCTAAATACAACCGCAGGGTAACGCCGGAAACGTTGGACAGCAAAACATTCAGCCTGGAAAATTATAACGAATTTGAAACTGTTTTGAATGATTACAGAGCGTTGGCTTTAGAAGCTTTGCGATTGAAAGAGCAGATTCCTGCAGAATATCAGGATGCGTATTATCAGCTGGTTTTATATCCGATTGATGCTTGCAGTAATTTATATGAAATGTATTATGCCGTTGCTAAAAACAGGGAATTGGCTGCCAAATATGATCTGAAAGCCAATTATTACGCAGATAAAGTAAAAGAATATTTTGATAGAAATGCCTATCTGGACAATCAATACAACAATGTAATTGCCGGCGGAAAGTGGCAGCATATGATGGACCAGATGAAGATAGGATACAAAGCTTGGTTTGACGGAAAAGTAAATGTAATGCCTGAAGTAACTTATGTTTCTGAAGCTAATTTTGAGAAGGAGAAAGTGTTCCAGGAGAAAGATGGTTACATTTCAATTGAAGCGGAAAATTTTGCAATAATGAATAATTCGGACAGAATTCATTGGGAAGTGATTCCTGATTTCGGGAAAACCAAATCCGGTGTGACGACTTTTCCACAAAATGCGTATCCGAAAACTGATGAAAATATTTACCTCGAATACGATATTAATTTTGAATCCAAAGGTGAGTTTGATGTTCAATTATTATTGGCGCCAACTTTAAATTATAATCACAATAAAGGTTTGCGTTATGAAATTTCTTTCGACGGACAAACGCCACAGACAGTTAATTTTAACGGACATTACAAAGGCGAACTCGGAAGATGGCAGTCTGAACACATCATTAAATCCATTACAAAACATCAGATTTCACAACCCGGAAAACATACATTACGTTTCAGAGTTTTAGAACCGGGAATCGTTTTGGAGAAAATATTAATAGATACGGGTGGTCTAAAACCTACTTATCTCGGAGCACCGGAAAGCACTATGCTTCATTAAAAACTAATGTACAACCAAACACACCAATTATTATGAATACATGACTCCACTTTAGATTTCGTATTTAAATATCGTTCGACTTAGCAAGAATTGAATACGAAGGAGGATTTGCCACGACTTTATTTAAAAGATTCTTAGCCTGACTTTAATAGTCAGGAAAGTTTCCCGATGGCGGATTTAATCTTACTCATCCTGAAACAATACCTGAAATATTCCTTCACCATACATGGCTGAAGCATTTAAACCAATCAAAATAAAACTATGAAAAAACTGGCTCAGCGTATTGCCCTGGCTGTCGTGTGTTTACTTACAAACATTACCGTATTCGGGCAGCTTACGACAGTAAAAATCAACAAAAACATTACGTATCAAAAAATAACAGGCTTCGGAGGCTTCGTCTGCAGTCCGCAGTTTGGTTATAATCACATGACGACTTCGGAAATCCAGACGCTTTGGGGAACCAACAGCCAGGCTGGCTACAACATCATGAGACTGTATATCCCGGAAGGAAGCAGCAACTGGAGTTCTGTGCTGCCAACGGCGCAACTTGCAAAATCTATGGGACTTACTATTTTTGCCAGTCCGTGGACCATGCCGGCCGCCTGGAAAACGAACAATAGTGTGAACGCGGTGTACACAGATGCCAATGGCGTACAGCAGATCGGTTATCTTAAAACAGAAAACTATCAGGATTATGCACTCTATCTGAATAGTTTTGTGACTTATCTGCAAAATAACGGAGTGACTTTAGATTATATTTCTATTCAAAATGAGCCTGATGAAATGGCTCAATATCAAGGGTGTATCTGGACGCCTACGCAGATTGCAACTTTTGTAAGGGATTATGGACATCTTATTAACTGTAAGGTGATTGCTCCTGAAAGTGTGGGTTTAACGGATAATTTTGCCAATGCGATGCTGAATTCCGCAACGATGGATAATTTTGAAGTGTATGGTGGTCACCAGTACGGATTGATGCAGTCTGCCTACAAGCAGTTTCAGAATTACAACAAAGAAATCTGGCAGACAGAATATCTCATCAACTGGAATCCTTCCAATGCTACGCCGCGTAATTTTGACTGGAATCTGGATGCGTTTAATTTTGCTACCAGCATCAATAATACAATGCTTGGGAATGTGAATGCCTGGATTCATTATTCTGCAAAACGATATTATGGGCTGATGGGTGACGGAACCAACGGAACGACTACAGGTGTTATGACAAAAAGAGGCTACATTCTTTCTCATTACGCGAAATATACGACCGGAAAAACACGTATCGCCGCTACCTGGGGCGATAATACAGGCGTACTTCAGGGATCTTCCTATATTTCAATGGATGGAAATCAGGTGGTATTAATGGTGATTAATCCTTCAGCGAATTCTTATGATCTTAAAGTTGATATTCCGTTTTATACCACCTCAGGGACAAAAGTGCTGACCGATGCACAGAACAATATGACAACCACTTCTTTGACAATGGCTCAGACTTTCCGTCCGGGAGTGACGATCAATGCTTCAAGTGTAATGACTTTTGTATTCAATAAAAGCGGTGATCGTCCTGTTTCACAAATGACAGGAAGTGATATCCGTTACAATAAGATTGAAACCATGACACCTACGAATTCAGCTTTCGGAACGGGATACAACATCAGCAATACGACTGCGACATTCTCCAATGCAAGTCCACTCTTTAGTTCAAATACTACAGCATCCAACGGTTATTTACAGCTTAACGACCGTTACAACAAAATGGTTTTGCATGTGAACAGTTTTACCACCGCAGGACAAAGTTATTCAGACAATACCACACTGTATTATATTAATAGTCAGGGCGCTGTAAAATCTTATAATTACGGAAAAATAAATTTCCCGACCGGTGGTAATTTTGATATTACGCTGGATATTTCAAGACAGGTGCTTACTGACGGATGTAAAGGAATTTTAGGACTCCGTAATTCCAATTACAGTTCTGTCCTTACCCTGAATTTAGGCGATGTATATTTCAATATCGAAAACGAAGTTGCCTCTAAATTTTCAGGAACATATTCTGATGGCGACAGCAACCTGATGGATGCGTTGGAAAATGGATATTATACTTCAGTAGATTTTAGAAATACCACTGGAACTACATCGGCCAACAACTGGCAACCGGCAAGTGCTAATTCCAACAGCATTTATTACATACCCAACACAGTGACCTCATCCAGCAACAATGTAATTTCAGGAACCAGCTGTACCAATCTTGTACTTTCAGATCAGGGGAAAGATTTCCAGGTTCCGTTTGCATTTAATGCTACGGCAGCTTCATATTCTCGTACATTTAATGGTTTGGAAGTTATGATATTACCTTTCACTGCGACCATTCCTTCCGGAGTAACCGCCTATATGATGACACCGGGAACTTCTGCTATCACATGTACTACGATTACCAACGGAACTATCCCTGCGAACACTCCTGTACTCATCAATGCAACCGGAAACATTACCTTCCAGGGAACAGGAAGCATTTCCACTCCGAAAGCCATCACCGTAAACCAAATGAACGGAGTTTATAATATCATAAAAGTTCCTGCCAACAGCTATGTTTTAAAAACCGTTAACGGAACTACAGGCTTTTATAAGGTGGCAGCGGGAAGCGAACCTCTCATCAATCCTTTCAGAGCTTATCTTACGGAGGAAAATACTTATACGGCATCTGTTCTTCCGTTAAGTTTTACAACACTGCGTACCAATGATATTCTTGCAGAAAAAGATGGTGTAGCACTTTATCCAAGTCCGGCTAAAAGTGAGATTTTTATAGAGCTGAAATCTTCAGGTACCGCTTCTGTATTTGATGCTAAAGGGACTCGGGTTTTAAATGAGCAGCCGCTACGCTCCGGTAGAAACCGAATCGATATCGGGCAGCTTCCTTCCGGAATTTACGTGGTTGAAATTTCCCAGCCCAATAGTAAATCTGTGGAGAAAAAGTTTCTTAAGCAATAAATGAATTTAAGATTTATTACTCATATCTATTTAAAAGCCACCATTTTTTTGGTGGCTTTGTTATTTATGAATGGATTTTAATGGTAATTAAAAACTGTAGAATATTATTTTTTCTTGTCAATAAGGTCAAATGCTTTCAGAAGCAAAAGGTCCTCTTTATTTCTAATGCTTTCAACAGTAGGGCGTACCACAACATCCGGTTTTATACCGATGCGCTGGGTTTCCCCTCCGTCCGGATAATAAATACCAAGTCCAGAAAAAATGAGAATATTGCCGTCTGTCAGCTTAATTGAAGTTTTATTACCGTCGGCCCCTGCCGTCTGGCTGCCTACGAAAATTACATGAGGCACTTTTTTGAAAACCATGGCCCACATTTCTTCCGCACTTTGAGTATATTCATTAATAAGAACGACCACCTGTCCCTTGTACGGATCAGGATTATCTTTTCCTGCAAATTTATAATCCTTATTAACAATATTATCTACAAAACAGAATTTACCCGGCTGACTAAAATCGGCCTGCGCTTTTATTCCATACACCACGGGCTTGGCGAGTAAATAATCAAAAACTTTAAGCAGGGAAGCATTGTCATTGTAGCCGCGCAAATCAAAAACCATCCCCTTGGTATTTCTGTATTTTTCCATTAAGGCAGGAATTTCCGCTCCCTTCAATGAAGAAAACTCGAAATAGACCTTATCATCTAGCTGAAAACTTGGGTTAAGGCGGCTCTCTTTCTCATTATAGGTTAAATACTCGTATGTTTTTCCTTTATAATTTAATTGATAATTAGGAACACCTTCCTTGTCCCACTCATTGTTAAAAATACGTGTTGTCCTCTCCATTGCTGTTTTGAAGGGTTTTCCGTCCTTTTTCACGCCTTCTATAGCAATTGTTTTTTCATCTCCGCTGAAAAGATAACTGTATGCGTCACGTATCTTTACTGATTCATTGGAAAATGCAAAATATTTTGATTTGTCATTTATATTTTTAACAATCGATTTGCCGTTAATTTTAGTAATAAGGTCACCAATTTCCAGATTGGCTTTCTTCATTTTTGCTTCATCTTTAACTCCGGTAATAAGCACAGCATTGTCAACGATCTGAAAAATGAATGGGGAAGAAAGCTTTCCAACCACATTATACTGATAGGTCTTTTCTATACTGGTATGGGTATCCTGTAGTTCGGCGGCCAATTGCATAACTGCTGATTCATAATCCTTTTCATTATTTATTTTTTTAAACAATGGGATATACTTTTTCAAAATATAGTCCCAATTATGATCGAGAAGATACTTGTAAGGGTAAAAATATTCAATGGCATTCCATATTCTGAACAACTCCAGCATTTTAACCTCTACTGAAAATGTATCGTAAACTTTTTCATTTTTACTACTGAAATAAATATCATTTTCAGGCGGATTAGAATAAAATGAACCTACATTATTGGGATGATTGATAAGATCTGATAAACGCTTTTTGCTTTCAGGACTAATCTTATTTAATTTTTCAATCCATGAAGAGTCAAAATTACGAAGGGTGATACTATCACATCCGCTGTCTTTTTTTTGTGATTTCATCAAATTTATTTTGATCTGCCGTATTCAACCAATTCTTTATAATACCATCGGGTCCGGACTTTGGATTATTGCGTAAAGTTTCCAGCAAAACAGCGTCCCAATCTGCTTTTTCCTGTGATATAGCAGGATGGTAATATTTTATTAATCCCCAGACTTTTCCTATTTCGTATAAATCACGATCAGAAAATTTACTCAGCTGAGCAGACAGCGCAGAGGCCATAAAAAATGAGATGAGAACGATGTATTTCATATGCAATTAGTTTGAATTTGATTTAAATTCTTCAGGCTGTGAATTTAATTTAAATTTTCGAAATGATATTATTAATTCTATTGTAAGATAAAAAATGGCTATAAATTCTCTCTCATCCAAAAAACAGATCAATTTTATTTCTAAAATTAAGTGTTAATTATACATTTATTTAAAATAGAATACTATATTTGTACTTCTCACAATGATTATGATAAACCATTGATGAATATTTAAATGATGAAAAGCATAAAGATCGTATGACCATTTACATTCCTATATGAAAAAGATAGTATCAGGCATTGGCCTCCTCATTATTACCACATCATCATTATCTGCACAGGCAGGAAAAACTGAACCGTTCAGGAATCCTAAACTTCCGGTAGAGCAACGTATTGATAACCTTCTTGGGTTACTTACCGTTGATGAAAAAATAGGAATGATGATGGATAATTCTAAAGCTGTTCCACGCCTTGGAATTCCGGCATACGGATGGTGGAATGAAGCACTTCACGGCGTAGCAAGAGCTGGGACAGCCACCGTTTTCCCACAGGCCATCGGTCTGGCAGCAAGCTGGGATGTCCCGGAGCATCTGAAAACTTTTGAAATGATTTCTGATGAAGCCCGTGCCAAGTACAACAAGTCTTTTGATGAAGCCGCAAAAACCGGGCGATACGAAGGCCTTACATTCTGGACGCCCAACATCAATATATTTCGGGATCCTCGATGGGGAAGAGGGCAGGAAACCTACGGAGAAGATCCTTATCTTACGGCAAGCCTTGGAGTGGCTGCTGTAAAAGGATTACAGGGAAATGATCCTGATTATTTTAAAACCCATGCCTGCGCCAAACATTTTGCTGTACACAGCGGCCCGGAATGGAACCGCCACTCTTACAATGCCGAAATTTCTCACCGCGACCTTTACGAAACCTATCTTCCTGCATTCAAAGCATTGGTGCAGCAGGGAAATGTAAGAGAGGTGATGTGTGCATACAATGCCTTCGACGGGCAGCCATGTTGCGCCAATGATTTCCTGGTAAGCGATATCCTGCGTGGAAAATGGAAATATGACGGAATGGTCGTTTCTGACTGTTGGGCACTCGCCGATTTCTATCAGAAAAAATACCACGGAACCCATCCTGACGAAAAGTCAACGGCTGCTGATGCTTTAAAACACTCAACCGATCTCGAATGTGGAGATACCTATAATAATCTTAATAAATCCCTCGCCAGCGGACTGATTACCGAGAAAGATATCGACGCTTCCATGCGCAGAATCCTGAAAGGCTGGTTTGAATTGGGTATGCTTGATCCTAAATCATCCGTTCACTGGAACAGCATTCCGTACACTGTGGTAGATTCTGAACCCCATAAACAACAGGCATTGAAGATGGCACAGAAATCAATCGTGCTGATGAAAAATGACAAGAATGTTCTTCCTTTACATAAAAATAGTAAAAAGATCGCCATAGTTGGGCCGAACGCCGATGACGGACTGATGCAGCTCGGCAATTATAACGGAACACCTTCTTCCATTGTAACGATTTTAGACGGAATCAAAAGCAAATTGCCTAATACAGAAATCATTTATGAAAAAGGAAGTGAAGTTGCCGATCCGTCTTCCAGAACTTCACTTTACCAAAATTTTCTGAGCCGCAAAAATGGTGAAAAAGGAATGAATGTGGAGTTTTTTAACAATAATGAATTTAAAGGAACACCTGCGAATATTTCAGTCAATAAAACAGGAATCAGCTACAACAGTTTCGGCGGTACGCAGCTTGCCCCAAATGTCGGTAGGGAAAACACTTCTGCGAAAATTTCAGGAATTTTCAAAAGCCCGTATACCGGTGATGTAATTTTTTCAGCTTCTACATCAGATATATATACCCTTTTTGTGGACGGAAAAGAAATTGCCACCCGTAAAGGCCCCGATGCAAGACATCCGTCGGAATTTCCTGTAAAGATGGAGAAAGGTAAGGAATATCAGATTGAGCTTCGTCACAGTCAGAAAGGAAAATATGTAAGCATCAGTTTTGAAGTCTACCGTAAAGATCCAGTGAACTTCGCGGCCGTAAAAGAAAAAGTAAAAGATGCTGATGTAATTATATTCGCAGGCGGACTTTCCCCAAGCCTGGAAGGAGAGGAAATGCTGGTGAATGCCGAAGGATTTAGAGGAGGTGACAAAACGAATATTGAGCTTCCGAAAGTGCAGCGCGAACTTCTTGCTGAATTAAGAAAAACAGGAAAACCCGTTATTTTCGTACTGTGTACAGGAAGTGCCCTGGGTCTTGAACAGGATGAAAAAAATTATGATGCTCTCGTAAATGTATGGTATGGCGGACAGGCAGGTGGAACAGCCGTAGCAGACGTTTTGTTCGGTGACTATAATCCATCCGGTAAATTGCCTGTTACTTTTTACAGAAATATCGAACAACTGGATAATGCTTTATCTAAAACAAGCAAACATCAGGGATTTGAAAATTACGATATGCAGGGAAGAACGTATCGCTATATGACGGAAAAGCCACTGTATCCTTTCGGACACGGGTTGAGCTATTCTACTTTTTCTTACGGTAATGCAACGCTCAGCAAAAATACCATTAGCACTGATGAAAACATGACCATTTCCATTCCCGTAACGAATACTTCGGGAAGAGATGGAGAAGAAGTTGTTGAGGTTTACGTAAAACGAAATAATGATTCTTTGGCTCCATTAAAAACATTAAGAGCCTTTCAAAGAGTAGCCATTCCATCCAAAGCTTCTAAAACGGTTGAGCTAACGCTATCTGCAGATTCGTTTATGTTTTATGACGAAAAAGCAGATGATTTAGTATCAAAACCGGGAGATTATACCATTTTGTATGGCGGAACTTCTGCAGATTCAGGGTTAAAAAGCCTTTCGCTGAAAGTAAAATAAGATTTTTTGCCATCAGCACATATTATTTTTAAACCTAAAAACTAACCATTTTTCAGATTAAATGAAAACAAAAAATAAAATCTATACCGCTGTTATTTTTCTTACGGCTACCTTTTTCTCTGCTCAGAATAAAAGCAAATCAACTTTTACACTTGATCTTAGCGGAGCTTCTACCGGAATTAAAATCCAGCCTACAATGTATGGGATTTTCTTTGAAGATATCAATCAGGCTGCGGACGGAGGAATTTATGCAGAACTCATTAAAAACAGAAGCTTTGAATTCAATGAACCGCTGATGGGATGGCAACAGCCCAAAACCGTTACCCTTTCCGAAAACAAAAACTCCGGTTTTATCACCATGATTACCAATAAAGATAAAACCAATCATAACTACGCCCGGATTACCATCAACGATGATAAAGGATATGAATTGTATAATGAAGGGTTTAAAGGGATCGGCCTGCATCAGGGAGCCGGATATGATCTCAGTTTTATGCTTCAGAATGTGTCAGGAAATATTTCATCCGTAAAAGCCGAGCTGCTGGATGAAAATGGCAAAACAATAACAGCTTCCGTTGTTCCGGTCAACAGCAGTGAATGGAAAGAATACAAAGCAGTTATCACTCCTGAAAGAACTGTAGCCAAGGCAAAGCTCAGACTGACTTTTTCCGGTCGTGGAGTTGTAAACATGGATATGATTTCACTTTTCCCGCAGGATACCTGGAAAGGCAGAAAAGGCGGATTACGGAAAGATCTTGTCCAAAAACTGTATGATCTTAAGCCTGGTTTCTTACGCTTTCCCGGCGGATGTATTGTGGAAGGAAGAACCCTTGCAGAGCGCTACCAATGGAAGAAAACAGTCGGCAACGTTTCCGACAGGGAATATCTGATTAATAAATGGAGTTCCGGATTTGCCCACCGTCCGGCACCGGATTATTACCAGTCTTTCGGATTAGGATTTTTTGAATACTTCCAATTGTCTGAAGACCTCGGTGCAGAACCATTACCGATCTTAAGCTGCGGAATGGCCTGCCAGTTCAATACCGGAGAACTTGTAAAACTTGATGAGCTGGATCCGTATGTTCAGGACGCTTTGGATCTTATCGAATTTGCCAATGGTGATTCCAAAACTACAAAATGGGGGCAACTTCGTGCCAATATGGGGCATCCTCAGCCATTCAATCTAAAATTTATCGGAGTTGGAAACGAGCAATGGGGACCTGATTATATAGATCGCTACAAAATATTTGAAAAAGCCATTCATGCGAAATATCCTGATATTAAAATCATTTCCGGAAGCGGACCGTCTCCGGATGGCGAATTCTTTGACTATGGATGGAAAGAGCTGAAAAAATTGAACGCCCAGATCGTTGACGAACATTACTACAACTCCCCGGAATGGTTCAGAAAAAATTCGGCAAGATATGATGCTTACGACCGTAATGGCCCTAAAGTTTTTGCAGGCGAATATGCCGCCCAGTCAGTAGGCGTGGTAAAACCTGAGAATAAAAACAACTGGGAATGCGCTCTTTCCGAAGCGGCATTCATGACAGGCCTTGAAAGGAATGCAGATGTGGTGTACATGACTTCTTACGCGCCGCTTTTGGCTCATGCCGAAGGATGGCAGTGGACACCGGATCTGATCTGGTTCAATAATCTTACTTCCTACGCAACACCTAATTATTATGTTCAGAAACTTTTTTCCAATAATAAAGGAACGGAAGTGCTGAAAATCACAGGTAACGGAAAACCGGTAACCGGGCAGGATCAACTGTATGCAACAGCCGTAAAAGATGCAATAAACAAAGAAACCATCATCAAAATAGTAAATACGGATGCAGAGAGTAAATCCGTAAATATCAATCCTAAAAATATAAGCTTAGGAAAAAAAGCTGACCAAAATTATTCTGACTGCACCGCAGCTTTCTGCTGAAAACAGTTTTGAAAATGAAATAATTCAGCCCAAAGAAGAATCAGCAACCCTTAAAAAAGGCAAAATAACGCTGGAAATTCCCGGGCAATCATTGGTTATTTTAAAAATAAAGTAAAGCCAAAAACTTTGATTATCAATAAATATTAAAAATTAAGTGTAATTATTACATTTAATTAAAAAGAATCTTATATTTGTTTAAATCTTTTAAAATGGAATTCAAGGAATTTTCGTAGACAGGATTAATAACATATTATAACAATAATTAATAAGTATCACGTTAATGAAAAAATACGTTATAGGATTAGATTACGGAACCGATTCCGTTCGGGCAATACTTATCGATACAGAAAACGGAGCAGAACTTTCTTCCTCCGTAAGCTATTATCAGCGCTGGAAAGAAGGCCGTTTCTGCAGTCCGGAAAAAAACAGCTTCAGGCAGCATCCTTCAGACCACATCGAAGGACTGGAAAAAACCATTACCGAAATCGTTCAACAGAGTGGTGTACAGCCGGAAGAAATCGTAAGCATCTGTATCGACACGACCGGATCATCACCACTTCCTGTCAATCAGGATGGAGTAGCCCTTTCATTAACGCCCGGCTTTGAAGAAAACCCGAATGCCATGATGGTGTTGTGGAAAGATCATACTGCGATCCGTGAAGCCGAAGAAATCAATACTTTGGCGAGAACATGGGGTGGTGAAGACTATACAAAATTTGAAGGAGGTATTTATTCCTCCGAATGGTTCTGGGCCAAAATCCTGCATATCAATCGTGTAGATGAAGAAGTGAAAAATGCTGCCTACAGCTGGATGGAACACTGCGATTACATCACATTTCTTCTGTCAGACCAAAAAGATTTAAAAACTTTTAAAAGAAGTCGCTGTGCTGCCGGTCACAAAGCAATGTGGCATGAAAGCTGGGGCGGGCTGCCGTCCGAAGATTTTCTCAACAGGCTCGATCCGTCTCTGGGGCAGCTTAAAGAAAGGCTTTACGAAAAAACATATACTTCAGACGAAGTAGCGGGACACCTTAATGAAGAATGGGCGAAACGATTAGGTTTAACCACTTCCACCGTGATTGCTGTCGGAACTTTTGATGCACATTCCGGTGCGGTAGGTGCAAAAGTAGAAGAAAATACGCTTATCAGAATTATGGGAACTTCTACCTGTGACATTATGGTAGCTCCAAATGATATTATTGGTGATAAAACCGTAAAAGGAATCTGTGGCCAGGTAGATGGATCTGTCATTCCGGGAATGGCAGGGCTGGAGGCCGGACAGTCTGCCTTCGGAGACGTACTGGCCTGGTATCGTGATATTCTGATGTGGCCGGTAAACAATATGCTGAACCATTCCGAAATCATTTCTCCTGAACAAAAAGTGCAGCTCAAAGAAGAATTTGAAAACAACCTTATTCGAAACTTAACAGCGGAAGCGGAAAAGATTTCAAATGATGAAGCTATTCCTGTTGCCCTCGACTGGGTCAACGGAAGAAGAACTCCGGATGCCAATCAGGAATTGAAAGCTGCAATCAGCCATCTTTCCCTGGGAACGAAAGCACCGCATATTTTCAAAGCACTGGTAAATGCCATCTGTTTCGGAGCTAAAAAAATCGTAGATCGTTTTGAGGAAGAAGGAATTACCATCAACAAAGTAATCGGAATTGGAGGAGTAGCGAGAAAATCGCCTTTTATCATGCAAACCCTAGCCAATGTTCTGGATATGCCGATCATTGTTGCTTCTTCGGATCAGGCGCCGGCGTTGGGGGCTGCTATTTATGCTGCTGTTGCCGCTGGAATTTACCCTGATGTTCAACAGGCCAGTCGTACAATGGGATCGGAGTTCGAAGCAGAATATCTTCCACAGCCAAGAGACATTCAGCAATATCGCCAACTGATGGAGCAATATCAACAACTGGCCGATTTCACAGAAAATATAATAAAGTCTAAAAACAACCTTGAAGGCTCGTTGGTCAATTAAATCTGATGAAAATGACATCCGAAAAATATAGAAAATGAAAAAATATAAGGAACTTCAGAGAGAATGTTATGAAGCCAATATGCAGCTTGATGCATTAAAGCTTGTTGTGTACACTTTCGGTAACGTGAGTGCGGTAGACCGGAATGAAGGGATTTTTGCCATTAAACCCAGTGGTGTTCCCTATGCAGATCTGAAGCCGAAAGATATCGTCATCCTGGATTTCGATGCGAATGTTATTCATGGTAAACTTAGGCCTTCATCCGATACCAAAACTCATGCATATCTTTATAAAAACTGGGAAAATATAGGGGGGATATCCCATACCCATGCGATCTATTCTGTAGCGTGGGCACAGGCTCAGATGGACATTCCGATTTTCGGCACGACTCATGCCGACCACCTGACTTCCGATATTCCGTGCGCCCCCCCGATGGACGATAGCCTGATTGAAGGCAATTATGAATACAACACAGGAATCCAGATTCTGGACTGTTTCAGAGAAAAAAATCTTTCTCCGGAAGAAGTGGAAATGGTTCTTATCGGAAATCACGGTCCGTTCACCTGGGGTAAAAACGCTGAGAAAGCCGTTTACAACAGCAAAGTCCTGGAAACCATTGCGGAAATGGCCTATCTGACAAGGCAGATCAATCCTGATGCTTTACGTTTAAAAGATTCTTTAATCAAGAAGCATTACGAAAGAAAGCACGGCAAAGATGCCTATTACGGGCAGTAATTGGCAGCTAGCTGTTGGCTTTTTGCTTCTGGCTTGATAAGAAAACCCGAACCCGAAGGGTTCAATATTAATAGGCATAGGTGAAACCTATGGGAAAATATCAACAATCATTCATCAACAATCATTTATAACAATGTTAACACCTCTCAATACAAAAGAAATCTGGTTCATTACCGGAAGCCAGCATTTGTACGGCCCTGAAACATTAGCCCAGGTTGCCGAACATTCAGCGAAAATCGTAGAAGCACTGAATGCTTCATCGCAGATTCCTGTAAAAGTGGTTTTAAAGCCAACCGTAAAAACTACGGAAGAAATTTTTGAAACCTTAGTAGCTGCCAATCATACTGCCAACTGTATCGGGGTGGTCACCTGGATGCATACCTTTTCACCGGCGAAAATGTGGATTCGTGGACTCACCGCTTTACAGAAGCCTTTACTGCATCTTCACACCCAGTTCAATCAGGACATTCCCTGGTCGACGATGGATATGGATTTTATGAATCTGAACCAGGCCGCACATGGTGACCGTGAGTTCGGATTTATGGTCAGCCGTCTTCGTAAAAACAGAAAAGTAGTGGTTGGGCACTGGGCCGAAGAAAGAGTGCAGAAACAGATCGGCGACTGGAGCCGTGTGGCTGCTGGCTGGGATGACTGGCAGGGAGCAAAATTCGCCCGTTTCGGAGATAACATGAGATATGTAGCCGTTACCGACGGAGATAAAGTGGAAGCGGAAACCCAATTCGGATTTTCCGTGAATACATGGGGAATCGGTGATCTGGTAGGGGTAATTAATGGAATAGGGGAAGGCGAAATAAAAACCCTTATCGAAGAATACGAAGCTTCTTATAGAATGGCTGAATCGCTTCTTAGCGGAGGAGCCAACAGAAAATCGCTGGAAACGGCTGCCCGCATTGAGCTTGGACTTGAGAAATTCCTGAAAGACGGAAATTTCAAAGGATTCTCCGATACCTTTGAAGACCTTCACGGCATGGAACAGCTTCCGGGAATTGCTGTACAAAGACTGATGGAAAAAGGGTATGGCTTTGCAGGTGAAGGCGACTGGAAAACAGCGGCTTTAGTAAGAGCCATGAAAACCATGGGACAGGGATTGCAGGGAGGAAATGCTTTCATGGAAGATTATACTTATCATTTAAATCCATCAAACCCATCCATCTTAGGTTCTCATATGCTGGAAGTTGATCCGGTACTGGCAGCAGACAAACCTTCCTGTGAAATCCATCCGTTGGGAATCGGAGGAAAAGCAGATCCGGTAAGGCTGGTTTTTAATTCCAGAGGAAATATGGATTCGCTGGTGGCAGCATTAATGGATTTCGGAAACCATTTCAGGCTTCTGATCAACAAAACAAAATCTTTAGATATTATCGAAGAGCTTCCGAAGCTTCCAGTAGCGAGAGTTTTGTGGAAACCTCTTCCTGATTTATATACAGCTGCTGAAGCCTGGATTTTGGCCGGCGGTGCGCATCATACCTGCTACAGTGAAAACCTGACGGTAGAACAGCTGGAAGATTTTGCTGAAATGGCGGGAATTGAATCATTGGTGATCGATGAGGAGACTAAAATCTGCGATTTTAAGAATACCCTTCGCTGGAATGAAATGTATTATCGTTAATTCTTCAAAAAATCTTAACCATTATGAAAAAAATAGGAGGCAGTTTACTCATTTTGTTAGCAGTTTTATGTATTTTCGGCTGCAATAAAAAAGAAAACAATAATAAGACTCATTCAGAAAACATGGAAAATGTACAGGTTTCAGACTATGGTGTTACGGCGAAAGGTGATTCCATTAAAAAATATACGCTAACCAACAAAAACGGAATGAAAGTGGAGATCATCAATTATGGTGGTATCATCACTTCTCTTACGGCACCTGATAAGGACGGGAAATACCAGGATGTAGTTTTGGGATTTACCAGACCTGAAGATTATTTCAATGGAAATCCGTACTATTTCGGAGCATTGATTGGAAGATATGGAAACAGAATTGCCAATGCCAAATTCACACTGGAAGGCAAAACATACGACATTGATAAAAATGACGGGCCGAACAGTCTTCACGGCGGTAAAGAAGGCTTTCATACTAAAATATGGACAGTAGAACCGGTAAAAGATGCTAAACTTCCAACTTTGAAACTGACCTATGTAAGTGCCGATGGTGAAGAAGGATATCCTGGAAAACTAACAACTACGGTTCTTTATACTCTTACGGACGATAATGCCCTGGAAATTTCATACGAAGCAGAAACGGATAAAGCGACGGTAGTAAATCTTACGCAGCATTCCTATTTTAACCTTTCCGGAAATTTTTCCAATTTAATTACAGATCATGAGCTTCAGATCAATGCAGATAAGTTTTTACCTGTTAATAAAACGCTTATCCCTGTTGGTGAAGAAAAAGAAGTAAAAGGTAGTCCTTTTGATTTTACAGCATCAAAACCAATCGGTAAAGATATTAATGCTGAAGATGAGCAGATTAAATTAGGAGGAGGATATGATCACAACTGGATCCTGAACGGAAACGGAATGAGAACCATTGCTACTGTTTATCACCCGGCAAGCGGAAGGGTGATGGAAGTAATGACCGATCAACCGGGCGTTCAGTTCTACTCCGGGAATTTCTTAGACGGAAAATTTGAAACCAAAACCGGTGGCAAATACGAAAAAAGAAGCGGATTCTGTCTGGAAACACAACATTATCCTGATTCTCCGAATCAACCGGCTTTTCCTACTACAGAATTAAAGCCTGGAGAGAAATACCATACTAAAACCATTTATAAATTCTCTGTTAAAAAATAAACTATGGGACAATTAGCAACCATTGATATCATCATATTCCTTATCTATTTTGTGGTGGTAGCCGGATACGGACTCTGGATTTACAAAAAGAAGAAATCTGAATCTACCGGAAGTAAAGATTATTTCCTTGCCGAAGGATCCCTCACATGGTGGGCCATCGGAGCCAGCCTTATTGCTTCCAACATTTCGGCGGAACAGTTCATCGGGATGAGTGGAGAAGGATTTTTCGTGGGAGTGGCGGTAGCCGCTTACGAGTGGATCGCAGCCGTGGCGCTTATTATTATTGCCGTATGGTTTATTCCGATCTATCTTAAAAACAAGATCTACACCATGCCTCAGTTTCTGGAAACCCGTTATAATAAATCGGTTTCTCTGATCATGGCCGTATTCTGGCTGTTTTTATATGTGATTGTAAACCTTACTTCCATCCTGTATCTTGGAGCATTAGCAATTGATACTTTGCTGGGAGGCGAGCATCTTCACATCATTATGATTGTCCTGCTGCTGATGGCTTTGCTGATCGGTTTGGGAGGAATGAAAGTAATCGGATATACCGACGTAATTCAGGTGGCTGTACTTATCATCGGAGGTTTTGCAACGGTGTATATGGCTTTGCAAATTGTGGATCAGAGAATCAACGGAGTTGCAGTAGGAAATGCACTGGCAGGATTTAATACGTTGATGAATGAAGCGCCGGGACATTTCAAGCTCATGCTCGACAAGCCTACAACTACGACGACGACATTAGGCATGCCTCAGAATTTAGAAGTTCAGAAATATGTAGTATTACCCGGACTGGCCATGTATTTTGCAGGACAGTGGATTGTAAACCTGAATTATTGGGGATGTAATCAATATATTACCCAAAGAGCTTTGGGAGCAGATCTTAAAACCGCAAGAACCGGAATTCTTTTTGCCGGATTTTTAAAACTTTTCATGCCGATCATCGTAATGCTTCCCGGGATTGCAGCCTATGTGCTGTACACCAAAGGACAGCTTCCTGGATTTAATGGTGTAAAAGACGGTGCTTATTCTGCGATCCTTACCTTCTTGCCTTCGGGACTTAAAGGTCTTGCAGTAGCGGCATTAACGGCAGCAATTGTAGCTTCCCTGGCCGGAAAAGTAAACAGTATCTCTACGATTTTCACCCTTGATATTTATAAAAAATACCTCAAAGCAGATGCTACCGAAATCCAGATGGTGAGAACGGGAAGATGGGTCATCATTATCGCGATGATGGTTGCCCTGGCCTTTACCTGGACAGATGTTTTAGGGATCGGTGGTGAAGGAGGTTTTACCTTTATTCAGAAATATACAGGATTTATCAGTCCGGGAGTATTTGCCATGTTCCTTTTAGGGATGTTCTGGAAAAGAACAACCGGTACTGCAGCCTTGGTAGGTGTTATTCTTGGTTTTGTGCTGGCGATTTTCTTCAACAGCTTTGCCATCGGCATTTTCGGAAAAGAAACATGGCTGTACACTGCCTTCACCTATGAAAAACTGGAAAATGGCGTTGTACACACGATCACGGAAATTCCGTTCCTGATTAATATGGGATGGTCATTTTTCATTACTATTGTTGTAATGGTACTGATCAGCCTTGCCGGACCAAAAGTAAATCCTAAAGCTTTTGCTATCGACAGCAAAATGTTCAGAGTAGATGCAAGAACTATGGTTCTGATTGTAGTTACTTTGCTTCTGCTTACGGCTTTGTATGTAAGGTTCTGGTAATTTTTTAAATTTAAATTAATAAAAAACAGGATACCGGAAATGGTATCCTGTTTTTATTCTGTGTAGAAAGATCATTTTAATGTGTACAGCACGCCGTAGATTCTGTGCTATCTAAATGAAAACTGTCGCAAAATATTGAACTCCTCCGGAGTTCGGATATATTTCTCTTATGAATACTACACTGATACTGCTCCCCTGGAGCAAATTAATTTAGGCAACTATATTTTTGATTTGATACATTCAAATATATAGTTGCCATGTTTTTTTAGAAGAAATATTGATTCAGTTCTTCTACAAAACTTCTTTCAGAAGGTTTCCAATCTAATTTTTCCTGAGTCTTCAAACTTGTTGCCGGACAATTTGCTCCAACAAAAAATGTCATCCAAGTGAAATATTCTGGTGCTTCTTCTTGTGACAAGGATTTTACAGGAATATCAAGCTTTTCACCAATTAACTCTGCAAATTCTTTCATTGACAGTTGTTTATCATTATTAACTGCATTATATCTCGCTCCAACTTCTCCTTTTTCAAGTGCCAGACGAAATAGTTTTGCAGCATCTTCACGATGAACAGAAGGCCAGACATTATTTCCCTCTCCAATATAAGCTGCAAATCCTTTTGCCTTCGCCAGTTCAGCAAGGATTACTCCAAAACCTCCTTTGAAACCCGATTCAGAATTTCCATAAACACTTGGGGAAAGACGGATAATAGATGCCCTAACACCAGATTCGGATAATTCTACGAAAGCTTTTTCAGAGAATCTGATTGACTCTGCCGGTGCTTTACTTTCTTCTGTGATTTTTCCGTTGATAAGTGGAAGTCCTAAGGTTCCGCCTGTCACCACAATGGTTTTATCGGTTCCTTTAAGAACTTCGCCCATTGCTTCAATGGCTTTCTGGTCTTTGAGCGCATTAGTCTGATAATCTGAAAAATCGTGAATAAAGGCTGTATGAATTACGCCATCCGCATCCCTTGCTCCTTTTTGCAAAATATCGAGACGATCCAGATCTCCCATTAAAACTTCCGCTCCGGCCTCTCTGATGGATTTTGCAGATTCTTCCGAACGCGCCAATCCAACTACCTTATGTCCGTTTGATAATAATTCTTTTACAACTGCTGAGCCTACAAATCCTGAAGCTCCTGTTACAAATACTTTCATATTCTTAAATTTTGTTTTGTTATAATTTCTGATACAAATTTAGTTATGAATAAATCCCAAAAACGAGGTCATTTGACACAATTTTTACACTAATTCAATAAAAAAAGAATTAATTTTATATATAATTTCAGTTTTGAAAAATGTCAGAGATTCTTAAAAATTATTTTCAGAAGGTCCTTCCCGATTTTACGGATGAAAAGTTTAATTTCATTGTATATAAAAGTCAATTGATAAAACTTCAGCGTAAAGAGATTGTATGCAAACAGGGCGATATTTGTAATCTGAAAATCTTCGTTGCGAAAGGACTTTTGCGAAACTATTCAACCTCTGAAGATGGCAATGAACATATTCTTCAGTTTGTTAACGAAATGTCCTGGACAACAGATCCTGAAAGCTTCTACAACAATACGCCTTCCAAACTGACGATTGAAGCAATGGAATCCTCTGAAATTTTCGTCTTTAATCTTGAAGATTTTGCTGAACTGCGAGAACAAATCCCTGAACTCAATATTTTTGTAGAGAACATTCTGACAAGAAAATCTATGGAAATCCATAAACGGCTTTTGATGAATATCAGCAGCAGTCCGGAAGAAAAATACCTGGATTTCATCAACACTTATCCTGATATTTTCAATAGAGTTCCTCTTCATATGGTTGCTTCTTATTTGGGGCTTTCCAGAGAAACATTATCGCGTGTCCGGAGAAATATTCTGAAAACCGTGATTTAAACTATTATAATCAAACAAAAAAAGAGTTTCAAATTAATGAAGGCAGCTATATATTTGGATGTGCCAAATCAAAAATGCTAGGTGTACATTCAAGTATATTATTACACTATTTTTATTCTTAAAAAAAGATCATTATTAACTACATTTGTATAAATATTCTCCCGTGAAACCTTACCTCATGTTTATCGATACGGAAACCACTTCCGTTCCCAAACGCTGGGATCTTCCGTACTCTGAAACGGCCAACTGGCCTTCAGTGGTTCAGGTTTCCTGGATCGTCTGTTCGGAAGATGGTGAAGAAATCAAAATGGAAGACCGATACATTTTTGAGGACGATCTTGTCATCAGTGAAGAATCGTTCAGAGTTCACGGTATTACTGAAGAATTCCTGAGATCCAGAGGGAAAAACCGGAAAGAAGTATTAACAGCTCTTACTGAAGATATCATAAAATATCAGCCTTTGATCGTCGGACATTTCCTTGAATTTGATCTTCATATTCTGGCTGCTGATTTTCTGAGAGCAGGATTAGCCATTCCTTTCGAGAACAGTCGTTTTTATTGTACGATGCTGAAAAGCAGGCAATATACATCCGGAATTTCATCCACCTACATGCGTCTGCCGGAGCTGTATCGTTATCTGCTGAATGAAACGGCAGAACCTTCGCACAATGCACGTATCGATGCCGGAATGACAGCCCGTTGCTTTTTTGAAATCGGCCGGCGAAATCAGTTGCCTGAAAAAGACCTTGAAGAAAAGCATCACCTGATAGCCGGAAAGCTGCACTTTCCTGTTTTAAAATTTATTTAAGCTTATGGAAAACCTGATCCCGCTTTTACAAAGAACACCTCCTTTCAGCCTTTTGCCCGAAAGTGTACTTTCGGAGGTTGCCGAAAGCATGCAGAAGAAAATATTTCCTAAAGAAACTTTAGCCTACCGCCAGGAAGTGACTGAACTTCAGGGCGTGGATATCATCATGGAAGGAGAATATCAGACCTTTTTCTTTGATGCCTCCCAAAATAAAAGATGCATCGAAATTCATCATTCGCCTTACTGTTTCGGCGGAATTTCCGTAGTGCTGAACAGAGTTCGTGCTTTAAAATCAGTGATGGTGAAAAAAGGTACCATCGTCTACACGCTTCCCAAGAACGAGTTTATGGAGCTCTGCAATGCCAATGAAGAGTTCTTTCATTATTTCACTTCGGATTTTGGCAAGAAAATGCTGGATGAAGAATTTGCCCATTTTGTGAAAACTCCGGCTTCCTTTGAGGAAAGTTATTTTGCTGCAGATCAGTTGTATTCCCGTAAAATAGAGAGTATTGCTTATAAGGACATCGTTTCCTGCTCAGAAAATACGCCCATTTTCGAAGCGGCAAGGATCATGGCTCAAAATAAAGTAAGCTGCTTATTCATCAGACGTGAAACAGATCAGAATATTGTAGGCTATGCCACCGATATTACCCTTCGCGATAATGTGATTGCCCGATGCATAGATCCACAAAAACCCGTGGCGGAGGTGATGGATAATCCTATCGTTTCGATTTCCAGCGATGCTTATCTGTATGAAGCGGTGCTGATGATGTTTAAAACCAAAACAAGATATCTGCTGGTAGAAAAAGACGGTGAAATGGTTGGATTTCTCAGTCGAAACCGCCTTCTGAGCGAGCAGGCACAATCACCGCTCGTTTTTATACAGTCGGTAAAGCAGGCCGGGAACACATCGGAGCTTCGTAAAAAATGGCTTCAGGTTCCGGATATGATTAATCAATTGCTGGGACGTGGAGTACATGGTGAAATTGCCAGTCAGATCATTACCACTATTGCCGATACGATTACCATAAAGGTTATTGAAAACACCATCCGGCAGATCGGAAAGCCGCCGGCACGCTTTGTTTTTATGGTTACCGGAAGCGAGGGGAGAAAAGAGCAGACCCTGAGTACCGATCAGGATAACGGAATCATCTATGAAGATAAAGCCAATGAACATAGGGAAATGGTGCGTGAATATTTTCTGGATTTTGCCAAAAGGGTTTCCGATGACCTCAATACCATTGGTTTTGTGTATTGTAAAGGAGAATTTATGGCCAGCAATCCGAAATGGACGCACTCTTTATCCCATTGGAAAAGAAATTACGAAGAATGGATCAATGAAACCGTTCCAGAAAATGCTATGAAATTTTCTACCCTTTTCGACTGCCGTTATATTTACGGTGAAGAGGCTATTATTGCCGAACTGAAAGATTTTATACAAGAACAGTTGCAGGTCCCGAATGAAAGGTTTTTCTCATTTATTGCTAAAAATGCTTTGCAGTATGAGCCTCCTTTAACCTTTTTTAAAAGGATTAAAACCCAGACCATCGGAAAAGCGGAAGTCTTCGACATCAAAACCGCTATGAGTCCGATTGTCGATCTGCTCCGGGTGTACGCTTTGAAGCATACTATCGACAGTGAAAATACAGGTGAAAGAATGAAAAAGCTTCATGAAGCCGGCGTATTCAGCAAAGAACAATATCAGGAACTGCATCATTCTTATTATTATCTGATGGCATTAAGGCTTAAAAATCAGGTGTATCAGATCAATATAGAAAAGAAAATGCCTGATAATTATATTGAAATCAGCAGGCTTACAAAAATAGAGCGTGTAACGCTGACCGAAATTTTTAAAACGATCAGTAACTTTCAGCAGGGAATCAAAATGAAATTTACAGGAAGCCTATAGAAGATTTCTGTTATTAGCAAAACAATATTCTGCTTCATATGAGTAATGCCTTACTTATCTCGGGTATAGGTCTAGTTACCTTGAGTATTGTCTTACTTACCTCGGGTACAGGTCTAGTTACCTTGAGTATTGCTCTACTTAGGTCGGGTACAAGTCTAGTTACCTTGAGTATTGTTTTACTTACCTTGGGTATAAGTCTAGTTACCTTGAGTATTGTCTTACTTACTTCGGGTATAGGTCTACTTACCTTGAGTATTGTCTTACTTACCTTGGGTACAAGTCTAGTTACCTTGAGTATTGCTCTACTTAGGTCGGGTACAAGTCTAGTTACCTTGAGTATTGTTTTACTTACCTTGGGTATAAGTCTAGTTACCTTGAGTATTGTCTTACTTACCTCGGGTATAAGTCTAGTTACTTTGAGTATTATTTTACTTACCTCGGGTATAGGTCTACTTACCTTGAGTGTTGTTTTAGTACATCAGATTTTAAACATAAATCCTTCCGCGATTTTCTTATTATATTTTTTCTCATCGAAACGATACAAAAAAGAACCCTTTTTGGAAGAAGTCATATCTTTTTCTTCTGTTTTTACAAGGATATCCAGCGCATTGATTTTGCTTATGAAATTCCGTTTGTCGTATTTTTCGTTAAAAATAGCTTCATAGAGACTCTGAAGATCTTTCATGGTAAATTTTTCCGGGAGAAGCTCAAACCCGATGGGTCTTGTGGAAGCTCTTCTTCTCAGTCGGAGAACGGCATCTTTTACCATTTCATTATGATCAAAGATAAGGGTAGGGAAGTCCTGAAGATCAAACCATTTGGCGCTGTATTTTTTATTGATCTGGATGTTTTTTTCAATATTAATAAGCGCATAATACGAAATAGACATGATCCTGGCGGTTGGTTCACGATGAATTTCTGTATAGGAATTCAGCTGTTCGAGATAGATATTTTCCAGGCCGGTCAGGGTATTAAGAACACGATGAGCCGCTTCATCAGAAGTTTCTTCATTGCCGATAAAGCCCCCCATTAATGACCATTCTCCCATTTTGGGTTCAAAATCTCTTTGTACAAGAAGAATTTTAAGATTTTCGCCGTCGAATCCGAAAATAATACAGTCAACAGCTACCAAATGTCTGGGAAATTGAGAATAATCCTGTGTCATCTATTACATTTTTTTACAAATGTAAAGTATTTAAGATTACGATAAATATATAAATGTTTTTTTTACACTTTTTTTTAATGATTTATTTTTAAAAATGTAAAATTCATCTGCCGGAACTGATTTACGGAGAAAAAATACCCATGTTTAAAGTGATTTTTTCTCTAAATTCTATTAATTGCAGGTGAAATTAATGTTAAAATTATGTTAATTTTCAACAACGGTTTCATTTAACCATTAAAAAAATAATTTTTCAACCTTAATATTAAAAATACGATAAGTTGTTGATGATATTATTGTCGATTCTTTTAAAACGTTTTGTATTCATTTTGTACACAATCATTTAGTTTTATCATTCTGATATTCTTATTGATTCATAATCTTATTTTTTATGATAAGTATGTGTTCTTTATTTGGATTTTATGGTTTTATTTGCCGTTCTTTATTGAATACAATATCGGCAGGATTGCAAAAATGTTTTGTATATAGATTCTTTCCTTTATTTTAGAAATGTTGAAATAACATTTATTAATGAATAAAAAACTCCCTGTTATATTATTAGGTTTTGCATCATTAGCTTTTGCCCAGGTAAAGCAGGAAATTCATTATTTCCCGCTGAGAGATGTGAGATTGTCGGAAAGCATTTTCAATAAAGCCATGCAGGCCGATAAAAACTATATCCTTTCTATGGAACCTGACAGGCTTTTGGCACCTTACCTCAAAGAAGCAGGACTGAAACCTAAAGCAGAAAATTATCCTAACTGGGAAAATACCGGACTTGACGGACATATCGGAGGGCATTATCTTTCGGCGTTATCACTGATGTATGCGTCTACAGGAGATCTTAAGATCAAGCAGAGACTGGATTACATGATTGATGAGCTTGATCGTTGTCAAATGTCGTCCGGAGAAGGTTATGTATCAGGTGTTCCCGGTGGAAAGAAGATATGGAAAGAAATCTCAGAAGGTAACATCCGTGCTTCCAGTTTTGGACTGAATGACCGATGGGTTCCTCTGTATAATATCCATAAAATTTATGCGGGACTTCGCGATGCCTATTGGTATGCAGGAAGTGAGAAGGCAAAAGAAATGCTCATTAAGCTTACCGACTGGATGGCGAATGAGGTTTCTGCATTGTCTGATGATCAGATTCAGGATATGCTGCGAAGCGAACACGGCGGGCTGAACGAGGTTTTTGCTGATGTTTATGACATTACTAAAGATAAGAAATACCTTAAGCTTGCCCATAGATTTTCTCATCAGGCGATTCTTAATCCATTGCTTTTGGGTGAAGATAAGCTTACCGGAATTCATGCCAATACACAGATTCCGAAAGTGATCGGTTACAAACGTATCGCTGATCTAGAAAATAACCAGCAATGGAATAATGCAGCCGATTTTTTCTGGCACAACGTCACTGAAAAAAGATCTTCCGTTATCGGAGGAAACAGTGTGAGCGAACACTTTAATCCTGTCAACGATTTCAGCAGCATGATTAAAAGTATTGAAGGCCCCGAGACCTGTAATACCTACAATATGCTGAAGCTTACGAAAGCGCTTTTTGCAACGCAGCCGAAGTCATATTACATGGATTATTATGAGAAAGCGCTTTATAATCATATTCTTTCCACCGAAAATCATGATAAAGGAGGTTTTGTATATTTTACGCCGATGCGTCCCGGGCATTACCGCGTGTACTCGCAACCACAAACAAGTTTCTGGTGCTGCGTAGGTTCCGGACTGGAAAATCATGCCAAATATGGGGAAATGATCTATGCACATTCCGATCATGATTTATATGTTAATTTATTTATTCCATCATCGCTCAACTGGGCAGAGAAAAAAATACTGATCAGGCAGGAGAATAATTTTCCTGAAACGGCGAAGACAAAACTTATCTTTGATCACGCGGGTAAATCACTTGTAAATCTAAGGCTGCGTTGCCCTGAATGGGCGAAATCTTCAGATGTAGCCATAACTATAAACGGGAAAAAACAGGATGTTACTGCTGATAAAGACGGATATTTTAATCTTAACCGAAAGTGGAAAAAAGGAGATGTAATCGAAATGAACCTTCCGATGCATCTTTCCGCAGAGCAATTGCCGGATCAATCCGATTATTATGCTTTTAAATATGGGCCTGTTGTTCTTGCTGCCACCTACGGAACAGACAATCAGCAGGGATTATTAGCAGATGACAGCCGCGGCGGACACATTGCACACGGACCACAAATTCCGTTAAATGATATTCCTGTTATTTTAGGAAACGGTAAGGAAGTTATTAATCATGTGAAACCTGTTAATAATGATAATCTTACGTTTAGTCTGACAGGACTTTATCCGTCCGACAAGTTCGGTAAAGGATTTAAGCTTATTCCGTTTTATAAAATCCAGGAAGAAAGATATATTTTGTACTGGCCACAGGCAGATCAGGATAAAATAGAGACTATCCAGAAAAAGAGGGCCGCAGAAGAAGCAGAAACCAGAAAACTAGATCTTATTACCACAGATAAAATTCAACTGGGAGAGCAGCAGCCGGAATCCGATCATTTTTTTGAAAGCAAAGATTCCAATACCGGATATATGGAAGACCGCCATTTCCGCGATGCGAAAGGCTGGTTCAGTTATAGAATGAAAAACCCGGGTAAAGATGCAGCCTACCTGTATGTTTTATATTTTGATGCGAATACCAACCGTGCTTTAAATATAGATATTAATGGTAAAAAAAGTTTCATCAATGAAGCTGGAAGGCAAGGCCGGAAACTCTCCACAGTTTATGCTTTTGCCGATTCCGGAAACAGAGAAAGATAAAGAAATCCTTACGATAAAATTTTATGCAGAAGAGCAGATGACGACTTCAAAGATCATTGAAGTACGTTTGCTGACTAAAGATTATAATAAATCTGATTCATTAAATTAAAAAAAGATTTTCCATGAAAATATATTCTTCTAAAACTTTATTTTTAATTATAGCCATTTTCAGTTTTAGTTTATTTGAAGCTAAAGTAAAACTTCCCGCATTGGTTTCAGACGGAATGATTCTTCAGAGGAATCAGAAGCTGAAAATCTGGGGCTATGCAGATGCAGGCGAAAAGGTAAATATTAAATTTTTAAATAAAACCTATTCAACGACCGCAGATAATGCCGGAAACTGGGATGTCATGCTTCCCGAGCTCAAAGCAGGCGGGCCGTTTGTCATGACAATTAATGATATTATCCTTAAAGATATTTTAATTGGTGATGTCTGGGTAGCATCAGGACAGTCGAATATGGAACTTCCGATGAGAAGGCTTAAGCCGCTTTACGGGGAAGAAATGAAAACCGTTAATAATCAGAATATAAGATTTTTTACCGTTCCACAGAAATACAATTTTAAAACTCCACAGAATGATTTAGATGGTGGAAAATGGGAAGCAGCCAATCCGCAGACGATTCTTAACTTTTCCGGAGTTGCGTATTTTTTTGCTAAAAATCTTAATGAAAAAAACAAAGTTCCTGTAGGGATCATTCACACAAGTCTGGGTGGTTCACCGGTGCAGGCGTGGATGGACACGAATTCTCTTAAAAAATATCCCGAATATCTCGAAGAAGCGGAAAAATGGAAGAATGATGATTTGATAAAATCTACGGAATCTAGCGAGCAGTCATTAAGCAAAGCGTGGTATGCCGAGCTTGATCAAAGTGATATCGGACTTCATCAGCACTGGGAAAATTTTGACCTTGACGATTCTTCCTGGAAAACAATGAATGTTCCGGGATCATGGGAAGATCAGGAAGGTCCGTTTGAGGGTTCTGTTTGGTTCAGAAAAGAAATAATTCTGCCGAAAGGGTCGTCGCAAAAGACAGCTTTTCTTAATCTGGGGAGAATAAAAGACGCTGATGTGACTTATATCAACGGTGTAAAAGTAGGAAACGTTACTTACGAATATCCTCCGAGATGGTATGATATTCCTGCCGGAGTTTTAAAGGACGGAAAGAATATTATTGCCGTAAGAGTTACCAACGGAAGCGGAAAAGGACAATTCATTGCGGATAAACCCTACTATCTTGAAATCGGCGGACAAAAAATAGATCTTAAAGGTCCTTGGAAATACAGAATTGGTGCTAAAATGGAGAAAATGGCTCCGGGACAGACTTTCATTCGTTGGAAACCGACCGGACTTTACAATTCTATGATCAATCCGCTGATCAATTATAAAGTGAAAGGATTTCTCTGGTATCAGGGCGAAAGTAACACCGGAAAACCTAAAGAGTATGGCGATCTTTTAACAACAATGATCAACGACTGGCGTTCCAAATGGCAGGAAAAAGAAGCGCCGTTCCTGATTGTGCAGCTTGCTAATTTTATGGAAGCTAAAAATCAGCCTGTGGAAAGTAACTGGGCAGAACTCAGAGATCAACAGCGTAAAGTTTCGCTCAATGTTCCAAAATCAGGACTTGCCGTAATCATAGATATCGGAGAATGGAATGATATTCATCCTCTTAACAAAAAAACAGTTGGTGACAGATTGGCTTTGCAGGCTTTAAAAATTGCCGATAAAGAAAATATTGTTGCAGATGGACCTGTTTATCAGTCAATGAAAACTGATGCAAATAAGATCATTCTATCCTTTAAAAAAGGAACTGATGATTTTATTCCGGTTTCAGAATTAAAAGGCTTTGCTATTAAAGGAAAAGATGGAAGTTATCAGTGGGCAAAAGCCAAAATTCAGGGTAAAAATATTATTGTATGGAATAACGAAATAAAAGATCCGGTTTCCGTACGATATGACTGGGCAGATAATCCTGACGGAAATTTAAAAAACAAAACCGGGCTTCCCGCTTCACCTTTTACAACAGAATAAAAATAATTTAAAGAAATCAAATATTTGAAATGAATAATCAGCCACAAAAAATATCGGTTATAGAAAAAGTAGGCTACAGTTTGGGAGATCTTGCTGCCAATCTTGTTTTTCAGACACTGGTAACGTATCTCGCTTACTTTTACACGGATATTTACGGATTAAAGGCAGAAGATGCCTCAGTCATAACGCTTATCGTAGGTTTAATTGCCGGTTTCGGCTTCAATCCGATGATCGGGGCTTTGGCTGACCGTACCAGCACCAAATGGGGGAAATTTCGTCCATGGATTCTTTTTACTGCGGTTCCGCTTGGTATTGCTGCTTTGTTGGCTTTCAGTACACCGGGCTTTTCTTACAAAGGAAAAATGATTTATGCAGCAGCAACTTACTCATTATTGTTGTTATTGTATGCGGCTAATAACTTACCTTATGCAGCATTGAGCGGTGTTATTACAGGAGATATGAGCGAAAGAAACAGTATTTCATCGTATCGCTTTGTAGCAGTGATGTTTGCCCAGTTCTTTGTTCAGGTTTTTATGCTGCCGATTATTTTATCCGCAGGTCATGGTGATAAAGCAGCCGGTATCGAAACGGTAATGACTTGGCTTGCCGTGATAGGCTCTGTAATGCTTCTGATCACTTTTTTCACCACGAAAGAAAGAATTATTCCAAAACCGGAACAAAAATCTACTTTAAAAGAGGATTTAAAAGATATTTTCCAGAATCGACCATGGATCATTATGCTTACCGTAACGGCTTTTATCTTCATTACACTGGCAATGAAAGGAGGGGCGTATGTGTATTATTTTAATAATTATGTAGATGAAACTTCACTTAAAAGCTTTATTTCGCCAATTACTACATTTTTCAATTCAATCGGAATGAATTTCTTCGGTGAAGATCCCAAATCAGCAGGTTTCGGATTATTTAATGCGGGAGGAATCATCATGATGATTGTTGGAATTACTTTTTCTAAAAGATTTGCCGATAAATATGGAAAGCGCGACACCTTTATTGCATCACTTTTCATTTCCACTTTATTTGTTCTGTTCTTTATTTTTTATCCTCCGAAAGCGGTAGGGATCATGTTTCTGTCACAGATTTTACATGGATTCTTTTACGGGATCAGTACACCTTTATTGTGGGCTATGATTGCCGACGTTGCCGATTATTCCGAATGGAAAAACAACAGAAGAGCAACAGCAATTATTTTCTCTGCCATGATGGTAGGTTTAAAGGTTGGGTTAAGTATCGGAAGCTCTTTAGTAGCATTGATTATCGGCAAATACGGATATATTTCTACGGAGGGCGGTGTCAATGCCGTTCAGCCTGAAACAGTGGCGGCGGGAGCCAAAATGCTGGTGAGTGTATTTCCATCCATCCCTTTTTTCATCGCATGCGGACTGCTTTTATTTTACAAAATTAACAAGAAAATGGAAGTTCAGATTGAGAAAGATCTGGCGGAAAGAAGAAAACAATAATTATGAATATGAAGCGTATTATTTTATTTGGTTTAATGACTTTGGCTGTTTCAAATGCAGTGGCCCAAAAATCTGAGAATTCTCTAAAGAAAGCTTTTAAAGATAAATTTTATATAGGAACGGCAATGAGCCTTCCGCAAATTAACGGAACGGATGTGAAATCGGATCAGATCATCACCTCACAGTTCAGTTCAATCGTTGCGGAAAACTGTATGAAATCAATGTTTCTGCAACCTCAGGAAGGAAAATTTTTCTTCGATGATGCCGATCGTTTTGTGGCTTTCGGTGAAAAAAATAAAATGTTTATCATCGGTCATACGCTGATCTGGCATTCGCAATTACCTAAATGGTTTTTTGTGGACAAAGACGGAAAGGATGTTTCTGCTGAAGTCCTCAAGCAACGAATGAAGAACCACATTACCACCGTTGTTTCAAGATACAAAGGTCGCGTGAAAGGCTGGGATGTCGTAAACGAAGCGATTATGGAAGACGGAACGTATAGAAAAAGTAAGTTCTATGAGATTCTTGGAGAAGAATTTATTCCTTTGGCTTTTCAGTACGCACAGGAAGCGGATCCGAATGCTGAATTGTATTATAATGATTACAACGAATGGTTTCCTGAAAAGGTAAAAACGGTAATCAATATTGTTAAAAAGATGAAGTCCAGAGGGATAAGAGTTGATGGTGTTGGTATGCAGACACATGTTGGTTTGGATACTCCGAAGCTGGCTGAGTATGAAAAAGCAATAGTAGATTATGCTTCCGAAGGAGTAAAAGTAAATGTTACGGAGATGGAAATCAGCGCGCTTCCTTCACCTTGGGGAACTTCTGCCAACGTTTCCGACAAAGTGGAGTATGAGGCAAAAATGAATCCTTATACCAAAGGACTTCCTGAAAATGTGCAAAAGGATTGGGAAAACCGTTATCTTGATTTTTTCCGTCTCTTCATCAAACATCAGGATAAGATCAGAAGGGTTACTTTATGGGGGGTGACTGACAATCAGTCCTGGAAAAATGATTTCCCGGTAAAAGGCCGAACCGATTATTCATTACTTTTCGATCGAAATTTCAAAGCAAAACCAGTGGTTGAAAAAATTATTCAATTAACAAAAGAGAAAAATAAATGATAATTGTTGAATAACTATAGTCATCAATCATCAATCATCAATCATCAATCATCAATTTATCATTTATAAATCTATTATCTATCAGTCTATTATCTAAATATCTAAACAATGAACAAAGCAAAATATCTATTCCCGAAAGACTATATGGCAGATCCTTCCGTACATGTTTTTGAGGGTAAAATTTATATCTATCCTTCCCATGATCGTGAAAGTGGCATTGAAGAAAATGATAATGGTGATCATTTCGATATGAACGATTACCATGTTTTTTCTTTAGACGATGTGGAAAACGGAGAAGTTACCGATCACGGTGTCGTACTTTCCGTTAAGGATATTCCATGGTCGGGGAGACAGTTGTGGGATTGCGATGTTGCTTTTAAAGATGGTAAATATTACATGTATTTTCCGCTAAAGGATAAGAATGATATTTTCAGAATCGGTGTTGCGGTAAGCGACAAACCGTACGGGCCTTTTGTTCCTGAAAAGCATCCGATGCTGGGAAGTTACAGCATCGATCCATGTATTTTTGAAGAAAACGGAAAGCATTATATGTATTTCGGAGGGATCTGGGGCGGACAATTGCAGCGTTACCGAAACAATAAAGCGTTGGAATCTGCCATAATTCCTCAGGATGATGAACCTGCCATTCCATCCAAAGTTGCTTTGTTAAGCGACAATATGCTGGAATTTGGCGAAGAGCCTAAAGATGTTCTTATTCTCGATGAAAACGGAAATCCTCTTCTTCACGGAGACAAACATCGTTTCTTTGAAGCCTCGTGGATGCATAAATACAACGGCAAATATTATTTTTCATATTCAACCGGAGATACTCATCTGTTGTGCTATGCGACCGGCGACAACCCTTATGGACCGTTTACTTTTCAGGGTGAAATCTTAACACCGGTTGTTGGCTGGACTACCCATCACAGTATTGTCGAGTTTAAAGGAAAATGGTATTTATTCTTCCACGACAGCGTTCCAAGTGGCGGAAGAACCTGGCTCAGAAGCATGAAAGTGATGGAATTGGAATATGATGCCGATGGTAAAATTAAAACTATTGAGGGATTGGAAGAAAATTAAGAAACTTTGTCAAAGTTTTAAACCAATTTTACAGGCGAACCCGAAGGGTTCAACAATAATAGCCGTAGGTAAAACCTATGGAAAATAAAATTAAAAATTTAAAAAAAATTACAATGCAGCATTTCCGAATGTACTTCATAGTATTGCTACTAATTCCGTTAATGATCTTTGCGGAAGACGGAAGTCAGCTTTGGCTTCGCTTTCCGGCAAAAAATGGGATATCGGCAGATCAGATCATTGCTAAAGGAAATAATCCGACTTTAAATATTGCCAGAAAAGAATTAAGCAGTCATTGGCAAGGACAAACTGTTGAACTGAGAACTGATAAATCATTAAAAAATCTAAAGGATGGTTACACGATAAAATCTGTTCAGAATAATAAAATTGTAATTTCTGCCGGAAAGGAAATAGGCTTGCTGTATGGAGTGTATCATATTTTAAGACTTCAGCAAACCCATGTTTCAACTTTAAATTTAAATATTACAGAAAAGCCTTCTTATGATGTAAGAATTCTCAACCATTGGGATAACCTTGACGGAACCATCGAACGTGGTTATGCAGGCCATTCGCTTTGGAAATGGGAAGATTTACCAAATACAATTTCTCCCCGATATGAAGAATATGCAAGAGCGAATGCTTCTATCGGGATCAATTCTGTAGTATTGAATAATGTTAATGCCTCTCCGAACATGCTTCGCGAAGATTACCTGAAAAAAGTAAAAGTGCTGGCAGATATTTTCAGACCGTATGGAATCAGGGTTTATCTTTCCGTAAATTTTTCGTCCCCTAAAGTTCTTGGAGGAACAGAAAATTCGGATCCGTTAAATAAAAATGTTCAGAAATGGTGGAAGGATAAAGCTTCGGAAATTTATAAATTAATTCCGGACTTTGGAGGATTTTTGGTAAAAGCTAATTCTGAAGGGCAACCCGGACCTCAGGATTACGGAAGAACACATGCTGACGGAGCCAATATGATGGCAGATGTTTTGAAACCGTACGGAGGAATCGTTATGTGGAGAGCTTTTGTGTACAGTCCAAGTAAAGACGACCGTGCCAAGCAGGCTTATCTTGAATTTGTACCTCTTGATGGGAAATTCAGGGATAATGTGATCATTCAGATTAAAAACGGACCGGTTGATTTTCAGCCTCGTGAAGCATTTAATCCTCTATTTGGTGCATTAAAGAAAACTTCGGAGATGGTGGAATTTCAGATCACCCAGGAATATCTGGGACAGGCTAATCATCTGGTTTATCTCGCTCCTTTATTTAAAGAAACTTTAGAAAGCGATACTTATTCTGATGGTGAAGGTTCTACCATTGCTAAAATTACCGACGGAACATTAAGACCTGCGAAATTGACAGCCATTTCCGCTGTAGCCAATATCGGAGAAGATGTGAACTGGACAGGTCATCATTTTGCACAGGCCAATTGGTATGCTTTCGGACGTCTGGCCTGGAATCATGAGCTTACGGCAGATCAGATCGCAAAAGAATGGATTACAATGACTTTTACGGATAATGAAAAGTTTGTCAATCCTGTTAAAGAAATGATGCTGACCTCAAGAGAAACTGCTGTTGATTATATGATGCCTTTGGGTCTTCACCACATTTTTGCTGGAGGACATCATTATGGCCCCGAACCTTGGGGAGATTACAAAGGCGGAAGACCGGATTGGTCGCCGGTTTATTATCACCGGGCAGATGAGCAGGGACTTGGTTTCGACAGGACTAAAACGGGAAGTAACGCGGTTTCACAATATTTTCCTCCTCTCAACGAAATCTACGGAAATATTAAGACATGCCCGGAAGATCTTATTCTGTGGTTTCATCATGTGCCGTGGGATTACAAAATGAAAGACGGAAAAACACTGTGGGATGAGCTGTGTTATAAATACGATTCAGGAGTTCATGAGTTGAGAGATTATCAGAAACTGTGGGATCAGATGGAGCCATATATTGATGCACAGAGGTTTATGGACGTACAGTCAAAATTGAAAATTCAGGCCAGGGATGCCGTTTGGTGGAAAGATGCCTGTTTATTGTATTTCCAGACTTTTTCTAAAATGCCGATTCCTTATAAGATCGAAAGACCGGTACATGAGCTGGGCGATCTGAAGAAAATAAAGCTCAATATGGGTCACCATAATTAAAAAAATAAGGCAACTCTTTCTCCGTGATTTGAAAAGAAGAGTTGCCTTATAAAAAAATAACTGTACGTAAAATTTATCCGGTATTAATCGGAATAACTATATAAATTTAGTCTATAGCTTAAAGAAATTTATTATTTAAGAGAAATTATTTTATTGAAAACATTTCCGTTTTCTTCTACTCTTATGATGTAATTTTCTGATGTTTTAGGATCAAGATTAAATGTAAGATCCAGTGTTCCGTCAGCAGATTGTTTTGCTTCACTGTAGTAGCTGTTATTTGCAAAATCCAGCACTGAAATATTCACAGGCTTGTTTACGTCAGACATATGTAGCTTTACAAAATTACCTGAAATGGTATATTCCGGTTTGTTGATTACGCTTACCGGATTTTTTTCAACTTTCAATACATTGTCTTTCCCGATGCTTATTTTGTATTTTTCAACTTTTGTTTCAGATTCTGCTACGAGGTAATAAGTTCCGGAAGATAATTCCTGCAGATCGTAAGATTTTGATACTGCATTTTCCGTATCTAATTTTTCTGAAAATAATTCACCGTCGATATCGTTATAAACAAATAAGGAAACGTTTTTAGCGTTTAATACCTCAAAGTTTATTGTTTTTGCATTCACATTTCCTAAAGAAATAGAGAAGTCTCTGTCTTTGCTCATCAGGCTTGCAGAGATCAATAAGAAGCCTACAAGAAAACTGGATTTTAATAATGTATTCATAATGATAAGTTTTTTGTTATCAATAATTTATACTGCAAATCTACAGCACTAATCTTTTCAGTTATACAATATAATTTTCATATATATGTACAATATTAACCTAATTCGCATATTAATTAAATATTAATTGTTAATTTTACACATGTAATTTTTTGTTTAAGTATGAAACATTCACATCCTGCTTTTGAAGCCATAAAACCTAATATTGGCAGTAGTTTTACGAGTCTGAAGTTTCTCAGGAATGAGAATATAAAATCTCATGTCTGGCATTATCATCCCGAAATAGAACTGATATTCGTATGCGGAGGTTCGGGGAAAAGACAGATCGGAAGTAATATTTCTTATTTTTCCGATGGCGATCTTGTGCTTATCGGAAGCAATCTTCCTCATTGTGGACTTACCAACGAAAATACCAATAATGATTACGAAATGGTGATGCAGTTCAAACCTGATTTTCTGGGTGAAAATATCTGGGAAACACCAGAAATGCAGAGAATCTCAGCTTTGCTCGAAAAATCAAAAGCCGGAATTGTTTTTGGAGAAAATCTAAAAAAACCTGTCGGTAAAAAAATAGCCGATATGCATGAATCATCATCACTCAGCAAACTTATCAGCTTCCTGGAAATACTGGAAGAGCTTGCCACGACACAGGATTACAGAATATTAAACGCTGGAAAATATTACCTACAGACGCAGGTAGAAGATAATGAAAGAATCAATCATATTTTTAATTATGTGAAAGATCATTTTAAAGAACAGATCACCCTGGAAGAAATTGCCGATCTTGCCAATATGAAAGTGCCATCTTTCTGCCGTTATTTTAAGAAAATTACTAATAAAACATTTACTCAATTTGTCAATGAATACCGAATTACGCATTCTCTAAAACTCCTTGCAGAACAACCTTTAAGCATTACTGAAGTTTGTTTTGAATCAGGTTTCAATAATTTCAGCTATTTTAATAAAACTTTTAAAGAATACATTAAAAAAAGTCCGTCACAGTACAGAAAAGAATTCAATTACTTTATGGAATAATTTCAAACATCAGTTATTGTTTATTTGAAATATACGTGTAAATTTAACACTTATAAATTTAAATATAAAATCTTTGTATTTTGATCCAGGAAAAATTAATTAATAAAACAAAAGAAGCATTCCGGATGAATTTTCATTCGGAGCCGGAACATATTTTTCTTTCTCCCGGAAGAATCAATATTATCGGAGAACACGTTGATTACAGCGATGGTTTTGTTTTGCCTGCGGCAATCGATAAATACATCTGCTTTGCGGTGGAAAAGGTAGATTCTGAAACCTGTACTTTTTTTGCAAAGGATTTTAATGAAGGCTTCAGTTTTAACGTTAACGAAAAACAATCGCCTGTTGTACAGACCTGGGTTAATTATCTGCTGGGTGTTTTCAATGCCATTCAGGAAGAAGGAAAGACAATCGGGGGATTACGGATCGCTTTCAGCAGTACGATACCGATGGGTTCCGGACTTTCTTCATCCGCAGCGCTGGAGTGTGGATTTGCCTTTATTCTTAATCAGATTTTTAATTTAGGTTTTTCCAAAAAAGAAATTTCCCTGATTGGTCAGAAATCAGAACATACTTTCGTTGGCGTAAAATGTGGAATTATGGATCAGTTTGCCTCCGTTTTCGGAAAAGACGGAAAGGTTATCATGCTCGACTGCCATTCGTTGGATCATCAATATTTTAATGCAGATCTTAAAGGTTACAGTTTGGTTTTGTTCGACAGTTGTGTAAAGCATACGCATCTCACTTCGGGCTATAATGACCGACGCAATGATGTTGACAACGGGAAAAAAGCTTTGTGGAAAAAATTTCCGCATATAAAGAAATTCAGGGATTTCAGTTTTGAAATGCTTGATGAAGTGCGTGAAGAAATAGGAGATATTTCATATAAACGATGTCTTTATCTCCTGAAAGAAATTAAAAGGGTAGAGCAGGCTGCAAAAGCTTTATCTGAAAATAATGTAGATTTCCTCGGAAAACTTCTTACCGAAACACATTCAGGACTTTCCACAGAATTTGAGGTCAGCTGTGATGAGCTTGATTTCCTAGTGGAGCAGACTTTAAAAGAAAACGGAGTTCTCGGCGCAAGAATTATGGGCGGAGGATTTGGTGGCTGCAGCATCAATCTTATCAAAGAAGATTGCGTAGATCAGGTCATCAAAACAATAAGCGAAAAATATCAGGCTGAATTTAATATTCAGATGAAAATATATCAGGTGAAAATTTCCGAAGGAACAAAAGAATATACAACCAATGAGTTCAGCATTTGACAGTAAGCAGCATCCGCACAGAAGATACAATCCGCTTTTGGACGAATGGATTTTGGTTTCCCCGCAACGCGCGAAAAGGCCTTGGCAGGGACAGACTGAAAAGCCAATAGAAGAAAAGCTTCCCCGATATGATCCTGAATGTTATCTGTGTTCAGGAAATGTTCGGGTGAATGGTCAGAGAAATCCGGATTATAAAGGAGTATATGTTTTTGATAATGATTTTGGATCTTTGCTCAATGAAAAAGTTGAATTTTCTGAGGATCATTCAGATTTTTTCTCTCTCAGACCAGAACGCGGAATCAACAGGGTAATCTGTTTTTCAGAAAATCATAGTCTTACATTACCTGAAATGGAAGTGAAAGATATTAAAAAAGTCGTGGATACCTGGCAACAACAATATGAAGAACTCGGTGCTGAAGATTTTATCAACCATGTACAGATATTTGAAAATAAAGGACAGGTGATGGGATGCAGCAATCCTCATCCGCACGGACAGATTTGGGCGCAGTCATCTATTCCGTCGGCTGTGGTAAGAACTCAGGAAAATCTCAGGTTTTATTTTGACAAAACCGGAAGATCTCTTTTGGAAGATTACCTTAAAAAAGAATTGGAAGCAGGCAAAAGAATTATTTTGGAGAACGAAAGTTTTGTTGCACTGGTTCCTTTCTGGGCGGTATGGCCTTACGAAACGATGATTATCAGCAAAAGAAAAATAAATAATATACTTCAGTTTTCGGAAGATGAGAAAATATTGTTTGCAGAGATTATTAAAGATCTTACAACGAAATATGATAATCTTTTTGAGACATCATTTCCTTATTCAGCGGGTATTCACCAATCTCCGACAGATGGACTGGAACATCCCGAATGGCATTTTCACATGCATTTTTATCCGCCGTTGCTTCGAAGTGCTGAAGTTAAAAAATTTATGGTAGGCTATGAAATGCTTGCCGAAGCCCAGAGAGACGTAACTCCCGAACAAAGCGCGGAAATTCTGAAGAATCTTTCCACAATACATTATAAATTGAGAGATTAGAATTTAAAAAAATAAGAGAGCGCTGTTTAGAGCTCTCTTACTTCAATGATATTATAGAATAGTCATTAATTTAATTCCTCCAGATTTTCAAATTTCGCATAAGAAGATTTCAGGTGATGAAGATGGTTGGATACAACTTTTGAACTTTCCGGACAAAGATCTCCGCTGTCCAATGCATCCTGATAGGTATTAATAGCCGCTTTTTCTCCAAAAACAACATTTTCAAGAGTAGATTCATCCTTGTTTCCTGTGAATGAATTTTTAACATCAATCCATGCTCTGTGGAATGCTCCGGCCGTACTTGTCGTATTGTCTACCTCACCTTCACGCTCACTGATGAGTCTGATAAGATCAGATTTCATTGTCTGAGACTGTGAAGCCATTTGATCATAATCATTTTTTAACGCAGAATGCGTATCCCATACTTTGTCTTCAACTTTAGAAAATCCTTCAATTCTGTCATTCGTAATGTTCAGTAAATCGTTTAGTACTGATACAGTTTTTTCGTTGTTCATATTAAATTTTTTATTGGTGTCATTGGAAAGTTACAATAAACATGCCTCTTTACTTTAATTATTTAAAATGTAAAAATAGAAACGTTTGGCATAAAAAATGTTGATGGTTTATTATTATACTAAATTTATATTTTATAAGTATATTTATAATCTAATATTCAAAATCATGAATTACAAAATGACAAAAGAAGTCATTGATCTTCTGGAACAATTTGAAATTGAAAATACAGATGGTCATTATTCTTCCGATATCAACGGATTTAAAGAATGGATGTGTAATAATTCATCAAACGAAAATAAGCAAAAAGAAGAACCTTACTGGGAAGGAAAGGAAACAGGAAGAACCCCTGAAAGTGCCATAAGCACACTGATTGTACATCTCAACAGATATGCAAAAACCTATTCCAAATCTGCTATTTCGGATTCCGGTTTTACCACGCAGGAAGATTTTATTTATCTGATTAATCTTAAAGCTTTTGGTAAAATGACAAAAATGGAATTGATAAAGAAGAATATTCATGATAAACCTGTCGGGATGCTCATTATTACAAGATTGTTGAAGCGGGGCTGGATAGAGCAAACGGAATCTGATATCGATAAAAGAAATAAATTCATCAACATTTCTGAAAAAGGAAAAGAAGCACTGGAAAAGCAGATGAAAAAAATAAGGGAAGCAACCGAAATCGTTGCCGGAAATCTTTCTTACAAGGAAAAAATGGAACTTATCAGGATCCTTAATAAACTTGATCGTTTTCATTACCCGATTTTCTCAAGAAATATCGACAGCAAAGATCTGATTAAAACCGTTTACGAAGAATATTCATTTAAAAATTAAGCATGAAAAAGAAAATTGCGGTAATCGGATCAGGGTTTTCAGGGCTTTCTGCTGCGGCGTATGCTTCAAAAGAAGGTAATGAAGTTCATCTTTTTGAAAAAAACAGTGATATTGGAGGAAGAGCAAGAAATTTCAAAACTGAAAACGGTTATATATTTGATATGGGACCGAGCTGGTACTGGATGCCCGATATTATAGAATCTTTTTTTAATGATTTTGGAAAAAAAGCTTCTGATTTTTACACCCTTGTTCCTTTGGATCCACAATTTGAAATGGTTTTTTCCGATGGGACGATGAATATTCCGCACAACTATGAAGAGATGAAAGACCTTTTTGAAAGAACGGAAACCGGAGCCGGAGAAAAATTGGATGCATTTATGAAAGATGCACAGTACAAATATGAAGTCGGAATGCAGGATTTTGTTAATAAACCCTGCCATTCATGGTTTGAATTTGTTTCACCTAAAATAGCTAAAAGCGCCCTGAAGCTTGATCTTCTAACGAATTTCCAGCGCTTTGTACGAAAATATTTTAAGCATCCTAAGCTGATTGTTTTAATGGAGTTCCCTGTTATCTTTCTGGGTGCTGCACCAAAGGATATTCCTGCGTTGTACAGTTTAATGAACTACGGAGGATATAAGTTAGGGACATGGTATCCGATGGGCGGTTTCTCAAAAATTATCGATGCAATGAAAAATATCGCAGAAGAACAGGGAACTCATTTTTACGTTAATGCAGATGTTGAAAAGATCAATGTAAAAGATAAAAAAAGCTTCTTTATTGATGGTGAATCAGAAGGAAATTGATTTTGATGTCATCATTGCTTCTTCAGATTATCATCACACGGAATCGAAACTTTTACCACAGGAATTCAGGAATTATAAGGAAGAATACTGGGAAAAACGTGTTTTTGCTCCTTCATGTCTTATCTTTTATCTGGGTTTCAAAGAAAAAATCCCTAATCTTAAACATCACACCTTATTTTTTGAAAATGATCTGGATCTTCACACAGAAGAAATTTATAAGGATAAAAAAGTGGCCGACAAAACCTCTGTTCTACGCCTGTTGCCCTTCAAAAACCGATGATTCCGTAGCACCGGAAAACTGTGAAAACGTTTTTCTCCTGATGCCTGTCGCTCCGGGAATAGAAGATTCCGAAGAAATAAGAGAACGATATTTTATGGAAATGATCTTGAGATTAGAAAAACATACAGGCGCAAAAGACCTTCTTCTGAAAATCGACTATAAAAGAAGTTACTGTGTAAAAGATTTTAAAGAAGATTACAACGCTTATCAGGGAAATGCATACGGCCTTGCCAATACATTATCCCAAACCGCAGTGCTGAAACCTTCCCTCAGAAATAAAAAAATAAAGAATCTATTCTATACAGGACAGCTTACCGTACCTGGGCCCGGCGTGCCGCCATCCATCATTTCAGGGAAGATTGCTGCCGCTGAAGCCACTAAAAATTAGTTACTATGAAAAAATTATTTGACGAACTTTCTTACAAAGTCAGTAAAGAGACCACCAAACAGTACAGTACCAGCTTTTCACTGGGAATTTTAGCCCTGTCTGCTGCTATAAGAAACCCTATCTATGCCATTTACGGCTATGTACGTCTGGCAGATGAAATTGTAGACAGCTTCCATGATTATAACAAAGAAAAATTATTAAAAAAATTCAAAGAAGAAACCTTTCAGGCGCTGGAAGACCGTATTTCGCTGAATCCCATACTACAATCTTTCCAGGAAACCGTGAATCATTACAATATTGATGAAAAGCTTATTCATCAGTTTTTAAAAAGTATGGAAATGGATCTTCATAAAATCGATTATAATTCCGATCTTTACAAGGAATATATTCTGGGTTCTGCAGAAGTGGTCGGGTTGATGTGTCTTCAGATTTTCGTGAACGGCGACAGGGAGCAATATGAGAATCTTAAGCCTTATGCAATGATTTTAGGATCTGCTTTTCAGAAGGTCAATTTCTTAAGAGATATGAAAGATGATTATGAGACATTGGGAAGAAGCTATTTTCCAAATCTTGATATGACTTTATTTGATAATAATGTGAAAAATTCCATTGAAAAAGAAATAGAAAAAGAGTTCAGGCAGGCACTGATCGGGATTAAAAAGCTTCCCGCATCTTCAAGATTCGGAGTGTATCTTGCGTACAGATATTATGTTTCTCTGTTTAAAAAGATAAAAAGAAAATCTGCCCAGACCATTATGAGCGAAAGGATCAGAATATCCAACGGAGCTAAAATCTCCCTGATGATGAGCTGTTATGTACAGTACAAAACCTCTTTTTTATAATGACCATTTATACCAATTAAAAAAATGAATTTTCTAATTGTAATAGCTACTTTTTTTGTGATGGAGGGCATGACATGGCTTATTCATAAATACATCATGCACGGCCTGCTTTGGGTATTGCACAAAGATCATCATGACCACAGCAACGAAGGACACATAGAAAAGAATGATTATTTTTTTGTTATATTCGCTGTTCCTACCATTATTCTGATGTACTACGGAACAATTCAGGGGTTCAACCACTGGTTTTATATAGGATTGGGGATAGCAATTTATGGGATGGCTTACTTTTTTTGTACACGATATTTTCATTCATCAGAGAATAAAGCTATTGAGAAATACTGAAAATCCGTATCTTCTCGCCATCAGACGAGCACACAAACAACATCATAAGCATACCGGAAAAGAAAAGGGCGAATGCTTCGGATTCCTTTGGGTTCCCGTCAAATACTTTAAAATGTACTTTAACAACCATAAATAAATGCAACAATATCTCTATCTTCTTATTAATTTTTTTACTGTCATTATATGTTTTATTTTTTCTTTCCATCGTAAGATCAGATTCAACAGATACTTCAGTGAATTTCTATCCGCCTCATTGCTTGTAGGTTTTGTTTTCCTCATCTGGGATGCCTGGTTCACAAAAATGGGAGTGTGGTGGTTCAACGATAAGTATTTGCTGGGGATAAAATTTTTCAGATTACCATTAGAAGAAATACTCTTTTTCATATGTATTCCTTTTGCCTGTATCTTTACCTACTTTTGTCTCGATAAATTTTTTAAACTCGACTGGAAACCTCTTCCTGAGAAGATCTTTGTTGTCGCAGCCATCATTGGTTGTTTAGTGGTCTGCAATTTTTACTGTGAAAGGATTTATACTTTCGTTACGTTTTTATCGACAGGCTGCAGCTTATTTATTCTCTATTTTATATTCAAAGCAAGATGGATCGGAAAAGCCTCTTTCGTTTATCTCCTGCTCATGCCAGGGTTTCTCATTGTTAATGGAATTCTTACAGGAACCGGACTGGAATCTCCTATCGTCAACTACAATCCTAACCAATTCATGGGACTGAGAATTTTTACCATCCCTGTTGAAGACACCGTTTACGGGTATGAACTCATTCTGTGGAATATATTTTTCTTTAAGCTTTTTAAAAAATCTGAAGAAGCACCACAGGTTGAAGTGGAAGCTTAATTTCCCACTTTCAAATCATTTTTTAAAACTAAACAATGATTCGTTGACGTTACAGAATATTACAGACAGGTATTTAAGTCAATTGATGAGGTCTGTTAATGTTTCAGGTCTTTAAATAACCTTCTCACCGTTGTAAACAACGTCTCGCGAGATTTTATACAACCCTAAAAACACGTCATAAACCCCGCCGGACAGGCAATTAACGTCGTCGGATAGGTTATACAAAGTATCTGTTGTGGTCATTAACGTCTCCGGACCATTAAATAACGTTTCTTGATATGTCCGAAACCTATTTGGATATGTTTTTAATGGATGAAAATGTGACAAAAACTCGACATTCTGGCTTTATCTAAGGTAAAAGTGCTTCAAAATAAAAAAACATTCTCAATTCAATAGAGGTGAGCTTTAATCCGCTTTCTGTAAACGCTTCATTCGGCTTTAGCCAAAATTTAAATATAAACTTTATATAAATTCAAACTCAATTCCTTTTTCAGAAATACAAAATTCTTTATAAAAGCAAATAATGAGATAATAAATTTACGACATTACGTAAAATATCTTATTCGGATTTTTATTTAAAATGTTACAAATCAATATTTTAATGTTTTAGGTTGTTTTTTGGCAATGGTCAAGGAAATAAATCTATAACCTTAAAATATTTTGTAATGAAAAAAACTAAACCCATTATCGCAGCTGCTGTTTTATCAGCCTTGCTATTTGTTTCCTGCAACAAAGAAAACAAAACTGAAAATCAATCTCAGAATACAGCGCGGACTGCTGCCAAAGCAAGAGCCGAATACATCGAAGTTGAGCCCAATGTGAGACTTCACGTAACCGACCTTGGTGAAGGAAAACCGGTTGTTTTAATTCACGGATATCCGGTGAGCGACGCTTCATGGGAATATCAGTATCTTCCTTTAATCAAAGCAGGATACCGTGTAATCGGGATCACTTTAAGAGGATTCGGACAGTCGGATAAACCATACGGAAAATACGACTACGATCAGTTTGCTGCCGATATCAAATCTGTTCTTGATCAGTTGGATATCAAAGATGCAACACTAGGCGGTCATTCAATGGGTGGCGCTATCGCTTTGCATTACGTGGCAAAATACAATAGTGCTCACGTCACTAAATTAGCATTATTCGCCGCTGCAGCACCTGTTCATACAAAAAAAGCAGATTATCCTTATCCATTATTTACGAAAGAAGAAATCACCAAATGGGTAGACCTTGTCAGCGTAGACAGGCCGGGATTGCTGAACACCATTGGTGAAAGATTCGTTTTATCTCCAACTTCTGTTTCACCGGGTATCGGTGCCTGGTTAGGCGGAATCGAAATGCAGTCATCTGCGTATGCCATGGAACAGGCATTAATCGCTTTAAGAGACGAAGATCTAAGAGGAGACTTGCCGAAAATTAAGATTCCAACCCTTATTATGCAGGCAAAACAAGACAGAATTGTGGCATATGCTTTAGCAGAGCAAATGAACAAAGCCATCAGAGGATCCCAATTAATTCCTTTTGAAAACAGCGGACACGCATTATTCCTGGAAGAAAAAGATAAATTCAACACAGAACTCCTTAAGTTTTTAAAACAATAATTAGCCCCGATTGCCTGTGGCCAAGGTTGCGGGCAATTTTTTCTTCAGATTTAAAATAAAATACTTTAACAACCAAATAAACTTTTATGAAACCATCAACAAAACTATTATCTCCCGACAATCATGCCCTTGTACTGATTGATTTTGAAGGCCAGATGGCATTTGCCACAAAAAGCATCGCAATCAGTGAACTGAGAAACAACGTTGCCATCATCAGCGGAGCATCCAAAATTTTCAATGTTCCGACGATCGTGACAACGGTTGCCGAACAGAGCTTTTCAGGTCCTGTTTTTCCCGAAGTTCAGGAAGCATATCCTATGGAAACTTCAAACTATATCGACCGTACTACGATGAATACCTGGGAAGATGAAGCGGCTTATAAAGCGATTACAGGAACCAAAAAGCAGAAGCTTGTACTCGCCGGTTTATGGACTGGGGTTTGTATCGTAGGACCTGCCTTATCTGCATTGGAAGAAAACTATGATGTCTACGTCATTACCGATGCCTGTGGAGATGTAAGCGATGAAGCCCATGAGAGAGCTATTCAGAGAATGATCCATGCAGGTGTGAAACCTGTAACGTCTGTACAATATCTGCTGGAGCTTCAGAGAGACTGGGCCCGTCAGGAAACCTATGTAGCAGTAACCGACCTGATGAAAAAATACGGAGGTTCCTACGGACTGGGAATTCACTATGCTCACAATATGCTGAATCATTAATATTTAAAAATTAAAATGTTGAAGTCTTCATATTTCATATCCTGCCTCTCCGGAATTTTAATGATCATCTTGTTTTCGGGAAAGATCTCTGCACAGTCTTTTAAGCTGTTGAGATACGATGAAAACTATGAATATCTCAAAGATTCTGCAGACACTTTTTATAATAAGGTGAAATTTCTTCCGCTTAACAATGAGAAAAATATCTATTTATCTTTCGGGGGAGAAGCACGATATGAATATGTAGATTTCAACAATGAAGACTGGGGAAGACTGAATATCGGGCACAATAATTTTTTCCTTCAACGGTATGATCTGCATGCAGATCTTCATTTGGGAGAACGTGTCAGAATATTTTCACAAGTGCGGAGTGCCTTACAGAACGGAAGAAAAAATGGTCCCCGCGGAATCGACGAAGATGAGCTGAGTATTCAGAATCTCTTTGTTGATGTTAAAGTTTTAAAAAATCAGGATAAAAACCTGGTTGTAAGGGTTGGAAGACAGGAACTGGATTACGGTTCCGGGCGATTAATATCTGTAAGGGAAGGTCCGAATGTAAGGCTTTCATTTACCGGAGCCAAACTTATGTATTACCAGAAGGATTTTTCTATAGATGCTTTTGCGATGATGGCAGACAGCATTAATGCCGGAGTTTTCGATAATAAAATATCGAAACAGCTTAATCTCTGGGGAGCCTATTCTAAAATCATCTTTCAGAAAGCTGGGAATCTGGATATGTATTATCTGGGAATCCGCAGAGATGATGCGGTTTTCGAAGCTGGAATTGCCAAAGAAAAACGACATACGTTTGGTGCACGTTTCTGGAAATACGGCGGTGGATTCATCTACAACCTGGAAGCTGCCTATCAGTTTGGAACTTTCGGGGATAAAGCAATCCGGGCATGGACAGGTTCGGCAGATCTCGGATATTTATTTGAAAATGTAAAGTTCAAGCCAAGCATTAATCTCCGCAATGATTATATCTCGGGTGACCGTTCCAAAGATGACAATACGCTTCAAACCTTTAATCCTTTGTATCCTAAAGGCGGTTACTTCGGTTTCAGCCCGCAAATCGGGCCGGTGAATCTTATTGATATTCATCCTTACGTTACATTAGATCTTTCTTCAAAACTTAAAATGCAGGCCGATGTTGTGTTCAACTGGCGGTATTCTCTTCAGGATGGCGTCTACAGACCAAGCGGAGCCCTGAATCGTCCGGGCAGCAGCTCTGATAAAAGATATATCGGGACTGCATATTTAACCAATTTTACGTACAGCTTTAACAAATATATGGCATTGGTAAGCGGTATCCAGTATTTCAGGAAAGGGGCTTTCATTGAAGACATTATTCCCGGAGCCAAAAGCGGTATATTTTATAATATCCGTTTAGGCTTTAAATTTTAATTATCACTTAAAAAATTAACAACCTTGTTTAAACTTTCCATTTAACCGCAAAAGATGCAAAAGATTTAGATACTTTGAATTAAAAGTCAATCAACATCGAGAATATAGAACCCAATAGTCTAAAAATCTTTGATTTTTACTCTTTTGAGAACTTTGTTTATCTAAACTTTAAAATAGCCTTTTGTCTCTTTTGCGGTTAAATTTAAATTAGTTTAAAAATTAATTACTAAAACTATTTATTATGCAAAATTTAATATCAAAATATTTCGGAATCTCAAAAATATTGCTTGTAGCAGTTCTTTTAGGAGGTTCAATAACAAATCATGTTGCGGCTCAGCAAAAAGCAGAGGTAAAAACAGCTGTCGGGACAAAGAAAGTATGGGGAACAGTAGATGGTGTAACCATCGAAGGTTTGGTGAATGGTCCTTCTGCAGCGGTAGCAGATCTTCAGATTGCCTGCGTTTTTGAATATACGGAAGGCGATATTTTTAAATCTCCGGCGCTTCCTGCAGAACTGAACGGGATGGTACATTTAGATGAAGCATTAAAAGGAATCATCACTAAAGTAAGAAAAACCGGGAAATTCAAAGGCTATGCTTTGGAAACATTACTGATGGATCCACCAAAAGGAAGCATGGGTTCTAAAAAACTTTTGCTCATCGGACTTGGCGACAGAAATACTTTTGATGCCGAATTGATGAAAAAAGTAGGAAGCGTAGCCATGAGAGAAGCTTTAAGGCTGAAAGTTCAGACCGTTTCATTTGCCAGTGACATTAAGGATGCCGGTATCGATTCTCCTACAGCGCTCGTTGCCGGAAATGTTGTGTTAGGCGCATTTGATGCCTACCGCGCGCAGGCTTACCTGAATGCTCAGCATGTATCGGAGAAAATGACCGTAAAAAAACTGATCTTATTGGCCGGACCTTCATTTTTTACGGTTGCCGGTGGCGGAATTAAAGATGCGATTGATCAACTTAATGCCAAATAACCATGACAGCAGATCTTATTTTATATAACGGAAAAATCCACAGCTTTAGCAATGAAGTTCAGGATATTTCAGCAGTTGCCATTAAAGAGGGAAAAATTATCGCAGTAGGAAATGACGGATTGACAGATCAGTTTGCCGGCGAAACGACTACAATCATCGATCTTAAAAAGAAAAGAGTAGTCCCGGGAATCAATGATTCGCATATTCACCTGATTCGTGGCGGACTGAATTATAATCTTGAGCTGAGATGGGACGGCGTGCCTTCACTCGCCGATGCATTGCGTATGCTGAAAGAGCAGGTAGACCGTACGCCGTCTCCGCAATGGGTGCGTGTTGTTGGCGGCTGGTCGGAATTTCAGTTTGCGGAAAGAAGAATGCCGACACTGGAAGAGATTAATACCATAGCTCCTGAAACACCTGTTTTTATTCTCCATCTTTATGACAGAGCATTGATGAACAGGGCCGCTTTGAAAGCAGTAGGCTATACCAAAAATACACCGGCTCCTCCCGGAGGACAAATCGAACGCAATTCCAACGGTGAGCCGACAGGATTAATTATCGCAACACCGAATGCCATGATTTTGTATTCGACTTTGGCTAAAGGTCCCAAGCTTTCTTACGAACATCAGCTGAATTCTACGAGGCACTTTATGAAAGAGCTCAACCGTTTTGGGATCACGAGTGTTATCGATGCAGGAGGAGGTTTTCAGAATTTCCCGGATGATTACCAGGTGGTGAATGAATTGAATCAGAATAAACAGTTAACGGTAAGAATTGCCTATAATTTATTCACCCAAAAACCAAAGCATGAATTTGAGGATTTCAGTGAATGGATTGACACAGTAAAACTCTATCAGGGTGACGATATGTACCGCCACAACGGTGCCGGGGAGATGCTGGTTTTCTCTGCAGCAGATTTCGAAGACTTTTTACAGCCAAGACTCGATCTTCCGGAAAATATGGAGGAAGAACTCGAAAAGGTTGTTCGTTTGCTCGTTGAAAATCGCTGGCCTTTCAGGCTGCATGCTACCTATGATGAAAGTATTACCAGGTTTTTAAATGTTTTTGAAAAGATCAATCAGGAGATTCCATTCAATGGTCTGCCATGGATTTTTGATCACGCGGAAACGATCAGCGAAAAGAATATTGAAAGAGTGAAAAATCTTGGTGGTGGTATCGCCATACAAAGCAGAATGGCTTATCAGGGAGAATATTTTACCGATCGTTATGGCTCAACAGCTGCTGAAAATACGCCGCCGGTAAAGAAAATGCTTGCCATGGAAGTGCCTGTAGGAGCAGGCTCTGATGCTACAAGAGTGAGCAGCTATAATCCATGGGTTTCTATGTATTGGTTAACGGCTGGTAAAACGGTTGGCGGTCTTCAGCTGTATCAGGAATCAAGGCTGGACAGAAAAACAGCTCTTGAGCTTTATACCAAAGGAAGCGCGTGGTTTTCTCAGGAACATCATAAAAAAGGAGACATCAAAGTAGGAATGTTTGCTGATCTGGCAGTCCTTGATAAGGATTATTTCACCATTGAGGAAGAAGATATTAAAAATATTGAAGCTGAAATGACGGTTGTAGATGGTAACATTGTTTACGCAAAAGGAGAGTTTTCATCATTTGCTCCGCCATCTGTTCCAATTCTTCCGGAATGGTCACCGACAAATCTGTATAATGGTTATTATCCTGTCGGGGGATACGCTCAGAAAGAAATTGAAAAGAATTCAAAGTCAGCGCATAAAGTACCGCTTACTTCCCAGATTCACAGTTGTGCCGGAAGTTGTGATGTTCATTCCCACAATCATGATCAGGCAAGGATGAGTAATTTGCCGGTAAATAATTATCATGCGTTTTGGGGAGCTTTAGGATGTTCGTGTTTTGCTTTTTAATTTAAAAACTATGGAAATTATACAACAGATTCTTCATTCGGATGTAGGATCATCATTTAACAACGCTGCGTTGCTGGCCTTCAGAATATTGCTGGGATTTGAACTTTTCAGGGTACACGGACTGAAAAAAATTCAGACTGGAAAACGGAAAGAAGGAAGTTATTCCCAATCCTTTGGGACTTCCAGCGAAACTGAATGCTCTTGTGGCATCTTTTGCCGATCTCATAGTACCTTTTTTAATTATTCTCGGCTTAGGAACGAGACTCGCGGTACTTCCGACAATTGGTGTAACGGCTATCGGATATTTCATCGTTCACAGGAAAGATTCTCTTGAAGTGCGGGATGTCCCTTTCATGTACACATTGTCATTATTATTAATTCTTGCCTTAGGCGCAGGAACGTATTCACTTGATTATTATTTATTAAATACACTTTAAAATGAAAACTTCAATCGGAATTAAAAATGAAAATTTAGCAAAAGTTGCTGAAGTATTGGTTAAAGTATTAGCAGACGAATTTGTACTGTACACCAAAACAAGAAAAGCCCACTGGAATGTGGAAGGCGCGGATTTTTACAACAAACATCTGTTTTTTGAAGCTCAGTATCAGCAATTGGACGGTATGATTGATGATCTGGCAGAAAGAATAAGAATGTTGGGTCATTACGCACCAGCTACTTTGAGAGAATATCTTGAATTAACACACCTTTCGGAACATCATCTGGAAGCTAATGACAGTCTGACCTACATCAAAGAACTTCTTTCTGATCATGATAGCATTCTTATTCACCTCAGGGAAAATATCGATAATTTTGCTTCTGAATTTCATGATGCAGGAACCAGCGATTATATTACAGGCTTAATGGAAACCCATGAAAAAATGGCCTGGATGCTGCGCTCACATTTAAAATAAACATATGGAAATAAAAACGAATATAGGTTTTGTAACCTTACTTCTCACCATGATTGCCGGGTATTGTGATACGGTAACTTTCGTATCTGCAGATTCCATTTTTTCCGCTCATGTCACGGGTAACTTTATTGTATTTGCCTATCAGCTGATAAAAGGATCTGAGCTTAATGCGTGGGTAAAGCTGCTGACTTTTCCCGTATTTATTATGGCTGTGATTACAGGCGGAAGAATGGCGTACAGATTTACCAATCATTATTCCATTATGTTTTGGGAAGGCTTGCTATTGTTGTTAAGCGGAATTTTCGTAGCCATATTTACATACATGGGAATTTTTGAAAAATGGATGATGTATGCCGTAGTGATGGCTGCAGTATTTGCCATGGGATTACAGAATGCATTCGGAAAACTATATGCTAAAGAAACATACGGGCCAACTACTATGATGACGGGAAATGTAACACAGGCTTCTCTGGATTTCGGAAATTTACTGAGAAACGGATTTAAAGATCCTGAGGCAATAGCCAGTCTGAAAAAGCAGATGATAACCATCTTCGGCTTTCTTACAGGATGTTTTCTTGGCGCCTTTGCCGGAAAGCAGTTTGGATTGGTAACGCTGATTGCTCCGGGAATAGGAATGCTGATCTGCTATTTTTATCACCGTAAAATTTAGCTTAAATTTACAATTAAACAGGATAATCAATTATCTTTAAAAAATGAAGTCCAATCGTTGTTTTTTCTGCAAAAATCCGTTGATGATATTTTGTTTTTCATTGACATTTATTCTTTTAAATATTTCTTTGAAAGCGCAGACTAAGGAAAATCCGTATTTGCTTTCAAAACAGATCTATTCTTCAAAAGATGCTAATGAAAAGACCCAATTGTATCTCAGATTGGGAGAATTTTATCTGACGAAACTCGGAGAGGAGAAAAAAGACCTGGATAGTGCAGCAATTTGCAACAAAGAAGCATATAAATTAAGTGTAAAAACAGGAAATACACTCAACAAAGGAAAGGTAATGCTTTTAGATGCCAGGATTGATAAAGAAAACGACAAATGGGACATTGCGACTTCCAAGATGAAAAAAACGGTGAATTATTTTGTTGCCAACAAAATGAATGAGCAGGCGGGAGATGCATATAACGAACTCTCTTATATGTACAATAATGATCAGGAAAATTTTGATACTAAAGTAAAGCTTAAAGAAAATGCAATAAAATATTTTACGCTGTCAAAGGCTATGGTAAAAAAAGCTGCCGTATTGAAAGATCAGGCAGAATTATACAGCATAGCAGATGATCCTGATAAATCTATAGAACTCCTTAAGCAGGCATTATCTGCTTATCAATCTGTGAAATACAAAGAAGTACAGTCCGTTTATAAGCTGTTATCTTTGGCAGAAGTTCAGAAAAGTAATTATAATGAAGCCCTGAAATACGCTCACCTTGCAGAAAAAACCGCTGAAAATGTAGGAGACCATTCCGTGGAAATGACTTCTATTTACAATCAGATAGGATTAGTTTATTATTATCTGAATAAAAATCAGAACGCTTTGGATTATTGGGATAAAGCTTTGGTAATTGCCAAGAAAAATAAAGATAAACCTTTTGTACGCCTTGTTGCTTCTAATATTTCAACGATGCTGATCAGGCAGAAAAAATTCGATGAAGGTATCGGAATGATTAAACAATATAAAAAGCTTTATCCACTTGATGATATTATGTTTGAAATGAGGGAAAATTATATTCTTTTTCATACGTACACTACACTGAAACAGATAAAGAATGCTGATGCCTATTATAAAAAGCTGGTAGAGTATTATGGAGAATACGGAGAATCGGGGGGGCGGGCAAAATACTGTACTGCTCAGTTTTGCCATGTATCGTCTTTATAAAAAAAATTATCCGGCATTTTACAAAAGTGTAAAAATACTGGATTCCGTTAATGCTAAAACGGGAAATGATATGGTGCGTTCGCAGAATTATCTGCTTTGGTTTAAAGCAGACAGTACCAGGGGTAAATATCAGGATGCGATCACGCATTATCAGTTGTACAAAAAACACGCGGATTCTGTATCTAATGGGGAAAAGATGAGACAGATCAACAGCCTTCAGGTTCAGTTTGATACCGAACAGAAAGACAAGAATATTCAATTACTGACTCAAAAAGGGAAACTGCAGGAAGCCCGTATCAGCACAGACAATATTCTGCGATACGTTTTTATGGGAAGTATCATTGTCCTTATCCTTTTTGCTGCGCTTTTGTATAACCGCTCCAGGCTTAAAAACCGGGCTAACAAAAACCTGGAACTGAAACGTCAGCAGATCGATGAGCAAAACGAGCAGCTCAAAAAGCTTCTTTCTGAAAAAGAATGGCTTCTGAAGGAAATTCATCACCGGGTAAAAAATAATTTACAGATTGTGATAAGCCTTCTGAATACCCAGTCTGCTTATCTTGATAATGAAGATGCTTTGTTGGCTATCCAAAACAGCCAGCACAGAATGCACGCGATGTCGCTGATCCATCAGAAACTTTACCAGTCTGATAATCTGGCAACCATTGATATGTCATGGTATATTTATGAGCTTATTAACTACATTAAAGAATGCTATTCTTCAGAAAAAAATATCAGCTTTGTGATGGACATTGAGAAGATATTTCTCGATGTTGCTCAGGCGGTTCCGCTGGGGCTTATTCTTAATGAGGCAGTAAACAATACCATTAAATATGCGTTTCCCGTAAGCAGAAAAGGGGAGGTTCAGGTTTCATTTAAAAAGACCGAAAAAGACAATTACAGACTTATGATTTCTGATAACGGAATAGGACTCCCTGACGATTTTAATATCGATGAAACAGATTCTCTCGGAATGAATCTCATGCGCGGTCTTACCGATCAGCTGGACGGAAATTTTACCCTTGAAAGCAAAGATGGGTTAAAAATAATAATCAATTTTAGAAAAAATACAGATATTGACAGTCAGGATTCAGACTTTGATATTGTAACAGAATAATGAAAGAGAAAATTTTAATTGTAGAAGATGAATTCATCGTGGCCAATGATCTTAAGCTTATGCTCAAAAAAGCAGGGTATCAGGTCACAGGAATAGCTTCTTCTGTAATACAGGCAAGGAAATCCATTGAAGAAAAAAGGCCGGATTGGGTACTTATCGATATTATGCTGAAAGGCAACCTCACGGGGATTGACCTCGCGTGGGAACTCCGCAAGATCAATTTACCTTTTCTTTATATTTCAGCCAATACCAATCAGTCTATACTGGAGGCGGTGAAAGAGACGCAGCCCTACGGGTTTATGGTAAAACCTTTCCGTGAACGTGATCTTATCGTAATGCTTGATATTGCGAAGTATCGTTTTGATATTGAAAAAGGTTCCAATTTTTCCGGAGTATCAGAACCCGCAGAAATAGAAGGAATCATCGGAAAAAGCGAAGCTCTTCGGGATGTGGTTGAAAAAATAAGAGTTGTTGCCCCTACGGAGACTTCTGTTCTTGTAGTAGGCGAGAGTGGTACGGGTAAAGAAAAAGTTGCCCATTCTGTCCATGATCTTTCAGACCGGAATTCAAACCCTATTGTCATTGTTAATTGTGCAGCATTGCCACATTCTCTCATCGAATCTGAGCTTTTCGGGCACGAGAAGGGAAGTTTTACAGGAGCCAATACCATGAGAATCGGGAAATTCGAGCAGGCGAACGGCGGAACGATATTTCTGGATGAGATCGGAGAACTTCCATTAGATTCCCAGGTGAAATTACTGCGTGTGCTGCAGGAAAAAGAAATTGAACGTCTTGGAAGCAATAAAACCATAAAAGTAAACGTAAGAATCGTTGCCGCTACAAACCGTTCTCTGGAAAAAGAAGTGGCAGAAGGAAGATTCAGGCTGGATCTGTATTATCGGCTGAATGTATTTCCAATAGAACTTCCCCCGTTGAGAGAACGAAAAGAAGATATTGAGTTGCTTGCCCATTTTTTCCTTAAAAAATATGCGGCTGCTTCAAAACGAAACATCAACTCAATAAGTAATAAAGCAATCGAACAACTTTTGAATTATCCCTGGCCGGGAAATATCAGGGAGCTTGAACATCTTATGGAAAGGACTGTTCTTCTGACAAGAACATCAGAAATTGAAAGCTTTGATCTTCCGAAAGTAATGGAACAACAAAACGGATCTTCAGGAATATTAAAATCGATGGAGGAAATGGAGAGAGATCACATCATGAATGCCCTTGAAAGCAGTGGCGGAAAAGTTTCCGGATTAGGAGGAGCAGCCGAACTTCTGAAAATGCAGCCTCAAACTTTATATTCTAAAATGAAGAAGCTGGGAATTGATAAAGGATATAAATAAAGTCTGAGGATCAGTAAATTCAATAGAAGCGGTCATTATCCTGAGCCTGTCGAAGGAAGCCCTTATCATTAAACGTAAAATAAAGGCTTTAGCCGAAACATCATTCAAAACAATTCACTTATTCAATAAGCGAAGCATTATCTTATATATAATCATTAACATTAAATCACATCAATTATGGAAAAAGAAACCGTACGAATCGAAGGCTTCAGCGATGCTGTTTTTGCGATTGCCATTACACTTTTAGTGCTGGATCTTCATATGCCGGAAGAAAATTCTGTGAAAAGCGGTCATGATCTGCTCATTTTTCTTAAAAACCAATGGCCTGCATTTTTAGCATTTCTCCTTTCGTTTTTCAGTATTTTTATCATGTGGGTAAACCATCATAAAATCTTCAAACAGATCTACAGCCGCAATTCCGGAATTATGTTTTCCAACGGACTGATTCTCTTTCTGGTTTCTGCTGTGTCATATCCTACATCACTGCTGGCAAGATTTTTTAATGGTGAGGCATCTTCTGTTGTGGTGGCTATTTATACAGGAACTTTTGTATTGATTAATCTTGCCTACAATCTGCTTTGGTTTCTGGCAAGCCGGAATAAAACGCTTCTTCGTCCCGGAATCAGTGATATAGCAATACAGAAAATACAGAACAATTATCTGTACGGATTTCCGATTTATCTGCTGGCATTGCTATTTTCTTTCACTATCCCCGCTGCTGCATTGATTATTATTCTAGGGCTGTGGATCTTCTGGGCTTTATCGTCCGGAAAAATAGAAATGGGAATTAACAAAGAAATGGGCGCTGAGCCTTAATCCTTACTGTTTAAAAAGATTTAATCTTTAGGTTTAAAATAATGTTGCTTATGGATGCCGAGTTTCTGCATCTTTGAGATCAGTGTGGTGGAAGGAAGTCCCAGCAAAACCGCTGCGCCCTGTTTACCTGAAATACGACCATTACACTTTTCGACAACCTTCAGGATGTATTCTTTTTCGATTTGCTGAAGAGTCTTAACCTGCCATTTCTCTGAAATTTCCTGCTGAAGATCAGGAATTTTTGGAAAGATCATTTCTTTGATGATGTTATCTTTTGCGGTAATAATGCTTCGCTGAACCATATTTTCAAGTTCGCGGATATTTCCTGGCCACGGATTGCAACACATTTCCTGTAACACGCTCTGTGAAAATCCGGTGATCTTTTTCCCGGTTTTCTTATCATGCTTTTCCAGGAAATAGATTGCCAGAAGCGGTATGTCTTCTTTTCGTTCTCTCAACGGGGGAAGCTCTATTGGGAATACATTCAGCCTGTAATACAGGTCACTTCTGAATCTCCCTTCTGCCACTTCTTTTTCCAGGGAACGGTTTGTAGCGGCAATGATTCTTACATCAACTTTAATCCTTTTATTTCCTCCGATTCTCTCCACTTCTTTTTCCTGCAGTACCCGAAGCAGCCTTCCCTGCAATTCCAAAGGAAGTTCTCCGATCTCATCAAGGAAAATCGTACTGTTGTTCGCCTGCTCGAATTTCCCTTTACGCTGTTCCGTAGCACCCGTAAAGCTACCTTTCTCATGTCCGAACAATTCCGATTCGATGAGGTTGGAAGGTATAGCTGCACAATTGATTCTTACCATTTTTTTATGTGAAGCCGGGGAAAGATCATGGATGGCCTGTGCGATCAGTTCTTTTCCCGTTCCCGTTTCTCCATAAATTAAAACTCCTGACTGTGAAGGGGCAACCATAGAGATCTGTTCATATATTTTTTGCATCACTGTACTTTCTCCGATAATTCCCTGAAAACCTTTCTGAAACTTTGTTTCTGTCTGTTCCTTTTCTTCGGCAGATACTTTTAGCGAACCTGCCATTTGTAAAATCTGAATAGTACGTATGCTAATCGCCAATTGTGTAGAAACTGCAGTGAGTATTCTTTCTTGAATATCTTCAGAAGTCAGAAAGTTTTTATAAAGAAGAAAAAGCACGCTTTCCTGTCCGTGAAATGAAGGCAGTGCGAGTCCTACAGCAATACGCATTCCTGTATTCTTTGAGGCAAGCACGGAAGAGATTTCCTGATTGCTTTTGTCAGTGAAATTTTTAAGATCAAACACGATAGGTTCTGCAGATCGCAGGCACTGACTGAGGATGTCATCTTTTGGATGGTAGAGAACATGATTCTGATATTTCCTGTCAGCGAAGCTACTGTGGAAAGTTTTAAATCCTTTCTCATCTTTTTCACAGTTTAGAATGATAATCTCATCATATTTCAGTACCTCTTTAAAATGATTTTTCAATGCAGCACCAAACTGATAATGATCCAGCGACTTCGACAGTGCCATATTCACAGCCGATATGCTCGACTGCTCTTTCTGTATTTCCTGAAGTCTTTTGGTAAGTAAGCGATTCTGATCAGATGTATCCATTTCCCTCGATTGAAAGTTTAAAGATAATGAAATTGCTTTTTATTTGTAATCTTAATGACAAAAGAGTATGTTAATAATATATGAGAAATTCTTGTGCTCGCGCCAGCATTGAGAAGTGTTAAAAAAAGGTTATTTTTTTATCAGCAATCAAATTTATTTGTTCTTTTGTAGAAAATACAAAATAGGAAAATGATAAAAAGTCTAAAAATTACCGGAGTATTTCTGCTCTTGCTTTGCTCACAACAAATCTTCTCTCAGCAAAAATCAGATGATGATGTTTTGAAATTCAAAAGTGACAACATCAATAGAAATTTAAAAGATAAAACAACCGTTTTTACAGGAAATGTTTCTTTATCATCAAAGTCCATCAGCTTTGAAAATGCAGAAAAGGTAAGTGTTAATGAGACAACGAACGAAGTGAAAATTTACAAGCCAAAGAATTTTAAGATTATTCATGTTGACAGTTTAATGAAAACAGGAGAAAAGTCGGATGAGGATGTCATTGTTTATAATACCAAAACAAAGACCCTTTCAATGTAACTTTTTATTGAATATAAAAACAAAAACCTGCCCAACGGCAGGTTTTTCCCCTTATATAAAAATAATATTTAATGTCCTGATTTTGCATCAGCATCTTGCTTTACATGCCCTAAATATTTAGTACAGTAAGCTCCGAAAATCAGAATCACGACATAGCAGAATACCGGAATGATAAACGAATGCTGCACTCCGAAAACATCAGCAAGGTATCCCTGGAAGATAGGAACGATGGCTCCTCCCAAAATAGCCATTACAACTAACGAAGAACCCTGACTGGTATATTTACCCAATCCTGAAATAGCCAGTGTATAGATATTTGAGAACATAATAGAATTGAAAATTCCGATTCCTAAAATACTGTACATCGCCATCTCACCATGATTTAACATAGCGGAAATTAACAGAACGACATTCACTGCCGCAAAGATGGATAGCGTTCTTGCCGGAGCTGCTTTTCCGATAAAAAATGCAATAAAATTTAATGCAATAAATACAAGGAAGAAGCTGATCTGTGCAAAAGTAAGATCTACAATACTGAAGATCACCAAAAACACAGCCGCTGCTGCTCCCAGCATATACAATGCTTTTTTTACCCTGACTGAGAGAATGGTTCAATGAAATAGCGCCTAAGAAACGCCCGATCATCGCCCCGCCCCAGTACAGGGAAAGATAGTTTTTACTCACCACTTCAGATAAATTCATCACTTGTGGCTGCTCAAGGAAACTGATGATAAAGCTTCCCACGGCTACTTCTCCGCCCACATAGCAGAACATGGCTACCACTCCAAAGATGAGATGATTATGTTTCAGGGCTCCAAAACCCTTGACAATTTCTTCACCTTTTACCTGAAAATCAGGAAGCTTTACTCTTGAAATTAATAAAGCTACCAGTAAAAGAATTCCTGCAAAGATCAGATAAGGAATCTTGGTGGCTGCTGCAGAGAAAGAACCGTCCGGTAAAGAAAACAATTCGAAAATCAGATGTCCGCCCAACACCGGTGCGATCGTTGTTCCGAAAGCATTAAAAGCCTGGGTCATATTGAGTCTGCTGGACGCCGAATCTTCCGGCCCAAGCAAGGAAACATAGGCATTCGCAGTGATCTGCAGGACTGTAAATCCTAATCCTAGAATGAACAGTGCTCCTAAAAATAATCCATACGACGCAAAGCTCGCCGCAGGATAAAAGAGAACGCAGCCTAATGCCGCCAGAAAGATTCCGAAAAGGATTCCTTTTTTATAGCCTACTTTATCAATTGGGTCGCCCTGTGTGGTTGATATTAAAAAATAGATCAGCGAACCGATAAAATAAGCCCCGAAGAAACAGAACTGTACCAGCATCGATTCGAAGAACGACAGGCTGAAGAGCTGTTTCAGATAAGGAATCAGGATATCATTCATGCAGGTGATAAATCCCCACATGAAAAATAGAAGGGTGATGGTTATCAGAGGAACCGTATAGTTCCTGCCGGTAGTCTTTACATCATTGATCATAACATTCATTTATTTAAAAAAAGTGGTTAAAGATACCTATTTTACCGATAAAATCTTAATTTGAGATAATAAACTTATCATGAAAAACCATTTATTCTGATATAAAACATTAAGAAGCTGAGCAATTAAATTTAGAACAAGTTTATGGGGGTATAAAGCATTGAATTAAATAAGATTTAAAAACTGCAGCCTCTCTAATGTTATATTTTTACGGTTTAATATCTTCAAATTGTGTATCAGCAGCAAACACATGCTGAACTTTCTCTACCGTAATTTCTTTAGGAACCGAAAAATCAACGGTTTGTCTGATATCCAGAGAAGAGGCTCCTACAGAAATTTTATAATTTCCTGCTTCGGCAATCCATGCACTTTTTGACGAAACATATGATGCCAGATCTTTCGGCTCTAAGGTCAATGTAATAGTCTGAGACTCTCCCGGCTTTAAATCTTTAGTTTTGGCATAGGCTTTCAACTCAGATTTTGGCTTGTCGATAGATTGATTCGGTGCTGAAAGATATAATTCTACCACTTCTTTTCCATGTACTTTTCCGGTGTTTTTAACCTCAAGGCTTACTTCCAGTTTGTTGTTAAACGTTTTTGAACTTGTTTTAATATTGGAATAAGTAAAATCGGTGTACGATTTTCCGTAACCGAATTCATACGAAGGTTTTACCCCAAAAGTATTAAAATAACGGTATCCGACATAAATACCTTCCTGATAGGTCACGTCTTTCGGATTGTCTGCAGGTACTCCCGGGAAATTCTTTGCTGAAGCATGATCTGTATAATTTACCGGGAAAGTCATCGTCAGTTTTCCTGAAGGATTTACTTTTCCTGAAACCACATCTGCCACAGAATGCCCACCTTCCTGTCCGGGTTGCCATGCCAGCAAAATAGCATCTGCCTTATCCTTCCATGAAGCGGTTTCGATAACGCCACCAATATTTAAAATAACAACTACCTTTTTCCCTTTAGCATGGAATGCATTTGAGATCTTGTCCAGCATTTCTATTTCTTCTGCCGCCAGATTGAAATCATTATCAACAACTCTGTCGCCACCCTCCCCGGAATTTCTTCCCAGTGTTACGAAAGCGATTTCCGAAGTTTCGGCTTTTTTAGCGATAAAAGCATCATCCATTTTCATTTCAGGAAGTCTTTCAGGTAACGCCAGAATTCCTCTTGCTTTTCTTCTTTCTTTTTCGGCGGCAACTTCTTTTTCAGCATGAGGTTTATATAAGTCGACTAATTCTTTGTCTAATTGGTAACCGGCAGCATTTAAACCTTCCAACAAAGAAACGGTGTGCTTGTTATTCACACTTCCGCTTCCTGTTCCTCCGGTAATCCACGCATAAGAAGTCACTCCGAATAACGAAACTTCTTTTTGCTTATCGGCAAAAGGCAGCGCATTATTTTCATTTTTAAGTAGGACCATTCCTTCTGTCGCAGCATTTCTTGTTACTTCGGCGTGGTCATTCAAATTTGGCTTGTCGCTGTATTTGTACTGTGCGAAAGTTGGTGTTTTAAAAATGTATTCTAAAATTCTTTTTACATTTAAATCAGCCACTTGCTGTGACAGCTTTCCTGAATTAAGAGCTTCCAGCAATACCTTTTTCTGCGCAGGAATTCCCGGCATCAGGAGGTCATTTCCGGCATTCATCTGTTTTACAACATCAGAAATTCCACCGGTTCTTATCGATTCAAATCCTGGGAAACCTCCGAACCAGTCGGTCATCACGATTCCTTTGAAGCCCCATTCATTTCTCAAAACCTGAGTCAGTAAATCTTTTGAGTCTGATGTATAAACACCATTCACTTTGTTATAAGATGACATTACTGTCCAGGGTTGGGATTCTTTAATGGCAATTTCAAAATTTCTCAGATACAATTCTCTCATTGCCCTTTCGGAAACGTGAGCATTAATCGTCAAACGATTCGTCTCTTCATTATTGGCTGCAAAATGTTTAATAGAAGTTCCCACACCCTGAGATTGAATTCCATTAACGATTGCTGCGGCAGTTTTTCCTGAAATTAAAGGATCTTCGCTATAATACTCAAAGTTTCTTCCGTTAAGAGGATTTCTGTGGATATTAAGGGCGGGAGCAAGCAATACATCAACGCCGTATTCCTTTACTTCATTTCCCATTGCTTTTCCTACCTGCTCCAGAAGTGTTTTGTTCCATGTCGAAGCCAAAGCAGTTCCCACTGGGAAGGCAGTAGCATAATATGTTTTGGAATCATTTGCTCTGTTCGGTGCAATTCTAAGCCCTGCAGGGCCGTCTGCTACTACCGTTGCCGGAATTCCGAATCTTGTCAATTCCGCAGTTCCTCCCGCAGCACCGGGAACAAGTCCTTGCTTAGAATCTCCTACAGGACCAGTAAGAACTTCTATACCGGGCATTCCGGTTCCTATCAGCAGGTCCACCTTTTCTGCATTGGTCATCTGTTTGATGATGGCATCAATCCTTTTATCGGCTGAAAGTCTTGTATCTTCCCAGGCATCAAGTTTGCCGTTTCCGTTGAGGTCTTTAAATGTTTTTCCGTTAACCGTTACCGTTGTATTATTCTGTGCCTTAACAACTGGTGAAGCTGCTAATAATGCCAGAAATAACCCTGCATATTTTGCTTTCTGAGAAAGTGCTGTTAATGTTGATATATTCTTCTTCATAATATTTCTTTGTTTGATATTTAATTTCTTTTTAACCACAAATCGAATATTCGACGAAGTCAAAAAGGCATAAATTTTTTTTGACACATGAGTCACATTAGATTTAATTTAAATAGCTTGAAAATGTAAGAACACATAAGATGAAAATCAAAGATTTTCAAAGTGCTTTTGATGAACTTTAAAAGTTTTGCATTCAGCTTTATAGGCAAAACTTTTGTGGTTTAAATTTTAAGGGTTTATAAAAATTTGTGGAATTTCAGCCAATCCAGATAGATCTCCGACCATTTATCGACAGGCAAATTCTGTTTTGCCATTCCGAATCCGTGACCACCTTTTTCGTAGATATGCAGTTCTGCCGGTTGCCCCGCCTGCAGCCATTTACTGTAAAGCAAAACTGATTTTGGAGCGAGCTTCAGCTGATCATCGCTGGCAGCACAAATAAACAGCGGTAGAGTAGTGCTCGGTATTTCTGTATTTAAAATTTCTTCACTTGGCCCTCCGTAAATGGAAGCGGCAAAGTTTGGTAATGTGGAAGCATCTTTGCTGTGAAGTACACTTTCCAAAATGACACTCGCTCCGGCAGAAAATCCAATGACACCTAGTTTTTCTGTATTGATATTTAATTCTTTTGCATGCGTCCTGATGTAAGAAATCGCAGTTTTGATGTCTTCACCGGCCATTACTTTGATCGGTGCTGTTTTTGCATCGAAAGCTTTTCTGTCTTTGATGTTTTCCATCATTTCGCGAGCAGGATCTCCGGTTTTGGTTTCCAGCAAACGATATTTTAAAACAACAGCCGTTATCCCTTTTTCCTGAAGGATTTTTGCTAAATCTCTTCCTTCTTTATTAATAGAAAGACTTTGAAAACCACCACCGGGAGCGATTACGATCACTGTTCCGTTGGCTTTTGCCTTTGGCGCTTCAAATATTTCTATTGCGGGAGCAGCAACGTTATACACTAAATGGGTTTTGAATAAATCGGAATCCATTTCTTTTTCAGAATACGTCCAGTTTTCTGAACCGGGCGCTTTTCCTTGGTATAATGGAATTGATTTTTGAGCATTAATGGTATTTAATCCGAATAGGAAGATGCTCGCTATGATTAATTTTTTCATTTTTAAATTATTTTGATTGTAAAAATTTTAACGCAAAGAGCGCAAAGTTTTTTTGATTATTAAACTGTTTTAAAGTTCGCAAAGGCGTTGGCACTCAGCTAAGGGCCAAATTAAATAACAGTTACTTTTGTTATTGATTTTAACAGCGAATCTCACGCAGCCCGACCTGAGTGGAGCTCTTTTTGCCGAAGCAAAGCAGAGGCAAAAAAAGCGGGAACGGAGGGCGGATTAAGCTGCCCCAATAAATATATTCTTACTTGAATAATTGAGGCACAAACTCGTTCAGATATGTTCTCCAGTTGCTCCAGGTGTGACCGCCTTCGGATTCTACATATTGATATTTGAAATTCATTTTGTCGAGTTTCTGGCGATAATCCGATACATTTTTGTACAGGAAATCTGTTTTTCCAATCGCAATCCAGTAGAGTTTGTAAGAATTGGTCTGCTGCGTTTTCAGCTTTGAGTCTAAATTCTGGTAAACCGGGCTTTTCTTTTCATCCGGCGGAAGAATAGCGGGAGAAAAAAGTCCGACATAATCGAACGTTTTCGGTTGATTCGCAGAAATGTACAGCGAATGAAAACCTCCCATTGAAAGTCCTGCAATCGCACGGTTTTTGGCATCGGCTTTTGTGCGGTAATTTGCTTCGGTAAAATCTATAATTTCCTTGAAATAAGTTTCCATATCACCACTGAAAATATCCGGCGTTCTCATATCGATTTTATAAAAACCTTTCGAAGATTCTCCGGGTGCAGCGGAATTGCTGGTATGACCATTCGGCATTATGACAATCATCGGTTTGGCTTTTCCATGAGCAATCAAATTATCAAGAATCTGTGACGCTCTTCCCAATGTCATCCAGGCTTCTTCGTCGCCACCCATTCCGTGCAGCAGGTATAAAACAGGATATTTTTCTTTGGAATTTTCGTAACCTGGTGGTGTGTAGACTGTTAATCTTCTGTCTTCTTTCAGTCCATTTGATTTGTACCATCTTTTGGAAACGGTGCCGTGAGGAACGTTCTGAACTTTGTAATTTTCCGACTGTTTTCCATCAACCAAAACCATACTCATCACCGAGGCAACATCCCGAACCTGATAAGAATTATTGGGATCATTAGCTTTTACGCCATCTACAACGAATAAATAGGTGTATAAATCCGGTGTGAAATCATTTTTAGTGAACGACCAAACGCCGTCTTTGTCTTTCTGCAAATCGACAGAACCAGGCTCCATTCCTTTTGAAGGAAACCAGTTTCCCTGCAGTTTTACGCTGTTCGCATCGGGAGCGAGCAAACGAAAGGTCACATTCTGACCATTGATTTCCGGGGAGACTAAATTTTTCTTTCCGCTGAAATCAAGGCTTTCCTGAGCAAACATCATAATTGATGAAGTCAAAAGTAAGGTTAAAACTATTTTTTTATGAATCATTTTTAATTTTTTTTAATGTGGTTTAAAAATAAATACCAGTCAGAAAACCAATATTCTGACTGATAATTTTTCAATTATTAAAATTCATCTTTAGGAACATTCAAATCCTTTCTATACTTGTCTAATCTCGCCTGTAATTCCTCAGTTACTTTTTCGTAACCAGGTTTTCCGTAGAGATTATTCATTTCGTTCGGGTCATTTTTCAGGTCGTACAATTCATTGTAATTAATATCCTCTGCATCTGTGATGTAATCAACTTTTTTTAAGCAATTCCAAAACTCTGTATTCTCTGTAACCCGGAGTTAACTGAAATTTTGTTTTTGCTGCCTTCAAACCACCATCTCCGTAGAAATGAATCAATTTGTAACGGTCTGTTCTCACACCATCGTGCTTTCTCACCAAATGGAAAGCTGGATAATCGTAATAATGATAGTATAAACTGTTTCGCCAGTCTTTCGGTTCTTTGCCTGAAAATAGTGGTTCTAAAGTATTTCCGGGCATTTCAGAAGATTTTTCTGCACCTGCCATCGAAATAAATGTCGGCGCAAAGTCAATATTCTGAACTAAAGCCTGAGATTTTGTTCCTGCTTTAATTCCTTTCGGATAGCGCATCAACAAAGGTGTTCTGAAAGATTCTTCATACATAAATCTTTTGTCGAAATAATTATGCTCGCCCATATAAAATCCCTGATCAGACGTGTAGACAACGATTGTATTTTCTTTCAGTTCCGGGTTTTTATCGAGGTAATCTAAAATCTCGCCTACAGAATCATCCACAGATTTTACGACTCTTTCGTAGTCTCTCATATAATTCTGATACTTCCACAAAACCAGTTCTTTACCCGTCAGTTTTGCTTTCAGAAATCTTTCATTTCTAGGCTTATAAAATTTATCCCAAACGACTCTTTCTTCTGGTGTTAACCGGTCTAATTCTCCGGAAAGTGCTACAAATGAAAATTTGTCATAAGGTGTTTTTGCCTCTGCATTCAACTCTCCAACTTTCAAATCCTGCACAAGTTCGAGGTCTTTTGAAATGGTCATTTTCTGCTCTTTCGCGGCAACCCCTTTTCCTTTGTAATCGTCCCAAAAGTTTGATGGAAGCGGAAATTCCGTGTTTTCATAAAGATTTAAATACTGCAATTCCGGCATCCAGTTTCTGTGCGGTGCTTTGTGATGAACCATCAGTAAAAATGGTTTGTTTTTATCACGCTTATCTAAAAACTCGAGAGAGTGCTGTGTAATCAGTTTTGTTGCATAACCTTTTTCCTGAACATATTTGTCGTTGGTCATTTTACTTTTGAAAGTCGGGTTATAATATTTTCCCTGGTCATCTAAAATATTATAGTAATCAAAACCTTTTGGACTGGTCGACATATGCCATTTTCCAACTATAGCCGTTTGATATCCAACATCGTGAAGTGATTCTGAAAAGAAAACTTTTGTGGAATCAATACCTTCTGCCAACTGTTTTTGTCCGTTCTGATGGCTGTAAAGACCAGTCATCAGAGCAGCACGACTTGGAGTACACAAAGAATTTTCAACAAAAGCTTTTTCGAAGAGAATTCCTTCTTTTGCCAGTCTGTCTATATTGGGAGTTGGAGCCAGTTTTGAAACTTTGCTTCCGTATGCGCTGATTGTTTGATAAGAATGATCATCTGTCATGATATAGATGATATTGGGTTTTTTCTGAGCGTAAGAAATCTGGAACGCCACAGCTAATGTTAAGAGTAATAGTTTTCTTTTATACATTGTTATTCTTTCTATAAATTAATATGAGTTCTCATTTTCACTATATTCGGCAACACATCGGAAGCCTGTATTTTCAAGACTTGTATCGGGTGAAGATGCCATTCTGGATGATACTCTGTATCCAGAGCAATACATTTCATTACACATAAAAGAACCTCCTTTTACTACTTTCACGGCAGTATTGGGCATTCGCGGATCGTAGCTTTTGGCAGATCCTTGAGGATTCTCCGACACGATGTTTACCAAGCTCTGATAGTAGTTCTGGTCATAATTATCAGCACACCACTCCCAAACATTTCCTGCCATATCATAAAGTCCGTAAGCATTTGGAGCAAATGATTTTACTGGTGCTAATCTTTTAAAGCCATCGGTTTCCGTATTTAAATAAGGAAATTTTCCATCCCAGGTATTTGCTTTCGGTAAACCCTGATAAGGTTCTTCATTTCCCCACGGATATATCTGATTTTCTAATCCGCCTCTTGCCGCATATTCCCATTCAGCTTCTGTCGGCAGTCTTTTACCCGCCCATTTTGCATAAGCATTAGCGTCTTCCCAAGTGATATGTACTACCGGGAAGTTTTCTTTACCTTCTAGGTTACTCCCTGGCCCTTCAGGATGTTTCCAGTTGGCTTCCTTTTTCCATTCCCACCAAAGTCCTGGATTATTGAGAGGTACAGGGCTTGATGATTGTTTAAAAACAAGAGATGAAGCCGTCAGGAGACTGTCTGCCGGTTTTGGAGTTCCTTTGGGAAGTTGTTTTTTCAGTTCATTCCAGTTCGGTACCCTCTCTGCAGTTGTAATGTAACCTGTTTTTTCTACAAATTTTAAAAACTGCTCATTAGTCACCTCAGTTTCATCAATATAGAAGCTATTAACCTTTACTTTGTGCTGTGGATATTCATCTTTTCTGCCTTGGTTATCAGATGCACCCATCAAAAATGTACCTCCTTTAATCAAAATCATCCCATCCAGCGACCTATTTTCAGAAATAGAATAATTCTGTAAAGTTGTTGTTTGAAAACGTTTTTCGAGGGGGTGACAAGAAAGTCCCTGCGCATTTCCTTTACTAAAAAAAGCAGTTAATAAAACTATCATTAAAGGCACTTTTTTCATCCTTTTTGTTTTTCTTTAATATTAAAAAATTGCTGCCGATCCAAATCAAAAAATAAAATTCTGAGCCTATGTAAAACAGACTCAGATTCTAATCAATTACTTTTTATATTTCTCAGTTCTGGCATCTTTGATCACGCCGGACCAGTTCATTCCGTATCCGAAATCGTAGTTGTGACCTTCAGAATCTTTATGCGTTTCCATATCATAAGGCACGTCTTCTTTTTGCTTTTCCACTGTCGCCATATTTGCAGGCATCTGAAGAGGAAGCAACCCTGAAGGCTCGTATTTCCCTGTAATGATATCTAAAACAGCCTGATTCGAGACATTGAAATTCATCAAAATTGCATCAGCGTGCTTTTCAAATTCATTAAAAACCATCGGTTTTGAAGCGGTTACAGAAATAATGACTGGTTTTCCGTTCATTGCTTTGTAGGTGTTCTGAATGGTCAATAAATCTGTAAAGTTGGTTGCTGTGGATGTTTTATTTTTAAACGTTCTGTCGTGAACATTCGGTGCCACAACCGGGTCGCCGGCTGCAATACTTTTTTCACGAGCTTCTGTCGCTGTATAAGTCTGATACTGAAGAGAAATCGGGACGTAACCATTTCCGCCTTCTTTGGCATCGATGTCGCTGTAACCGCCTTCTTCACTATGCGGACTTTTCACAAAAACCAATGCGAAATCGGCTTTTGCAGGGTCTTCAGTAACGTTGAAATGCTTTTTTTACTTTCTCAATATCAATAGGATAATCTAAAGACGGAGCGGTATAAATTCCCCACCAGTTGAACGTTGCCGGAGAATATCTCTTCGGAATATAAACCGTTTTTCTTTCTTTAATCGGAAGAATGTTGGCTTTGTTTTTCAGCATCACGATGGATTTTACCTGCGCTTCGTAACCTGCTTTCATAAATTCGGGATTACCGACGATTTTCTTGGTTTCCTCTACGTTGACATAAGGATTTTCAAACAATCCTGTTCTGAAGAAATTTCTCAGCAAACGAACGGCCGACTGCTCAAATTTTGCACGATACGCTTTTTCACCGTGCTCTTTTACACCCATCTGATACGCTTCCAGAACGGGTTCTTTATCATTATTTCCTCCGAATTGGTCAACACCGGCTTCTAATACTTTGTAATGACGTTCTGCGATGGATAATTTTTCTGCGCCCCACGGTTTTCCGGCAAATCCGCCGGGAGTTTTTGGTTCGTCTGCGGTGATTAACCAGTCGGTGCAGACTACGCCGTCATATTTGTATTTTCCGCGAAGTAAATCTGTAATTAAATATTTGCTGAATCCGTTTCCGACATTTTCGCCATTTTTTGTATCCTGATTAAAGCTAATCGTGTAATAAGGCATTACCGCTGCAGCTTCTTTGGTTCCGCCATTAAGTTTAAAAGCACCTTCTGTAAAGGGTTTTACGTGGTTTTGAAAATTATTTCCCGGGTAAACGGCAAATTTTCCCATAGCCCAGTGACCGTCGCGGCCGCCTTCTTCAGGTCCACCTCCCGGCCAGTGTTTTACCATGGCATTCACACTTTTGTTTCCCCAGCCGTTTTTACTTCCTGTAGTTGTCTGGAATCCGTCGATATAACCTCTCGCCATATCTGCGGTCAGTTCAGGGCTTTCTGAGAAAACGTAGGCAATTCTGTACCAGCGCGGTTCTGTTCCCAAGTCGATTTGTGGAGATAAAGCTGTAGAAATACCCAACGCTTTGTATTCCTGAGCGGCTATGTTTCCGAACTTTTTAACCAACTCAGGGTCAAAAGTTGCACCCATTGCCAAACCGTCCGGCCAAAGTGAAATCTGTCCGCCTGCACCTTCATTAAATTCTGCTGTAACCGTTGCCGAATGTCTCGGATCTGTACTGTTGTTGGCAGGAATTCCTAATCCTAAACCTTCAATATACGCCTGAATATTATTGCTCCATTTCGCGGCCACTTCGGGAGATTCTACTGTTGTTACCAAAACGTGGCGCAGATTATCCTCTTTTAAAAATTTCTTCTGCTGATCGGTAAGATCCCATGCGTTGGCTCCGCTTTCTTTATACAATTTTCCATTATATTTTCCTGCTCTGAAACCGTCTGCCGGAGCAGGAACCGATTGATGACCGCTATATAGCATTAATCCTGCGATCTGTTCGATGGTCATTTTTGAAGCCAGATCTTTTGCTCTTTCATCAACAGGTAGTCTCCAATCTTCGTATTTATCTAGTTTTCCGTTTCTGTTTAAATCTTTGAATTTATTTCCGCCAACCGTAAGGATTTTTACCCCTGAATCTGCGGAATATCCTAGAACCGGACCTTTGGAATTGGTAACTGTCTGAATATTCTGTGAAAATGCTGTTATTCCTAAAAATAATGCAGCCACATTTAAAACCGTTCTTTTCATTGTTTTACATTTAGAAATTAAAGCTTACTGAGAATTGTCCTGTCAGTGGCATAATGTACGTTCCCGTCAACAATTTTCCGTAATACGGACTTGCATCGGTAATCAATTCGGCACCGTTAATGGTTCCGCTGGCTCCTCTTTGATTAAGGAAGTTGATCACTGTCGCGCCAACATTGATATTTTTGTTAACCGTATAGCTTACCCCGCCGAAAGTTTCCCATCTTGGTGCAAAGTATAATGCATTCGTAAGGTTCGCATATTGTTTTGAGAAATATCTGAAACTCGCCCAGAATCTCCATTTGTCAATGGTATAGCTTGGGTCGATTTCCATCAATACTTTAGCAACGCCTAACACATTGTTGTCACTGTAATTGTAGTCTTTTCCGAAAGCATTGAAATTAAATTTTTTATACACCGGATTCTGGAATGTAACTAAGTAATGTAAATTGAATCCTTTGAATGGTTTTAAAACAAAATCCGTCGTCCATCCTAAAGTCTGAATATCGTAATACACTGTTGTCGTCTGAGCCTGTGAGCTATTCGCTGGGTTTACAAGGTTGTATCTGTTAAGGTTGTTGTTCTTTTTAAGATAAGTAGCCTGAGAAATCAACTGAATCCAGTTGGTATTCCAGAAAACTCCGAATGCTCCCAACGGGCTTTTAATTTTATTGGTATTCGGTTCGAAAGCCTGAGAGTAACTTTCCAGTCTTCTGTTTTCTTCTGTGTATAAGAAGTTGGCTAAAACTCCGAAGTTTTTGGTAATGTTGTACGTCGCATTAAGGCTTCCTGCAATCTGGAAAAAACTTTGACTGATATGATCGAACTGAGCAGGATCTGTAAAGTTAAAACCAATCGTTCTTGGCGTCAAAGAATATTCTCCGTCAAGGATGTGGTTTCTCAAATGTAAGCCATAGCTTAAGTTAAAGTTGTCAGTAACTTTCCATTCATCTGTTCCATAGACTGAAAGTTTGTTTTCCGTTCCGCTGTGATATTCTCCACCTGCGTTGTAATTGTAGAATCCGTCAGCATCGGTATTGGGACCAATCAGTCTCTGAGGTTGTGGTTCAACAGTCTGGAAGAAAAAAGTACGGTCGGATGTGAATTTGTCAACGTGATAATATTGTTCTAATACTCCGAATGTCACATTATGATTTCCGAGCTGTTTATTTAAAGAAAAACGACCTGCAACACTGGTAATCGGGGTTTCCGGTGTGTACATCCCTAAAATAGTTCCTACCTGTCCGGAATAAGGCTGACCAGTGGAAGCCAAAGTATATCCTGCTGAAGAATCAGCGTTAAAAATGCTTAAAGGAATCATATTAGACATTTTCACTTTAGAAAAATGCGCTCTTGTTGAGAATTTAAAATTCCAGCCGTTGTCTAAAAGATAATTACCGAAAATATCGATATTATGTGATTTTGACCTGTTATCATTTCCACTCATTGACCTCCAAGAGTATTCTCCGGTAAGAATATCTTTGACTTTCATCAGTCCGTCTCTCACCACGTAAGAATCTCTACCGATTTTAAAATTGTCGAGCTCAGTTACTTTACCTTCTGCACCGTATTCGAAAACAGCATAATTGGTGATGCTATAAGAATCTGCATATTTGTATAAAACCGAGATTTTTCCCTTATCATTATTGAAATATTTGGTAATGCCTGCCCTGAAGATCTTTGTTTCATCAGCATTTCTTGCAAAGCCTAATTTGTAGGTACTCGGGTCAAAGTTTGCAAAAGCACCTACGGTATAAGTCCAGCCGTTTTTAGAAATCGGCCCGGAAGCGTTTACGTCACCTTGCAGCCAACCAAAAGTACTCGTCGTAAATTTTCCTTTCAATTTGAAATCCTTTGTTCCGGTTTGAGAGTAAGAATTCACTGCAAAACCAAGGTCGCCCATTGTATTGGCCAATTGGTCCATTTTCAGAAGTCCTGTTTTCTCAAGACCTACACTCTGTCTCCATGTTTTGTTTGGAAGTTCAGGCCAAAAGAAATAAACTGCCGGAAGGTCGTTTTCAAGAATAGTAATTCCTCCAACTGTTGATGGCAAACCGATATTCACGTCTCTCGGGCTTGTATTATTTGCTGCGTTCAACATTACATTTCTGTTGTTGTCTTCTTTGGAAGAAGTGGTAACGATTTTTACGCCTTCTTCATTTTTAACCACTGCTTTTACTGCTGTTTTCACTGAAGCACTGTCGGTTTCCTGTCCAAAAACGGTTGTGAAGGAAAGTACCAATGCCAATGCTGAAATCTTAAGAGTTGATTTTCTCATTGCTTAGTTTTCTAAATTCTATATAGTTGTTATCGTACATGTTTAAAGGCATAGTTCATCCTGCATCCAAAAAAATGTATGGATGAAACTTTATTTCAGCACCGGGATTGTTTTTACAGCCGGTATTCCTCAGCATCAGGTTTCTCGAAATGGGGTCAGCAGCGTTTGCTTTTTACTGATCTGCTTTCGATTCAGTGTAAAAGACGGTTGTCTTTTCGATTCATTTCTTTAAATCCAAGAAAGTGTAATCGTCGAAGCAATTTCGTTCAGATTAGTGTTTAAATTCATTGCTTCTGTATGAAGCAATACAATACTACATTCTTTTGTTCAATTATCCAAAAAAATGTTAATAAAATTTAATAATGATATTTAATCATTTGTTAATCAGTATTTTGATAATTTGTTTTTAAATTTTTTTTTAATGTTTCTCATTGAAACAATGGTTGTAATTAACCAAATTGTTCCCCAAAAAGTATGACAATACGACCCTTTTTAAGTTTTTTCAAAATTTTTACTAGATTTGCTCAAATAAAATTTTCCCTAATTTTTCCAAATGGATTCTAAACAAAAGATTTTAGACAAGTCGAATGAACATAAAGAGTTTTTCTTACCTCATCTCTCTGCAGATCCTGTGATTTTCGGATTTGATCAGAATGAGCTGAAGGTTCTGCTTCTTAAAATGAATTACCGCAAACAATGGCTTTTACCTGGCGGATACATCCGCAAAGATGAAGATCTGGATGAAGCTGTGGTAAGAATTTTAAAAGAAAGGGCAGGGATTACCGATGTTTATCTTGAAGAATTCGGTGTTTTTGGAAAAAAGAACAGGAGCGAATTTTATTTCGAAGATTTTGATGAAACGCTCTTTCACAAGCAGAGATTCGTCACCATAGGATATTACGCGCTTTATAATCCGGACCGGTTTAAGCTTATAGCCGATGAATACAGTGAAACTTGTGAATGGATCTACCTGAGTGAGCTTCCGGAGATCGAACTTGCTATGGATCACCGTCATATTATTGAAAAAGCTTTGCTGACGTTGAGGGAAAAAATTTCGCATAAGCCGATAGGATACAATTTATTACCTGAAAAATTTACACTTTCTGAGCTTCAGAAACTGTATGAAGTGATTCTTGGAAAAGAACTTAACAGAGGGAATTTCTACCGGAAGATCAAAAATCTCGGGATTCTGAAAAAGCTGGATGAAAGACGAAAAGGAGGCGCGCATAAAGCTCCGGATTTATATTCTTTTGATGAAGAAAATTATGCAAAAGCGCTGGAAAACGGATTAAGTAGCTGGTAATTTTATGAAGATAAGTGCCGGAATTCTATTGTTTAAAAGAGAAGAAGGAAATTTTTTTTACTTTCTTGTACATCCCGGAGGTCCTTTCTGGAAAAATAAAGACCTGGGAGCATGGTCTATCCCAAAAGGAGAAGTTTCTGAAGGTGAAAATTTGCTGGAACGTGCCAAGACTGAATTCGAAGAAGAAACAGGTAAAACTATTGACGGAGATTTTATAGAATTAGAGTCGATTACTCAAAAGGGTGGTAAAAAAAGTCTTTGCCTGGGCTTTGGACGCAGATATTGAAACTTCTGACATGAAAAGCAATGTAATAACGATAGACTGGCCGCCAAAATCCAGAAGAAAGATTGAAATTCCCGAAGTAGATCGTTGGGAATGGTTTTCTTCCGACGAGGCAAAAAAAAGAATAAATCCCGCGCAGGCAGGACTTATTTTTCAACTTGAAGAAATGCTTTCGTTCAAAAAATAATTTTTATTAATCGTTTGTTTCTTTTTTAAAGCTTACCACTTCATAATTCCCGTCGGAACAATATTTTTGGCAGCTTTCATCATTAAATGTTTCCGGAGATTTCAGAAAATCTTCAATAAATTTGGCACTTTCATCCGTGTTGGAAGGGGTGATGATCACATGAAAAAGATTTAATACAGATTCATCAGCATTTTTCAGTGATTCTTTTTTTATGTTCTTTAGCTTCTTTGAAATTCATACTACTATTTTTAAGTTTTTTGGCTAATGAATAAATTATGCCATCTCAGCTATTTTTATGTAATAATTAAACCTTTATGGTATTTCTGTAAAATAATTTCAATTTCTATGGCGTGATTTTAGATAAGTGTAATTTATTATACTCAAAATTACATGCTGATGGAAAGGTTTAAAAGAATAATTTTAAAGGTTCTAAAATGGTTGGGGATTTCGATAGCATCCATTCTTTTTTTAATGTTTATCATACCCATTCTGTTTCCGGGAACGATCTCGGAGCAAGTAAAAATATTTGCCAATCAGCATCTTGCAGGAAAGCTGGATTATAGGAAAACGCATCTTACATTTTTCAGGCATTTCCCATCGCTTACGGTTTCTGTGGATGATTTTTTACTGAAAGGTTCAAAACCTTTTCAGAACGATACTTTATTGGCGGCAAGGGAAGTAGCTGTAGGAATCAATCTTAAAAATCTCATATTTGACAGAGAAGTAAAAATCGATGAAATTTATGTTACTGATGCGTACGGAAATGTGTTTGTCAACAGTAAAGGAGAAGCCAACTACAATGTTTATGTTTCTAAATCTTCTCAAAAACCAAAAGATACAACAGCTTCAGGTACTTCTATTAAACTTGATCTTATCAAACTTAAAAACTGGAATATTAAATACAGAGATCATTCTGCAAAAGTGCTGGTGGATGCCAAAGGTCTTAATTATACCGGAAGAGGCGGCCTGAGCGAAGATATTTTCGATCTAGAAACCAATCTGGATATTGACAAAATTGATTTTAGTCTCAACAGGATTTATTATGCCAAACAGAAAACCGTGCATGCGGACCTGATCACAAGGATCAATACCAATGCACTGACTTTTGTTTTAAGGAAAAATGAATTAAGAATCAACGATCTGCCGCTGAAATTTACAGGTTTTTTAAGCATTCTGAAAGATGGATATAATCTGGATATCAGAGCTGCTTCCGAAAAAACGACTATTCGTGATATGATCTCCGTGCTTCCGCCACAGTACCTCGATTGGGCAAAAGACACTAAAATTGAAGGTAATAGTGATCTTTTCTTCAATCTGAAAGGACGGTTTAGTGAACAGCAGAATCTTAAACCAAGACTTAAAGCAAGATTACTGGTAGAAGACGGTTTTGTTTCCAATGGAAAAGCACCGGTTCCGATGAACAATCTCAACATGGATCTTAATATAGATCTGCCATCTCTCGATACGGAACAGCTTGCCATTAATCTTAAAAACTTAGGTTTTGATCTCGGCCGAAACAACAGCTTTAAAGCCGTAGTTAAAACAAAAGGATTAAATGAAATGCAGGTAAATGCTGATATAAAAGGTACTGTTGATCTGCAAATCCTTGACCAGGCGCTTGGACTGAAAGATATCGATGTCCGAGGTTTAATGAATACTAATATTAAATCGAATGGAATTTTCAGTCTTGATAAAAAATTATTCCCGAAAACAAATGGTTACCTGAATCTTAAAAACGGCTGGCTTAAAACAAAATATTACCCGAATCCTATTCAGAATATCAATATTGTAGCGAATATCGTTAATACAGATGGAACTTTTAAAAGTCTTGGCGTAAAACTAAATCCTTTCAGGTTTGATTTTGAAGGTAATCCTGTGTTCGTAAATGCAGACCTTCAGAATTTTGAGGATGTTCTGTATAAAGTTCGGGCAAAAGGCGTTCTGAATGTCGGTAGGATTTACCGTGTTTTTGCCAGAAAAGGTTTTGATGTCAGCGGACTGATCATGGCAGATTTATCTTTAAATGGAAGACAAAGTTATGCAACAACAGGCCAGTATAGCAAGCTGGATAATAAAGGAACTTTAATTTTAAAAAATATAAAGGCGACCACAGAATTTTTACCCAAATCATTCTTTATTAAGGAAGGAAATTTCCGTTTTGAAAATGAAAAAATGTGGTTTACTAAATTTCTTGCTACCTACGGAAAATCTGATTTTGCATTAAATGGCTATCTTTTAAATACAATTAATTATTTTATTGAAAGAAAAGGAACGCTCCACGGAAAATTTAATTTGAATTCCAATTATATTCTTATTGATGAATTCATGGCTTTAAAAAATGGAGATAATTCAAAAAAATCCATTGACGTTGAATATGCCAAAGTAGAAAATCCAAAAAGCAGTGGAGTAGTGATCATCCCAAAAAATCTGGATGTTTCTCTCCAAACCAATGTCAAGAAAGTAGAGTTTAAAGGATTAGGCTTAAACCATCTTAAAGGCCAGGCTTCTGTGGGTAAAGGTGAGGTTTATCTTAAAAATACGTCGTTTGACATTATCGGAAGTAAAATGAATATTGATGCACGATATCAGAACGAATCTCCGCTTACAGCTAACTATGATATTGCGCTCAAGGTGCTGGATTTTGATGTTCAGCGGGCTTACAAAGAAATTGATATGGTGAGGGAAATGGCTACTGCAGCCAAAAATGTCAAAGGAATTGTTTCCATTGATTATAAATTAAAAGGAGACTTTGATAAAAATATGAAGCCTATTTATCCATCGCTTGAAGGTGGTGGTATTGTTAATCTTCGTGATGTTGAAGTTAAAAATTTAAAAATGCTTTCTGCAGTGGGAGATAATATCGGTGCTAAAGCATTCAATAATCCCGATATGAAAGGGGTTAATATTGAAACCCATATTAAGAATAATCTTATTCATGTGGACAAATTTACCTTCAGGGTTTCCATTTTAAGGCCAAGCATCAGCGGAACAACAAGTTTCAATGGATTGCTCGATCTCAGGGTCAGAATTGGAATTCTTCCCGGCGGTCTCATCGGATTTCCTATTGTCGTAACCGGAACACACGAAAAGCCGAAGATTAAAATTTTCAGTAAGAATGGTCAGGGCATTCTGGATGCAGCTTACAACAGGAAGCTTAATAAAGTAATCCGTGAAGAGCGAAGAGCCGAAAAGAAAACAAAAAGGCAGCAGCGTAAAGAAAAAGAAGCGCAGGAACAACGGGCGAAAAATGCTGAAAAGCAGATTACTAAAGATTTAAAAGAAAAATAAAATGAGCCAGTTAAGTTTATTTGGTTCAGATGAATATTATGAATTTCCGGAAGAACTTCTGGAGTATACAGATCATTTTTTAACAGGAAAAGAAGCAACGGAGCTTCAGGAAAATCTGATGCTTACAACACCATGGAAGCAGAATACACAGAAAATGTACGACAAAACGGTACTGACTCCGCGTTTAACGGCCTGGTATGGCGACAGCAACAAAATGTATCATCTTGGAAATAATGATTTTACTGTTAATGAATGGTCACCGGAATTATTTACTTTAAAAGAAAAGATTGAAACATGCTCGGGTTATATATTCAATTCTGTCCTGCTCAATTTGTATCGCGACGGAAATGATTCGGTGGCGTGGCATCGGGATAAGGAAAGTGAACTGGGAAACCGTCCTGTAATTGCTTCTGTAAGTTTAGGACACGTAAGAAATTTCGACTTTAGAAAAGTTGATGATCACCAGAAGAAATACAGCCTGGCTTTAAATCATGGTTCATTATTAATCATGAAAGGTGATCTACAGATGCATTGGGAACATCGGATTGCAAAATCATCCCGGATGATGAAGCCGAGAATCAATCTTACATTTAGATTAATCCGTGAAATTTAAGCAAGATATTATATAAATAGAAATAATTATTTATTAATACCATAAAATAGTAAAAATAATATGTCTTAATATAATTTGGCAAAGAAATTGTCTATTGATAACCAAAGTATTAAAAACATCAGCTATGAATATTTCTTATTACGATTTTAAAAATATGCCTAATCAGGATCAATTCAGTTTAGTGATGAATGAAGGACGGATCATGAATGAAAGAACGGTTAATACGCTGAGATATGTTCTCTATGAAATTTCACATTTTACGGTTGAAATGATTTATAATATTCAGAAAGATAAAATCGAAGGAATTAATGTATTTCAAAATAAAGGAGCATATTCAATTTAATTAATACAAATAGATCTAATACAGAGCAGCCTTCGGTTGCTCTTTTTTTTATTGTTTCTTTTAAATTTTGTACGATTGATATGTTTGGATGAGTGATAAAAGCATTCATTTTATGATATTAATAACAAAATGATTCATAAAAACAAAAAATCCTCAGAAAACTGAGGATAAAAACTAATAACCATGAAAACTCAAATTAAACATGAGTAATAATTAGTATTAAAATATTATGCCATTGATTTCCTGGTAGAATATTTTTAATAGTAATTAAGATATTTTAAGAAAAAATAACAATTCAGATTCTTGGCACGGTTTATTCTGTACTAACTAAAATAGAAATCATGGCACACAGAAATTTTAGAAAAGAGGATTTTGTAAAAGATGAATCCTCGAAACAATATCAGATTGAATTCCGCAAAGGGAATGTCGGTACAGGCTCTGATCTTATTGTTGAAAGAGAAAACGAAGACGCCGAATATGAAACACTTCAGGCTGAAATCCGAAGACACGACGACAGTATTTTTATAAGTTGGAGCGAACCATTTAACGGAAGAGTAATTTTTGATGAATAAAAATAAGAATCCTGAATAATCTTCGGGGTTTTTTATTTAGTCGTATAAATTCGCTTATGGCATAATAATAGGTTCTTTTTAGGTAATTAACCAAAACAAATCACAAAATGAAATCCAATAATGAAATCCAACAAAGCCTGAAAGGAAAAACAGTCGTCATCACCGGAGGAAGCAGTGGAGTAGGCAGAGCTGCAGCAGAAGCTTTCGCACTGGAAGGCTGCAATATTGTTGTAGCGGCAAGAGGAAAAGAAGCGCTGGACGAAACTGTCACTTTGTGCAGAGATCTGGGAGTTGCCGCACTGGCGGTCCCTACGGACGTTTCGGTGGCCTCTGATGTGCAGAACCTCGCCAATAAGGCATTACAATTCAACGGAAGAATAGATATATGGATCAACAATGCGGGAGTGATGGCCAGCGGGAAATTTGAAGAGATCCCGATGGATGTAAATGAGCAGGTTATTAAAACCAATCTTTTCGGATATATGCATGGTGCCTATACGGTATTGCCAATTTTTAAAAGACAAAATGAAGGCATACTCATTAATAATATTTCAATCGGAGGTTTTATGCCTGCGCCTTACAGCGCTGTGTATTCTTCTACAAAGTTCGGAATCCGTGGGATGATGGAGTGTCTGCATGGCGAAATTTCGGATTTTGCCAATGTGCATATCTGCAATCTTTATCCTCAAATTCAACGTTCTACCGGGAATATGCATTCCGCAAAGTTTTCAGGTCTTGATTTCAAAATTCCGCCATTTGCTGCAGATCCCAGAGATACAGCCGCAAAATTTGTCGAACTGGCAAAAAATCCTAAAAAAAGAACTTTTCCCCGACCTTACTTCAAGAATTCTGACAGGTTTATATGGATTATTCCCAAAACCGATTATCAATACTGCTTCTGCTGGCATGAGACTCATGATGAAACTGAAAAATGCACCTTCTGATTCAGGAAATGTTTTAGAGCCGTCTTCCGAACCCCACAGAATTTACGGTGAAACAATTTTGCCGGTGCCTTCCAAAAAAACAAGATTAGCAATGATGGCCGGGCTTGGTCTCGGGCTTGCCTTTATGTTTCTTAAAATCAAATCTTCAGCAAGTAAAGAGTAAAACTTTAAAGTTTATAACAAATAAAAATTAATTCGGATAGACATTAGATTTATCCGGATTTTTTTATCAAAAATCCTGAATAATTTAATGTTGAAAATAATCTGTTAAATTAACCTGTTATTGTATGCATAATTAATATTAAACTGGTATTTTTGCACCAGTGAATGATTGATGGGAATTTAGGCATAACAATTATTTTAATCAATATTAAAAATGATCAAAAAGCCTTTACACAATTTCCATATTCCTGTAATGGGATTGGCGTACACTATAGACAGCCCTGTCCGTGTAGCGCAATACGGTATTTCATCCGTAGTTTCTATAATTGATGATGAGATTATAGAGAAAATGAAAAATTTTTACAATGCTAAATTCAACCTTAATTACGCAAGTATTTCTAACAGGGTTGAAGATTACCGTGCCAAAAGGATTACCGCTTATCTTGATATGATGGATGATATCGTCAACGAAAAGTTTGAAGCCTTTAAAGAAGAAATCTCAAAAAATAAAACGGCACTGATGAATTTTTTGGAAATGCTTCCCAACACATCGGAACTGACGACCGGTTTACAGAATCTCCTGAATCAAAAGGACGGAATTACTTCATCAATAAAAAACTTTATTGAAAAACATCTTTCTCCGGGAAGTATTGACGTCAATATCATGACAAAAGTGGATAAGGATAATTTTAAAAATCATCATCAGCTGCCTGTAATATACAATGATGCTCATGCCTCACTACGCGGATTTGCGAAAAGCAGGCTTTCCTCGTCAATGGTTCTTTCTGCGGGAATGAATCCACGTTTATACAGTTATATTGAAGAATTTGATGATTTCTATCCTGATGAAAACGGAAATATTAAAAAGAAGATTATTCTGAAAGTAAGTGATTTTCGTTCGGCGATGGTTCAGGGAAATTTTTTAGCTAAAAAAGGACTTTGGGTTTCAGAATACAGAATAGAATCCGGATTGAACTGCGGTGGCCATGCCTTTGCGACAGAAGGCCTTTTGCTTGGGCCAATTCTTGAAGAATTTAAACAGAAAAAACATGAGCTTGTAGAATCTGCACATAGCATGATGAATAAAATTCTCGAACAAAAAGGTAAATTTATGGTTGAAACCCCTTTGGAGATGAAAATCACAGTGCAGGGTGGAGTAGGCACTGCCGAAGAACATGAGTTTCTTTTAAACACTTATCATGTTGACAGTATCGGGTGGGGGTCACCTTTTCTACTGGTGCCTGAAGCGACATCCATGGATCAGGAAACAAGACAGCTCCTTACAAAGGCAAAGGAAAAAGACTTTTATATAAGTAATCTTTCACCGCTTGGTGTGCCTTTTAATACCGTAAAAGGATCTTCCAATGAGATTATCAGACATGAAAAACAGCGAAAAAGCCGTTATGGAAGCTCTTGTCCAAAAAAATTACTGGCCTTAAGCAAAGAATATTCACCGGAAGGAATTTGTACAGCCTCAAAAAAATACCAGGATATAAAGCTCCACGAACTGGAATCTGAAAGGCTGCAAATAACACCTGAAATGTATAATAGAAAAAAAGAGAGTATAACTGAAAAAGCCTGTCTATGTGTAGGTTTGGTGAATGCCGCCTATATGGAAAACGCAATTGAAATAAAAGGCGAAAAGCAAGGTGTTGTGATTTGTCCGGGACCAAATCTGGCTTATTTTGACAAGGAAATATCGTTATCTGAAATGGTAAGGCATATTTATGGAAAAACAAATGTTATTTCCCATAAAACAAGACCCAATATGTTTATTAATGAATTGAAAATGTATGTTGATCATATTAAGAATGACATTATAAATTTTACAGGAAACATTACTGCCGGTCAGATAAAAAAATGGAAAAACTTCAGAGAAAATCTGCTTGACGGGATTCATTATTATGAAAGTCTTTTTTGAAACTTCCCTTTATTTCAGAACAGACTTAAATATAAAATGCCATCTGCAACACTATAAATTAATAATTTCTCAAATTGTAATTCCTGAAAATTAGGAGTAATACATACCTTCAGTTAATTTGAGGGTTTGTATTTTTCATTTTTTTAAAATATCAAAAAGCAAACTATTTAAAATGTTTTTGCCAATATTAAAATTTTTTTTATATTTGCACCACTGAAAAACGACGATAAAATCGGAGTTTCTGGAGAGTTGGCAGAGTGGTCGATTGCGGCAGTCTTGAAAACTGTTGACTGTAACAGGTCCGGGGGGTTCGAATCCCTCACTCTCCGCCAGGTTAGAAACCAAAATAAGCTAAAACGCTGTAAACATAAATGTTTACAGCGTTTTTTTGATTGTACAAAAATTTGTCCTCCAAATTTTTAGCAGGATCAATATTTTGAAAAACATAGGGGCATCGTTCTGTGTGATTCATCAGTTTGGTACTGTCTGCTTTTCCAAAGTTTTTCTTAAAATCTTTTAAAGAAAAAAATCTTTTAACCTTACCATTAAAAAGCAGCAGATCCGCATCTAGAATTTCAATCCTGTTTCGTTGGTTTTCATCAAGCAGTATACTTTCTTTTACAATACTTTTCGAAGTTGTTCCAGATTTCTTCTTGTTATGAAACGGTTTGTTTTCGTGCTTTTCTTTTCTGTAATTTCGGTCTTTATTTCCTTCGTTTTTACAAGCAGCAAGGATTAAAAATAAAAAACAGAGAAACTGTGTTTTTTTCATTAGATGATTTTTATAGTTGCCTGAGGTAGTAATAAAACAAGGTTTGCGTATCTTTTTTATTTAGTCATACCAAATTTTTTAATTTCAACTAACAAGCTGTCCAGAAACCTTTGCTGCTGTACATCTTCCTTGAAAAAACGCTGATAGGTCACGCTGCAATCTGAGATATCGGCGATATTTTTTGTATTAAAGCTCCAGTCATCCGGGTTTTTGACCAAAACGCCCAACTCCCCTTCACAGCTTTGCCACATGTCTGAAAATTTTGTTTTTTGATCATCATTCAGTTTGCTAAAATCTGCATAGACCGAATATCCTTTCATCTCAGGATTGAAAAATTTTCTGATCATATATACAGGTATCCCACCCCAAAGGATCGTTTTTCCTTTTGGCAATTCTATATTCATTAGCTTTCCTTCATTCATTATTCTTTCCTGTCTCCCTTCTTTTAAAAACTGTTCCTCATATGTTAGTTTTGTTCCTTTAGGAAATGCTATATTCTTAACTGTCGTAGGCTCTGTCGTAATAAAATACGGGTAATCAGGTGCTCTGTATCCATTTGGATTCCCCATGCTTCTCAAGCCATCAAGTATGATGATAAATCCTATTGCCAACAAAGCCATAAGTGCCAAAATTCCTATGATTATGTAATTTCTTTTTCTCATTAAACTTTTAAATCGCTTTATTGATTTTATTCTTTAGACAATTACAACTATATTTTCAATAATTGCAGCTATGCTAATTTACCTCATTTTCTATACTAAAATGCCACTTATGAAAATTATTCCCAAAATACCCTATCGTGTACCGTTTTTTATCCCAGAACATCATACACCTCAGCTGTATTTTAATGTGAATTAGATAATATTTATTTGGTTTTAAATACTTTACGTAAAATAAAAAGCAGAAAGGTAATCAGGAATTTATAATAATACTTACTCTTTAAAGAAGTTAATATGACCATTCTCCATAGAAGACTGCTGAACGTTATTTTGGCAAAAGGAAATCCCGGCATCCAGCTTATAGTCTTGTAGCACGGTCACTACTTCAAGTTCACGTTAATTTAAGAGTTTATGTGGGTTTCATCAACGTAATGTATCTGACCACCAGAAGACCAAAAAAATAATAAATTTAAAAATGGGAAGCGGATAAATATAAACTGATTACATTAGCCGTAAAATTGGCAGAGCACTTGCTTTATATTGTATGCTTGCTAAAACGGAATGATATACTACACTCCGTTCTAGATAGTTTCAATAATTTTTAAAAGGTAAACGTGACGGATGAAAGTTGACTTTTATAAACCTAAAAACAATGTTCTGAAAGAACATATTGCAGGATATTATTTTGTTTCAGAGGATAGCAGTTCCAAACCTATAAGTTATCTGACTTTTCCTAATAACTATTGTATCCTCTCCATATACCAAAATGCAGAAGAAGCATTTTCAAAAAACCGCTATATCATTAGACCTTCCAAAGAAAATAAGATTGTTTCCAGCCTATTCTCCAAATATTCAAAACCTATTGAAATTATTTACGAGAAACTGGTCAATGAGATAACTATTTATTTTAATCCAATCAAAATAAATCATTTTATTCGCAGTCCAAAAATATTCGAAGAAGCACAGATTTCAGATTTTACGCCCTATCCTGATCTTGAAGAAAAAATGGAATTGATTTTCAGCAATACTTGCAGAGACAGACAGAGCAAACTTTTGGAGGATTATTTAATATCAAAATTTATACAGAAAGATCTTACCGTCATTGAGCGGATATTATCAGATATTGATTCAGGTCTGAGACTTGAATACATTGCCGAAAAATTTAATTTCACAAGACAGCATATCAACAAGATATTCTCAAAAAACGTCGGAAAAACACCATCCGAGTACAGAAAAGTTCAACGGTTCAGGAATGCTCTGCTTAAGCAAAAAATCAGTGCAAACCTTACCGATTTGTCTAACGACAACTTATATTTCGACCAGTCTCATTTCATCAAGAATTTTAGAGAATTAACAAATGAGAAACCAAGTGATTTCTTCAAAAAAAGTTGATGTAGATAAAGAAAATATCTGGCTTTATCTTTAGACTTTCCATTTTTACAATTATACTGTTTTTAAGTAATCTATATTTACATCGTAGTCGGAGGTAAAACTTTATAATGGGATTTATACTGCGGATTTTTAGTAAATGAAATTATTTAGTAACTGCAGACAATCACTTTTAAATTAAAAATATTCCAACTCTGAAATTCCGAAAATTAATTTACACTATGAAAAAGAATTTTTTCTATTAGTTATTTTTCCAATACTGCTCGTTTCGTGCACGGAATTAATGAAATCGAAAAATTATTTGCTAAATACCTTAAAGCAACAGCTCTTAAAAATGTAAGCACTTATATAATAAAATGTAGAATTTTATACAAAAGAAAAATGACGCAAAACAAAAAACTGCTACTTTTTATAACCTTGCTGATGTTTATCAGTATAAACTCACAGGTAAGCAAGACAAATAAAAGTACTTTACCTGATTGGAGAAAGGAAACTTTTGAGTATGCAAAGCAGACCATTCCTTCAAAAACAAATAATAGCAATAGCGGTGAGGAAATTCCACTAACCTTAAAAAAAGCATACATCACTAAAATAGATAATAATCCGGTTGTATTGGCTATCTGTGCTCTTGATACTAAGGAGAAAGATACATCATCATTTACCTATTTTTTTATCTCTCCCGAAACAAATCAAAAGATTTCAGAATTTTGGTCTGTATCAACGGTAAAAGGTTGCGATTTGACTATTCCTGCATTCGTTATTAAAGATATCACTGGCGATAAAAAGGATGATTTTATCTTTTTGGAATTGTATAATGATAAATGCAGTGGCAACTATTGGATTTTGTCTAATTTTCATCAGATTAAACCTAAAACTACAAAAAATGAGTTGGATTTTTATCTGAAACTTAGAAATGATATGAGAATCAATAGAAAAATTAAATTGACTGAAGCAGGTCTGCTACAGAAAAAGCTAGAAGAAGTAGTGAACGAATTATTTAAGAATTAATGACATCAGCAAATATAGTCTTGAGAAGAAATAACTGTCAAATTTATATCATTATGAGAAATAAAGTTAAACTCTTACTTCTTTTAATATCGTTGATCATTACCTCCTGCAATTCTCAGGAAAAGAAAATGGTTGATTTAGCAGAAATATCGAACGATTTTGATGTCTCAACATTTTACAAAAACAAAGTGAAAAAGACCAATGAAATTATTGTGACAGAACCTAAAAGCGTCAGTAAAGAAAAGGCTCTTGAGCTTTTAGATAATCCTTTTTTTGTAAAAGATACTTTGGCGTACTTTAAAACGGATGGAAGATTTCCTACAGATCTGTACCTGGAGTCAGCCAGTGACTGGATGGTAAAAAATAAAAAACCGACTGAAATATTCGGCTACAGTTACAATACTGTCGCATACAATGCTGAAAAGGACACGATAGCCATCTTAAATACAGTACCATTCCCCAAAATGGATATGGTGGAAGACAAAAAAGGTAACTTAATGTATCTTACTGTTGGTAAAACCTCAAAAAATGCCGCTGATTTTAATAAAATTAAAGAATACATTAGCAAAAATTCCAAAAAGATAACCGTTGATATGGACGACCCAAACGTTTCTTATTGGGAAGGGAAGTTATTTTATTATTTTTTGTCTAAAAGAGAAAATAAAGAAGAGGAAGTGTCTTATGATTCACAGGGAAATAGAAAGGCCAAATCTATCGATGTGATAGAAATCAAATTATCAATGTTCGAAAAATCTTATGTTAAAAAGATGGAGAATCTTCAGATTTATTCTGCGGGCAATAAATTTTGGAAAAAACCGCTGTAATGAAAATTGACGACAAGCAAACATAAGGTAAAAATATTTTAAAAATGAAAATATATCAAGGCTTAAATTTTATAATTTGTGCCAAGTTATAACGAAGTAGGTAAACCCAATCGGAAATTCTCTTCGTAAGAAAAGTAAAAAGATTATATAGTAATTCAATTTTTCTGTAGAACAATTACAAAATAGTAGAGACAATGTTGTACTATTTGCAATATTTGGTCGCGACTACTTTTCAATTACGTTTTCTTTCTGTAATTTCACTGCATTGAAAATGTATTAGCCTCGTTTGGTTGAAACTGGATCCTTCTTTCATTTACGCCCGCACTTCTAAAAATAGTTAATTCAGCAAAAAATTGACGATGGGTAATTTCGTACGCTTTAATTCACTTTTTCCCTATTCTACTTCTTTAAATAACTATATTTGAATTTGAAACCTTCAAAAACAAATAGTTATGAGAATAATAATGTTGATTTGACTGCTCATCGGAAGTCTCCTTCAGGCACTTCGTCCATACTTTTTCCATTATCTGCAAGCTAATACAAACACTATACACATCTGAAATGACAAGATCGATCAGCTTTTTGGGTTGTAGGCTCACCGAAAAACAGTACAATTTTAAAGTGTAAAAATTATTAAATCACCTTTACAAGAAGCCGCCAAACTGTTAGAAAATTTTAACATCAAAAACATTCAAGATCACGATTAAAGGTATAAATACGAGTGCAAAAGCAAGTGAATAAGCAAAATATCTCACTAATGTCTTTCCTTGTTTTCTGAAAAGTAAGCCTATCAAACGAACTATAAAGCAAATCACAGAAATAATGAAATTAACGGCAACAATCATACTTATATAATAGGCCATAAAAAATGCAGGGGCAGTAACAATCCCTGAACTGATCCCGTATAAAGCTCCACAAGAAAGTGATGCAGTTAATATCACCAATGCATAACGGATTCCGTTTTTGAAATAAAAAATAAAGTTTAAATTCTCCGGCGATTTTTCTTTTGATGCTTTTCCAGCAGTTTTTCCGAAGTTCCTGTTTTTCCGTTGTTTCCTATACCTAGGCCACCAGATGATAATCCCGGTTATAAACAATGTTGGGGGAATTAAACTACCCAGTAGTGCCAGAATACGGGTAGGCCATCCGCCGAATGTCCCATAATGAAGAGGTGTGACCCAGCTTAAATACGATTTTCCTGTATTGGGAAAATCAGTTTCACTGTTGACCAGGATCTTACCTGAGTATTGGTCCACAATAAATAGCATACGTTCTCCTGTTTTCGGAACACCTTTTTTATACACATCAAAACGATAAGACCCGTTCTGTTCTTTTGGAATGGAAATGCCTTTAATTTTAATATCAGGGAATAGCTTATATATCTTTTTGCTCAGCTGTTTAGGAGATAATGGTTTTTGATGTGGGATAACTGTTGATTTAGATCCAAAAATGGAAGCTGTAGATTGTGGAGACCTGCCGTTGAATAAAAACAACAATGCAATAAATACTGTGTTGAAAGTAATCACCAGACCTGTTAAGGCCAGACTGATAACAACAGGTGCACTAAAAACACCTAGTACATTATGCCAATCATAATTTTGTCTTTTGAAGCTTGTCTTAAAATCAACCGAAAGACTTTTTCTCAGATGCTTGATCTTTTTTGGCAGCCATAACCTGATGCCACTGATAGTAAGTATGATCAAGCAGAGTGCAGCCAAACCCACAATATACCTTCCCGCCTGGGGAATAAGCAAGGTTCTATGGATCGTTGTTACTACTCTTATAAATGCACTGCTTGCGATTCTTTTCCCCGACAACTCTGCTGTATAGGGATTGATAAAATATTCCTGTTTATCATCGGAACCATAGAACCGATAAGTTGACAAAGGATTATTTTCATCAGTATCCATAATATATTCGAATTTGATACCCGGATATTTGGATTGTATTATGGGGATGATCTCTTCTATCGGAATTCTTTTTTTGTGTTTTTGCAACTTCAAAAAGTTCCGGGTTGAGTGCCTGATCGATTTCATCCTGAAAAACAAGAATACTGCCGGTAAGTCCTACGATGGTTAGTATTAATCCGGCAAAAATACCTACATACAAATGCCATTTTCCAAACCATCGTTTCTGATGATAGGCCCATTGCATCTTTTTTAATTTCCTGGATCGGAGCGCTCGTATTTTTTTCAAAAACATAAAAATTAATAGTATAAAACCGGTAAAATCTACTGACAGAGTTCACCGGTCATTAGTGATATAATATAACTAGAATTTCAAGGCAATACTTGCGATGATCTGGCGAGGCATCTGAGGCGTAACAGACCAGTTTCCTGTCCAGATCTCTTCATTCAATAAATTGTTGGCACGTAATCCTAAGCTGTACTTAAGCGTATCATAAGATATTTTTGCGCTGACCAGAGAGTAGGCCGGGGCGATGAAAGCGCCATCCGGATTCTGGTTCATCACAAATGTTTCCCCTACATAATTGATCCCGGCACCAACACTCATGTTCTTAAGGAATGTTTTTGTAAAATGATAATGCCCCCAGACATTGAACTGATTGTACGGTCCGGAACCAGCTGGTCTAAGTCCCTCGATAGACGGATCTGCCTTCGTCATCTTACTGTCGTTGTAGGCATATCCTACCATTATGTTAAGTTGTGGAATTGGGTTACCCAAAATTTCCGCTTCAAAGCCTTTGCTCCTCTGGGTTCCGTCCTGAATACTGAAGGATAGGTTGTCAGGATTAGTTCTTACTTTATCATTAACTGTAATATCATAATAGCTCATGCTTCCGGTGAATGTTTCATTGAAGAATGAGAATTTAACACCTGCTTCCCACTGAAAGGCTTGCTCAGGTTTGAAAGAATTGTTCTTTTCATCAGTTCCCGCAACGTTTTTAAATCCGGACTGGTAGTTGGCAAATAATGAGATTTTGTCCAGAACAGGTTGATAAACGATACCGAATTTTGGAGAAAATGCGTTCTGATTGTAGCCTCCATCCCAGGTATTGCTGACTCCGTTATAGCTTCCTTTGGCATTGAAACGGTCATATCTCACCCCGGCATTCAAAAGCAGGCTTTGAGTAATATTAAGTACGTCATTCACATAAGCACTGTAGATATTTGTATTGCTGCCGTAGGTGGTTTTCGTTGCCTGATTATTTTGCAACAATTTATCTACGGCATAACGTTCAAAATCGTAGTAATTCGGATTGTCTCCGTTAATTTTTACGACATCAAAAATAGATTCGTAGGGAACCGTAAATAACTTCCCGGTATAATTACGCCAGTTGGAAACACCGTTGTAATGATAATAATCGATTCCGATGACCATACGGTTTCGAAGAGAACCTATATTGAAATCCCCAATGAAATTTTGTTGGATATCGTGCGCATCGACAGAACTCTCATATTTCCTGGAGGTTCTGGCCATATAATCTGCGCCAGGCGTTCCATAATTAATAGGACCTGGAGAAAACGTAGTAAGAACTGCTCGAACAACATTGGGTAAAATGATATGCCTGCTTTCATATCCGTCGTCAGACCCCGAACTGAAAATACCTGCAGTCACAGATTTCCATTGTGGGTTTATCCTGTATTCTGCCTCAAAATTAATATTAAATCCTTTTGAGCCGGAGGTCATGTTTTTATTTGTGAAGGAACGCTTACGATCTAGACCTATTTCATTCACATTATTGGTTCCGAAAGCCTCTTTAATTGTAGTTGGCAATTTAGTTAATATCTGATCGATAGCAGATTGGTCAGTGCCTTGATGCTGTAGAATCTGCTGAAGATATTGCTTCACATTAGAAGGGATAATAGAAAACATAAAGGCGTTTACTTTTCCCGCTGTCTGTGTGCTGAATATTTCCGTATTGACCGTAAATTTTAGATCATCATTGGGTTGGTAGGAGAATGATGGCGCAACCAGAATATTTCTCACATAGCCTCCGTTATCCATAAAGGTTCCTTGATTGGTATAAGATGCATTGAGTCTCGATAAAAGTGTTTTTTCCTGATTTATCGGTAAGTTGACATCCAGCCCGACTCTCTGAAAATTATAAGAACCGACACTGGCTTCTGTAGCGACATTCATTTCCTTGTAAGGCTGTTTTGTGACTCTATTGATCAAGCCTCCGTAGGTCGTAACGACCCCTCCGAACAAGGTGGCAGAAGGCCCTTTGATCACTTCTATTCTGGAAACGTTCTGAATATCTGTGGTCAAAGCGATATCACTTGCCAATCCGTTGGTCGCACGTATTTGAGTTGAAAAGCCTCTCATGACAAAACTGGCCCCGCCATACATAATATTGCCGGCCCAGCCATCATTGGATTTATTCAGTCCCGGTGCATAGCGTACGACATCTTCCAGATCGTAAATTTTTTGTTGTGTAATGAGCCTGCTGGTAATTCCGGTATAGACCTGTGGATTTTCAAGATTTTTTAATGGGATTTTTCCGACATACTCACTCTTATCAGCAATAACGGATTTTGTTCCAATGATTTCAACCTGATCAATATCTTTCGATTTTAACGAATCATTCACTTGTTGCGCACCTAGAAATGCTGATAAAAGCAAACAAGGAATTACTGCTTTCTTCATAGTTTATAAATTTTCGGCAAATTTATATAATTTTTATTTATTCTAATTAATAATAATGAAGATTTATTTAAACAGATTAGCAATATCAATTTGTTAAGGTTATAGCTATCTACGTAATTATAATAATAGAATCTTCTAAAGCATTTTAAAAGCGGGAAATGTTTTTAAGAAAAAGAGGACTAAAATACTTGGATGTACACATGCAAAGTTATGACTGAAAGTTGAAGAAGTTTGTCGAAAAATGCAAGTTAGAAAGAGAACATTTTCTATTGTATTCATAAGATAGTTTAATAAATGAGATTGACGTAATCCGTTACATTGCAGTTAACTGCAATGTAACGAAAGCTAAAACATTTAAAGTGTATATACAATTAGAAAAATATTTTAAATCAAGAACTGAAATTGACGATAAGACACTTTCTTATATCTCCTCATATTTCAAATTTAAAAAGACCAAACGAAACGAGTTTCTGTTGAAAGAAGACGAAATCTGTAAACATTTCTATTTTGTAAACAAAGATTGCATACGACTTTTTAGCGTTAATAAAGAAGGAGAAGAGGCCACAAGAGGGTTTTGACCAATCAAACATTAAGCAGATTAAAATCAAAGCTCTAAAAATTTGAACATAGGACATGCAGATGCAAAAGAATCATTGATTATCCATTGGTTTAATGATAGTTTTGTTAAGATACCTGTTTTGAAATAATAATATAAACTTCCGATAAATTGAATTTTTATCTTAATTTGATTATCAAAATAAATGATAAGATTAATGAATATTTTCAGACTTCTTATAATCTTTATATCTAAAGACAGTATATCTTCGCTGACAATTAGGGTTTAAAATATTTGTCAGTTATTCTTTGTTGTCCTTACTTCGAAAAATAAGGATTTTTTGTTTTCAGCAAGTGTTTCCAATAATTTCTCTTTTGTTATAGGTTTATTGTCTAAAAACGTTTGTATAGCAAATGGTGTTTGCGATCTTAAATAAAGCTTAGACTGTTAACCTGTTATAAACCTGCAAATATTCCTTTTTACTACAACTTCGCGAATTTTGGATACATCTGCTCAGCGATATTGGCAGAACTTTGTATCAACAATAACAGAAAAAAATGGATCTAAAGAATAGCACCATCCTGATTACAGGAGGAACGAGCGGTATAGGGTTGGAACTTGTCAAACAACTTACCCAGCTGGGATCAACGATCATCATTACAGGTCGTAAACAAGAAGCCTTAAATGATACCAAGAGGCATTTTCCAAAAATACAAGTTTTTCAGAGCGATGTAAGTGATCCGCACGACATTGAGCGCCTCTATAAAGAGATGACGCAACAATTCCCTGATCTGAATATAATCATTAACAATGCAGGTGAAATGCGGTTACTGGACGTTCAGGACATAGGCAAGGATTTGGAAAACATGACCCGTGAGATCGATATCAATCTCACAGGAACGATCCGGATGGTTCATCAGTTTTTGCCGCACCTGATCAAAAAGCGTTCGGCGGCCATTGTAAACGTTTCCTCTGCCATTGCTTTTATGCCTTATTCCACCGCTCCGGTTTATAGCGCTTCAAAAGCAGGAGTTCATGCTTATACTCAGGCCCTGCGCCTGCAATTGAACAAAACCAGTGTCAAGGTATTCGAACTGGTTCCCCCAGGGGTGAATACCAACCTTCAGAATGATTGGGTGCTGCCACCAAATCCGGGTCAAATGATGGAGGTGGATAAACTGGTCAGTGTAGCCATCAAAGGACTTCTGAACGACCAGACTGAGATCAAGCCATTCCTGGTGAATGTGATAAAATTTCTGAGCCGCTTGATGCCTAACCAATTGATGAAGTTTGGGCACAAGGAATTTGAAAAATTTAAACAACTTAATAATCAACAATAAATAATCAGTTATGAAAAAAACAATTTTAGCACTGTTTACGATGCTGTTATCACTGGCGTCCTTTGCACAGAAGCTACCTGCAGATCAAATTATCGGAGTTTGGAAATGTGATGATTACAAAATTGAAGTATTTAAAGCAGGAAACACTTATTCCGCCAAGCTCTTATGGTCAAAAAAGATGTTTGAAACCGATGGCAAAACATCAAAGAAAGACATTAAAAATCCTGATGAAAAACTCCGCAACAGGTCTGTGCAAGGTCTTACACATATCACCGGTCTTGTCTATAAGGACGGCGAGTATGTAGACGGTAAGCTGTATAGCATACAGGATGGAAACACCTATAGTTTGAAAGGAAAACTGAAAAGCCGTAATGACCTTGAAACCCGTGGCTACAAAGGAATTCCAATGGTGGGGAAATCATTTAAATGGAAAAGGGTTCAGTAATTAATTATAAAAACAATGCTCATGAAAGATAATAAAGACAATTTGTCGAGGTTTTGGTTTGTTGTGTCCAATGTCGTTCCCCCTATAGGGTTCTTCCTGTATTTCAGGCACAGGAAGGCATATCCAAATAAAGCCAGGAAAGCGTTAACAAGCGCAATAATCGGTGTGCCGATCGCAATACTCGGAGGTTATATCATGAATACTTTTATCCTTAGTTAAACCATGATGAAAAACATTATTTCCACAGTATTGCTGCTCATTTCGGTAGTACTTAGTTTCAAACATGCCTGGGATTCCGTATATTACAAAAACAATCCTGAGTCTGTTAAGATGATAGAGAGTTTAGGGATCAGCGAAACATTCATGCCATATATGACTGCTGTAGCTGTAGTAATTGGGATACTTTTGCTGATCCCGGACACTTTTTTCCTTGGCAATATGCTAAATGCGTTTCTGATCGTTATGATCATGGGGCTTGCGCTGCGGGCGGGAAATTATCGTATTGCGTTGATAGAGATCCCGTTTTTAGTGATGCCATTAGTGATGATATGGCTCAACTATCCGTTTAAATTTAAATAAATGCAACATGGCTAACAGTAGTACACCTTACCGAATCAGTTCCATAACAGAAATACACCGTTTGATGGGACTTCCAAAACCTCATCACCCGCTGATCAGCATCGTTGACCTGAAAGGCCTCAGAAATGATACAGGTATAGATGCGGTCGTATTCGACCTGTATGTGATTTCAATGAAAAGAGGATGTGATGGTTTGCATTACGGGCAACAGAAATACGATTTTGATGAAGGATTAATGGCTTTTATGTCTCCCGGTCAGATCCTGCGTGGTGAAGACAGCGGCGTACCTCCGGATCTGGAAGGCTGGATGCTTTTCGTACACCCTGATTTTCTCTGGAACACATCACTTGCTGCCAAGATTAAACGATACGAATACTTTAGCTATGCTACCAGTGAAGCGCTGTTCCTCTCAGATAAGGAAGAGGAAGTAATCAATGACTTAGTTAAAAATATTAAAACTGAATATCATTCCAATATCGACAGGTTCAGCCAGGACATTATTATCTCACACCTGGAGACCTTGCTGAATTACGCCGAACGTTTTTACCAGCGCCAGTTCATCACCCGGAAGATCACTAACCATCAGGTGTTAAACCGCGTGGAAGAGCTCTTAACCAAATACTTAAACAACGAAGCACTGCTGTCTGAAGGATTACCAACTGTACAGTATTTTGCCGGTGCATTGAACATATCCGCTAAGTATTTAAGCAGCCTGTTGAAACAACTGACAGGTCAGACGATGCAGCAGATCATCCATGAGAAACTGATCGAGAAAGCGAAAGAAAAATTGTCTACAACGCAGATGTCCGTAAGTGAGATCGCCTATCAGCTCGGTTTTGAGCATCCTCAGTCGTTCAATAAATTATTTAAGAGCAAGACAAAGCAAAGTCCGTTGGATTTCCGTCAGTCCTTCAATTGAAATACTCATATAAGTTTTGAACCTTCGGATATTTATCTTGGAACTCGGTTTTGAATCTCTGTCTCGTTTTTTCCGTTGCTTTCAAAAAAAGAGTTTGGGATAGTTTCAACCTCTCTTTTAAGGCATAAAAAAAAATAATTGATTAACTTCGTTTACTAATGATCGTTAGAAGTTATGCGCAGTAACAACACTTTTCCCGAAAATCTGAGTCAAAACAAAGGACTTTCTATACGTATTGTTTCCCCGGAGTTCGGGCATGTATCTCCGGAGTTGGCGGCTCAATATGTTTCTGCTCAACGTTTACCTTATTATTTCCTTCTTTTTGTGCTGCATGGGAGTAGTCAGGAGGTTATCGACGGGGAAACCATCACGGTTAGCAGGCATGAGCTTTTATTTGCATTACCCCATCAGCTCAGGCAACTGACAGCTGGTCACAGCGTAGATTACTATAAACTGGGATTTGACGACGAATGCCTTTCGCGGTTGCCGGGAAAGTTCCCATTTTTGCTCAACCCTCTGAACCAGCAGAAAATCAGTTTCCCGCCCGATGCTGCACTTAGGCTTTGTACTACATTCAAAACCTTAAATGACCTGCTACGTACTGCCGATACTGATCCGGAACTGATCCTGGCTTACCTGAACAGCCTGCTTACAGAAATAAACGCCGCCTATTTTGTAATGCATAAAAAGCACACGGCAGGAAACCTTGATAAATTTTTAGGGTTTAAGCTATTTGTGGAAGAGAATCTTACTGATCAGCCGTCCATAACAGAGATCGCAGAAAAGCTGGCTTTAAGTACAGATGGTTTGTACAGGATTGTAAAACAGCATTCCGGCGTTTCCCCAAAGGAATTCATCACAGACCGATTGATCATCGAGGCAAGGCGTAGAATATATCATAACCAAAAAACATCGGTAAAGGAACTGGCATTTGAGCTCGGCTTTAATGACCCCGGGTATTTTTCGCGTTTATTCAAAAAAGTGACTGGTAAAACGATAGCCGGCTTTTATCAGGATTTGTCCTTATAAAAGCGGTTTTTGTCCACACCTGACTACTACATTAACCCCACCTTTGTCTAAAATAATTTAATTATGGACAGACAATTTGGTAAAATATTGGTAACAGGTGCAACCGGTCAGATAGGTTCAAGGCTTTTACCCCGCCTTATTGAAGCAGGGTATGATTGTTTCGCACTGGTACGTGGAAAACAGGTTGCGGCCGGAATAACGGCTATAGATGGAGACTTGTTTGATCCCGCATCGCTGGAAAAAGCAGTAAAAGATGCAAAAGCCATCATTCATCTGGCAGCCGTGTTTCGTTCACCGGACACGGATCTCATCTGGAAAAGTAACCTGGAGGGTACGCAAAACCTCATTGATGCTGTAAAACGCAACTCCCCGGATGCCCGCTTCATTTTTGCAAGTACCAGCCATGTTTACGATATGAACAATCCTCACCCCGGCCGGGAGGATGATGCACTTAACCCGCAGCATGCCTATCCGGCCAGCAAAGTGGCTGCTGAAAATGAGTTACGCAAAAGCGGATTGAACTGGTCAGTTCTTCGCTTCCCATTTGTGTATGGGGATGGTGACGGCCACCTGGAAGACTTGCCTAAACATGTAGTCGCGGCTAAATATCATCCGGCGATGCGGATGAGCACCATTCATCATCGCGATATATATACGGCTATAATGATGGCTTTACAAGGGATTATGGATGGGCGGGTGGTCAATATCGCAGATGAGGCGCCAACCACACTTTACGAATTATTGCGCCTTGTTGGTGAAACCATGACTTCATCCGCAGAGCCGCTGGTGAATCCTTGGTATCTGCATGCTGATGCATCATTGGCCCGCACTTTGGGCTTTCAACCTTCCGTAAGGACTGTTTATCAGGCGGCGCGGGAAAACATGCTCTGACAACTTACGCAATTTGTCAGGCTCGCCTCGTTTTTTTACCATATGGTAATTAAGTGCTTTTCGATGTGCACTATCTTTACTTGATGGAAGCGATGATAAATCTTATCCTGCAGTTTGGTGACCTGAACAAACAGCAGATCAAATTTTTACTGAGCAAAGTTGAAACGCTCGAATTTAAAAAGAACGACTACCTGTCGGAAGCAGGTAAGGTGCCCCGTTATGTAGCATTCGTGTTGGAAGGTGTGTTCCGCTTTTGTTATTATAACAACAAGAGTGAAGAGGTCACCAATTATTTTGTGGACGAAGGCAATTTTGTAGTCGATAACGAAAAGTTCGAATCGCAGATCGCTGCTTCAGAATATGTACAGGCTGTGACCGACTGCAAGGTGCTTGTTTTTAATAAAAAGGATTGGGACGATATATCTAATACCATTGTGGGCTGGGAAATGATGAAGGCGAAGATGGTAAAAAAATGCCTTACGCTGGCCATGGAGCGGCGCAGTCCGCTGGTCTCAGAAGATGCCACTACACGTTATCTGTCATTCATTGAGGCGTTCCCCAACCTCATCAATCGCATCCCGCTGTCATACGTGGCTTCATATCTGGGTGTCACCCAGCAATCGTTAAGTCGTATACGCCGGAATATCCGTTAATGATGCTTTTTACCATTTGGTAAATGTTTTTTTACTACTATTTTCAATATTTGCATATTCATTTAAAATAATAAAAAAGATGAGCAAAAAGATCGTATTAATAACTGGTACAAATAGTGGTTTTGGCTGGCTGACCGCCCAAAGCGTAGCTGCTTTAGGACATAAAGTGTATGCTACGATGCGCGATACTCAGGGCCGTAATGCTGATAAAGCGGCTGCTCTTGCGGCCGTAGAGAACGTGACCGTTTTGGATGTTACCCTGACAGACGATGAGAGTGCGAAACAGGCTGTTAACACCATTTTGGAGAAAGAAGGCACTATTGATGTGCTGGTGAACAATGCGGGTTATGGCATGACCGGTGTGGCCGAGAGCTTTACCGTAGCCGATGTGCATACTACCTTTGATATTAATGTTTATGCGCCTTGGCGACTAATGAAACAAGTGCTGCCCGCCATGCGCAAACAGGGCGACGGACTGATCATTAACGTAACCAGTGGCTTTGGAAGGGTAGCATTCCCGTTCGCTACCATTTATGCTGCCTCAAAATTTGCACTTGAGGGAATAAGCGAGGGACTGCATTACGAGGTAAAACGTTTAGGTATTGATGTAGCTATTGTAGAGCCGGGTGCTTTCCCTACGGAAATGCAGCAAAAAAACAACCCTGCATCTGATCAGGGAGTATTTGAGGGCTACGGTGCCATTGCCGATATCCCCAATAAAATGATAGCCGCGTTAGGCGGAGAGATGCAGGCTAAAACTCCTAATCCGCAGGATGTTGCTGATGCTATTGTAAAACTTATCGCTACTCCAAAAGGCACCCGGCCATTACGCACCGTGGTTGACCCCATAACCGGACAATATATAGAAGCCGCCAACCAGGCCGTAGCCGAACAGTTTGCCAGAGGCTTGACGGTATTCGGGATGGGTGAGCTATTGTAAACAAAAACAGATTTAATAAGAACGGCAGAAGTATAGACTCCTGCCGTTTTTGTTTGAAAATATGTTGAATGCCATTCCTGTAAGACTATGGCGTTGGCTATGCATGCAAGCAATTTTAGGATGGGGTCAGAATTTGTCCTGCATGCAATTAACTTAAAAAAATTGGGTGTAAGAATTGGAAAATAGTTTATTTTTTATAAGTTTGGACTATGCAGACTATTAGTATAAATGACTTTTTAGATCAATCAGAAATTAGACACAAATCTAATCCGGGCAACTTTAATATTCTGCGGATTACAGAAAAAGACCCTTGTGCGTTACGACCTATAGCTTATAACCGAAGGTCATTTTATAAAATAAATTTACTTAGAGGCTCCTATAACATTCATTTTGCTGAAGAGACCTATAAAGTCAGGAAAGCCGCAATTTTTTTTGCTAATCCTTTGAGTCCGTATAACTGGATACCAAATGATGGGGAGCATAGCGGGGTTTACTGTATTTTTAATACTGACTTTTTCCATAATTTTGGTTCATTGGGAGCTTACTCCGTTTTCCAACAAGATGGGTTAAAGGTGTTTGAACTGGAAGAGGAACAGTTTTTTCGTTTAGATGGCATTTTTAAAGTGATAGAAGATACGCATGATAGCGATAATGAGCACAAGTATGATTTAATCAGGAGTAAAATATATGAACTTCTTCATTTTGCTTCGAAACTGTCTCCCCAAGATTCGAATGTAGATAGGCATAATAAAACTTCGACACGTATTATAAAAGCATTTCTGGATTTACTTGAACAACAGTTCAATACAGAAATAATGCCGCATGGTCGTATTTTAAATAGAGCTTCTGATTTTGCGGAGGCATTGTCCGTACATCCGAACTATCTTAACCGTATTTTGAAGGGAAACATGGGAAGCTCCACAAAGCAGCTTATCCAGGAGCGATTTTTACAAGAAGCGAGACTGCTCTTGAAGCATACCGATCTTGATATTTCGGAAATTTCCCATCGTTTGGGTTTTCGCGAACTTACCCATTTTTCGGGCTTTTTCAAAAAACACGAAGGTATATCTCCATCCATGTATAGAAAAGTTTGATTTTTATAACTATTGGTTTTTATTTCGTTAACTACCAATATGTCATTAGTTCGAAATTTGCCCTGTAAAAAAGAACTACTATGAATAAAAAATGGTTTATTACGGGCACATCAAGCGGTATAGGACGTAATTTAACGGAACAACTTTTAGAGGCAGGACATACGGTTTTTGCCACACTAAGAAAGCCGGAACTGCTAAATGATCTGGCTGAAAAACACTCTGGAAGACTTCATGTGGATTATTTGGAGCTGACGGATTTGGCAAGCATCGAAAAAGCGGTCACCAATGCTTATAAAAAATTGGGACAAATTGATATTGCAGTCAGCAATGCAGGAATAGGTGTTTTTGGGGCAGTAGAAGAATTGGATAGTTCAATAATCATAAAACAACTGGAGGTAAATTTATTGGGTTCCATCATGCTGATAAAGGCTTTGATTCCCTTTTTAAGAAAGCAATCCGAAGGTGGACATATTGTTCAGGTATCATCTGAAGGCGGACAGATTACCTATCCTGGGTTCAGTCTTTATCATGCCTCTAAGTGGGGAATCGAAGGTTTTGTGGAAGCTACTTCCCAGGATGTCTCATCATTCAATATCAGGTTTACCATTGCAGAACCCGGGCCTACCGGTACTAATTTTGGAAACAGCCTGAGGATCGCTGAACCTATGGACGTTTATCAAAGTACCCCGGTTCATGAAATTCGAAAATTTATCGACGCGGGCTTTGGTGAACTGGATAATGTTGCAGATGTTGCAGGGGCGATTATTGAATGTACTGCATTAAAAAATCCTCCCTTACGTTTGCCTATTGGTTCAGTAGCTACAAAAAATCTCATTACTGGTTTGCAAAAAAGGCTCGATGCCATTAAAATGATATAGCATAAACGAGTTACAAACTTCCTCGGGTGTTTTGTCATATTTGCCATGTGTACTAGATAAAGGAAATTGTTAATAGCTTGAAGCTCTTTTGGGTCTACTAAATATAATGCGCCCTGATAAGATATAATTAGTCTTCCATTTATACAAACTGCCAATTGAGCACAAATAACCGACTTCTGGATACTTTTTAGTTAATGGAGATTATCAATTTTGTACCATCAAAATTAAAGGAACAAAGTAATGAAAGCTACATTAATAACAGGAGCATCAGGTGGAATCGGAGAAGCCATAGCCCTGAAACTGGCAGTAAGAAAACAAAATCTGGTATTGGTGGCAGTCAAACACCTTTGGTATTTAGGAAGTCGTTTAATTTAAAAAGTACAAGTCTGGAATTGCTGACTTTGCTGGGATAGTTGAGTTTATTTCAAGATTTATTTACATATAAATGTACTTAAAAGTATTCATTTTATTTTTAATTAACTTTTTATCAACCTAAAGTAGGTGCCTTTCCGAATTTCTTTTTAAATGCGTGAGAAAAATGAGAGAGGCTTTCGAACCCAAGATCTAGGTAGATGGATGAGGGCCTTTTGTTTTTACTTTCAATTAAGTGCCGCGCCTCATTCAATCTTTTGTCCTGCAGCCATTTTCGTGGTGGCATTTCAAAGGTTTTCTGGAAATCTCTTTTAAATCCTGAAAGACTTCGTCCTGTGAGCTGTGCAAACTTTTCTACCGGAACATTGAAGCGATAATTGCTGAGCATAAATCTTTCAAGATCTATCTTATGAGGCTCGGAAAAATCGAATAGAAAATTGCGGAGCACCGGTGCAACATGCAGCATTAATTTAATGCCTTCCTTCACCTTTAAAAGTCCCATTTCGTCTGTCATTTCAGCACCCGAGTTTCTGGCATAGGGAACAATGGATTGAAAATACCCTTTCAGAAACTCGTTATTCGGGAAAATGAGATTTGGAAGCCCATTATATTTAGCATAGGCTTCCATTTTCTCTTCCAGAACTATCTTACGCATCAGATCCTCCTGAAGCGAGATGACGATGGTCTCGTAATGTCCGCCCGGCTCGGGCGTTTTGGTAAGAGTTCCCAGCTGATTTTTGTGAATCAGCAATACTTCGCCGGCAGACATCATCAAATGTTGCTCCGAGGTTCTCCAGAACCATCTGACCCGAAACCTGCATGACCAAAGTATGATGATTCCAGATGCAGGCTTTTTCTTTCCGTTCCGAAGAAAGGTAAGAGTAGAATATAACACCGGGAAGGATTTCTGCTGGGCTTTCCATTTATCTTTGAAGATAGGTCCCGCCTTTGATGGAACCTATTGCAAATGTAGTGTTTAAAATGTTCATTTCTTCAGGAGTAAACACAATTTCCATCGCGGCGATATTTTCAGGCAGCCTTGACCTGCGGCTCATACTCACCAATGGCATGATATGATCGCCTTGCTCTTTCACCCAGGCAATGGCAAGTTGTGTTGGTGTAAAGCCTTTGTTAATAGCCATCTGTTTAAGGACTTCTACTTTTTCAAGATTATGGATAAGATTCTCGCCTTGAAAACGGGAGAAATAATTTCGGTAGTCATCTTGTGAAAGTGGTGCTTTTAGATCACCGGTTAACAAACCTTCGGCCGTATTGGCAAAAGCTACAACACCGATTCCTAATTCTCTGGCGGTGGATAGTAGATCATTTTCGATCTGGCGGTCTGCCAAAGAATAACCAATTTCCAGTGCACTGATCGGATAAATATCGTTAGCAGTACGAAGCTGCTCAGCAGTGATTTCTGATACCCCGATATGGCGTACTTTGCCTTCCTGAATAAGGCCGGCAATTGTTCCGATGATATCCTCGATAGGTACGCTGTCATCCATTCTGCTTGGCTGGTAAAGATCAATGGTCTCTATTCCCAGCCGGGTAAGAGAGTAGTTGACAAAATTCTTGATCGCTATTGGGCGGAGATCCATCCCGATCCATTGCCCATTATGAAAGATTGCCCCAAATTTGACACTGATGAAGGTTTCATCACGTTTTCCCTTGATCGCTTTGCCAATGAGCATCTCATTGTGACCAGCACCATAAAAATCTCCGGTGTTTAGGAAATTGATCCCATTATCCAAAGCCTGATGAATAGTAGCAATACTTTCAGCCTCATCCGGCGTCGGGCCGCCCCAGATCGATGACATCCGCATACATCCCAGACCAAGTTTAGACACCATAGGTCCGTTATGACCCAATTGAATTTTAGTAATTTCTGACATTTGATTGATTTAATGTGATAGGACAAAGGTCTTCATTTTATTAACTAAATTACTTTCTTCTACGGTTCAATTTACTTGTCTGTATGGTTCAATATGGCGATAAGCAAAATAAAGTCATTCGTATAATATGCAACTTATCATAATCTACTATCATTTTTCACACGAGATCACTTCTTTTTCCAGTTGTTTGTTACCCCAATGGTGAAGATGTTTGATGAACGGAATCAGGTTTCACTGAGAGCGTATTCTACTTGAGTAAGCAAATTAATTCATAGTAGAAACCATTTCTATATACATCAGAAAATAAAGCAAATTTTTGGAAGACTTATACTTTGGCTCTACCTGACTTCGAATTTTGGTGAGAACACTGTTTAGTTTATTATGCACTGTCTTATCAGTAATACCAAGTATTTGAGCTGTTTCTTTTACCGTTTTATTCTGGCGGATCCTCAAATCATATACCTTCTGCTCTGTATCAGTAACACCATATAGAACATCTTTAATCATTGCAAATAGCTCCTGTATATCATTCTCTTCAAAAATTTCAAAATATTCTGAAGCGCTTATATCATCTAATAGATCTTCTGAAATATCTGAATTTTCAGGATTACTGCTTGAGGCATGGTAAAAATCAATGACTCTGAAATGCATGTAACGAAATAAATATTTTCTAGCGCATTGCTCATCATCAACCTGAACAAATTCCGGGTTTTCGAAAATTTTCAGCCATAAATTCTGAAGCAATTCTTCAGTACTATATTTATTTTTTGTTCTTACAAAGACCATTTTATAAAGGCCCTCATAGTAACGGTTATATAGAAGTGAAAACGCATTCTGGTCCCCAGTTCTAATTTTTTTTAGAAGAACTAAATCCGTCTTACCCATGAGATAATTTTTACACTACAAAAATAGGATGTTAATGTTAATTTTCGATGAATAAATCCATAGTTGATTGTTAATTAATCATTAATGATTGTAGTCTGATAATATTTTAATAACAATTTAAATGCTTGATATTTAGAACTTTAAATTATTAATAAAACTTTATTTCATAATATGTTGATATGTAAATTTGAAAAAATGCTGAGGGAGTATTTAAGATTTTACCTGTTATATAAATAGAGAGGGTAAGTTCCTTACATTCTTGCATTATACAAAAAGTAAAAAATTAATCTATTAGAATGAAAAACAATAAAGACAATAAGCTAAAGGCATTTATTTTCTTTTTCTGGGGTAGGGAAACATCAGGTGAAACTTTGACAAAAAATGAAGCTGAGCTTTCAAAATTGTTGGAAGAAGATGCTTTAAAAGATCTGGATATCCAACATCTGGATCTAACAAAGAAACATATATTGTTGAATATAAAACAAAGTTCTGTAGTTACTCTTCAAAAAAGCAGCTATTTCACTACAAAAAGGCTGTTAACGTTTATACCAGCTGCAGTTATAATATTGTTACTATCATTGAGTGGTATTTCTATTTACAAAACATATTTTCAATCGGATGTTTATTTTGCCAAATCTGTAACCCAAAAAATAATTTTGAAAGACGGTACTGTAGTTACCTTATTAAAAGGTGCAAAATTGACCGTTGAAAAGTCATTTCCTGAAGATACCAGGTGGGTAAGCTTAAAAGGTGATGCAATCTTTTCGGTGGCAAAATCAAAAAAACATCCATTTGTGGTTCAGGCTGAAAACTTCAGTACCAAAGTGCTAGGTACAGTGTTTAAAATCTCACAGTCCGGGAATAATAAGGCAGTAGATTTATATGAAGGTAAAGTTGCTGTTTCTTATGAAGGCGCACCTCTTTGTTACTTAAAACCTAATCAGGTTTGGACCAATTTCGGGATCGCTCGTACAGCAGCAGTTTATTCAAAGAATATTGATGAGAAGTCGGGGAAATCCGTGACAAAAATAGAATCCCTGAGTTTCAATGAGGTTCCATTCGGGGAAATTATCAGTGTTATAAAAAATTATTATAAAATAAATATCATCTATCCTACAGGAATTGCCTCAAAAAGAATTTCGGCAGAACTTAAAGGAAGTATTGATGATAATATTGAGGTATTAGCCTTTGCGGTTGGCCTTCAAGTAGAGAAAGACAATACAAACACCTACACACTTAAAAAATAAAAAACTATTCATAAACAAATCAAATAATTAAGGAAATCAATTATAATGAGTAAAATAATGAAATGCGGGCTTACTGTTGCTGTTGTATTTTTTGCAGTATCATTACATGGACAGGAATTGATACAAAAGGTATCGTTTGAGGTTTCTGCGAGTAGTCCGTTGGTTAGAACACTTGATGAATTTGCCGTAAAAACCGGTTTAGGATTAACATATTCAAAAGAAGATTTTAAAGGATTAAAAGTAAAAAATATAAAGTGTGAGAGTATTTCGATTAAGGAATGCCTGCAGGAAATTACAGCTGGTCTGCCTGTGACATTCAGAATGCGTGGAAATCTCGTGTCATTGAAATATAATGGAGACCACTCTGATATTTTGGGAAACGGAAGGCTGTCGGGAAAGATCGTAAATGAAGTCGGGGATCCCGTTATTGGAGCGGAAGTGATCGTAGGGGGAAGAAGGGCCATTACAGACAACAATGGTAATTTTACGCTGGATATAACTGCCGGAGAATACACCCTTACTGTGGTAGCAGATAAATATAGTCCTTTACGTGTGGAAAAGCTTTTTATAAAAATAAATGAAACCAATGCAGTTTCTTTTGCATTAAAACCACTTTCTAATAAAGAAACTTCTATAAAAGAAGTGGTAATCACGGGGATTCGAAAGGCTGATACACAGGCAGGTTTATTAATTCAGCAAAAAAAAGCGGCTCAGATGAGCGATGGGATCTCGGCTGAACAAATATCCAAAACGCCAGATAGCGACGTTGGTGCAACGTTAAAGAGAGTCACAGGCGTCACTACAATTGATAACAAATATGTGGTAGTGCGCTCGATGGGTGAACGTTGGAATACAGCGGCAATGGATGGTATTAATCTACCAAGTACGGAAGCATATAATAATAATTTTTCTTTTGACATTATTCCGACTGCAATGGTAGAAAGCATTGTTGTAAGCAAAACTGCAACGCCTGACATGAACGCAAGTTTTGCAGGAGGTTATGTTGAAGTAAAAACCAAGGACATCCCGAATAAAGATTTTATTACCATAAATATGGGAACATCTTATAATGATATCTCTACATTTAAAGAATTTCTTACCCGTAAACGTGGAAAATACGACTACTGGGGATATGATGACGGGACGAAGGCCTTTCCCCAGGGATTAGAGCCTATGGATTGGAATAACCAATTGTTTTTTGAGCAGTCAAAACAGTTTAAAGATAACTTTTCAACTTATCAAACAACAGCTGACTTAAACTCCAGCTTCCAGTTGGCATTTGGTAAAAGTTTTCAGCTTAAAAATAATGATAAATGGGGATTTGCGGGAGCTGTAACTATAAGAAATGAACAGAATAAATTAAATATTGATCATACAGGAAGAGGAAACTGGCTTGACACTTCGTACTTTACGGATGAAGCAACATCCTTTAAATTTTATAATTTTAAAAACAAGGGAGCGTCCTTCAACTACAATTCAACAGCAGCAGCAATGTTAAACTTTGGTTTGCAGCTGGGAAAGAACAGGTTTTCATTCCGTAATTCATATACCCACATCTATGATAATACGCTTACAAAGGTAACAGGCTGGAACGAATATACTAACGGAAGCGGACTGCCTGAAAATGCAGAAGCATCTTACAATTACTTCTATAATGGTGTAATTCCGAATAATGATATTTCTCAACTTTCGACTTTGGACAGGCCATATACCGATAATACAGATTATCCAATTTATCAGACCTTATTACAAAATAAACTGGAAGGAAGCCACAAAATTGGAAATACCGAATTAAGCTGGTTTGCTGCAAGAACTGGAGTAGAGGCGGATACGAAAGATTATACAATGCATCAGACATTTTACGATTTTATTGGAAGTGAAATTTTAACGTATCATAAAGTTTATAATTCAGGTAATAATTTCGCCAGAGGTATCATAAAAAATAAAGAAACGGATTACAATTTCGGAGTTTCGTTCAAATGGAGTTTAAATATCGGTAACTTCAGAAATGATATTAAAACAGGATACGCAGGAACCCTAAAAAATAATACCAATCAACAGGAAAAATTCTTTCTTAGAGTTGATGAGAACAGGGATGTTCCAAATACTGAAAAAAATTACTTATTGATGTATGGGTCACTGTCAAACTGGTTCAATGGCTCATACTATCTGCCGGGGGGGAATAGGTTGGCAAACCCGCCCTTTATATAAAAATAACAAGTACGAAGGTAAAGTTACTCAGCACGCTCCCTATCTGATGTTTGACAATCGTTTTGGAAGTAAGCTCCGTTTGGTCTGGGGTGTCAGGGCTGAATATTTCAAATACGATCAACTTTCTCAACAGATCGATGAGGAAGACTCAAGAAATCTGAATAGAGAAGTAATTGATGACAAAGCTTGGCAGTGGATGCCCTCCGCCAATTTTACATACAGCCCAACGAGTAAGATCAATCTTAGACTGGCCTACAGTAAATCAGTCATTCGTCCCCAATTTAACGAAAGAACCGGATTGCCATATTTTGATCCCGTTGCCAACGGTCTCATCTATAATACACAAATGACATCATCTGTAATTAAAAATTATGATTTCAAGTTCGAATGGTTTCCGGGATTAGGCGAAATTATCTCTGCCGGGCTTTATTATAAAGACCTTGATCTCCCTATTGAACGCGAAGGATATATATCTAATGAAGGTAATTTATATCTCTATAACGGAAATTCTAAAAATGCAAAACTGAAAGGTGTTGAGGTTGAAGTCAGAAAGAACCTTGGTTTTATTGTAAAAGATTCCTTTTTAGAACATTTTTTTATCAGCGGAAATTTCACCTATAATGATACCAAAGTGATTGCTTTTAAGAATCGTTTTGACACAAAGAATAGTGCAGAGACATATGAAGTTGAACGACCGCTTTACGGACAAACGCCATGGGCATACAACCTCGGATTTTCTTATGAAAGCGATCGATTGGGACTCAATCTTCTTTGGAATGCTAAAGGAGAACAATATATTACGGTTGGTTATGATTATAATGCCGAAGAAATCCAGCTTCCTTACGCTGTTGCTGATGCACAGATTTCATATAAGATGCTTAAAGACAGGAATCTGGAAATTAAACTTAATGCAAAAAATATTTTTAACAGGGTTATAGAATATTATAACAACAATAACTCCTATTCAGCGGAAGGTGCTACCCCTGGCACTTTTGTTACTACTAGAGAATCTATGCATCTGATACCCGGAGCTACTGATAAATATGATAGAAATATAGACAAAATATTGTTTCGTGCATACAGAGGAAGAACCTTTGGAATAAACATAAGTTATACTTTTTAAAGTGAATGTATTTGAAAATGCCGGATAAAGAAATATATGAAATTACACCAAGTTCTAGATAGAAGTTTAAAATACAATCGGCCTGTAAGCTGATAAGAATAGCGTTCATTGTTAACAGTAATATTACCTTAGAAAACCCGCCTTTCGGAGTGAGAACATTTGAGATTAAGAGATATCAACCATGCTCGTCAAGTGCCGGTTTTAATGGGTAATTGGGTAAGCACTTTTCATTGTTGTGCCTTTCGACATTGAAAACGTGAAGAAACAAAAAAAACAAAATGGGAGACAAAAGGCATTGTCTCCCCGAATTTAATCTGTTGTGGGCATAAATATAGCGAAGCCCACAGCAAAAGTAACCAAATAACCAATATTATGAGAAATTTTCTTCTTGTAGCGATCGCAGCTTTGTCTCTGACAGCTTGTCGCCAAAACGATTCCGTAGCGGAAGCAGATTCTAACTTTGACATGCATTCGGCGTCTGCAGATTATGCAGAGTGTTCTAAACCTGTACAGACTGTGTCAGGTAATTTAACGACTATGACATGGACGTCAGATAAAATTTGGGAACTTGATGGTATCGTAAATATTCCAAGTGGAGTAACATTAACCATTGAGGCGGGAACTTTTATCAAAGCAAAACCTAGTACCAATGGTGCGGCTACGGGTGTTTTAGTTGTACAGAAAGGAGGGAAGTTAAATGCTAACGGAACTGCTTCTGCTCCGGTGGTATTTACCAGCTATAACCTATTGGATTGTGATTCTGAAACAACCGGTGCTCCTGGTGATTTCGGAGGAGTAGTTATTTTAGGAGATGCACCAACAAATACAGGTACTGACACTACAATTGAAGGTCTATCTGGATCTCAATATTTTTATGGTGGAACAAATTCATCTCACAACGGAGGTTCATTAACGTATGTTCGTATTGAATATGGCGGTTTTGACATTGGTATTAATTCTGGAAATGAGATCAATGGTTTAACATTGGGTGGTGTTGGATCAGGAACAGTTTTAGATCACATTCAGGTATCTTATGGAAAAGATGATGCTTTTGAGTGGTTTGGAGGAACTGTAAATGCATCTAATTTAATTGCTTTTGCACAAGACGATGATGGGTTCGATTTTGATAATGGATATACTGGTACAGTTACAAATGCACTTGCCCTGGCTGATTATAACTCCACACATAGCTTAAGTGGTGGAAGTCCTGACTCTAACGGTATTGAGCTGGATAACAATTCAGGAGGTACTGTAACTTCGTTAATTACTCATCCGGTTATTAATAATCTGACGGTTATTGGTGCACAAAACGGAACACAGGGTGCTTTATACGAAAACGGAATCCATATCAGAAGACGTGGAAGCTTGACACTTAATGATGCATTAGTTACCGGATACCCTACAGGTATTCGAGTTGAAGGAACAGGTTCTGCCTTAGCACCACTAAATCTTTCAACGATTTATGCACACGGATTTACCAATGCTACAATAGGAACACCTACGATTGCTAATGTTGCTACGGGATCACCGGCTTCAGTGTTCTTCCTTACAGGAAATCCATTCTTTAATTCAGGTAGCTGGACTATTGCTCCAAGATCATGGAATTATAATGGTGTTTGGACAAAATACAGCGGTTTTTAATCTTTTTTAATATGTTAACAATAGCAGGCAGCAGCTTACTGCTGCCTGTTTTTTATATCTAAATAATATGAAACAAATAATTATCAGCTTAGCGGTACTGCTAAGTATCAGCTTAAAATCACAAAACTTATATGTTGCTTGGGAAACAACCTTTGATACTCCTGCAGAAGTAGCAGGTTGGCAGTTTATCGATGGTAATAATAATAGCAATACATGGAATGTTGGGCCACACGTTGTTCGCCAGTCAAGTACCAACGTATACACTGAGGTAGCACCAAACTTTGTTTTGAGACATACTGCTTATATTCCTAATGTAACAGGCAGTCCTGCTAACCTTAAGCCAGGCTATGAAAATGATGTTGAAGACTGGGCAATTTCCCCACAAATTGATCTGTCAACATATAGTGGAGAAATTACTTTAGCGGCAATGATCGGAAGAGTGATTACCTATAACACGACTTCTGCAAGTAACAATACCTATAAAGATATTTTTGTGTATGTAAGCACTCCAAGTAAACCAGTACCGAGTGTTTCCGATTTTCAGGCAATACGTGCTAATATTGTGGCGGCTTATGCCACTAATCCTAATGCATTGCCTCCAAGATTAAATATCACCAATGCAGATTATATTGCGGCAAGCAATGCTTTATTTGCACAGGCAACAGCAGATCTTTCGCAGTATGCAGGTCAAAAAATCTATATAGGTTTTTGGACCAACCGTAACTACTCTGGCGGTATTGGATTTGATCAGTTACCCTTTCTCAATACAAATTCAAGTTTAAGTTTTCAAATCGATGAGATGCAGATTTTTGCAACACAACAATCGACCTTGTCGACTCGTGAAGCAAATACTAAATCAGCGGTAACAATATATCCGAACCCTGTAACTGATGTGCTTTATCTGAAAGAGATGACTAAGGCTTCTGTATTAATATACAATGCAGCAGGGCAACTGGTATTAAACCAAACAGTAAACAATGGACAGGTTAATGTTAGTACATTACCAAAAGGTATTTATATGCTGTCTATAAGTGCTGATGATAAATCATACACCACGAAATTTATCAAAAAATAACCGTTTTTATCTAAACTGCAACTGGCCTTTATACATTGTTAGTTGTTTTATTGCCCCTTATATCGAAAAACTTAGCACAATGATGTAAGCTTTATCCGAATCAAATAGAAGATATATTGTTTAAATACGTCCACAGGTGATTGATTTTACCTGTGGACACTTAAAAACTGCAGTAGGCAGTCTAAAAGTAGCGTTCATGGTTTTTATCAGCTTAAACAGAATCAGGGAGAACTCTTAGTTAATATTGAAATAATTAAAATAAATAAAATGAAATCGAATATTCTCGAATTCTTAAACGAAAATAAACGCAAAATAGCTAAAACAATAAGTATAATGGCTAAAAATATTATTACATTTTCTGTCATAGCAATGGGTTTATTTTCATGTACAGACGAAACTTTACAATTGAATGATGCTGACCAGAAATATGGAGAAGTAAACATTAAAGGATATTCCAATCCTGATTTATTACAGTTAAGGTTTAATGGAGAACCCGTAGTAATTGGTGGAGCGACTTCTTACACCAATAATATTTTAACCCAATTAAAATTTGTTTTGGATAATGGTGAAAATAATTTACTTGGCATTTACAATAGTAATACGGGGAAGGAAATTAAAACATTCAATATCAACTATGATAATATAGATCAGTATAAAACGATAAATTTTATCAGTTTACCCACAATTTTTCTCCAAACATCAGTAACCAAGCCGACAGTAAATCTGGGCAGAGTCGGCTTTGAGTTTATTTTTCCAAATTTGGGAGAATTTTCGGGTTCCAGCCTCCAAAACGTTAAGGGTATTCTCAAAAGAGAAAGTTCCGGGGCTGTCCTTGCAACTTATGATAACATCGGAAAGAATACTTTCACTGAATTAAAGCCAACCATTACCTATTTTACTGGAAATGTATTGCTTGAGCTCTACAAACCTAATTCCTTAGATCCTTACGCCGGAACTCCGTTAATAACAGTAAAAATGAGCACGGCCTACATCAATAATAATAGAGCAAAGCTTATCGTCCTGCAGGAGGTAATGGAAAATGGAATGTGGACAGTAAAGGGAGATATTGATATTGCTCCATATTTATAATTTTAAAATAAAGAATAAAAATTAATGAAAATTTGGTTCTTATTACTGTTTGTTTTCACGCTATTTTCCTGTAACAGGATTGATGATGAAGACTTCAGGCCCGATTTTGCCGAGGGAACAACTGAATCCGTGAATCTTTGGGTTCAGGATTCAATGAAACGTTACTATTATTGGGCCGCAACCATGCCTCTAAAACCGAATTACAGTCTTCCAACACAGGAATTTTTTAAAAGTCTCCTTTCTCCGGAAGATAAATTTTCCAATATTTTAAATAAGAATGATGCCTCGACATATTCCAAAACTACGAGAAGTTTATATGGTTTTGATTACTCTGTTTTACAGCAGAATGGGAAAACATTTGCCATTGTTAAATTAGTAATGAAAAATTCTCCGGCCCAAAATGCCGGTTTGCAACGTGGAAGAATTATTACGAAAATAAATGGAACTGCAATTACTTCTGGAAATAAAAATCAGGTTGAATCGTTGATTATCGATTCTGCTTCACCGATAAAATTAACGGTTGGTGTTTGGGATAATGGCAATATCGTCAACGAAAATGAAATTACAATATATCAAAGTTTTACATTTGATCAACCTTTAGTTTCCAGGATTTTTGAGCATAACGGAAAAAAAGTCGGCTACTTATATATTTACAATTTTCAAAATGGACTTGCACAATCTTTGGTTAGTAAATTTACAGAGTTTAAATCTGCAGGAATTTCAGACTTAATTTTGGATCTTCGCTACAACTACGGTGGAATACTTGCATCTTCTACCGCTCTTTGTGCAATGATTCCATCAGGAATATCGGCTAGCTCTCCATTTATTATTTATAAAGGAAACAAAAACGGCGGTGAAGTAACTTTAACTTTTGCCCAACAAATAGCCTATGACAACTCTGCTCCAAGTTTTAATACTTTATTAAATCAAAACTTAGGACTTAATAAAGTCTATGTTTTGACAACAGCAAGTACAGCATCCGCTTCCGAAACGGTGATTAATAATCTCAAACCTTACATTCAGGTAGTACAGATCGGTGAAAAAACAATGGGAAAAGATATGTCGGGCTGGGATATTACTGACCAACGAAAACCACCGAAAATTTCTTGGCAGATTCATCCGATGATTTACAAATTATTTAACGCTGGCAACGTGGGAAATTACAGTAGTGGATTATCACCAACCATTATAAAGAACGAATTTGAAACATTGCCAATCTTAGACTTAGGTGATCCTAACGAAACCTTACTTAAAAAAGCTTTACAGGAAATTAATTAAACCCAGATTAATATTTTGAAAAATATATTTTACATATAATTTTCAATTAAAGAATTAGAAATATTGAAAAAAATTGATACTAAAGAATATCAGGATTTGGTAGATCTATTTGAACGGTATAAGCTATTCCATCAGAAATACGGAAATTTTACAACAACTGAGCAAGAAGATAAAATCTTGCGCCATAACATTTTGAAATTGAAAGGTTCTTATGCTCAATATGAACTGCTTCTATCAGAACTTAAAGCTTGTATTCAGAACTATCGGACTACCAAAGACTTCATAAAGGTAAAGTTAAATAATCAAACCCGAAAAATGAATAGTATTATTAAAAACAAAAAATAGCTCTTTTCATTCTTTTTTTTAATTTTATAGGAAGTTGACAGCAGTTAGCTTTCTTTTTTTATTACATCATTTTAAATCTTTAGTTAACATTTAAATATTTTTAAAAATTTGATATATTTAAATATCTAAAATTTTTATATGCTCAAAAACTTTGAATTTTATCTTTTTTTGGTTCTTTTAATTACAATGCTCATCATGCTGGCCAAGAAAATTCAGGTTGCATATCCGGTTTTATTGGTATTAGCCGGGCTTTTTATAAGTTTTATACCTGGCGTGCCACCAATTAAAATAGAACCCGAATTATTATTTATCATTTTTTTACCTCCTTTACTATATGAAGCTGCATGGTCGACCTCTTGGAAAGAACTTTGGCGATGGCGCAGGATCATTTTCAGTTTTGCTTTTGTAGTCGTTTTTTTTACCGCGTTATCAGTTGCTGTTTTTGCGAATTATTTTATTCCGGGATTTTCTCTGGCCCTCGGTTTTTTATTGGGTGGAATCGTTTCTCCACCAGATGCAGTTAGTGCCGGAGCAATTCTGAAATTTGTAAAAGTGCCGAAAAGACTAGCTTCAATTCTTGAAGGTGAAAGTTTGCTGAATGATGCTTCTTCTCTCATCATTTTCAGATTTGCAATGATTGCTGCTGCAACCGGACAATTTGTATGGCATGAAGCAGCCGGGAGTTTTGTATGGATGTGCTTTGGTGGGTTGGGAATCGGACTTGTTATTGCGTACATCTTTATGAAAATGCACAAAATTTTACCTACCGACTCAAATATAGATATTCTATTGACTTTTATTGCACCGTTTTCAATGTACCTGGCGGCAGAACAGCTTCATGCGTCCGGAGTTTTGGCGGTAGTCACCGGCGGATTGTTTCTTTCTTACCGGAGTCATGATTTTTTAAGCAGTGCATCAAGAATACGTACGGTAACAGTTTGGGAAAGTTTATGTTTTTTGTTAAATGGAATTGTTTTCATGCTTATCGGTTTAGATTTGCCGGAAATTGTTTCAGGTTTAGGGGAAACAGATATTTACACAGCAATGGGTTATGGAATTGCAGTTACCGCTGTACTAATTATTGTAAGAATTTTGGCAGGTTATGCAGCGGTAGTTACAACCTTGATTATGAGAAATTTTATCAACGTTGCAGATGCACAGCATCCCGGCTGGCAAACGCCTTTAATTATTGGCTGGACAGGAATGAGAGGCGTAGTTTCTTTGGCAGCAGCACTTTCCATTCCCTTGACTCTGGATGATGGAACTCCTTTTCCGCAAAGAAATATGATTCTCTTCATCACATTTATTGTTATTTTGTCAACACTGCTGCTACAGGGGCTTACGCTTCCTTTTTTACTTAAAAAATTTCCACCGGTAGACCGCGACTTTATAAAAAGCGAAAAAGAAATAGATTACGAAATTCAGAATAGTTTGGCAAAAGTAGCGATTGATAAAATTCGAAGCGATTATGCCCACAGGATAGAAAGTTTCCCTGCACTGAAAGATCAATTGCAGAAATATGAAAACCAATTAAACAGTTCTGAAATTATTCTTAATTATAAGCAATATAAAAATATTTATCTAGACATTCTCGACACTCAAAGAAACTGGCTCATCAATAAAAACCGCGAAGAACTTTTGTTAGATGAAGAAATAATTAGAAAACATCTTCGATTACTTGATCTTCAGGAAGAAAGATTGAATATGAAAGGCTAAGACGTGGTTAACTAATAAATTTAAGGCAGCATCAATTACCAATACGGGATTTTCTTCAGACAGTTTTATAGATGATTTGGTTCGTTTGAGCCAAATTAAATAGTAATAGACTTTTACAAAAACTCAAAATTTTTCATCTTCAATAAATATTACTTAAAATATTCTGCAAACGGTAATGTACTTTCCATAAGTGATTAAATTATTTTTTAATCATAAAGATATTACGATGATAATTTTTTTTGCTATTTCTTAAATATTGTAATATTCAAAAGTTATAAACAATTATTTTTGTCTAATTTGTAAAAATATTTAATTTTTTTAGATAACTTAGTTTGCACGATGAATAAATACCCACTTCCCGAGAATGAAGCAGAACGATTGAAGAAATTAGACTTTCTCAATTTGTTGAATCTGGGCAAAGATCCACAGTTTGATGTGTTTGCAGAAACGGCATGTCTGATTTCGCATTGTCCTTCATCATTGATTGCCATTATGCGAAGTGATGAGCAAACGATGCAAAGTTGTGTTGGACTTTCGATAGATTCTGTGGACAGAAAAAATACGCTTTGCCAGTATTCCATAGCTTCCGGTGAAGTCGTTGTAATCAATAATACACTTTTAGATGACCGCTCTTCTGATAATCCTATAATTCTTGAAGGAGGGATAAAATTTTACGTCGGAGTTCCAATTAGAGACGAGGACGGCTTTGCTTTGGGTACGATCTGCGTAATTGATTATGTTCCTAAAACAATTTCTGAAAATCAGATTGATGCCCTTAAAAAACTTTCGGATGTTATTGCAAAAATTTTGACATCCAAAAGAAAAACCGTCAATGCCGAATATTTCCAGCAAACTTTTGATATATCAAATAATATAATCTGCGTTCTTGATGAGAAACTGAGATTTAAGGACGTTAATCCTGCATTTGAAAAAAATATATTCTATCAAACGAGAAGATGCTGTCGGACAGTATTTTCCAGATGTTTTAGATCAAGACGGCCAGTTCTCGTCAGTCCTAAATGATTTTGAAAATGGAAAAGAAGTATCATTTACAACATCCACAAGAAACCGCAATGATACTTCTACAATTGTTGAGTGGTCTCTGAAGCAAAACGAAAAATTTTCTGAAGTATTCTGTTTCGGTATCAATATTACATCGCAATCGGAAGAAAAGCGTCAGCTGGAAAGTTCCGAAAGGCGCTTCAGGAGTTTTTTCGAGAATGCAATAGGATTGATGAGTATGCACGATATGGAGGGGAATATCATTGCTGTTAATGAAAAAGGCCGTGAAACCCTGCAATATTCTGCCGGGGAAGTAGCAATGCTTAATCTCAAGGATTTGGTTCCTGAAAATAACCATCCTTTACTGATGAAATATCTAGAGCGCATTAACAAAAATAAAGAGGATTTTGGAACAATGATTCTCAAAACTAAGGAAGGTGCTGAATTGATATGGATGTATCATAATCTCGTGGAGATGGATCAGGATGGCAGACCTTATGTTGTAAGTACAGCGCTCAATATAACAGAGAGAATGAGTCTGGAAAAAGACCTGCTTCATACAAAAAAAATGCTGGAGCAGACGAACTCTGTGGCTCAGGTGGGCGGCTGGGAAGTGAACCTGAAAACCAATACTATATTTTGGTCACAAAGTACTAAGGAAATTCATAAAATAGAAAGTGGTTATCAGCCGGATCTCGAAAATGCAATTGGTTTTTATAAAGAAGATAACCAGGATAGGGTTAAATTTTTATTCAACAGAGCGGTTACGGAAGGTATCCCTTATGATGAAGAGTTTCAGCTGGTCCGGAATGATGGTGTTACAATTTGGGTAAGGGTGAAAGCGATACCGGAATTCGAAAACGGTGAGTGTGTAAGAGTCTTTGGTATTATCCAAGATATCAATAAGTTCAAGAATATGTTGCTAGAGGTGACAAAAAAAGAAGCAATGATGCAGTCTTTTGCAACGTATGCTCCCGATGCCATAGCGATGTTTGATAAGGAGCTTAACTATCTTGCAGTCAGTAGCAGCTGGAGGGATGAGTTTAATATGAATCATCCGGATCTTATCGGACAGAATTTGTTCACTGTTTCACCCAATGTACCGGGAGAAAGAAAGGAAATCTACCAGGCTGCGCTGAAGGGTGAAATTTACGTCAATGAAGATTTTATTCTAAACATAGAAGGTAAGAAAGAAACACAGCACTATAATCTGAAGGTGGGACCCTGGTACGTTTCTGATGATGAAATAGGAGGTGTGATTGTTTCTATTCAGAATATCACAAACGCAGCCATCATCAATAAAGAATTGAAAGAAGCCAAAAGAATGGCAGATATTGCAAGCAAAACCAAATCAGAATTTCTTGCCAATATGAGTCACGAGATTCGTACGCCGCTGAATGGCGTCATAGGATTTTCCGACCTTCTTCTGAGAACACCTCTTAATGAGATTCAGACACAATATCTTAATTATATCAATGAATCCGGTGAGAATCTGCTGAACATCATCAATGATATTCTTGATTTTTCTAAGATAGAATCCGGCAAGCTGGAACTCTTGATAGAACCTTACGATGTTTACGATATGGTAAGCCAGGTTATCAATGTGATTCTTTACCAGTCGCAGAAAAAGAATATTGAGCTGCTCCTTAATATCGAGCCGGGGCTTCCGAAAACTTTATTGGTAGACGGAGCAAGGCTGAAGCAGATTCTGATTAATCTTCTCGGCAATGCCGTTAAATTCACAAAAGAAGGTGAAATAGAACTTAAGGTTGAAAAGTTGAATATTAACAATCAGAATATTAAATTACGTTTTTCAGTAAGAGATACGGGAATAGGAATCCCGCCGGATAAACAAAAGTACATTTTTAATGCCTTTACACAGGAAAACAGTTCAATCAGTAAACGATATGGTGGAACGGGTCTTGGGCTTACCATATCAAATAATATTTTGGGGTATATGGGAAGTAATCTTTCCTTAATTAGCGCCCCGGAAAAAGGGTCAGTATTTTTCTTTGATATAGAGATTCCGTACGAAACGTCCGAAATAAAAGATGAAAATGAATTTATTTCGATTAAACGTGTCCTGATTGTGGATGATAACGAAGCAAACAGAATCATCCTGAAACATATGCTTGATTATAAAAATGTGGAATCTGTGCTTGCTGCTAATGGTATGGAAGCATTGCAAATGCTATTGAAAGGTGAACGTTTTGATGTGATACTGATGGATTATCATATGCCGATTATATCCGGTCTGGAGACTATTGATAAAATTAAAGAGCTGTTTAGCCAACGCAACGAGGTTTTGCCTCTGATCATTCTCCATACTTCTTCCGAAGAACACGATGTCATCAATTCCTTCCGAAAAGAAGATAATTCTTACTTCCTGATGAAACCCATTAAGTCTGAAGAGCTGTACAAAACGCTCAGACGTGTGGAGAAGAATAGTTTTAAAGAAGAACCTGTTGTTGTAAAAGATACAGAGAAAGACCATGTATCTGTTTTTCAGGAAATGGATGTATTGCTGGTTGATGATAATCCGGTTAATATGGTTCTGAACAACAGGATGATGAAAGCAATCTCGCCTCATTCCGATCTTACAGAGGTGGTGAACGGACTTGAAGCTTTAGAGGAATGCAGGAAAAAGCAATTTTCTATAATCCTGATGGATGTGCAGATGCCGGTGATGGACGGCATAGAAGCTACGAAACAAATTCGGCTTTTGCCGGGATACGAAACTGTGCCGATTATAGGTGTTACGGCCGGAAATGTACTGGGTGAAAAAGAAAAATGTCTGGAAAGCGGTATGAATGATTTTCTCCCAAAACCTTTAAGACAAAATGATCTGGAAACAATGTTGAAAAAATATTTTCCTGTTATTGATAACCCTAATGATAGTAACGATTCAAATACTCCGGATAAACATATTGACATGCCTATGCTCAACGGACAAATAGGCGATGATGCAGAATTTCGAAATTTGTTTCTGAATCTCGTTGTTCAGCAGTTGGATCAGGCAATGAAAGATATTAAAACTGCGGAAGATGCTAAAAATGTATCAGATATGGAGATAATCCTTCATAAGCTGAAAGGGACGGCAGGAACAGCAGGACTTTTCAGACTATCGGAATATGCTCGGGAATGGGAAATAAAATTGAGTAAGAGCATGGATTTTGCATCGCTTTACAAAGAGATAAGTGAAGAAATAAGAATAGGATTAGAAATAATTAAAAGTTTAATAAAATAAAATTTACATAAGTATGCTGATTTTGGTTGCAGAAGATGATGAGCTGATTCTCAAAACAATCGAACATAAATTAATAAAAGAAGGACACGAGGTAATCCTGACCAGAAACGGAAGAGAGGCCATCGATACCCTGAAGGAAAAAGATGTTGATGTCGCCATTACCGATATTATGATGCCTTTTGCTTCCGGGATAGAGATACTCTCCGAATTGCAGTCTATGGGGAAGCAGACCCCCGTGATTATGCTTTCCAGTATGGGACAGGAAGAGGTGGTTCTCAATGCTTTTGATTTGGGAGCTTCCGATTTTATTGTAAAACCGTTTAGTCCTAATGAACTCATGCTGAGAATCAAAAGATTTATACCTAAATAAAATTTAATGCTAATAATTTCATCGGTACATTTTCTTTTCATTGTATTTGTGATAATGCTGTCATTGGTGATGGCATTGATTATCGCTGTCCTGATCTACAACTTTCTAGAATATAAGCAATCTCTCCGCATAATCAAGTGGTCTGATATTATCAATAGAAAGATTTCTGAAGTGATTGTGTATTGGGAAGAAGGGTCGATAGATGATGATGACCAGTTCAAGATTCTCAGCCAAAATGCGTCATTCAGAAATTTATTTCTCCAGAAACTGGTGGATTCCGAAAAAAAGTTTTCAGGAGGTGCCAAGGATAAAATAAAAAGTTTATTCAATGATTATAACCTTCAGAAAGAAGCGCTTAAAAAACTTAATCAGAAAAAACCACATCTCATCGTAAGAGGCATTACGGAGCTGACGGTGATGGACGTAGAGGGTGCTGTGCCAAAGATCACTACATTTTTATTACATCCTTCCGTTCAGGTATATCAGGAAGCACAATATGCAATGGTAAGATTCAAAGGTTTTGAAGGCTTACATTTTCTGGAAAAACTCAGTTCAAAAATTTCGGAATGGCAGCAGCTGAGGTTGCTCCTTTCCATATCATCAATACCTGAAAATTCCGAAGCCACCATTGGGAAATGGTTGGAAAGCACCAATGATTCTGTAGTGATTTTCGTACTTAAACTGATAAAAAAAGTTTCAGATGCTGACCCTTTATTCTAAAACCATAGAATTGCTTAACAGAGATTCTGTTAAGGTCAGAATTGAAGTCATTAAGGTACTGATGTCATTAGAAAACCCTGAAACGGTCGCTTATCTCAGCGAGATATATGATGAGCAGCCGGAGGAGGTGAAGCTAGAGATTCTTCGTGTTATACAGATCTCTAAAGATCAATGTTGTACAGATTTGCTTAAAGATGAACTGAAAAATGAGTTATCACCAGGGATTAAAGTTAATGCGGCACAGGCGCTCTATAAGCTCGGACATCAGGATTATTTATCAGAGCTTGCCCATCGCGAAGATTCGTCCGAAGAGCTGATTCAAATTGTAAAATACGCTTTACAGGAAAAAGTATGTTAGAGTTTTCACACATAGTATATGAAGTTGTCATCTGGCTATATATTTTATATGGGACAGCCATCGTTATTATTTATGGTTGGGTAGGCATTTATGCTTTCGGAGCCGTTCTTCGTTATAAAAAAGAAAATGTTTTTACGGATTACAGCATTATTGCTTCTAATCCCAATGCGCCCGTTTTCAGTGTTCTCGCGCCTGCATATAACGAAGGAATGACCATCGTGGAAAATGTAAGGTCGCTTCTGTCGCTTTATTATCATAATCTTGAGATCATCATCATCAATGACGGCAGTAAGGATGATTCTATGCAAAAGCTTATAGAAGCTTATGACCTGGAATGTGTGTCTTATTTTGTGCAGGGTAAGATTGAGACTAACAAAATCAGGGGCATTTATAAGAGTAAGAATCTTGCTTTCAATAAACTGCTTGTTGTTGATAAGGAAAATGGTGGAAAGGCCGATGCTCTCAATGTCGGGATCAATGTTTCTTCAGGGCAATATCTGGTCTGTATAGATGTGGATTGTATTCTGGAACAGGATGCGATTCTTAAGCTGGCAAAACCATTTCTTGAGGAGACTGATAAAAAGATTATTGCCTGCGGAGGTGTTATCCGTCTTGCTAATAATTGTGTGATTGAAGACGGAAAAGTTGTCAGCGTCAATATGCCGAAAACATTGTTAGGAAGAACGCAGGCGTTGGAATATATAAGAGCATTTGTACTAGGAAGAATGGCGTGGTCAAGAGCATCCGGATTAATTCTTATTTCAGGTGCCTTCGGCGTTTTTGACCGGAAAATTGTTTTGGAATGTGGGGGATATGACAGAAAAACTGTAGGTGAGGACATGGAGCTGGTAGTACGGATGAGGAAATACATGGAAGAACGGAACGAACCTTATGAAGTTCTGACCATTCCGGATCCGCTTTGCTGGACAGAAGTTCCCGAAACGAAAGATATCCTCAAAAAACAGAGAAACCGCTGGATGCGCGGCACTATAGAAACTTTGTGGAAGCACCGTAAAATGATGTTCAACCCGAAGTATAAGAAATTGGGTATGATTAGCCTGCCATATTGGTTTTTTTTCGAATTTTTAGGCCCATTGGTAGAGTTTTCAGGATATTTTGTTTTTATCATTTTTCTTCTTTTAGGGCTTATCAGCTGGCCTTTTTTCTTTGTTCTTTTCGCGCTTGTTCTTTCGTTGGGATTTCTATACTCTGTTTATGGAATACTTGTCGATATGCTTAGTTATCAGGTTTACAGTAAGAGAAAAGATTTCTTTGCGCTGATAGGAACTGCGTTTTCAGAACCGTTTTATTTCCATCCGATTACCGTTCGTGCAGGAGTGAATGGCTTCGTGGATTATTTCAAAAAATCACATGGCTGGGGAGAAATGACGAGACAGGGATTTAATCAGAATACGCAGAATCTTCCATTAGGAAAAAGGATTTTTACAATTCTGAAATTCGGTCTTAAACAGTGGGGTACAATTGCGCTTACATTCACTGTTCTGTTTCTGCTTGGCCTTGTAACAGAGTGGCTGTGGTATCATTACAATTTTAAAGGAGTTGATACATCGGCAGTTATCGGAGCTCTTTTCATAGATAATCTCCTATTTTTGTTGGAATTGATTTTCGGATTCGGAATCATCTATCTGCTGATAAATTTTGTTAAAGAAAATTGGGCGAAGAAATTGGCTATTGCTGCCTGTGGACTAGTCGTTGTGCTGCAATATATTCTGTTTCTATATTTTTCCGAGACAGGAAATCTGCTGGGATCAGACCTTATTTATTACAGTAAAGAAGAAATCAAACAGATTCTTGAAGCCAGCGGAATGCTTAATTTTAAAAACTATGCATTATTAGGGATTTTATTGGCGGCTTCTTTCATTCCGTTGTGGTTAGCAAGCAGATTCCGTCTAAAATCGGTTTATCCTTCATTATCGATTTTCGTTTTGGGATTGGTAGCATTCTTTGTCCCGACAAATAGTTTACACTCTGAAGAATTGAGCAGTGCCAATGAATTTAATCAGAATGCAGCTAAAAGCAAATGGGCTTATTTCTTTAAGGCCAATGAAGAAAATTTTATAAGCGAACATCCTGAGATTAATGAACTTTTCAGCGAAAAAGAAAATATCAGCTATGAAAAAAACATTCTGAATGAAGCTTTTCCATTTTGGAGAAAAGAAGATACGCAGGATTTTCTTGGTCAATATTTTAATCATTCCGAAGAAGTTCCTAACCTCGTGTTTGTTGTGATGGAAGGTTTCGGACATGCCTATTCTTCGCCGAAAGGCTATATCGGTAATTTTACGCCTTTTCTGGATTCTCTTTCCCAGAAAAGCCTATATTGGGAAAACGGTTTGAGTTCTGCAGGTCGTACTTTTGGTGCATTGCCATCGCTTACAGGTTCTTTGCCTTTTGGGAAAAACGGATTTTTAGAAATTGAAGACACGCCCGATCATTTTAATCTCTTCAACATTCTCGGAGCCAATGGTTTTGAAACCGGATTTTATTATGGTGGTAATCTTTCATTTGACAGGTACAGGGAATATTTGGAATATAGCAAAGTCAATAATATTATTGATCTGAAAGCTTATAATAAAACGTACCGAAAACTTCCGGCTAAAAACGGCAACCAAAGCTGGGGTTTTGAAGACCAGGCTGTTTTCAAAAAAGTATTGGATGTACAAAAGGTAGATTCTAAGCCTTATTTCAATATGATCCTTACCCTTTCTACTCACAATCCTTTTGCAATAAACAACAGTAGTTATTATGAAAAATTATATAATGAAAGAATTAATTCAAACCTCTTGACATCAGAGCAAAAAAAATGGAGCAGACAATATAAAGATCAGTTGGTTTCAGTTCTTAATGCTGATGATGCACTGAAGCAGTTCTTTAATAGCTACAGCAAAAGAGGAGATTTTGCGAAAACTATTTTCTTCATCACAGGTGATCACAGTATGCCGGAGATTCTACTAGAGTCGAAGATAGACCGGTTCCACGTTCCGATGATGATATATTCACCGATGCTGAAACAGGCAAAACGATTCCAGAAAATTGTAAGTCATTTTGATATTGCGCCTTCTCTCTTAGCCTATTACAAAAAGAATTATAACCTGCGTACACCTTCCACAGTGGCTTGGGTGGGAAGAGGCTTTTCTCCGGATTCAGAAATCAGAAAAGGTGATATTCCGATCATGCAGAGTAAAACATTGCTTACGGACTTCGTTTCAGAAAAATATTACCTGCACGATTCTAATCTCTTTATTCTCAACAATTCTGAAGAGGATGCACTTGACAATCCTCAGATTTATAAAAAAATAGAAGGGCGTTTCAACCGTTTTAAAAGGATGAATTCAAAATTTTATCAGAGCAAAAAGCTGATTCCGGATTCTGTCTTTACCAATTTTATGAGGAAAGGAAAGTAATGTTTTAGAATTTTCTGGTGTAACCGACCGTTACATCAATCTGGTTTCCTTTGGTGTGAGGTTGATATTCCTGGTTGTAGTACATTGTTCCCACTGAAAATAAGTTTCTGTCTATAGAGAAATTATATTCACCTCCGATTTTGAATGTTTTAAGTTTATAGACATCATTTTGAAGCAGGTTGTTGATAGATTCTTCCGGACTGATTCCGGTCCCAATCTGAAACGCAAAATAATCCTGGCCGCTTTTGGTATAATAACGTACAGTACCTGTGTATGAATGTGAAATATTCTGATTATCAGGTGTAAGATAAGTTCTAATATTAAACCAGAAATTTTTATAATATTTCCCCACAGAGGCTGTGTACATCCAGATATTGCTGCTAAAGTAGAGTTGTCTGTAACCGATCTCTGCCTCAAAGCTTTTTGGGAGATTTGCATTCAGTGAAACACCTGTTCTGTATTTTGGGAAAATCCCTACATCTTTAGAATAGGCACCTCCTACATAAAGGTAGAACATATCAGATAATCTTGGATAAGCCTCCAGTTCAAACTGAGCGCCATTTTCTGCAAATTTATTGGCATAGTTGGCCCGCAGAATGATTGAACCAATTGGTGTCACCCTTTTGTAACCAACGCTCACAATGTGCCAATCATTGGCAAATTGCTTATCAAAGTGAGAATAATTATAGGTAATGCTTACTGCATTTTTAGAAGCAAGGTCATTGATTCGTACGGCAAGACTATTAGCTTCAGTATTTTTTGGATTAATCTTCAGCACATTTTCAATAGCATTCTTTGCAGCTGTGTAATCCTTCGCAGAATTATAGCTTTTCGCCTTCAATAGCCAAAGCGATTCGGACTGAGAATGATATGAAAGACCTTTGTCAATGATTTCTATAGCTTTAGTATTGTTATCATTCCAATATTCCAGAGATGCGTACGCGATGAAATAATCTTCATCCTGTACATTTTTTTTATCAAGCTGCTCAAAAACAGTTCTTGCAGAATCAGGGTCTTTATTCCAGGTGTATAGCCTGCCGAGAAAAACTGAAATATCAGTATAGTTGGGCGCTATTTCCAGTGCCTGTTTGGCAAGTGATATCGATTTTGGATAATCCTTTTTCTCAAATGCTTCGGTTCTGGCATTCGCAAATAATTCGTCAGCAGAAAGTTTCTGCTGGCTGTAAGCCTGAAAAGGAAGTAATAATAACAATAAAAATTCAAAATGTTTTCTCATCTAAAATGAATAGCTATGTTGAAATCTTATCAACAAATATATTGAACTTTTATATTAAAAAATTAAAAATTGATGGAAATATAGATTTATTATTATCTCTATTTTTATAGCTTAATATTTATGGTTGATTTATCAATAATAAATATGACTATTTATCTCTGTTCAAAGATTTCAGCATTCCGTCTTCATGATATTCAATCTCATAACGCGAACGTTCATTGTTGATCATATTATTGGGAAATACTATGGTTACGGCAAAATTCCTTTTTATTATGTCGGATGCACAGTAAAGCAAGCAAATAATTCCTTATTGAAAAGAAACGGATAAAAACCATATCAATCATGGGATTTTCGGAATTCCAATGGGGAAAGCCCCATCCGTATCCTGAACATTTTGCTGAAAGACTGTGGATGTTCAAATCCCAATTCATAGGCTATTTCAGCCACGGTAAGGTCCGTGCCGGTCAGTCTTTCCTTCGCCTTTTCGATAAGCTTTTCACGAATATACTGCTGGGCGTTCTGTCCAATATGTGAGCGCAACATATCACTCAGATAACCGGGGGATATATTCAGCTGTTCCGAGAGATAATGTACTGTTGGAAGGCCCTGATGCAGTGATAACTGATTGTTGAGATAGTCATCCAGGATGCTTTCGGTTTTCTGGAGAATATCATTGTTAACCACTTTCCGGGTAATGAACTGACGCTTGTAAAACCTGTTGACATAGCTCAGCAGCAACTCAAGCTGGGCAATCACGACTTCCTGGCTGAACTCATCCACGCGGCTGTTAAGTTCCTGTTGCATAATTCTATAGACGGAAAGAATAATCTCCCTTTCAGCATCTGACAGATGCAGCGCCTCATTGGAAGCGTATGAAAAATAACCGTACTGTTTTATTTTCCGGGCTAAAGGATGGCCCAACAGGAAGTCGGGATGGATCAGCAAAATATAACAATAGGTTTCGCTGTTATAATCAGTACTTCCCACCAACTGATTAGGTGCCAGAAAAAGCATACTGCCTTCATCGTAATCATAATAATTCCGGCCATACTTCAGCCTGCCTCTATTTCTTGTAATGAAGGTGATCTTATAGAAACTCAGAACATCATAGATTGGCGCCATTGCCGTATTAAAAGGATTTTCCTTGTTGAAATGTACAAGACTGATCAGCGGATGCTGCGGCGCCGGCAACCCGAAGGCCTGATGGCTTTCCGATATTGATATAAAGCGTATCAGTTTATCTTCTTTAGCTTTCATACTATAAATGTATAAAAAACCTATGACCAGCAATCATAGGTTTTGTATTTAAAAATCTACCAGGGAAGAATATTGTCTTTACCACTGAAATTGGCAGGACCGGTAAAGCTTCCGGTAGGAAGATCCTCTGCCAAAGCAACACGAATCGGTTCTTTTGAACCCTCTTCCACGGAATCTGTTCCCTGAAAGTTATTAAGCGCTGTAGCCGTAAATCCGGGACTAACCATATGAACCTTAATGCCGGTATTCTCCAGATCGATAGCAAGGGATAAAAAGATCCCATTGAGTGCAGTTTTTGAAGCGCCATACGCCGCATCAAAATTAGATCGGTAAGGATTTTCCGGATTGGCATTGATGGTAAGAGATCCCAAGGCACTGGAAACGGTTACAATTCTTGCACCAGAAGCCTTATGCAATAAAGGCAAGAAGGCTTGTGTAACGGCAAGTGTCCCGAACACATTTGTCTCCCACACTTTTTTCAGCTCACTAATGGGTACGATTGAGGCACGCTGCGAACCCAGCACTTCTTCCATTGTGCGCCCTGATGCGCCTGCATGAGAGATCGCAGCATTGTTGACTAATAATGTCAGATATCCGGATTCATTTTCAATAGTTTTTACTGCTGCATCAATGGAATCAGAATCTGTAATATCCAATTGAATAGCTTTAGCTGATCCGCCTAGCAATTCTACCGCTGCTTTACCTTTTTGAAAGTCACGGGACCCCACATACACGGTATATCCGTTCTCCACAAGGGCTTTAGCGATCTGAAATCCCACACCTGTATTGGCACCTGATATCAGGGCTACTTTATTTTCATTGGTCTGCATAATATGTATTGATTTATATTGATAAAGCAAAGATGGTGCTTAAAGTGGTAGAAAATGTAGTCAAATCGAGACTATGTGAAGCCCTATTGAGGGTATGATAATTTTTTTAAACTTGCTTACATTTCAAAAGATATTCATTTTTGTTTCCCTTTTGCCAGCTTATAGGTAAACAATGTTTTTTTGTCCTGAAGATTCCAGGTTGATAGCTCTTCTGCAATTTCATTCGGATATTTTTTAGAAATATCGCGAAGCGCATTTCCAACCGATTTTCTCAGATATTCACTGTCTTCTGATCTGTATCTGCTGATACATTCTATGGCAATTTTCGGATGATCTTTGAAATAAGGTCTGCCCGTCCAGATGCGCAGACCTTCGATCACGGCTCGCTTTACATTGGGATTAGGATCTGAGAGCCATTTTTCTATCTTGGGCAGACTTTGTTCATATCCAATGCAACGGCAATAACTATCAAAAGCTTTGGCAAGCATCTCCTGCACACGCCAGTTCGGATCGTGTGCTACTTTTGTCTCCAGAATTTCTAATGAGTCTGGGCGAACGGCTGAAAGCTGTCCCAGCATATAAGTGCCGAGCATTCTTACCTGATAAGTACTATCGTCCAAAAATTTAAGGGCCAGTTCGAAATGATTTTCATTTTTTATCTCCTAAAATCTGGTCACCGGCTTCTATAATATGCTTAAAGCCATGTTCTATCTGTTTAATATGGTCTGTTATCAGTTTTATCATGGTAATTCATTTAATGCCAATTATAATTCAGAGCATTGCCTTCAATGTCCTGAATGGAAAATGACGATTATAAAGTTACAAAAAGTCCACGTTGCATTAGATAATTTTACACAATTCGAATGAGTATTCTTTAAAAATAACCCTTTTGTAGTATTTCCTGGCCTTCGGAATGGTATTAATTTTATAAAAAAATAACCAGACCAATATAATGTGTGATAGTGTTGGCAAAAAAAATTAATATCATGGAAAAATTACTCAATCTTGTGGAAAGTATCTTTGATACAATAAAAGATAATGGACTTTTTATCTTTCTTGCGGTCTTGTTTCCGGTGTTGCTTTATAAAGTTGGGGCCGGACAGGAAATCGTCTTAGACCTGGCATATCAGCAGGATGACAGAAATAAAGTTTTTTTTGCCGTAGCATCTTTTCTTTTTCTTGGTCTCAGTATTTGGTGTATTCCTACGATTTCTATTTATATTTTCAAGTTTTTCACCAAAGTGCCTTCTCAAAAAATAGAAGCAATATTGGATAAACTGCTGGATCTTTACAATGCCAAACCAAAATCTAATAATGTAAGGAAGATTTTGCAGGTTCCGGTGAGATATCTGGCCATTATACCCTGGATTATATTTGTTTTTTCTTTAACGAATGTGTATTTCGGAAAAGGAATCATGATTATTACAGGTATTGTTATATTTATTATCATTAAAGTGCTTGATTCTTATTCTTCTCTTCTTACCACAACTCTTGATACAACATTTTTACAGTTTAAAAAATATTGGGAAATACTTGTACTAGCCGCAGTGTTATTGGTTGAACATATCATTTTGCAGTTTGGCAAAGGTGAGCAGTTCACTTATGTATTTACTTTTGCCAATATCTTGGGAGTTGTTTTATCATACTTATTTTTTTTGGTGAAAGAAAATTCGGAAGACTATCCGGACGGAGACCGCCGTAAAATGAAAATGATTCACAGGAAAACCTTCTATACGCATATCTTTTTGCTGATTATTGCAGTAGGAACAATGATAATTTATTATATCAAGCAGGTCAACGGAACGATCAATCATATCTCGCCCATAACAATCGGTACAATGGTAATGAGCTTTTATATTCTTATCATAGAACTTTTTTTTACCTCACAACTACTTCTTGCGAACATTATGCTCAAAGGATTTGATACTAAAAGTTTTCGTTTCAGATTGTACAAAGTCATTATTGTAGTATTTGCTGCCGGATGGGTTCTTCTGTTGTTTAAAAGTACCAATACACATGCAATTAACAAAACACAGGTTATTAATGATAAAGAATATTATCAACGACAAACTATTGAAGATCATTTTGAAAATTGGTATCAGCAGCGCGTTCCAAAAAATGGTGATTCTTTGGAAGTGTATTTAGTTTCCGGACAGGGCGGTGGATCAAGGGCCGGATACTGGTTTTTATCAAATATGTATGAACTGGATAATACATATAAAAATTTTTATAATAATTTATATTCAATCTCAACTGTTTCCGGATCGAGTTCGGGGGCGCAGATGTTTTTGGCATCTAAGAAATATTATAAGTTGCCTTCTCTTGGTAAAGCTAAAGATGTAGCGAAAAATATTTATTCAAGAAATTATTTAAGCAGTGCGCTCTATGGGCTTCTTATCGGTGACTTTATAGATTCAATGGAAGGTATTTTTGAAGGCGTTGAAAGAGACCGGAATTATTATTTTCAAAAGGAGGAGGAACGTGCATTTGCTGAAGCGCATCAGGAAGAGGATGGAATAAAAATAGGGAAAGAATCTTCAGACAATTTTTTCACCAGAGATTTTATGTATCATTATACTAAAAAGATGGATAGCGGTAAATATAAAACGCCATTGTTTTTTCTGAACACTGCCATTATAGAAAATGGAAAGAAAGCTGTATTCAGTCCTGTTGAGCTGAATACGCCTATTTGCCATACAATCGGTAAATCAGCACATAAAGATCATGCATTATTTACTTTTTACGAAGATGCTTATGGAATATTCCGTCATTGTGAATGGTCTCTTAATAAAGAATTACCCATGTCAGCCTGTGTAAATGCCAGTCAGGCATTTCCTATAATTAATGCCTACAGCTTTCTTCATGGGGTAGGACGTCTTGCCGACGGAGGAGTTTTTGAGAATTCCGGAACCTCTACAACGATGGAGGTATATATTGCACTCAAAAAATATCTGGAGAAAAACCCTTCTTACAAGGTGAAATTTACAATCATAAATATTCTGAACGGAACTATAGACAATGAGTCAGCGGTTAATTATAGTGCGGCATCTATTCTTAATACTTTGACGGTGATGAGTAAAAATCCGTTTACGGGACATCAGCTTATGGCGGTTAAACAGCTTTATAAAAGTGTTGATCTGTTAAATACTAATCAGAGCGACAGAATTCTGACATTACAGCCAATCGGTGAATATACATTAAGCAGAATGCTCAGTAACAAAACTATTGATGAAATGAGAATAGATTTAGATAGTGTTAAACGTAAGAATGAACTTTACAATATGCCTTTATCAAAGAATAATAAACAATATTGATAACTTTTTTTTAACACATCGAAATCTTATAAACCCATATAATATGAACTTTTTAACGTTTTTTTAATCTCTTGTCTCTTGCGGTCAAATTGAAGTTTGCTTAGATTTGTACCTGCAATGAAAGGAAGGTTTTATCAATATGTATATAGCTTGCTGTTTGCCCTGCTGACTGTTCTGGGTTGGTATTACGGGCAGGTTCAGCAATATATGTCAGGAGATGAAAATTCCGGCATTGTATTCGTTTCCGATACGGGTCTTTCACAAAATAAAAAATCGGATTCTTCCTTTCTATTGACAGGAAATCACAATACAGCTGATCATTACGGTATCAGCCATCCCCATTACAGTAAATTAAAGGCAAATCTTTCTGAAAACGACAATGAGAATGATGACAATATAGATTCTTCAGAATCCTCAGAGATGCTCAGCATTTTGAGAGAGGGATTCTGGGATCTGATCTCAGGTTTTGTCACCACATTTCACGACAGGAAAATTGCCGTCACTCTTGCTCATTCCGGGCTTCTAAAAACTCTGCATGATGATCTGTACATCCAGTACAGGGTCATCAGACTGTGATTTTATGATACTTTTTATGTAAAACTGTGGCTTTCCTAACGAAAGCCCGAACCTCTATTTTTCAAATTTAAATTATTATAAATACTATTATCATGGTCAAGAAAAGTCTCATGTATGTAAACCTGTGCCTTATTCTTTGGTGCGTAAGCTGTCAGTCTGAAAAGAAAGAGAAAACTGAAGCTGCTACATTTAACGTCACAAGTCCCCTTGTAAAAGACACGTTGATCGACAAAGAATATGTTGCGCAGATCCGTTCCATCAATCATATAGAACTCCGGGCGCAGGAGAAAGGCTATATCCAGTCGATCTATGTAGATGAGGGGCAATTTGTACACAAAGGTCAGCTGTTATTCAAGATTATGCCTAATCTCTATGAATCCGATGTAAACCGTGCCAAGGCAGAAGCCAAATATGCCGAAATCGAATACCAGAACACGAAAAACCTTTCCGACAAAGATATTGTAGCTCCACAGGAAATGGCAATGGCTAAAGCAAGATATGAAAAAGCAAAAGCCGAACTGTCTTCTACCAACACTCATCTTCAGTTTACCGAAATCCGCGCTCCTTTTTCAGGGATTGTCGGGAAGCTGCATGTGCGTAAAGGGAGCCTGGTAGACGACGGAGAATTAATCACGGAACTTTCCGACAACAGCAAAATGTGGGTTTATTTCAATGTTCCCGAAGCAGAATATCTGAATCAGATGAGCGATCATAAAAATGAGCCGCTTCACGTCCGCTTAAAAATGGCGAATGGTAAAGAATTCAGTCAGGACGGAATTGTAGAAACCATAGAATCTGATTTTGACAATGAAACCGGGAACATAGCTTACAGAGCTACTTTCCCAAATCCTCAGGGACTCTTACGGTACGGTGAAACCGGAAATATCCTCATCACTTCACCATATCCCAATGCTGTTATGATTCCTCAGAAAGCCACGTTTGAAGAATTGGAGAAAAAATATATCTATGTGATTACCAAAGACAATAAGGTAAAAGCAAGGGAAATTAAAATCGCTGCCGAATTACCGCACGTCTATGTCGTCGCTTCAGGACTCGGAAAAGATGAAAGAATCCTTCTGGACGGTCTCAGACTGGTACAGGAAAATCAGAAGATCACCTCAAAATACCAGAAACCTGAAAAAGTAATGTCGAACCTGGATCTGTATGCAGAATAACCCAAAAGCTGAATTATGTTTAAAAAAGTAATACACAGACCGGTTTTTGCCATTGTCATATCGGTGGTGATCTTATTTATCGGTGGGCTGGCGATTAAGCAGCTGCCTACAGAACAATTCCCCAAAATTGCTCCGACTACAGTAGCTGTTTCCATCGCTTATCCGGGAGCCAGTGCGGATGTATTGGTGAAATCTTCATTAATTACCATCGAAAATGCCATCAATGGTGTTCAGGGTATGCGATATATCACAACCGATGCTACCAGTGCCGGGGAAGCAACCGTCAATGTGGTTTTTGATCCCGGAACAGATCCCAATGCCGCAGTAGTATTGGTAAAAACCAGGGTCGATCAGGTAATGCCGCTTCTTCCGGAGCTCGTGCAGAAGGAAGGAGTAGTGGTAAATCCTATTCAGCCCAGTATGCTGATGTACGTGAACCTGTACAGTACCAGTAAAGACATGGATGAAAAATTCCTGTACAACTATGCCACCGTCAATATCATCCCGGAAATCAACCGTATTCACGGGATTGCCAAATCCCAGATTCTGGGAAGCAGAAGATATGCCATGAGGATATGGCTGAATCCTGACAGGATGCGTGCCTACGACCTTTCCGTAGATGAGGTGATGAAAGCCATCGGTGAACAGAGTATCATCGGGCGTCCCGGAAGGATCGGGCAGAGTTCCGGGATTGCAGCACAGTCGCTGGAATATGTGTTGACATACAAAGGCCAGTACAATACCCCCGAGGAGTATGAAAACATCATCGTCCGTTCCAATTCCGAAGGAGAAAATATTAAGCTGAAAGATGTTGCGAAAGTAGAGCTGGGAAGTGAATTCTTTGATATTTATTCGAATCTTGACGGGCATCCATCCGCTTCTATTGTTTTAAAACAGAATTATGGAAGTAACGCCAATGACGTGATTAAAGATGTAAAGGCAAAGCTGGAAGAAATGAAAGCGAACTTTCCGCCAGGAGTAGATTATAAGATCAGTTATGACGTTTCTCAGTTCCTGGATGCCTCGGTAGAGCAGGTGATGCATACTCTACGGGACGCCTTCATTCTTGTAGCGATTGTAGTATTTATTTTCCTGGGAGACTGGCGCTCGACATTAATTCCGATTATTGCCGTACCGGTATCCCTGATCGGAACTTTCTTTGTGATCCAGCTATTCGGATTGTCGATCAACCTGGTAACGCTTTTTGCATTGGTACTGGCGATCGGTATTGTGGTAGATAATGCGATTGTGGTCATCGAAGCAGTGCACGCAAAGATGGAAGAAAGCGATATTTCACCATACAAAGCCGTAAAAGAAGTAATGGGCGAAATTGCCGGGGCTATTATTGCCATTACAGCGGTAATGGTAGCCGTATTCATTCCTATATCGTTTATGACAGGACCTGTCGGAACATTCTATCGTCAATTCTCCATCACCATGGCAAGCTCCATCGTGATCTCTGCGGTAGTGGCACTTACGCTTACACCGGTATTGGCAGCAATGTTATTAAAAAACAATCATGGAAAGCCGAAAAAATCAAACCTGTTTACCAAGTCTCTGGATTCCTTCAACAAAGGTTTTGATAAGATCACAGGAAAGTATGCTTCATTCTTAAGAAAGATCGTAAGCCGTAAAGTAGTGACTTGGGGAATTCTTATCGCTTTCTGTGCAGGGATTTTTGTCATTAATAAAACACTCCCGGGAGGTTTTATTCCTAATGAAGACCAGGGAACCATTTATGCCATTGTCCAGACCCCTCCGGGATCTACGCTGGAGCAGACCAATAAAGTTTCAAGGGCATTGCAGAAAATCTGTCAGGGGGTAGACGGTGTTGAATCTGTTTCTTCACTGGCGGGGTATGAAATCATGACTGAAGGACGTGGTTCCAATGCCGGAACCTGTCTCATCAACCTGAAAAGCTGGGGCGACCGTGAGCATAATGTAAAAGAAATCATGGAAGAGCTGGAAGAGAAATCTAAAAACCTTGGGGCAACCATCGAGTTTTTTGAACCGCCTGCTGTTCCGGGATTCGGATCTTCAGGTGGATTCTCCGTACGATTGCTCGATCTGAACAGAACCACCAATTACCAGGATTTCGATAAAGTAAATAAAGCCTTTATCGCGCAGCTCAAAAAACGCAAGGAGCTGACGGGAGTTTTCACTTTCTTCGCCGCCAATTATCCTCAGTATGAATTGGTTTTTGATAACAATGCCGCCATGCAGAAAGGCGTTTCCATCGGTAAAGCCATGGATAATCTCAACATATTGATCGGAAGTACCTACGAACAGGGATTCATCCGCTTCGGACAGTTCTTTAAGGTTTATGTTCAGTCGTCTCCGGAATTCAGAAGGCTTCCTTCGGATATTATGAATCTGTATGTGAAGAACGATCATGGTGAAATGGTTCCGTATTCCGCATTTATGACCTTAAAAAAAACACAGGGGCCAAACGAGATTACGCGGTACAACATGTACAATTCAGCGGCGATTCGTGGGCTTCCGGCCGAAGGATATACAACCGCCGATGCTATTCAGGCGATTAATGAAACCGCTGCGAAGAGTCTTCCTCACGGTTATAAAGTGGCTTGGGAAGGATTATCCTATGATGAAGCACAGCGTGGTAATGAAGCCATCTATGTATTCCTTGTGGTACTGGTATTTGTGTATCTGGTGCTGGCAGCTCAGTATGAAAGCTTTATCATTCCTTTTGCCGTGCTGCTTTCCCTTCCTGTAGGAGTATTCGGGTCTTTCCTGTTATTGAAAGCAATGGGACTGGAAAATGATATCTATGCACAGGTAGGACTCATCATGATTATCGGGTTATTAGGTAAGAATGCTGTGCTTATCGTAGAATTTGCGGTTAAAAAGCGGCAAGCCGGAGATTCTATCCTCGATGCGGCCATTGAAGGTTCAAAAGCACGTTTCAGACCGATCCTGATGACTTCATTTGCCTTTATTGCAGGGCTTATCCCTCTGGTTTTTGCCAGCGGGGCAGGAGCAATAGGGAACCATACCATCGGTGCTTCGGCATTGGGAGGAATGCTGATCGGAACCCTGTTCGGGGTGATTGTCATCCCGGGACTCTATTACATTTTTGCCAAATTATCAGACGGCAGAAAGATGATTAAAGACGAAGACGAATCACCACTAAGCGAAGACATGATCCATTATGAATAAGAACAGAAATAAACTTTATCAATATGCAGGATTGTCGTTGCTGTTATTAAGCCTTGCAGCCTGCAAACCCATAGAAATACAGCAGCGTGCGGAAAACAGATCCGTACCTGAAAAATATACCGCTGAAAATAACGACACCGAAAACTCGGGAAAGCTGAAATGGAATGAATACTTCAGCGATCCCAATCTTCAGGCACTCATTAATGAAGCATTGAAAAACAATCAGGAGTTGAATATCATGCTTCAGGAGATTGAAATTTCAAAGAACGAAATCAGAGCAAAAAAAGGGGAGTACCTTCCTTCCGTAGGCCTTAAAGCCGGTGCGGGCGTAGATAAGGTAAGCCGTTACACCAATATCGGAGCGATGGAAGCCAATACCGAGATCGAACCGGGAAGGGAAATGCCGGATCCGCTGTTTGATTTTGGCGTAGGCGTGCAGGCCAAATGGGAAACCGATATCTGGGGAAAACTTCACAATGCCACGAGAGCTCAGGTACAGAGATACCTGGCAAGTATTGAAGGACGGAACTTTATGATGACCAACCTGATCTCAGAGATTGCCGAGTCTTATTATGAGCTGCTTGCGATGGATAATGAGCTGGTTATCTTAAACCAGAATATCAAAATTCAGAACGATGCCTTAAGCATTATTAAAGAATTAAAAAAGAATGCCCGCTCCAATGAGCTGGCCGTGAAAAGGTTTGAAGCCCAGGTACTGAAAACCCAGGGAATGCAGTATGATATTCAGCAGAAAATCGTGGAGACTGAAAACAGAATCAATTACCTGGTAGGAAGATTTCCCCAGTCGGTAGAGCGTAGTCATGATAATTTTGATGCGGTTGTTCCGCAGGCGGTCTATACTGGAATTCCTTCGGAGCTTCTGGAAAACCGCCCGGATATCAAGCAGGCAGAATATGAGCTGGCCGCCACAAAGCTGGATATCAAATCTGCCAAGGCAAGATTTTATCCTTCGCTGGATATTGGTGCAGGAGTAGGCTTACAGGCTTTTAATCCTGCTTATCTTATCAAACCGGAGTCATTCCTGTTTTCGCTGGCGGGTGAGCTTACCGCGCCGCTCATCAACAGAAGTGCCATTAAAGCAGCCTATTACAATGCCAATGCCAAACAGGTACAGGCAGTATATCATTACGAGCAGACAGTTCTGGGTGCTTATATTGAGGTGGCCAACCAGCTGTCTAAGATCAAAAACCTGAACAGCAGTTATGACATCAAGGCAAAAGAAGTGGATGCCTTAACGAAGTCCATCGATATCTCCAACGATCTCTTCAAATATGCAAGAGCCGATTATATGGAGGTACTGCTTACCCAGCGCGATGCGTTGGAGTCTAAGTTTGAGCTTGTTGAAAAGAGAGTCGGCCAGCTCAAAGCCAGCGTCGCAATCTACAGAGCACTTGGTGGGGGATGGGATCAGAATGCGCTGACTCCTCCAAGTATTATCAAGAAATAAATGCTTTACTAAATTTTTTATGATTGGGGCTTACCGCAAGGTAAGCTCCTTTTGTATGTAATCTTCAGTAATAGTAAATCACAGACGCTCTCTAAACTCTTTATTGATGCGCTTTCCTGAGGGACGGTAGAACATCACAAAAAAAGTAGTCTAGGTTAGACTACTTTTTTCTGCTACAAATGTAAACAAATTCTCTTTACCTCCAAACACTAAGATATTGTTTTCTAATTTCTTGCTTTTTTGTATCATAAATCTGTTCGTTACAAATTCTTGGAGCAAAACAACCGGAATTTCGCACCGTTTTTCATCTGTTTTTTACGACGTTTTATATTGGTCAGTTTGTTATGTGAAAAAGTAGTCTAACCTAGACTACTTTTTACCAAAAATGAGACTACAAATGATATTTCCCTCTAAAGCCCTCTCCCTCCAACGCTTTTGCGTGGTTTTGCTGTGCTTTTTAGTGGTCTTGGTATCATCATTTTTAAGCGCTCAAACTTTTGTATCCTCCGATTCTGTAGTCTTTGTATCCGAAGACTCGTATTTGTATGCAGAATCTCCAGTATATATTTCCGGTCAGAACTTAAGAAAAAACTCTTTTAAAAAGTGGTCCAGGGTTTTGATCAAAACATCTGCTTCTAAAGTTTCTCATAAGAAGTCCATAAATATTCCAACGGATAATTTGTGTTATAAAAGCTGTCCAACAGGCAAACACAGTCTTGGACTATTTTTCAATTCTTCACTTACAGCTATTATCGGAAATCCTTCTCCGGTAAAGCTTCAACAGAAAACAATATCATCATCTTTTCTTCTATCTGTAAGCGCAAGAAGGGATTATGAAAAACATGTTCATTTTACTTCTCATCATTTTCATTTAAAACATATTACCATCAATCATTTCGGGCGTCCTCCGCCTGTGCTTCAATCTTAAGGCACAAGAGCTTTTAACACATCAGTCACATAAGAGGCAGGATTAAAACTTTGAAAACAAAAGAACACATCAGTTCATGAAAATCTTTGATTTTCATTCGCAGCAAATGGTCATTCACTATCCACTCTGTTTGTCATCCCGTAGGGATCTCAGCAAAGAAAATCACACAACATTGGTGAAATTCGTGTTCAACCATTCGTGCCATTCGTGTTTCGTCAATTCGAGTGTTTTTTCGTAACAAGGTGAAGAAAAAATGTATCGGGAATGACATTTATCCTCAAATTCACAAGCTTCTCGATATGATTTTTTCAAAATCTACTCGAAGTGACGAGCCTGTCGAAGCTATTATTGAGTCGGAGGGTTTGAGAGTGGGAGCGTTTTAGGGTCGGAGTGGAATATGGGATGGTTTGAGAGGGGAAATAGTGGCTTCGAGTCACCTCAGCCACCAGGACTCTCCCACACTCAAACTCTAAAACCCTCCAACTCTAAAACCTCTGCGAACTCTTATAAGTGCAACGCCTTTGTGAAACTAAAAAGCACATCATATATAAAAAAATCTTAGTGCACTTCGTGTTCAAATAGACACAACTAAGTAAAACATAAATAAACTCATAAATACAACAAACAATGAAAAATATAATTACAGCCGCCGCGATGCTGTTCAGCATGACAGCATTCGCTCAGGTGGGGATCAATAATACTTCACCAAAAGCAACCCTCGACATCACCGCCAAAACAACAGATGGCAGTAAACCCGAAGGACTTATCATCCCGCAATTATCCGGTGACAAAATCCATACTGCAACAACAGCAGGAGTGTACGGACCAAATCAGAAAGGACTCATCGTATATGCATCCACCGCAGATTCGGCTCCCGCAGGTGCAACGGCCAGCATTACCGCTCCGGGATATTACTATTTCGATGGTGGTGCTTGGCAGAAGATTGCAACCGGTAATACGTTAAATACCTCTCTTGCGAGCGGAAACATCTATATCGGAAATACATCGAATGTAGCCACCGCAGTAACTCCAACAGGAGACGTAACCATTTCCAATGCGGGAATAACTTCCATAGGCGCTGGAAAAGTAACCAACACTCATATGGCAAGTGCAGCTGCTCTTACCATCAAAGGAAACGCAACCAATGCCGCTGCATCGCCTACCGATATCGCCGCAGGAACAGACGGTTATGTATTGAGAAGAAGCGGAACGGCTTTAGGCTTCGGAACAGTAGCGACCGTAGGAATTGCAGACGGTGCCGTGACCTCAGCCAAGATCGCAGCCGATGCCATAACATCAACCCAAATAGCCACTGGAACAGTAACCAATGCAGACTTGGCCAGTGCAGCGGCTCTAACGGTAAAAGGAAACGCAACAAGTGCGGCTGCATCGCCTACTGATATTGCCGCAGGAACAGACGGTTATGTATTGAGAAGAAGTGGAACGGCTTTAGGCTTCGGGACAGTAGCAACCGCAGGAATTGCAGATGGTGCCGTGACCACAGCCAAAATCGCAGCCGATGCCATAACATCAACCCAAATAGCTACCGGAGCGGTAAGTAATGCAGACTTGGCAAGTGCAGCGGCTCTTACGGTAAAAGGAAACGCAACGAATGCGGCTGCATCGCCAACCGATATTGCCGCAGGAACAGATGGCTATGTATTGAGAAGAAGCGGAACTTCTTTAGGCTTTGGAACAGTAGCAACCGCAGGAATTGCAGATGGTGCGGTGACTGCGAATAAAATGACATTGAGCAATGGAAAAATCTATGTGGGAAACAGTTCCGGTGCAGCAGCCGAAGTAAGCCTTTCGGGAGATGCAACTATGGATAATACAGGAGCGGCTTCTATTGTAGAAGGAAAAGGAGGAATCTATAAAGGAAACGGAGCATTATCAAAGAATACAACCGTAAATCAAGGTGGTTATACGTTAGCATTTACTTCTAATACTACCAATGGTTTTTCTGTGGATGGAACTACACTTTCTGTAGATGGAGCGAATAATAGAGTGGGAATAGGAACAAATGCTCCTAGTACAAACTTAGAAATAAATAGTGGAACGCTCAATGATTCAGGACTAAAATTAACCCAATTGACATCGAGCACTTCTGCAACTTCTGGAAATGTAGCAGGTATTGGAGTTGACAATAATGGTAAAATTGTTGTTGTTGGGGGTTCTACTCAGGTAAATCGATATACTTTTTCCAGTAGTCCCGCTCAAGGAACTAACATGTCATTTATTCCAAATATTAACTCCCAGACAATAAATTTAATCTCAGGTTCTAGCAGATCCGGAAATGTTATTACGTTGCCACAAGGAACTTACGAAGTTGTTTATACACTCGGAGGTGGATTTACAGGAGCATCAATAGCAAATTATTTTGATGCCCGCTTATATGTTAATAATTCGTTTTATCAAGTATTGGCCTCTTATTCAACATCTGGCACAAACGTGGGGTTTATGACGGGGGTAGGAGTTTTCACCTTAAGTTCTTCAGGAACTATTTATGTTGGTGGAGCTATTCAAGTAGGTAGTGGTGCATGGAGTTTTAATAATTCTAATACCTCTCTTGTAATTAAAAAACTTTTGTAATAAAAGATTTCCCTGCTGGCGCGAGCGTCTCGCCAACAATCCCTCAACAACTGAATTAATTAATCCTCATAGGTTTTAGAAACCTATGAGGATTTAATAACAAATTTAACAACCATTTAAAATCAACAACAATGGCAACAATTCTTCACAGAATCAAAGCGTATCTCTATGATAACGTTTTAACCAAAGACAATCCTAATGATTTCACGGCACGTACGGCAAGTGAACGCAGTCTCAATGTACAGCAGATCTGCCTTTCAGCCGCCAACCGTGGCGGGGCAGATATCTCCGCTTCAGCAATGGAACACGCCACAGAGCTTTTCCTTAAGGAAATGGCGTATCAGCTGTGTGATGGGTACTCCATCAATACTGGTTATTTCACGGCTAATACAACCATTCGTGGGGTATTTGATAGTCCGTCAGAGACTTTTAATAAAGATAAGCACAGTATTATCTTCCAGTTCAACCAGGGAGAAAAGCTAAGGGCAGAGATTCCTAATATTGAGGTCGAAATTCTCGGTGTGGCAGAGGCTTCTGCGGTGATCTTACAGGTAACGGATGTCAAAAGTGGTTCGGTCAATGATCTTCTTACTCCCGGCAGAAACCTTAAGATTGCCGGAAGCAAGATCAAGGTAACAGGCAATGATCCTTTTATCGGGGTATTCTTTGTCAATACCGCCTCTAATGTCAGAACAATGGTAGAAGAAAGCGATATGGTAACCAATAATCCTTCGGAGGTTATGGTGGTGATTCCGAACTTGTCAGCAGGAACCTATCGCTTAGAGATCGTGACGCAATTTACCCAGGGTGCCCTGCTCAAGGAACCGAGAACCGCTACATTCGATAAATTGCTTACGGTTGTCTGATGAAGAAAATCAGTCATAGTTGTCAACACCTCGTTGACCGCCCGATCAAGGGTGTGTAGATGGTAGCATCAACGAGGTGTTGACCGTACTGTCAAGGGTGTGTTGACGGTACGATGTAAGCAGCGTTGACAAAACGTAGATATTTTAGTAGGGAGGCTGTCCGGAAGGGCAGTCTTTTTTGTTTGAGGGTTTGAGGGTTTGAGGGTTTCTGAGTGGGGGGGTTGAGTTTGAGAGTGGAGGGATCTTGGTGGCTGAGCGGAGCCGAAGCCACCGAGACTTTATTAAGAGTTGCTATCATTTGCTGAGCATTATAGTTTATGCTGAGCCTTCGAAGTACCTTTGCGAACGGAAAATATGCGCAATTAATTTAAAAGAAAATCCTTGCATCCTTGCGTTAATATCTACAGCTTCTTACTATTAGAGATTCTTCGCCGCTTCGCTGTGTTCAGAATGACAGAGACGTTGTAACAATACGCAATTGTTTTTTGAACACGAAGCCCACTAAGATTTTTTGAAAGTATTGTGTATAAGTTTCACAAAGCCGTTCCATTTAGAAGAGAACGCAAAGCCCCTATTGTAATGGCTGGCTGCAATTGATAATAAGCACAACTTAAAAATTCCCATCCTCCGGAGGGGTGGCGAAAATTCAAAGAATTTTTGACGGGGTGGTTTAAGAATCTAAGCCCAAATCTTTCCATGCTAACTTTTAAAAGCTATGCCGAGATTCCTACCGGAATGACAAAATGCGTGTTTTAGAGTCGGAGGGTTTTAGAGTATCTGAGTATGTAAGTTTCTACGAGACAATGGAAAGTAGTCGGCTGGCGGACCCTAAGGCTCCCTAAGGTTCGCGTACACTGGAGGGAAAGGTGGCTTCGAGTTGCCTCAGCCACCATAGGAATTGAAGACTTTTGTATTCTCTGAGCGCTTTATAAGTGAAATCGAAGATTCGACGTAGTCAAACGCCTTTGCGAAACTTATGCGTCCCCCGTAAAAAGAAACCTTCATGTGCTCCGTGTTCAAGTAACTGCGCGCATCACTTCGCTACTATCATTTGCTGAGTGTTATAGTTTATGCTGAGCCTGTCGAAGTACCTTTGCGAACGGAAATATACGCGATCCTTTAAAATAAAACCTTGCGAAATCGTTGCGCTAATAGAGATTCTTCACTCCGCTTCGTAGTGTTCAGAATGACAAAACAACCACCAATAAGAATACAGTTAAAATACTGTTTGATCAGCGGTGATAATTGATTTCAGAGAGTGGGCGACTCTTTTTCCGGCGGTATCACAGAAATCAAGACCGGAATAATCGGGATTGAGTCCTGCAATAAAAGGAACTGCCATGATGAAAAGATAAGGACTTGCTTTTCCGTAATAATCGAGTGCCTGAAAATGGTCGTTGATATTAAGACCGTCAACACGCAGGTAAAAATGATCGGGTTCTACTTTGAGAATATTTCCGTTATTATGCTGAAACTGCTCTTTCCCGGCATCGGTATCTTTGAATTTAAGATATCCTGAACTGATGATTCCGTCTTCACGCAAGGTGCTGAAAGGAATATCATTGAACTGTACCGGCTGCTGCCCGATAGCATCTATATACATTTTGTAATGATCAGATTTTTTATCCCCTGTATGATCGGTGTAATGATAGACAATACCTTCTCCCGAGTGGGGTTCTACGTAGCTTTCGTCGTCCACGCTTACCAGTCTGATCAGTCCTGCATTGTAAAGGGCGATGATTTCTTTATAAGATGACTGGGGTAATGAAGCAATGATCACGGAAATGAGGGGAAGCAGTGTCTTTCTCATGCGGATCATATCTTCTGCCGCGAAATGTTTGGCAGGATAATTAATGGCATAGCTGAATGCTGCCAGTGTTTCCTTCCAGGCAATAGTCTGGTGTCGTTCTATTGATTTCTGTGCCTCATCGTATTCTGCTTTAAAAAGCTCAAAACTATCCAGTTCTTCGCGTATGCTGAGCATTTTCTCTACAAAATCCTCGATACTGAGGTCTTTGATCTCGTTGTAGAATTTTTCATTTTTCTTTCTTAGTGGCTGCTTGAAATTCCGTTCAAATACATAATCCAGATCTACAAACCCGCCGTGGCTGGCTTTATATTCAAAGATTTCGTCCTGCGACATAATCCAGCCTTCAGAAAATGCGCTTCCTTCCGAGTGGAAGCGTAATGCGGGCAGATAACCTCTTTTAGAGAATAACGTAAGGGAAAAATCAGGGCTTCCTTCATTCAGGGTATAAATAATTTCATCCTTTTCTTCACTGAATTTACCATTGAGACGTGCCAGTGTTTTTATCGCATCGACAGCGGTAAGGGAAGTCCCGCGTATGGCTACGGGATGGTTGGTGATTTCTGAGAATTTTGATGGGGGATAAGGGGAATCATACCATCCCGGAACTTTTTCTTCATGTATTTTGGGCCAGTGATGACCGGTGCAAATGACAACTGCAGAGCATTCATAAATGCTATCGCCGTCGGTAACAATTTCAAAAGAATCTTCTTTTTTTGCGGATATCAGTAACGGTTGTTTCGGTGCATACTTTTACCTGTGCACCCATTTTCCTGATGTTTTTCAGGAGAATTTTAAACTGCTCCTCAAGATAATCGCCAAGAACAAGCCTGGGGATTACTTTATATTCATTAATATCCTGGTCATTGCCAAAACCTTCGTAGTCTTTATGTGGTTTACGTTCAATGAATGAAGTGAAGCTTTCCGGCAGTTCAGGAAGTTCATTCGCCGAAACATTGGCCACATGCTCGTGAGCAGCACCCTCCCGGCTGTAGGGCATTCCTGCACCAAGTCTTGTGCTTTTTTCGAAAATATATATCGTTTGAGGGCATACGTTTTCGGAGATTAGATGCTTCACAACGAATAGTGCTGCCGGGCCGCCCCCGACAATTCCGATACTGTCGATTTTTTTCATATCTATATTTCTATTTTTGCAGTGATACAATGTATAAACAAGAATATCAATAGCTAATGACTATTGAATCTGTGATGTATTGCAGTCGTTGTGTCTCATTCAAAGCGTATGCCAGTAGCAGCCTGTTGTAGAGCGTGTGGTATGATAAGTTATTATTAAATTAACCTGTGTTACTAAAATTTTAGCTATCACTCGGTATTCTTTCTGCTTTTTTTAACGCAAAGTTTGCTATTACTTATGCAATAAGAGGTAGCTAAGAATGATTCAATCACATCATCCGGCAAATTCTTCGGCAAAGAGCTTTACCTGAAGGGGCCTTTTTTTCTCATCCACATCAAGCCTGTTGTAGAAGCCTGTCTTTACGATAACCATTTGCTTCTCCGGGATCATGATGATAAACTGTCCCAAAAAGCCGTAGAAAAACCGGTATTTGAGTTGATGTTCGTCGTCTGCCCAAACCGTAAAGCAGAAAGCATCATTGGCTTTAGTAGGAGTGAGCATTCTCTGGCAGTAGTCTTCATTGATGAGCTGCATGCCTTTCCAGTTACCATTCTGCATGATGAGTTGTCCTATTTTAGCAAAGTCTCGCGGGGTTGCATGGATACAACAAAAAGCTTTTTCGACTCCCTTTTCGTCTATGCTCCATTGTGCAGGGCGCTCCATTCCCAGAGGTTTCCATATTTTTTCGGAGAGGTAGGTTGTGAGGTCTTTTCGGATAACTTTCCTTAAAGCCAAACCGAGCAGCTGCGCCGCAACGCTTTGATACTCATAATTGCAGCCCGGCATTTCTTTAAATTCTACTTCGAAAGCCTGTTGGGCAAGATCTTCCACAAAATACTGCTTAGAGTTTTCCGAAAAAGGGTGGTGGTATTCTTCCTTCCAGTCCAGTCCGGTCTGCATGGTCATCAGGTGAGCGAAGGTAAGGTGCTTTCCGTAACGGTTGTTTTTATACTGAGGAAGAACCGAGGATACCAGCTGATTTTCAGATTCCAGATAACCGTCATCAATGGCGCATCCTACGAGTATCGACAGAATGCCCTTAGCCATTGAAAAGGAATTCATCAATGAGGAAGCATCGTGATCTTTCCAGTAGTTTTCATAAAGAAGCTTGTTATTGCGGATAACAATGAGTGATGAAGCGCGTGTTTTTTTCAGTTCACCGACTAATCTTTCGCTTAGAACTAAGGTATTATAATCCGTATCTTTCTGCCACAGTTCGGGATGAAGATTGGGAATGCTGCGTGATGGAAATTTTTCTGCATCATCGCTGGAGGGAGTAATCGGCCCTTTCTTTACATTCATTGCAAAAGCTTTAAAGATAAATCCGTATCCGGACAGGTAAATGCCTGCGACAATCGCTGAAGTTCCGGCTATAATGGCAGTCAGGGTTTTTTTCATATTTCGTACGCTCGGTGTATCTTTCTGTTATAAGAGAATGATGATTTAAATAAAGATTAGATATATTAACATTTTATCCTTCATTCAAAGGCTGTGCCGTCACTTTTTGCAAATGATAAAGGAGACCATGCCGGTCTCCTTTATTGCTGATATAATTTTTGATTGATCGTCAATGCTTTTAAATGCTTGCTTTCTGACCAATCAGATTCTCGATCTTTACAAGTACATCATCAATATCAAACGGCTTGCTTACAAATTCATCAGCGTTGCATCTGCTGGTTACTTCCGTATCTTTTGCGTGAGCGCTCATGATCATAATCGGGATATTGGCCGTTTCCGGAGTATTTCTCAATTCATTGCATACTTCGATTCCCGATCCGTCGGGCATCATAACATCCAATATAAAGATGTCAGGCTTGGCAGACAGATCTCTTTTGTTGAATGAATCTACCGTGGAAAAAGAACGTACATCATAATCTTCAAATGACAGGAGCAATTGTAATGCATCTCTGATGCCTGTCTCATCTTCAAGTATAAAAATTGTTTTCATACCCTTGGCGGGCAAAAACAAAGCCAATCTTTAATTATTGCTTAAACTTTTTATTAACCACAAAAGTTACAAAAGATATTCTCTTATTATTTAGCTATTCAAAATAGGGAAAAATGAGAATGGGAAAATCATACATTTTATAAGCTTTTCAATTTCTTATTTTCTAATTTCTTTTGAACCTTTTGCGGTCAAATTTAATATTAGTTTAAACAGATCTAATATAAAAATTGGATAATAGTTAAAATTATTTTCTCTGATAGCTAATCTATTTCCGCTTTATCTATACATAAAAAATCCGTCCCAAACCGGGACGGATGATTGTTTTTTCGTTACTGACGATCAATAGTCTGCAGAACGATTAGTTTATTTTAAGGATATTAAGTCCGGACTGTCCTGTCGCTACAAAGGCAAGATTGCTGTTGATGTAAATGTAGTTTGCAGAACCGCTCAATTTGTAATAACCTACCACTTTAAAGGTGTTTTTGTTCAGAACGATTACCCCGTCTGTACCGTTAGCCAGATACAGGTAGCAGTTGTTTACGGCAACAGCATTGGTAAGCCCGGTTTGGCTGAATACATTCTGATTGTTTACCTTGAAGTTTCTAGGTACGAAATTATTCATCAGCTGTCCGTCGTTCAATCTGATTTTAGCCACCCCTTTGTCACTTAAAGCAACATACACATACTCCTCATCAAGAACAATTACATTCTTCCCATCGGTAACCGTTTGTGTAAGAGCCGGATAATTGTACACTTTCGGATTGGAACCGTCGTTGTTGGCAACTCTCAGTGATGCTCCGTTGGCCTGAGTTGCAAAAAATACCTGATACGTATTGTTGTGTGCCACATATTTTGCTCTGTCTCCTGCAAAATTGAACTGCTCAGATACAGTATATCCATTGTTCGGATCAAGTTTAAAGAATCCTCCGCCGGTTGTCCCTGTGGATGCATACAGATAATTGTTGTAGAAATAAGAATTTTTAGCAGTAGAGCTAGGTAGTGTATAAGTTAGGAATGAAGAAAGATCCTGAGTATTAAACACATTATTGTTCAATGGAGCAGTAACGAGCTTAGCACCGTTTTTGTCTCCACCTACTGCATACAGTTTATTATTCGCAACATCTACATTGTTGAATTCTATATTGTTGAATAATGCTTCGCTCACCAAAGAAGGAGCGCTGTAATCTGTTACATTAAAGATTCTGATTGCACCTTTTGTAGTACTTCCTGCAACAGCATCATTGGTATGGTAAGATACATAAGCGAAACCGTTGTTCATGGTAACACCTGTTGCGCTCAGCGTAGTATTGGTGATAGATGGGCTTACTACATTTGCCACCAGCGTGAACTGCAATTGATCATCTGAGCAAGGCGCTATACCTTTCTGAGGCGTACATTCTGCTGCCTGGATGTATGCGTTTGAATTTATGGTAACCTGATTATTGATCTTATTTTGTATTGCAGTATAAGAAGTATTCACAAAGTTTAGATCAATATGCCCCATGAAAGCAATATTTGCATTAATATTACCGAAAGACATATTGGAAAAATCCATTCTTGAGACTCCGCTTGCATTTCCAATACCTTTTATCTTACCATCTATTGATACTGTTCCACCGGTAACTTCAGTATATGACTGATCTTTTAGATTGAGTGTTCCGGAACCATTGATATGGAATCCTTTCTCGAATGTAAGATATCCTTCATTATTCAGGCTTGAGTTCAGGTAATTGTTTGGTGCATTGAAAACCATTCTGCAGTAGTTATTTACTGTAGAGCTTCCGTTAAGGCTTTCGGAATTGCTGAAATTTAAGTTGTTGTAATTATTGATGATACCATCAACAGATCCTGTGCTGTAAGTCACAAATCCGTAGTTGTCTAATTTACCTGCAGAGTTCAGGTGAAAGTTGACAGAACTTAAGATTTTACCGTTGTTTCCTACTTCCACTCTACCACCATTGGGAACATTGAGCCAATTTGAGCCGCCCAGCTCACCAAGAATGATGATCTTTCCTCCCGAGTTGAAATTGAACCCACCTGTAAAGGTAGTTCCTTCCGGGATGTAATAGGTCTCTCCGTTGTTGATGTTATACCAGTTGCTGCCTACTGCTGCTATCGCACCTGACAGATTAGGGGTATAAGTTGTTTTGTTCTGTGATGCAGAAAGTTTCTGACCACTTTGGTCAAATTTAATAAAATTGACGGCTGAATTCTTTAGTTCAATACTTTTGCTGAGATCACCGCTTCCGTAACGAAGGGTAATGTCGCCATTGGTAATAGAATTAGAACTTTCACTGTTTTCAGTAAGCGAACTGTCTTCTGAAGAACACCCGGTTGCAGCAACAAGAAGGAAAAATCCCATTGCTACGCTTAGTTTTTTTGTCATTAAGGGTAAATATTATTTTATTAGGGTCTTATTATTAAATATCATGCACCGAATTCACGGGCTTTTTTTAGAGGTTTTCTGAGGGTTCCAGGGGTCTTTATAGGAATCATAAAAGAAGAATTCATCAAAATAGGCAATTGTTCTTACGATACGCATAAAGTATCCCATATATAAGGGATAAAGCGGAACATAAATGATTTTTGAGAAATATTTTCTTTTATTTTTCACTATTAACAAGCAAATAAGAAACTGCATGAAATACAGCAGCAAATATACTAAATATTTGAAAGGCAACCAAAAAAAGTAAGAATTCTGGGTTCTCAATTATTATTCTAAGCATATAAATCAGCCAGGTGATGTCCAGCACCAATCCGAAAAATACATTTTCGAAGAACGAAAAAAAAGTTTGTCCATCTGAAATTCTTATTGGGCAGCCATATATCATAATGTTTTCTAAGTCTGAAACGTACCAGCGAACGCGACCATCTTAACCTCTGCTTGGCAAGTTTTCCCCATTCTATAGGAACGTGCGTATTGCAGATCGCTGTCTGTTCAAAGTGAATATCATAACCTATCTTTCTGATCTTCACCGTAAGATCACCATCCAGGCCAGGCCCCACATCCCATCCGCCGACTCTCTGCAGTATAGTTCTCGGAAAAACACCGAAAGCTCCTGAAATGATCTTGTAAAGCCCCAGACTGGAAGTCACAATTCTCGATATGCTTATCGATTGCTGATATTCCAGATACTGCATGGTTGCAGTGAGAGAGTCGTCGTCGTTCCTTACCATCAGGTTTCCGCCTACGCCACCTAAGTTTTTGTACACATAGAAGGGGAGGAGCGATTTTTCAATCGCATCATTGTCGAGTGACGAATCGGCGTCAATATGTACAATGAATTTCCCTTTCGAGTATTTGAGGCCAAGATTGGCTGCCGATGCTTTACCACCACGGATTTCGGAGCGGAGAAATTTAGTGATAAGCCCTCTTTCTTCAAACGATCTCCCGATCATTCCGGTGTGGTCGGTAGAACCATCATCCACTACAATGATTTCAATATTCTTATACGTCTGTTTTTGCATAGACATCACCATTTTGTGGAGATGCTTCCCTTCATTATGTCCCGGAACAAGAACCGTTATCAGCGGAAACTCATTCATCAGTTTTTTACGTGCCAGCTGCCATTCATCTTTGGCGAGAAACCGCTTTCTGAAGGTTACGAAAAGTACGATGATTTCCAGAACAAGAAACCTTGGAATATCTATGATAAAGACATACCAGCCCCAGTTCAGGATTGTAGACCAATCCGAATACCTTAAGTTTGAATAGATAATTTCCCAGAAACTGTCCACGTCTGTTTTTAATTGAGAATTTCGTTAATTGCTTTTTGAGTAAGCTCGTAATTGTAAATCTTTTCCAGGTGCAGCTCAGCAGGGGCCTGCTCTGTTTTACAATTGATACAGTGTACCCCGATCAGGGGTTTCTGAAATTCATTCTTACATTTTTCGTTCAGGCAGTAAAATACTTTCCCGGGTTTGTCATAATCAACTCCCAGATTTCTCAGCTCCATGCTGCATTTTGGGCAAATGAGCCTGTCTCCTTGCTGAAAACTCTGTTCTGTAGCAACATGAGCGCATCTGAAATGATGGATCAGAACTCTTACCTGAAGGTTGTGTTCTTTGCACTTCGGACATTCTTCCCGGTAGTTCAGAAATCCGGAATGACATTTTTTGCAGATATGCGAGGTATCTACATATTTTCTGTGAAGAAGATCATCCTTGTAAGCATCATGCAATAAAGCTCTTCCATTGATATACGCATCGGTAGTACCATCATAATAGGCTTCAATTCTCGGGTAAGAATATCCGTTGAGCGAGTTGGCACTTTCGTAGAAATCAATATCTTTATTTCTTGAATGATAATACAGCAATGTTTTTTTCAGCAAATCTCCTTGATGAAGGGAAGCATCAAGCTTTGCTATGAAATTTAAAATAAACCGTATGTAAGGTATTTTATTTTGAATATTTAAGTCCTGAATATACCCATCACACAAATGTTTAAGGTTATAATTCTTAAATTCTTTATATATTTTCTTTAAGTCTTTTTGCAGGAAAACCGGTTTTAGAAAAACTTTCGGATCCGGGTGTCTAATAACGGAAATTAAAAATTTTCTTACTTCCCACGCTTTTTCATTGTTGATGATCCAGATATCGGCATTTTCGGCGTTGGGGATTTCATTTCTGTCTATACAGTCATCCAGCAATTGAGCTCTGATTCCGTTTTCAAGGGTCAGTATTTTATCAGGCATCGTTTTATGTAAATTTTAGTTTCCTTACTTTCACTGGAATATTACTGATCTTTACGTTGTCCCATGATTTTCCGTCTAATGGTACAATATCAATGACTACTCCGTATTTATCTTCATTAACATTTTTATTGATCATGGTATTATCCTTTATCTCCGATATAGAATAAATTTTTCTTACTTTGCCGGTAAGTGTTTTATTGAATCCGTATGGCAGTTTAATGGCAACATGATCACCTTCATGAAACTCATCTACATCACTGATATTGATATAGGCTTGTACAAACTGTCCTTTACGGATTACCGAAGTGATGATATCAGATTTATATCCAACCTGTCCGTCTGTCACACGGAAACGATCTATATTTCCATTAACGGGTGAAATGTAATAATTCTGAATGGCAGCTGCTTTGTTTTCTTCTTTTGCGAGAAGATTTTTATGATTATTGATCAGTGAGATTTTCCCCTTCTCATCATTGAGAGCCCTGATATCTGCAACAAGAGAGGAGATCTCGTACTGGAGGTCATCTATTGAGCGTTCTACATTGGCCAGCTCATTGGGTGTAATCTGATTAATGTACACCAGTTTTTCTTTTCTGCTTTTTTCTTTTTTCCAGAAGTCAACTCTTTTTCTCAAATCGGCAACAAGGCTCTGTTTTTTTGAAATCTCTGAGCTGATGGAAGCAAGATGATTTTCAAAAGTCGTATTGTCGACAAGATTTTTTAATGAATCCTGTACAGAATTTTTGCGAAAATTGGCATCATAGAATTCATAGCTGAATAGGGTATCTCCTTTTTTTATGGCAGCACCTTCCTTTATGTTATAATTAAGAATTCTTACATCGCTGGTAAATTTCACATCAAACTGCTGCTGCTTCAGGAAGCCGTCGGCATAATCAAAGATCCAGGATGAAATAAGCCACCTCAGGACAGAAAATACGATCAACAACATGATGGCGAAGTAAATCCAACGGTCCCATTTCCGTTTTTTTATGGGTTTTTCGTAAGACTCTTCGGTTATTTTATCGTCGTTAAAATTGATTTCCATTATGGTTTAAAATTATTCATTTGTGATAGATCGTAGTATCCTATTTTGGTAACACCAGCCGTCTGAACCGCTTCTTCGGCGTCCAGCAGATCACTGAAAGCCTGAAAATCATTAATACGGAATACCCAAACGTAATAATCCGGACCTAATATATTTCTAATAATGGCTGTCTTATTGAGCTTTTTGTCAAGGCTCAGAACATCATAAGCCATAATGTAAGCCATAGTGTTGTTGTCATGTAATGCTGTTGCAACTTCCGCCGGCAGCTGCATCGGAACGCTCACTCCAAGATCCATATTGTTCTGGATACACCATGTTTTTGAGTTGGTAAACAGGTTGATAAGCCTTTGTGCATAGAGATCAACATTGGCTTTATAATCATCAAAAGTATGAGGCTCAATGTCAAGGTGAATTCCCGTAAATCCCAAGGTTTTAGCATCTTCCATCACCAGTTGCAGGTCTGCAAATCCATCATCCGTTTTAGCATAGGAATTTTCACCGATAAGACGATACACCTGAATATTGTTTTCTGCGGCTTTCGTCATAAAGTCTGCTACTTTTACCATATCCGCTACTTTTCCCACCGACAGAAAAACCCTGTTGATGTGCCAGTGGTTCATCAGATTGATGATATATGTATTAGAATAGTTTGTGAAAAAACTGCTCCAGATATAAGTTTCCTGCCCTGCGTTGTCGTCGTTGGCCTGGTTTTGTAAACCTTCTGTTTTATTGTCTGTTCCTGAAATCATTCTGTATTCAAGATATTTTTCGTACAGATCAGATTTTTTGTCACATATCTGTATCTGGTTGTTCAAAAATTTTTCAGCTGTAGTGAGATAAGCTGCCGGACTGAAGGTATTGCTCTTCTCGTTGGTAGAATTTACTTTAAGTTCAGATTCCAGATAGGTGCTTTCGCTTTGTAATATTTCTATTTCAGATTTCAGAAGATAATAATCTCTGTACATATTGCTGAGATTATTACGATAAATCATCTGCATATCCTGAAGGCTGTTTTCCTTAGCTTTCAGATCGTTATCACTTTCAAGATCAGTTTTGCTTCTGCTTAGCGGAAGGTTGATCGTAGCGCCTACGCTGGCAAAATTACGGTCTCTTGATAATGCTGAGTAATAATTATAACGAAGCTTAAACCTAAGATCAAGCTGCTTGTCTCTCTTGCGTTTGATGTCCAGTATTTCCTTTTCCATCTTTAAAGCCATGGCCTTATCCTTTATCAATACGCTCAGATCAATATTTTCTACAGGGATCAGATCCGGGATATCTGTCGTAAAAATCTCTTTGCTTAAAGGATTTCTGCCAGAAGTTTTCAGAAGATCTTCCAGTGATTTTTTTTCAATTGAAATTTTTTCCAGAAGATATTTTGACTGTGCTGCTTCAGCATTGTTCTTCAGTCCGATTTTATTCTGGTTGATTGTAAAATCGTTCAGAAGCTTTAAAATTTTCTCGTAATCAGATAAAAGGCTGATCTTTTTTTCGTCAAAAGCGGCTCTTACATGATCAATATTGAGTCTGTGGTCAATTTCTCTTTTATATTTTACTTTTTCTAAAAGATCAATATTTCTTAGTTTCTCATTCAAAGAATTCTGGATTCTCTGGTTTTTTGAACTTCCTTCTCCCAAAGCCAGCCAGTCTAGCCCTGAAGATACCCTGGCACGGTAAAAGATATTTTCATCATCACCAAATCCGGGGCTGAAATTGTAGCTCATTTCGGAAACCCAGTTCAGATGAAGCCTGTTTTTGTCTTCAGAAGTTTTGGTGTTGAAAGTGAAGTCATTTTTGTGTAGTGAGACATCAGCAGATGTAAAATCATAGTTGCTTTTTTCAGCAGTACTTTTATTATCAGCCAATAAGTTTGAAATAATTTCCTTAGCAGACTCATAGATTTTATTATACTCTACGGTAAGAGTACTTAATGATTTAGAGTTGATGTTTAAGGTTGATTTGTTTTGAGCATTAAAGAAAATGAAAACATTCAGTACTAGTAGAATTGGTAACGTTTTCCGCATAGATTAAAATAATTTTTGCGCAAAGTTATAACATTCTATTAAAATTTTAACGAATAAATAAAATATTTGGTATATATTTCAAAAGATTTCAAATGTCTTAAAATAGTGAATAATCATGCGATTGCTTACTGTGTAAGCTGTTAAGACTAATATTGTTACACCGTTCAGAATCTTTTTTATAGTTATTGATTTTTTCTAAAATTCTTATTTATCCTAATACATCAGATAACTTCCTAAGAAATTACTGATTATTATCATCTTTTTTTAAAGTTTTTGATAAGAAATTATGATTATTTACTAAACATTGAGTAGAGATTTACACTTCGGACAAATTCCACTGATGATGAAGTTATAACTGTGTGCAATGAAATTTTCAGGAAGTTCGATTTCAGGAACTACATTTTCTATGCACGTTACAAGTTTACAGTTTTCACAATTAAAATGAAGATGATTATGAGAATGTTTATCTTCCTTACAGTGATGACATTTTGCATAATTTATCACCCCATCAACATTTACAATTTTGTGAATTTTTCCCTCTTTTTCCAGTCGCTCAAGAACCCTGTAGATTGTTACACGGTTGCATAATCCATCAAGTTTTTCCTGTATTTCGCTGTGTGACAAAGCGCTTTCTGTATGATCAAGAAGATTCAGTATTTCCGTTTTTGCCTGAGTATTGCGTATTTGTCTCATGATAATGCAACAGTGTTGCTTTTTTAATTCTAATGACTATCTTTGCAACAAAGTTACAATAAGAATTCTAAATCTGAAATTTAATAATTCTTTAATGCAACATTGTTTCAATAAATGAATTTTATATCTAAATTGCACGCCTAATTTCATTGTAATGGACAGACGTAAGTTTTTAAAAGGATCGGCTTTATTGTCGGGAGCATTAACATTAAATCCCTGGGATTTATTAGCTGGCCAACGCAATTTGTCAGCAAAAAGAAAGCAGGCCCAAAACATAATATTCATGATCAGTGATGGGATGAGCTCGGGAACATTGGCTATGGCCGATCTATATTCTCGTAATATCCTGGGATACGGCGGCAACTGGATGAATCTTTACCGGGAAAATAAAATCTCAAGAGCTTTGATGGATACTGCTTCTGCAAGTTCTATCGTAACAGATTCTGCTGCCGCCAGCTCTTCTTTTGGTGGTGGATTCCGGGTGAAAAACGGAGTTCTCAATGTCGGACCGAATGGAGAAAGATATCTTCCTGTTTGGCAAAAATTCAAAAGATCAGGGAAAAAGACAGGTTGTGTAACGACGGTTACGATCACCCATGCGACACCTGCCGGATTCTGCATCAATTCCGACAGCCGAAACGCCGAACCCGAGATTGCCGAAATGTATGCCAATATAGGATTCGACGTGATGATGGGCGGTGGAGACGAATTTTTTAATCCTTCAAAAAGACAGGATAAAAAAGATTTGTATAATCTTTACAAGCAGAAAGGGTATCAGGTTCTCAAAACGAAAGCTGATCTGAAAAATTTAAAAAAAGATACAAAAACGCTCGGTATTTTCAATACAGGTGCATTGCCTTACAGTATCGACAGACAAAATATCCCTGAATTGCAGACTATTCCTACACTCGCGGAAATGACCTCATCGGCCATCTCGCAGATGAAGGATCATAAAGAAGGTTTTGTGTTGCAGGTTGAAGGCGGAAAAGTAGACTGGGCGGCTCATGCCAATGATATTGCGGCTTTGCTTCATGATCAGATTGCATTTGAAGAAGCCGTAAAGGTAGCGATGGATTTTGCAGAAAAAGACGGTAATACACTCGTAATTATTACTACCGATCACGGAAATGCAAATCCGGGAACGATTTATGGTTCGGAGGCGACTGAGAAATTCAACAGCATTGCCAACTACAGATATACCAATGAATTTATCCTGAATTCCATTCATGCAGATTTTAATATTCAAGAGATAAAAGACTGGATCTATGAAACCAATAAAATAAGGCTGGCCGATGACGAAGCCAAATATATGCTGAGTTTTTATTCAGGTCTTGAAAAACAGGAAGTAGGTCTTTACAATTACAAAAAACTTCCATTTAAAGCATATTCTGAAATTCAGAAAAAACATAATTCCGTAGGATGGATCAGCATGGATCATTCCGGAGATTATGTAGAGCTGGCCATGTTTGGCCCCGGAAGCGAACTTTTACAGCCTTTTATTAAAAATACAGATTTACATTACCTTATGCTGAAAGCGGCTTTAGTAGAATAAACGAGAGCTTTTACCCGCACTATTCCTTTACAAATCATATCCGTTTTGCAGTTCATTTACTGGCAAGACAGGACTGCTGTTATCATATTTTTTAATTTAAATAATACCTTATGAAATCAATCTTATTTTTTAGCGTTCTGCTGAGCAGCATTTTACAGGCTCAGTCAGATCCTTGTACCTCAAATCTTGGCGGTGGAGATGATCCGGCTTTTATTGAGATCAGGATCAATAATACTGCTTTCGACCATTTGACGTATTCATCACTTACGTCCTACTATCACAGCTATCCTGCAACGGGACAGACGACAGCAACGTTAGTAGCCGGCAACAGCTATGATATTTATACTTCTACATCTTCAGAAGCTGTAACCGCCATCTGGCTGGATTTTAACAATAACGGATTGTTTGAAGATCAGGAATATAAGCTGTTGACAAATTCGATGATTACACAGAATACCTCATCTTTTTCTGTTCCGTCTTCCGTTCTTTCCGGAAGTATAAGAGTAAGAATCCGGTCGCGCGCCTACGGAAGTTCTATCCTGGCCTCCAATGCCTGCTCAAGTTTCGGGTCCGGTGAAACAAGGGATTATGTATTTCAGATAACAAATAATTCTTTATCAACTTCGGAAACGCGAAAAGTAAAGAATGTTAAAATTTATCCAAATCCTGCTCAGGATGAAGTCAATCTTGAAAGCGAAACCAAAATCGATTATGTAACGATCTCTGATTTTTCCGGGCGGGAACTCTTTAAAAAGGATATCGGAAAGGTAAAAAGTAGTTTAAATATTTCTCAGCTGCCTAAAGGAAATTACCTAGTTACCATCTATTCGTGTGGAGGAGTAAAAAACTTTAAATTCATTAAAAATTAAAAAAATAAGCTGCCCCGGAAGTTTTTCTTTTGGGGCAATTTAAATTTTTCACCGCCGTTTTACTTTTTTTGCCAGATGCCGGATTTTTTGGGGTCAGCAACTTTTGTAAACCGTGATGGTGGTCTCTGTAGTTTTTAATGCTTGCTTCTAGAATATCAGTCTTCCAAAAAGTTCATCTCTATCATGATAATGATGGAAATGTTTATTTCCTATTAAACAAGAATAATCTTTTTTATCTGAACTGCAATTAATCAAATTAAACTGTATTTTTTTATATACGACATATTCCATTGTGTTGATATTAAAAATTTCTTCCATAAATACTTTTGTGGTATCATAAATAATTGATTTTAAAAACTTTGGCAAATTAATTGTTACTATCAGCGATAAGCAATATTCTTTGCTGTTTTATTTAACCATTTACAATTATATTATGAAAAATTCAATTTTAACTATTCTGGCAGTGGCTGCTATGGTAGCCTGCAAGAAAAAAGAAACAACGAATTCTGATCAGTCTGCGGATAGTACGGCTTCAATGTCTGCACCCGCCGATACTTCGATGGCTACGGGAGATTCTGCTACAACTGCTGTGTCAGATACCAATACAGCAACGGCTACACTGAGCACTCAGGATAAGAAATTTGCAGATGCAGCAGCAATAGGAGGAATGATGGAAGTCATGATGGGACAGCTTGCCGCGAGCAATGCAAGTAATGCAACCGTAAAATCTTTGGGGGCAATGATGGTGAAAGATCATGGAAAGGCAAATGATGAGCTTAAAAAGTGGGCATCAACTGCAGGATATACATTACCAACGAGCCTGGATGCAGAAAAACAGAAAATGTATGACGACCTAAAAGCTAAAAAGGGGGCAGAATTTGATCGTGCATACACTGATTTGATGGTAACCGATCATAAAAAAGATATTGCTGAATTTAAAAAACAGGCGTCTGAAGGCTCAGAAGCATCTCTGAAATCTTTCGCAAGCACAACACTACCTACTTTGGAGCATCACCTGATGGAATCTGAAAACGCGAAAAAAGCTGTTAAATAGTTTTTAAACATATATTCATTATTATAAATCCAATCTATTCCGTAGAATTAGCGCAAGTTTAATTCTACGGAATTTTTATTTGGTGAATAATTGCAAAAAAAGGAATACGTGGTAAAGTACACATATTCCTTTTTTTACTATTTTAATTTGTAAATATTTAAACTAAAAGATTTCTTATTTTTGAAACGATGACATCAAGGTCAAACGGTTTGGCAACAAAGTCGTTAGCACCCGCATCTGAAGCAATATCGTCACCGTCTACACTCGCCGAAAGTACAATTACCGGAAGATCTTTTATCTCATTGGTGCTTCTTATTGCCTTTAAAACCTGATCACCGGAAAGAAGTGGCATCCATAGATCCAGCAGGATAAGATCCGGATTATCAATATGGATTTGTTTAATCAGATTTGTACTGTTAATTTCTGTAAATACGGTAAACCCTTCCGATTCTAAAAGCATCTGCAGGACATCCAATATACCCTGATCATCATCACAGACCATTATCTTTTTACTATTCATTTCCTTAGTGATTTTTCATTATGGGTAACGTAAAACTAAATGTTGAGCCTTCTCCGACCTCGCTTTCGACCCATAGAGTACCGTTGTGGTTGGCTACGATTTCATGCGAAATATAGAGTCCTATACCAAGCCCCGGAAATTTTTTCTGTATATCTCTTGCCCTGTAAAATCTGTCAAAAACTTTGGCTTTGTCCTGCGAGCTGATTCCCATTCCGTAATCTTTTACCGAAACTTTTACAAAATTACCGACTCTGTTGATATAAACATCTACCTTATCTGAGCCGGGAGAATACTTGATAGCATTGGAAATCAGATTATTGATTACCTGTGATATCTGTAGCTCATCTCCTAAAAGTGTTGCGTTGGTAGTACCGGATAATGTGATCGTATGACCGGGAGCTGATACAGACAGATTTTCAACAGTATCATGGATTGTCTTATCAATATCAAATGGTTCCACATGAAGTTCTATATTTCCCGATTGTATTTTGGAGGTGTCTAAAAGATCAGATATTAATATGTTAAGACGATCTACGTACACTGATACTTTATTTAATGTTCCATTGTATTTCTCAGAGGAACCATCGGGTTTCATTCGCTGAAGGAGTTGTACCAATCCTTTGATGGTTGTCAGCGGTGTCTTCAGCTCGTGGCTTGCGATGGAGAGAAAATCGTCTTTCCGGCGGTCAATTTCTTTTTTCTCAGTAATATCTTCAATAGCAATGAGTATTCGGTCTTTATACTGTCCTTCAAATTCAATTCGGTAAGCATTCAGAAGCATAACCTTTTTTACCTATATGTGGAAAATCATGTTCTACTTCATAATCAATAACCGGATTATTAGTCGGCAGAATTTTCATGAGAAGCTCTCTCAATGTATCAATATCCCATTGATGATTTCCTAACTCAAACAGAATTTTACCTACCGTATCTTCATGAGTTACTTTAAATGAACTTAAAAAATGACTATTGGCACTCAGAACCCTGTAATCTGCATCTAAAACGAGCAGACTTTCTCTTACCGTCTGAATAATACTCGAAAGAAACGCTTCATTATCAACAAGTTCTTTAGTCCTTTCCTGAATTTTCCTTTCTACAGAAGATTTCTCTTCTCTTAATTCGTGTTCTGCTTTTTTTCGTTCAGTAATGTCATTCTGAACACCAATGAAATGGGTGATAACACCATCATTATTTTTTACCGGAGAGATGAAAAGCTCATTCCAGAAAAGATTTCCTTTTTTGTTGTAGTTTCGTATTTCGACCTTACAATCTTTTCCTTCTCTTATGGAGTCTTTAATATATTGTCTTTCGGGTTGGGATCTGTCCTGAGATTGCAGAAACCGGCAGTTGTGACCGATAATCTCGTCGTGAGAATAGCCGCTTATAGTTTCAAAGGCCTTGTTGCAGTACACAATAGGATTATCGGGCTGCAAATTATCTGTGATAATAATTCCACAGTTTGCCGAGTTAAGTGCCTGTATATATATTTCAATGTTGTTATTCATCGGATATAGCTGTTTTGTGAAATAGCTTTAAACTTTCATTGATATGCAAATATGTGGAAAAGCCCGTGGTTTTGCAAATTGCATATTCAATAATCTCCAACGCAAATAATATGCCTACAGTATAATAATATGCCTGATTATTTTACAAACTTTCACATTTATGTAATCTGATGTCTGTTTAAATTCAATATCTTTATCCTTTATTCATGGGGAATAACAGAGATTTCTTTTAATTATTAAATTTAAATGAAAAAAATAGGAATTATAGGATTCGGTTGGCTGGGGTCGAGAGTTGCTGATCATCTGGATGGGAAATTTGATATTTACGCGACAACTACATCTTATGATAAACTCCATGGCATTCAGTCACAGGGATTTCATGCTGAAATAGCAGTGTTCAGTAACAGTACAGATAATGGTTATCCGGAATCCTGGGGAATAATTCATCAGCTTGATGCTGTGATCATTACCATTCCTTTATCGGAAAGAAGATCGTCCCAAGAGTCATTACAGACAATACTTTCAAAGCTATTTTCATTTATCGGAAAATATGAAAAACAAATGTTTTTTACGAGTACAACAGGTGCTTATCCCAATCAACCGGGAATTTATACTGAAGAAATGATGCCTGTAGAAAATGTGTTTATAGAAAACGAAATATCTAAAAAGTTTCCGCATATTAATATCCTGAGACTCGGAGGATTGATGGGCGACAGGAGGCTCCTGAAAAATTTTACAGTTTCAGATCTCGGAGGTATTGTTAATCATATTCATTATAATGATGTTGCAGAAGTAATACGGATCATGATGGAAAAGAATGTGGAATCTAAAGTTTATAATGTTGTGGCACCACTTCATCCGACAAAACAGGAAGTTATCTCGGCTCAAAATAATATTCCTCTCAATGATAGGCTTTATAATGATGAACAAAGGATGATCTCATCTGAAAAACTGGTTTCTGAGCTTGGTTTTATTTTTAAATATCCTGATCCCAGAAGATTTCATTTGGAATGATTGCATCAGAAATTTTATAATTTTAAAAAGTTAAAAAATATTTTAATGTTTGTTAAAAATTGGTCTGCTTTATGCTAAGACTATAATAAGTCACACCAGACACCAACACTTAAAATATTAAATTATGAAAGAATTTACACAATGGGAAAATTCCCCGTCTATTAACAGAGAGATTGAACGTCAGAAAGCCTTAAAAGCTCTTGAAAAAGCAAAAATGATCAAAAGAAAAGTCGTTTTTCTTCCTAAAGGAGCATCAGGAAGTCCCAAATTCAACGATCTTTTTTAATGGATGTATTTTATACTCTTTTAAATATAAAGATTAGAAATAGAATGATCATTAAACCATAGCAGTTGTTCCTGTTATGGTTTACTTTTTTCCCATTGCTGAACTACATTATTCTGTACTGTGAATTTGAAATAATGTTCTGCAGTACAGACAGTATTACATTTAATAATTATATTTAATAATATTTAGCAATATGAATTCTCCGGAACAAATTGAGGCAGAAAAATTACTGTCAGTACTTTTTTTACTCTCCCAATGCTACTGCTGTTTATCAGGGTGATAACATCAGGATTTTAAGCGCCAACCAGGCAATGCTTGATTTTTGGGGTAAGGACAGAAGTGTTGTTGGTAAAGATTTTCGGACTATTCTTCCCGAGTTGGATGAGCAGCCTTTTTTTACTATTCTGAAGAATGTCTGGGATTCGGGAGAAACTTTTAAGGCTAAAAATTATCCTGCCGTTCTGCTTACTGACGAAGGACCTCAGGAGTTTTATTTTGATTTTGAATATAAAGCCATTCTGGATCAGCACGGAAAAACAGAATATATTCTGCATACCGCATTTGAGGTTACCGAAAGAAAAAAAGCCATGAATATGGTAGAAGAAAAATCCAAATCCGAACAGAAGCTTATTAATGATCTTTCTGCTTTAAATGAAGAATATCTCACCACCAACGAAGATCTTTTTTCTAAACATGAAGAGCTCTTTGCTACAAACAGTGAACTCCTTAAAATAAGAAAAGAATTGCTCACTGCCAATCATACTTTGACTGAAAATGAAAAACGTTTCAAAACTTTAGTTGAAAAATCACCTGTTGCTATGGCGTCCCTAAGAGGCGAAAACTTTGAGGTGGAAATTGTGAATGATTTGGTTCTTAAAATCTGGAACAAAGATCGTTCAATTGTTGGAAAGCCTTTGTCAGAAGCTATTCCGGAGCTGAAAGGGCAGGTGTTTATTGATGTTCTTTTGGAAGTGTACAGAACAGGACAGCCTTATTATGGTAAAGAAATCAAGGCTTTAATACAAAATGGAAATGAGCTGAATGAATATTATCTAAACTTTGCATATCAGCCTATTTTTGACGAAAACAATAAAAGCACTTCGATTCTTGTGGTGGCAAGTGACGTTACAGAGCAGGTAAATGCAAGAGATGCTGTTTTAGAATTCAAAAACCGTCTGGAGATCGCTATGGATGCAAGCCGATTGGGATCGACAGAAGTGAATCTTGCCACCGGAACAATGGAAAGTTCGGCTCAGTTTAAATATAATTTTGGTTTTTTACCGGATGAAGAATTTAATTATTCCGATCTCTATGAAGCAATTCTCCCGGAATACAGAGAGCATATCAGAGGATTGGTGCAGGAAGCCATCCGTACAAACGGAATTTACAAAGCTGAATATCCAGTAAAGTGGAAAGATGGTTCCATCCACTGGATTCAGGCAAACGGCCGCCCGAGATATGATAAAAATGGCGTTGCCGACAGAATGGTAGGGATGACCACTGAAATTACAGATAAAAAACTGGCAGAACAGCGAAAAGATGATTTCCTGAGTGTTGCCAGCCACGAACTTAAAACCCCTCTTACTGCTGTAAAAGCTTCTATACAGCTTCTTAACAGGATTAAACATCAACCGTATTCACAAACACACATACGATTGATCGAGCAATCCGATAAAGGTATAGAGAAGATGTGTCTGCTGATAGACGATCTGCTTAACATGAGCAGGCTGGGGCAGGATCAGCTTATGCTAGAATATAAAAAGTTCAATTTATATGAGATGCTTAACAAAAGCTGCCATCATGTAAGGCTTGAAAATAAACACCGGCTCATTCTGAAAAGTAATGAATCTCTTGAAATATTTGCCGATGAACACCGGATCGAACAAGTAGTGGTCAATTTGGTGAATAACGCTGTGAAATATGCGAAAGAATCTCCTGAAATCCATATTTTTGCCGAGTCATTTGATGATCATATCAAAGTGTCTGTGCAGGATTTTGGTCAGGGAATTTCAGAGTCCGTTATTCCTAATCTTTTCGATCGTTATTACCGTGCAGACCATTTGGGAGCTTCCTATTCGGGACTTGGTCTGGGATTGTATATTTGTTCGGAGATCATAAGGAAGCATTCCGGAACTATAGGAGTTGACAGCAAAATAGGTGAGGGAAGTACTTTCTGGTTTACCATTCCTAAAAAGGAAGATCATACTACAGTTGATGCCGCCGCTACAGTTTAAATTAAAAAAAACAGATATTAATTGGCTACTGTAAACTCCTTACGTTAACGTTCGGAGCTTCTCCTTTAGGTACAATAAAGATGGCGTCATCACTTACAGAATCTCCACCGTCAAGATAATATCCTGCTACGATCGGGATAACAAAGCTTTGGTATTTGCCGTCTTTCGTGTAAGCCCAGTAAGTCACATTTACATTTTGTGCTTTGAGCTTAAGATCAATTTTTTTTGAGGTTAGTTTTGCGCCGGTAGCATTGATGCAGTTAAGTTCTACTAATGAAGTATTAGTGACAATTTGTGGAGCATTGCTTAATCTTACAGTATAACTTTTCTGAGAATTGTTCACCAGCTTGGCAGATACTTTATACCGGTCAAAATCCTTACCTGAAACAGTAATCGATTCCTTATTCAGTATATTGAACGTAACGGATAAACCATTAATATCGATTGTCTGTCCATCCGATATTTTCTGAGCTTTCAAAAAAGAAAAAGCCATTAGAAGAATAAGGATTGAAAAAGAAGTCAGTTTTTTCATTAGTATAAATATTTTAAGGTGAAAGGTGTTTTCGTTTTTTAATTAATTAAAAATACCAAAAAAAATACTAATTCATTACAAATGTTATAAAATTTTAATTTTATTGAAATTTTATATTAGATTATTGTATATAATAAATTGTTATCATTGAATAATGTTGATTTGAATTCATCGGTATTTAATAAAAAAAGCCCCGGTTAGATGACCGAAGCTTTGTTGATTTAGTGATGTCTTACGCCTTTCTGATGATAAGTGATATTCTGATTTACGCTTTCGTAATTTTTCGGAATTGTATTGGAATGCTCGTCGAATGCATGATTGCCCGACTTACTCTGCTCCATGACAGGAGTTTCAAAATGAATTTGTTTTCCGTTCTTATAGAGTTTATTGTCAAAGGTTCTGTAAAGCTGGTTTTCCTGATAAGTATTCCCATCCGGTGCTGTAAATGTTTTTAGCTTCCCGTTTTTCTTTCTTTTGATTCCCCAGGCAACAAGAGCTCCTGCTCCGATAAGCGCTAAAGCGACTTTTATTTTACTGTTCATAATATGATGATTTAATTTGGTTTAAAAAATTTCACAAAAAAAGCTGATTACTTCCTGTACAGAAACCCGAGCCATTTACAATTAGATGTTTCAATATTTATGCTGATATAATTTATAAAACTGATGTGGTATCTCTCTGGAAGCCATTCAGCTCATATATAGCAATGAGCATTCCAAGCTTTAAAAAAAATAGTTTTTATATGAATTCTTGCAATAATACAATTACTGTGAAACAAATATTTTATCAAACATTTTATGACGTCGGCAAGATAGTTGCAGAATTCTAAAAACCAAATGACAACTCATATGAATCTTCAATTAACCCAAAAACTAAAAAACCGAAACGAAGAAAATCATAAGGATCATTTTCTGGATGATGTTCTTACCGGTCTGCAAAGCACTCCCAAACATTTGTCTTCCAAATATTTTTACGACAAAAAAGGTGATGAGCTGTTTCAGAAAATAATGGCTATGCCGGAATATTATCTGACAAGATGCGAGCTTGATATTTTTAAAAACAAAACAGCAGAAATTGCAGACTGTATCAAAGCCCATCAGGAGCCTTTTGACCTGATAGAACTGGGAGCCGGAGATGCAATGAAATCTACTTATCTTTTAGAATATCTTAGCGAAAAAGAACACGATTTCACGTATATGCCTATTGATATATCTGGAAATATTCTTTCTGTGTTGAAGAATAACTTAAAAAAAGAAGTTGCCGCATATGAATGTTTTGCCACTCGAAGGAGAATACTTTCAAATGCTGGAAAAGGCAATGACGCTTTCATCAAGAAGAAAAGTAATTTTGTTTCTGGGTGGAAATATCGGAAATATGAACAGAAAAGAAGCGGAAGGGTTTTGCAAAGAGCTTCATCGTTTGCTAAATCCTGAAGATATCGTTTTAATAGGTTTTGATCTGAAGAAAAATCCTTACACAGTTCTGAATGCATACAGTGATCAATCCGGAATTACCGCGCAATTTAACCTTAATCTTTTATCCAGAATTAATCGGGAGTTGGGAGGTGATTTTACGATTGAAAAATTTCAGCATTATGAATCTTACGATCCGATCACAGGAGCTTGCCGTAGTTTTCTGATAAGTCTTGCAGAGCAGGAAGTGAGAGTTGCCGGTAAAATGATTACTTTTAAAGAAAATGAAGTTATTGATATGGAGGTTTCTCAGAAGTTTTCAAAACCCGACATAGAAGAGCTCGCAAAAAAATCAGGGTTTACAATAACAGGAGAAATCAGTGATTCAAAAAACTGGTTTGTAGACAGTATTTGGATGGTTAACAAATAATATATAAATATGGAAACCGATACGATCATAAATTCTCTCGTTAAAAGATTTAAGGAGATCAGAATGCATTCAGAAGAAATATGCAAGCCTCTTGAGATTGAAGATTATGTAGTCCAACCTATTGTAGATGTAAGTCCTCCCAAGTGGCATTTGGGACATACAACCTGGTTTTTTGAGACATTTATATTAATAGCTTACGATCCTTCTTATGAGGTTTTTGATCCTCAATATAATTTTGTCTTTAACAGTTACTATGAAACCATTGGAGCCCGTGTCATCCGTACAGACCGTGGAAATTTAAGCCGGCCTTCTGTTTCTGATGTCTACAGATATAGAAAGTATGTGGATGAAAAAATGGCTGATTTTCTTAACAGCGATCATATAAATGGCTCGATTGTAATATTATTGGAATTAGGTCTTAATCACGAACAGCAGCATCAGGAATTGCTGATGACCGATATTAAATATATTCTGGGACATAATCCTCTTTTCCCTGTTTATAAAAATAAGTGCGAAAAAGAAAATAAAATAGCTGCAGAGAAAACAATGCTTAGATTCTTAGAAGGCATTTATGAAGTGGGCTTTGAAGGATCCGGATTTTGCTTTGATAATGAATTGACAAGGCATAAAGTTTACCTTAATGATTTTGAAATTTCCAATCGTCTGGTAACTAATGCAGATTATCTTGAATTCATGGAAGCAGGAGGCTATGAAGATTTCAGATACTGGCACGCTGACGGTTGGAGCTGGGTAAAAGAGAATAATATAAAATCTCCTTTATACTGGCATAAAATTGATGATCAATGGATGCATTATACATTAAATGGTTCGAAAGAAATTGATCCAGAAGAAGAGCTTTGTCACATCAGTTTTTATGAAGCCTCCGCCTATGCTTCATGGAAAGAAATGCGTCTTCCTACCGAACAGGAATGGGAAGTAGCATCTCCTCATTTTGAATGGGGAAAACGTTGGGAATGGACAAACAGCGCCTATCTTCCGTATCCCGGTTTTAAAAAAGAACCCGGCGCAGTAGGAGAATACAATGGAAAATTTATGATCAACCAGATGTTTTTGCGAGGCGCATCGGTAGCAACCCCTCATGGACACAGCAGAAACACATATCGCAATTTTTTTCAGCCCGAACTGAAATGGCAGTTTACAGGAATAAGGCTTGCCAAATAACAATCTATCAATGTATCAATGTAGCAGTTTACCGGTGAGCATTGTTAAATTGGTACATTGATAGATTGTTACATTAATGAATTTTCATTCTTCACCGCATTGATCATTTCTCTTTTTCCCGGTGGCCCCTGCTTCTTTTCTACTTTGAAATTAAGTTCCTGGAGAATCCTTCTTACGCTTCCTTTGGAAGAATAGGTTGTTAACAATCCGTTAACCGCCATTTTGTCAGAAACCATTTCAAATAAAGGTTTTTCCCAAAGATCGGGTTGTACTCTTGCCCCGAAGCAATCATAATATACAAGGTTTATTTTTGGTAAGTCAATGTTTTTCAGGTCGAAAAAATCGCATTGTATCTTTTTTAAAGTAAAACCATTAATGATTTCAGTCTGTTTTTCCCAGTCTGCCTGATGAATTTTTTGATAAATATTTTTGAATTCCGGGTTATCAAAGAGTTCAAAATATGCCAAATCGTTCATTTCCGATTCATTTATGGGATATTTCTCAAGGGTAAAATAGTTGATGACATGATTTTTGTCAGTTTTTAAATATTCATTAATTGTCACCAAAACATTCAAACCTGTTCCAAAACCGAGTTCTAAAATATTAATTTCATAATTATTTATTAAATTTAATCCATTTTTAATAAACACGTGTTCTGCTTCCTGAAGCGCTCCGTGATGGGAATGATAGTTTTCATTTAAATCGTTGATATATAATGTTTTGCTACCGTCATTCGTGGTTTTAATTTCTCTTTCCAAGCTATTTTTTTACAAATTTACTCTAAAATTTTTATATTTAGAAAATTATGTTAAATTTGTAGAACATCATAAAAAATTTTAGAAATGATAATTCAAAAAACTGAAAACTCCCGGATTTCTGCATTCGACCCAAACAATTTTTCATTCGGAAATACTTTTATTGATCATATGATCATCTGCGAGTATGAAAATGGAAAGTGGGGTGATGTAAAATTGGTTCCTTATGGTCCTTTAATGTTTACTCCTGCGATGATGGGCGTAAATTACGGACAAGCTTGTTTTGAAGGTATGAAAGCCTATAAAGACAAAGACGGACAGGTTTTCCTTTTCAGGCCTGAAAAGAATTTTGAACGTATCAACAAGTCGGCAAAACGTCTGGCAATGCCGGAAGTAACGGAAGAAATGTTTCTTGATGGATTAAAAGCATTGGTAGACATCGACAGAGACTGGATCCCTCAGGGTGAAGGAATGTCATTGTACATCAGACCATTGATCTTTGCTACCGAAGAAGCTCTGAAGGCAAGAGTTGCCAATAAATATATGTTTGCTATTGTGGCGACACCTGCAAAAAGCTATTACACAGAGCCTGTTTCTGTAAAAATCTCTGACCACTATTCAAGAGCAGCAAGCGGTGGAGTAGGTTCTGCTAAAGCTGCAGGAAACTATGCGGCTTCTTTTTATCCTACACAATTGGCTATCGAAGAAGGCTATGAGCAGATCATCTGGACCGATGATTCTACCCATGAGTACTTTGAAGAAAGCGGAACGATGAATGTATTTGTTAGAATCAACGATACGATTTATACTCCGCCGACATCAGAAAAAATTCTTGACGGAGTTACCAGAGACAGTTTTATTCAGTTGGCTAAAAAGAGAGGAATTGAAGTGAAAATAGAGCCTATTAAAGTAAAAGACGTGATCGAAGCCCAGAAAAACGGAACACTTAAAGAAGTTTGGGGTGTTGGAACAGCTGTGGTGACAACTGTTTTCCAGGCTTTAGGATACAATGGTGAAAAACTTCAGTTGCCAAGATTGTCTGACGAGGAAAGCTATGCTGAATTGCTTAAGAAAGACCTTGTCAATATTCAGAGCAATCTTTCAGAAGATCCTTTTGGATGGAGAGTTCAGGTAGATCATGTATTGGAAACTGTTTAATTTTTAAGCTTAAAATAATTGTAAAAGCCGGGATTTCCCGGCTTTTTTGCGTTTAAATAATATCTCTACTCCTTTCATTCTGAACAAAATGAAGTGAAGAATCTCTAACAACCTACTGATAAGATTTTTTCCTCACAATGACAAAAAATGGCTTCAGCCCTAGCCTGATTGCAGCAATTGTCTGAGCTCATTTTTTCAGTTTCGGCGGCGCAGCGGAGCTGCGCCGCCGAAACTGAAAAAATAGCGAGTGCTAAAAGCCGGATAAAGCTTCAAAGACCAAGCTGGTACATTTAAAAAATGTGTTCAGAATAGCAATAAAATGTTTAAACTTTAGTTTACAAGTTTTGTTAATCATTCCTGAAATGTGTATTTTCGCAAAAGTTTATGAAAAAAATACTCTTCATATCGGTTCTCAGTTTATTTGGCTGTAGCAAGAATGCGCAGACGCATCCGCCTGTTGGGGGAGTTCTCAGCAAGAATGATCTTGATATTTCCAGGCAGCGAATGAAAAACCTGAATGCACAGGAAAGATATCATATCCAGGAATGGATCAACAATCAGCCTGTGAAATTTTATCCTACCCAGCTTAATTATTGGGTGAATGTTCAGGGATTTGACCAAAGACAGAGAAGGCAGGACGAAAGCTTCATTTCCTATTCGTATGATCTTTACGATTTTGATCAGACCAAGATTTATGACCGGCCGATCCAGAGAAGGGAAGCCAGATTCGGACATTTTGATGAGCTGAAAGCAGTAGAAGATGCTTTGCGTTTTATACATGATGGTGAGGAAGTTACAATTTTGGTCCCTTCAGCGCTTGCGTACGGTACGTACGGAGACGAGAAGAAAATAGACAACGATATCCCGTTAATCATAAAATTAAAAGCATTATAATCAATGAAATTGTTTAACAAGAATATAATTCTGGCAGCGGCAAGTATTTCGCTCATGAGTTGTACACCAATTTATAAAAAAATGAACGTAGACAAAGAAACTTACGAAGGTCTTAATGACGGACTTTATGCAAATCTTCAGACAACGAAAGGTAATATGATCGTAAAGCTTGAAGATAAAAAGGCTCCTGTAACTGTGGCTAATTTTATTGGTCTTGCAGAAGGAAAGATAGAAAATAAGGCAAAAGCGAAAGGTGTTCCTTACTATGACGGAACGATTTTCCACAGAGTAATTAAAGATTTCATGATCCAGGGAGGAGATCCTCAGGGAACAGGAATGGGAGATCCGGGATATAAATTTGAGGACGAAAGAAACGACCTTAAACATACAGGAAAAGGAATCCTTTCTATGGCAAATTCAGGACCGAATACCAACGGTTCTCAGTTCTTCATCACGGAAGTAGCTACCCCTTGGTTGGACGGGAAACATACGATCTTCGGGAAAGTGGTAAAAGGAGAAGATGTGATCGATACGATTGCCAACGTAGAAAAAGGACCTCAGGATAAGCCTAAAACAGATATCGTATTAGAGAAAGTTTCCGTTTTCAGTAAAGGTGACGAATACAAAAACTACGATGCTGCCAAAACTTTTAACGAAGGAAAAGCAAAAATCGCTGAAAACAATAAAGCTTATTTAGCTAAAGAAGAAGCTGAAAAGAAGAAAAAAGAAGAGGAATTCAAAGCAAACCAGGAGAAAATGGTGGAGAATTTAAAAGCAGGAATGCAGAAAACAGAATCCGGACTTTACTATAAAATCACCAAAACTACTGATGGAAAAGCTCCGAAATCCGGTGACAATGTTTCTGTACACTATGCGGGAAAACTGGTTGACGGTTCCGAGTTCGATTCTTCATTCAAAAGAAATGAGCCGATCGAAATTCCTATCGGGATGGGAAGAGTAATCAAGGGCTGGGACGAAGGAATTCTTTTGTTAAAAGAAGGGGAAACCGCTACCTTACTAATTCCGCCGGCAATGGGCTACGGAGAAAGAGGTGCAGGAGGGGTGATCCCGCCAAACGCGTGGTTGATCTTCGATGTTGAGCTTGTAAAAGTGAAATAATCAGACTTTACAATATATTTTAAAAGCCGTCCGGAAGGATGGCTTTTTTTTACGCAGCTACACAAAGATTGTAACAATCTCTCAGAATCCTGCGACAGATCAGAAAGAATAACGTCACTCTGAGTAGATTTAAAAAAAATAGTATCGAAAAGCTTATTTAAATAAGCTCAAAAAGGTCTCGATAATTTTCATTTCATTACGAAAAAACACTCGAACCTGACGTTAATAAAGTTTAAATTAAATTATGAAAATCAAATCACTTCTGTTTCTCTTCGTGTTGTTATCATTAATGACTTTTGCACAGACAAAAGCCAATCCTGATGATGCAGCCATCAAAAAATCGCTTACCTATTTTGCTAACACTATTAAAACCAAGCAGATCGATCAGGCAGTAAACTGTATTTATCCCAAGTTTTTCACCGTAATTCCGAAAGACCAGATGACCCAGCTTATGAACATGACGTACAATAATCCCTTCATGAAAATTGATCTTCAGAACCTTCAGTTTGGAAATATTGAAAAACCGGAACTCATCAATGGAGAATATTTCTCAATTGCCCACTATATTTTTACCATGAAATGCAATATGAGTTCCCTGAATGATGAGATGAAAAAGCAGCTCAGTACAATGCTGACAAAAAGATACGGTAAAAACAACGTAAAATATCTGCCCAAAGAAGGTGTCTACCTTATCAATGCCACCATGAAAGCCTGCGCGGTTTCCAAAGACCGTAAATCATGGAAGTTTGTAGTACTGGAAAAGGAATATAAGCCTCAGCTGGTAAAGGTGCTTCCGAAAAAAGGTATTGGATAAAATTTAGAATTTTTAATGTATTATAGAAAGCTGTCCGTTGGGATGGCTTTTCTATTTTCACATCCTCACAAAAAAACCTTATTTTAGCCATAAAATAAGTTAATGCAAAAAATCCTATACTCACTCTTCCTATTCTCAGCAGTTACCATTTTCGGACAGTCTAAAAAGTTTTTTGAAAAAGGAGAAGTGCAGATTTTGCATCCGGTCGAAAAAGTAAATCTGAGATTTGAAAACAATCTGCCATTTGTGAAAGTGAGCATCAATGGGAAATTCTATAACTTCCTGTTTGATACCGGCGCGCCGACTGTTGTTTCTCAAACGATTTATGAGGAACTCAATCTTAAGAAAAAGTATAAAAAATCCATTAAAGATTCCGACGAAAAGGTACAGCAGCAGATCTTCACCGAGCTTCCGGAAATGAAGATAGACGGACTGATCTTTAAAAATGTAGGGGCAATTGTTCTCGACCTCAATTCTGCGGAGCTGGGTTGCCTGAAAGTCGATGGTATTATTGGAGCCAATCAGATGGCTAAACTTTTCTGGAAGATTAATTATTCAGAAAATTTACTGGAGGCATCAAATGATATTTATGCTTTTAATACAAAGGATTATGAAGTAGTCATTCCTTTCGAGAGCCAGCCACAGAAAACTCCGGTAATAAATATCTCACTGTTAAATAAAGATATAAAGCTTACTTTCGATACCGGCTTTTCCGGCAGGCTGGAAATATCGGGTGACAATATAGATCCGAAAACACTTCAGCACGTTGTAAAAACTTTCGGGACCCGTACCACCGGTGCATTCGGAACTGCCATGCCGGCACCGGGATATATTTTTCGGGCAGATTCCGTGAAAATGGGAAATACTATGTTTCAGAAGGAAAGAATGGCTACCGGAAAAACGGATCTCATAGGCAACGAATTTTTTAAGGATTTCATTTTTATCCTCGACTGGAAGAATAACAGGATTTATATGAAAAGAATCATTACCAGTCCTTCTACTCTTGAATCTTTCGGATTCAGCTACCGTTTTGTTAATGGAAATGCGATGGTCACTTTTATCTTTGAGGATGAAAATTTCCCGCTGAAGATAGGGGATGCGATCCTCAGCATCGATGGCATAAAGCTTGAAAATCTTGACAAAGATACGGCCTGTCATTATTTCATCAACCGAGTGGAAAAAGATCAGAATACCCTCAATCTAAAGATTAAAAGAGGTGGAGAAACCTTTGAGGTAAAGCTTGATAAAAAGGTGTATCTGGAGTAGTTTCTTCCATATCATTGCGAGCGTTGCGTTAAAGATTTAAACGCAACGATGCAAGGTTTCTTTTAAATTAAATTTCGCATATTTTCCGTTCGCAAGGGAGTTGCGCTAAAGATTCAAATGCAGATAGGAATGGAAAATCTGTATTTTATTTTACATTGTTTTGCATTTTATGGAGAAAACTTGTTGCGAGGGTGCAACATACTTTCTGGGTCACCAGAAAAGTCATTGCGAGGGTGTGACAAACTTTCTGGGTTACCCGAAACCTTGTTGCAAGGGTGCGACAAACTTTCGGGTGTTCCCGAAAAGTCATTGCAAAGGTGCAACAGCTTTTCGGGAAAGAAATACAATTAGAGATAATTTCATAAAAAAACCGCTCTTTTAAGGAACGGTTGAATATATTTACCAGTTTTTATCAATCATATAAATAAGCTGTGTCATCGCCACTGCTCCCAGCAGAAGCTCTCTGCGATTTACCTTTTCAAAAGTATCTTCTTCCGTATGGTGTATATCGAAATACCGTTGAGAGTCGGGAACCAGCTCTGCGGTCGGAATTCCCATATCGTGAAGCGGATAAAGATCAGTTCCGGAATAGGTATTTTTAAAATCATAAATTCCGTATGGCAAAAACAGATCTGACCAACTCTGAATCTGTTTTCTTTTTTTCGTTATCCATATCAAGAGAAATTCCACGTGGGGTAAATCCACCGGCATCCGTTTCAATGGCAAAAAGATGTTTCTCATTATTCTCTTTAACCGTTTTTCCATACTGAACACCACCTTTTACACCGTTTTCTTCATTAGCGAAACAGACAACGCGTATGGTATGATTGTTTTTAATTCCTAAATTTTAAAAGTCCGCAACACTTCAATACTCTGAACGATTCCTGCTCCGTCATCATGAGCCCCTTCACCGACATCCCATGAATCAAGATGTCCACCTACTACGATCACACTTTGATCTTTTTTTGCCGGTAATTTCCCCGATAACAGAATGGGAAAGTTTTTCACCTTTCATCCCGCAGTTAGAATTAAGTTTGGCGACAGTTTTTTGAGATTTTAAAAGCAAAGCCAGTTCATCAGCAGTGGTACTTCCGATAGCTACGGCAGGAATTTTCTTATCGTCTGCATAACGCATTGCTCCCGTATGCGGAACATCGTCAAAAGCAGAAGAAAGTGACCGGATAATAGCAAATTTACCACCCTTTTTCGCTGTTAAAGAAGCTGCCGTTGATCTGTATTTGGCAGCATCACTGTATCCTCTGAAAGTCTCGATATACGTCTGACTGAAAGGATAATTAAAGAAAACGATCTTATCTTTCACCTGATCCGGGGTAAGCTTTTCATATTCTTCCATCGAACGTACCATGATGATCTCTCCGGTAACATCTTTTCCGCCCGTACCTTCGGAATTCCCGAGGGAAAGCATTTTAAGATTTTTCCATGTTCCGTTGGAGACTTTGATCTGTAACGATTCTTTTCCTCTCACCCAGACCGGGATCATCACTTCCTGCAGCCATACTTTGTCGGCTCCTGCATCACGAAGCTTTTGCTCTGCCCATTTTACTGCTTTTTCGTAAGATTCAGAACCGCTGAGACGATGGCCAATGTTTTTGGTTAAATCTCTCAGTTCATTATAGGCTTTTCCTTTATTTAATATCTCTGTAGAAATTTCTGCAAACCGTACAGAATCTTGTTTTATTTGGCTGGATACTTCTACACCAATAAAAAGTAAAGCTGATACTAAAAATAAATTATTTTTTTTGATCTTCATAAAATTGTGGTGTAATATTAATATGATAATACAAATATTGCATAATTGCTAATCAATAAAATTTAAAAATTCAATATTACTTGTATCTAATTCAGAATCTAAACTATCGATGATATTGTCTGCAAAGGATATTGGTATAACAGTACCATAACCTAAATCATCATATTTGCCTTCACCTGTAGGAATATTTACTGCTACTCCGACAACCATGCCTTTATCATTGATAATTGGACCTCCACTATTTCCAGCTTGTATCTTTGCTGTTATTAGAATAAGATCTTCTCTTATCCATATGTCTTCTGCAATTGAAACAACGGCGCCTCTGGTTGCAGTATATCTTGCAGAAACCGTTGCTTTTTCAGCAGTTAAAAAATTATGAAAACCAGGAATTTTAGGATATCCTAATGCCATAACTTCTTCTAATATATTCACTTCATTTTTAAAATATATAGAATCAGTAATATCGCTAGGAAGTTTTATGTAAATTAAATCCATTCCTTTTTTAGGAGAAATATAAAAAATTGCTGACTTAAGATCTTCTTCTGAAATACCTTTAACTGCAATCTTATTAGCTCCTTCTATACAGTGTTTTGCTGTAACAATGCCTCCTCTATAGATGAATGCACTTCCAATAGACTGATCTCCTTTATTATCAATGTTGAGTATAGGTATAACGTATCTTTTATAATGATCATATATAAACTCAAATCCATATATAGTCGAGGATAATTGTACGTTTCTCAAGTCAAATATTAATTTATTAGATAAAGAACTTCTGTCGTTCAGCAAGCAATAATAGGAGTTTTCCATATCCATAAATCCTCCTCTATTAATGACAGTTAATGAATTATCTTTTACAAGCTTATCACAAATCATAGCTACAATTTGTGGTTGTGGGGCTTCCACCTTATTATATTTACCTTTATAATAATCGCAGAATTCTTGCACCGTACGTCCTGTATTTTTTCCGTTCCCTAAAGCTTTTAATTCAGAAAAAAATATTAGCAGTTCTATAGGAATATATTTATATTCTTTATAGTAATTATTTAATGTCATAAAATTTATTTTAATTACAAATTTATTTTACCAGTTTTTATCAATCATAAACACCATCTGTGTCATCGCAACTGCACCCAACAAAAGTTCTCGCTTATTCACCTTATCGAACGTATCTTCTACCGAATGATGGTAATCGAAATATCTTTGCGTATCAACAACCAATTCAGCTAATGGAATGTCCAGTTTTTTCAGTGGGGAAATATCCTGAATGGCTTCGGTCTGGTCGAAATCATAGACGCCATACGGAAGGAAATAATTTTTCCATTCAAAGATCTGCCTTCTTCTCTGGGGCGACATATCCAGTGAAAAGCCTCTTGGCGAATACCCTCCGGCATCGGTTCCGAGTGCAAAAACGTGCTTTTCGTCTTTTTTCTTAACATAGGTGGCATACATTTCCCGGCCCTGTCCGCCATTTTCACTGTTGGCATACAGCACCACACGAATCGTATGATTATTGTCGATGCCAAGTGCTTTGATGGTTCTCAAAACCTCGATACACTGTACAACACCGGTTCCGTCATCAATAGCTCCTTCCCCAAAATCCCACGAATCCAATTGCGCTCCGAGAACAATTACTTTAGAATCTTTTTTACCCGGTATTTCGGCAATGATGTTGGGATTCGTTGTTTCACCTTTTGATTCGGCGGTCATGTTTATTTTAGCTGTTACTTTCTGTTTTTTGAGTAGCTTTTCCAGCTCATCTGCAGATTTTGCACCGATGGTCATGGCAGGAATTTTCATTTTATCATCCGGCTCATAATAGATCATTTTGGCGTGTGGAGTGTCGTCGTTTGCGGTGGTCAGTGACCGTATGATTAACGCTTTAGCGCCTGTTTTTGCAATCACGGAAGGGGAGATGAGCTTTGATTTTGCCGTAATCAGGTAAGAATCGCTGGTGTTGATGATTCTTGGGTCCATAGGAAGGTTGACAAATACTATCTTGTCCTTCAGCTGTCCCACGGACATGGCGTTGAGTTCGGAAGTGCTGTTAATGAGTACGATTTCACCGACCATATCTTTGCCTTTTGTCCCTTCAGAGTTTCCGAAAGACAGCATTCTGATGTTTTTCCATTCCCCATTTCCTGTTTTTATCTGTAGGGATTCTTTTCCCCTAATCCAAATAGGAGCTTTGGCTTCCTGTCTCCAGATCATTTCGATTCCGATTTCCTTCAGTTTTCTTTCGGCCCATTCTACGGCTTTCATATAGCCGGAAGTCGCACTGAATCGCGGTCCTATGCCTTTGGTAAGTTCACCAAGGTTATTGTAGGCGGTTCCGTTCATCATGATCTCGTCGGAGATTTTTTTAAACTCATCATGATAGTTGAGTTTTTGTGTGATGCCGGACTTCTTTACCGGTTTTTTCAACGGTTTTTTTTGAGAAAATAAAAATCCACCCAAAAAGAGTGGAATGATAATGAAGATCTTTTTCATTTATTATTTACCTTTCTTTTTCCATGCTAAAAGTAAGGAAAAATTGGTTAGTTTTTACTGTTTCATATCGTACATCAAAAGGGCAGTAACGAGTTTAGGCTCAATGAATGTACATTTTGGCGGCATGCTCAGCTTCAGATCGGAAATTTTAATCATATCGTTAAAACTCACAGGGTAAATCCCGAAACCTGCTACTGCTTCACCATTGTCTACTTTCTCTTTAAGATAATTGATTCCTTCAAGACTGGAAGTTCCTTTTACATAGTCTATCTTTTCGGAGCTGTCGGGATCTTCGATCTTTAATATGTTTTTGAAGATAAATTTATCAAGAAGATGATGATCAAGATTATCCAATGACATTTCCTGAGAACGAAGGTCGTGCTTTACGTGAAGAGAGTAGAATTTTCCGCCCAGATACATCGAAATATGGAATTTCTGTGAAGGGAAATATGCCGTTTCTCCTTTTTCGTGAATGAGGAAATATTTTTCCAGTTCACTTAAAAATTCTTCATTCGAAAGTCCGTTAAGATCCGTCACGATTCTGTTGTAATCATGAATTTTAATAGACTGGTTGGATACGATAAAGCTATAGACGAAATTGTAAAGTTCTGTTCCGTTATGTCTTTTGTTTTTATCTTTCTGGTGTTTGGCATTAAGAGCCGTAGAACCGATCCTATGGTGGCCATCGGCAATGTAGAAAGCATCGATCTGGTCGATCACTTCTTTAAACTGCTGCAGTTTCAGACGGTTATCGATTCTCCATATCTTATGCCTGATTCCTTTGGTATCCACATGATTGAAGATCGGAACGTTCTTTTCTTCATGATTCATCAGCAGTTCAATCTTGGAATTGGCAGGGTAGGTAAGCAATACAGGCTCTGCCTGAATGTTTACCTTTTCCAGATAATGAGCCAGTTTTTCCTTTTTTTGAGGAATGGTACTTTCATGCCTTTTGATCTTTCCACTCCAGAAATCCTCGATGCTTGCCAATCCTAAAAGCCCTCTGAAAACCTGTTTGCTGGGATAGATCTGCTCATAAAGATAATACGCCGAATTGTCCTGAACGAGTTTGTTCTCATCCATTAATTCTTCAAACGTAGACCGGATTTTTCTTAAATTCCTGTCGATATCTTTAGATTTACTGACAACATATGGCTTTATCATATTGATGTAAGTATCTTCAACTTGAGCTTTTTCCGCTATCTCTTCCTGGGTGAAATTGTCCAGAGGATGAGTAGGGAAAGTACTCTCATAGTCTTTATGAGGTCTTATTCCGCGAAAAGGTTTAAAAACAGGCATATTTTATTTTATAGTTTCTTTTATCTTGATAATCTGTTCTGCAAGCTCTATTCCGATTTTCTCCTGAGCATCCACTGTGTTTCCTCCTACGTGTGGTGAAAGTGACAGGGCAGGATTCATGAGAAGAAGTACTTCAGGATTGGGTTCTTTTTCAAAAACATCCAGCGCAGCACCGGCTACTTTTCCTGATTCAATAAAATCGATCAGGGTTACTTCATTAATGACGCCTCCTCTTGCAGTATTTACGATGTAGACTCCGTCTTTCATTTTTTCAAACTGAGGCGTGTCTATGATATATTCATTGGTTTTAGGGGTGTTGATGCTGATAAAGTCTGCTTCTTTAAGGAAAGCATCCATATCATTGGTGGAAGTGATCTCAAACTTTACCGACTGTCCGTCGAAAAACTCAAGGGTAATAACTTTTGTCTGAGGCTTTCTGGTAAGAACAATTACTTTCATTCCCAGAGAAATTCCCATTTTCACGACTTCCTGGCCTATGCTTCCAAAACCGATCACTCCTAAGGTTTTTCCTGAAAGTTCATACGCCTTACTGAAGGACTTTTTCATGGCATCAAAATGCGTTTCTCCTTCCAGAGGCATCAGTCTGTTGGATTCGTGAAGGAATCTCGCCAATGAAAAGAAATGCCCGAAAACAAGCTCTGCCACCGATTTTGACGATGCGTTTGGTGTATTGATAACATACAGACCTTTATCGATAGCATATTCCACATCGATATTATCCATTCCTATACCGCCTCTTCCGACGATTTTCAGCCCCGGACAGGCATCTATAAGTTCCTGTCTTACTTTGGTGGCACTTCTTACGAGAAGAACATCAACCTGATTGTCGTTGATGAATTTAATAACATGATCCTGTGCAACTCTGTTGTCCAGAATTTCAATCCCGGCATCTTTCAATGCCTGTTCGCCTGCTTTGGAAATACCGTCGTTAGCTAAAACCTTCATGGATTTTTATTTAATTTAAAGATTTAAAAATTAGAATATTTAAAAATTCTAAACCGACTCGCAAATTAAGAAATTTTAAAATAATGATACTCATCTTTTAATCTTTGAATTTTTTACTATTTAAATTATTTGAACGATTTCATTACGTCTACCAGAACCTGAACACTCTCGATCGGTAAAGCATTGTAAAGGCTCGCTCTGTAGCCTCCAAGACTTCTGTGTCCGTTCAGTCCGCTGATTCCTGCAGCTTTCCAGGCATTGTCGAATTCCTCTTTTTTTGCTTTCATCGGTAATTTTGAAGGAAACATTCATTAAAGAACGGTCTTCTTTTACGCAGAACGTTTCAAATAACGGATTGCTGTCAATTTCATCATACAAAAGTTTTGCTTTGGCTTCATTTCTTGCTTCAGCACCGGCAATTCCACCATTGTTTTCCAAATGTTGTAATGTAAGTAAAGACGCATAAACCGGGAAAACTGGTGGCGTATTATACATCGATTCCTTGGCAATATGTTGAGAGTAATCCAGAATGGAGAACATGTTTTCTCTTCCTGTTTTACCCAGAATTTCTTTTTTAATAACAACCAACGTAACTCCTGCAGGTCCCATGTTTTTCTGGGCTCCGGCGTAGATCAGGTCGAATTTTGAGAAATCCAGCTGTCTTGAGAAAATATCAGAACTCATATCGCAGACCATTAAGGTATCCACTTCCGGGAAAGATTTCATCTGCGTTCCATAGATGGTATTGTTAGAGGTACAATGGAAATAATCATATTCCGCACCCACCTTATAATCTTTTGGAATAAATGAATAATTTTCTTCTTTTGAAGAACCTACAACATCTACGGTTCCAACTTTTTTGGCTTCTTTAATAGCTCCTGCAGCCCATGTTCCTGTATCAAGATAAGCTGCTTTACCACCAACTTTCATTAAGTTGTAGGGGACCATGGCAAACTGTAAGCTTGCTCCGCCTCCCAAATATAAAACTTCGTAATCATCTCCTAAGTTCATCAGTCTTTTTACAATGGCGCGGGCTTCATCCATTACCGCAACAAAATCTTTGCTTCTGTGCGAAATTTCAAGAAGAGACAATCCAATCCCGTTAAAATCTAAAATAGCCTGTGCCGATTTTTCGAAAACTTCCTGAGGTAAGATACATGGTCCTGCGCTAAAGTTGTGTTTTTTGCTCATAGTATTTATTTTTTGGTTGCTGTAAAAATGTACTCTTACAGCTTCATTTATAGTTTGTTGATGAAAAATAAAGATTTAATATATAAAAAACCGCCTCATGATGTATGAGACGGCAGTTTTTATTCTCCGTGTAAGAATGCTTTTTTTATTTAGCAGTGCTTCTTCAGTTTCTACGTGATCTTCATCCGGAACACAGCAGTCTACCGGGCATACTGCGGCACATTGTGGCTCTTCATGGAAACCTTTACACTCTGTACATTTATCTGTTACAATGAAATAAACATCATCACTTACAGGTTCCTGTGGTGCATCTGCGTCTACCGTAAGGCCTGATGTTAATGTTACAGTACCTTTTAATTCTGTACCCTCTGAAGCTTTCCAATCTACTGCTCCTTCATAAATTGCATTATTTGGACATTCTGGTTCGCATGCCCCGCAATTAATGCATTCATCAGTTATTTTAATAGCCATTGCTAATTTTTTTTAAATTTGCACAAAATTACAAAATATTCCCCAATTTTACAGTACTTATGAATATTGAAAATAAAGTTTTAGGACTTATAGAACTGAGTCGTTATATATCAGGATTTTTAGCAAAAAAAAGTGAAGATTATAACGAAAATGATGTTGATTTTGAGCTTTTAATAAAAAAGTCTGAAATTGAGAATCCATGGTTTACCGTTGAAAATCAGAAATTTGCTTTACAACAATGGGCTAATCTGCTCACGGAGGATCATATAAATAACTGGCTTAAAGAATATTCCATTTCAAAAACACAGAAAAGGGTAGGACTTATTCTGGCGGGAAATATTCCTTTGGTTGGGTTTCATGATGTAATTTCCGTGGTATTGAGCAATCATATTCCCGTAATCAAATTATCATCAAAAGACAGATACATGATTCCGTTTTTGCTTAAAAAATGGAATGAATTTTCCGGAGGAAATGTGAAGTTTGAATTTGTAGAAAGGCTTGAAAACTTTGATGCAGTAATTGCTACAGGTAGCAACAATACCGCAAGATATCTAGAGTATTACTTTAAAAATCACCTGCACATCATCAGAAAAAACAGAACTTCAGTCGCGGTTTTAAAAGGAGACGAAACCGAAGAGGAATTGAAACTTCTGGCTGAAGATATTTTCAGATATTTCGGATTGGGTTGTAGAAATGTGACGAGACTTTTTTATTCCTCAGGATTATGTAATCGACAGGATTTTTGAAAGTTTCCTTGATTTTCAGGAGATTATCAATCATAATAAATATGCCAACAATTATGAATATAACAGAGCAGTTTATCTTTTAAATCAGGAAAAATTCTGGGACAATAATTTTGTGATGATGAAAGAGGATGAAAAGCTCTTCAGTCCACTTTCGGTGATCAATTTCAGCAGATACTCTTCTCTGGATGAAGTAACAAATTTCATTACTGAAAATGAAGAAAATATTCAGTGTGTGGTAGCAAAAAAAGGAGCTTGGTTTAGATTCAATTGATCTTGGAGAAGCTCAAAACCCCGGTCTGGATACTTATGCAGACAATGTTGATACGATGAAATTTTTATCAGTAATATAATTCTTCGTATCTTGCTGTCAACCAATCATGATTTATATGAAAAAAATATTTTTGATCTGTGCCGTTTTCGCTTTTCACTGGGCATTTTCCCAGCAAAGTAAAATAAAAGTAATTGAGAGCAAGAAAATTGAGCTTACTTCTGAACTGAGCAAAGACAAAATTGATTTTTACAATCAATCTTTCCTCAGATTTGTTGATGCACTGAAAATTTCCGATAAAGAGAAGCTCCAAACGATGATATCTGATAAAATAAAATACTATATTTCTGATGATATCATCAGAAATTTGGTTGGCGGAATAAGCTTTGACAGAAAAACGGAAGTTTATAAGTCGGGATATCAGAAATTGGATGAAAATGAAATCTATCCTGCCATTCAATACAAATATGCTGATGACAAGCAGGAACCGCCAAGGGATATCATCACTGTAATATTTGAAAATGATGGTAAAATTCTTGGTGTAAAGCCTGATTACAGCAGATAATTAAAAATAGTAATTAAAAAATTAGATAAATAAATGAAAACTATGATGACAGATGTTCTTGTCGGACATTCTTCTGATGTGGAGAAAGCTGACTTTTACAAAAAAACTTATATTCACGTTGCATTAGCAATTCTTGCGTTTATCGGGGTAGAAACTGTTTTATTACAAATAGTTCCGGATCAGCTGATCTTTGCCATGTTTGCTCAGAGATACATTTGGTTACTGATTATCGGAGTGTTCTGGATAGCTTCTGTTTTAGCTACAAAATGGTCGCTTTCGCTCAGTAAATCAACACAATATTTCGGTCTTGGGTTTTATATTTTGCTTGAAGCGGTTATTTTTCTTCCATTGATTAAAATAGCAACGCTGTATGCTGGTCCACAGGTAATTTTTCAGGCTGCAATGCTTACCATTGCGATGTTTGCAGGAATTTCTGCGGTAGCATTTACTTCAAAAAGAGATTTTTCTTTCCTTAGAAACATTATTGTTATCGGAGGATTTATTTCTCTCGGATTAATCGTAGGAGGAATGTTGTTCGGGTTCAATCTCGGACTTTGGTTCTCCGTAGGCATGGTAATTCTTGCTTCTGCAACGATTCTGTATCAAACGAGCAAATTGAAAGATTCTTACAGTACAAATCAGTATGTTGGCGCATCTTTGCAATTGTTTGCTTCAATTATGCTTTTATTCTGGTATATTTTGAGCATTTTAATGAGCAGAAGAAACTAAATTTAGTGATGATTTATGAATTATAAGTTATGAGTAAATCGACATTTTATAATTCATTTTTATAAACCCAAAAAATCCTGATGTTTATTCATCGGGATTTTTGTTTGGAAATTTAAAGGTATGATGCTTCGCAAAATTTATATTTCGTATTTATTGAAATTTTAAAATCTCTCAACTTTGAAATAAGATTTTATTTGTCAATCGATCCTAAAACCTTTTGAGCAAATGAGTTTAAAGCATCTTTTTCACTCATTCCGTTTTGTACATTAGCATGAACTTCAAGAGCTCCGCAGATATTGGTAATCAGTTCTCCGGCAACATTCATATCTTCTTCTGTAGTTCCTCTGAATTCTGTGAAGCTTTCCAATACTTCTAATGTCTTTTCCAGATTTTCAGGAGTCTGATTCTGATAAAACTGTCTTATAATTGGTAATTTCATTATAATTCATTAAATAAGTTAATTAAACTTTCTGCCTGGTTAGACTGAACCTGATTCACCAGTTCACCATTTCTGAAGATGGCAAAAGTCGGCAAATTATCTACTTTAGCGAGTTTTCTGCTTTCCGGCAATTTTTCTGCATCTACATAAAGAAAAGGAATATTATCATTTTCAGAAGCTAATTTTTTGAATTTCGGCTTCATAATTCTGCAGTTTCCGCACCATGTTGCGCCGTACTGTACGACTACTTTTTCATTTTCGCTTACGATATTCTGAAGCGTATCTTCTGTTAATTCTGTGTACATAAGTTAAATTTTAAAATAAAAATTTAACAATGTACCAATAGAACAATGTAACAGTTTATCAATCATTTTCTTCTGCATCATTGTTACATTATTAGATTGATACATTGCTAGATTAAAAATTTAGTTTTTCGCTAAATACTCAGCAGTAGAATTTCTGTCAGCTTTCATAGCTTCTTTTCCTTCTTCCCAGTTGGCAGGGCAAACTTCACCGTGCTTCTGAACGTGAGTATAAGCATCAATTAATCTTAAATATTCTTTTACGTTTCTTCCCAGCGGCATATCATTTACAGACTCGTGGAAAATTTTTCCTGTTTCGTCGATAAGATAAGTTGCTCTGTACGTAACGTTTGAACCTGTGAAAACTTCCTCGCCTTCATCATTATATTCAAAATCCTGATCAACAATTCCTAAAATATTGGCTAATTGTCTGTGAGTATCAGCTAAAAGCGGGTAAGTAACTCCTTCAATACCACCGTTATCCTTTGAAACATTAAGCCATGCAAAATGCACTTCGTTTGTATCACAAGAAGCACCGATTACTTTAGTGTTTCTTTTTTCAAACTCTCCTAGAGCTTCCTGAAAAGCGTGAAGCTCAGTCGGGCATACGAAAGTAAAATCTTTCGGATACCAGAACAAAAGAACTTTTTGCTGATTGGCTGTAGCTTCTTCAAAAACGTTGATTCTAAGATCATCACCCATTTCAGACATTGCATCAATGGTTACATTCGGGAATTTTTTTCCTACTAAAGACATAATTTCTTGTTTTTATTTAAATTTTTCTAGTGCAAATATAGAAATATTACATCTATCAATCAACTTGATATTGATAAATAAAATCTATAATTATTTTTAATCTGATAGAATAAAAAAAGTCCTGAATTCAGGACTTTCACTTTATTTTAATAACCGAAAATTTCAGTTAAGTTTAATTTTTTCACTTCACCGAGTTTCTGCATGTCGGCTTCACTTACTTTATCCTGTGAAGCGACCAGACAATAGGTGTAGTTCTTGTTTTTCATTTCCTTGTCGTGGAAATTGTTGATATCTGCAAAAGTCAGTTTCGGAGCCTGTTCATAAACGTTTTTACGAATATCTGTATTATTCCCAAGTTTTTGTGCTTTCAGATAGGTAAAGATAATTCCGTCCTGAGTAATTCTTTCTGCAGCAATAGATTTTTTCAATCCGCTTTTTGCTGTTTCAAATAGCTGATCAGACTTAGGAAGTGTTGTTAAAAGCTCATTCATCGCTGTTGTAGATTCATTGAACTTATCTGCCTGGGTCCCAACATAAGCCATGATCATATCCTTATCTTCTTTTTTGCCCGGAAGTGAAAAATATGAATATGTAGAGTAGGCTAAAGCTTTAGATTCCCTGATTGTCTGGAATACCACAGATCCCATTCCGCCACCGAAATAGTTGTTAAATAAATTTACCGTCGGCGTAATGCTCACGTTGTAATGCTCACTGTTTCTTACCCAGAAAATTTCTGCCTGAACCATATCGTAATGCGCAAACAGAACTTTATTTTTATCCGTTGCAACCTGCGTGAATGTCTTAGATTTCGGCATTTCCTTCAACGAATTAGGAACTTTATGAATCAGCGTTAAAGATGAAGCAACTTCATTGGCAGATTTAGGACCGTAGTGAAGGATTTTATGTTTAAAATTGAATAAATCATGAAGTACATTTACTAAATCTTCCGCTTTTAAAGCATCTAATTCTGCATCACTTAAAACATTATTGAAAGGATTCTGCGGTCCGTACTGAGCGTAGCTTCTCAATCCGTTCATAATGGTTCCTTTATTCTGCTTGGCATTTGCTCTGGATTTCTTTACTCTCGCTTTATAAGCTTCCAACGCCTGCTGATCCGGCTGACAGTTTTTGATTAAATCTTCGAATAAAGCTGCAGTCTTATCAAAATTTTCATTTAAACCTTCCAGTGTTATATAGGTTTCCTCATTTCCTGCGCTTACGTTGAAACTTGATGCCAGTTTATAAAATTCTTTACTGATATCCTCGGAAGACTTGTTTTTCGTACCTAAATATTGTAAATATTCAGCCGCCAGCGGAAGTATTTTATTATTCCATTTTCCGGAATCGAAGTAATAATATAACCTGAATAGTTCATTATCTGTATTTTTTACAGAAAGAACATCTACGGTTTTTACTTTACTTTTAGCAATATCTTTGTCGAAATTCAGCCAAACCGGAGAGATCGGAGCTTCTGGCATATCATCAACCTTTTTCAGGAATGGTGATTGATCTTCTCTGTTTACAGAAACAGGAGTAATGGTAGGTTTGTCTACTTTTACAATGTTTTTATCTTCACCTTTTCTTTTGTAAACCGCTACATAATTGTTGTCTTTAAGATATCTGGCAGCAAAATCCATGATGTCTTTTTTCGTCAATTTTGAAATCTCTTCAATATATTCCAGTTGCGTTTTATGATCAACTTCAGAAGTGAATTCATCCATCAGAGATTCTGCCCTTGAAGTATATTTTTCATATTTCTGAATAGTATTTTTCTTTTCATTATTAATGATTGATTTCATCAAATCATCCGAAAACTCGCCTTTCCCTAATTTGTCGATTTCCTGAAGCAACAGATTTTTTACATCATCCAGAGACTGACCTTCTACAGGATTTCCCTGTAGCAAAAGAACAGAGTAATCTTTCAGAACATAGGGATATGCATAAGCCGCTAATAACTTTTGCTTTTTGATAAGATCAAGATCAATTAAGCCTGCCTGTCCATTGGTCAGCATGCTTCCGATAAAATTCAGCATTCTTGCATCTTTAGTCGTAGCTCCCGGAAATCGGAATCCGATCATGATGTTTTCAGGAGTAGGGCCATATACTTCTCTTGTAATAGGTGCTGTAATTGGGTTTTCCTGACCTACTTTATATTCAGGAATTGTTTTAGGCTTCATGTAAGAAAATGCCTTGTCGATCTTGGTAATCATTTCATCAGGATTAAAATCTCCCGACATGATAATTCCCATATTGTTCGGAACATAATAATTGTTGAAATATTCCCTGATAGCATTTAGTGAAGGGTTTTTCAAATGCTCAATTGTTCCGATAGTTGTTTGCTTTCCGTAATTGTTATTGGGGAAAATAGCTGCAAACATGGCTTCATAGACTTTCCTTCCGTCATTATCAAGTCCTCTGTTTTTTTCTTCATACACTGCTTCCAGCTCTGTATGGAAAAGTCTGAGAACCGGTTGTCTGAATCTTTCAGCCTGTACTGCCAGAAACTTATCTGTTACGTTAGCCGGGATATCTTCTGTATAAACGGTCTGCTCGTAAGAGGTAAAAGCATTTGTTCCGTCGGCACCCATACCGGCCATCATTTTGTCGTATTCGTTGGCGATGGCATATTTTGCCGCTTCTCCGGAAACTTTATCAATTTCTTTGTAAATTTCCTTTCTTTTGGCTTCGTCCTTTGTCGAATTATATTTTTCGTAAAGGGCATCAATCTGATCTAAAAGAGGTTTTTCTTTTGCCCAGTCTTTAGATCCGAATGCATCTGTTCCTTTGAAAAGCATATGCTCAAGATAATGTGCCAATCCGGTATGATCTGAAGGGTCGGTTTTGCTTCCTGCTTTTGTAGCAATGAAAGCCTGGATTCTCGGATCTTTTTTAGTCGGACTTAAAATTACGGTCAAACCGTTTTTTAAGGTATAATATCTTGCTGAAGTAGGATCATTGGTTACATATTTATACGTGTAGCCGTTTGATTGTGCTTCTTTCCACTGGAAATCCTGTCCGTAAGCATATCCGCAATAACTCGCTGCGGCGATACTCGTTACAATGGTAATTCTCTTTAAAAAGTTCATTTGTCGGAGTTTTTAGTTTTATTTATAAATATTAATTAACTGAATTTTCTAATGTATTCTTTATTCTTCTCATTGCTTCAGTAAGCTCTTCTTCAGAAGCAGCGTAAGAAAATCTGATGCATTCCGGGCTTCCGAAAGAAACGCCACCTACGCATCCTACATGTGCTTTTTCAAGTAAAAACATGGCAAAATCATCCGAATCCTTAATTTCTGTTCCATTTAACGTTTTTCCTATGTAAAATGATATATCCGGAAAGAAATAAAAAGCCGCTTTTGGAAGAACTACTTTGAATCCGGGAATGTCTTTCATTAAATCATACACCAGATCTCTTCTTGTTTTAAAAGCGTCAATCATATATTTATACTCTGACGGATCGGCCTGTAAAGCAGTAATAGAGGCTCTCTGAGCAACTGTATTTGCGCCGCTTGTCATTTGTCCCTGAACTTTTTCGCAGGCTTTAGCCAGCCATTCCGGACATGCAGAATAACCGATTCTCCAGCCTGTCATGGCGAAAGCTTTTGACATACCGTTGATAACGGCCGTCTGTTCGTAAACTTCAGGAAACTGAGCAATAGACGTTGTTTTAGTTTCGTAATTAATGTATTCGTAGATCTCGTCTGAAATTACCGTTATCTGAGGGTATTTAGCAATAACTTTAGCCAAAGATTTCAATTCATCATACGTATAATATCCGCCAGAGGGATTACAAGGTGAACTGAATAATATAGCTTTTGTTTTATCTGTAATAGCTTCTTCGAGTTGTTCAGCCGTGATTTTAAAATCGGTTACATAAGACGTTGGAAGCATTACAGAATTTCCGCCCATCATTTTTACCATTTCGTCATAGCTTACCCAATAAGGATTCGGAAGGATCACTTCGTCTCCGTCATTAAGAAGTGCTGCCAGAACATTTATAATAGCCTGTTTTGCACCGTTGGAAACACAGATTTGAGAAGGTTTGTATTCTAAATTATTATCTCTTTTCAATTTGTGAACAATAGCTTGACGTAGCTCCAGAAATCCCGGAACAGGAGAGTAGTGACTGTAGTTTTGGTTGATGGCATCGAAAGCAGCTTGTTTAATATTGTCCGGAACGTCAAAATCAGGTTCGCCCAAAGTAAGGCTGATGACATCTATTCCGTTGGCTTTCATTTCTCTGGCCTTATTTGACATAACAAAAGTTTGCGAGTAACCAAGTCTGTTTACTCTTTCTGAAAGTTTCTCCATTTAATTATTCAATTTTAACAAATATATTAATAAAAAATAGTTGATGAAAAATTAATAGGTTTTGTTCGGGTCAAAGTTTATCACTATGTTTGTAGTTATTCAATTTGATTTTAAATAAATATTTGAAAAATGTACAAATTTCTTTTCCTTTTTGTAATGTCATTCTTTTCCGCTCAGCATTATCGTTTCGTCTACGAATACAGAATGAAGCCTGACGTTAATAAAAAAGATTCTGTGATTACAGATGTTATGAATCTTGATACGGATGGCAAAAAGTCTTATTTTTATAATGCCGTAAAATATGAAAGAGATTCGACTTACGCTGCAACAAAAAGTTATAAAGATTTACTTTTGTCTAAAAACTATGATCAGAATCTTAGCTATATTGTTGAAAAAGATTATGTTGCAAAGACTGTTAACTTTTATGATAAATTCAAAACAGTCAATCTTCTGATTCGCGAAAATGAAGTTCCTGAATGGAAAATTGAGAAAGAATTTTTAAAAATCAACAATATTGACTGTCAAAAAGCCACCACAAACTTTAAAGGAAGAAGCTGGGAAGCGTGGTTCAGCAAAGATTATCCAGTTAATGACGGACCCTATAAGTTTTCCGGACTTCCTGGACTTATCGTGAGTGTGAAGGATTCAGAAAATAATCATGTTTTTAATTTAATTCAGATCAAAAAAATTAACACAATTTTTTCACTTTTGCCGAAGTCTACCAAAGAAATGTCTTTTGCCGATTATAAAAAAACGATGGCCAGTTTCACGTTTACCACAGATGATATCGAGAGTCTGAGTATTAATAAACAGACAGGAAAAGCGGATATTCAGGTCAAGGACGGTTATTTTGTAAGAATTGGCCTTGATGATATGAAGTCCGGAAAATTAGATCAAAAGATTCTCCAGCGTTTAAAAAGAACGAATAATTACATTGAAAAAGACTAAAAATGTTGACGTAAGAACCATCTTATTTTTTTTGAATTTGAATAAAGCTGATAAAAAACTTATTTTTGCTTTTTATAATATTTCACATGTCTACAACGTTACTATTAAAATACTTTCCGGATCTTACAGAAAAACAGCTTGAACAGTTTGATAAACTGGAAGATCTGTATAATGAATGGAACGAAAAAATCAACGTGATTTCAAGGAAAGATATGGAATCTCTGTATGAGAAGCATATTCTGCATTCCCTGGCAATTGCCAAAGTAATGGAATTTGCTCCCGGAACAAAGGTTTTGGATATCGGAACAGGTGGCGGTTTTCCGGGAATTCCTCTCGCTATTTTATTTCCTGAAGCAGAATTTACGTTAATTGATTCTATCGGAAAGAAAATAAGTGTAGTAAATGCTGTTACTGAGGGTGTTGGGTTAAAAAACGTAACTGCCATTCATGGACGAGCGGAACAGCTGAAGGAAAAGTTCCATTTTGTGGTGAGTCGGGCGGTGACGCAGATGCCTGAATTTTTGAAATGGCTGAAAGGTAAATTTGAAAAAGAACAGTTTAACCCGAAGCATAACGGAATTTTATATTTAAAAGGCGGTGATCTTGCTGAAGAACTTGCCGGAATTAAAGCTGAAATCTTCAATCTTAAAAATTATTTTGATGAAGAGTTTTTTGATACTAAAAAAGTTGTTTATGTGTCAAAAGGTAATTTTAATTCTTAATTTAGTATAATTAGGGAACATTATTTGATAAAAATATATTAATAATCAAAATTTGTAGTTATGAAGAATTTTCTCCACTTTGGTTTTTCTGCATTTTTTTTAGGATTATTTTTTATTTCTTGTAACGATGACGATGATTATCAAACCATTGAATCTGTTGACAAAGTTAAAATTGACAGTGTGAAGATCATTAATGACACCATGGATGTCTTTAGCATTCAGCATATTAAAACATATTCAACGTATTCGTCTCATTGTGAAGGGTTTTATGCTTATGATTATGTTCATGATGATAATTTAACAAGAATTGTTACAGCTTATAAATACACTACCAGCGGACCTTGTACACAGGCAACTTATACATCTGCCGGCCAGATCAATTTCAGCCCGCAAAAGGTTGGTAATTACACTTTTAAATTTTGGAATGGTGGCAGTAACTGGATCACCAAAACAATTGTAGTTCAATAGAAGAAAAATGAAATGGATTTTTATAGCCTGTTTTCTGGTATCCAATGTGTTATACAGCCAGAAAATATATTGGCGGGAGGATGTAAAATTAAACTGGAGTAACTTTAAAAGTAAAGTAAATAATCAAAGAGGAGCTAATGTTGTCGCTTATACAAATTGTGGCTGGACTTATTCTTACGTCAAATCCTCAAATCCGAAAGCACCGATTAAAATAGAAATACAAACCTTATTTAATGAAGATAAATCCTGGAAAGATGTTAAAAGGATCAATGATTATGTACTTCTTCATGAACAGAAACATTTTGATGCAGCTGAAGTTTATGCCAGAAAACTTCGCAAAGAAATAGCCGAAAAAATAAAGACATCTTCAGATTTTGATAAATATTTTAAAGTTATTTATAACAGAAATCTTAAAGAATATCAGGATTTTCAAAGAACATATGATCGTGAAACAAGAAATGGAATGCTGGAAGAAAAACAATCGGAATATAATCGTATTATTGCTGAAGAATTGGAAAATTATAAAAGCTATAAATCGTCTTGAAATTCCTGAACAACATTGTTAATGAACTGCTCGCGCAAAATTCTGATCTATCTGAGTTTAACATTATCTTACCCGGAAAACGTCCGGTTGTATTTATCCGTGAAATTTTAAAAGAAAAACAATATTCTGGATTTCTCCCTAATTTTTTTACGATAGAGGAATTAATAAACCGTATTGCCGGTAAACAAGGGATTGACGGTATTTCTTTATGGCTCTTTTCATTCGATGTCTATAAAAGTCTTAATCTTATTCCGAATGATGATTTTTCAGATTTCCTGAAATGGTTTCCTACGCTTCAGAAAGACTGGGATGATATGATGAAATTCTCAGAAAGTGATCAGGCAGTACTGCATTATATGTTTGATGAAGAAAGGATAAAAGACTGGGCGCAGAATCTGGGAGAAGACGATGATGTTCCAAGAAAAAAATTCCTTAATTTTTGGAAAAATATGAATGTTTTTCTTCCGGTACTCAAACAGAGACTGCAGGAAAAAAACTGGGCAACTTCCGGAATGATTCATGAAACGGCGAAAGCAAAGCTTAATGATTTTGCCAAATATACGAAAGAACAATTTGTTTTCTGTGGCTTTAATGCTTTTACGCCTGTCGAAGAAAATCTGGTGAGAAGTCTTTTACAGTGGAATAAAGGACAGTGTTTTTTTCAGGCAGATCATTATTATTTTGATGATGAAAGACAGGAGGCCGGAAAATTTCTCAGAAATCATAAAACATGGAAAGAATTCAATGACAGCAGGATTTTTAACTGGATTGAAGACGATTTTAACCAACCTAAAAATATAAAAGTCTATGAAGTTTCAGGAAATATTACTCAGACTAAAATTTTACCTGAAATTTTTAAAGAAATCGAAGATAAAACATATTCAAATACGGCCGTTGTTTTGCTGGATGAAAATTTGCTTCCTGCAAGTTTAGATGTCATGTATGGAATTCAGAATCTGAATATTACGATGGGCTTTCCATTAAAAAATCTTTCTTTTTCAAATGCGGTTAAGCAGCTTTTTTTACCTTCAGAAACAATTGGAAAAAAATAAATCGTCCTACTATTATCGGGACATTTTTCCGATTCTTGAAGAGTTGCCAAAATCTCTTGAAGATGAGTTAGTTATTAATAATTTTAAAACTAAAGTTGAGGAAAGAAACATCGTGTACATCTCCAAGAAGCTGATGAATGAATTTTTAAGCGGTCTTTCATACTTTAATCTGCTTCAGAAAGCCTCTTCTACCAACGAATATCTCGATGCCATGATTGCATTTTGCAGGCAGATTAAATGGCTTGAAATCGATGATATTCAATATGAAAATATATCTCATTTCGAAAATGCTTTCAGAATCATTAAAAACCAGCTTGCACCGTATCAGTTTGAGATTAAAATGGAAACGCTGGAAATTCTTATTAATCAACATATTAATTCGGAAAGTATCGATTTTCAGGGGGGAACCGTTGAGAGGATTACAAATTATGGGACTTTTGGAAACACGTCTCCTGAATTTTGAAAATGTTATTTTGCTTTCGGTGAATGAAGGTAAGCTTCCACTCGGAAATTCACAGAACACGTATATTCCTTTTGATGTTCGGAAGTTCTTTGATCTTCATACCTTTTTGGAAAACGACAGTATTTACGCTTATCATTTTTATCGATTAATCCAGGATTCAAAAAATGTTCATTTACTGTTTAATGCATTGAGTTCAGGAGTTAATACTGGTGAAAAAAGCAGATTTATCACTCAGATCGAAATGGAAAGTTCACACCATATCGAGCATCTCATTATTGAGAATTCTTCCGAACCAATCGTTACTCAGCCGATTGAAATTCCAAAGACAGATATTGTTCTTGAAAGGCTTGAAAAATGGAAGTCAAAAGTTTCTGCTTCACATCTCACAAGCTATCTTTATAATCCTATTGATTTTTATCTTTCCAAGATTTTAAATGCTTCAGAAACCGATGAAATTGAAGAAGAATTATCCGTGAAAAATTATGGAAATCTTGTTCATTATTCACTTCAAGAAGTATATGAAGAATTGAAAGGTAAAGTATTAAAAGAAAATGATTTAAAAAATTCAGTTAAAGCCATAGATGAATATATTAATATTGCTATTAATAAACTGAAACATCAGCCTGAATTTTATGAAAAAGGAATGAATTTTATTCATAAGGCAATTGCTAAAAAAGTAATAGAAACGATCCTTGCTCATGACCTTGATCTGATAAAAAACGGAAATACACTGGAAATTATTGACATCGAAAAAAGATTTGAAAATGTCGATTTTTATCTCAATGAAAATGATAAAATTTCCTTTTTCGGATTTATCGACAGAATTGACAGATTGAACGGAACCCTTAGAATTATTGATTATAAAACAGCAAAGATCAAAAACCTGACAGTTAAAATTGATGAAGATAAGATCGATGAATATTTCCATAACAGTGAAAGAAAACAGGCCTTACAGCTTTGTATCTACCAATATGTAGTTGAAAATCTTCCTGAGTTTTGGGGAATGCCGGTTGAAACCGGAATATGGAGCTTTGCAGAGGCAAAAAAAGGTGTTGTTTCGTTACAGTTTGAAAAAGGAAATATTGATGATGCGATGAAGTCTGTTAAAAGTTTAATTGAAGAAATTCTGAATCCTGATATCAATTTTATTGAAGAAATAAAAGCATATTCGAATTAGAAGATAATAGGTGGCTCAGAATCCCGAAGCCACCTATTATTCATATTATTTAAAAAGCATTAATTCCGGTAATATCTAATCCGGTAATTAATAAATGAACATCGTGTGTCCCTTCATAAGTAATCACCGATTCAAGGTTGGCAGCATGACGCATCATCGGGAATTCACCCATAATTCCCATTCCACCGAGAATCTGACGTGATTCTCTTGCAATATCAATAGCCATTTTCACATTGTTTCTTTTAGCCATAGAAATTTGTGCAGGTGTTGCTTTATGATCATTTTTAAGATTGCCTAACTGTAAGCAAAGTAATTGAGCTTTAGTGATTTCCGTTAAAAATTCTGCCAGTTTTTTCTGTTGAAGCTGATAAGATCCAATTGGCTTTCCAAACTGTTTTCTTTCTTTAGCATATTGAACTGCTGTACAATAGCAGTCAATTGCTGCGCCGATCACGCCCCAGGAAATTCCATATCTCGCCGAATTTAAACAAGATAAAGGCCCTTTCAATCCTGTAACCCCCGGGAGAAGGTTTTCCTTCGGAACTTTTACATCATTAAAAACCAATTCTCCTGTTTTTGAGGCTCTTAAACTCCATTTATTGTGAGTTTCAGGCGTTGTAAAACCTTCCATCCCTCTTTCAACAATTAATCCCTGAACTTTACCTTCCTCATTTTTAGCCCAAACTACCGCAATGTGGCAAAGTGGCGAATTGGTGATCCACATTTTAGCACCGTTCAACAGGTAATAATCTCCCATATCTTTGAAATTGGTTTCCATAGAGCTTGGGTCTGATCCGTGATTAGGCTCCGTTAAACCGAAAGAACCAATCATTTCTCCGGCTGCCAGTTTAGGTAAATATTTTATTTTCTGTTCCTCAGAACCGAATTCATTAATTGGAAACATTACCAGTGAACTTTGTACAGAAGCCGCAGAACGTACCGCAGAATCGCCTCTTTCCAATTCCTGCATAATCAGTCCGTAAGAAATCTGATCTAATCCCGAACCGCCGTATTCAACAGGAATGTAAGGGCCTAAAGCTCCGATCTGTCCCAATTCTTTCATTAAATTCGGAATATCGGTATGGTTCTGTGCTGCGTGATCTATCTGTGGCATTACAAAACTTTCTACCCAGTCTCTTACAGACTGACGGATAAGTTTGTGTTCTTCGGTGAGTAAAGAATCAATCCCATAATAATCGGGAATGGTCGTAAGGGAATAATATGACATTATATTTTAATTTTTCTAAAAATAAGACTTTTAAAGTATTTCGGAGAATTTTTTTTGAATGTCTGTTATTAGTTGATTTTTAATGTTTTAAATAAGAATTAAAACGTAAAGGACAATAAAATCAATTTTCATTGTCTTCATTTGAAATAGGGTATTGATGGGTCGGAGTGTAAATTCTGTTTTTAAACTTGTATAAATAGGGAGCTTTGTTGGCAGATCCGTCATAAAGTTTTTCAAGTCTGTCTAAAATATTTAAGCTTAATATTTTACGCTGAAAATTATTCCTCCTGAATTTTTCGCCCAAAATAGTCTCATACAGGCACTGAAGATCTTTCATCGTGAATTTTTCCGGAAGAAGATTGCTTGCCGCAACCTCTGTATTGATATTCATTCTTAAATATTCCAGTCCGGTTTCAATAATTCTGTCGTGATCAAAAGCCATATTGGGTAAATTGTTGACTTCCACCCATTCGCAGGTTTCATTGAAAGCATCAGGGAAAGTATTGGCAATTGAAAAATCGATGAGACTGCAGTAGCCTACGGTAATGAATCGCTGAAAGATCCAGTGGTCTTTAGGAACTTCTATTCCCTTATTTTTTAATAAAATCTGGTGAATATTATTCTCCGTTCTGTCAATTCTCCCGAATGTATGAAATTGCTTCAGGAAAATGTCCTTCAGATGGGTTCTTTCGTATAAAACACGTGCAGCAGCTTCACGCAAATCTTCATCGTTGAATACAAAACCTCCGGGAAGGGCCCATAAATTTAGGTCGTGGTACTTCAAAAGCAAAACCTTCAGGATATTGTCATGAAAACCAAATATAGTGCAGTCAACCGATACATGTGCTACAAAGTCTTTTGTATCAATGAGTTCCTGAAGTGTTTCCTTATTTTTTTCGGTATTGATTTTCATGGGAGTAAAAATAAAATTATTTTCTAAATTTTTTATCTGCAATTTTAAAATAAATTAAACTTATTGTAAACATCACAATAACAGCACATAAAATATAGACGGAATAAAAACTTAAAAGCTGGTTTCCAAATAGGACCGCCATAAGAATCGAACTTACAGAACTGCCCAGTGAAGAGAAAATAACAATGAGTGATGTAAAAAGACTGGCTTTTGCCTTATCAATTTTAGCAATCATTTTTGAATTGATAACAGGGTAGAGTGGAGACAGGAATAAACCGATCACCGGGAATAAAAACAAGAGTGATTTGGAGTCATCCGTATCAAAAAACTGAATTCCGATGATGATCGCCAACACCAATATAATGAGTGACAAACAGAATATATAGTATTTCGATAATGAAAACCTATGAATCACGTTTGCTGTAATTGTTCTTCCCACGTATGAAAATAATGCTAAAAATGAAGATGCCTGCAACGCAAAAAATGAATTGACCTTCAGGTGATTTTTATAAAAAGACGGTAACCATGAATTGAAACTTTGCTCCACAAAAACAATTGAAAAAATAATGGCTAAAAAAAGGATTAACAAAGGATTAAGTAGTGTTGTTAAATCTGTTAAAATATTTTGATCATTATTTTTTACCGGTTCGGAAATAGAGAGTTTTGAAAACAAAAAAAATCGTAATTGCCGATAACACTGAAATTGATAAAAATCCAAATTTCCAGAATTCAGAGAATTGGCTTGATATCAGCCATCCAAAACCCGTATTTACGACGAAAATTCCTATCATGAAAGATGCCTCTACATTATTCATTGTCTTTGCGAGTACTTTTTCGTCTGAAATATTATTCCTGATAATGCCAAAAACACAAATCTTTCCTACGGCGAAGCATGTTCCGATAATCGCAAACCACAGTTTGTAAAACCAGAAAACTTCGACAAATGGTAAAATCAAGGAACAAATCCCAACAATTGTTAAAGCCAGAATCAGGGATTTTTTTTGTTCCGAATTTGCTGATAAAATTTACTGCAAAAAGTGAAATAAATGCAATCGGAATATCCTTAAATGATTCTAAAAAACCAAGCTTCTCATACGTGACTTTTGCCTCCGAAAGTTGAAGGATCACAATGCCCATGCAATTTAAGACCATTGAGAAAATTAGAAAAGTAAGCTTTAGTGGAAGTGATATTTTTGAAAGTTTGGTTGTCATTTTGGGGACTCTTATCATTAAATTTTAAGGAAATTTGGCAGTTTTTAAGATAAAAATTATGCCTTTAAACCCCCAAAAATAAACGAAAAATTAAAATAATTATTAATAAAATGTTAAATAATTAAAAAAAAATATATTTTTATTGTCTCAATTTGAGAATTAAAAAACTAACTGTATATGAATGTAAGAATATCTAGAAGTTTGGGGATGGTTGCAGTGCTCTATTTCACTGCCAATTTCAATGCCCAGAACACAAAGAGTGACACCCTTCCGAAAGAGCAGAAAATCGAGGAAGTGGTAATGATCGGTTACGGTACTCAGAAGAAGAGTAATGTTACCGGAGCGATTTCAAGTATTAAAGCAAGCGATATCGAAGCTATACCCGCCGGAAAACCGGAGCAGGTTCTTCAGGGAAGAGCTGCCGGTGTCAATGTTATCTCGAATTCGGGACAGCCTGGATCAAGTGCAACTATTAGGGTAAGAGGTGTTACCAGTTATTCTTCAAACAACGACCCGCTGTGGGTTGTTGATGGTATTGTTGTGGACGGTATCGGATGGTTAAGCCAAAGTGATATTGAAAGTATTGAAGTATTGAAAGACGGTGCTTCATCCGCTATTTATGGAGTTTCCGCAGCAAGAGGAGTTATTTTGGTAACAACTAAAAAGGGTAAAAAAGGAAAGCTTAGTTTATCCTACAACGGTTTCTTTGGTGTGAGTAATGCTGCGAGAAAATTGGATCTTCTGAATGCTACAGAATATGCTACCGTTATTAATGAAGGTTTTGCGAATGACGGAGAAGCTGTAAGATTCCAAAATCCGGCATCGTTCGGAAAAGGAACTGATTGGCAGGATGAAATTTTCGGAACCGGTGCAAGGCAGAACCACGAGGTCAGTATCCAAGGCGGAAACGAAAAATCTACTTATTTTGCTTCATTTGGATATTACGATCAGACCGGTATCGTAATGAGCGATATTTCTTATTATAAAAGATTAACAGGACGTTTAAACTCAACTCATAAAGTAACTGATTGGCTGACTGTGGGACAAACTTTTGCGTATACCAATCAAAAAAACCAGGGGATTAATGCCAACGGTGAATTTGGTGGTCCGTTAAGTTCTGCAGTGAATTTGGATCCCATCACTCCTGTTGTCGTAACAGATTGGTCACAGGTAAATCCTGCCATATATAACAATGAACATATTGTAAGAGATGAAAATGGAAATCCGTACGGAATTTCGCCTTATGTAAACCAGGAAATGTCTAATCCAAGAGCTTTTAGATATACACAATTAGGAAACACTAACTGGTCAGACGATTTTATTGCTAATGTTTTTGCAGAAGTGAAATTTTTAAACCATTTTACATTTAAATCTTCATTAAACGGTAAAAAAGCATATTGGGGAAACCAAAATTTCACTCCACTTTTCTATCTAAGTTCTACATATAGCAATTTACTTCTAAACAGTTTAACCCGTACTACCCAAACTAAATTTGAATGGAGTTTTGAAAACACGCTGAATTACCAAAATAAGTTTGGAGATCACAATTTTAATGTGCTTTTGGGAACAGGTTATTATGATTATAATATTGGATATGGGCAAAGCGTTACCCATAAAGGTCTCCCGATTAGCAGTTATGAAGATGCTTCCTTCAACTTTGATGTTCCTTTGCTTAACCAAACCTCCTCAGCATGGGATAATCAGGAATGGAATAAAGCTTCTTATTTCGGGCGTTTGATTTACGATTTTAAAAACAAGTACCTATTTACAGGAACATTAAGATATGATGGTTCTTCATTGTTTGGAGCAAATCATCATTGGGGGGTCTTCCCATCATTCTCTCTTGGATGGAATGTAGATAAAGAAAACTTCTGGCCGGAAAATAATGTTATAAATAGTTTAAAATTTCGTGGAGGTTATGGAACTTTAGGAAATGATGGTATTGAAGCATATAAATTTTCAAAATTCTATGTCTCCGGAGCTAACTATACGAGTGGATCAGGGGGTGTATTAATCGGATATTTGCAAAATGGTCTTGAAAATAAGGATTTGAAATGGGAAACAACCACACAAACTAATATCGCGGCAGATTTACGACTTTTCAAAAATTTTACTTTAACTGTTGATGTTTATGACAAAAAAACGTCAGATATTCTGCGGCCGGTTCAAATTCCTGGTTATGTAGGAGTTACCGGATCCTATATAGCCAATATAGGAGACATGAGTAATAAAGGTTTGGAAGTAGAATTAGGCTATAAAAAGAGTTGGAATGATTTAACGGTTTCTGTAAATACTAATTTTGCTTACAATAAAAACGAAGTTTTATCGCTTGAACAGGGAACAAAATTTTTGGATGGAGCAGGTTTCCAATCTATGGGATCGATCCAGAGAATTGTGGTAGGTGATGCCTATAATTCTTTCTACGGCTTTAAAACTTTGGGTGTTTTCCAAAATCAGGCGCAGATTGATGCTTACGTAAATTCTAAAGGACAATTACTTCAAACAGAGGCAAAGCCTGGAGATTTTATATGGGCGGATTCCAATGGCGATGGTGTAATTAATGATTTAGACAAAGTGAATTTGGGAAGTTCGATTCCTAAATATAATTTCGGAGCTACTTTAAATCTAAGCTATAAAAACTGGGATTTTATGGTATTCGGACAGGGTGCAGGAGGAAACAAAATCTTTCAGGGTTTAAGAAGATTGGATATGTTAGATGCTAATTATCAAACAAAAATCTTAGACAGATGGACGGGAGAAGGATCTACAAATGAAAATCCTAGATTAACACGAGCAGATGCAAACAAAAATTACTCAAGGCTATCCGACTGGTATCTGCAAAAAGGAGATTATTTCAGAATCAAATTGATTCAGTTAGGCTATACACTTCCTCAGGATGTTACACAAAACTTTGGAGTTAACAAACTACGCTTTTATGTAACTGCCGAAAACCTAGTTACTTTTACAAAATATACCGGGTACGATCCGGAAATTGCAGCTGGAGACTCTTTTGGAATAGACAGAGCATTTTATCCGCAAGCAAGAACTTTTATGTTGGGAGCTAATATAACTTTCTAATTTTTAGTACAATGAAAAATAAATTTTTAAAAATATCAATAGCAGCTTCATTTTTAGTGAGTGTGTCTACTCTTAATCTAGCTTGTAATAACGACACTTTAGAAGAAAAAGAATACAAAGGTGCATTTGCCGGAGATAATTTTTTCAGAAATGAGCAGGAATGTCTTTTTGGTCTTGTGGGTACGTATGACGTGATGAGAAAATATGCAGGCGGGTTTGAAAATATGGTAACTTTTTTCAATGCGGCTTCAGATGATTTCTATGCAGGAGGTGGTAGTGCTACAGATGGAGCTGGTATTCAGGGGGCATCAAGTTTTCAGATTAATCCAACTACAATGCCTGCCAGTTACTGGAAAGATTATTATCAGGGTATTGCAAGAGCAAATGATCTTATCCAAAATGCTCCGAATGCATCAATGGATGAGACTTTGAAGCAACGCTTCATTTCGGAAGCAAAAACTCTTCGGGCAATGTATTATTTTGATTTGCTGAGGGTTTTCGGAAATATTCCTCTTATTTTAAAACCTTTTGAAGCAACAGACGATTTTTATAATGTTCCGCAAGTTGCACCTGCACAAGTATATGCTCAAATAGAAAAAGATCTGACCGAAGCTTTGCCAAATCTTCCTATGACGGTAAGCGGAGAGGAAAAAGGTAGATTAACGCAAGGGGCGGCAAAAGCTCTTTTAGGTAAAGTCTATTTATATCAAAATAAAAAAGCCCAGGCTGCCGCACAATTTGCAGATGTAAATGGAACTCCGGGCGGAACCAGCCAATATGGATATAAACTGTTGGAAAGTTATGATGATCTTTGGAAAGCAGGAGTAGCACTAGGTGGGACTGCAGATCCTTATGAGTTTACATCAGAATCTATTATTGAAGCATCCCATAGTGATCAAGGAAAATCTGATTGGGGCTTTTGGGGACAAGGCAAAGATGAAGGAAATTCTATTTGCGTGATGACTGCACCAAGATCTTATAACAGAATTAGTCAGACAAATCCTGCTAATAATGCTCCAGATATCGTGTCAGGTTGGGCATTTAATACAGTTACAACAGATCTGTTTAACTTTATGCAGAGTGATCCGCGTGTAAATGCCACTGTTCTGAATATGAATGCATTAAAAGCGCAAGGTAAAGCGGATTATGCACCGGCTTATAAGGATACGGGATATTTTCTTAATAAATTTATGCCTACATCAGATAAAAAATCAACTTTAGGCGTTACCGAACTGAATTATCGTCAGAATTATATTGTTATAAGATTAGCAGATACATATTTGATGGAAGCTGAAGCACTTAATGGTACGGGCTCTAGGGCACAAGCCTTGTTAGATGCAGTAAGAGCAAGAGTTGGTTTAGCATCTGTACCGGTAAGTTTGCAGGCTATCAAGGATGAAAGAAGAAGAGAACTTGCAGGTGAAGGACACAGATTTTTTTGACTTAGTAAGATGGGGAGAAGCTTCCACAAAATTAGCTTCCAAAGGTTTTGTAGTAGGGAAAAATGAAATAATGCCTATACCATTAACAGAGCTTACAGGAACAATTTTAAAACAAAATCCTGGATACTAAAAAATTATACTATGATAACTAAATATATCCATAAAAGTCTTTTAATCGGTTCTGCTGCTTTTTTTTCTGGCGGCTTGTTCTCCTGATTCGGTAGAAGAGGGAAACGGATTGACACAGCCAGCCGTTGATGCAAAGTTTACGATTACTAAAACAAGTGAAAATCATTATCATTTAAAAAGAGTGAATGACAATAATGTTGGTTTTATCAATTCTCAATGGAATATTGATGGTGATGGATTCACAAATGGTAAAACTGAAATTGATATTTTCCTGCCGGATGCCGGTACTTACGTCATTCAACATAATGCTGTTGGTATTGGTGGACAGTCCGGTGGTATGACTAGTCAAACTATCGTCGTTCCTACTTCAGATCCTGTTGCAGGAAATATTATTCAGGGTGGAAGATTTGATACTCCTGATGAAGTTTCAAAATGGACTATTTTTCCAATAAGCTCTACCGGTGCACAATGGGTTTTTGCCAATGGAAAAGCTACAATTGTTGCGTCAAATAATAAACAACAAGCTTTTTATCAGGCTGTAAATGTAGTAGCAGGACAAAAGTATGCTATAGATATGGTAGCTTCATCTGCAACAGGTCTCGAAGATACTTGGTTTGAAGTTTACATGTTAAACAGCTTACCAGCACCGGGAAATGATGTGAGCGGTAGTGTATACAGAAATATTAATACTTGGGACGGTTGTGGTAAAACAGCATTTGGAGGGAAAGTTTCTGCAATAGGTTGTAATGTTGGTAAGAACGGCGGTGTTTATACTGCAACTACTACAGGAACTGTCTATTTGGTAATTAAGTGTGGTGGAAAAACAGTCAACAGCCTAAGTGTTGATAAAGTTGAAATAAGAAAAACTACTTAATCAACCTAATAAACTTAATTAATGAAATTACAATATTCACAATATTCATATAGTTTCGTACTTAGAAGTGCTGCACTTTGCGGTGTAGCGCTTCTTTCTTTTTTAAACTGCAGTAGTACATCTTCGGATCTGGCTGGCAATAATGATAATTCAGGAAACAATGGAAGTGGAAATACATCCGGAGATCCTGTACAGGTGTGGCTTACCAAAGGAGATCAGTCGGTGAAATTGCAGCAACAGAATACGGCTTATTTTTCCGGAAATTCAGTTTCAGGAACATCTATTGAAGTAAATGCTTCACAGGTTTTCCAGACGATTGATGGCTTCGGATATACTCTTACAGGTGGAAGCGTTCAGGTGATTAATCAGTTAAGCGCTGCAAAAAAACAGGAATTACTAAATGATCTGTTCAGCAGTTCAGGTATTGGTGTCAGTTATTTGAGAATAAGTATCGGAGCTTCCGACCTTAACAGTGAAGTTTTCTCTTATGATGATATTCCGGCGGGGCAGACAGATCCTACATTGGCTCAATTTAGTTTAACTAAAGATCAGGCCGTAATTCAGATGTTAAAAGATATTTTGATCATCAACCCGAATATTAAAATATTAGCAACACCTTGGTCACCACCGGTTTGGATGAAAGATAACGGAAGCAGTATTGGAGGAAGCCTTAAGTCTGAATTTTATGGTGTTTACGCACAGTATTTTGTAAAATACATTCAGGCAATGCAGGCGCAGGGAATTAAAATTGATGCGATTACGCCTCAAAACGAACCTTTGCATCCCGGAAATAATCCGAGTATGTATATGTCTGCAGGAGATCAGGCGACCTTTATCAAAAATAATCTGGGACCTGCTTTCCAGACTGCGAATATTACAACAAAAATCATCGCTTACGATCATAATTGCGATAATCCGGCTTATCCGTTAGCTGTTTTAAATGATTCTGCTGCAAATCCATATATTGATGGGTCGGCTTTTCATTTATATGCAGGAGATATTTCAGCTTTAAGTACAGTTCACAATTTATTTCCTAGTAAGAATGTATATTTTACTGAACAATGGACAAGTTCTACAGGAAATTTCGGTGGAGATTTGGATTGGCACACTAAAAACATTATTATTGGGTCAATGAGAAACTGGAGCCGGACAGCCTTGGAATGGAACGTAGCAAATGATGCCTCATTTGGTCCTCATACACCTGGAGGGTGTACACAATGTAAAGGCGCAGTTACTATAAACGGATCTGCTAATTATGAAAAAAATGTTGCTTATTATATCATTGCTCATGCTTCGAAATTTGTTCCGGCAAATTCCCAGAGAATTGAATCTACACAAGGAGACAATCTTTCAACGGTAGCGTTTAAAACGCCGGCAGGAAAAACTGTATTGATCGTTCAAAACAGCAATTCAACGGATAAAGCATTCAATATTAAATATAATCAGAAAATAGCCCCGGTAACAATTCCGGCAAGTTCAACAGCTACTTATATTTTTTAAGTTAACATGATTATCTGAATTTTTTAATTAATAAAAAATCTTTGCGGACTTTGCGCAAAAACAAAACAACACAGCAGATAATCAAAAATAAAATTATAAATGAAAAGAGTTTATTTCCTATTGGCAATGACAATGTTTGGAGTGAATACATTCGGGCAAAAGACAATCGATCAGAAGGTTTCTGAATTATTGTCGAAAATGACATTGGAAGAAAAAGTAGGGCAGTTGGTTCAGTACAGTGGTTTTGAATATGCGACAGGTCCACAGAATTCCAATTCTGCAAATGTATTAAATGAAATAAAACAAGGAAAAGTAGGTTCGATGCTCAACGTAGCGGGTGCAGAAGAAACCAGAAAGTTCCAGGAATTAGCGTTAAAATCAAGATTAAAAATTCCATTGTTATTTGGTCTAGACGTGATTCATGGCTACAGAACAACATTTCCGGTAAATATCGGGCAGGCGGCAAGCTGGGATTTAAGTTTAATAGAAAAATCAGAAAGAATTGCAGCGACCGAAGCTTCAGCGTATGGAATTCACTGGACTTTTGCGCCGATGGTAGATATTGCAAGAGATCCGAGATGGGGAAGAGTAATGGAAGGCTCGGGTGAAGATACCTATCTGGGAACACAGATTGGCTTAGCGAGAATTCGGGGCTTTCAGGGAAAAGGACTTGGGAATCTTGATGCGATTATGGCCTGTGCAAAACACTTTGCAGCATATGGCGCAGCAGTGGGCGGAAGAGATTACAACTCGGTGGATATGAGTTTAAGACAACTAAACGAAACTTATTTGCCACCTTTCAAGGCAGCTGCTGAAGCTGGTGTTGCAACTTTTATGAATTCTTTTAATGATATCAACGGAATACCGGCAACGGCCAATAAGTATATTTTAAGAGATTTATTGAAAGGAAAATGGAACTTCCAGGGATTTGTCGTTTCTGACTGGGGTAGTATCGGTGAAATGGCTAACCATGGATACGTAAAGGATAATAAAGAAGCTGCAGAAAAAGCGATCATCGCCGGCAGTGATATGGATATGGAAAGCCGTGCTTACATGGCTGAACTTCCAAAATTAGTTCAGGAAGGAAAAGTTGATCCTAAATTTATTGATGATGCCGCAAGAAGAATTTTAGTTAAGAAATTCGAAATGGGATTATTTGATGATCCTTATCGTTTCAGCAATGAAAAAAGGCAAAAAAGAGCAGACGGATAACAGTGAAAACAGAAAATTCGGAAGAGAATTTGGTTCGAAAAGTATCGTTTTATTAAAGAATGACAAAAACATCCTACCTCTGTCGAAATCTATAAAAACGGTTGCTTTAATCGGCCCTTTTGGTAAAGAAACTACTGCTAATCATGGTTTCTGGTCGGTAGCATTTAAAGATGATAATCAAAGAATTGTAACGCAGTTTGATGGGATTAAAAATCAACTAGATAAAAATTCAACATTACTGTATGCTAAAGGTGCGAATGTTGATGATCAGGACAAATCAATGTTTGCAGAAGCGGTAGAAACGGCTAAGAAAGCAGATGTTGTCATTATGACTTTAGGGGAAGGCCACGCGATGAGTGGTGAAGCAAAAAGCAGAAGTAATATTCATTTTTCCGGGGTTCAGGAAGATCTTTTAAAAGAAATTGCTAAAACAGGGAAACCGATTGTTTTAATGATTAATGCGGGCAGACCTTTGGTTTTCGATTGGGGAGCGGATCATATTCCGGCGATCGTGTACACTTGGTGGCTGGGAACAGAAGCGGGGAATTCTATTGCAGACGTCCTTTTCGGAACAGTAAATCCGGGTGGAAAGCTTCCTATGAGTTTTCCAAGAACGGAAGGACAGATTCCGGTTTACTACAATCATTATAATACGGGAAGACCAGCGAAGAACAATACAGACAGAAATTATGTTTCGGCCTATATTGATTTGGATAACGACCCAAAATTTCCATTTGGATACGGCTTGAGCTATACAAAATTTGTCTATTCAGATATGAATTTGAGCTCAACAAACCTTAAAGGCAATCAGACATTGAACATTAATGTAAAAGTTTCCAATACCGGAAATTACGATGGGGAAGAAGTCATTCAGCTGTATATAAGAGATTTGGTTGGAAAGGTTGTAAGACCGGTAAAAGAGTTGAAAGGCTTTCAGAAAGTCTTCATTAAAAAAGGGGAAAGTAAAATAATAAATTTCACTTTAACTCCTGAAAATCTGAAGTTTTATGATGATGAATTAAATTTCGACTGGGAAAGTGGCGAATTCGACATTATGGTCGGAACTAATTCACAGGATGTTCAGACAAAAAGAATTAATTGGTCTAAATAATACAGGTTTACTAAACTGAGACGGGATAATACCCGCTTTTGGTGGTAGAATGCATAATGTTGTAACAAACTTTTAATATGAAAATTAAACTTCAATATATTTTTAATGTAATCATCGGAGGAAGTCTCGCTTTTTCTTTGTTAAATTGTACCGCTAATAAGTATTCTGGCCAGAAACTGATATGGTCGGACGAGTTTAATTATAAAGGATTACCCGATTCTACCAAGTGGAATTACGATGTTGGAGGCCACGGTTTTGGAAATGAAGAATCGCAATTTTATACTAAAAACCGCCTTGAAAATGCAAGAGTAGAGAAGGGAAATCTTATTATTGAAGCTAAAAAGGAAAACTGGAAAGAAAGCAAATATACTTCTGCAAGACTTCTCACGAAAGGTAAATTCTCTTTTGAATACGGAACTATAGAAGTAAGAGCGAAACTACCTAGAGGTCGCGGTACATGGCCAGCCATATGGATGATGAGTGAAAATATGAAAAAATGGCCGGATGATGGTGAACTGGATATTATGGAGCATGTAGGATATAATCAAGGGTTCATCCATGCCTCAGCTCACACAAAGAATTATAATCATAAGATTAATACTCAGAAAACAGATACTATATTCGTGAAAGATGCAAGCGAAAAGTTTCATGTTTACAAAGCCGACTGGACTCCTGAAAAGATTGAGATATATGTTGATGATAAAAAATTTTTCACCTATGAAAATAAAGAAAAAACCTATGGCGCATGGCCTTTTGATCAGCCTTATTTTATTATTTTAAATCTTGCCGTTGGTGGATTTTGGGGCGGAAAAGAAGGAATTGATGACACCATTTTTCCTCAGAAGTTTGAGATAGATTACGTGAGAGTCTATCAAAATAAATAAGACAAATCAAATTTTCTTCTGATGAAATTCTTTAGAATTTTTGGCAAGGAAAATTTATATAAAAATAGAAAAGAAATAATGAAGAGATTAATTGTAAGTTGTTTTGTAGTAGGAGTTGCTTTCAATGCAAATGCGCAAAATTACTGGAAAAAAAATGCAGGAAAAACAGCAAAAGTAATTTTCACCAGTGCATCAGCCAACGAAAAAATGGTCGATAAAGGAACTGTGAAGTTTGAAAAAATGGTTCAGCCTAAAGAAACTGATGCATGTATTTTTGTTGACCCTGACTTTAAATATCAAAAACTCATCGGTATCGGTGGAGCCATTACAGATGCCGCAGCAGAAACTTTGTATAAACTTCCGAAAAATAAACAGAAAGAAATCATAGATGCCTACTATGGAAAAAATGGACTAGGTTATACTGTTGTACGTACCAATATGAATTCTTGTGATTTTTCAAGTGATTCGTACACTTATGTGCAGGATAATGATACTTCTTTGAAGACCTTTAATGTGTCTCATGATGAAAAGTATAAAATCCCGATGATTAAGGAAGCGCAGAAAGCAATAGGGGAAAATTTTACCTTTTACTTTTCACCATGGAGTCCGCCTGCATGGATGAAATCAAATAAAAGTATGTTGAAAGGGGGAAGGCTTGAAAACGTTTTTTACCAGACCTGGGCAGATTATTATGTTAAATTCATAAAAGAATACGAAAAAAGAGGAATTAATGTATGGGGATTAACGGTACAAAATGAGCCAATGGCAACACAGACTTGGGAATCGTGTATTTATACCGCCGAAGAAGAGGGTGATTTTCTTAAAAACAATTTAGGGCCGACGCTTTGGAAAAACGGTTTTAAAGATAAAAAAGTAATGATTTGGGATCACAATCGTGACCTGATTTACCAAAGAGCCACGACTACTTTAAGTGACCCGGAAACTTCTAAATACGCTTCAGGAATAGGATATCACTGGTATGAAACCTGGAATAATAAAACACAGCTTTTTGATAATCTTGCTGAAACTCAAAGAGCTTTTCCGGATAAATTTCTGGCGTTTACAGAAGGTTGTAAGGAACAGTTTGATATGTCTAAAATTTATGATGTAAAATTGGGTGAACTGTACGGAAGAAATATGCTGAATGACTTTAACAAAGGTACCGCTTTATGGACAGACTGGAATGTTCTCCTTGACGAAACCGGCGGTCCGAATCATGTCGGAAATTTCTGTTTCGCTCCTATTATTGCAGATACAAAAACAGGTGAAATTCATTATACCTATGAATATTATTATATAGGACATGTTTCAAAATTCATTAAGCCTAATGCGCAGAGAATAGGGAGTTCATCAAACAGAATAGCGCTTACATCGACAACTTTTATGAATGAAAACGGTCAGCTGGTAACGGTAATTATGAATGATTCTGATACTGATATTGATGCCAATCTCTGGATCGAAGGCATGGCTGCAAAATTGCCCGCTCCGGCACACTCTATACAGACTGTAATTTTATAAACTTCATATTAACATTATTTTTTAAAGTTTCGGCGGCATCGAAGATGCCGCCGAAACTATTTTCCAGGATGTACATTGGAAAATGTACAACAAAAAAAGCCGGAACGAATGTTCCGGCTTCTAAATATCTTTACGAACAATTATTTGTCCTCTGTATCATATTTACTGATTACTTTTTGTGTAACGCCTGAACTGCTGAAACCTCCGTCGTGGAAAAGATTCTGCATCGTTACTTTCTTCGTAAGATCAGAGAATAGAGTTACACAGTAATTTGCGCACTCAAGAGCGGTAGCATTTCCTAGCGGAGACATATCTTCAGCATATCCAAGGAAACCTCCAAAACCTTTTACACCACTTCCTGCAGTAGTCATTGTTGGAGATTGAGAAACTGTGTTTACACGCACTTTTCTTTCTCCCCAATAATTCCCGAAAGTTCTTGCGATACTTTCAAGATATGCTTTATTGTCAGACATATCATTATAATCCGGGAATGTCCTTTGAGCAGCGATATAGCTCAATGCCAGAATACTTCCCCATTCATTCATACAGTCTTTTTCCCAGGCAACACGCATTACTTTATGGAAAGAAACAGCGGAAATATCCCAGCCTTTTTCCAACCAGTCATAGTTCATTTCTGTATAATGTTTTCCTTTTCTTACGTTGATAGACATTCCGATAGAATGAAGAATGAAATCGATTTTCCCAAATTTTGCAACTGCAGCATCAAAAAGTTTTTCCAGATCTTCTACAGAAGTTGCGTCTGCACCGATTACTTCAGAACCTGTTTTTTCTGCTAATTCGTTTAGTTCTCCCATTCTTAGCGCGATAGGAGCATTAGACAAAATAAATTCAGCACCTTCTTCATGACATCTTTCTGCCACTTTCCAAGCGATCGATTGTTCATTAAGGGCTCCAAATATAATTCCCTTTTTGCCTTTAAGTAAACCGTATGACATATTTTTTAATGTTTATTAATGTACAAATGTAACGATATTTGTGTTTATTACATAATAAAAAACGGAGCCTTCGCTAAAAAGACCCCGTTTTTCTTGAAAATATTTATATGACTGAAATTTAATTTGTTTTTTTCTTCCATTCTGCCTTTACATCTTCGGCTGCATCTTTGGTTTTTTCCCATGCATCATTGGCTTTATCCTTTACATTTTCCCATGTATCAGATACGTTATTTTTTGCTCTGTCAAGCCAGTCTTCATGTTTCGCTTCTTCATCATTGGCTCTTTTTTCATTGATATAATCTTTTGCTCTGTCTGCAAGCTCTTCAACTTTCCATTTTGTTTTGTCAGCTGCATTTTTAAATGAGTTCTCAGTATTATCTACTGCATTTTCTGCTTTGTTGTATTCTGAATTGTTCATAATAAAATATTTTAGTGATAATTGTAATTAACCAATAACTATTCCTAAAACAATAAGTCAATGTTAAAGTTTTCATAAAAAATAATATAACTTTTTCTTATTTTTTTAAGAGTTAATTTTTTATATGTCAGCAATTCTTATATTTGTGACTCAAACCAAGAATTAAACACGAAAAAAAGATGAAAAAACAAACAAAGCTTTTTTTAATATTAGCGATTACATTCTTATTATTTTCAAACTCAGTTAAGGCACAGGTTGGAATAGGGGTATCTGATCCTGCTCCCTCTGCAATGTTGGATATTACTTCAAGTAACAAAGGACTTCTGATACCAAGAATCGCTTTGGCTTCCACAACAGATGTTACTACAATTCCTTCTCCTGCCAATGGTTTATTAATATGGAATAATGGTCTTGGTGCTGTCTCTGCAGCAGGATTTTATTTCTGGAATAATTCCAAATGGAATCAGATAGCCACAACTTCTACAGCACCGCCAAGTTCAGCCAGCTGGAGTACTTCAGGAAATAACATAGGAAATTATAGTGGGGCTGATACCAATTTATCTCTTGGAACTTCAGCTTATGATGATCTTATTTTTAAAGTAAATTCAGCTATTGCCGGTAGATTAGGGGTAAATAACTCTGTGATTTTTGGAAATTCTTCTTCTGCCGGACAAGATGCCGTTTCAGTAGGTAAATCCTCAAATGCAGCACAAAATGCTGCTGCCATGGGAAATACTGCAAAAGCAAATGGCTATCAGTCTCTTGCAATAGGCTTTGAAGCGGAAACAACTGCCAATAATGAAACTGCTGTTGGTTTTCAGGCTAAAACTTCAGGACAGAATTCCACTGCTTTAGGTTCAGGGGCAAAAGCTCAAGCGCAATTCTCTACAGCAATAGGGTATAATGCTTTAACCTCTCAATCTAATGCCATTGTTTTAGGAAATAGCAATGCCAATGTTGGTATTGGTACCAGTACACCCAATACTACTGCAAAGCTGGATGTCAATGGGCAATATAAATTAGGGATCAACGGGTCGGTGCAGAAAAGCCAGATCAGTTTTGAAGTCTGGCCAAGTGTCACAATTACTAATCTCCCATCAGGCAAAACAACAACAATGAACATTGCTGTGCCAGCAGGTTTTACTCCTTCTGCTACGAGAGCTACAATTATTGTGACGCCTGCGAGTGATTTTGCCGGAAATTCTACCTTTTCAATATCAAACCCGAGATTAACGTCGACTACTAATATCACTATTAATCTGACGAATATTTCCGGTAATGCAGAGAATTTAAATTCAGCACATTTTTATGTAACAATCAATGAATTTTAGAATAATTATTGCCAATAATTGTTTTTGTTTTTTTTAAATGGAAAAAGGATTTCAATTTGAAATCCTTTTTCGTTAATATTTTCTCTTAAATATAAATCTACTTAATAATTCTTTCCAAAACCCATTCAATCAATTTCTTTTCAGAAGCATGATGATCGGAAGAGAACTCGCCACGTCTTCTGTTGGCAATCACATTATTAACGGTGATGGCTTTATGGCCTAAAAGTTTTGAAAAAGCATAAATGGCAGATGTTTCCATCTCAAAATTCGTTACACCAAGATCATTTAATGTTTCCAGGAATTTATCATCTAAAGCTTTTAAGCGCAATTGTCTCCCTTGTGGAGCATAAAATCCCGGGAAGGTAGCCGTATTTCCGTGATATTTGGCATCTTTATACAAATTTCCCAATTCTTCAGACCATTCTGAGAAATAAAGCATCGGTTTAATGGTAGAATAAGGAAACTTTTCCAGAAAGTTTTTGGAAAACTCGTTCTCAAATTTATGATCCTGATAAAAATGCATCAGGCCGTCAAGACCCACTACATTTTGGGTCACCAGCATATTATCTACCTGCACATCGGGGTTTACACTTCCGCAGGTTCCCATTCTGAACAGTTGAAGTGCCGAATGTTCTTTTTTAAACTCTTTATTTTTAAGATCGATATTCACCAGAGCATCAAGCTCGTTCATGACGATATCAATATTTTCTGTACCGATTCCCGTAGACATCACCGTGATTCTTTCCCCGCGCAGCGTTCCTGTATGAGTATAAAACTCTCTTTTGTTTTTTCTTACCTGTATGGTGTCGAAATATTGTGAAACCTTCGCAACACGGTCCGGATCTCCTACAAGAATAATCTTTTCAGCGATATCTTCAGGTAAAAGATTAAGATGATAAACACTTCCGTCTTCGTTCAGAACAAGTTCTGAAGCAGCAAGTTTATTGAGCATACTATGTTTTTTATTTGAATTAAAGTTTGTATTAAATCCTCCCCAAATATCCTCCTTCATTTAAAAGATCATATAGAAACAGATCATTTAACCAAGAATGTGATTTCGGGGTTTAAAATTAATAAAAATTCCTTTATATAAAACGTAAACATTATTTAATTCAAATTTAAAGTTGTGGTAACCTCGGAACAGTTTCCTATCAATAGTTTTGCGCAAAAAATTGAAATGAAGTTTTATCCGCTGGCTGTTATTTTTATGTTGCTGGGAATTGCCATAATGTCTTTTAATCCCGTACAAAAAGGTTTTGAAACCGAAAATTCCACCATCAATACAGGTTTAACGGATTTTAAAACAAAACTCGATCATTTAAAATCAGATGCTTACCGCTTTTCTGAGGGTAAAATATCCCTTGAGGATCTGCGGAAAACCTTAAAAGAGACAAGAAACACTTTCAAGGAAATAGAATTCTACGTTGCCTATCACTATCCCGAATTCACCAAAACACATCTCAATGCTGCTCCGCTATTTCATATCGAAGCGGCGGGAACCTCTTCTTATACACTTCCTCCGGAAGGACTTCAGGTTTTGGATGAGATGATATTTTCCGATGAAGCAGAAGAAAAAAAGGAAGAGATCAAAACCATCACCGATTTTCTCTTTAACAGCTACGCAAGCTTTTATTTAAGTTCAGTAAAAAATGGTTTAAGCACGGGAAACAATAAGACTTTACCCTTAAGGATAGAACTTATACGAATATACAGTTTAGGAGTAACCGGTTTTGATACTCCCGGTTCGCTCAATATTTCCGAAGAAGCCCGTCATACATTTTTAGGAATGAAAAAATATATCAATGATGATCCTTATTTCAAAAATTATAATACGGAGAAGGCCAATCAATTATTTACTTCAGGAATAGAATATCTTTCAGCCCATACCGATTTTGAAACGTTCGACAGGATAGAATTTTACAAAAAATACATTCAGCCTTTATACAAAGAACTGGGAAGCTGGGATGGAAGAAGCGACGATCTCAAAGAATTTTCCGGTTGGAATGCAGGAAGTACAGAATTTTTCAGCAGTGATTTCCTTGATCCGTATTTTTATACTTTGCTGAAGAAAGAGGATGACAGCGAAGCCTTAAGAAAACTCGGAAAACAGATTTTCTATGACCAGAATCTAAGTGATAATGGAAAAATGAGCTGTGCCACCTGCCATCTTCCCGAAAATGCTTTCACGGATCTTAAAGCGAAATCCCAAAGCAATGTCGATGGAAAGACGGTTCTGAGAAATTCTCCAACCTTATATAATGCCGTTTTTGCCAAAAGATTCTTTTATGACCTGAGAGCATTTTATCTTGAACAACAGGCGGAACACGTTATTTACAACAAAGACGAATTCAATACCAGCTACGAAAACATCATTAAAAAATTAAAGAAAAAGCCTGAATATAAAAAAGCATTTGCCAAAGCTTTCGGTAACAGCAATATCAGCCGTGAGCATTTCTCCAAAGCCTTAAGTTCATACGTTGCTTCATTATATTCCTACGAAAGTGATTTTGATAAATTCATGAGAAATGAAAAAGAAATCTCTACCGATGCCCAAAAAGGTTTCAATCTTTTTATGGGAAAAGCCAATTGCGCGACCTGCCATTTTGCGCCCAACTTCTCCGGACTGGTTCCGCCATTCTTTAATGAAAATGAATCTGAAGTGCTTGGTGTAACGGCAAAACCTATTAATCAAAAGCCTGTTGAACTCGATGCCGACAAAGGAAGAATAAACAGTCCGGTAAAAAAAGAAAACTCATGGATTTACGAAAACTCTTTTAAGACCGTCACCGTAAGGAATATTGCCCTCACAAAACCGTATTTTCATAATGGTGCTTTCAATACGCTGGAAGAAGTGCTGGATTTCTACAATGAAGGCGGGGGAGAAGGACTGGGTTTAAAAATGAAAAACCAAACGCTCGCTCCCGACAAACTGAACCTCTCAAAAACTGAAATTAAGCAGATCATTGCATTCCTCAATTCGCTTACCGACATAAGCAAAACGAAGGTCAGGTAATTACTCTCGCAGATTGAGCAGATTTTAAAAGAAATCTGCATAATTACCATGATCTGCGGGAGCTTATTTTCAGACGCACCGACATTCATCTCCATTTTGACCAGATGCAAAACGTTATTTACCTGAGTTCGATGTAAAAGTCAGTCCATTTATCAATAGAAATGGGCTTTAGCCCATTTACGATATGATGCCTGATGATCCGGCTTTAGCCGAACTATGATAGGTTTTGGCTAAAGCCGAATGGCAGGCTGCTATAATTTTATCGGGCTAAAGCCCGACGCTATTGATAAGGAGATTTTTTAAATTTCAAAGAGCTCAAATCCTGATCTGCTGCAAAACCATTTTTAACCGGGTGCAAAGAACCATTTACCTATTGCAAATCAATATTTACCTGCAATAATCGTCATTTACCTGCTGCAAAACCATTTTAACTGGGTGAAAAGAGCCATTAACCTTATGCAAATCGATATTTATCTGCAATAATCGTCATTTACCTGCCGAAAATTCATTTTACCCGAGTGCAAATCGATATTTACCGACAATCATCATTTACTTGGTACAAATCAGTTTTAACCATATGAAGTAAGCTTTTATTCATGAAAAACAAGAAACATCCGCGTGAAGTAAGCAATAATCCTGGTAAAATACGCCATCAGCCATATGCAGTAAGGAATAATTCATTAAAAACAGCCATCAGCCACATGAAGTAAGGAAAAATCCAAGTGAAGTACGTCATCAGCCATGTGAAGAAAGCAAAAATTCATGAAAAACAACCATCAGCCACGTGCAGTGTAGGATTTGCTCCGTCGGAGCAATATCTGTGTAGTAGAAAAACAATGGCATATCGCAAGCACGCCGTAGGTGTGCTATGATAAGATAGAACTACTATGGAGTTCCGTTACAAGATGATGATATTGATCTACACAGATATTGCTCCTCCTGGAGCGTAAGAAATTACTTTTTTAATTTCAGTCGTAGAAAAAGAGGTTGCCCAAACATTTTAGATAGCCTTTTTCTCATGTGTTCTCTTATTTTCATTGCTATCAACAAAAACTGATGTGCCTCATGTGTTTACAAACAGACAAGTTTGTTTAACTATAAAGCCACGACCTAATCCATGAAAATTTCAGATTTTCACTCTTATATGTTCTCTTATTTTCGATGTCATCAATCTAAAATCTAATGTGACTCATGTGTTTAAAAATCTAAACCAGTGCAACAATTAACACACCCGTAACCCCATTAACATTAAGTTCTTCAATAATTAATATTCAGGGATGTTTATTTAAAGTCCTATTAATAGGCAGTTCACAGTAAAAAAATAGTTTTGCTACGTCTTAATAAATCGAAATTTAAAATGAAAAGAAAACTACTAACAGTTGCAGCTCTTGCAATGGTCACGGGTTCTTTATTGAATGCCCAGACTTTTATCTTCAACAAGAATTCTTCTTGGAAGTATAATGACACCAATACCGCGCTGGCTTCACAATGGAAAAATGCCAATTACGACGTATCTGCATGGTCACAAGGTAACGGACCATTAGGATATGGCGATCCTGTAACAACAACTACTGCTAACGGGCTTATCACCGCTTATTTTGCTAAAGATTTCACCGTAAATCTTAATGACCTGTCTAACGACATGGAGTTGGGCGTAATGAGAGATGACGGGATCATTGTGTACCTTAACGGGGAAGAGGTAGTAAGAGACAACATGCCTTCAGGAACTATTGATTTTACCACTTGGTCAAGCACCATCATCAGCGGTTCTGCAGAAAATGTTTACAACGTTTTTACCATTCCTAAATCTAAATTTGTAAACGGAACCAACAGGATTTCTATAGAGCTTCACAACAGAGGGGCAGACAGCTCAGATTTAAGAGTGGATGCTTACCTGAAAACAACCACTACGGTTAATCCTGTTTCGTGTAACGCTACCCATATCAGCTGCTTCACGTCTATTGTACCGACAGCTCAGACAAATAAACTGATTATCCCTACCGAACATAAATATCAGTTGATCCTGAAAGAAGGAGACAACTATACAGAAGGAGGAGGATTAGTGGGCGGACAGAATGACTTCACGGGATATGTCGCTAAAAACTCAAGCAGTACCAACGGTTATCTTTCCGTAAACCATGAGACAAATCCGGGAGGAGTTACCATGGCGGAAATTAATTATAACGCGACGACTAAACTTTGGCAGCTGACAAGATCCAGAGCGGTAAGCTTCTCTGCACCGAGCCTTGTACAGACGATCAGAAACTGTTCAGGAGGTGTTACCCCTTGGGGAACCATCGTAACGGCAGAAGAGCAGACGACTTCCAATGACGTGAATGCAGACGGAATGAAAGATTACGGATGGTTGGTAGAAATTGATCCTGTAACAGCTCAGGTGATTTCTCAAAACGCCGACGGATCCAAAGGAAAACTTTGGCAGATGGGTATTATGAATCACGAGAACGTAGTAATCAACAATGCCGGAACAACAGCTTATTACGGTGAAGACGGCGGTACGCACATGGTATATAAATATGTAATGGATACACCGAATAACCTTTCTTCAGGAAACCTTTATGTATTGAAACTTGATCAGGGATTAAGCGGGGGAGATCCTGTAGCAACGACGGCAACATGGGTTCAGGTTCCTAATAAAACAAAACCCGATCAGAACAGCACAGCATCTTTAGCAGCATCTCTTGGAACGTCTTTCAATGGTGTTGAAGATGTGGATATCAGTCCGATTGACGGGAAAATTTATTTTACCGCTAAAGGGTTGAATAAAGTATATAGATTAAAAGATGACGGAACTACCGCTTCACAGGTGGAAACTTTCGTGGGAGGTCTTACTACCAACTATTCTTTTGAAACTGCTCAGGGAACAAAAACAGAAGCTTGGGGAGACGGAAACGACAACCTTACGTTTGATGAACTTGGAAACCTTTGGGTGCTTCAGGATGGTGGTAAAAACTACATCTGGGTAGTGGCACCGGATCATACACAGGCCAATCCTAAAGTGAAATTGTTTGCTTCCATGCCGGCAGGTTCGGAGCCGACAGGTCTTACCTTTACACCGGATCATAAATTCGGATTCTTCTCTATTCAGCATCCGGATTCTACCATTTCTACAGATATTGATGCTACCGGAAATACAGTTGATTACAGAGGAAAATCTGCAACGATTGTCGTAGCCCTTAAAAACAATCTGGGAACAGAGGGAACATTAGGAGCTATCGATACCCATGCAGAAAATACAGTAACTGTTGCACCAAATCCAACCTCAGGAATCGTGAAAATCAATTCTCCGAAAGGCTTAAAGAATATTGCGGTAACAGCTTACAGCATAGATGGTAAGATTGTTTTCACCCAGAAATATTCAGGGCTGAACAAAATGCTTGATCTTGATTTTACGAAGCAGCTTGAAGCCTCAAGAGTTTTGATTTTAAACATCGAAGCGGAAGGAGGATTCCAACAGACGGTAAAATTGTTGAAAAAATAGATTATTAATATTTATATAGCTGCCGGTAATATTGTGTTGCCGGTAGCTTTTTCTATTCTATGAAAAAGTTATTTTTTTCTATTTCGCTACTCTTCCTTTCACTGGCAAAGGCACAGATTGACCCTGTAAAATATCCTACCTACACCAATATTGATGACGCATTGAAAAGTGGTAAGACAATTTACAGTATGAGCTTCAGGGGTAAAAAGATCTTTAATCTTCCGGCTGATATCCAAAAACTGAATTCCATATTCTTTCTGAATTTAATGGAAAACAAACTTGAAAAAATGGATGAATCGATCTTTAAACTGAAAGAATTATCGATCTTAAATCTGAATGAAAACAGCATCAAATATATTCCGGATGAAATTGCAGAACTTCAGAAGCTGGAAAGCTTTTCGATTAATTTAAACAGCCTGACAAGCATTAACCCGAACCTGGCGAAACTTCAAAGATTAAAAGTTATTCATCTTGATGCCAATAATCTTAATGTTTTTCCGGAAGCTTTATTACAAATTCCAAGTCTGGAAGAAATCAATCTACAGGGGAATCAGATCAGTTTTATTGCGAAAGACCTTGATCAAATTAAAAATTTAAAATCATTAAATCTCGCATCCAATCAGCTCAACGATCTGGGAGAACTTGAATTCCCGAAGCAATTAAAATATCTGGAATTACAGCAGAATTCCATCAGAAAGCTTCCTGACGGTTTATTCAGATCAAAAAATCTTGAGTTTTTAAATGTAAGTCAGAACAATATTCAGGAAATTTCACCAAAAGTAAAAGGATTGAAAAATGTGGTCAGCATGAATCTGGCGAATAATAATCTGAAAGATCTCCCGGAAGAATTTTCAAAGCTGAAAAACCTGAAAACACTGATATTGATCGGCAATCCTATGGATAAATCAACTATTGAAAACCTGAAAAGAATAATGCCGGAAACGCAGATTTATTTTTAACCATGATCTGTAAAATTGAGAATTGTTTTTAACGCGATGTTCGCAAAGAATTTCTTATAAAGACTAACTGTTAATCCGTTCGCAAGGGCACTTCGTTCAGCAAATGATATAAAAAAAATAAGCTTTTGCGAGTGATTTGTAAAAGTATGAAGGCAAGATTTGAGAATCGTTTTTAACACAATGCTTGCGGAAATCTATAAGTATAAGTTTCGTAATTTTTTCGTACTCGTATTTAATTACATCTAAGTCTTCAATTTCAATTGATTTCAAAGTTTCTGCTATCATTTGCTGAACGAAGTGCCTCCGCGATCAAAAATATACGCAATCATTTCAATTCAAATCCTTGCGATCCTTGCGTTTGAAACAAGGCTGTAGTAAAACAAACCTATCCGCCGACTCTTTTGGTTTTATAGCCCATTTCTTTAAGGATATTCATTATTTTATCACGGTTATCCCCCCTGAATAATAATCGTCCCATCCTTTTCAGAACCACCTATTCCTAAGGTGGTTTTTATTTTTTTTGATATTTTCTTAAGGTCTTCCTCACTGCCTTCCCAGCCTTCAACGATCGTTACCGGTTTACCATTTCTGCCTTTCTTTTCAAATTTGCAAACCAAAGGCTCTTGTTGCTTGAATTGCTCTTCAGGCATTTCAAAATCCTGCTCCTCATGTTCAGGAAAAAGGTTTTTCAATTGATCTCTTAAATCCATATCGCAAAATTAATAAATATTTATCTAAACTTTCTCCGCTAAGGTCCTGCGGAAATTGATTTTAAACAAATTTTAAGCCCTTCAATTCTTAAATTCATTTCAAAATAGATAAATTTGTAATACAAAAGTTTATACAAAATGTCGAAAAAAAGCAATATTAGCCATCCTCGACGGATGGGGATTGGGAATGAATCCGGACGTTTCAGCCATTGACAAAGCAAACACTCCATTTATAGATAACTGTCTTAAAAATTTTCCACATACCACACTGGAAGCAAGCGGACTGGCAGTAGGTTTACCTGCAGGACAAATGGGAAATTCAGAAGTAGGACATATGAATCTGGGTGCAGGAAGAGTAGTCTACCAAAATCTTGTAAAGCTGAACATGGCTGTTGAAAATGGATCATTGGGTCAGCAGAAAGTTATTCAGGATGCCTTTGAATATGCTAAAAGAGAAAATAAAAAAGTACATTTTATAGGTCTGGTTTCCAACGGTGGGGTGCATTCTCACATCAACCACCTGAAAGGTCTTTTAACCGCGGCTCATGAATTCGGTTTACATGAAAATGTATTTGTTCATGCTTTTACAGACGGCCGCGACTGTGATCCTCATTCCGGAAAAGGATTTATTGAAGATCTTCAGAATCACATGGAAAAAACCGTTGGTAAACTGGCTACTGTGGTGGGAAGATATTACGCAATGGACAGAGACAAGCGATGGGAACGTGTAAAAATTGCTTATGATGCGATGGTAGAAGGAGTAGGAGCTCAGACGACCAATGCATTACTGGAAATTCAGAAGTCTTATGATGAAAATATTACCGATGAGTTTATGAAGCCGATCATTATGATCGATTCTACAGCGATTGGAAATGTTGTTCCGGTAGCTAAAATCACTGATCATGATGTCGTGATCTGCTTCAATTTCCGCACAGACAGAGGGCGTGAGATCACAGAAGTACTTACGCAGCAAGATCATCCGGAATATTTTATGAGAAAACTGCCGCTGTATTATGTGACTTTAACCAATTATGATAAAACTTTTAAAGATGTACACGTAGTTTTTGATGAAGAAGTTCTTCATGAAACAATGGGCGAAATTCTGGAAAGAAATCATAAAACTCAGATCAGAATTGCAGAGACAGAGAAATATCCTCACGTAACGTTCTTCTTTTCAGGAGGAAGAGAAGAACCTTTCAATGGAGAAAAGAGACTACTTTGCCCAAGTCCGAAGGATGTTCCGACTTATGATCTTAAACCTGAAATGTCTGCTTACGACATTACGAATGCCATCGTTCCTGAGCTGGAAAATGAAACAGCAGATTTTATCTGTTTAAATTTTGCCAATACTGATATGGTAGGCCATACCGGTGTTTTTGAAGCGGCTGTAAAAGCAGCGGAAACGGTAGATAAATGCATTGAAAAAGTAGCGACAACTGCTTATGAACATGATTATGTGGTTTTCATTCTTGCAGATCATGGAAATTCTGACGTGATGATTAATCCGGATGGTACACCAAATACGCAGCATTCCACGAATCTGGTTCCTTTTATCGTGATGGATAAAGACCATACCTGGAATCTGAAGCCCGGTAAACTTGGAGACGTGGCACCAACTATTTTAAAAGCAATGGATATAGAGATTCCTGAGATTATGACAGGTGATATATTAATCAGCTAAAATAATAATATTACGTTAAAATTGCCGTTATATTTTATATAGCGGCAATTTTTATGATGAATATCAGAAGAATTAACAGATTATTATGTTTTAAATAATAAATAAAACTCTAAATTTGCAAATTAATCCTAAATTTAAAGAATGTATCAAAAGCTTGTAAGAAAAGAAGTAATGGGAATTTTGGAAAAGGAAGTAGGCTCTTTTCTGGATAAATTTTTAACGCCAATTGAAAAGATCTGGCAGCCTTCCGATTATCTTCCTGATCCATCAAGCTCAGATTTCAAATATGATTTAGAAGAAATCCAGACTTTTGCACGTGAAATGCCTTACGATCTTTTCGTAACATTAATTGGAGACTGTATTACGGAAGAGGCTTTACCTTCATATGAATCCTGGTTGATGGGCGTAGATGGAGTAGATCAGGAACAGAAAGAAATTGGCTGGGCCAACTGGGTAAGAGCCTGGACTGCCGAAGAAAACAGACACGGAGATCTTTTAAGCAAATATCTTTACCTGTGCGGAAGAGTAAACATGAGAGAAATGGAAGTAACAACACAATATCTTATCAATGATGGTTTCGATTTGGGAACAAGTATGGATCCGTACAGAAATTTTGTTTACACAAGCTTCCAGGAAACCGCTACCAATGTTTCTCACAGAAGAGTAGGAACTCTGGCAAAACAGTCCGGAAACGGAAAGCTGGCTAAAATGTGTGGCGTAATCGCTGCAGATGAAGCAAGACATGCCAAAGCATACAAACATTTTGTAACGAAAATTCTTGAGATCGATCCTTCTGAAATGATTCTTGCATTTGAAGATATGATGCGTAAAAAAATTGTAATGCCGGCTCACATGATGAGACAATCCGGACAGAAAGCCGGAGAGCTTTGGGGGCATTTTTCAGATGCTGCACAAAGATGTATGGTATATACAGGACAGGACTATATCAATATTCTTAAAGATCTTTTGGATGAATGGAAAATCGAACACGTAAAAGGTCTTAATGAAAAAGCAGAAAAAGCACAGGAATATCTGATGAAACTACCAGGAAGACTTCAGAAAATTACAGACAGGATTTCTACGCCCGATCTGCAGTTTCAATTCAAGTGGGTTAAAGGCTAATCAATAGTATTAAATTATAAAACTCAGGAGTGCCGGATTATTTTGGCGCTCTTTTTTTGTATCTTTGCATCCTTAAAAACAAATTCACAGAATGAATAATAAAAAAATTGCTGTTGATTTCGACGGAACTATTGTTGATGATGCCTATCCGGCGATTGGTAAAGCAAAAATTTTTGCTTTTGAGACATTAAAAAAACTTCAGTCAGAAGGATACCGATTGATTCTCTGGACCTACCGTCACGGAAAAACACTTGATGAGGCCATAGAATTTTGTCAAAAGAACGGTGTTGACTTTTATGCTGTCAATTCAAGTTTTGAAGGTGAAGTTTTTGATTCTGAAACCCAATCAAGAAAAATAGATGCAGACTGGTTTATTGATGACAGAAATCTAGGCGGTTTTCCAGGATGGGGCGAGATCTACAATATTATTCAGGAAAGAATAGAGTTCCGTGTGGAGGGAAAAGAGGTTTTGGCCTATTCAAAACTTAAAAAAGAGAAGAAAAAAGGATTATTCTGGTAAAGAATAAATCTAACAATATAACAATGTAACAGTTTACCAATTTTTGATTGTTACATTGTTAAATTTTTAAATTGTTACATTATTTATGATTCAATTAAAAACAATAGACGAATTACGTCTGATGAAGCAGAGTGCTCAACTGGTTTCCAGAACATTAGGAATGCTGGCTAAAGAGATCAAACCGGGAATTACCACTTTGTATTTAGATAAACTGGCACATGATTTTATTAAAGATCACGGTGCAGAGCCCGCATTTTTAGGATATGGAGGTTTCCCGTATTCTTTATGTATTTCACCGAATGAGCAGGTTGTTCACGGTTTTCCAAGTAAAGAAGAAATTAAAGAAGGTGACGTGTTATCAGTAGATTGTGGTGCAATTTTAAATGGTTTTGTAGGAGATCACGCTTACACATTTGAAATTGGAGAAGTAAAACCTGAAACCAAAAAACTTCTGAAAGTCGCTAAAGAATCTCTTTACAAAGGTATTGAGCAGTGCATCAGAGGAAAAAGAATAGGAGATATTTCTCATGCCATCCAGGCTCACTGCGAAAAAGAGGGCTATGGAGTCGTAAGAGAACTTGTGGGGCACGGCGTAGGAAGACAGATGCATGAAGATCCGCAGGTTCCGAACTATGGAAAACAGGGAAGCGGAAAAGTGATCAAAGATGGTCTAACAATCGCTATTGAGCCGATGATTAATCTCGGTACCGAAAAAGTGAAATTTCATAATGATGGATGGACGGTGACTACTCTAGACAATCAGCCATCTGCGCATTTTGAGCATGATGTTGCAGTAATTAACGGAAAACCGGTGCTGCTTTCTACGTTTCAGTATATTTACGATGCTTTAGGTATTGAAAGTAATGAGGAAAAAGCTTTCCAATTGGATTTTTAATGAAAAAGGTTGCCAAACTTTTATTAAATAAAATTCCACGTCCTATGCTGATTAAAATAAGCATTTGGGCGAGGCCTCTCATTTATCAGCTTTTTAAAGGTGACCGTTTTATTGATCCTATCGACGGAAGATCATACAGAAAGTTTCTTCCTTACGGATATGGAAAACAACGTGAAAATGCTTTATCACCTGGAACTTTAAGTCTGGAAAGACATCGCCAGATGTGGCTGTATCTTCAGAATGAAACCGATTTTTTTATTAAAAATTATAAAGTTCTGCATATTGCTCCCGAGCAGGAATTTCTGAGAAAATTTAAGAGAATGAGAAACCTGAATTATATTTCAGCGGATTTATTTTCTCCCATCGTGGATGTAAAAGCAGATATCTTGGATCTTCCTTTCGAAAATGAAAGTTTTGATATTATTTTCTGTAATCATGTTTTAGAGCATATTGAAGATGATGCGAAAGCCATGAGTGAATTGTATCGTGTGCTGCGTCCCGGCGGATGGGGCATTCTGCAGGTTCCTATGAAGAATTCTCTGGAAAAAACCTATGAAGATTTTACGATCAAAGATCCTAAGGAACGTCAGAAACATTTCGGACAGTATGACCACGTGCGTTGGTACGGAATGGATTATTTCGACAGACTTCAGAAAGCAGGTTTTGAAACAGACGTCAATTTTTACTCCCAACAGTTTTCAGAGGAAGAAATTACAAAATATGGGCTCAGAAAAAATGAAATTCTGCCCTTAGTTTATAAAAAATAATAAAAACGCCTCCGACTGCCGGAGGCGTTTTCTATTTAAAAATTTTTCTTTAATGATCTTAATGCGAAGAAACCGCTTTTAATCCGATAACAGAGCTTATCAATGTTATTATAAAAAATATCCTCCAAAATGTTACCGGTTCTCTGAATAAAAATATACCCACCAGTACCGTTCCTATCGCGCCGATTCCGGTCCAGACCGCATACGCCGTACCGATAGGAAGTGTTTCTGTCGCTTTGATGAGTAAAAGCATACTGATTGTAAGGGAAATAAGAAATCCTGCAAACCAGAAGTACATGGCTGTTCCTGTCGTTTCTTTCACTTTGCCCAGGCATGATGCGAAGGCCACTTCAAACAATCCTGCAATAATTAAGATAATCCAATTCATTTTTTAAGTTTCTGCTGCAAAGTTCTGAATTTAAAAACAATTCAGTTGTTATAGTTGGGGAAACATTAAAATTAAATATAAATTTTCCTGTTGATAATTTTCAGAAAACCTTCTTTTTCAAGTTTTTTGATGGTTCGGATTACCGTTTCTACTCTCAGAGCGGTAATTGAGGCAATCTGTTGCCTTGTAAGAGGAACTTCAAATGAGAACTTCGACTCGTCGGCACTGAAGCTTTTCTGATAGCCTAAAGCGCCTTTAATCCGCACATCCGGACGAAGAGAAGTATTGTTTTCCAGCATGATGTATTTATAATACAGGCGCTCAGACAAAAATTTATTGATATCCCTTGAAATTTGCGGATTCTCATCCAATAATCTCACAAAACTATTTTTCGGTAATTTCAACACAGTCGTTTCTTCAAAAGCTATTGCATTTACAGGATATGTTTCGTCAATAAATAATAATAATTCACATACACTAAGCCCTTTATTCAGGATGGCGAGAATAAGCTCTTTACCATCTTCATTGTAATGATTAAGCTTTATTCTTCCTTTTACGATCTGATAATAATACTTAGGAACGCTGTTTTCCTCAAATATGACGTAAGAAGATCTAAGGTCTTCAAGTTCTGCTCCGTATGATAATAAGAGTTGTTCTTCAATTAACATATAATAAGTTTTTTAATTCGATACTGATAATAACTTGTTTTAATTTATTTAAATTAATTATTATAAAATCATCCTTGCAAAATCTGTACACTTTAATTATATTTTAAATACAAAAACAATAAACCCCCGAAAATACAGGGGTTTAAAACTTGAAAGTATATATTTAAGTGAAAAAGTGTTGTCAGCTAATATTCAAACACTGTGCCGTGAATTATATTTTTTTTAGGAAATTTATTTACAAAATATAAAGTTTCAATTAATTTTATTCTAAAACATTGATTTACTGGAATAAATATTGCTGCGTACTTAGAGATTTTTTTTACCCTTAAAAATATATTCGCATTAATGTGGTATGCAGGCGGATAATCGCTAAAATGTTAGTATTATTCGGAATTTTGTGAGTATTTTTGAGGTTAAACTAAATATAATTAATTATTGATTCTATATTTCTATGATCTTAATTGTTGATGATAACCAAAGTAACCTCTATTCGCTGAAAAAACTGCTGGAATCAAAAGATTTTCAGGTTGATACAGCTGATTCTGGTGAGGAAGCATTGGGAAAAGCGTTGAAAAATGATTATGCCTTAATTATTTTAGATGTACAGATGCCTGATATGGACGGCTTCGAGGTAGCGGAAACCCTTGCAGGATACAGTAAAACGAAGGAAGTACCTATTATATTCTTATCCGCGGTAAATACTGAAAAAAGATTTATAACACGAGGTTATGCATCCGGGGGTAAAGATTACGTGACAAAACCTGTAGATCCGGAAATTCTTTTATTAAAAGTTAAAACCTTCTACAACCTTCAGGAGCAGAATATTGCCCTGAAAAAAACGCAACAGAGTCTGGAACTTGAAGTAAAAGGCAGAAGAGAATCGCAGGTAACTCTGAAATCTCAGATCGACCATTTCCATCTGATGCTGGAGTCACTGCCCCAGATTGCTTTTACGCTGACTAAAGAAGGATCTGTAGATTTTGTGAACTGCAAATGGTATCAGTATTCCGAATCTGAGAAACAATTCCCGGAAACACATCCCGATGACTTCAATATTAAAGAAGAATTTGAGCGGTGCAGAAAAAAAGGAATCGCTTTGGAACTTGAGGTCAGAATTAAAAATATTGAGTCGGGAGATTACCGCTATCATCTGCTTCGCGTTACTCCGGTATATGACGGCGATGCCATTAAAAACTGGGTCGGAACTTTCACAGATATCGACGACCAGAAAAAAGTAGAAAAGGAAAAGGATGAATTCCTGAGTATTGCAAGCCATGAGCTCAAAACTCCTTTAACGAGTATTAAAGCTTATGTTCAGCTTCTGGAAAGAAAATTAAAACTGGATAAGGAAAGTGCTGAAGCAGGATTTGTGACAAAAGTTCAGGATCAGATAGAGAAGCTTAATACGCTGATTACAGATTTGCTGGATGTTTCCAAAATCGAAAACGGCAAACTTAAAATAAATAAAAAGCCTACCAATCTTGAAAATGTGATCAGCAATGCGATTGAAACTATTCTTCAGACTCATGATGAAAGTCGTGTTAAAATAAAAAGAGACGGTGTAAAGCCCGACATTCTTATTCCGCTTGATGAGATCCGAATTGAGCAGGTTTTAATCAATTTTTTAACAAACGCCATTAAATATTCCCCTAAAAACAATCAGGTGATTGTCACTACTTTTGTAGACGAAGAAGAGCAGGAAGTAAAGGTGAATGTTACCGACTTCGGAATCGGTATTCCGGATTTTAAGCAGGAAGCTGTTTTCCGTAAATTTTACCGTGTGGAAGAATCTTCTCTTCAATTCCAGGGAATGGGAATAGGTTTATTCATATGCTCTGAAATCATCAAGCAGCATCACGGAAATATTGGTGTTTCCAGCAAAGTAGATGAGGGATCTACATTTTATTTCACATTACCATTAAATTAATTTTCAATGCCGAAAAAAATTATAAGAAATCTTCAGTTTGGAGTAGGACTCTCTTTAGTCATCCTTATTGCGAGTTCCATTGCATCTTATGTCAGCATACAGAAACAGATGGAAAATCGCGAAGGTCTTTCAAAAAGCCGAAGATCCATCACCGCAGTAAAAGATGTTTTAATTTCTTTACTGGACGCTGAAACGGGTAATAGAGGATATCAATTGACCGGCAGGGAAAGCTTTCTGGAGCCTTTCAACAGGAGTCTTGTCGAGTTTCCCAAAGCTATAGAAAGAGCTAAGAATTTAGATCTTAAAGATAAAAGTCAGGTTAGCCGATTGCATGAGCTTGAAAGAAATGTTAATACTAATATTTCAAATCTAAAACATTTTGTAGATAACAGGAAAAGAGGCATGACAATGACTCAGGAGCAGATTCTTCTGAGTAAAGGTTACATGGACAGATGCCGAAAACTTGTTCAGGAATTCGTTCAGTATGAGGAGGTTCAGCTTGCCATGAAGAATAAAGATCTCAACAGATCATCCAATACAACTGTTTTATTTATTATTATTTCAGCTATCGGTGCTATTGTAGTGACTGCATATTTTTATGTAAAGCTGAGAGCAGACCTTATTCGTAGAGATAAATTAGAAAAAGCGCTTCAGGCAAAAGATATTGAAATCAGCAGGCGGGTAAGTGCTATTCAGCAGATTGCCAACCGAGTAGCCAACGGAGATTACAGCCAACGGGCGATAGACAATTCTCAGGATGATCTTGGTGATCTTGCAGAATCCCTGAACAATATGACGGAATCTCTTAAGATTTCTTTTGATAAAATTAATGCCAGCGACTGGCGCCAGAAAGGACTTGCTTTACTCAATGAATCGATGATGGGAAACAAGTCTGTACAGGAAGTTTCTGATAATGCATTAGATCAGATCATAGAATACGGTAAATGCATCAATGGTTCAATTTATCTTTATGATGAAGGTTTGCTTAAGCTAAAAGCTGCTTTAGGCCTGGAAAACAACATGAAAAGGATTTTCGAACCTGGTGAAGGAATGGTAGGTCAGGCTTTTATTACCGAAAAAACTCAGGTTTATAATAATCTTCATGAGGATGATTTTGTGGTAACATTTGCCAGCAGCAAAATCAAAATTTATGGAATATTACTCCTCCCGATTTTTGCGGATGGCAAGGTCATAGGTGTTCTGGAATTAGGATCTACCAATAATTTCGATGAAACTAGGGTGAACTATTTTGTTGAATGTACCCGAAATATAGGCGTTGCATTAAGCGCTGCGAAAGGCCGTGAAAAAGAGCAGCAGCTTCTGGAAGAAACCCAGGCACAATCTGAAGAGTTGCAGGTGCAGCATTCTGAACTTGAGAACCTTAATACAGAACTTGAAGCACAGACCCAAAAATTACAGGCTTCCGAGGAAGAGCTTAAAGTACAGCAGGAAGAGCTGATGCAGGCGAATGCCGAGCTGGAAGAACGATCAAGATTACTGGAAGAAAAAAATCACCTGATTGCTGAACGCAACAATGAGATCCAGAAAAAAGTAGAAGAGCTTGCGCTGAGTACTAAATATAAGTCGGAGTTCTTGGCGAACATGTCTCATGAGCTGCGTACACCGCTGAATTCAATCTTGCTTTTATCCCGTCTGATGGCCGAAAACCCGGAAGAGAATTTAAATGAAGACCAGATCGAATCGGCAAAAGTAATCCAAAGTTCGGGAAGCAGCTTGCTGACACTAATTGATGAGATTCTCGACCTTGCCAAAATTGAATCAGGTAAAATGACACTGGAATACCAGGAGGTGATTGTTGATGATATTGTTAAAGATTTAAAAAACCTCTTCAACCCGGTATTTCAGGAAAAAAGGCTTCAGTTTAACATACAGATCGAAAATGATTTACAGCCAGCCATTGAAACCGATCGCTTACGAGTAGATCAGGTGCTAAGGAATTTATTGTCAAATGCTTTGAAGTTTACAACGCAAGGAAGCATTAGTTTACATATTAAGAAAGATCCCAGGAAGAAAGATTTTATTATTTTCTCCGTGAAAGACACCGGAATAGGCATTGCAGAAGATAAGCAGAAAATTATTTTTGAAGCATTTCAGCAGGCAGACGGTTCTACGAGAAGAAAATTTGGAGGTACAGGCCTTGGATTATCAATCAGCAGGGAAATTGCCCGACTTTTAGGAGGAGAGTTGAATCTGGAAAGTAAAGTGGGTGAGGGAAGTGAATTCAGCCTCATCATTCCAGTAAAAGCGATTGCTGAATCTGAAATTGAACACATAGAAACAGATCAGGACCTGGTAGATATTATTCGTGAAGATGTAGTGGAAATTAAAAATATTCTTGATGATGGCGAAGAAGAGTATTACAATACGATCAATGATCTGAAAATCCCTGAAAATGTAAATGACGACAGGGAAAATATCCGGGATGGTGACAAGGTGATTTTAATTATCGAAGATGATACCAACTTTGCAAAAGCTCTGTTAAAGTATGCTCATCTGCAGAATTATAAAGCAGTGGTAGCCGTAAGGGGGGATCATGGTCTTCCGGCTGCATTACAGTACCGTCCGCATGCTATTCTCCTGGATGTACAGCTTCCGGTAAAAGACGGATGGCAGGTGATGGATGAGCTTAAATCAAACCCTGAAACCAAGCATATTCCGGTGCATATGATGTCTGTATTGCATGTGAAAAAAGAAAGCCTGATGAAAGGTGCTATCGACTTTATCAATAAGCCTGTAGCGCTGGATCAGATGACCGAAGTATTCAGAAAAATTGAAGAAGTCATCCGCAAATCTCCGCAGAAAGTTTTAATCGTTGAAGAAAATGCCAGACATGCTAGTGCGCTTTCTTATTTTCTGGGCAATTTTAACATCTCATTATCGGTAGAAAACAATGTTGAGGATAGCGTTAAAGCACTCACTACCGATCACGTAGATTGTGTAATTCTTGATATAGGATCATTAAAAGGAGATGAATATCAAATCATTGAATCCATAAAAAGCTATGACGGTCTGGAAAATCTTCCGATCATTATATTTACGGAACGGAATTTGTCTAAATCAGAAGAATTAAAAATAAAGCAGTACGCTGATTCTATCGTGGTAAAAACAGCGCATTCTTATCAGAGGATTTTAGATGAAGTAGGCTTATTTTTACATCTAGTAGAAGAAAAGAATAATTCTACTGAAACAGTAAGGAATAAAACGTTAGGATCTTTAACAGAAGTCTTAAGCGGAAAAAAGATACTGATCACCGATGATGATGTACGGAATATATTCTCTCTGACAAAAGCTCTGGAGAAATACAAAGTGGAAGTAGTAGTTGCCATGGACGGAAAGCATGCATTGCAGCAAATTAAAGAACATCCTGACGTAGACGTTATTTTAATGGATATGATGATGCCGGAAATGGATGGATACGAAACAATAAAGCAGATCAGGAAAATGCCGATGTTTACAAGATTACCGATTATTGCCATCACTGCAAAATCGATGATCGGAGAGCGTGAAAAATGCATCACTGCAGGAGCTTCGGACTACATTTCGAAACCGGTGGATATCGATCAGCTATTATCCTTACTTAGAGTTTGGTTATATGAAATTTAAACAGTTAAAATTCTGATGAACAAAAAAGTTTTAATTGTGGACGATGATCCGCGAAATATATTTGCTCTAAAACTGACCCTGAAATCAAGGGGATATCAGATCGAAAGCTGTACAATGGGCCAGGAAGCTATTGATATTCTGAAGAAAGACAATCAGTTCACCGCTGTGCTTATGGATATGATGATGCCGGAGATGGACGGTTACGAAGCGATAAGGATAATAAGAAATACACCTTCTATCAGTGGAATTCCGGTAATTGCCGTAACGGCGCAGGCTATGCCCGAAGACCGTCAGAAATGTCTTGATGCCGGAGCTCAGGATTATGTATCGAAACCGATAGATGTGGATCAGTTAATAAATGCTATTGAAAAACTAATGTAAATGCTGGAGCCTAGTATCATAAAAGATGAAGAGGTAGAATACTTGATTAAAGATGTTTATGATATGTATGGCTACGATTTTTCCGAATACAGCAGAGCGTCGTTTAAACGCAGGGTAAATCGTATTTGCCTGATAGACAGGTTTACCAGCTTTGCAGAACTGCGATATACCATTCTGAACGATCCGGAATACCTGAAACGTTTCATAGAGGAAATCACGGTTAATGTTACGGAAATGTTTCGTGATCCGCTATTTTTCAAGACTTTAAGAGAGAAAATCCTTCCTCAGCTGGGAACCTATCCATTGATAAGAATCTGGGTCGCCGGCTGCTCGACGGGCGAAGAAGCTTATTCGATCGCTATTTTACTGAAAGAAGCCAACCTTTATCATAAATCTCTTATTTATGGAACAGACCTCAATCCTTCAGTTCTGGAAACGGCCAGAGCAGGAGTTTTCCCATTGCAGCAGATGAAACTATATTCTGAAAATTATATTTTATCAGGAGGAAAAAAAGATTTTTCAGATTATTATACCGCAAATTATGACAGTGTAAAATTTGATAAAAGTTTACAGGAAAAGCTCATATTATCTACACACAATTTGGTTTCAGACAGCTCTTTCAACAGCTTTCAGCTGATTGTATGCAGAAACGTTCTGATCTATTTTGATCGTGGTCTTCAGGAAAGAGTATTCCGTTTATTTGATAATAGCTTAGAAAATTTAGGTTTTTTGGCATTAGGAGCGAAAGAAACACTAAGATTTTCTAAATTAGATGAAAATTATCATCAGATCGACGATCAGAGAATCTGGAAAAAATTGGATCATAATTAATGATATTGAACAAAGAAAATATAAATACCGAACTGATAATTATCGGAGGCTCTGCGGGGAGTCTTCAGGTAATTATTGAAATGATTAAAAAACTGAATGATAAAATTGCAGTTCCTGTTTTGCTGGTCTTGCATCGTAAGGCGCATTCCAATAATATTCTTCAGGCACTGCTTCAGCAGCTTTCACCAGTCGAGGTGGTGGAAATTGACGATAAAACGGAAATTGAATCCAATAAAATATACATTACCCCTGCAGATTATCACCTGCTTTTTGAAGATAAAAAAACAATGTCGCTGGACAGTTCAGAAAAGATGAATTATTCCCGACCGTCAATTGATGTTACTTTCAAATCGGCGGCGGAGATCTATGGCGAAAATCTTATCGGCGTACTTCTTTCAGGAGCCAATGCCGACGGTGTAGAAGGTTTATCTTATATAAAAAAGAATAACGGAACCGTATGGATCCAGGATCCCGAAACCGCAGAGGTTGATTACATGCCGAAACATGCCATTCAGGAAGTGAAATATGACCTCATCATTAAACCGGAAGATCTCCCAAAATACATAAATCAATTATAATAAATAAAGAAAATCCCTAACAATTACGTAAGAATATGAATAAAAAGAAAATCCTGATTTTTGATGACGACACAACAATTCTTGAAGTGATCAGCATCATTTTTGAAGAAAATGGTTATCAGGTGGAAATTTCCGAAACCTCGCACGATATTCTGGAAAGAGTGGCACAATACAAGCCGGATGTTATTCTTATGGATAACTGGATTCCTAAAATCGGTGGGGTGGAAGCAACAAAACTTCTGAAAAATCATGACGAATTTAAAAATATTCCCGTCATTTATGTCACGGCGAATAATGATATTGTTGCTCTGGCAAAACAGGCGCAGGCGGATGATTATGTTGCCAAACCTTTTAATCTGGAAGATCTGGAAGAAAAGGTGGCAAGTTTTTTACAATAAAGAATTATCGTTTATTTAAAATAAAGTCCCGGATTTATTTCCGGGATTTGCTATATTATTTCCACCTGCTGAGAATCAGATTCTTTTGCAGATTTCATTTTTTCCATAATGAATTCCCTGCTGCATTTTTCGTTATTTATCTCTGTTATCAATGATGTTAAAAACAATTTAATATCTGGCCTTGACAGTATTTCATTTGTAAAAGTAGGCGCAATAATTGTTTTTTTTGATACTAAATTTTCTGTAAGTATATATTCTTTTTCTAAATTTATATCCATGTCGAACTGTGATTTAACACATGAAGTTAAATAATTTCTGATCATTTTTCTTATTTCGAAGCTTTGTATCATCCTTAGTATTTTTATTTATAGCATAAAATATTCGTGCCACGATTGGATTAAAAATAATTATTTAGCATATTTTATTATTATTCATTCTAATTAAATAAAAACGGATGATGACATATTATGTTCACCACCCGTTTGCTAATGAGGAATGTTAACTTTATTTTCCGCCGCCGCCGTTTTTCTCAACATCGGTTTTGGTATTTTCTTTTACTTTCTGGTTTCCAAAACGTTTTACAAATGAAATGGAAGCGCCATACCAATCCCAGGTCGAAGCACTTCGTACAAATCCCTGTTGGTTGTAAGTAGTTGCATCATAATTCGGTCTCTGGAAAATATTCATCAGCTGAAGGCTGACTTCCATTTGGGTTTTAGGAAATATTTTGGTTACAGAAATATTGTGAAAAATATTGGCTTTGTTGGTTGTAGAGTTTCCATTATTCTGGTTGGAAATCTCCATCCATGCACTTATGTTAATATTCTTATTGAAAAGATTGGTATAAGAAAGATTTGTAGATGCACTCAGATAGCTGATATATGGATCGCCTTTAATACCATTTTTCGTATTAAAATCACTGTTATCAATATAATACCATCCAAGCCCAAGGTTTACCGTAAATTTATTTTTAAAAAACGTCTGATTGGTATTGGCATACAAATAATATTTGTGAACCTTTCCGGTAAAATTGGACGGCTGGGTGATATTGATCGTCTTTTTTTCCGGTACCATCCGGAATATCTTCCTGCAGGTAATCGGTCCAGTAATCCTGATCTGTGTACATATATCTTGCGGAGATAAAATATTTCTTCATAATTCCGAGCTTCATGTAAAGCCTGTCACTTGGATTAGGATCCAGATCAATATTTCCGCGGCTGTAAATTCCGTTGGTATTTGGTGTCATAAAAGGATTGAATTCTGCGTACCATGGTCTCCAGATATTACGGTTATAGGTCAAACTTAAATCATATTTATCCGAGAATGTATATTTCAGCAAAATATTAGGCAGGAAAGTACCGTAAGAGTCTTTTCTCGAAGCACCCGCCACATCCTGACGGAGTTTATAATCGATATACTCGTAACGAAGGCCAATCCTTGTTTCAAGCTTTTTAAAAAAAGTCCTGCTGTAATTCGCATAAAGTGATGCAATATAATCTTCGTAATGGAAAACATCATGACTGCTGAGACCGCTCAGCATATTCCCGTATAAATTGTTGGGAATGACATTATTATTAAAATTTATTTTTCCTCCGACTTCAAAGTTTGCTCCGGATTTACCCAAAGGCTGGGTGTAATCTATTTTTGCATAATAATTCCTGTTTTCTGTATCTGTAAGAACTCCGAGACTCTGGTTTGAAGGGCCGTCTTGTGCTGAAAGAATATTTCTGATAAAATAACTGTCTTCCGCCTGTCCGTAATAATTGGTTCCGAGATTTACATCGAGAATTTTATTCTTTTCCTTATCGTACCATTTATAAAAAATATTGGTTCCCAAATTACGGTTGAGTCCCGTTGAATTCTGGTTCTGATCAAAAGAACTTTTAAAAATATTATTAAGATAATCGCTTCCGCTGGATTCAGAATTTGAAATTGAATTGCTCTGGTAATATTCCAGGATGACCCCCACGGTATTTTTGGCATCAATCTCATATTCGGAAGTGGAAGAAACGGAAGGGCTTTTGCTTCTTCCAATCACATAGCTGTCGATCTGGTTGGTAGAATTGTCGGCATACCATGAGTAAAAACTTGAATCTTTCTGTACATAAGTGTTATCACTATAGCTTCCAATGAGCGTTTGGGTGAAATTCTTTTTATGGTAATTCAGGTTAAAATTAGTGTATTGTGAATTCTTGGTATTCTGGCGGTTGTTGAGTGTTACACTTCCTTTTAGTCCTTCATCGTCACGCTTTTTCAGAACAATATTAATAACGGTTCCTGTTGCTTCGTAACGTGAGGACGGACTTGTAATCACCTCAATTTTCATAAGATTGTCGGCAGGAATAGTCTTTAAATATTCTTTTAATTCCTTTCCTGTGAAAACAGATTTTCTGTCGTTGATATATACCGTTACCGATTCTCCTTCTGCTTTTATCGCATCATTATTATCAATACTCACCAGCGGAGTCATTCGCAGTACATCCCAGGTTGTATTTCCGGCCAGTATTGAGCTGTTCGCAACATTAAACACAGTACGGTCAACTTTAGATTCTACGGTGGGTTTTCTTACCGTTACCGTTACGCCTTCTATTTCCTTTTCCTTGGTAGATTTTATTGTATCTTTTTCAGTTTGTGCAAATGTCAGAATGCTAGCCAATAAAGCAATAGGTGTTAAAATGGTTTTCATTTAAAACTAAGTTTTAGATATAAGACACCCTGGGGTGTCTTATTGTTACATCTGTATGATTAATTTTGCAATATTTTTTCTTAACACCTGATTTATAAAGGGCTTAATTGTTTTAAATAATATAAAAAAGTTCAGCGATTAAGAATCAAAATTAAAAAATCATATTTTTGCTGAAATTCAAATGACCTATGAAGAATGCTTTAAGCTGGATCCTTGTTTTGTTTCTTCTTGTTTCAGTTTTAAATAATTGTCTGAACAATTCTGTACAGAAAGAACTTAATCAAAAAGCTGATTTCATGAACCATCTGCGAAAATTATATTCGTCAGGTGATGTTTCAACATGGCCAAAGCCCATTCTGGATCCGGAATCTGTTTCAACATTTTCCGAAATCGGTCATTTGCCGGATGTTTCTTTTCCTGCAGACAATCAGTATTCAGTTGAAAAAGAATTGCTGGGGAAAACACTTTTTTTTGATCCGCGCCTTTCAAAATCAAATCAGATCGCTTGCGCATCGTGCCATGATCCGGAATTGGCCTGGTGTGATAACAGAACATTTTCTTTCGGTCACGACCGCCAGTTGGGATCCCGAAATGCAATGAGCATTTTTAATGTGGCGTATGCAAAATCTTTATTCTGGGATGGTCGTGCCGGATCGCTGGAAGAGCAGTCACAAATGCCGATCCAGGATCAAAAAGAAATGGGCGAGCACATGGACGTGGCAGCCGGCAAAATTGCCAGTATTAAAGGATATCAAATGTTGTTTGAAAAAGCATTCGGCAATAAAACTGTCACAAAAGAACGTATTTCAAAAGCGATTGCCACTTTTGAAAGAAATGTCAAAAGCACAGCGAGTAAATTTGATCAGTTTATTGATGGTAAATCGGATGTATATACCGATGATGAGCTGATGGGACTTCATCTTTTCAGAACTAAAGCCCAGTGTATCAATTGCCACAACTCAGGATACTTTTCTAATAATAAGTTTGAAAATATCGGAACGGCTTTGTTGGGTGAAAGAGGAGAGGATCCCGGGAGGTATCTCTTTACAAAAGATACAAACGATGCCGGAAAATTCCGTGTTCCGGGATTGAGAGAGGTTTCCCGTACAGGGCCTTATTTTCATAACGGATCAATGGCAACATTAGACGAAGTGATACGATTTTACAGTAAAGGAAATCCCGAGTATTCTCAGAAACGCTCTACGGTTTATGAGGGAATATTATTGAAGTCTGAAAAATCCGGGATGGTACGAATGCTGGAATTGTCTGATCACGAAGTCCATCAGCTGGAAGCTTTCCTTAGAACTTTATCTGCAAATCCTCAAAGAATATCTTTACCTGAATTACCGAAATAGTTTTACGAATAATTTATTTAAAATTCAAATCATAGTTAATAAAAAAGCAGCTGAACAAAATATTGTAAAGCTGCTTCCCCTAAGATTAATTTACTAATTTGTAAAATTTTTATCGTGTATATGTGTATTTCATTTAAAAAGAGAGAGCCCCAGAATAGGAGCATCTCTCATTATAAAATATTCCCTTTACTTTTTATTAGATAAAAACGTTAAAAGCATTATCGTTTTTAGCGTTTTATTTTAAGTAAAGATAGAGATAAAGAATAATGTATTAACGATTGGCATTAAATTAAGTAAATAATTCTTTTATATTATTTTTAAAAAGAATAAATTACTTTATATTTGAATTAATTATAACATATAAAGAATATTATTCTATGGATCAACTTGATGATAAAGATTTGCAGCTGCTCAGATTGCTTCAGAATGACTCAAAACTAACGGTTAAAGAACTCGCAAAGGAAATAAATCTATCACCGTCACCGGTTTTTGAAAGAGTAAAAAGGCTCGAACAGGAAGGATATATAAAGAAATATGCGGCATTACTTGACGCCGAAAAACTCAATCTTGGACTAACAGTATATTGTCAGCTGAAATTAAAGAGTAATGACAGTTATCTGGCCGTGGAATTTGAACGCGAGATCCTGGAAATTGAGGAAGTGGCAGAATGCTACAGTATTTCCGGCGATTTTGATTTTCTTCTGAAAGTCTACGTTCGGGATATGAAGCAGTATCAGAACTTTGTCTTTAACATTCTTGGCGCCGTTCCTTCCATCGGCAGCACTCACAGTACTTTTGTGATGGCTCAGGTGAAAAACACCTATGGATTGACGATCTAATGATAATGAAGAAGTCGGGATTATATAAGAAAAGAGGCCTTTAAAGACCTCTTATTATTCTTGTAGCTTAGTATTGCTTACATAGCTTTGCTGTTAAGGTTGGTGTCAGCTACTTTAGTTAAAAGTTCGTCACATTTCTTCTCTTCATTCAATGTTTCAAGAAGATATTTAAGACAATCTTCTTCTTGTAAGACTTTTGCAAATGCTGCAAGTGTTCCGTATGTTGCAATTTCGTAATGTTCTACCTTTTGTGCGGCAGCGATGATACCTGCATCTCTTACAGTTCCAGGTTCAGTTTCTTCGATGATGCTTTTCCCTTCATCAAGAAGTCCCTGCATGGCATCACATTTTTTTGCCTGAGCCTTTTTGCCTAAAGCTTTAAAACATTCTTCCAGTCTTTCCACATGAGTTTCTGTTTCAGCAAGGTGATTTTCGATTGCTGTTTTCAGCTTTTCATCAGTGGCATTTTTCATCATGGTAGGTAATGCTTTTACCAATGCTTTTTCTGCCCAGTAAATATCTTTTAATGAATCTTCAAAAAGATCTTTCAGTTCTTTGGCTGCGCCTTTCTTGGCAGGAGTTTTTGAAGTTGATTTTGTTGAAGTTTTAGAAGCTGTTGCTTTTGCCGCTGTCTTTTTAGCTGGTGTTTTAGTTTCCATAATAAATTATATTTAGTGATTATTGATTGGTGATGAATCTGCAACTATAAGACCATCTTTGTCGAAAACGGTTATATGTGGTATCAAAAGATTTATCTTATAAATTGAAAAATGTACTTATCTGAAATCAAGCAGTCCCTCGGCAAGCACTTTCCACTGTATTTTTGAAATTCCGAATATTCCGCCCAGCGCAATCATAGAATTCCTGATCTTATCAATAAAAGTTGCATTGAAATTAGGCTTTTCATTACGACCATAAATTCCGACTTTCAGTACATTACCATCTTTAATAATCATAAAATTAGATGTTGCAGAATCACTATAAAAATGGGCAACATGCCCCTTCGATTTATTCGGTAATTTTGAAGGCCGGCATGAAACAAGGTACGATTCATAATCACCTGTATCTCTGTGGGCAATATTGATAATTTCCACCCAATCATAACCATCTGCTTCCTTTGTACCCGGGCCAGGAATGCCGATTCTTACAAAATCTCCCCTTTGAGGAACTCTGTCGACCGGATGCCCGGATTCACTAAAATGTTTAAATTCAGATGATGCTTTCCCGCAGTAGCTTTTCCATTCATTAATAGAAAAGAAACGTTTTTTCAGGATTTCAAATTTAGCATTTATTTCAATTGTTTTAAATTGCTTTATGCTTTCAGTATCATGAAATCCACCGCTTTTCTGGCGGGGAACTCCCGGAATTTGTTTAGGTTTCATATGCTTTCTTGTAGGTGTTGAACAAAGATAGCATCTATAAGGTTAAAGTATTATGAGCAAAATCACAATAAATTTTCATCTCCCGATGATTACAGTCATATTTTTAAGAAAATATTATTTACGAAATTCGACCTGATCAAACAAATAAGCGTAACATTATTAAACTATGAACGGAGTAATTATTCAGTATTTCCACTGGTATTATAATGGTAACCTTTGGAATGAATTTGCCGAGAATACAGAATATTTAAAAAGTCTCGGTATTACCGCAGTATGGCTTCCTCCGGCTACAAAGTGTAATTTGGGAACTGATGGAAGAGGTTATGATGTCTATGACCTTTATGATCTCGGAGAATTTGATCAGAAAGGCGGAATTCCTACCCGGTACGGTACGAAAGAAGAATATATTAAGGCTATTGAAAAAGCCCATCACTCCGGTATTGATGTGTATGCCGATATTGTGCTTAATCATAGGATGGGAGCTGATGAAGCAGAAAAAATAGAGGTTCATGAGGTAGACGAAGAAAACAGGAATACTGTTATTTCCGATACTTTTGAAGTTTTGGCTCAGACCAAATTTACATTTCCCGGCAGAAAGGGTAAATATTCCGATTTTATCTGGGATCATCATTGTTTCAGCGGAATCGATATTGTACGGAAGGACGGCGAAGAAATGGTTGGAATTTTTAAAATTCATAATGAATATGGTACAGTATGGACGGATGATGTAAGCCATCAGTTCGGAAATTATGATTACCTTATGGGTGCTGATGTAGAATACCGGAATCCCGGTGTGATAAAGGAAATGAAAAACTGGATCAAATGGTATCTTGAGACAACCAAAGTGGACGGTCTGCGACTGGATGCGCTCAAACACATTTCTTCCGGTTTTTTGAAAGAATGGATTACCTATATAAAAACAGAATTAGATCCCGATTGTTATGTTTTGGGAGAATTCTGGAAGGATGATGTGAAAAAGATCACTTATTTTTCAGATAAAATGAATAATCTTATTTCATGCTTTGACGTGCCTTTGCATTATAATTTTTTTAAAGCTTCGGAAAAAGGAAAAGATTATGATCTGACGCAACTGCTGAAAGGAAGTTTCATGGAATGCAAACCTGCATCATCGGTTTCATTTGTTGAAAACCACGATACCCAAAATTTGCAGGCGTTGGAGTCTGCCGTTCAGGCTTGGTTTAAACCGCTGGCATATGCAGTTATTTTACTGTCTGAAGATGCGTATCCGTGCATATTTTATCCTGATCTTTACGGAGCTGAATATACCGATACACAAGATGGAAAGGAAGTGAAAATTGTGATGCCGAAAATTGAAGCCCTGCCTAGGTTGCTCATAGCCAGAAAGCAATTTGCTTTTGGAGAACAGATAAAATATTTTGATGATCCCAACTGCATCGCCTGGGTGAGAATGGGAAGTGATGAAAATTTCGGATGTGTGACCATAATTTCAAATGGTGCCGAGAGCTTTAAAGAAATTAATCTGGGAAAAAGAAATGCACATTTAAAATTTAAAGATTTTCTGGATCACAGAAAAGAAGAAGTAACAACGGATGAAGAAGGCAAAGCCATTTTCCATGTAAATTCCTGCTCGGTAAGTGTCTGGGTTAAATCTGATATGATTTAAAACAAAAAGCCCTGAAAACTTCAATTTGAGGTCTCAGGGCTTCTCTTAATTTACCAAATTCACTTTTTACTTTACTTTTTATTTAATCAATTTCTCACTGTTTTATAATCTTTTTTTACTGAAGTTTTTCCGTTGTCAAAGGTTGCTCTAAGGAAATAAACACCTTTAGGAACATCAGAAATATCAACCTTCTGATCTGTAATTTTTGTATTCATGATCTGTCCTGAAACACTTATTACTTCAGCAGATTTTATTTTTTTATTATTTTTAATAATAATTATTCCCTTTGTAGGGTTTGGATATACCATGAATGAATCATCTTTTTTAACATCATTTACGGCTAAAGCATTCAAAGAAACTCTTTTTACAATGGTTCCGTCTTGAGAATAGGCAACCACAAGATAATTGTTAACAGGATCTACAGCGATATCGTTAAACGCACATATTGCCGATGAAATAAAATCACCTCCCAACTTTTCCCAGTTTTGTGTAGATGCATTTAATGTATACACAAAGTTTCTTCCATGATTAGAAGAAGAACTGTCCCAGATCGCTGCCATTACATACGGAGTTCCGTTTGGCGAAACGGCAATGGCCGTATTGTTGACCACAGTATCGGAGAAATTGGCATTACCGACCTGCACCCATGATGTTCCGTCAAATTTTTTCACATTTAATTTTCTTCCTTCCGCTGTACTTGAAACATACGATACAAAAGGAGTATTGTTATATAAAGCAATATCCGAATAAGAATTGTCCGAACTGTAAGTGCTTCCTACAGGAGTTCCTCCTACTAACGTCCATTAATCTGTAGATGAAGCATTTACACTGATTCTATAGACACTCACAGAACCGCTTGCAACCTGACAGGTATAGACATAATTATCTGAACTTACCTTCATCTCTGCAAATGTTGCTCCACCTGCAAAACCAGCATTTCCCAGCTGTTCCCAAGCTCCGTTATTATATCTTCTCACTGTTCCGGCTCCGTCTGATCCATATGCAAAAAGTGTATTATTTGATGAAGCTGCTAGGGCTTGATAATTTACAATAGAAGTTGTGGCGGGGGTAAGATCACTCCATGATCCTGCACTGAATTTCCTTACTGCCATTCCCGTTATAGGCGAAAATGACTGATTGCTATAATAGATGTTACCTTGTGTATCCGTAGCCAAGGCATTAAAAGTGGCTGTCCCTTGTGTTATTCCCGGAGAACCTCCCAGATAAGACCATGATGTACCGTCAAACTTTTGTACAGACCCCTGCGCTACTGATACATCGTAATAGGATACGTAATAGTTCCCTGAGGCATCAATTATTAAATTGTTATAACTAGAATTTCCAGCTGAAATAACTGCAGAAGGACCTATATTATCCCACGACTGACCATTCGCAAAAAAAAGTGACTCCCAGCCCTAATAGAACTACAGCCTTTTTGAATTTAAAAGAAGAGTTTTTTACCATAATAATAATGTTTAATAAGCGTGAATTTTTAGATTTTTAGTTTTAATATAATGTGAATTATATGGTTGTATTTCTTCAGGAATATTGTATAGCAAATGTATATATCAATTTAAACTATTCCTATTTTTATTGATGATTTAATAATAAATAGGATACTCATTTGGTACTTAATGATGATATAGGATGTTATTTTTGATGTTTTAATAAAATTAAATATTGTAAAATCTTTGAAAACTTTATATTTATCCCTAATTATTCGATTCAATAAAACTATTTTAACAATCTCAAAATCCATTGGGTAGAAATGGTTGGTTTTACTTCCGATAATAAAGAAAATATCGAACTGACTTTTTGAATAATATCAATTTTTGAAGATCTGGATATTATAATTATGTAAAAATTTCCTCAAGATGTTTTATCTGACATGAAATTTAAAATTGCGAATAAGCTAACAGTAATGTTTTATAAATACGAAATATGGTATTGTATTTATTTACTATATAAAATTGGCTATCACTTTTATTTTATATTTGAAAAATTAATTTTTAACTTATTGATTTACTGATTTTTGTTTGTCTAAATGTGTTAAAAAATATTTTCAGGATCAAAAAATATTTTTACATTTGTTTAATGACCTTTTACACTTAAAATGGTTTAATATTATACAAATGATGAAAATATGAAAAACGAAGATCAAGACTTTAAAGCAGTCTTTGGCACTTCACGTACCTTTACAGACTGGCTCCAGGATCCTACAAACCCCTTGGTTTATTGTCTGCTCACATTGGATGGGAAAGATTTTCTTTCAAAAAACAGCTACACTGTAGAACTTCACCAGAAAACAGCCGACCATGATTACTTCACCATTACCGTTCCGGATGACGCTATAGATAGCTTTGAAGGCTATGTGATGGAAAACTCTAAAAATCTTTTAGGTAAAAATCTTACTATTAATTATTGGCGTTTCGGGAAACTCAGGCAAACATTTTCCGGAGTTATCGGCGGTATCCGAAACAAAAAAGACGAAGGCGGAGGATACGGAATATTGTACATTACAGGTTATGCTCCGAGTATTTTACTGGAAAGTGGTAAAAACTGTCAAAGCTTTGAAGAGAAAACGCTGGAAGATATCATAAGGGAAATCACCGAAAATTATCCTCAGGAAGCCAGAGTAAAAACAGATTTTCCTAATACCAAGCACGCTTTAGCTTATACTGTACAGTATAAAGAATCTGACTATCAGTTCATCAGGAGACTGGCTATACGCCATGGAGAATTTTTCTATTACAATGGAGAAAATCTCATTTTCGGAACAACAACCCAGCTACTCATAAACCTTGAAGAAAATATCGATTTGATTGATGTGGAATTTGATCTGAAAATGCAGGCTCAGAATTTTAGTTTTACCAGCTATGATGCCATAGCCGGATCAAAAACAGAAAAATACAGCACCATACTGAAATCCGAATTTAAGGAAAACCTTTTCCAATCGATTGGTGTTAACCGTTCAGAGAAAATCTTTTCAAATAGCCCGAAGATGCACTTTAATCATACAGGAATCAGCAGTGATTCTGAAAGTGAACTGGAAGAAGCTGTACGTCTGGAAAAGGAACGCCGGGAAAACCTGGTGAATATAAAAGGAAAAAGTAAAGACCCAGATCTGAAGATAGGCGGAAGAGTCAGACTCTTAGACATTAATGGCAAAGCAATGGAAACATACAGGATTATTGAGATCAGACACATCCATGCAGGCGGTGATGATTATTATAACGAATTTATGGGGATTCCGGATTTATTTAATGCTGCTCATTATATTGATACAGAAGCAGTACCAAAAGGCGAGGAGCAGCCCGCGAGAGTGATAGAAAACAATGATCCTCAGGGAATGGGAAGAGTGAGAGTACAGTTTCCATGGCAACAGGATAAGGGAGAGAAAACGCCGTTTATAAGGATGATACAGCCGTATTCCGGGGTGGGGAAAGGTTTCTATTTTATCCCTGAAATCGGTGAAGAAGTTTTGGTTGGCTTTGAAGGAGGAAATGCAGAAAAACCTTTTGTAATGGGAACGCACTACAATGGAGCTGAGACAAGCTCTTATCATACTTCAGGCAATGATAAAAAAGTCATTCATACCCGGAGCGGAACTAAAATTATATTAAATGATGCAGAAGGAAGCGTTTTTATAGAAGATCCGAGCGGAAACACGTATCTGATGGATGGACAAGGGAATATTAATTTGAATGCAACAAATGATATGAATTTTACGGTAGGGAAAAACTTAACTATTAATGTTGGGCAGAATATGACGACGAGTGTAGGGCAAAACCAAAATAATACAGTAGGAATGAATATTATGGAAATGGCGGGAATGAATATTTTCCAGAATGCAACATTAGATTTTAGCCTTAATGCAACCAATATTACCAAAATAGCAAGTGAAACCTATAGCTATGAAGCTAATGATATTCACAAAAACGCAATGGAGAATATCGATGTTGCGGCAGGTAAGGATTATATACAGAACAGTGAAAAAATGGTACATAACCTTGCCGGAGAAAAGGTAAATAACACATAACTCCAAACTTATGGGTGAACAAAAAAAAGGACAAATTTTGATTATTGCCAAGAATATTCGAGGAACAGCATCCGGTGTAATTTTGGAAGAAGGAAAGTTTACGAGAAATATTGCCGGTGGAAAATTTTATCAATGGGGTAAAACTGATGGGGTAAATAATGATGTAAATAAACCTAGAAAAGAGGCTTTAAAAGTTATTAAAGTAGAGGGTCCTTTTGATGAAAATGAGAAACTCGTTGATTCTATTGCGAAGGAAAAATGGTACACTTACAAGGCAAAATTTAATAGAACTCCGGAAAAGGACGAATTAAAAACCTTGAAATGGGCTTGCGAATACAATGAAAGTGGTAAAAAAAATCTATTATTTGATGTTTCAAATAAAGAAAAAATTGAAATTACACATAAAGTTTTGCGATATAATAATAATTTGAGGCTTAGAATTTTTGCATTTTTCCAAACTCCACTTACAAATACTAAAGCAGAAATTATTCAGGGAGAGGTTTTACTTGTAGTAGGAACTGAACAACACTCTCAAACGTATGGTAACAAACTAATGTTTCCTGCGCAGGCTGTACGAGAATTAAGAGAAAATTACAAAAATCATCAGTATGCAAATATTGTTATTTTTAAGGATGCGTTCACAAATATGCAATTAAGCATCATTAAAAGAGATGCAAAAAAATGGAATATAAATTTATATATGAAACAAATTAATTCAGTTACTGAATTAATAAACTATATTAATAAAGGAGACGGAAATGTAAGTAGAAGTAAAATCAAAATTTCTACAATTAAATTTTTTTCACATGGTTTACCGAGTGTTTTAGATTTTGGTTTAGATGGAGATCATGAAGAGAATCAACGGTTTAAAATAGAACATGTCGCTAGACTAAAAAAAGAATCTTTCACAAGTAATCCAGAGATATATTCTTATGCATGTAGAACTGGAAATAGCGATGGGAGAACAGTAACGTTAAATCCATCTTATAAATATGATTCTGAATCAATTAAACTAGTAAAGCCTGAAGAAAGCCTCGCTCAAAAATTAAGTCAAAATTTAGATGCAAAAGTTTTTGCTTATTTAAGAAGGAGTAATTATATGTCAACTTGGCTTGATGGAGGTAAAGAAGAGTATAAATCTAAATATATTACAATCGAAGATGAAAATGTTAGCAATCCTTTTAATCCTAAAGACTGGTTTCGTAAGGGCTGGGATGAAGCTCTTTGGAATCCCGATGGGGCTTTTTTGCCACCAAAATCAGGAGACTCTCCGGCTGGATTATTACAAAGTGGATTATTTATATTTGAAAAGGATAAAACCCCAAGACTAAAATAGTAAGATATGAAATATTCTAAAAAGGTACTATTTTTTCTTTTAATATTAGGATTATCCTACCTTACAACATATTTTTCAATGTATGAATATTCAAAAGAGAGCTCATCTTCTTGTTTTGATTGTTCATATCAAAGAGATGTTTTCATTTTTTCACTTTTTTCATCTATAGCACTTATGATTATTTTCATATTACTAAAAAGGTTTCTAAAAAAAGAAATGGTAATTTTCTTTTTTATAGTAATTTATTTAGTAATAATTTTTTTTAATAATTACAATATTTTTATTGATAGAGTTTCTTCATGGAGTAGTTTTTCATTAAAGGGTGAACTTATTGGAGTTTTCTCCAATTCCTATTTGTATCTAATTGTTGGCTCATCAGTAGTATTAGTTTTTACAAAATTTCTTAAAGTTTAAAGTTATTAAAAAGGCTTCCAATTCATCACCGAAATCAGCCAGGAAGTATTGGTTGGTTTTGAAGGTGGAAATGCAGAAAAACCTTTTGTAATGGGAGCGCAATATAATGGAGCTGAGACAAGCTCTTATCATACTTCGGGCAATGATAAAAAAGTCATTCATACCCGGAGCGGAACTAAAATTATATTAAATGACGCAGAAGGTTCTGTATTTATTGAAGATCCCAGTGGAAATACGTATCTGATGGATGGACGGGGAAATATTAATTTAAATGCACCGAAGGATATGACTTTTTCGGCGGGAGAAAATATTACTATAACAGCAGGAATAAATATTACGTCTAATGCAGGAATGAATATTTCTGAAACAGTAGGTGCAAGTCATAGTAGTTTTGCAGGTGGAATGATGATTCAAAATGCGGTTGCAGATTATTCTTTAATGGCAGCAAATATTACGGAAGTCGCACAAGGTGAAAGAAAGTCTAGGGCCAAAAATATAAATGAAAATGCGCAAAACAGATCTATTTATTCTCAGGAGAATACGACATACAAAGACCATCAGGATTATTATCAGAGCTTAAAAAGTTTATTAGTTCTTCCAAACAGCATTTTAGCCAATCTGCTAAACAAGTTATCCTAAAACCTGAAAGTAAAAATTTCCCTTAAATATGAAAAAAATAATTTATATGTCAATATTTTCAACAATATTCACTCTATTTGGATGCAAAAGCAAAGAAGAAAAGTTTTTGCAAGAAAATAAAATTATTTATTATGACTCTAAAGAATTTGAAGACTTTGAAAAAAAAGCTAATATAAGTATAGTCGAAGCCTGGAGAATTCAAAAAGAATATTCAAAAGAAAAACACCAAAATCCAGAAAATTGGCTTTTTTTTATTATTAATGATTATTATGTTTTTAATTCGGCATTAACGCCTAAAGAGGCTAAAGCTTTTGTAGGGGGTGTTTGGGTAGATTCAAAAACAGGAGAGGCAAGATTTAAAAAAATCAAAGATAAGATTAAGATATAAAAATGTATATAATAGAGATGGGTATAGATTCCTTTTTAAATAATAAAGGACAAATTAACAGAATTCAAAGATCAAATCTTAACGGAAGGATATTACCGTTTTCAACGAGCATTGGAATTTATTGAAAGAGAATATACATCTAAATATGATATGGAATATTACTCCAATTGGATAAACAAAAATATTTAATAAATGAAAATTAAATTTCTTATGGGAGGCTTTGATATGTGCTACCCTTGGTTCGAACGAAAGAAGAATTATTTAGTTCAACAGTTATAAATACTTATAATTTATATAAAAAACAAGAACTTAATCTTGTTATCACAAATGCAAATTTCTATGATTTATCAAATGCTGGAATGATTGATGCTTTTAATGGACATGATCCTGTCCCGGCGTCAGAAACAACTCATATATTTTATATTTCAATATTGGTTTTATTTATAGTGTCTTTAATATACTCGTATCTTATTGTATTTAATAATTTTACAGCAGATTCATTTGATTAGAAAACCTTTTGTAATGGGGAACGCATTATAACGGGAATGAAACGAGTTCTCATTATACTTCAGGAAATGACAAAAAAGCAATTCACACCAGAAGTGGAACGAAGATTATTTTAATTTAAACAACTCAGAAGAGTAAAGAATGACTTTTTCATGTAGAATTAGTTATACAGTATCAATCCAGTTATAGATATCAACCGATTGAGGAATTTCAAGCTTTTTTCTGAGTCTGTATTTTTTATTCTGTACGGTTCGTGTCTCGATGAAAGTATATTTAGCAATCTCTTTGGTAGTCAGTTTTAGTTTCAGCAGGGCACAGAATTCTATTTCAGATTGCTGAAGATCGGGATTAAGTTTTAATAATTTACCGGAAAAATCTGGAAAAGCATTTTCAAAGGCAAACATAAAAGCAGGATCATTATTCTGTACAAGGATGATAAGGTTGTTAAACAATTCGTGTAGATTCTGGTTGTTTTCAACCGTTTTTTTCTTTTTTAATTTTAAATAAAAAAATACAGATCCTGAAAGAACCATAAGGATGGAAAGTCCCCAGATGAAAAAATTGCGGGTTAGTTTTTTGTCCTGTTCCTGCTCATCTTTACTGATAACTTCCTGAAGAGAATTGTATTTACTCTGAAGCATCTGAAGATCATTCTGTTTTATTTTATTTTCATAATAATCTGCGCTGTCTTTTCTTCCTGTTAAGGTATAAATTTTCTGAAGGGACTTATAAGTATCATTTATATTGAGCTCTATTCCTGTTCGCTGAGCAACTTTAAGTGCTTTGTGAAAATTTTTCACCGATTCTTCATAATTCTTTTTTTTCATGTAATATTTTCCGAAAACCGTAAAGTTGGTAATCATTGACTTGTCATCAGAGATCGCAGAAGGTCTTATTTCAACAGATTTTTTAGCAAAGAAAAAGGCAGAATCAAGATCATATTGAGAATAAATACTTGAAATATTGGAATAATTAACATATTGAAATCTTGCGAATTCATTTTTATCCTGTATTGCATTTCCACTTTTTATCTCTTCCCGAATTTTCTTTGCAGCATTTCTAGGCTCATCTTTATCCAGGTAAACATTTGCAAAACTGCTCAAAACATTAGCTTTTGCATAGAATATTTTCTTACTTTTTGATTGGTCTTTCTGCAGTATCGAATAGGCATTATTGAGATGAACAATTGCTTTGTCATAGAGTTTATTTACAGAATATGTTTCTGCAATATAGACGTTAGCCATGGCTTCATAATACACATTTTCATACTGTGCTGAAACTCTCTGAAGTTCTTCAGAGGAAATAATAAGGCTATCAACAAGGTTTTTATTGTAAAAATAACGGCTCTTTCGTTCCAGTAACTGCATCTCGGCCAATGAATCCCTGAGGATTCTTGATGTTTTGATTAACGGATTAAGATCGAGATAAGCTTTGTTGATATCTGTACGAAATAATTCGGAATTTACTTTTAATTTATTTTTAAATTCTTCACGAGTTTTCTGAGACTGAGAATAACCCAGCGAATAGAAAAAAAGGATTAACAAAAAAAATAGCCGCATATTTTTCATCATTACATCAAGTACAATTACGAATTCTCTGTAAATTTAATAATAATATTAATATTCTGCTGATAATTTATGGTATGAGATGCAGAACTAAAAGAAATACGAAATAGTATTTACCAATACTTAAATATCAATTTCTTACACCGCCAAATCACATTAAATAATAAATAATATATTTGTATAGAATTAATATAAGGCACTGAAAATATTTTTATGGATGACATCAGGATGATTGTAACGGATATGGATGGAACTTTTCTGAACTCAGAACACCAGGTGAGTCCTGATTTTCCGGAAGTATATGAAGAACTAAAAAAGAGAAATATTTTATTTGTACCGGCAAGTGGAAGACAGATGCTCGGAATAACGAAATATTTTGGTGATATTGAAAGCGAAATGGCCTTTATTGCTGAAAATGGCGGATACGTTATTTATAAAAACAAAGAGCTTTTTGCAGATAGGATGGAAAAGCAATATATTGCCGAAATTATCAGATCTATTCGCAATATTTCCGGGGCGACTGCTGTTTTATCGGGAAAGAAAAAGGCTTATGTGGAAACAGATAATCAAGATTTTATCACCTATATATCACAGTTTTACACAGATAATCAGGTCGTCGGTGATTTGACGTCAGAAAATGACGACAGTATTTTTAAAATTGCAGTTTATCATCCCGAAGGTTCTGAATTAAACGTTTATCCTTTTCTAAAAGACTTTGAAAAGTACAATCTTGAAGTTGTCGTTTCAGGGAAATATTGGCTTGATATCATGAACAAAAATATCAATAAGGGAAATGCATTGGAAAAACTTCAGAATGCACTGGATATTACTCCGCAGCAGACAATGGCCTTTGGTGATTATATGAATGATATAGAAATGCTGAAAAATTCCAAATATTCTTACGCAATGAAAAATGCGCACCCTTCGGTAAAACAGGCGGCCAGCTTTGAAGCATGCTCTAATGATAATTTTGGCGTTTTAAAAATCATAAAAGATTATTTAAATATCAATTAAAATTAAATCGTAAAAAAAGATGCTGCTTCAATGAAGCAGCATCTTTCTGATTGGAAAATATATTATAATTAAGATTCGGTGCCTACTAATCCGTAGTTCATTGTTGCCGGCTCTTTTCCGAAAAGGCAAGAAAAAAATATTCTGAAACTCATGAATATACTTGCATCTTATTGAATTTCCGTAGATTTTCAATCCGTCTACAATTTTCCTGGAACTAAGATCGATGTCATATTTTATAAAGGCTTCCGGTCTTTCATATCTGATACGCTGATCAGAAATATATGTTCTTAAAAAACCGAACTTTTCCAGCCATTCTTCAGTAATCTGAATCGGCTTGATAGAATTGGCCGGAACAGAAAAACTGTGAATCTCATTTTCAATTTTCACAAAATAATCTTTTTCATTATTATCCTGAAATATCTCAGTGATATTATAAATCTGATTTTTGTATTCTACTAGATTTTTAATTTTTAGATCTGCAACGTTCATGATATTTTGTGTGTTTGAGTTATTATTCAAATTAAGTGAATGTGTTGTGTATATACTTTTACAAATACTATGCCTTATGTTTTGAATAATATTTTAAACAGATGTTAAATTTTAGATATAATAAATTATAAAACACCTTTATATAGTCCTAAGCAAAGGATATTCATCATATTTAAACAGGAAAACAATAGTTGAAAAACATGGTATCATTGTGGTATCTGTAGATTTTAATTTATCTATTTAAAGTGATTTAAAAGGTATGCGGCGATGAGATATTAATTATTAATCCCAGTTTCGGGTCGTTATTTAATTTTATTTTCTTAAAATTAATGATAAGGAATTCCTTTAAATCATATCAGCAACATATTACTGATTCATTAAAAATACCAATACTTTCTGCAGGTATTCGTCTTCTTTTACAACCTTATTGTAAGACTGCCTCGCATAAACAGGGGAGAGTTCGTAATTTTCAGGGTTTGAATTAATATCTTCATTTTCTATATAATTGAGATGGCGCGTATAATCTTTAATAAGCTTATTGATTGTTTTTCTTTTCATTTTACAATAGGTATTATTCTTTATCTTTTGTAAAGAGTTTAAAATGAAAGATTTATCTCCGTGAAAGTTTATGATATTTTTCGTAAAGGAAAGGTTGTGGCTATCCTGTAATACAGAATGTTCATCTTCAAAAATCATGATCGTTAAAATTGTTAAAGAGTTAAAAATAATTTAAAAACACTTAAGTATATGACATTAAAGAATCACATTGACGGGAATCGGAAAAGACTTTCTAAGTACCTTGATTAGGCAGTCTTTTGGTGTGATAAAATGGGTTGGCATCATATTAATTTAATGTTGGTGTGTGAATGGAAAATATAATCTGTATTTAAAATTCTTTATTCAAATATCTAACCAAAAGTATATTCTCTTTTTAAATATATTAAATTTTGTAATAAAATTATTAAAATTTGCAATAAAGTTCACGAAATAATAAAAATGTGGTATCTTTTTAATATTAAAAAAGATAATGAACAAACAAAAAACCTCTCTGATCAGGAGAGGTTGAATAAAATTGACTATGTATTGAGTTTTAATTCAATCTATTTATTGTTTTCCAGCCATTTCAGACGGCGTTCATCGGGCAAATGCTTTACTGTAAAATTTTCAAAAGCAGCATTAAATCCTTCTCCGTCAGGGCAGGCTGCCATAAGGCCTACCATTACAGGAGAATTATCCTGAAGATAGGCATTACGCATCATGATATAGTTTTTATCGTCAAAAGAATAGAATATTTCTACAGCATCAAGTCTTCTTACCGCTTTTATCCAGACATTTGAAGGTATTTTATCCAGTGCTATCACACTCCAGTCACTGGTTGTGTGGGTCACGACAGTGCTGAGATTGTATTTTCCGTCTACAAATTCAATTCCGGCTTTGATATAGTTTTCCTTATCTATTCTCAGCATAAGTCCCATCTGATCGAATCTCGTTTTGTAATTTCCTTTAATTTTCACTTTCGCTTCAAATTCTCCACCATATATATTATACAGGAATGGAGCATCATCAACTGTAAAGCCATAGTGCGAGATCCTCCAGTAATCACTTTGTGGAGTGACAAACATGCTCAGCGTATTGTTTTTAATTTCCCATTTTGCAGGCTCGTTAAACCACACCATCTTTTCCAATGTCTGCGCATAGCTTTTACTGATCATACTTAATGCACATAAACTTAAAAATATTCTCTTCATTGTATTCCAGGTAAACACAGTACGTGTAATTATTGTTATTTTAGCAAAAGTATTACTAAAAGCTATTGTATCCAATACTGAAAAATAACCATTTTATGGAAATTGTAAAAACACTGAATAAAGCTTTACTTCACAAAAAACCTGAAGCTGGTAAAGTATGTCCCATGGATATTGAAGAGTTCAAAAATATGGCGAAAACCTATACCAGAACAGAAAATTCAGTAGCAGTTCTGAGTGATATGCAACATGATAAAAGCTATATTTTCAGTTCAAAAACGGCTCTAAAGTTAGGGTTGAATTTAGCTGATCATCCGGCGGTTATTGATTCAATCTGGGAAGAAGAGATCCTGAAAAAGATTCATCCGGACGACAGAATGAAAAAATACGTTCATGAACTAAGGTTTTTTAAATTCTTACAGTCTATGGATTCTGAAAAACGTTCCGAATACAGCGTTCTATCAAAAATACGAATGGATAATAAAAATGGAATCTATCAATTTGTAAGGCACAGAATGTTCTATTTTTTCTCGCCATACAATCAAAAACTAAGATTTGCTCTTTGTCTGTATGATATCGATTGGGATCAGTCAGTAGTGTCATCAAGATTTCTGATTATCAATACTGTAAAAGGAGAAATAGCTATTGAAGACAAATTGAATTACAACAAGATTCTTTCCCCTCGTGAAATGGAAGTGCTAAAATATGTAGGCGAAGGATTTACAAGCAAAGAAATCGCCGTTCTTTTATCCATAAGTATCAATACGGTTAGCCGGCACCGTCAAAATATTCTGGAAAAACTGAAAGTGAAAAATTCTGTAAGCGCATTTAATGAAGCTTTTGAAAAATTTATTTGAATAAATTTATTGACAATCATATAAATGTTTTATTGCATTGATTTCCTTACTTTTAATTTATTAATATTATTTATTCAAAAATATTGAGAATATGAAAAATATTTAAGATTTTTTAATACATAACATTCTTAATATTTCAAAAATTAATGAAAAATTACAATAATTTAATTTAAATAAATCCTATATTTGTTATATAAACAATTAACACTTATAGGATGAATATTAATTTCTCAACAGCGACTTTTAAGGATTTTGAAAATATTCCGGGATTTGATATGATGGAACGCGCGGATATTTATTACGATTTCCTTGAATATATGAAAACAAATGGCCACAGGTATAGATTGCAAAACAATACAGGATGCAGCTCTGTCATGAATGTTGGTACAGAAAATGTAACTAAGGAATTTGTGAGTTTTGTAACCAGTGATTACCTGGGATTCACCCAACATCCGAAAGTGAAGCGGGCGGCCATAGACGGAATAGAAAAATATGGTACAGGTACTGCTGCAACGCCACTAATTGGAGGATATTACTCTTATCACAATGATCTTGAGAAGAAAATATCTTCATTTTTTGGCAGAATGCAGGATGAAGTGGCTATTTTCACTACAGGATATACGGCAAACAGTGCTACATTGCAGATTTTGCTTCAGAAAGAGGATATTGCTATCGTCGATATGGCAGTACATGCAAGCGTTTATGAAGGATGTTTACTTACAAACAGGAAAACATTCCCGCACAATAACCTGGAAGCACTGGAAAATATTCTAAAAACCTCTGAAAACAGGTATCGTACAAAATTAGTTATCATTGATGGTGTATATTCTCAGGATGGAGACATTGCACCTATTGAAGAAATTTATAATTTAGCAAAAAAATATAATGCCTATCTTATGATTGATGATGTTCATGGAGTAGGTATATTGGGAAAAACAGGAAGAGGTACTATTGAAGATACAGGATTACTCAATAAAATTGATATTATTACAGGAACATTCAGCAAGACATTTGGTAATCTTGGAGGATATGTAATTGCTAATAAAACATTGGCTAATTTTATACGATTCCAGTCTCGACAGCAGATTTTCTCTGCAACAACACCTCCTTCCACAGCCACCGGTATCATAAAAGCTATTGAATTAATAGATGAGGAACCGTATTGGCGCGAAAAGCTTTGGGATAATATTAATTATTTTAAAAAAGGACTTGATGATTTAGGCTTAAATACAGGAACTACAAGTTCAGCGGTGATTCCGGTAAAAATCGGTGATCCCCATACAACAGGAGATGCAGGTAAAATGCTTCTTGAACGGGGCATATACACCAATCCTATTATTTATCCGGCGGTAGCTAGAAAAGATGCGCGTATCAGGATGAGTATGACGGCTGCACATGATCGGGAACATCTCGACAAAACACTCAATGCATTTGAGGATATCAATAAAAAGTTGCATATTGCGAAAAAATAATAACAAATGGCTAGAAAAGTTGTCCAAGGCCCTATCAGGGACAAAGAAAAAAACGAAACAGAAACTGTTGGGCGCAGTAGGGAAAATTTTAAGAACAAAAGGTTATGCAGGTCTGAAAGTAAGTAAGATAGCCGCTGTAGCCGGATTTGACAAAAAAGCTGATTTATGAATATTTCGGAAGCACCGAAAAGCTAATTGACGAATACGTAAAAACGCAGGATTACTGGAGCAGAATGAACCAGAACAATATCGAAGTTGATGTTTCTGATGGCGGAAAAGAGCTTTCAAAAGTAGCGATTCTTAATCAGTATGAATTTATTAAAAAGAATAAGGAACTTCAGAAAATTATCCTTTGGGGACTTTCGGAAAGCAAACCGATTCTTAAAAGAATTGCAGATGAGAGAGAACAGATGGGAGAGCTTTTATTCAGCAATATCGTAGACCCTCATTTTAAGGAAAAATCTACAAGGTACCGCGCTATCGCTGCGATTCTTGTATCAGGAGCATATTATCTGAATCTATATACCGCACATAATGCAAGCACATTTTGCGGGATTGATCTGAAATCTGATGAAGGGAGACACGAAATTGAAAAAGCTATTGCTGAAATCATTGATTTCGCGTACGAGGAAAAATAATGATGAGAAAAAATTTTCCTATTGACCAATAAGTTTTTGTGGATAAATTGAAATCTAAAATTTTCAGATTACAACTATATTTCTTACTTTTGGCCAATGGAAAATTTTATCGTATCTGCACGAAAGTATCGTCCACAGCAATTTGATACTGTTGTTGGGCAATCTCATATTACGGATACTTTAGAACATGCAATTGAAGAAAATCAGCTCGCCCAGGCTTTATTGTTCTGCGGACCCAGAGGTGTCGGGAAAACTACCTGCGCAAGAATTCTTGCAAGAAAAATCAATGAAAAAGACGGCTCTGTATCAGATGACGGTTTTGCTTATAATATTTATGAGCTTGATGCAGCATCAAACAACTCAGTTGACGATATCAGAGAGCTTATCGATCAGGTGCGTTTTGCACCACAGGTAGGTAAATACAAAGTGTACATCATTGACGAGGTGCATATGCTGTCTTCCGCAGCTTTTAACGCTTTCCTTAAAACACTTGAAGAACCACCGGCTCATGCTATTTTTATTCTGGCAACAACCGAAAAGCATAAGATAATTCCTACAATTCTTTCCCGTTGCCAAATCTATGACTTTAAGCGAATCACAATCGAGGACATCCAGCAACATCTCATAAATATTGCTCAAAAAGAGAATATTCAATATGAAAATGATGCTTTGTATCTGATCGCTCAGAAAGCCGATGGTGCTTTGAGAGATGCATTATCTATTTTTGACAGGCTTTCTACTTTTTCACAGAAAAATATAACTTTAGCGAAAGCAGCTGAAGTATTGAATATCCTTGATTACGATCAGTATCTGAAAATTGTAGACCTAGCCAAAGAAAGTAAAATTCCGGAAGTTCTTTCCGCATTTAATGAAATTGTAAAGAAGGGCTTTGATCCTCATATTTTTATAGCAGGACTTGGAAATCATTTCAGAGACCTGATGATGGCGCAGAATTCATCCACTATAGATCTTATCGAAGTTGGTGAGCAAACGAAAGCTAAGTTTGTCCTGCAGGCTCAGAACTGGAATGCCCAACAGCTGATTGATGCGATTGAAATTTGTAATCATGCGGATATCAATTATAAAAATTCAAAAAATCCAAGACTTACCGTAGAAATTGCTTTGATGCAAATGTCTTCTCTTACAGCTAACGGAGGAGATATTTCTAAAAAAAAAGTTTATAATATTAGCACCGTTTCTCAGTGAAAAGCAGGAATTAAAAATTCCTGAAAAAAGCATTGAGAAGAAAGAGGTGAAAATCAGCCAGCCACAAACTGTAGATCTCAATAAACCACAGGAAGCTGAAATTAAAAAAACAACCAAACCTCTTACAAAACAGATAATATCTACAGGCTTCAGCATTAACGCATTTTTAAATAAAGAAGATAAACCTCAAGATGAGGAAGATAAAACAGCGGTAAAGACTGATCATCTCCCACAAAATCATTTTACTGAAACGGATCTTCAGGCGGAATGGAATTTATTGTTAAAGCAACTTCAGAAGAAAGATACTTTTGTTTTTAATGCAATTAAATCGTTTAAAATAATCAAATCCGGTGAAAATCAGATTACGGTTATGTTTCCGTCAGATTCTGCAAAAGTAGAATTTGACAAAGTAAGCAGGGAATTTTTTAATCACTTCAAAACGAGAGTACATAATTTTTCAATCGAAATAATTTACAAAAGAGACGTTGAAAATCTTAAGATTGAGGTGATGACAAAACGTAAGATTTTTGAAAAATTTGTGCAAAAGAACCCGCTTCTTAAAGATCTTGATGATTTGATGAGATTTGACCTTACTTAAACAAACAAATCTCTTAAACAGATTTTTAAAATCCCGAGTACCATATTTAAATAAATTTTATATATTTGCTAAATAATTGTTGAAAAAATAATTATTCAATAAAAGCAATTAATAAAGGAAAGCATACCAATCATTAACAGTGGAAAATTTATTGAAATCATATCAATCATTTTTTACACCCGCTACTTATTTTAGCGGTGATTTCTGCTTTTCTTCAGCATATTTTAGAAGTTCAGAAAGAAATTATCGATTTTATTATTGGTATTTTTAACTGAATTTCTTTCCAAAAAATAACAGGAAACCCGATTCTTCGGTCCTGATTCCATTAATTAAAATTTTAACGGCATTTTTTTTAGAAAGAATTATAAATCAGCTTTATAATGCAATTGCTATTGATATGTATTAACAAATAAGAATAAAAGAATTAAGAATAATGAATTTAAGAGAATTACAGAACGACTGGATCAATGCTTTTTCGCAGCCCATGATGATCGCCGGACCATGCAGTGCTGAAAGCGAATCTCAGATGCTGGAAACAGCCAGAAGAATTAAAGAAACCAATGCTAATGTACCAATATTCAGAGCTGGAATTTGGAAACCACGTACGAAACCAAATGGATTTGAAGGAGTAGGAGTGATCGGTTTAAACTGGTTAAAAAAGGTAAAAGAAGAATACGGATTTAAAACTGCTACTGAAGTTGCCAATGCGCATCACGTTTTCGCTGCTCTTGAAGCGGATGTTGATATTCTTTGGATCGGAGCGCGTTCTACCGTAAATCCGTTCACCGTTCAGGAAATTGCGATGGCACTGAGAGGAACTGAGAAAACCATCCTGGTAAAGAATCCCGTAAATCCTGATCTTGCATTGTGGATCGGTGCCTTAGAAAGACTTCTTGGTCAGGGAATTAAGAATCTTGGAGTTATTCACCGGGGATTTTCTACCTATCAGAAAACGAAATACAGAAATAATCCCAATTGGCAGATTGCCCTGGATTTTAAAAGCCAGTTTCCTAATATTCCGATGCTGATTGATCCTTCCCATATCTGCGGAAACAGAACAGGGCTTGCAGATATTACTCAGGAGGCATTAAATGTAGGTTACCAGGGAGCCATTATTGAAACCCATGCAAATCCTGATGAAGCCTGGAGTGATGCGGCCCAGCAGATTACACCCGAAGTTCTGGCAGAACTTATTGGCAACCTGAAAGTAAGAAGCACAGATTTGGCAGGTTTTGAAGGTGATATGGGAAGACACAGAACATTAATTTCCGATATCGATTTTCAGCTGATTGAACTGCTTTCCCAGCGAATGAAAATATCAGAGAAAATTGGGAAACTTAAAAAAGAAAATGATATTGCCATATTTCAGCCGGAACGCTGGAAGGTTATCACGGAATATGCAACTCAAAAAGCTGTAGAAACCGGTATGTCGAAGGAATTTATCGAAAAGGTTTTTAAAGCCATTCACGAAGAATCCATAGAGGTTCAGAATAATATTATGATTGACAGATAAATCATTTACAGATAATATAATTAGGGCTTAGATTTCAGGAAATAACGCAAAATATTTTAACCTGATTTCTAAGCCCTAATTTCTTATATTTGCACTAAGTTAAAATATGAAAGGAAAAATCATTAAATCTACAGGAAGTTGGTATCAGGTTTTGGAAGTGGAAACCGATAAAATCTTTGAAGCCAGAATTCGCGGTAAATTTAAATTGATCAAAACCAGACTTACCAATCCGCTTGCTGTAGGCGATTTTGTAGAATTTCAGCTGGAACAGGATGACATTGCCTGGATTACGAAAATCGAGCCTCGTAGAAATTATCTGATCAGAAAATCCGTAAACCTTTCCAAAGAAGCACATATCATTGCTTCTAATATTGATCTTGCCTGCTTCATATTCACTCTGAAACATCCGGAAACGTCTCTCGGATTTTTGGACAGATTTCTCGCATGTTGCGAAGCATATAATATCACTCCGCTGATTTTATTCAATAAAATGGATGTTCTGCATCAGGAAGAAATTGAAATTGTGAAAGATATAGAATTCCTTTACAATGAAATTGGTTATGAGACTCTTGAAATCTCATCCTATTCAGGTTTAAATTTAAATAAACTTAAGGAAATTTTAAAAGATAAAACTTCAGTATTTTTTGGACATTCCGGTTGTGGAAAATCTACTTTGGTCAATGCATTACAGCCCGGACTCAATTTAAAAACTTCAGAAATTTCCGATACTCATTTAAAAGGTAAGCATACAACAACATTTGCACAGATGTACTTCTGGGATTTCGGTGGTAATGTTATAGACACACCAGGTGTCCGTGAGTTTGCCATGATTGATATCGAAAAAGAAGAAGTACAACATTATTTCCCTGAAATTTTCAAAAAAAGAGAAGAATGTAAGTTCCACAACTGCCTTCATATTAATGAACCTAAATGTGCTGTTATTGAAAGTCTTGAGACAGGAGAAATTCAACATTCAAGATATTCTACTTATATCAAACTGATGGAGGAGGCAGAAGAAAATGCTCAGAAATAATTCATCTGTCCGTAACAATAAATTCATTTTAACATTCATTGATTTAAAACGAAGCAATAAGTATTTGATTTCGTTTAATTTGTCATTTATTTGAATCTGAAATGCAGTCAAATCCTCTGAAACACCCATCAATAAAAAAACCCAGCCGAGGCTGGGTAAAAACTAATAACCATGAAAACTCAAATTAAACATGAGAATCGGATTGAAATAAACAATTATTGTGCCAAACTTTAAATTGCCATTTCTTAACAAACGTTTTTTTAAGTTAAAATTTGTTTAAAATCGAAATAACCGATTTTTTTTGTACTTTTGCGCCATTAAAAAAATATTACATATATGTCTAACATTACATTCACCATGATCAAGCCTGACGCAGTTGCTGACGGACATATCGGTGCTATATTAGGTAAAATTGCAGAAGGAGGTTTCAAAATCAAAGCATTAAAACTTACTCAGCTTACAGTAGCTGATGCTAAAAAGTTCTATGAGGTTCATGCTGAAAGACCATTCTACGGAGAATTGGTTGAATTTATGAGTTCAGGACCAATTGTTGCGGCTGTTCTTGAAAAGGACAATGCTGTTGAAGATTTCAGAACATTAATCGGTGCTACCAATCCTGCAGAAGCAGCAGAAGGTACAATCAGAAAGATGTTTGCAAGAAGTATCGGAGAAAATGCCGTTCATGGTTCAGATTCTGATGAAAATGCTCTTATCGAAGCTAAATTTCACTTTTCAGGAAGAGAGATTTTCTAATAAGATCCACTTAAAAATACGAATCCGGAAAAGCACTGCTTTTCCGGATTTTTTTGTTACGAATTAAATCGCTTAATGAGTAATAAACCCTCATGGATAATCATATTAAGTATAAATACGGAAAAGTAAATTCAGTGTTTTTACTGATATTTTATATGTTCTTTTTTACCAATTTTACATCATAATTACTACACAGAAATTATTAAGCTAATAACCATTAAAGACTCTGATTCGGTAAAAGAGAAAGGCAGCTCATTGAGCTGCCTTTTTGTCATATAATAGTTGAAGTGTCATATTTTCAACAATTCAATAGTTCTTTCTGGGTTTTCTGCTGAAAAAACGGCATTTCCTGCCACAAGAACATCTGCTCCTGCTTCAAATAGTTTGGCAGCGTTATCGATATTCACGCCTCCGTCAATTTCAATGAGTGCTGTAGAATTGTTACTTAAGATAAGATCTTTCGTTTCAGCTATCTTTTTATAGGTATTTTCAATGAATTTTTGACCACCAAACCCAGGATTTACACTCATCAGCAATACCAAGTCTACATCGGCAATGATATCCTCAAGCATCAATACAGGGGTTGAGGGATTTAGGACAACACCTGCTTTTGCCCCCAAGCTCTGAATATGATGAATTGTTCTGTGAAGATGAGTACAGGCTTCGTAATGCACAGAAACAAGATCAGCACCTTGGTTTATAAATTCTTCAACGTACTTTTCAGGTTCTAGGATCATCAGATGTACGTCAACAAACTTTTTGGCATGCTGCTGCACGGTTTTCATTACCGGAAAACCGAAAGAAATGTTTGGAACAAATCTTCCATCCATGACATCCACATGAAACCAGTCGGCCTGTGAATTATTTATCATTTCAATGTCTCTCTGCAGGTTTCCGAAATCTGCGGCTAACAGAGAAGGAGCAATAAGCTTAGTTTTCATTTTACTATTTATACTTTACTTTATTATTACATTTAATTTAAAAAAAACGAAGATCTTAATCTATCTCTACAATATTAATTAATGATATTTCAGTTTCATTTCCGGTTGAATTTTAAGAAGAGTTTCATAAATCAACCTAATGACATTCCCCACATCTTCTTTAGAAACCATTTCCACCGTTGTATGCATATAACGTAAAGGTAATGAAATCAATGCACTTGGAACACCTCCGTTAGAATGGGCAAAAGCATCTGTATCAGTTCCTGTCATTCTGCTGGCAGCAGCTCTCTGGAAAGGAATCTTTTTCGTTTTGGCCGTTTCGATAATTAATTCTCTGATGGTATGGTGAACACTTGGTGCAAAAAACACAACCGGCCCGTCACCACACTTCTGGTCGCCTTCCTTCTTTTTTTCGATCATGGGAGTCGATGTGTCATGGGTAACATCTGTCACAATGGCAATATTGGGTTTTATTGTGTCTGCGATCATATCTGCGCCATACAATCCCACTTCCTCCTGAACGGAATTGGTGATATACAATCCGAAAGGAAGCAATTTTTTATTTTCTTTTAAAAGACGTGCTACTTCAGCGATCATAAACCCGCCAATTCTGTTGTCCAACGCTCTGCAGACAAAATAGCGATCATTCATTTCGAAGAATTCGTCAGGATATGTTATCATGCAGCCAACGTATATTCCCATTTCTTCTACCTCTTTTTTTGAAGTGGCGCCACAGTCGATAAATATATTTTCGATTTTGGGAGCTGGCTCATTCTGGTTAGTTCTTGTATGAATAGCCGGCCATCCGAACACTCCTTTAATAATCCCTTTTTCTCCATGAATATGAACTACTTTCGATGGAGCAATCGTCTGATCAGAACCTCCGTTTCGGATTACATAGATCAATCCGTCATCAGTAATATAATTCACGTACCAGGAAATCTCATCTGCATGAGCTTCAATAACTACTTTAAATTCTGCTTCAGGATTGATAATTCCATAGCATGTGCCATAATGATCCACTTCAATTTTGTCAACATATGGTTTAATATAATCCATCCAGATTTTCTGTCCTTCATGCTCATAACCTGTCGGGGAAGAAGTATTTAAATATTTTTCTAAAAATTTCAAAGATTTCTTATCAAATTTCATAAAAAGGAATGATTTTTGCGTTTAAATTTCTTTATAATAGCTGTAAAAATAATGAAATTTAGCAAGATTATTTGTCTTTATCTTTTCTTTTTTTGGGGTGAGTGTTTTTGGTCAGAAAGATTCTGTTATTGCAAAACCGCTAAGCCAATATCCTCAGGAATTGCTTAAGGTAGACGAATTCGGAAATAAATATTTTTATGATGAAAGGCAGAAGGCGAAGATTTACGAAATAAATGGTGAAACAGTTGTCGTAATGGACGAATTGATTTTGCTGAATAAACCTAAATTTAATAACCAGTTAGACAGAAACTATTACTATTTTCTCAACAAAAAACTGTACAGAGTTTACCCCTTATTTGTAACTGCTTTGCAGCAATACAGGGATATCCAGGGGGGAAATGAACAATATGAACAGCAAAGCAAAAAGGAAATATCTAAGAGACCGTCAGAATATTCTCGCTGATCAATATGAAAAGCAGCTTCGGGATCTTACAACAACTGAAGGACAGATATTTACAAAACTAATGAACAGGGCAACAGGAAAGAACGTTTATGAAATCATAAAAGAACTGAGAGGAGGCTGGAGTGCATTTTGGTGGAATTTAAAAGGCAAAATGGCAGATATTGACCTTAAAGAGAAATATGATCCACATGTCAACAGAACAGACGAATATCTTGAATCATTACTTCAATCCAATTGGAATTCAGGGTATCTGCAGCCTTATCCGGGAGCCAATAACTTTAAAATCTACAAATAATAATCAGCATACGAAAATTCCTGTAAATTTTTTTACAGGAATTTTTCTTTCAGTTTATTAAAAACAATTGCATCAACCGGTAGGACAAAAGGGTTATCGGGTCTGTTGATATCAATCCATTCTGTTTTTTCTATACAAGGATCGAGAATGAGAAAATCTTCTTCGTTAATGATATTCACGAGATAATAAATAGTAAGCAGCTGCTCATTTTCCCGGAATCGTGATACCAGAAAATTTTCCTGAGTATAGAAATGTTCTTTTACTTCGATTTTTACGTTTAGTTCTTCATCAAATTCACGGTGCAGACATTCTATTACGCCTTCTCCAAATTCCAATCCGCCGCCCGGAAATTTCATTAAAGGTTCACCAGCATATTCTTCAAACAAAGCCAGGACTTTTTTTATCCTTCACTGCACATGCATAAACCCTAATGTTTATCTTATCTATCATATGTAATAATTTGTATCGCTAAATTAAGAATTTATATGCAAAAAGGGCCGTGAGAACAGTTAAAAAGATTTTATCTTTAAGATCTTCTTTGAATTCAAGAACTAATAATTTTCAATCCGTTTTGAAATAAATTAAATTTTAACTACCTTATTTAAGATAAACGTTTAACCAAAATAAGTATCAACACAATGAAAATATTAGTATTATCCATAAATTTTTGATAATCGCTAAATTGAAGACAGATACAAATGATTGATTTTCAATATTTTGATAGATTAATGTTTAAAATTTAAAAAGCCGCTAAACTACAATTATTTTTGAAACGGCCAAAAAATAATGCTATTGTTTTTTTACTCTATAATAGAATAATTTTGCGCTAAAGTAAACCATCATGAAACGAGCTTCTATAAAAGACATTGCAAGAATCGCGGGAGTTTCCGTAGCAACGGTATCATATGTTCTTAATCGAAAAGAAGGAAGCCGGATCAGTGAAGCTACACAGAAAAAAATCCTGGAAGTCGCTGAGGATATTAATTATACACCGAATAAAATTGCCAAAAGTTTAAAGATGAGCAAGAGTAAGCTGATCGGACTTATCGTGGCAGATATTTCAAATGACTTTTATTCCAATATTGCACGAAGCATTGAGGATGAAGCGATGAAACTGGGATATACACTCCTGATCGGAAGCTGTGATGAGAATCCTGAAAAATTTAAAAAGCTGACCGAACTGTTTTCCGAGCAGCAGGTCGACGGAATGATCGTCGCACCGGTTGTAGATTCTGACGAAGCAATTATCAAACTGATTAAAGAAGAATATCCTATTGTAACTATCGACCGCTACCTGAAAAATGTAAATCTTCCGGGTGTAATGATTAATAATTCGGAAGTCTCCGAACAAATTTGTGATTATTTGCTTGAGAAAAACTTTAATGAGCTGATTTATGTTGGTTATGATACCCGATTGCCACATCTTCTTGACAGGCAGCATGGTTTTGAAAAAAGAATTGAAAAATCTCATGTTCCGGTAAAGAGAATTTTAACCGGTATTCATAATATCACGGAAGAACTGCATGAAAAACTGAAAAATAATCTGGATCTTTCTAAAAAAACAGCTATTTATTTTTCAAGTAACAAGCTGGGAATTGCCGGTCTGCGATATCTTATTGACAACAATATCAAAGTTCCGGAAAATGTTTCGCTGATTGCTTTTGATGAAACTGAAGCGTATTATCTTTTCCCTGCGGAAGTGAGTTTCGTGCAACAACCTTTGGCGGAGATGGCCAGGGAATCTGTAAAACTCCTTGACAACCAGATCAATAATTATACACCGGATGGAAAAAGAGTAACCTTTCAGGCAAAATTTATGGAAAGAAACTCTGTAGAATAACAATTTTAATGTTTTAAATTAAATGAAAGATAAAACCTATATAACATGTTTCGGAGAGGTTCTGTGGGATATTTTCCCTGAAGGTTCCAGAGCAGGAGGAGCGCCTTTTAATGTGGCATATAATGTCCATAAAATGGGTATTGATGTAAAGGTACTCAGCAGAACAGGAGATGATGAACTTGGAAAGAAACTAATACAAAAGATCAGTAATTGGGGAATTTCAACAGATTACATACAGGCTGATAATGATCATCCAACCGGTACAGTAATTGCGAAGATTGATAAACAAAACGAAGCAACTTATGAGATTATTAATGATGTGGCATGGGATTATATTGAATATTTTCCTGAACATAAAGAATTAATATCCAATGCTAAAGCGTTTGTCTTCGGAAGTCTTTCTTCAAGAAGTGAAAAAACAAAAAATACCCTGATTAAGCTTCTTGATATAGCAAAGCTTAAAATTTTTGATGTTAATTTAAGACCACCTTTCATTGATGTAGAACTAATTAAAACTCTTTTGCATAAATCCGATATTGTCAAAATAAATAAATCCGAACTGCAGCAGATTGTAGATTTTACAGATGAAAAATTTAATACTGAAGAGGAAGCTGTACAAGCGATCCAAAGACGTTTCAATATTACGGAAGTTGTTTTAACTAAAGGAAGCGACGGAGCAAGGTATTTTGTAAACGATAAAAATTACACTTTTGCAGCATTACCAATTACAGTTGCTGATACGGTAGGAAGTGGGGATGCTTTTTTATCAGGATTTATTTCAAAAAGAATCCGGAACGAAAATCCGGAAGAAATTCTAAAACAGGCAATCGCTTTAGGAGCGTTCATCACATCAAAATCCGGTGCGTGTCCAGAATATCAGTATTCAGATTTCGAAAAATTTAAAAAGGAAAAATTTGGGTTGAATGAACAGGCTACCACATAAATGCAGATCATGAAAATTTTCATGTAAAATCTGTAATAATTAAGAACGGATTTCGTTTTAAATTAGATCAACAAAATTAAAACGATATGAAAAATTTAAAGAAACTTACAAAAACAGAACTTAAGTCATTGTACGGCGGGCAGCCAAAAAAAGTATTGCGTTTACTGTGAAAGATTAAACAAAACAGTCTGTAGCGAAGTTCCAATCGCACAATGTCCTTAATCATTTATCAACCGCTTTTCAGGCGGTTTTTTTATTATCATTTTCTATTTAGTATTCACTGTATTTATTTTACCTAAAAAACCGAGTCATAAAAGATATTATACCACAAAAATTAATACATTTGACGGTATAATTAAAACTGTAGTGAATCCCATTCTAGATGTTGTTGTACGCTCCGTTTGCGTTTACCTTTTCATGGTAATCGCCATTCGCCTTTTTGGTAAAAATCAGCTTTCACAGCTTAATGCAGGCGATGTTGTGCTGCTTCTGCTTATCTCTAATGCCGTTCAGAATGCAATGGTGGGCGAAAATACTTCTCTGGAAGGTGGTCTTGTAGCAGCGCTTGTTCTTTTTGTAGCCAATTTTATCGTTAAAAGATTAATGTTTTCCAATAGAAAATTTGAAAGTTTTATGGAAGAAGATCCGGTAGTTTTGATAAAGGATGGCAAAGTAGACGAAAATGCTTTAAATAAAGTAAAGATCAGTAAAGATGAATTGGAGGAAGCAGTGAGAGAGCATGGTGTAGACGGAATAAAAAAAAGTGAAATTATCAATTCTTGAAGTCGATGGAAATATCAGCGTGATCTCTGAAGATGAACAAAGTAAACAGACTCATTATTCAAGAATTAAAAGAAAATACAGACATAAATACCGTTGATATGAAGAACTATGAACTTAGAGAAATGCTTCCTGATGATATACACAGGGTTTTAGACATCTTCAGGCAAGGTATTGAGAGCGGTATGGCAACTTTTCAAACGACAGTTCCTACTGCTGAAGCCTGGGATATGGAATATCACAACGACTGCCGTTGGATCCTGGAAAATGAAAGTCAGGAAATTGTAGGATGGTGTGCTTTAAAACCTGTCAGTAAAAGAGATTGTTACCAAGGTGTCGCGGAAATAAGTATTTATTTTGATAACAATTATCAGCGTAAAGGTTTGGGTTCCGTGTTGCTTAAAAAACTTATTTTAGACAGCGAAGATCATGGTTTTTGGACGCTGCAGGCAAATGTATTTCTAGATAATCAGGCTTCTGTAAAGTTCCATCAGAAAAACGGATTCAGAATAGTAGGCGTGCGGGAAAAACTTGCAAAACTCAACGGAATCTGGAAAGATGTCATTCTGCTTGAAAGAAGAAGCTCTGTAATTAATTGATTATCTTTTATCTATTTAATTAGCTTTAAGTGTTGTTTAAACAATTTTACAAATCGCCGAAAAGTTCCTGCTCATTTTGGCACCAACCTTGTTCATCATATCCCGGAATTTGAAAAGTGAAAAAATGAAAAATTTGATTAAAATTGTTGGACTTACAGCAATTATGATGATGACTTCATGTATTGTTCATGAACATCACGGAAGAAGAGGGATGCCTCCGGGACAAGCGAAAAAAGTTTATATTTATGAAAGAGGGCCGGGACATGGCCATGGGCACGGGCATCACAGAGGGCATGGACGCCATAGATAAAATTGAAAAAAATAAAAAGCATCGAATTTTTCGGTGCTTTTTTTCTGGTTTGAAATTCTGAAATAAGGCTTACTTAAAAATATATTGCAGCCTTTATTTAAAATCTTGATTTTTTAGGATTTAAAAAAAGTATTGAAAATCATCACTTCCTGTCCAAACCTGGCTTCAACATGTTCTGCGATATTTTGCAGTTCGCTTTTCACAAAGTCTTCTCTCAACTCATCATTATCAAAAACAAGCAGAAGATTATAATTTTTTCCTTCTTCAATGTAGTCACTATGCACTTCTGAAAGGATGTATTTATTAACGTCCATTAAATTTTCGGTCATTAAAACCAATGTTTCATCGATATAGTTTTCCCATTTTTCCAGATTGTTTTTTGTACAGTGGAAAGTTATACTAAGCAGGCTCATGTTTTATGATTTTTTTAATGTTTTGAGTAAATTTCTACCGCAAAAATCGACAAATTTTTCGTAAATTAGCCCGTTAATAAAAATTCAAAAAAAATAATTTTCAGACGTACAGCTAAGGGTCTGACTGTCATTATAATAAAATTTGTTTATGCAAAAAGAAGGAGAAAGACTGATTCCCATCAACATTGTTGATGAAATGAAGTCGTCTTATATCGATTATTCGATGTCGGTAATCGTTTCAAGGGCGTTACCTGATGTAAGAGACGGCTTAAAACCCGTTCATAGAAGAGTACTTTACGGTATGTATGGATTAGGGGTTTTTTCTAATAGAAAATATTTAAAATCTGCTAGAATTGTTGGGGACGTTTTAGGTAAATATCACCCTCACGGAGATTCTTCTGTATATGATGCAATGGTAAGAATGGCTCAGGACTGGAGCCTCCGCTATCCTCAGGTAGACGGCCAGGGTAACTTCGGTTCAATGGATGGTGACCCACCGGCAGCGATGCGTTACACCGAAGCCAGGTTGAAAAAAATCTCTGATGAAGTACTTTCAGACTTAGACAAAGAAACGGTAGATTTCCAGAATAACTTTGACGACAGTTTAACTGAGCCAACAGTGATGCCTTCAAAAATTCCTAACCTTTTGGTTAACGGAACTTCAGGTATCGCAGTAGGGATGGCTACCAATATGGCTCCTCACAACCTGACGGAAGCTGTAAATGCAATCTGTGCTTATATTGATAACAGAGAAATTACGATTGATGAGTTAATGCAGCACATCATCGCTCCGGATTTTCCTACAGGTGGTATTATCTATGGATATGATGGGGTAAGAGATGCTTTCCATACCGGTAGAGGCAGAGTCGTGTTAAGAGCTAAAGTTGCTTTCGAAGAAATAGGAAACAGAAATGCCATTATCGTCAATGAAGTTCCTTATCAGGTAAACAAAGCCGAGATGATCGCCAGAACCGCAGACTTGGTAAAAGACGAGAAAATCCCCGGAATTTACGAAATCAGAGATGAATCTGACAGAAGAGGACTTCGTATTGTTTATGAATTGAAAAATGATGCAATTCCGAATGTAGTTTTAAACTTATTATATAAATATACTTCACTTCAGACATCTTTCAGTGTTAATAATATTGCATTGGTTCACGGAAGACCGGAACAATTAAACCTGAAAGATATCATCCACCATTTTGTGGAACACAGACATGAAGTCATTGTAAGAAGAACCAAATTTGAGCTTAGAAAAGCAAAAGAAAGAGCTCATATTCTGGAAGGTTTCATGAAAGTAATCGGAACACAGGATGCTTTAGATAAAGCTATTTCTATCATCCGTCATTCTTCCAATCCGCAGGCTGCAAAAGAAGGATTGATCGAAGCTTTCGAACTTTCTGAAATTCAGGCTCAGGCCATTCTTGATCTGCGTCTTGCCCGTCTTACAGGAATGGAGCTTGATAAGATCCGTGATGAGTACGACGCTATCATGAAAGAAATTGCAGATCTGGAAGATATTCTGACAAATGAACCAAGAAGATTCCAGATTATTAAGGATGAATTAATTGATGTTAAAGAAAAGTACGGCGACGAAAGAAGAACGGAAATTGATTATTCAGGAGGTGAAATGTCTATCGAAGACATCATTCCGAACGAATCTGTAGTACTTACCATTTCACATGCCGGATATATTAAAAGAACTTCACTTTCAGAATACAAGGTACAAAGCAGGGGAGGTGTAGGTAACAAAGCGGCAACAACAAGAGATTCCGATTTCCTTGAATATATTGTTTCTGCTACCAATCACCAGTATATGCTGTTCTTTACCGAAAAAGGAAGATGTTACTGGCTAAGGGTGTTTGAAATTCCTGAAGGTTCTAAAACCGCAAAAGGAAGAGCAGTACAAAATTTAATTAACATCGAACCTGATGATAAAATTAAAGCTTATATCCGAACCAATAACCTTAAAGATTCTGAATATGTAAACCAGATGAGCGTTGTAATGGTTACCAAAAACGGTACCATTAAGAAAACATCATTAGAAGCATATTCAAGACCGAGAGTGAATGGGGTAAATGCTATTGAAATCAGAGATAATGACCAGTTGTTGGGAGCATACCTTACAAATGGTACATCTCAAATTATGATTGCCACGAAAAACGGTAAATGTATCCGCTTCCCTGAAGAAAAGGTAAGAGAAGTGGGCAGAGGTTCTATCGGGGTACGCGGTATCGCCATGGAAGATGATGATGAAGTAATCGGTATGATTGTAGTAAACGACGTAGAAAAAGAAACTGTTCTTGTAGTATCTGAAAAAGGATATGGTAAAAGAACAGCTGTTGAAGACTACAGAATTACCAACAGAGGAGGAAAAGGAGTTATTACGCTCAACATTACTGAAAAAACGGGAAACCTGATTGCTATTCAGAATGTAACGGATGAAGACGGATTAATGATCATTAACAAATCTGGCGTTGCCATCAGAATGGGAATGGACGAGATGAGAGTAATGGGAAGAAATACGCAAGGGGTAAGAATGATTAACCTTAAGAAAAATGATGAAATTGCTGCTATTGCAAAAGTAGCAATGGACAAAGAAGTAGAAGATACTGAAGAAATAGAAGGAACTGTAGCTGATAACCACGAAAACGAGACAGAAACACCGCAGACAGATAATAATGCGGGAGAAAATGAAAGTTCTGATTCGGAAGAATAATATTGTACAATTAATATAAAATAGTGATTATGAAAAAGCTAATTTTAGGTATGGCTATCGTAGCGTCAGCTTTTGTTTTCGGACAGAAAGGTGATGTGAACGCTCAGCTACAAGAAGCTAACAAAGCAGCAATGGATGCATACAACGCAAAAAACTATGCTGTGGCGGCTCCTAAGTTTATGGAAGTTTACAACTTACTGAAGACTAGTGGACAGGACAATAAAGTATATATGTATTATGCAGGTCTTAATTATGCTTTGGCAAATGATATTCCTCAGGCTACAAAAATATATACCGATCTTATTAACTCAGGCTACACCGGCGTTGAAACGACTTATACGGCCAAAGAAAACAAAACAGGACAGGTGGCAAGCTACGATAAAAGCACCTGGGAATTGTTAAAGAAAAGTTCTTCAAAAGATTATTCTGATTTCAAATCGGAGCAGACTCCAAGTGTGGAAGCTGATCTTTATGAGACTTTATCGACCCTTTTGCTGAATGCTAAGAAAAATGACGAAGCTTTAGCCATTATTGAAAAAGGTCTTGCCAAATTTCCTAACAATACTAAATTAAAGGAATATCAGGGAAGTGCATTATACGCATCCGGAAACACGGATAAATTTATGCAGAACCTTAAAGAACAATTGGCGAAAAACCCGAATGATGCAACCAACTGGTACAATCTTGGAGTTCTTCAGTCAAAAAATCCTGAAACGGTAAATGATGCTATTGCTTCTTTCCAGAAAGCTATTGAGCTGAAACCGGATTTCTCAAATGCTTATCAGAACCTTGTTTACACCGTGATCGGTGATGATGAAAAAGCAGTAAGTGAAATCAATGCATTGAGAAAATCAAAGCCGGACGATGCAACGAAACTTATTGAAGCAAGAAAAGAAAGATTTAATAAATCTTTACCTTATGCAGAAAAATGGTATCAGGCAATGCCGACAGATATTACTGCTGTTCAGGTATTAAAGGACATCTATAATACAACTAAAAATACGGCTAAGTATAATGAAATGAAAGCTAAAGAAGCTGAACTTCAAGCCAAGCAGCCGAAATAAGTCAATCAAATAAAAAACCGAAACATCAAGTTTCGGTTTTTTTATTATTAAATTTTTGATTTAAATTAATTTTCAGATTATCCCAGCACAGTTACACCTTTTTGGATCATTTCATAAATTGCATCTCTTCCGTTATCAGGTTTCACATTTACGGCCCTCGTTCCGTTGAAATGCAGGCATGTGACATATCCACTGCTCACGGCATCAGTGCAGGTGAATTTTACACAGTAATCCATGGCAAGGCCTACAATTTCCAATAATTGAATGTCATGGTATTTCAGAAAATCATCTAATCCTGTTTTCATAAAATGATTATTGTCCTGAAAGCCACTATAGCTGTCAATTTCAACATTTTTACCTTTCTGGATAATATGGGTGACTTTATCCCGGTTAAGATCTTTGTGAAATTCTGCCCCGAAAGTTCCCTGGATACAATGATCCGGCCACATAAACTGCGGAACACCATTCAGAATAATACTTTCGCCGACTTTTCTGCCATTATTGCTGGCAAAACTTTTATGATTTTCAGGATGCCAGTCCTGAGTTAAAACAATCTGATCATACTCGTTTTCATCCATCAGAGCATTGATGTAGGGAATTACCTCATTTGCTCCGGGAACTGCCAATGCGCCGCCCTCACAAAAATCATTCTGCACATCTACGATTATTAACGCTTTTTTCATATTTAATATTATCGAATTTTTGATAAATTTACAAAAACTAATATTCAAAAAATTGTCCAAATAAAATTTATCGGACAAATAGGCATTATGAAAACATATATCATTGATAAAGGATTCCTGAACAATAAAAAATCTATTCTCACTGTTGATGAAAAAACTTTAACGCTTAATGGTGTTGTTTTGAGAAAAGAGGAAATTATAGGAATCCGATATGGGATACATTTCATCAGAGGATATATGGCAACGATCGGGAGAGAATATCAGATCTTTATAAAAACAGTTTCCGGTAAAGAAATGAAGATTTCCTTCAGACTCTTTTATGGAAGAAAACTCAACGAAAAACATAAACTTTACTGTGAGATTATTGATACGCTTTGGGAGAATTTTTACAATGATATTTTAAAAAATTATATTAATAAGTTCTTAAATAAAGAAGACCTGATAATAAGTGGCATTAAAATTTCTAATGATAAAATTACTTTCGGTAAGGAGGTAATTCCATGGGAAAATCTAATGATTAAAAAATACTATCACTATTTTATAATTTTCTCAGAAACAGATCAGTATCACAACAAAATGTTATATTATTTAAATGATCAGGATGCTGTTATTTTATCAGAATTATTAAATTACATAATTAAAAATGAACTCTATAGAACAGAAAAAGTTTCCCATAGGCAGGTTTGAGGAACCTGAAAACATCTGTGATGTTAAACTGGATGAATACATAAAAGTTATCAAAGATTTTCCGGGAAGACTGAAAAACCTGATTGAAGATTTTTCGGATGATCAACTCGATACACAATACAGAGAAGGTGGCTGGACAGTAAGACAACTCGTGAATCATATTGCCGACAGTCATATCAATAGTTTTATACGGTTCAAACTGGCTCTTACGGAAGACAATCCTACAATAAAACCATATGAAGAAGCAAAATGGGCAGAACTTCAGGACAGTCAGAATATGCCTGTAAAACCGGCGATGAGAATGATAAAAGGAACTCATCAAAGGTGGACGGCATTACTGAAAAGTATGACCAATAAACAGTTTGAACGAACATTTCATCATCCTGAGCACAATAAAAACTACGATCTGAGAAACTCTCTCGCTATATATGCATGGCACTGCAATCATCATTTTGCTCATATTGAAAACTTAAAGAAAGAAAAAGGTTGGTAAAAAAAAGTCTTCATAACCCATTTTTTTTCGAAGAGATTATAAGCAGAATTTATTGTTTACATCAAAATTCAAAACCGATATGGGGAAAAATGGATGTCTGCCAGATGATGAAACACTGTAATCAGGTTCTTCAGGTTCCGCTTGGGAAAATTGAGCTTCCAAAAATAAACCTTTTATTTAGAGCCATAGGAATTGTTACAAAATGGGAGATTCAGATTTTTAATAACGGAATTCCTCCAAATATGCCCACTTTTCAAAAACTTATCGTTAATTTTGAGTGTGATTTTGAAGAAGAAAAGAAAAGTCTTCTGAAAACGCTTGAAGAATACAGAATCTGTTTTGAAAACAAAAATCTGCCCGATCATCATGTTCTTTTCGGTAAAATGAAAGAAAAAGACTGGGGATTTCTGGAATACAAACATCTTCATCATCATCTAAAACAATTTAATGTATGAGTTTTTTTGACAAAATATTCGGTGGAAAAGAAGAAATTTCTGACAAAAATCCGATCTGGAAATATATAGAATCTGAGGAAGATCTGAAAAAAGCTATTGAAAGTTCATTCAACCGTAAAATTGCTATATTCAAACATTCAACCAGCTGTTTTATAAGTAAAACGGTTCTAAGAAATTTTGAAAAGGAAATTGAAAATTCAGAGAGTAAGCCGGAACTTTATTTCCTGGACTTGCTCGCCCACAGAGCCATTTCAAATAAAATTGCAGAAGATTTGAATGTAAGACATGAAAGCCCGCAATTACTCGTTATTGAAAACGGAAAAGTAATGAATAGCGCATCGCATCAACATATATCGGCAGACCAAATTGTATAATGAAGAATATTAATAATTATTTATCTAAAGTTCTTGATGTTCCGTTGGAAAAGGTGAACATGTGCAGTGTGCATTATGAAGTAAAAAAGGTTCAGAAAAACCAGTTTCTGTTACAATACGGGGAAATCTGCAGATATATTTATTTCGTTGAAAAAGGGTTGCTGAAAATGTACTCTATTGATAAAAACGGAAAAGAGCACATCATTCAGTTTGCACCGGAAAGCTGGCTTACTTCAGATCGAAGCAGTTTATATTTTAATGAAAAATCAATTTATTATATCGAAGCGGTAGAAGATTCTGAAGTTCTTCTTTTACATCCTGACTTTATCAATAAGCTGATTGGCGAGTTTCCGAACAGTCTTGAGAAAAGTGACATTCTTTTACAAAAACATATCAAAAGCCTTCAGGACAGAATCAATTCTTTATTGGGAGAAACTGCAGAAGAGCGTTACATGAAGTTCATTAAAATGTATCCGGATCTTCTCCTGAGAGTTCCTCAGTGGATGATTGCTTCTTATCTCGGGATCACTCCTGAAAGCTTAAGCCGTGTAAGAAAGGAACTTGCCCGGAAAAATTTTGTTCCCGACAGTAAATAAAAATTTAGCATTCACAGCTAAGTTGACATATTTCTAGTCCGCCAGGTAAATCTCCTGGCGGATTTTTGATTATGACTACGATCATAGTATGACAAAAATTATAGGTCTATCTTTGGTAATCACACCACTAATATAATATTATGAAACTTCCCTCCAAAAATCCGACAAGTCAGCATTCACCCGGCTGATCAAAAAAACTCATAGAGATCTTTTAACCTTATTTTAAAAAGTAAAATTTTTCAACAAATATTTTACATTAAATATCAGATTTTAAGTCATTTATTTTAATGAATCATAAGAATATTTATTTTGATTAAGGCAAATAAGAAAAATTTTAATATATCTAAAAATCTTGCTGATACTATTTCAGCAGAAATATAAGCATTACAATTTTTGATAGATTACAATACTCGTTTGTCTTTAGAAAAGCGAGATATTTTTATTTATAATGCAATATTAAAACTAATTTACTGCTGATAAATTGACAATAGAATTAATTAATTATTTAAAATATATTAAGGTGCGAAATTTGTATTTAATAAAAACCAATAATTATTTACTAGGAATGCTCATAGAATAAAAGAAAACATTTAAAAACAAATCACATGGTTATTAAAGAAGAAATTCTGCGTTCAGTAGGAGCAGTAACGAGACATTATAACCCCGCGGATATTATTTTTAAAGAGGGTGATATTCCACATTACTATTATCAGATTGTCGATGGAGAAGCAAAACTTAACAATTATACTGACGACGGAAAAGAAATTATACAAACACTTTTGGAACCTGGTCAAAGCATTGGTGAATCTTTGCTTTTTTTGGACAAAGCCTATCCTGTAAATGCTATTGCTATTACAAAATGTACTGTCCTTAGAGTTCCTAAAACCATTTTTCTTGATCTCATGAAGCTTTATCCTGAAATATCTTTAAACATGAACAAAACCCTCTCGCAAAGGCTTTATTTTAAGCTGATAATGGCACAGAACTTATCTTCTCAGAATCCGACAGCAAAGCTTAAAGTGCTGATGGACTATTTAAAAAGCTTTCAGAAAGAACAATCTCCTTATTCCTTTATGATTCCGCTAACCAGACAACAAATGGCAAGCCTTACAGGTCTTTGTGTAGAAACAGCGATAAGAACAATTAAGGTAATGGAAAAAGAAAAAATAGTAAAAATCAAAGACCGAAAAATTTTATATTAATTTTGTTTGAATACTAATTTTTTTTACGACCTTTTAGAAAAAAATAACTGTAGAAAAATGAAAACGATCAGCTGCATGAACATTGAGCCCGAACTTCTTTACTCATACGGTGCCGAAAGAAAATCTTATAAACAGAAAGAGATCATTTACAGAGAAGGAGACCATGCCGCATATTATTATCAGATCACAAAAGGAAAAGTAAAGCTTAACAGCTATGACGAAGGAGGCAAAGAATTTATTCATAATATCATCGGTGAAAATCAAAGTTTTGGAGACTCATTGATTTTTATTGAAAAAATTTATGTTATGAATGCAGTCTGCCTTACAGATGTAGAAGTATTACGACTTCCAAAAAACAACTTTATCGAGCTTCTCGAAAACAACCCGAAAATTTCTCTGGAACTGAATGCATGTCTGTCTCAGAGACTGTATTTTAAAGCCATCATGTTACAGAACATGTCTTCTCAGAATCCGGTGATACGCCTTGAGGGATTACTCAATTACCTGAAAAGCTATCATGACGGAGACTGCGAACAATGTTTCCCTGTAGAACTAACCCGCCAACAGATCGCCAACCTTACCGGACTGAGAGTAGAAACCGTTATCAGAAATCTGAAAAAGATGGAAAAGCAAGGCAAACTCACGATAAAAGACCGAAAAATTTTATATTAATATTTCCAACATGACTTGGGTCATAAAATAGTGATATATTCTAACGTACATTTGAGTTAATAATTCATCCATATTCTTAAACCTCATTCGAGGTACATATTAGCTTTAGCTTATATGTTCAAATAAAATTTAACCAAAAACTCATTGCTGTCTAATACTAGTCACGGCCAGCAATACCATCACTATAATATTAATATAAAAATTCAGTTATGAACACTAGAAATTCAAGAAATCGTAGTTCCAGAGGGAATTCAGATTCATCAAGTAATTTAGAAGAAATTTATCAATTAGGTTATGACCATGGTTATAACGATGCATCACAGGACGAAGAATATGATGATGACTTCTCAGAGTATGAAGATTACTTTGACGAAGACTATGATGATGAAGATGAGGATTACGATGACGACTATGATGAAGATGAAAATTACGACGACGATGATGAAGATTACGATGATGACGACGATGATAATAGAGGAAGAGGAAGATCAGGAAACGGAAACCAGCAGAGAGACAACCAGGGAAGATTTACTTCCGGAGGTGGTAGAGGTGGTTCTCGTGGAGGATCAGGACGTGGTTCAGGTTCAAACTCTGGCTCAGGAAGAGGGAGAAATTCGGGAGGATCAGGGGGATCAGGTTCCGGAAGCAGAGGCAGGTCATCGAGAGGTTCATCAAACTCAAACAGTGACAACTACGATCGTAGACACGATAATCCGGGAAGACCAAGAGGAAGCAGAAACGGAGGCGGAAGATCTTCAGGATCAGGCTCTAGCTCAGGTTCAAGTTCAAATTCAGAAAGATCCGCATCAGGTAGCGGCAGAGGCGGCTCAAGATCCGGAAACAACGGCGGTTCAGGTCGAAGTTCAAATTCAGGCTCCGGCTCAGGATCATCAAGAAGAGGTTTCGCTTCAATGAGTAAGGCTGAACGTACGAGAATTGCCCGTATGGGCGGACAGGCCTCTCATGGAGGCGGAAGATCTTCAGGTTCGGGCAGATCCGGATTTGGCGGCAGACGTAATAATTCATAATTCTTTTTCCACGATTACCTCTTTATTGATTAAGTAAAGGGGTAATCTTTTAAAACCAAACACCACATTCACATTATGGCAACTAAAACGCTAGACAACAAAGACAGCAGTACTACAGGTACTTCATCTACAACCACAACTGGTTCATTAAAAAAAACAGCATCTGTTGATAATGCTACTGTAGATAAAAACGAGATGAAAAATTCTCCTTTACATAAATTTTTTGTTTCTGCTCTTAAAGATATTTACTATGCAGAAAATGCTATCATTGAAGCATTGGAAAAAATGCAGGAAGCAGCTACTACAGAGGAGCTGAAAGAAGCATTCGAAGATCATCAGCTACAGACTCAAAAACATGTAAGCCGTCTTGAAAAGATATTTAAACTTATCAATGAAACGCCTGAAAAAAAAGAATGCAAAGCCATTAAAGGAATCATTGAAGAAGGCGAAGAGATAATAAAATCTACAGAAGAAGGCTCTATGACTCGTGATGCCGCTCTCATTATTGCGGCACAAAAAGTAGAACATTACGAAATTGCAACCTACGGGGGCCTGGCACAGCTGGCCATCACTATGGGACACGATAAGGCAGCAGATCTCCTGGAAAAAACATTGCAGGAAGAAGAAGACACCGATTATGATCTGACGGAAATTGCCGAAACCTACATCAATTTCGATGCGGAACAGGAAGATTAAACTTGAACATAAAGCCATGTAGAGCTTCTCTATATGGCTTTGTTCATTTACAATATTCATATTTAGGTATGTGAATTGCAATAAAATTATAAAAGCTTGAACAGGAACCAAAGAGCTCAGGAAGATACTTTTTTATCTTTTCTTTAAAGACTCGTACTAATTTGAAAAATATTTAAAAACAACAAATGAATTAATAACTTCTTAAAGAGAAAATTATTACACCCAACAAATATTAAGAATTATGAAAGACAAGAAACCAACCAATGAAAAGCTTAACCAGCTGGAATCTCACATGACCTCCAATGAAAATAAAAAACTGACCACCAATCAGGGACTGAAAATCAATAACAACCAAGATTCCCTGAAAGCTGGTGACAGAGGGCCTACTTTATTGGAAGATTTTATTTTAAGAGAAAAAATTACGCATTTCGATCACGAAAGAATTCCTGAAAGGGTAGTCCATGCTCGCGGATCCGGTGCGCACGGAGTTTTTAAACTTACAGAAAGCCTTGCAAAATATACGAAAGCAAAATTCTTAACCGAAGTGGGAAAGGAAACTCCTGTATTTGTAAGATTTTCTACCGTTGCAGGAAGCAGAGGAAGTACGGATCTGGCAAGAGACGTGAGAGGTTTTTCCGTAAAATTCTATACAGATGAAGGCAATTATGATCTTGTCGGGAATAATATGCCGGTATTCTTCATTCAGGATGCCATCAAATTTCCGGATCTTATCCATGCCGTAAAGCCTGAACCGCACAACGAAATACCACAGGCACAGTCTGCTCACGATACATTTTGGGATTTTATTTCTTTAATGCCGGAAAGTATGCACATGATCATGTGGCTGATGAGTGACAGGGCAATCCCAAGAAGCTTTTCAAGAATGGAAGGATTCGGGGTACACTCATTTAAATTCATTAATGATGAAGGCAAAGCACATTTTGTTAAATTCCATTTTAAACCAAAACTGGGCGTACATTCAGTTGCCTGGGACGAAGCACAGAGAATTTCCGGAGTAGATCCTGATTTTCACAAAAGGGATCTTTGGGAATCTATAGAAAACGGTGTTTTCCCGGAATGGGATTTCGGCGTACAGCTTATTCCTGAAGAAGATGAATTTAAATATGATTTTGATCTTCTTGACCCAACCAAAATTGTTCCTGAAGAAGTCGTACCAGTGCAACTTATCGGAACTTTGACATTAAATAAAAACCCGGAAAACTTTTTCGCAGAAACAGAACAGGTCGCTTTCCATCCAGGACACATTGTTCCGGGAATCGATTTTACGAATGATCCGCTACTTCAGGGAAGACTGTTTTCTTACACAGATACTCAGCTGATAAGACTGGGAGGTCCTAATTTTCACGAAATCCCGATCAACAGATCTATAAATGTGGTTCACAACAACCAGAGAGATGGCCACATGAGACAGCAGATCGCCAAAGGTAAAGTCAGCTACGAGCCAAACTCGATCGGCGGAGGATGTCCTTTCCAGGCGATGATGAAAGAAGGAGGTTTTGTATCTCAGGAGGCGAGAGTTTCCGGGGCTAAAGTAAGAGAACGAAGCCAAAGCTTTGTAGATCATTATTCGCAGGCCAAATTATTCTACAATAGCCAGTCGGCTCCCGAAAAAATGCACCTTCAGAATGCATTGATCTTTGAGCTTTCTAAAGTTACAATACCAGAGATAAGAGAAAGAATGGTAAGTCTGCTGAATTTCGTTGATAAAGATCTTGCCTCAAAAGTTGCAGCAAAATTAGGCGTGGAAGTGAAAGAACTTAAGTTCCCGAATCAAAGTATTCCGGCGGATGCCGATCCTTCAATATTACAGAGTGAAGAAAGAGAACCTGATACTAAAATCTCAAAAGCGCTAAGTATGCAGAATACTGTTAAAGACACCATTATGGGTAGAAAAATAGGTTTTATTATGGCAAATGGCGCAGATGCAGGAGCCATTAATGATCTAAAAACCAAACTGGAAGCCGGAAATGCAGTCGTAGAAATTATCGGAACAAGTATGGCTCCTGTAAAAACGGATGACGGATCTTTACTTACTCCTAAGCATTCTTTAACGAGCAATGCCAGCGTTTCTTTTGATGCACTTTATATTGCGGCAGGAGAAAATTCTACCAAAGAGCTTCTCAATCCGGAAAATAAACATCATGCATTAAATTTTGTCAACGAAGCTTACAAACACTGTAAAGCTATTTACTTCGGAGAAGGAACCGAACCTCTTTACATGAACAGCAATGTAAGCACGAAAAGTCATATCGATCCTGCCATCATTGTTGCTGAAGACGAAAATCCTTCAGATAAATTCATTACAGCTATTGCCAATCACAGAGTCTGGGATTTAGAATTGGAAAGAAATGCCCAAAATTAATCAGATATAAACACACTTTACACCACACTAAATATTAAAATTATGAAAGCAGCAGTTATCCACGGACCGGGACTCATCAAATGCGATACGGTCGACGATCCGATTATTAAAGATTCTCGGGATGTTATTTTAAAAGTTACCTCAACAGCTATTTGCGGAAGCGATCTGCATATGTATTCAGGGGGAATTCCCCAGGCAAGGCCTATGGTTATGGGGCATGAATTCATGGGAATTGTTGAAGAAGTGGGACAACACATCACCAACCTTAAAGTAGGAGACAGGGTAGTGGTACCATTCCCGATTTCCTGCGGAAGCTGCTATTTCTGTCAGCATGATCTTCCGACGGCCTGCGAACACAGCAACCCTGAGCATTATGGCCCGGAAGGCGGGATTCTTACCGATAAAGGAGGAGCCCTTTTCGGTTATTCAGATCTCTATGGAGGTTATGACGGTGGCCAGGCACAATATGTAAGAGTTCCTTACGCTCATTTTGGTCCTAGAAAAGTTCCGGATAACCTTACTGATGAGCAGGTTTTATTTCTCACTGACATTTTTCCGACCGGCTACACAGGAGTAATGTGGGGCGAATTAAAAGGTGGCGAAACGGTGGCCATCTTCGGAGCCGGACCTGTAGGTTCAATGTCTGCAAAATCGGCAATTCTGCACAATGCAAAAAAGGTAATCGTTGTTGATACCCAGCAGTACAGGCTGGATCAGATTAAAAACCTTACAGGCTGTGATACGATTTTATGGGAAGATGGCCAGAATGTGATCGATCAGATCCGTGATATGACAGATGGGAGAGGAGCAGACCTTTGCATCGATGCAGTAGGCTTTGAACCGGACAGAAATTTGATAGACCGTGCGAAAGCCGTGATCAATTTTGAGAAGGGTTCTATTAAAGTTTTAGAGGCCTGCATGAGCGCCGTAAGAAGAGGCGGAATCGTTTCTGTACTGGGAGTTTACCCTGTAAACTATGATAATTTTAAACTTGGACAGATTTTTGATAAAGGAATTACTATAAAGGCCGGCCAGTGCAACGTTCATGCGATCATCGATGATTTGCTGGATCATGTACAGAGCGGCAGGGTACAACTGAATGACATTATTACCCATCGTCTGTCTTTAGAAGACGTTTCTAAAGGTTACGAAATCTTCGATAAGAAACAGGACGGATGTGTAAAGGTTGTTCTTGATCCGTGGAAGGCTTCAAGTCTCTAAAAAATACACACAAACACATAAATATTAGAATTATGGAATTTCAAAAAAATCTTCTGGAGTATATCAGCCAGTCTTTAATGACCACAGACGAAACCATTTGCGTGGTGGAAAGCGTTACATCAGGCTGTTTACAATTAGCTTTCTCACAGATGCCGAATGCCTCCATGTTTTACAAAGGCGGGCTTACCGCTTATACTTTGCAGGAAAAAGTAAGATTACTGAATGTAGATGCCCATGAAGCAGAAGAATGCGACTGCGTTTCAGAAAATATTGCAGAAACAATGGCGCTGAATGCAGCAAAGCTTTTCCAGTCGGATTGGTCGATTGCTACAACAGGATATTGTACACCAATACGCAATTCTTCTTATAAAATCTTTGCCTACTTTTCATTTTCTTATAAAGGCGAAATCGTTTTAACAAAAAAATTGGAGCTGCATCCTAAAACACAGGCACTGAATGCACAGCTGTATTACACAGAGTTTATTTTGGGATGTCTTAAAAGTGAAATAAATCAACTGTTAATTTTAAAGTAAGAATGATGAACAGGAAAAATGAATATGCGCTGATTACGGGAGCAACCAGTGGGATCGGCTATGAGCTTGCTAAACAATTTGCAAAAAACGGTTATGATCTCGTTATGGTTGCCCGGAATCATGACGAACTGAAAACAAAAGCAGATGAATTTAAAAACTATGGCGTTAATGTAATTACCATTGCTAAGAATCTCTTTATTGAAGAAGATGCCTATGCTTTATATTCAGAGTTGAAGCTAAACGGAATTAGTCCTGCAATTCTCGTAAATGATGCCGGACAGGGTGTGTATGGCAAATTTCAGGATACCGATATTCACCGGGAAGTTGATATTATTAATTTAAATATTGTTTCTGTTATTATCCTGACAAAAATGTTCTTAAAAGACCGCCTACCCAAAGGATCAGGGAAAATCCTGAACCTTGCCTCGATTGCAAGTAAGGCTCCCGGCCCCTGGCATTCGGTGTATCATGGAACAAAGGCATTTATTCTATCCTGGTCTGAAGCGATACGTGAAGAACTTAAGGATTCAGGAATTACGGTAACGGCTTTACTGCCGGGACCTACAGATACAGATTTCTTTAACAAAGCCGACATGAATGAAAGCAAAATTCTGGAAGATAAAGACAATCTTTCTTCGCCCGAAGAAGTTGCTATTGACGGATTCAATGCTTTAATGAATGGTGATGACAAAGTAGTTTCAGGCCTAAAAAACAAACTAACCGTAGCCATGTCGAATATCGCAACAGACAGTATGGCTGCACACAGAATGGCAGAAATGCAAAAACCGGTAAATGAAAAGTAGATGAGTATGGGGAATTTAAAATTAGAAAATAAAACTGTCCTGATCACTGGAGCAGACAGCGGAATCGGTAAAGCGGTCGCTTTACTTTTCGCAAAAGAAGGCGCAAATATTGCCATTATTTATTATTCTGATGATAAAGACGCAGAAAAAGCAAAATCAGAAATAGAAGGTTTAGGAAGAAAAGCGGCCATATTTAAAGGAGATGTTAATGATTATCAGTTTTGCGAAGAAACTACTCAAAAAGTGGTTTCGCAATTCGGAGGCATTGATATTTTAGTGAATAACGCCGGCGTGCAGTTCCCTGCAGATAATATCATTGATCTTGAGGAAGAAAATATCCGAACAACTTTTAATTCTAATATTATAGGAATGATTCTTCTTACTAAAGTTGTTTTTCCTCATTTAAAACAGGGAAGCTCTGTTATTAATACGACTTCAGCAACAGCCTACCAGGGCCATGAGCAGCTTTTGGACTACTCGGCGACAAAAGGGGCTATCGTTTCCTTTACCCGTTCGCTGGCATTACAGTCTAAACCCAAAGGAATCCGTGTCAATGCCGTGGCGCCGGGTCCGGTAGCAACACCATTAACCAAAGAGACTTTCGGAGAAGAAGAAGACGATCCGAACAAACCACCTTTCGAAAGAAATGCAACCCCTGAGGAAGTGGCTACCAGCTATCTGTTCCTTGCAAGTGATGATGGGGCTCAGATCACCGGACAAGTACTTCATCCTAATGGAGGCCTTGTTGTGAATGGATAATATTTTAAAAACAAAAAACATTTGTGATTATGAAAACAACCACTTTAGTTTTAGGAATTTTAAGCATGTTCGCATTTTCATCCTGCAGATGCGGGTTTGATGAGGACGAACCGAAAAACAAATACGACAACAAGAATTCCGACAGCAATAAAGCAGAAAGCGACACATTGCAGATTAAATAAGTTTAACGAAAATTCTAATTCATGTACAGAGACGGAGCAAGAAAAAGTATCTGGCAGGAAGAAATCAGGAAATTTTCCTCGGAGGCCGACCTTCAACAGCTCTACGATGTAGCAGTAGTCGGGGGCGGTATTACCGGGGTTTCCACTGCCTTGAAGCTGCAGCAGGCCGGGAAAAGATGTATTCTTCTGGAAGCTGCCAATATTGGTTTCGGAACAACCGGAGGAACAACCGCACACCTTAATGATTTCTTTGACACCACTTTTAAAGAGGCAATTAATGATTTTGGGTTAGATAACGCAAAACTCTTTGCCAATGTAGGGCGGGAAGCTATTGGTATCATAGAAAGCAATATTCAACACTTTGGTATTGACTGTGATTTTGAAAGAAAGACAGCCTATCTTTTTGCTTTGGATGAAAAACAACAGAAGCAGCTGAAAGATATTGCGGAAGGCGCTTCAGAGGTAGGCCATGAGATGACGTATGTAGAAGATATTCCTTTTCCGATTCCGTTTAAAGAAGCGGTGCGTATTCCTGACCAAGCACAGTTTCATCCTATAAAATATATTAAGGGATTATGTGAAGCTTTTCTCAGCCTGGGAGGGGTGATCCTTGAGGAATGCCGTTGTGAAAGCCATGATGAGCAGGACGATTATGTTGTTTTGGAAACATCAAAAGGTGAAATTAAAGCCAAAAATGTTGTTTATGCCACTCATATTCCTCCTGGTCTTAGTGTTTTACACATCATCAACTCACCTTACAGAAGCTATGCCTTAGCTTTCAGCCTGAAAGACGGAAAATATCCGGAAGATCTGGGATACGATCTCATCGATCCTTATCACTATTACAGAGTTCAGGAAATTAACGGACAGAAACTACTGATCGCCGGTGGTGAAGACCATAAAACCGGTCATGAAGAAGATACCGGAGAATGCTTTTCAAGGCTTGAAAATTATGTCAGAAAATATTTTGATGTAGAAACAGTATATTACAGCTGGTCAAGCCAATATTATGAACCTGTAGACGGATTCCCCTATATCGGTAAACTTCCGGGAAGTGACGGGAAAATATTTACCGCAACAGGGTTCAGAGGAAACGGAATGACATTGGGAACCATTTCTTCACAGATTCTTTCAGATTTAATTATTAAAGGAGAAAATACATATGAAGACATTTTCAGTCCGTCACGCATCAAGCCGATTGCAGGCTTTGCTGATTTTGTGAAAGAAAATGCGGTGGTAGCCTACGATTTTATTAAAGATAAACTGTTTGCCGAAAAGATCCATTCGCTTTCAGAAGTAAAAGAAGGACAGGCAAAAGTGGTGAAATACGAAGGGGAATCCTACGCTTTGTATAAGGAAACGAACGGAACCGTACATCTGGTGAAAAGCACCTGTCCGCACGCCAAATGTGAAGTGAGATGGAACAGTGCAGAGCTCAGCTGGGATTGTCCGTGCCACGGGTCACGATTCAATATCAACGGAAAACTGCTTACAGGACCTACTGTGAGAGATCTGCCGCGGGTGGATGCCGATTCGGGAATTTAATCTTTGAAAATATGTCTAAAAAAGGATTTTTATATCGAAACAGTTTAAGTATTGTCCTGATCATCTTTATGATCTGCTGTCTTTCCGCACAGTTTTTTACAGGTTGGAAAACAGAAAATAAGGAACTCATGGAAAATGGAAGTGCTGCATTAAGTTTAGGACAATACGTTTATAGCGGGCATTTCATACAGGCTACATTTGAAAACTGGGAAAGTGAGTTCCTGCAGATGATGCTGTATGTGTTATTGACGGTTTCACTTCGTCAGAAAGGTTCAAGCGAATCTAAATCTTTGGACAAAGAAGAGGATGTCGATAAAGAACCCGTACCGCATGCCGATGCCCCATGGCCGGTAAAAAAAGGCGGTATATGGCTTAAGATGTATAAACATTCCTTATCAATGGCTTTTGCCGTTCTGTTTATTATCAGTTTTTCGCTTCATTTCTATGGAAGTCTGAAAGAGTATAATGAAGAACAGATCTCAAAAGAAAAGCCAACCATCAGTGCATCACAGTACATCACGGAATCCCGTTTCTGGTTTGAATCTTTTCAGAACTGGCAGAGCGAATTTCTCGCCGTTGCCTCACTGGTGATTCTTTCGATCTGGCTGCGTGAAAAAGGTTCTCCGGAATCTAAACCTGTGGATATGTCTCACGATGAAACACCTTAGTTTCCTCAATTCATTACATTATAAAACAGGCTGCATCGATGTGATGCAGCCTGCTCTTTTTTCGTAAATTTACTATTGTTAAATTTTTGCTTTACCTTCAACACCGTCGGAATTATCGGTAGTATTGCCGGTAACAGCCGCAGTCACAAAGTTCATCAGACTTACCAGCTTGCCAACTTTTGTATCCCAATAATAAGATTCTCTTGGCTCTACGCGGATAATCGAAACATTAGGATCATCTTTACCGTCTTCAAACCATGCTTTTGCCATTGGCGACCATTTGTCCTCAATGGTTGAACGGTCTTTATAAATGGTAGCATCTCCGAAAACAGAAAGATACTGATAGTCGCCATTGTTCATAAAAAACAGCTGGACTCTTTTATCATCTTTAATTTCAAAATTCTTGTTGCTTGTATCGCTGCTGATGAACCAAAGATTTCCTTCCTCATCCGTTTCCTGTAAAGACATCGGTCTCGAATTGATTGGCAGTGTATCCAATTCTGTACAGAACATACAGATTTTTGCACTTTCGGATAGATCTTTGATTTTTTTTACAGCGTCGTGGTGTGTAAGATTTTCTGTTGACATAATATTATATTTTAGTGATTGGATAATAAAAAGTACTGATTACTATTCAAAAATCCGACCATAATGAACGGTGTGTTCAAAATTTACATACAATTAAGTAAGCAACATTAAGCAGAAGTCCATAAAAAATTATTAGATTAAATTTAAATATTCTCTTAGCTTGAATCCCTGCTGGTGCTAGTGTCCCGCTAGTGTCCTGTGATACCTTTCCCTTAGAAAGCGAGAAGTACGAGCGAGACGTTCGCACTAGCGGATATAATACAATGATGCGGAGGTATTACAAAAAACCTGCGCAGGTTTTGCTTAACGGGTGCTTAGGTTTTGATCAAAAGCTGCCTAGGTTTTAGGTAAAAGGTGCGCAGGTTTTAATCGAAAGGTTGTTGGTTATTTTTTTACATTACAGCAAGGACTTCGTATTTACTCTAAATTATTTCTGATTCTGAAACTTTCTCAGTATTTTTACTGAAGTTTTTAATTAAATATAAAATGATCCAGTATTTAGATAATATTCATCACAAAGATTCAAAAAACTTTTTTTCTTATTGCAGGTCCGTGCATTATCGAAGGCGAAGATATGGCACTTAAAATCGCCGAAAAGGTAGTTGAACTGACTAATAAATATAATATTCCTTATATCTTTAAAGGAAGCTTTAAGAAAGCCAACCGAAGCAGGGTAGATTCGTTTACGACAATCGGAGAAGAAAAATCTCTTGAAATTCTTAAAAAAGTAGGGGAAACTTTCAATATTCCTACAACAACTGATATCCATGAAAATGAACATGCGGCTCTTGCTGCTCAATATGTGGATGTATTGCAGATTCCTGCATTTCTCGTTCGTCAGACAGATCTTCTGGTAGCTGCTGCAGAAACAGGAAAATGTGTGACTTTAAAGAAAGGACAATTCCTTTCTCCGGAATCCATGAAGTTTGCCGTTCAGAAAATTACGGATTCCAACAATCAGAAAGTGGCCATTATCGAAAGAGGGAATTCATTCGGATATACAGATTTAATCGTGGATTACAGAGGAATTCCAACCATGAGAAATTATGCTCCTGTGATTCTTGATGTAACTCATTCTTTACAGCAGCCGAATCAAAGTTCAGGGGTAACGGGAGGCAGACCTGATCTTATCGAAACCGTTGCAAAAGCCGGAATCGCAGTAGGCGCCGACGGAATTTTCATCGAAACACACCCAACTCCGGAAACAGCTTTATCAGATGGTGCAAACATGCTGAGACTTGATCTTCTGGAAGATCTGTTGCAAAAATTAACCAGAGTAAGAGAAGCGATTCTTTAATTTATTCTTTTATTCTTATTAAACGTTTGCAGCTATCTTAACAAATGTTAATAAAGTTTAAATAAGTTAAAATAAAATTTATATATTCACGTTTGAAATTCTAAAACATTTCTTTTGAAAAAACTAGTTTTACCATTGAGCCTTATGGTTCCTGCATTAGTATTCTCTCAGGTAAGAAAAAAGAAGGATACGATGAAAACCGCAACGATTGAAGAGGTGGTGTTTCAGAAAAAGATGACAGGAAGAACCAATGATCTTACCACTGTGAAAATTTCAGCGAAAGATGCTCAGAATGTAGCGAGCATTTCCGGAGGTATTGAAGGAATTATCAAAACCTTACCTTCTGTAAACTCAAATACAGAGCTTTCTTCACAGTATATGGTTCGTGGCGGAAACTATGATGAAAACCTCATCTACATTAATGATATTGAAATCTACAGACCTTTCCTGATCAGGAATTCCCAGCAGGAAGGTTTAAGTATTATCAATCCCGACATGGTGTCCACCGTGAATTTCTCTGCAGGAGGTTTTGAGCCGAGATATGGTGATAAAATGTCATCAGCATTAAACATCTACTATCGCGAACCCGAAAAATTTGAGCTTTCAGGAGAAGGTAGCTTAATTGGCGGAAGACTGACTACGGGTTTCGCAGCAGGAAAAGATCAGGAAGGTAACAGAAAATTCACCGCTTTATTTTCAGGGAGATACAGAAATACAAACCTTGTTCTCAACACTTTAAAAGAAGATACAGACTTTAATCCTAAGTATATGGATTTTCAGACGTATCTCAATTATCATTTCAGCCCGAAATTGACATTGTCTTTTATAGGATATTATTCCAAAAATGATTATGAAATGATTCCTAAAGAAAGGGAAGTAGACTTTGGAAGTCTTCAACAGCCATTAAAGCTGAATGTAAATTATCAAGGTCGCGAAGATGATAAGTATAAAAACATGATGGGAACGGCTTCCATCAATTACAAACCTTCAGACAAATGGAGGTTTACCCTTGATGCTTTCGCTTATCAAAATCGTGAAAGAGAGTACTATAGTATTGCTTCTGCTTATGTTTTACAGACATATGATCCTATAACAGGAGATCCTGTGACTTCATACGATGCGGCCGGACAAATAGAACATGCAAGAAACGATTTATATGTAAAAACTTACGGAGCGCAGTTCAGAACTCGTTTTTCGCCAAACGTCAATACGGATATCGAACTGGGATTTAAATATGAAAAGGAAAATTTAAAGGATCTTACCAACGAATGGAAGTTGGTTGATTCTGCAGGATACAGCCTTCCTCACGAAGAATTTATAGTTCCCAGAGATGCCGGAGATCTGCAGCTGATGTATAATATTGCAGGTAAGAATCATATTCAGCCGACGAGATTTTCTGCCTATGCACAATATTCTCAGAAGTTTTTCTGGGGAAGCAGTAAAGTTTTCCTGAATGCAGGTGCCCGAGTTGCCCATTGGAGCTTTAATAATGAAACGATTTTCTCACCACGCGCACAGTTTGCTATCAAACCGGATTGGGATACTGATATGTTATTCAGACTTTCGGGAGGAGTTTACTATCAGGCACCATTTTATAAAGAAATAAAAGACCTTGATGGAAATTTCAACTCTTCTATAAAATCTCAGCGATCCATTCAGGCTATTCTTGCCAATGATTATGAGTTTTATATGTATGACAGACCTTTTAAACTGACAACGGAGCTTTATTACAAGAAAATGAATGATCTGATCCCGTATTATATGGATAATGTCAGAATTCGTTACACAGGTAAGAATAACGCTTCAGGATATTCATACGGAATTGATACAAGACTTTTCGGAGAGTTCGTTCCGGGTGTAGATTCCTGGCTTTCGGCAAGTTATGCAAGAGTATTTGAAAACATCGATGATAAAGGAAATATTCCAAGGCCGACAGACCAAAGGTTCAGATTTGCGATGTTCTATCAGGATTATATGCCGGCATTTCCGCAAATGCGTGTCAATCTTACATTAACCTATGCGATGGGACTTCCTACAGGTGCACCGGTACTCACAGATCCTTATCAGTACCAGAAAACTTTGCCTTCCTACAAAAGGGTAGATCTTGGACTTTCTTATGCGTTTATAGATCCTAAGGAAAAAAAGGAGGATATGGATTTTGGGGTAATTTCGATGAACTGACTTTAGGTGTGCAGGTTTTCAATGCATTTAACATCAGAAATACAGTAGCCAACCAATGGATTACGGATGCGAATACCAATTATATGTATCCTGTTCCGGTACGTCTTACAGGAAGATTCTTTAATGTAAAGCTTGAATTTAAAATTAAATAACTAAGGTCCTCCTTTAATATAAACGCAAGGAACTTCTGATATTCAGAGGTTCTTTTTTTGATAATTCTTTAACAACAATACGAAATTTTATACCATAAGCTCAGTATATATTTTTAAATTTGCTTTAAATAAATTATAAAGAAAAGTAGATATGAAAAAATATATCATTACGGCCGTATTCTCTATATTATCAACAATTTCAGTCTCTGCACAGACAAAAAAAGATGCAAAAATTTCCGGATTGTATCATAATTATATTGCCATAAAATCTGCTCTTGCTTCTGATGATGTTAACAAAGCCTCACTAGCAGCTACACAATTCATTAAAACATCTTCCGAAATCAACAATAAAACGGTTTCTGAAGCAGAATTGAACAATCTGCGAAAAGATGCCAAAATAATTGCCGGCTCTAAGAATATTTCCGCACAGAGAGAATCTTTTCATAAACTATCGGATAATATGATCGGCTTGGCAAATGAATTTAAATTATCACAAAATCCGGTTTATGTGCAATATTGCCCAATGGCAGACGGAAGCTGGCTGAGTGACGAATCTAAAATTGTAAATCCATATTATGGAAAGTCTATGTTGTCTTGCGGAAAGGTAAAGTCAACAATTAAATAAACTATCGTAAATTACTTATAAAAAGTCTTTTATATCATTAAAATCAACAATAACTTTAGACAGTATTTTGAAAAAAATTATAAAGAAGTCCGACTTGGGCTTCTTTTTTATTTTAAAAAAATTCAATATCGTCAAATAAAAAAAGACGGAGTCTGAAAATCAAACTCCGCCAATATTTTTAACTTAAAAATTATTTACCTAAATAAGATTTTAAGATCTTACTTCTGGTATTGTGTTTCAATCTCTTGATCGCTTTCTCTTTGATCTGACGTACTCTCTCTCTCGTAAGGTCGAAAGTTTCACCGATTTCTTCTAAAGTCATAGGATGTTTTCCGTTCAAACCGAAATACAATCTTACAAGATCCGCTTCTCTTGGAGTCAGCGTATTCAATGCTCTTTCGATTTCGATCTGAAGAGATTCGAGCATCAGATCTTTATCCGGGCTTGGAGATTCTCCTGAACGTAATACATCATAAAGATTGGAATCTTCACCTTCTACCAAAGGTGCATCCATAGACAAATGTCTTCCGGAGTTTTTCATCGATTCCTTGATATCTTCCTCGCTCATATCAAGAACTTCAGCCAATTCTTCCGGTGAAGGAGGTCTTTCATTTTCCTGTTCAAGGTGAGCGTAAGCTTTATTGATCTTATTGATCGATCCGATCTTGTTCAATGGTAATCTTACAATTCTTGACTGTTCTGCCAAAGCCTGTAAAATCGACTGACGAATCCACCAAACTGCGTAAGAGATAAATTTGAAACCTCTAGTTTCATCGTACCTTTTTGCCGCTTTCATCAGTCCTAAATTACCTTCATTAATTAAATCCGGCAAAGAAAGACCCTGATTTTGGTACTGTTTGGATACCGATACTACGAAACGAAGGTTGGCTTTGATTAATTTTTCCAGCGCAGCTCTGTCGCCCGCACGGATTCTTTGTGCCAATTCTACTTCTTCGTCCGCAGTGATTAGTTCCACTTTACCAATTTCCTGCAAATACTTGTCTAATGAAGCAGTTTCCCTGTTGGTTACCTGCTTAGTGATTTTTAATTGTCTCATCTATTTATTCCTCAAAAAAGAGTTTGTATATATTATACGTATGAGATATTAAAAAGGTTACAACCTTTTCAATAATTTTTTATTTAATTAAATTGGATATGAAAAATTAGTTGTAAATTATCGCTCTTGTGATACGAATATCTTTTTCCTCACCCTAAATCCCTCTCCCGAGGAGAGGGACTTTTTAAGAATGCTGCTGTAATGGGAGAGGTCTATTTATTTGTTCTTTCAAACTGCCCTAGTTTCAACGAACAAAAAAAAGCGGAACCAAAGCTCCGCCTATATATACTTAATCGAAAAGTAAATCTTACTTTGGATTAATCATTAATTAACTAAAAAGATCATTCAGCCATTTTGCAAGTCTCAAACCTCCTGACAAAAGCTGTCTTTCCATAACGTCATTGAATTTGTACTGATAATCGTAAGACAGTTTAGAATCCATAGGGGTTTGTGCATAGATTTTGTTAGCAATTTTGTGAGAATCATATAGCCAGTCCTCAAGCGTTCCTTTCTGGATCTGTTTCACTTCATCGTTGGATTTAATGTCGAGAAGTTTTGCATACTCTGTATAGCTGTATTTTTGAGAATCAACCAGTTTTCCATCCCATACAGAGTGAAGGTTTGTTTTTTCTCCGAAATAGGTAACATTAATTTTATTTCCTCCTAAATCATCAGCTCTTCCGACATGCATTGGCTGTGCAAGATCTCCCATAATGTGGATCAGGAAGATTAAAGCAATTTTTCTGTCTTTTTCGGAAGTTTTTTCATCTTTGATCTGGCTGGATAGAACCTTTACCTGAGTATATAAACTTGGTCCGGCCTGAGCTTTTAGTTTCCCTTCAAAAACTTTGAAATCAGTTTGTGGATCGATATTTACATAATGCCAGGCTGAAGCCTGTTTCCAGGCACCGGTAGTATCAGATTTAATAAAATCCGGCCAGTTTGCCCAGTAAGCAAGCCTTTCTCTTCCCATCATTTTTTTAATCTCCCGTCTTGCCTTTCCGGAAAGATGGTTCTCCGCAATTTCTGCAATAATTCTGTGTCCCGTCAATCCCCACGCATATGAATAAAGTGAAGATGCGATAAATGCTAAAATCAGAATTTTAGAATAAATACTTTTCATTGTACATAACATTTTCAGGGAGCAAAGATACAGTTAATTTTAAGGTTAAGATTAAGGTTGAGAGAAGGATTGGAAAAATTTAATTAAATCTTAATTTAAGTGGAGAAGGTTAAAGGTTGAGGCTAAGGCTAAGGCTAACATTTAGTCAAGTTGTGACACTGATTTATTCATATCATCTCATTCTCAGGCTCAGTCTTAATCTTAACCTTATTTTTATTTTTTTCTTCTTTTACTCATAATTATTTACTATTTTTAGAATAAAATTAAGGTAAAAATATTTTTTCAATATTTTGAGATATACTATTTTTACAGCCAAAATCACAGCGAACACTATGTATGAGAATAATATTGTAGAAATGCATTACAATAAACTGCAGACAGATTTCAAAGCGGAAGCTGTCGCAGTGAACCTCTTGAAATATCACAGAGCAGTAAGCAATATTTTTATCGAAAGAATCGGGATCAACGACCGTGCTTATCTTAAGGATATAAAAAGTATAACAAGCGATTATCTGGGTTTCGATGAAGAGGTTTTCACCATAGAAACCTACAGAGAAGGTATTTACGACTACCTTCCGGAAGGTCTTTTCCATCCGCCGTCGCTTGGTGCCACAAGAAAAAATGTGGAAAGCGTTGTAAGGGAAATCCGTAAACAGAAAAGGGTAGAGGAAGATGCAAGAAAGTTTTTCAAGCCTTTTGAGCTGGAAATTTTTTTTACAGAAATCGGAGCTTTACTTAAAGAATATGACTTTGATATTTCCAGTGACACCGATGCCCTGCTGGACACGATCAGCGAACTGTGGCCTCTGATCAAAATGATGGACAAGCAAAATGCTTATGTTTTCATCTATATCTTACCGTTTTTTCATCAGATCCGGGGAGATAAATCGTGGTTTGAAAGATGTATGTCTGCTTTTCTGCAAATTCCTGTTAAGGTAACTTTTGCTCCCAATATTATTGACGGTATAGAGGAAGACGATTCCATGCTGCTGGGAAATTCAAGGCTTGGCGTCACCTATATTCCGAGTGGAGATCACATGGACGGACAGCGAAACTGGGTCATAAACATCGGGCCTATCCCTTATACGGAAATGAAAAAGTATATTGACGGAAGTTCTTTCCGGAAGGTTCTTCAGGCCATGTATGATTATTTTCTTCCGGTAAGCGTTGATATTGAGGAGAATTTCATCACCGAAAAACAGGAATATTCTTTCGCTCTGGAGGATGATGGGAGAAATGCAAACCGGCTCGGATACTCTACATTCCTCTGAAAATTTTTAACTATATTTACTTCACCAATTAAAAATATTAATTCGAAAAAGACACATGGAAATTTCTTCAGTAAAGGGAATCTTTTTAAGGTATATTTTAATGCCTTTATTTGCGGTAATTATGATGGTAATTCTTGGAATTATCAGACGAAATAAGCCTGCCATAAAGATTAAAACCATTATCATATACGTTCTGTTGTGCAGTTTGTGTCTTGCCATTCCGGGAATTTTCGGTTTTGCAGGGAATTTGTTCAATCCGTACTGGTATCTTATTGCACAAATTATTTATATTATTCTGGGAATTATACATGTAAATCTTTCCGACAGATATTTTAAAAAACATTTTAATTCTTTAACAAAAAGCATTCTGTTTGAGTCGATATTATCGATTACATGCGTTGGTTTGGGAGGATATCTGTTTTATCTGATATTTAACTGGATAAGCAGAGGAACGGGTTATCCGATAATGGCAGCCACCAGTATTCTCACATTTCTGGTTCCACTTGTTTTTCATTACTGCTATATCCAGCTTATAAGTATTCCGGTAGACATCTATAAAACCTGGAGATATTCGCCAGACCAGAGACTTCCTGATTTTGAAGGTGCAGATTTCGACAGATTAATGGTACTTAATGTTGAGCTAAGCAAAAATCTTGAAGATGCCAACAGATTCAGAATTAAAGCTAAAACATTACCGACAGGAGTAACTTTCGGCGACTGGTTTTACAGGGTGGTGGATGACTATAATCACAAGAATCCCAATTCCATCATTCATTTGTCGGATCAGGAGAGAGAGCCTTATTACTGGATTTTTTATACTAAAAAGTCATTCTTCAGCTTTAGAAAATATATTGATTTCGATCAGGATATCACAGAAAACAGGATTGCCGAAAACGACGTCGTTATCTGCAAAAGAGTAATCCAGCACGAAGAGGAAGGAGTAAGAAGAACACCATCACACACAGTTTAAAAATATTGAATATGATACAGCCTATTAAGCATTTTGCCATCAATTGGGTTGACGGGATGAAGGTTTCCCAGAGACATCTTAATGATCAGGATAATTTTTTAATCGATACCATCAGAGATGCCAACTCATTGGCAATCACGACATATAATTATGGGCTTTTGCCTATTTCGAATGAATTTACGGACCGTACGATTTTTGATGTCCACAATACGGCAACAAACGATGTGCAGCTGGTAATCAAGCACTGTAGCGCCGTAACACTTGCCGGTTACAGAATTGAGCTGAACGATAGAAGAGTCAGCGTAAAATCGTTGGCAAAAATGATGAATGATGAGCAGGCAGACGGAGATTATTATATTTTAATTTCCGTAAATCCTTTTGATAAAGTGCCGTTCGGGGATATTGATCCTGAAGAAATTCCGCCGCGCCACCCGAATACGCAACCTAATCATCACATTGAACTTCTTCCTGTAACATCTCTGAACAGCAGCTATTCCGGAGGAAATTATCTGATCATAGGGAAAGTAGACCTTAAAGGAAATATTGCACAGGTTGATTCTAATTTTATTCCGCCATGTACTTCAATTCAGAGCCATCCGGCGCTGTTGGATTATTACAATAATTTTGCGAAATCCATCGGAAATCTTCAGCAATATGCTTTTAAAATTGTTCAGAAGTCTTCTCATAAAAATCAGAATACGGCTTTGGCTCAGAATGTTAAGTTCCTGTGTAATACGATGATCAATACATTCGGAGATATGTATTTCCAGTTCAGGAATATTACACCTTATCAGCCGCCGGTATTTCTGATCGAATCTTTTGCAAAACTGGCGCTTCGTCTGTATAATGCCACTCAGGTTCTGGTTCCTGCAGAGTTGGAAGAAATGCTTAATTATAGTCTTGAATGGAGTGAAATTGCCCCTCATACCTTGCTTAATCAATTATCAATCGTAGCCGAAACCAATTATGATCATCACAATTGTGGCGAACCATTGCTATACATTCAGCAGATGCTGAGAAGCCTTGAAACCATTTTCTCTAAATTGAGCGAGCTGGATTATATCGGCCAGAGAAAAGAAAATATCATCGTCAACGAACAGGAAGTTTCAAACAACAACAATCCAAAAAGAGGTTGGAGTGTTTTAGATTAAAATAAATTCAACATACCTATTATAAATCCCGTTATTCTATTCGGGATTTTTTATGTAAAATTGTTTCCGATAAATTTAAAAAAATGGACATATATAAAATAAGACAAGATATCAGAGGGCTTTCGGATGGGAAAATTTTTCTTAACAATGCAGGGTCTTCATTAATGCCATCTGTAGTTGTTGACTCTATGGTTAATTATTTACAGCAGGAAGAACAATCAGGTGGCTATGAAGTTGCAGAAAAGAATGCAGATCATCTGGAAAAATTTTATAACGAAACAGCAACATTAATTAATGCCAAACCTTCCAATATTGCTTTTGCCACAAGTGCTACAGAAGCTTATGCTATGGCATTATCAAGTATTATTTTTAAAGAAGGTGATACTATTATTACTACTGCTGACGATTATATATCCAATCAGATTACCTTTATTTCTCTTCAGAAAAAACTGAATCTGAACATCATCAGGATGAAAAATCTTCCGGATAATGAGCTTGATCTGGATGATTTGGAGATTTTGATCAAAAAATATCACCCAAGGCTTGTTGCGGTCACTCATATTCCTACCAATTCGGGATTGATTCAGAATGTGGAAGGCGTAGGGCAACTCTGCCGCGAATATGATATTTTATACTTAGTGGATGCCTGCCAGTCGGTTGGACAAATGGTTGTTGATGTTGAAAAAATAAACTGTGATTTTCTTACGGCAACGGGAAGGAAATTCATGAGAGGGCCCAGAGGAACAGGATTCTTATATGTTTCAGACAGAGTTCTTGAGAAAAATTATGCGCCATTGCTTCTGGATATGAGAGGCGCGAAATGGTCAGAATTTGACAATTATGAGTTATTCGATTCTGCTAAAAGATTTGAGCATTGGGAACTTTCCTATGCTTCTTTAATCGGATTTACCGAAGCTTTACGATATGCTAATGCTGTCGGTTTAGACGCTATTGAAAAATACAATAAAAACCTGTCACAGAAACTGCGGAATAATCTTCAGAACAGTGGTTTTCAGATATGGGATATTGGTAAAAATCTGAGCAGTATCATTACGTTTTCTGGTCCCGAAGGAGATCTTGAGAATATTCAGAAGGTATTGAAAGAAAATAATATATTCTTTTCAACAACTTACAAAAATTCTGCATTAATTGATTTTACGAAGAAAAAAATCAATGGTATTGTGCGGTTGTCGCCACATTGTTTTAATACAGAAGAGGAAATTGAAACAGTATCAGAGCTGTTAAAACAAAGCCTGCTTTAGCTGCATAAGATATTAATGATCATTTTTAAGGGCAACCTGGGTTACATGTAATATCAGTTCAACTTAAATTCTATTTCACTGTTTAATTTTCACAAGGCCAGAAAACCTTAGTCCTTATTTAATGCTTCATTGAAAAGGAGACCGGCAACTGATGAAAAAAACAATTTATAATAGTGATTTTGTTGCCCTGCAAAAGAAATATGATTCTCTAACTTAAATAAGATATTAATAATATTTATAACCTTTTGTATTTTAATAATATACACTCATTTTTAAAATTTAAAGATGGAAAGCTCTTAAATTTATCAAGATAAACTGATCAAATTATCAGGATAAATCCGGAAAATAATGCTGATAATTTTTCCAATTCATCCTGATAATTTTTTTGAATGATCAGCATTAATCAAAAACGGAGATCCCGAGATTCATAAAATTAAACAGAAAAAAAGAATTATTTTTTGAAATTACAGGATAAAAGTTTAAAAAATCTACAAACTGTTTAATTTTCCCTATTAATTTAAAGAGCGTCAGTTCGAGTAGGTTTTTTGGAGTGCAATAGAGAAAACCGTATCGAGAATTTATAACAAAAACACCATTCTCGATACAAAATTCTTTCAGAATTTCATTCGAATTGACGTAAACTTACCTTTAATCTAATCTAACAACTACACACTATCAACCAAAAAAGAGAGCCTTGCGACTCTCTTCATTTTATTGTTCCAGCTTTTCTTTAATATACTTGGCTGTGTAAGATTTTTTGTTTTTTGCCAGATCTTCGGGAGTTCCTGTAAATACAACTTCGCCTCCATATTTTCCTGCTTCCGGACCGATATCAATAATATAATCTGCACTCTTGATAATATCCGGCTGATGTTCAATGACAATCACGGAATGTCCAAGATCAATCAATGCCTGTAAAGATTTCAACAGTTTCTTAATATCATGGAAATGCAAACCTGTAGAAGGCTCATCAAAAATAAAAAGGGTTTTGTCGGTAGTTGCTCCTTTTACCAGGAATGAAGCCAGTTTTACACGCTGTGCTTCACCTCCGGAAAGGGTAGAAGAACTCTGTCCCAATTGAAGGTATCCTAAACCAACTTCCTGCAGAGGTTTCAGTTTTGTGACGATTTTGTCTTCATTATTATCTTTGAAAAACTCCAGGGCATCGTCTACCGTCATGTGCAGAATATCCGAGATATTCTTTTCATCATATTTTACTTCCAGGATTTCGTTCTTGAAACGTGTTCCTTTACAAACTTCGCATTCAAGCTCAATATCTGCCATAAACTGCATAGACACGTTGATTACGCCTTCACCTTTACATTCATCACATCTTCCTCCGTCTACGTTAAAAGAGAAATGTTTAGGTTTATAGCCCATCATTTTTGCCATTTTTTGCCTGGAAAATAAATCTCTGATGTCGTCATAAGCTTTCAGATAGGTAACAGGATTGGAGCGTGAAGATTTTCCGATTGGGTTCTGATCGATCAGCTCAATATGCTTAATCAGTTTTTTAGGAAAATCCACGGAATCATAATCGCCTTTTTTACCACCCATCCCAAGTTGGATCTGGATATCATTGGTAAGGATTTCTTTCATTAAAGTTGATTTTCCACTTCCCGAAACTCCGGAAATAACGACAAGACTCTCGAGAGGGACATCTACATCAATATTTTTAAGATTGTTCTGGCGAGCGCCCTTTATATGGATCCATTCTTTTGCTTTTCTGCGTTTTTCAGGAACTTCAATTTCCAGCCTGCCGGTAAGATATTTTGAGGTTAATGTATCTGCATCTTTCAATTCTTTATAGTCTCCGGCAAATACCAGTTCGCCACCAAGGTAACCTGCTTCAGGGCCAATGTCAATAATATAATCCGCCGCTTTCATGACATCTTCATCGTGTTCTACAACGATAACGGTATTTCCAAGATCACGCAGGTTTTTCAGAACACCGATAAGATTTTCCGTATCTCTGGAATGCAGTCCGATGGAAGGTTCATCCAGAATATAAATAGAACCTACCAGTGAACTTCCTAAACTTGTTGCAAGATTAATTCTCTGGCTTTCACCGCCGGAAAGTGTATTGGACGTACGGTTCAGCGTCAAATATCCCAAACCGACTTTTAATAAAAATTCAAGACGCGTAGTGATTTCATAAAGTAATCTCTTGGCAACTTCCTGATCGTGTTCAGATAATTTTAAACTGTTGATTAAAGGAGACAACTCATCTAAAGGAAGCTCGATCATCGACTGGATATTATGTCCGTCAATTTTCACCCAGCTGGTTTCTTCACGAAGCCTTAGTCCTTCACAGGTAGGACAGAGCGTTTTTCCACGATACCTGGAAAGCATCACCCTGTACTGAATTTTGTACAGATTTTCTTCAAGCATTCTGAAGAAATTGTCAATGGATGGGAAAGTGTTTTTGCCATCGCCTTTCCAGAGGTATTTCTTCTGATCTTTGGTTAATTGATGATAAGGCTTATGAATAGGAAAATCTTTGGCTTTTTTAATAAAGTCTTTCTTCCATTCGCTCATGCTTTCTCCTCTCCATGATGCTACTGCATCTTCAAACACTGACAATGTTTTGTTGGGGATCACCAGATCTTCATCAATTCCGATTACTTTTCCATATCCTTCGCACGTCGGACATGCACCATAGGGATTATTAAAACTGAAAAAATGAATATTAGGTTCCAGAAATTCTATTCCGTCCAGTTCAAACTTGTTTGAGAATTCCTTTATTTTTCCGGTATCCGTATTTTTTAAAGAACAGTATCCCTGTCCTTCATAGAAAGCCATCTGGATAGAATCTGCAAGACGCTGAAGAAAATTTTCGTCTTCTTCGTAAGTGAAACGGTCAATCACAAGATTGATTTCCATTCCTTTTTCAGGGGCAAAACCGAAGCTTTCAAGGTCTTCAATCCCTGCTACATTTCCGTTGATCTCGAGTCTGGTAAATCCTGCAAGCTTTAGAACGTTCAGGCTTTCCAAAAAATTATCAGCATCATATTCCAATGGAGCTGTCAGCAAAAATGAAGCATCTTTTTGGGAAGATTTAATAAAATCTACCACATCAGAAACGGAATCTTTCTTTACTTCCTCGCCGGAAACCGGAGAAAATGTTTTACCGATTCTTGCGAAAAGAAGTTTTAAATAATCATATATTTCGGTAGAAGTTCCGACCGTTGAACGTGGATTGGAGGAAATCACTTTTTGCTGGATCGCTATCGAAGGCGCCAGCCCTTTGATATCATCAACTTTCGGTTTTTCAAGCTTACCTAAAAACTGTCGTGCATAAGAGCTGAGACTTTCTACATATCTTCTCTGTCCTTCCGCATAAATGGTGTCAAATGCCAAGGAAGATTTTCCGCTTCCGGAAACTCCGGTGATGACGATAAGTTTATTTTTAGGGATAAGAACATCTATGTGTTTCAGATTGTTAAGATGTGCATTCTTAACAAAAATCTGTTTTTTAATATCTATATCTGTTGTATTAGCCATAGTAAAATTAAGACCAACAAAATTACGAAATTTTTAGCGGATTTTCTGTTATTAATTCCGGTTAACTTAGACAAATGCTTTTCATTCAAAACAATATCGATGCGGTGGGAATTATTTAAGTTTAATTTTATCCTTGATAAACAATTAGACAAATTAATATTATTACATTAAATTTTGATATTTTAACATTATTTTAATTGTTTAGTATTGCTTTATATTATAAAATTCTATAAAATTGCAATAATAAATAGATAATACAGAAAATGAGAAAAATTTTCGCCATAATCTGTTTATTTATTTAAAGAGGAAAAATAACGAAATTACTTCCCCGAAATGCAGTTTCCCCAACTGCATTTTTTTTATGACAACTATCATTTGTATGTGTTGCAGAACTCCATTACTTTTGGCCCAGTAAAATAATTAACTATAATTCTGACATATGATTAAAAAAGCAGGAAGTATTTTTTTTCTTGGAACATTGTTTTTTGCACAGGCACAGGAAAATTCAACGGATATTGAAACCATTGAAATTCAGGGTAAATTGTTTTCTACGCCCTATAAAAGTGCCAACCAGAATATAACAGTGATTACCAGAGAAGAAATCATCAATTCTCCTGCAAAAAGTATCGATGAAGTCCTGCAGCAGGTAACAGGAATGGATATCAGAAGGAGAGGAGTCAATGGGGTACAGAGTGATATCGGTTTTCGGGGAAGCTCATCTGAACAGGTTCTTCTGCTTTTAAATGGTATCAGGATGAATGATTCTCAAACCGGACACAATTCAATGAATCTTCCGGTAGATCTTGATAATGTAGAAAGAATTGAAATCATAAAAGGTCCTGCCGCAAGACGTTTCGGGCAAAATGCCTACGCAGGTGTAATCAATATTATCACAAAGATAAATCCGGGAAAAAGAGTAAAAATCAGTGCAGAAGCCGGAGATTATAAAACCTATAGCTTAGGACTAAATGCTCAGCTTGGAAATGAAAAATTCTCAAATTCTTTACAGGCCAATTCCTCATCTTCGCAGGGATATATGTATAATACGGATTATGAAATCAGAAACATTTTTTATCAGAATAAGCTGAATATCAAAAACGGTGATCTCAGGCTGCAAGCGGGATTTTCAGAGAAAAAATTCGGTGCCAACGGATTTTATTCTTCACCAAAAGCAGTAGATCAGTATGAAGAAACTCAGGCTTCGATAATAAGTCTGGCACATCAGCAGACCTTTGGTAAATTAAAATTAAGCTCAAATGTCTATTGGAGAAGAGGGCAGGATATGTATCTGTACAACAGGGAAAAACCTGAAATCTACAGGAATATGCATATCGGAAATAATGTTGGCGGAGAAGTAAATTCCAATTATGAATGGGGGTTGGGAACAACAGGAGTCGGTGTTGAGCTAAGAAAAGAGTTTTTGGCAAGTAATAATCTTGGCGAAAGAAACAGATTTGTTTCTCAGGTTTTCTTTGAGCATCATTTTTCTTTGCTAGATAAAAAGCTGAACATCAGTCCGGGAATTTCGTGGGCAAATTATTCCAAAGAGGGAAATTTTTTCTATCCGGGATTGGATGTGGGGTATAATTTTAACTCTAATAATAAAATATACGGAAATATTGCCAAAGTTCACCGTATTCCGACCTTTACCGATCTTTATTATGTAAGTAAAACAGAACAGGGAAATCCCAATTTATTGCCTGAAAATGCAGTGTATGCAGAAGTTGGTTATCAATTTCAGACAAAAAATATATTAGCAAAAGTAAGCGGATTTTTAAGAGATTCTGATAATGCCATTGACTGGACAAAAATCAAGACTGATGACAACGTCTGGTATGCACAAAACATAGGCGCAACAAACGTTAAAGGAATAGAAGCAGAGCTTAATCATCGCTTGACAGGCTGGCTGAAATATACCATTGGCTACACTTATCTTGATAATAAACTTAAAAATCCGGCCGATTTTGTAGCAAGATATGTTTTGGATAATCTCAAACATCAGTTTATCTCAAAGCTTGAAACAAAATTCCTGAAAAACTTCACCAATGAGATCATTTACCGTTATAACGAAAGACTGAATAACGGTAGCTACAATCTTTTGGATGACAAATTAAGTTTTGTTAATAATGATTTTTCGATATATATTCTTATTAATAATTTAACAAATACTTCATATACGGAAACTTTTGGAGTACATATGCCCCAAAGATGGTTCCATATTGGGTTATCTTACAATATCAATATTAAATAATTGTTAACTGTTATTGAATTAAAGTTAATATTAACAAATTGTTAATTCATTTACATTTGCAAAAATTTTTTTAGATGAAATTGTCAGTAGGTTTAGGTCTGAGTTTATTTTTAAGTACAACATTTTTCAAGGCACAGGAACATATTTCCAGCTTTAATGCACTTACGATTACTTATAAATTTCATCCTAAATTTTTCCTCTATGCAGAAGGTCAGTCAAGAGGAATTGAAGAATATTCTTATCCCGATTATTATGAGATAAAAGGAGGATTGGGCTACAATCTTACCAAGAATCATAAGCCTTTTGTGGGATTAGGAAGATATGCGACCTATAAGGAGCATGCCATCAATAAAGAAGAATTCAGAATCTGGCTTCAGGACGTCATCGATTTCAAAAAGGGTGTTGTAAAATTTGAAAACAGATTCCGTGCAGAGAAATCATGGTTTTATGAACCTCAGACGGATAAAAGCTCTCAGAGAATGCGTTACCGATATCGTCTGAACGTTTCCGTTCCTTTAAATGCAAAAAAAGATAGGCCCGAAAACATTATTTGCCAATGCTTACGATGAGATTTTCATCGTGTCACCCATAAAGCCTGCTTTTGCAAGAAACAGGGTATATGGTGGCCTTGGATATCAGATCGACGAAAACTTCGGAGTTTTAGGAGGCTATCTTTGGCAGAGAGAATTTGAAGCCAAAGGAAATAAAAACTTTCATTTTGTTTATCTTGCTTTAAACATCAATATTGATGATACAAATCCTCCTGCAAAAACATATCATTTCCCGGGAGCAGATTAAAATATTTCAATTTAATTAAATCCTCCAAGGTCCAATCTATGGAGGATTTATTTTAATATTTTTCAATCAGGTAATGATAGGCTTTCAGGTATTTATTGAATCTTTTAATATCTTTCGGGGTGAGTTCTCTGTTTACCCTTCGTAAATCCATATTGTCGCGGAGGTCATTCAGTTTTACGGCGACAGCCAGTGGAGAGCGTTCGGTTCTTCTTACAAAATCGTCGTAATCCTCTTCCGGATCAAACTTTGTAAGACAGCTTATCGCAAAAATAATGTATTCCGGAAAGCCTTCGTTTCGCAAATAATCCAGGCTGAACTCCTGCGGATGATCTTCAACAACATCATGTAGTACGCCTACAATTTTTTCATCAAGAGTTTTTCCGTATTCCATTACACGCATAACATGGGCAATGTAGGGTGCATGATATTTGTCTGTCTGACCTTTGTGTGCCTTATCGGCTATTTTTATGGCTCTGTTGAGCAATTCTTCTTTTGTCATTGTATCTAAAGTAGAATGCAAAAATAAAAAATGCCCCAAGAATTGAGACATTTTTTGATGAATTATTTTGATATATTTTTAATTCGTTTTTCTTTACAGAAATCTTATTGTACTATTCCTTTTTAGGTGGCAATTCCGGCTCCGGTTTCTCAGGCTTTAAGGAGTTGAGCATTTTATAATCTGTAGTATCTTTTCTTTTGTCCTTAAGGCTTGAATACATCGATTCATCGGGTTTTACAGAAGGTATTTCATACATTTTCTTTTGATGATCTTTAGCTTTCTGATCCTGATTGAGGGGATCAAATGTATGCACTTTCGCAGTATCCTTTTTAGGTAATACAAGTTTCTTTTGCTGTGCTGAAACTGACACTGAAATTATTATAAATGAAGCTACTACTATTTTCATCTCTAAAAATTAAATAAAATTATACTTATAAATGATACGACAATTCAAGGTTCAATTTTATTACATTTAAATATAATTTTATCTTTTTCATTAAAATAATTTAAATGAAATATAGCTTACAGCAAAATAAAAGCGTCCCAAAAAATTGAGACGCTTTGAAATCAAATTTATATATAAAAGACTAATAAGCTTCTTTTTCGATATAATGGGCAGCGATTTTCTCTGTCAGCGCCACTACATTCGGATGGTTGGTATATTTTGTAAATCTTCTTAAACCTGAAAGCATCATTCTCTGTTCGTCGCCTTCAGCAAAGGAAACAATTCCTTCTTTTGCAGCAACAGTGATTTTTTCTACTGCTTTATAAAGGTTTAACTGAGCCATGGCTGCTTCCACAGATTCAGGAGAAAAATGTTTTTCCGCTCTTAGAACAGCAGATTCTGCCATATAGATCTGGTTAAGAATTTCAGAAGCATTTAATAATAAATGTTGCTGTTTCTCAATATCCATCATATATTTTTGAAGAGCTGCTCCGGAAACCATTAAGAAAACTTTCTTAAGATTTGCAATAATTGCTTTTTCCTCGCTCATAAATGAAGAATAATCAGGAACATCGAACGACGGAATTCCCATCAATTCTTTACTGATCGCCATTGCAGGAGATAATAAGTCCAATTCTCCTTTCATTGCCCTTTTGATCAACATTCCTACTGAAAGTAATCTGTTGATCTCATTGGTTCCTTCGTAAATTCTTGAAATTCTTGAATCTCTCCATGCTGCTTCCATTGGCGTATCTTCTGAGAATCCCATTCCGCCGTACACCTGAATTCCTTCATCAGCTGTATGTTGGGCAAGATCTGATACGAAAACTTTAAGGATGGAACATTCCACTGCAAATTCTTCAACACCTTTCAATTCTGCAGCCTGATGATCCATTCCACCAGCAACCAGTTCATCAATCTTATCCTGAATATTTTTTGCTGCTCTGTAAGAACCGGCCTCACTTACGAAAACTCCCGTTGCCATTTCAGCAATTTTCTTTCTGATCGCTCCAAAAGTTGAAATTGAAACTCCAAACTGTTTTCTCTCGTTGGAATATTGAATAGAATGGTTTAAAATTCTTCTCTGAGCATCCAAACAAGCTGCAGCCAATTTTATACGGCCAACATTTAATGCATTCAGGGCAATTTTAAAACCGTTGTTTCTTTCTCCTAAAAGATTCTCGACAGGAATTTTCATATCATTAAAGAAAACCTGGCGGGTAGAAGAGGCACGGATTCCCAGTTTATGTTCTTCCTCACCGAAAGTAAGGCTTCCCGGATTTTCCAGTTCTGAACGATTAATTACAAAACCTGTGATATTTTTATCATCATCAATTTTTGCGAACAAAGTAAAAGTATCCGCAAATCCTGCATTGGAAATCCACATTTTCTGTCCGTTAATGATATAATGTTTCCCGTCTTCGGAAAGCTTTGCTCTTGTTTTTCCTGAGTTGGCATCAGAACCTGCATCCGGTTCAGTAAGGCAATATGCTCCGAATTTTGTTCCTGTAGCCAAATCCGGAAGGTATTTTTGCTTCTGAGCTTCAGTTCCATATAGAACAATTGGCAATGTTCCGATTCCGGTATGCGCTCCATAAGCGGTTGCCAATGAACCGGTAACGCCTGAAAGGTAATCGCAAGCAAGCATCGTTGTCACGAATCCCATTCCAAGACCGCCATATTCCTCAGGAACTGCAATACCTAACATTCCCATTTCACCAAGCTTACGCATTACTTCTTCTGTAAAAGCATAATCTTTTTTCTCGAAACGTTCCTTTTGCGGAACTACTTCTCTGTCTATAAATTCCTTCGCAGAATCGCGAAGCATTTTTTGTTCTTCGTTCAGTTCTTCAAGACTGAAAATTTCGCTGGCAGGAACTTCTTTGATTAAGAATTCGCCCCCCTTTTACAATATTTCCCATTTAATATTTGATTTTTTCTTTTTTAGATTAAAGAATAAAGAGAAAAGAAAAAAGACTTAAAACTTCAAGTTTTTTTGAAAGCCAGAAATCATTCTCTGTAATTCTGTTATTTTATTCTCTATAATTTCAAGTTTTGACGGCTCAATATAATTTCGGTTTGAAGAAATTATAATTTGAGTCTGCAATTCATAAAGAGAACCAAGACTTATTTCCAAAAATCGATTAAAATCCTTATTCGAACTTCTACTTGAGCCTTCTGCTATATTAGAAGCAACAGAAACAGAGCATCTCCTCAGTTGTGATTTCAACCCAAATTCTTCACTTTTTGGAAAAAGATCAGTAAGAATATAAACGTCATTAGCCAAATCAATAGAGAGTCTCCAGATATTTAGATTCTTAAAGTTATGCTTCATTGTTAGTCTTTTCTCTTTATTCTTTGTTCTTCTCGTCTATAATAATTCAAAAATACTCGCTGCTCCTTGTCCCGTTCCTACACACATCGAAACCATTCCGTATTTGTTTCCGCGTTTTCTCATTTCGTCAAGAAGCTGAACAGTTAATTTTGTTCCGGTACATCCAAGCGGGTGACCAAGAGCGATAGCGCCTCCGTTCACATTGAGAATATCAGGGTTTAAGCCTAATTCTTTTTTAATGGCAACAGATTGTGAGGCGAATGCTTCGTTTAACTCGATTAATTCGATATCTTTTAATTCCATGCCGGCTTGTTTCAAAGCTTTTGGAATAGCATAAATTGGGCCCATTCCCATAATCCTTGGTTCTAATCCTGCAGCTGCGTAGGCAACTAATCTCGCTTCAGGTTCCAATCCTAATTCTTTTACCATTTCCTCACTCATCACCATAACGAAAGCCGCTCCGTCGCTCATTTGAGAAGAATTTCCCGCCGTTACGCTTCCTCCGTTGGCGAAAACGGGTCTTAATTTTGCCAAACCTTCCAGAGAAGTATCTGCTCTGGGACCTTCGTCCACTGAGAAGTCGAACTTCTTAGTCTGCATTTTCTGGTTTTCATCAAGGAAATTGTATTCCACAGAAATCGGAACTATTTGACTGACAAATCTGCCTTCCTGATTCGCTTTTAAAGCTTTCATATGAGATTCGAAAGCAAATTGGTCCTGTTCTTCTCTTGTGATATTGTACTGTTTTGCAACTTCTTCAGCAGTGTAGCCCATTCCCCAGTAATAATCCGGATTGGTTTTAGCAATTTCCGTTTCCGGAACCGGTTTGTAACCACCCATCGGAATATAAGACATGGATTCTGTACCGCCTGCAATAATGCAATCCGCCATTCCGGCCTGAATTTTTGCAGATGCAATCGCAATCGCCTCACTTCCTGATGCACAATATCTGTTTACCGTAACCCCAGGAACTTTGTCCGTATTTAAACCCATTAGTGAAATCAAACGTGCCACGTTTAATCCTTGTTCAGCTTCAGGCATTGCATTTCCTACGATAAGGTCGTCAATTCTGTTTTTATCTAATTGCGGAAGTTCAGCCATTAATTTTTCAATTACGGTTGCCGCCATTACATCGGGTCTTGTAAATCGTAAACTTCCTTTTGGAGCTTTTCCAACGGCAGTTCTGAAACCCTTTACTATATATGCTGTCTTTGACATTTTTTGTTTTTTATTTGTTTGCAATCGGGTTTCACCCGATTCTATTATTGTTTCGCCCTTTCAGGGCTCAAAAACCTGGTTACTTTTACCTTGGTTATTTAGTTTCTCAACGGTTTACCATTCTGCAGCATGTACTGAATTCTCTCCAATGTTTTTCTTTCTCCACAAAGCTGCAGGAAAGTTTCTCTTTCAAGGTTCAATAAATACTGTTCCGTTACGACTGTCTCTTCCGAAAGATTTCCTCCAACCATCACGTTGGCTAATTTATCTGCAATCTTCTTGTCGTGTTCAGAAATATAGTTTCCGGTTAACATCTGGTCGGTTCCAACATAGAACATTCCCAATGCATCTTTACCTAAAACTTTTACTTTCTGCTCGATTGGCTGAGTATAGCCATGTTCTGCTAAGCTTTTTGCCAGCATTTTGGCCGTTTTGATCTGAGTTCTTTTATCAACGGCAACAATATCTTTTCCATGCTCAAGAATTCCCATATCGTAAGCTTCATAAGCCGAAGTGGCCACTTTACCCATCGCAATGTTCATGAAAGCTTCACGAAGACGGTTGTTTTTCACATCATCTTTATGAAATTCCCTTGAGGTTCTTAACGTAAGCTCTTTCGTTCCGCCACCACCGGGAATTACACCAACTCCGGTTTCCACCAATCCGATATAGGTTTCTGCGGCTGCAACCACTCTGTCGGCGTGCATCGTCATTTCACATCCGCCGCCAAGGGTCATTCCGTGAGGAGCGACAACCACCGGAATCGAGGAGTAGCGAACTCTCATCATTGATTTCTGGAAATAAGCAATTGCCATATTCAGATCATCCCAATCCTGCTCGATGGCCATCATTAAAATCATGGCTAAATTGGCTCCTACAGAGAAATTAGTTCCCTGATTTGCGATTACCAAACCGTCATATTCTTTTTCAGCTAAATCAATTGCTCTGTTCAATCCGTCTAAAACTTCGCCTCCTAAAGAGTTCATTTTAGAACGGATCTCGAAATTGATAATTCCGTCACCTAAATCTTCAATCGCAGCACCGGAATTACTCCAAAGCGTTTTATTTTTTCTGATATTGTCTAAAATAATGAAAGCGTCCTGTCCGGGAATTTTGTTGTATTCTCCTGAATTTTTATCAACATAAATACTTTGTCCTTCTTCATTAACTTTGTAGAAAGTTTCTACATTTTTCACCCAGTCTGAAACTTCATAACCTGCTTCTTTAGCCAATTCAATACCTTTCTGAACGCCAACGGCATCCCAGATTTCAAACGGACCATTTTCCCATCCGAAACCGGCCCTCATCGCATCATCAATTTTATAAACTTCATCGGAAATTTCAGGTACTTTGTGCGAAACATAAGCAAATAACGCTCCCAGGGATTTTCTGTAAAGCTCTCCGGCTTTGTCTTTTCCGCCAATTAACAATTTAAATCTGTCAATCGGCTTATCAATATTTTTAGTTAATTCTAACGTTGCAAAAGAAGATTTGCCCTGAAGTTCGTATTCTAAAGTATCAAGATTTAAACCGTGAATTTCAGATTTTCCTTCTGCATTCTTTACTTTTTTATAGAAACCTTGCTGTGTTTTTGAACCGAGCCATTTATTATCAACCATCTTCTGGATGTAATCAGGAAGTGCAAAGACATCGTTGAAATCATTGGCTTCGGCTCCGCTTTGACGAACGCCGTTTGCCACCATTACCAATGTATCCAGTCCGACAACATCCGCAGTTCTGAACGTCGCAGATTTTGGTCTACCGATAACAGGACCTGTTAATTTATCTACTTCAGAAACAGTAAGTCCTAATTTCTGAACATTATGAAGTAAATCCATCATAGAGAAAACTCCGATTCTGTTGGCGATAAATGCCGGTGTATCTTTTGCTAAAACAGTTGTTTTCCCTAAGAATTTCGCTCCATAATTCATGTAGAAATCTATCACTTCAGGAGCTGTATCGTTGGTAGGAATGATCTCTAAAAGAGGAAGGTATCTCACCGGATTGAAAAAGTGTGTTCCTGCAAAATAGTACTTAAAATCATCACTTCTACCTTCCGTTAAAAGATGAATAGGAATCCCGGACGTGTTGGAAGAAATTAATGTTCCTGGTTTTCTGAACTGTTCTATTTTTTCATAAACAGATTTTTTGATGTCCAGCCTTTCAACAACAACTTCAATAATCCAGTCGGTATCCTTTATTTTTGACAGATCATCATCAAAATTACCGATCTTTATTCTGTCCGCAAATTTCGGAGAATAGAGTAGAGCCGGACTTGCTTTTTTCAGTTTTTCAAAGTTTTCTGCCGCGATTCTGTTTCTTACCGCTTTATCATCTTTGGTCAAACCTTTTTTCTGTTCCGCTTCAGTAAGTTCAAAAGGAACGATATCCAACAGCGAAACCTGTACGCCAATATTGGCAAAGTGCGCAGCGATACCACTTCCCATAATTCCTGAACCAAGAACTGTAACGTGTTTGATTCTTCTTTTCATTTGATTTATTTGATTTGTTATGTTATTTTCTGTTATTTAGATCTGTGGCAATTTTCATGATCTCGGTCATCACTTCTTTAAAAGTTTCAAGCTTTTCGGGAGCAATTTTCTCCATGATCTTCTTGTTGAAGTTGACAACCACTTCTTTTGACATATTTCTTGAATTCAGGCCTTTATCTGTAAGCTTTATAATAACCTCACGTTTGTCTGTAGTTGTTTTTTCTTTATATATATATCCATTATCCTCAAGAAGTTTAATAATTCTTGTGAGAGAAGTTGGCTCAATAGCCATTTTTGGTCCCAAATTGGTGCTTCTGGTTCCTTCTTTAGGATCTATTTTAAGAAGAGTAAGTGCCTGTACTGCCGTAGAATCATGTTCCTGAGCCATTTCTGTGTACATCTTAGAAACAGCAAGCCAGGTTTGTTTAAGAATTAAATCAACGTTTTCTATTTTATCTTTTTTGTTATCCATCATTTTACGATATCAAGGTTTTACTCAAATTTAGTAAAATATTATGCATGCATAATATTTATTTACGTTAAAATTTGTTAATACGTTGAAAATAAATGGATTAATTGATATGACTAGCATAATACTATGCATGCATAATATATCAAGTTAATAAAGAAAGATGTATATTAATAAATGGTATTCAATAAAGTTACAATTTCTTCAAAAGATTCACATTGATAATTATCTTTAAAATGAGAGATAATCCAATAATCCTTAAATTCGAAGGTCAATAAAGAAAGGTCAATAGGAAAATTTTTCTGCAAAAGTGAATATAGCATTTCCTTGTAGACGTAAGGAGCAACAATGTTTGGAGGAACGAAATTTTCATTCATCTGAAATAAAGTAGGACTCGTAAGCTCATCATGTTGCAAGAGAACATCTTCTACAATTCCTGTATATAATTGATTATCCTTAATATACCATATTTTATCGGCAAATTCCTTAGCTAAACGCCAGTCATGAGATGAAAAAAGAATAAGTTTCTGATGCTCCAAAGCTAATTTTCTGAGAATTTTCAGGATCATAACTTTGTTTTTCTCATCCAGATGCGTTGTAGGTTCATCAAGAATAATAACAGGTGAATTTTGTGTAAAGGCCCTTCCGATAAAAGCCTTTTGAAGATTGCCGTCCGAAAGATTTTTAAGTAAAGTGTCCTTATACTGAAGCAAGTCCAATTCTTCAATAATCGATGAAACTTCATTCCGGTCTTCTTTATTAAGCTCAAAATAAAACGGATAATGAATGTATTTTCCCAACGAAATGAGATCTTCAACCGTATAATTCTGTGGAATTACAGCTTTTGAAAATACAACAGCAATATTTTCCGCTATTTCTTTCACTGAAAGATGTTTGATATTTTTACCATGAAGATAAATTTCTCCCTGTAAAAGAGGAATTTGATGTAAAATAGATTTGATTAATGTTGTTTTCCCGACACCGTTGTTACCAATTAACAAGCATACTTCTCCCAAATTCAAATTGGCTGTTGCATTTGAAATTAAGGTCTTATTGTAGCCTATATTTGCTTGGTTGACTTGTAGGTGCATTTTCTTTTTTATTTGCCCGGAGTTCTCGCGGATTTAGACAGATTTCATTTCCTTATATTATTTTGTTATCTGTAAAGTTAACTTAGATTCTACAAAATGACAAAATGCTAAATATTTTATATAACTTAAATTCAACATTCATTTTTCATCCTTTATTCTGTCTCAAAAGCATCATCAGAATAACAGGAATTCCGAAGATAGAACTTATCACATTGATAGGAATCTGAGTTTTCTCTGCTATAATCGAAAATATAAGCATAATACACATTCCCAATAGCATATTTAATATCCATTGCTGCCAGAGCTTCGAAGGATTGTAGATCAGTCTGCAGAAATGAGGAATAATAATACCAATGAATAAAATAGGACCCAAAAATGCGGTAACTGATGCCGAAAGCAGTGAAGAAGATACAATGATGAGGATCTTCAGCTGATTTAAATTAACACCTAAACTCTGCGCGTAGGATACTCCCAAAGAATTTCCGATCAAAGGTTTTATGGTTCTAAAACAGATGAGTAATCCTCCAAAAATTAAAACTGACAATACATAAATCTGATTTCGGGAAACCATATTATTGGCTCCGAAAGACCATAGAATATAATTTTTTAAACTTTGATTTTCTGCATAAAACTGAAGCAGCGAAACGATAGCTCCTGCAAAAGCGGAAACAAGAAAACCAAATATAATCAGATAAGATTTATCATAAAACCGGCTGGAAACAGAAAGCAAAAGAAACATCAAAACCATACTTCCGATAATGGCCGACAAGCTCAGAAAGGTATTCTGGAGAAAATCCGGCAGCACAATATTGTATGAAAAAAATATATAAAATGCCACGGAAAGACTTGCCACAGAAGTAATGCCCAGAATATCAGGACCTGCAAGAGGATTTTGAAAATATTCCTGCATAAGAAATCCTGACGTAGGAATTGAAATTCCGGCTAAAAGCATTACCAAAACACGGTTTACACGAATTTCAGCGATAAGGCTATTAGAAGACTCTGTAAAGAAATCCTGAAAATTTAAACTTAAAAATCCTGTATTCAGATTAATTACCATTGCCAATAGAATAGCAAGCAATAAAACCGAACACAGGATCTTAAATTTATCTGACATAAAAGTCTGACGTTTATTTTAAAAGAGAATTGATTTTTTCGTTGAGCTGTTCTTCGCTCATCATTCCAAGGGTTTCGTCAGTTTTATCGCCTTTTCTCATGTATGTAAACGGTATTGCTCCGCCATCCCATTTTTTAAAATTGGTTGCAAAAAAATTACCTTCAAGACTCTGTCCATCAAGCAATACCGTGTTCTTCCGGATTCCTTGTTCATCCACAAACTGAGAGACTTTTGTATTCCAGTCTTCCTTGTTGTCGAGACTTATAAATGTAATTCTCACGGGTTTTCCGTTCAGTTCCTGTATTTTATTTTTAAAATGAGGAATTTCCTTTACGCAAGGTCCGCACCAGGTTGCAAAAAAGTTAGTAACGTAAAGCGTGTCATTCTTTTTACCTAAAAAAGCCGAAGTTTCCTGAGAGGTCAGCATTTTCAAAGCTTCAGGAGCTTTGGAGTTTTCTGATACAGAAGCAGAATCTGCAGCCATTTTGCCGTCTTCTGTTTTTGTATCCTCCTTTTTACAACTGAAGAGAGATACGAAGAAAAGCGTTGATAAGATTATCTTTTTCATTATTTTTTATCTATTTTTGAATTGAAGTATGGAACAACAAATCTATAAAGGGAAACTTACAAAGTTTCATTGGTTAAAAATAACGAAAAAGGAAGAACTGACCAAAAATACTTTCTCACTGGAGTTTGAAATTCCCGAGAGCCTGAAGAAGAATTTTAAGTTTGATGCAGGGCAGTTCGTAAGCATAAAATTTCATTCCCACGCCAAAGATGTTATCAAAGATTATTCGATGACATCGGCGCCATTCGAGAAAAAGATTGCTTTAGGGATAAAAATAAATTCTCCGGAAAGCGATGCTTCAGCATTATTCAGAAATTATAATATCGGTGATGAATTACTGGTGAGCGAGCCGGGCGGAAGGTTTACGCTTGTTTCAAAACCAAGTGAGTTCAGAACTATTGTAGGTTTTGCTGCAGGAATAGGAATTACCCCGATTTTAAGTCATTTTAAAAATATTCTTCATAACGAACCGAGAACGAGACTTTTTCTTTTTTTCAGTAACAAAACCCGTGAAGATCTGATTTATCGGGAACAACTGGATAATCTTGCCAGAAACTGTGGCGAAAGACTTCAGATATTTTACTTCTATTCACAGGAAAAAATATCAAACACTTTCTTTCATGGAAGGCTCGATGATAAAAAATTAAATCTAATCATTAACCAAATTCTGCACCTTGACGATACCGATGAAGAATCAACTATCTGGGATGCGGTCGATGAAGTATTGATATGTGGCAAAGGCGACATGATCAAAACGTTGGCAAATGCCTGTTATCACCACGGAATTCCTAAGAAAAACATTCATTTTGAGCTTTTTGAGGAATATAATGACGATATTTATCCTGTAGAAAAAGAATTTCCTTTGATTGAAAATATTGATGTGGAATTTAAAATGCTTGGCAAAAAATATTTTACAGAATTACCGGATAATAAAGAGAAGATTTTACAGCAGTTATTAATTCAGAAATTTGCTGTTCCGTACTCATGCAAGTCTGGGATTTGCGGAAGCTGTGAGTGTATTCTTGAGGAAGGTGAAGTGGAATTGCTGGAAAACGAGTATTTAACAGAAAGGGAAGAGGAAAAAGGACATATCCTTGCGTGTATGTCGATAGCAAAAAAGCAAGAAAATAAAGCTTAACTTTGATCTGAGTTGAGAATAATTAAAAACATATTTAACCTGATTTTCATATCAACAGAAATGATGATTCTGCTGATATGTCTTGCCAATGCATGGGTATTTGCTCTCACGGACGGACGGACTTATAACAAAATATCCAAAATTCCGCCGAGAGAAGTGGCACTGGTTTTAGGTACTTCACCAAAAATGAGATCAGGTGCATCCAATCCTTATTTTACAAAAAGAATGGATGCTGCCGCATTGCTGTATCATCACGGAAAGATCAGGAAAATCCTTGTAAGCGGTGAAAAAAGCAGGGGATATGATGAACCGGCCGCTATGAAAAACTACCTGATCTATCAGGAAGGCGTACCGGAAGAAATTATCATAGAAGATCCGAAAGGATTTAATACCTACAGAAGCATCCTGCGTTGTAAAGATGTTTACAAAAAAGACAATGTAATTATTGTATCCCAGGGATTTCATAACCTTCGGGCATTGCTTTTTGCAAGAAATAATAATATGAATGCTCTTGGATTTGACGCTCAGGATGTTACAAAACCTGAAAGTTATTACAGAAACCAGTTTAGGGAAATATTGGCCAGAACGGTTGCTGTCGTTTATTTTGCATTGGGTATTTCTCCTGATTAGAAAGGATATCCGAATGCGATATTCAGGGTTGGCTTAAATGGCTGGAAATATTTCAGTCTCCAACGCTCTCCTTCCGGTTTGTTGGGATCGTACATTTTATAAGCAAGATCCAGTCTCAGTGTAATATAAGCAATATTTACCCTTAATCCGAAACCACTGCCGATACCGACCTGTTTTAGGAAACTGTTAAATTTAAATTCGTCCCCCGATCCGTCATTGGTGGTTTTCAAAGCCCAAATGTTACCGATATCTGTGAAAAGGGCACCCTCATATGTATTATTAAAAGGAACTCTGAATTCAACGTTGGTTGTCAGTTTCATATTTTCCGTCATGAAAGTACGAACTCTTTCGTCAATCTGTGAACCTGCAGGACCAAGGCCGCCAAAAGGAATCCAAGCCCTGATATCATTAGCACCACCATTAAAGTATGATCGTATTACAGGCATATTGGAGGAATTTCCATACGGAATCCCAACGCCCACGAACTGGCGGAGAACAAGAGTATTATTATTAAATTTAAAATATTTTCTTACGTCAAAATCGAATTTCACAAACTGAGCATACGGAACTCCAAAAATTGTCCTTTCCGGACTGGTAATAACTCCGCCGTCATTTCTTTTCTGATTAAAAATACTGAAGATATTTCCGGCAAGTTCTATTTTTCCATTAAAATAAAAAGAATTCGGATAATCTTTTTTACCGATTTCGTTGTAAACAAAATTATAGATGAATGAAGAAATCAGAACATCCTGTGTCTGACGGTCTTTATTAATCAACGAGCCTACAAAGGCAATAAATCTGTCAGCTCCTTGTTGATTAAGCCCTGATGCATACTGTTGATCCAGCGTTATCAACCTTGAAACTTCATCTATTGTCAGTTTTCCTGCACTGAAATCTTGCGCTACAGAAGGTTTAAAGGCAAAATAATCGTCAAATATTTCACTTCTGATCGCTTCGTCATTTACAAAATAATCATAATAAGCGTCTTTATTTTTGGTCAAACTCAGTTGAGTATTGAATAAAGTCAGCCTGTGAGAAACTTTATCGTTTACCGTTGCAAGATAATTTAAACCTGTATTAAAATTGACTCTTCCCAAACCTATGTTATTCTGAACCGAAGCTCCCAGTACAATCGATGAAGTAGGGCTGTATTTTTTAGGCAGTAATTTGTAGTAATCAAATGGCAGCAGCAATCTGGGGAAACTTAAAGAAGCCTGAGCCGAAATTTCGTAAGCTAAAACTCTTTTGTCGATATTTTTCGTACTCCTTATCGATCCGAATGTCCCGGCAAGACTGGTAGAAAGATTTTCTGCACCTCCGAAAATATTCCTTGTAGTCAAATCCACAGAAGGAGACACTCCGAGATTCAGCAGCTGAGAATAGTTGATGTCCGTACCTACTTTCAGCTCGTATTTCGGAAGTGGTTTAAGAACATACATTACATCGATGATGCTGTCATTGGGAACAGCTCCGCCACCGTGTCTTAAAGAGTCCCTTGATTTAAGAATACTGAAATTATTCATAGCCAAAAGGTTTCGTCTCGTAAGATCAAACTTTTTCTGGTCGTACACCTGTTTGTTTCCGATAGTGATAGCGCGCCAGATCGCCCTTGAATTGTATTGATTATTAACTTTGTGAAATCTTATTCCTCTTAGGCTGTCTTTTTTTGTATTCTTGGGATAATCTCCCATTTCATCAACAATAGCTATATCTATATTTCCGATCGTAGAAATTTTATAAGGCCTGTCGAGAGAATCTTTATGAATTTCAAGGGTTAAAGGAACCTGTTTTCTGCTTTTAAGGGAATCTGCCACAAAATAGATCTCATCACCAAGATTATTGAATTTATAATAACCATAGTCTTTCATAAGGTCATTAATTCTTGTAACTTCTTTCTCAAGAACCGTCTGATCCAGTATTTGTCCCTGCTTAATCAGGCTTTCATTTATTTTCTGCTGATAAATATTCTTTACGTTCGGATCTGTAATATTGTAATAATATTCCTTGATATACGTAGGATCTCTATGGGTAATAAAATAAGTAACGGCAGCCTTTTTTGAAGCTGAATCAAGATCATGTTTAAATTTAACTTCCGAATCCCAATAGCCACGGTAAGTGAGTCTTTTCTCTATTGACTCTGCACTTTTTTTCAGTTTTTGTCTGATCAAGAATTACGGGTGCAGAACCCCAATTGTGATACAGCCTGTCGAAAAACAAACTTTTGCCGACACTGCTCTTCATATTATATTTAATGAAAAGAGAATCTCTCAGTTTCTGATTTCTCAGTTCATTAGGATAGGTCATGTATTCATTGAGAAGGGTGTCGTATTTAGGATTTGCAGCATTGTACAGCCATAAGCTGAGCGGCATAAAAAGGAACTGCCTTTTGTTGGGTTTTTGCTGTACATAGTTTTTAAGCTCACTATCAAAAGGAGCCTTTTTATCTTCAAATTGAAAGTTATTGGAGACAAGCAAATATTCCCCTTCAGGAACCTTTTTGGTGGTACTACAAGCATAAAGGAGACCTACAAATGTTGCAAATGATATAATTTTATAATACTTTTGAGGAGAATTCTTATAATGCTTACAGCTCATACAATAAAAATTTTACAATCTTTGGATAAAAAGAAGTTCAGGCAAAAATACAATTTGTTTTTGGTTGAAGGCAATAAAACAATCACTGAACTTTTTAATTCTAACTTTAAAATTAAAGAAATATTTTCTACCGATCCGCAAAAACTGGACCGCCCGGATATGTCTATCACCCATATCTCTGAAAATGAGTTAAAAAAAATCAGTTTTCTGCAAAATCCAAAAGATTCTGTAGCCGTCTGTTATCTTAATGAAGAAAAAAAATTGGATGACAGCGACCTTCAGCTGGTTCTTGACGGAATTCAAGATCCCGGAAATATGGGAACAATTATACGCCTGGCAGACTGGTTTGGTATTGAACAGATTATCTGCAGCAAAGATACTGTTGATTTTTATAATCCGAAAGTTATTATGGCAAGTATGGGATCTTTCACCAGAGTGAATATCATTTACCAAGATCTGGGGGAATATCTTTCTGAGACAAAAAACGTCAATATCGGAACAGATATGGAAGGAGAAAACATCTACTCATTTCAAAAACCTGAAAAAATGAATCTTATTTTAGGAAATGAAGGTAATGGAATGCGCCCTGAAACAGAAGAATATATAGAAAAAAGCCTTATGATCCCAAGATTCGGAAAGTCTCAGTCTACCGAAAGCCTGAATGTTTCGATGGCGGCGGGAATTATTTTAGGGCAATTGTTCGGAGTGAGAGAGTAATAGAGTTGGAGTGTAAAGTGATTGATATCAACTCTAAAACATTATAACTCTCCAACTCTAAAACTTCAGATAAGCTGTTCCATGCTTGAAACACTTTGATTTTTCTGGTAATTTTCCAGTTTCTTTCTTACAAATCTTAATGCGATCGGAGCAAGATAAATTAAAGCAACTCCTGCAACTTTTCTTTTCCAGTTTGAGCTTTTAAGGCTTTTCCTTGCATAATTTCCTACGATAGCAGTTACTCCCAGTTTGATTAATGTATCTACCGCATCTCCTTTGAAAGCAGAGCCTGCAATTCCCATTGCTGTATTTTTATTGATAAGCGCTCCCTTTATCTCAGAAGTGATCTGTTTAGCAATTACGTCTTTTCTCAGTACCACTTTTTCGTCACCATCTTCATCTACTTTTTCCTGCAGGTACTGATCGGTTAAACCATTAGTGAACGCACTCAAACTTTCTTTTGTATTTTTGAATGTCAGAAGATCCTCAAGACCGTCTATTTCCTGTCTCAAAAGTTTCTTCTTTCTTCTTAATTCTTCTAAGCTCTCATACTTTCTGCCCATAGTTTAATGATTTAAAAATTTAATAACCTGATCTGCCACATAATTTACGAGTTTCTTTTTAAATATCATAAGAATCATCATAATCACGAAGTAAAATGCTGATACGATAAGAAACCCGTACGAACTGTTTCCCAATGCTTTTCCAATCAGGAATGCGATCCCAAAGTTGAACAGGATAATGAAAAAACCAAAGGCAACCAGCATTAAGACAAAGTATGTGATGACTCCGGCCGAAAGTGATGATTTTTCTGTGGCTTCAATTTTCAGCAGATCAATTCTTTTCGATGCGTATTCTTTAATAGTTTCAATCATTGTTTTTCTTTAAAGTTACAAAAAAAGGAACTTTCGTTTATAAAGTTCCTTGTGATAATTTATCTTAAAAATAAATTATTATGATTTTAGATCATTCAGTTCAGATTCTACATTTTTTACAACATCTGCAGTCTTTGAAACAATCTGATCTTTGTATTTGTCATATCCGTCTTTCACCGTGTGAGCAACGTTATTTGCTGTTTCTTTAAAAGTAGAAGAAATATTACCATATTGATCTTTCACTTTTTCGGAAACTTCTCCGTATTTGTTTTTAGCCTGATCTTTAAGATCATTTGCCTTATCTTTTATTTTTTTCTGGTTTCTTTACCTTCTTCCGGAGCATAAAGCATTCCTAAAATTACACCCGCCGCAGCACCTGCAAGAAGTCCTGCCAAAATACCCGCTGTATTGTTTTTTTTAGACATTTTCGTTTTTTTTAATTAGTTAATAATACTAGTTTTACTTGCTAATAAATGTACAATTAATATACCAAAGGAGACATTAATCAATTAAAAATGTTAAAAATTTTTGATATGAGACAGAATACTTTCAATCGTCTCTTTTTTAGAAAGGTGAGTATTATCAATAATTACAGCATCATCCGCCTTCTTCAAAGGAGCTATTTCCCGCTCACTATCAATCTTATCACGTATAATGAGATTTTTTTTCACCTGCTCTTCATCCGCGTCAATTCCAAGACTGAGAAGTTCCTGATAACGTCTTTTTGTTCTTTCATCAATACTTGCTGTCATGAAAAATTTATAGTCAGCATTTGGCAGAACGACTGTCCCGATGTCACGTCCGTCCATAATAATACCACCTTTTTCTGCCAAAGAACGTTGCGCCTGAAGAAGAAAATCCCTTACTTCTTTTTGTTTTGCGACAAAACTTACATTTTCTGACACTTCATTTGTTCTGATAGCTTTGGAAATATCGATATGATTAAGAAAAAGAACTAATTCTCCGCCATCATTTTTAAATTCAAGGTCGATTTGATCGAAAGAAGAGAATAACTTCTGAATATTTATAGATCCGTCCTCATTCAGGCAATTCTGAAGTGCAAACCAGGTAACTCCTCTGTAAAGCGCACCCGTATCAAGATGGATAAGCCCCAGCTTTTCGGCAATGATTTTAGATATAGAACTCTTTCCGGTAGACGAGTACCCGTCGATCGCTATTACAGGTTTTTTCATACTGCAAATTTCAAGAAATTTTCTTAAAAATCAAGAAACCCTAAGATATTTCTTAAGGTTTCTGTTTTATTTTAAATTAACTTGTTTACATCTAAAATCTTATGAATTAATTTCTAAAGCATAAAATTTATGGTTGAAATCTAATATCCTGCATGACTGGTAAGATCTATAGAAACCCCGATCTGGTTGACATTTGAGGAGTTATGGTATCTTACATGAGCATAATCAATACGGAATCTTGACAATTTAATTCCGAATCCGGCGGAAAGGCCCGAGAAATTTCTCTGATCTGCCACTGCAAGTTCATTACCTCGTTTTACGTTATAACCGAGTCTGATATTAAATCCTTTTTCAGGAAAAAGTTCTGCACCAAGAGAGAAGTGGTCGGCAATTTTCCTTCCGGCATTTACTTCCTGACCGTTGACGTTGTATTGAGAAGAGATATTAAATTCCTGTAAATCGTGTGCCGTAATGGTAATCGCCAAAGGAATCGCCTTTAAAATCCTTGTATATCCTAAATCTACCCTGAAAGGAAGATTCTCTCTTGTACCGTTAAAAGATTTGAACTGATAGCCGAAGTTTCTGAAGACCAAAGAAGCTGTTTCTTTATTCTTTTTATTATGATAGGTAATTCCGGCGTTTCCTGAAATGGCAGAAGAAGTATAGTTGTCAATTTTGGAAGTGATAAAATTCAATCCACCACCAATGGTCCAGTCTTCCTCAAACTGATAGGCATATCCTGCACCAATAGCAACATCAGAAGCTTTAAATGTACCGTTTTCAAAGCCGCTTTCATCGGTTCTTGGAATATCCCCATAGCTCATATAGCGCGCATTGATCGTCGCCATATGGCCATTGTCAAAATCTCTGGCATACGCTATTGTTCCGTATTTTGAATCTGCAAGATACGCCGTTGCATTCACAGAAAGTTGGTTATCAGAATCTTTATTAAGCAAAGATGGGTTTGCAATTGCAAAGGAAACATCATGATCTCTTACAGAAATGGCATCACCGCCCAACGCAGCCTGTCTTGCAGATACAGGAATATTCAGAAACGGATAAACGTTTGTTCCTGTTTGCGCATAAGAAACAATTCCTGACAGAAATAATGAAAAAATGATAATTTTCTTCAATTCAGTTTATTATTAATGCAAAAATAATCCTTTTTCGTACTTGTCAAAATATTTATCGCACTATTTACGAGTAAATATTTGAGTTTTGTGAAAATACCTTGTTTTTTGTGTCATTTTAAATATTAAAGGCTCGTCATTTTTATTAAAAAACGGTCTATAGAAACAGCTTAAAAAGGAACATTTAAAAATTTAATGCAGAATTAAAAATCAATATTATTAATGATTATATTTGCAAAGTCAAATTTCTAACCGACCAACAAATAAAAGTTATTTAAAAATAAAGATGAAATATAAAAGAATCCTTCTGAAACTTAGTGGTGAAGCCTTGATGGGGAACAGACAATATGGTATTGACAACGAAAGGCTACAGGAATACGCAGCTGAGATCAAAAAAGTAGTTGACAAGGGCTGCGAAATTGCCATTGTGATTGGAGGAGGAAATATTTTCCGTGGTGTGGCAGGAGCGGCAAAAGGAATGGACCGCGTGCAGGGGGATTATATGGGAATGCTTGCAACCGTAATTAACGGAATGGCACTACAGGGCGCTCTGGAGGATGCAGGAATTAAGACAAGACTTCAATCTGCCATTGAAATGGATAAAGTTGCTGAACCTTTTATCAAAAGAAGAGCGGTAAGACATCTTGAAAAGGGTAGAGTAGTGATCTTCGGAGCTGGAACAGGTAACCCTTATTTTACGACCGACACTGCAGCAACATTAAGAGCGATCGAAATCGGAGCTGATGTAATTTTAAAAGGAACAAGAGTAGACGGAATCTACGACAGCGATCCTGAAAAAAATGTAAATGCCGTAAAATATAATTCATTATCTTTCGACGAAGTGTATGCTAAAAATCTTAAAGTGATGGATATGACAGCATTTACTTTAAGCCATGAGAACAAATTACCAATCATTGTTTTTGATATGAACAAAGACGGAAATCTTGAAAAGATTGTTGATGGAGAAAACGTTGGTACTTTAGTTGATTTGTAGTTTAGAGATTACTTATTAAGTATATCCGCTTCTTAAATTCATAAAAAATTAATTGCCCGAATATTAGTTGAACAGCTAATATTCGGGCATTTTTCATAAAGCTCTGCAACTTTCTAAAATTCATGGACCGATTAATATTTCAGACACAGATTTCATTTCAACAAGATGATTTGATTTATAATAAATTATTTAAAAATTTAAATCTCTGTAAGGAGAAATTTATTATATTTGATTTACAATCAACTAAAGTATTAATTATGAAAAATCTAAGAAAATTGCCGAAGAAAGAATTGAAAACCATTCAGGGTGGAAGGCCACCTCTAGGGTGTAATGATTGGAATCAAACAAAAGGTTGCTGTAGATCTTGGGATCCCGGTTATTGTGGAAATACAACATGTCCGGATTCACCACCGCCACTTTGCTAAATCTATAAAGCTCCTTTGTCTCAAGACTTTGGAGCTTATTTTTATTCATAATATATTTAATGAACAAAAGCCATATCAAATAGATTTACTTATTCTTTTTATATATATTTTTCCTTTCCAAAATTCAATTTTCTCAATTTTAATTTTTTTAGCTATAATAGCATTTTCCGGATATTTTACTATCTTTGGAAGCAGTAAAAAATAGTAAGAAAAACAGTAAAAAATAAGCGTTTTGTAACGAACTCACAGAATCGTAATTTACTGATAATCAAAAACTATTTAGTATGTGTAACTTATCAAATTTTTATTATATAATGGAAGAATTAGATCTTATAGTAGAGTCTGTACAATACGATATGGAAGCAGCTGTTAAGCACCTGGATCATGCATTTCAGAGAATCAGAGCCGGACGTGCGTCCACCAATATGGTTCAGGATGTAATGGTAGAATATTACGGAGCCCTGACACCGATCAATCAGGTTGCGAATGTTTCTATTCCGGATGCAATGACGATTTCTATTCAACCTTGGGATTCTAAAGCGATTAATGATATTGAAAAAGCAATCATTAATTCAAATCTTGGTTTTGCACCTTCCAACAACGGTATCAACATCATTCTTAACGTCCCGCCATTAACGGAGGAAAGAAGACGCGAACTGGCAAAACAGGCAAAAGCAGAAACTGAAGACACAAAAGTCGTGGTAAGAAATGCCAGACAGAACGGATTGAAAGAACTTAAAAAACTTGATGGCGTATCTGAAGACCTGATCAAAGGCATTGAAGCAGATATTCAGGTTCTTACCGATAAATATGTGAAAATCTGTGATGAGCATCTTAAAGTAAAAGAAGCTGAAATTATGAAAGTATAATTCAGAAATTTCAAATATTAAAAGCGGCTCTTTCGAAGCCGCTTTTGTTTTTACAGGCAGTTAATATTCCCATTTTTATCTTTATTTTTCAGGATAAGCTGATATGTTTTCATCAATTCCAAAATATCACATTTCGTTTCCTTATTGGCAATACTGCCCGGATCCTGATTATTTCCTTTAGACCGTACGTAATAATTTTTCTCGAAACACTGTACCGCTTTATTATTCAAAATGTATATTCGTTTTTCTTTAATATCGTCTTTCGTTTCCGGCCTTTCAGGAGTTCCGTCATCATCAAAATTCCAGACGGTTTCATTATTAAAAATGAAAAATACCTGATCATCTTTCACAAAATATTTTGTTGAGGAAGAAAAATGACTGTGTTCAGAATAGAAATCCTTTACCACTTTAAGCTTTTTGTCCTGATAATAAAGGGTAACTTCGCCTTCTCTTTCATCACAGTTATAGGTAAATGTTGTTGAATCAAGCTTTTTTGAAGTTAATAAATTGTTGACATTTTCATACTCTTTTTTGATATCAGCAATACTTCTTATAGAATCAACCGGAACTTGCAAAGAATCATTATTTACCGTTAAACTATCTTTTGAATCACTATTTTGCAATGTTTTTGTTCCTTCTTTCTTGCAGGACATAACCAGTAGTAAACTCAGACTCAGAACTGTAATTTTCATATAGATCAATATTTTGGTTCCATTAACATATACAAAAAATATGCTGTGATAATATTTAAATAAACAATGTTTTTTATTTAACCACAAAAGTTACAAAAGATTAAAAATTTCTATCATAAGAAAAAAGCTGACAATAGTTTTAAAAATCTTTGATTTTTGTTCTTTTGAAAACTTTGATTAGCTCATAAAAAACTTTTTAAATTTGTCTTTTATAACTTTTGCGGTTAAATTCAATATTAGCTTAAACAGGTTTATAATAAAAAAAGATCCGGAAAAAATCCCGAATCTCTTAAAGTAATGCTGAATTACTGATATCTTTTATGCTCTTCTTTTTTGACGAATAGCTTTGTAATGGGTTTGAAGAATGCTTTGTATTTTTCTGCATCGAATAACTGAGAATCTGTCAAAGCTTTATAGGTCATCCAAATCCCGAAAGGAAAAAGAACGAGATTGGGAACCCAAGCAGCCAGATAAGGATTAATTTTTCCTGACCATGCCATATTCTCCACACCTACATTAATTACATAAAATATAATAAAAATGATAATCGCAATAATCACAGGAAGCCCCATTCCCCCTTTTCTGATGATAGATCCAAGACTTGAACCGATCAGAAAGAATATAATACAGGTAAAAGAGTAGGTGACGATTCTTTGCTGATAAATCACTACTTTACTGTAATATTTCACACCGGGATCAATCTCATTGTTCTTAGATTCCAGAGTACTTTTAAGATTATCCAGCCTGCTGTAGGCATTGTTGATGATATCAAGCTTTTTGTCGCCTTTTACAGTATCAAGTTTCAAAATCTGCTTCGGTTTTACCTTCGCTTTATTTTGCTTGGCATCCATATAGGTCATTATCGAATTCGTTTGACTCAAGACATCATTATTGATATTCGTAAAGAATTTATCATTTTCTTTTTTGGTCTGATCGATCGTTTTGTTCAGTTGGTTGAATGTTTGAAAACGATAATCATCCGTTATCTTTTCCTCTTCAATCGCCTTATTAATAATTTCACTAATGTCAAAATGCGAAACCAGTGAGTCAAATTTAATTGCCTGATCCGGCTGCTTCAGACGAACATTTTCTGCTTTTCCGGCAAAATTATCTTCGTAAACATATCCGTTGTAAAGTACAAGCTTAAGGTAATTATTATTGGCTGCAGGAACAAATTTTCCTTTTTCTGCAACAATTGTCTGTTGATTTTCATAGCTCGTTGCTTTTTTATGAACAAAAACGCCTTCGATATTTTCTGCGTTCTCGCCATAAATTTTATCAAACTTAACCATGTTACCCGGAATCTGATCAATAAACTGTCCCGGCGTAAAATTGAGTGCCGGTTTTGTCTGAGCAATATTGAAAAGCATATTTTTTGCTTTCCGCTGAAAATCCGGGATAATATTATTGGAGAAAAAATAAAGCATGACCGAGAGAATAACCGTCACTCCCAGTAAAGGAACCATAACTCTCGTCAGAGAAATTCCTGCTGCCTTCATGGCTGCAAGTTCGTACCGTTCGCCGAATTCTCCAAAAGACATAATACTCGCCAAAAGAATGGTAAGTGGCAGAACCATACTGATAACGCTCACTCCAAGGTAGAAAAGCAACTTGACAATCTGAAAAGTGCTGAGCCCTTTCCCCATGAACTGGCCTAGCTGAACCCAGATAATATTCACAATAAATATGAAAAACAGTACGCTGAATATAAAGAAAAACGGTCCGAAGAAAGTTTTTATGATATATCGGTCTAGTATTTTTAACATTTGCCAAAATTAATGAAAAAGCCACAAAGTTTCCTTTGCAGCTTTTATATTTTATGAAATTTTTATAATAATTGAAATCGCCAAATTTTGAACCGTAAAAACCTTTAGAAGAAAAGGTTTAACCTTACCCATTTACGATTTTATTTTTTAAAGCTCGGTAATAAGATAATTTTTGAATTTATTCTTATCAAACACAAACATTCCCGGATCAAGATTCTGGTTTTCCTTGTACTCTTTAATGGCAATCACCGCAACATCCTGATTGCTGCCATGTTGTTCAAGTTTTACCATCTGCTTCTTTGCAGAATCTACAAAGAGATATACATACTTTATTCCGTTTGATTTTACAGGAGTCAGTTTAATAAAATCCGTACTCACACCATTTACGTTTTTCTTTCCGTTATAAGTTACGTTATAGTCGTTTCTGTAAGTCGAAAGATAATTGATAGGGGAGAACATAGAGCCGCTTCCATTTGGTTTGGCAATCGTCACTTCCATATCTTCTGTGTTGATATTATAAATTTTGCTGCCATCAAAGATCTGTTCAGTTTCCATGATCTTTAATTTGTACTTATCTCCGGCGGAGTAATAAATTCCAGGCTCTGTTTTGGAAATCTGTCCGCTGGCTCCTGTTCCGAAAGAAAATTTGAAATAAGAATTCTTTTTTGGAATTATAGTTTGCCGTGATATCATCCAATATTTTTTTAGCCTTTGCATCAATTTTTTGCGCATTGGCAATATTTACCGCTCCTACAACCAGACTGCTTGCTATAATTTTTGAAATAATATTTTTCATTTTTATTTAAATCTTTTAATCTTTAGACATTTTCAAATGCTGAAAGTTAAACTAAAATATCAGTTTATTCTTTTAACTGCGCAAATCTTCCAAAAACTGTTCCAAAGAATGAAGATCACTGATCAAAACTTCCCTTGCCTTCGCCCCATTGAATCCTCCAACAATGCCGCTTGCTTCCAGCTGATCCATAATTCTACCTGCTCTGTTGTATCCTAATTTTAACTGTCTCTGCAACATTGATGTAGAGCCTTGCTGTGTGGAAACAATAATTCTTGCCGCATCTTCAAACAACGCATCTTTTTCGTTAGGATCAAAAGCAGCTACGCTACTCGAAGAATCTTCAGATACATATTCAGGAAGGATAAATGCCGAAGCATACCCTTTCTGCTCGCCGATATATTCAGCCAGCCTTTCTACTTCCGGTGTATCTACGAAAGCACACTGAAGCCTTAAGATTTCATTTCCGTTAAAATAAAGCATATCTCCTTTACCAATCAGCTGATCTGCACCTGGAGAATCTAAAATCGTTCTTGAATCTACACTTGAAATTACTCTGAATGCCGCTCTTGCAGGGAAATTTGCTTTAATCATACCCGTAATAACGTTTACAGACGGTCTTTGTGTAGCAACGATCAGGTGAATACCCACCGCTCTGGCCAGCTGCGCCAATCTCGCAATCGGGAGCTCAACTTCTTTTCCTGCAGTCATGATCAGATCTGCAAACTCATCAACCACCAAAACAATATAGGGTAAGTAACGGTGACCGTTTTCAGGATTAAGTTTTCTTTCAGTGAATTTTTTATTGTATTCTTTTAAATTTTTACAGAATGCATTTTTAAGCAGATCATACCTTGTGTCCATCTCAATACAAAGAGAATTCAGGGTATTGATTACCTTATTTGTATCTGTAATAATCGCTTCCTCAGCATCCGGAAGTTTTGCCAAATAATGTCTTTCTATTTTTGAATATAATGAAAGCTCTACTTTTTTAGGATCTACCATAACGAATTTCAATTCGCTCGGATGTTTCTTATAAAGGAGAGAAGTTAAAATCGCATTAATCCCCACCGATTTACCTTGCCCTGTAGCACCTGCCATCAGTAAGTGAGGCATTTTTGAAAGATCGGCCATGAAAATTTCATTGGATATTGTTTTACCGAAAACCACCGGAAGATCCATATCCGTATTTTGAAATTTTTGTGAAGCAATCACCGAACGCATGGAAACCATCGTAGGATTTTTTCTCGGAACTTCAATACCGATCGTACCTTTGCCCGGCATCGGAGCAATAATCCTGATTCCCAAAGCCGAAAGATTAAGGGCTATATCATCCTGGAGTTTTTTAATGGCCGCAACACGAATTCCCGCCTCCGGAACGATTTCGTATAATGTTACTGTCGGACCGATGGTTGCTTTAATTTCCGCAATTCCTACGTTAAAATTTTTCAGCAATCCGACAATCTTATTTTTATTTTCTTCTAATTCTTCCTTATTAATAGAAATTTCCTCGTTTCCGTAATCTTTCAGCAAATCTACAGTTGGCATCTGGAAATTCGCAAGATCCAGCTTATGATCATACAGACCATGTTTTTCTACCAATTCCTGTGATTTTCTGTCAGAATCATCCAGAATATCAATAACAGGAGCTACTTCTACTTTAAATTTAATATTATCGTCTGTCGCAACGGCTGTAGAAGTTGTAGATTTAATATCAAAAGCCTGCTCCGGAGTTGATACGGGAACTGAAGGTTTTGGGGTTAAATTTAAATGCAATGATTGTGAAAAATCATTTTTATCTTCTTCGAAAGAGGTCTTATTTGGTGTGACGATCGTTTCAACATCTGAAGCGGCAGGAACTTCAAGAGCGTCATTATTTTTTTTAGATTTTAAAGTTTCTGTAACGGTAATTTTAGATGGATTAATTTCTGTATTTTCAGCTTCTTCAATAAGTTCGTCATCCGCTTCAAAATTCTCGTCAGAATTAGGAAACATAGATTTTACCCTGCCAATCGTATTTTCATTAATATCATTAAATTTTGACTTGATAGAACTCGGGCGAAGATTAAATTCCAAAATAAAATATAAAGCAATACTCGCCACCAGAACCAGCCAAAGACCGATTGTACCGATGATGGCGTTGAGCGAATCCATAATCTGATACCCATACACTCCGCTAAGAACCCCTTGGCCTTTGGTAACAGCACCGAAGAAAATGGGCAACCAGCAGATGAAAAACAAAGAATGGCCAACGGTTTTCCAGGGTTTGAACATTTTCTTTTTAAGAATAACGGTCCCGAACACCAAAAATAAAAATGCAATAATAAAGGAAGCCACTCCGATACTTTCAAAAATAAAAATATTTCCGAGCCAGTCGCCGAGTTTCCCGAAAAGATTCGAAGATTTTATGCTTTTATCCAGCATGGTTCCTGCCTGACTCTGATCTGCCTTCCAGTTCATGAGATATGAAACAAAAGAGAAGGTAAGAACGACGGAAAAAAGTATAAAAGTAAGACCGAAGAACACTCTCGGCTTCGATAAAAATTTGCCCTTTTCAGGCGATTCCTGTTGTTTTTTTTGCGTGTTTTTATCCATAATATGTGTGGCAAATTTAATGTTTTTCAACATTAAAAATGTGTGTTTGCTTAAAAGAAAATATAATTTTTTTGAGAGGAAATCATTAACCGTTTCCCCGTTTCCATGACTAAAATATTTAAAATAATTTAAATATGATTTAATTTTTCCACCAACCTATCTTTAAAATAAAATAAGATATAGGAGTCATTTTTCACTACTAATTCCTTTTAAATTAATTTAAAATACTACAAGTGTAGCAATCATCATCAAATTCAAAAAAGCCGGCGATAAATCATTCAATTTTTATCAATAAAAATATTCTTATTAAGAATCTTTAAAAATAACACTTATCGCCTTCAAAGTGATAAAAAACAGTTTTTTTTAACGGCTTTATAGTTTATCATCCTTATTTTTGCCTATCAAGTATATATTTATCATGAAGAAGATCCAGGATATTCTTATCTCGACCAGAACAATGGCTGTGTTGCTGCTGGTGTACGCATTTGCGATGGCATATGCAACGTTCCTAGAAAACGATTATGGAACTCCAACAGCAAAAGCATTAATTTACGAAGCGTGGTGGTTTGAACTGATCATGCTTTTACTTATCCTCAATTTTATAGGAAATATCGCAAGATACAGACTGTGGAAAAGAGAAAAATGGCCGGTACTGATCTTTCACCTTGCGTTTGTGCTTATTTTTATTGGTGGAGCTATTACAAGATACATCAGTTTTGAAGGTACAATGCACATCAGAGAGGGCGAAATGTCTAACGAAATTGTAACGGACAAAAACTTTCTTAAAATTCAGATTGAAGAAAAAGGGGATGTTCTTAATTATCAGGATATACCTTATTTAATGTCTCCTTTACACAAAGATTTGCAGGCAACGTATGATTTTCACGGAAAAGAAGTGAAAGTAATTGCAAAAGAATATGTTCAACGGAAAAAAGACAGTCTTGTCGCTGATCCGAATGGTGCGGAATACCTACATCTGGTATCCACAGGACAGACCGGAAGACAGAATATTTTCATCAAACCTGGTGAAACAAAGTCGATCAACGGAACTCTGGTAACTTTTAACAGAGCCATTGAAGGCGCCGTGGAATTCAAAAATGAAAACGGTAAATTATTCATCAAAACTCCTGTTGATGCAAGCTATATGACCATGGCAACCCAGGCGACAGGAAATACAAAGAAAGACGAATTTCAACCGTTGGCTTTACGAAGTTTATATTCAATTAACGAGCTTAAACTGGTTGTTCCTGAGGGCCTTAAAAAAGGAAAATTAATGTCTATTGAAGGTGACAGAAAGAAAGATCAGAGTGTTCCTGATATGTTAACGGTTGAACTTCAGGGTCCAAAAACAAAACAACTGGTAGAACTTTCTGTTGAAAAAGGAAACCCGAATGCTTATAAACAGGTAACGATGGACGGACTGAATATTATGATCGGTTTCGGTCCTAAAATTTACAACACACCTTTCTGGCTTAAATTAGATGATTTCGTTATGGAAACTTATCCGGGAAGTTCATCTCCGAGTGCTTATGAAAGCCATATTAAAATTGTTGAAGATGGAAAACAGACTCCTTTTAAAATTTATATGAACCACGTTTTAAACCATAAAGGATATCGTTTCTTCCAGTCAAGTTTTGATCCCGACAGAATGGGGACGGTACTTTCCGTAAACCACGATTTCTGGGGTACGCTGATTTCCTATATCGGTTATACTTTCTTATTCGGAGGGATGTTCTTCATGTTCTTCTGGAAGGGAACTCATTTCTGGAAATTAAACAAAATGCTGAAAGACGTCAATAAAAAAAGAGCGGTAACGGTACTTTTATTGTTGTTAAGTTTCGGTCTGAATGCACAAAAAATAGAAACACACGGGACAACCGACGGAAGCAAAGAACACATTCATACAGAAGGGGACGGACATAATCACGCTCCTGCTCCTGAAACGGTTCAGCCACAAGGAGCACAGCCATTTACAAAAATGAAAATGGTTTCAGCTGACGAAATTATTGCCAGAAATAAAATAGATAAGGAGCATGCAGATAAATTCGGGTATCTTTTGGTTCAGAATTTTGAAGGAAGAATAGTTCCTATTAATACGGAAGCTCTGGATGTTTTAAGAAAACTGTATAAAAAAGATGAATTCAAAGGAACAGACGGAAAATCACTTACTGCGAATCAATGGTTTTTATCAGTCAATATTGATACGCCAAGCTGGACAATGGTTCCGATGATTAAAATAGGAACAAAAGGAGGTGATGAACTGCAGAAAAAAACAAAAGCAAATGATGAAGGATACACTTCTTTGATGAATCTTTTCCCGGCAGATGCTAACGGAAATTTAAGATATATTCTTGAAAGCGATTACAACACAGCATTTCGTAAAAAAAGCTTCTGAACAGACCAATTATGACAAAGAAGTTATCGCGGTAAACGAAAGAGTTCAGATTTTTAACGAATTTTTTAGCGGTCAGTTTATGAGAATTGTTCCCGTGAAAAACGATGCTAATCATACATGGCATTCATGGCTAGACCAGAAAATGGAGCCGGATACGGAATCTCAGGAGGTAATGGGACCTTATTTCGCGGAAGTTTTACAGGCCCAAAAATCGGGTAACTGGTCAAAAGCCGATGAGCAGCTGGCTAAGCTTTCAGATTATCAGCAGAAATGGGGTAAAGCAGTCGTTCCTGCGAAATCAAAAGTAGATCTTGAAGTTTTCATGAATAAAGTAAATATCAATTTCAAATTATTGATTTTCTATACTATCATCGGAGGGCTTCTTCTTATTTTAGGTTTCATTGAATTATTTAAGCCGAAAAAAGTTTTAAATAAAACGATCAAAGCAATCATAGTATTAGGAATTGTAGGATACTTATTCCATTTCCTGGGCTTGGTAGCGAGATGGTATATTTCTGGTCATGCACCTTGGAGTAATGGTTATGAAGCGATTATCTTCATCTCATGGGTAGGAATTTCAGCAGGTCTATTATTGTACAGAAATTCAAATGCCCTGATTCCGGCGGCAGGATTTATGGTAGCGGTTATCATGATGGGATTCGCGCATGGAGGTTCTGCTCTTGATCCACAGATCACGCCGCTTGTTCCTGTATTGAAATCTTACTGGCTGATTGTACACGTTGCGATTATTACGTCCAGCTACGGATTCTTTGCCCTGTCGATGATTATTGCCGTGATCAGTTTAGTATTTTATATCATTTCCAATAAAAGCACTCATACCATTCATCACGATACAACGTTGAAGGAACTGGCAATTGTTTCAGAAATGTCGCTTACGATAGGATTATTCGCTCTTACAGTCGGAAACTTCTTAGGAGGAATCTGGGCCAACGAATCCTGGGGAAGATACTGGAGCTGGGATCCCAAGGAAACCTGGGCTTTCATCTCCATCATGGTGTATGCGTTTGTACTTCACATGAGATTGGTTCCGGGGTTGAGAAGCAGATGGGCTTTCCACGTGGCAACCATGTTCGCTTTCTGTTCGATGGTAATGACATATTTCGGAGTAAATTACTATCTGAGCGGACTTCACTCTTACGCAGCTGGGGATCCTGTTCCTGTTCCTGCTTGGGTGTACATCGGACTTGGAACTATGCTGGCGTTAGCTGTTGCATCTTATATTAAATTTAAAACTCTGACTAAAAAATAGTTTTTCAATTTATAAAACAGAATCCCGGAAAGCAATTTTCGGGATTTTTCGTTTGTTAAAAGCACAATATTAGAATATGATAATCAAAAATATATTTTTCAGACGCAAAGTTTGCCGTTATTGACATATAGTATAAGCAGGCAAAGAAAGGAGCAGCAAACTGATCTTTATGAAGCGCGTGTATAATTTGCACGCTTTATCAGCGGCTCTGCCGCTCCGCTTTGTTTCCTTTAAAATGCAAATGATCATCAGACTTTGCGTCGACTTTATTCACGTTTAAGAATCATTAGCCTGTTATTAAAATGTATAATTGATTAAAAAACTTTTAGTATAAAATATAAATTGTCATTGATTAAATTGAAATTTATTCATATCTTTATGATATCAAAATAATATCAAATTTTAAAAAAATCAATATCATGGAAAAAGTTTTAAAACCAATGTCAGGATATCTTACTCTGGTTATTTGTCTGGTGCTGTTTGTTGCCTCAGTGTATTTCTTTATCACAGGAGTTGACTACAGTATTACTTTTGTCGTTTTGGCATTACTCTGTTTTATCCTTTCTTGTTTTTTCTTAAAAGGATTAATGATTATCCAGCCAAACCATTCAAGAGTACTGAATTTCTTCGGAAAGTATGTAGGAACAGTAAAGGAAAATGGACTGTTTTTTATCAATCCTTTATATTCGTCTCAAAAAATCAGTCTCCGTTCTGAAAACCTTCAGGGACAAACGCTGAAAGTAAATGATAAAATGGGAAATCCGATTGAAATTGCTGTTGTTATCGTCTGGAAAGTTGGCGATACTTACAAGGCTGCTTTTGATGTTGAACGATATTCAGATTTTGTAAAAATGCAAAGTGAAGCCGCAGTACGGCATCTGGCAATGAGTTTCCCTTATGACAATCTTGAAGACGATCACGCCCCGATTACATTAAGAGAAGGTGGAGAAAAAATCAATGCTATTCTTGAGCAGGAACTTACGGAACGACTTTCAAAAGCAGGAATTACTATTCAGGAAGCGAGAATATCACACCTTGCTTACGCATCGGAGATCGCAGGAGCCATGCTTCAGAGACAGCAGGCCACAGCCATTGTAGCAGCAAGAACAAAAATCGTAGAAGGAGCAGTCGGAATGGTAGATTTGGCTTTGAAAAAACTTTCTGAAGAAAATATTGTTGAGCTGGATGATGAAAGGAAAGCTGCAATGGTAAGTAATCTGATGGTAGTTCTTTGTGGTGAAAAAGCTGCGCAACCTATCCTAAATGCAGGAACTTTGTATAATTAATAATGAAGCGTTAGAAATTAATATACGTCTTTGCAAATAAAAAATATTCATAATAAATAAAAAAAATCTTTGCGTTAAAAACCAAAGCATGAGGTAAAAATCAGAAAAGTAACAAAAAATGAAATCAGAAAAAACTCAGAATTCTTCCGAAAACAAAAGTAAAAAATCTTTCGTTATAAGGATAGATGAGTCTACGTACAAACTTTTGGAAAAATGGGCAAATGATGAATTCAGGAGTGTAAATGGACAAATTGAGTATTTGCTTCATCAAAGTTTAATGGATTCAGGCAGGAAAAAGAAACAATAATTTAGTAATAAAATTATAATTTTTTCTTATTTTTGTATAAAATAATTCCCACATTATGATAAATACAGTGCTTGAATTTAAGAAATACCGGGACAGTATTCCGCAACTTATTCAGAATTCTGATTATAAGACAGGATATTTCATCAATCTATTGGGTCTTAAAACCCCAACTTATTACCGGAAACTTAAAGAAAATTCTTTTTCTGTGGAAGAGATTGAATTGCTGACCAAAGCATTATACCCTAAAGAAGCACTTTTAATGGAACTACAGGATGCGGAAGACGATTATGCAAAGGGCAATGTAAAAGAGCATGAAAAATTTACGGAAGAACTAAGGCAGGAGTTTCTTTAATTTTTCAGGGTTCTGATAATTATTCCAGAAAGATGCCAGCAGGATTTCATCCTTCTCGGTTAATCGGTAGTATAAATAAATTTGTTATACAATTAAATATTTTCTGTAATGGGTATTTTCTTCGTAGGCAGAGCCTATATACGGATTTTGAGAAATGTTCACCACAGCGATGTCTACCAACTTCATGAATCTTTTGATTTCTTTTTTTAGTCCAGAACTCTTTTAAATAAAATAAATTATCTCTGTAGTTTTTCTGGGCTTTGACGGACCATACTACTTTTTTTCATCTGAATGTTTTTTCAAAAATATAAAAAACATAGGAATAGAGAAATACATAATTTATAATAAAATACTTAAACAACAAAAAATCAGAGAAATTTCTCTGATTTTTTATTTTATACAGCTTTGAAGCGTATCTGCACCGAAGTAAAATATCACGAGCCAGATCAGCCCTTTTATGGTAAAGAAGGCAAATCCTGCCCAGCCAACACGTTTAAACCACTTCTTAAACTTCGAATTATTTTCCTGAGAGTTTTCCATTTCTGAGTGTCAAAAGATTACTATACAAAGATAAACATGTTTATAATTAGTCCAAATAAAAAGTCATTAAAAAAAATTAAATTTTGCGGTTCGCATAATATTTTTAACTTTAGGGAAAACGAAAAGTAAATTTTTTATGTCTAAAAAAAGTAAAGGATTTTGGGATTGAAAAAAACGCTCAAAAATCTAGGAATTAAGGATGAAAATAAGGGAACTTCAACAGGCGGAAAATACTTTGCAACAGGAAAAACGATAGAAAGTTATTCCCCGGTAGACGGGAATCTTATTGCTAAAGTGAAAACCTCCGGAGAGTCGGACTACAACAAAGTACTTGAAGCTGCAGAAAAGGCTTTTAAAGAGTTCAGGCTGATTCCTGCTCCCAAAAGAGGAGAAATTGTAAGGCAGCTGGGCCAAAAATTAAGACAATATAAGGACGATTTGGGGAAACTCGTTTCTTATGAAATGGGAAAATCTCTGCAGGAAGGTTTAGGTGAAGTTCAGGAGATGATTGACATCTGCGACTTTGCAGTAGGAGTTTCGAGACAGCTTCATGGCTACACAATGCATTCGGAAAGACCCGGCCACAGAATGTACGAACAATATCATCCGCTGGGAATTGTGGGGATCATTACCGCTTTCAATTTTCCGGTAGCCGTATGGGCATGGAATACCGCTCTGGCATGGATCTGCGGAAATGTTACCATCTGGAAACCGTCAGAAAAAACGCCGTTTTGTGCATTGGCCTGCCAAAATATCATGAACGAAGTTTTAAAGGAAAATAATCTTCCTGAAGGAATTTCAAGTGTTTTGATTGCAGATCATGAGATCGGACAAAGACTTGTTGATGACAAAAGGGTAGCCTTAGTATCTTTTACCGGTTCTACAAGAGTAGGAAGAATGGTTTCTACAAACGTTGCACAAAGATTCGGAAAATCTATTCTTGAATTAGGAGGAAATAATGCCATTATCATTACTCAGGATGCTGATATCAATATGTCTATCATCGGTGCCGTTTTCGGAGCCGTAGGAACGGCAGGACAGAGATGTACTTCTACAAGAAGGCTTATCATTCACGAAAGTGTTTATGATGAAGTGAAAAATAGGTTGACCAAAGCATACGGACAATTAAAAATCGGAAATCCGCTGGACGAAACGAATCATGTGGGACCACTTATTGATACTGACGCGGTGAACCAATATCAGGAAGCGATCAAAAAATGTAAGAAAGAAGGTGGAAAATTCATCGTTGAAGGTGAAGTACTAAAAGGAAAAGGTTACGAATCCGGATGTTATGTAAAGCCATGTATCGCAGAAGTGAAGAATTCTTACGAAATTGTGCAACATGAAACATTTGCGCCGATTTTATATCTTATCAAATATAAAACGCTGGAAGAAGCCATAACGATTCAGAATGATGTACCGCAAGGTTTATCGTCTGCCATCATGACCCAAAATTTGAGAGAAGCGGAATTATTCCTTTCTCATGCAGGTTCAGATTGCGGTATTGCCAATGTGAATATCGGAACCTCGGGAGCAGAAATCGGCGGTGCATTCGGTGGTGAAAAAGAAACCGGAGGAGGAAGAGAATCAGGTTCAGATGTATGGAAATATTATATGAGAAGACAGACGAATACAATAAATTACACAACAAACCTTCCTTTAGCACAAGGAATTAAATTTGATCTTTAAGCATAAAACATCAGGAAATTCAGAGATTTAAAAATTAAAAATTGTCAACTTTTGAATACCATAATCTCTTTGTTTCTAAATCATTAATTTTTTATCATTAATCAACCCTAAGATTAATTAAAATGGAACAAACAATTGATATACAAATAAATAAAGTAAAAGAAACAGTGGGAAAACACGTTTTAGCAGACGGATTCGACTTCGTGATGGATATTGAAAAATCACACGGATCATGGCTTTACGATAAACTGACGAACAAAGAATATCTGGATATGTTCTCCATGTTTGCATCAGCATCCATAGGCTATAACCATCCTTATCTGGTTGAAAAATCAGCATGGTTGGGAAAAATGGCTGTCAACAAACCTACTTTAGCCGACGTTTATTCTGAAGAATACGCTCATTTTCTGGAAGTTTTTGAAAGAGTAGTGATTCCTGAAGAGCTACAATATGCTTTTTTCATCGAAGGCGGAACATTAGCTGTTGAAAACGCAATGAAAGCGTGCTTCGACTGGAAAACCCGGAAAAATTTTGAAAAAGGACTTGACATTGAAGCTGGAATGTGCATTCATTTCAGGCAGGCTTTTCACGGAAGAAGCGGATATACATTAAGTCTTACCAACACTTCGGACCCAAGAAAATACCAGTATTTTCCTATGTTCGAATGGCCAAGAATCCTGAATCCCAAACTGACGTTCCCGATCACGGAAGAAAATCTGGAAGAAACCATTAAAAATGAAAGATTAGCTTTATTAAATATCGAAGAAGCTATTCTGATGAATCCTAACAAAGTCGCATGTATTATCATTGAACCCATTCAGGCAGAGGGCGGCGACAATCATTTCAGAGATGAGTTTTTATCAGGATTAAGAAAAATCTGTGATCAGAATGAGATCCTTCTTATTTTTGATGAAGTACAAACCGGAATAGGAATCACAGGAAAAATGTGGGCTTTCCAGCATTTTACAGCGAAACCTGATATTATTTCTTTCGGTAAAAAAACACAGGTTTGCGGTATTCTAGCCAATAAAGAAAAGTTTGATGAAATTCCTGATAATGTCTTCCGTGAAAGCTCAAGGATTAATTCTACTTTCGGTGGCAATTTTATTGATATGCTCCGTTTTCAGTTGGTCATGGAAGTTATTGAAAAAGAAAACCTTGTAGAAAATGCAAAAGTAGTAGGTGACTATTTATTAGACGGCCTTAAATCTTTAGAACAAAAATATCCTGAAAAATTATCAAATGCAAGAGGAAGAGGATTGATGTGTGCAATTGACCTCCCAACCCACGAGCAGAGAAACGCTATGAGAGACGAACTCTGGAATGACGGAATGATCATTTTATCCTGTGGTGATCTGTCTTTACGTTTCAGACCACACCTTAATGTTACAAAAGAAGAAATTCAACTTGCGCTGGATAAAATAGAGAATAACATTAATAAAATTTAAATTACGGATTTGTAATTTTCAAAAAAAATTTATAAATTTAGATACTCAAACGAAACAGAACATGGAAAGAAGTACAAGAGTATCAGTTTTTGAAAGTGACAAACCTGCAGAAATTCAGCTTATTAAATCAAAGCTGGATGATGCGGAAATCAAGAATTCAGTAGAAAACAACTACCTTACTTTTACAACTACGCCAACGGCAACATCACTGAAAGTATTGGTAAAACTGGAAGACGAAAAAAAAGCATTTGAAATAATTGATGCTTATCTCCAGCAAAGTGAAAATCAATAAAACAATTTCATAATTTTAAATTTTACTACTTCGAACCGAAAATTAATTAAAGTTAATTTTCGGTTTTTTGTGAACAAACTTTAAAGGAAATTACAAGATTATATTTAGTTTATATTCTTAATAATTTTTTACTCTAAAACAAAATAGTTACAGCAATGGATTCAGAAATCAAAATGAGAAAGGCAGAAATGGAAGACAGAGATATAATCTGGAATATTTTGCAGCAGGCCATAGAAAGAAGACGAAAAGACGGAAGTACACAATGGCAGGAAGGATATCCCAACATCAATACTGTGGAAAGCGATATTGAAAAAGGATTTGGATACGTAATGACCGTTGACGGTGAAATTGCTGTCTACGTAGCTTTGATTTTAAATGACGAACCAGCTTACAGCACCATCGAAGGCGCATGGCTGAGTAACGGCGAATTTGTTGTCGTACACCGAGTTGCTGTGGATGAAAAATTTGCAGGTCAGGGAATGGTCAAAATATTATTTGATCATATAGAAGAATTTACAAAATCCCATAAGATTCAAAGTATTAAAGTAGATACGAATTTTGATAATATTGCAATGCTTAAAATTCTGGAAAGTAAGGGATATACCTATTGCGGAGAAGTTTTTCTTGCAGGTGGTATGAGAAAAGCTTTTGAGAAGATTATAATTTAACCCAAAAGTTAAATCCATTATCATTGATTGTTTTTAAAGCAATAGATTTATAAACTCTATTGCGTTTGTTCGTTTAGTTCAGAACTAATTTCTACTTTTGCTAAAATTTATATACCATGCATAAGAGTATAGAAATTGATGAGAAAATTTTTCAGGATGCCGTGAAATTCTATGGTACGGTTTTCAATTTACCTCCACTGGCATCAAAAATATATGCGTATCTTTTATTTGATTATGAAAAGGTGGGCATAGCTTTTGACGAATTCGTGGAAGTGCTTTCTGCAAGTAAAAGTTCGGTTTCTACAAGTATTTCACTTCTTCTGAATGCTGAGCTTATTGTAGATCATAATAAAATGGATGAACGGAAAAGGTATTTTTTCATCAATGACGGTTACAAGAAAATCAGATTTGAAAAGATTGTACAGAAAATGAAAGATGAACTGAAGCTGTTGGACGATCTTGACGATTTTAAAAAAAATCATGATGTAAGTCACAATGAAAAGATTGAAGCATATAAAGCTCTTTTAAATAAAAACATAATTAATATTCAGCAATCTCTTAATAAACTATAAAATGAATAATAAGCTAGTTATACTTTCTGTTGCAGCCCTTTCTCTAGTGGCCTGCAAAAAAAGAAGCTCCTAAGCAGGATGGCCCTAAACCATATCCTGTCGTAAATGTGGAAGCAAAAAATATAGTGGGCTATCAGACTTTCCCGGCGACCATTCAGGGTAGAGTAAACAATGATGTTCGTGCCAAAATTCAGGGATATATTACACAGGTTTTGGTAGATGAAGGGCAGTATGTAACCAAAGGGCAGCCTTTATTCCGATTGGAAACCAATATTCTGAACGAAAATGCAGCAGCTTCCAAAGCGGGCATCGGCGCCGCTGAATCTAATATTGCTGCGGCCCAGGCTGCCGTGAGTGCAGCTAATGTGGAAGTAAATAAGTTGAAACCGCTTGTCCAGAAAAATATCATCAGTAATGTTCAGCTGCAGACAGCGCAGGCCAATTTAGCTCAGGCTCAGGCTCAGTTGAAGCAGGCCCAGGCAGCTAAAAGCCAGGCTGTTGCCAATTACAAAGGAATAGAAGCCAATATTGAATATTCAATTATCCGTGCGCCTATTTCAGGAGTTATCGGTAAACTGCCTCTGAAAGTAGGAAGTCTTGTAGGACCTTCAGATCAGACTCCCCTGACGACTATTTCAGATACTTCAGAAATTTACGCTTACTTTTCAATGAACGAAAAAGAATATTTTGATTTCCTTGAAAAAACACCGGGTGCTACCATGCCACAAAAGATAAAAAATCTTCCGATGGTAGAATTACAACTGGCAAACGGAAGCATTTATCCTGAAAAAGGAAGAATAGAAGCGATCACAGGACAAATTGATCCTACAACAGGAACCATACAGTTCAGAGTAGTTTTCACTAATGCGCAAAAGCTTCTGAGCAATGGTAACAGTGGAACTATAAGATTCCCTCAACGTTATGATAACGTACTTGTCGTTCCGGAAAGTGCAACCTACGAACAACAGGGAATTGTTTACGTATATAAAGTCGATAAAAGCGATACGGCAAGAAATGTTGTCATCAATGTGATCGACAGAATCGACAATATGGCTTTAATAAAATCCGGAATAAATAAAGGTGAAACCGTTGTAGCAGCAGGAATCGGAGGATTGAAACCCGGAACTGCAGTGAAAAAACAGCCTGTAAAAATGGATAGTCTTGTTCAATCTATAAAACCGAAATTCTAAAAAAATGATTAAAAATTTTATAAACAGACCGGTTTTATCCACGGTAATCTCAATCTTGATTGTGATTCTCGGGGTATTGGGACTGACTGCTCTTCCGGTGACACAATACCCTGATATTGCGCCTCCTACGGTAAGCGTTACGGCAAACTATACCGGAGCCAATGCAGAAACTGTAATGAAAAGTGTGGTAGTGCCTCTGGAAGAACAGATCAATGGGGTGGAAGGTATGGATTATATAACATCCAGCGCTGGAAATGACGGTTCTGCCAATATTCAGGTATTCTTTAAACAGGGAATTGATCCTGATATTGCAGCAGTAAACGTTCAGAACCGTGTAACAAGAGCAACGCCGCTTTTACCAAGTGAAGTCACACGTTCCGGGGTTGTTACGCAGAAACAGCAGACAAGTGCTTTGATGTATATGTCTTTCTATTCTGAAAATAAAGATCTTGATGATGTTTACCTTCAGAACTTTTTGAATATCAATGTTATTCCAAATTTAAAAAGGATTAACGGAGTGGGTGATGCCAACGTTTTCGGTGGGAAAAACTATTCCATGAGAGTGTGGCTGGATCCTGCAAAAATGGCAGCTTACGGAGTAACGCCAACCGACGTTACCAATGCGATCAACGAACAGAGTAGAGAAGCAGCAGCCGGTTCCATCGGGCAAAACAGCGGAAGCTCTTTTGAATATATCATTAAATATGTAGGTAAATTCAATGACAAAGAGCAGTATGACAATATTATCATTAAATCTCTTGCCGACGGACAAAATTTAATGCTGAAAGATGTTGCAAAAGTAGAATTGGCTGGACAGTCTTACTCAGGAATCGGGGAAAACGGAAACAATCCAGCAATCAGTATGGGGATTTTCCAGACTCCGGGATCAAACGCTCAGGAGATTATTAAAAATATTAAAGCATACCTTAAATCATCAGAAGGAAGCTTTCCGGAAGGGATTAAATACACTTTCAATTTTGATACCAATGAATTCCTGGAAGCTTCGATTGAAAAGGTAGTTCATACCTTAATTGAAGCATTTATTCTTGTATTCATTGTAGTGTACATTTTTCTTCAGGATTTCAGATCTACACTTATCCCGGCTATCGCTGTTCCGGTTTCGATTGTGGGAGCCTTTTTCTTTCTGAATTTATTCGGATATTCATTAAACTTATTAACGTTATTCGCTTTGGTTCTGGCCATCGGTATTGTGGTGGATGATGCCATTGTCGTCGTCGAGGCAGTTCATGCCAAAATGGAACATGGGATTTCAGATGCAAAAAAAGCTACGGTGGAAGCAATGGACGAAATTACAGGAGCAATTATTTCAATTACGCTGGTAATGGCATCTGTATTTATCCCGGTAACATTCATTACCGGTCCGACGGGAGTTTTCTACCAACAGTTCGGGATCACCCTGATTGTTGCCATCTTTATCTCTGCGATCAACGCATTGACTTTAAGTCCGGTTTTATGCTCATTATTCTTAAAACCTCATGATGCACATCATACAGAATATAAAAATTTAAACTTTCTTCAAAAGTTTTTCTATAAGTTTAATATCGCCTTTAAAACAACAACAGAACGTTACGGAAGGGGATTTGTTTTTCTTCTGAGACATAAATGGGTAACCCTGATCATCTTTGCCATTACAGGAGGAATCTTATACTGGGCCAGCACCACTATGAAAAAAGGATTCGTACCTACGGAAGACAGAGGGATTATCTTCACCGATGTTCAGCTTCCTCCGGGCGCATCAATGGAAAGAACATATAATGCTTTAAAAACACTTCAGGCTAAGGCTTTAAAAGTGCCGGGTGTTCAGAACGTTACCATTTCCACAGGTAGAGGTTTCCTTTCCGGAAACGGAAGCAACAATGGTCTTGCCTTTGTTAAGCTGAAACCATTTGACGAAAGAAAAAAAGACGGACAAACTTCGGAAGATATTACCAAAAAAATTATTCGGTATTACGGGGGCGGTTCCTGACGCTAAAGTCGTATTTTTCCAGCCGCCTAGTGTTCCTGGTTTTGGTAGCAGCGCCGGTTTTGAGATGGTTCTGCTGGATAAATCCGGTGGAGAATATGCCGATCTGGATAATAAAACGAACGAATTCATTGGTAAACTTATGCAAAGACCTGAAATTGAGTTTGCCCAGACTTCATTCAACACGAAATACCCGCAGTATGAAATGCAGATCAACGTTCCTTTAGCCAAGCAGCTTGGTGTTTCTGTAAGCGACATCCTCGCGACAATGCAGGGCTATATCGGAGGAATTTATACAGCCGACTTCACCAAATACGGAAAACAGTTCAGAGTAATGGTTCAGGCACTTCCTGAAAACAGACAAAATATTGACAACCTGAACGAATTGTATGTAAAAACAGGTTCAGGCGTAATGTCTCCGATCTCACAGTTTGTGACATTGAAAAAAGCTTACGGACCACAATCTGTCAGCCGTTACAACTTATTTACTTCTGTGAAAATTACAGGTGCCAATTCAGCTGGATTCAGTTCCGGGGACGCCATTACGGCAGTGCAGCAGGTAGCAAAAGAAACATTAAATCAAAATTATGATGTCGAATTTACAGGATTAACGAGAGAGGAATTAAATTCCGGATCTCAGACCGTTCTGATTTTTGCTTTAAGTTTGATTTTTGTTTATTTCATTCTTTCTGCACAATATGAAAGTTATATTCTTCCTTTGATTGTTGTAATTTCACTTCCTCTCGGGGTAATGGGAGCTTACTTCGGACAGAAAATCATGGGATTGGAAAACAATATTTATTTCCAGATTGCCCTGATCATGTTGGTGGGACTTTTAGCGAAGAATGCCATTTTGATTGTTGAATTTGCAGTTCAGAGGAGACATCACGGAGAATCGATTGTCATGTCTGCTATCAATGCAGCAAAAGCAAGATTAAGACCTATCCTGATGACCTCATTTGCATTCATCTTTGGTCTATTGCCTTTGGTTTTAGCAAGTGGAATCGGTGCAGTTGGTAACAGATCAATCGCTACAGGAGCAGCAATCGGATTGTTGATAGGAACCATCTTAGGGCTTTTTGTAATTCCTGTATTATATGTTATTTTCGAATATCTGCAGGAAAAAGTAAAACCTCTTAAAAAAGAAGAAATCAATTTAGCAGAATAAATTAATTGGACAAGTTAGAGGTTGGATTGAGTTTTAATCTAACTTCTAACCTCTGATTTCTAACTTCTAATTAAAAGAAATGAAGAATATTTTAAACATCATAAAAGGACTTGCTTTTTCAGTCGTGCTTCTTGCTGTCGTTTCATCATGTATGGTAAGAAAAGAGTACAACAGACCCAACAATGTGGTTGATGAAAAGCTATACCGTACCGATATGCTTTCTTCCGACAGCACAAATATCGCCAATGTTTCCTGGAAAGAGATTTTTACGGATCCGATCCTTCAAAAACACATTTCTAAGGCGCTGGAAAATAATCTTGATATCAGAATTGCACTGCAGAGTATCGCTTCCGCGGAGGCTTATTTAAAACAAAGCAAAGCAGCTTATCAGCCTACATTATCCGTCGGACCCAACTATACATTCCAGACCCAGTCTATCAATACACAGTTCGGGCAAATCATCGGAGAAAGAAGATACGTGAATCAGTTTGATATCACTGCGAGCATCGGATGGGAAGCTGATATCTGGGGAAAATTAAAGTCACAGGAAAAAGCTCAGTTTGCGGCTTATCTCGGAACTGTGGCAGCACATAAAGCGGTAAAAAGTGATCTTGTAGCTTCCATTGCTTCGGCATATTATCAGTTGCTGACGTTTGATGCGCAAAAGAGAGTTATTAATGAAACTATCGCCGTTCGTGAAAAAAATCTTGAAACCACAAGAGCTTTAAAAACTGCGGGAACATTGACGGAGGTTGCCGTTCAACAGAGTGAAGCGTTGGTTTTCAACGCAAAATCGTTACTGATTGACATCGACACTCAAATCCAGCTTTTGGAAAATACCATGAGTCTTTTGATGGGAGAGCCTTCCCACACCATAGAACGTTCTACGTTGGAAAGCCAACAGCTGCCTATAGACGTAAAACTTGGATATCCGGCACAGCTGCTTGCCAATCGTCCTGATGTCATGAGAGCAGAATATAATCTAATGAATGCTTTTGAATTGACTAATTCAGCAAAAGCTCAGTTTTATCCTACTTTAAAGCTTACAGGAAGTGGAGGAATACAGTCTGTGGATATTGATCATTTATTCAGTGTGAATTCATTATTTGCCAACGTTGTAGCCGGTTTGGCGCAACCTATTTTAAACAGAAGAGCCATCAGAACCAATTATGATGTGAGTCTGGCCAATCAGGAAACAGCTTATCTGAATTTTAGAAAAGCATTACTCACCGCAGGAAAAGAAGTGTCTGATGCCATAAGAGTTTTCTCTGTTCAGGATTCTTTTATAGAATTAAAACAAAAAGAGCTGAATGCCTATAAGAACTCGGTTGAATATTCCCAGGAACTCGTAAATTACGGTATGGCTAATTATCTTGAAGTATTAAATGCAAGTGTTAATTCATTAAATGCAGAACTGAATATTACCAATGCGGAATACAATAAAATGAAGGCTGCTGTAGAGCTTTATCAGGCTCTTGGAGGTGGTTGGAAATAATTTCAACATAAAAAGTAAGAAAATGCACGTTAAAACTCATTAACGTGCATTTTTATTTTAAATCGAAAACCCTTGAAAAATTGATGATTAGCTACAAATTTCATATTCTCGTTAAAGAAAATTTAATAAAATGTTTGTATATGTGGTTTAAATACTTACTTTTGTACCGCTTCAGAAAACTGATCCAAAAAAAAAGGGGAATTAGCTCATCTGGCTAGAGCGTTAGACTGGCAGTCTAAAGGTGACGGGTTCGATCCCCGTATTCTCCACAATTTGTTTATAAAACAAAAACTATGAAGAAAATATTTTTACTTTTATTCACCGCTTTTTTGTTTATTGGCTGCGGCAAAGATGAAGACACCATCTATGACTTCATAGGAACCTGGGCCGGAAGATACGAAGGAACAGAAAAAGGCAGCTGGAACATCGTAGTAGCAACCGACGGAAAAGTAACCGGAACATTAGATTCTGAGCAAACTTCAGAAAATTATACCATTTCCGGCCAGCTGAGTGATTCCGGAGAACTTAATGCGACAATCGGTTCACCTTCTGACGGCGAATTCAAAGGGACTCTTACAAGAGATAAAAAAGCAAGCGGAACATGGGTAAATGCAGTTCCGACACCAACCCGATCCGGCACATGGAAAGGTGAAAAAACATCCAAGTAATACATCATTCATTATACAAAAGCTATTCAGACGAATAGCTTTTTTTATTTTTACATATTGCTAATGAATTATTTCATACCACAAATTGAGCAAAACGAAAACATAATTTATATATATTTGTATTGATTTTGTGTGTAAAATAAAAGAATTATGAAGAACCGCCTGCATTATAAAAGTCTACATTTAAAAACAATTCATGTATTACTCATTGCATCTTTAATTACAATATCATGCGGAAGTTCAAAAAATGTTGCTTCCGGTAAAAATACAAGTACAAAATCCGTTTCCAAAGCCGAAAATCTCAGAAATCTGGAATCTAAATTTAACGGTAAAATTTCCAGATCAGTAAATGAAATTCTTAAAGATGCTGAAAAATATCTCGGCGCCCCCTACAAATTCGGTGGAAATACTTCGTCAGGTTTTGATTGTTCGGGATTTACATTAAAAGTTTTTGAAGAAAATGATTATAAACTTCCCAGAAGATCGTCAGATCAGGCAGAGACCGGAAATAAAATTGATATCAAAGAAGTAAAGCCCGGAGATCTTTTGTTCTTCGCAACCGCTGGTGGCACAAGAGTTTCTCATGTCGGAATCGTTCACGATATCGGAAATGACGGAGAGGTGAAATTTATTCACGCTTCCACCACAAAAGGAGTCATCATCTCATCGCTGAATGAAAAGTATTGGAATAAGGCTTATCTTCACGCTCAGAGAGTGCTTTAATGGAACATTTAAATAAGAAATATTTAGTAACAAAACGGTTTCCTACCTTACAACTGTCAGAATATTTCCCTTAACTTTTGTATCTTTGGCGCAAATAATTTTAAACTAGAAACATGTCGTTACAACAAACTATTGAAAACATTTGGGATAATAGAGAGCTTTTGCAGAATGAAGACAGCCAGAAGGCCATCAGAGAAGTTGTTTCTTTATTAGATTCCGGAGAACTTCGTGTTGCGCAGCCTACAGAAAACGGATGGCAGGTGAATGAGTGGGTAAAAAAAGCAGTGGTAATGTATTTCCCGATTCAGAAAATGGAAACCATTGAAGTGGGGCCGTTTGAATTTCATGATAAAATTCCTTTGAAAAGAAACTATGCAGAAAAAGGAGTAAGAGTTGTACCTCATGCAATTGCCAGACAAGGATCTTTTGTTGCGTCAGGTGTTATTTTGATGCCTTCTTACGTCAATATCGGGGCATATGTAGATTCAGGAACAATGGTAGATACCTGGGCTACAGTTGGAAGCTGTGCGCAGATCGGTAAAAATGTTCACCTGAGTGGCGGCGTAGGAATCGGTGGTGTTCTTGAACCCCTTCAGGCTGCTCCGGTAATCATTGAAGATGACTGTTTCATAGGTTCAAGATGTATTGTCGTGGAAGGTGTTCACGTAGAAAAAGAAGCTGTTTTAGGAGCCAATGTTGTTCTTACGGCATCTACAAAAATCATCGATGTTACAGGCCCTGAACCCATCGAAATCAAAGGGAGAGTTCCTGCTCGTTCAGTGGTCATTCCGGGAAGTTACACGAAACACTATCCAGCCGGAGAATATCAGGTTCCATGCGCTTTGATCATCGGTCAGAGAAAAGAATCCACAGACAAAAAAACGTCTTTAAATGATGCGTTGAGAGATAATAATGTTGCTGTTTAAGAGTAAATTTTAAACTAAAACTAATATTTTGAAAGATAAATTTCTTAAAATAATCCTAAACCCTAAATATATATTTGGGGTTTATCTTATTATATCGGTAGTTACCGCAATTTCCAAGTATTTGAGAGGAGATTACGCCATAAACAATTATCTGATTTTTAAAAATGTTTTTTTTAATACCATCAATCAGAAAAATCTGTTCATTCATTATCCCGATCTTTATTTTGATTTAAATCATTACGGTATTTTCTTCAGTGCGCTCATTGCTCCTTTTGCAATAATGCCCGACTGGCTGGGGATTTCTCTCTGGAATGCTGCCAATACGTTTATCTTTATTTATGGTATTTACAAACTCCCGTTTTCCGATGCTAAAAAAGCTCTTTTTGGCCTTTTCTGTTTACAGGAATACATTACAGCTGCTTTAAGCTTACAGTTCAATGTTGCTCTTACAGGTCTTTTGTTGCTGTCTGCAGTGTACATTTATGAAAGAAAAGAAGTAAAGTCTGCGACATCAATTTTAATTGGTGTTTTCGTAAAAATCTATGGGATTGTCGGGCTTTCACAGTTCTTTTTCATTAAAAATAAAATGAAATTCATCCTGTCAGGATTGGTTATAGCATTGATATTTTTTGTTCTGCCTATGGCATATTCAAGTCCGAAATTTGTGATTCAGTGCTATGCAGACTGGTTTCATTCCATCGTAGAAAAAAACAATGAAAATCAGGTTTTGGGGAATATGCAGGATATTTCGCTGATGGGCTTTTTCAGAAGGATTCTTGGGGATGCTTCTATTTCAAATCTTGTGTTTCTTGCATTCGGATTACCGCTTTTTGGAGCGCCATACATTAGAATCAAACAATACAAAAACTACGCTTTCCAGTTGATGATTCTGGCTTCTACATTGCTTTTCTTAGTATTATTCAGCTCGAGTTCAGAATCTCCTACATATATCATTGCCGTTGTAGGCGTGCTGATCTGGTTTTTTCTTCAAAAAGAAAGAACGCCTTTTATCATAGGACTACTGGTTTTTGTGATTATTTTCACCTGCTTTTCCACATCGGATCTGTTCCCGAAATTCGTGAAAGAAAATTATATCATTAAATATTCTTTAAAAGCTGTACCTTGCATTGTAGTTTGGCTGAGGGTAATTTATGAGCTTCTTACCAAAGATTTTGAAAAAAATTACAGCCTGAATTAATATTATTATGAAGAAAATTTCCATTGTCATTCCTGCCCATAACGAAGAAGGAAATGTTGCTTTGGTTTATGAAAAAATCGACGCTGTTTTTTCCGGATTAAGCGATTATGATTTTGAAATAATCTTTGTAAATGACGGAAGCAGAGACAGAACTCAACAAAAACTGGAAGAGCTTTCGCATCAGTATGAAAAAGTAAAATTCATTGAGTTTTCCAGGAATTTCGGGCATCAGCCTGCCGTAAAAGCAGGAATGGATTATGCCCACGGAAATGCGGTAATCTCTATGGATGGTGATCTTCAGCATCCGCCGGAACTTATTCCGCAAATGATCAGAAAATGGGAAGAAGGATACGATATTGTTTTTACGGTAAGAAAATATCCTAAAGAAATTTCAATGTTTAAAAGGAAAACCTCAGATTTCTTCTACAAAATCCTATCGAAAATGTCGGATGTTGACCTTACCAAAGGCGGAGGATCAGATTTCAGGCTAATGGATGCCAGTGCAGTGGAAGTCATGCGAAATTTCAATGAAGACGATCTCTTTTTACGCGGACTTACCAGCTGGATGGGCTTTAAGCAGACCGGAATTGAATTTACAGCTAATGAACGTGTTTCCGGACAGAGCAGTTATAACCTGAAAAAGATGATTACTTTTGCTTTTACAGGAATCACTGCTTTCAGTGTAAAACCGCTGTATATCGCAGCATATCTGGGATTTTTATTTTCAGGGATTTCTGCGGTAGGCTACGGAATATATGTGATTTATTCATTTATCACCAAAACGGAGATTTCCGGCTGGGCATCGCTGATTATGACCATTGTTTTCTTTGGCGGATTGCAATTGATTATTCTTGGAATTATCGGAATTTATTTAGGTAAAATATTCAAACAGGTGAAAGACCGGCCGAATTACATCATTAAAAACAAAAATTTTTAACATGGTTTTATTGAGTTTTGATATCGAAGAATTTGATATGCCATTGGAATATAAAGGTGAAATTCCCTTCGAAAAACAGATTTCCGTTTCCCAAACCGGGCTTGAAAGAATATTGGATCTCCTTAAAAAACATCAGGTAAAAGCTACTTTTTTTTCAACTGTAGTTTTTGCGGAAAACAGCAAATCACTTATTGAAAGATTACTGGAAGAAGATCATGAACTGGCTTCTCACACCTGGTATCATTCAGAATTTGAAGAAAAACATTTGAAGGAGTCAAAAGAAAGGCTGGAAAAATTATTTTCCACGAAAGTGACAGGTTTAAGAATGCCACGCATGATGCCGGTAAGCAAAAATGCCGTGGAAGAAGCTGGTTATTCTTACAACTCATCGATCAATCCAACGTTTCTTCCGGGAAGATATAACAACCTGAAAGTCTCCAGAACTTATTTTAAAGAAGGAAATGTAACACAGATTCCGGCTTCAGTTTCCCCGAATTTCAGGATCCCGCTGTTCTGGTTGAGCTTTCATAATTTTCCTTTATCATTCTATAAAAAAATAGCTTTAGATACCTTAAAAAAAGACAATTATCTTAATGTTTATTTTCATCCGTGGGAGTTTGCAGAAATCAAAGATGAAGCATATAAATTACCGGGTTTTACTGTTAAAAATTCAGGAAAAGATATGATTAAGCGTTTTGATGATTTTATTTCGTGGCTTAAACAAAAGAATTACACCTTCGGAACTTTTCAGGAATTTCAAAAACAAATCGGCTCATGAAAATAGCTTACGATGCGAAAAGATTCTTCCATAATACATCAGGACTGGGAAATTATTCCCGTGATCTGATAAGAATATTGGCAGATTATTATCCTGAAAATGAATACATTCTGCTCAATAAAAACAAATCCGAAAGAGGAGAAAACATTTTGAATCATAAAAGTGTCCGTTTTGTGGAAACGTCCAGAGGCAATATGTCGAGACAATTCAAAATGGGAACAGATGCTCAAAACCAAAATGCTGATATTTTTCACGGACTGTCGGGTGAACTTCCGCTAAAATGGAACAAAAAACCGATTCGGAAAATAGTGACCATTCACGATCTCATCTTTATCCGTTATCCGGAGTATTATTCATTTTTTGACCGTAAAATTCATTTATGGAAATTTAAAAAAGCCGCTGCTTCGGCAGATAAAATTATAGCAATTTCTGAACAGACTAAAAGAGATATTATTCAATTTCTGAATGTTCATGAAAGCAAAATTGAAGTGATTTACCAAGGGTGTCACAAGGTATTTAAGGAAAATCAACCAGATGAATATATTGAGTCGGTAAAAGAGAAATTTATCTTACCTGAAAGATTCATCCTGAATGTCGGAACCATTGAAGAGCGCAAAAATCTTCTGAATATCGTTAAAGCTGTAAAAGACACGGAAATACCTTTAGTAATAGTCGGAAGAAAAACAAAATACTTTAAAACGGTAGAAACTTTCATCCGAAAAAATAAAATGGAAAAGCAAATCTTTTTCCTTGAAGGCGTTTCTATGGATGAGCTTGCAGTGTTGTATAAACTTGCAGATATTTTTGTGTATCCAAGCTTTTTTTGAGGGTTTTGGAATTCCTGTGATTGAAGCGCTTTTTTCTAAAACTGTAGTCATCACAAGCAATACAAGCTGTCTTCCCGAAGCCGGTGGTCCGGATTCTGTCTATATTGATCCTAAAAATCATCTGGATATTCAGGCAAAAATTAAGTTTTTATGGCAAACCGAATCGGAGAGAAAACGCCGTGCTGAAAAGGGTTTTGAGTTCGTTCAGAAATTTAATGATAAGCCTATTGCGGAACAACTGATGAGCCTTTATCAAAAAATAATGTAAAAAAATTTGCACGTCTCGAAAATAATCTCTTACCTTTGCATTACAAATTTCAACAATGAAACCGAATTTTTTAACAGTACATCATTATCATCATCATCTCTGCTAAGACGGAATTGATTGATCGATAATTTATGTTAAAAATCAAAATAATTAAAAACCGTCTGAGTAAATAGACGGTTTTTTTGTTTCTGAATATCCCGGGAATTTTCTTCAATTCAACCAGTTTTTATTTGCTCAGGCCCAAAACCATCAAAATGAGTATATTAAAAATTGCCATTCAGAAAAGCGGCAGGTTGTACGAAGATTCTCTCCAGCTTCTCAGAGATTGCGCCATAGATACCAATAACGGAAAAGACCAGCTGAAAGTTTCGGTAAACAATTTCCCGATGGAAATCATGTATCTGCGCAATTCTGATATTCCGCAATATCTTGAAGACGGCGTAGTAGATGTGGCCATCGTAGGCGAAAATCTCCTTGTGGAAAAGCAGAAAAACAGCGATATAGTTCAGAAACTGGGCTTTTCAAAATGCCGTGTTTCCTTAGCCGTTCCGAAAGAGGTGGAAACTGATGAACTAAGCTATTTTCAGGGAAAAAAAATTGCAACTTCCTATCCTAATACCCTTACAAGATTCCTTTCCGAACAGAGAATTAACGCTGAAATCCATGTAATTTCCGGATCAGTGGAAATCGCTCCCAATATCGGACTGGCAGATGGGATTTGTGATATTGTGAGTTCAGGAAGTACTTTATTCAAAAACGGACTAAGAGAAACCGTTACACTTTTGCGGTCTGAAGCCGTGTTAGCAAAAAGTTCTTTATTAAATCCTGAAAAGGAAGCTATTCTTGAAAAATTCCTTTTCAGGATCAAAGCTGTTCTTAAAGCCAAAAACTCAAAATACATCCTGATGAATGTCCCTGATGATAAAATTTCAGAAATTTCCGCAGTCCTTCCTGTTTTAAAAAGCCCGACCGTTATTCCGTTAGCAGAAAAAGGGTGGAGCAGCATTCATTCAGTGATCGACGAAGACAGATTCTGGGAAGTGATCGATCAACTAAAAGAAAAAGGGGCACAAGATATTTTAATTATTCCAATCGATAAAATGGTCATATAATGAAAACATACAGATATCCCGAAAAAAACAGCATGGAAAACATTGACCCAACGTCCCGTAATTCAGAGAGAAGAACTCTCCGATGTTGTACAGAAAATATTTGAAGTAGTACAGTCTCAAGGTGACAAGGCATTGCTTGAATTCAGCAAGAAATTTGATCAGGCAGAGTTGGAAACAGTTGCTGTTTCAGAAATTGAAATCAAAAACGCAGAGAACGAAATAAGTGGAGAATTGAAATCCGCTATTATAAAAGCTAAAGAAAATATTACACGTTTTCATGCCGCTCAGAAAAGCGAAATCGAAAAAATCGAGACTGTAGAAGGCGTAACTTGTTGGAGAGAAAACCGTGCGATTGAAAAAGTAGGAATCTATATTCCGGGAGGAAGTGCTCCTTTATTTTCAACCGTTCTGATGCTGGCCATTCCTGCGCAGCTTGCCGGATGCGGGGAAGTCATTCTCTGTACACCACCGGATCAAAACGGAAATATCAATCCTGCAATTTTATATGCAGCCAAACTTTGCGGAGTCAGCAGTATTTTTAAAGTTGGTGGTGCACAGGCCATTGCGGCAATGACATTCGGTACCGAAAGTATTCCTTCCGTTTATAAAATATTTGGTCCGGGAAACCAATATGTTACAGCGGCAAAAGAGTATGCCCAACGTTTCGGAGTGGCTATGGATATGCCTGCCGGACCCAGTGAAGTCCTCGTTATTGCCGATAAAAATGCGATACCGGAATTCTGTGCGGCAGACCTTCTTTCACAGGCTGAACATGGTAGTGACAGTCAGGTAGTCTTTATCACTACGGATGAGGAAATTTTAAATAAAACTATTAAAGAAACTGAAAAACAACTGAAAGTACTACCAAGGAATGAATTTGCAGCTGAATCTTTAAAAAACAGTTATTTCATTTTATTAAGCACCATAGAAGAAGCTCTTGAATTCAGCAATCTGTATGCTCCTGAACATTTAATTCTAGCAGTAAAATATTTCGAAAATTATATCCCAAGAATTCAGAATGCCGGTTCGGTTTTTCTCGGAAATTATTCCTGTGAAAGTGCCGGAGATTATGCCAGCGGAACCAATCACACGTTACCAACTAACGGATTTGCCAAAAATTACAGTGGAGTTTCACTTGACAGTTTTGTTAAAAAAATCACCTTTCAGCACATAACGGAAAATGGACTTAAAAATCTTGGAAAAACCATTGAAATTATGGCCGAAGCAGAAGGTCTGCTGGCACACAAAAATGCTGTATCCATCCGTTTAAAATCATAATAATGACAACATTTACCATCAATAATTTAGTAAGAAAAAATATTTTGCAGCTACAGCCTTATACAAGCTACAGAGATCAGCAAAATCCTGAAAATCCGGTATTGCTGGACGCCAATGAAAGCCCCTTTGGAACGTATAACCGCTATCCGGATTCTACTCAGAAAAAACTTAAAATTAAACTGGCAGAATACAAAAACATTTCCCCAGACTGTATTGCTGTCGGAAACGGAAGTGACGAACTGATCGATCTGATCATCAGGATTTTTTGTGAGCCTAAAAAAAGATTCCATTCTGGTGATGAATCCTTCATTTGCGATGTATGGATTTTATGCCACTATCAATGAAAACAAAGTGATAAAACTGAATCTTAATGATGATTTTGAAATCAATAAAGAATATTTTTTAGATGAAATAAAAAGCAACTCCTCAAAAGTATTCTTCATCTGTTCGCCTAATAATCCTACAGGAAACAGTGTAGATGATCTGGATTTTTTTATCCGGAATTATGACGGAATTGTCGTAGTAGATGAAGCTTATATTGAATTTTCTGAAAAAGATTCTGCTCTTTCGCTTCTGGAAAAATATCCCAGTCTTATCGTACTTCAGACCTTTTCAAAAGCTTGGGGAATGGCCGGCGCAAGGTTGGGAATTGCTTATGCTTCTGAAGAGATTATTAGATTAATCAATACCGTAAAAGCACCGTATAATGTCAATAGTATCAGCCAGGAACTGATTCTTAATGCGCTTGACAATCCTGAAATTTTTAATGGAAATCTTAAAAATATTCTTACTGAAAGAGAAAGCTTAAAAAATGAGCTTAAATCTGTTCCATGTGTTATTAAAATATTTTCCACCGATGCCAATTTTTTTCTCATCAGATTTGAGAATGCAGAGGCTGTATATCAGGCTTTATTGGACGAAAATATTTTCACAAGCAAAAGAACTCCGCAAATTCCGGAATGTATAAGAATCAATGTCGGCAGTCGTGATGAAAATCAGAAACTTATTAATGTTTTAAAAAATATTAACTCATGAAAAAAGTATTATTTATAGACCGTGACGGGACGTTGATTATAGAACCGGAAGATTTTCAGATCGATACATTGGAAAAACTTGAATTTTATCCGGATATTTTTCAAAATCTGTCAAAAATTGTCAGAGAACTGGATTATGAATTGGTCATGGTAACCAATCAGGACGGTTTGGGAACAGATAGTTTTCCGGTAGAAGACTTTACGCCTCCGCATGAAAAGATGCTGAAAGCATTTCAAAATGAAGGTATTATATTTCAGGATATTCTAATCGACAAAAGTTTTGAATATGAGAATCTTCCCACCAGGAAACCCGGAACAGGAATGCTGAATCAATACATTTACGGCAATTATGACCTTAAAAATTCTTTTGTTATCGGAGACCGTATCACAGATATCCAATTGGCAAAGAATCTTGGAGCTAAAGCTATTTTCATCAATGATTCGGAAAATAGTGAAGCCGAATTAACGACCACAAAATGGGAAGATATTTATCAGCATTTAAAGCAAATTCCGAGAAAAGCAAAAGTATTTCGTAAAACTAATGAGACCGAAATAGAGATCGAAATTAATCTCGACGGCAAAGGAAAATCTAAGATTTCAACCGGTTTGCATTTCTTTGATCATATGCTGGAACAGATTTCAAAACACGGAAACCTTGATGTAGTGATAAAAGTTAAAGGTGATCTGCAAGTAGATGAACATCACACCATTGAAGACACCGGAATCGTCTTAGGAGAAGCTATTAGTAAAGCCCTCGGAAATAAAAAAGGAATTGAACGATACGGTTTTTTACTTCCTATGGATGATTGCCTGGCGCAGGTGGCTGTAGATTTCGGAGGTCGTCCCTGGCTGATGTGGGATGTGGCATTTAAAAGAGAAAAAATAGGAGATGTTCCTGCTGAAATGTTTTTTCATTTTTTTAAATCTTTAACTGATTCCGCCAAATGCAACCTGAATATCAAAGCAGAAGGAAATAATGAGCATCACAAAATTGAAGCAGTATTCAAAGCTTTTGCAAAAGCAGTGAAAATGGCGGTGCAGCAGACTGATACCAATTTTAACATTCCGTCTACCAAAGGAAGTTTATAATATGATTGCAATTATTAAATACAATGGAGGAAACTTGAATTCCGTCCAAAATGCACTTAACCGCTTGAATGCAGATTCCGTAGTCACAGATGATTTTGAAACCATACAGAATGCCGACAAAGTTATCTTCCCCGGCGTAGGCGAAGCATCATCTACAATGAAACTTCTGAAGGAAAAAGGACTTGATGAGTTGATTCCCAATCTGAAACAACCTGTTTTAGGCATTTGCCTGGGAATGCAATTGATGTGCGGTAGAAATGAGGAAGGCAATACTTCCGGAATGGGGATTTTTGATATTGAAGTTAAAAAATTCCCTTCTTACGATCTTGTTCCTCACATGGGATGGAATACATTTCATAATGAAAAATCCCTTCTTTTTTCAGGCTTGAGACAGTGGGATGATGTTTATTTCGTTCACAGCTATTATTGTGAATTATCAGATTACACAACTTCGGTTTGTAATTATATTCTGCCTTTCAGTGCTTCTTTACAGAAAGATAATTTCTTTGCAGTACAGTTTCACCCTGAAAAGTCAGGAGCTGCAGGAAATGAAATTTTAATGAATTTTTTAAAATTAAGCTAATGAAAATTATTCCCGCCATAGATATTATCGACGGAAAATGTGTACGGCTCTCGAAAGGAGATTACAGTACACTTAAAATATATAATGAAAATCCGGTTGAAGTTGCTAAAGCATTTGAAGATCACGGAATCAAAAATCTTCATCTCGTAGATCTGGACGGAGCAAAATCAAAGCATATCGTCAATCAAAAAGTCCTTGAAACGATCGCCCGTGAAACTGATCTGAAGATTGATTTCGGTGGGGGGCTGAAAACAAAACAGGATATTGAAATCGCTTTTGATTCCGGAGCCAGCCAGATTACAATCGGCAGTATTGCCGTTCAGGATCGGGAGTTTTGTTTTGATCTCGTCAAACAGTTCGGTTCGGAAAAAATCACTCTGGGAGCCGATTGTGAAAACCGCAAGATAAAAACTTCCGGCTGGCTGGAGAACAGTAATCTTGATGTGATTGATTTTATCCTTCAATACCAGGAAAAAGGAGTACAAAATGTAATCTGTACCGATATTTCAAAAGACGGCATGCTGGAAGGGCCATCTTCCAATTTATATCAGGAAATTTTAAATAATACATCCATTCAGCTGACGGCGAGCGGTGGGATTTCCTGCATGGAAGATCTTTATAAAATGAAAGAAATTGGCTGTTCGGGAACTATTGTCGGAAAAGCGATATATGAAGGGAGAATCAATTTAAATGAACTGCAGAAGTTTATGGAAGTATAAAAGTAAATCATAAAAGTTTATTAATGTTAAAAAAAAGAATTATCCCTTGTCTGGATATCAAAGACGGAACCACAGTGAAAGGAATTAATTTTGAGGGTCTCCGAAATGCCGGAGATCCTGTAGAACTGGCTAAAAAATATGAATATGACGGCGCCGATGAACTGGTATTTCTTGATATCACTGCTACTTTGGAAGAAAGAAAAACTTTTGCGTCGCTCGTTCATACCATTGCTGCAGAACTCAGCATTCCTTTTACGGTTGGAGGCGGAATTTCCTCGCCGGAGGATGTAAGAATTCTTTTAGAAGCTGGTGCTGATAAGATCAGCATCAATTCATCGGCCGTCAAAAATCCGGCTTTAATTTCTGTTCTAGCTAAAGAATTTGGCAGCCAATGCATTGTTGTAGCTGTAGATACAAGATTTGTAAATAGTTCAGATTGGGTGCATATCAAGGGCGGAAGAGAAATAACCCAACTAAAAACGCTTGATTGGGTTCAACAGGCCGAATCATTGGGCGCCGGAGAAATATTACTGACTTCCATGGACGGAGACGGTACCAAAAATGGTTTTGATCTCAGGATCACCAGAAAGGTTGCAGATCTTATCAATATTCCGGTTATCGCTTCAGGAGGAGCCGGAAAAGTAGAAGATTTTGAGCAGGTTTTTATGGAAACAAAAGCTTCCGGGGCTTTAGCCGCAAGCGTTTTCCATTTTGGAGAAATTGAAATTGAGAGTCTTAAAAGAGAATTAAAATCAAAAAAAATATCTATCCGATGAATATAAATTTTAGCAAAAACAACGACGGTTTAGTCCCTGTTATCATTCAGGACGACAGAACTTTGCAGGTACTTATGCTGGGCTATATGAATGAAGAAGCATTTGAAAAAACTTCACAGGAAAGTATTGTAACATTTTTCAGCCGCTCTAAAAACAGACTTTGGACAAAAGGGGAGGAGTCCGGAAATTTTCTGACAGTAAAAAGTATTGACATCGACTGTGACAATGATACAATTTTAATTAAAGTTATTCCCCAAAATGTAGTCTGCCATAAAGGAAGTTTCAGCTGTTTTGGAGAGAAAGATGCAAAAGGTTTTCTTTACGAACTGGAAACAATGATTAATCAACGTATTGATGAAAAATCAGAAAATTCTTATACGTATTCTTTGTTTCAAAAAGGCATTAATAAAATGGCTCAGAAAGTAGGCGAGGAGGCCGTGGAACTGGTAATCGAAGCGAAAGATAATAATGATGATTTATTTAAAAATGAAGCCGCAGATCTTTTATATCATTATTTAATTTTGCTTAAAGCCAAAGGAATGCAGATGCAGGATATTGAAGAAATATTGACACAGCGTAATCGATGAAATGTTAAAAATCAAATATATGCATTTATTAAAAGGTTTCGGCGGGCTTTGCCCGCCGAAACCTCATTTTCTTATATCAAATTAAATTATTTTCCGATAATGACTTTTCGTACTGCAGTTTTTCCATCTGCTTTTACATTACATAAATAAACACCGTTGGTTAATCCTGAAACATTAATTTTACCCTCATTTTCTTTATTCAAAATTAAACGTCCATTCATATCTGTAATTTCAACCTTAAAACTTTTAATTTCTTTCGGCAATTCAATATTCAGATAATCTTTTGAAGGATTGGGGTAGATTTTTACAGATTCCAGAGAATTTAAAGTTAATTCTTGTGTACCCAATGATACTGTCGTAGCCGTAGCAAAATGCTGTAATGCTCCTACAGCTGCTTTCCCTACATTAAATACGTAAGTCGGATCTACATTGGCAAAAGTATCATTTACCGTATGTTCGTTATAGCTTCTTACGTTTTCGTAAAATCCAGTGATGATATCTCCATTTTGTTCGAATGGGATGTAATCTGAAGAATAAGCATTAGACATAACAGTCTGCAATGGCGAATAGAGCGTGGTGCAGTTAGCCAATTGCTGAGTAAATGCAAGAGATTGGGCATCATTTGTAGTTAAACCAGCCTGATCACTTTCACATTTTATAGCATTATTATTATTTCCGATTTTACCTCCCACCTGATCTATATTGAAAACCAGTCTCACATTTAGCTGTCGGGTATTATTCTGAAAAACGACATTATCCGCATAATGACCGCTTCCCTGTAATCCCTGCTCTTCACCGGAAAAATGAATAAACTTAATGGAATACTCTGTAGGAACATCTTTTAAAATTCTTGCGGCTTCGAGAATAATTGAAGTTCCGCTGCCGTTATCACTCACACCGGGACCTGTAATCGTATCGTAATGTCCGCAAATGATAACATAAATATTAGGATAAAGCGTTCCTGTCTTTGTTATAATTAGATTTTTAGAACTTACATTACCGCCAAATGTGAAAGGATCCTCAGTAATCTGACTTGTAGAATAACCGTACGACTGATATTTTGCTTTAAGCCAGTTTAAGGCATTGGTATTTGCTGCTGACCCAGTAGTTTTCACGCCGAGGTTTTCAAAATCCTGAAGAAGAGTGGTAATATTGGTCTGTGAGACCTGATTGGCTCTGTTCTGATAGGCCTGAATAAAACTTTGCCCATTAAATGCCAATGACATCAAAGAGAAAAATAAAACGGTAACTGATTTTTTCACTTGTACAAAAATTAATAAAAGCAAATGTATAAATAAAAAAATCCCGAGCAAAGCCGGGATTTATATTGATAACAAAAATTTTACATTATTTTACTTGATCTACAACTGCTTTGAAAGCTTCAGGGTGATTCATTGCTAAATCTGCTAAAACTTTTCTGTTAAGCTCAATGTTGTTCTTTTTAAGAGCTCCCATAAACTGAGAGTAAGACATTCCTTGCTCTCTTGCACCAGCGTTAATACGCATGATCCAAAGGGCTCTGAAATTTCTCTTTTTCTCTTTTCTACCACGGTAAGCATATTGCATTGCTTTTTCTACCGCGTTTTTAGCTACAGTCCAAACGTTCTTTCTTCTACCGAAAAAACCTTTAGCTTGCTTTAAAATTTTCTTTCTGCGAGCTCTTGAAGCTACGGCATTTACTGATCTTGGCATAATTTAAATTGTTTTTTTGAAAAGGGCGACAATCTGTTTCATTGTACTTGGTTGCTCCGTTTCAGGGTTAAAAATTCTGAATTGTTTAATTCTTATAAACCGAATTAGATTTATAAAAACTACTTGATTGCTAATTGACGTTGAACACTTTTCTCGTCCACTTTAGCAACATAAGAAGTAGTAGTAAGATTTCTCTTCTGCTTAGTTTCTTTCTTAGTTAAGATGTGGCTTTTGTAAGCGTTTTTTCTTTTGATCTTACCAGATCCGGTAAGAGCAAAACGTTTCTTAGCACCTGATTTCGTTTTTAATTTTGGCATTGTCTTGCTTTTTATTGTTTTGTTATCAATACTTTGGTTATCGGCTAAAAGCTTTTGGCAATTAGCTTTTCGCGCGTGTCCCTCGCTCATTCGTTCCGCTTTGCTCCACTCACTCACTCGGGCCGGGCTATTCATTGCAAGTCCTCACTCAGCGCTATTTTCTTCGCTTGTTGCGGGCTTTTCATTACTATCCCTCACGCAATAATTGCGTCTGCAAAATTACTAAAAATAATGATACAAAAGGAGACTTTCAAAGAAAATCTCCTTTTGTTTATTTTAAATCATTAAATAAAGCATGAACTTTAAAATTAATGATTATAATTATAGATTATTTAGCCGGTTTTTTAGGACTCATCATCATAATCATTCTTTTTCCTTCAAGTTTAGGAAGCTGATCTACTTTTCCTACATGCTCCAGTTCCTGGGCAAGTTTCAAAAGTAGGATTTCTCCCTGGTCCTTAAAGATAATCGAACGTCCTTTAAAAAATACGTAAGTCTTTAATTTTGAACCTTCTTCAAGGAATTTCTCAGCATGCTTCTTCTTAAACTCGTAATCGTGTTCATCAGTCTGAGGTCCGAAACGAATCTCTTTTACAACCACTTTTACCTGCTTGGCTTTCAGTTCCTTCTGTTTTTTCTTTTGCTCATATAAGAACTTTTTATAGTCCAATATCCTCGCAATAAACGGTTCAGCCTTATCGGAAATTACTACCAGATCAAGCTCTTGCTCCTGAGCAATTTGTCTTGCTTTATCTGTAGGATATACTCCCGGCTCTACGTTATCGCCCACCAAACGAAGCTCTCTCACACGAATTTTATCGTTGATCAAGTGTAAGTCCTCCTGTACAGGACGTCTTTGTGGGCCCCTGTTGTTAAATCTTTGTGCTATTGTATTATAATTTTATTGGTTAATTCTAATTTATTAAATATTCAAAATTAAATGATTAAAAGATTATTTTACATGAAGTAATTTTTCAATTTTTAAATCCTTTAATCTTTTAATGATTAAATCGCGGCTTCTTTCTTGAAATAAGAAACGAAATCTTCTAAATTCATCACTCCCAAGTCGCCTTCACCACGTCTGCGTACAGAAATTGTGCCATCCTTCTCTTCATTTTCTCCTACCACCAGCATGAATGGAATTTTATTTAATTCCGCATCACGGATCTTCTTACCGGTCTTTTCATTTCTGTCGTCAATCTGACCGCTAATATCGTGATTTTCTAAGAATTGTGAAACTTTTTTAGAATAATCAACATATTTCTCACTGATTGGTAGAATTATAAACTGATCCGGACTCAGCCATAATGGAAAATCTCCCGCAGTATTTTCAAGCAAAATAGCAATAAAACGTTCCAGAGAGCCAAATGGCGCTCTGTGAATCATTACCGGTCTGTGCTTTTCATTATCATTTCCGATATAGTGAAGATCAAATCTCTCCGGTAAGTTATAATCAACCTGAATGGTTCCAAGCTGCCATTTTCTACCCAAAGCATCTTTTACCATGAAATCCAGTTTCGGACCATAGAATGCGGCTTCACCATATTCAACAACAGTTTTCAGACCTTTGTTTGCTGCCGCTGTGATGATCGCATTTTCTGCTTTTTCCCAGTTCTCATCGGAACCGATATATTTTTCTCTATTATCAGGATCTCTTAACGAAACCTGCGTCATGAAATCTTCAAAACCTAAAGATTTGAAAACGTATAATACAAGATCAATTACCGCCTCAAATTCCCCCAAAAGCTGATCAGGAGTACAGAAAAGGTGAGCATCATCCTGGGTAAATCCACGAACTCTTGTCAGCCCGTGAAGCTCTCCGCTTTGTTCATATCGGTAAACGGTTCCGAATTCTGCGTATCTTTTCGGTAAATCCCTGTAACTCCATTGTGAAGTTTTATAGATTTCACAGTGATGCGGGCAGTTCATCGGCTTCAGCATAAATTCTTCTCCCTCATTCGGCGTTTTTATTGGCTGAAAGCTGTCTGCCCCGTATTTATCCCAGTGTCCGGAAGTTACATACAATTCTTTAGAACCAATATGAGGAGATATTACAAATTCATAACCTCCTTTTTTCTGAGCATCTGAAAGGAAATTCTCCAGTTTTCTTCTCAAAGCAGTTCCTTTTGGCAGCCAAAGCGGCAAACCGGCTCCGACTTTTTCAGAGAAAGCAAAAATTCCCAACTCTTTACCTAATTTTCTGTGATCTCTTCTTTTGGCTTCTTCTAATCTTTCAAGATATTCTGTCAATTCTTTCTGTTTAGGGAAAGAAATACCGTAAACTCTTGTTAATTGAGGATTTTTCTCATTTCCTCTCCAGTAAGCTCCGGCTGCATTTAAAATCTTTACCGCTTTTACAATACTCGTATTCGGAATATGTCCTCCACGACAAAGATCTGTGAAATCGTCATGCGTTACGAAAGTGATTTCTCCGTCGTTAAGATTAGAAATCAGTTCTACTTTATAAGGATTATCTGCATAAACTTTCAATGCTTCCTCCTTAGAAACAGGATATAGTGAGAATGTTGAGCCTTTTTTTAGCATTTTCCAATACTTTTTTCTCAATCTTCTCAAAGTCTTTTTCAGATAAAGTTTCGGCACCGAAATCTACGTCATAATAGAATCCGTTTTCTATAGCAGGACCGATGGTCAGCTTAGCATCAGGATAAAAATCAAGGATTGCCTGCGCCAAAAGGTGGGCCGAAGAATGCCAGAAAGCCTTCTTTCCAAGATCATCACTCCATGTTAATAGCTGTACCGTAGAATCCGTGGTGATAGGCGTGGTCGTCTCTACTTGTTTGTCATTAACAATTGCGGAAATGGTATTTCTAGCCAATCCCTCGCTTATAGATTTTGCCACGTCTAGCGGAGTAACTCCTGCCTCGAATTCTTTGACGCTATTGTCCGGAAGTGTAATTTTTATCATTGTTTACTAAGAAATTTTTAAGAGGCAAAAATACGAATTTTTTAATTAGTATGCTACATCCGCCCATATTTACAGCGAGATTTAATACTAAAATGAAATAAAAATCGTTTTTACTGTTTGGAAAATATTCAAAACATTGATTACTACGAATTTAATAATTACATTAATTCTTTCTTTTGTATCTCACTTTTTCCTTAATAATCTCAATCACATCCACGTTTCTTAATTTAGATTTTACCCAGCCGTGAATATCTATATATAATAATGACCTTCTGTAATATTCGTTATCAGCAAAAAAGCCCAGTTTTCTATCAAACTTTCTGAAAGATCCCAATTGTTGATCAGGTGCTACATCATTTAAATTTTTGAAAAACTGAATGCTTTCAAAATGAAATTCATCAGGCTTTTTCATCTTTTTTACAAACTTTGAAGTTGCTTTGATAAATTCATCATAGTCTTCATCATTTCCCGACTCATGTTTGGCCATTAAGATCAAAATCCGTGTATGAAACAGCAGATCTTCCTGCACATTGCCCTTTGAATCAATAACCTTTACAGAATATTTTATTGATTCCTTAAACTTTTTACTTCCAAAAAACATGGCGGCCATTTTTAGGTACAAAATCATAAAATGATGCTCATCAATTTTATCACGAAGTTTATCCATTTTCAGCTCAATTTCAGGAATCAGTTTTGAGCCGGAAAAGAATTCACCTTTTACAAAGTGAATATTCATTAAAGTATTGTAATGTGTCAGAAAAATAAGAGATTGCAAATTCTCATTTTGAGCAAAACTTGAAGAATGAACTCTTTTATTAAACTCCATGAAACTATTTTCTAAAATATCAATATTTCCATACAGAAAAAGGATTTTCAGGAGATACGTATTTCCTTTGATGTACCAAACGGGGTGGCTTATAATCATCTCAGGATTTTTGTGAAATAAATCGACCCATTGAAAAGCGTACTTCAATGTATATTTATATTCCTGAAGCAATTGATTTTTCCAGACATGAGCCTTAAAGTACCATAGTTTCTCAGTAAAATTCAATTTTTCAAAAGTAATTTTCTGAATCTGAGCATTGAAAATCTCCATGATCTCAGCGCGGTCTTCATCATTTTTTACGTAGCCGTGCGTCAGCATTTCACTGTATAATTTCAGGGAAAGATTAGACAATTCTGTGGCATAGTGATTTTGCTTGCTGATTTCCGTAGATTGCCTGATCAGCTCATCCGCTCTCCCTTCAATACTTCTTGTAATAAACTGTGATTCAATTACTTTTTCTAAATCTATAATTTCCGAAGCAATTGTCTTTTCATCAAGTTCTAACGCCGACTGTTTCGTTTTATCTAAAATTTTCAAAGCCTGTTTATAAAGACCTTTCTGGTAGAGAATATTCGCAAAATCCAGTTGCTCACGTAGTTGTATTCTGTAGTTTTGATGACTCGGGTTCAGCCTTAAGCTTACCAGAATCTGTTTGTAAAGATGAGCTTTCAGGTTTGACAATTGTTGTTTCGTCGAAATTTTTTTTATCAATGATAATATTTTCATCGTATTCCTTCATCTTGTCCATTTCTGAAAAGAGAAGGAGAAATTTTGCATCAACATTAATTCCGAGACGGTTTACATACAGCTTAAATTGCCTTTTTTCTGAAGTCGTCAATGATTTAATCAGTACAAATAAAAAATCTTTATGCAATTCTGCCATTGTAAATTTATGAAATTTAAAATAATGATAATCAGATATTTAAAATTAAAATATAATATTTTGAGTATTGTATTTTTTTAAAACTATGAAAAGAGAAAAACGTTTCAACTCTCTAGTTTTGATTCAAAATTAAGTAAAAAACTTCATTATGAATTCCGAAAAAGTCGAAATTTTTGATACCACGCTGCGTGATGGAGAACAGGTGCCGGGTTGTAAATTGAATACGGAGCAAAAATTAATTATAGCCGAAAAACTGGATGAACTTGGAGTAGATGTTATCGAAGCTGGCTTTCCTATTTCAAGTCCGGGAGATTTTCATTCCGTTTCGGAAATTTCAAAATTAGTGAAAAATGCAAAAGTTTGCGGGCTGACAAGAGCAAATCAGAAAGATATTGAAACCGCGGCGGAAGCTTTAAAATTTGCCAGAAGACCAAGAATCCATACAGGTATCGGAACATCGGATTCTCATATCAGATATAAATTCAATTCCAACAGGGAAGATATTATTGAAAGAGCGGTACAAGCCGTAAAATATGCCAAAACTTTCGTGGAAGATGTAGAATTTTACGCTGAAGACGCCGGAAGAACGGATAATGATTACCTGGCAAAAGTTTGCGAAGCTGTAATTAAAGCAGGCGCTACCGTTTTAAATATTCCTGATACAACAGGATATTGTCTGCCCGAAGAATATGGCGCAAAAATAAAATATTTAAAAGAAAATGTAAAAGGCATTGATAAAGCAATTCTTTCCTGTCACTGCCACAACGATTTGGGAATGGCCACTGCGAATTCCATAGCAGGCGCGATCAACGGAGCGAGACAGATCGAATGTACTATCAACGGACTGGGAGAAAGAGCCGGAAATACCGCTTTGGAAGAGGTTGTGATGATTCTCAGACAGCATCCGCATTTACAGCTACATACAGATGTTAAATTTAAAATGCTTAATCCTATAAGCATTTTGGTTTCAGAATTAATGGGTATGCCTGTGCAGCCCAACAAAGCAATTGTAGGTGCCAATGCATTCGCGCACAGCTCAGGAATCCATCAGGATGGGGTGATTAAAAATAGGGAGACATACGAAATTATTGATCCCGAAGAAGTTGGCGTAAGCTCTTCAAGCATTGTATTGACTGCACGAAGCGGACGTTCTGCTCTGGCTTACCGATTCAAGCATATCGGTTTTGATGTTACTAAAAATGAACTCGATTTTTTATATGAAGAGTTTCTGAAAGTGGCTGACCGTAAAAAAGAAGTTGATAATGATGATTTAAGTTTAATCATCGAAAATGTAACGAGAAAAATAGGGTAGAAGGATAGATTTTCTTTTAGATATAATTTAAAATGAACAGCGATAAAAAAACACTTTTTGACAAAGTCTGGGATGCGCACGTAGTAGAAACAATTCCTGACGGACCTCAGATTATATACATAGACAAACATCTGATTCACGAGGTGACAAGTCCGCAAGCTTTTGCAGAACTGGAGTCCAGAAATCTGGAAGTTTTCAGGCCAAAGCAGATTGTAGCCACGGCAGACCACAATGTTCCGACATGGGATCAGGATAAGCCGATACGCGATGATTCTTCCAGAAATCAGGTTGAACAGCTAACTGAAAATTGTAAAAAAAATAATATTGAATTATATGGTTTAGGCCATCCTTATCAGGGGATTGTTCATATCATTGCTCCGGAGTTAGGCGTTACACAGCCTGGAATGAGCATTGTATGCGGTGACAGTCATACTTCAACACATGGCGCTTTCGGATCTATTGCTTTCGGAATCGGAACAAGCCAGGTCGCACAGGTTTTTGCAAGTCAGTGTTTATTGCTGAACAAACCTAAATCTATGAGAATCACAGTAAATGGTCAGTTAAATAAAAACGTTCAGCCAAAAGACGTGATTTTATACATTATTTCAAAAGTCGGAACCGATGGCGGAACAGGGTATTTCTGCGAATATTCCGGAAATGTCTTTGAAGAAATGTCAATGGAAGGCAGAATGACGGTTTGCAACATGAGCATTGAAATGGGCGCCCGCGGCGGAATGATCGCTCCTGATGAAACGACATTTAATTATGTAAAAGGAAGAACCTTCGCACCAAAAGGTGAAGAATGGCAAGAGAAATTAGATTACTGGAAAACTTTGAAAACGGATGACGACGCAACTTTTGATGCAGAATTTTCTTTCGATGCGTCCGAAATTTATCCGATGGTTACATACGGTACCAATCCGGGAATGGGAATTTCCATCAGACAAAATATTCCGAATCCGCAAAATGATTCTGAGAAAAAAGCACTGAAATATATGGGATTAAAAGCCGGACAGGCACTTTCTGATATCAAAGTGAATTATGTTTTTATCGGAAGCTGTACCAATGCAAGAATTGAAGATTTCCGGTCTGCGGCAAATTATATTAAAGGAAGAAGAAAATCAGAACATGTACAGGCTTTAATTGTTCCAGGTTCACAACAGGTGGTAAAACAGATTTTTGAAGAAGGTCTGGATACTATTTTTAATCAAGCCGGGTTTCAGATCAGGCAGCCGGGATGTTCCGCATGTCTGGCGATGAATGACGATAAAATTCCGGAAGGTGAATATTGCGTATCGACTTCCAACAGGAATTTTGAAGGTAGACAGGGACAGGGCGCAAGAACGATTCTTGCAAGTCCTTTAACGGCTGCCAAAGTTGCCGTTGAAGGGAAAATTTCGGTTTTTGAAAACTGATTTAAAGGTGAATTTTTTTAAAATCAATAGTTAATCGTGAATATTCAGTATGAAATAAATTGATCACTCACTTACGAAGTTAAATTCACTTTTCACATTAATAATTTAGATAAAAATGCAAAAATTAATCACAATAAAATCCACGGCGATTCCTTTGCCGGTAGAAAATATAGATACAGATCAGATTATTCCGGCCAGATTTTTAAAAAGTATTGATAAAAAAGGGTTTGGAGATCATCTTTTCAGAGACTGGAGATACAATGTTCATACAAATGAGCCAAATCCTGATTTTGTTCTGAATAATCCAAAATACAGCGGTGAGATTCTGGTTGCAGGAAACAATTTCGGTTGCGGAAGCAGTCGTGAGCACGCGGCGTGGTCTTTAACGGATTATGGTTTTAAAGTTGTTGTTTCCAGTTTTTTTGCAGATATTTTTAAAGGAAATGCTTTAAATAATGGGTTGCTGCCTGTAAAAATTTCCGAAAGTTTTTTAAAAGAAATTTTAGCGGATATTACTGAAAATCCTGAAAAAGAAATATTAGTAGATGTTGAAAAGCAAACGATTACTTTTAACGATAAAACAGAAAGTTTTGAAATTGATTCTTACAAAAAAATATGTCTGATGAATGGTTACGATGATATTGACTTTTTAATCAGCAGAAAGAAGTCAATCACAGAATTTGAATTAAAAACACAAAAAGTTTATGAAAACTAACTTTAAAATTGCAGTTCTTCCGGGAGACGGAATCGGGCCGGAAGTAGTAGCGGAAAGCATGAAAATTCTGGATGCAATTGCTGAAGCTTTTCATTATCAGTTTGAATTTAAATATGGGTTGATGGGCGCCGAAGCGATTTATAAAACAGGAAATCCTTTACCGGATGAAACACTGGAAATCTGCAAAGAATCTGATGCGGTACTTTTCGGAGCGATCGGAGATCCTTCTTTTGATAATAATCCTGATGCAAAAGTACGTCCCGAGCAGGGTCTGCTGAAGCTTCGTAAAGAGCTCGGGCTTTTTGCAAACATCAGACCGTTGAAAACTTATAGTTCCTTAATTGAGAAAAGTCCTTTAAAAAAAGAAATCATTGAAGGAACTGATATTCAGATTTTCAGGGAGTTGGTGAGCGGAATTTATTTTGGTGAAAAATTTACGGATGAAGAAGCCGGATATGCTTACGATATTTGTAAATATAACCGTGATGAAATTTCCCCAATCGTTCACATGGCTTTTCAGGAAGCACAGAAGCGTAGAAAAAAATTAACGCTAATCGATAAAGCCAACGTATTAGATACTTCCAGGCTGTGGAGAAAAATATGCAAAGAAATTGCGGCAGAATATCCCGATGTAGAACTGGATTTTATGTTTGTTGATAATGCTGCCATGCAATTGATTCTAAATCCAAAACAGTTTGACGTTATTGTAACAGAAAATATGTTCGGAGATATCATTTCGGATGAAGCGAGTGTGATCGGTGGTTCAATCGGATTGCTTCCTTCAGCTTCGATAGGTAATGGTAATGCTTTATTTGAGCCTATTCATGGGTCTTATCCACAGGCGAAAGGAAAAGGAATCGCCAACCCGATTGCTTCCATTCTGAGTACGGCGATGATGCTTGATTATTTAAAGCTGGAACAGGCAGCGGAAAAATTAAGACAGTCTGTAGAACACGCTATTGAAAATAAATATGTAACGGTAGATCTGAATGCTGAACAACCTTATTCTACGAGTGAAGTGGGAAGTTTTATTGCAGATTTTATTAAATATTCCGAGAAATCTTATTACAACTTTGAAAATGTAAAGCTCGGAAAATCTACCATTGTCTAATATAAATTTCGCTTCGCTGCAATTAGATAAGTAGTAAAGAGTCCATAAATTCGTACGGCGGAGCGATTTTCTTACGGTTTGATTTTTATTTGTATATTTTTTTCTGAAAAAGGTTCCGCTTCTTTTGAAGCAGAACCTTTTTATTATTCTTCAGTATTATCCGTCTTTCCTGATTTATTGTTGTTTGAAGATTTCTGAACATCTTCTTTATCTACATCAGACGGATTTGTCTTTTTCGATGATGCAGGAATATTAGGGAAATCCTGATTTTGTTTTTTGGTTTCTGCGGAGTTTGCAGATTCCTGCTTTTTGTCTTTTTCTTGCGGTTCCATAGCTTTTTACGTTTTACAATTTTAAAATACCCAGCTTTCCTGTCTGGTCTTCTATCTTGTAATCCAAAGCCTTTGCCAAAACAAAAATAGTATTAAGATTTTCCAATAATTGCTGACGGCCTTCATTTCTCAGCCTGTTCTGATCGATTGAATTAATTGCGGTAGTTTTGGCTTTCTGTGTTACATTTTTAATATCCTTTTCAGAAATCCTGTTAAAGAAAGAATCATCAAGTGACTGGATTTCAACACTTGGAGTAATTCTTATTTCCGCTTCCGGCAATTCTGTAATAATGAGTTTTTTATTGACAGAATCAACCTCAATTTTCATTTTATTAAGATCATAAGAAACCTGCGCATTGGTTTTGGTATAGGTAATAATACTGTTGCTGGACATTTCTTTTCCGAAAAACTCATAGCCCATCTTTGTTTTCTGCATTGATGAAGTATTCTGCTCAAGAACGACCATTTTGTTCATCTTTGAAATCTGGTTGGTCAGAATATAATAATCTGATTTTTCAGTTTTCTCCGCAGGATTGAAGCAGGATTTAAAGCTGAAAAACAGGATAACCATTAAAACAGCTCCTGCCAGAAACGGTAGTATTATTTTTAGATTTCTCAAAATTTATTTATTAAAAATTTCTTTGATTACTGATGTATCATCTTTTTTTAATATCTGAACCAAATCTCTTTCGATGTATCCTGTAGTAGGCATTTCTATGATTCTCCCAATTTCTTTACCATATCTTTCTAAGATGATCGTAGGAACTTTCTGAATATTATAGCGTGCTTCATCTCCTGTTGGCGATTCTTTTTTTGCGATTAACGGCAATGATCGTGAGCTTACTTTCAGGATATTTTACTTCCTCCAGGATTTTCATCAGTCTTGGGAAATCTCTGTGGCTGTCTTCGCACCAGGTTCCCATAAAAACAATAATATTGTAACTGTTAATTTTATCTTTTTTAAGTTCGCTGATGGCTTTCTGATCCATTGCATATTCGTCATGCTCTTTTACATACCAGTCGGCATAAGGAGCTTCGAGAAATTTTTCTTTAAGTTGGTTTCCTAAAAGCATTTTGCCGTCGCTGGTAGTTTCCACTTCACGGCCCACTACTACTTTTTGTGCAGTAATTTGTTGATTTGCCAGTAATAAAGCGGAAACAGCAACAAGATTTGTAATAATTTTTTTCATGCTATTTTTCAATAATGGTCTTTAAATCTGCAGGGGAGTAATATTTGTTCTTCAGAACTTTATGATCCGCTTTTCTGTAAACATTAAACTTTTCACCAGATTTTTCATAAAAAGATTCTACGTCTTTTTCTTTGTAAAATTCAACGGTTTCCTTTGCCTGTTCTTCATTATCACACGCTTTCGACATATTGGATCGCTGAACTTCGTTGAACAGTTCTACAAATTTACTGCCAAGTCCGAATTCAAGAACAGCACCGCTTAAAACATACTGTAAATCACACAATGCATCGGCAATTTCCACGATATTATTGTCGGCAATAGCCTGTTTTAATTCGTTCAGTTCTTCCTGCAAAAGTTCTACCCTCAAATTACATCTTTCCGGTGAAGGAATCTGCGGAGTTTCTAAAATGGGTGCTTTAAAAGTGGTGTGGAATTCTGCTACCTGGTTCAGACTATCAATTTTATCCATGAATATTTTTTATTTACGCAAATATAAAAATAAGGTTTCATAAATCAGGATTTGAGACTTAGGTTTTATTTAAATTTAGGTAAGTATATACAAGTTTACCGCAAATAAAAATGAGAAGTAATTTTGTAAGTTTAAAACAGCCACTGGGTCATCTTCGGTACTTGCTCACTCATCGATTAGACATTAGATGGAAAGCCTTTTAGAATATCTTGAAGGAAACTCAAAAAAAGAGGCTGTCTCAAAAGCGAGACAGCCTCTTATTCAGCTTATTTTATGCACACACTTGGCTATCTGGTATACATTGATAGGGTTTTCCTTTGATACAGCATTTTCTATATCCTTGAAAACAATCTTGAATGCATGTTTCAATTCCTCCGTAAATTCCTTTTAATCCAGATCTTGTAATTTTTTTTAAATTTTCCATAATGTTGATTATTAGTATTTTATGTTATGGTGAATTTAAACAAATATTTTGAATAATACAAGAATGCTTAGTTTTAATTATTTAATTTCACTTAATTTGAATCTTATGCTTATGAAATAATAAGCTCCATTGAGGATTAAAATGATTTCATAAAAAAAAGACTGCCCGTTTTCGGACAGTCTTCAAATTTAATTGAATAAGCTATTAGTTTTTAATGAATCTCTTGGAAGTTTCTCCGATCTGAATCAAATAAGCACCTTTGATAAGGCTGCTTACATTCACAGAGCCTCTTTCAAGTTTTCCTGAATTGATTAGTTTTCCACCCATATCGAAAATTTTGTAATCTTCTGCTTTCGTATTTGAGATATATAAGATATCTTTTGCAGGATTCGGATATAATTTAATATCTGTAATAAGATCTTTTATCCCTGTTTCATTTCTTCCGGATGACACAATATTTAAAGTATAATCTTCGACCTGTCCGTATGTATAAGTTCCACATGATGAAGAAGGAACGGAATTATACTGCATCATAACTCTCATTCTTGTGCTTCCTATTGTTGCTGTAGACGGAATGGTGATCGAACCGGTTGCAGGGCTTGTTGTTGAACCTGTTTTAGACCATGCCAACTCTCCGCTGTCTGTAAAATCTCCATCTCCGTTATAATCAATGTAAACAGCGTAGGCCTCACTGTAAACAGTCGACGTCCAGACAGGAGTTACAGAAATAGTATAGGCAGTTCCTCTGGTAACATTGGTAGAAACAGATGTAAAGTTTTCATAACCGGCAGTTCCTGTCGAAGTATTATTAATCGAACCGAATTTTACATTTCCGATTCTTTCATCAGACGTATTATTAGCAGAAGCTGAACAGTAAGAAACGGTACTTCCTGCGAGCGTGGTCACACTTACTGTATTGCTTGAAGATGATACATTGCCTGCTGCATCTTTTGCTCTTACGGAGAAACTGTATGTTGTAGAAGGAGTAAGACTTGTTACCGTATAAGAAGTCGATGCCGTAGAACCGATCAGTGAAGATCCCTGATAAACATCGTAGCCAGTTACCGCCACATTATCCGTCGCACCTGACCATGAAAGATTAGTCGTTGTAGAAGTGGTTCCTGAAGCTGCTAATGAAGGTGCCGTCGGCGCTGTTGTATCTACCGTTCCGGATCCTGCATTTACCGTGATATTGGCATTATTCACATCAAAGAAAATATGATTGGATCCTTTTACCATAATTCTTCCCGTCGTCGTAGATGAATTCGGAATTGTTACTGCCTGAGAACCGTCATTAGGCGTTCCGGCAAGTAGAGTAGTCCATGTATTTCCGGAATCTGTAGACCAAAGAATATCAACATTCGCGGCATTTACACCATTTGCAGTAGTTCCTGCAACATTCCAGGTAACAGTTTGAGATGTTCCTCCTGTATATGTTGTCGCAGAATTCTGTGAGCTTACACTGAAAGGTCCGGCTGTTCCATTCACTGTAATTACTGCATCATCGGAATTATTTCCTGAACCTCCGGCTCTGTTGTCACGAACTGTAAATCTGAAATTATAGGTTCTTGCCACAGTAGATAAAGCTTCCACAGTAATCTCTGAACCGGCTGTAGTGGTTGCTCCTGACAAAACGGAAGCCATTCTTGGGAAATATCTTACCGGTGAAGCTGTTGGAGTAAATGATCTGAAAGTAGGACCCGAAGATTTGGTAGCACTGGCCGCCGAACTTGCTCCCGTCTGAGATGAAGAAGCATTATCCATCTGTTCCCAGATATAGGTTAAAGAATCGCCGTTGGCATCAGTTCCTGTTCCGGTTAACATAAATGGAGTTCCTTTCGGGATGGTATAATCTGATCCTGCGTTAGCTGTCGGAATTGAATTTCCGGTGTTTGTGCTTACCGGGCAGGTTTTAGCTTTAATATTATTGGTAATCTGCTGAATACTGATAGCGTGAAAGAAAGCATCAGAGTGCGGCTGAATATCCTGGCTTGTAATTCCTGCATATCCCATAATTGTTGATCCGGATCCAGGTTCCATATTGGCTCCTGTCCCTTCATTACTCATAGAAAAAGTGTGATTTCCGCCAAACTGATGCCCCATTTCGTGAGCAACATAATCAATATCAAAATTATCACCCGACGGAATGGCATCAGCAGGAGAAGTATAGCCGCTTCCTTTTGATCCGTTGGTACATACACAGCCGATACATCCTGCGTTTCCTCCGCCTCCGGAAGCTCCGAAAAGGTGACCAATATCGTAATTGGCTTCACCGATAACGGATGTTAAAGTAGACTGTAGCTGAGAGTTCCAGTTACTCATCTGCGATGCAGCAGAGTAGGGATCTGAAGATGCACTGGTATAAATTACAGCATCGTTATTGGAAATTAAAACCATTCTGGCGGAAAAATCTTTCTCAAAAACTCCGTTCACACGGGTCATCGTGTTATTCATTGCGGCTAAGGCATTGGCTTTTGTCCCTCCGAAATACGCCGTATATTCTCCTGTACAGGATAAAGCCAGTCTGAAGGTTCTTAATTTGGCATCATCAGCATTAGGTCTTGCTGCCATGTCACTTGACGTTGCACCTTTCTGGGCAACATCAAGTACAGTACATTCAAATGCACTGAGATCATCTTTTTTTATCAGATTTTTTATAAACAACATAAGCAGAAAGGTCTTTGGTAAACGGCTCAATGAAGACCGCAGATTTATCGCCATAGATTTCCATGGACGACAATCCCAAAGATGAAACACTGAAATAAACCGTTGAGGCAGGATTTTCAAGGCCTTCACCGACGTAAGATTTGATATCAGGATACTTAGCGGCAAGCTGTGGATCAAAATTGGAGTTTTCCCTGATCTTGAAATTTTCCATTCTTCCTTCAGCGTTCGGAAAAGAAATAATAATTTCCGATTTTTCTCCCGCAGTAAGCCTTTTAGGTGCTTTGGCAAGAACACTTTTTAATCCGTTAATATCAAGGCTGTAAACTTTAGGATTAATAATATTGCTTTTATTCTCAAAGATCTCAGAAGTTACTTTTCCTGAGTTTGGTGACCATAGCCGGTCGGTCTGACCGAATGAAATGCCGGAAAGAAACAGCATTCCTAACAATGATAATTGTTTTTTCATATATATTCTTTTTTGATTGTGGAATTCCAAAGCTAATAAAAATTTAATTACGAAAAACAAAATTATTTAAGAAACATTTAGATAATCCATCTAATTCATTATGCAATACATTACGACTATATATTCCATAAAAATAAAATAGTACACGCAATACACGTGTACTATTAACTTATTAAGATATAATTCTAATTTTTTAAGTCGCCTATTTGGTGATATCTCTTCCGATGACCAATCGCTGAATCTCTGAAGTTCCCTCCCCGATTGTACAAAGCTTGGAATCTCTGTAGAATTTTTTCTGCCGGGAAATCTTTGGTATAACCGTAACCTCCGAAGATCTGAACGGCATTGTTGGCAATTCTCACACAAGCTTCAGAAGCGTATAGTTTTGCCATAGCGCCTTCTTTAGTCATTTTCTGCTTGGCATTTTTCAGAGTAGCTGCTCTTTGAATCAGTAATTCTGATGCATCAATCTCAGTCGCCATATCTGCCAGCATAAAGTTGATGGCCTGAAATTCTGAAATTGACTTTCCAAACTGATGTCTCTCTTTTGCATATTTTAAAGCCGCTTTATAAGCCCCTCTGGCAGTTCCCAAACTTAAAGCTGCAATAGAAATTCTTCCTCCGTCAAGGATTTTCATGGCTTGTTTGAAACCCTCACCAACCTCTCCCAAACGGTGAGAATCCGGAACACGAACATTATCGAAAATCAATTCTGCCGTTTCAGAAGCTCTCATTCCCAGTTTATTTTCCTTTTTACCAGAAGAAAAGCCAGGCATTCCTTTTTCTAATACGAAAGCTGTTGAATTATTCTTTGCACCCTTTTCACCGGTTCTTGTCATTACTACCGCGATATCACCGGAAATAGCATGCGTAATAAAGTTTTTCGCTCCGCTGATGATCCACTCATCACCATCTTTCACTGCAGTGGTAGACATACCCCCGGAATCAGATCCAGTATTATGCTCAGTAAGTCCCCATGCACCGATCACTTTTCCTGATGCTAATTGAGGAAGCCATTTATTTCGCTGTTCTTCATTTCCGAATTCATAAATATGATTGGTACAAAGTGAATTGTGTGCTGCTACGGAAAGCCCGATAGAGGGATCAACCTGGGAAATCTCATCCAGAATCGTAACATACTCGTGATATCCAAGTCCTGAACCTCCGTACTGCTCAGGAATAACAATTCCCATAAACCCCATTTCTCCTAACTCATGAAACAAATCTTTCGGGAAAGTCTGACTTTCATCCCACTCCATAATATTAGGTCTAATATTTTTTTCAGCAAACTCTCTTGCCGTTTCCGCTATCATTTTAATGTTGTCAATAGTCTCTGTATTCATATAGATATATATAGTTAGTTCCCAAAGATAACCAAATTGACGGAACGTCCAAAAAAATTATTTTATGCATGATGAGTCACTCGCAAATTTTTAATTTTCAGTTTTTTATATTCTTAAAATCAAAAATTGCTTAATAAAAACCAAGCATATTAATTTACGATTAGTCATCCAATTTTTAACGTTGTAAGAAAACTTCCAAGTCCCGCAATGATTATCTCTTCCTATTTTACATCGCGGGCACCGGGAAAAGTTTGGATAGTCCTTTTTTGTTATAGCCACGACTTTATCTGACAGTTAGGGTTTTTAAATAATGATTTTATAGCACAGCGTAGGATACCATCATTCTAATTTGCTCCGAAGGAGCAATATCTGTGTAGATCAATATCAGCATATTGTACCAGAACTCCGGAGGAGTTCTATCTTATCATAGCACACCTACAGCGTGCTTGCGATATTCTATTATTTTTTTCTGCTACACAGATATTGCTCCTCCGGAGCATAAAAATTACTTGTTTAATTTTCAGGCGTAAAAAAAAGAGGCTGCCCAAACTTTTAGGACAGCCTCTTGGTTAGTCTTTTTTCCTGATTTCAGCAAGCTTCATAGCCTGCTTGATCAGCTTACCCGGACGAAAAATAGTTTTCAGGGAAGTAATACAGGAAGCATTTACTTCTTCTGCAGTTTCTTTTCCTTCGCTGGAACCTCCGGCCTGGAGGGTAAAGTATTCCCCGACATAAACGATCTTACCATCAGCCACATCATCAGCGATTTTAGAGAATGTACTTTCCAGCACGGCAAGAATATCGGCCTTGGAAACCGTTGAAACGGTAGATGCGTATTTGGCAAGATCATCAAAAGTAGTCTGGCCATTTCCTACAATATCAGCGTAAAATTTTGGAGGTTCATTTGGAGCAAGAGGGCTTCTTCTCGAAATAACATTAAATGTAATAGGCATTTTTTTTCATTTTAAAAAGTTAAACATTTTGTATTTTGAGTACGAATGTATAAAAAAAACAGATACCACAAAATGATGAATAAATAAAAAATGGTCATTTTTTATTTCCAGGTAAAAACATTCATCTGCATACCATTGAAAATTCATCCGCATCATTTCGGAAATTTATCAAGGTAATTTTGTCATTTTATCCTGATGATTTTTCTGATTTATCCTGATAAATTCTGAAATCTTCTTAAGAACACCCCAAAAAAAATTTAGATTAAACCCTACAAATGCCCTGAAATAGGCTAAGATAAAGATTTTTCACCTGAACACGATGAGACACAAAGTAAGAGTTGTATAGAATAATTAATTTCTTAAAAAAATTCCTTAAAACGAAACTCCGTTTTTATGAAACTATACATTTACCATATTTTGAAACAGAGTAAAAAGATATCCTTGCCTTTTCTGAAAAAAATTAAACAACTTCAAAAAAAACAGAGTAAGGATTTGTTCACCGGTAAATATGATTATTAAAAATATTAACCAATTTTACAATATGACCGTACCATATTTCATGAAAAATCATTAATTTGGTATTCTCTTCAGGCAAATGACAATTATGAAGTAACCAAGAAGTAGAAATTATGGACACACCAAATTACAGAATGCCTTTTGTTCCGTCGACCTTAATGACGGAAGGAGGAAGTATCGACACCTGCGACATGGGAGAAAGTATTGCCCATAATATCATGCTGCTGATCACCACCAAAAAAGGCGAAAACAGATATGATGAAAATTACGGAAACGACGTCTGGAATCTCGAATTCGACAATGGCGTCACCAGTGCTGTCTGGGAAAACGTTTTCATCAAAAGCCTCAGAAGACAGATCCAGGAATACGAACCGCGTATTGTAAATCCGCAGATTGATGCTCATATTCAGATTGTAGAGCATACTTACGACACAAAAGAACATACCGAAATCAAGAAGAAAGTAAAAATTGCCATTAATGCCAAAATGGAAGCTACAGGAGAGCGTTTCAGCTTCTCCACAGAATTGTTTCTGAGCCCGATGTCAATTGATTAATTCCTTACCCTGTAACCACCATCTATGAACTTAGACCAGAATATTTATTCCAAAGAATCTGTAAAAGCACGAATGCTTCAGAACGCCACCAAAGTATGGGGACTAAAAAGTCCGCAGTCGCTGGATCCGTTTGTGAAATTACTGATCGATGCTTTCAGCACAGAAGTCTTTAAAGCCAACAACGAAATACAGACCGTTAATGCCAGAATCCTGGAAAAGCTTGCAAAATTATTAACGCCGTCTATTTATACACATCCGGTTCCGGCACATGCCATAGCATTTACGCAGCCTTACGAATCATCTGAAATTCTGCTGGAACACACCGAGTTTTTCTTCAGAAAACAGATGACTTCCACCGTAAAATCTGAATCGGACAAACAAATCAACATTCCTTTCACGCCGGTAGGAAATGTAAGGATCAATAAAGTGCAGACAGCCGTGATGTTTGTCGGCAATACCTGCTACAGCATTGATGAGAGACTGAATAAGATTCCCATCGCCAGATTCCAGGGCAGACCCGAAGATTACCGAAAAGTTACCATAGGAATCGATGTCAGCAAATATTCACAGGAAACATTTCCGAAATATTTAAGTATTTACTGCTCCAATCCTGCATTTGAGCATCTTGATTTTACCTATAAATTATTACCGTACATCACGGTAATGAGCAATGGAAATCCTCTTTTTATCAAGGAAGGATTAACCTATTATAAAAACAACCAGACGGATGGATATGAGCAGATATTTTACGAACAGTCTATCCGGAATAAAATTATTGAAGATGTAAAAAGCATCTACATGCATAAATTCATTGAAGTAAGTGGAATCTCAAGTTCATTGTTTTCCGAACCGGGTAAGCTCCCTGAAAATCTGAATTTTATTGATTATAAAGAAGAGATCACAAAACATATCGACGGCAAAAGATATCTATGGCTCACGTTTGAATTCCCTCCGCAGTTTTCCGCCGAGATCCTGGATAACTTTTCTTTTGTTCTGAATGCTTTCCCGATCTATAACCGTGGCTGGAAAAAAACAGAATACAGCCTTGATATCATGGGCAACAACATTCCGCTGGTCACGGATGAAGGCGAACATTTTTTGTATGTGGATGAAGTTCAGGATGGAGACGGAAGACGATATACAGAAATACCTTTTACGCCGAATGATGATCTTAAAAAAGGATTATATACCGTAAGAAAAGGTGGTATGGAAAGGTTTACCAACAGAAACGCCGTCGACATGATCGCTAATGTTCTCGAACTGACACGCGATGAAATCGCTGCTTTTTCCTTACTGAACAGAGATAATGTGAAAGGAATGCTGAGCGAGATGTCTGACAAGATGAGATCGATGGTTCAGAAGGTGAACAATGCAAAAAGAAGCATCAAACAGGAGCTGAACTATGTCATCATGGAGCCGGTCGATAAAACAGATCATACGTATGCATCGTTCTGGATAACGCACTGTACACTTGCTAATCACATGCGTCCCGGCACGGAACTATCCAACCAGCTAAAATCACAGATCCTGGTACTTCTTTCTGAAACCATCGGCGGTGCGGAAGAACAGAAAGGAACAGACAGTATTCAGGCTTATAAATATGCTTTAACGACAAGAGACAAGATTATCTCCCTTGAAGATGTTAAAAATTATTGCAGAATGGTATTGAAAGATGAGCTGAAGGATGTACGTGTGAAGCGCGGAACCATGATCAGTAATAAGCCTAAAGAAGGTTTTATAAGAACGGTAGAAGTTGAAATCATCCCGAATAATTATTCATTCTATGGAAGAGTTTATTGGGAAAACATGGCCAATATACTCCGTAATCAGATTATTTTAAAAGCCATCGACGGAATAGAATACCTGGTGAAAGTAACTAATGAAGACACCGATTTCTCCTGATAATTAATACATAAATACCAACTTAAATAATATGAAAAAAATGATGATGATTGCACTCGCTTTATCAGTGAGTGTAACGGTAGTAAGCTGCAAAAAAGGTCTTGATAAAATAGAAAATGCAGTGAAGCAGGCAGGAGAAGATCAGTCTCAGGCGATTATTGATTTTAATAATAACTTCCTTGATTCTTACAAGAGTTCTTCGAGACATGTAGACAATATCATTAAATATGCTGAAGCGGCGGTTAAAAAATCGAAAGGCGAGACAGTCTACAGTATGCCTATGGTTATTAACTCGATGGATTATTCTTTAAGTAAAATTAAAGGAGTTCCTTCCGGTTTTGATAGTGAACAGAAAATTATCGAAGCAGACCTTAATACCTACAAAGCAAAAAAAGAAAGCATCGAAAAAAAATATGAAGAACTGAAATCTTACATCACTTCCGAAGATTACAAAGATGATCAGGGTGCAAAAGCACTGGCTTTGCAGAAAGATATTGATGCAGAAGCAAAAGCATTTTTTACGGTAGGTGAAAATATTGTGACAAAAATAAAACCTGCAACCGAAGCCGCGGAAGAAATCATTTTAAAAGATCACCCGATGAGAGACTATATTGTTTCATCCAAATCGGTGATGAATGATCTTGATGCTGTTATGGATATTCTCGACAAACAATATACACAGGGTTTCAATGAAGCTGAAGCACAGAAAAAGTATAACGAACTTGAAAAAGCGGTTGATGTAAACACTAAAAAAGAATTTGATGTGAAGGGACAGCAATATGCTTACAAGAAAACCCTGTTTGAAAACTTCAATAAGAGAGCTACAGAATTTCTTGATAAATACAGAAAGCTGATACGGGATTCAAAGTCTTCCAACCAGATTCCGGACAGCAATACTCAGGAGATCAGTTCTGCGTATGACTCTGTTCTGAATTCTTACAATTCTTTTGTACAATAAAAAAAGTTTTATTTTAAATAAACAAATACCGGTGAAATTTTCGCCGGTATTTTCTTTACTGTCAAATTTTTAAAAACCAAAAGCTATGTATTTACGATAAATAATCTAATATTTTTTAACACAAAAAATTCCATAAAATTCCGTAATTTTGCACATCGTGATTTTCATGTAAAATCACACCAAATTATGAGTAAATCAACAGAATATATAGAAGTTTACGGCGCACGCGAGCATAATCTGAAAAACATCAATGTCAAAATACCCCGAAACGAGCTGGTAGTGATTACCGGGCTGTCGGGAAGCGGTAAATCATCACTGGCTTTTGACACCATTTTTGCAGAAGGTCAGCGACGTTATATCGAAACATTTTCTGCCTATGCAAGACAATTTTTAGGCGGATTGGAACGTCCCGATGTCGATAAGATCGAAGGGCTTTCGCCAGTAATCGCCATTGAACAGAAAACTACCAATAAAAATCCACGTTCAACGGTAGGAACAGTTACCGAACTCTACGATTTCCTGCGTCTCCTTTTTGCAAGAGTTTCAGATGCTTATTCCCAGACTTCCGGGAAAAAGCTGGTAAGCTATACCGAGGAACAGATTCTTGAGACGATCAAAAAGAATTATACAGGCGAAAAAAATCATGCTGATGGCCCCTGTTATCCGATCCAGAAAAGGACATTATCATGAACTTTTCGTACAGATGGCAAAAAAAGGATATGGCCAGGCAAGAATTGACGGCGAGCTGCAGGATATTGAATACGATCTCAAGCTTGACCGTTATAAAACCCACGATATCGACATCGTTATCGACCGCTGGATCATCGGGGAAAGTGCCTCTGAAAGCAGAATGGAAAAATCACTGCGTACCGCGATGGAAATGGGAGAGGGACTTATCGGGATTCAAAAGCTGGGAAGTACAGATATTGAATATTTTTCCAAAAATCTGATGGATTCGGAAACCGGCCACTCGCTGGCTTTACCGGAACCCAATACTTTCTCCTTCAACTCGCCAAAAGGAAGCTGCCCGAGCTGTAAAGGTTTGGGAACTGTAAAAAAAATCAATACCGATTATTTTGTTGAAAATCCAAAATTATCGATTAATCAGGGAGGTTTGCTGCCCCTTGAGGATATGAAATCCAACAAATGGATCCTTTCCCAGATCAAGAATATCCTGGAAGTTTTCGGATTAGGGCTGGGAACACCCATGGGAGATATTCCGGAAGAAGCTTTAGATTATATTTACAACGGCTGCAACAAAGAAGTTACCAAAGTTCTTAAACTGGCAGGAATCACCAAGAAGGTTAAAATCAACTTTGAAGGTCTTGTTCCTCTGATGGACGAAATGATCGATGATAAAGAATCTTACGAAGCCATCTTACTGGAAAGACACTTTACAACGGAAGAAAACTGCCCGGAATGTAATGGTACCCGTCTTCAGCCTTCCAGTTTAAGCTTTAAGATCGACGGTAAAAATATTGCTGAGGTTAATGCTTTAAGTTTAATTGATTTAAAGGATTGGCTGGCGGATATCAAAAATAAATTTTCAGAGAAAAAAGCAATTATTGCACATGAAATTTTAAAGGAAATTGAAACAAGACTTCAGTTTTTACTGGATGTTGGTTTGGATTATTTAAGCCTGAGCAGAAGCTCAAAAAACTCTTTCCGGCGGTGAATCTCAAAGGATTCGTCTGGCCACCCAGATCGGATCTCAGCTCGTAAATGTCTTGTATATTCTTGATGAACCAAGTATAGGACTGCACCAGAGAGATAATGAAAGATTAATTAATTCATTAAAAAACCTTCGGGATATCGGGAATTCCGTACTGGTAGTTGAACATGACAAAGATATGATTCTGGAAGCCGATGAAGTCTTAGATATCGGTCCGAGAGCAGGAAAATTCGGGGGGAGAAATCCTTTGGCAGGGGAAACCTAAAGATTTGTTGAAGGCAGATACAATCACTGCACAATACATTAACGGAAAAAGAAAAATCGAAATTCCTGAGAAAAGACGAAAAGGAAACGGGAAAAAAATTGTCCTTAAAGGGGCTACCGGAAATAATCTTAAAAATGTAACACTTGATATTCCTTTGGGTAAATTGGTCGTGGTAACAGGGATTTCAGGAAGCGGAAAATCTTCGCTTATTAACGGAACTTTATACCCGATTCTTAACAAGCATTTTTACAGAGCCGTTCAGGAGCCTTTACCTTACAAAAAAATCGAAGGCCTCGAAAATATCGATAAAATCGTAGATGTAGATCAAACTCCGATCGGAAGAACACCACGATCCAATCCGGCAACTTATACCGGAATGTTTACCGATATCAGAAATCTTTTCGCAGAATTGCCGGAAAGCAAGATCCGCGGCTACAAACCGGGAAGGTTTTCTTTTAATGTAAAAGGTGGAAGATGTGAAACCTGTCAGGGAGGCGGCTTAAAGGTCATTGAAATGAATTTCCTGCCGGATGTTTACGTGCATTGCGAAACCTGCAACGGAAAACGTTTCAATAGAGAAACGCTGGAAGTTCGTTACAAAGGAAAATCGATTTCCGATGTTCTGGATATGACGATTGATGAGGCCGTAGAATTTTTCCAGCCAATCCCTAAAATTTTTGCAAGAGTGAAGACTTTACAGGATGTCGGTTTAGGATATATCACCTTAGGACAGCAGTCGACAACACTTTCCGGGGGGAGAAGCTCAGCGTATCAAGCTGGCTACGGAACTTGCCAAGAGACAAACAGGAAATACATTATATATTCTCGATGAACCGACAACCGGGCTTCATTTTGAAGATGTAAAAATTCTGATGGATGCCATTAATCAGTTAGTGGAATTAGGAAATTCATTTATCATTATTGAGCATAATATGGATGTGATTAAATTAGCCGATCATATTATTGATGTTGGTCCGGAAGGCGGAAAACATGGCGGAGAGATCGTAGCTAAAGGAACACCAGAAGAAATTGTGAAGTCGAAGAAGAGCTTGACGGGGAAATTTTTGAAGAGGGAATTGGAGTAAATTTATATAAATATATTACTGGAAACCACAATGTGAATTGTGGTTTTTTTATTTACTTTTGAGGAAAACTAATAAACATGAGCTTTAAACTTTTAGCGATTAGGCCCTTAGAAGATTGCAATAAAGATTTTCTTAAAAACTTAAAAATCGGAAGAATATATAAATTCTATAACGAATATAAATTTTATAATGATAATCAAAGAATTGATAACGATGATTATTATCCTATTAAGTCTGTTAACAAAGTTGCATACAAACAGCATATATCTCAAAAACTTTATGGAAATAAAATAAATATTTCAGCAATTGTAGGAAAAAATGGAAGTGGAAAAAGTAGTTTGATTGAATTATTATATGTAGCATTTTATAATCTTTCTATTAGTGTAGATTTAATTAAAGATATTAAAGCTGATCATAAAATAAATAAAGTGATAGATGATAGAATTGTTTATTTAGAAACTCTTAAGAGTTCTCATATAAATAGATTGGAGAATATTACATCGCAAGAAGAAATTGAAAGAACTACAGATATTATTGATTTCATTTCAACAACTACAGTGGATCTTGAACGGCAAAAATCAATAAATATTGAAAGAAAAGTTATTCCAAATATTAATTTAGAAATATTTGGAATAACTAATGAAAATCAATTACTTATAATTAAATTTTCAAGTGAAAAAATAGAATTACGTAAAGAAAGAATAAATGAGACTTTTAATTCTTTTTACACGACTATTGATCTAGAAATGAATCTTAATGAATTATTTTATAATATTATTATAAATTACTCATTTTATGGTTTGAACTCTCTAGAAACTGGGGAGTGGGTTGAAAGTCTTTTTCATAAAAATGATGGATATCAAACACCAATTGTTTTAAACCCTATGAAAACTAATGGAAATATTGATATAAATAGAGAGTCTTCATTAGCAAAACAAAGGTTTTTATATAATATAACTTCAAATGAATTTTTGGCACAGGTAACTCCTAATAGAAAAATTGATAAAATTAATCTGAAACTAAAAGAGAAAGAAATTCTAGAATACAATGTTTTTATTAGTGGAATAGATCGTTATAGTATATCCGCTATATTTGAGCTGATCATCTTAAAGTTTTTTTATAATTATGAATACATATATATAAAAGAAGATGATAAATTGAATATATTTATAATGAAATATATTCTTGATAAGTTAGTTAAGATAAAAGAAACATATGAAATATATAACTTTTTTTGGAATTGTTTATGATAAGAATACGAGATTTTATAATTTTTCTAAAGATTATGTAGATTTTTTTAAAAAATTAAATGATGATGATAGCCATATAACATATAAATTAAAACAAGCTCTCAACTTTTTTATTCTTTTATAATTTTAAAAATGAAAAATTTTATCGTAAATATCGAATATTTAAACATAGAACAGATTTTGATTTTTCCTTAAATGATCTATTCATGAATGATTCAGAAAGGAAAAGTTTAGATTTTTTATTTAATAATAAAAAATCTAATATTCATATTAATCATTTACCTCCATCTATATTTACAATTGATTATAAGTTTGAAAATGGAAGTTTATTTTCTCAATTAAGTTCTGGAGAAAAACAGAATATTTATAGCACAAATTCTATTCTTTATCATTTAATTAACTTAAATTCAGTTCATGAAAATTCTACCAATTTTAAATATTCTAATTATAATATAGTTCTAGATGAAATAGAATTATATGCGCATCCTGAAATGCAACGAAAGTTTATTTATAATCTTATTCTAGCGATCGAAAAATTACAACTGAATAATATTAACGGTATAAATATAGTTTTTATAACGCATTCTCCATTTATACTTTCCGATATTCCTAGGACAAATATTTTGTTTTTAGATGATGGCCAAGTCCAGAAATATAAAGGTGACAATACATTCGCTGAAAATATACACGAAATGCTGACCGATGGTTTTTTTATAGATAGTACAAAAGGAGAATTTGCTATTTCTAAAGTAAATGAATTTTTAAGTGATTATAAAGAATATTTGTATTCAAAAGAAAAGAGTTTTGAAGAATTAAAAAACACATTTATTCAAAACAAAAATGATTATAATTTATTAATAAAAATGATAGGAGAGGAATATATTAGAAAAATTTTACAAAGTCAGCTAGATGAACTGAATATTTATTTTAAAATACCTCCTTCTAAGAGTGAATTGAAAAAACAAGAAATTTTATTAACACAACAATTGAAATTTATAAGAAAACAAATAGAAGATGAAGAAAATTAATTATTCAAAAGATGAGGACACAAGAAATGCTTTTTGTGATAAATTTTATGATACTATTTTGAGTAAAACCTCTGATGTAGGTGCGATTGATAATGAAATAAAACAGATAGATAATAGTTGGGACTATAAAAAACTTTTAACCTCAGGATTTTCAGAATTAGTTGACTTTGCCAAAAAAGCCGAAGCACATAATGTGACAGCTTTAAACTCAAAATTTAAATGGAAAAATTCAAAAGGTAAATATGAATACTTTTATATTGATGTACAAAAAGATATAGCGAATTTTTTGAATGAGAGTAAATTATCAATAAGATCTTGCCCATATTGTAATATTGATTTTATAAATCCATTTAATGTTTTTATAGAATATGATACAGTTGAAGAATTTATTAAGTATGCTACTCCAGATGAATGGGAAGAATTGTTATCGGAAGGAAAATCGCAAATTATATATCAAGAAATAAAAAAAAATAAACTAAAAACATTAGATGAAATAAAAAATATTCCAAAAATTGGTGAAAAAACATGGAAAAAAATTAATATCATAGAAATTAACAATCTAAGAAGTATCAGAGATCATTTTACATTAGATCATTTCATCCCAAAAGGAGAATTTCCATATTTATCAGTTTCTATATATAATCTCATTCCTTCATGTTATTCTTGTAATTCTAAATTTAAAGGACAAAGAAGTTTTGAACTGTCTGATTTTATAAATTCCATTTCTCCATCTTCAGAATCTTTTTTGTTTAAATGATCATTTAAGCTTTAAACTTAATTTTGATACTAGAACAGTAGAATTTAATGAGAAATTAGAAAAAATAGAGCAAATTGAAGATGTAGAAGTCAATCTGAGAAACTTAAATTTACATACAGATATTGACAAGTATATAGATATGTTCAAATTGAAAGGAAGATATAACTTTCATAAAGATATTGCATATGAACTTATTGAAAAAAGAAAGAGATATCCAGAAAAGCAGCTTGATGAAATAGTGAAACTCTTCAGATTAAATAAAATTGTTATAGATAAAGATGATATTAAAAAAGATCTTTTTGGAAAAGAAGTTTTTGAAAATAATGATGCCCCTTTTGAAAAATATAAACAAGATATAGCCAAGCAAATAGGCATAATTTAGCTCTTATATTAATTTTAAATATTTGTAAGAAGCAGCACTCATTAAAAATTTCATCTTTAGGAAATAGAGAAGCCCCTGAAAACAAACATTTCAGGGGCTTTTCATTTAAATCTTAACAATAGACCGAAAGACCAGATTTGTTTTATTAACTTTGCAGCTCAATATAATTTTTATGCACAAAGCAGGATTTGTAAATATCGTCGGGAAACCGAACGCCGGAAAATCGACCTTACTCAATCAGCTGATGGGAGAGAAGCTGGCCATTGTTACCCAGAAAGCACAAACGACACGCCACAGGATTTTTGGAATTTATAATGAAGAAGATTTGCAGATCGTATTCTCCGATACTCCGGGAGTTTTGGATCCGAAATACGGTTTACAGGAAAAAATGATGGATTTTGTAAAAGATTCTCTTCAGGACGCGGATGTTTTCCTGTTTATCGTGGATGTTACCGATAAAGCTGAACCTTCAGAATTCTTAATCGATAAACTTAATAAAATCCCGGTACCGGTTTTATTGCTGTTGAATAAAGTAGACCAGACCAATCAGGAAGGTCTTGAAAAGCTGGTAGAAACCTGGCATGAGAGAATTCCCAAAGCGGAAATTCTTCCCATCTCTGCATTAAATGCTTTTAATACAGACATTATTTTACCTAAATTAAAATCATTACTTCCGGAAAATCCACCATACTACGACAAAGATCAATATACTGATAAACCGGAAAGATTTTTTGTAAACGAAGCGATCCGTGAAAAAATCTTACTGAATTATGATAAAGAAATTCCATATTCTGTAGAAGTTGTAACAGAACAGTTTAAGGAAAAAGAAGGAATTATTTTTATTGATTCTATTATTTACGTAGAAAGAGATACGCAGAAAGGAATTCTGATAGGTCATAAAGGAGAAGCAATCAAAAAAGTAGGAACCGAATCAAGACTGGATCTTGAAAAATTTTTCAGCAAGAAAATTCACCTGAATCTTTTCGTAAAGGTGAAAAAAGACTGGAGAAAAAATGACAGAGATCTGAAGAACTTCGGATACCGATAGATTAAAAACCGCTGAAAAGCCGTTGTATTAAAAGATTTTCATTATATTTAATTTAAATTTTAGCTTAATGAACTATTTGAACCGTACAAATTCTAATTCAGTTTTTAAAGATATTATTTTATTAATAGTAAGAGTATTTATTGGCTTCGCAATGCTGTCTCACGGATTTCCGAAACTTCAGATGCTTTTGGAAGGTGGCAATATTGAGTTCTATGATTTTTTAGGAATGGGGCCCACGATATCTTTAACACTAACTGTTTTCGCAGAATTTGTATGCTCAATTCTTCTTATTTTAGGTCTTTTCACCAGAGTTGCTTTAGGATTTCTGATCTTTACAATGATTATTGCAGGTTTTTTTGTTCACGGAGCCGATCCTTTTGAGAAACGGGAAATGAGCTTAATTTATCTTTCAGTATATCTGCTTCTCATGGCTTTTGGTCCCGGAAAAATATCTGTAGATTACATGATCGAAAAGAGGAAAAGAGCCAGTGACTGGTAATCAATAAAATACATGCAGCAAATTTTGCTGCTTTTTTTGTTTGCCGTAATGATTTTATATAAAGGTAAAAAAATTCCTGGCGTAATAAATGAATGATCGAAAACGCTGTATTGATTGAATTCATAACAAGTTAAAGTTAGATTTTGTAATTTCAGGATTCAAAAATTAATCACCAAACCAAAAATCCTATGTTGCGAACCAATCAACCATTTTCCGACTATTTTGATAAGCTGTACAGCAAGAAGTCTCACAAAGAAAATATCACGTTGACCTCTTACGGTAAAGGTGATAAAATCCTCATTCAAAATGAATCTTCCACTAAAATAATGCTCATCAGAACTGGAATTACCAAATGCTATTTTGTGGAAGAAAATGATAAGGAGTACATTGTTGAGTTTCTCGGCAAAGGTGAAATCATCGGTGAAATTGAAGTTATAAAAAATATTTCCTGTCTGTGCACGATCGAAGCCATGACCGAAGTGACCGTATATTCTATGCCCATCCCATATTTCAGGACTTTACTTAAAAATGAATTAAAGCTGAATCGTTTTCTCCTTGATGTTTTTGCAGAACGTATGGTAAATACTTCCAGCCGGGCATCTTACCAGAAGCTTCGGGCTACAGAACATACGCTGACTCAGCTCCTGGAATTAAAATCAAAAGAAATGGAGATTTCAAAAGAAGACATGGCCGCTTACCTTGGAATTACGGTTAAAAGTTTAAATAAAACCCTTGACAAAATCAAGGAAAACAATGTTGATGAATAGAAAAATCTTTGGGGTATATTTGCAAATAAATGTCGTCGCTTTATGAAAGAACTGACCTTCAGAAATGCTGCTTTTGAAGATTTACCTAAAATTGTTGAAATTTATAATTCTACCATCCCTTCAAGAATGGTCACTGCCGATACTGAAGATATTTCTGTAGAAAGCAGAATTCATTGGTTTCATGAGCATAATCCGGAAAGCCGGCCGCTCTGGATGGTTGAAGATCACGAGAAAAATGTCTTGGGATGGGTCAGCTTTTCTTCATTTTATGGGCGCCCGGCATATAACGGTACGGTGGAAGTCAGCATTTATATGGACGAAAGCTGCCGGGGAAAAGGGTTCGGCAAAAAAAGTTCTGCAATATTGCATTGAGAATGCGAAGAATTTCGGTATCAAAACACTGCTGGGATTCATATTCCTGCACAATGAGCCAAGTTTAAAGCTTTTCAGGCATTTCGGATTTGAAAATTGGGGAACTTTTCCCAATGTTGCGGTTTTAGACGGAATAGAAAGAACATTAATAATTCTGGGTAAAAGGATCGACTGATTATCTGATTTTTTTCGCCTGCTCCACCAACCGTTTGATTCGGGAATCCAGATCTTCACTGGAAAGTGTCTGACGAAGACTGTCTACCTTGATCGGGAAACTCAGCGGAGTAAATGAATTGGCAAATTTCAGGATGATTTTTGATTTTTCAATCCTTTTGAATGCTTCCACCAGTCTTTGCTCTTGCAACTGCATATTGAAAACTTCCGTATAAGCCTGCCTTACAAGGAAATGTTCGGGGTCATAATCTTCAAGTACCTTAAAAATTAATCCTGCAGAACTTTGCAAAGATTTGTTGGAACGCTGCTGGCCCGGAAAATTCTGAATCACCATACCGGAAATTACGGCAATATCTCTGAACTTACGTCTCGCCATCTCTGCAGCATTGATACTTGAAATAACATCGGTCATTAAGTTGTCACGGGTCAAAATCTGTTCTAAATTATTTTCATTCAGCGGAATTTCCTTATCGCTGAAGAGCTCAAAACCATAATCATTCATCGCCATTGAAAATGAAATCGGAGCCAGTTTAGAAATCCTGTAAGCAATCAGGGCAGCCATTACTTCATGTACCAGACGGCCTTCGAAAGGATACATGAAAAGATGATAGCCTTCACGGTTTTTAATTAATTCCACCAAAAACTCGTTTTCGTCCGGAATATGAGATCGCTCTTCCTGATTGGTCAGTAACGGATGAAGAAATTTCAATTCTTTTTCAGATGATTTCGGATTAAGTGCGCCGGATAATTTTTGCCTCAAAAACTGTCCGAGATTCGAGCTCAACGGAAGTCTTCCGCCCAGGTAGCTCGGTGCAAAAGCTTTCCCTTTGGAAGCCCTTACAAATACAGTCATATCCTTAATCATAACGACTTCCAGAACACGTCCTGCGAGGATAAATTTATCTTCTTTCTTTAGCCTTGATATAAAATATTCTTCCACCATTCCGATATATCCTCCTGAAATAAATTTTACCTTCAGCATAGCATCACTTACGATCACACCCATATTCATCCGATGCAGCATAGAAATTCTGCGTGATGTTGCTTTATATAAACCGGTTTCATCAATGACAATTTTATGAAACTCTTCATAACTTTTTAATGCTTTTCCACCGATCGTTAAAAAATCAAGAATATTTTTCCATTCTTCTTCGGTCATTTCCTGAAAGGCAAATGTTTCTTTAATTATTGGATACATCTCGTCCGGATAAAATCCGTCTCCAATCGCTAACGTCATCAGAAACTGTACAAGAACATCAAAGCACAATACCTGCGGATCTCTCGGCTCAATGACATTATTTTTAACAGCTTCTTTTAATGCAGAAACCTCAATAAGTTCTAATGAATGTGTGGGAACACAATAAATTTTAGAAGTCTCAAAAGGAGAGTGTCCACTTCTTCCTGCTCTCTGCAGAAATCGTGCGACCCCTTTTGCAGAACCAATCTGAATTACGGTATCAACGGGCTTAAAATCAATTCCCAAATCTAAAGATGAGGTAGACACTACCGCTTTCAGTTTACCATTACTGAGATTTTCTTCGATCCAGATCCTTAAATGCGCATCTATCGAGCTGTGGTGAATGGCAATTTGCCCGGCAAAATCAGGATAAGCATCCAGCAGAAGCTGATACCACATTTCACTCTGACTTCTGGTATTGGTAAAAACAATCGTGGATTTGGAATTGAGAATAATAGGAACGACTTTATCTGCCAACTTATGTCCCAGATGTCCTGCCCATGGCAAAATTTCCACTTCATCAGGAAAGACAGACAGAATATCTATTTTCTTCTTTTCTTTAGCGGTAATTTTTGTTTTTTTAATATCGTATGGAATAAGAACTTCCATGGCCTCATCCAGATTACCAATGGTCGCAGTAATTCCCCAGATTTTCATTTTAGGAACATACTTTCTGAGCCGACAGATGCCGAGCTCAACCATTACACCACGCTTTGATCCGAGCAATTCATGCCATTCATCAATAACAATCGTCTGTAAATTCTGAAAAAAACGCTCATGATTTTTCTGTCCGAGAAGCAGATGAAGACTTTCAGGAGTGGCAACCAGAATTTCAGGCATATTTTTAATCTGCTGTTGCCGAACTTTCGGATCCGTATCACCGTTCCGTACGCCGACCGCCCAGTCCAGTCCGATCTCATCAATTGCTTCCTGCATCGCTTTGGCAATATCCTTTGAAAGTGAACGGAGTGGGGTAATCCAGATCATTTTCAGGTCTCTTTTATATTTTTCAGGATGGTTCAGAAAATCTGAGATCAGGGCTAAAAAAACAGAATAGGTCTTACCAAAACCTGTTGGAGCAACGACCATTCCGCTATAACCATTTCCGAACTTACGCCAGGTTTCTACCTGAAATCTGAAAGGGAAAATACCTTTATCGATCATCCAGTTTTGGATGATTTGGTAGCCGTCGGTATTTTCGAATGTTGTCAAATTAATTTTGAATTTTATAGAAAATGCTAAAGATTTTACTTCAGTTATAATATTATCAATTTTTTAACCAAAAATATTTAAGTAGTAAAATTTGTATTAATTACCAAATTTTGGTAATTTTCGTCCTGAATATAAACAATATAATATGGGAAGAAATACATCAGTATCTCTCGGAGATTATTTTGAGGATTTTGTTGATTCTAAAGTTTCTGAAGGAAGATTCAAAAATGCAAGTGAAGTCATAAGAGCGGGTTTAAGACTTTTGGAAGAGGAAGAAAATAAAATCCAACTCGTTAAAAATGCAATTCAAGAGGGTATTAGTAGCGGAATTGCACATGATTTTGATCCTAAGAAACATCTGGAATTATTAAAATCCAATTTAAAAAAAGAATGGCTAAGTATTTTTTGACCAACAAAGCAGTTGAAGATATTTCAAAAATATATGAATACACATATGAATTATCTTTAAAATTTACTGTATCAATTTCTTAATCTCCTCAAGATCATCAATCTCATCTACCGTTTTATCCTTCCTCCATCTTAAAATTCTCGGAAAGCGAAGGGCCACGCCACTTTTATGCCGGTTACTGAATCCGATTCCTTCAAATGAAATCTCGAAAACAAGCTCTGCTTTCACGGTACGAACCGGACCAAATTTTTCGATCGCATTTTTATTTACGAATTTACTGACCTCCATAATTTCTTTATCAGTCAGCCCGGAATACGCTTTGGCAATCGTCACCAGTTTATCTTCGTTTTTTACGGCAAACGTATAATCCGTATAATAGGCACTCCGGCGGCCGCTACCTTTTTGAGCGTAGATCAGCACGGCATCAATCGTCAACGGATTAATTTTCCATTTCCACCAATCACCCTTTTTCCTTCCGGAATGATACTGGGAATTCTTCTGTTTCAGCATCAGGCCTTCACTGTTGATGTCTCTGGAATTTTCCCTGATTCGATCTAATTCACCCCAATTATCAAACTCTATAATCTGAGAGATTTTAATGTTTTCCGGATTTTCATTTAACAATAATTCCTCAAGCATTGCTCTTCGTGCAGAGATTGGCTTTTCACGGAGATCATGATTTTCAAGCTCCAGTAAATCATAGGCAAAAACCTGAATTGGAATTTCTGAAAGCATTTTCTTTGTTAAAGTTTTCCTATTCAGCCTTTTTTGCAACTCATTAAAATTTAAAACTTTACCATCCTTTACCGCAAGTATCTCTCCATCCATAACAAAATTACCTTTCATATTCTGAACAACATCTTTGATTTCAGGAAATTGTTCGGTGACAAGCTCTTCGCCTCTCGACCAGATAAAAACTTCATCATTCCTACGGATGATCTGTCCACGGATACCGTCCCATTTGTATTCGATAAGCCATTCGTCCGGCTCGCCCAATTCATCCAGATCTTTTTCAAGAGGATAGGCAAGGCAGAAAGGATAAGGCTTTGAATTGTCCGGATTGATGTTTTCAGCGGAAATCAGCTCACGAAAAGAAACTTCTTCCGGCTGCCATTTTCCCATCAGGCTATGCATTAGCGTACTCGATTCCTGTTCGGTGAATTTAGTCAGCGCATTAATCAACGTCTTGTCAGAAACGCCAATTCTGAAACTTCCACCCAGTAATTTATTAAAAATCAAACGTTCCGTATAATCCAAACCATTCCATGAACGGAGTACGAATTCTTTTTTTCAAGATCGGTTTTATTTTTCAGTCCGATAATTTCACTCATCCATTCGGATAATGAACGTTCTATTTTTTCTTCAGGTGGCGGAAGAATCAGCGAAATTGTTTCCCCAAGATCTCCTACCGAAGAATAACTCTCCTGAAACAGCCAGAAAGGAAGCTGCGTAATTTCCAGCGCCCATTCTTTCATATAATTCGTATTGACATTCCGCTTCGGTCTTTTCCCTGTGAATAGAGCGATGAGCCAAACTTTATCTTCGTCAGGCGCACGTTCAAGGTAGTCGATAATGGCATCGATTTTAGCATTGGTTTTATTGGTACTTTCCAGAGCGTTGATAAGTTCAGCAAAATGTTTCATAAATTTCTGCGTCTATTTTTCGTGGGCAGCTTTTTCCGTCTTCCACTCCCGCTTCCCGAGCCAGGCTTTGCCATTACTTTCGGGAGAGCTCCGTTCAAGCCGGGCTGCGGAGAACCTTGTATTAAATATAGTCGTTACGACTGCTTTTCGTCTTTTATAATTTCTTTTTCTGTTTCCTCTTCATCATCGTCACCGTAAAGGGTTTCTACAACATCAGATTGTATTCCGATTTCATTTAAATATTTAGAAAAAACCTCGGTCTGTCCGTGGGTTACATGCACCAGTTCAGCTTCGGTAGCTTTTATGGCCTGCAACAAACCTTTCCAGTCGGCGTGATCACTCATGGCAAATCCCGCATCTGCACTTCTCCATCTTCTTGCGCCGCGTACCTGCATCCAGCCGGAACAGATCGCTGTTGCCGCATCCGGAATTTTTTTAATGACATTACTGTCCAAAAGGGCCGGAGGTACAATCACGATTTCACCCTGAACATGCTTTACACTTTCCCTGAAATCAGGAATTTCATAATCAGGAAGATCGATTCCTACGTTTTCAAAAGCTTCATTCAGCTTACCAATAGAGTAGTGAACGTGAATTTTTCCCAAACCTTCAACTGCTTTCATGATCCTTTGTGCTTTTCCTAAAGAATATCCTATAAACACCGATGTTTTCTGATTTTCTTTATTCTTCAACACCCAACTCTGAAGTTTTTTATTTAAATCATCCACTTCCAACCAGTTATAAATAGGAAGGCCAAAAGTACTTTCTGTGACAAATTCATTACATCTTACCAGTTCAAAAGGGGTACTCAGTCCATCATCCTGAACTTTGTAGTCACCGGAGACGACACTTACATAGCCTTTATATTCCAGCTTGATCTGTGCCGAACCGATAATGTGACCGGCAGGATGGAGTGAAACTTTTACACCATTGATATTGACAATTTCACCATATCCAACACTCTGACATTCGATATCTTCACTGATTCTTTTGTATAAAATAGGTTTTGTAAAATGATGACAAAGATATTTTTTCATTCCCCAACGGGCATGATCGGCATGTCCATGAGTGATGACCGCGAGATCTACAGGTCGCCATGGGTCAATATAAAATTTTCCCTGCGGACAGTAAATACCTTTGTTTGTGAATGTGATTAATTTCAATGATGTAAGATTTGAAATTTTATATTCAAAAATCCAACCAAAATAGAGTATGCTGATTTTATCTCATTTCAGAATCTTCTTAATATTCTCTGAAAGAATTTCAATTCCTCTCTCCATTTCATTACGATTAAGGTTTCCAAATCCCAATCGCATAGCGGTAAGATTACGGTTTTGATAGAGTAAGGTTTTTGGAATGAAAAGATTGTCTTTCACACATTGTTTTGAAAGTTTCATAAGATTTACAGGAATTTTCCATTCTGTCCAGATGGCTAATCCACCGGAAGGAACTTTAAAATCAATACATTCACCAAGATTTTCTTTCAATAAAAAAGAAAAATAATCTCTGCGTTCTTTGTATATTTTAAGAGATTTTTTCAGATAACGGCTGATCTCTCCTTCCGCAATCATTTCACCAAGAACATGTTCCATGAGAATATCGCCCTGTCTGTCGATGATGCCGAGATATTTTCTCATTTCGACCATTATATTTTCTGGAGCCACAATAAAGCCCGTCCGAAAACCGGGTGCCAATGATTTACCAAACGAGCCTATATAAATCACCATCCCTTCTGTATCTGCGCTTGCCAAAGGAAGAATCGGGCTTTTATCATAATGAAAATCATAATCGTAATCATCTTCCAGAATGATAAAACCATATTCCTGAGCAAGCTTTAATAGCTCCAGTCTTCTGGCTGCACTCAGCGTAACCGTAGTAGGATAGTGGTGATGCGGCGTAAGGTATAACATTCTGATTTTCTGTCTTTCACAAATTTTTCGAACTTCACCAACGTTGATTCCGTCTTGATCAATCGGAACTGAGCAGATTGTAACGCCGGTTCTCTGAAAAATCATATTGACTGAAAAATAGCTCAGTTCGCCGACGAGTACAGTATCTCCTTTAGCTAAAAGAATTTCTGAAACAATGTACATACTCATCTCCGTACTTCTTGTGATGAGAAGATTATTCTTTGAGATCAGCAATCCTCTTGATAAATTTAAGTATTGTGACAGATTTTGTTTAAAAAATTCACTTCCGTCATGATTGTATTGCCCGATTTTATGAGCTTTTCTCTTTACAATAGAACTGTAGTTCCTGGAATACTGATCAACCTGCGTCAGCCGGATATCAGGAATTCCATCGTTGAAAATGTATTCACATTCAGAATGTTCAAAAGGATTGTCTAAAATATTCGAAGTTTTAAAAGAAAATCCTGTTGTTTTTGGATAATTTTCGAGATGAGTTTTCTTAAAATTTTTAATTTCAACAGCTTTATTCTGATCTTTTCCGATAATGAATGTACCTTTATTAGGAAAGCTTTCTACCCAGCCCTGGGCCAGCAATTCATCATAAACAGCTACAATTGTATTGCGGTGAACATTCAGAATGATACTTAACGTTCTTGTTCCCGGAAGTTTTGTTCCGAATGGAATGAATCCCCGCTGAATGGCATTAATCAGCTGATTTGAAATTTGCATATAAACAGATACCTGAGAAAATCTGTCAATTATTATGAAACTTTGATAGGGAATTTCAGCCGGACTATTCATTATCTTAAAACTGGCACCATATAACCATCCGGCAATATACTACTTTTGAACCAAAACAAATTAAAATGACAATTTATAATCTTTTAGAAAAAATTGTTCAGCATAATGAAACCCATGCCAGATGGCTGAATACATTATCTTATATGGAAAATGCAGGAGCCAGGAAAATTTCTGCCTGTGAGCATCCATCAGAAGTAAATCTTATCCAGCTGAAGCATGCTGCAGAAGAACATCGACACGCATATTATCTTAAGAAACAAATCCTTAAGATTACTTCATCAATTTGTGAAAATTACAGAAATAAAGAATTGCTTGCATCCATTGCTACCAGACAATATCTTCACAATCTTGACATTAAAACTTGTAAATATTTACGAGAAGTTTTTCACTTAAATAAAGAAGAATTAAAATATGCTGCCTATCTTTTTGTAACCTATGCCATTGAGGTTCGTGCAGATGAATTATATCCTGTATATCAGGAAATTCTGACAAAATATTCTTCAAAAATTATGGTAAAATCAATCATTCTTGAGGAAGAAGGCCATTTGGAGGAAATGGTCAGTCAGTTGGATAAATTTTCACCGGATTGGAAAATTCATGCAGAATATATTTTAAAAATAGAAAATAATCTGCATGACCAATGGATTAAGTCTATTTCACAGGAAGTTTTTCAGGAAAATTATGTTTAAGGATTTTCTGCAATTTGAAGAAGCTTTAGAAAAAAAGACAGCAGAACGGCATTTTAAGAACTTTACAAGTCCGGAGAGATGGAATTGATTTTTATTCCAATGATTATTTTGGATTGGCAAGAAATAATGAATTCCAGCATTTACTACTGAAAACAGTCCAGGGAAATCCTGAATTACTAACCGGAAGCACCGGTTCAAGATTAATCAGCGGAAACTCTTTTATTGTTACGGAAACTGAAAATTTCATTGCTAAAGAACATCAATATGAATCAGCTCTTCTTTTTCCTTCGGGTTACAATGCCAATTTAGCTTTATTTTCAACACTTCTGCAACGTCATGATACGATTATTATTGACGAGAAAATCCATAGATCAATACATGACGCATGCAAAATGTCCAATTGCAGAAAGTTAAAATTCAAACATAATAACTGTGACCACCTGGAAAGTATTCTGAAAAGACAAAAAGGTAAAGTTTATATTGCTATTGAAAGCTTGTATTCAATGGATGGAGATATTGCTCCGTTACCCGAAATTGCTCAACTCGCAGAAAAATACAACGCGGAACTTATTGTAGATGAAGCGCATGCTTTCGGAGTTTTCGGATATGGTTTTGTTGAACAGCTTCAGCTTCAAAAAAAAGTTCTTGCAACGGTTGTGACATACGGAAAAGCGCTCGGAACGCTCGGAGCAGCAATTCTTACGAATAATCTGATAAAACATTATCTCGTCAACTTTGCTTCACCTTTTATCTATACAACTTCCTCACATGATTTTCTATGGATGAGCATTTTTAAAGGATACCATTTTTTAAATGAAAATAGAAAATTATTAACCAAACTTCAGGAAACCATTAAAATATTCCGCGATCAGAATATAAAATCTCCTTCTCATGAAAACAGTCCGATACAAGCTGTAATTATTCCCGACAATGACCAATTAAAAGTATTAAGAAATACTTTATCAGATCAAGGATTTTTAACATATGTCATTTTCAGCCCGACAGTGAAGAAAGGCACAGAAAGACTCAGAATTTGCCTGCACAGTTTTAACAAAACGGAAGAAATAATTGGTTTAACTAAGATTATTAAAGATTTTATTTAAAATGAATTACTATCGATCAATAAAACATGATGTTACAAGATAAAAAATCAGAAATACAAAATTGCCATCAACAATTACTTTTCGTTACCGGAATTGGTACCGAAGTAGGAAAAACCGTCTGTTCAGCTATTTTAACGAAATATTTCAAAGCAGATTATTGGAAACCCTTGCAATCAGGTGATCTGGATTTTTCCGATACTATGAAGATACAAAACTGGGCCGGCAAAAATACAGTCTGCCATCCTGAAACATACAGATTTCAGCTAGCGGCATCACCCCATCAGTCTGCAAAGGAAGAAGGGATCAAAATTGATTTAAATAAGTTTAAAATTCCTGAAACCAACAACAATATGATCATCGAAGGGGCAGGAGGGCTGATGGTCCCATTAAATGATAATGAATTTATAATTGATTTGATTGAAAAACTTAATGTTCCGGCTGCACTTGTCGTAAAGAATTATTTAGGCTGCATCAATCATACTTTATTGTCGATGATGATTTTACATCAAAGAAAAATTAAACTGAAGTATTTAATTCTTAATGGAAATTTTCCACCTGATACAGAGAGAATTATTATTAAAAATATTCATCAAAAAACAAAAATTATAAAAATTCCTCATTTAAACGAAATAACAAAAGAACAAATTGAAGCTGCAACAAAACAATTAGAAGAATTATGAAAGATACATTAACACTAAGAAACGACTGGACAAAAGAAGAAATTGAGAAAATTTATCACCTGCCGTTGCTGGAACTTATATACAAAGCAGCAACTGTACACCGCGAGTGGCATAATCCGGAAGAAGTACAGATGTCAACTTTGCTATCGATAAAAACCGGTGGATGTCCTGAAGACTGCTCGTATTGCGGACAGGCAGCGAGATATCACACCGATATCAAAGTTCAGGCATTACTGCCAACGGAAAAAGTCATCGAACACGCCAGAAAAGCAAAAGAAGGCGGTTCATCCCGTTTCTGTATGGCTGCAGCATGGAGGGAAATTCGCAATAATCGTGATTTCGACCGTGTAATCGACATGGTAAAAGGTGTCAACGACTTGGGAATGGAAGTTTGCTGTACCTTGGGAATGCTGACGGAAGAACAAGCTATTCGACTTCAGGAAGCCGGATTGTATGCTTATAACCACAACCTGGATACTTCCGAGCAATATTATGACGAAATTATTTCTACCAGAACTTTTGATCATAGAATCAATACGATCAACAATGTAAGAAAAGCTGGCATTACCGTCTGTTCCGGAGGAATTATCGGGTTAGGGGAAACGCATGGCGACAGGATTTCCATGCTTTTAACCCTGGCAACAATGCCGAAACATCCAGAGTCTGTTCCTATAAATGCTTTAGCGAGGGTAAAAGGTACACCACTTGAAAACAATGAGAAAACGGATACTTGGGAAATGGTAAGAATGATAGCCACAGCAAGAATCATTATGCCTTCTTCAATGATCCGCTTAAGTGCCGGCAGGATTGAAATGACAGAATTTGAACAGGGCTGGTGTTTTATGGCAGGAGCAAATTCCATCTTTACAGGAGAAAGAGAAACATTACTCGTTACTCCAAATCCTGGAGTTTCAGAAGATTTGCAGATGCTGAAAACGTTGGGGCTTAAACCAATGGTGAAAGAAAAAATGTGCTGAAAAGTGAATGGTGAATAGTTAATTGTTAGTTTTTCAAAATACTTATGAATTTATCCGAACGCGACAGAGCTGTCAACTGGCATCCTTATACACAGATGAAAACGGCCGATAATGTTATTCCGATAGTGAAAGGAAAAGGTATTTATCTCTTTGATGATGAAGGAAAACAATATATAGATGCAGTTTCTTCATGGTGGGTAACACTGCACGGTCATGCACATCCTTACATTACAAAAAGAGTTTCCGAACAGCTGCATACTTTGGAACAGGTTATTTTCGCAGGATTTACCCATAAACCAGCAATACAGCTTTCAGAAAACCTTTTGAAAATCCTTCCGGAAAATCAAAAGAAAATTTTCTATTCTGATAATGGTTCCACTGCGGTAGAAGTTGCTTTAAAAATGTGTATTCAATACGCTTACAATCAAAAACATAAAAAAACAAAAATTCTTGCTTTTAAAAATGCTTATCACGGCGACACTTTCGGAGCAATGTCCGTAAGCGGAAGAAGTGTGTGGACAAATCCTTTTGGGGAAATGCTTTTTGAAGTGATCTTTATTGATGTTCCGACTGCAGAAAATCTTGACAATCTTAAGACTTTCATCAAAAGTATTTCAAATGAAATTGCATGTTTCATTTACGAACCGCTTGTACAGGGAGCAGCAGGAATGCTGATGCATAAGCCGGAAGATTTGTCAGAATTAATGAAATTCTGCAGAAAACAGAAAATTCTGATGATCCAGGATGAGGTTTTTACCGGTTTCGGAAGGACGGGAAAGCTTTTTGCCGCTGATCATCTTTCGGAACAACCTGATATTATGTGTTTTTCAAAAGGGCTAACCGGCGGAACAATGCCAATGGGTATTACCAGCTGTTCTCAGGAAATTTTTGAAGCTTTTTTTGTCAGACAATCAATATAAAACGCTTTTCCACGGACATTCTTTTACGGCTAATCCATTGGCTTGTACAGCAGCACTCGCAAGCATGGAACTTTTGCTGCAGGCTGAAACGCTCAACAATATTGATCTTATTGTTAAAAAACATTCGGCATTTTCAGAAATTCTCAGCAGACATTCAAAAGTTGAAAATGTACGACAAACAGGAACAATTCTGGCCTGGGAAATTGTGAGCGGTGAAAAAACTTCTTACTTTAATGATATCGGCAAAATGTTGTATCAGGAATTTTTAAAAAGAGGAATTATTTTACGCCCTTTGGGAAACATAATGTATCTGGTTCCACCTTATTGCATTACATCTGAAGAGCTGGATTATATTTATCATCGGATTATAGAAGTTTTAAATAATTTTTAAAGATAAATGAATATTTAAAAATTAAGATTACTTCTTGGCTTGTTATTTGAATTTTCCAGCAAAAATAATTACAATATGTTATCCATATTTCTTTTAAAGTTTGACTGGAAAGAACTTCTGATGGGACAGGAAGAATGGTCCTTCCTTCTCGAAATTGCACTTCGGACAATAATTATGTTCGTAACAATTATTTTCGGACTTAGAATTTTAGGAAAAAGGGGAGTAAAGCAGCTTTCACTTTTTGAACTTGTTGTTATCATCGGTTTAGGATCGGCAGCAGGAGATCCCATGTTCTACAGGGAAGTGGGCATTATATCTTCAATTCTTGTATTTGTACTCATTATTTTAATGTACACGATTGTGACTTATCTCATCGGAAAAAGCAAGAAATTTGAAACGTTGGTAGAAGGCAGATCAATTTGCCTTATAGAAAACGGAGAATTTTCTATTGAAAACTTTAAAAAAGAAAATCTCGGAAGTGATGAGTTTTTTGCAGAATTACGACTGAAAGGAATTTCGCAACTCGGTCAGATTGAGCAGGCCATTGAGGAGGTTTCAGGAGAAATAAGCGTTTTTTATTTTGAAGATGAAAAAGTAAAATATGGACTTCCGATTATGCCCGGTTCGTTAAGCAACCCCTTATATGTTATTAAAGAAAAAGCATATTATTCGTGTACATTCTGCGGTCATACTGAAGAAAAACATTCGGGAAAAGCAGGCAGCTGCCCGAAGTGTAAAAAGGAAGAATGGGTAACATCCAGCAATAGAAAAAGGATTACATAAAACAAAAGGCCCCTAAAAGGAGCCTAAAAAAACACAAATGATGAAAAAAAATTATTTCGATTCACAAATATAGATAAAAATATATATATGTCAAAACTTAAAATAAAACTTATTTATAAAATATAAAAATTTTATTTTTATCCTGCATTCAGTTTCTGTGAAGTTGTAAAAAAACCAAGCGCAAGTAACGCCAAAACACTTACAGTAAACAATTTTACTGTTTTTTTGATTCCTTCCCCGTCAGATAATTTCTTTTCCTGAACAGAAGAGCATTCCTTTGTTTTCATACATTAAAGTTACAAAATTTAAAAGAATCAAAACAAACGTGATTTCAATAAACAGCTATATGATTGTAATCATAAATAAACTATGCAAGACTATGTACTTTTGAAATAATATACTACACTCCATATTATTTCAAGTTTTAAAAAGGCAACAAACTCCTCTTTACGGGGGAGTTTGTTATGTAATGGCTTTATTTTTAAAATTTTTCCAAAAAAAATCCCTTTCCGAAAGAGAAAGGGATCACACCTAACATTAAGAAATCTGCTTTAAACAATAAACAAAGATGCAATTGTCTGAGCCTCGCTTCCTGTTAAAATCTCATCATAGGCTGCCGAACCCGCTGCCGCTCCGAAAGCCGTCGCAGTATTAAAGCCTGCCTGGTTGGTATTCTGTTCTCCTGCATAAACAGGGTTGGTTGCAGGAGGCATATTGCCACCATCTGCCAGTTCTACCCAGCCTTTATTTGCTCTCATTCTTCTTACCTGCGATGCGTGTCTAGCCTCTACAGAGTGAATCTGCAAAGCTGCCTGCAAAACAGTTTTGTTTGACATTACATTTCCTGCCTGTCCTTTGTAGGCACGAACTCCGGTATCTTCAAATGCCTGAGCCAACACCAGAAACTGATTGTAATCGGCGAAAGGCATAAAATTCCCCCCCGGCCGTAAAATCAAATGTAGGCTTCGCTCCGGGAGTTACACCAAGTGAAGTTAATGTATTTTTCAGGAATGTAACATGAGCTGACTCATGTTTGGAAATCTGCATGAAAACCGTTCTGTCTGCATTAGGAATTAAACCGGCTGTAGAAAGGCCGATTGCATAATATTCATTTTCAAGATATTCAAGAACCAGTGCTAATTGCAGCGCATCAGTCAAGGCACTTTTAAAGGCATTATCTCCATTTAAAGGTGCTGCTTTTGCAGGCGTAGTCATCAAAGCGCCTAATCCCAATGGAATAGAAGCAATAGCTGCTTTTTTTCCGAATTTGGAAATCCCGGTAAGAGTATCTAATCTTGAGGCTTCTGTAGTAAAGAATTTATCGTCAGAAAGCTTATCTAGTAATTTAAGAATGTTCATAATGTAAATTTTTGAAGTGAGTAAATTATCCGATTCCCTGTTCTTCCCATGTGAAAGGAGTTTTTATAAATCCTCCGGCCACCATCACAATATCTTTAGGTTCTTTTGCCAGATCCAAACCGTTAGCATCAATAACATCATCACCTGAAAATGCTGCACTTCCGGGATTGATAAGGTTTCTGATCGCTGAAGCATGCCTTGCTTCTACGGAAACAATTTTTCCGGCAATCACAAGATAATCTGCATTGGTAATATATTTCCCGGCACCGTTATACGCTGCTACTCCTGTATCTTCCAGTGCTTTTGCCGTAGCCAGAACAGAATTCCTGTCATTAAAATTTACATTCGGATATTGAAACTCCAGTGTTGGCAGAACATTAGACGTTGCCCCGCTGATCGCAGCTTTGAAAAAATCTCTGTGAATAACCTCATGATGATAAAGGTCTGTGAAAATTTGTTTTTCCGCGTTTGAAATCCCGGAATAGAAATTATTGACCACTTTGGTATAAAAATCAGCTTCCAGCTGTTCAAGTGCGTAAGCATAATTTAGAACGCCAACATCACCTTTACCGAGATCGAAGGCGCTGGTTTCCATGAAATCGAATTCATTATCGTCACAACCGATCAGAGTAAGTCCTGCCATTGCCAGCCCTACACCGCTCAGTTTCAAAAAATTTCTTCTGCCTGTATCCAGGGTGGCTCCTTGGTTAGAAACATTAATAGTTTTTTTCATAATAATATTGTTTAAGTGTTGTTTTATCATAAAGAATAGAAAAAACAGCATACATAATATGCTGTTTCAACTAAAACCACTACGGCATCAAAACCGTATCTATAACATGAATCACTCCATTTGACTGATTAACATCAGCTATGGTAACTTTTGCATCTTTGCCTTTAGAATCTCTTACATAAAGATCTTTGCCTTTAGTCCAGAAAGTAAGTTCTTCGCCCTCTACGGTTTTCATCATGCTTTTCCCGTTTCCTGCTTTTACAGCTGCCCAGATTTGTTTTGCGCTATATCTTCCCGGTAAAACATGATAGGTAAGAATTTTGGTAAGCATTGCTTTATTTTCAGGCTTCACAAGATTTTCCACTGTGCCTTTCGGAAGTTTTGCGAAAGCCGCATCAGTAGGAGCCAATACGGTAAACGGACCTGCTCCCTCCAATGTTTCAACTAATCCTGCTGCTTTTACTGCTGCTACTAAAGTTTTATGATCTTTAGAGTTTACGGCATTTTCAATGATATTTTTAGATGGATACATTGGCGCTCCGCCCACCATAACTGTTTTCTCCTTCATCATCTGGGCAGACATTTTACCACTGAATGCAAATGATAAAGCTACCATGCTAAAAACTGTGATTTTTGATCTAGTGTTCATTTTTTTGATTTTTAAGTTAATATGTATTTGAATTTGTTTCTAAATCCATTTACGAGAGCGTTCTCATTTTAGTTTTAATTTTTTTTCAAATAAATTATAACCAATTAATAGTCAATCAATTATTTTTACATTAAACTTAAAATCACTTAAACCGAATTATTAAATTTTAAATGATTTTATATTTATCTTAAAGATTTTTAAACACTTCATTAATTTTATTAAGATTTTAAATGATGGTGTAAGTATTGCTTATTATCTGTTTTATTTTATTACATTTGGAAAGAAAAACATCAACTATTAAAACACAGTATTCGGAAGAGCAGCTGATCGTTTTGCTAAAAGAGAAAAACGAGAATGGTTTTCATTATTTGTATGACCATTATTCCGGCGCGCTCTATGGTGTTATTCTCCGAATCGTTCAGTCAAAGGACTATACCGAAGAGATTATTCAGGATGTTTTCGTTAAAATCTGGAACTCTATTCAACAATACGATTCGTCAAAAGGCAGGTTTTATACCTGGATGATCAATATTGCCAGAAATACAGCGATAGATTATTTAAAGTCTAAAGGCTTCCAGAATGAGCTTAAAAACCAATCGTTACCTGATTTCGTATATAATTCTGCAGAACTTTCCACGACAAACGACTCATCCGATTTTATCGGATTCAATAACGTGCTGGAAAGTCTGGAAAGCGATAAAAAAGAACTTATCGATCTGGCTTATTATCAGGGATACACTCAGAACGAAATATCAGAAAAGCTGAAGATTCCCCTGGGAACGGTAAAAACCAAGATGCGGAATGCATTGATGAAATTAAAAGATTTGTTAAAAGATTATCAATAAATTGAACACTAAAGAATACATATCATCCGGAATTATAGAATCTTATATTCTAGGTCTTGCTTCTCCCGAAGAAGCAGGCATTTTGGAGTGTGTGATGAAGAATAATGCTGAAGTGAAAGCTGCTTTCGAAGAAGCACAGAAAACGTTGGAAGATCTCGCTACAGCGCAGGCTGTAACACCTCCAGACAATCTCAGAACAAAGATCTGGAACAAAATTCAGCAGGAACAGACTCCTGAAGAGATAGCACCCGCCGTTTCTGCAGATATTCCCGCCGCAAAACCTCAGGACGAAATAAGAATTCAGGGAAACAGCAACTGGAAAGCATATGCCGTGGCCGCATCCGTTTTATTTTTGATCAGTGTTGCAGGAAATATTTTCTGGATGAATGACCAGACAAAGACCAGACAGGAAATTGCCAGAATGGAAACTGAAAAGAAAAATCAGGATCTCGCTATGCAAAAGATGAATCAGAAAATGGGAATGGTTTCTAATCCTGATATGAAAATGGTTATGCTGAAAGGCGTGGAAAAGCACACAGATTCCAAAGCAATGGTTTTCTGGGATACCAAAACAAAAGAAGTTTATCTCAATGCGGAAAGTCTTCCGAAAGCTCCTGAGGGAATGCAGTATCAGCTGTGGGCGATCGCCGACGGTAAACCTGTAAGTGCAGGAATGTACTCCGAAGAAAAAGACAGTAAAGTTGCGCTTGCCAATATTCCAAAAGCGCAGGCTTTTGCCATTACGCTCGAAAAGCAGGGAGGAAGCCCTGTTCCCACTATGGAAAATATGTACGTCATGGGCGAAATATAATCTCCTGACTTACCATAAAATACAAAGATCAGCAAATCGAATGCTGATCTTTTTTATTGATTAAATTATAAATCTACTCAGAATATCCTTTTAAGATCTGACGGTAGCTCATCAGTATAGTCGATTTCGAGATAAAACCGATAAAACTGTTTTGAGCATCTACGACAGGCAGATTCCATACTCCGGTGTCATCAAATGCCTGAAGGATTTCCAAGGGCTGATTTTCAGGATGAATAATAGCCGGAGGTGCTTTCATGATCTGGTTCATTGATACAGAAACCTCATCATTGGTGAACAGATACGGACGGATGTCGTCTAAAGTCAGAATTCCACGCAAGATTTTATCATCATTAACTACCGCAAAAATATTTTTGTTTCCGTTCTTTACCAATTCAAATAATTCTGCAATCGGTGCATTCTCGTTAATAGCCTGCGAATAACGATCAATAAAGTCTTCGGTTTTTAATGAAAATAAGATGTTTTTATCATGTTTATTGGTAAATATTTTACCCTGATCAGCCAGCGATTTCAACTCCGGGGAGATAGGAGAGAACCATTTCGCAATCAGGTAAGAAATAATGGAAACAATCATCAGCGGAATAAAAAGATCATATCCGAAGCTGGATTCAGCAATAAGAAAAATCGCAGTAAGCGGAGCGTACATGACACCACTCATCGCACCAGCCATTCCTACCAGAACGAGATTTGTCACCGGTACATCAGGAAATCCTATATGCTGACAAATAATCGCAAATAAATAACCTACTGTTCCGCCTGCAAAAAGAGAAGGAGCAAAATTCCCCCCGTTTCCGCCACTGAAAATAGTGAAAGAAGTGGCAAATGCTTTTAACAATAATACTAGAATCAGAAATACAATAATCGTAAAATCGCCGATCTCAACATAACGGAACAGGCTGTTTTCTATAATTCTGTGCATATCGCCGTTGGTAAAAGCTTTTACCGTTTCATATCCTTCCCCGAATAACGGTGGAAAAAGAACACACAATAACGACAGAACTGCACCGCCAAACATCGCCTTGCGCAGCCTCGACATTTTTAATTTTTTTATAAAATGTTCAACCTTCTGAGAAATAATAACGAAATATCGCGCATACAAACCGGTAACGATTCCTAAAATAAGGTAGTACGGGACGTTCTTATAATTAAATGCTTCCCTGGTATAAAACCTGAAAAGCACATCTTCCTGAAGAAGGATTCTCGACAGCAGGCTTCCACAGACTGCAGCCACAACAAGCGGAATAAAATCTGTAAAAACCACCCCTGTAAGCAAAATTTCAAAAGCAAACATGATACCCGCAATCGGTGCATTGAAAGCAGATGCAATACCGGCAGTAGCACCGGCAGCAAGTAAAAGCGTGCGTTCTTTATAACTTAAACGGTACGTCTGGGCAAAATTTGACCCTATGGCAGCACCTGTCACCGCAATCGGGCTTTCAAGACCTGCCGAGCCTCCTAAACCAACCGTTACAGCACTCTGCACGATCTGTGAATACATTTTTACCGAAGAAACGATACTTGAGTTTTGTGCAATTTCGTATAAAATAGCACCAATCCCTTTTCTGTCCTGTCCTTTAAATATCGTCAGAACGATGCTTGTCGTTAAAACAATTCCCAGAAAAGGAAAAATAATATAAAACAGAATCTGGTACTCAAAATGAACTTTCGTGGTAATAAAATGATGAATCGCGTGAACCAACGACTTCAGAAGCACACCGGCCAGACCTGCAGTACAGCCTACAAGAATCCCTGACAGTACCAGAAACTGATTTCTGCTTAATCTGTTGTTGAGCCAGTGAAGAATGAGTTCGTAACTGCGCGCTTTTTCAAGTCCGTACTTCTGAAAGTCTCTTTTAAACTTAAGAAAGCTCAGAAACTTTTTCTTATGATGAATATTCACTTTTGAGATTTTATACCGTAAAAGAATATTTACAGCTCCGTAAATTTATGAAATATATCATGAATATTAAAATCATGAGTTTTCAGCAGTGTCTCTTTTCGGCCTTAAAATCAATCGGATTGAAGGATTGTTGGTAATGAAAAGTCGCAACCAATTGAACGCCAGCCGCACTTTGCTGCTAAAACTTACAAGCGGAATGATATGAATAAAAAGCCATGTGAGCCAAGCCAAAAATCCTTTAAATGAAAACTTCGGCAAATCGACCACTGCATTGAACTTGGAAATAATAGCCATACTTCCTTTATCGTTATATTCAAAAGGAATCAGAACTTTTTCGTCTTCAATTCTTTTGAAATTCTTTCCTAAGTTCTTAGCATGCTGAATGGCGACCTGAGCCAGTTGGGGATGGCCTTTAGGATATTTTTCCTCGGTAAGCTGTAAGGCAATATCGCCCAAAGCATAGATATTGGCGGTTCCGTTTACTTTATTGTAGGCATCTACCAGCAACCTTCTTCCTTTACCGATACTTTCTTCAGGAATGCCCGGAACCTCGCGTCCTATAACTCCTGAAGTCCAGATCAGGGTTTCTGTTTCGATGACCTGTCCGTCTGCGAGAATAACTTTGCAGTCGACATAATCTTTCACGGCCGTATTGAGAATGATCTTTACTCCCAACTTCTTAAGTCTTTCATAAGCCGCTTCCTGCGCCATTTTGCTCATTGGAGAAAGAAGTGTCGGTAATGCATCAATAAGGTAAATACTGGAAAGTCCCAGTTTTATTTCCGGATATTCTTTTTCGGCGATGTAGCTTCCCATTTCGGCGATCATGCCAGCTAGCTCTACACCGGTTGGGCCTCCGCCGGCGATCACAATATTCTGAAGTTTCTGGGCTTCTTTTACATTTTTATTTTTTGCGGCTTCTTCCAGAGTCAGCAGCATATAATTTCTCAGATAAAGTGCCTCATCGATCGTTTTCATCGGTAAAGCACATTTCTTTACATTCTCCATTCCAAAGAAATTAGATTCTGTTCCCAGTGCCAGTACGAGATAGTCGTATTTTAAGGTACCGCTGTCTGTTTCAAGAATATGATGTTCCGGATCCACCTTTACCAGACTTCCCATGTGAAAATTCACATTTTTATAATTGGAAATCATTTTACGAAACGGATAGCTGATGTTGGATGCTTCAATAAAAGAAGTAGCCACCTGATAAATAAGCGGTGGAAAGAAGTGATAATTGTTCTTATCTACCAGTGTAACTCTGAAACGGCTGTCATTAACCAGAGATTTAGTCAGATTAACTCCTGCGAATCCGCCGCCGACAATAACGATATGCTTTTTCATAAATATATATTGAAATGGTGCATGAATCAGTCCAAGAATAAAGCCAAAAAACGGCCATGTGGTATTAATTCATTTAAGATTAATGCAGGAGCTGTAGTGATGTTTTTTCTTACGTTTTATATTCAACATTAAAGCAAGCATAAAATACTTATTTACAGCCAATTAATACACATTATTCTCATTTCACATTATGAACCTGTAAAAACGTGAGCAGGTTTTGCCTGAAAGGTAAGCAGGTTTAACCCCAAACCTGCCTACGTTTTACTGAAAAGGTGCGCAGGTTTTAAAGGAGAACAGCTTTGGTTATTTATCAGCACAAATTGTTATTTACTTTCTGAATAAAAACAAAGAGATGAATGCAATTAATTCATCTCTTTAAAAATTTGACTTCAGGATTATTATTACCGCCGGGAACTCTTGTCTTTAAATAAAATAAGAATTGCAGATAAAGCGCTTATTGCTCCGAAAATATAAATTGACTGATAATTGAACCAACCCGCAATCAACCCGGCTACCGGACCGGCTACCCCCAAAGAAAGATCAAAAAATGCGGAGTAGGCTCCTAACGCAGTTCCTCTCATTTGGGGCTGAACCTTTTTGATCGCCAATACTCCCAACGCCGGAAATACCAAAGAAAAGCCAATCCCCGTCAGTGCACAGCCTGCAATTGCCATCCATCCTGAAGTTGAAAACCCAATGAGCAATTGCCCTATAATTTCAACAGCAAACGACACCATTGCGACTTTATATCCTCCGAATTTATCCGGATAAGAAGCAAAAAAAAGTCTTGTGGCAATATAAAATCCGCCAAAACAAAGAAATCCTAATGAGGCACCACTCCAGTTTTTATCTGCGAAAAGCAATGCTATAAATGAAGCAATGCATGCAAAACCCATTGATGAAAAGGCCAACGCCAGTCCCTGATTCAGCACTTTACCAACTACTTTGTAAAATGGAATACGAATATGCGAAGCATCAGCTGAAATAACAGCCAGTTTGCCGGTTAGCAGCAAGCTTACAATTGACAAAAGAGTAATCAGGGCAAATGGAAATATAATTCCGGACTGATCTTTAAGCCAAATACTCAGAGGGGCGCCTAACGCTATTCCTGCATACATGGCTATACCGTTCCACGTCATTACTTTTCCTGAATTTTGGACTCCGAGAAGCCCGATTCCCCAGGTCAAAGCTCCTGTAACGAGCATACTTTCTCCAATTCCATGAATAATTCTTGAAATAATGAGTAAGCCTAAAGCCAACATAGGAAAACCTACTGAAAAGCCGGCGGAAATGTAGAGTAAGCCCGCCATAAAAATTAAGAAGACACCCCGGTGATTGCTTACTTTTGCTCCCAAAGTATCTGTAATTTTCCCTGCATAAGCTCTCGTGAGCAAAGCAGCCAGCGACTGCAGGCCAATCGTTATTCCAATGGCAAGATTTCCGAATTGCAAATCATTTTTGATAAATCCCGGTAATACTCCCAGGGAGATCCCCATAGTAAGATAGACTGCAAAGACAGAAAAGATAAGAGGATAGAGAATATTCGTCAGTGATCTTTGTGTCTGAATAATTTCTTTGCCGGATGTTGTGACTGGTTTTGTTTTTTTTTGTGTCATACCGTTTTATGTTATTATTTACGGTGACAAAATTAAAGTGCTGAAGAAGTAGGATCGATGGCTAATTAAAGGGGATCATTGGACAAATGATGTTTTTTAATTCTGAATTGGGAAGCAGTATTGCCGGTATTCTTTTTGAAGAATCTTGAAAAATAAGCATGATCGTTATAGCCTAATTGATAGGCAATCTGCTTAATGTCCAGATCGGTGTAATACAAAAGCCGCTGCGCTTCCAGAATAATTTCTTCCCTGATCCAATGGCTCGCAGAAAATCCTGTTATTTCTTTTACCATTTCATTTAAATAAAGCGGAGTAATGTTCAGTAATTCAGAATATTCTTTTACCTGTTTGAGTTTCTTGTACTGATGCTGAACCAGATGTTTAAATTCAACTACGGTTTTGTATTTCTGCCCTCCAATTAGCTTTTCAGAGTTTCGGTTTTGCAGTAAATTTTGAATAAACATTCCTATCAGACTGTCTGTAAGAGATATTTTAATTGAATCACTAAAAGCGTCCTTTTGTGTTGTAAGAATGGATCTGAGGACTGAGACAAAATTAAAAATAAGATCATCTGGTGAAATCTGGCAAGTCTGATAAGCGTTAAGACATGTATTTAAAATTTCAAGATAAGGTTTGGCAATCAAAGAAGTTTCTATAAAAATAAGCCAACCTTCGTTATTCTCCTGATTCAGATATTGATGTACCTGGCCTGGGGCAATATAACATAGTGAGGGTCCTGATAAAATAACTTTACGAAAATCCAATTCCAAAGTAAAACTTCCTTTCTCCTGAATAATCAACATAAAATGGTCATCACGATGGGGAACCTTGTCTTTAAATTCAAGTCCTTCCATAGTAATGATTTCAATGCCTGCAGATTTCAGCTCATCCCGGTGAAAAAGTATTTCAGTCTTTGCCATGTCAATTAAATTGTGGTAAAATTAAATAATATTATGTTTTTGAGACGTATCTGCACAATGTTTGTACCTGATAAGAAACCAAATCATTAAATATTATCATATGAAATCAGACATTTTAACGGAAAAACACAGATTAGGATTAGGAGGAGTAGCGATAGGAACTGCTTTTGAGCCGCTTACGGACGGGCAATCTTACGAAGTTCTGCAGAAAGCGTGGGATCTTGGAATACGATATTATGATACATCGCCGTGGTACGGACTTACCAAAAGTGAGAGAAGATTCGGGAATTTTCTGCATGGAATGGACCGTGACGAATTTGTACTTTCCACGAAGGTGGGACGTTTATTTGTAGAAGTTCCAGAAGATGAAGTTCCGCCGACAATGTGGCAGGATCCGCTTAATTTCGACTTTGAACATAATTATACTGCAGACGCTATTAAGAGATCAATAGAAGAAAGCCTTGAAAGAACACGACTTAACCATATTGATATTGTGTATGTCCATGACCTTTCGGAAGATCAGGTAGGTGACCGGTATCCTTATTTCCTTAAACAGGCGAGGGAAGGAGCTTTCAAGGTTTTATCAGAACTGAGAGATCAGGGCGTTATAAAAGCCTGGGGAATGGGGGTCAATAAAATAGAGCCTATCCTGGATTGTCTTGATTCTGCGGATCCTGATATTTGTCTTTCCGCAACGCAGTATTCTATCCTTGAGCATGAAGATGCTGTTGACAGGCTGCTTCCGGCCGTTAAGAAAGCAGGCGTGAAGCTTGTTTCCGGGGCAGGGTATAATTCAGGATTTATAAACGGAAGACCACGATATAATTACAAAGATGTTATCCCTAAAGGCATGACCGAAAAGCGTGATAAAATCAAAGAGATCGCTAAAAGATATGATCTCGATATCGTAGATGCCGCGCTTCAGTTTGTACTCGCAGCCGATGAATTTGTTGCCATCATTCCCGGAGCAAGCCAACCGGAACAGGTAGAAGATAATGTAAATGCTCTTCACAAAAACATTCCGGCTGACTTCTGGAAGGAATTAAAATCGGAAGGATTAATTTATGAAAAAGCACAGGTTCCTGAATAATAAAAATCAATAGTATTACTTGGATGTATTTAGTTTTTTTAATACTATATTTTACGCTTATACTTTCGATAGAAGCCTGGACGAACTATTCCGGGCTTCTTTTTTAATAATATCACTAAGCATATAGGTATATTTATTATATTTGCTGTCTTTAAAAGATAAAATTAAATATATAATTAAGATGAAAAAGTTAATCACAGCATTTTCTTTAGCAGCAGGACTTTTCCTGACTACCAATATGGCGAATGCACAACAAAAAATCGGTCACGTTAATTCTGATGATATTTTTGTCAACCTTCCTGAAGCAAAAACAGCAGAAGCTTCATTAGATGCTTTCACAAAAACGAAGCAAAGTGAAATCGAAAAATTGATCACCACTTATCAAACAAAGCTAAAAGCAGCTCAGGATAAGGAAAAAACAATAAGTGAGGCCAACAAAGAAACTGTCATTAAAGAACTTACAGCTGCGCAGACGGAGCTTCAGACTTTAGGAAAAGGTATAGAAGAAGCGAGAACAAAAGCAGCTCAGGATGTATCTAAAAAACAGTCTGAACTGTTTACGCCCATTCAGAAAAAAGTAAGTACAATGATCTCTACCGTTGCTAAAGAAAAAGGATTGGCATATGTATTTGATATTGCCACTTCACAGGGGAATAGTAATATTGCCTATGTAGATGGTGGTGAAGACATTACACCAACAGTAAAATCTAAACTTGGCGCAACTGCAGGTACTGCAAAGCCGGCAGCTAAATAATAAAGCTAAATATTTACCATAAAAAAAGCTGGAAACTATAAATGTTTCCAGCTTTTTTATTTTTCGTTTCTTATACCAGATTTAATCGAGTGGCTTTCTACCTGATATGAGGTTATAAAGAACTACAATAATTGCGATTACCAGCAATATATGAACTAAATATCCTGTATCCATTCCCGGTACAATACCTAACATTCCTAAAAGCCACACAACTATACAGATTACTGCGACTAACCATAATATACTTCTCATAATTAAATATTTTAAGTGATTCGATTAACTATATACACATATTGTGCCTTTTTATATTTAATTCTGTAAAAACAGATACCACAAAGAATAAAAAGAACTCTTGTATATTATAAAACCCGCTGAAAACTAAAGAACTCCAAAGTGAATGAGAGCTGATTCTATTCCATCATTGTCAACATCTTTAGCCACATAATCAGCAATTTTCTTTACATTATCATTGGCATTTCCCATAGCAACACCAATTTTTGTGTGTTTCAGCATTGAAATATCGTTTCCTCCATCCCCAAAAGACATGGTTTCTGAAATATCAATACCGAAGTGATCGCAGAAATGCTCAATTCCTGTAAATTTATTGATCTCTCCAGGGTTCACATCAGCAAAAAGGGGAGTCCACCTGGATGCTATTGAATGCGGCATTATGGTTTCCATAAATTTTTCCTCATCCTCAGGTCCCAGGAAAATATTTGCCTGAAGTACACGTTCCATATCAATATTATCTTTATCGTGAACCGGTGGAACAGGAATATTAACATGACTATACATTCCCACCACCTCAGGAGTGGCATCACTGATTTCCACTTTATCTTCATACATTAATGAATAACTTAAAGGAAAACGTTGTGAATAGTTCACAAGATTCTTTATATCTGCAGGATTAATGTATTTTTTAAACATTACTTTTCCATTGGTGGTAATACAATAGCCACCATTAAAGGTAATAAATCCGTCAAAAGTAATATGCCTGATATGATCTAAAGAATTAATGGAACGGCCTGTAGCAACAATTACTTTCACTCCTTTGTCACGTAGGCTTTTGATTGCTTTTTCCGCTGATTCGGGGATCTTATTGGTTTTAAAGCTGATTAAAGTACCATCAACATCGAGAAATACAGCTTTTATAGTAAGTTTTTTGTGTGAATTCATATTGAAATTTGTGAATATAGAACAAAAATACGCACAAAAAATCTATGCTCAACGTTCATTATTATTAATTCATAATTCCTTTAAATACGGAAATATGGTATCATAGTTATGCTACTAGGTATAATTCTTGTACAATTCTCATCACACCAAAATTATAATAGTATGAAAAATAAAGAAGAAGCATCAGTACTCAATGACCTGTTGCACATTACCAACGACCGAATTGAAGGATTTTCGAAAGTAGAAGGAAAAATCTGGGAAAATTATCCGGATGTGAAATCAGAATATGCACGCCTAAATTCACTTTCAAGAATGATGAAAAATGAATTGATCAATCTGATTCAGGATGATGGGGAAACGCCCGATGATTCATCTTCTGTAGCAGGTGCCCTTCATAGAACTTGGATTGACATTAAAAATTCTTTTACATTGGGAAACAAAGAAGAATCTACCATTGAAAATGTTATTTTTGGTGAAAAAGCAGCTATTGATGCCTATCAAAATGCAATCGACAGCGGCAAGCTAAGCCAGGAAAGCTTAGATGTCGTTTCGGAACATTTAAAAAACATTAAAGATTCTTATCATCAGTTTGAAAATATGAGCAGATATAAATAATATCTAATCATATTAAAACTAATCAGGCTGTTTCAAAGAAACAGCCTGATTAATTAATTAAAAATTTCATTCATTTGAGTAAGAATGACAGGCTTTCCGTCAGTAATCATTATCGTATGTTCATGCTGCGCCATATAGCCGCCTTTATTCCCTACCATCGTCCACCCATCATTAAGTTCAACAGCAATATGTGAATCGGTTGAAATAAAAGTTTCAATGGCAACCACTGAATTTTTTCTGAATCTTCTGTTATCGAAACGGTTTTTATAATTCATCAGCTCATCGGGTTCTTCGTGAAGACTTCTTCCAACACCGTGTCCGCCCAAATTTTTAATTACTTTAAAGCCTCGTTTTTTAGCTTCTGTTTCCATAAGAAAACCGATATCAGCAATTTTAACACCTCCTTTAATATTACTTATCGCTTTATGCAAAATCTCCCTCGAAGCATTCACCAGCTTTTTATGATTATGGATATCTTTCCCGATGACAAATGAATTCCCGTTGTCGGCCCAAAAGCCGTTAAGTTCAGCAGAAACATCTATATTGATAAGATCACCTTCCTGTAAAACACGTTGATCTGTGGGGATACCATGGCAAAATTCGTTGTCAACACTTATGCAGGCAAAACCCGGAAATCCATAGGTAAGAGCGGGAGCAGATCTGGCGCCAAAGCCTTTAAGAATTTCAGCTCCGAAATCGTCTATCTCTTTAGTAGTCATACCCGGTTGGGCATAATTTGTCATTTCTTTTAAAGTATAGGCAACGGCTTCACTTACTTTTTGCATTCCGATAAACTCAGATTCATTGGTGATAGACATATTCAGTAATTTGATACAAAGATAATAACTTACCGATAATATATCTAGAACATTATTTATTGAGAAAAATTATACAGATTCCGTATTAATACCGAGATTTGGTTTTAAGTAAAATTACTCTTGATCGTCAATGCATTTCAGCTGTAAATTTATCCCAACTAATAACCATGGAGACCAGAAACCATTTCAAACGGGGCGCAATCCTGAAAAGCCACACGAGTAAGGAAAAAACACCTTAATTATGAATCACGTAAAGTACAGAGTAGGAAAATGGCTTCCATCCGACAGAAATTTCCTGAACCGCTGGATTGAGAAGAAAGTTGCCCAGGTAAATGCAAATCCGCTTCCTTTAAATCCGGCTATTGAAGACCTCAGAAATGCCATTTACAATGATGCGGTGCTCTATATGGGCTTTACCAGCATGTATGACCAAGTCCCTCAGGGATACAACGACCAGGTGAAAAACTTTGAAACCATGCTTCAGATCATGAATCAAATCTTACACGAAGGTCCATGTTACAGCCAGATTGAAGACAAAATCGGATTGGTCGGGTTTCCCATCAATGCCATTCTCGACTGGGCAATGGGAACAGAAGGTGGATATTTGACATTTACCAATTCATTAGTGAATCAAAAACTTCAGATCATCCTTAATGAATGGAAGGCTTTCCTTGAATCTCCTGATTCAACTTATGTACTCGTAGACGGCCCTATAGATCAGCCACAACCGGACTATACCAATCCTGTAGGATGGTTTTCGCCGGTAGCCCTGGAAGCTATCGCCAGCATGGATCCGTTAAGAGGAAAGGGCAACGATCCGTATGATGCACTAAAAAATTTCATCTACAATTATCAATGTCAGCCAGACCAGCCACATTTTGGCTATAAAAGCTGGGACGATTTTTTCACCCGTGAATTCAATCCCGGAGTACGGGAAGTCAGTGAAGAAGATTGGGATCCGGCCGTAATTGTAAATGCTTGCGAATCGGCACCTTACAACTGTGTAACGAATGCGATGATGAAAGATAAATTCTGGATGAAAGGTCAGCCATATTCACTATTGGATATTATGGATAATCATAAACTTGCCCGAGAATTTGGAGATAACAGTACTGTTTATCAGGCATTTCTATGTGCTAAAACATACCATCGCTGGAACAGTCCGGTGGATGGGAGAGTGGTCGCCATTCAAAATGTTCCGGGAACTTATTACTCGGAAGCTCCTGCGGAAGGTTATGATCCGGCGGGACCAAATGATTCTCAGGGATATATCGCTGAATTGGCAGCACGTGCACTGATCTTTATCCAGTCAGATAACGATAAAATCGGACTTATGTGCTTTGTGGCCATCGGAATGGCAGAAGTTTCCAGCTGTGAAATTACCGTTCGTGAAGGAGATCATGTAAGAAAAGGCGATCCGATTGGTACATTCCATTTTGGAGGATCTACCCATTGTCTGATATTCCGTCCGGGTGTGAATATAGATTTTGATTTTCATGGACAGACACCAAGCCTTAATACGTCTAATATTCCTGTGAAAGCGAGAATCGGCGTAGTACAATAAATAAATATTTTTGTATTGTGGGAAACCGTAATCACTTCAAAATCATTTAATTTATTTTTGGATATTCATAAAATAATTATTAACAATTCAAAAATTTATTAAAATGGGAAAATACATTATCCGTAAAACATCCAATGGTCAATATTGGTGGGTTTTGAGAGCTTCAATTGGAGAAATTTTGATAACCAGCGAAACGTACACTACAAAGCAAAATTGTATTGAGGGTATAAACAGTAGCAAAATAAGCATAAAAGATTCAAATTTCAGAAGGCTTTTATCGATAAGAAATGAGCCATATTTTACTCAAAATGCCAATAATAATCAAGTGTTGGGAACAAGCGAAATGTACTCATCAACTTATGCCAGAGATTCTGGTATAGAGAGTGTCAAACGTTATGCGCCTGATGCGGTAATTGAAGATTTATCATAACATAATGAGACAGCTGTAATTTTGGCTGTCTCATTTTTTTAAATTAAAAAATTTGCAACTAAAGAAATCCACATCAAATTAAGATTTATATAAGAGTTAGAAACATATTCTATTTAACATAATATAAATTATAGGACAAATTAATTTTTCGCAAAATCTCATTTAATTTTTATTATCTACATGAAATATTATTCACCCCAATTCATTATTGCTTTGCATTTTAAAAAATATTTCTATATTTGAAACAAGGTATATTTTCCATATTTGGTTCCTGTAAAATTAAGATATACAGAATTTTAAAAATTACAGAACCATACATGATGAAAAATTCAGAACACACTGGAAAACATTTTGTTATTCAAAAAGGAAAAGCAATTTGCGATAAAGGCACGAGCTTTCCAAACTTCAAAGTAACCAGCCACCAAAAACATTATTGGAACGATGCAAACGGAAAAGCCGATTATCTGGCAGTAACCGAAGACGATTTACAATTCAATCCTGATCTTGTTCCTTTCGGAAACTGTTCCATACAAAATGGACAATTCCAGTATTTTATATAAAAAAGGATTTAATAATAAAAAAAATATTTATATCCAAATATGGCATAAATGCAAAAACAGGAAATGAAGAATGGATAAATAAAGAATATGAAAAAAACTCCGCTCTTAAAGATCTGAAATTAGATGATTTCTTTTAACTTTAAATAAATCAAAAGCCGGATTAATTAAACTTTCGTATTTGCATTTTCAAACATAAACCTTCATCCACCAATGACTACTGAAAAACTATCACCAGAAAAAAAGCCGTGAATTCATTGAAATTCTGAAAATTAGATTTGAAAAAAATCTTTCAAGACATCAGAATATTGAATGGAAAACCATTCAGCAAAAGCTGGAAAAACATCCCGAAAAACTCTGGTCACTCCATGAAATGGAGATCACCGGTGGCGAACCTGATGTTGTTGGGCATGATGAAACCACCGGAGAATATCTGTTTTTTGACTGCTCACCTGAAAGTCCGGCACGCAGAAGTCTTTGCTATGATTATCAGGCCTGGAATTCAAGAAAAGCTAACAAACCTGAAGGAAATGCCGTAGATAAAGCGACTGAAATGGGGATAGAGATATTAACTGAAGAGCAATACCGAAAGCTTCAGGAGTTAGGAAAATTTGACCTTAAAACGTCTAGCTGGATAAAAACTCCGGAAAAAATAAGAGAAATGGGTGGCGCTGTCTTTTGTGACAGAAGATACGACACGGTTTTCATGTACCACAACGGTGCTGAATCGTACTATGCAGCAAGAGGCTTCAGAGGCTGTCTTAAGGTTTAAAAATTTTTGGACTACAAATTGATTTGTTTACTCCAATTTAATTTTCAAATAAAATAGTATTGTTATTTTAGCCAAAATGAAATTAATCTAACTTAATAAAAAGGGATATGAAAAAAATTAATCTTATTAAGCTCATTGTCTGTTTTTTTACTGAACTGCAACAAAAAGCCGGAAGCTCCTGTCGCTGAAACACCACAACCGGATACTACTGCCGCAACAGAAAAAATTGTTGATACCCTCGTTGCAAAATCTTTCTGCTACATGGGAGTAACCGGAAAAGACACCGTTTTTGTAAGTATTGATGATAATCTGGGAACCATAACCGGAAAAATGGCTGCCAAAAACAGCGAAAAAGACAGTAACAAAGGAGAATTATCCGGATTTAAATCAGGTGATACATTAAAACTTACGTACAATTTTGCGTCTGAAGGCAAAACAGGAAATAAAAACGAAATCTATTTTCTCCAAACTAAAAACGGCCTGAACGAAGGTATTGGAGACAGAGATCCTGAAACCGGAACAAAATATGCAAACGAGAAAAAAATAAAATATACAGGCGGACGAAACCTCAAAGTGGCAGACTGTAATCTTGTTACAAAAGCTTTAAATTAAGAAAATTTCTAACATATATAAATGAAAACAGCCTGCAAATCAGGCTGTTTTTTATAATTCATTTTTAATAATCTCAATAAATTCATTGATGGGTTCATCGCAGGTATTCCATGAAGTGATCAGGCGGATGGCAGAAAAATTTTCATCAATTCTTTTCCACACGTAAAATTCAAATTTATCAGATAATTTTTCAATAAGATTATTGTCTAAAATAGGAAAAATTTGATTGGTATAAGTATCCGAAAGAAATTCGACTCCCCTTTCCTGCATTACCTTTTTCATTTTCATGGCCTGTTGATTGGCGTGTCTGGCCAGCTCAAAATACAGATCATTTTTCATCAGTTCCAGAAACTGGATGCCGAGCAGTCTGCCTTTTGCCAGTAAAGCTCCTTTTTGTTTAATGTTAAAAGCAAAATCCTGCTGAAGTTCTTTATTATTAATTACGATGGCCTCTCCTATCAAAGCTCCGTTTTTAGTTCCACCCAGATAAAAAATATCAGTTAGCTCTGCAACTTTTTCCAGTGTCAGGTCGCTGGTTTCGGCTGTCAGCCCATGCCCCATCCTTGCGCCGTCCATGAAAAGATAAAGATTATTTTCCTTACAGAATTTTGACAGATCTTCAAGTTCCCCAAGCGTATAGATCGTTCCCAGCTCTGTAGAATTTGAAATATAGATAAGCTTTGGCATTACCTGATGCGGAACGTTTCTATGACTTTCCAAAACAGGAATAATATCTTCCGGGGTTAATTTTCCGTCTTCTTTATTAATACTCAAAATTTTATGACCCGTTGCTTCAATAGCTCCCGTTTCATTATTCAAAATATGTCCTGTACCTGCAGAAACCGCGCATTGGTAAGGCTTTAAAACCGAAGAAATAACAATTAAGTTTGCTTGTGTTCCGCCGGAAACAAAATAAATTTCCGAATCTGAATTTTTAATTTTTTGTTTAATTAATTCTTTAGCTTCCAAAGAATACTGATCTTCTCCGTAACCCGCCTGCTGATCAAGATTTGAAGATACTAAAGCCTGTAAAATATGAGGATGACAACCTTCCGAATAGTCGTTTTTGAATGAAAATTTCATAAGGTAAAATTAAAAAAACTAAGAGGAAGAACCGTATAATATTAATAAATATTTTGTTAGATTTGTAATACAAAGACTCTAACATTTTGAAAACAACACTCACGGAAGAAAATTACCTCAAAGCTTTATTTCATTTGGTCGACAGTGAAAGTAAAGTGACGATTAATGAACTCAGCAAGTTTTTATCCGTAAAAATGCCGAGTGTAAACAACATGATGAAAAAGTTTGCCGACAAAAACTGGGTCATCTATGAAACCTACAAGCCACTCATTGTTACAGAAAAAGGAAGACGTGAAGCAGCTTTGGTTGTAAGAAAACACAGACTTACCGAAATGTTTCTGGTAAAAAAAATGAACTTCGGCTGGGAAAATGTACATGAAATTGCAGAACAGCTGGAACACGTACATTCAACGATATTTTTTGATAAAATGGATGAAATCCTGGATCATCCGAAATTTGATCCTCACGGTGAACCCATTCCTGATAAAGACGGGAATATCATAGCGCAGGATTTGCAAAGACTGAGCTCATGTGAGGTAGGTGAAACAGTAACTTTCAAGTCTGTTACCCTTTCTGATGATGCTTTTCTCAATTATCTTACTGAACGTAATTTGCTTTTAAACAAGAAAATTAAGATTGTAAAAATTGAAAGCTTCGATAAATCTGTTACCGTGGAAGTTGATGGAAAGCAGGAAATTCTCAGCAGAAAGGCTACTGATAAGATTTTGGTTAAAAATAAATAGCTTATAACTTATCCACAAAAAAATGTGGATAACGTGTGAATTTTAACATTCAGTTATTGTATTTACGGATTTTTATTTCTACATTTACTATGAAATTCAAACTGAAGTGGAAACATATTTTGCTTTTTTCAACTTTGAAATCGCATTTAAATTTATAAAAATTTAAGCACAGCATCGTCGGCTGTGCTTTTTTATTGTTGTCTAATTAAAAAAATGAGATGTTTTTATCTACTGAATCCGTTCCTAAAGAGCGGATTCTTTTATTTCTATTCTTAAATTTTTTTAATACATTTGAACCGCGGTCTCATAGTTCAACGGATAGAATAGAAGTTTCCTAAACTTTAGATCCAAGTTCGATTCTTGGTGAGACCACAAGTTTTAAAAAATAAACCGACAGAATATCTGCCGGTTTTAAAAACAAAAATTGATATGGATATGATTAAGATATGTGTTTCATATTCTTTCGACTGAAACAAATTTACATCTATTTAGAATTAATCTAAATAATATCGCGGTGATATTTATCATATTTCAAATATATCTGTTCATGGCATTCTTGAAAGCTGATCCAGTTTTTTTAACAATGAAGGTATCCTGAAATTTCCATGCATGTCCTTCACTTTTATCTTAATTTCATCCACATCAATTCCTATTGCCGTAAGGAATAACGGTGCTGTGCTATTTCCTCTGTACACCTCTCTTCTCATGTCATCCGGCGAATTGAATGCGTTTTTTGCAATTCCTATTACAGGAAATTTATGATCCAGTGCTTCAAAAAGGTGTCCGCCCAGACCAATTTTGCCATCATTATCCAATGTTACATATCCATCAACAATAATAAGATCTCCTTCTTTTAATTCAATATTTTTCAACAGATTGATGATGCAGGGCAGTTCTCTTTTGTAAAAAGCACCGCTCTCATAGTCGGATATAATTGCTGTTTTAGCATTGTAAATTTCTGTTTCCTGATCAGAATTGCAGTCTTCAAAGGCGATACAGACCGTATTAGCATAATTCTCAAAATAATAGGTGTCAAATGCGTAAATCATTTTTAAAAGTCATTAAAGCAAATGAATTTGCCTTTTTTATGTTATTATTTATTAAAGAATTCCCCGAAATGCCATAGAATACCGGATGGATCGTGTACAAAACACTCTTTGCCCCAAGGCATTGTTTTTACAGGTGCCAACTTTGCTGTCGGATACTTATCAGTAAGCTGAAGACTCTGGAGATAATTCCAGAATTCATCGGTGTCGTCTACTTCAATAAAAAGCATGGTATTGTCTATCCAGTCTTTTACATAGGCATCCTGAAGATAAAATGAAATTTCTTTCCACTGAAATAAAGAAAGCTTTGGCTCAAGAATGATTTCTTTAAAACCAAGATCTTGGTAAAAATTCCTGCTGATTTCAAAGTTTTGAGACCCAATAAAAGGTCGGATAGATTTTAGATTTTGATTCATAATAATTTGTATTTAAATGAAAAATGGCAAACTGCATTTAACAATTTGCCTTCTTTTTGTTTCTTTGTTATTATTATTTTCTGTCTACTGTAATTCTCTCGGGTCTGTTGGCAAGCTCCCAAGCCGTTGTAAAAACCAGTTGAGTTCTTTTTGCCAGCAAATCATAATCGATTTTTTCAACATCGTCGGTCGGTTTATGATAATCTTCATGAATACCGTCGAAGAAGAATGCGACAGGAATATTATTTTTAGCAAAATTATAATGATCTGATCTGTAGTACAATCTTTGAGGATCGCTAGGATCATCATATTTATAATTCAGCTCAAGATTATTGGTTCTTTTATTTGCTGCTTCGGTAATCACTTTTAGTTGAGAACTCAGCATTTCAGAACCGATTACATACACATATTGCTTGCCTCTGTTTTCGGGATCATCGCGGCCGATCATGTCAATATTGAGATCAACTACCGTATTGGCAAGCGGGAATACAGGATTGCTGGTGTAGTAGTCAGACCCGAATAAGCCATGCTCCTCTCCTGTCACATGAAGAAATAAAATAGATCTTTTCGGTCCTTTCCCAGCTTTTTTTTGCACTCTGGAATGCTTTTGCTATTTCCATGACAGCCACCGTTCCGCTTCCGTCATCATCGGCGCCATTGTAAACCACACCATTTTTTGTACCTACATGATCATAATGCCCTGAAATCACAACAATCTCTTCTGGTTTTTCAGAACCTTCTATAAATGCCAGAATATTTTCAGAATCCGGAAGACTGTCACCTCCGCGCTTTTTCATAAAATCAGAAGGAACTTTCTGATAGTAAGAGCCTAGTGCTTTAGGATATGAAATTCCAAGATTTTTATAGTAATTTACCATATATTCTCCTGCCCTTTTCTGTCCGGGACTTCCGGTATCTCTTCCTTCCATTTCATCTGAAGCGATGACATACAAGTTTTTCTTCAAGTCAGATGCTTTAATCTCTTTATAAGCAGAAAGAAATGCCTTATCATTTTTTATTGTTGATGAATTCTGACCGGAAGAAACATCAGAACCGGTTTTTGCCGTTCCACAGCTTATTAACAGAGCTATTGAAAATATAGGGATTAATAATTTTGTCATTGTAAACTTAATTTGTTTAAAAATAACAAAATTTATTTAAATCTCTATGCATCTGTAAATTTCTTATATTTGATATCAATGCAAAATATATGGAGAAAGTTTACGGATTTACCCATTACTCCTTTTTTTCTGAAATGTCTGAGCTGGCTTTAAAAAATAACAGCTTTGACCTTTCTTTGGGTCTTGCGGATTTTGATATTGATCCTCACCTGAAAGAGTTTTTGAAGGAAGCAGCTGATCAATCAACACATCATTACGAACCTCTCGCAGGAAATCCTTTATTGATCGAAAGTATCATCCGTTATAATTTAAAAAGAAGCAATAGTATTTTGCTGAATGATAAGCAGGTTACCATTACGCCGTGTGCAACCTTTACATTATATACTGCTCTTAAATGCATTATCAATCAAGGAGATGAAGTGATTGTTATACAGCCTTCTTATTATACGTACGGTCCGTCGATTGTTTTAAATCATGGAATTCCTGTTTATTATGATCTTGATAACGATTTCACCATCAACTGGGAAAAATTAAAAAATTGTATTTCAGAAAAAAACGCGAGCAATTATTATCAATTCTCCACAGAATCCAACCGGAAAAGTATGGTCTCAAGATGAATGGAATCAGCTGTATGAACTCATAAAAGATCACGAGATTTATCTTATTTCAGAGGAAATTTATGACACGTATTGTTACGACGGAACTGAGCATTACAGTTCAATTTTGCATCCTAAACTTAAGGAAAGGACTTTCTGTATCTTTTCTTTTGGGAAAATGTTTCATTCTACCGGCTGGAAAGTGAGCTATCTTTTATCTTCTGAAGATCTTACAGCCAGATTCAGATGTCATCAGCAATATATATCGTATAGCGCTAATGCTCCATGTCAATACGCTATAGCTAAATATCTTGATATATTTGATCCTTCTGAAAATCAGCAGCTGATGCAGAAAAAGCGTGATATTTTTAATGATCTTATTAAAGAAACTCCTTTTATGGTTGAGAATAAAGCTGAAGGCGCTGTTTTTCAGGTTGTGAATTTCAGGAATATTTCCCAAACGATGACTGATGTGGAATTTTCAAAATGGCTTACAGTAGAAAAAAAGGTCGCTTGCCTTCCACTTTCTGCTTTTTACAATTCGAAACAGAATTCAGATTATGTACGTTTCAGCTTTGCTAAAAAGGATGATCTTATTATTAACGCGTTGGAACATCTTAGGAAAAATCTTTAAACTTAGGGCTATTTAAATTTGATCCAATAATTTTTTATGAACTTCTGCTTAACGTTGCTTCATCTAAATAACGAAGTTTTTTCTTAATATTAACATTAAGAAATTCAGTTTATTAAGCGGGAAAAATTAAGAAATCAATTAATTGATTTAGATTAAGTTAATGAAGAAATTAAACCTAAATTCCTTAATGTTAAAAATATATTAGAATTTAAAACATTAGACATAAAAAAATAAGCACCGCAAAAGCAGTGCTTACTATTATTTAGAAAAATTATTCCAGCTTAAAGACCCAAAACTCTTACGTCAATTCTTCTGTTTTTTGCTTTACATTCATCAGTATCATTGGCCACACATACGGGATGCTGCGAGCCATAACCTTCCGCTTCTACCCTGTCACCGGCAATTCCCAGCTCCAGTAATTTCAGTTTTGCAGTTTGCGCTCTCAGATTAGAAAGTTTCTGATTACTTTCCTCATTTCCTGTATTGTCAGTGTAACCCCCTAATTTTATTCTCATTGTCGGGTAAGCATTCATTATTTCCACCAGATTTAAAAGCTGTGCTTCAGCGCCGGTTTTCAATTCGCTTGATCCTGTTTCAAAGTAAAGATTTTCAATGGTAAACCATTTGTTGGGATCCAGCAGTGCCTGATCTTTAGTTTTAACCATTTCATACATATTATATAACTGGCTGTTTTCACCAATGGAAATTTTCTTTCCGCTTTCCAGCTGCACTTCTTTTAATGCTCCAGTATCGTAAACAAAATCACCGTTTTCATTCAGATATCCTTTTACTTCCGTGGGAATAGCTACTACTGCGGTATTTCCTGTACTTTTAATTCCTGTTAAACTTTCGATTTTTGCTTTTCTGTTGGCTTCAATTTTATCTTTATGAAGAACAGCCAATGTCGGAGCAATTACTAATGAAACGATGGACATCAGCTTAATCAAAATATTCATCGAAGGTCCAGAAGTATCTTTAAACGGATCACCTACCGTATCTCCTGTCACGGATGCTTTATGAGGTTCTGATCCTTTATAATAAGTCTGTCCATTAATGTTTACTCCCTTTTCAAAAGATTTTTTAGCATTATCCCATGCCCCTCCTGCATTATTCTGGAACATTCCCATTAAAACACCGCTTACTGTTGCTCCCGCAAGAAATCCTCCCAGCACTTCAGGTCCGAAAATAAAACCGATTAGTAAAGGTGAAACAATAGCAATAGCGCCGGGAAGCATCATTTTTTTAATGGAAGCATCGGTGGATATGGCAACGCATTTTTCATATTCCGGTTGTGCTTTTCCTTCCAAAATTCCGGGGATTTCACGGAACTGTCTTCTTACTTCTTCCACCATTGCCATGGCAGCCTGCCCGACCGCTGTAATGGCCAGTGAAGAAAATATAAAGGGAATCATACCGCCGACAAAAAGTCCGGCTAAAACATCAGCTCTGTAAATATCAATTCCGTCGATCCCTGCAATTCCCACAAACGCTGCGAAGAGTGCAAGAGCGGTTAAAGCTGCTGAAGCGATGGCAAACCCTTTTCCGGTAGCTGCCGTTGTATTTCCTACCGCATCCAGGATATCTGTTCTCTCACGAACTTCTTTTGGCAATTCGCTCATTTCGGCGATTCCTCCTGCATTATCGGCAATCGGTCCGAAAGCATCGATGGCAAGTTGCATGGCTGTAGTGGCCATCATACCGGCTGCTGCAATAGCAACGCCGTATAATCCTGCACAAAGATAAGAACCATAAATTCCTCCGGCCAGAACAATGATCGGAAGCAAGGTCGATTCCATTCCCACGGCAAGTCCGCCGATGATATTGGTGGCATGGCCTGTAGAAGATTGTCTTACAATACTGGAAACAGGTCTTTTTCCCATGGCCGTATAATATTCTGTGATGATACTCATTAATGTTCCTACTACCAATCCTACCATGATAGCTCCGAAGACTCCCATTTTAGAGAATTCGTGGCCCCGCAAAATCATTTTATCAGGTAATAGATAATTCACCAAAAAATAAGAAAATATCGCTGTGATCACAATGCTCCCCCAGTTTCCCAGATTTAATGCATTCTGAACGCTTGATGTCGATGAATCTTCATTATCATTTATTCTTACAAATAGAGTTCCTATGATGGAAAAGATAATTCCTGTACCTGCAATAAGCATTGGCAGGAGAATCGGTGCAAAGCCTCCGAATGCATCTTCTGAAACCGTTTCTCTCCCTAAGACCATCGTAGCCAAAACCGTGGCCACATAAGAACCGAACAGGTCGGCGCCCATCCCCGCAACGTCGCCAACATTATCCCCAACGTTATCCGCAATTGTAGCCGGGTTTCTGGGATCATCTTCAGGAATTCCGGCTTCTACCTTTCCCACAAGATCAGCGCCTACGTCTGCTGCTTTTGTATAAATACCGCCACCTACTCTCGCGAATAAAGCAATAGACTCTGCACCCAGTGAAAAACCGGTTAGGATCTCAATTGTCCTTTCCATTTCCTCGGAGTCAACATGTGCATCCGGTGCAAAGATTTGTTTGATAATTAAAAAAAGAGTTCCCAACCCCAGAACTGCCAGACCGGCAACGCCCATTCCCATGACGGAACCTCCTGTGAAGGAAACTTTTAAAGCTTTTGAAAGTGAAGTTCTTGCAGCTTCTGCTGTTCTTACATTAGCTTTTGTGGCAATTTTCATCCCGATAAAACCTGCCAGTGCCGAAAATACGGCTCCAAAAACAAATGCAAGGCCTATACTCCAATGAGAATTCGCATTACTGGAACCCATCACGGCCAATAAAATAGCTACAACGATAACAAAGTAGGTTAAAATCTTGTACTCAGCTTTGAGAAAAGCCATCGCACCGTCAGCGATGTGTCCGCTGATTATTTTCATTTTTTCATTTCCGGCATTCTGCTTACTTACCCAGTTACTTTGAAAGAAAGTGTACAGTAAAGCAACAATACCAAAAATTGGTACTAACACAAATAGATCCATAGTTTAATATTTTTTTGGTAATAGAGTAATAAATATAATGAATTATTCTGATGAAATTACCGAAAAACATCATACCTGTTTAAAAATCATAAAGTTAAACGGTTAATCTTTATTCTAATGACTCTATTTATTCAAAAAATACAAAGCTTTTTTAGTAACACCGGCTTCATCCTGGTTAAAATCAAACACTTCTCAGTACGTTTTATTAAACTCAACATTAATGGTGGCTTCGGCTCCGCTCAGCCACCAAGATTCTCTCTACAACTCTCCACCCTAACACACACACTTTGTCATTCCGATTAGGAATCTCGGCATAGTTGGTAATAGTAACATGGAATGATTCGAGCTTAGATCCCTACGGGATGACAATCGGAGTGGTTAAAATGAAGGTGATTGTGTGGCAGTATTCTTACACCACCCCGTCAAAAATTCTTTGAATTTTCGCCACCCCTCCATGGGAGGGGAATTTTTACTACTGTCTTCTTACGGTGGAATTTCGGGTTACTGTTACAGGGGAGCGTGGCGGCATCTGTTCAACGGTGGCTGAGCGGAGTCGAAGCCAAAAAAAACTCCGGCCGGGAAAGATTTCCCAAACCGGAGTATCATCATACTATAAAACTATCCTATAAAAGGAGTCACTTTCCGAGAGGCGTTCTCATCGACCGATGAGAACACCTTATCACGATCGAGATAACCTCCTTATCACGTCCGATGAGAGCATCTCTCATCGGGCGACATGATCACCTCTCGAAAAAGTGAATGTCATAAACTTATACTACCGTCAGTATTTTATCGAGAGTTGCTGTCCTTGTATCTTTTAATAAAGCTCCGCTGCTATATTGTGTCACCACTTCCAGATGATACGTTCCTGCGGATAATGCAGGAATCACTACAATAAGCTCCGAAGGATTGTTCGTTACGATATCACTTTGCTCTACCATCGTTCTTACACCGGACGTAGTATTGACAAAGAATACCCCGATGAAAGGATCGTTGCCCGCCACTTTGATCTTGCTTCCGGCAATCTTAAGGTTTCTGCCGGGAGTAAGTAGGTCATTGACTGAACCGCTCTTTACGTCCGTCACCTGCAAGATTATTGCAGAAGCCTCTGCCACGCCCAGGATTTCGACTTCAATATTAGGAATCTCTGCCCTTAGTTTTTCTCCCTGGTTGAACTGGAAAATAATGCTGTGCTTATCTTTGTTAAATGTCTCCGAAGGGCTATCAAATACCCCACGGATAGTCGTACTTGCCATAAAGTAGCCGGTACTTACTGAAAAGCCATCACAAAGCTGATATGCCATTTCTTTCAGGAACAGCTCTGTGGCATGCTCCATCGCTGAAGCGGAGATATCGGCACCTCCACGACCTACGGCTGACTGGCAGATCTGCTGTACATTGAGACTTCGCTCACTTGCGGTGCGTGCGGTGAAATCATTAGGGTTGTCTTTCGTTAAAACGTTATCATAGAGATACGCTTTGATTCTGTGAAGAATTGTTGCCATTGTTGTATATTTTTAAATAGTTATTAAATTGTTATGTAAACCCTAACAGGGTTCTCAACCCTGTTAGGGTTAGGATTAATTAATGTAGTTGTTGTCGTATTGCTGGCGCGAGAGTGACGCTCGTTACCAACATTTTGCCTGAATCTCTGTTTTATATTTTAAAGCTGCACAAGCGAGACGCTCGCGCCAGCCGGGGCGGGACAGCTTTATTTTTAATAGTATTCATACCAAGAAGAGACTGCTGCAGGTGAAAAGTTCGCTCCCGTTTGAGAAACAAATTTATAAGTTGCTCCCGGTGGTATGATATAAAATAGCTGCATTTGCCTACCATCATCAAGATTTTGATATAGCATAGAAAAACCGCCTATAACAGGTGTAAGATGGCAATATAATGAGCCACCTGATTTGAAAGCCGTCATAAATATTTTCATTTCCTTTCCCGTTGAATTTGTATACAAAGTTTCTAATGATCTTGAACTAGAAACATCGTGATAAGACGCCGATTGTCCAACAGGAGTCCATGTTGCAAGGCCATTGGCATCACTAGTTAATACTCTGCCAATTGCCTGGGTTCCATCCACTATTTTAATTGCTCCAGATGTAGACGAATTAATTTCAAGTTTAGTTGTAGGAGTAGAAGTTCCAATTCCGATCTCGCCATTATCTTTAACGACAAAATCTGTCCCTGCTGCTCTGGCTGTACCATCTGCTTTTGTTCCCAACTTTACCAGACCATTGGTGGTGTCATTGGCCCAGGCATCGTTGGTGGTATCACCCGCTGCTGCACCGTTCATTTTCTGCCATGCACTGCCATCGAAGTAATAGTAACCTTCTGTAGTGACATTAACGGTTTTGGTATCCGTGGGACTAGCTGCCGATTTGGCATAAACAATCACTCCTTTTTGGGCTGTTCCGTACGCCGCAGTTTTGAGTGAATTTCCGTCTAATTGCGGAATAAGAAGTCCTTCCGGCTTGCTGCCGTCAGTGGTTTTAGGAGTAATGTCTAGAGTGGCTTTGGGAGAAGTATTATTAATCCCCACTTGCGCAAATGCTGTCATACTGAAAAGCAGAACAGCGGTTGTAATTAAATGTTTCATTGTTTTGTATTTATGTTTGTTGTTTGTATTTTTTGATGACTTTGTTATTTGAACACTAAGTGCGCTAAGATTTTTTTATCTATGATGCGTTTTTTAGTTTCACAAAGGCGTTGCACTTATAAGAGCTCGCAGAGCTTTTAGAGTTGGAGAGTTTTAGAGTTTGAGTGTGGGAGAGTCTTGGTGGCTGAGCGGAGCCGAAGCCACTATTTCCCCTCTCAAACCATCCCATATTCCACTCCGACCCTAAAACGCTCCCACTCTCAAACCCTCCGACTCAATAATAGCTTCGACAGGCTCGTCACTTCGAGTAGATTTTGAAAAAATCGTATCGAGAAGTTTGTTTGAGGATAAATTCATTCTCGATATATTTTTTCTTCACCTTGTTACGAAAAAACACTCGAATTGACGAAACACGAATGGCACTAATGGTTGAACACTAATTTCACAAATGTTATGTGGAATTCTTTGCTGAGATCCCTACGGGATGACAAACAGAGTGGATAATCTCCTTTGCTAAAGCATTTGTTTTTATTGGCTTTCAACAGTTTGTGTCATTTGTGATAAAACATTCGTGTTATCCGTGTTTAAAATTGGGCGGAGGACGCCCGAAATGATTGATCATAATATGTTTTAGCTGGAAAGGATAAGGAATGATATAAATACATTTTTCTTTATCCCTTCTTGCGCTTGTTAATAGAAAAAAGGAAGATGGTATTGTTTTATGCTGAAGTTTTACCGGAGAAGAGCTTCCGATAACAGCCATTGAAGAAGAATTAAAAAGGAGTGCAAAGGTATGTCTGCCTGTTGGACTGCTTTTATAGAAAGCATTATGCGTTGGACTACTCATTGACTTCTGAGTGGAAGTTCTTGGAGAGGATCTTTTAATAATTGTTTTGGGCCACTTCTTAAAAGAGCCTTTTCTAAAAGTTTGACCGGAAATATATATTGGAGAATCTGCATACAAATACGAGTCTTCGGATACAAAGACTACAGAATCGGATTGTAAAAAGGTTTGAGCGCTCAACAATGATGATACCAAGACCACCAAAAAGCACAACAATACCACGCAAAAGCGTTGGAGGGAGAGGGCTTTAGAGGGAAATATCATTTGTAGTCTCATGTTTTGTAAGAAAGTAGTCTATCGTAGACTACTTTTTTTACATACAAAGCTCACCATTGCAAAACTTCTTAAAAACAGGTGTAAAACGGGGTGTAAAATTCCGGCTGTTTTGCTACAAGTTTTTTTTTAAAGACTTTATGATGAACAAAACTAAGAAATTAGAAAACAATTTGTTGTGTTTGCAAGTAAAAAGAATTTGTTTACATTTGTAGATGAAAAAAGTAGTCTACGATAGACTACTTTTTTTTATGGGATTGACATACTCCCGGAAATGTCGATCAATAAAGGATTGAATAATTTTCCCAATCTTAAAATAATAATCTTATAATTCTTTTTATTTAAACGCCGAAGGAATTACAACTAATGAAATATTGAATCATAGGAAAATAAAAAAAGGATAAACGAAAATTCATTTATCCTTTTTTTATGATGTTTAGAAGAAAATTATCCTCCGTATTTGTTTGCGTAATCTTCCTGAGAGGCTCTGATTACTTTTTTAGCATGCTCAGCACCGTAAACTTCCTGGATTCTGCATTTTGCAGGTTCATCCGGTAAGTTTTTATACGTTAAAAAGTAATGCATTAATCGTTTCACTTCCGCTTCAGGCAATTCTGAAATATCTCTGAAATGTCCGAAAGCATGATCACCGATCATTACAGCAACGATTTTATCATCAGCTTCTCCTCCGTCAATCATTTTGAAACCACCGATCGGAATAGCTTCCATCAATAAACCTCCTGCATGAATATTGTGCGAGCTAAGAACACAGATATCCAACGGATCGTGATCTCCCATGGTAACATCATTTGCCCCTCTTTCGATCGCTAAATTCATTACACCTGTATCACAATAGGTTCTTGGAACGAAACCATACAATGCCGGAATAATGTTTGAGAATTTCTGAGGCCTGTCTACCTTTAAAAATCCTGTTTCTTTATCCACTTCATATTTAATGGTATCCGAAGGAACAATCTCCACGAAAACATTTACAACATTTGGCGCATCTTCTCCTGCAGAAACCCCGTGCCATGGATGTGCTTTAAAATTTGGAATCATTATTTAATTTTATTTTTTTAGTTAAGCTATTATTAAAATTTCTCTTTTCAGGTCTTCAATGGTCGCGGTTATATAATCTTCACCATTAATGAAATTCATGATAAAGACTGTTTTGAATTCATCAAGCGTTGCATCTCCACTGATCTCACGATACGTTTTATGGAGCAGCTCAATAACGGCGTTTTTGGAATCCATGATATTTTTCCATGAATTTTTGGTAATGTAAAGCTGCTGGGAAGAGTTGTAATCAAATTCTTCATTGATCGTTTTTTCTGTAAGGAAAATGAACTCGTGAACGGCAAGATCTTTATCAAAACGCTGAATAAGATTGGAAGGTTTAATTCTTTCCATAAAAAGCGTCATCCTTTCGTAAGACTGAACCTTGTTCCCGCTATTTGATTTTACGGCAAGTAACTTGATTTCCTGTTCTTTAAGTTTAATGTAAGTAAATACAAACTGTCTGAGCAAAACCAGAAACGGTATCGCAATAATTAATGCAAAAGCATACGGTAAATATCCTGAAAAACTTGCCATAATTTGAGGTAGCAAAATTAACGATAATTTTAGAATAATTATGCAGACTTAGCCATTATTTGATGTTTGGAATTCTGATAGGCAATAAGCGACAAAATGATAATCAGATAAAAGCCTACCATCATCCTGTTTACCAGACTCGGAAACATAAAAAACCGGATAAATACAGTGAAATAAACGGCCAGGAAAAGCCCAAGATACATAAGACTCTTTCTGTCCTTTTGTTTTAGCATTTTATAATTCAGAATAATCATGATAAAAATCAAAAGCAGCGGAAAGTAAGAAGTATTGAACTCAAAAAGCAACTTACTTTTAATACAAGCCAGATATTCGTAAAAATTAAAAGAATCCGGATTTGATACCGGATAAAGCTGAACTTTCGTAAACTGATTCATAAATAATACCGACCAGGGAATCTGATTGAAATATTGTATGACACCAAAAGCTAATGTAAAAAAGATAAATGTAAAAGCAATATTTCTTGCCTTGAAATTAAAATCTGACCTGAAAATATATAATACTATCAATAAATAACTGTAAAAAATAAAATATTCCGGTCTGGTAAGAATACATAAAACTCCGAAAGCAGCGGCGATCCAGAGATTTCTTTTCATAACAGCAAAATAAAAACTCAGTAAAAGAAGCAATGTGGAAAGACCATCAGGCGTTGCGTGGCGCGAAGTATCTAAAAGTGGCTTAAATAAAGAGATTAAAATGGTTAAGGCGAAAGCCAGATAATAATTTTTAAGAATATCCGATAGAAAAATAAAAATGAGTGCTACAATTAGAACATAGGAAATTATAGTAATCAAAAAAGTAGATGTAGACGCATCAAACCCAAGTCTGAAAAAAACTGAATTAACAAAATTGTACAATGGCTTCACCGTAAAAAGATGCAGTTCTTCTTCATACGCTTTTGGATTTTCAGATAAAATCTGATAGTAAGTATTTTCACCTGCAGCTTCTTCCTTATGGCTGAGATCACTTTTACCGGTATCAGGATCTTTCGATTTAAGCTCGTCGTACACTTTTTTGTGGATCTCTTCAATCTTCATATCAGGAAAATTGTACTTGTAAACAATCCCCATATATGCTTCTATATCTGCATTGTAATATTGGTGCGTGTACAGATAATATGACATTATGCATAAATAAACTGTTAACAGAAAACCGACGATACCCTTACCTGCTTTTGACATTTTAATTGTTTTTTTAATTACGCTTACTAATAAATAAGTGTCCTGTATTCAATTTAAAAACTTTTATCAACATTTCTTTCTTAGAATGTTTTATAAATGGATAAGGTTTCAGCTCAGGTCGAAAACCTCTGAAAAATTCTTCAATGGCCGGAACTTCACTTCCTTCGAAATCGAAAATCTTTTCTTTTATATTTTTTCTGATCACATCATCGATGATAACTGAAGATCCGGCAAGCTTTACAAACTCACGATCATTGAATGTTCCCAACAAAACAGCTGTCTTTTGATCATGATAAATTGCGATGGCATTAATGATTTTGTTTTTATAAAAGAATGCAGAAATGGTAAGAGATCCCGACTTATCAAAATCCTCAAAAATCTTCAGAAACTTATTTTTGTCATCATCATTTTTTGCACCGATCATATTTTCTGAGATAAAATCACGTGCTTCAGTTATTCTTATCTCACGGATTTCAGATACCGCAAGGACGTCTTCATCTAATCTTAATTTTCTCTTTCTTTTCGGTGAATATTTTTGTCTTACCTTTTCATATTCATCAGGATAGATCAGGAAGTTTTTTCTTTCTTTTAAAGAGCTTATAAATGAATTTTTATCATTAAAAGCATAATACCATATGTTATAATTCTTCTTAAAATAGGTAAGAAAACACTCATTCAATTCCTTATCATCTTTTTCTGAAAAAATACCCAATTGCTGGCACAGTCTGGGATTGATGACGATTTTTATTCCGAACCTTTTGATAAAAGGTACTGGCATTACTGCTTCATAATCATTAAAAATTAAAACTTCCCAATTTCTTCGTGATGTGATATCAAGAAAAAGTCTGGACGCAGAATATTTCCGCTGCTCAGAATTTTCAAGACATTGCGTATATTTTTCGAAGTCGATTTCGTGATATTTCAATCGTCTAATCATAATAATCCGTCGTCTGAGAAACTAAAATATGAATTCTGCGTAATAATCAGATGATCCAGGAGTTGAATACCCAGTATTTTTCCTGCATCTTTTATCTTTTGCGTAATCTCTATATCTTCCCTACTCGGCTTTAAATTACCTGAAGGATGGTTGTGTGCAACGATAATTCCCGTTGCAAAATGATCGAAAGCAGTTTTAAACAAAACTCTTATATCCACAATCGACTGACTTATTCCGCCTTGTGTGAGTTGCGCAAGATAAATAACTTTATTGCTTTGATTAAGGAAAATAGCCCAGAATTGCTCTGTTCTTAAATCAGACAGCTCATCTTTAAAAATTAAATAGGCATCATTACTGCTCGAAATCACTTTTTTCTTTGAAATTTCCTGCTTGGCTCTTCTCCTGCCTATCTCCAACGCAGCAGTTATACTGATGGCCTTAACTTCTCCCACTCCTTTAAATTTCATCAGATCACGAATAGAAAGTAGGCTCAATTGATGCCAATTATTATCAACAGAAGCTAAAATTTTTCTTGCCAGTTCAACTGCCGTCTCGTCTCTGCTTCCACTTCCCATAATGATAGCCAGAAGCTCGGAATCAGAAAGTGAACTTCTGCCTTTAAGCAGGAATTTTTCCCGTGGTCGGTCATCTTCAGCTAAAAATTTAATAGACATTTAAGAGTATAGGTTAAGAATTTATGGAATTGTTTTTAATAAAATGCATATAAGATCACGGGCTGTTTTGATTTGTCTATATATTTTGCCGTCTTATCAAAAGCATTTTTTGAAAGCATCGGGCAGCCAAAGCTCAGGCATGTAACTTCTTCAGACTCTTTATCAGGAACACAATAATATGAATGAAGAACTATTGCTCTGGATCTTGCATTACTGTTTGTCTCATCAAGGCCCTCAAGACGGTAAGCTTTTCCGAAATTCCCGGAATAACTTTCTCTGATTTCGTATTTACCTAACGAAGACTGATGTGAGCCGTCAATATTACTGAAACGTAAAGTCTGTGAATTCTGAACAACGGAACCGTCTCCGTGTGCAACAATCGCTTTCTGTAATATTTTATCATTTTTCAGATCGTAGACAAAATATCTGTATTTTCCTGAATGGATTTTAAAGTTGATAAAAATAGCCAGATCCTGATTATAGTTTTTTCCTCTCAGATAGTCTTTAATCTGCGAAATTTTAGATTTTGGCAAATCAGAATAGGTCTGAATCTGAGATTCAAATTGGGAGCATGAAAAGAATAAAAGGAATAAAAAAATAAAGTGTTTCATCATTTGCGGAGCTTTATTCGATGATCATCCCATCTTTCATCACGAGTTTCCGGTCAGTGATTTCTGCAAGATTCGGATTATGAGTGACGATGATAAATGTCTGATTATATTTATCTCTCAAATCAAAAAATAATCGGTGAAGGTCATCTGCATTTTTTGAATCAAGATTTCCTGTTGGTTCGTCTGCAAAGATAATTTTTGGTGAGTTGATTAAAGCTCTCGCCACTGCAACCCTTTGTGCTTCACCACCGGATAACTGATTGGGCTTATGATGCAGACGCTGCTCAATTCTTAAATCTTCAAATAAAGCATAAGCCTTTTCAATCGCTTCTTTTTCGTTCGCCCCTGCAATTTTTGTGGGAAGTAAAACGTTTTCCAAAGCTGTAAATTCCGGAAGCAACTGATGAAACTGAAATACAAAACCAATATTTTGATTTCTGAATTTAGAAAGCTGTTTATCATTCATATTGATAAAAGATTCTCCGGCAATACTAATTTCCGTGTCATACTTACCGGAATTTGTTGGTTGATCCAATGTGCCGAGAATCTGCAAAAGAGTTGATTTCCCTGCTCCGGATTCCCCTACAATTGAAACAACCTCACCGACTTTGATATGAATATCAACCCCTTTCAGTACTTCTAAATTCCCATAAGATTTATGGATATTTCTTGCTTTAATCATAGTTCAAAAATAGTGAATTGATTTGAAATATTGGATAGTTTTAAATGGATTTATATCTTGAAAAATTCTCTTTTTCGTCAAATATTTACCTTCAGATACAAAGAAATGCTTCGACTGCGCTCGGCATGACATTGCGAATACTAACTGTTTTATGACCATTACATAAATTTATGAATATTAAATAAATAATATTGAGATGTCTTGCTGAGCCTGTCGAAGCATCTCATTTAAATATAATCAAACAAAAACGCTCCTCAAAACTTGAGAAGCGTTTTTATATTCAAAACGTTAGAAATTACAGTAACAAAGTTAAAGGATTTTCTAAATATGTCTTTAAAGTCTGCAGGAACTCAGCACCAGTAGCTCCGTCTACCACTCTGTGGTCACAAGCTAATGAAAGCTTCATAATGTTTCCGACTACGATCTGACCGTTTTTCACAACAGGCTTTTCGATAATCGCTCCTACTGAAAGGATCGCAGAGTTTGGCTGATTGATAATACTTGTAAAGGTCTCGATTCCGAACATTCCTAAGTTTGAAATTGAGAAAGTAGAACCTTCCATTTCATTAGCTTTAAGACCTTTGTTTTTCGCTCTTGCTGCCATATCTTTTACTGCGGCAGAAATCTGCGTGTAGTTCATCTGGTCTGTATTCTTAAGAACCGGAACTACCAATCCGTCCGGAATTGCAACTGCTACACCGACATTGATGTTTCCTCTGTGAATGATCTTGTCACCAGCCCAGCTTGAATTTACCTGCGGATGCTTTCTTAATGCAACAGCTGTTGCCTTAATGATCATATCGTTGAAGGAGATTTTAGTATCCGGTAAAGAATTGATTTCTTTTCTTGCCTCAATCGCTTTATCCATGTTGATTTCAACCATTAGATAATAGTGAGGTGCAGAGAATTTACTTTCAGAAAGACGTTTTGCGATAACGTTTCTTACTTGCGAATTCGGAGTTTCTGTATCTTCACCCTGAACGAAGCTTAATGCAACCTGAGCCGCAGCAGGACCTGCTGATGAAGCTGAAGCTGCCGGTTTTTCAGAAGGCTGATAATTTTCAATATCTTTTTTAACGATTCTTCCGTTTTCTCCTGAACCCTGAATGCTGTTAATATCAACACCTTTATCCTGAGCCATTTTTTTCGCTAACGGAGAAATAGCAACTCTGTCTGAAGAAGAAGAATTTGCAACTGGAGCAGCTTTTTCTTCTGATTTAGCTTCCGGTTTTTGTTCAGCCGGTTTTTCTTCTGATGATGAAGCTGCTTTTGGAGCACCAACTCCTGAAACATCTGTTCCTTCAGGTCCGATGATCGCTAAAACTGAATCAACAGGAGCAGCACCACCTTCTTCAACACCTTGCTTCAACAGTACTCCGTTGAATTCAGATTCGAAATCCTGAACGGCTTTATCTGTTTCGATCTCCGCAAGAAGATCTCCTTCTTTTACAGTATCGCCTACATTTTTGTGCCATTTTGCTACTTTTCCTTCCGTCATTGTATCGGAAAGACGTGGCATGGTAATGACTTCTACTCCTGCAGGAATTTCAGCATCAGCTTGCTCTATACTGGTCGAGTTATTTTCTGTTTTATGATCTTCATCGACTTTTTTCTCTTCAGAATCATTGGATTTCGGAGCCTCACCACCTGTTAGTCCGGAGATATCCTCTCCTTCATTACCGATAATTGCCAAAACAGAATCTACAGCTGCCGCGCCACCTTCTTCCACACCAACGTATAAAAGGGTTCCTTCTACTTCAGATTCAAAATCCTGAACAGCCTTGTCGGTTTCAATTTCAGCTAAGATATCTCCTTCCTTTACTTTATCTCCTACTTTTTTTATGCCATTTAGCCACTTTTCCTTCCGTCATTGTATCGGAAAGACGTGGCATTGTAATTACTTCTGCCATAATTTATTTTAATTTGAAAATTTGGTAATTTGTTAATTTGAAAATTAAAAAAAGATATGATAATAAATCATTTTCAAATTTTCAAACTTTCAAATTGACTTATTATCTTTTAGTTTTCTAATTTGTCTAAGAACGGATAATCTTCCTGAGAATATACATACTCATAGATTTTTTCTGCATCCGGATATGGTGAATTTTCCATGAATTCGATACATTCCTCAACAAAGTCTCTTGATTTGTTATCCATTGCTTCCAATTCTTCTTCAGTAGCCCAGCTGTTAGCCAGAATTCTTTGTCTGATCAATTCAATAGGGTCATCATTTTTGTGGATCGCAACTTCTTCTTTAGATCTGTAAGGTTCAGCATCAGACATTGAGTGCCCTCTGTAACGGTATGTTCTCGCTTCGATGAAAGTAGGACCATCTCCTCTTCTTGCTCTTTCGATTGCTTCATAAGCAGCTTCCGCCACTTTTTCAGGGTCCATTGCATCTACTGCAAGACAAGGCATTTCATATCCTAAACCTAATTTATAGATATCTTCGTGGTTGGCAGTTCTTTTTACAGAAGTTCCCATTGCATACTGATTGTTTTCAACAACGAAAATTACAGGAAGTTTCCAGTTCATGGCCATGTTAAACGTTTCATGTAATGATCCCTGTCTGGCTGCTCCGTCTCCGAAAAAGCAGATGTTTACCGCTTTTCTGTCGAAATATTGGTCTGCAAAAGCAATACCGGCTCCCAATGGAATTTGTCCTCCAACGATACCGTGACCTCCGTAAAACCGGTGCTCTTTGCTGAAAATGTGCATAGATCCACCCATACCTCCTGACGTACCTGTAGCTTTACCACAGAGTTCTGCCATAATTCTTTTAGGATCTACTCCCATCGCCATCGGATGGATGTGGCATCTGTAAGCAGTGATCATACTATCTTTAGTTAAATCCATTGCATGTGTAAATCCGGCAGGAATAGCCTCCTGACCGTTATACAAATGTAAAAAACCTCTGATTTTTTGTTTTAGATAAAGAGAACGGCATTTGTCTTCAAACCTTCTCCACATTGTCATATCTTCATACCACTTCAGGTATACCTCTTTAGAAAATTCTTTCATGTGTTGAGCTCTTGCTTATTTATTATGAAATAGTTGAGCAAAATTATAAAAAAAACTTTGTTTTTATTGTATAGATACCAATTGTTTTTTTAGTTATAATATTATATTTACATGGTCAAACTTAATTATGGAAGAAAAACAGCCTTCATTCATTCGTAAAATTTCAAGAATTATATCAGATTTTTTCAATCCTTTAATTTCGCTGGTGATTTTTTTCATCTACATGAGCATCAAAAATTACGCTGTGAAAGATTCTCTACTCTACTTTGTTCCGATTTTATTAATGATTATTCTCCCCATCATAATCTGGCTGGTATGGAATGTAAAGACCGGAAGATATACAAATATGGATGTATCTGACCGCAGGCAAAGAAAAAGCCTTTATTTCTTCATTGCAGGATGTGTTATTTCGTATCTTATTTTTAATTATTTTGAAAATGGATATGTTGATTTTGTAATGCTTTTCATTTTCATTCTGCTTTTAACCATGCAGATCAGCAATTATTTCATTAAAAGTTCCATGCATACGGCATTTAATATATTTGTTGCCGCACTCTTTTTTTGCGATGGATAAATATATGGGACTCCTTTGGCTGGGTATTGCAACTTTGGTAGGCATTACAAGGATTATTTTAAAGAGACATACTCCGAAAGAAGTATTCATGGGCGCCGGCATTGCATTTGTGGTATCTTTTCTATATCTTTATTGCAATATTCAGTTTCAACATTAAGAATTCTATATGAAAATAAATCATCTTACATCCGCGGAGGAAAACTTAATGAGATTATTGTGGAAACTAGGGTCTTTTTATCTGAAAGAGATCATGGAGCAGCATCCGGATCCCAAACCACACCAAAATACAGTTTCTACCTATCTGAAAATATTGATTGAAAAAGGATATCTATCTACACAGAAGGAAGGCCGAATATTCAGGTATCAGACAGTTGTTCCATTTGAAGAATACAGAAAATTTTTATTGACAGAACTCGCAGAGAATTTCTTCAATGGTTCCGGAAAAGAAATTTTAGGATTTATGATTGGTGAGCATATGGTTTCACCAGAAGATTTAAAAGAATTCAATATTGACATTAATCCTGTAGAAAGAAAAGAACCGGAGTTTGATTATGTAAACGAAATTCTCAACCCGAAAAAAGATAAGAAAAAGAAGAAAAAGAAGAAAAAGGAATAATTTTCCTGATTTAAAGAATAAAAAAAGCGGCTTCAGATTGAAGCCGCTTGTATTTTTACCAACGTTTTCCGCCGCCGTTACCGCCACGATCTCCACCGCCGTAACCACCGCCGCTTCTGTTGTTACCTCCGTAACCACCACCGCCGCTTCTGTTGCTGCTACCTCCGTAACCACCGCCGCCTCTGTTTCCGCCTGCGTTGTTACTACCGAAAGCTCTTCTTGGCTTTTCTTCTCTTGGTTTAGCTTCTGAAACATTAAGTGTTTTTCCGTTGAAATCCTTTTGATTAAGAGCTTCAATAGCTTGCTGACCTTCAGCGTCTTCCATTTCGATAAAACCGAAACCTCTTGAACGCCCAGTTTCTTTGTCTGTAATGATTTTTACTGAAGAAACTTCTCCAAATTCTGAAAATAGATCTTGCAACTCATAGTCTTTAGTTGCGTAATTGATGTTTGAAACAAAAATGTTCATCTGAGTAAAAAAATTAAAAATGTTAAAAATGATTTGGTTTATAAAAGAAAAACAACATAAAGAATGAACAAATATTGATTCCAGATATAAGACAGGTGCAAGATACGATTAATAATTTCATATCAAAACGTTTTTTGATTTTTTTTTATTAAAATTTTCAATCAAAATATTACTTTGTTAAAAAGTATTAATTCATCATTAAATATTTATGAATATTTAGTAAAAAACTCATTATCATTAAAATTGTTGATAATAAAGCAATTCTTAAATAATTGAGAATACAAAGCGATCCTTTACCTCATTTATCATCGAGAAAATAAATAATTCTCTTTATCATACTAAATATAAATCCTTTGATGATGCCGGTTTTAAATAGTAAATTTGTACCCGGAAATATCAGGAATTATGAATTATCACACAAGAAAATGGGTAAAACCCGAAGATCTGAACCCCAACCAATCATTATTCGGAGGAAGACTTTTACAGTGGATTGATGAAGAAGCCGCTTTGTATGCAGTTATTCAGCTTGAAAATAAAAAAGTAGTTACAAAATTTATCTCAGAAATTAACTTTGTAAGCTCAGCCAAACAGGGAGATATTATTGAAATTGGCATCGAAGTTTCTTCTTTCGGATCTACTTCTCTTACGCTAAGGTGTGATGTAAGAAACAAAATGACCCATCAGACGATCATCACCGTTGATAAAATTGTTATGGTAAATCTTGACGAACAGGGAAATCCTGCACCGCACGGAAAAACTAAAGTCGAGTTTGTAAAAGACAGATTAAACATTCAGAATCAGGAATGAGAATTTTTATAAAAAATATGGTGTGCGGAAGGTGTATTGCTGCAGTTTCAAATATTTTTAATGAAATAAATGTTGAAGTTAAAAACATCAGCCTCGGAGAAATAGAAACAGAATCTGATATTTCAGAAGAAAAACTGGAAATTCTGGAGGATCTGTTGGAAAAAACAGGTTTTGAGAGGATAAAAGATTCCGCACACCAACTGATCGAAAAGATGAAAAACCTCATCATTCAAAAAATCAGCGAAACGGATATTGATGAAAACTTTCTCCTGTCCGATTTCCTGAGCAACAGGCTCCATAAAGATTACAGCACCCTTTCCAAAACTTTCTCTCAGAACGAAAACCTCACTGTTGAACAGTTTTTTATTCTTCAAAAGATTGAAAAAGTGAAAGAATTGCTCCTTTACAATGAATTTACGTTAACAGAAATTGCAGGAAAATTAGGCTACAAAAGCGTTCAGCATTTATCTTCTCAATTCCGGAATGTCACGGGGTTCACTCCTACCGAATTTAAAAAACTGAAAGTTCATAACAGAAAACCACTCGACCAAATTTAAGTGGAGGGTTTAAGAATGGGAGAGTTTTTTGGGTTTAAAGTCTCGTAGATTGCACAGATATTTTTGTAGTTTCTCTTGTATTAAATTAAAAAAAAACCTTCGTAAACCGCCTGATCTACAAGAGAAATTTAATACATTTTCCTACTCTAAAACGCTCCAACGCTAAAACTCACCTACTTTAAAAACAGAATTTTATAAACATTATCCTTAAATTTATAACAGCCTTCCGAATGCATTTTGGAAATTTGTAGTATAAATAAAGAATCATGGAACATCAATATAAAATTCTCGGAATGACCTGCTCGGGCTGTCAGAAAAAAATTACTGAAAAACTCAATAGCCTGAAAGGCATCAAAGCTGACATCAATCTCGAAGAAAATACGGCCACGATCATCTCTGATAAAGAAATTGATTTACAGGTTTTAAGTAAGGCTCTTGAAGAAATCGGGAACTACAAACTTGAGGATCCGCTGAGTCCGGATAAAGCATTCATAAAGCCACAGGATCGAATTTCCCCGTCTTCTGTATATTATTGTCCGATGGAATGCGAAGGCGAAAAAGTATATTTTCAGCAGGGAAAAAGATGTCCTGTCTGCAATATGTATTTAGTTCCGATTGAGGAAAAACAAGCCAAGGATCCAAATTTCAAACCTGCTTATTCTTCTGCCAACCTTCCTGAAAATTTTAAAGATAATATCGGAAAATACTACTGCCCCATGTTCTGTGAGGGAGACAAGATTTATCCTGACAAAGGAGATTGTCCGGTTTGCAATATGCATTTAGAAGAAATTACGGAAGATCTGGTAAAAAATGGAGAAGCTCATTCACATCACTATCATCATAACCATCATCACGAAGCTCCGAAAGTGACGGATGAAATGGCCGGTAAATACTATTGTCCCATGTTTTGTGAAGGAGATAAAGTATATAATTCCAATGTCGGATGTCCGGTCTGCGGAATGGATCTTGTGAAATATCCTGAAAAGAAAACTGCAAAATACACTTGCCCGATGCATCCTGAAATTATTCGGGATGAACCGGGAGATTGCCCAATCTGCGGAATGGACCTTGTCAGAATTCCCGAAAAAGACGAAGGTGAAGATGAAACCTACCGTATTTTAAAAAGAAAATTGATCATTTCTCTAATATTCACAGTTCCTGTTTTTATCCTCTCAATGGGCGGAATGCTGATTAATTTTCCATTTTCACACCAAATTCAAGGGATGATAGAATTAGCTTTAACCCTTCCTGTACTTTTTTATTCCGGTTGGTTTCTGATGAAAAGGGGCTGGGTTTCATTTAAAACATGGAACCTGAATATGTTCAGTCTTATCGCACTTGGAGTGGTTGCGGCTTTTGTTTTCAGCATTGTGGCGTTGGTTTTCCCAGATAGTATTCCTCATGAAATCCGTGGACATAATCATGAGAGTCCATTATATTTTGAAGCTGTTTGTGTTATTTTAACTCTTGTTATTTTAGGTCAATTGATGGAAGCTGCAGCACATAGAAAAACAGGAAATGCCATCAGAGAGCTGATGAATCTTTCTCCGGACGAAGCCCATCTTATCATAAACGGAGAAGAGAAAAAAGTACTGCTTTCTCAGGTTAAAATCGGTGATTTTTTAAAGGTAAAGCCTGGCGAAAAAATACCTGTTGACGGAAAAATAACAGAAGGAAATTCTTACGTCGACGAAAGCATGATTACGGGCGAACCAGTGCCTGTAGAAAAAAATGTGAATGATAAAGTTTCATCAGGTACCATCAACGGAAACCAGGTTTTTGTGATGCAGGCAGAAAAAGTGGGCGACGATACATTATTGGCCCAAATAATAAAGATGGTCAACGAAGCCAGCAGAAGCAAGGCTCCTATTCAGAAATTAACGGATAAAGTTTCCAAAATATTTGTGCCTGCAGTTGTTTTGGCAGCTGTTCTTACTTTCATTCTCTGGCAGCTTTTCGGTCCTGAAGGAAAGAAAAGCCTGTTCGCTTTCGTTAACGCCGTTGCGGTACTAATCGTCGCATGTCCTTGCGCATTAGGTCTTGCCACGCCGATGTCTTTAATGGTAGGAATCGGTAAAGGCGCCAAAAACGGAATTTTAATCAAAAATGCTGAAGCACTTGAACAAATGAATAAAGTAAATGTTTTAATTACCGATAAGACAGGCACTTTAACCGAAGGAAAGCCATCTGCCGAATATATTGAAGCGATTGATGGCAATAAAAATTTAATTTTGAAACTCGCCTATTCTTTAAATCAAAATTCAGAGCATCCGCTTTCGAATGCCGTGATAAAAAAAGCGAAAAAAGAAAATATTAAACCCGAAAAAGCAGAAAATTTCGAAAATATTTCCGGTAAAGGGGTAAAGGGAAATATCAACGGAAAAACAGTCTACGTAGGAAACGAAAGTCTTTTAACCACTCATACTATTTCAATTCCTGAAAACCTGAAACAAAAAGCCGCCGAAGTACAGGCGAAAGCACACACTATTTCTTATGTTGCAGAAGGTGATAAAGTACTGGGATTTATTAGTTTTACTGATAAAATTAAAGAAAATGCAAAAAAAGCGATTCATCAGTTAGCCAATGAAGGAATTGAAGTCATCATGATGACCGGAGACAATGAACATACCGCAAAAGCTGTCGCCGATGAGCTTGGAATAAAACATTTCAAAGCTGGTTGCCAGCCTGAAGATAAATTAAATGAAGTGAAAAAGCTACAGCAACAGGGAAAAATAGTAGCCATGACCGGCGACGGCATCAATGACTCTCCTGCCCTTGCACAAGCCAATATCGGAATCGCTATGGGAACAGGAACCGATGTTGCGATTGAAAGCGCTGAAATTACGTTGCTGAAAGGCGATATTTCGGGAGTGGCAAAATCCAGACTGCTGAGTGAAAAATTACTTAAAAATATCAAAGAAAATCTATTTTTTGCCTTTATTTATAATGTTTTAGGTATTCCGGTTGCGGCAGGATTATTGTATCCGTTTTTTGGAATTCTGCTGTCACCCATGATTGCTGCGGCAGCGATGAGTGTAAGTTCGCTGTCTGTCATCTTAAATTCATTGCGGCTGAATTCTGTGGATTTAGATATCAAATAATATAAAATTATGGAAAAGGGAAATCTCTATATCGGATGTTCAGGTTTTTACAATAATGACTGGAAAGGCACATTATATCCTGAAGATACCAAAAGCAAAGACTTTCTTATTTTATATTCTAAGGAATTCAACTGTGTTGAGATCAACTCAACTTTTTACAGAAAACCCACCGCGAAAACGCTGACGAAATGGTTTGATGAAACCCCTGACGATTTCAGGTTTTTTATAAAAATACCGAAGACAATTTCCCATGAAAAACGAATGAAAGATTCCAAAGAAGAAATTGCCGCTTTCTGTGAACATATTCAGGTTCATTTAAAAGAAAAACTCTCCGGTTTCCTGTATCAGTTTCCGCCGTCATTTAAAAATACTCCGGAAAATTTAGATATACTTTTTACTAATATCGATTCCGGGTATTTAAACGTTATTGAATTCCGTCACGAATCATGGTGGAACGATGAAATCTTTAATGCTCTGAAAAAAAATAATATTGTTTTTTCAGGAGTAAGTTTTCCAGGAAATCTGCCGGAAGATGTTATCATCAACCATTCTGACATTTTGTACTACAGACTTCACGGAAAGCCTGTTCTCTACAAATCCGAATACAGCGAAGAATTTCTAAAAAGCTTAGCTGACAACCTCAAAAAATCTCATCATAAAGCATTTGTATTTTTCAACAATACGTGGGGAACTTCAGCTATTAAAAATTCGCTTTACCTTAAAGATATTCTTGAATAAATTGTTTTTATTAAAATAAAATTAAAAAACAAAATTTAACAAAATCAGGCATATTTATTGTTAAAAATTATTTGTGAAATTTAACAATTTTTAACAATAAATTCCATTTAATTTATGACAAAAAACTTTGCGGAAAAGTCTGTAAAAAAAGGCTTTTCTAGGGATGTTTGCATTGATGAGTGCAACTTCGATTTTATGTAACAGCTGTAAGCAGGAAAAAAGCAGGAAAGAATCACAAAAATTGATTCAGAAAGATCATCCCATCGCAAAAATTGTCCCCAAAACTCAGGATGAAAATGTTCCTTCCGATAAAAGAGTTATTTATCTTACATTCGATGACGGTCCCAACCGCGGAACGGAAAATCTCCTTAAAATATTGCATAAAAGAAATATCTGTGCAACAGCCTTCCTTGTCGGAAAACACGCTTACGGAAGCAAAAAGCAGCAGGAAGATCTTAAGCTTCTCAGAGAGGATAAACTGGTAGAACTTGCCAATCACAGTTTTACGCACGCACACAATAAATATACTGATTTTTATAAAGATCCGGTAGCGGTGGTTCGCGATTTTGATACCGCAAAGGACAGTCTGAAACTCTATGATCGAATTGCCAGAACGCCGGGAAGAAATATCTGGAGGCTTAATGATATCACAGTAACCGATCTTAAAAGTTCTACGGAAGCAGCCAACAGCCTGAAAAAAGCTGGTTATAAATTGGTCGGCTGGGATCTTGAATGGAAACCAACTCATAAAATGGCTCTAAAAGGCAACCACGAAGACATGCTCAAAAAAGTAGACAGCATTTTCTTCAATGACCTTGAAAAAACGTCCAGACATCTTGTGTTTTTAACCCATGACCAGTATTTAACGGATACTGATTCCATTCATGAGCTTGATCTTTTTATTGAGAAACTACAGAAAAGTAACCGTTTCGTTTTTAGAAAAATTTCGGAATATCCTCATATTAATGAAGTTTTAAATTAATCCCAACAGATACATACAATCAATATTATGTTTGTCATTCTGCTCGAAACAAAGTAGAGTGAAGAATCTCTAATAATATAGCTTAGGTTCTCCCTTCGTCAGAATGACAAACATTTAAACAGAAATCTCAATCCAAAAATTTCAACATTCATTAGCTTTTCCTCTTTAAAATTCGGAAATTTGCAGTTATGAGTATTCAGGAAAATTACAGCCATATCAAAAATCAGCTTCCGGAACATATACAGCTGGTTGCAGTTTCTAAGACGCATCCGATTTCCGCCATTCAGGAAGTCTATGATCTAGGACAGAGGGTTTTTGGTGAAAATAAGGTACAGGAACTGACAGAAAAGTATCCTCTGCTTCCGAAAGATATCCAATGGCATCTGATCGGCCACCTGCAAACAAACAAAGTAAAGTATATTGCTGAATTTATTGATACCATCCAAAGTGTTGATTCTGAAAAACTGATCCGGGAAATTGATAAAGAAGCAGCAAAACATAGCCGTAAAATAAAAGTTTTGCTTCAGGTAAAAATTGCAGAAGAAGAATCCAAATTCGGGTTGGAAACTGAAGAAGCAATACATATCTTTCAAGAATACCTCAGCGGAGAATTTCCAAACGTTCTCATCACGGGATTAATGGGAATGGCAACTTTTACAGACGATGAAAATCAGATAAAAAAAGGAATTTTTAAACCTTAAAAGACTTTTTGACGAATTAAATCAACTAAAAACTATCGAAACATTATCCATGGGAATGAGCGATGACTTTCCTATTGCCATTGAATGCGGCGCCAGTTCTGTGCGTGTAGGATCGGCAATTTTCGGCAGAAGAGATTACTCAAAATAGATGATTAGGTATGGTTTTTGCTAATAATTCAATCAAAAAAATCTAAATTTGCAACTATGCAAAAAATCCTTATTGTAGAAGACGAAAAAACAATTTCAGGAGTACTCCAAAGTATTCTTTCCGATGAACTTACTGACTATGAATTCGTTATCGCTGAAGACGGCCTTGAAGGTTACAAACAGATAGAAAAAGAAGATTTCGCACTGGTGATTTCTGATATTAAAATGCCTAAACTTTCAGGAACTGAGCTTTTGAAACAGAGTTTATCCTTAAAGCCGGAATCCACTTTCATTATGATTTCAGGGCATGCAGACATCGATTCTGCCGTTTCCTGCCTTAGAGATGGTGCGTACGATTTTATTTCAAAGCCTATCGATATCAACAGATTGATTACCAGCGTAAAAAATGCTTTAGCTAAAGAAACACTGAAGAAGGAGAACAAAAACCTTCAGACAGAAAACAAAACGCTAAAGAAAAAGGTAAGCAAAAAGTACCAGATGATCGGTGAATCTGCAGGTTTGAAAAAGATTCAGGATATGATCGAGAAAGTAGCGGTATCTGATGCAAGGGTTTTAATTACAGGTCCAAACGGAGCCGGAAAGGAACTTGTTGCTCACGCTATTCACAACCAGAGCGACAGAGCGAGAGGCCCGATGGTAGAGGTAAACTGTGCCGCAATTCCTTCTGAATTAATTGAATCTGAACTATTCGGACACGTAAAAGGTTCTTTTACAGGAGCAATCAAGGATAAACAGGGAAAATTTGAACAGGCTAACGGTGGTACCATTTTCCTTGATGAAATCGGTGACATGAGCCTGATTGCACAGGCTAAAGTTTTAAGGGCTTTACAGGAAAGTAAAGTTTCTCCCGTAGGAAGTGATAAAGAAATAAAGGTAGACGTAAGAGTTCTTGCCGCTACCAATAAAAATATGCAGAAGGAAATTGAAGCAGGAAGATTCCGTGAAGACCTTTACCACAGACTTTCTGTGATTGAAATCTATGTTCCGCCATTGGATGAAAGAAAAGAAGACATCAAATCATTGGTTGAACATTTCGCAGGAGTGATCTCAGATGAACACGGCACAGCCATTAAAAAATTCGATGATAAAGCTATCGAAGCTTTAAAGTCACTTTCCTGGACAGGAAACATCAGAGAGCTGAGAAACGTTGTGGAAAGACTAATCATCCTCGGAGGAAATACAGTTTCTGCCGAAGACGTTGCAAGTTTTGTAAGGAAATAATGTAAGTATTATTTTAAATAAATTATGAAAATTGCAGTATCATTTGTTACTGCAATTTTTTTTAAATAAAACTGTATGAACCATAAAATATCATGAAATTTTTACATAAAAACTATACGAAAGAATGCCTTACCCTGGCTCTTCCGGTCATGCTGACGCAGGTAGGTCAGGTCTCGGTGAATCTTTTCGACAATATTATCGTGGGAAAATTACTGGGAGCCGACGCACTGGCATCCGTATCTTTAGGAAATGCCGTATTTTTCTCAATGTTTGTGCTGGCATTAGGCTTTTCTTTTGCCATTCCGCCATTGGTTTCGGAGGCACATTCAAAGCATGATCACCCAACAATTAATTCAGTATTCAGCCATGGATTTGTTATTAATATGACCGTGGGAATTATACTGATGGCTGTCCTTCTTTTAGGAATGCCACTACTCTACCATTCCGGACAACCGGATAAAATAATTCCCGATACGGTTGATTTCCTTACGATTATGGCGATCAGTATTGTTCCGTTTATGGCGTTTCAGACTTTGAGGGAAGTTTCTGAAGGTTTATCATATACCATCGGCGTAACGAAAGCGACAATTATTGCCAATGTGATCAATATCGTTCTTAATTATGTCTTTATCAAAGGACTTTTCGGGCTTCCGCCAATGGGCGTAAAGGGTTCTGCTTTAGCCAGTCTTATTGCAAGAATTTTCATGGTGGTGTTCCTTTATTTTGTTCTTTTAAAGCAAGATAAAACACGACGCTATATCAAAGATTTTTCGTTGAAAATTGAAGCTTTCTCGAAGAAAATGTTTGAAAAAATGATACGTTTAGGCCTGCCGACAGCACTACAAATGTTTTTTGAAGTTACCGCTTTTGCCGGCGCTGCTTTTATCTGCGGATTGATTTCAGCTCATGATATCGCTTCTCACCAGATTGCATTGAGCATGGCTTCATTTACATTCAATTTATGCATCGGGTTCAGTGTTGCTTCTACCGTCATGATCGGAAGAAAGCTTGGTGAGCAGAATTTTATTGAGTTAAGAAAGGTAGGAATTAATAACCTGAAGATCGCTTTTATTTTCATGGCGATCTGTGGAGTGATGTTTATTTTAGGAAGAAATATCCTGCCTACATTTTTCACGAAAAAAGAAGAAGTTGAAGTAATTACGCTAGCTGCAAAGCTAATGATTATTGCGGCGCTGTTTCAGCTTTCGGATGGAATTCAGGTGACCGCTTTGGGTACACTGAGAGGTATGCAGGATGTAAAAATTCCTTCTATCTACACATTTATCGCTTACTGGATCATTACTATTCCGTTAGGATATTTTCTTTGTGTGACCCTGAAAATGGGCGCTTTCGGAATGTGGATTGCACTTGGTCTCGGATTGACGATTTCCGCAGTTTTTTTGGTTAAAAGATTCCTGAATATGTCTGCTAAGAGAATAAGAAAGATTGCTGAATCAGATATTATTAAAGATAAAATTTAAATAAATATTCTGTAAAGGAATGAATGTACAGACAAAAAGTATAAACGTACAGCAGGAAACATTTACGCTTACCAATCAAAGGGCTTTATTCTGGGAAGAACAAAAAGCCCTTATTCTGTCGGATTTACATATCGGAAAAACTGCACATTTCAGGAAAAATGGCATTGCTCTTGCGAATCAGATCATGAAAAATGACCTCGAAAGGCTTTCAATACTGATCGAATATTTTAAACCGGAGAAATTCATTGTTGTCGGAGATTTGCTTCATGCAGGTGACAATTCCGATGTAGACGAATTCTGCGAATGGAGAAATCAATATAGTGATCTTCAGTTTCATCTGATAGAAGGTAATCACGATAGAATATCAAAAAAAGCTGGAATCAAAACTATGTTTAAATTTTAAATCTGAATCATTGGAAATTGATGATTTCATGCTGATTCACGACTTTGAAAAAAAACACAGGAAATTTCAGATTACCGGTCACATCCATCCCGGATTTGTCATTAACTCTCCTGTTAAAAAAATAAAACTGCCTTGTTTTGTGGTGACAGAAAACCAGCTTCTTTTGCCTGCCTTCAGTGAATTTACAGGTCTGGATACAAAAAATCTTCCCCAAAAAGGAAGATTCTATGTTTTTACTGATGCTGAAATTTATGAAATATGATTTCAGCAACCGCTGTTATACAAATAAAATTCTGTTAAACGCTTCCGAAGCCCTATGTACCTGCACCGTCCAGTCATCTGCAGCATCGCTTCCCGCATCGTCAGAGATATATTTCAGACAAAGAAAAGGTATTTTCTCTTTCATAGCAATCAGAGCCAGCGGGTAAGCTTCCATATCAACAATATTATAATCTTTTTCAGAATGATTCATTTCAAAGCTGTCTCCGCTGCCGCAGATTCCTTCAGGAAGATCATGTTTTTTCAGTCCGTATTCCAACAACGGAGGGATTCCTGATAATGGCGTTTCGTATAAACTAAAGCCAAGACCTGTTACATCCATATCTCTCTGGATAAATTTTGTACAGCACACGACTTCTCCTTTATGAAAACTTTTGCTTCCAGCAGAACCTAGATTAATAATCAATTTAGGCTTTCTGCGGTGAATTTCTTTGGTGAGCTCCATCGCGGCATTTACTTTTCCGATACCGGTAATAAGTTTATTTTTATCGTTAAAAACTTTTCCCGCTTCAGAATCCAATGCAAATACAAAAAGAGTTTCGTCTAAGGGAAACTGGTGGTCTTCATTTACTTTAATCATAATAAAACTGGGTATTTTTAAAATTTACAGAAGCTGAATTTAAATTAAATACTACAGCCATCTGCATCACACGAGTTTCCATCACCTGAAAGATTCTTTAACGGAAATACCGTTTCATCATACGTCTGTTGAAGGGCACTGACAAAAAAATCGACAGGCTGCGCTCCTGACACAGAATATTTTCCATTTAAAATAAAGAAAGGAACTCCTGAAATTCCTTGACTTCCTGCTTCGGAAATGTCATTTTGCACATCATTATCAAATTCTTCCGACACTAAAACCTGCTGAACTTCATCTTTATCGAGTCCTAAAGATTGGGCGATAGAAATCAATGTATCTCTATCTCCCACATTTCTTCCGTCAACAAAATGAGCAATAAAAAGTGCTTCTTCCATCTTGTCGGCCAATTTATATTTTTTAGCTAAATGTAATAATTTATGAGAGGAAAAAGTATTGGTAATCAACGCTTTTTCAAAGTTAAATTCAATACCGGCATCTTTTCCCATCTGGGATACCTGCCCTATCATTTGTTTAGCCTGTGCTTCGGGAAATCCTTTTTTTCTTTAAAATATTCAAAAGTAGTTTTTGTCTCATCAGGATTTAAAGTAGGATCAAGCTGAAAACTTTTCCATTCTACTTCCACTTCATCTTTGAAAGGTAATTTTTCAAGTGCTTTTTCAAAGTTATTCTTCCCGATATAGCAAAACGGACACATCACATCCGACCAGATTTCTATTTTCATAGTATTTATTTTTCGATTGAATTATATTAATTTTTAATTTTTCTGCTAAAAATCAGATGAGCAGTCAGGGCAAGTATTCCCATCGAAACACCTACAAAACAAACGCCGCCCCATTGGAAATGCTGCCACGCGATTGAAGCCAGCCAGGTTCCCATAGATCCACCGATAAAATAGGAAACCATATAAACCGTATTCAGTCTGTTTACTGCATTAGATTTTATCAGAAAGTAATTCGTCTGATTCATGATGTGACTAGACTGTACGCCCAGATCCACCAAAATTACTCCTGCGATCAACCCCCAATACGTTTCACCTGCAAAATAAGTAAAGGCCCAGCTCATCAGAACCACTATTAATGCATAAAAAATAATCCTGTTGAGATCCAGTATCCTTTGTAATTTGCCAACTTTCGCAGCTGCTAAAGCTCCTACTGCTCCGGCTAAACCAAAACTCCCCACCACCGACGGACCCGCACTAAAAGGAGGTTTCTCCATATGAAAAACCAATGTTGTAAACAGAGCGCACATCGAACCGAAAGCCATTGCACCACGAAATGATGCCAATCTTAAAACAGGTTGGGTTTTAGCTAAATGAAAAACCGATTTCATTAACTCTCCATAAGTTCCTTTGAAGTTTGGATGAAGCTCGGGAAGCATTTTGTAGACAGCCAGCCAAACCAGAATCATCATTCCTGCAGCGATTCCAAACATGGCTCTCCAGCCAAACATTTCTCCAATGATTCCACCAATAAATCGGGATAGAAGTATTCCCAGCAACAAACCAGACATTACCAAGCCTATATTTGAAGATTTTTCTTTATCAGGGGACAGTTCTGCTGCCATCGGAACAAACAACTGTGGAATAACAGAAGTTGTACCTATGAGCAAACTCGCGGCGTACAGCATCCATAATTCTTTTGCGAAAGTCATCCACAACAAGGCGGCAAAAACCAGAAAAAGATCAATAAGAATAAGTTTTTTGCGGAAAAATTTATCGCCCAGAGGAACAATAAGCAAAAGTCCTACAGCATAACCCAACTGGGTAAGAACAGAGATTTTACTCGCCGCAGATTCCGGAACATGCAAATCTTCAGCAATAAGTGAAAGTAAAGGCTGATTATAATAAATATTTGCTACAACAAGTCCCGAAATGACCGTCATCAACCAAATTACAGTACGTGAAATACCGTTGGCAGAATTCAAATGCATAGATTTTGTTTAAGAATTAAGAAATTTGAAATACAAAAATACTTAATTTGAAACAAAAGAAAATAAAGAATGTATCGGTTTTACCGATGATTTCAATTGATAGAAAACTTTCAAAGATCAGAAATTAGCGCAAAATAATACCTATTTACCTGACGTAGAGAAAACGATAAAACTAAGGATTAACAGCAAAGAAGCATAAGAATTTTTAGAAAATTTGTGAAAGTTATTCTACTTTCATAAAAAGAAAAAATGGTTTAAAGTTCATTAAACCATTTATAAATATCAACTGTTGACGCAATATTCAATTTTTTTCTAAGCCTGTTTTTCCTGTTTTGGATAGCTTTAGGAGTAACATAAGTGTATGTTGCGATTTCCTTTGTTGTTAAATTAAATTTCAAATAAATACAGAAAATCAGTTCAGAATTTTTTAAATCAGGCTGAATAGCAGCAAGTTTCTTAAAAAATTGAGGATCCACTAGTCTGAATTTACTCAACAGACGTGGGGAATTTTCTTTTGCTAATGCCAGAATTTCATCCTGTACAAAAATCTTTTGGTTTAAGTCTTCTAAATTGAATTCAGTTTTTTCGTTTTTCATAATATTTTCTCATCTCTAGTAATCCTGATGCTTTCGTAAGCTTCTGCATTAATTTTTTTCGCTTTCAACTTCAGTAAAGATTTATTCTTTATTTTTTGAAGTTTTCCAATTTATTCATGATATTTTATCATTTTGAAAATCGGCATGCATTAGTAGCAATTACGCATTCTTGATTATTGTATTTTAATAGGTAAATATTTCTTCAAATCTTCTATTATACTTTTAAATAAAGGCAAAGAAAGAAAAAATGATTAAAATTTTCCCTAATTAAAATACCACATACATACCACGAATAATTTTAATACTCTCTTTATATTACATCAGGGTATATAATATTTCATTAATCTGAGAACAAAACTATTGTTTTATAATTTTGTTTTTTATGATTATAATCAATAGACCTAAAAAATATGAGTTATATTTATTATGAATTACATAAAGTATTCATCTTTAAGATCAACTGATACGATTTGTGGTACCGTTATGGTAGCACCTTATTTTATCAAATTTTCAATGAAAGAAGAGTTTAATTCTTACTTTTATACTGTAAAAAAAACGGATGAATTTTAAATATCTAAATTATAATGATGAATTTTTAAATAAATGAATAACGAATCACAAAATTGAATTTTCAATAATGTAATGTCAGAAAATGACGAACCAAAATTTATATTTTAAAACAGATAAAAGGACATCTGCATCGGCAGTCTGAGATTTATGTATTCAATTGATTCTGGAATTCCTCAAAATATTTTGCCAGATGAAAACCATCTGCAAGCCCGTGATGAGCCTCCACAGAAACAGGAAGGAATTTTCTGCCATTCTTTATATTAAACTTTCCAAATGTAATTTTCGGAACAGACTCGGTTTTATCAAGAGGTGTCGGATGCAGAATTGCAGAAAAAGAAGTCCAAGGAATCGTTGAATGCCTTATCAGGTCCTTACCCAATTCTCCATTATTCATTCTTAATCCTGCAGAGTTTTGTACTTCATCAATCTCTTTCTGCAGTTCGGCATTAAAAATCTCAAAATCATCTGAAAAATGAATATATGCAAAGCCAAACGTTCCGTCTGCCCTGCCGATGGTAGTTCCCGCATTAATCATGTCATAAAGGACAATCTGCCCGTCAACAAGTCTTAGCTTTAACTCTTCAACAGCATTCACCGCAACCATCGATTTGTGGAGGTAAGTACCAAAGAAAGACTGCCCGTTATCTTTTGATTTCTCGTATGCCATCGTACAATCAACTTCAGAGGTAAAGCCGAAATAAGGACTTGCCATCTTGGAGAAAAACTCGAAATGTTCTTTTCTTTTCCAGCTTTCAATATCTATAATCTGCATTAATTTTTATTTAAAACTTTTAAAATTTTCTCAAAAGTATTTATATTTCTACTTGTAAACTGGTCTTTCATGGTTTTCTTCCCTAAAATTTTACCGAAATTAGAATCCAGAGTATTTCCCTTAGAAATCTGCCAATAAAAAATATGGTTAACGATTTTCGCTTCTTCGTATTCAGTCTTCGAACCATTTTCAAATTCTTTCATTAAAATATTTTCTACACCATCATTTCCTATAAAAGTATAGCAATGAAGATCGTCCTTCTTTGGAAAAGGATTTCCGTTCCAGAAATTTTCTATTTCCTCCTGAGATTTTATGAATAGAAAAACATCGTAGGAAAAATGTTCAGACATTGATTCCTCAAGCAATACTTTTAATTCTTCGACCTTCTTTTCAGATGAAAAAATTATATTTCCTGAAGCCAAGACAGAAGTAACATTTTCAACTCCTGATTTTTTAAAAACCTCGCAGACTTCAGTCATTTTCATATTGGTTCCTTTCACATTAACGCCGCGGAGAAATGCACAGTATTTCATTTTGGTTATTTTATAATTTTAAATTTGAGATTATGGTTAAGAATTTTAAATATAAAGTTTAGCTGGTATTTCACCCGATTAATCAATCCTTTCGTATAAATTATAATCTGATCCGGAAGGCTTCAAAATGTAGATTTTTTCAATAATCTGATAAGCACTTTTAAGATGATCTTTAACTCTAAATTCCTTAATGAGCTTATAATGTAGCCTGTAATATTCTGTATCTTTTCTTTGATATAAATCATCGTAAGTGAGCAGATATTTCGGTTTTCTGTCCTTCACGGTATTGATCCAGAAATTGGCTTTGTCTTTTAGAATCCCTCTCTGAACTCCTTTGTCTACCAAACCAACTTCATCGATCGTTTTTAAACCTGAAAAATAAGGGATATAACCTGCAGGTTCCAGGAAAATCCATTGATTTTTATCTTTTTCGTATGTGTTTAAAAATAATCCTATACTTCTCCTGTAATTCCATTCTCCATTCCCTGTCGCTATAGAATGTACAGTCTGGAAAACAAACATCGGTATTATATAGAAAGTCATCAATAATGAAAGCCATAGATTTCTTTTTACTCTTTGCTCCAAAATAAAAATTAAAACCGGAACAAAAAGCAGTATCTGGGGAACCCAATAATACCAGTCGAACAGACTTCTCTGAGATAGAAAAATCAATTGTTTTATCCATCCGAAAACAAAAACCATCCAAAGAAAATAATTCCTGTGTTTTTTTTGCCTGATTAAATAAATAAAGGATAACAATTCAAATATCAGCAGAAAAAAAGTCAGCGGATTAAAATTTCCCGGAAGCTTCAACATTCCCCAGAAATTTCCAAAATTCTGGACAAAATATTCAAGATTCTGCTCAAGTGTAAAATGATTGTCGTAAGCAATTTTTTTAGCTACGATCGTATTATTAATGAACTCTCCGAAATACAGCCAGTTGAATGCCAACACTGCAGAAATTCCTAAAATTCCTCCCAGAAAATATGACCATTTAATTTTTTTATTCCAGAAAACATCAATTATAAATACCGTTCCAAGGAAAATCGCAGTATCGATTCTCGTAAATAAAATTAAAACCGGGAAGATGATCTGAGCCCATTTTTTACTTTTATAAAAGCCATAATACAATAACGCCATTTCAAGAAAGAAGAGCAAACCGTACTCCATTCCCAGGATGGAAATTTTTATGGACGGCGGTAAAATTCCAATTAAAAATATAAATATTGCTTTGTTCCAGGCATCTTTCAATAATAAATGTGAGAGAAAAAGACTTCCGATGGTAAAAAGGATTGAATTGAAAATCAAAAGCGGTTCAATGAAATTTTCTTTTCCGAAAATTGCATTAAAAACATAAGAAATAAGGACGTAAAGATGTGTTGTAGAGGCGGAAATTTTTGTAGGACCATTAAATCCTATCACTCCGTAATCCAAGAGATTCTGAGCTACCCGCCAGGTGATAAATGCATCTTCCTGAATGTAGTGTGTGAGTAAAAACAGCAGTTTAAAAATAACCGTAAACAATACGGCATACATCGGAATCTTTTGAGTTTTTGCTTCTGACATTGTGTTTCTTTGATCTCGCAAATATAATCTTTTATACTTTTGAATCCCAACATAAAAAAACGGAACCGAAGTTCCGTTTTAAGTTTTGATATTATTGCGTTGCTTTAATAATCGAATTGGTGATCTGTGCCTCCTTTTCTTTTGAGTAAGTGGAATCAAAAGGTTCCATCACATCAAATAAATACTGGTAGAACGGCGTGATCTTCTGTACCTGCTCAGATTCATTCATTGCTTTTTCCTTGCCCATTTCTTTTAGATTCTCAATGAACGTATTGAATTTCTTATCGATTGGTTCAATGGATTTCACAAGATAATCATAAGCCTTGTCTTTCTTTCCGATTGTTGTATAACCATCTGTAACAGCCGAAACAACTAAGGAATATTCCATTGGTTTTGTTCTGATCTGTCTTCTCAGATAGCTTTGGTCAGATTTACTCAGACTCATATAATAATCGTACTCTTCGAAAATACCTTTTTTCAGAACTTCCGCCAGCTTCAGACCTTTGGCTTCCTGCCCTGAAACGATATATCCGTAAACCATTGAACTTAATGAACGAGGATCATTGTATTTTTCTGCAGGAATTTCTTTTGATGCAAGATCCAGTAATTCCAGCGCTTTTCCTTTTTGTCCCATTGTTGCTAAGGCCGCTGCTGCTCTGCTTGCTGAAGCTCTGTAGCTCATAATGTTTGAAGTTGCTGTTTCGTCAAAATGAGTATTCAGATTTTTAAAATTACCCCATCTGAAGTTTTTAACGACATTGTATAGAGAATTCGGATCTACTCTACCCATCTCTCCGTCCGGGGTCTGAGGTGTATGGATCGGGATCAGTCGGTAACTGAATCCGTCAAACTGGAGATATTCATCAAGATAGAAAATATTTTCACTGTCATAAATTCCTCCTGAAGAGAAGCTAATTGGTTTTTTCCAGTCAAAGTTGGCCAGAATATCAAGCATAATCAGATTATTCTTATATAATGTGTTGGCTTTATAAGTAATCATAATCTGGTTTACCGTGTTGGGAAGATCTGCCACATTGATGATTCCTGCTTTTACCGCATTTTCTTTATTGACAGGAAGGATGAATTTATTAACCGGAAGAATGTTATATTTCTCAAATTTTTCTTCACCGAAATACATTTTAAGAAGTTCATTTTTCGCAGGAGATGAATATTTAAGGAAGCTTATTGCCTGTTTCATCGTCATTGAATCCTGCGTAAGATACTTTCTGAATTCCGCAAACTCCGTTTTAGGTGCTCCCTGTTCTTTCAGCATAGAGAAAAGCCCTTCCCAGTCTGATTTTTTCATCATATAGATCTGGTCGTTTACACCATCTCTGTAGTCATCATGTGTTAATACTCCCGGAACCGGTGCCGCATTATAGGTTCTTCTTTTGATCTGATCGATATTCCATGGAGTTGATGCTAAGGTAAAGTTCACTACTTTTACATCGTCTCTGAATTGTTCAGTCTCCTGAATGGCCCAAACCGGATACGTATCATTGTCTCCGTAAACAAATAAAATATCGTTTTTAGGTAATGATTTTAATACAGAATATCCGTAATCATAAGAAGTATATCGGTCGTGTCTGTTGTGTACATTATAGTTCTGGAATCCCATCATAAAAGGAACTCCCAGCAAAACCACACCCGCTACAATATTGGCAGCATTTGATTTGATTTTAGATTGTAAAAACCAAAGAATAGCTCCTGCTCCCAATCCGATCCATATGGCAAAAACATAGAATGAGCCGACCATTGCATAGTCTCTTTCTCTGGGTTCAAAAGGTTTTACCCCTGTATAGAAAATAATTCCTACACTCATCAATACAAAAATTGAAAGCATAGCGTAGAATCTTCCGAAGTCTTTATTCAATTGGAAAAAGAATCCGATAAGCCCTAAAATTAGCGGTAAAAAGAAGAATTTCACCGTACTTTCATTCTTGAATTTTGCAGGCATTTTACTCTGATTTCCCCAAAGCGCATTATCGATGAAAGGAATACCTGAGATCCAGTTTCCTCTCGTGCTTTCCATATTTCCTTCAAGGTCATTCTGACGTCCTACAAAGTTCCACATCAGATATCTTACAAAATAATATCCGTTCTGGAATGTGATAAAATAATCTAAGTTCTGTCCCAGAGATGGTCTCTGAACGTTAAGAAGATTGTAAGGTCTTACCTTTAAATAATCTGAAGCGGTAATGGTTCCGTCTTCATATTTTTTTCTCAGCTCATCAAAAATTTGTTTAGCTTCAGGACTGTCTGCAACATCTTCATTTGAATAGTTAAAAGTAAAATCAGGGGCACCATACATGGAAATATAGTTGGCCATGACATCTTTATCTTCATTAAACATTCTCGGCATGAAGCCTACATGCGCTTTATTAAATACATAATTGAATCTGTCACCAGTCTTTCTGTACGTTCCTGTTTTTTCGTCTTTTTCGTAAATTTCCCCGGTTTTCTGGGTTTTAAAACTTCCGTCTTCATTTTTCTCAATTCCGTTGGCATCAAGATAAGCTGTATAATTCTGACCATAAATTGTCGGCCAGTCGCCATACTGTTCTCTATTATAATAATCCAGCATTCCGATGGCATTGTCAGGGTCATTAAGGTTCATCGGAGGATTGGCGTTGGCTCTGATAGGAATTACCATCCAGCAGGAGAATCCGATCATCATAAAAACAACTGATAATGCAATCGTCTGATAAACATTTCTCTTCATCTTTCTGGTGTAAGAAATCAGGAAATAACAGATCGCGATCATTATGATAAATGCAGCAATCGTCCCTGAATGAAAAGGAAGGCCTAATCCATTAACAAAGAAAATTTCCAGCTTCCCAAACATCGTCATGATAAACGGGAAAATTCCTTTAAAAACTATAGCCAAAATCACTAAAGTAATCACATTTGCCCAGATAAAATTTTTCCAGGTAAACGTATATTTTCTTGCATAATATACGAGGCAAACCGCCGGGATCGCCAGCATACACATCATGTGAACCCCCACAGAAAGTCCCAGAATAAAGAAAATTAAGATAATCCATCTTTCATTATCCGCCGCCAGATATTCATTTTCCCATTTGGTAATCAGCCAGACTAAGAGTGCGATAAACATAGACGCCATGGAATATACTTCTCCTTCCACCGCAGAAAACCAGAATGTATCTGAGAAAGTGAAGCATAACGCTCCTACAATTCCGGCAAAAAGAATAGAGATTTCCTGATGTTTTGTGATTTCATCAAAATCTTTGTTTAAAAGTCTTCTTACGAAGTGAGTGATCGTCCAAAACAAAAACAAAATTGTAAATGCACTGAACAATGCGGACATCGCATTGATCACGATAGAATAATTTTCGCCTTTTCCTAAAGCAAAAATGGCTGCCACAGCACCCACAATCTGGAATAAAGCAGCTCCCGGAGCGTGCGTTACTTCAAGTTTTACCGCAGAGGAAATATACTCGCCACAATCCCAAAAACTGAAATTCGGTTCTATGGTGGACAAGTACGTAATAAATGCAATGGCGAAAATCACCCATCCTAGAACGGTGTTCCATTGCCTGAAAGCCCAATTTTTCATAGTATTAAATCAATTACGCGAAAATAAGGCTTTTATATGATTTTAGAGGGTTTTTAACAAAATTTAAAGGTTTTGGCTCACTTTTTGAAAACTTTCATCGTTGGATAGTGAGGGAAAAATAATTTTTATCTATTTTAGACGTTAGAAATCAAAACAAAAGTTTAGAAATAAATTTATTTTTTTGTATTTTTGCCGACAGATTTTTATTGAAAAATAACAAATAATGAGTAATGTTTACGATAATATACTTGGCCTAATAGGAAATACTCCTATGGTGAAGCTTAACACTGTGACGAAAGATATTCCTGCAACCGTTTATGCCAAGTTAGAATCATATAATCCTGGACATTCCACTAAAGACAGAATAGCACTTCATATTATAGAAAACGCTGAGAAAAAAGGTTTATTAAGAGAAGATTCAGTAGTTGTAGAAACTACTTCCGGGAATACAGGATTTTCAATCGCAATGGTTTGCATTATTAAGGGATACAAATGTATTCTTGCGGTAAGTGACAAAACAAAGCCTGAGAAAATTGCCTATCTGAAAGCCCTTGGCGCTACTGTTTATATCTGCCCTGCGAATGTACCCGCGAACGATCCAAGATCATATTACGAAGTGGCTAAAAGAATTGCCCTGGAAACTCCTAATTCTATCTATATCAATCAGTATTTCAATGAATTGAATATAGATGCGCATTATCAGACGACAGGTCCGGAAATATGGGAACAGACACAAGGTAAAATTACCCACCTTTTTGCATGTACCGGAACCGGTGGAACATTATCAGGCTCTGCAAAATTCTTAAAAGAAAAAAATCCTGATATTAAAATCATAGGGGTAGATGCAGACGGATCTATTCTTAAAAGCTATCACGAAACAGGAGAAATTCATAAGGAAGATGTTCATCCATATCAAATCGAAGGTATGGGGAAAAATCTTATCCCTTCCGCTCTTCTTTTTGATAAAGTGGATGAATTTGTAAGAGTTAATGATGAAATGTCGGCCTACAGAACTCGCGAAATTGCATTAAAGGAAGCCATTATGGGAGGATATACAACCGGAGCGGTTACCCAGGCTTTAATTCAATATGCACAATCTCATGAATTTACTGAAAATGATTTAGTTGTACTTATTTATCCTGACCACGGTTCAAGATATATCACAAAAGTCTACAGTGATAAATGGATGGCCGAGCAGGGATTTATTAACAACTGTGTACACAATTATGATGAAGTTTTTAAAACTGAATTCATCAAATAAGGATAAAATAAATTTATACAAACCAAGCCTTTTGTAACCATAAAAGGCTTTTTTAATTAAAAATATTAATAAAATGTTGGATATTTTTGACAGAATAAAAGAAAATCCAGGACCTCTTGGACAATTTGCAGATTATGGTGAAGGGTATTTTATTTTCCCTAGATTAGAAGGACCGATTGGCCCAAGAATGCAGTTTCAGGGAAGAGAAGTTATTTTCTGGAGCGCTAATGATTATCTGGGAATGTGTAATCACCCCGAAGTTCTGGAGGCTGATGCAAAAGCTGCTGCAGAATTCGGAATGTTTTATCCGATGGGCGCAAGAGCAATGTCCGGAGAAACTGAACAACATCTGCAACTGGAAAGAGAGCTGGCTGATTTTGTACAAAAAGAATCTGCATATTTATTGAATTTTGGATATCAGGGAATGGTTTCCACAATTGATGCTTTGGTCGGAAGAAATGACGTGATCGTTTATGATGTTGATTCTCATGCATGTATTGTTGATGGTGTAAGACTTCACGCCGGAAAAAGATTTACTTACAGACATAATGATATTGCAAGCCTTGAAAAAAATCTTGAAAGAGCAACTAAGGTAGCGGAAGAAACTGGTGGCGGTATTCTTGTTATTACAGAAGGCGTTTTCGGGATGAGAGGGCAGCAAGGTAAACTTAAAGAAATATGTGAATTAAAATCAAAATATCAATTCAGACTTTTGGTAGATGATGCACACGGTTTCGGAACTTTGGGAGCAACCGGAGCCGGAGCTGGTGAAGAGCAGGGCTGCCAGGACCAAATTGATGTTTACTTCTCGACTTTTGCAAAGTCAATGGCAGGATTTGGGGCTTTCATAGCCGGTGACAAAGAAATCATCAGATACCTGAAATTTAACTTAAGATCTCAGATTTTTGCAAAATCTCTGACTATGCCAATGGTAATCGGAGGTTTAAAAAGACTGGAGCTTCTGAGAACAAGACCTGAGATTAAAGCTAAACTTTGGGAAAATACAAACAAACTTCAAAACGGTTTAAAAGAAAGAGGATTTAATATCGGTGATACCAATACTTGTGTAACTCCGGTGATGATGCAGGGAACTCCGGTAGAAGCAACACTCTTAGTGAAAGACTTGAGAGAAAACTATAGAATCTTCACATCTGTAGTTGTTTATCCTGTTATACCTAAAGGAATGATTTTACTGAGATTAATTCCTACAGCATCTCACACAGACTCTGAAATCAATGAAACGCTTGCTGCTTTTGAAGCTATTCATGATAAACTGGTAGGTGGCTATTATAAAGATCAGGAGCAAAAACTGCTGGCCGAACAAGGTTTAAGTTTTAAAGAAATTTAAAAATTATAAATAGAAACCACTGATCACTCAGTGGTTTTTTTTGAAATTATATATTTTGAAAACCTTAACTTTGCAAAAATTTTACTGTTGAAAGACCTTCTCCTTATCACTCCGCCTTTTACACAACTTAATACTCCATATCCGGCAACGGCTTACATTAAAGGTTTTTTGAATACAAAAAATATTTCAAGCTATCAGGTTGATTTGGGAATTGAAGTGATTTTAGAATTATTTTCAAAAGATGGAATTCAGAAAATTTTTAATAAAGAAATTAATATTCAAAATGTTTCGGAAAATTCACAGCGAATTTTTACACTAAGAGAAGAATATAGTAAAACCATTGATCAGGTTATTTCTTTTTTACAAGGCAAAATGCCTACACTGGCAAGGCAGATCTGTTCAATGAATTTTCTTCCGGAAGCCTCAAGATTTAATCAGCTGGATGATATGGAATTTGCTTTTGGAAACATGGGCTTACAAGATAAAGCTAAACATCTGTCTACCTTATATTTAGAAGATTTATCCGATTATATCATAGAAAATATTGATTCTGATTTTGGTTTCAGCAGATATGCGGAACGTTTAGGTAAAAGTGCCAATTCATTTGATGAATTATATTCAAAATTATCCGGAGATCATACATTTATTGATAGTATTACTTTAAAAATTCTTAGAGAAAAATTAGAATTAATTCAACCAAAGCTGGTTTGTTTTTCGGTTCCGTTTCCGGGAAATTTATATGCTGCATTTCGGTGCACGAAATTAATAAAAGAAAATTTTCCTCATATCAAAACTGCGATGGGCGGCGGTTTTCCGAATACCGAATTGAGAGAAGTTAAAGACACACGTGTTTTTGAATTTTTTGATTTTATTACCTTAGACGATGGCGAACTTCCGATCGAATTGCTCTGCGAAAATATCTTTCTTTCCGAACAAAGCGAAGAGCTTCAATATAAAAGAACTTTTTTTAGTTGAAAATCTAGAAGTAGTCTATAAAAACAATTCTACAAGACACGATTACAAACAAGCCGATATTGGAACTCCCGATTATACTGATTTGCAATTAGATAAATATATTTCCGTTATCGAAATTGCTAACCCCATGCATAGTTTGTGGAGCGACGGAAGGTGGAACAAATTGACAATGGCTCACGGATGTTACTGGGGAAAATGTACTTTTTGTGATATTTCTTTAGATTACATAAAAATTTACGAACCTATTTCAGCAAAAATTTTAGTTGATCGGATGGAAGAACTGATCCGGACGACCGGAGAAACAGGATTTCACTTTGTAGATGAAGCCGCCCCGCCCGCTTTGATGAGAGAAGTTGCTTTGGAAATTTTGCGAAGAAATCTTGTAGTAACCTGGTGGACGAATATCCGTTTTGAAAAAAAGTTTTACTAAAGATCTTTGTTTTCTTTTAAAATTATCCGGATGTGTTGCGGTTTCGGGAGGACTTGAAGTTGCAAGTGATCGTTTGCTAAAACTTATTGATAAAGGAATTTCCGTTGAGCAGGTTGCGAAGGTGACCAGAAATTTCACGGAAGCCGGAATCATGATTCATGCTTATCTGATGTATGGATATCCAACACAGACTGTTCAGGAAACTGTTGATTCTTTGGAAATGGTTCGCCAACTTTTTGAAATGGGAATTTTACAAAGTGCATTCTGGCACCAGTTTGCTATGACTGCCCACTCACCTGTCGGACTAAATCCTGAAGAGTTTGGAGTTACTCCGATTAAGCAGGAAATTTTATTTGCCAATAACGATATTGATTTTAAAGACAAAACCGGAATCGATCATGGGAAATTTAGTTTCGGATTAAAAAAAGTCATTGTTCAATTATATGCACGGAATTAATTTTGAGCTTCCCCTTCAGGAATGGTTTGATTTTAAAATTCCAAGAACAACCATCCCTCCTTATTACATTCATGACAGTTTACTTGAAGATGATGATTTCATATTTAAAGCCAATTCAAAAATTATTTTTTTAACCAAAAGCGTAATCGCTGAGAATCGCGTAAAAACAAAAAAGAAATACAATTACTCATACACGAAAATTACGATTCACTTAAAAACGAATATTGTCAGCATAGAACTTGATGATCAGCATGCAGATTGGCTGATGAAAATATTCAGTGAAAACACTATTGAAAATCCCAAAAAGGTTACCCTTCAGCAACTTAAGACTCAATTTGAAGAAAATTTTGATGATTTTGAATTGTTCTGGTTTTCAAAACCGATACAGCAACTTAAAGAAAATGGTGTAATTTTAAGTTTGTAAATTTTTATAAAACTTTAATAATTTTGATTTTTATGACAAATTATTGAAAATTTAAATAGGAAAGTTTCAGATAATTTTCGGAACTCTGATAGATTTTGGCTAAAGCCAATTGAATTTTTTTACTAAAACTAAAACGGGCTAAAGCTCGTTTCTATTGATGTTTATTTCTGAACTCCGTCCTTAGTGACTTCCCCTACAATTACTTTTTCCTGAAATTTAATAAAATTAGGATCCAGAATTGCCATTCTTTCCGCAATAGCTTTATAAGTTGGAAATTTCAGAATTGATGCTCGACCGGACATTTCTCTATATAAAGTGAAAGTTTTTCCGCCGGCGGTTTTTATTTGTTTTGTGGTGGTGATATATTTTCCGATATATTTGCTGTTGGCATCATAAATTTCTATATCAACAAAAGTTTTATCGGCAATAGTATCATCCGCTCCGAAACTTACAGGTAAATTTGTAAAATAACCGACTGGTTTTCCATTACTTAGAATTTCACCTACCGTGTTGACCGTGATATTTAACCTGTCAATCTTACTTCTGATGGTATAGGCATCTTTTGTTTTGGTATCCAGTTTTCTTTTAGGAGAATTCTTGAAAAGTTCATCTAAATTTTTGATATTGATTCCTCTTTCATCAATAATTTTTAAGCTTTTAACACAAGTATAAGCCGCTGATTTTTCCTCACCTGAAAATGCCGATGGTGAAATATAATCTAACTCAAGGGTTTTATCTTTATTATAAATTCTGTTTAGTTTTATATAACTGTCTCTCACAGAATCTACTATACTTTTATCTACAAATTCTACGGTATAGATCGGGGTTTCTTTAAGATCCATGAAAGTGTATATATTGGATTTATTTGAAATCTTAGCAACGTGTACTCCCTCAAGAGTTACGATTCCTCTTTTGATCTTGACCGTTTGGGCATGAAGCAAAAATCCTAAAATTGTAAACACTATAATTAAATTCTTCTTCATAAAAACCAGATTTTACATAACATAAAAAAAGTGTAACCAAAGTTACACTTTCTTGAAAATATATTTAGCTTTTCATTTAATTATTCACAAAGGATGATTCCTTTATTATGATTAAATTCTACAACACCGCTTTTGATAGGATAAGAAAAAACAGAGTCTTTCTCATTTTCTCTGGTAAAATATTTATTATACGCTTCATCCACAGATTTTGTGTACAATTTCACTTTACCACCGATTAAAGAAGAAACAATTCCTGCGTGGTTTTTCATGATGTGGAATTCACCATTTTTTCCAGGCAATAATACTGAGTCTACTTCTCCCTCAAAAACTACGTATTCTGGTGTTAAAATTTTTATATTCATTTTAATTGCTTTTGGCTTTTGGCTAATAGCTACTGGCTATCAGCAATTAGCATTATTATGCGTTATCAGCTAACATTTTTTGTCCGGCTTCGATAGCTTCTTCGATAGTTCCTTTCAGGTTGAAAGCAGCTTCCGGTAAGTGATCCAATTCACCATCAATGATCATGTTGAATCCTTTGATCGTATCTTTGATATCTACCAATGATCCCGGAATACCTGTAAACTGTTCCGCTACGTGGAAAGGCTGAGATAAGAATCTCTGAACTTTTCTTGCACGGTAAACTACTGATTTATCTTCTTCTGAAAGTTCTTCCATACCAAGGATGGCGATGATATCCTGAAGCGCTTTATATCTTTGAAGGATTTCTTTTACTCTCTGAGCACAGTTATAATGTTCTTCACCGATTACTTCCGGCGCAAGGATTCTTGAAGTAGAAGCCAATGGATCTACCGCAGGATAAATACCCAATGAAGCAATTTTTCTGTCTAGTACCGTTGTTGCATCCAAGTGGGCAAATGTAGTTGCCGGAGCCGGGTCAGTTAAGTCATCCGCAGGTACGTAAACCGCCTGTACTGAAGTAATTGAGCCATTTTTAGTAGAAGTAATTCTTTCCTGCATCGCACCCATTTCAGAAGCAAGTGTCGGTTGATAACCTACCGCAGATGGCATACGACCAAGAAGTGCAGATACCTCAGAACCAGCTTGTGTAAAACGGAAAATGTTGTCTACGAAGAAAAGTACGTCTCTACCTTGTCCGCTTTCACCACCATCTCTATAATATTCAGCTAATGTAAGACCGGAAAGTGCTACTCTCGCTCTTGCACCAGGTGGCTCATTCATCTGTCCGAAAACGAATGCTGCTTTAGAATCTTTCATAGCTTCCATATCCACTTTAGAAAGATCCCAACCTCCGTTTTCCATAGAGTGCATGAAATCTTCACCATACTTGATGATACCAGATTCCAACATCTCTCTTAAAAGGTCATTTCCTTCTCTCGTTCTTTCACCAACTCCGGCGAAAACAGAAAGACCTCCGTGTCCTTTTGCAATATTATTAATCAACTCCTGAATCAATACTGTTTTACCTACACCGGCACCTCCGAACAAACCGATTTTACCTCCTTTTGCGTAAGGCTCGATAAGGTCGATTACTTTAATACCTGTAAATAAAACTTCTGCAGAAGTTGAAAGTTGATCAAATTTTGGAGCTTCTCTGTGGATAGGAAGACCTCCCTCCTTAGAAATATTCTGAAGCCCGTCGATAGCATCACCAACAACGTTAAAAAGTCTTCCGTTTACAGCCTCTCCGATTGGCATTGTAATAGGATTTCCGTATCCGATTACATCCTGCCCTCTTTTAAGACCATCAGTAGCGTCCATTGCGATACATCTTACTGTATCTTCTCCAATATGTTGTTCTACCTCTAAAACTACTTTTTCACCGTTATCCTTTGTAATTTCTAACGCGTCATAAATGCTTGGAATTGCTTCCACATCAGTAAAGACAACGTCGATTACCGGACCAATAATTTGAGAAATTTTACCTTTAATTTGGTTTGCCATTGCTAAATTTTTTCTTGGTGCAAATATAATGATTCTTGCTTAACCCGCAATTGGTAAAAAACAGATTTTTATCATACTTTTCAAGCAATGTAACAATACAGCAATTTACCAATATAACAATAGATACTATTAAAATTATTGATACACTGTTATATTTATACATTGTTACATTATTTCATATATTTGCAGTCAAATTTTTTCCGGTTGAAAGTTTTTAAGAATTTTAATGATTATACTCCTCAAAAGCCTTTAGCATTGTCTTTAGGGATGTTTGACGGGGTGCATCTTGGTCATAAAAGTATTATAGATGAATTGATAAAAGTGGGTTCAGAAAATAATTTGGAAACTGCCGTTCTTACTTTCTGGCCACATCCGAGATTCGTTTTCAATCCTAATGAAGATCTTAAACTATTGAATACAAGGGAGGAGAAAAAATTTTTAATGGAAAAATATAACATTGAAAATTTATTTCTGAAAGAATTTGATGAAGAGTTCAGAAACTTAACGGGTGAAGAATTTGTGCGTCAGATTTTAGTAGACAAATTAAATGTAAAATATCTGATCATTGGTTACGACCATTCTTTCGGCAAAAACAAAAGCGGAAACTTCAAACTCCTTCAAGAACTTTCAAAAGAACTTGGTTTTGAGGTTGAACAGATGGAAGCCATTAATATTCATGAAAATAACATCAGCTCTACCAAAGTACGGAATGCTCTTTTAGAAGGAAATATTAAACAAGCCAATGAAATGCTGGGCTACCCCTATTCTGTCTCCGGAACTGTGGTACACGGAAAAAAAATTGGAAGAACCATCGGCTATCCTACGGCAAATATTGAAACGGATTCTATAAAACTTTTGCCTAAAAAAGGAGCGTATATCGTTGAAGTTTTTGTTAAAAATCAGCAATACAAAGGAATGTTGAGCATCGGGACCAACCCTACCGTAAATGGAGAAAAACTAACAGTTGAAGTTTATATTCTTGATTTTGAGGGTGATATCTATGATGAACAAATTACCGTGAAATTCAGGGATTACCTTCACGATGAAATTAAGTTTGAAGGACTTGAAAAATTGATTGAAAGACTGGATGAAGATAAAAGATTAGCGGAAGAATTTGAATTTTAAAAATAAACTACCTCGAGGTATTCTCTTCGAATAAAAGAGGGATCTCCTAAAGGTAAGTCACAACTCTTAAGAATCGAATATTTGAATATGCCTACTGTATAAGGGTACGAAAAAATCAACAAAATTGGAGGCTGCCTAAACTTTTTGGACAGCCTCTTTTTAATTATTTGTACCCTAAGATTTGGTTTTCCGCATTTATCGCGTCTTCCACAAATTTTTTAAACTCGGAATATTGATTTGCTTTGATATTATCCCAAGGCGTATCGGCAGTCCGTGTTATTTTTAATTTATTATTCTTCTGCAGCTCGTAGCTGATGGAATATTTAAAATTATTGTACGCCAACATTTTATTTTCAGGGATTTCAACAAATCTCATATTTTCGGGAACAGTAAGTAATATTTCTTCAGAATAGCTGTTCTGCCTTTCATACAGCGTGTACAGAATATCCGTTTTTCTGTTTTCTGTTGCAACAACTTCTTTCGTGAAAGGTTTAGAAACAAAAGGAATCTTCATAATTTTTAGGCTTCCAACCGATTGTGGCTTATCGTTGATATTAAACTGAACTTCATAAGCCAAAGGCTTTGATGTAAGATCTTTTCCATCCAAAAGTTTTATATTCTTTACACTGATCACTTTATCCAGAATAGAGCCATACTCTTCTTCTACATTTTTCTTGCGAAAATCATCAGTTTGCGAATCCTGGAAAAAATCGTTGTAATAGCTTTTAGATTCTCCGTTAACGTACTGTCTGGTAACAAAGTTCTGATTGTCGCCATTGATATTCACCTCACTCACAGTTTTAAAAATATCTTTTGTATTGTTATCCGCGGAGATTTCAACCAAGTCCGTAGCTATCGCAGAATCTTTTTCTGTGTTGATGACCAAACCTTTAGCTTTATAATTTGCTTTTACTACAGAATTGAACGGCAAGAATTTATCGGTCATTTCAAGATATGTTTCTTTTCCGTCAAGATTTGCTTTTACAATACAATGATTGAAACTCAGATTGGGTAAGATCAGGCGTTGGGCAGCATTATCATTAGTCTGTACCAAAACCATATTAGACTTCAGCTCTGCCAGATTCCCAAGAATTACAAACAATGCGGAAAGATCTTTGCAGTCTCCCAGCTTTGTGTTTAATGTTTTTGAGGGTTTTTGAGGAATATAGCCGCTTTGACGGAAATCTACCGAGCTGTACGTAACATTCTTTTCAATATATTGATAAATTTTTTCTGCCTTTTCGGTATCTTTCATACCTGACGTTCCGTTAGGAAAAATTTCCTTGAACGCTTTTTCCACAACCTTATCAGAAACAAGACTTTTTCTTGTAAGATCCGAGTACCAATTGGCAATTTCCTGCCATGTTTTGATGGAATTTACTGTTACCGAAATTGTTGCGTCATAGAAATTGGGTCCGAAATGTTCATCAAAATCCAGCTCTTCCAGATTATTGAGCTTCCATGTCTGATACAATTTTCCTGCAATCTTTTTCTTGGTTGAAACAACTTCCCTGTTATTGCTTTTTACCTGATAATTAATATCTTCCGGGGTGATTACCGTAAATATCGATTCCACAACAGGATATTCTGAGTTGAAGTACGAGCTTAAATTAAAATCTTTATAAAATCTGCCGCTGTTTCTCTCAAGACTTTCTTTCTGAATTAAAATCACATCTCCTACCGCAAGATTAGTAAATACAATCTGCTCGTCTGACTTTTCTCCAGGAATAATGCTTCCATTTGGCTTTACAATTTCAGCTTTAAGCACATCATCATAATAATTGACTGCATACTCTTTTAATTCTTCAATTCCTGCATCGGAAGTTATTTCGTATAAATATGTACTTCTCTTTTTAAAGCCTCCTTCTGGGTAAACATTCACAATATATTCATCCAGTAAAGTCGTAACGCCTCTCTTTCCCTTCTGAGATTTATTTTTCCTTTCAGCAGCTATTTGATAAAGATCTTTTATAGCCACCATGCTTATTTCATCTTCGGTGTGGTCGAGATCCCTTATCAACTTATGCATAGTCTCATTTTCAGTATTATGGGAAAGGGAAAGTTTTGCAAATTTTATAGCCTCTTCTTTTTTTATTCTGTTTGGCCAGCACTTCAGCTTTTGCAGCCAGCATCGTGTATGAATAAGGAAAATTTGCCAGTGCTTCATCTATTTCCTTCATCAGTTCTGGATTCTGAACATTCTCATCAATCAAATTGATATATTGATTCCTGAAAGAATTAATAATAGGATATAATTCAATGAATTTGCGGAGAATTTTCTTTTGATCTTCAATCCTGTTGGCTTTTTCATAATAAGAATACAGCTTGTTCATCACATCCGGACTGTTTCTTATCGCATAAAAATCTTCAAGTTTTTTTATCGCACCGCTCTGATCTTTTTTTATCCATTTCTTCTAAAGCGGTGAAAATGGTAAAGAACTTTTCATTATTAGCAAAATTCTTTTTAAGGCTTGTCAAATGTTCCTGAACTTTATCCATTTCCCTGTTTCTTAAGGCAATGATCACATCATAAAACTCTCCCATCGGCTTTCCTTTGGTTTTGTTCAGAATATCCCTGTATTTCTCAAGCTCTTTAATTGGCATGTTTTCAAACTTTTTGCCATCCAGCATCTTGATGATAGGAACCAGATAATAACCAGAATCGTCCAATTCTAAATTTTTAAAGATTTCTGTGATTTTTTCTCCTTCTTCTGTATTATCATAATATTTAACAAAAAGGCCCTGAATCAGAGAAGATTTAGGATATTTCCTTGAAAATTCATCTATGATTTCTCTAGCCAGCTCGTTTTGGGAATTATTTAAATATCCGGAAGCCAGAAGGTATTTATAGAAAAAGCTATCAGGATTCTGCTTTATTTTTTCTTTCAGAAAAGTTTCAAACCTTAAAGGCAGTTCTTTAGGCTGCAGTTGATTAAGGCTTGTTTTTTGATAATTCTGATAGTTGCTAAAATATTTCAGATCGATAATTTTCTGATAATTCGCATCCATAGGAACTACCATAAAAGCATTTTTAGCATCTTTCACATCAAACTTTAGCAGAAGCCTGTTCATACCTTTAGGAAGATTGACTTCTACGATATGAGATCCAAGGTTAGTTTGTCCTTCATTAGTGCTGGAAACGATTTCAGAATCGTTTAAAAACATTCTGAATTCTGCATTTGTATCAATTTCCAGGAAAATTTTTCTTTCATAAGGATTATCAATAAATGATTGCGCGTAGGTTATTCCTCTTCCATATTCGGTTTCGTTAAGAAAAAAATCAAAACCATCATTAGAAGGCGATTTCCTATTGTACCAACCTACCTTGCCAAAGCTGTTAGCATTGAAAAGCTTATCATTATTGGCATAAGTTTCAGGCTCATAATCATTGTAAAGTCCGCTACCATTAAGGTTTTCAAAAACTCCGGCAAACTGCCATTTATCAATTCTGTGAATTTTTGCAATGGATTCTTCCGAAGCTTTATAGTTATTTCTCAGTCTGTCTATGGTAGATTTGCATTCGAGAATGGTAGATTCCTGGCCATATTCCGGAGCCTGAGCCAACAGATCAATCCGTGCATAGGAATAATCGTCCATAGAAGCATCACTTTCATTTAAAATAAATTTTCTGTGAGACATCGGGTACAGATAATCTGCTTCGGGTTTCAGGCTTATAAAATTCTTTATAAAAGTATCATCGAAAACCATTTCGCCCAATTCTTCTTCTATCAGAGCATCAAGAAAAAGGCTTTCCAGATTTTTTGTTTTAGATTCTTTTAGATTTTTATCGTAAAAAGTTCTTGCTTCTGTTCTTTTGTTATTCAGCAAAAGGTCCCAGGTTTGGGATAGTTCTTTTGATTGGGCAAATGCTCCAACTGATAAAAAATACACAGCAGAGATGAGTACTTTCCTCATGTGTAGGGTCTTTTATTAAGGGTTATTAATTGTGTTTTGAATTTTCCTGGTTAAAGATTTAAAAACCAAATCATAAGAATGGTCGATAAGCTTGAGGATAAGTTCTTTTTTTTAATCCGTCTACTTGAACCGAATTCCAATGCGTTTTATTCATGTGATAGGCGCCTGTGATCTGCGGGTACTGCTCACGAAGTTCGGCACTCCATTCCGGATCTGTTTTTACATTGATTGCCAACGGTTGTTTTTCCAGTGCCATTAATAAAAACATTTTTGTTCCTACTTTAAGTACAAGAGTTTCATTATCAAAAGGAAAAATTTCTGTCACTCCTTTCTTAGCAAGACAATAATCTAAAATTTCGTTGGCATCCATATTTATGAGTAATAAGAATTGGTAATAAGTAATTTTATAATTGATTAACGATAATTGATGTTTATTTAAAGTTATCTTTTATCTATTTATTGCCCCAAATTTAGTAAATTTAAGAAGCAAACAACAACTTCACAAACGAGATTATTATGAAAGCTTTAGTCATCGGTGCTACAGGCGCTACAGGAAAAGATCTAGTCAATCAGCTGCTACAGGATAAGGATTTTGAAGAAGTCAATATTTTTGTGCGAAAACCTGTTGATATTCAGAATGAAAAGCTAAAGGCACATGTCGTAAACTTTGAAAATCCCGAAGAATGGAAAGATAAAGTGAAAGGTGATGTTGCTTTTTCCTGCCTGGGAACTACATTAAAAGCCGCAGGAAGCAAAGAAGCTCAAAGAAAGGTTGATTTCGAATATCAATACGAATTTGCCAAAGCAGCCAAAGAAAACAACGTTGACGATTATATTCTTGTTTCAGCATATGGTGCCAACCCGAAATCCAAAATTTTCTATTCTAAAATGAAAGGTGAACTGGAAGAGGCCGTTAAAAATTTACACTTTGAAAAAATTACGATTTTCAAGCCGGGAATGCTGGAAAGAAAAGATTCTGACAGAACCGGTGAAGTTTTAGGAAGCAGGATTATAAAATTTGCCAATAAACTGGGACTTCTGGAAAGTCAGAAACCATTACCGACAGATGTTTTAGCGAAGGCTATGATCAATTCATCGAAAATTAAAAGCAATGGCTATTCAAGTATAAAATTGGGAAATATTTTCTGTTTCGCAGAGAAATGATACAATAATCTAACAATGTATCAATATAACAGTATAACAATTTAATAATTCCGAACTGAATTGGTAAACTGCTACACTGTTATATTGTTATATTAAATAATACTGTTTTATTTCAAATACTTTGTAATCGCCTCGTCCGTAGGCTTAGTGGTGCTTACAAAAGAATCGATTAATTTTCCGTTTTCATCAATTAAGAATTTGGTAAAATTCCAAAGGATGGTAGTATTTTTTACACCGTTTAAATCTTTTTCAGTTAAATATTTAAAGATCAGCGCCGTATCCTCCCCTTTTACTGAAACTTTTGCAGCCATAGGAAATGTTACCCCATAGTTTTTCTGGCAGAAAGCACCAATTTCTTTATTGGTTCCCGGTTCCTGTCCTCCAAAATTATTGGCAGGAAATCCTACAACGACCAATTTATCTTTATACTCTTGTGCAACTTTTTCAAGATCAGCATATTGAGGAGTAAACCCACACTCTGAAGCAGTATTTACAATAAGAATTTTCTTTCCTTTAAAATCTGCAAAATTGATCTGTTTGCCTTCTTCCAGAGCATCAACTTTGAAATCATATATTGATTTTCCCATAAGTTCTTTGGTTTTAGCTTTAGAGACATCGCTTTTTTTCTGAGCGCAACTATTGAAAAATGCTACAAATGAAAGCAGCATTAAAAATATTTTTTTCATAACTTTATTATTAATTAAAATTTAAATGTATTGGCAGGAAACACTTTGTTGATATCGATTCTGTTGATTAGCATTACATAATCTCCATCTTTCTTTGTGCTGGAAGATTCAATCCTGAAAGGCATATACAAATTTCCAACCTTTTTGTATTCCGAGTACAGTAAAGTTTCATCTTTTTTCACTTCTTTTACAAGCATATAATCTTTTGTATCGAAATAATAGATGTTTTTATTTACATTTTTCGTTAATTCCACTTTATGACAGTAAATATTTCCGATCTTTTCTTTTCCAAGATATTTTGCATCAAAACCTTTGCTTTCCCAATCGATAAAATCATTGTCAAAACTTTCTGCAATATAATCCGGATATTCCTGAACTTTATTGGCCGCGTAATTCATTGCATACCCTTTGGTTCCGTCGTAGCCTTCGATCGCTGTGTCTTTTCCTCCGATTGTGATCACTGTCTTTGTAAGATTCGGACGTTGCTGATAAATTTTTATCGGGTATTCATCTTTAATTCCTAAAATTACTTTACCCTGAAGCAATACAGAATTTAAAAGCTTCCAGTTGGTTAATCCTCCGGATAATTCAATGTTTTTATCAATGATTTCTTTTGCGGTCTGTGCAAAAATTGACTGTGAAAATATCAGGACGAATACTAAAAGTAACTTCTTCATTAATTTTATTTATAAAGTCAAATATAAGGTTTTATTAATTTACCGATGTATCAGTTTAGCAATTAATTGGATAACAATTTCCGGGCTTTCTCCAAATCTTCCGGCGTATCGATCCCGACTCCTATGAAATTGGTCTCTATCATCTTGATTTTCATACCATATTCGAGATAACGGATACATTCAATCTTTTCTGAAATTTCAAGAGGTTTCATTTCTAATTTTGAAAACTGAATCAAAGCATGCTTTCTGAAAGCGTAAACGCCAATATGTTTAAAATAATTTACATCATAAGAAATTTCCCTGTGAAAAGGAATCACAGAACGGCTGAAATATAAAGCAAAACCGTTGTTATCCGTAATAACTTTTACATTGTTCGGATTTTCAATTTCTTCTTTTTTCTGAAGTTTTATTTTTAATGAAGCTAAAGAAATTTCCTGGTTTTCATCATGATGAAAAACTTCAATTAACTGTTGTAAAGGTTCTAATTTAAGAAAAGGTTCATCACCCTGAACATTAATCACAATATCACAGTCAATATTTTGTACAGCTTCTGCAATTCTGTCGCTTCCGGTTTCGTGTTGTCCGGTCATTACGGCTTTTCCGCCATTCTCAGTAATTTCATTAAAGATAATTTCCGAATCGGTGGCCACAAAAACTTCATCAAACAACCCCGTTTCCACAACATTCTGATAAGTTGTCGTAATAACGGTTTTCTCACCCAACATCTGCATGAGCTTAGCAGGAAAGCGGCTGGCTTCGTAACGCGCGGGAATAACTGCGATTATTTTCATAACAAAATGTATCGATATAACAATGTAACAGTTTAGCAATAAACGAATTCAACATTGGTACATTGTTAAACTGTTACATTGATAAATTTATTTAAGATTGTTCAAAGCATTTTCCAATTTTGGCATCATCGTAGAAATTTCTTCAGTAGCCAAACCTCCAACAGAAGCTCTGAACCAAGGCTCAGATTTTTCTTCTCCGAAGGCAGAGAAAGGCACCAAAGCAACTCCTGCCTCATTAATTAAATAGAATACCAAATCAGAAGAATTTTCTATCACAGAACCATCCGGTTTTGTTTTTCCGATATAATCTAATTTAATAGTCAAATAAAGCGCCCCCATTGGTTCAATACTGTCAACTGCAAGACCTTTTCCTTTCAGATCCTGAATTCCGGCGTGAAGAACTTTTAAGCTAGCGTCTAATTTTCCTTTAAAATCTTCTACAAAGGCATTTACATCATCCGGATTTTCAAAATATTTTGCAGTAGCTTCCTGTTCCGGTTTTGGCGCCCAGGCTCCAACATGCGTTAAAAGAGCTTTCATTTTATCTAAAATATGAGAAGGACCAAATCCCCAACCCACACGAACTCCGGTTGCTGCCAAGCATTTAGAAATCCCGTCAATGTAAACGGTATATTCTCTCATTTCAGGAAAAAGAGATACAGGATCAACGTGTTCTGAACCAAAAGTAAGGTTAGAATAGATTTGATCATACATTAAATATAATGGTTTTTCGTCTTCTCCTCTTTTTTTGTTCTCTTCCAAAATTAATTCGCAGATTTCAGAAAGCTGTTCTTTTGTAAACATTGTCCCTGTAGGATTTAATGGCGAACAAAGCGCTACCAAAACCGCTCCTTCTAAATGAGGTCTTAAATCATCTGCAGTCGGCAAGAAATTATTTTCCTGAGTTGTTTTTACTTCTACTGCATCAGCTGAAGTAAGGTAGGCATAGTGGTTATTATTCCATGAAGGTATCGGGTAAACTACTTTATCTCCTTCATCAACGATTGTCTTATAAACCGCATAAATTAATGGTCTTGAACCAGCAGTGATTAAAATATCGTTGGGCGAATAATCAAGATTCCATCTTGTTTTTAAATCTTTGGAAACTTCTTTTCTTAAAGATAAAAGTCCATTTGCAGGCGGATAATTTGTCAGATTATTCTGATAAGCTTTCTGAATTTCCTCCTTCAGTTTGGCAGGAATCGGATAAATATTAGAATTAAGATCACCAATCGTAAGGTTAGCAATCTCCGCACCTTTTGCCTTTAAATCGTTTACTTCATTACCAATTTTTACAATTTCAGAACCGATCAGGTTCGCCGCTAATTTTGAAACTTTCACTTTATTTTTATTTAATTATTTTAATGTAACAATATAACAGTGTAACAGGATAACAATAATTGGTATATTATTACACTGTTACATTGTTAGATTTAGTTATGTTAGTTGTAAATCTTTTTTCACCTGATTAATTTTCTCGTCCAAAGATTTTAATTTGTCTCTGAAATCCGCTTCAGAAGTAATCTCATCTTTTACCGAGATATAAAACTTGATTTTCGGCTCTGTTCCGGAAGGTCTTACACAGACTTTTGTTCCATCCTGAGTATAATAAATAAGTACATTCGATTTTGGAATGTCGTTCATTACTTCTTTTTCTCCTTTTGATACGATGAAATTTGTCTGCTCTTTAAAATCCTTTACTTCTTCTACCGGAGAACCTGCCAATTCTTTTGGAGGATTTTCGCGGAAATTTTTCATCATATTCTGAATTTCTTCCGCACCGTCTCTTCCTTTTCTTACCAAATTCACCAAACCTTCGTAATACATTCCGGTTTCCTGATAAATTTCAATAAGATACTGGTACATTGTTCTTCCGTTGGCTTTGCACCATGCTGCAATTTCACATGCAAGCACGATACTTCCGCAAGAATCTTTATCTCGAACGAAATCTCCTGTCATAAATCCGAAACTCTCTTCTCCACCGCAAACGAATTTTTCTTTCCCTTCAACATCACGGATCATTTTTCCGATCCACTTAAATCCAGTCAATCCAACTTTACATTCAACACCGAATTTCTGAGCAATATCAAAGAAAATATCAGAGGTTACAATCGTAGAACCGATGAATTCTTTTCCTGTAATTCTATCCTGCTTTCTCCATTCATTTAAAATATAATACGTTAAGATTGTATTACACTGATTCCCATTTAATAACTGAATTTCTCCATCCAGATTTCTTACGGCAATTCCCAGTCTGTCGCCATCCGGATCTGTCCCGATTACGATATCAGCATTGGTAATTTTTGCTAAATCCATTGCCATTTCCAACGCAGCAGGTTCTTCAGGATTTGGAGAATCAACAGTCGGGAAATTTCCGCTAGGAATCATTTGTTCCTTAACTAAATCTATCTTTTTGAAACCTGCTTTTTTCAAAGCTTTCGGAACTGTAGTGTAGGTTGTGCCGTGGATGGATGTGAAAACAATATTTAAATTTCCTTTTCCAACATTCTGATAGGTAGAATTTTCGATACATGCATCGATGTAAACTTCGTCCTGCTCCTCTCCGATCCACTCGATTAAATCATCGTTTCCATTAAATTTAATTTCGTTAAATTTTACGGAATAAACTTCATTGATAATCGCTTCATCATGTGGTGGAACTATTTGTGCGCCGTCATTCCAATATACTTTATAGCCGTTATATTCCGGGGGGGTTGTGAGAAGCCGTCAGTACAATTCCTCCATTACATTTTTTATCACGAACGGTGAAAGACAATTCCGGAGTAGGTCTGTGATCTTTAAAAAGCAACACTTTAATTCCGTTTGCCGTTAAAACATCAGCAACCAATTTTCCGAATTCTTTTGAGTTATTTCTTACATCATAAGCAATCGCTACTTTAATTTCTTCATTTGGAAATTGCTTTAACATATAATTCGCAAGTCCCTGTGTTGCTTGGCCTAACGTATATTTATTTAAACGATTGGTTCCAACACCCATAATTCCTCTCATTCCTCCTGTTCCGAATTCCAGTTCTCTGTAAAAAGAGTCTTCCAGATCAGGTGAATTTCCATCAATCAATAACTGTACAGCATTTCTTGTTTCTTCATCAAATGATTCGTGCAACCAAAGTTTTGCTTTTTCTAATGTTGTCATATTTGTATTTCGTATATTTTTGGGCCGGAAGTTGGAAGATAGAAGCATGAAGTCTTCCAGCTTCAAACTCCCAGCTAATTTATTATTCTTTTATCTGGTTTCTAAATGCTATAATCTGGTTCATTATATTATAGCTTTCATTATATAATTTATCAAAATCATCTTCTGAGATATATTTCCTATTTTTCGCTTTATATAAGCAGGTTACAACTTCAGCTAAAGAGCGGATTGAGTATCCTAAAAACTTTCTAAACTCTAATCTTGACTGTAAAATACTTCCTTCAGAAATATTAAGAGCAACAGAATCAGAAGCCCTTCTTATTGTGATCTTCTTAATCTAGTTTTTTATTTTCTACACGAGTTGTTTTATCAATTTTAAACGCCCGGATCGGATCATCATAATAAATAAATTTCGCAGTATTCTGCACATGTCCTTTTAATGAATCTTTCACGTTTACTTCAGCGTAATTCCCATTTTTTGAATCAATAACCAAATTTTCAATTTTCCAGTAAGGTGCAATCAAACTTGCTGTATCAGAGATCTTTATCACAGCATCTTTCGTTTGACCTAAAAAATTAGCCCTGCTTCGGTTCAGCATTTCAACTTCCGCTCTTCTTGTATTTACCGAACCCATAAATGTAGCGTAATTTTTTAAATTAAGCCTAAAATTGTCAGTCTTAATTTCACTTGAAATGTTCATTTCTACCGAATCAGAAATGGTAACTTTTTCCAGATTGTACTTTGAGTAAATCGTAATATTATAAAAATCTACGCCTTTAGTGCTGCGCTTTTCTTTAATTGTCAATGTTTTATCTTTTACATCAACATTGAGATTATCAGCTACATTCGGATAAGTTTCAATCTCAACAAAATTTTTTGCTCCTCTTGCATAAAATACCCGAAATTTCCCTTCGAGATCAAGATTTACAAATTCCGAAACATCTACATCTTTCCTTTCAATATTTCCTTTCGGAGAAACCTTTCCACAGGAAACTAACGCTACCAGTATGAATGTGTAAAATATATTTTTCATATTTAATTTAAAACATTTTATATAAAATCAAACTTATCGCCGAACTTTCCACTCCCATCAAAACATAAAGAACTAATACTCTCCACAGTAAGCCTGTTTTTGAGTATGAATTTTTAAAAGCATTCCAATAAGTTATTGCCGGGAAGATAATAGAAAGACCGAATATAATTTTGTCGATAAATTCGAAAATTTTTGAAACAGGCTGCCACAGACCTATTAAACTCACGATATCATCTAACAAAAATATGATTAAAATTCCTAAAAGACTAACAGTTCCAATGATAAAATGTTCCGCAATGTTCAATTTGACTTTTTTAAAAATGAAATAAGCATTGCTTGCAAGCATCGGAATAATCACAAATAATATTGTTTTGGAATATTTTGACAGAAAATTCCTTATTTCAAAATCATCTTCAAAAACTTCAGGTGGTGCAAATTTTTCGTAATAATGTATTCCTAATACATTGAAACTGAAAAGAATCAGCAACAACGGTATAAAACTGCTGTATCTGATTCTTTTTCCTGAAATATAATCCATTGCCGTTTCACCGGGTCTGAAAAAAATATCTTTTAAAGTATTGAAAAATTTCGTTTCGACATGCCAAATCGATCCAAGAATATCATTTTTGATAAGAGAACGTGGAGTTATTCTTGCTGTGTCGGTTTTCTGTCCGCAATGAGGACAAAACTCATCGGAAACTGAATGACCACAGTTCAAGCAACTTTTTTTTGTTCATCTTTAAATCACCTCGTCAATATTGTAATTTTTATGTTCTCTGTTTGTTCTGATAATCATTTCACCTAAAAATCCTGCTACGAAAAGCAATGTTCCCATCAGCATCATTGTGAGAGCAATATAAAACCATGGATTATCTGTGATTAAATGTCCGTAAATCCCTCTTGCAACATCAATTAATTTTGAAATTCCCAGCCAGAGCGCTGAAAGAAATCCGACAATAAACATCAAAGTTCCAACCGCACCGAAAAAATGCATTGGCCTGCCGCCGAAACGACTTACAAACCAAAGCGTTACCAAATCCAGAAAACCTCTGATAAATCTTTCTGTACCAAATTTTGAAGTTCCGTAAGGCCTTGCCTGATGCTGAACTTCTTTTTCTGTAATTTTTCTGAAACCCGCATTGGCAGCCAATACCGGAATATAACGGTGCATATCTCCGTAAACATCAATGGTTTTTACTACTTGCTTTTTGTATGCTTTTAAGCCGCAGTTGAAATCATGAAGATAAACTCCTGAAACTTTTCTCGCCGCTGCATTGAACAATTTTGACGGCACATTTTTCGTCATGACATTATCAAAACGTTTCTTTTTCCATCCGGAAACGATGTCGTAATTTTCATTGACAACCATTGAATATAATTCCGGTATTTCTTCCGGAAAATCCTGTAGATCAGCATCCATGGTAATAATAATATCGCCGCTGGTTCTTTCAAAAGCAGCATGAAGTGCCTGGGATTTTCCGTAATTTTTAGAAAACTTGATGGCATGGATCTGTGGATTCTGAACTTTAAGGTTTTCAATAATACTCCATGACAAGTCTGTACTTCCGTCATCTACAAACCAGATCTCGTAAGATAAACTGTTGGATCTGCACACATTATCAATCCGTGAAAAAAGCTCTTCCAAAGATGCTTCCTCATTTAATAACGGAATAACTATAGATAAATTCATTTAATTCTGATAAAAAATTATTCTTTGATTTCTGTTTCCTGATAGATTGTTTTTGTTCTGAAAAACGCTCCGAAAAACAACGACAAAACTACGTAAAATATAAGTATCGCCGCAAAATATCCTGAAAAATGACTTGCTGTGAGCATATCTTTTCCTTTAACCGCTTCTGGTGTAAAACTTTGAATCCTTTCTTTATACTTGTGATCAAGCTCGTCGATATCTTTCTGATGCTTTAAAATCTTTCTGGCAGAAGTATATTCTTTGTCCAGCTCAGATTTTTGTCTCGTAACATACTGATAATTCAACAGCTTTTTTTGCATCTGTATCAACAAAATTCAGAAATGCATAAATGCTTAAAATCGATAAAATTCCACCGATAAACATCGGAACAAAAGCTCTTTTAAAAGCTTGTTTAAAACTTACCACTTTATGGCTGCTCCAATATGTTTTTACTGACCAAAAGGCTGCTCCGGCATAAATGATCGGTAAAATGAAAGCATTGGCTTTCAATGAAATATCAAAATATTCAACTCCTGAAAAGAAGTAATACACCACGAAAAAAACGATCATCGTAGCTCCAAATAATAAAATTCCTAATGTGGAAGGGCTTTTTGTCATATCTAAATTTTTAGAAAATTTCTGAAAATTATCGCTCTTAATCTCAGCAATTTAGCGTTGGTTAAGGCTTTTTCCAATTAATTTTCTTTGATAACACTTTTAATTTTATAAAATATTCCTATCTTTGCAACGGCAAGTCCTAAACAACCAGCTCCTGAGAATCCTCCAGGGTGGGAACGCAGCAAAGGTAATTGGTCGTAGCGGTGTGATTTAGGTAGCTTGCCATTTTTTATTGGTTTAAGTTGAAGAGAGGTAATTTGAAGATTATCTTTTTTTATGTCTAAACTTTCCAACATTTCTATTTTAATTTTCAAATTACCTTTCAACTTTATTTAAAATTCGAACTCCTCTCCCAATTTTGGTAAAACAAGTTCTACGTTTTTATCTGCAAAATGTTTCATTGCACTTTCATGATTGATCTCAATCGCAGGAAACGTATCAAAATGACATCCGATCACTTTTGGTGTTTTTAATAATTCTGATGATGCGAAAGCCGCTTTTCTAGGACACATTGTGTAATGACTGCCAATCGGAAGAATCGAAAGGTGTAAATTTCCGTATAATCTTGGAAATAACTCCATATCAGCCATTACGCCGGTATCTCCTGCCATATACAGATTTTTACCTTCAGGAAGTCTGAAAATGTATCCTACAGGAACACCTCCGTAGCTTCCGTCCGGAAATGAACTTGTATGATGAGCCGGAACCATCGAAATTTTAAGATCATCGATTTTTGCCGATCCTCCTAAGTTTACATCGTCTTTGTTTTTTGCATTTTTAAAATATCCGCAGATTTCAGGAACAGCAATAATTGTTGCTTCAGGGTGATGATGCAAAACCTCTTCAACATCTGCAATATGATCTCCGTGCGCGTGAGTCAATAAAATATAATCGATTTTCTGAGCAGAAATATCAAACCCCGATTCTGCTTTTTTATAGTTGTAAAAAGGATCTGATAAAATTGTTTTGTCTTTGTATGTGAATAAAAAACAATTTTGTCCTAAGAATTTTATTTTCATTTTTAATTTATTTTTGAATATATTTAATCAGAGAGGCTTCGACAAGCTTAGCATAACAGTATTTAATGAAAAAAGTTAAGCCCTAGAGCAGTAAGAACAGCCATCATAAAGGTCATAATTCCAACTTGTTTTAAGAATGGATCGAGTTCTCTCGGGTTTTTAACAGCCATGATCTGTCTTCTTATTTTCATTAACGGAAGCATTAAAATCATCACAATAAAAACATAGTAATTCTGAGTCTGGAAGAATCCGTTCACTGCTAAAAACATTAACATTAAAATTAAAGGAAGCTGTAATAAGATCATTTCGTAGATCATTGCATTTTTGAATCCGATTCTCAACGCAAAGCTGTTTTTCCCGGATAATCTATCGCTTTCGATATCCCTCATATTATTAAGGTTTAACACTGCCATGCTCATCATTCCGACTGCGGTTCCTGGCAACAACATATCCCAACTGAATGTTTTTGTAAATAAGAAATAACTTCCGCAAACAGACACCAAACCGAAAAAGATGAACACGAAAACGTCTCCCAGTCCCATATAGCCATACGGTTTTTTACCTACTGTATATCCGATTGCAGCTAAGATACTTGCTGCTCCCAAACCGATAAAAATGTAAAATTCATTCATAAAATCCGGAATGAAAGCTACATACAGCAAAGCAACCGTTGCTGCAAAAGATAAAACTGAAAGCAGAATTACTGCATTTTTCATCTGTTTTGCGGTAATTTTTCCTGAGGCTACGGCTCTTGCTTCTGCCTCTGTAGCTCTTTTTGCGTCGGTACCTTTTATTCCGTCACCATAATCATTTGCATAGTTTGACAGAACCTGATACAGCAAAGTCACTAAAAGTGCCAGAGCAAAAATCTTCCAGTCCCAGGCTCCGCCTTCGCCATATAATCTCCATTTGGCAATGAAAGCTCCCATAATAATCCCACTTAATGAAAGTGGTAATGTTCTAAGCCTTGCGGCTTTTATCCAATCAGTCATAATTTATAAGTAATGGGCAATGAGTAATTAGTAATGGAAAAAAATTGCTCATTACTAATTATTCATTACTTATTTTGTTAAGATATCCATTGATTTTCACCGAAATCCGGTTTTCTTTTTTCCAGGAATGCGTTTCTTCCTTCCTGAGCTTCTTCCGTCATGTAAGCGAGACGCGTTGCTTCTCCCGCAAAAACCTGTTGCCCTACCATTCCGTCGTCGGTGAGGTTCATGGCGAATTTCAGCATTCTGATGGAAGTCGGAGACTTTGCCAAAATTTCCTGTGCCCACTCATAAGCGGTATCTTCCAGCTCAGCGTGAGGAACCACTTTATTCACCATTCCCATTTCAAAAGCTTCCTGAGCCGAATAATTTCTGCCTAAAAAGAAAATCTCACGGGCTTTTTTCTGTCCAACCATCTTAGCCAGGTATGCAGAGCCATAACCACCGTCAAAACTTGTTACGTCAGCATCTGTTTGTTTGAAGATAGCGTGTTCTTCACTTGCTAATGTTAAGTCACAAACCACATGAAGAGAGTGTCCTCCACCTACAGCCCATCCCGGAACAACGGCAATCACAACCTTTGGCATAAAGCGAATCAGTCGTTGAACTTCAAGAATATTCAAACGATGTCTTCCGTCTTCACCAACATATCCCTGATGTCCTCTTGCTTTTTGATCACCACCACTGCAGAAAGCCCAACCGCCATCTTTCGGACTCGGTCCTTCTCCGGAAAGCAGAACAACACCTATCGAAGGATCTTCGTAAGCGTCATAAAAAGCATCGTACAATTCTGAGGTAGTTTTAGGTCTGAAAGCATTACGAACTTCCGGTCTGTTGAAAGCGATTCTTGCAACACCATTACATTTTTTATAGGTAATATCTTCGTATTCTTTGGCGGTTTTCCACTCGATCATTGTTGTAAAAATTTTTCCCAAAGATACGGAATTGCATAGAATTTTAACATTGATTTCTAATGATAATGAAGGGAAAAATTCAGTTTAATGATAAAAAAATTAACGAAATTCGATTTTATCATTAAAGATTAAATGGAATTAAATATAACCATTTAAAACTTAAATTTAAGGTATAAAAAAAGACGCCGGTTCAGCGTCTCTATTATTTGTAAATACTTATATTAAAGCATTTTAAGATTATTGACTTCCTGTTCTGTAAGGATTCTCCAGTGTCCTCTTTTGATATTCTTTTTGGTAAGTCCTGCAAACATCACTCTGTCAAGTGCTTCCACTTCGTATCCTAATCTCTGAAAAATTCTTCTGATCACACGGTTCCAGCCAATATGGATCTCTATTCCTATTTCATTCTTAGGTTTTCCTTCGATAAAAGAAATCTGATCTACTTCTGCTACCCCTTCATCCAGACGAATCCCTTCAGCAATAAGCTTCATGTCTTCATGAGTAAGTTTTTTATCTAAAGTCACATGATAAATTTTCTTCGCATCAAAAGACGGATGCGTAAGTTTTTTGGTCATATGCCCGTCATTTGTTAAAAGAATAACTCCCGTTGTAGAGCGATCAAGCCTTCCCACCGGGAATAATCGATAAGGTGAAGCATTGGCCACAAGATCCATCACTGTTTTTCTTGCTTTGTCATCTTTTGTGGTAGAAATATATCCTTTAGGTTTATTCAAAAGAACATAAACAGGTTTTTCAGGGGTAATATTCTGTCCGTCAAAAACAACTTTGTCCGTCTTCTGAACCTGATATCCCATTTCAGTTACCACTTTTCCGTTGACCTCAACAAGTCCCTGTGTAATAAGATCATCCGCTTCTCTTCTGCTGCAGATCCCTGAATTGGCGATATATTTATTCAGACGAATAGTGTCTTTATGTACATCCTTTTCAATTTTGTTCAACCTCCTTTTCTGTACAAAAGATTTATTTTTATCTTCACGGTTTTCTGTTCCCGGTCTTTTTCCGTATTTCAGGCTGCCTCTTTCGTATTTATCTCTGGTATCAAAATTATTGGGTCTGCTTCCTCCTCTTTTCGGTGCAGATTTTCCAAAAGATTTTTTTTCTTCCCCTGAACTGGTTATAAAAGGTTCCTGTTCCGTTTTTCCGTATTTCTTATCCATTCGAGCCTGGTAACTGGTGTCACCGCTTCTCCTCGAATCTGAATTTCTCTCTCCTGCTTTCGGGAAAGACTTTTTAAAAGGTTTTGACTCTGAAGAATTTCCAGATCTGGAAGCACGAGAATTATCAGAATTTTTCTTGGTTGAAATTCTTGGTCTCTTTGGTCGTTCTGAATTATTATTATCTCTGCTCATTCTAAAAATTTCTGCAAAGATAGTATATTTAATAACGAGTTAAAAATTAAGAATCATAACTTTGCAATATAGTCTTATGTTAACTAAACAGAAAACCCAAAAATGATAACAGTATTAAACGATAATTTTTCTCAGTTAAACGATTTTTTACATTCAAAATCTTTCAGCAAGATCTTTATTTTGGTTGACGAAAATACGCATGAATATTGTCTTCCTGTTCTGTTGGGAAATCTGGAAACGGATCTGGCTTTTGAGATTCTTGAAATCGAACCGGGTGAAGAAATGAAAAACATCACGACGGCCAACCAGCTCTGGGAAATCCTTACAGAAATGCAGGCGGACCGTAAAGCTTTGGTAATCAATCTCGGAGGCGGTGTGATTACAGATATGGGAGGATTTGTAGCGTCTACTTATAAAAGAGGTGTTCCGTTTATTAACATTCCTACTACCCTTTTGTCTATGTGTGATGCTTCCATTGGTGGGAAAACCGGAATTGACCTGATGCATTATAAAAATATGGTCGGAACATTTACTTTCCCGGAACAGATATTTGTTTATCCAAAATTCCTGGAAACCTTACCTTATAAAGAATTAAGAAGCGGTTTTGCAGAAATGCTGAAACATGGTTTAATTGCAGATGAAAAACACTGGGAAAATCTTATCCATATTTCTAAACTTGATTTTGAGTCGGTTATTCCTCATATTTCTACCTCTATGGAAATTAAGCAAAATGTTGTTCAACAGGATTTTCATGAAAAGAATATCCGTAAAACGTTAAATTTTGGGCATACCATCGGTCATGCTATTGAAAGTTTATGTTTAAATCAGGGAAATCCTATTCTTCACGGTGAGGCTGTCGCTATGGGAATGATTACCGAAACTCATCTATCTTTTTTGGAAGGGCTTATCTCGGAAGAAATCTGCAACATTGTTATTGAAAATATTCAGAAATGTTATCCTTATCTGGACATCAGTGATTTTAAAGATAATGATATCTTCGAATTGTTGATTAATGATAAAAAGAATACGGACAGTAAGATCAATTTTTCATTGATTTCAGGAATCGGATCCTGTACATTTGATTATCAGTGCAGCAAGAAAAATATCTCCTCTTCCCTGGATTTTTACAGAAAACTGAATGATGCCTAGAGATTTTTACGGCTGATAAAGCCTAGAATCATTAAATATTTAACAAAATTGTCAATTTAGAGTATTTCTAAACATACATTTAATTAAATCTATAAAAACAAGTAATACAATAACTTAGCATTTAATTCCATTATTACTAAATACTGTTTTTCGCTGACATTTATCATAATTTATTTTTTTGGCAAGCAATTTGAAAGATACTCCCCGTCAAATTGATTGACAGTAGTAAAATTTAAAATTAGAAAAAGTAAATTATTAAAAATTACAGTTATGAAAAAGTTAATTTTAGGAATAGCTCTTACAGCTGGTTCATTAGCGTTTGCTCAGACTACAACAGGTTCTTCAACAAGTCCAATTAGATTCGGTGCGAAAGCAGGAATGAACGTAGCATCCCTTTCTAAAGATGCAGGTCTTGAAGATCAAAAATCAAAGATTGGATTTAACGCAGGTGTTTTTGCCAACATTCCGTTAGCAAGTTCATTCAGCATCCAGCCGGAGGTTATGTATTCTCAGTATGGTGCTAAAATCGAAAGCGTAAATGAATCTACAGTACTTGGTACTACAACAAGAACAGTAAACTCATCTTCTACACACTTAGATTATATTACAGTACCAGTAATGTTCCAATATAATTTCGTGCCTAACTTCTATGTGGAAGCAGGTCCTGAATTCGGTTTCAACGTAACTGCTAAAAACAAAGGAGACAGAACTGTGACTACTAGCAACTCTTCAGGTAGCTCAAGCGCAACAACAAGTTATTCAGAAGATATTGATAAGGATAACATCAATACTTTTAACTTCGGTATCGGTTTAGGAGCAGGATATTATTTCACAGATAATATTGGTATCACAGCAAGATACGTAGCAGGTCTTACGGATATTGCTAAAGACAGACCAAGTGGCTCTGATGCTATCAGAAACAATGTTTTCCAAGTTGGAGTAGCATTTAAGTTCTAGGAATTAAAACAATTTTGATTTCAATAAAAAGGTCAGGTTTTATGATTAAACCTGACCTTTTGCTTTATATAAATGGAGATATTTTAACTAAATAATTCTACTTCTTCACCTTTTCCTACAGGATATTCTTCCGTAAAACATCCGAAGCAGTGATTGGCAGAGCCTAAAATCTCTTTTAAATTTTCTACACTTAAAAACTCTAAAGAATCTACTCCGAGATAATCTCTGAGTTCAGGTATCGTCATATTCGCTGAAATAAGATCATCTTTCGATGGGGTATCAATCCCCAGATAACAAGGAGCTATGATCGGCGGAGAAACACTTCTGAAGTGGATTTCTTTTACACCGGCATCTTTTAAGATTTTAACAAGCCTTTTGGAAGTTGTCCCTCGAACAATAGAATCATCGATAATAACAACTCTTTTATCTTTTATTTCTGAAATGATCGGGTTCAGCTTAAGATTTACCACTCTTTCTCTCATTTCCTGAGTAGGAACGATAAAACTTCTTCCGATGTATCTGTTCTTAATTAAAACAGGACGGAAAGGTATCCCTGAAGCCTTGGAAAAACCGATTGCAGCCGGAACTCCCGAATCAGGAACTCCGATGACAACATCTGCCTCTACCGGCGCCTGATGCCAGATCTTCTCTCCCGATTTTTCTCTGATTTCATAAACGTTAATATTCTCTAACGAAGAGTCAGGTCTTGCAAAGTAAATATATTCAAAAGAACATATTCTCTGTTTTCCTTTTGCTTCATCTGCCATGTAAGAATGTAGTTTTCCCGGTTCGTTTTCATTGGTATAAACAATCTCACCAGGTAAAATATCACGAACATACTGAGCGCCTACTGCGTCCAATGCCACAGACTCCGATGCAACAACATAAGATTTTTCGTCTATCGCTCCCAACACAAGAGGTCTGATCCCGTTGAAATCTCTGAAAGCAAAAAACTTATTTCTCGTCATTCCCACCACCGAATAAGCTCCCTCAATCTTTTCCATGGTCATTTTAATGGCACCACGAAGTCCGAGATCAAGGTTTTTCTGGATTAATCTCAGGATCACTTCAGAATCAGAAGTTGCTCTGAAAACAACTCCTTCCGCTTCCAGCTCTGCCTTCAGCTCTTTTGCATTGGTAAGATTACCGTTGTGCGCAATCGAAAGGATGATCTGGTCATATTCATTCTTTGCAAAGAAAGGCTGGAAATTATACTTTTTCTTATCTCCTGCCGTGGTATATCGGGTATGTCCGATGGCAGAATTTCCCATAAAAGTTTCAGGATCATGGATCTCTTTATAAACGTCCAAAACCAAACCTTCATCTTTCATATTGGTAATTTTTCCGTCTTTTAAAACAGAAATACCACACGCTTCCTGGCCTCTGTGCTGTAATGCAAAAAGTCCGAACTGTGAAAGTGAAAACGTATCGAGATCACTATCAGAATACATTCCGAAGATACCACACTCCTCATTCGGAGCATCCAGTCTCTCTTCTTCCTGCGTTCTGAAAAGATTTCTCCCGTAGGTCTGAGTTTCAAACTGTTTTAAATATTCACTTTTATGAATGTCTAAACTTTTCATTTCTATTTTTTCTAAATTAGAAGTTAGTTATTAGATGTTAGAAATTAGTCTAAGTTAACTTCAATTATAATTTTAAACTTGTCTTTAATGAGTAAATCATTTTCTGTATCTCAGCTAAAAGCTCTTTTAAAAGAATTATTTTAGTTTCAGAAATAAAGTTTAAATCTATTAATAATTGTAATTGTGTTTGTAACTCATAAGTTGATCCAAACGCAATCCCAAGAAATTGATAAATTCATTCTTACTATTTCTTCCTGCTCCTTCTGCAATATTTGAAGGTATTGAAACAGCGCATCTTCTAATTTGAGATAGTAAACCAAATTTTTCTTCACTTGGTAAATCAGCGGTAACCAAATAAACTTCTTTTACTAAAGTCATTGATTTTCTCCAGACTTTAAGATCTTCTATCCGATGCGATTTCATACTAGCTTCTAATGTCTAACTTCTAACCTCTCAGAATTTATTTACCTAAAGCTTGTTTCAATCTGTTATAGATCTCAACATATGCTTCAGTTACTTCTCCAAGATCTCTTCTGAATCTGTCTTTATCCAGCTTTTTCATGGTATCTTTATCCCAAAGTCTGCAAGTGTCCGGAGAGATTTCGTCTGCTAAGATGATTTCACCATCTGAAGTTTTTCCTAATTCAATTTTAAAATCGACTAAGATGATATTCATTTTGTCGAAAAGATCGATCAGGATTTCATTGATATCTGAAGTCAGTTCATACATTTCGTCAAGCTCCTCATACGTTGCAGCACCTAAGAAAACGGCGTGGTGATCATTGATAAGCGGATCTCCCAACTCATCTTTCTTATAGCAGATATCGAAAATCGTAACCGGAGATTTGATCCCTTCTTCCACTCCTAATCTCTGAGCCATGCTTCCGGCAGAATAGTTTCTTACTACCATTTCCAAAGGAATAATTGATACTTTTCTTACCAGCTGCTCTCTTTCGTTCAATTGTTTAATGAAATGAGTTTTGATCCCTTTTTCATTTAAATATTCAAAAATAAGAGTCGTGATGGCGTTGTTCATTTCTCCTTTAAGATCTACAGATCCTCTTTTTTGAGCATTAAATGCAGTAGCATCGTCTTTGAAACGCACGATTACCTGATCAGGATTGTCGGTTGCAAATACCTGTTTTGCCTTACCTTCGTACAACATTTCTTTCTTTTCCATTTCTAAATTGTCTTTATTAGATTTATATTTATTTGATTACTATTCCCATTAAAACTGCCATTCCGAAGCTGAGGAGCGTACCGATGAGTACATATTCCGTGAGCTTTCTCTGTTTGGCCTGTGCAAGATCGCTGAATCTGAACACCGACTTTGCTGCTACCATAAAACCTACGCCTTCCCAATGATCTACCATAATAAAGGTAAATACCAGCAGACGTTCAAGAATTCCAATATATTTTCCAGCATTTGATAAAGAATCGGTTTGGATATTACCGGCAGTTTCCGGAGCGGGTGTCCATGAAGACAACAATATCCTGATGATTACGGATGCAGGCGTCGTTAAAAACAAAGCTGCTCCCAGTATTTTTAAAATAGTATGATCCTTGAGAAAATCAAAGCTGAATTCGTTACTGTAAAAAGATATTGCTGCAATGACCAAAACATGCAGAGCCTGATCAACAAAAAACCAGCTTTTTTTATTCTGAACAGTTTGAAGGCTCAGTTTTGCAGCATCTATGATAAAATGTGAAATGCCTACCAAAACAGCAACCCACCAAAGCTGAATATCCCAGAGAAACGCAAAGCTCAAAACCGTATGAATCAGCACATGAATGTACAGATATATGCTTTTCAGCTTTTTGCTTTCCTTGTCTGCAACCCATGAATCCGGCTGGAGAATAAAATCTCCGAGTAGATGCGCCAATATGAGTTTAATAAAAATCATGCTTAGAGTTCTGAAATTTTCTTTCTGAAATATTGATTGGTTTCCACGATGAGTTCGTAGTTGGCACGCTTCAGCCTCTGGCTTACCGAGGACTGTGAAATGGCAAATTTTTTCGCAAGATCTTCCTGTGTGATCTCTTTATTCATAATCATTTCGTGAATGATCTCTGCTGTTGCCATCGTCCAGTTGTCAAAATCTTTAGATGACCATTTCAGTAAAATGTTAAGATCCCTGTCTACAGAGTCATTGGAAGTTTTGATAGATACGGTGTGGCCGTCATTTTTAAGATCGTTGAGAAGTCTTCCTGAGTGAACGTAAGCGGTTCCGTTGGATTCTGTGATCTTATCTGAAGAGAAGTTTTCTTCACCGATACCGATGGCAATTCTTACATCTAAGTTTTCCTGACTTTTAATTAATGATTTTATCGCTAAGAAACGCCAGAAAACATCGTCGATATTACATTTAAACTGAAATTCGTCTCCCCTGTAGATTTCCCATGTGTTAGGGGCGCTTCCCCAGTTTTCGAGAAGATTTTTAAGTCTGGTAATCCAAACTTCCGTATCCGCCTGTTGTGAATTTATAATATCTCCGGTAATGACCGCTATCATTCTGCAAATATAAGCATAATTACTTATAAACAAAAAATATAAGGTGTACCCCTTATAGATATTAAGTATTAGCGAATCTGCTTATATCGATTTTAATGTGGTTTTCTGTTTATTGTATGTCCAATAGCAATGATACATACGAATACCCTACAGCGGCATCCTTTTGGGTTGCGGCTACAAGTCCCTCTCCTCGGGAGAGGGATTTAGGGTGAGGAAAAAAGATTCAGCTCCAGAAAAAATAAAACGATCCGGGTATAAATCTTGAGTCATTTCCTTCCTCTTTTTAAACTCATACTTATGATCCGTTAAACTCCTGCGCAGGAGTTCACCAACTCTTGCTTAAGAGTTGAGCAACTTGTGCTTAGGTTTTTGTCAACTCCTGCGCACGAGTTGAAAGACTTATAAGTAAGGATGTAATTTTTGGATATAATCTTTATTTATTACATCTGCCAATAATCGGTTAAAACAACTCTGATTAAAGAATGAATTACTCCATATTTGGCAGCCTTCCGGGATTACTGCTGAGGATTTTTCCTATTGATAAAATAATATACCGGAAGACCAAGTAAAACCATCACAAAACCAGGCCAGGTGTACTGCTGCTTGTAGATCAATAATAATATACAGAAGCCCGTCCCTATCAACAAATAGATAACAGGCGTAACAGGATACAGCCATGTTTTGTAAGGCCTTTCCAGCTCAGGTTTTTTAAATCTTAAATAAATAACCCCGAAAACGGTAATCATGTAGAACAAAACAATGACAAAGGAAATCATATCGAGAAGGTTTCCGTACTGCCCGCTAAGACATAACAGCGAAGCCCAGATGCCCTGCATCCAAAGTGCATTTTCAGGAACATCATTTTTATTGTTCTTTTCGGCCTGTCTGAAGAACATTTCGTCTTTGGCCATGGTCTGAAAAACTCTTGCTCCTGCCAGAATCAATCCGTTGTTACATCCAAACGTGGAAACCATCACAAGAATAGCAATGATAACAGTTCCTGCACTTCCAAAAATAAAATGAGAAGCGGCAACTGCTACCCTGTCGTTTTCTGCGAAGGCAATCGAGTCTCTGTCGAGGGCATTAAGGTAAACATAATTAACGGCAATATAAAGGATCATCACCGCTGTCGTGCCGTAGATCATTGATTTTACCACATTTTTCTTTGGGTTTTCAATTTCTCCCGATACAAACGTTACGCTTTCCCATGCTACGGAACTGAAAACCGAGCCTACCATCGCTGCAGCGATTCCTCCAAGAAGGGTCATCCCGCCGATAGGTTCCCAACCTTCTTTCAGGAAATTACCAAAGCTGTCTTTTGCAAGATTATTAAAAGCATCATACCCGAAACTAAAATTTTCTGCAAGCTTGGAAATGTCTACCAAAATAAATCCTGCCGCAATAAGTCCAAGCAACGCAATAATTTTAGATCCAGTAAAAACATTCTGAAGTAATTTACCACTTTCAACGCCCCTTGTATTAATGTAAGTAAGTAAAAGTATAATCGCAATGGCCAGCATCTGGATCCACGTAATCTTGAATTCACCACTTTGGAAAATCGGTGCTGCATCATTGAGAGAGGGAACCAAATAAGCGGTAAATTTGCCGAAAGCCATAGCCACAGCAGCAATCGTTCCGGTTTGGATTACCGTAAAGAGACCCCATCCGTAAAGAAATCCCATCTTTCTTCCAAAGATCTCTTTGAGATAAGTATATTGCCCACCCGCTTTAGGAAATAAGGCTGAAAGCTCACCGTAGCTTATCGCTGCAGCAACTGTCATGATTCCTGTGATAACCCAGACAACGATCAGCCAGAAGCCCGATCCGAGGTTACGCATCATATCAGCACTTACAATGAATATTCCGCTTCCGATCATTGAACCCATTACCAGCATAATGGCATCCCATAGTTTTAGTTTTTTCTGCATAGTGAAGTATAGGCTTCAAATATAAATAATTATAGGATTAGTTTGTTTTAAATTATGACTAAGGTGTCTTATTTGTTTTTAACGCAACGGTCGCAAGGATTTTATTGAATAACAGGAAGCATATTTTCCGGTCGCTAAGGCATTTCACTCAGCTAATGAGAGCACAGTTTATTGAATGATCAAGAGGCATTTATTGTTTTAACGCGAAGGGAGCGCTAAAGTTCATTGAATAACAGGGAGCATATTTTTCGATGCGAAGGCGTTCTATTCAGCAAAGGCTTACGTATAATACGCTGCTATCATTTGCTGAGTGAAACGCCCTTACGAACAAATTAGCAGGATGATTGATTATTTCTTTGCGGACTTTGCGCTTAAAAATAAAGCTATACTCACAGAAAGATAACCCGTTTTTTATCAGGTATTCAGCAATTTTATCATTCAGATTTTATTAGTACTTTTGAAAAAAATATTAAAAATGAAATTCAAATCATTATTATTGACAGTTGCAGTAAGTTTTTCCACTTTGGCTTTTGCACAGGAATCAAAAAAATTCGGTCCACCGGCAGGAAATGCTGTTGTGGGTGATACTTATGGCGGAGGCGTTGCTTCTAACGCAGAATCTAAAGCTATCTCTGTAGATAAGCTAAGCAAAAAGCTGAAGAAAGACAATAAGAAAGTCGAAAATGTTGCCATAAAAGGCAAAGTAACAGATGTATGCGATAAAAAAGGATGCTGGCTGACCATTCAGACAGAGGACAATTCTCAGTTCTTCGTAAAGATGAAAGATTATGCTTTTTTTGTTCCGACCGCTTTGAAAGGTAAGAATGTAGTTCTGGAAGGTTCTGCAGAAAGAAAAGTAACTTCCGTAGACGAACAGAAACATTATGCAGAAGATGCTAAGAAGCCTAAGTCTGAGATCGATGCTATCACAACTCCGAAAGAAGAGATCAGGTTTGTAGCCAACGGAATCAAGGTTGTAAACTAAACTTTTTTCACCAAACAAAAAGCCTTTAACGGCTTTATCATAAAAACAAAAGCGGACCCATTATGGATCCGCTTTTTTTTAGTCTTCTATTATGAAATTTACTTCTGTATCAAGTTTGGGATATTTAGTAGGAGAAACAAATTTTTTCCCGGTACAGTCTATTTCCAGCCATCCTTTTCGTTTCTTCACATCTCCCACTTCCATAACAAAAGGGATAAAAGATATATCATCTTTGCCATCTTCTTTTATTTCGTGGTACTGAACAGCAATATCCAGGACACACTCATGATCGGTATTCAGTTTTACATTTCGGTAAATAATATCGTAATGCGTTTCCTTATTTTCCGGAATCTCCAGATAAGTTTCCCAGCCTTCTATGCTTGAATTAAGTTCAACGATTGCTTTTAATGCATAATATAATGCGACAGCGTAATATTTTCGGGTTTCTTTTCTTGTGTAATCATTTATAAAATGTCCTCCTTCAAAAAGAATTGTAGGCATTCCAGCTTTGATGAAATTATCTCCGGTAGAAGCAGGATAAAATTCATCAGAATATCTCCCGATCTGGTTTGGGATCATCTCTTTAAGATGATTATAAACATTGGCGATTACAGCCATACATTTCTTTCTGTTTTCTGTAATGGCACGTTCAACATTTTCAGAAGGGGCTAAAAAAGAAAGCGTAGAAGGATGAATTCCGTCAGTTGTAAAAATCGTTCTCTGCTCATGAAGGTTCAAAGCATAATTATATTTTTTCTTTGAGGCAACTTCTTTTAACACTTTAATCTCCTTGCTTGCTTCATTGTGAAAATCCCTGTTAAGATCAATATCCGAAGCATTCATTCTGGTCCATTTTTCTGACCCGTCGGGATTTAGCATGAATATAAAATCAAGCTTTACAGCTTCAAACAATGTATCTTTTAATTCCGGAGCTTTATCTAAAGTCGTCAGAAGATCGAGCATAGCATGAGTAGCATTCGATTCATTTCCGTGCATCTGCGACCACGCTAAAACAGATATATCTCCATTTCCTATGGTCAATTGATAGATAGGTTTCTCCAAATAAGATTTACCGATCTCCATAATATAACTGCTGAGATTCGTCTGTAGGTAATAAAATAATTTTTCGGGTGCAATATAACGATTAGGGAAGTTAGTATTCTGCTGATATATCTGTTCAAAAGTCATTGTGTAATAATTTACAAGAGTCAAATTTAACGATTTTTTGTCAAAATATATGATTAACATTTGTAATTGAGTTAAACAATGTTAATTGCCAAAATGTCTGTGGATAAAATTGTGGATTAATAATAATTCAATACTATATATTTAATTATCTAAAATTGAGTTGTTTATAATTTTTACTTAAATGTTAATTTTATGATTACTTTAAGTAGTAAAAACTGTGGTTTTCTACATTTGCGTGTAATTCTGTCAAACAAGTACAGCTGTGGAAAATTTTAAAATTCATTCAATATACAAATGTGAATTGTTAATAATTTAGAAGTTTAAATCCTAAATTCTGATGAAAATTGAAGAACTTTTAAAAATGTAACTTATTTTAATGATTGAAAAATATAGGCATATTTTAGTTTTGAAATGTACTATCAAATATCAATGTTAATAGTACTTTACAGGGTTCATTATATTTAAAATTATATGATTTATCGATTATTTTAGCGGTTAATCAGAGATTTACGGATATCTACTCTATTCTCTCAGATATTTGCCGCCAAAAGCCAGCTATCATCCACTAACACTAAGAAAATTATCTGCAAATTATCTCTAATTAATCAATATTTCACTTACTTCATGTAATACTTGAAGTACAATCTAATATATTACAGTCTGTGGAAAATTTGTTAAATAAAATTTCTTGTATTATATTTATTTAAGTATAATGTTTTGATAATCAATTGTTTATTTATTTACATTTGTATATCAAAATACTTGAATTTAATTTACTTTTGTATTTTGCAATTGTAAATTTTATTTTTACATTTGTAAAGTGAATATAAAGCGTATTTTATGAGTCTAAATGAAAGAATTTCTAAGGTCATTGATTATTCCGGGCTGACTCCTTCTGAGTTTGCCGATGAGATTGATGTACAACGCTCTTCCATCTCGCATGTAACATCCGGAAGAAATAAACCGTCTCTGGAATTTATCATCAAAATAAAGTCCCGCTTTCCGGAAATTCTTTGGGATTGGCTCGTAACCGGTGAAGGTCAAATGCTGAAATCAGATTTGCAGGAAATTAAAGAAGCTGAAAATAAAACTCATGATTTACCTGAAGAAGAAAAAACAAAACCTACTTCTCTTCCGGATCTTTTTACAATGATGAATGATGATGAAGATTTTGGCATTGAAGAAAAAGAAATTGAAACTGAGAAAGTAACCTCCGGAGAATCGTTTATATCATCCCAACGTAAAGCACAGGAAAAAATATCAGATTCTCAGCGATTAGAAAATTTCAACATTCCATCTATAAACCAATCTGCTGGAAATCAAGGAAGTACTATAAAACGTATTGTTATTTTTTATGATAACGGAAAATTTGAAAGTTTCGAGCCATAAAAGTGGTAAAAATTATCGATCATAAAAAAACCTTGCAAATTGCAAGGTTCTATCTATATTAAAAAAAACAGAAAATTATCTGCTTTGCTTTCTTCTTTCAAGTTCTTTCTTGATAAGACCGAGCTCTCTTCCGGTCTGCCCGGCTACAGAAGTATTTTCCTGCGCTCTTCTGGTAAGATACGGCACAACATCTTTTACAGGTCCGTAAGGAAGGTATTTCGCCACATTATATCCCTTATCTGACAGGTAAAATGTAATATTATCACTCATCCCATACAATTGCCCGAAATAAACATGAGGATTACCATTTTCAAGGTTTTTATTCTTCATTTTATCCATCACAAGCTCAGAAGAAATTTCATTATGTGTTCCAAAAAAAGCTGAAACTTTATCCAGATGATTCATCACAAAATCAATTCCTGCATTATAATTTTTATCAGAAGCTTCCTTATTTGGCTGTATCGGATCAGGATAACCTTTTTCCGCAGCTCTCGCACGCTCTTTTTCCATATAAGCACCACGAACGATTTTATAGCCAATAAAATATCCTTTCTCCCTTGCTCTCTGTAATTGCTCCTCCATATACTCCAGTCTTCCGGTGCGGTACATCTGAATGGTATTCCAGACGATAGGTTTTTCCTGGTTGTATTTTTCCATCATCTCTTCGCAAAGCTGATCTGCAGCATCCTGCATCCAAGTTTCCTCAGCATCTACCATTACTTTTTTTATCATTTTCATGGCATAATTTACAAACCTCATCAAATCTTCTCACTACTCTTTCCCATTCTTCTTTCTGGCTTGAAGTTAATTCTGCATTGTTCCCAACAGCCTCATACAAATCTATTCTTCCGAAAGCAGTGGGTTTAAAAACAATAAAAGGAATAGCAGGATTCCCAACGGAAAATTTAACGATATCTTTGATCTCATTGCATACTGCATCAAATGTTTCTTCATCTTCCTTTCCTTCAATAGAATAATCAAAAATACTCCCTACACCTCTTTTAAAAAGCTGCTTTACAGCTTTCATACTTTCTTCACGTGTTTCTCCACCGCAAAACTGTTCAAATAAAGTATTTTTTACAATTCCGGTAACGAATGGAAAATTGTTGTGAACGGTAAAATTAAGGACAGAAGTTCCGACTTTTGTGAGTGAAGGCTGTTCAATCAATTTGAACATCCAATACGCTTTTCTTAACTGTGCATCAGATTTATCCGCAAATGCGATTTTAGTATCGTTAAAAATGGGCATTACTTATATAAATTTAAGGTTCTGCAAAGGTAAGCATAACCGCAGGTTTTTTAAAGAAATTTTTCTACAATTTACCTTCCAGACCGCTAAGAAGCATAGAGATAATTCCCAAAAAAACCCATAATCTGAGGATATTAATGGTCAGGAATTTATTTTTTCTTGAATGATTGATAATGAAGTAGATGCACAGAATAAAAACAAAAAGTCCACCCGCGAAATAGTAAGCCATAAACCCGGCAATCCCTGTGCGCAGAATAAGTTTCATAGAAACAGCCATTGTTACAATCATCAGAGAAACGATAATTCCGTTTGTTGTTTTAGCATTAAAATAATTTGGAATAGTGGTATAGCCAAACGCTTTGTCAACACTTTTTGTCAAAGTATCTTTCACAATATCAATACATAATAAAATCAGAAAAAGGAAAATGGCCATCAACAAAATTTTTTTTGAGAAAGTTTCATAGTACACCATCATTCCAAAAAAAGGATACAATGTAAGGCTTACAAAAGTAAGATTGTTTAAAATCAAAATACGGCTCAGCTTATGGCTGTAAAACCACATGAAAAATTGATAAACAATAAAAAAAGCAAAAACCTTATGTGAAATCATCCAGGCGACACTTAAAGAGATCAAGCTCAGGAAAAGATAAGCATACAAGAAATATTTCTGCTTGATAAAACTTTGAATCCTTGTTCTGAAAGGCTTTACCACATGATCTTTTTCAAAATCATAGAACTGATTAATAATTCCTCCTGCAAGAATGGTGAGTACGGTACAGAAAATGATCCCGTGAACTTTGAAATCAAAGACAAATTTCCTAAAACTTTCATCCTGATTAAACAGGAAAAATGTTGATACGTACAGCGCAAAAGTAAGCAGAGCTGCAACAAAAAAGCGAGCTCCCAAAAGGAAGCCCACAAATTGTGAAAATCTGTAATATAAAGATTTTTTTATATAATTTTTCTCCTGGAAATTTTCCTTTTCAGAATTCATTTCCAATGATTTAGAATCTGTAAATAACTTCTTTATTGAAGCCGTCAAGCATTTTTTCAGCTTTCTCGTAATCTTTGGTAAAACCTAAAATATATCCACCGCCACCGCTTCCGCATAGCTTTAAATAATACGCATTAGAATCCAGACCTTTCTTCCATACATTGAAAAGACTTTCCGGGATCATCGGACGGAAATGCTCGTATGCCCAGTGCGAAAGTTTTTTAAGGTTTCTGAAGAAAGGATTCATATCTTTTTTCAAAAATGCGTCAATACAGGCGTTATTATAGCGGATAAATTCTTCTTTCAAAGTTTTTCTAAAGCCTTCGGTTTTCATTTTTTCAAAGAAAATCTGAACCATCGGCCCCGTTTCGCCGGTCATACCGGAATCAATAAGGAAGATAGCTCCTTTTCCTGCTTCACTTGCCGGGATCGCAACTCTGTCTACACTTTCTTTGCTTTCAATAAGGATTGGAAGATTCATGTAACAGATCAGAGGATCTATCCCCGAACTTTTTCCATGGAAATAGCTTTCCATTAAACCAAAAACATATCTAAGACTTTTTAATTCGTCTTTTGAAATATTGTCTGGTTCATGTTTTGAAATAGAATAACGCTCAAAAATAGCTGCTACAAGCGCTCCGGAACTGCCTACTCCATATCCCTGAGGAATATTGCTGTCGAAAAATAAACCTGAATAAATTTCTTCTTTAAATTTTGAAACATTTAGTTCAAAAGTTTGTGGAAGTTCCAGATTTTCAAGATAATCGGCATATTTCTTAAGATGTTCATTAGATTTTTTTTCAAATTCGGAATCTAATGATGAGAACTTGAGGGTACCTTTATAAAAACTATAAGGTAATGTCAAACCTTGGGAATCTTCAATGATTCCATATTCTCCGAACAAAAGAATTTTCGCGTAAAATAATGGGTTTGTCATTTAATGTAAATAAATTTTTTGCAAATGTAAAATTATTCTGTTGAATATAAGCAAAACCCGCGCCGAATTCTAACATAATTTAACATTTGCAATAGTAACAAATTTTAAATATTAAAAAAAACGCTTAATTTTTATTAAAGTTAATAAAAAAAGCCTGATTATTTCAGGCTTTAATTGTATTTTATTTAAAATTATTGTTTAATTAATTTCTTGGTAATTTTCTGTTTTTCCGTTTCAACTGTAACCACATAATTTCCGGTTTGCATTGAAGATATATTAACATCAAATCTGCTTCCTTTTAATGATGATTCTGATCTTATCAAACGTCCGGATTCATCATAAATCTTAAATGATTTCAAACCATCTTTAGACGAAATGGTAATACTGCTTTTTGCAGGATTAGGGTAAATACTTACAGAATTATCTTCGGTATTCACATCTTCAATTGCCAAAACTGCACATGAAAAATTGGCTTTCCAGCCTATATCAGTTTCGGCAGGGTCCGAGACAAATCTTACGGTGATTGCTCCGGAAGGGTGTGTAGAAGTGAACGTTCCCGGTAATGAAGATCCTGTTAAACCATTTCCATTCGCAAACATTGGTGAGCTTGTGGAAGGACCATTATAGATATACATAAAATCATAGTCTTCTTCCAGCCCGAATTCTGTAAAGTTCATTGTCAGCGCTCCTGAGCTTGGATAAAACGTTTTTACAATCGTCTGGTTGTTTCCATAGTTAGCCGCTGTACCACCTGTATCTGTAAAAATAGTACCATTGCACCAGTCACCATCTGTCATAAATAGCTGTGTTCTCTGGTATCCCGCAGAACAATCAGTTCCAACCGATAAAAGATAATATGTCGCAGGCTGAAGACTTGCAAGACTCAAAGACTGAGTAGAAGTCGTACCACTTGAAACAGCAGTACCATCAAATTTTGTAAGTCTATATTTCCATGAAGTGGACGTCGCATCTGTAAATGCTGCGTTAGCCGAAATCTGAGTGATATTTGACACAGAAAGTCCTGAAACGGTCGTAGGACAAGCTGTAATACAATTTGTTCCCAGACAGGCTTTGGAGTCAACCGTATTTCTTATGAGAGCTCCCGGCTGAGGTCCAAAACCATTGCTGAAATTAATGCCTACTCCTGAAATCAAATGACAATAGCTCATAATGGTTCCTTTTTCTGTAGTGGACGGAATTGGCCCTGTACAGCCTTCATCAGCTCCTGCTGCCGGACCACAACCATCGATGGCTGTATTGTTTCCATTCCATGCGCAGGCGTGTGTGTGTGGAGAACCCATGCTGTGTCCCATTTCGTGGGTCATTGCCATGATCGTCCATGAATATACAGGAACGTTATTATAAGTCTGTGCAGCACCTGAATAAGCGTGTCTGCTGTTTGTACAAAGAGAGTTCACATAAGCAACACTCGTTGTAGAAGGCTGGTTAACCAAATGTGCCAAATCTCCATTAAAGGTCTGCCTGTTTGTTCTGAAGCTTGCCAAGTTAGCATTCGGAGTTCCTGTATAAGGATCTGCGGTAGTCCAGATATAAATCTCATTAAGGGCAATCTTTACATCATCGTTATTATATAGTGTTGAAATATTGTTATGAATGGCCGTAAGCCAGTTAGTTGTCGTTGTCGTATCGGATCCGTTGTTAACATAAGGAGTATAGCAAATCTCATAATAAATCCTTACACAGTTTTGAGTCAGTAACTTCCCGCTTGTTTTGCCGGCATTGGGGTCAAAAGAAGTTTTTTGTTTGTGATTTTCCGCCAATTCTTCAGCACCACAGATAAAGGGATTAATACCTGTGAGTTTTGAATCTGAATAATTTACAAAATCTGCAGAATTTTTTACTTTTCCTACTACAATATTTCCTGACTCCGGTGTCGAAGCAACACCTACAATATCATTATCAAAGAAACTGAAGGCAGCAACTGACCGGTTATCTCCTTTTACAATTCCCTGATAGTAGGCGCCGGGAGTATAATTCACAATTTCACCTTTACTGGTTCTTACTTTAAATTCATTCGTAAAAATTTCATTTTTATAAAGTTCCATTGTGATCTGCTTTCCGTCAAATGGAAATGATATTTCAAGGTATTCAGGCTTCTCATGCACTAGCTTTTTCAGTTGCTTAGCATCAATATTAAGAACAGAAATATCTGTTGCTGACCTTTTGTATTCAGCTAGCTTCTCTGAGGTTTTATTGACTGTAAACAAGTCATATTGTTGAAAATCTTTATTTTGATTGTGATATTCGGAAATTTTCTGGGCAACAGGTTTCAAATCCTGTGAAAAACCAAAAACTGCACATTGCAGTATGCAGAATGTGAGTAATTTTTTTATCATTTTTATATTCATTTTACGATTTACAAATAAACAAAAAAAATCCAGAATTAGTATGAATTTAACACATGTTCCATTAAAATAATAATATTTATTGTCTTTAAACTAAAATCAATATTATATAAAACATAAAAGACACTTTTGCAAGTGTCTTCCATATTGTTATTTATTTTTATTAATTATTTTTGGGAGGATTCAGCTTTAAAAACCTTATCAGTACTAATCCTACAAAGAAGAAAATTGCCATTGAAAATGCTGCAAACCTCATGCCCGAAGCCGAAGGGAGGACGATATCAATCTTAGCAAAAATTTCTCTTAAAGAATCATATTTATCAATGAATAAAGCAAAAACAAAGGTACCTACAATAATTGCAATTTTTTCCAACACATCATAAAAGCTGAAAAAAGTCGTATTTTCCATTGAATTTTCTGGTAAAAGCTTGGAGTAAGTAGATCTTGACATTGCCTGAAGACCACCCATCACAAGCCCCACAACCGCAGCAACCCCATAAAACTGATATTCAACCGTAGGATTTTCTTTATTAAGGAAATACGCCCAGATGCAGGCTACAATCCATAACACAACAGCAATTGAGATTACATTTTTATTTCCTATTTTTCTTGATAATCTTGAGAAAATAACAGCTCCGATGATCGCTTCGATCTGGATAATCAAAAGAGTTCCTATTAATTTATCCTGCGGAAGATTGATTTCACTCTTCCCGAATAAAGTAGCCATCAGGAAAATAGTTTGCATTCCCACGCTATAAAAAAAGAAACTTGACAAGAAAAATTTCAGGTTTCTGTGTTTGAAAAGCTCTTTACCTACTTTAAACAGTTCATTGAAACTTTCTTTACCGATATCTTTATAGAAACAAAGGTTGTCTTTTAAAACCTCGAAAAAACCACCCTGCTCTTCGTGTTTTTTGAAGATATTTTTATAATTCAACAATACAAGATCTTTCGGAAGTTTTTCTTTAACATCCCCAAACTGAGGCAAATGCTTGAAGGTATATTGTGAAAAGCCAAACCACCATGCTCCCGTCAACAAGAAGCTGACTCTCGTGAATATAAGCTGCTTTTCAGGATCTCCCTTGGCTACAACCTGAATTAATACAAGACAAATAATGACAAGAACTACAGAACCTATGTATCCGTAAACATAGCCTTTTGCTGAAAGGGCATCCTGCTTATCACGGGTAGCTATATCCGGCAGGAATGAGTTGTAAAATACCAGACTTCCCCAGAACCCTACACTTGCCGTAATACTGAAAAGTAAACCGAGAAAAACGTTATGCATCCCTGTAAACATTGCTAATCCCATACATGAAGTCGCCCCCAGATAACAGAAAAACTGTAAAAATGATTTCTTATTCCCGATCGTATCTGCTAATGAAGACAGAAATGGTGATAACAAAACCACAATGAAGAAAGATATTGTAAGTGAATATCCATATACGGCGTCCGGCTGATATTCTTTCCCGAAAATGGTAATCATGTGCCTCACGGGAACATCGATGTAGGATTTTGTTTCCTGTACATATTCTTTCTTTTCGTACGCAGTGGTAAGAATCGAATAGTAAATCGGAAAAATAGTAGAAGTAATCACCAAAGAATACACCGAATTGGCCCAGTCATAAACAGCCCAGGCTTTCATGATCTTGGGATTATTCTTTATGTTTTGAGTTTGCAGATTCTCAATTTCAGACATTTCAAATAATATTAGTAGCACAAAAATAGGAAAACGAATGAATATTCTAAGGTTTTTATTTTGTTTGGGAGAAATTTTATTATTTGGTTAAAATTGGTTTTGTTTACGGGCTCCGCTTTGCTCCGCCCGTAAACAAAAAGATATAGCACTTCGACAGGCTCAGCATAAATTCCAAACGGGATTAAGCTTCTAATAAAAATAAAACAAAAAATCCGGAAGTATAAAACCTCCGGATTTAAAGTATTTAAAAATAAATTATTGCATATTTTCTATAACGATTGCCGAAGCGCCGCCGCCGCCATTACATATAGCTGCCGCTCCATATTTACCGTTATTTTGTTTCAAAACATTGATCAGCGTGACAATAATTCTTGAGCCTGAACTTCCAAGTGGATGTCCGATAGCGACTGCTCCACCGTTTACATTTACCTTAGAAGCATCTAATCCTAAAATCTTATTATTAGCCAGTCCAACTACAGAAAATGCTTCATTGAATTCAAAGAAATCAATATCAGTAAGTGCTAAACCAGCTTTTTTAAGTGCAATAGGAAGCGCTTTTGACGGTGCTGTGGTAAAGTCTTCCGGGGCCTGGGCAGCATCAGCGTAAGAAACGATTCTCGCCAAAGGCTTAAGACCTAATTCTTCCATTTTTTCTTTAGAAACAAGAATTAATGCAGAAGCCCCGTCATTAAGTGTAGAAGCATTCGCAGCAGTTACCGTTCCTTCTTCTTTTTTGAAAACGGTAGGAAGCGTTGGAATTCTGTCGAAATTTACCGCTTTATATTCTTCATCTTCAGCAAAAACAATCGGTTCTCCTTTTCTCTGCGGAATTTCTACCGGCACCACCTCATTGGCAAATTTTCCTTCATTCCATGCTTTAGCTGCTCTTGTATAAGATTCTATCGCGAAATTATCCTGATCTTCTCTGGAAATACTGTAGTCCGTTGCACATTTTTCTGCACAAACGCCCATATGTACTTTGTTGTAAACATCTGTAAGGCCATCTAAAACCATTCCGTCCTGCATTTTTATATCGCCTAATTTTGTAGCATTTCTAGCATTGTAATAGTGAGGAACGGAAGACATATTTTCCATACCTCCGGCAACGATCACACCTGCATCGCCTGCTTTTATAGCCTGTGCAGCCATTGTAACGGCTTTCATTCCTGAAGCACAAACTTTATTCACGGTTGTAGAAGGCGTTTCATTTGAAAGTCCTGCTCCCAGTGCAACCTGACGTGCAGGAGCCTGCCCTTCTCCGGCCTGCAAAACATTTCCCATATAGATTTCCTGAACCTGCTTCGGATCAAGATTAATTTTGTCTAATGCACCTTTTACGGCAACAGCGCCCAACTTTGTAGCCGGTACAGTTGCTAAACTTCCCAAAAAACTCCCCATTGGAGTTCTCACTGCGGAAACGATGAATACTTCTTTCATTTTTATAATTCTATTTTTTATTTAAATATACCTTTCAGATTATTGATTTCACAAAATATTTGTCTGTTTGTATTAATTGCAATCATTTTAAGAATCGATCATTTTTTTTCTGTTCGCTGCAAAAATGATGATGAAAGCACCCAGAAACTCAACGATCCAACCCCATTTTAATTTTACAATTCCTGCCAGTTTATCCTGCCACGATTTAAAAGGCATAAAACTGAAATATTCAGAAGTCTGAAACTTTATGGCAAATAAGGTAAAAACAAATAAAATCACCAGCAAAACACCAAAAACCTTAACCGTTTTTACACTGTTGTTGACAATCCCAAACAGAGCTCCTGCGGCAAGAACCCAGCATGCAATCGCAAGAAAATGATCGAGTTTCCAGTAGTTCCAGTTTCCGATTATGGGTACATGAACCAGTGGCAGAAAACTTCCTGCAACAACCAATATTAAACCTAATAACTGAATATTTTTCATAAATCCTAAAGTGCCAAAATACAAAAAAAAACACACTTACAATAAGTGTGTCTGAAAACTAAATTTTATTCAACAATCATTTATGAATGATAATAGAATTAATAAAAATTTAATTATTATGTAATATAAAATGAAAATCATTAGGTAATTAAAAACTTGCATTCAACAATTCTATTCCGATCTGAAGTCCGTATTTGCTTCTGAGATTCGCATTATTGTTAAACACCGGTGTAAAATCTTTCTGAACGTACAGATTGAATCCTGCATATCCTACCCCCAGTTTTCCTCCGAAAATAATATCGTTCACTCCGTGATTGATCGTTTCTCTTTCTACAATTCTCTTACTATAGTCATTAGAATACCTGTTATAGATATTACTGGCAATTCTTACGCCTCCATACACACCAGCGACAATAGTAAACTGGCTTACTCTGTTGTTTAAATATTTTACACCATTGTGTTCAATATATTTAGGGTTCAGAACAAATTTCACTTCGACAGGGACAAAAAGATAATGGTTATTAATATGAGTGTCTTTCAGGTTACCTTTTGTGAATTCTTTGGTATCCAGCGTCAGATTCTCCTGGGTAAAAGTTTTTCCGTATTTAGCCTTCGACTGATCCCATCGGTAGCCAAGTCCTAACCTGTAAAAAAATGGGCTTGTAAAACTTCCGAGCTGACTTTCATATCTTACCATATACACTGCGGAATTGAATACTGTATTTTTAAATTCTGAATTATTATTTAAAAATGCCAAAGGTTTATCTTTAGTCGTATAGCTCGTCCCCACCAATGCTACGACGTATTGCCACCTGCGAAGATAGTCAGCCGGTTTAGTTTTATCTTCATCCATACGTATTGATACACCACCCAGCCCGAAAACGATCTGATTTTTATCTTTATGCAGCGAATCCAGGGGCTTTAAAACGGCGTCTTTTACCGCCTGTCTTGTAAATTCCTCAAAATCTGTCTTATGAGCATCTATTTTTTCATTGATTGTCTCTTCATATTTTGAGGCAATATCTGCTCTGAGCTTCTGTTTCTCATCACTGGTAATTTTGTTTTGCTTAAAATCATGATCAACATCATCGAGTTCCTTATTCATTTTTATCTTTTCAGAAACTACGATGCTGTCAATCATTTTGGAATAATTCTTCATAGAAATATTCATATCCGAAGTTTGCTGTGCAAATGAATATGAAAAAGCCATGAATGCACTCATTAACGCAATTTTTGTTTTCATGTATGTTTATTTTTTTACACAATACTGATAACAATGTCCGTTTTCTGAACAATGTATCAACATTGAAGAATTAATAATTTACTTGGATTCTACGTACACTGTTACTCCCAAGACGGTCACATTTTCTACATCAGGAACCGGTTTATCAAAATTGAGAATACCTATTTTTATATCTTTTTTATCATAATTCCCAGATGCCTTGTCAAACTCTCTTCCCAAAAGAAGCTCACTGGAATTGATATATGTTGGTCTTGTTTTTTTCACTTCCGCAATTACCGGGATCTGATTTTCTATTTTCGGAGGTTTTATTGTCATCTTTTTATCCTGACTTACTGTAACATTTTGTGTTTTAATATCTAAAGGTTTTGTGATGGTTATTTTATGTTCACTTTCGGGAAGCAAAACCGGATCAGTAGAAATTTTCTGATGTTGAACAACAACTTTTTTATTACTTTCTGTAAGATCAGTTTCCTTTACTCCCATGCGATTTTGAAATTCGGGATTAATAGGGTTAACCGTTTTATGTAAAACTTTCCTAATAGTATAATCCGTTTCTTTATAATTGAAATTATTACTTAATGAATTAAAATAAAATATCGCTCCTAAAGAGATAAAAAGTAAAACAACTGCGGCATATTTCCACCATTCAAAAGGTTTTTCTGAAATTATTTCCGGCTTTTCCTCAAGCTTCTGCTCCAATTTGCTCCAAAGCTCAGAGGAAGGCTTTATTTCGAGCTCTTCATATCCTGACTTCAATTTATTTAGCATATTGTTTTTCATCTTTTTTTTGTTTTAAAAAATCTGTGATCCATTTTTTGGATTTGCTTAGCTGGCTTTTGCTTGTGCCTTCAGAAATATTGAGGATTTCTGCTATCTCATGATGTTTTCTTTCTTCAAAAACATATAGATTGAAAATGAGTCTGTAACCATCAGGCATTTTAGAAAAAATTTCCTCGAGGTTAATTTCTTCCATTTCCTCTTCCCATTGTTCTTCCGGATATTCAAGATCATTCATTTCAACATCCGAATAAAGAATATTTTTGCTTTTTCTGATAAAATTTATGGAATTATTAACTACAATTTTTCTCAGCCAAAACGGAAAGCTTTTCCATTCTCTGCATTCTTCAATCTTTGAAAAACAGACAAAAAAAGAATTCATTATGATATCTTCAGCATCATGAATATTATTTACGTAAGAATTTGCAATGGCCAGCATTTTTGTCGAAAACATTTCGTAAAGTGCTTTCTGCCCTTTACGGTTCTGCTTTTTTGCCAGTTTAAAATTCTCTTCTAAATGCTTCATGTATCTGTTTCTATATATAAGACGATAAAATTTTCAGATGGTTGCCTGCAAAAACAAAAAAATTGCACTTTTTTTTGAAAGTGCAATTTAATATATTAATTATCAATGTTCTTGATTAATGATTAATCTTCGAAATTTCTGCAGGATTGTGCTTATGTCTGAATAATACAGCAAACAATATTGCCAATATCAAAGCATACGCCGCAAAAGTAAGCCAGATATTATGCCAGTCTTTTATCATAACAACGGATGATAATGTTCCGTCCGGATTTACTGCAGAATTAAAACTTTTCTTTAAAATTTTTAAAAATGTAGTGTTTTCGGGAGTTGTTTCAAGATACGCCGACAAAGATGAAACTGTCGTAAACTTATGAGTAAAGAATCGGTCGATAGCCCAACCAGCCGCATAACTTCCGAATACGGCCCCGAAACCGTTCGTCATCATCATGAATAACCCCTGTGCAGAAGAACGGATTTTTTTGTCTGTTGTCGTTTCCACGAAAAGTGATCCTGAGATATTGAAAAAGTCAAATGCCATTCCGTAAACAATACAGGAGAGGATGATTAAGCTTAAACCAAATCCTTCAGGAACTCCGTAAGCAAAGAATGCAAATCTCAAAACCCATGCAATCATAGACATCAGCATTACTTTTTTTAATTCCGAATTTTTTTAAGAAGAAAGGAATTGCAAGAATAAACAATGTTTCAGACACCTGTGAAATCGACATAATGATGGTCGACCTCTGAACAACAAAAGAATCTGCATATTTTGGAAAATGTTCAAATTCACTTAAAAATACATCTCCGTAAGCATTGGTAAGCTGTAAGGCGGCTCCCAACAACATTGAGAATAAGAAAAACAGTGCGGTTTTGTAATCTTTAAATAATTTAAATGCATTAAGACCCAGCTGTTCTGTGAGTGGTGCCTCTTCATCAATAAGCTTTTGTGGAGGGCATTTCGGTAATGTTAATGCGTAAATTCCCAGGAAAACGGCAACACCTCCTGCGATATAAAATTGTCCTTCCGTAGCTTTATTTCCTGTAAGATTGGTAATCCACATCGCAACAATAAAACCGATGGTTCCCCAGACGCGGATGGGTGGAAAATCTTTAACGACATCCAGATCACTGTTTTTTAGAATAGTATAAGAAATTGAATTAGCAAGGGCAATAGTAGGCATGTAAAAGCACATGGCCAAAAGCATCACATAAAAGAAAGAATCGGGGTCTGCTGAATGTGGCAAAAAGAAAAGAACAATTCCGTAAAGAATATGTAATATCGAGAATATCCGTTCTGCATTCACCCAACGGTCAGCGATAATACCGGTAATAGTCGGCATAAATATGGAAGCAATCCCCATCGTTCCAAAAACAGCTCCGAATTGGGCACCGTCCCAGTGTTTTGTTCCGAACCAAAAATTAGCCATCGTGATCAGCCATGCTCCCCAAACGAAGAACTGAAGAAAACTAAGGATGGTAAGTCGTAATTTTAAATTCATATCAGTAATATCTCTTAATCAATTTTCTTTTTCCTCCTTTTAATTTCCTCCTGAATTTCCAGCGCGGTATCATAATCTTCTTCTTTTACGGCTTCATCCAGTAATTTCTGAAGCTCTTCCATGGAAACGGATCTGAGACTGTCTTCTGTATTAATGGTTTCTGAAAATGTTTCTTCCTCTTTGGCAACATCTTCCAGCTCCAGAAGAATTCCGGCTTCATTCAGAACCTGCTGAGTAGTAAAGATCGGAGCATCAAATCTCACGGCCATCGCCACTGCATCTGAAGTTCTCGCATCAAGAATCAACTCTTCTTCTGTCGCTTTGTTTTTGAAATTAATATTTGAAAAGAAAACACCATCTACAATCTGATAGATGATAACAGAAACCAGTTCATAATTGGCAGAAACTATAAATTTTGTGAATAAGTCATGGGTAAGAGGACGAGGTGGATGTATGTCTTTTTCAAGACCAAGAGAAATGGATTGCGCCTCGAAGTTTCCTATAACAACAGGTAATTTTATGTGTGTTTCTTCATGTTCCAATAACAATGCGTACGCCCCTGATTGGGTCTGGCTGTACGATATTCCGCGAATAATTAGCTGTTTATAATCCATAGCTACAAATATAGATTAATTTTTGAAAGTTTTTTTTACTTTTTAGACAAAAATAAAAGCCCGGAAGCCGAGCTTTTATAGGTGAATTATCATGATGGTGAATTGTAAATTTTATCTTATAAGTCAATTTTGCTTTGCCAGTGAATTTTAATTTAAATAATTCTAAAATTGACAAGCGAAGCGAATTGACCATTCACAATTGACCTTCCTTATCCTTTAATAGCTTTAATTTTCTCTGTTAATGCAGGAATAATCTGGAAAGCATCTCCTACTACGCCATAATCAGCTGATTTGAAGAATGGTGCTTCTGCATCGCTGTTGATTACAACAATAGTTTTTGAAGAGTTTACTCCGGCAAGATGCTGAATTGCTCCTGAAATACCTACTGCAATATATAAGTTCGGAGAAATCGCTTTACCGGTTTGTCCAACGTGTTCTGTGTGAGGTCTCCATCCGATGTCTGAAACCGGCTTGGAACATGCCGTAGCCGCTCCTAAAACATTGGCAAGATCTTCGATCATTCCCCAGTTTTCAGGACCTTTCATTCCTCTACCTGCAGAAACTACGATTTCAGCTTCTTTAAGATCTAATTTTCCTGAACTTTGCTCGTGAGAGATCACTTTCGTATCTTCATTCGCAACGGATAAATTTTTCACTTCTTCTGATCCTGAAACTGCATTTTCTTTAACTCCGAAAGCATTTTGAGAAACCGTGATAATAACTCCTGCTGATTCAGCTTTTGCATGCATAAAACCTTTTCCTGAAAAAGCTCTTCTTTTCACCTGAAATGGAGAAAGACTTTCAGGAGCAGCCAGTACGTTGGTGATTAAAGAATGTCCGTTCATCACTGCCAACATTGGAGCGATGGAAGAAGCATCTGTAGTGTGTGGGAAAACGATGATATTTCCGTTTGCCACTTCACTTACTGCCTGAGCATAAGCTTTAGCCGAGAAATTTTTAAGACCCTCGTCTTTAATATTGATTACGTTTGATGCTCCATATTTATATAATACATCTGAAGCATCTGTCGGGTTTACAGAGATCGCTGTCACGGTATCTCCGGCTTGATCTGCAACAGCTTTAGCATAAGAAACTGCTTCAAAAGCTGCTTTTTTGTAAACTCCGTTTATATTTTCTGCGTATACGAATACTGCCATTTTTTTTTAAATTAAAAGATTAAAAAATTTAATGATTAAAAGATTAAATCACTTTTGCCTCTTCGTGAAGTAATCTTACCAATTCATCCAGATTATCGGGAGAAACCATTTTTACGGCTGCTCTTGGCGGCACGCTGTCGTAAGAAACGCCCTGTACTTTCACTTCAGAAGAAGTTGGTTCTATCACCTGCAAAGGTTTTGTTCTTGCAGACATAATTCCTCTCATATTTGGGATAATTAAATCTTTTTCATCTACCAATCCTTTCTGACCTGCAATTACAGCAGGTAATTTTACAGAAATAGTTTCTTTACCGCCTTCAATTTCTCTTACAGCAGTTGCTTCACTTCCGTTAACATCCAAACCTACAGATGCATTTACGAAAGGATGATTCAATAACTGAGCAACCATTCCCGGAACAGAACCACCATTATAGTCGATAGATTCTTTACCGCAAAGGATCAGATCATAACCTCCGTTTTGTGCAACAGCAGCGATTTCTTTAGCTGTTGAAAAACTGTCTTTAGGATCAAGATTTACTCTCACGGCATCATTAGCACCGATAGCAAGCGCTTTTCTTATCACAGGCTCTGTAGAAGCATCACCTACATTGATTACCGTTACGACAGCTCCCTGAGATTCCTGCAATTTAATTGCTTTTGTTAATGCAAACTCATCCAAAGGGTTGATTACCCACTGAATTCCATTTTTGTCGAATGCGGACTTATCCGCAGTAAAGTTAATTTTTGAAGTAGTATCAGGAACACTACTTATACAAACTAATATTTTCATATGTTGTTTTAATTTTATTGCTTTAAAAGCCTAAAGTTTCATTCGCTAATATAAATAAAAAATATATTATGCATGCATAATACTTATTAATTTATTATTCAGCGCATTAGATGTATTTAATTGGCTGGCTTTGTTGCCCTGAATTCAATCTTGCTAGGCAAAACTCTTGGATTCATTTTTAAAATATCCAGAATAAGGTTTCCCATATCTTCAGGCTGAATCTTCCAGGCATCTTTTTCGGATGGGATATTTCCATTAAAATTCGTTGCCACCGAGCCAGGCATGATAACCGTAGATTTGATATTGTATTTTCTCAGATCAGTCATGGCAGCCTGCGTAAAGCCAACTACACCAAACTTTGAAGCATTATAACCTGCTCCTTTCTCAAAAAAATTGGCACCAGCCAAGCTTGAAACTGTGATGTAATATCCTTCCGTTTTTTTCAGTTCTTCCACAGAAGCTTTTAAAGTATAGAAAACGCCTGTCAGATTTGTTTCGATCATATCGTTCCACTCTTCAGCAGATAATTCGTCAACAGGCTTAAAAACTCCTAATCCGGCATTAGCAATAACAAAATCGAGTCTCTCGAATTTTTCCATAATATATTTTACAGCTTCCTGTTCGCTCTCCAGGCTTCTTACATCCGAAACAATTCCTAAAACATTTGCTGAATATTGTTTTAACTCTTGTTCAGCTTTTTCTACATCATCTCTTTTCCTTCCTGAAAACGCAACTGAAACTCCATTTTCCAGCAATACCTTTGCAACTCCGAAACCTATACCCTTCGTTCCTCCGGTAATATAAGCTACTTTATCTTTTATCATAATTTTGGATTTAGTTCTTAAAAATAAGAAAAAACGATCTAAATTAAGTTTGTTTATTAACTAACATTTGTCAGTAGTTTCAATATAACAAAATAAAGCGCTCCTTAATGAAGCGCTTTAGGTATTTGAATATTTTTATTTGATGAAAAGATTCCGATTAAGATTAAATTTAAAATAAAATTTAATCCTTAATTAGCTTTTGAATGTAAACTTTACCGTCGCTGGCTTTCACTCTTAAGACATAATTTCCTTTTGCATAGGAAGACATATTTACTTCATTAACATTTTTGCTGTTGCTGATAGAAGTAATTACTCTTCCGCTAAGATCATAAATATCAATAGATTCAGATTTTAAGTTATTAAAGAATTTGAACTTAAGAATATCTTTAACAGGATTAGGATAAATCTGAAGATCTGGAGAATTAATCACTTCTGTAGTCCCCAAAGTAGCATTTTGACCTGTAATTGTCATTACCCATCTTGCTGAAGCAAAACCAGCCAATGCACCTGTACCAGTGGCTATAGGAGTTGTAAGCCCACAAGTTTCAGAAGAAAGATAAGAAGCACCTGTTTGTGCAGTAGCATTTGTTCCCATATAAAATCGTTCAAACGGATTCCCACTTGTACCATCATGGCCTGTCTCACCATCATGCCATATTTCAAGTACAATATTAGAACCTACAGGAATAACCTGATTTACACTTGTACCTGTATTTACCATTGCTGCGTTATTAGCAGAGGAAACATTTACTGTAGTAAGTGGATTATTTCCTGAAACTGAAGTCAAGGTTGCAGTTGGTGTTGTACCCGTTGTAGTATAAAGCCAAACTTCAACAGGAAAAGTCCCCCCTATATCCGTAGAACTTCCTGAAATTGTTCTTGATGCCAATTGCACACCAAAAGCAATATTGGTAATTCTGTAGTTATAATTAATCCCATAATCTGACAACTTAAATAATCTCATATAAGAATTATCAGCTGTATAATAATCAGTACTTGCAGCACCACTTGCACAAGAAACAGAACCTGTTGCAGCAACTGTGTTAGGCGTTGCATTCTGTGTAATAACTTGTGCATTCATAAAACCTGCTGTAGCAAAAGCCAGAAAAGAAAATAGAACTTTTTTTCATAGTAATTATTTATTTTTAGCTAATATATAAAAAAAACCTATAAAAGTTACTCTAAAAATAATAATATTTCATTTCAAGTTCATTTCACATAATTTTCAAAAAACATCGGAATACTCTCAATTCCTTTATAAAAATTAAACAATCCGTAATGTTCATTTGGAGAATGGATTGCATCAGAATCCAAGCCGAATCCCATTAACACAGATTTAGCGCCTAAAACCTGCTCAAACATTGATGTAATAGGAATACTTCCGCCTCCTCTATAAGGTAAAACTTCTTTTCCGAAAGCAGATTCCATAGCAAGTTTTGCGGCTACAAATTCTTTTGTATCTGTTGGTAAAACATAGGGCATTCCTCCGTGGTGTGGTGTAATTTTTACTTTTACATTTTCAGGAGCGATTTTTTCAAAATATTTCGTGAATTTTTCTGTAATCTCTTCAGGCGTCTGATAAGGGACCAATCTCATTGAAATTTTAGCAAAAGCTTTAGAAGGAATCACTGTTTTTGCACCTTCGCCGGTATAGCCACCCCAAATTCCGTTGCAGTCAAGGGTCGGGCGGATAGATGTTCTTTCCAATGTTGTATATCCTTTTTCACCTTCTACTCCGTTTAATCCGATGGATTTTTTAAACTCTTCAGGATTGTCCTTCAGTTTATTCATATCTGCTCTGTCGGAATCAGAAACCGTTTCCACGTTATCATAGAATCCGTCAATAGTAATATGACCATCTTCATCAATAAGCTTGGCAATCATTCTGGAAAGAACATGAATAGGATTCGGAACTGCTCCTCCGTAAAGTCCTGAATGCAGATCTCTGTTTGGCCCTTCCACCTCTACTTCTACATAACTTAAACCTCTCAAACCTGTCGTAACCGTTGGTTGCTCGTTACTGTAAATATGAGTATCGGAAATTAAAATACAGTCGCAAGATAATTTCTTTTTATTTTCATTGACAAAATCTCCCAGGCTTAATGATCCCACTTCTTCTTCTCCTTCTAAAATAAATTTAACATTACAAGGAAGAGTTTGCGTTTTCATCATGGCTTCAAAAGCTTTTAAATGCATAAAAAACTGGCCTTTGTCATCCGCCGAGCCTCTGGCAAATATTGCTCCTTCAGGATGGAGTTCTGTTTTTTCGATATAGGGTTCGAAAGGTGGTTTTGTCCACAATTCTAATGGGTCGGCAGGTTGAACATCATAGTGACCATACACCAAAACCGTTGGTAAATTTTTATCTAAAATTTTCTCTCCAAAAACGATAGGATATCCTTTTGTCTGGCAAACTTCTACGTTGTCGGCACCCGCATTTTTTAAATGTTCAGCTACGATATCGGCACATTTCAAAACATCTTCTTTATATGCCGGATCAGCAGAAATGGAAGGAATTCTCAGTAACTCAAATAATTCATCTACGAAACGCTGTTTGTTTTCGTTGATGTAATTTAATGTCTCTTGCATTGTAAAATATTATTTCGTTAAAAGTAAAAAAATTGCTACGCAGGAACAAACAAAAACATATAATTTTCTTCAGGTTTATGATATGTGGGTTTGATTAAAATGTGATAAATTGATAAAATCACTGAATCCATAGCCCTGATTGAAGCATTTGTCTGAGCTCATTTTTTTGTTTTTTGGTTGCGGCGGCTCCGCCGCCGCAACCAAAAAACAAAAAAATAGCGAGTGCGGAAAGCAGGATAAAGCTTCAAAAAAAATGCCCCACATTTCTGTAGGACATCATTATATTTCGACTAATACAATTAGTGTTCAGCTTTAGGAGTCTGAGAGCCTTCCGGTAATGGAGCTTCAGAATGTGATTTTTCTTCTTCATGTTTTATAGCTCCGGCAGTATCTGTTTTTGCAGGAGTTTCATGACCATCATGTGCGTCGCCTCTGTATTCAGAAAGGTTGTCCTGCTCACCGCTTGTCTGTTCGTCATCAGAATATCTTTCCGCACCCTCTTCAAGTTTAATAACGTCTTTATTTCCGCCGGCCTGGATTTTCTTACAGCTTACCGCAACAGTAGCAAGCGCTAAACATATAACTAGTTTTTTCATATTGAAAATTTATTTTTTTAAGGTAATACGAATTGCGATTGTTTTTATAAGGAAAGCAATTTGTACTCAGATTTTTAATTTGCCCAAAATTAAGAAATCCTACATTTTACAGCAACATTTTTATACTGATTTTAAAATTATTTTTCCTTTTTTGGACTGTGTAAAAATAAGATAATTTTCACCGCCATCTCTCAGATTGTATTTTTTCTTTATTTCCTCGGGTTTTAAGGGGTAATTTTTTGAAATAACATTAAACTGGCTTTTCTTTTGAATCTGTTTAGCTTCAATGAGTTCCATCTCAAAAATTCTTCCCGGAAAATCGTTTATTATTTGATCTGACGTGTAAAGATGTGTATTCGGATGAAGTTTTTTTAATCCGAATCTTTCAGAAATCAAATTAAATATTCCTGCTTTTAACACCGAATTATTCGGAATGTAAATATACTTCTCCGGCTCTCCAAATTCTGCGATTGATTTTTCTTCTTCTCCAAACCTGAAAACACAAATTGGTTCTTCGCTCTCAAGGTTTACAACATTGCAGATGATCTCTTCCGAATTTATCTTAGATAAAAAGATAACTACTTCTTTTACATCATTTTTCACCGCAATAATATCGATCCTGAAAATACCCGGTAAAACCGTGATAAGATATTTTAAATCAATAAGCGGTGAAAGTTTTATCATAATTTCCTTAGAAAAGGAGAGTAATTTTTCCTGAATTTCAAGAATATCGGGCGATAAATCTTCCAAAAGAAAAACCTTATTTTTGTGTTGATCCCTTCTGGCCGGATCAAGATAAATTACATCAAAATTCTCTTTATTTTCATTAAGAAAATCTTCGAGCTTCTGATTGATAAATCTGGCTTTTTTTCCTAAAACAGACCAATTATGTTCAACAATCTCTAGAAGATCTGCGTTTTGCTCCACCAAAGTAATCTCATTAAAATTTTTGGATAAATAATAAGCATCAATTCCAAATCCGGCGGTAAGATCAATAAATTTTTCCCCTTTTAAAATTTCGGATTTATAATGTGCTGTTTTTTGCGAAGAAGATTGTTCTAAATTAAGTTGTGGCGGAAAAATAATACCGTCTTTTAATAAAAAAGGAAATTTTTTCAGTGCTACCTGCTTTCCTTTGATCTGCTGAACGATTTCCTGCATGGAAACGTCAGGAAAGGGAGATTTTTTTAATAATAAAGCATGCAAATCTGTATTTAGATTGGCATTAATATAATGTTGTACGTTTTGATCTAATAATTTATTAACCACAGATTTCTCAAATTTACACAGATATATGTTTAATAATCTAAATTCCCATTTATTTTTCTGAATATACTTTTATCAATATAATCCGTATAAAAATTCACTAAAATACCTAGTTTTAAATTGGTTAATTTCAAATAAGTAAGCAATTGCTGATGATGAATATTCTTAATTTCGGTTATTGCTTTCACCTCAATTATAACTTTATTTTCAACAATAATATCAGCAATAAAGCTTGAATCAATAAAAGTGTCTTTATATTTTACTCTCATAGGAACCTGGGATTTTACATCTAACCCATTGTTTTTAAGTTCATGAACTAAAACATTTTCATAAACTTTTTCCAACAGACCCGGTCCTAATTCGTTATATACAGAAAATATAGATTTTCTGATATAAAAACTTATTTCATTTTCTTTCATTATCAATGTGTTTATAATATATACATCTGTGCAAATCTGAGAAATCTGTGGTTAATGAAATTCCAAACAGAATTTAAGATCAATCAGAATAATTTCATCTTTTATAAAAAATATAGTCCGTTAAAACCGGTTCAATTCCGTTTTGTTTTAATAAAGAATTGATTTGTCCGCGATGGTAGGTAGAATGATTGATAGCCTGAAAAAGCATTTCAAAAATTTCATTTTCAAATTGGGTTCCTTTTGAATTTTGATATTCAGCTTTTTGATTAAGATCAAATTTTTCTACAATTTCAATACTTTTATTAAAATTTTGCCGATTGATTTCCTGAAGATCTTCAAACGGATTAATCTGCCAGACTTCAAAAGTTGCTTCCCCTAAAATCCGGGAATTCCAAATCTGCTGAGCGTTAAGGGTATGATTAATTAAACTGATTGTTTTTTTATCAGTTTTGGAAATATTTTCAGAAATAACCTTAATCATTTCTTTGTTAAAATGATATGTATATTCTAACAAATCAATCAGCTTTTCTTTCATCATTCAAACATTTCGGCCCAACGAACCGCTTTAATATCCTTTTCGTTATACAAATCTTCAACAGATTTTTTCACTTCCAATTTTGGATATAAATTAACGCCAATCAGCTTTATTTTGCCTTCTTCTACCCATTTCTGTTCTTCTACAGCATGTTCATAAATCTGTTTCTGGATGATTCCTTGCTTCATGAGAGCCAGATAGCCTCCATTTTCTTCGATTTCAACAAAATAAGTCCACGCTTTTTCAGCAATCTGACGGGTAAGGTCTTCTACAAGATAACTTCCGTTGGAAGCATCTTCAAAAACATTGATGATGCTTTCATAAGCTAAGACAATCTGTTGCTTAAAGGATATTTCTTCCGAATTTTCCGTTGTTTTCCCAACCAGATAATCATTACTGAAAACCGCATCAGCACCTCCGATCATTGCAGAAGCTAATTCTAATGTTGAACGGATCAGATTATTTTCATGATCTGATGCCGATTTATTTCTAAGTGATGTTTCCGCAAAAATATATGGAATTTCATCTAAATTATACTCTTTTGACAATTGGTTAAAAACCAGTTTAAACGCTCTTAATTTTGCCATTTCAAAGAAATAATTTCCACCAATGGCAATTCTGAAAATTAATTTATTTAAAATTCCCTCACCATATACTTCAGCTATTTCTTTAGTTTTAGCCAATGCAATTCCCAATTGCTGATAAATGGCTGCACCGGCGTTCTGATGAAGGGAAATATCAACACAGATATTTCTCTTGAATTGCTTTGCCAATAATTCTTTAACCAACTGGTCATTTATTATAGTTTCTTTTTCATCAAAAACATCAATTAACGAAAAATACTGATCTTCCTGCTTTGGACTTATATGACCTGCCAGATCAACATTGTCAACGAAAATAGTTTTATCCAAAAGATTTTCAACATTTTCATCCAGAAGAAAAGCGAAAACATCTTCTTCAAGACTTTCGTGATATCTTGCCACCAGATGTGTATTTTCTTCTACTTTCGGAAGATTCACCAATTGATCCTGAACTTCGTCATAGAAAGGTTTTACAACAATTCCTTCTAAATTTTCTTTAGTGAGAACAGGATAAATATCTTCGGTTTTAAGTTGTTTTTTAACTAAATTTTCCCAAGCTGTGTTTGACATAGGTTTGTTTTAAAGTGTGAAGTGTGAATTGCCAATTCACTCTGCTTATCCGTTTATATTCACTTGCAAAGCAAATTCACCATTGACATTTAACTTTTTAGAATTATTTTTTCGCGACTTTTGTACTGTCTACTACAAGAATAAAAATTTCTTCATTTGGCTTTTTCATAAAATAATTTTCTCTTGCGTATTTTTCTTTTTCAGATTTGTTGTTCATCAGCTTTTTATAAAAAGCATCATTTTTTTCATATTCGGTTTTATAATACTGAAGTTGTTCTTCATATTTATTAATTTCACCATTCAGCTCATTAATTACCAAAAACGATGTTTTATCAAAAAAAATCATCCAGACCAGAAACAGACATATCGTAATCGTATATTTATTCAAAATATATTTCTGAATAAATTTTAACGTCTCAGACTTTGGCTGAATATCTCTGATCAATTTGTTTTCTTTCATTTTAATGTTTTCTCAAAGAGTTTTTAATGACAGTTGTTAAAAAATCAATCGCTACGGAATTTTGCTTCATATTCGGAATGATAAGATCTGCTTCATTTTTTGAAGGCTCAATAAATTCCTGGTGCATAGGTTTCAAAGTTGTCTGATAGCGGTGTAATACTTCATTCAGATCCCTTCCTCTTTCCTGTGTGTCTCTACGTATTCTTCTTATAAGTCTCTCGTCCGAATCTGCATGTACAAAAACTTTAAGATCAAATTCCTTTAAAAGTTCTTTGTTGGTGAGAACTAAAATTCCCTCTACCACCAATACATTTTTAGGTTCCACTGTAACATGGTCACCGGTTCTTGAATGGGTAACAAAGCTGTAAATCGGCTGCTCGATAGGTTCATTATTCTTTAACGCTTTTACGTGTTTTATCAATAAATCAAAATCGATGGATTTCGGATGATCATAATTTAAAGCTTCTCTTTCCACCAACGTAAGATTATGATTATCATGATAATAATTATCCTGGGAAAGGATATTCATTCCTTCAATATCAAGCTGTTGTATAATCTTGTCAACAACCGTAGTTTTGCCGGATCCTGTACCTCCTGCAATTCCTATTACAAGCATTCTTTTTTGTTTCTTTATAGTTGTTACAAATATACTATTTTATTTAAAAGCTGGAAGAAGGATGAAGGAAGATAGACGTTTTTTATGGTGAAAGACGAAAAGGCTTAATTTATCTGAAATTAGGTCTCAAGCAGATTTGGCTGATTATGAAGATTTTAAAATTATTCTTTTGAGCTTAACTTGAATTTGATAATATTTACTCTATTTTCAGCAAGGAAAACTTCCAGCCTATCAATATAATTTCCATTTCGTCTTAAGTTATTACAAAAAAATCCGGTAGTGATACCGGATAATTTATACTATTTCGCTTGTTAATTCTCTTGAAAGCAGTTTTTCGTGCATCGGCTTCAGAATATCCAAAGAACCCGTTTTCACGGTGCATTTACCTTTAAAATGAACTAATATCGTACATTGCTCTGCCTGTTCCAGCGTATGTTTACAGATTTCTATAAGGCAATCGATCACATAGTCGAAGGTATGAACATCATCATTATGTAAAACCAATTTATAAACTTCATCCGTATCGTCGAGCACAAGAACCTCTTCTTCATATTTACGTTTCGGATCGTCGTAATCTTTTATACTGTTATAAAAAATCATTATAATTTGTTTAAAAATTAAACCTCTCCTATTTTTTCTGCCAAATCATTGATATTGTTTGGTGCTTCATATACAAGCTCAACAAGTTCAACACTTTTATTATTCATTTTTAATATTTTAAAATGATAGTTATCAAGGTCAAACTCCTGATTTTCTTCCGGAATATCTTCTAAGGCATGAAGAATGAAACCTGCCAACGTATTATACTCGCTCTCTTCTGAAAGAGGCAGTTTTTTAGGGATAAACTCATTAATTTCGTCTAAAGGCTGAGTCGCCTGAACCCAAAAGGTATTCTCAGCAATCTTATCTACGACTTTCTCCTCGTCATCTTCTTCATCCTGAATCTCACCTACCAGCTCTTCAAGAATATCTTCAAGAGTAATAATTCCTTCTGTCCCTCCAAATTCGTCTATGACAATCGCTAGGTGCTGTTTTTTCTGTTGGAAAATTTTCAGGAGGTCTGATATTTTTTTACTTCCTACAACAAAAAATGCATCACGCATTAGTTCTTTTAGATCTTCATGACTCAGCTCTCCTTTCCTTTTAACAAATTCTCTGATGATCTCCTTGGTATAAAGAATACCGATAACGTTATCAATAGAATCTACATATACCGGAATTCTGGAATATCCGCTATCCATGATTTTGTTGATAATTTCATTGACATCTTCTTCAAAATCGATAGATGTAATATTTTGTCGGGGAACCATGATCTGTTTGGCAGAATGATCCGTAAAATCAAATGCATTTTTGATGATTTCGTAGTTTTCTTCCTCAATTTCGCCGCTGTCTGCACTTTGTTTTACCAAAAGCTGAAGCTCTTCCGTAGAGTGAATCTCATGTTCTGAAGCCGGATGAATTTTTACCAATCTTAAAAATGTATTAGACATTAAATTCATCAACCATATAAAAGGTTTAAAAACAGTATAAAAAACCCTCAGCGGAATGGCAGTTGCCATCGTGGTAGCCTCTGATTTTCTGATTGCAATCGACTTCGGAATAAGTTCTCCGAAAACAATATGCATAATAGTAATTAAAACAAAACTTGTAATTACGGAAATTGAGGTAACCGTAGTTTCAGTAAGATTAATATTAAGTGAACTGAAAATATTTTCAACAATATGATGCAATGCACTTTCTCCTACCCAACCTAGGGCAAGAGAAGCCAAAGTAATACCTAGCTGTGTTGCAGACAGGTATTCATCAAGATGTTTGATGATATGCTCCGCCTGCTTTGCCATAGAATTTCCTTCTGCAGCTTTTATTTGGATTTGTGAATAACGAACTTTAACGATTGAAAATTCTGCGGCTACGAAAAAGCCATTAAGTAAAACAAGTAATAAGGCTAGCAAAAGCCTGACTATGTCCGAGTCCATTTAGAAGTTGTATATAATTTATTGATACAAATATATACAAAATAAAAATAACAAAAAAAGCATCGTGGTATATACGATGCTTTAATATTGTAGAAAATACTTATTTAAGAATTTTTCAAGGCTTCTGCTCCTGAAACGATTTCAAGGATTTCGTTCGTAATAGCAGCCTGTCTTGCTTTGTTGTAGAAGATCTTCAGATCATTTCTCAAAGCTTCAGCATTGTCAGTTGCTTTATGCATTGCGGTCATTCTTGCACCGTGCTCTGATGCCACAGAATCCAGAACAGCTTTGAAAACCTGTGTTTTTATTGATTTAGGAATCAGATTATCAAGAATTTCCGTTCTGTTTGGTTCAAAAATATAGTCTGTCTCTGTTTGAGGTTCGCTCGTTTCAGGCATAGAGATCGGAAGAAGCTGCTCTGTAGTAACTTCCTGAGTCGCTGCATTAACGAATTTATTGTAAATAAGGTAAACTTCATCAAACTTACCTTCTCTGAAGCTCGTCATTACTCCTTCTGTAACGTTTGCCACCACATCAAAGTTCAGGTTATCATACACAGAGCTTGCATTAGTGTACACTGTACGATTTCTTCTTACAGCATCAAAAGCCTTTTTACCAACAGGAAGAACCTCAATTTCATATTGAGAATTATGCTGAAACTGTAGATTAAGCTCTTTTACAATAGAAGAGTTGAAAGCACCTGCCAAACCTCTGTTTGAAGTAACAGCAATGAAAAGAACTCTTTTCACTTCTCTTTTCTGAGCATAAACAGAAATCTGATCAGGATCTGAGCTGGAATTTACATTCTGGATAAGCTCCTGTAATTTTTCAGAATAAGGTCTTAACATTACGATAGCGTCTTGTGCTTTTTTCAGTTTCGCAGCGGAAACCATTTTCATAGCACGTGTAATCTGCATCGTAGATGAAATTGACGTAATTCTACCTCGTATTTCTTTTAAGTTTGCCATATTGGGTTAGTTGTTGGTTGTCGGTTGTTGGTTGCTAGTTTTAGAAAATTCTGTCAACTATCAACCAAAAACCATCAACTAATTTTTAGTTATATTTAGAAGCTAAATCATTAGCTGCCTGCTTAAGAACACCAGTGATTGAATCATCGATTTTTCCAGCTTTGATAGCAGCCATTGTATCAGGATGCTTAGATCTTAGGAACTCGATGTACTCGATCTGGAATTCTTTTACTTTTCTGATAGGAACATTTCTCAATAAATTCTCTGTTCCGGCGTAGATCATCGCCACCTGGCTGTCTACAGGAAGTGGAGAGTTTACCGGCTGCTTAAGGATTTCCACGTTTCTTTCTCCTTTAGAAATTACCGCTAGTGTAGCAGCATCAAGGTCAGAACCGAACTTAGCAAACGCCTCTAATTCTTTATATTGAGCCTGGTCTAATTTAAGTGTACCAGAAACTTTTTTCATTGATTTGATCTGCGCATTACCTCCAACTCTCGATACAGAGATACCTACGTTAATCGCAGGACGGACCCCTGAGTTGAATAGATCAGACTCCAGGAAGATCTGTCCGTCTGTAATAGAGATTACGTTTGTTGGAATATACGCAGAAACGTCACCCGCCTGTGTTTCGATAATTGGAAGAGCAGTTAATGAACCACCACCTTTTACGATTGGTCTTAAAGACTCAGGTAAATCGTTCATCTGGCTAGCGATTTGGTCATCAGCGATAACTTTCGCAGCTCTTTCCAGTAATCTTGAGTGAAGATAGAAAACGTCTCCAGGATAAGCTTCACGGCCCGGTGGTCTTCTCAAAAGTAGAGAAAGCTCACGGTAAGCAACCGCTTGTTTAGATAAATCATCATAAACGATCAATGCCGGTCTACCGGAATCTCTGAAGAACTCACCGATCGCAGCACCTGCCATTGCAGAATATACCTGCATTGGAACCGGATCTGATGCATTAGCCGCAACAATTACTGTATAAGCTAAAGCTCCTTTATCTGATAATGTTTTGACGATTTGCGCTACAGTAGACGCTTTTTGTCCGATAGCAACATATATACAATATACAGGATTACCTGCTTCAAAGAATTCTTTTTGGTTGATGATCGTATCGATCGCAACAGTAGTTTTACCTGTCTGTCTGTCACCGATGATCAGCTCTCTCTGCCCTCTTCCTACAGGAATCATAGAGTCGATCGCAACAATACCTGTCTGTAAAGGCTCAGTTACCGGCTGTCTGAAAATTACTCCGGGAGCTTTTCTTTCCAATGGCATTTCGTATAAATCTCCTGCGATAGGACCTTTACCATCGATAGGGTTACCAAGAGTATCCACTACTCTTCCTAACATTCCTTCTCCTACTTTAATAGAAGAGATTCTGTTTGTTCTTTTTACGGTATCTCCTTCTCTTACTAATTTACTTTCACCAAGTAGAGCAACCCCCACGTTGTCTTCTTCAAGGTTTAGTACAATACCTTCTACATCACTAGAAAATTTCACCAACTCTCCGTATTGTACGTTTTCTAACCCGTATACACGAGCAATACCATCACCGATGGTTAAAACTGTACCTACTTCCTCAACGTTTGATTGAGTATCGAAGTTGGCCAATTGCTGTTTTAAGATCGCAGATACTTCTGCCGGATTTATTTCTGCCATTGTATGGTTGTTTTTTCTTTAATTTAATTGAAAATCTTTTTTCACATGGTTCAATTTCGATCTTACCGATGCATCTACCTGCTGATCGCCAACTCTTAAAATGTATCCACCTAAAATTTCAGGCTTTACATTTACTGCTAAATCAAAATTTGAATTATTTACCAAATCGGTAGATTTCAGGATCTGTTCGATATTTTCATTGGAAAGCTGAGTAGCTATCGTAAGAGTCACTCGTTGTACTCCGTTGATATCTTCAACTTTATTGATGAATTCCTGAGCAATATTCTTCAGTTGTTTTTCTCTTCCGTGTCTGATAACCAAGGTGATCAAATTCTTTGAAGAAACTGATAAACCTTTGAAAATCTCATTTGCTACTTCTACTTTCTTTTTAGAATCGATGTAGGGAGTCATGAAGAATTTGTTTAGGTCCGCAGACTCTTTCATGATCTTCACTACATCTTTCATTTCAGAAAATACAGTAGCCGTCTGCCCTGATTCGTTTGTGAAATCAAGTAAACCTTGTGCGTATCTTTTAGCTACTTTAGATGTAAGCATTATTAGTTAAGATTTGATTTGTTTAAATAATTTTGAACTAATTCATTCTGAGCCTCGCTGTTATCAAGCTTTTGCTTAAGAATAGATTCTGCGATGTTTACTGATAAAGCACCAATCTGAGTTTTGATATCTGCCATTGCAGCATTTTTCTCAGCATTGATCGTTTGTTTAGCGGCTTCGATTAATTTATCACCTTCAGCTTTAGCCACATCTTTAGCCTCACCTACGATTCTATCTTTAATTTCTCTTGCCTCTTTAAGGATAGCATCTCTTTCGATTTTTGCTTCACGAATGATTCTTTCGTTATCCTCTTTTAAAGTTTCCATTTCTTTTCTTGCCAATGTAGCCTGGTTAAGAGCATCAACAATAGAAGTTTCTCTGTCGTTAATCGCATTAACAATCGGTTTCCAAGCGAATTTAGCTAGAAGAAATAATAGGATAACAAAAGTAAGGGTCATCCAAAACAAAAGTCCAATTCCAGGTTCTATAATTCCCATATCTGTAGATTTCTTTTTTAGTGTTATTTTATGGATTTTTTAAAATTCTTAGCAGCAGCCAACCGCTTTACTGCTAAGAATGCTTTTTGTGAGGATAATTACTTGATGAAAGCACCAAAGATAATCGCGATAAGACCAGCTCCTTCGATAAGACCAGCAGCAATAAGCATTGCTCCTTGAATCTTACCAGCTTGCTCAGGCTGTCTAGCGATAGCGTCCATTGCATGACCTCCGATTTTTCCGATACCAAGACCTACTCCTAGTACTGCTAAACCGATACCTACGTAAATTAATCCTGCTCCAGTTGATAAATCCATAATAAATAAATTATATTAGTTAAAAATTATTTTTTTAATATTTTCTTTTAATTAGTGAGCGTGTTCTTCATGTCCATGCTCATGCTCGTGTTCTGCTACTGCGATACCGATAAACAAAGCAGATAATACAGTAAAGATATACGCTTGCAATGCTGCTACTAATAATTCCAATACGGAAACAAATAATGCTAAAGGCACAGACGCAAATCCTAAGAATGGAGACTTGAAAATGAAGATTAACGAAATAATCGCCAAGATCATAATGTGCCCCGCTGTAACGTTAGCGAAAAGTCGCATCATTAAAGCAAAAGGCTTTGTAAAAATCCCGATAATCTCAATTGGAACCATGATAGGATACAACAGAATTGGTACTGGTGGCATAAAGATGTGTTTCCAGTAATCTTTATTGGCACTGAATAGTGTAATTAATAAAGTTATGATTGCCAAAACAGCCGTAATCGCGATATTACCTGTAAGGTTTGCTCCAAAAGGAAAGAAAGGAATTAATCCGAATAAGTTATTAAACCAGATAAAGAAAAATGCTGTTAATAAATAAGGCATATATCTTTTGTATTTAACAGATCCGATATTTGGAATTGCCACTTCATCTCTTATGAATACAATCACAGGTTCCAATAATTTCCCTGCGCCTTTTGGTAACTGAGATTTTTTATAGTTTCTTGCCATTCCTATGAAAATAAATGCCATAAAAATTACTGACAGAAACATTGATGCTGCATTCTTAGTAATTGAAAGATCAAAGAAAACTTCATTTGCTTTTTGCTTTCCGCTGATGATTGAAAACAAAGTTGCTTTCTGAATACCTTTAGTAGAAACTACCTGTCCGTCTTCTAAAGTATATCCGTCATGTTCGTGGCCATGAGCGATACTTTTAGAAAGAAAAGTGTGCCACCCCTCATTATCCTTAATAATAACAGGCAACGGAACAGAAACATGATGCTCTTCACCACTGTCATCTTTTGTAGTCCATAAGTGCCATTCATTTGAATCACCGATGTGTTCCATGATCATTTTCGTAGCATTAAAACCTTCTTTCTGCTCTATCTTTTCTGCCGGCTCTTCGCCATTAGAAGCATGCTGAGCAATAGCTAAACTGCTCACAAACACAAGTAAAAATGCGAAAAACAATGAAGAAATCTTTCTATTCATATCTCTTTTTTTAATCGTGTGCAAATATATCGATTTTATTAAACTTTACCAATACTAAAAATTGATTTTTATCATCAAAAAAATCAGGATTTATTAATGAGTTTTATTATAGGTATATATATAAAGAGTGATGCGACTATAAAACATATCACTATTAATAGAAAATTTTCTTTTGTTTTATCAATTATCATTAAAGAAATTATAAGCCAGATAATATCTTTTGATATATTAAGTGATAAGAACTTCATTGCTGCATTTGCTTTACCGTGAATATATCTCTTAAATAGTGTGAATACAAAAACATTTAATATAAAGATCAGCAATATAACAATCAAACTATCCATAAAATTCATCTGGCAAAAATAGAATTATAATTTTGAAGTATCAAAAATCTCTATTCTTAATATATAATATATACTAAAAATTTCCTTATTTTTGCAAACCTATAATTTACAATAAATATGTTTAACAGTTTACAGGATAAATTAGACAAAGCGCTTCATAATATTTCAGGACGTGGAAAAATCACGGAAATCAATGTTGCGGAAACCGTAAAAGAAATTCGTAGAGCATTGGTGGATGCCGATGTTAATTATAAAGTTGCAAAAGATCTTACCAAAAGAGTTCAGGATAAAGCTTTAGGACAAGACGTTCTTACATCGCTTACTCCGGGACAGCTGATGACGAAAATCGTTCATGATGAATTGGTAGATTTAATGGGAGGCTCCCAGGAAGGAATCAACCTTTCAGGAAAACCTTCTGTAATTCTTATTGCAGGTCTTCAGGGTTCCGGTAAGACTACATTTTCAGGAAAATTAGCTAATTATTTACAAACAAAAAGAAATAAAAAACCTCTTTTGGTGGCATGTGACGTTTATCGTCCGGCCGCGATTGATCAGCTTAAAGTATTAGGCGGACAAATTGGAGTTCCCGTTTTCACCGAAGAAGGTTCTACAAATCCTTCTACGATTGCTGAAAACGCGATTAATTTTGCTAAATCTAATGGTCACGATATCGTCATTGTGGATACCGCAGGTCGTCTGGCGATTGACGAGCAGATGATGAATGAGATCAAAACGGTTCATTCTACCATTAAACCAAACGAAACATTATTCGTTGTTGACTCAATGACGGGTCAGGATGCTGTAAATACAGCAAAAGCGTTTAATGATGCTTTAAATTTTGATGGGGTGGTTTTAACTAAATTAGACGGCGATACCCGTGGTGGAGCTGCTTTAACCATTCGTTCGGTAGTAGAAAAACCTATCAAATTCATTTCTACCGGTGAGAAAATGGAAGCTTTAGACGTTTTCTACCCGGAAAGGATGGCAGACAGAATCCTGGGAATGGGAGACGTTGTTTCCCTGGTAGAAAGAGCTCAGGAACAATTTGACGAAGAGGAAGCCAAAAAACTTCATAAGAAGATTGCTAAAAACGAATTTGGTTTTGATGATTTCTTAAAGCAGATCAACCAGATCAAAAAGATGGGTAATATGAAGGATCTAATGGGGATGATCCCGGGAGTTGGAAAAGCGATCAAAGATGTGGAAATCAGCGATGATGCATTCAAACATATCGAAGCGATCATTTATTCAATGACTCCTGAAGAAAGAAGAAGACCCTCCATCATCAATACTCAGAGAAAAAACAGAATTGCCAAAGGAGCAGGAAGAAAAATTGAAGATGTAAATCAATTGATGAAGCAGTTTGACCAGATGGGAAAAATGATGAAAATGATGCAGGGGCCTCAGGGTAAACAAATGATGCAGATGATGAGCAAAATGCCAAATATGCCGGGAATGGGCGGAATGTTCGGTAAATAAACACACCAAAAACAATTAAAAAAATATTACTATGGAAGTTTACGAAAAACAAGGAAATTACAATCAACCTTACAAATCAGAGAAAAAAGTAGCAGCCGGTATCCTCGCTATTCTTTTGGGTGGACTAGCCATTCATAAATTTTATTTAGGATATACTAAAACTGGAATTATTCAGTTAATTCTAAGTCTTGTAACCTGCGGTACCGTTGGAGGACTTATCGGTTTGATTGAAGGCATTATTTATCTTACAAAATCAGATGAGGATTTCGACAGAACCTATGTTCAGAATCAAAAAGAATGGTTCTAAAGACCATGTTCTTATTAAATTAAATATAAAATCCGACTCAGTATTGAGTCGGATTTTTTTCGTTTTTATCTTAAATAAAATTAATTATTTATCAGATTTTTGAGCTTTTCCTTTGATGAAATAAGAGAAACCTACGTTTACTCCGAAAGTTTTCACATTTGTTTTTACATCTGTGTTCATGATCGTTTCTTTATTAGAGAATTGGTCATAAGAAACTCCCAGGTTAAGCCCTAAAGACTGAGTAGCCATATAAGTTACCCCTCCTTTTACTTTCCATGCAAGACCATCAGTAGTTGTTTCATTTGATGCAATCATACCCATGAAATTAGTTTCTCCGCTGTTTTTTACAGAAGCATACCCGATTCCTGCACCTAAGAAAGGAACCAATTTGCTAGAATTCGTAAAATAATAAGTAGCAGTTGGCATTACAGAGAAGCTGCTTGTTTTAGATTTAAGGCCTTCATACTTCGTTGTAGCGTTGATGTATCCAAGTTCGATACCTACAGCTAATCTGTCGATAACGAAATACCCTACTGAAGGAGAAACAGAGAATGTGTTTACTTTAGGTCCGTCTACAGACTGATCTCCAACTTTAACTGTAGTTGTAACGTTGTTGAAACCTACTCCGGTATCTCCACTGATTACCCAGTCACCTTTAGTCATTTGGGCATTTGATAATCCAAAAAGTGCAACAGCACCTGCTAGTAATAGTTTTTTCATGATTTTTTATTTATAAAAGTTTATTATTAATTATTTAGCAAAAACATATTTTACTCCGAACATCACCGAAGATAAATTAAGTCCAAAATTGAATGTATCAGTTCCGTTATCCTGATCTTTAATTTTTGTGTTTTTATAACCAAACTCTCCAATTGTAGCCTCAATCGTCCAGTTTTTATTGATAAAATAATCTAATCCCGGCTTCACATTTACACCAAAAGAAGTATATTTCTGTTCGATAGACATACTCTGAAAATATGTGTATCCATTAATATCAAAATAATTTAATTGTAAATCTGCCGTACGTTTTCCAATTTCAATGGGAACTTCAAGCTGTCCGAAAATATATAATTTATCTGAAAGCGTCCAGTATTTTCTGATGAATGGTTGTGCTGTAAAAGCATTTGTTTTAATGATTGTTTGCACCGTTTCAATACCAGATCCGATATTAGTAATATCTTTATGATCTGCTCTGCTTCCGGTATAACCGATTCCTGTACCGACAGCCAAATTAGGAGCAATAAAAATACCGACAGTTGGCACAACACTGAAGTTCTGATCTTTACTATCTGTATTGTTATCTTTTTCCTGAGAATAACCTACCTGTCCTGATAGATAAACGGTACCTGTTTTAATCTGGGCATTAGAAAGCCCGAAAAATGCGACAGCAGTTGCAAGCAATATTTTTTTCATGGTTTTAATTACAATAGTTAAAAGTGGAAAAGTCCTAAGCAAAAACTTAGGACTTTATCTTTGTATGTTTTGTTCATTATTTAGCAAAAACATATTTAACACCGAAAGTAACTGAAGATAAGTTTAATCCAAAGTTGAAGTTGTCAGTGCTTTTATCAAGATCTTTGTATTTGAAGTTGTTGTATCCGAATTCTCCGATCGTAGCTTCGATAGACCAGTTTTTGTTTAAGAAATAATCTAACCCTGGTTTTACGTTTACACCGATTGAAGTGAATTTAGATTCAGTATTGAACTGAGAAGCAGTACCACTGTATTCAGCTTTATCTTTACCAAATGCCATTGGAACTTCCAATTGTCCGAAGATATAGAACTTTTCTCCTACAGTCCAGTATTTTCTTACGAAAGGAGCTACTACAATTGCATCAGTTGAAAGTTTAGTTTCAACATTCGTTAACGCACTTGTTGAAGTTGTGGAGCTGTTTGCATAACCTACACCTAAACCAACAGCAACATTATTTCCTACGAAATATCCAACAGTAGGTACAATTGTAAAATCTTCTACTTTAGCATCAGTATTGTTATTCTGAGTTGAAGAATAACCTACCTGTCCTGATAAATAAGTAGTTCCTTTAGCGATCTGAGCATTAGATAATCCGAAAAGTGCAACAGCACCTGCTAATAATACTTTTTTCATTTTATTAAAAATTTAATACTTTCTGGCGGCAAATTTACAGTGGTACCTCTGAATATTAAAATTTGTTAATGTGATTAATATCATTGACTAATATTAGCATTTTCCGGGAATAATGTTTATTAAAATATAGGCTTTGATTTTTTCACAATTTTTTGAATAAAAAAACTCCAATTTTTCAATTGGAGTTGAATATGATTGATTTTTAAAAATTTTACTTAAGGAAGAAATTTGCCCCAAAGTTGATCGCCCCGAAATTAAATCGGTCGTCACCGCGCCAGTAATGATCCTTATATTTGCTGCCAATATTCTGGAACCCAAGATAAAGTTCTACATTTTTCATCTGATATCCTACCCTTGGAGCCACATACAATCCGCTGTTAATATAATTTCTTGTGGAAATAGCTGCTCCCAGATCCAATCCTACGAAAAGAGGAAGCTTGTTAAATGTATATTTTCCGGAAACTGCAATAGGCACAAAACCAAAATCATCTACGTTGTCTTTTCCAAAAAAATGAGAATATCCTGTAGTTGCACCGATATCCAGCCCTTTAGTGATGTTCCACATATAAGCAGCATCAATGCCTAAAGTTACACTAGCCGCATCAGCTGCATCACCAAGTGGAGCACCAATATGCCCACCAAGCCTGAAACCCTCCTGCGCCTGCGCAACACCACCTAAAAGTGCAAAAGCACCCAGTAATAATAATTTTTTCATTTTTAAATAGTTTAAATAGTTAAATTATCCGAATTGTTATTCACGAAAATGTGGTATCTGAAAACCACAAAAAAAGCGGAACAAATTTTGTACCGCTTTGATTTTTTTGAAAAATAAAATTCTTAGTTTCCTCCGAATTTGAAGCCTACACCAATCTGAGCAAAACTGTTGGTAATTTTACCACCACTTCCGTCGTTAGAAAGGTTAGAAACTCCCAAACTGTATCTTGCATCAAAGAATAGTCCGTTTTCCAACATATATTCTACGCCTACAAATGGAGCAATATTTAATTTCTTGATGTCATCTTTAATATCCACTTCACCATTCTCACCCTCTATCTCCATATCCATAAAGTCTGAACCGATTACAGTTTTTTGTTTTGCTGTAAGAATAATTCCGAAGTTGGCACCCGCAGCAACCGAAAAATTTTCCGTTATGAAATATTTTGCAGAAATCGGGACCAAAAGAGTTCCCAAATTAACCTTAGTTTGCTCCCCTACGTAAAGAAGTCCTGCATTTACACCATCAATTTTCTCTTTTCCTCCAAGTGGAGAGTACAAAACTTCCGCCTGAAAACCAAAATTATCATTGATCTTATATTCTGCCATACCTCCGATATAAAACGTATATTTAGGATCCATACTTCTTTTTCCTAAATCGTCCTGTTTTTCATCAATTTTAAGAGTTGACATAGCGAATCCTGCTTTAGGTCCGAATCTGAATTCCTGAGCATTCACGCTCATTCCCATGATGGCAACTGATGCCAGAAGTAAAAATTTCTTCATGATATAAAAGTTTTTTAAGTAGTTCGCTGGCAAAAATAAACTTTTTTTTCAAAATTCAAACAACTGTGAGTTTTATTTTATATTAAAAAAAATACAGGATAGTATAACTTCCTGTATTATAATATACTTATAAGATATATTCTTAATCATTTCTATGCTTTTTTTCCTCATCGTTGTACGCCAGAATGATCTTTTTGACCACAGGATGCCTTACAACATCTTCTTCATTAAGGTGTACAAATCCTATTTCTTTCACATCTTTCAAAATCCTCATGGCTTCTTTCAGACCGGATTGCTGTTTGGGCGGAAGATCGACCTGGCTCGGATCTCCTGTTATGATAAACTTAGCATTCATACCCATTCTGGTCAGAAACATTTTCATCTGAGAATGCGTGGTGTTCTGCGCTTCATCCAGAATAACAAAAGCATCATCCAGTGTCCTTCCTCTCATGAACGCCAACGGCGCTACTTCAATCACTTTCTTTTCAATGAATCCTTCCAGCTTCTCATGAGGAATCATATCGCGTAGCGCATCATATAACGGCTGCAAATACGGATCCAGCTTTTCTTTAAGGTCACCCGGCAAAAATCCAAGACTCTCCCCTGCTTCTACGGCAGGTCTCGTCAAAACAATTCTTTTTACAGCTTTATCTCTCAAAGCTCTCGCCGCAAGAGCCACACTGGTGTACGTTTTACCCGTTCCCGCAGGCCCGATTGCGAAAACCATATCTTTTTTCTCAGTTTCTTTAACCAGTTTTTTAAGATTCGTGGTTTTGGCTTTAATGATTTTACCATTTACCCCTTTTACGATGATATCCTGATCAAAGACAAGCTGTTTTTCATGTTCATCTTTAATATTGAGAATATTTTCAACATCTTTAAGATCAATAGAATTATTTTTTGAGATAAATTTTACAATGTCATCCAGTTTTAGTTTAAAAATATCAAGCGCCTCCTGATTTCCCATCGCAAAGATATAATGGTCTCTACCAGTGATTTTAAGGGTAGGAAAAGTAGATTTTATTAAATTGAAATATTGGTTATTAACTCCATAGAAGATTTTCGCATCGATATCCTCCAAATCATATGTTAATTCAAACATGCAGTATTTTTATTAATTTAGAACTTAAATGTAAAACTTTTTTTTGGAAATTTAAATCAAATTCTTTTCCACAATCTTTCGGGCATTCTTTTTATTTTAAATAAATTTGCATTTCTACTATTCTATAAACAATCAATGTCAATTATTACACTTACTTCAGATTTCGGAAATTTGGATTACAGAGTTGCCGCTGTGAAAGGCAGTATTCTTTCTCTGAATCAGAAAGTTAATATTATTGATATCACTCATGGCATCCAGGCTTTCAACCTTGTGCAGACATCGTACATTGTCAGAAATGCCTATAAACATTTTCCGAAAGGCACAATTCATATAATTTCTGTGGACAGTTTCCACAACAAATCAAGAAAAAATATTGTGTATAAAGCAGACGGACATTACTTTATTGCTGCCGACAATGGACTTTTAAGCCTAATTTTTTTTGATATTAAACCTGAAGCGATCTACGAAATAACTTTAAATAACCGATTTGACGATATTGTAAATTTTACATCAACCGATGTTTTTGTGCCTGCAGCAGTACACCTGGCCAATGGCGGACTGCCCGAAGTAATCGGAAGAAAAATCGATACTGCCAAGCAGCTTCTGTTCCCGAAACCTGTTTTTAATGAATCTGAAAAAATGATTATCGGCGAGGTAACCTATATTGATAATTTCGGAAATATAATATCAAATATCAGCAAAGATTTTTTTGAAAGTTCAGGTAAAGGATATGAAAATTTCACTATAAAATTCAGAAATTTAAGTCTTTCAAGAATATTCCAGAGCCACACAGAAGTAGTTTCTGACTGGGAAAGAGAAACGGAATTCCATGGGCAATCTGCAGCTATTTTCAATGACAGTCAGCTTTTGGAGCTAACGATCTATAAAGGGAGCAGAAAAAATGGCGCAAAATCTCTGTTCGGTCTTAATGTCGGAGAGAATATTTACATTGAATTTTTCTAAAATTTAATATTTCATAAAAAAATCGATTTTTTTTATATATTTGTCAAAATCTAAAAATTAAAAATGGCAGAGTACAAATTATTGCTTCCTTCCATGGGAGAAGGTGTTATGGAAGCGACAATTATCACTTGGTTGTTCAACGAAGGCGATATTGTAAAAGAAGATGATTCCGTAGTGGAGATTGCAACTGACAAAGTAGATTCAGACGTTCCGACACCAGTTTCGGGGAAAATCGTAAAGATTTTAAAACAGAAAGACGAGGTTGCAAAAGTAGGCGAAGCTATTGCTATTTTAGAAATTGAAGGAGAAGGAAATATTCCTGCCTCCGAAGAAATAACTGTAGAAACACAAGCTCCTGCACCGGATACTGAAATTTTAAAAACGATAGAAGAACCGTTAAAAGTATCTGCTTCCACCGAGTTTTCGGGAGATCTTTATCTTTCTCCGCTTGTAAAATCAATCGCACAACAGGAAAATATTTCTGAAACTGAGCTGAAATCTATCAAAGGAAGCGGTTTGGAAGGAAGAATTACAAAAGAAGATATTTTAGCATACGTTAAAAACAAAGGAAGCCAGCCGGCCCCACAAGCGGCTCCGGTACAACAGGCTGCTCCTGCAATACAAACGACAGCAACATCTGCTCCTGCTTCTACTATCACAGCAGCGGCGGGTGACGAGATCATTCCTATGGACAGAATGAGAAAGATCATTGCTGAAAATATGGTAAAAGCGAAACAGATTGCTCCTCACGTTACTTCTTTTATTGAAACTGACGTTACCAACGTCGTAAAATGGAGAAATAAAAATAAAGCTGTTTTCGAAAAACGAGAAGGTGAAAAACTAACTTTCATGCCGATTTTCGTAAAGGCGGTGGTGAAAGCAATTCAAGATTTCCCGATGATCAACGTGTCTATAAACGGTGAAAATATCATCAAAAAGAAAAACATCAACATTGGTATGGCAACTGCTTTACCGGATGGAAACCTTATTGTTCCTGTCATCAAAAATGCGGATCAGCTATCTCTTTCAGGATTGGCAAAAGCGATCAATGATTTAGCTTACAGAGCAAGAAACAAAAAATTAAGACCCGAAGATACTCAAGGGGCTACTTACACCATTTCTAACGTCGGAAGCTTTGGAAACCTTATGGGAACACCAATTATTCCTCAGCCTCAGGTTGCAATATTGGCAATCGGAGCCATCGTTAAAAAGCCTGCGGTTCTTGAAACTGCTGACGGTGATGTAATTGCGATCAGAAACTTAATGTTCATGTCTCATTCTTATGATCACAGAGTTGTTGACGGTTCTTTAGGCGGAATGATGCTGAAACACGTTCACGATTACCTTCAAAATTGGGATCTGAATACTGAAATATAAGTAATGAGTAATTGGTAATAAGTAATTTTCCAATATAAATACAAAACCTTCGGATTTCCGGAGGTTTTTTTGATTTATTTTAAACCTTAGTCCAATTCTTAGAAATGATATAATTTCATCTGTTGACACTAATCGGTTTTATTTTACTAATATTATTGATTTACTCCCACAATCTCTTGTATATTACAAATAATTTAAATACTTTTGCACCTCGAAATAATTAACAAATTTATTTACATTATGAACAATTACGAAACTGTTTTCATTTTAACTCCCGTTCTATCTGATGCACAGGTGGAGGAAGCAGTGAACAAGTATGTAGATCTTATCAAAGAAAAGAACTGCGAAATCGTTGCTAAAGAAAACTGGGGATTAAAAAAATTAGCTTACCCAATCCAATTGAAAAAGAACGGATTCTACACTTTAATCGAATTTAAAGGTGAAGGTTCTGTAGTTGCTGATTTAGAATTAGCATTCAAGCGTGACGAGAGAGTAATCCGTTACCTTACTACAAAACTAGACAAACACGCTGTTGACTACGCTGTAACAAGAAGAGCAAAAGTAAAATCAGCTAAAGCTTAATTATTAACCCTATTTTTTAAAAAAGACAAGACATGGCAATAGACGAAATGGCTAAACAAGCCTCAGCTGGAGGAGAATCTGAAGTAAAATTTCTTACTCCGCTTGATATCAATACAAAATCTGAAAAGAAATATTGTAGATTCAAAAAATATGGGATTAAGCACGTTGATTACAAAGATGCTGATTTCTTATTACAATTCGTAAACGAACAAGGTAAAATCTTACCAAGAAGATACACAGGAACTTCTTTAAAATACCAAAGAAAAGTTTCTGCTGCAATCAAAAGAGCAAGACACCTTGCGTTACTACCATACGTAGCAGACTTATTGAAATAAAAAAATTGCAATTAGCCACTAGCTTTGAGCTTTTGGCTTTTTGTTGCTGAATAAATAATTAATTCTAACTTGATTTTAGATAATAGATTTCAGATTATAAGGCAGAATGTCTAACATCTGATTTTCTAACTTCTAACATCTAAAAAAGGACAACAACAATGGACATTATCCTAAAAAAAGACGTAGAAAACTTAGGTCTTGAATTTGACACAGTAAGTGTAAAGCCTGGTTACGCAAGAAACTTCTTAATCCCACAAGGGTACGCACTTTTAGCTACACCTAAAAATAAGGCAGCTTTAGAGGCTACTTTAGAAGCTAGAAAAGAAGAAGAGGCTAAATTAATCTCTGCTGCAAACGCTGTAGTTGAACAATTGAAGAAAACTTCTATTACAATCCCTGCAAAAGTAGGTTCTGGTGATAAATTATTCGGTTCTATCAACAATGCAGATCTTTCTGCTGCTCTTGAAAAAGCTGGAGTATCTGTAGAGAAAAAATACATCAAAATCCCAGGAAACACGATCAAGAGAACTGGTAAAGTGACTGCAAACATCAGATTACACAGAAATGTTGAGTACAATTTCGAATTCGACATCGTATCTGACGCTCCGGCAGAAGCTCCAAAAGCAGCTCCTGCTAAAAAAGAAGAAGCTCCTTCTGAAGAAGCTTAATCAGAAAAGAATTTTCATTATACAAAACCATCTCTTTCGAGATGGTTTTTTTACATTCTATAGCAGTCTCTTTTATCTATTTTTTCAAAGTAACTATTTAATCATTCTTTAATTCACCTTAGGCAAATTATTTGCTTTAGTTTCGGAAATTTATTTTATGGAAATCAGTGACATCGTATCAAAACAAAAGGAATTTTTCAAAACTCATCAGACGAAAAATATTAAATTTCGGAGAATGTATCTTGAAAAACTGAAAGAGATTATTATCAAGAATGAAAATCTTTTATATGAAGCTATTGAGAAAGATTTTGGTAAATCCAGATTTGATACATTCACTACAGAAATTTCATTTATTATTAATGACATCAATTATTATCTGAATAATCTGAAATCGCTTTCCAGACCGAAAAAAGTAAGAACTAATCTTATCAATCAAATCGGGAAAAGCAGAATTCACCCGGAACCGTTGGGGAATATTCTCGTTATCGGAGCTTGGAATTATCCTTACCAGCTTGCATTATCCCCTGTTGTAGCAGCAATCGCAGCCGGAAACTGCTGTGTAGTGAAACCCAGTGAGATTGCAGAAAGCACAATGAAAGTGATGACTAAAATCATCAACGACAATTTTCCTCCGGAATATTTATATGCTTATGAAGGCGGCGTAGATGAAACCACTGAGCTTTTAAAATTGAGATTTGATAAAATATTTTTTACTGGAAGTACAAAGGTTGGCAGGATTGTTTATGAAGCAGCTTCAAAAAACCTTACTCCGGTTACGTTAGAGCTTGGTGGAAAATCTCCGGCCATTGTTACCAAAGATGCTAATCTGGAAATCGCAGCAAAGAGAATTGTCTGGGGAAAATTCCTGAATGCCGGTCAAACCTGTGTAGCACCGGATTATCTGCTTGTTGAGGAATCGGTACAGGAACAGTTTCTGGAAACGCTAAGAAAATATATCAAAGAATTTGATTATAAACCAGAATCTGAACATTATACAAGAATTATCAATGCTAAGAATTTTGAAAGGCTAACTCACTTGATAAATAAAGATAAAATTTATTTCGGAGGTAACTTTAATCACAAAAAACTCTATATAGAGCCTACTGTTTTAACTCATATTAATTGGGAAGATGAAGTTATGCAGGAAGAAATTTTCGGGCCGATTTTGCCTGTTATTTCATTTACTAATTTTAATATTGCTTTAAACCAGGTTTCAGATCTGGAAAAACCTCTTGCTGCTTATCTATTTACCAATAATTCTGAAGAAAAAGAAGTTTTTAAGAATAAACTGTCTTTCGGAGGTGGTTGTATTAATGAAGTAATAATGCATTTAGGCAATGAAAATCTACCGTTTGGAGGAGTGGGAAATTCAGGTATAGGAAATTATCACGGTAAATTTGGCTTTGATACATTTTCACATCAGAAAGCAATTCTGGAAAAAGTCACCTGGGGTGAGCCAAAGATAAAATATCCGCCGTATTCCGAGAAAAAGCTGGGATGGATAAGAAAGTTATTAAACTTTTAAACTAAAAAACCGGGAAAACTGCCCCGGTTTTACTTATGACTTTTTTTGGAGTCCATTGCCTGAAAAACTCTTTTACTTTTTCCAGACTGTAGCCCTTTCCTTCTTCCAATACGTCGCTTTGCTGAACATGGATCATCTTTCCATCTTTATCCAGAACGATAAATACTGGATACCCGAATTTATCACCGGGATTACCATATTTGGCAAAAATCTTTTCATTTTTATTGTCAGGCGAATAATTTAAGTGATAATACTCATAATTTGCATCAACGAGCTTCTTCAGTTCCGGTGTCGTCTGCACAAACTGGTTGAATCTCAGGCACCATATGCACCAGTTTCCGCCCGCCTGAATCATTATATTTTTATTTTCTTTTTTTGCCCTGGCGATCAGATTTTGAATATCCTTTTCCGCATCAGCAGTCGGATCATAAGGTTTGGGTAACCTTGCCTTTTCTTCTGCAGCTTTCTTCTTAGCTTCGAGCTCAGATTGGTCAGTTTTTACCAGCAATGCCTTTTCATCCTTAGTTCTGTCGTCTGCCGGCTTTACATTCTGAGAGAAAGCAAAAAAGCTTAGTCCCAGAAAACCTATTAATGATAACTTTTTCATAAGTATAAAATTAAAAAAATAATACTATTTGCAGGCAAAAATACAACCATATTTTTATTATCCGTAAATTTGCCTGTTTTATGAATTTTCTAATCAAAATATTATACTTAATTTCCAAGCTTCCGCTGAGAGTTTTATATATTTTTTCAGATATTATGTTCTTTCTGAATTATTATATCGTCGGCTATCGCAAGGATGTTATTACACAAAATTTAAAAAATTCATTCCCCGAAAAGACGGATGAAGAAATAAGAAATATAAGAAAGAAATTTTATCTGAATTTTTCAGATTATCTTGTTGAAACCATAAAATCTTTCAGTATTTCCAAAACGGAATCCAGAGTGAGGATGCAACATATCAATCAGGAGCTTTTTCATGAAGCGAAAGCAGAAGGAAAAAATATCATTTTACTGGCAGGTCATGTATTCAACTGGGAGTGGATCAATGCTTTGGCAACAGTAATTCCGCAAGACCACTGTCATCCCGTGTACAGAAAAGTAAACAACAGCTTTTGGGAAAACCAGATGAAAATTGTACGTAACAGGTTCGGCAATGAAGCCTTGGAAGCCAAAGAAGTGATTCTCAATATTTTTCGGTCAAAGAACAACGGAAGTTCTGCCTATATGTTTGTGGCAGATCAAACACCCCACTTTGCACATATTACCTACGGTTTAAACTTTCTCAATCAGAGAACTCCTGTATTCACAGGCTATGACAAGCTTGCTACAAGAATGGATCTTGTCTTTATTTATTGTGAAATGAAAAAGGTAAAGCGAGGATATTATCAGGTCAATTATCACCGGATTTATCCCGACGGAGAAAAATTTGTAGAACATGAAGTGATCAAAAAATTTCATAAACTTTTGGAAAACACATTACATAAAAGCCCAGACAATTATCTCTGGTCACATAGAAAATGGAAATATCAGGATTCTATTAAAAATTTTGATTCTGAAAATACATAGAGCTTAATGAAGAAAAAATTAGCAGTTGTCATATTAAACTGGAACGGAAAATCCTGGCTTGAAAAATTTCTTCCAAGCGTAGTACAATTTTCTCAACAAGCCGATATTTATGTAATAGACAATATGTCTACGGATGATTCTACTGATTTTTTACAAAATTATTTCCCTGAAGTAAAGATTGTTAAAAACGATAAAAATTACGGATTTGCAGGTGGTTATAATGAAGGATTAAAAGAAATTGACCATGAAATTTACTGTCTCCTTAATTCTGATGTAGAAGTTACCGAAAACTGGATCGGACCTGTTTTGGATCTTTTTGATAAAAATCCGGACATATCGGCTATACAGCCTAAAATTTTGTCTTATGACCGAAAAAATTTCTTTGAATTTGCAGGTGCTGCAGGTGGCTTAATTGATAATTTAGGCTATCCATACTGCAGAGGAAGAATCTTTGATGATGTGGAAGAAGATCACGGTCAGTATGATGATGAAACGGAAATTTTCTGGGCATCAGGATGCTGTTTGTTTATCCGTTCAAAGGATTTTTGGGAGCAAAAAGGGTTTGATGAAAGATTTTTCGCCCATCAGGAAGAGATTGATTTATGTTGGAGGCTTATCAATTCAGGGAAAAAGATTTTTTATACAGGAAAGTCGAAAGTATATCATGTAGGAGGAGGAACATTAAATAAACAGAGTGCAAAGAAAACCTTCCTGAATATGAGAAATAATCTTTCTATGCTGTTAAAGAATCTGCCATTTCCGAATATGATTGCGGTTGTCTTTGCAAGACTCTGCCTGGACGGATTGGCAGCCATATATTTTGGCTATAAGTATGGAATTTCTCATTTCTGGGCGGTAGGAAAAGCGCATTTTTCGTTTTATCTTCAGTCTCCCGGAACATGGAATCGTCGTCAGAAACATCAGAAATATCAATTTTATCAATCAAAATGGTTGATTTTTAAACATTTTGCAAAATGAAAACTACTCCAATATTACTTTTATTGCTTTTATTTTTATTTCAATTTGGTTTTTCACAGAAAAGCAATTGGACTGTCATTGATAAAAGTTACAGCATAAGAACCATAGCAGAAAAAAAGTGCTGATAATGTAAGAGATACCGATCCTTTAAGTGTGGAAATTTATTCATTTCCCGAATTAATTGATAATATTGATCCGGCAAAAGAAAAGCCAGCCACCAGTAAAAATCTTACTTTTAAAGATATCCGCGACAAAGTCGGGAATAAAAATAATCTGAGTCTAAAAAAAGAATTCGGTTTATTTACTAAAACTTCAGGAAGGCATACGTGGTGGCAGATTTCGTCTGGAAATCAGTAAAAATGTAGATCCGAAAATTATTGAAAATCTTAATAAATATCTTACCGAAAAGATAACTCACGGAAGCATACTGAAAGAAGCAATCGATACTGCTGAAAGAAAAAATATCACCACAGGTTTTATTATTGCGGTTACTACTGACGATCACTTTGATTTTGAAGCTCTTAAAAAGAAATTTAACAATAATATCATCACTGATATCAGCAAAGTAGCAACCAACAGAAGTACGATCTTCTTCAAAATAACAACATAATTCAATGGATTTTTGTGCATTAGATTTCGAGACTGCTACACACGAGAGAAATTCTGCGTGTGAACTTGGGATATGCATTGTTCAGGATTCTAAAATCGTTGAGACAAAAACCTGGCTCATCAAACCGCCTAGTTTTCCTTATTTTAATCCATTTAATATTGATGTTCACGGAATCGTTCCGGATGATGTGAAAGATGCTCCTACTTTCGACGAAATCTGGTATGAAGTGGAAGAAATGATGTATGGAACTTTAATGATTGCTCATAATGCAGGTTTTGATGCCGGAGTCCTGCGTGGCTGTCTCAATCATTACGGAATGTTTACCCCAAAACTTAATTATTTATGCAGTATTCAGCTGGCAAAAAAATCCTGGAATTATTTACCCAGGTATGGTTTAAAACATTTAGCAGAATATCATCAGATTGGGTTTAATCATCACCGGGCAGGCGATGATGCAGAAGTATGTGCCAAAATATCTTTACTGGCTTTCGAAAAATTATTTCTTACAAGTAATGAAGAAATCTCAGATTATATGAAACTTAAGATTAAGAAGCTTTAATTGCTTAAAACTTCTGATAATAAATTAAATTTAGGAATATCAATTTCAAAATTTTCCTGGGTTTCCATGTTTCTTACAAGGTACTTTCCGCTCATATTTCCTACTCCGGAACGAAGCATTACATTGGAAAAATAAGCAAAATTTTCTTTGGTTGAAATTTCAGGTGTTAGGCCAATTACTCCGTCGCCGATAATTTCTGTATATCCGAAGCCGACATCAAAAATCAGCCACTTTCTTTTAAGTACTTTTATAGGAAAACTTCCGTCATTTTCAATGGTTATATTATACTTGAAAACATATCTGTTTTCAGACGGATAACTGTTTTTGCTATCATATTCGGGTATTACCGAAACTTTGATATTTGAAGTCATTTTTGAAAACATCATCTTAGTATTTAATTTACTGGATACAAAAATCTCGCCTTTTTTAAGGCGAGATTTAAAATTTATATTATAATTTCCTTAAATCTTATAATCCAAGACCTTTTCTTTCGTCTCCGTTCATTAAGATACCTACAGGATTGTCAATAGCTTCTTTCACCGCAACAAGGAAGCCTACAGACTCTTTTCCGTCGATAATTCTGTGATCATAAGACATCGCAACATACATCATCGGACGAATCACCACTTGTCCATCAACCGCAACCGGTCTCTGGATAATATTGTGCATCCCTAAGATTGCAGATTGAGGAGGATTGATAATCGGGGTAGACATCATCGATCCGAAAGTACCACCGTTGGTAATGGTGAAAGTACCTCCAGTCATTTCATCAACTGTAATTTTTCCGTCTCTTACTTTGATAGCCAAATCTTTGATGTTGGCTTCAACGCTTGCAAAAGACATATTTTCAGCGTTTCTCAGTACCGGAACCATTAATCCTTTAGGCCCTGAAACGGCAATTGAAATATCGCAGAAATCATAGTTTACTTTGAAATCTCCGTCAATAGATGCATTTACATCAGGATACATCTGTAATGCTCTTGTAACCGCTTTTGTAAAGAAAGACATGAAACCAAGTCCTACTCCGTGTCTCTGAGCAAATTCTTCTTTATATTGTTTTCTCAGTCTAAAAATTTCAGACATGTCAACTTCATTGAAAGTCGTTAACATTGCTGTTTCATTTTTTACAGAAACTAATCTCTGAGCAATTTTTCTTCTAAGAACTGAAAGTTTTGTAGTCGTTGTAGATCTTGAACCCGTAGCAGTTACAGGATTTCCTCCGAATGCAGGAACAGCCGCCAATTCTGCGTCAGATTTTGTGATTCTTCCGTCTCTGCCACTTCCTGAAACCTGTGCGGCATCCATTCCTTTTTCGTCAAGGATTTTTTTAGCTGCAGGAGATGGAGCCCCTGTAGCATATGTTTGAACCGCAGCAACTGCAGCCGGTTGAGCGGCAGGTTTCGGAGCTTCTTGTTTAGCCGGTTCAGCAGATTTCGGAGCTTCCTCTTGTTTTGGAGTTTCAGCAGCAGGAGCAGCACTTCCTTCAGGTTTTGCAGCATCCATATCGATTAAACAAACCACTTGCCCTACCTGCACTACATCACCTTCTTCAGCTTTCAAAGTGATTACACCACTTTGTTCAGCAGGCAATTCAAGAGTGGCTTTGTCTGAATCTACTTCAGCGATGGGCTGATCTTTTTCTACATAATCACCATCTTTTACAAGCCAGGTTGCAATTTCAACTTCTGTAATGGATTCGCCCGGTGAAGGAACTTTCATTTCTAAAACTGACATATCGTATTTTTTATTTTTTTAATTATTATTTTTTAGACTTTAAGATAAAAGGAGAAAGACTAATTTCTAACCTCTAATTTCTATTTAAATTTAGGCCGTTACAGGTCTTTTTACCGGAGCATCGTTTCTGTCAAATACTCTGTTGATTACTGCGTTCTGATTTTTCTCAAACATTTTATGACTTCCAGGAGCAGGTGCACCACTTGGTACCGGAGATACCACCTGAATACCTGTATCTCTGAAATTCCTCAGAATATAAGACCAAGCACCCATATTTTCAGGTTCTTCCTGAGCCCATACCAAACTTTTTCTGTTGTTATATTTACTGAAAACAGCTTCAATAGCATCAGTCTGTAAAGGATATAATTGCTCGAATCTAACCAATGCAACATTTTCAGCGTTTAATTCCTCTTTCTTAGCTAATAATTCAAAGTATAATTTACCTGAACAAAGTACTAACTTTTCAACTTTTGAAGGATCAGCAGTAGGATCGTCCAAAATTGGCTGGAATCCTTTGTCTGAGAAATCTTCAAGTGGAGAAACTACTTTCGGATGCCTTAATAATGATTTTGGACTCATAACAATTAATGGTTTTCTGAATGGCCATTTTAACTGTCTTCTCAATAAGTGGAAATAATTGGCTGGGGAAGTAATATTTGCAACCACCATATTTTCATTAGCACAAAGTGTTAAGAATCTTTCCAGTCTTGCAGAAGAGTGTTCTGCACCCTGCCCTTCCGAACCGTGAGGCAATAACATTACCAAACCATCCTGAATTTTCCATTTTTCTTCTGCCGCCGCTAAATATTGGTCCACAATAATCTGAGCACCATTCACAAAATCCCCGAACTGAGCTTCCCAAACGGTAAGCGTATTAGGAGAAGCCATGGCATAACCATAATCAAATCCTAAAACTCCATATTCGGAAAGATGAGAATTATAGATATCGAATCTGCTTTCGGAAACGTGTCTTAATGGGATATATTCTTCTTCGGTATCTTCGGTTTTTACGACTGCATGTCGGTGAGAGAAAGTTCCTCTTTCCACATCTTCACCGGAAATTCTTATGTTGTGACCTTCCACAAGAAGTGTTGCATAAGCCAGCCACTCCCCTAAAGCCCAATCTAAAGAGTTTCCTTCAATAGCTTTGATTCTGTTTTCGAAAAGTCTTGTAATTTTATTTAAAAACTTTTTATCAGCCGGAAGGGTAGACATTTTAATCGCCAGTTCTTTCAGCTTTTCTAAATTAAATTTGGTATCAACAGTCTCCTGAACAGCTCCTCTTTTAGCAATCGGGTAATTTGTCCAGTCATCTGCCATGAAAACATCCATTATATTTTTCTCAATTTCTTTGGATGCATCGAAATCTTTATCCAATAATGCTTTGAATTCAGTTTCCATTTTAGCAATAACATCATTTGAAGTTATGCTGTCTTTTAGTAACTGATCTTTATAGATTTCTCTTGGATTCGGATGTTTTGAAATAATTTTATAAAGATTTGGCTGAGTGAATCTTGGCTCATCCCCTTCATTATGACCATATTTTCTGTATCCTAATAAATCGATATATACATCTTTACCGAACTTTGCTCTGAAATCAGCAGCGAAATGGATCGCATGAACCACTGCTTCTGCATCATCTGCATTCACATGCATTACAGGAGATTCCGTAACTTTTGCAATGTCTGTACAGTAAGTGGAAGATCTTGCATCCATATAATTCGTTGTAAATGAAACCTGGTTATTAACAACAATATGAACTGTACCGCCCGTTCTGTATCCTTCCAGCGTCATCATCTGGGCCACTTCATAAGCAATACCCTGTCCTGCGATAGCACCATCACCGTGGATTACGATCGGTAAAATTTTAGAATAATCTCCTTTGTATTTATCATCCACTTTTGCACGGCAGATTCCTTCTACAAGGGCTGCAACCGTTTCAAGGTGAGACGGGTTCGGAGTAAGATTGATAGCAACTTCTTCTCCGGAGGCCGTTTTAATTTTTTTAGATGAACCTAAGTGATATTTAACATCACCAGAGAATACATCTTCTTCAAATTCTTTCCCTTCAAATTCAGAGAAAATCTGCTTGTAAGATTTCCCGAAAATATTGGTCAATACATTCAATCTTCCTCTGTGAGCCATTCCTAAAACAACCTCATCCACTCCCAGCTGAGAAGATCTTGAAATCAACTGATCCAATGCCGGAATCAAGGTTTCACCACCTTCCAGTGAGAATCTTTTCTGGCCAACAAATTTTGTATGAAGATAATTTTCAAACGCTACTGCCTGGTTTAATTTTAATAAAATTTCAGTCTTTTCGTTCGCTGAAAGATTCGGATGGTTTTCATTAACCTGAAGCCACTGCTTGATAAAATCTTTCTCCTCAACATTGTTGATGTGCATGTATTCCACACCGATAGAATCACAGTAAATGTTTTCCAAATGGGTGATCAATTCCTGTAAAGTTGCAGGTCCTTTCATCCCGGTTTCAACCGCACAATTGAATTTTGTATTTAAATCTGACTTGTCAAGGCCAAAATTTTCGATGTCTAAAGTCGGGGTATAATGTCTTCTTTCTCTTACAGGATTGGTTTTTGTAAACAGATGACCTCTCGTTCTGTAGGCTTCAATAAGGTTTACTACCTTAAATTCTTTTTTGATGTGTTCCGGAACTTCACCGTTTGATGCTGCCTGTGCTACCTGCTGTACCACCGGAGCAGAAGTTGCCGGAGCCTGAACATATTGGATATTATCATCGTCTCCGTAGTTCTCCAAAGCAAAATCGAAACCTTGAAAGAAGGCTTTCCATGATGGTTCTAAAGAGTCCGGATATTTTAAGTATTGTTGGTATAAATCCTCAATTAACTGAGAATGAGCTGCGTTTAGGAATGAAAATCTGTCCATTATTACAGTTTATCTGTTATTAAAATTTGTTTATAGAATTAATCCTCAAATTTAATAAAAAAAACCGACTTGGAACAGCGTTTAAACTATTAAAAAAACTATAAAATAAATAATTACATTCAATTTACTTAAAGACTGATAATGAGAGTTTCATATTGACATCCTGATCGTCCATCGGCCGTTCGATAAAGGTCTGACGAATGTCATTAAAACGCATTTCATCTTTCCTCGCTTTCTGGATCAATTGCTGTATTGCTTTCACTCTTCCGGCATAATTCCCTTTGTAATACATCACATAGTTTTGAGTGGCTGCCTGTGTTCTGAAACTGAAATTATTATCCGTAAGTCCAATTTTTTTAGACAAAGGGATTCCAAGAAAATAGGAAACTTCTTTATCTTTATAGTTGTCGGCATCCGTAATCAGAACCGGAAATCCGAATTCATCATCTTTTTTTGCCTAAATCCATCGTGGTGTAATTATAAATTTTGTTATAATTCATCACAATATTTTTATAAAGCGCATCTTTTTTTATTGGAGGTACTCACATTGATTCCCAACAACAGCTTTTCTTCTTCATTTTCAACCATTAGACTGTCATATTTTATGGCCGCCATCTGGTTGTCTTTTTCCACTTTATTGCCTAAAACATTATTAAGAGTTGCCATACTTTTATCAATATTTTCGGCAAAGCGGTCTTCCGTCCAGAAATTTTCGACACGTCTTAAAACAGATAATTTCGGAGTGTGGACAATCCAGGTAATTTGGGTTTTTTCGGGAGCGATAGCTTTAAATTTAACATCAACCAAAGTTGGACTTTCATTTTTATCTTCGAAAAGCTGGTATCTGAGTGTTTTGTTTGGATTTTCATAACGAAGAAACATTTCTCCGTCGGTGTCATTTTTAGGATCTGCGTAACTAATCGAGCTTCCTTTTCCTTCATAAGGAGTATAATAGTCGATATCAATGGATTTGGAGCTGGTAAAAAAATTATTCCAGCGGGTAAAATTCTGCAGATTATTAAACTGATTAAAAACTTTTTCCACCGGATAATTAATTTCTTTTTCTATCCGGAAATCTTTGCTTTCATCCACAAAATAGTACATAGAAGCCGCATAAGCCCCGATTAGCAAAACAACAATTACCGCTATAATTTTAAAAAAACGCATTGTACAAATGTATTGAAAATAACAAAAGTGACCAATATACTGATCACTCTGTTTAAATTTATTTTTAAGGATGAAAATTAATTGAATTTTAATTTAAATCATCATGTTCACTAATTTCAAAAATTCCTGATTCAGTTTACCCAATGTGAGTTCCCGGAGCCATTACCGCGCCTTTTTTCACAACGATAATTCCGTCCTGAACAGAATAGGTGCCATAATCTCCGTCGCTTAAATGTTTCCCCCCAATAATACGTACATTATCGCCAATATAACAGTTTTTATCTAAAATCGCTTTTTCGATATAGCAGTATTTTCCGATGCCCATATTAGGCTGTCCTTTTTCGTCGTTCATGACAATTTCGGTAGTATCCTGATAAAAATCTGAACCCATAACATAAGAATTAACAATGGTACTTCCTTTATCAATTCTGGTTCTGTTTCCAATAACCGAATTTTCGATTTTATCGGCCATAATGATGCATCCATCTCCAAAAACCGCTTTGCTTACGTAAGAACCGTTGATTTTCGACGGCGGAAGCATTCTTGCTCTCGTGTAGATCGGAGAAGAAGAGAAAAGATTAAACTGAGGAAAATCCTGACAAAGATCAATATTGGCCTCGTAAAACGATTCAATGGTACCGATATCCGTCCAATATCCTTCATATTGATAGCTGAGTGTGGTATATTTCCCAATAGAATTCGGGATAATATCTTTTCCGAAATCATCTCCGGCTCCTTCATCAAACATCTTTTTAAGGATACTTTTCGTGAAAATATAAATACCCATGGAAGCCAAATATTCTTTACCCGCACGTTTGTTTTCTTCGGAAACTTCAGATTGTAGACCGTCCAGCATATCATAACCCGGTTTTTCTACGAAAGAAGTAATATTGCCTTCATCATCAGAACTTAAAATCCCGAAACCCGTTGCATCTTTAGCATTCACAGGAATCGTAGCAATAGTAACATCACCTCCTTTTTCGATATGAAAATCAAGCATTTCTCTGAAATCCATTTGGTAAAGCTGATCTCCCGAAAGAATTAAGATATAATCATAATCATATTTTTCTAAATGTTTCATCGACTGGCGTACTGCGTCAGCCGTTCCCTGATACCAGTTTTCATTTTCCACATTCTGTTCTGCTGCCAGAATGTCTACAAATCCTTTGCTGAAAATATCAAAATGGTAAGAATTTTTGATATGAGAATTTAAAGAAGCCGAATTAAACTGTGTCAGCACAAGGATTTTATTTAATCCGGAATTTAAACAATTTGAAATAGGGATATCTACCAATCTGTATTTCCCTGCAATCGGCACGGCAGGTTTTGATCTTGAATATGTGAGCGGGAACAATCTCGTTCCCCTACCTCCTCCTAAAACAATGGAAATTACATTGCGATTCATAAATTATATTGCGTTTTTATCTTTATTAATAAATTTGTTTAATGATTATATAAAGCTATATATTTTTCTGCTGATTTTTCCCATGCAAAATCAAAATTCATATTCGCATGAATAAGATTTTCCATTACATCCTTTTGATTATACAGCATTAATGCTCTGTTCATCGCATGGATCACATCGTCTACACCGGGATAAGTGAAATTAATCCCGGCGCCGCCTGTGGAAATATCCTCGACCGTATCTCTCAAACCTCCTGTATAACGTACAATCGGAACTGTACCGTATCTCATAGAATACATCTGGTTTAGTCCGCAAGGTTCTACTCTTGAAGGCATCAGCAAAAAATCCGCCGAAGCGTATATTTTATGCGAAAGATGTTCTTTATATCCCAAATCCAAAGCAAAATTGGTGTAGGTATATTCATATTCCTTAAGCTTGTTTTCTATGTAAGCGTTTCCTGATCCCAGAACCATGATATTAAGAGCGCCATAGCTTTGCTTAATGCTTCTCCATACAATATCAGGAAGCAGATCCGCGCCCTTTTCCGTTGCAAATCTTCCTATAAAGGCAAATAATGGAAGCTCGGGTTTCAGCCCATATTCTTTACAAAGTTTTTCCTTTCCTTTCTTTTTCTGTTCAACAGCATTATTACTGTTAAAATTAAAATCCAGCATCGGATCAGTTTCAGGATTCCAGACTTCTGTATCGATTCCGTTGATGATTCCGTAGGCTTTTCCGAACTCATTGCGAACAAGACTTTCCAATCCTCTGAAACTCACAAAAAGTTCTTCAAGATACCCTTGCGAAACCGTTGTAAATGCATTAGCACATTTAATCATGCTAGCTAAAGGGTTGATTAAACCGTTCCAATCCATCAATCCCCATTTGTAGGGATCAAAAGATGGAAGATATTTTGCCATTTCCCAACTCATCATTCCCTGATATTCTCCATTATGGATGGTTCCAACCGTTTTTACTCCTTTAAGAAATGAAAATTCCGCACAGTTTTCGATCATGAAAGGAACTAGTCCTGTATGATAATCGTGACAGTGCAAAACATCCGGACGAATGTTCATGGCTGTCAACCAATGCAAAACTCCATGCTGAAAAGCAATGAACTGAAAATTTTCGTCCTGATAACCGTAAGGATTATCTCTATCTAAAAGTCCGGGGATTTTTACCATATACAGTTCGAAGCCTAAAACATCAGATTTTTCCTTCAAAACCTGCACCTGCAGCATATTTCCCCCTTGGTGTATGAAGCCATCAAAAACTATGTCAAACTCATGATCGTAAACAAAAGATTTGTTGTACCAGGGCATAACAACCTTCGCATCAATATCTTTAATTTTGTTCTGATACTTCGGTAAAGCCCCTACTACATCTGCCAGACCTCCTACTTTTGCTACCGGATAACATTCCGTACTTAGATGGTAAATTATCATTTCTTACTTTATCTTTTGTGGTTTTTAATTCTATTCTGCTTGTATTTTTTGTCTTTTCTTTTTAAAATAATCCCTGCCAGCGGCGGTAAATTGATACTGATTGATTTCTGATGATTCATAAAATCTTCATTTTTTTCTTCGAAAATATCTGCCTTTACACCACTTCCTGCATATTGCTCATCATCGGAATTAAAAATAACTTCCCATTGACTGCCTGCGCTTACACCTATTTTATAATCAATCACTCTTGGAGTAAGATTCAGAATAACCATGCATACATCATCTTTTTTCTGTCCTTTTCTCAGGTAGATATAAACAGAATTATCCACATCATCGGCCTGAATCCATTCAAAGCCTTCCCCGGAAAACTGATTTTCATAAAGAGCCGTTTCGTTCCTGTATATATGGTTAAGATCTTTAACTACTTTTTGCAACCCTTTATGAATGGGATATACAAGCAAATGCCAGTCCAGACTTTTCCTGAAGTTCCATTCGTTTGTCTGTCCGAACTCATCGCCCATAAATAAAAGCTTAGCTCCCGGATGCGTAAACATATACACATATAAAGCCCGAAGATTAGCAAATTTCTGCCATTCGTCACCAAACATCTTGTAAATAAGGCTCGCTTTCCCATGCACCACTTCATCATGAGACAAAGGCATCATATAATTTTCATTATACATATACATAGAAGCGAAAGTCAGCTTGTGATGATGAAATTTTCTGTTGATAGGATCTACTTTAAAATAATCCAATGTATCATGCATCCAGCCCATCATCCATTTCATACCAAAACCGACACCTCCGTCGTGAACGGGTTTTGTCAGCAAAGGAAAATCTGAACTTTCTTCGGCAATCGTAATAATATTATCACCAAATTCTTTATAAACAGCGGTATTAAATTCCTGCAAGAAAGTTTTTGCTTCAAGATTCACGTTTCCACCATGAATATTAGGTTCCCATTCTCCTTCATTTCTGGAATAATCCAGATGGAGCATAGATGTAACCGCATCTACACGCAGGCCGTCGGCATGGTAACGCTCCAGCCAGAACATGGCATTTGAAATTAAAAAAGATTTTACTTCATTTCTTCCGTAATTGAAAATATATGATTTCCAATCCGGATGAAAACCTTTTCTGGGATCTTCATGCTCATAAAGATAAGAACCGTCAAATCGATGTAAACCGTTGGCATCTCCTGGAAAATGAGAAGGAACCCAATCTAAAATCACGCCTATATTATTCTGATGAAGCTCATCGATGAGAAACATCAGATCCTGTGGTGAACCGAAACGTGAAGTTGCGGCAAAAAATCCGGTAATCTGGTAGCCCCAGCTGGGATCATACGGATATTCCATGACTGGCATAAACTCCACATGAGTGAATTCCATTTCTTTAATATAAGGAACAAGCCTTTCAGCAACCTCCCTGTAATTCAAAAACCTTTCAGGATCATCTTCATTTCTCATCCAGGAACCGATATGAAGTTCGTACACTGAAAGCGGAGCTTTGAGACTATTTTTTTTCCAGCGGTTTTGTAGCCAGTCTTTGTCATTCCATTCATACCAGGTCGTAGAAACCAATGATGCCGCCTGAATATTCTGCTCCCAGCTTAATGCATACGGATCACTTTTTTCCAGAATTTCACCTCTCGTTGTTTCTACGGCGTATTTGTATAATGTACCTAAAGTAAGTCCTGCAATAAAGCCTTCCCAGATTCCTGATCCGTCCCATCTTGGGAATAGAATATGATCTTTATGGTTCCAGATGTTAAAATTTCCGATTACAGAAACTTTTTTTTGCATTGGGCGCCCAAACCGAAAAGTAAATCCCCTTCACTCCGTCTTTTTCTACGGAATGTGCCCCGAATTTATCGTACAGCTTATAATGTTTACCTTCTTTGAAAAGATAAATATCATGATCCGTAAAAAGAGTGTATGTTTTAACCGAATTCATCACGGTTTTGATTTAAATTTTAATATTTCTCTGAAACTACTAAAAAAATCAGAAAGAATTGTTAATAAATATTGAAGTAATTATTATGTTAAATGCATATCATCACTTGTTCCTATCAAATATAGAGTTTTTTCAGGAGTGTTCGTTGATTTTAAAAATAATTTGCCACAAAAAGATTTTATTATAAATTTAACCTTAAAATTATTAAACACGCATGGATGAGATTTGAACTCTACACCAAAGAAAATGATGAAAGGAGCATCTATATCACGGGGAACTTCAACAGCTGGAACCCGAGAGACAATCGCTATAGACTTACCAAAAAAAGAAAATCAGAATTACTACATAGAAATCGACGAGCAGCTTTTGCCGGAAATCATTGAATATAAATTCACAAAAGGGGGCTGGGAAAATGTAGAACTCGACAAATTCGGGAATATTACACCTAACAGAAAAATAAGTAAATCAGCAGGTAAAACCTTAGATCTGGTTGAAAAATGGCGATTGAACTGGGGACCATTCAAAAAAGAATTTTTCCCTATCGCGGAAGTTATTTCAGAGGAATTTTACATTCCTCAACTGGACCGCCACCGTAAAATCTGGGCGCTTCTGCCCTACGATTATTATATTTCCGACAAACGTTATCCTGTTCTTTATCTTCAGGACGCTCAGAATCTGTTCAATGAAGGCAGTGATTACGGAAACTGGGAGATTGATAAAAAGCTTTCCGTTCTTGCAGAATATGGTCGCGGAGACATTATTATTATTGCAATCGAACATGGAAGCGAAGACAGAATTAAAGAATATATTTTTGATAATGACCACGTAGCTAATGGTTCCGAAGGAAAAAAATACATACGTTTTATTACCGATACATTGAAGCCTTTTGTTGACGACCATTACCGAACCAAAAGAGACCGTGACAATACGGGAATCGGAGGAAGTTCTCTGGGCGCCCTGATCAGTATTTACAGCGGTTTTTTATATCCTGAAGTTTACTCTAAACTGCTTATCTTTTCACCGTCACTTTGGATAGAACCTAATAATAATTTTCCTATAATGAATTTCAGAGTTCCTTTTACCATGAAAATTTACTTATACGGCGGAGGCCAGGAAGGATCTAAAATGGTAAAAAGAATTCATATTTTCGAGCAATATTTAAAACGCTGGGAGAAAAAAATTTCTTTGACTTCGAGTTCAGAACGAGCATCAATCCTGAAGGCAAACATAATGAATTTTACTGGTCTCAGGAATTTCCAAGAGCAATCGAATGGCTTTTCTACAACAATACAGAAAATCCGGTAGAGGTAAAACCTCAGCAAAAAAGCATTAAAAATTAAATTATGAAATTAGTCAATAAAAAAATTAAAAATTATACTCAGATTTTCCATCTTTTCACGGAAGAAGAATGGTCAAAAACATCCAAAAATTTCAATAAAAATATAGCTGCGTTTTTCACCGGTAAAAAACATGAAGTTTTTATCAATGTGCAGGAAGAAGGAATTGCTTACTTCATCGGTTTGGGCAAAGCAGATGCGCCTTTTTTTTGAAATTCAGCAGGTCGCCCTTAAATTTTCACACGCTTATAAAGAAAAATTATCAGCTGTCGCCACGCTCATTGTAGCAGATTTTATGAATGAAAAGCAATTTGAAGAGTTTGTAAAAGGTCTTTTGATTGGCACTTACCATTATCCTTTTGAAAAGACTCACGCTTTCTGGAATGCTAAATTTGAGCTTCATTTTGAGAATTTAAGTCAGAAAAAACTAGATCTCATCAGCCAAAAAACAGAAGCAATAAGTAACGGGCAAATTGCCTGTCAGGAATGGCTGAACAAACCGGCTAATCTTAAAAAACCGGATATTTTTAGTTTATATTTAAAAAATTTAGCTAAAAAATATGATTTAAAATACACAGTTTTCAATAGAAAAAAATGCGAGGAACTTGGATTGGGCGCTTATCTTTCTGTAAACCAAGGAAGTGCTTATGATGCAGCCTTTACAATCCTTGAATATAAAAGCAATGCTAAAAATGCAAAAACTTTCGGTCTTGTCGGAAAATGTGTGTTGTTTGATACCGGAGGAATTTCTTTAAAAAATCCGGACAATATGCATTATATGAAGTCGGATATGGGTGGTGCGACCGCTGTTTTAGGAACTTTAATGTATGCCGCAGAAATGCAGCTTCCTGTAAATATTATAGCTATCTTACCCATTACTGACAATGCTATTTCCGAAAAGGCTTTTCTTCCAAGCGATGTGGTTACGGCATATAACGGAAAGACAATAGAAGTTCTCAATACTGATGCAGAAGGCAGAATGATTCTGGCAGACGGACTTTCCTATATGGCAAAAAATTTCAAAACAGATTTTCTGATTGATCTTGCCACCTTAACAGGAAGCTCGGTGAGAATGTTCGGCGACACCTGTGGAGCAATGTTTTCGAATAATGAAGAGCTGAAAAATCTACTGATAAAAACAGGAGATAAAACCAACCAGAGAGTGTGGAATTTACCACTGTGGGAGATATGGAAAGACGATATCAGGTCTGATGTTGCCGATATTAAAAATATATCCATGAAACCCATTGGTGACTGCATTGTAGCCGCAAAATTTTTAGAACAGTTTATAGAAGAGCATCCGAAATGGGCGCATCTTGATATTGCCGGAGTCGCTTTCGGAAATGTAGGATACGCAAAAGAAAAGGCTGCAACCGGATTTGGAGTGCAGTTACTGGCAGATTTAATCGAAAATTATCACTAAAAATTAGTTTATTACAAAAATTCTCTGTATAATTGATATGAAATTTTCAAATATGTACCTTATTTAATATTTTAGTAATAAATACTTAAGGAAACACGTCTTTCATTTTTTAAATTTCATTAAAAACTAAAAAACATTATATGGAGGAGAAAACAATAGTATGTATTTCGTGCTATTACAAGGGTTATGATTTCATGGACGGAATGAAAAACCTCGGTAATAAAGTAATTCTGGTAACATCCGAAAATCTTAAGGAGAAAAACTGGCCGTGGCATGCTATAGATGAAGTTTTCTACATGCCTGAAATAAAGCCTTCAGTCTGGAATCTCGATCACCTTATTCAGGGATTTTCTTACCTGATGCAGACCCGGAAAGTTCACGCTGTAATTGCCCTGGATGACTATGATGTCGAAAAAGCAGCTTTGATCAGAGAAACCTTCCGTATTCCCGGAATGGGACAAACGACACACCGGTATTTCAGGGATAAGCTTGCAATGAGACACAAAGCAAAAGATTCTGGCATCCATGTTCCCGAGTTCACTGCAGTTTTTAATAATGATGAGGTGAATGCTTTTATTGATAAAGTTCCTGCTCCATGGGTTTTAAAACCCCGTTCGGAAGCTTCAGCTTCAGGAATTAAAAAATTGAATTCCAGAGAAGAGCTTTGGGAAGCATTGAATAATCTTGGAGAAGAGCGACACTTATTTTTACTGGAAAGCTTTAAGCCCGGTGATGTTTATCATGTTGACAGCCTTACTTTCAATAAAGAAATCGTTTTTACTTCCGCTTCAAAATATTTGGCACCGCCGATGCAGGTTTCCCATGAAGGCGGAGTTTTCAGGACGAAAACATTGGGAAGATATTCCGATGAATTTCAGGCTCTTGAAAATGCCAATGCTAAAGTTCTTTCCAATTTTGGACTAATAAATGGCGCCACCCATACAGAGTTTATACGAAGTAAAGAAAACGGAAAATATTACTTTCTGGAAACTTCCTCAAGAGTTGGAGGTGCTCACATTCCTGATCTGGTGGAAGCATCAAGCAATATCAACATCTGGAGAGAATGGGCAAAAATAGAAGACGCTTTGCTAAAAGGGAAAGATTATCAGATTCCAACACCTACCGGATACTATTCCGGGTTGATAATCGCTTTAATTAAGAATGAGAAAGCGGATTACAGCAAATTTGAAAGTCCGGAAACACTAAAGTTTTTACCTATTGATCACCATGTTGGTGTTGTTTATAAAGCCAGCGATCCTGATGTTATTCAGGAAAGACTTGATCATGCAGCCGAAAAAATTCATGCTGAAATGCTGAATATTCTTCCTCCTAAAAGCAAACCAATGAGTTAACAACTAGCAACTAGCAACTAGCAACTAGCAACTAGCAACTAGCAACTAGCAAAATTAATTATCATTCATCAATCATCATTTATTATAAAAAATGCCACATATAGAACATACAGATTATTATTCACATATTTTGGGTACAAGCCTCAAAGTAGAAGTTACAGGACATTATGGTCATCCGATCATTATGTTTCCGACTTCTCAGGGTCTTTATACGCAAAATCATGATTTTCATCTGAACGGAAACATCAACTGGTTTGTAGAGCATGGAAAAGTGAAGCTCTATAATATTCAAACCATTGATAGCTGGAGCTTTTATGATGAAAGCATCTCGCCACAACAGAGAATTAAAAATTATGAAAGATATGTACAGTTTCTGATTCAGGAGTTTGTCCCTTATATTCAGAAAATCCATAAGACCCATCGTGTTGCACTTGCAGGAGCAAGTTTCGGAGGGTATCACGCAGCAAATTTTGCCTTCAGGTTTCCGGATGTTGTTTCGCATCTCATCTGTCTTTCGGGAGCTTTCAGCATCAGAAATTTTATGGACGGATATTCTGATGATCTGGTGTACTTCAATTGCCCGAGAGAATTTGTAAAAAATGATGAAGCGTGGAAATATAAACATATGCACATCGTTTTAAGCACTTCCGATCAGGATATCTGTAAAGATAAAAATATCGAAATGGCAGAGATTTTACGTTCCAAAGGAATCGATTTCTGGTACGATGAAAGAAAATGGATCAATCACGACTGGCCGCTTTGGAGAATGGTTTTCCCCACATTTATTGGAGCATTTTTCTCTTAATTTAAATAAATAGTAAAAAAACATAAAAAAATACAATTATGGTTAGAAAAGTTGGAATTTTATTCGGTATGGAAGATACATTTCCGTGGGCATTTATTGATAAGGTAAATGAACTTGGAAAAGGGGAAATCATTGCTGAACCGGTAAGCATCGACAAACTTGAACAGGGCATAGATTATGGATATGCCGTCATTATCGACAGAATTTCGCAGGATGTTCCTTTCTACAGAGCTTATCTTAAAAATGCAGCATTAAACGGAACATATGTTATCAACAATCCATTTTGGTGGAGTGCAGATGAAAAATTTTTTAATAACGCTTTGATGACAAAACTGGGGATCCCTCTTCCGAAAACGGTTTTACTTCCTTCTTACGAAAGACCAACCAATACTTCAGAAACTTCTTTCAGAAATCTGAAATTCCCTCATGACTGGGATTATATTTTTGATTATGTCGGATTTCCGGCTTATATGAAACCCCACGACGGCGGCGGTTGGAGAAACGTGTACCGCGTAGAAAATCCGCAAGACCTCTGGGAAAAACACGCAGAAACCGAGCAGCTCGTAATGATGGTACAGGAAGAAATTATTTTTGATGATTACTACAGGGTATATTGCCTGGGCAGAAAATATGTTCACATTATGCCTTATGAACCGAGAAATGCTCCTCATCTGAGATATGAAACGACTCACAAAACAGAAGGGAAAGAACTGGAAAAATTATTAAAAACCATTCATGATTATACCATTAAAATGAATGAAGCATTAGGCTATGATTTCAATACCGTGGAATTTGCTGTTCGGGATGGAATTCCTTATGCGATCGACTTCTGCAACCCTGCACCGGATGCCGACAGAAATTCTGTAGGCGAAGAAAATTTTGCATGGATTGTGGAGCATGCTGCAAAGTTAGCCGTAGAAAAAGCCAAAGAATATGTTCCCGGAAAACCTAATATCACCTGGGGAAATTTTGTAAAAGATTCTATTAAATAAAAAAACATAAAACACGAAAAAAAATGCATCAATTTACTATCGGCATCGAAGAAGAATATCAGATCATTGATGTTGAGAGCAGAGATCTGATCTCTCATGTTTCGAAAATTATAGAAGGTGGAAAAGCTGTTTTAAGCGAAAACTTAAAGCACGAAATGCACGAATCCATGATCGAAATGGAAACAGGGATTTGCCAGAATATTCAGGAGGCTAAAGCTGAACTAACTAATCTCAGAAGGCATCTTATCAAAACAGCTCATGAACAGGGGCTTCGCGTTTCCGGAGGCGGAACACATCCTTTCTCCAACTGGGAGCATAATACTATTACCAACGGAGAACGGTATAACAAAATCGTAGACGACATGGGCGATGTGGCACGCGGAAATTTGATTTTCGGACTTCATGTTCATATCGGAATCCCGAACCGTGAAGAAGGGGTAAGAATCCAGAATGTAATGAGATATTTTCTTCCGCATGTGTATGCATTATCAACAAATTCACCGTTTTGGATCGGCAGAAATACAGGTTTTAAATCGTACCGGCAAGAAATTTTCGTGAAATTTCCACGAACAGGAATCCCGAGTTTTTTCAACTCTCTCGCGGAATTTGACAGTTATGTTGACCTTTTGGTAAAGACAGGAACAATCGACAATGCCAAGAAAATATGGTGGGATCTCAGAGTTCATCCGTTTTATCCTACCATTGAGTTCAGGATTTGCGATATGCCTTTAAGAATAGATGAAACGGTATGTCTGGCAGCCATCATGCAGTCTCTTGTAGCAAAAATCTATAAGCTTCATCAGCAAAATTTAAGTTTCAGAAGCTATAGAAGACTATTACTTAATGAAAATAAATGGAGAGCCTCCAAAAGCGGCATTGAAGCTCACCTTATCGATTTCGGTAAAGAAGAATCTGTTCCCTATCCTGATCTTTTAAAAGAACTTTTAGAATTTATAGATGATGTGGTAGATGATTTAGGCTGTCGTAATGAAGTGGAATATGCCTGGAAAATTCTTGAAAATGGAACGGGTGCAGACAGACAGCTCAAAATTTTTAATGAAACCGGCGATCTTACAAAAGTTGTTGATTATATGATCTCAGAAACAGAATACGGCATTACGCACGGAGAAACACTTCATAATATTTGATAAATTTGTAAAAAAATATGAAGTAGTATGAAGGATATTCGAATTGCCTTGCTGGATATGAACAATAATCAGATCAATCAGGGATTTAAAAATATAAAAGAAATTTCTGAAACATTTCAGCAGCACTGTGTGGAAGAAAATGTAATCATCAAAACATTTGACGTAAGGTTTAAAAATGAAATTCCAGACATTGAAGAATTTGACATATTTATTTCTTCCGGAGGTCCTGGAAATCCTCATCGGGAAGGACTGGAATGGGAAGATAAATTTAGTGGATTCTTAAATGCTATTTTTGAACATAATAAGTTTAGCCCTGAAAAAAAATATCTTTTCCTGATCTGCCATTCTTTCCAGCTGGCAAGCATTCACTGGGAACTCGGAACAATCAATAAAAGAAAATCGTATTCCTTTGGCGTGATGCCGGTTCATAAAACTGAAGAAGGCGAGCAGGAATTTTTGTTCAAAAATCTTCCGGATCCTTTCTACGCCGTTGATTCGCGAGCTTACCAGTTTATTGAACCGGATCATGAACGTTTTGAAGAACTGGGAATGAAAATCACAGCGATTGAAAAATTCAGACCTCACATAGATCTTGAAAGAGCCGTGATGGCGGTTCGTTTTTCTGAAGAAATTTTCGGAACACAGTTTCATCCGGAAGCCAACCCTGAGGGAATGATGGAAAATCTTAAGGATGAAAAAAACAAATTGGCCATGATCGAGAATTTCGGAATGGAAAAATACCTTGAAACTATCGACAGAATTGATGACGAAGATAAAATCATTCTTACACAGTCACAGATTCTTCCGGGATTTTTAGACTTTGCAAAACAGAACATTTTGAACAGAACTCATATTCAATGTAAGAAATACTTTCGATAAGAATATATAATCGGGCTGGACTGTCCGATTTTTTTTAACTCACAAAAGAAAAAGATTGATGATTCCAAAATACAGACAACAGTTTAACCAGGATTTTTCACAGGAGAAATACAACCTGCTGAAGGAATATTTAAAACAAAAAAGCGGACTCGAACCGGGATTCAGAATTTCTGAGAGTCCTATTTTCCTGACAAAAAAATTTGAGGCTAAATTAATTGATGCCAGCGAAAGCATTATTGACCAGATCAAAACTTTATCTCCCGACCTATTACGAAAAGCAGTTCCTGACAACTGTCACGTTCCGGGAGATACAGAGAAACCACACTTTTTCACCATTGATTTCGGGATCTGCAGAAGTGTAAATGGAGAAATCGAACCTCAGCTTATTGAGCTTCAGGCCTTCCCTTCTCTGTACGCTTTTCAGAAAGTCTTTGAAGAAACCTTTTGTGAGGTGTACCCTTTTCTTTCGGAAATCAGAAATAAAATGCCTGACGCAACATTCAAAAATTATTTAAAAGAACTTATTGTTGGTGAAGAAAATCCTGAAAACGTTATTCTCCTGGAAATCTATCCCGAAAAACAGAAAACGGCTATTGATTTTGCTTTAACTGAAAAATTATTGGGAATAAAAACAGTTTGCCTTACTAAAATCAAAAAAAAAGGCAGAAAATTATATTATGAGTATGATGGAAATTTAGTTGAAATCAAAAGAATTTATAATCGTGTCATTTTTGATGAATTAGATCGTATTCCGGGTTTGAAAACGGAATACGATTTCCGTGAAGATGTCGATGTAAAATGGATCACCCACCCAAATTGGTTTTTTAAAATTTCTAAGTTTCTGTTACCCCTTTTACAGCATCAGTTCGTGCCAAAAAGTTATTTTCTGAATGAATTTCCGAAAAATGAAAACCTTGAAAATTTTGTTTTAAAACCATTATTTTCCTTTGCAGGAAGCGGTGTTAATCTAAATCCGACAAAAGAGATAACAGATGCTATTGAAGACAAAGAAAATTACATTTTACAAAGAAAAGTAAATTACGAACCTGTTTTTGAAGATATCAACGGAGATTTCTCAAAAGGTGAAATTCGTTTGTTGTATATTTGGAGAGAAAATGATGAACGCCCTATTCTACTGGAAAATCTTGCAAGAATGACCAAAGCTGATATGGTAAATGTAGATTTTAATAAGAAAGATGCCATCTGGATCGGGAGTTCGAATGCATTTTTTGCGAAAGAATAAATTATAAAACTAATATACAATGAATGAAACTTCAGCTTTTGAAGAGTTTGCAAAGAAAGCACATTTTATACGAAGAAGAAATCTTTTACCAGTATGGATTAAGATCTTTGTTTGGTTTTTTATGATCGGAGGAACAATATCCGCTTTGTTTCTTGGGATCGGGCCTTTTGTAAGAGAATTTAAAACTTCGATTTACGGAATTAAAGCAACACATATTTATACTCTTTACGGTCTAATGACAAGTTGCTTAATCATTTACAAAGGAATTGTAGCATACGGACTTTGGTTCGAACAAAAATGGGCTCCGCAAGCGGCTATTATTGATGCCGTCATTGGTATTACAGTCTGTATTATTATGATGATCCTACCATTCATATTACCTGATAATAATTTTTTCACCCTACGATTAGAGCTGATTCCTTTATATTTTTATCTGGTTAAAATGCGTGAGATAAAACAGACTTGGGAAAATTTATAGATCAACTTTAGCAAATAGGATAAAGTTTCGGCGGCATCTTCGATGCCGCCGAAACTTCAAAATATATTATTAGATCTTGTCATCTTCAAGCAATTCTCTTGTCTGATAATCCTGAACAAGATCAATCGCATTGGAAATAACATCACTTAAAGCGGTGATAAAAGTCCCTTCTTCCGCCATTCCCATCGCATGTTTCAGAGCGTCAATTTCTTTAGGAATCGTTTCATAGCTTACATCTTTTCCAGAATTCTGCATTCCTTCAATGATCAATCCGTTTATTTCTTCTTCCGTTCTTCCGCGAAGGTGCTTTTCGTTTCGGATAATAATATGATCGAACATTCTTCCTGCAATTTTCCCGCATTCTCTGATGTCGTTATCTCTTCTGTCTCCGACTCCCGAAATAATGCCTATTTTTTTCGTTGCTTCTACATTTTTAAGATAATCTTCAATCGCTTCATAGCCTGCAGGATTATGAGCAAAATCAATTAAAACTTTAAAGTTTTTAAACTTAAAAACATTAAGTCTTCCGGGGGTAAGTTGTGCACTAGGCAGGAAAGTTCTTAATGAATTCGAAATATCTTCAATTTCAAACCCTTGAAGATAACTTGCCAAACTTGCCGCCAAAACATTTTCAATCATGAATCTGGCCTTACCCTCCATCGTAATTGGGAAATCTTTTGCCTTTCCGATTCTGATCTTCCAGTCACCTTTTTTAATCGTTACAAAACCTTCTTCATAAACGCAGGTGATCTTGCCTTCTTTGGCAAATTTCTTCATGTGTGGATTATTTTCATCCATACTGAAAATCGCTACATTGCAATGGAGATCGTTCACAATTCGCATAGAATATTCGTCATCGGCATTCATTACACTCCATCCATTCTTTTTAACGCTGTCAAGAACCACTCTTTTTACTTTCGTAAGATCTTTTAGGTTATGAATATCATTCAATCCCAAATGATCTTCTTTAATATTAGTTAAAACACCGATGTCGCATTGAGAAAAACCTAATCCTGAACGTAAAATTCCGCCTCTTGCAGTTTCCAGAACGGCAAATTCTACAGTTGGATCTTTTAATACAAATTCCGCTGAAAGAGGTCCCGTTGTATCACCTTTCGTCAGCATTGTATTTTGAATATAAATTCCGTCTGAAGTGGTAAAGCCAACTCTGTAGCCGTTACTTTTAACAATATGTGAAATCAGTCTTGTGGTTGTCGTCTTTCCGTTAGTCCCGGTTACTGCAATAATGGGAATAGTAAAAGGTTTTCCCGGTGGATAAAGCATATCAACTACCGGGGCCGCAACGTTTCTGGGTAATCCTTCACTTGGAGCAAGATGCATTCTGAAACCCGGTGCTGCATTAACTTCAATGATTGCTCCGCCACTTTCTTTTAAAGGCTGCGTAAGGTTTTCCGCCATAATATCAATCCCACAGACATCCAGGCCTATGATCTTTGATATTCTTTCAGCCATTGTGATATTTTCCGGGTGAACCATATCCGTAACATCAATCGAAGTCCCTCCCGTTGAGAGATTAGCCGTTGATTTCAGGTAAACCACCTCTCCTCTCTGAGGAACGGTTTGTAATGTATAATTCAGTTTTTCAAGAAGCTCAGTCGTATCTTTATCGACTTCTATTTCGGTTAAAACATTTTCATGTCCGTATCCTCTTCTCGGATCTTTATTTTCTTTTTCAATTAATTGTTCAAGATTCAGCTCGCCATCGCCGACAACGTGAGCAGGAACTCTTCTGGCAGCAGCCACCATTTTATTATTGATAACCAAAACCCTGAAATCGTATCCCGTAATATATTTTTCAACAATTACTTTTCTAGAATATTTCTGAGCGTATTCCAGTCCCGTTTTTGCTGATTCCCAATCATTAACATTGATAGAAGAGCCTTTTCCGTGATTTCCGTCTAAAGGTTTAATAACGACAGGATATCCTATTTTTCTTACGACACTGTCAAGACCTTCTTCATCCATGACCAGATCTCCTATAGGTACCGGTATTGCGGCATCATGCAGCATTCTTTTTGTCAACTCTTTATTACATGCAATATCTACAGCAATAGAACTTGTTTTCCCGGTAATCGTTGCCTGAAATCTCTGCTGATTAACTCCATAACCAAGCTGCACCAGAGAATTTGTTCCTAAACGTATCCATGGGATTTTTCTGGAAACGGCTTCCTCAACAATACTTCCTGTTGAAGGTCCCAGGCGCACTCTTTCGCGAATCTCTTTAAGCTTCTGGATACATGCATTCAGATCATAATCTTCTCCTTTGATTAAAGTTTCTGCGATTCTTACAGATTCTTCCGCTGCAAAAATCCCTGCATTTTCTTCAATATAATTAAATACGACATTATAAACTCCCGGAGTTTTTGTCTCCCTCGTTCTCCCAAAGCCCACGTCCATACCTGCCAAAGTCTGGATCTCCAGCGCGATGTGTTCAATCACATGTCCCATCCATGTTCCTGTTTCTATACGGTGAAAAAAACCACCTTCCACGCCTTCGGAACATCTGTGAGAAAATAGAGAAGGCATTAATTTTTCTATTCTTTCTCTGAAACCGTCGATTTTATTGGTAGGAAAATTTTCCATTTCTTCCAGATCCAACCTCATCTGTATCAGCTTCTTCCTGCTGATACTCCAAATATTAGGGCCGCGCAGTGCCTGTATTTTCTCAATTTTCATAGTCTATTTGCATTTTTAATAGTTACCAATAACTGCATTTAAAATCAAAGATAATGCAAAACCCTAAACAAAACTATACCACGTTTGAATATTTATTAAAAATAAGCACAGTTTATTTATCATTCTAAAATCCTCAAAATCAATTTTATGTACTGTGGATTTTTTCAGCTGTTAATAATTTTTTAAATTTGCATCCTATGACGAAACCTGTTGGAAAATTAATTGTAATCGGTGGTGCTGTAAACAAAGGAAGTTTTGCTGAAACCGATTTTGATCAGAATATAGAAAAAAATCTTAATTTTTTTGAGAGAGGAATTCTCAGAAAAATCATCAACGAATCTAAACAAAAGGAAAATTCTGTCATTGAAATTATTACGACAGCCTCACAGATTCCGCAGATCGTAGGTTCCGAATATAAAAAAGCTTTTGAGTTTCTAGGCGCCAAAAATGTGAATATACTTGATATTCACAACCGTGAAGAGGCCAATTCTGACGCGATCGTCGCAAGAGCAAACGCAGCAGATGTTGTTATGTTTACAGGGGGAGATCAGCTGAGACTGACTTCCATTCTTGGAGGGACAAGATTCCACGATACCATTTTACTGAAATATCAGGAACAGGATTTCATTTACTCAGGAACTTCTGCGGGAGCCGCTGCCGCGTCCGAAAATATGATCTATCAGGGTAGCAGCTCTGAAGCATTGCTTAAAGGTGAAATAAAAACAACACAAGGTTTGGGCCTGATCGACAATGTAATTATTGACACCCATTTTGTACAGAGAGGAAGAATCGGAAGACTTTTTCAGGCCGTAGTCAACAATCCGAGAACGCTGGGAATCGGTCTGGGAGAAGATACCGGCCTTTTTATTCATAATGATGTAATGACTGCCGTAGGTTCGGGTCTTGTGATTCTGGTCGACGGAAGGTTTATTAAAGATACCAATCTTACCAACATCAATCTGGGAGAACCTATTTCTATCGATAATCTTACCGTTCATGTCATGTCGATGAACGATCATTATGATCTCACAACCAAAACGCTGACGATCGAAAATTCTCAATTCAATCCCATTCCTCAAGACAAATAAATGATGAATAGTTGATGAATGATTATTTAAATATATAAATCTGTTTAAAATAATATTAAATTTAACCACAAAAGTCGCAAAAGACAAGTTTAAAAAGTTTTTATTAGTTAATCAAAGCTTTCAAAAAGAACAAAAATCAAAGATTTTTAAAAACTATTGTCAGCTTTTTTTTCTTTTATAAAAATTGCTTAAAATGGAAATTTTTAATCTTTTGCGACTTTTGTGGTTAAATAAAAAAAGTTTAAAAAAAGCTTACATAAATTAACATCATCAAAAACATTTGTCATTCACCAATAATGAACTAAAATATGAAAATAATCATCCACGGCGGATTTTTCTCCGAAAGTGATCAGAGCCACGAGGTAAAAACTGCCAAGCAGGAATCTTTGAAACATATTGTAAAAAAAGCCTTTGAATTTTTACAGAACAATTCAGCTTTTGACACTGCAGCTTTTGCGGTTTCTTTGCTTGAAGATGATGAGCTGTACAATGCAGGTACAGGCTCGCAGATCCAAAGTGACGGCGTTATCAGGATGAGTGCTGCCATTATGGACGGGAAAACCCAGAAAATGAGTGGTGTTATCAATATTCAGGATGTAAAAAATCCGGTTTTTGTGGCAAAAGAACTCATAAACGAAGACGACAGAGTCTTGGGAGGAAGCGGAGCTAAAAAATATGCTTCAGAACATGGCTTTGAAAACTTTTCCACTGAAATTCCGAAAAGAAGAGAAGAATATGAATTAAAATTAAAGAACGGAGGAAAAGGAACTGTCGGCTGTGTAGCCCTTGATAAAGAAGGAAAATTAGCCGTTGCCACGTCCACAGGAGGAAAGGGATTTGAGATCCCGGGAAGGATTTCCGATTCTGCTACCGTTGCGGGAAATTATGCCAATTCTTTCTGTGCAGTGAGCTGCACAGGCGTTGGTGAAGATATTGTAAGCAATGCCACAGCCGCAAAGATTGTCACAAGAGTTACCGACGGAATGTCCCTCGAAAATGCTTTTGATAAAACGTTCGAAGAACTGAAAACAATTGACGGATTTGCAGGGGCTATTGCCATTGATAAAAATGGAAATATTTTTCACCGCGACTCCTATCCCACTATGGTTTTTGCAAGTTTTGACGGAAATAATTTACAAACTTTCAATTAAATTTAACATTATTTTATACTTCTATCATTTTTTTTGGCACGTATTTTACATGGTTATTAATAACAAATTTTAATATTAACATTTAAAAATAGAAATCATGGGAAATAAGACAAAAGGTTTATTAGCGTTAGTCGGTTTGGGAGCTTTAGCTTACTGGAAATACAAAAATTCAAGCGCTGAAGAAAAACAAATGGTAAAAGACAAATTCAATAATGCAAAGGATAACCTACACAAATGGGGAAATGAAATTAAAGACAGAGCCAATAATGTTGCTTCCCAGGTTCAGGATAAAGCAGATGAATTTAAAAACAAAGCACAGGATTCTGTAAATAAAGCACAGGAATCTATTTAACCAAGACTAGTTATTTTAACATTCATATATTTAGAAAGTCATCGTAGTTTTTTATTACGATGACTTTTTTTTGTGCTTCCATTGAAAACACCAATGGAATTTTATTTCCAAACTTAGAAATTCTCCATTTACCTTTTTCAAATTCTTCTATATGTCTGAAACATGGATATGGTGACCAGTCGAATTCTCTGAACTGAAGGATATCAAGACCATTATTAATGAGGCTCTGAAGAACTTCCGCTAAAGAATGATTCCACATCACATATTCCTGTACAATATCTGCAGATTGATCTGCGTAAGTGCCTTCATAAGTTTCAACAATGGCTTTTTCATTAAAATAATTGTACTTCACGCCTTCAAAATCATCATCAAACATCCACACTAAAGGATGAAATTCCGCCATAATAAATTTTCCTTTAGGCTTAAGAAAATGTGAAATTACCTTTGCCCATCGTTCCAGATCCGGCAGCCAGCCAATGGTTCCGTAACTGGTAAAGACAATATCAAATTGCTGATCAAGAATATTAGGAAGGTTATACAAATCCGTACAGATAAATTGAGTATCAGTTGCACATTTCTGTGCCAGTTCCTCTGCTGCGGCAATCGCTTTATCCGACAGATCGATTCCTGTCACTTTACCTCCTAATCTTGACAGGGAAATAGAATCCTGCCCGAAATGGCATTGCAGATGCAGAATCGTCTTATCTTTTATGTCTCCCAGAAGCTCCAATTCGATAGAATTAAGGGAAGCTCTTCCTTTCAGAAATTCATCTACAAAATAAAAATCCGATTTTAAATGAGGTTCCACCTTGGCATTCCACGAGTTTCTGTTAATTTCTAAATAGTTTTCCATGGCTTATATTTATATCCTAAAAATATAAAAAAAATAACTGCGATTACATTCAGATCTAAAAGTAAAGAGATTAGAAAAGATTTTTTAATATTCTTTCTATATAGTTTACTTTTTTACAAGGTAAACTTACATTTTAACGTTGCAATTGTACATTGGCACGATGCAGAAGAATATTCTTACGAGGTAAGGTTACATTCTTGCGAGGTAAAGTTACTTTTTTATGCGGTGACTTTACATTGGCACGATGCAAAAAGATATTCTTGCGATGTAATTGTATATTGGCAAACTATAAAATTATATGGTCACGATTTGAAAATACATTTTCAAAGGAATTATTAAGAATAATGAAAATAGAGTCTATATTAATGTCAGCAGGTATCCCATTCCCGAACCCAGTACAACAATAAGAGCACTATTGATTTTTTTATATAGAAAGCTTAGAAAAAGACAGACAACAGCAATAAGAATCGTCCTCCAGTCAGTAACAGTACCCATTCCCATCGTAATACATACGGAGACAATAATAGCAACAGAAGCGACATTTACCGCGTCCAGAAATAATGAGAAAATTATTGACTTCCTCATTTTCTTTACCAAAGGATTCAGCAATGCCACGAAAAGAAATGAAGGTAAGAAAATCCCGAGGGTTGAAACGGCAGCTCCGGCCCATCCGTTAATCTGATATCCTATAAAAGTAACCGAAGAAAAAACCGGCCCGGGAGTGAACTGTCCAACGGCAATGGCATCTATCAGTTGCTTTCTTGTCATCAATCCTGTAGAGACAAGCTCAGCATCCAGAAACGCAAACAATACATAGCCGCTTCCGTAAAGAATAGCGCCGACTTTGAGGAAAATCAGGAATAGTTTAATATTTAATGTGGATAATAAATCGTTCCCTGATTCATGTAAATAAATAATAGGAATAAGATTTTTTAAATCTTTTGATTTTCCGGAGTTTATAAAAAATAAAAAGACATAGATAATTCCGGCGCCAAAAAGGAGGAGAATCTCATTAAAACCCAGTAATGATCCTGTCAATACAAGTAATCCTAAAATAATCAAGCCACCTGTTTTTAAAGACTTTTTTTGCCAACGGAAAAATTGCTGATAAAATAATAGCGATGATGGCGGGCTTTATTCCGTAAACAAAAGGCTGAACTTCAGGTAATGTTCCGTATTTTTTATACAGCCAGGCAAAAATACCTGTAATAAAAACTGCAGGAAGAATAAAACAAACTCCTGCAGTAATTAATCCTTTCCAGCCTCCTTTTTCTCTTCCAATATGGATGGCCATTTCTGTACTGTTGGGACCTGGAATTAAATTTGTTGCACCTATCAGATCCAAAAAATGCTGTTGTGTAAGCCATTTTCTTTTGGTGACAACTTCATCCTGCATCATTGAAATATGTGCAGCCGGTCCTCCGAAACCTATGATTCCCAGCTTAAGAAAAAGTTTGGCTATTTCTTTTAATTCTTCTGTATTTTTCATGGCACTTCCTGAGTAACAAACTTTGTTTTTGGCAACAAAACCTGTGCACGAGAAATTTCCTGATACGGAATATTATTTCCTGAAATATATACTATTTTCAGCTTTTTCATTTTTTCTAAACCCGGTGGGAATGATGTAATTTTATTTTTACGAATATCCAGGACTTCGAGATTTTCAAGGTTATAAATTTCCGTTAAGCATTCGTTTGTAAGTTCATTCCTATCAATAAAAAGTCCGGTAAGGCCAGTCAACCCAGCTATTCCGGCAGGGATTTGGCTAATCTGATTTTTATAGATATCAAGTCTTTTAAGACTTGATATTTTGTATAGCTCTTTCGGAAACACTTTAAATACATTATTGTCCAGATGCAGCGTCTTTAAGTTTTGAAGCCTGGAAAATCCACTTGGTAACGTTTTCAGCAGGTTATTCGAAAGCCATACATCATTAACCATATTCAAAAATCCTATTTCTTCGGGCAGCTCAGACATAAGGTTTCCGCTAACGGACAAAGTCTCCAGGCTTTTCAGATTCTTTATGGAAGACGGAAGATTTCTACCGGCTTTTCCTTCAACACTTTTTAGACTTCTGATATCTAATCCTCTTGATAATCCAAGTCTCTTCAATGTTTCCAATTTTCCTATGTCTTCCGAAAAATCAAAATAACTGAACTGAGCATATTCTAAATCCTCTAATGATTTCAGTTTAAAAATTACCGGAGACATCTTCTCCGTAAGCATATTGTGTAATGCCAGTTTTTTCAATTGCTTTAATGAAGCAAACTCTTTCGGAAAATCTGTAATTTTATGACCTCCTGTGAGCATAAAAGACTCAAGATTTTTTAGTCTGGAAATTTTTTCGGGTATGCTTGTCAGCTGATCTGATTCACTTACCGTCAGAGATTTAATATCCCATGAAAAAATATGTTCCGGAAATGAAGTGATCTCACTGAGCACTACATGATCGCTTTCCTTACTGAGGTCCTGTTTAGGGATCTCCGGCATCCTTTCTTGTGCCCGAATAAACACAGAACAAGCTGTAAAAAGTGCTAAAAATAATATGCTTTTCATAGCTCTAAAATTATAAAAACTCTTCCAAAGAAACCGTTTTCTGTTCTCCGGCTTCAAGATCTTTATACGTTACAGTTCCGTTTTTAATCTCTTCTTCACCTAGGAAAACAAGATTTTTAATTCCTTTCTTTTCAGCATACGTAAACTGTTTTCCAATTTTAGCAGATTCAGGATAAAGCTCGGCGGAAATTCCTTTTTCTCTTAATTGCTTGATTAATTTTAAAGCTTCCAGCGTTTCATCACCTCCAAAATTAGCAAACAGATATTCCACTTTTGATGTAGCTTCTTCAGGGAATAAACCTAATTCTTCCATGACAAGATAAATCCTGTCCAGACCAAAAGAAATCCCAATTCCCGGAATATTTTTAACTCCAAAAACTTCGGTAAGGTTATCATATCTTCCACCGCCACCGATTGATCCCATCTGAACTTCATCGGCTTTTACTTCAAAGATCGCTCCCGTGTAATAATCCAGTCCTCTTGCTAAGGTAATATCAAATACCAGATTTTGAATATCAACGCCTAAATTTAACGACTGAGTGATTACAAATTCTAACTCTTCTACCCCTTTTAATCCTGTTTCATTCCCTGAAAACTTCTCTTTCAGTTGCAGAAGATTTTCCAATGCATCTTCTGATTGGGTAAAAAGAAAATCCAGTTTATCAATAGATTCCTGAGAAATTCCTCTTTCCAATAATTCCTTCACTACTCCTTCTTTGCCTATTTTATCAAGCTTATCGAGTGCAACCGTGAAATCGATCAGCTTATCGGTAATTCCTGCATATTCGGCTAATCCGGAAAGTATTTTGCGGTTGTTAATATGAATCGTCACAGAAACTCCAAGCTCTGCAAATGATTTTAAATACAATTGAACCAAATCTACTTCCTGCAAAAGGCTCTCACTTCCCACCACATCGGCATCACATTGATAAAACTCTCTGAATCTTCCTTTCTGCGGTCGGTCTGCTCTCCAAACCGGCTGGATCTGATATCTTTTAAAAGGAAAAGTAAGCTGATTGTGGTTCATCGCCACGAACCTTGCAAAAGGTACAGTAAGGTCGTAACGAAGAGCTTTATCGGAAATCTGTGAAGTTAATTTCTGATGATTTTTGTTCTCCCAGTCTTCCTGATTTACTTTTGAAGTATAATCTCCTGAATTTAAAATCTTAAAAATCAGTCGGTCACCTTCCTCTCCGTATTTTCCTGTTAATGTCGAAAGATTTTCAAAGCTTGGCGTTTCCAATGGTTGGAACCCGAATAATTCGAAGTTTTTCTGTAAGATAGTAATGATAAATCTTCTTCTTGCAACTTCCGATGCTGTAAAATCTCTCGTCCCTTTTGCTAAACCTGGTTTCATTTTATAATTGATAAATGATGATTAATGTATAAGTGCTGCAAAAATAAGGAATTGAACTGACTTTTAACTACATCAAAAGCTGAAGAAACAATCTTCTCCAGCTAATGATTCATTCATCAATTGTGTTTTGTTTTTTAAGGATCAGATGCTTTCCAGTATTTCAAGAATTTCCTCTCCGTAATTTTCTATTTTATGCTTACCAAATCCTTTGATTTCCAAGAGTTCTTCTTTTTTTATAGGTTTATATTTCGCTACGGATATTAGCTCTTTATTCGTTGCAATAAAATAGCTCGGAAGATTCTGCTCCTTTGCTTTTTCAGAACGCCATTCTTTAAGAGCATCAAGGATTTTTTCTTCATCGGCGCTCAACGTATCATTTTCAGAAGTATATTTTGTCTGTCTTGGTTCCTTTACTGCATTGGCAGACATTTTTAATTCATCAAAATATAATACTACCGACCAGTAATTTTCGTCATTTACAAAAGCTGTTTCCACTTTTACGATCTGATGAGATTCCAGAAATCCGTCAAGCATATGCTGGTCATCTTGTAAAAATTCCTGCTGCAGCCTGATTTTAAAAACTTTTACTTTCATCATTTGTGTTTTTATTATTTACTTCCCAGAAGCAGAACTTCATCTACTCTTATTTCGGTTATGTATCGCTTTACGCCATCTTTATCATCATACGATCTGTAGGTCAGTTTCCCTTCAACTGCAATTTCTTTCCCTTTCGGAACATATTTCTGAAAGATCTCCGCCGCTTTTCCGAAAGCAATCAGATTGTGCCATTGCGTTTCTTCCACTTTTTCACCTTTTGCATTGGTATAATAATCGTTGGTGGCAAGGGATACAACTGCTTTTAAACCTCCGTTTTCAAAGTTTACCATTTCAACTTCTTTTCCTGTGTAACCGATTAATGTTACTTTGTTTCTTAGTGACATCATTTTAATTTTTAAGATTAGTATTCAGATCAGAGACGTTCACTGTTTTCTCAAATCTCTGTTGCAAAGATTCGGTAATTCTGAAATTCAAATCGGTAAGAAATTATTTAAGTTCGTTTGTAGTCGTTTGAAAACGAATATTAGCATAAGTCGAAAGATTTATCCGTTTGAAAACGGATAATTACGTATCTTTGGGTAAATATGAAAAAAACAATTAAAAGAACGCTGAGAGTCTCAAGATATGTGATTTACAAAGAAACTCTGGTTGACTATAAAGAGCATCTCTGGTCATTTCTGGGAGCATTCTTCGGAATCGGGATCATTGCTTTCATACAGTCACATTCTTTATTAGCCACCGAGAATATCTTTTTGATAGGATCTTTCGGAGCATCCAGTGTTTTGATTTACGGAGCTATTCAAAGTCCGTTAGCACAACCAAGAAATCTGGTTGGCGGTCATGTAATCTCTGCGCTGGTAGGCGTTACAATATATAAGATTGTTCCCGATATTATCTGGCTTTCTGCGCCGCTGGCTGTTGCTTTTTCCATTGTTTTGATGCAGTACACCAAAACCCTGCATCCTCCGGGAGGTGCCACAGCACTGATTGCAGTAAGTTCTACCGGAAAAATTCCTGAGCTGGGATTTTGGTACGTGATATCACCGGTTCTTTCCGGATGCCTAATCTTATTATTAACAGCACTTTTTTTTAATAATATAACGCCAAACAGAAGTTATCCTAATCACAGTAGATTTCAAAGGCTTTTAAGAAAAAAGCATGCTCATCCACACAAACTGAAAAAATAAATTATGAATTGTCTTGAATGCGGCGAAAAAATTATCGGTAGATCCGACAAAAAGTTCTGTAACGACGCCTGCCGAAATGCCTATAACAACAAACAGAATAAGGATTCCAACAATCTGATGCGGAACGTCAATAACAAACTCCGTAAAAACTACAGGATTCTCTCTGAAGTAAATACCGACGGCAAAACAAAAGTTTCCCGTTCAAAACTTGATGGCTTAGGTTTTGATTTTGATTATCTTACGAATCTTAAAGTTTACAAAAATGGTTCAGAATATAAGTTTATATATGATTACGGTTATAAACTTTTAGATGATGATTTTGTTTTGATCGTCAGAAATCAGTCATAATACAAATGAAATACACTACATGAAAGAAATCATACTCATCACAGGAGCCGGCGGACTTATTGCCCGTGAACTTTCAAAAAGACTCGAAAAATACTATACGGTTCGTTTCTTAACCCGAAAAAAGAAGCACGAAAATGAATTTGAATGGAATATCAAAGAAAAAACCATTGACGAAAAAGCGCTGGAAGGTATTTCTCACATTATCCATCTGGCAGGAGCCAATATCTCAGAAAAACGCTGGACGGATGAACGAAAAAAAGAGCTGATTTCCAGCAGGGTTGATTCTGCTGACTTACTTTTACAAACCTTAAGGAAAAAGAATATCAGATTAAAATCCTTTATTTCTGCTTCAGGAATAAATTATTACGGAACAAAAACTACAGAGAAAATCTTTAACGAGAATGATGCGCCCGGAAATGATTTTTTGAGTGAAGTAGTCATTCTTTGGGAAAGAGCTGCTGATCAGTTTAAGGAACAGAATCTCGCTGAGAGAGTTGTGAAGATCCGTACGGCAGTGGTACTTTCGGACAAGGAAGGCGCTTTAAAGAAAATGCTTCCGACTATCAAAATGGGAATGGGTTCGCCTCTTGGAAGTGGAAATCAATATATGCCGTGGATTCATATTAACGACATTTGCTCAATCTATGAGTTTGCATTGCAAAACTCTGAAATGAATGGGGCTTTCAATGCAGTTTCACCACAGCATATTACCAATAAAAATTTAACGGAAAAGATTGCGGAGGTATTGAAAAAACCTTTATTCATGCCGAACGTTCCCGGGTTTGTATTAAAACTTATCTTCGGCGAGCTGGCAGATGCCTTGCTGGAAGGTTCCAGAGCGTCTGCAGACAAAATTCAGAAAGCGGGCTTTCATTTTGAATTCCCCGATTTAAAGATTGCTTTAGAAGATTTATTAAAAAAATAATTAAGATTGTATAATCTATGCAAAATTCAAACGTTCAGATAGAAAAAACAGAAATATTATCACACAACTGGTATGTCTTAAAGAAAGTGACCTTTACTATCCGGAAAAAAGACGGTAGTTTTGAACAGCAAAGCCGCGAAGCATATGACAGGGGAAATGGCGCCACTATTTTACTGTATGATAAAAATAACGGAAATGTGATTCTGACGCGACAGTTCAGGCTACCCACTTTCATTAATGGAAATGATAGCGGAATGATGATTGAAGCCTGCGCAGGATTACTTGACAATGACAATCCTGAAGACTGCATCAGAAGAGAAACGGAAGAAGAAACCGGCTATAAGATAGCAAAAGTTGAAAAGATCTTTGAAGCCTATATGTCGCCGGGATCTGTTACGGAAATCCTGCACTTTTTCATCGCCGAATATTCCAGAGAGATGAAAATAGCAGATGGCGGCGGGCTTGATGACGAAGGTGAAAATATTGAAGTCCTTGAACTTTCCTTTGATGAAGCTTTGCAAATGATCGATAACGGAAATATTAAGGATGCAAAAACCATCATGTTATTACAACATCTCAGACTGAAAAATATTCTTTAAATCTAAATATTTAATATAACTCAACTATCATGAAATTACTATATACTGCAAGCCTTTCATTGCTTTTATCAGTTCCTGTTTTTGCACAGAAAACAGAAAAGCCAGGTCCGAAAGACAAGGCTGTCATAGAACACTTTAAGAATGATTATAAAAAGAAAAACTACAAAAAGTTTTCAGGAAATATCATAGTCAACGACCGTCAGGTTCAGTTTGACAATAAGGTTATTTTTTATGATAAATCTGATAAAATTACCAAAGCGATTCTTCAGGAAGGTCTGATCTATCCTCAGCTCCTGACCGATTTTCAGGTTGATAAGTTTGAAAACGAAGACAGCGACAGAACCCAGAAAAGATTTGCCAAGCTGCAAAAAAACTGGAAAGATGCTTTTGAGGTTAATAACATCAGATTCAGTAATGCTTCCGAACTCATTTTTTTAAGTACTGATGAAAAAGTAAGAAGATTTAAGATCTATTGCAGAGATCCGAAGTTTCCCAACGTGATGATCTATTATATCGAAATTACCAACAAAAATGCCACTAAGAATACTTCAGTAGAGGATTTTATCAAGAATGGGAAAGTAACGCATATTTACCAGAGGACGGAATAGATCCTAATAATTGCCTGTGAATATTTATAAAGATAATAAGTAATTTGATTGTCTAAATAATCATAAAATAAATTAACAACGAATAACTTACACTTTCTCAATTAAATACCTTAATTTTGCACCCCGAAATAAGGATCAGACCATATGAAAAAATTAGGTGAATACAGAAAGCTTCTGGAAGTTGAGAAAAACGTTACATTAAAGGAACTGAAAACCATTTACAGAAATGTGATGAAAGATACACATCCCGATAAATTTATCAATGACGAAGCGGGAAAAATAGAAGCCGAAGAAAAAAGTAAATCGGTGATTGAAGCCTATCATTTTCTGGTAAGCATCAACCCGGAAACACAGGAAAAATATAAGGAAGAATATACGGAAACTACTTCCACTTCGAATATTCAGGATTTTTATCTTGAGAAATCAATTCTTACCATCCAGCATCTGAACGGTAATATTTATGAATACCTGGGTGTTCCTAGAAATACATATATCAAAATGGTGAATGCCGATTCGCCGAGCCGTTTTGCAAGAAGACATATTTACGGAAGTTTTGTGTACAGAAAGGCCGGTGAAGCGATGGAAGCTTAATTCCATATAAAAATAATGAAGAGCTTTCGGGGATTCCGGAAGCTTTTTTTATGAAGAGACTTTTTTTAAAATTATGGTTGAATCCAGTGCATCATTTAGGTATAAAGCAAATATTATTATCACTAACCTCTGCACAGTATCATTCTGAGCATAGTGAAGCGGAGTGAAGAATCTCCACCTGTGAAATGATATTCTTTTATTCCGATGTAGACTTTAATAACAGTAGCTTTCCCCAGTGTCAGGCTGAGCTTGTCGAAGCCTTAGTTATTAGGATGTTTGGATTGTACTGGCCCTTCGACAAGCTCAGAGTGAGAGGAGTGCAAAGCTTCAGTGACAGGCACCAAGACTCTCCCACTCTCAAACCTTCCCGCTCTAAAAATCTCGATCCTTACACGCAGTATCAATGGTGGCTGAGGAGACTCGAAGCCACCTTTCCCACCAGTGTACGCGGGCCTTCGAGACCCTCAGGCCCCGTCAGTCGACTACTTTTCGTCGTTCCATAGAAAATTCCATATTCATATACTCTAAAACACTCCAATTCTCCCACTCTAAAACCCTAAAACCTTCAAACTCCAAAAACTCTCCCACAAAAAAACTCCGGCCGGGAGATCTTTCCCAAACCGGAGTGCATTTATACTATAAAACTATCCTGCTAAGAGCAGTCGGTTTCCGAGAGGTATTCTCATCGGTCGATGAGAACACCTTATCACGCTCGAGATAACCCTCTTATCACGCCCGATGAGACAGTGTCTCATCGGGCGACATCATCACCTCTCGAAAAGTGAATGTCATAAACTTATACTACCGTCAGTATTTTATCGAGAGTTGCTGTTCTTGTATCTTTTAATAAAGCTCCGCTGCTATATTGGGTCACCACTTCCAGATGATACGTTCCCGCTGGTAATGCAGGAATCACTACAATAAGCTCAGAAGGATTATTGGTTACCATATCGCTTTCTTCTACCATTGTTCTGACATTAGAGGCGGTATTGACAAAGAATACCCCTATAAAAGGATCATTGCCTGTTACCTTGATCTTGCTTCCGGCAATCTTGAGGTTTCTGCCGGGAGTCAGCAGGTCATTAACCGAGCCACTCTTCACATCGGTAACCTGTAAAATTATCGCAGAAGATTCTGCCACACCCAGAATTTCAACTTCAATATTGGGAATCTCCGCTCTCAGCTTCTCTCCCTGATTGAACTGGAAAATAATACTTTGCTTATCTTTATTAAACGTCTCTGAAGGGCTATCAAATACCCCACGAATGGTGGTGTTGGCCATAAAGTAACCAGTATTAATAGAATATCCATCACACAACTGATACGCCATTTCCTTAAGGAACAACTCTGTGGCATGCTCCATCGCCGAAGCAGAGATATCTGCACCGCCACGGTTAGCGGCTGACTGGCAGATCTGCTGTACATTGAGACTGCGTTCGCTTACTGTTTTGGCGGTTAGGTCATTAGGATTGTCTTTCGTTAAAACGTTATCATACAGATACGCTTTGATTCTGTGAAGAATTGTTGCCATTGTTGTTATTTTTAAATGGTTTTAATTTGTTGTTATAAGATGGGCTGGCGCGAGCGTCTCGCTCGTGACCAACACCCTATTCGGATCTACTTTATATTTTAAAACCAGCACGAGCGAGACGCTCGCGCGGGTATGATTGAAATGTTTTAAAATTTAGTAATGACCAAACTTCCTCTTAAGATAATATTATTGTCTGGTGCGCTACTCTGACATTTTACTCTTATTTTATCACCTGCATTTAGTCCACCGCTCCAAAATAATATGTTGCCATTGTCAGCATCTGATCCATTCAACCCTGAACGAGTATCTACTGTGAGCACTTGCCAATTCGTTCCACCATCAGAACTTTTTTCTATTGCGGCAATTATAAACCAAGCGACACTTCCAGCTGTGTGTGTATTAGAAGTTTGCATATTTATTGTATAGGTCCCTGACTTATTAGTTGGGACAGTAAAAACATTCCCACTCCATGCATTATAAGAATCCAAATTTTCTATTGTAAATTGAACAGGAACATAAGCACCATTATTGATATTTTGAGTTCCCGGAACTGATACACTAAGAACCTGTGTTGGAACTCCCAATACTTGAGTTATTAGTTTTACCCATTTAGAACCGTCAAAAACATAATAACCTTCTGCGTCTATATTAGCAGTCGCTCCAGTTGGAGCTGAGTCAGCCGTGGATGCATAAATGATAAGTCCCTTATGTGCAGATGTGTAAACTGGTGTGGGTATTGCAGTGGTGGCTGCACGGATCTGGTCGCCGGTTAATTGCGGGATAATGAGTCCTTCGGGTTTGGTTCCGTTGGTTTTGGCGGTGATGTCGAGGGTTGCTTTTGGGGATGTGTTATTAATCCCCACTTGCGCAAATACTGTAATGCTGAAGAGCAGAACAGCTGTTGTAATTAATTGTTTCATTGTTTTGTATTTATGAGTTTGTTTATGTTTTACTTAGTTGTGTCTATTTGAACACGAAGTGCACTAAGATTTTTTTATATATGATGTGTTTTTAAGTTTCACAAAGCCGTTTCACAAAGCCGTTTCACTTATAAGAGCTCGCAGAGGTTTTTGTGGTGGCTTATTTGAACACGAAGTACACGAAGATTTTTTTATATATGATGCGTTTTTAAGTTTCACAAAGGCGTTGCACTTATAAGAGCTCGCAGAGGTTTTAGAGTTGGAGGGTTTTAGAGTTTTAGCGTGGAGTATCGTCACTTCGAGTAGATTTTGAAAAAATCGTATCGAGAAGCTTGTGAGTTTGAGGCTCAATGTCATTCTCGATACATTTTTTCTTCACCTTGTTACGAAAAAACACTCGAATTGACGAAACACGAATGGCACTAATGGTTGAACAATAATTTCACTAATGTTGTCTGATTTTCTTTGCTGAGATCCCTACGGGATGACAAACGAGATGGATAGTGAATGACCATTTGCTGCAAAGGAAAATAAGATTTTCAAAAACTGATGTGTTCTTTTTGTTTTCAAAGTTGTAACCTAACTTCTTATGTGACTTATGTGTTAAAAAAACTCTTGTGCCTTATGATTGAAGCACAGGCGGAGGGCGGCCGAAATGATTGATGGTGATATGTTTTAGCTGGAAAGGATGAAAAGAGATCTGAATACATTTTTCTTGATCCCTTCTTGTGCTTATAAATAAAATAAAAGAAGATGGTATTGTTTCCTGTTGAAGTTTTAACGGAGAAGAGCTTCCGATAACCGCCATTGAAGATGAATTAGAAAGGAGTCCAAAAGTGTGTCTGCCTGTTGGACTACTCTTATAACAAGTATTCTCCGTTGGACTATTTATGGACTTCTTATGGGAAACTTTGGAACAAGATGTTTTGATCAAAACCCTAGACCACTTCTTAAAAGATGCTTTTCTCAGGTTTTGACTGGAAATATATACTGGAGATTCTGCATACAAATACGAGTCTTCGGATACAAAGACTACAGAATCGGATTGTAAAAAAGTTTGAGCGCTTAAAAATGATGAAACTATGACCACTAAAAAGCACAACAATACCACGCGAAAGCGTTGGAGGGAGAGGGCTTTAGAGGGAAATATCATTTGTAGTCTCATGTTTTGTAAGAAAGTAGTCTATCGTAGACTACTTTTTTTACATACAAGGCTCACCATTGCAAAACTTCTTAAAAACAGGTGTAAAACGGGGCGTAAATTCCGGCTGTTTTGCTCCAAGTTTTTCTTTAAAGACTTTATGATGAACAAAACTAAGAAATTAGAAAACAATTTGTTGTGTTTGGAAGTAAAAAGAATTTGTTTACATTTGTAGCTGAAAAAAGTAGTCTACGATAGACTACTTTTTTTTGTGATGTTCAACCATTCCTCACCAAAGTCCATCAATAAAGAGTTTCAGAGAAAAAAAGGAATGATTTTCATTTCCTGCTCAACAAAAATGTATCCAGAATTTTCTACCTATGATCACCATGATTCCGGATATTAGGAATCAACTTATACGAATGAGATGGCCATTCGAATAAATGGCAAAAAAACCGTCTTGCCATGTGACAAAACGGTTTTAAGGTTAATTAAAGGTTGTTGTATTAATCTACGTGTTTCGGAGTAAATCCATCTTCACTCAGATCTCTGTGTTTGTATTCGGCTTTCATTTCAGCTTCATAGTCTACTTTTTCATGTTTGCCCATTCTTCTTAAAATTGAATCGAATAGAGAATATACTACCGGTACAATGATCAGCGTAAGGAATAGTGATGAGGTCAAACCACCGATAATTACCCATGCCAGACCGTTGTTCATTTCCGCTCCTGCTCCTTTGGCAATCGCAATCGGGATCATACCAAAGATCATCGCAATTGTTGTCATCAGGATCGGACGAAGACGTGCATGGTTGGCCTGGATCAAAGCATCATGTGTATTGGATCCGGCTGCTTTTCTCATATTGGCAAAGTCGACAATCATAATCGCATTTTTCGCCACCAGACCAATCAACATGATCATCCCAAGCATCGTAAAGATGTTCAGTGAATTTCCGGTGATGGCCAGAATCACCATAACCCCAATCAATGCCAGCGGAATAGAGAACAATACCACAAACGGATACACAAATGAGTCGTACAGTGAAACCATTACCAGATATACCAATACGATAGCCGCCAGTAAAGCGATTCCTAATGTACCGAAACCTTCGGTCTGGTTTTCCATATCACCACTCCAGATATAGGATACCCCTGCAGGTTTTGTTTTTTCATTCTCCATAAACATGGCAGCCCATTCATTGGCAACGTCTCCTACAGGACGGCCAACGACTTTAGATTTTACCTTTACGGAAGGTGCTTTGTCTCTACGTTCAAGTAAGCTAGGCCCGGAACCCATTTTTACATCGGCAAACTGGCTTAGTCTTACCTGCTGTCCCTGAGAGTTGATGAACATCAGGTTTCTTACATCATCAATAGACTGTCTGTTGGCATCTCCAAAACGGATGTTAATATCATATTCATATTCACCGGCTCTGAACTTTCCGTCCGTATTTCCGCTGAATGCTGTCTGCATGGTCTGTCCTACACCGGAAAGATTTAACCCTAAAGAAGCCATTTTATCTCTATCGATATTCACCTGAACTTCGGGGCTTCCTGAGTCGGTTGACAATTCTGCATCTACAGAACCGGGAACTTTTTTAAGGAGTTCTAAAATTCTGTTGGCTTCCTTATTTGCCGTTTCATTATCCTGAGCTGTTACTACCAGTTCGATCGGAGCGTTGTCTGCCCCCATCAGACCGATTGGCGCTGTTTTAAATTCAACTCCTGTAAATTTCTCTTCTAAAGCTCTCTTGATTTTGGCTGACTTAATATCCGTACTTTCATTACGCTCAGATTTATCAACTAAAATCACCTGAATTTCCGATTGATACAGCGTTGCCTGAGCACCACCAAAACCTGATGACTGCTGACCCACCGTAGTAATCATATCCACTACATCTTTATCTTCTCTAAGGTATTTTTCAACGGCAAGTGTTACCTGATTGGTTTTTTCTACCGAAGCATCTTTTGGTAATTCCATCTGAACAAGGAACTGCCCTCTATCCATTTTAGGGAAGAATTCACCACCGATAAATCCGAATGCTACCAGCATGAAGGAAGAAATCAGGATAATAAATGTTACGACAACCGTCATAACTCTTCTTAAGGTTGTTTTTAAACACCATTCAAGAATTCCTGTAATCCAGTGTGTGAATTTTTCCAGTTGCTTTTCAAACCAAAGGATAAATTTCTCAAATGGATTCTTGCCCGTAAGGTGTACCAGTTTACCATATCTTGAAGACAACCAAGGGATGATGGTAAAGGAAGCCAGCAACGACAATAATGTCGCAATAACCACCGTTACACAGAACTGTGCAAGGATATCTGATACCAACCCTGAACTCATGGCAATCGGTAAGAATACCACTACAATTACCAGGGTAATAGCCGTTACGGTAAAGCCAATTTCCGAAGCTCCATCATACGCCGCACGGATTCTGCTTTTCCCCATCTCCATGTGTCGGTACACGTTTTCCAGTACCACAATTGCATCATCCACAAGGATACCCACCACCAATGAAAGTCCCAGTAAACTCATCAGGTTTAAGGTATATCCCATTAAATACATTCCGATCACCGTAGCAATCAAAGACATCGGGATAGAAACCATTACGATGAATGCGTTTCTGATGTTGTGAAGGAACAATAACATTACCACCGCTACCAGAATAATCGCTAAGAATAAGTCGAAAATCACGTGGTCTGCTGCTTCAAGGGTAAAGTCGGTAGTATCATCTACGATATTTACTTTTACCCCCTGAGTTTTATAATTTTGCTGAACGTCACCAATTGTTTTCTTCACCAAATCTGAAACTGACACCGCATTTGCATCAGATTGCTTCTTCACCTGAAGTAAGATGGTTGACATCTGATTGTATCTGGCTACTTTCTCAACATCTTTCTGTGTATCGAAAACCGTTGCAATATCTGAAAGGCGAATCTGAGCACCGTTTTTATCTGAAACCACAAGATTGTTCATCTCCTGAACACTTTTGTATTTCCCTGAAAGCCTGATGGTAGATCTTGATGTTCTTGTTTTCAGCGCTCCGGTAGGGAAATCGAGGTTGGAAGAAAGAATGGCCTGCTGTACATCTGCGATCGCCACGCCATACCCCTGCATTTTCTTTTCATCTAAATTTACCTGAATCTCTCTTTCCTGACCACCCACAAGTGTAACCTGTGCTACACCATTCACACGGGAGAAAATCGGTTCTATTTTTTTATCTAAAAGATCATAAAGCTCTTTATTATTCAGCTTACTACTCGAAATACTCAGTGTCATGATCGGAAGATCATCCAATGAGAATTTCTGTAGAGACGGCGGATCTGCATCATCCGGAAGATCTGCTAAAATAGCATTTACTTTTCTCTGTGCATCGTTCAAAGCGTAGTTTACATCGGCACCGGTGTTCAGCTGAACCATAACTACCGATAAACTTTCGTAAGAAGAAGATTCTACTTTTTTAACGTTTTCCAAAGAACCAACAGCATCTTCTATTTTCCGGGTTACGGAAGTTTCCACCTCAGCGGGTGAAGCTCCCGGATATACCGTGGAAATAGTTACCATATTGGTTTCAAACTTAGGAATCAATTCGTACCCCATCATGGAGTAGCTTAATAAACCTCCCAGTGTAAGTATCGTAAATAATACGATCACCAGAGAAGGTCTTTTAATGGATATTTCTGCTAACTTCATCTTCTCTTACTTTACGATATTGATTTTTGAACCGTTATCCAGGTTGATCTGCCCGCTGGTAATTACCTGCTCGCCTCCATTTAATCCGCTTAAGATCTGAACTTTATCGCCATATACTTTTCCGGTCTGAACTTTAATTAATTTAGCCGTTCCGTTATTAACAATAAACAATTGTCCTGAACTTACCCCGTTTACGAAAGCTTCTGCAGGAACCGTAAGCATATTCTGTGTTTCGGCTCCATGGTTAGTTTTGAAAGTCGCTGTCGCATACATCCCCGCTTTCAGGTTTCCTCTGTTCTGAACTTCAATTTCTACAGGAAAATTAAGCGAAGCATCACTTTTAGGAGCGATAAAGGTAATTCTGCCGCTGAAAGATTCGTCAGGCAAAACATTTACTTTAATAGGAACTTCCTGACCCAATTGAATTTTACCGATCTGGCTTTCATCCACCAAAACAGAAAGTTTTAATGAATTGATATTTACGATTTCAAATAAGGCTGTTCCCGGAGCAACCACCATTCCTGGTTCCACCATTTTTTTATTAATCATTCCGCTGATTCCCGCACGGATGCTTGTATCGTTTACTTTTACCCCTTGAGCTCTTACGGCTGCCTGGGCATTTTTCAGCTGTAATCTTGAATTGTCAAGCTGCTGCTTGGTAACACCACCTGTTTTGTAGGCATTTTCATAACGCTGATTATCCATCATCGCATTTTGTAAATTATTCTGAGCCTGGGTAACGTCAACTTCAATTGCATCTTTCTTGATGGTTGCCAACACCTGTCCTGCTCCTACTCTTGAACCTTCTTTTACCAAAACGCTTACAATTCTTCCGGAGATCTCAGAAGACTGGTTAGACTCCTGCTTCGGAATAAAAGTTCCGTTGGCCGAATAATCCGTATCAATATTTTCGCGTGATACCTTGATAACGTTTACGTTGATCTTATCTACCTGCTTGGCTACTTCTTTTACTTCCTGCGTCTGCTTTTCTTTATTGCTTGCAATCTTATACGCCGCTAAACCGACCAGTACAGCCGCCACTATGATATATATTAGAGTTTTTTTCATTGTAGTTTATTATGGGTTTTGTAATGTATTTAATTCACCTTTCGCTTTGATTAATTTAATTTCAGCCTGCTTGTAATCCAATAGAGCATTTGCATAATTCTGCTTGGCCTGGGTGAGTGCATTTTCTGCATCCAGCACTTCAGTAAGGGTTGCAAGGCCATATTGGTAGTTGGATTGTGTATTCTGCTGAACTCTTTCTGCCAGCCCTACATTATCTTTCATGCTTTCGATATTGATGAGCGCATTCTCCATATTGGTAATTGCATTTTTATAATCCAGACTAAGGCTCAGCTGTGTACTCTGAATATCCTGATCAAGATCCTGAATATCGATCTCCGCCTGATTAATCTTTGCTTTCGTAGCTCCTCCCGTGAAGATCGGAATATTGATATTTAAACCAATCGCCGAATAATCACTCCAAAGAACTCCATTGTTTATCCCATTCGTTAAAGGGAATTTTCTTCCCTGTCCGCCCCAGCCGTAATTAGCCACTAAATTCACGGTAGGATAAAGATAGGCTTCCGTTGCTTTTTTATTGAAAACAAGAAGTTCCCTGTTTTTATTTAACACTTTAATTTCCGTACGATTATCCAGATTGACGTTACTTGAAATCAGTTCAGGTTTAGGTTCAATACTTTTTTCTTCCAGCTCGATATCAGTGCTGATTGGCACTCCCATATAGAATTTCAAAGCATTCTTAGAAAGTTCTACCGAGTTGATCAAAGTCTGCCTGTTGGAGCCAATATTAGTGAGCTGAACATTTGTTCTGTCCAGGTCAATGGATTTTGCAAGGCCATTATCTACAAGGCTTTTAATCACATTTCTTACTTTTTCCGTATTGGCGTAGCTTGCCTGTACGGTTTTCAGATTCTCTTCCTGTACAAAAACCTGATAATAGGCTGTTGCTACGTTCTCGATGATTTGTTCATTGGTAAGCTGTGCATTAAGAACATAAAATTCTCTTGTTGATTTTGCCGCTTTAAGCCCTGTAAAAACCCTTTGGTCGAATATCGCCTGCTGAAGCTGTACCGACGCTGTAGAACTCCATGGCTGTCCCAGCTGCGCTCTGATTCTTTCTCCACCGAATTCAAGCAATGATTCCTGAATGATCGGATTGTAGGTTAAACCCGCCGTAGCGGTGATCTGTGGTAAAGCACCCGCCCTGGCTTCGTCAATTTTATATTCGGCTTTTTTGATCTGTAAAGCAGCTTTCTTGGCTTCTGCCTTATTTTGAAGTGCCTGCTTAATGGCTTCCTGAAGAGAAACCTGCTGTTGCGCAGCCACCGATGAAAAACCGAACATCATAAATGCAGCCGCTATTCCTATTTTTAGCTTTTTTTGCAGTTATACGTTTTTTCATAATCTTATACTTCGTTTATTTTTTAATGTAAATTGTTTCTTTATTGACAGTATTCCTAAAGGACGAATCATTTCTTAAAATACTTTAACATTTTTTAATTTTTAAACAACATATTCAAAATGATATCTTTTCTCTCTGAAATTATCTTATCAAATTCTTCTTCTTCAATCATCAGGTTTTCCATCAGCAGCGGACGAACGGCACTGGGGAAAACTAACAATGAAATCATGTTGAGAACAAACTGTATCGGTTTCATTTTTTCAATGTTTCCAAGTTCCATTTCTGCTTCTACTTCTCTGTATAGCTTATTCAGCTCATCTTCCTCGATATCTTTTTGATGACAGTTTCCTTTATTGATTTGTGATACGATATATGTTTCCAGGTATGGGTACTGAAGACTTGTAGACAAGCTTCCCTCAATGAACTGCCCGATCTTTTCCTTGAATGGCAGGTCAGAATTCATGATTATTTCAGATTTTTCGTGTTCTACTCTTTGAGCTTCGTCAAAAATAATCTGGATCAAATTATCTCTCGAACGGAAATAATAATTGATCAGCGTTCTGTTGACACCCGCAGCATCGGCAATTTCCTGCGTAGTGGCATCAAACTTCCCTTTCACAAAGAATAGATTCTTCGCCGTTTCCTTGATTAATTCCTGTGTTTGGTCTTTTTTTGCTTGATTTGACATTTTTGTTAAACAAATTTGTGCAAATATAAATCAATCAAATGTTTTGACAAAATTGTTAAACAAAATAATTAAAAGAAAATTTTATGATTTCTGTCATATTTTAACATAATGCTTTTGTATTAATCATTTTTAATCTTTTAAAATAAGGGGTTTCATTATATTTGCCGGAAAATTAATAACCGATGCGAAAACTGTTGTTTCTTTTTACAATTCTTTATTGTGGATTTAGTTTTGCTCAAAGCTTACTTTGGGATTTCCAAACGACGAGTCCAATTATTGAGTCACAGCATTATATTAATTTAAGTGATACAGATTCCCAAGGAAATATATATGTAGCAGGCAGGTACGGAAGGTTAGCATTCCCAAGTATAAATAGTATTTCATTTGGTAGTATAACTAAAACAACATCACCAAATGAATTATCAAGGGCTGTCATTGCTAAATTAGATAAGCACAAAAATGTTATTTGGGTAAAAGAAATTAGCTCAAATTATAGTTCTTTTATTACATCTCTAGTCATAGATAAACAAGACAATATAGTTATAGCAGGCAATACGGATGGACAAAATTTAAAATTAGATCCAAATTCTGATACTATTTTTGACACCGGAATCTTATCTTCAAGCTCTTTTCTTGTAAAGCTTAATCCCACAGGCAACTTTGTATTTGGTAATATATATAATTATGTAGGAAATATGACCTGCACTATTGATGAAAATAACAATATTATATCTACGGGAAATTATGCTAATTACCAACCATTATTTATCACAGATTTTAACCCAGATCCTAATATCACTTATAGTTTACCTGCTCCAAATGGAATTTTCATTATGAAAAATAACCCCAATGGATCTTTCGCTTGGGCACGTCCGCTTCACGCACATAACACTCCGGCAATAAACTGTGTAAAAGTAGATAATGATAACAATATTATCATATCAGGGAATTTTGAAGCATATCTAAAAATAGACAATAATACCTTCCCTGCCGGCAACACTAGCTCTAACCGGTACTTTTTGGCCAAATTTAATAATGATGGTAACTTTTTGTGGTATCAAAACCTTTCTACCTACAGTTTCTATTTGAATTCATCGAATTCCAAAATCGATATTGATAATGATAACAACATTTACACAGCAAGCACATATTATGATTCACAGACAATAGGTTTTCCAAACATGATTATTAATGCTCCTTTTGGAGGCAGAACAATAGTCTATAAAATAAACAGCAATGGCCATTTAGTTTGGAATTCCTTAATAAAAGGTGATGGTGTCTATGATTTTCTTTCCATAAAACTAAACCCAGATAATACCATCAATTTTTTTGTATGCTATACAGGCAATACAATTAAAGTGGTTAATGGAAATAATAATACGGAAGAAACAATAAAAAAAGCTGGATCTAGGTCTCAATTACAGCTATTTAAGTCGTCATGCGGACACTTATTATTTAAAGTTCAGAAATGATGGTAAACTAATTTTCAATAAAAGTGATTTCTCTTCTTTTTCATATAGTCAAAATATCGATTATGAAGGAAATATAATTTTAGCCGGGTATTATGATGACTATCAAGATTTTGATCCTGACCAAGACATTAAAATTATAAAATACACGAATGGAGATATTAACGGTTCAATACAAAAATTTGGAAAATGTTATAATGGAACTCCTGACGGTGATAAGATACAAACATTTTGTTCTTCAGAAAATCCTACAATACAAGACTTGCATCCAAGCACCGCTTATACAACCTGGTATGATTCGCCTATATCACTTTATCCTTTAGCTATGAATACTCCTTTACAAAATAATGCTACATATTATGCATCAGTCCAGGATGAATCGTGTCCTTTTAACCCTAAACGTCTTGCCGTAAACGTAATCATTAAGGACTCTCCGCCGCCATTAATCGTAAATGATTTTTATTTCTGTAGCAATGTAAATCAAATGACTTTAAATCAACTGAATATTAATAACAATCAAAATATTCATTTTTATGATGCTTCAGGAAACTTAATAGGTAACTATGCAAATATTATTGCAGGAAATCAATATTATGTCACCCAATATGGTAATGGCTGTGAAAGTACGAAAGTTCCTTTTAAAGTTTTTTCAATACAGGGACTTATTCCGGTAGCCAACCCCCAACAAACTTTCTGTGCAAGCAGCCATCCTACAATTTCTAACCTTCAGATTACAGGTCAGAATATCAAATGGTATGATGCAACAGGAAGTATTTTGCCGGTTACAACAGCCTTGGTGAACGGACAAATATATTACGCTTCCCAAACTATTAACGGGTGTGAGAGTAGTACAATTGCCATTCAGGTGACAATCACAGAAACGCCAAAGCCGGCAGGAAATTCCGCTCAGGATTTTTGTGCCTCATCAAATCCTACCCTTACTAATTTAATTGTTACCGGAACTGCAATAAAGTTTTATGACGCCGTCGGAAATGTATTGCCAATTACCACTCCTCTTATTCATGGGGTAACTTATTTTGTGACACAGACTTTAAATAATTGTGAATCGGATAAACTGCCTATTTCAGTAACTCTTTCGACTAATAATGTTCCTGCAAATGACTTTTCTGCCACGATATGCAATAGTACAACAGGAAATTCAATGACGACAGATCTGACTTCTTATCAGGCAAATCTCATTACAAACCCGGGAATCTATACGTTTACTTATACTGATGATCTTGGAAATATTATCAGCAGCCCATCCAATTATACTATGAATGTTGGGTCGACAGTTATCCACGTAAAAATTGGCACGGCAGACGGATGTTTTACGGTTGTGCGATTAAGTCTTACCTTAAATCCAAAACCAAACTTCAGTCTTCCCGAAAAGATTGATTTCTGTAAAGGTAAAACGGTGACTCTGGATGCCGGAAACGGTTATTCATCATACCTCTGGAGTACCGGAGCCACCACTCAAACCACTACAGTTTCTGCACCGGGAAATTATTCTGTAACAGTAACCAACAGCTTCGGATGTCAGAACACGGATAATGTGGAGGTAAGCTATACAATACTTCCGGAAATTACGGCTATCAATGTGAACAACAGCTCTGCAACGGTTATTCTTTCTGCAACAGGGAATTTCGAATATTCTCTGGATAATTTCACCTGGCAGAATTCTAATATTTTTACGAATTTAAATATCGGTGAATACATCGTCTATGTAAGAACTAAAGAAGGATGCATTATTGGTCAGAAACCTTTTGTAATTTTTAATATTCCTAACGCTTTCACTCCTAATGGCGACGGATATAATGACAAATGGAAAATCTCAGGATTGGAAAATTATCCCGGAACTGAAGTGAATGTTTATGACCGAAGAGGATTACCGGTTTTCAAAGAAGTAATCACCAAAAAACCGCTTGAATGGGATGGTAAGCTCAACGGAAGCCAAGTCCCTACAGGAAATTATTGGTACACTATTAAAGTATCAGATGGCAGAGTGTACACAGGATGGCTGATGGTTAAAAACAGAGAATAAGAAAAAAAGAGCAGAAATTTCTGCTCTTTTTCATTTTTATAACAATTTGATTTTATCTTCCAGAATATCAATGATTTTATCTTTGTAAAGTCCACCGATAGCCTTTTTAAAATTCTTTTTGCTCATTTGAACTTCATCTTTGATTTCTTCAGGAGAAGACTTATCCGAAAGGTACAGCAGTCCGTAATTTTCCTCCAATCTGTCAAGGATTTTCTTTTTAAATTCGTCAATATTTTCAAAGCCCTGAGGTTGTAATGAAACATCTATTTTCCCATCCTCTCGGATTTCTTTGATATAGCCCGTTTCTTCAGACAGAGGATACAATTTTTTAAAAACATCAGAACTATAAATCAAGCCTATGTATTTTTTATTGATAACGACATTCCAACCCAATTCGCTTTCATTCATCATGATAAGATCAACTTTATCCCCTTTTTGAAAAGGCAGATCCTGATATTGAGGATTTCTTTTAAATTTTGTTGTTCCTGTTATCAAATCAAGATCTTCATCCACATAAATATGAACGAGATATCTTTTACCTTCAACTATTTTTGTTTTCTGCTGCTTGTAAGGAATGAAAAGATCTTTGATAATTCCCCAATCCATAAATGCACCACTAGGCAGGCTCTGCACGCAACTCATCACTGCAAATTCACCAACTTCCGCCAATGGAATTTCAGTAGTTGCTTTTAATTTATTATCATCCTGAAATACAAAAACTTCAATCTCGTCATCTGTTTCTTTGTCTTCCTGAATGAAAATCTTTGGTAAAAAAGCTTTTTCACCCGATTCATCCGTTAAGATCCATCCTGAATTATTTTTATCTGAAATTTTTAAAGTCTGAGTTTTTCCGAGTTGCATTGATGATAAAATTAGTCGGTAAAGGTACGGAAATATAACACGAACTTGCAAAACGTAAATTATAACAATAAAAAGAGGAAATTTTTTCTTCTCACAATTATAGTTTAGAAATAAAATCCATCAACTCTCTTTTACTGCTTTCAAAGTCAAAAGCATCATACACTACAAAATATTTCTGTTTGTCGACACACTTTGAAAATAATGATTTGGCCAAAGCAAGTTTATTTTTATCAAAACTCAAATCCTTTACCAATATACTGATCTGTTCAGAAGTAAACATCGCATGACGACCTTGCTGATTGATAAATGCAATTTTCTTATCATCAAACCACGCATCTTTTTTCATCGTATTCATAAACTGCTGAAAAGTCTGATTGTCCATGACATTAGGATAGTTTAAATTTCCGTAGTTTCCATAAGAATTGTTCCATACATCGTTCCAGCTGTTAAAACCGTAAGACTGCACAGGATAAGAATCCAGCAAAAATAAACCTTCGGTGGTGAAAAAATCGAGAACCAGCCTGCTGTTGTTTCTTACATTTAAAGTGGTTCTGTATAATAAATAGCCACTTTCATAGATAGAAACAGGAATTCTTCCTGCCGGCAGATCAAAGAACCGAAATTTTCCCGAATTATTTGATATAAACTGATCTCCTATTTCCACACTAAAAAATCCCTGCTCAGGAATTCTAAGAAAAACTTCGGAATAGCCATATTCCTGATTCCATTGATATTGCAGATCGTTTGTTCTGAAACCTTTATTATCCTGATTCCTAAAACCTGAATTATTATTGTTCTTTATATCTGATTTTTTATTATTGACAGATCCGATTTCAGTTTTGGAAGCTTCATTTCTCAGAAGTTCACCAGCCTTTCCTGCTTCTTGTGCCAATGAATTTGTTGCAATGAGAAACATTAGACTTATAAATATACTTTTCATAATTTCTTTATTTGAGAACTCTACTTTTTATACAAAAAAAAGAGAGACAAATGCCTCTCTAATTTACAAATATTTTTAAATGATTACATTTTATAATCAGAATTACATATGAATGGGTCTTTTTGCCGCAGCATCCAATGCTGCTTCTTTAATGGCTTCTGCATAAGTAGGGTGTGCATGAGAACTTCTGGCGATATCTTCAGCACTTGCACGGAATTCCATAGCAATTACACCTTCAGCGATAAGGTCGGCCGCTCTTGCTCCAACGATGTGCATTCCTAAAACCTCATCCGTTTTTTCGTCTGCGATGATCTTAACCAGACCATCAACGTCGCCACTTGCACGGCTTCTTCCTAAAGCTCTCATCGGGAAAGAACCTACTTTGTAAGCTACTCCTTCCTCTTTCAATTGCTCTTCGGTTTTACCGACTCCGGCAACTTCAGGCCATGTATAAACAACTCCAGGAATTAAATTATAATTGATGTGAGGCTTTTGTCCTGCTAACGTTTCAGCTACAAAAACTCCCTCTTCTTCTGCCTTGTGTGCAAGCATCGCCCCTTTGATAACGTCTCCGATAGCATAGATGTTGGCAACATTCGTCTGAAGATGATCGTTTACTTTTACTCTTCCTCTTTCGTCAAGTTCTACACCCGCTTTTTCAAGTCCGAGACCATCTGTGTAAGGTCTTCTTCCTACAGAAACTAAACAGTAATCTCCTTCAACAGTTACTTCTTCTCCTTTTTTATCTTTAGCAGTAACTTTCACAGAATCTCCATTTCTTTCAACCGCAGAAACCGCCGTAGAAAGCATGAATTTCATTCCCTGTTTTTTCAAAACTTTAGTTAATTCTTTGCTTAAAGCTCCATCCATTGTAGGGATGATCTTATCCATAAATTCAACAACAGTAACCTGAGCGCCTAATCTTAAGTAAACAGAACCCAATTCAAGACCGATAACTCCACCTCCGATCACAACCAGATGCTTAGGAATTTCCTTAAGATTTAAAGCTTCCGTAGAAGTAATTACTCTTTCTTTATCTAAAGTAATGAAAGGCAGAGAAGATGGTTTTGAACCCGTAGCGATAATTGTATATTTAGATTCGATCGTTTCTGTGGAACCGTCGTTTTTCGTTACTTTAATCTGAGTTGCAGATTCGAAGCTTCCAACGCCTTCAAAAACAGTAATCTTATTTTTATTCATCAGATAGTTGATCCCATCTGTATTTTGCTTTACCACCTCGTTTTTACGCTCGATCATTCTTGCGATATCGGCCTGAGGCTCGTTGATAATGATTCCGTGACCTGCAAAATTGTGCTTGGCGTTCTCAAAATGCTCTGAACTGTCAAGAAGTGCTTTTGAAGGAATACAACCAACGTTAAGACAAGTTCCTCCCAAAGTCGGATATTTTTCAATAATTGCTGTTGTGAAACCTAATTGTGCAGCACGGATTGCAGCAACATAACCTCCAGGACCGGAACCGATTACGGTAACATCGAATTGACTCATGTTATTTTATGAATTTGTTTATTATTATCTCTTTAATTCTTACAAATTTACAGATTAATTACGAAGTGAGAAAGTGAGATGTGTCAAATTTTGAGAGGGAAGATGGGTAATGGGAGTTTAAAGCATTGCGATTATTTTAATTGGTATCAAATAAAACACTGTATTATCTTCTGCCCTCCAGCTTCAAGCTTTCCACAATATTACTTGCTGTAAGTCAATCCACATTCAATTTCCCCTGTCCGAACGTACCCATACTATCAAAAAAAGAACCTCCAAACACATACCATTCAAGGCTTTCCAGATATTCCACGGCATTTTCAGGGGTGATGTTCGGGCGGTCTTTTTTCGAAACAATTCCTTTGTACCATCTTCCGGATTTGGAATAATGTTCAAATTCAACCAAATAATGAATCCATATCCTTTGACAGAGTTTGCACTGTTGAATACTCACTTCCGCATACCTTCCGTTGGTGTGATCCGTACCCAGTTCGGAACTTCTGTATTCTGTATAGTTTGAGGTAGGTTTCTCGCAGCTGCATCCTATTTTTTGGATCTTAATCATAGTTGAATATTAATTTTAATGCTGCCAAAAATAGGGAATTAAGATCGCATCAGACAAACTATCTTACCAGATCCAACAATACTTTTTCATATTTATCCATAATAATATGCTTTGAAAACCTTGATTTTATTGAGCCTTTTATAGCATCTTTATCGTAACTACCGTGAAGAATTTTCATGATATGTTGGGAAAACTCCTCATGATCTTCAATATCGGAAATTTCTCCGTTGATATTATTCTGAATGATTTCATGAATCCCGCCCGGACAATTATTAGCCAGAGAATACGTGCCACAAGCTCCTGCTTCCAGTAAAACATTCGGAAAGCCTTCATACCTTGAAGAGAGAATAAAAAGATCTGCATATTTCAGAAACTGATAAGGATTTTCCTGTTTACCATGAAATATCACGTTTTCAAGACCCAAAAAGTCTTTCATTTGGTGTAGCATTTCAAGGTCTTTTCCATCTCCAAGAATATGCAGCAAAATATTTTCGTTTTTCAACCTTGAAAATACTTTAAGCAGATTATCAAATCCTTTTCTTACAGATAAATTCCCTATAGCAACAACGTTTTTATAATTATATTTAAAGCTTTCAGGTTTTTGCGAAACAGCCAGTTTGTCCTCAATGAAATCAAAATCAACAGGGTTGTTAATTTTAACTATCTTATCCGATTTTATCCTGAAATTTTTAATAAGATCCTTCATCATATCATCACTTTGAGCAATGATTCTGTGATAATTGTTATAAAAATTATAAAAGAATCTTATCTCCTTTCTCTTCACATGCTCCGTAACTACATTTGTTTCTCTGGCAATGAATCTTGTTTTGGGAAAAAGCTTAATAAAAAGAGACAAATAAGCATTGACTTCACCATAACCCGAAAATACAATATCTGGTCTTCTGCGGTAAATTTCTGATAAAATAGGTTTTAAAGAATGTCTGATTCTTTCGGTATTGAGATCAATTACCTCAACGTCTTTGTGAAGAAAATTAAGATAACCACCCTGTTTACGCAAAAGCAAAATCTTGACCTCAAACCGATCCCGGGAAAGATGATTTGCAATGGTGGTAACAATCCTTTCTGCACCGCCTGTTTCCAGATCCGGCAGGATAAATATGACAGAAATCTTTTTCATCTATGTAAATTTAATAAAAAGTTTTGTTACCCTTAAATTTCAATTTGAAATTAATGATTTTTAACTTTAAATTAAATAATACAAAGCTCATTTGCATTTAATTTATCATTCAGAAGAAATCCAAAAATATTAGAAATTGCTTCAAATAAAAAAAGAAACTCTCCATAGAAGAATTTCTTTTAAATATTTTTAGTTTAAATAATCTTTAGTTGGCAACATCACTGATGAATTTTATCCTCAGCATTCTTACTTCTTCATCAGAAAGCTCATCCCCGAATTCATCCAGTAAAACTTTCATGCTGTCGCTTTCAGATTCGTTCATAAATTCCATGAAACCATCTACAATATCTTCATCAAAATTATCTTCTATATAATAATCAATATTCAACTTGGTTCCCTGGTAGACGATACGTTCCATCTCTTTAAGCAACTCATCCATCGAAAGATTCTTGGCTCTTGCAATATCTTCGAGATCAATTTTCTTATCTGTACTCTGAATGATGAAAACCTTATGGCTGGATTTATTGGCCACTTGCTTCAGCACCATATCCTGAGTACGTTCGATATTATTGTCTTCTACATATTTATTGATGAAATCGGCAAACTCTTTACCATACTTTTTGGCCTTACCTTCACCAACACCATATATTTTTGCAATTTCTTCTACACATACCGGGTACTGAACCGTCATATCCTCAAGACTGGGATCCATGAAAACCGTGTAAGGAGGAATTCCATGCTTTTTGGCAACTCTTTTTCTTAATTCCTTCAACTGACTGAACAGATTCTGATCCAACCCACCGGCAGACTGCATTTGTATCTGGTCACTTTCCGCTTTGGTTTGGGTAAGGTCAAATTCCCTGTCTTCCGCAATCATGAACGAATGTTCCAGCTTTCCATCAAGAACTAATCTGCCTTTTTCAGAAATTTTCAAAACACCATAGGTTTCAATATCCTTTTGCAGGAAATTCTGAACAGTAGCCTGTCTTAAAACAGTTTTCCAATGATTATCTTTTTCTTCTTTACCAAAGCCAAAATAAGGACTTTGCTCCAGTTTATAGGATTTTGTAACCGCCGTTTCTTTACCTGCGATGATGGAGATTATATCTTTTGACTTGAACTTTTCACCTGTATCTCTTATTAATTCAAGGGTTTTCTTCAAATCGTCGGTCGCATCCTTTAATTTTGGAGGATTCGATGAATTATCGCACATATTGGCTCCGTCACCATTCACAGGATCAAAATTTTCTCCAAAATAATATAAAATATATTGCCTTCTGCTCATTGAAGTTTCCGCATAACCTACGACCTCGTTAAGAAGCTGTAAGCCGATTTCTCTTTCGGAAACAGGCTTTTGTGCCAGAAATTTCTCTAATTTTTCAATATCTTTAGGATCATAAAATGCCAGGCAATACCCTTCTCCTCCGTCACGGCCTGCTCTTCCCGTTTCCTGATAATAGCTTTCCAAAGATTTCGGGAAGTCATAATGAATAACAAACCGCACATCCGGCTTGTCTATGCCCATCCCAAATGCGATAGTAGCAACAATCACATCGACCTCTTCCATCAGAAATTTATCCTGATTTGCTACCCTCACTTTCTGATCAAGACCTGCGTGATAAGGCAAGGCATTAATTCCATTTACCTGAAGCAGCTGGGCAAATTCCTCAACTTTCCGTCTGCTCAGACAATATACAATTCCTGATTTCCCTTTATTGTGGTTGATAAATTTTACGATTTCTTTATCTACGTTCACTTTCGGACGTACTTCATAATAAAGATTCGGCCTGTTAAAGCTTTCTTTGAAAACCAAAGCATTCGTCATCCCAAGTGTTTTCTGAATATCATCCTGCACTTTGGGTGTTGCTGTTGCTGTAAGAGCAATCACCGGAACATCGGCAATTTTATCGATAATGGATTTCAGGTTTCGGTATTCCGGTCTGAAATCATGTCCCCATTCTGAAATACAGTGGGCTTCGTCAATCGCAAAAAATGATATTTTTACGTCTTTGAGAAATTCAAGATAATCTTCTTTGATAAGAGATTCCGGAGCGACATAGAGAAGTTTTGTTTTACCGCTTTTTATATCATCAAAAACCTGCTTGGTCTGTGTTTTATTTAATGATGAATTTAAAACATGGGCCACTCCGTTATCAGATGAAAGTCCGTTCACCGCATCCACCTGATTTTTCATTAAAGCTATTAAAGGTGAAACCACAATGGCAGTACCTTCGGAAATAAGTGCCGGAAGCTGGTAGCATAAGGACTTACCACCTCCGGTAGGCATTAAAACAAATATATCCTTTCCGTTCAGAAGATTATCTATAATTTGTTCCTGCTGCCCTTTAAAAGTAGAGAATCCGAAATGTCTTTTCAATTCGCCTGATAAATTGGCTTTTTTTTGCGCTCATCTAATTTTATTGCTAAATTTGCATCTAATCCAAAGTTATGAATTTTTCGCTTAAAATAAAAGCGAACGAATTTATAAAAAATAAAATTTATATTAAAAATTCTTTTAAAAATATAACATTTTTTTAAGTTATTTTTATATACCTCATAAAAATAAAATGAAAAGAGCCGATATTATTTCAATAGCGAAAAGTACTTTAGAGATAGAAATTTCAGAACTTGAAAAACTCACTACCCGATTGAATGACGATTTTGCAAAAGCAGTGGAAATCATCCATTCTGCTGAAGGAAAACTGATCGTGGTGGGAATCGGGAAATCGGCACATGTGGGCAACAAGATCGTAGCAACCTTAAATTCTACAGGAACTCCTTCCCAGTTTTTACACGCCTCAGAGGCTATTCACGGAGATTTGGGAGTTATTCAGAAGCAAGACGTTGTCTTATGTATATCCAACTCCGGAAACTCGCCTGAAATCGTAAATCTCGTTCCTTACCTGAAAGACTATTCTTCTGCGCTGATCGGAATGACGGGCAATAAAACCAGCAAGCTGGCAGAATTTTCCGAAATTATTCTGGATACCCATGTCGATATGGAAGCCTGTCCGAATAAACTTGCTCCTACCAGCTCAACAACATTACAAATGGCTTTGGGAGATGCTTTAGCGATTGCTTTAATGGAAATGAATGATTTTAAGGCGAATGATTTTGCCAAGTTTCATCCGGGTGGAAGTCTGGGCAAAAACTTAATTTCAAAAGTTGATGATTTTCTGTCTTCACAAAAACCTCAGGTTACGGAAAATGATACTGTAAAAGATGTGATTATTTCGATCAGCGGTTCAAGACACGGGATTACCGTTGTTACGAATAATAATGAGATTATGGGAGTAATTACCGACGGAGATTTACGAAGAATGTTGCTGAAAGGTGATGATATTTCAAAAGTACTGGCCAGGGATATCATGTCTGCCAACCCGAAAACGATTGAAAGAACCGCACTGGCAAAAGAGGCTATGAAAATTTTAAAAGATAACAATATCGGACAGCTTGTAGTCACCGAAAATGGAAAATACTTTGGAATTATTGACCTTCATAAGTTGTTGGATGAAGGGATTAATTAAGTCAGAAGGCTAAGCTGAGGCTGGAAGATCATTCCCGAAGCACTATTATTTGAATCATATGATGAGCAGGAATAAAATAATTGTACTATTTTAAACTTCCATCTTCCCTCTCCCAACTTCTGCTTTACTGAAACTTTTTTCCTAAATTTGAAATCTTAAAAAAAATATCCTGTGAGTGATGCTAAAGACATGTCTTTTCTTGGACATATTGGAGAACTAAGAGGTCACCTCATCCGTTGTATTCTTGCAATCATCATTGCAGCGGTCATTATCGGTTTTAATATCAACTGGATTATGGATCATATATTTTTCGGTCCTACCAGAAATGATTTTGCCACCTTTGAGATTGTCAATCACTTTTCCAAAATGATTTTGGGAGAAGACAGTATTCACCTTCCGAAAGATTTTCCGGTGCGTGCCAGCAAATTGTATCAGCAGTTTAATGTAATGATGGCGGTTTCTATTTTTGGCGGTATCGTGCTTGCTTTTCCTTATATCGTGTGGGAATTATGGCGTTTCATCAGTCCTGCGCTGCATCCTAAGGAAAGAAAAAACTCCATATTTATTATCAATTCGGTTTGGATTCTTTTTATGACAGGAGTTTTGTGCGGATATTTCCTGATCCTTCCATTTGCCGTTAATTTCGGGGTAATATTCAAAATTTCAGATATTATTATCCCGCTTTATGACCTGAGTGATTATACGACACTGTTTTTGCAGGTCGTTTTGGGAATGGGTGTTATTTTTCTCTTCCCTGTTCTCATTTATTTCCTGACGACCATCGGAATTCTTACCCCAACATTTATGAAAACGTACCGTCGTCACGCGATCGTTCTGATCATGGTTGTTGCGGCAATCATTACCCCGGCAGACGTTCTGAGTATGATGATGGCCGCATTTCCACTGCTGCTGCTCTACGAATTCAGTATTATTATGTGTTCTTACACCTATAAAAAAGTACAGAAAGCGGCTGGAAATTTACCGGCTGTTCAAAAATAATAAAAGATCAAGTTTATCATATTCCCGTAGATTTTTCTGCGGGATTTTTTTGTTTTTACCATCAACAAAGTTTAAGCAATCTGAAACAAGACAATATATAATTAATCACAAAATGATTTTATACGAAAACCTATAAAACAAATTATGTTTTACTGTTTACAATCAATTTATTTTCTATTTTTGGAAGATTAATTTAATTCAGATGAAAAAACTTTCATGTGCGCTTTTATTTGCTTCGGGATTGGTTTTCGGTCAGTTCTTTGAGAAAGGCAAAGTCTTTACAAAACAGGATACTTTAAAAGGCTCCAATACAGAATTCAGAAACTTTTGGGATGTAAAGAAATACGATCTTTCCGTAGAGCCGGATTTTGCTTCAAAAAGCATTAAAGGAAATAATAAAATCAGTTTTGAAATTAGTAAAGATGTCACAAATCCTACTTTTCAAATTGATCTCCAGCAGCCCATGAAAGCGGATAAGGTGGAAGCAAGTTTTCCCATGTCAGATTATAAGCAGGACGGAGATTTTATCTGGATCAAGACAAGCAAAACTTTTAAAAAAGGAGAAAAATGTACCATTGATGTTACTTATTCCGGAAACCCTGTTATTGCAAAAAATGCTCCCTGGGACGGCGGCTGGGTTTTCTCAAAAGACGAAAAAGGGAATCCCTGGATGAGTGTTGCCGACGAAGGAATCGGAGCTTCAATATGGCTTCCAACCAAAGATATCTGGAGTGATGAGCCTGACAATGGCATCATCATGAAAATTATTACTCCGAAAGATCTTGTCGGTGTAGGAAACGGAAGGCTGATCAGCAAGAAAAATGAAAGCGAAAAAACCACCTATACATGGGAAGTTAAAAACCCTATCAACGCTTATTCTATCATTCCCAATATTGGAAAATATGTGAATTTTAAAGATACTTTTAGCGGGGAAAGAGGAAAGCTGGATCTCGATTATTGGGTAATAGATTACAATCTTGATAAGGCGAAAAAACAGTTCCAACAGGTAAAGCCGATGCTTTCCGCTTTTGAATATTGGTTCGGACCGTATCCTTTTTACGAAGATTCTTACAAATTAGTAGAATCTCCTTATCTTGGAATGGAGCATCAAAGCAGCGTAGCTTACGGAAATCATTATCAGAACGGATATCTGGGAAATGATCTTTCAGGAACGGGTGTCGGTCTGAAATGGGATTATATTATCATTCACGAAAGTGGACACGAATGGTTTGCCAATAATATTACGGCAAAAGACCAGGCGGATATGTGGGTTCATGAAGGATTTACCATGTATTCAGAAGTACTTTTCACAGAAAAATTCATGGATAAAAAATCGGCGGACATTTATATGCAAGGAATTCATAGAACGATCAGCAACGATATTCCGATTATCGGAAAATATGGTGTGAGAAATGAAGGAAGCGGCGATATGTATTCTAAGGGGGCCAGCATGCTTCACACAATCCGCCAGGTGATCAATAATGATGATAAATTCCGGGAGATCCTGAGAGGTATTAATAAAGATTTTTATCATCAGACGGTCACTACTCAACAGATTGAAAATTATATTTCAAAAAAATCGGGAATTGATTTTTCAAGCGTATTTAATCAATATTTAAGAACAACAAATGTTCCGACCTTAGAATATTCTCAAAAGGGAGAAGAGCTAAAATTCCGGTACACGAATACTATAAAAAACCTGAAGCTCCCGATAAGAATCAACAGTGAGCAAACCATAAATCCTACCGAACAGTGGCAAACCGTGAAACTGAAGAAAGGAGGCCCTATAGAATTTAATAAAAATTATTACATTAGGTATAAAAAAAGTACAGTAATTGAAAAGAAGCAGATTCATTTAAAAGTGGATTTGCTTTTTTTTATGAAAAAATTATTACAACATTTAGTAACAAAATCAGTTTTTCAACAACTATTTAACTATAATTTTAAACTCAATGAAAAAAATAGCACTTAGCTTAGGCGTTTTAACAGCGTTTCTGGTGAATGCCCAATCTATTAAAACAACGATTGATCTTGTCAACGTGAAAGATGATAAGGTGGCTGTTACCATGAACTTTCCTAAAATGAAATCCGGGGATGTGAAATTCCATTTTCCGAAAACCGTTCCGGGAACGTATTCTATTGATGATTACGGAAGATTTGTGGAAGGCATTAAATTTTTAGATACTAAAGGAAAAGAGCTTGCATTTACGAAAATTAATGACAATACCTATTCCCTTAAAAATGCTAAGGATTTATCTAAAATTACTTACCTGGTCAACGACAGTTTTGATGATGAAATGGATACTTCAAAACACAAAGCCGTATTCTCCCCGTCCGGAACGGATATCGAAGCCGGGAAAGTTTATCTTATCAACACCCACGGATTCATAGGCTATATCGACAATATGCAGGATGTTCCTTATCAGCTGGTGATCCAGAAGCCAACAGATTTTTACGGAACTACAGCTCTGGTAGATCAGGACAAATCTGAAGCGACAGATACTTTCACACTGGCTAATTATGCAAAGGTGACAGATTCTCCGCTGATGTACACCAAGCCAGATTATATTACCTTCAATGCAGGTGGGATGGATCTTGTGCTTGGCGTTTATTCACCTTCAGGAAAATATAAAGCTGCCGATTTTAAAGATAATCTGGAAAAAATGGTCGTGGCCCAAAAGAAATTCCTGGGAGATATGAATACCAATAAAAAATATGCGATCATGCTTTATCTTGCGGGAGGAGACGGGCCGCAGATCAAAGGTTTCGGTGCCTTGGAACATCACGAGTCAACGAGCGTTGTACTTCCTGAAATGATGCCGAAGGAAGCCATCGACAAAACCATTACCGACGTTGTTTCTCACGAGTTCTTCCACACGGTAAATCCGTTGAAAACACATTCTGAAGAAATTCATTATTTTGACTATGCAGATCCGAAAATGTCTCAGCATCTGTGGATGTATGAAGGCGGTACAGAATACTTTGCCAATCTTTTCCAGATCCAGGAAGGATTAATTACTAAGGAAGAGTTTCTTCAGAGAATGAATGAAAAAATCACCAACTCGAAGAACTACAATGATACCATGCCTTTCACGGTGATGAGTAAAAATGTTCTTCTTGACGAATATAAAGACCAGTACAGAAACGTGTACGAGAAAGGCGCGCTTTTGGCCATGTGTCTGGATATTGAACTCAGAAAACTTTCCAATGGTGAAATGGGTTATCGTGATATGATCAGAAAACTGTCTCAGAGATTCGGTGAAAACAAGCCTTTCAAGGATGATAAACTGATTGATGAACTGGTTACTGTAACAGGCTATCCTCAGGTAAAAGATTTTTATAATAAGTATATTGCAGGAAGCCAGCCTACTCCATATGCACAATACCTTAATATGGTAGGTGTAGAAATGAAAACGAAGGAGACTCCGCCAATTTTCTGGTTCATCAAAGATCCGAACCAGACAGGATATGATGATAAAGCGAATGCCTTTATATTTGATGAAAGCTCTGCACTGTCTCCGTTTGCCAAAAGTATCGGATTTAAGATTACGGATAAGATCGTAGCATTAGACGGGAAAACCATTAACATCCAGAATATTCAGGACTTCATCAATTATTCTAAAACCATTAAAGAAGGACAAAATGTAACCGTAACCATTTTAAGAGACAATGCAAAAATGGAACTTAAAGGAAAAGCTGTTCTTGATAAAATGACGATAGAAACGCTTCAGTTTAAAGCTAATCCGACGCCGGAAGAAAAGAAGCTTCAGGATCAGTGGCTGACAGGAAAGAAATAACTTTCACTAAAGAATTAATAATGAAGCGGGGAATTTTCTCCGCTTTTTTTCGTGATCCCATCAAGCTTTCCTTATCATTATTCTGAATGTTGTTCCCTTTCCTACCTCTGTCTGCGCAATTTTGATATCGCCTTTATGGTACTCCTGCACCACTCTTCTTGCGAGTGATAATCCTAATCCCCAACCCCGTTTTTTTGTAGAATATCCCGGTTTAAATGCATTTAATGCCTGCTGTTTGGTCATTCCGCTTCCGTTGTCCTGAATCTCAATGATGATGTTTTTATTGCGCTCACCAACGGACATTGAAATAGATCCCTCACCTTTCATTGCGTCTACCGCATTTTTAACCAGATTTTCGATCACCCAGCTCATTAAAATTCTGTTGTGGGGAACTTTAATGGTGTAACCGGGAAGATGTAATCCGAAATTGATTTTTTTCGAAATACGTGTTTTCAAATAATCATAATTATCGCTGATGGTCTTATTGAGATCCATATCATTCAGCTCCGGAACCGAACCTATTTTAGAGAATCTTTCAGAGATGGTTTTTAATCTTTCAATGTCTTTCTCTATTTCATGAACACCTTCGGAATCGGGATCATCCAGCTTCATAATTTCCATCCAGCCGATCATGGATGATAAAGGAGTTCCGATCTGGTGTGCCGTTTCTTTCGCCAACCCGGCCCAAAGATACCCTTCGTCCGTTTTTTTAATCGTTCTGAAAAACCAGAATGAAAACAGAAAATAGCACAAAATGAAAAAACCGAGTATATAAGGAGAATATCTTAGATTATTAAGCAATGGGGAATTGTCGTAAAAAACGATCTGTTTATCTCCTTTTGTAATTTCAATCTCGATTGGAGGATAGCTTTTAGCCATCTTCTTTGCCAAAGCGACAATTTCATCAGGATCGCTTTCTACATCTTTCGGAAGATTTTTATGCTCAATCACATTGTCTTTTTCGTCTAAGATGATAACCGGAACTGTAGTATTTGAGCTGTAAATCTGTAAAAGCAATGCCTGGACTTCCAGATTTGGATTGTCTACTTCCTGTTGAAATTTAAGGGCAGTTACTAAAATATCCACCCTTTTAATCTCTTCTTTACGGAGAAAATTGATCAGAATGGTAGAAGCAATCACAATCGTAAGGACAACGATCGTCATCAGTACAAATATGATCCAGTTATTCAGCCTTGCAAATATTGATTTTCTCAAAGTAAATTTATTTTAAAACACTCAGGATTTTCTGCAGCTCAGTACTTCCACTTCCCTGGTAATTGTTGATAATGATTGAAAACACATATTTTTTTCCGTCTTTGGCTGTATGAAAACCTGCGAAAGATTTAGTATCTCTCATGGTTCCGCTTTTCATTTTCATGCCGTTGTCCTGGGTGGGGAAACCGTCATAATAAGATTCGAACCAGGGCTGTTTTTTTGCATACAGCAATGCTTGCACTTCGGCTTTGGCAGAAACATAATTTTGGGGAGAAAGACCGCTTCCGTCGGCGAAATTGATCATATTCGGATTGATACCTTTTGACTTCCAGAATTCCTTTAAGAAAGCGACTCCGGTTTTAAAATACGGATTTCCTTTCTTTTCTTTCGCTAATGTTTTGATTAAAGTTTCCCCGTACAGATTAATGCTTTTTCTTAAAAACCAATACACAATTTTATCCAGCGTCGGAGATTCGTAGGTAAAGATTACATTATTCTTAGAGAGCTGCTGGGTTTGTTTTCCTTCAATTTCCAGTTGAGAATTGGTCATTACTTTTCCTGAAAAATCGATTCCGGAATCTTTCAACCACTGCTTTACTTCAACGCCCAATTGCAACGGCGGATTTGGAGTAGCGCCGGAAACGGTAACTGTTTTTGCAGGTAAAGTTCCATTGATTAAAGCAACATTTGAATGAGGCGCTGTGAAAATAAGACTCTGGTCTGAATTACCACCAACCTTTACCTCATTAAGCCATCTTACCCCTTCTAACGGATAGGAAAAACTTTTAAATTCATTTCCGTTGATGTTGATATCAAACTGGTTTTCGCGCCAGTTCACGCCCCAGATTCCCGCTCCGTAATAATTGCCGAGATCATCCCACGGCCAGCCGCCGGGAATAGTCTGATGGTCGAAATAAGAATCGTCGATGATAAGATCTCCTGAAATTTTATTGATTCCCGCTTTTTTTTACAGCTTCTATTAATTTCTTTTTAAAGTTTTCCGGCTTGTACCCATCATACCGCCAGCTGCCTAATGTAGGATCACCGGTAGAACTTATTATTAAATTTCCCTTTAAAGCACCTGAAGAAATCGTCCCTGAATAGCCGGAACTGGTTTTGTATGTATAGTTTTTACCTAAAACTTCCAGAGCTGCCGCTGCCGTGAATATCTTTTGCGTGGAAGCAGTGGAAAATCCTTTGTTTCCCTGATATTCGTACACGAGATTTCCACTTTCATCCGAAACGTAAAATGACAGGTTTGACGAAATAGCCCCTGAAGAATTCATCAGATTTTTGGTAGCTTCATCCAGCTTTTGGGATACATTCTGGGCAAAAATAATCTGCGTTGATAAAGTAAGGACTGTTACTATTTTTCTCATTCTTTAAGCTTATTTTAAATCTGCGAAAAGTAAAATAATGATTACAAATGCTTCGACAAGCTCAGCCTGACACCGCTATCATTCTTCAATTCAAATATAATTAAAAATAAAATTACAGTTCAGTTCCGGGTTCTATCTCGTAAGGCTCCTTATCTTTTTCAAAAATCCTGGTAAGCTCTGTACCTTCAACGGTGATCAGATCACCTTTTTTTCTGATCCAGTTTCCTTCCCGAAGTCCGATTACCCTAAGGTCATTCTGTGTTAAAAACTCTTTGATTCTGGTTTCGCGGGTTTCTCCATTATGCTTTAAATCCGGATTCGGATCCAGGTAATGCGGATTGATATTGAACGGAACGAGTCCCATACAGTCAAAGCTCGGAGGATAAACGATCGGCATATCGTTGGTGGTTTTCATATTCCGTCCGCCGATATTACTTCCGGCACTGCATCCCAGGTAAGGTTTTCCACTTTCAACATTACTTTTTAAAACGGTCATCAGGTTTTCTTCGTGTAAGGTCTTAACCAGTAAAAAGGTATTTCCGCCACCTGTAAAGTAACCTTTTGCATTGTTTAATGCTTCTGCTTTATCATCAAATTCGTGGAGACCTTTTACTTCTATATTGATTTTCTGAAAGAAAGAACGTGCTTTTGCAGTGTATTCATCATAAGAAATACCGCCCGGTCTTGCGTAAGGAATAAAAATGATTTCATCGACGCCTGTATATAGTTTGATCAGTTCATCTTTTAGATATTCAAGATATTCTCCACCGAAAAGTGTGGAAGTGGAAGCTAATATAATATTCATTGGTATAAATGCCTTTAAAATTGTTTGCTGACAAAGATAGTTCAAAGCGCTCTGAATCTAAAATTAATATAAAAGACATATAAAAGCCGTTAATTTTTTCAAAAAAAACTTAAAGATTCTAAATTATTAACTTTTATGGAATTATTATTGAATTTTATTCTAAACAATTGAAAAATATTAGAATTATGAAAATGACTAAAATGAATATCAGAAACCTATTTGTAGGTCTAATGTTAGTAGGAAGTGCAGGTTTTGTGAGCGCACAAACCACTCAGACAGACAGTGCAGCAACTACGGCAAATACGACAAGTACTGCTACAGCAAGCCAGTCATCAAATCCTACTATTGACGCTCTTAAAAAACAGATAGAAGCCAATCCTAAAGATACAGAGGCATTAGCAAAATTGGCAGGTGCTTATCAGGATTCTTCAGACTGGACTAATGCTGTTGAGACGTGGAAAAAAATATCGGTTTTATTACCAGACTGGGCTCCATCTTACTATAGCCAGGCGTATGCCTACCAAAATGCTAAAGATGATGCTAATGCTAAGATAGCTTATGAAAAATATATAGCCACTGTAAAACCTGAAGAAGTGGAACAGAATAAAAAAAATCTGGCATATGCCTATTTTTACATAGCTTTCTCGGAACAACAATCTAATCCTGACAAGGCTAAGGAGCATATCGCAAAATCTTTGCAGTATGACCCAACCAACCAGGATGCTGTAAAACTGAGTAAGGCATTGAATTCATAAAATAAATGAATTCATATTTAAAAAGATCCGGAAATTTCCGGATCTTTTTTTTATGTATAGTGATCAGAAAACTCACTGCAACCTGCAGGAAGGTTTCGGGGGTTCCAGAAAGTTTGCTGCAGGTTGCAGGAGGTTTTCGGACTTTCCCGAAAGTTCATTGCAAGGGTGCAACGGCTTTTCGGGTGTTCCCGAAAACCTGTTGCAAGGGTGCGACAGACTTTCGGGTTAAATAATTTGGTTACCATTTGAATGAAATACTCAGAGTTTATAATAATTTATTTATATGCGCGCAGATTTTGCTGATTTAGCAGATAATTATTCGTTAATTAATCCAGCAAATCAGTGAGAAATCCTATTTAATATATGTTTTGGCTAAAAAAAGCCGTTTTCCACTACATTTGATGCTGACAGGTGGACTAAAAGTCCGCCCCTATTGATAAAATGATTCAGATTTTACCAAATATCCTCGCTTACGGTCAATTCAACCTCAACCTTAGCCTTACCCTCAAACTTTCAACTTTAAACCTTTAACCTGACTCTTAATCTTCCTCATTTAAATTTCTCCCTCCAAAAAGGAATGTTTATCTTTGTAATACATAAATCTGTAAAACATGAAATTTTTTATTGACACTGCTAATTTAGAGCAAATTAAAGAAGCTAAAGATCTTGGAATTCTTGATGGTGTTACCACCAATCCATCATTAATGGCTAAAGAGGGAATCCAGGGTGCTGAAGCGATCAAAAATCATTACAAAGCGATTTGCGACATCGTAGACGGAGATATTTCTGCTGAGGTTCTTTCTACAACGTATGAAGAAATGATCAAAGAAGGTGAAGAATTGGCAGCGATCCACCCGAATATCGTGGTAAAGATCCCAATGATCAAAGACGGAATCAAGGCTTTAAAATATTTTTCAGATAAAGGAATCAGAACCAACTGTACATTGATTTTCTCTCCAGGGCAAGCTCTTTTGGCTGCTAAGGCAGGTGCAACGTATGTTTCTCCTTTCCTTGGAAGACTTGATGATATTTCAACTGACGGATTAAACTTAATCCGGGAGATCAGATTGATTTTTGACAACTATATGTATGAAACTGAGATTTTAGCAGCTTCTATCCGTCACGGAATGCATATTATCGACTGTGCGAAGATTGGTGCCGATGTGATCACTTCACCACTTCCTCCGATCTTGAGCCTTCTTAAGCATCCATTGACAGATAACGGATTGGCTCAGTTTATTGCAGATTCTCAGAAACTGGCTTAATTTATTTTAATATAATAATTCAAAGGCGCGGAAACTTCGTTTCCGCGCCTTTTGAATTTACCGATCTATATTTTTTACAATTTTACAGGGATTGCCTACGGCTACCACATATTCCGGAATATCTTTGGTCACCACACTTCCTGCTCCAATTACCGAATTATTTCCAATGGAAACACCCGGAAGTACAACTACGTTTCCGCCGAACCAGACGTTGTCCCCGACTGTTATCGGATGAGCCGTTTCAAGGCCTTCATTCCGCTGTTTCGCATCGATGGGATGATTGGCCGTATAGAATCCGCAATTGGGACCGATAAATACATTGCTTCCGAAAGTCACTTTTGCACAATCCAGAATTACGAGATTATGATTGGAATAGAAGTTTTCTCCTACTTCAGTATTGTAGCCGTAGTCACACCAAAAGCTGGGCTCGATACAGATATTCTGTCCTGTTTTTCCTAAAATTTTCTTCAGTAAAAATTCTCGTCTTTCCGAATCTGAATTTATCAGTTGGTTGTACTCATGGCAGAGATCTTTAGCACTAATTCTTTCATCGATCAGCTCCTGATCGTAGTTGGCATTGTATAAAAGACCGTTCGCGCATTTTTCCTTTTCTGTCATATTCTTATTGTGATGGGTTGATTTAATTTTAAATATAGCAAAAAAGAAATCAGGATGAAAAATTACTTTCATCCTGATTTTATTTAGATCAATCTCACATTAAATATAAATTATTGTTTAATAAGAATGTAATTGCGGTCTTTTTCATCCTTGCCTACCTTATAATTTCCCTTTAGCTTTAAGATCCAGCCATCTCCTTCGATTGTAGAGCCATTGATCTTTTCAGGAATACCAATTGATATTCTGCTCCAGTCAGGAGAAATCAAAGCGGCTTTGCTTACTTCAAGAATACCCCAGTTATCAGTGATTCGAACGTTCGGATAGACGGTTCCTTCATCTTCTAGCGAAAGTATATTTCTGGGATCAAAGGAAATATTCATCTTTTCAAAAGTGATTTCGAAATGAGGTTTTTCAACAAATCTCGCCTTATACTCTGCTATTTTCGCCTGTATTTTTTCGTCTCTTAATCTTTCCTGAGCAATAATCGAAAGTCCATCGTATTCTTCAATTACCTTATCAGGAATAGATTTTACATCATCAGGTATTTTGATATTCAGTTTTTCGATGAAGAAATCCGTTAAGTTTGTTTTAGCTGATATCTCCCGGTTCCAATTTTTATTTTTAAAGCTTACAAAATATCCATATATCGGCGTTGTAACATAAGCAAAAGATCTTACATAAGTTGGGTTTGCAATAAAATTGTCCAGATCGCTTATAAAATGTTGCTTTATCTGTTCTTTATTTCTGCCACTCATTGCAAAGCCTGTATATTCTGCAATACCTTCGTTGAGCTCAAGCTGGTTCTCAATATCATCCGATCCCGGAAAAAGTACATTTCTGTGTTTTCTGAACATCAACGCATTGCTTAAATGCTTTTTCTGTTCATTTGATGTCGCCGCAAGAATTGCTTTTTTGAGAGCCTCCAGTTCCAACCGAAGAAAAATTCTGCCTTCTTTCTGGTCAAGATGTTTGCTTTCCTTATTGTTTTGAGCAAAGCCTAATGATGCCTGAGCCGTATGAAAAAGCTCATGAACCGAAAGATTAACCCTTTCATATTTGTCATCAGGAAGAGGCAGCATGATCATTGCCCAAACTTTGCCTCCCCATTGAACCGAAGTATTAGCAATGTTAATATCATCAGGAAGGCTTCCCTGGTAAATATCATGATTAGGTTTCAAAACATTCTTTAGATCGGGATTATTACTGTATAATTGACGGGTCGTCGGATCAACAAGAAGAATATTACCATACAGATCTCTGTTCCAGACTCCAAATCCCTGTTCGGTGGCTTTTTTAATTTCTTTAAAATAACGGGAAATATAAACAGGATCAACAGGTTGCTTTTCCTGCCCACAAACAGCGATACTATAGATGCAATAAAGAAATAGAATAAAGCATTTCTTTAACATAATTTATTTTTGTATATGATTTTACTATACCTTATCTGCATCTATTTTACCAAATCCGGTTCGATAGGATTGTTATTTTTCGCTAAAGATTCCTTCGTTCTTTTTTCCATTTCCCTGAATACCTGATTCGGATCTGAAATTTCTTTACCGTCCTGTGTTCTTACCTTAAAACTTACTCTTGTATTATCACTTCCTCCGTTTCTCATCATCATTTCTCTCATATTTTTGGAAGGATCATTGACATAATCTTTCCATAGTTTTCTGTACTGTTCTCTGGAAACTTCTATTTCCTTTCCTCCAATTCCCATAATTCTTACGTTCCCCGGCATATCCATTTCATCTGCTGCCACCGGAGATTCCATTTTTTTATTTCCTACAAGCGTCATAATGTGAGATCCTGTAGTGTCTTCAAGTTTTACGATAAGACCGGGAAGTCCGTAGAATTTATAAGGTCCGTCCTGAAAAGGAATATCCGTACTGAACCATGCAATCCATTCTCTTCCTCCATAATTTGTAGTTGCCTTCTGTGCATTGTACTCTCCTACCTTTTGTTTTTCGGGAAGAATTTTCCATTCAGGTTTTCTGTCTTCTTTCACTTTATACTGATCCATGGAAACACGCGTGAAAAGAAAGGTTTTAAAATCAGGATATGATTTTGTCACTTTGTAATCCACCTGCCCTGAACTGTTTCTCTTGCTGATATTGATGTTTCCTGATCCGCTTTTGATCTGTTTTTGCACTTCGGCCATTGATGTGGAATCGGCTACAAATTTGTCACGGCTGTAATAGTTTGATCCGTTTTTATCAATGTCGAGCAGCATCATTTCTTTTTTAATATCCTCTTTATTATTGGAGTCGGGAATGAATTTATATTCGTAAAAGAAGCGGTTGATCTGTGCATTTGCCCCAGTAGTCAAGAATAGAAAAAGTAGGATAATATTTTTCATAGTTTATTGCTTATTTTTAAAAACAGCTCTGCCCATATTTTAAAATCATGCAACAGAGCTTTCTTTAACTTTATTATTTTGTTTCAATTCTTACTTCTCCTGTGGTTTTTCCGTCTACTGTTTTTTTATTCACGTTTATACTTTTGATATATCGCGGATCTAATCCCTGCGCCTGATTTTTTGAAGAAGCTTTTCCATCGATATAAAATACCGTATCAGCGTCGCTTTTACCTTTAATACCAGATACAATCACAGACTGACCAATGGCGTTGATTCCGACATTATCAGTCTTTTTTAAGCTATTAATATCAGGAAAACTTTTGAATGTATTGCTATAAGCATAGGCTCTTCTGTTGCCTTCCAATGCTCTTCTTTCTGCTTCCAGTTTTGCTCTTTCTCCATCAAGCCTGGCTCTTTTTTCATCTAGTCTCGCTCTTTCTTTATCAAGCTTAGCTCTTTTTTTAGCCGTTGCTACAGATTCCTTTGCATTTGTTGTTGATAATCTGAACGTATTATCCACATCAGGAGACCACTTCATGTCTTTTACATCTCTGAAAGTGTAAACTTTTACATTTGGAGCATTTGGAGGTGGTGGCGGAGCATCGGGAGAATCAAAGTTCATTTCAGGCACTTCCGGTATTTCCGGCATATCAAACTTTATATTCTGAATATCCCTTACTTTATTTTTCCAGTCTTCTGAGTTGAAATACTCATCAATTTTCACATCTTTGCCATCCATTCGTATGACCATTGCTGAATTTAGAAAATCTTTTGAACTTGCAATTTTCCCGATTTCACCGGACAGCTTTCCTATTTCTTCAAGATTTTTATTGTATTCTTTACTTTCAGGAGTAAGATCTTTCAAAGCCTGACTTTTTTTCCTGAATCTTTTTACTTAGATCAGCAATTTTTTTATCATCAAGAGCCCTGTTATAAACTTTAGGACTTATTACGTTGTTATCCTTCGATTGTGGAGTAATGGTATCTTTTTTAATAACAATTTTATCTTCTTTTTTGATCTGAGAAACGGCTTTCTCAATCTCCATATTAGTGGCTTTTATTTCCTGATTTTTGGCATTCACCAAATAAGTAAAAGCTACTGAAAATACTACCGGTAATGCAAAAATTCTACGCGCATACCCGAATTTAGTTTTAGGTTTTTGTAACATTTTTAATCGTTTTTTTAAATTGGAACTTAGAAACGGACTGGTCGCAGGCAACTGGTTTCCGGAAAAGTGGCTTGCTAAAAGCATCTGCGCAAATGCTTTGGTGTCCGATTGTTTTACGGCTTTTTTATCAGCCAGATATTCGTGAATTAAACTGATTTCTTTTTTAATGAAATGAAAAAAAGGATTGAACCAGAAAACAGACGTGATGATCTCAATAAAAATTTTATCGAATGAATGTTTTTGCTCAATATGTACCATTTCATGCTTTAAAATCTGCCTTCCGACCTCCGAATTCAATGTGATGGAATTCTTCCAGAAAAGATTTTTAAAGTAAGAAAATGGTGCTTCGGTGAGGTTGGTGTGGTAAAAATTAATGCCATCAAAGCTTTCCTTCCGGAACTGCTTTTTAAGCTGCTGGATTCTGAAAATCCCATAGATGAATCTTCCTAAAAAATAGAAAGAAACCAGCCCCAAAGCTGAAAAAATAATTCTAAAATAAGTGTAATCATTGGTTGAGTTTTTATTGTTAAAATTCTGTACCGTATCTATTAATTTATAAATATCATTGCTTACCTCAATGGTAAAATCTTCAACCTTTATCAAAGGAAGCAGCAACGATATCAGCATCGCAGACAAAAGGTAAAATCTATTGTAATGATGAAATGTCTTGTCTTTTAAAGACAATTTATAGTACAAAAACATTACACCAGAACATAAAATAACTTTCCCGAAATATAGAAGTACAGTTTCCATGGGTTATTAGTTTTTCTTTTTAAATTCGTCCAAAAGGATTTCCAGATCTTCTACCGTCATTTCATTTTTTTCTACCAGAAATGAAACTGCACTTTTATAAGAGCCTTTGAAATAATTTTTCACCAGGCTTTTCATGGTTTTCCCGGAATACTGCTCCTTGGAAACTAACGGAAAATATTCATGCTGTCTTCCATACACGTTGTAATCTACAAATTCCTTTTCCTTCAAGACCTTCAGAATGGTTGAAACCGTATTGGTATGAGGTTTCGGTTCAGGAAAAAGATCAAGAACATCTTTCAGAAATCCTTTTTCCAGTTTCCATAAGTACTGCATTACCTGCTCCTCTGCTTTCGTTAACGTCTGAATTTTCATACACTTTCATTTTATCATTAATCGTGATATTCATTCACAATTCAATATCACTAAGAAATTAGTTATACAAATGTAGAAATAAAATTCATCCAAACAACTATTTTTTTAGTGATAAAGAATGTTTTTATATAACAAGCTGAAATTCAGTAGAATAAATTTTAATAAAATTTGTTAAATTTTTATTATTGTGAAATTATTGTCGTCATAATATTCAGAAAAAAGAATAATTAACCCTGAAATTCTTAAAACTTGTTAAATTTTATTAAATAAAATTAAAATGAATTTGTCTTAACTCAGAAAATATATTTATTTTAGTGCTTTAAAAATTTCTCATGAAAAGATATAACTTGTTAATTGTACTATTATTACTGATTTTTAATGTAACTACCGCTCAGAAAAAAGGCTCTCCTGCAGCAGATTTCAGTGCAATAGGTGAAGCTAAAACCAAGATTGAAAATACCGTTCCATTGGCTATTAAGCATTTAAAAGAGATCAGCGAAAAAGAAAATGATTCTAATATTCTAACTAACGGAACCACTGCTCTATCGAAAGAATACGCAAAAGTAGAACTTGAATGGCGTCTTTACAGAGGAAATATGAATAACTGCATCCTGAACAACTCTTCCAAAAAAGCAAAAAAATGTATGGAATATCACAATTCAATGTTCAGAGGTACACTTATTAACTATAACAATTACATCACAAACCTCACCAGAAAAAATGGATACCTTGGAGTGGAAGGAGATACAAAATTCGATTTCAACCCTTCAGAAATTACAACAAAACTGAATGAATCTTACTTCAACGGAAACGATGCCACAAAAAGAATGAAAGGAATGCAGAAAAAAAGACTTTTTGGGACAGACAATGGCTGATGATAACGCACTTAAGCCCTTCAATCAATTGGCACAATAATCTATTCTTTATTAAAACATATTAATCCCGCTTTTCAGGCGGGATTTTTTTATTACTCGTCATTATTTTGTATGGCATAATAATGATGTCTTATTATTTAAAATAAAAAACATGAACACATTAAAAAAAGGAGACATGGTAAAATGGAGATTCAGCAATGGTGAAACTCACGGGATTATTACCAAAGTGCATACTAAAGATTTTGTATTCATGAACAGGCAGAGAAAAGCTTCAGAAGAAAATCCGCAATATGAGGTCATGAGCGAAAAGACAGGAAAATCTGCAGTACACAAAGCATCTGCCTTAAAGAAAATGTAATTGCCACAGAATTCTGCGGCAATTAATCTACTTTATTTTATCATAAATAAGTTTAGTAACGACTGCTCCAAAAAGATAATAGGCAATCGTCATTATTTTCTTTTGGTTGTTCTCGGCGACCGGCTTATCATCAAGTCCCAGTTTTTCGGGAAGCACAACCGCTCCAAGCCCCATTAAAAGCCCGGATGCAACATTAAAGCCCGTTGTTGCAGTAGCAGCATAATACATTCCGTTTCCAATAACATCGCCCGCCAATGTTGCAGCATACAGCTGATCATGATTGGTGACTTTCGCATCGACCTTATCCAGTGCTTTGTTTAAGGCTTCTTCTCCCACTTTATTAATCTCGGGAACATTGTCAAAATTCTTTCTGATAACTTCATGCAGGAGACTGAGTGCAACAGCGCCGCCCATACCTGCCAGGATTTTTTTGTACATAATATTGTAATTTAAAAGTGTTATTAATTTATCTGCACAAATTAAGCCATAGAAAATACAATTGATACCACATCTGAAAATAAAAAAGAGTATTGCCTTAGACAATACTCTCTGTAGTAGCGGGAACCGGACTCGAACCGATGACCTTCGGGTTATGAGCCCGACGAGCTACCTACTGCTCCATCCCGCGGTATATTTTTAGAACGCTTACCGAAAGCGTTATCTTAGTAGCGGGAACCGGACTCGAACCGATGACCTTCGGGTTATGAGCCCGACGAGCTACCTACTGCTCCATCCCGCGGTATATTTTTAAAACGTTACCGACAAACGTTTTCTTAGTAGCGGGAACCGGACTCGAACCGATGACCTTCGGGTTATGAGCCCGACGAGCTACCTACTGCTCCATCCCGCGATATTGGATTGCAAATATACGACAATATTTTTAAATTCCTAATTTTTCTTTTAAATAAAGGGATTTTACGAAAACTATTTTAATATTTGTATCTTTGGATATGGCAAAAATATTAAAAATATATCCGGAAAACCCTCAGGAAAATCTTATTAATGAGGTCATTAAAACTTTAAATAATGGTGGATTAATTATTTATCCATCTGATACGGTGTATGCTTTGGGCTGCAATATTTTTGACATCAAAGCAATGGAAAAGCTCGCACAGTTTAAAAAGATAAAACTTGAAAAAGCCCAATTCTCAATTATTTGTAATGATCTAAGCCATCTCTCGGATTTCACCAGACCTATTGACACTTCTGTTTTCAGGTTTCTTAAAAGCCATCTTCCGGGGCCGTTCACTTTTATTCTGGATGCTAATAAAAGCTTACCGCTTGCTTATAAAGGGCACAAAACCATAGGTATCCGTGTTCCGGATCATCCGATCCCGCAACTTATTGTTGAAAAGCTGGGACATCCTATCGCTTCGACCTCCATAAAAGATGATGACGAAATCATTGAATACTCCACAGATCCTGAACTGATCGCAGAAAAATACGACCATCTTGTAGATATCGTTATTGATTCAGGTTACGGAGACAATGTCGCCTCCACTATTGTCGATCTTACTTCGGGAGAACCAGAAGTGATCCGCCAGGGAAAAGGAATAATTTAAGAATATTTACCTAATTATAAGTTTAAACATTCGATAAACTATTTACTGATATTTACTTATCTGTATTTTAACATTATGAAAATACTTACCTCGCCTGCTAAATTAATGAATACGGAAAATTCTACGGATCTTCTGAAAACGACAGTTCCGAAGTTCATTGAGGAAGCAGCTTTTATACAATCTTATTTAAAAGAAAAATCTCCGAAATATCTTTCTGGGCTGATGGAAATTTCCACCAAATTAGCAGATGAAAACTGGGAAAGAAATCAGAAATGGAAAGCAAAACCTTCCGCAAAAGAATCTGCTCCGGCATTGTTCGCATTTACCGGTGAAGTCTACAGAGGTATTGACGCAAAGACACTTGACAAAAATGCCGTGGAGTATCTGCAGAAAAACCACAGAATCCTTTCCGGATTGTATGGTCTATTGAAACCTTCGGATAAAGTGATGCTTTACCGTCTGGAAATGGGTCGGCCGTTCGAGTTTGAGCATTATAAAAATCTTTATGAATTCTGGAAAGAAAAGATTACGGACCAGCTGAATTCCGAGCTGAAAAAGAATGAAATTCTTCTTAATCTCGCAAGCAACGAATATTTTAAAGTAGTCGACCGAAAAAAAATCAATCATAAGATCATTGACTTTGATTTTTATGAATTAAAAGATGGAAAAGCAAAAACTATTGTTGTCTATACCAAGCACGCGAGGGGCCTTGTAGTAAGGTTTTGTGCAGAAACGAACGCTAAGACTCTGAATGATGTAAAAGCATTCAATTATGAAGGTTACAGAATTGATGAGGAAAAATCTACGGATACAAAACTGGTTTTTACAAGATAAATGACAATTTCAGAATTTAAAAAATATTTTAAAACAGAGCTTTGCGAATTATACACTGATTCGGAAAGTACTTTTTTTAGCTTCAGTTTTCGTTGAAAAAATTACAGGATTTAATTCGTTTCATCAGCGACAGTTCTCAAATCAGGAATTGCTAATGAATGACGAACAAAAACTCGTAGAGGTCATTGTACAACTCAAAACCAATAGGCCTTATCAACATATTCTTGGCGAAACATATTTTTATGGAATGTCTTTTTTCGTCGATGAAAATGTATTAATACCTCGCCCGGAAACGGAGGAATTACTGGAATTAGCGATAAATAAAATTCAAAATTCAGCACTCACGATTGACAAGCTTACAATCCTTGATATCGGAACGGGAAGCGGAATTATACCTTTAGTATTAAAAAAACATTTTCCGGATACTGAAATTTCCTCGATTGATTATTCTGAAAAAGCACTGGAAGTCGCGAAAAAGAATGCTGATTTCCACAAACTTACGATCAATTTCATTCATGCTGATTATCTTAATTTTGATTTAAAAGAAAAGTTTGATATTATTATCTCAAACCCGCCTTATATTGGAATTGATGAACAAGATGAAATTGAAAATTCCGTAAAAGGCTTTGAACCGACAATGGCGCTCTTCTCTCCTACTTCAGATGCTTTAATCTTTTACCGGAAAATAGCGGAAGATGCTAAAAAGCATTTATCAGACAATGGATTATTGTTTCTGGAGATTAATCAGAAATTAGGTCCTGAAACTTTAGAATTATATATTAAAGATTTCTCTGAAACCTATTTATTAAAGGATTTATCAGGAAATGATCGTTTCGTTTTTGGGATAAAATAAAACCAGTGAGCTACCACTGGTTTTCAAAAATATTTTTATCCTATCCTTTTCCTTACAAAAATTTCATACGCCAGATAAATCAGCGGAAGCGCCATAATTCCAAGATATAAAGAATTAGCTATTGCAGCCTGGGGCTGAGTGGCAACGGCGTACACCAACCCGAAAAATGCTCCTCCTAAATGCGCTGCATGTCCTATGTTATCATTGTGGTTGGGATTCAGCATCATATAAACGGAATAGCTGAAATATACCAGTCCGAATATGAATCCCGGGATTCCTATCGGAATAAAGAACATATAAATTTCCAAATGCGGGATCATCGCAATAGAAGCAAATAAAATCCCTGAAACACCGCCGCTCGCTCCAATTGCAGAATACCACGGCTGTCTCTGATATACGAAAAGTGAAAATATATTTCCTAATAAGATCGATCCGAAATATATCAGGATAAAGCCCAAATTGCCAAACCCCTGAATAACTACAGGGCCAAAAAAATAGAGCGTCAGCATATTGAACACCAAATGGAAAATATCCGCATGCAGAAATCCTGCAGAAAGCAGACGAATATATTCGTTTCTGTTGCGAATCGCTCCGACATTGAATTTATATTTTTCAAAATTACTGCTGCCATTCGGTGCTACAAAACTTATGACTGCAGTAATGGCTATTACCAATATTAAAATGTTCATATTTTCAATCTTTAATTGTCGGAATCGTTATCACTCTGAAACAAATCACCAATCATGCCATCTTCATCCATTCCGACAGATGTTTCCGGTTCTTCATACACTTCAGGTTCTTCTTCAGGCTCCGGAACTGTAATATTAATCGTTTTTACCTTAAATTTTGTAAACTGATTTCCAATGGCTTTAATGCCTTTTACCGTAATAAATTCATCGATATTCACCGTTTCCGGTTCACGTTCTTTCCCTTTATCTTTAGCAAAAATAATTTCGGCAGTAGATCCGTTGGCTACAATGACATTCTCAATAAATGATTTCGGATGTTCCGAAGGCATAAATGTCTGCAGATTCGGAGTATTTTCAAACAAGAATCTTTTAATGAAATAAATATCCTTTTCGCCATCGTAATAAATGCAGGTTACCGGCTGATTCGGCCGCCATTTTTCCAGCACAAGATACTCGTCGTCAAATCTGTTTCCAAGATCAAATGAAACCAGCTTTGCCTCACCGTTGGTATTGATCGTCAGAATCTTATCATCTCCTTTAAAACTTCCCAGCAACGTTCCGCGTGCATCTGCGTTCAGTCTTCGTACCGTATCATCAAACCAGATTTTTCTCGGCGCCAGCGTGGAAACACCTTCTTCCTTCAAATCTACTTTTTTCACAGAATATTTTGTCACCAGATTTCCTTTGGAATCCCGGCCTTTGATGGCCAATTCAGAGAAATCAACATCCATCTTATTCTTTCGGATCCTTGGATTGGGTTTTAACAGAACGCTTACCGTTTCCGCTTCACCGTTAGGATTTGCAGAAAAATAAAGCACTTCCGAACCTTTTTTATCAGAAGCTAAAGGATAATCCGTATTTCTTGTAACACCAGTCACCGAGAATCGTTTCATGTAATATGGTCCGTCTCTGCCCTCCCGGTAAATCATATTGTAAACCGTTCTTTTATCATTTTTCTTCCATATCGCAACATGTAGAATATCTTTTCCAATAAAAGTTTTAGCTTCTACCTTTACGACCTTCATGCTTCCGTCTTTTCTGAAAGTAATAATATCATCAATATCCGAACAGTCAAACAGATACTGATCTTTTTTGAGAGAAGTTCCGATAAAGCCTTCCTCGAAGTTGGCATAGAATTTCTCATTCGCCACAGCAACTTTTGTAGCATCAATCGTATCGAAAATTCTTAGTTCCGTCTTTCTCTGTCGGTCTTTTCCGTATTTTTTCTGAATATTCAGATAATAATCAATCGCGTACTGAACAAGATTCGCAAGATGATGCTTTACCTGTTCGATTTTGCCTTCTAATGCTGCGATGTTTTCTTTAAATTTATCTAGATCAAATCTTGAAATCCTCTTGATTCTGATCTCCGTCAATTTTAAAATATCCTCTTCCGTAACGGCTCTTAAAAGATGTCCGGTATGAGGTTTTAAGCCTTTATCAATCGTTTTCAGAACATCTTCCCAGGTTTTTACCTCTTCAATATCGTGGTAAATTCTGTTTTCAATAAAAATTCTTTCCAAAGAAGAAAAATGCCAGCTTTCCTGCAGCTCGTGAAGTTCAATTTCAAGTTCTTTCTTAAGCAGTGACACCGTATGATCGGTATTCATCCTTAGAATATCGGAAACGTTCATGAACATTGGCTTGTCGCCAACGATTACGCATGCATTCGGAGAAATAGTTACCTGGCAATCGGTAAATGCATACAGAGCATCAATCGTTTTGTCCGGAGAAACATCATTATGCAGATGAATAAGAATTTCAACCTTATCCGATGTATTGTCTTCGATTTTTTTAATCTTGATCTTTCCTTTTTCGTTAGCTTTCAGGATCGAATCAATAAGATCACTTGTCGTCTTCGAATAAGGCAGCTCTGTGATAATCAGCGTATGCTTATCCAGTGGAGAAATTTTTGCTCTGGCTCTTACTTTCCCCCCTCTATGTCCGTCATTATATTCGGATACGTCGAGAAATCCCGCCGTCAGAAAATCAGGAAATAGTTCAAACCTTTTCCCTTTAAGATAAGCAACAGAAGCATTAATAAGTTCATTAAAATTATGTGGCAGAATCTTTGTAGAAAGCCCGACTCCGATTCCTTCCACTCCCTGAGCAAGCAGTAAAGGAAATTTAACAGGAAGATCGATCGGTTCGTTGTTTCTTCCGTCATACGATTTTGCCCATTCTGTTGTTTTCGGATTAAAAACTACTTCCAGAGCAAACGGAGTCAGCCGTGCCTCGATATATCTGGCGGCCGCTGCAGAGTCGCCGGTATAGATATTCCCCCAGTTTCCCTGAGTGTCTATCAGCAGCTCTCTCTGCCCGATTCCCACCATGGCGTCGGTAATGGAAGCATCACCGTGCGGGTGATATTTCATCGTATTCCCTACAATGTTGGCTACTTTATTGTAACGTCCGTCCTCCAGCTCTCGCATAGAGTGCATGATTCTTCGCTGAACGGGTTTGAAGCCATCGTAAACCGACGGAATCGCCCGGTCTAAAATTACATAAGAAGCATAATCCAGGAACCAGTCTTTGTAAAGCCCGGAAACTTTCTTTAAGCTCTCACCTTCATGCGGGTGTTCTTCTGTTATCATTTATATATTAACGCTTTTCTCTTTATTAGTTTTAATCACTTTATGTAAGGAAAATCTCAAATCTTTGAGTTCTTTTCTTGTAAGGTAGGAAATTTCATATTTCAGCATCGTGGTACCATTATTTTTGCTGGAGATCTTTATATACAGTCTTTTCATAAAAACCATATTAATGATCTCAAATTTCAGCAGTTTGTATTTTGGAAATTCATCACTCAGCGGTTTCTGCAAAAACGGAATAATATTCCTGTTTCTGAAATGAAGGGCTTCCCCATCGCTGTCGTATTCAAAAATCTGCCTTCCGTTAAAATAAAACAGCAGTATCAAAAAAACAGGTACTGCAATCAACAGAAAGCTTTCTTTTCCTAAAACATTGAATCTGTATTTCTCTAAAAAATAGGCTCCAAAACCTGCTATCAGAAAAAAGATAAGCAAGGTATTGATAAACCCGTAAACCGAAGTTTTATTACGGTTGCTAAGTCTCATAATTTTTTTTATTGTGTTTTTTTAATTTAATTAATTTTCATCTTCAACCTCACTCAAAACTTCTTTTTTATTGATATCAGGATCTTCTACTACAAGATTTTCAAGAATAAATACCTGGCGGTCCGGAGTGTTTTTGCCCATATAAAACTCCAGCAACTGATCAATGGTCTGATCTTTCCCCACCACCACGGGCTCCAGGCGGATATCCTTACCAATGAAATGTTTAAATTCATCAGGCGAGATCTCTCCCAACCCTTTAAATCGGGTAATCTCAGGATTTTTTCCCAGTTCATTCAGAGCTTTTATTCTTTCAGCTTCCGAATAGCAGTATCTGGTTTCTTTTTTTATTTCTTACCCTGAACAAAGGAGTCTGAAGAATATAAAGATGCCCGTTCTTGATCAGATCCGGGAAAAACTGTAAGAAGAACGTAATCATCAACAGGCGGATGTGCATTCCGTCGACATCGGCATCTGTCGCGATAATCACCTGATTATATCTGAGATCTTCAAGACTTTCTTCGATATTCAGGGCAGCCTGAAGGAGGTTAAACTCTTCATTTTCATACACTACTTTCTTTGTTAATCCGTAGCAGTTCAAAGGCTTACCTTTTAATGAAAATACAGCCTGCGTTTCCACATCCCTCGACTTCGTGATAGATCCGGATGCAGAATCTCCCTCTGTAATAAAGATCTGCGTTTCTCCTTTTCTTTCGTTTTTCTGATCGTTGTAATGCTGCCTGCAGTCACGCAGCTTTTTGTTGTGAAGAGAAACTTTTTTTAGCTCTTTCTCTTGCCAGCTTCTGGATTCCGGAAAGCTCTTTTCTTTCTCTTTCCGAAATTAAAATCTTTCTCTGAATGGCTTCAGCAACTTCAGGATTTTTGTGAAGGAAATTATCTAATTTACTTTTTAAGAAATCAATGATAAAAGTTCTTACCGTCGGTCCGTTTGGTCCCATATCATTTGAACCTAATTTGGTCTTCGTCTGAGATTCGAAAACAGGTTCTTCTACATTAATGGAAATTGCTGCAACAATCGATTTTCTAACGTCTGATGCATCAAAACTTTTATTAAAAAATTCACGAATTGTTTTTACATACGCTTCACGAAAGGCATTTAAGTGGGTTCCACCCTGTGTGGTATTTTGTCCGTTAACGAAAGAAAAATACGTTTCAGTCTGAGATTTATCCGTATGCGTTATCGCGACTTCGATGTCGTTATCCTTTAAATGAACAATGGGATATAAGGTTTCATTTTCAAGCTCTTCATCAAGTAAATCCTTTAATCCGTTTTCGGAAAAGAAAGTTTCACCGTTAAAAAAGATTTTCAGCCCGGGATTCAGATATGCATAATTGCGGAGCATTCTTTCGATATACTCTTTTCTGAATTTAAAATTGAGAAATATATCGCCATCCGGAATAAAAGAAATTTCGGTTCCGTTTCTGTCTGAAGTTTCCTTTTCATCATAGTTTTCTGTAATGATACCTCTGGAAAATTCTGCCACTTTCATCCTTCCGTCACGAAACGAACGTACACGGAAATACTCTGAAAGCGCATTAACAGCCTTCGTACCAACCCCGTTCAGACCTACGGATTTTTTAAACGCCTTACTGTCGTACTTCCCACCGGTATTCATTTTCGAAACAGCATCCACCACTTTTCCAAGCGGGATACCACGGCCAAAATCACGGATCGTAACTTTGCCGTCATCTAGTTTTATTTCAATTCTTTTACCGGATTTCATTCTGAACTCATCAATGGAGTTGTCCAGAATTTCTTTCAGTAAAATATAGATTCCGTCATCAGCAGAAGATCCGTCTCCCAGCTTCCCGATGTACATTCCGGGCCGCAAACGGATGTGTTCCTGCCAATCAAGGGTTCTGATATTATCTTCGGAATAGATTGGATTTATTTCTTGTGACATATGTTATTTCAGCAAACATACAAAAATACGAATTTGAAAAAAAATAACCGGAATTTTTACATTATTTTTCGCTAAAATTTAATTTAAATTCATGAATTCTTATCAAAAAAAATCGGGTATTGAATATGGCAAGTATTTAATCACTTTAATCCGGAAAATCTGCCTTCATCGACTTTAATATTAATCTCATATAGTTTTTAGCTTTGATAATAGATTTATGCTGATCTTTTGTCTCGCTCTTGAATTTAATTTAAAAAATTTAATTTAAATTCGATATTCCAAAAATACCTTTATGATACAACTTCCTTTGTCGAAGCTTTCCAATGTGGGAACAACCATTTTCAGTCAGATGACGCAGCTGGCCAATGAAAATGAAGCGATCAACCTTTCGCAGGGATTCCCTGATTTCATGCCGGATTCTGAATTGCTGGATCATGTCAATCATTTCATTAAAAAAGGATTTAACCAATACGCTCCGATGGCCGGAATGATCCCCTTAAAGGAACAAATCGCCACAAAAATAGAAAATTCACATCGCGCAATATATCATCCGGATTCAGAAATCACAGTGACAGCAGGCGGTACACAAGCTATTTTTACAGCAATTGCGAGTTTTATAAGGAAAGACGATGAAGTGATTATTTTTGAACCTGCTTACGATTGCTACGAGCCGACCGTAGAGCTCTTTGGCGGAATTGTAAAGCGTTTTGAAATGAAAGCTCCCAACTATGAAATCGACTGGAATACGGTAAAGAATTTGGTTTCAGACAAAACCAGAATGATCATTCTTAACAATCCGAACAATCCTGCCGGAAAGATTTTAAAGGAAAATGACATTCAGGAGCTGATTAAGATTGTCAAAGGAACTTCCATCCTGATTTTGAGCGACGAAGTATATGAAAATATTGTTTTTGACGGAAAAGAGCATTTAAGTGTCTGCAAATACCCCGAATTAAAAGAAAGAAGCATCATGGTAGCATCCTTCGGGAAATTATTTCATGTGACCGGCTGGAAGGTGGGCTATTGCGCTGCTCCTGAACACTTAACAAATGAATTCAGAAAAATTCATCAGTTCAATGTTTTTTCCGTTAATACCCCAATGCAGCTTGCGCTGGCAGAATACATGAAAAACCCTGATCACTACAATGATCTAGCCTCGTTTTTCCAGGAAAAGAGAGATTTTTTAAGACAGGGGCTGTTAAATACTTCTTTTGAATTGCTGGATTGTGAAGGAACGTATTTCCAGGCTTTAAAATATGATAAGATATCGGACAAAAACGATTTTGATTTTGCGCGTGAACTTACCATTTCTCATAAAGTCGCAAGTGTTCCTTTTTCTTCTTTCTATAAAAATAAGCTCAATGAAAATGTAATCCGACTGTGTTTTGCAAAGAAAAAGGAAACTTTGGAAAAAGCTTTAGAAAATTTGTCTAAAATATAAGTAAGAGGTGGCTGAGGCTCTCGAAGCCACCTCTTACAATATCAGTGATTTTTATCATTTCAAACCGGTGATTGAGGCTCTCGAAATCACTGGTTTGAAGTCATTTATTATAAAAACATTCCGCCTGATGCTTCAATTCTCTGTCCGTTGATCCAGCCGGCATCTTCTGTACAAAGGAATGCTACTACCCCTCCAATATCATCCGGAAGACCGGCTCTTCCTAATGCCGTATTATTGGCAACCATCGCATTGATATGCTCATCATCTCTGGTTCTTCCTCCGCCAAAATCCGTTTCGATTGCTCCGGGAGCCACAACATTAACCCTGATTTTTCTTGAACCCAATTCTTTCGCCATATACTTGGTCAACATCTCAACTCCTGCTTTGATCGATCCGTACACTGAAGATCCCGGTAATGCAAATCTTGCCAATCCTGAAGAAATATTGATGATTCCGCCATTGTCATTGATGAAGGGTAAAAACTTCTGAGTCAGGAAAAACACGCCTTTAAAATGAATATCCACCACATCATCCAGCTGCTCTTCCGTTACGTCAGGAATTGGTGCATATAAAGCGGTTCCTGCATTATTGATGAGATAATCAATATTTCTACTTCCTGTATTCTCTTCAAGATGATCTCCCACCGTTTTTACAAAAGCATCAAAACTTTTCGTGTCTTTTGTATTAAGCTGATAGGCAATTGCTTTTCTGCCCAGCGACTGAATTTCGCTTACCACTTTATCAGCTTCTTCCTTATTGCTGTTGTAGGTGATGATCACGTCAAGGCCTTTCTGTGCAATTTTCACTGCTGAATTTCTTCCCAAACCACGGCTTCCGCCTGTAATTAATGCAATTTTTGTTCTTGCTTCCATTATTTTATTTTTTGATGAGACAAAGTTCAGCTATTTCAGAACGTGAGTGTTTGCTTTAATCAAACTGAAATTTGCAAAATTCAAATCATGAGCGAAATTCCAGTGGAGCCAAGGATGTCTTTTTTTAAAGAAATTAGAAAAATGAGCGATCTCTTCAAATCCTAAGGCATAAGATATTTCAGAAACATTCCATTTGGTCTGCTTCAAAAGTATTTTCGCCTCCTGAACAATTCTTTCAGCGATAATTTCAGTGGTGGTTTTCCCCGTACTTTCCTTTAGCTTCTTGTTTAAATAATTCACATGAACTGCCAGCCGGTCGGCATAATCTTTTGCTGTTTTCAGCTGTAATCGCTGATCTGAAGATTCAATAGGAAATTGCCTTTCCAGCAATTCGATAAATAAGGAAACCACACGTAAAGAAGCATCATTTGAGGTTGATAGTTTGGATGCCGGCTGCAACTTTTGCCCATAGTGGATGAGTTCCAGAACATAATTCCTGATGAGATCGTATTTAAAAATATAGTCTGAATCTATTTCTTTTTTGATCTTTCGGAAAAGCAGCTCTATTTCATCTGCCAGCTCATCATCAATCTCAAACAGAGGAATATTTCCTGGCTGAAAGATCGGAAGGTCTTCAAGAGTATTATATGATTTATCCTTAATTAAAAAATCTTCGGTAAACACACAAAAGCTTCCCGACTGATTAGAATCTTCCGGAATCCAATGATAAGGGACTTTAGGAGTAGCAAACAACAGTGCATTGTTTTTTATCTGAATAATCTTATCCGCATATTCGGCTCTGTTTCTTCCTCTGATCAGGCTTATTTTGTAATATTTCCGCCTATTGTAAGGCATTTCAGAAGTTAGTTTTGCTTTTTCTATAGTCTGTGCAATATCAAAAACATTGAAATGCCCGATTTCTTTGTGCAGCCCTTTTGGAAATATACTTTCAATATCCGTTCCCAATTTGGAGGTCATTTCCCGGTAAAAATCATCCAGTGATGCATAGGAAGTGTGTGCTGTTTTTTCCATGCTTACAATTTGTATAATTCAAATGTACGAAATATTGTATTTTCGTTAAATGTCAAATCCACCGATCATTTCAAGTTCCCATTTTCCGTTTTTGTATTCGGCTGCATAATCGGTAGAAGAGCTGCTATCCCATTTGTTAATATAAAATCGCTCCGGAAATTCTTTATTTTTCATCATTTTGGAAATGCCGAAATGATATATATCCGTAAATCTTACATAATCACTCTGTTTGTCTTCGTCCTCGGGTATGAATAAAACCTTATACTCTCCGGGATTAATCTGATGAAAATAATCGCAATCTGTTTTAAAGAATTCAAAATAATACGGATCTTTTTTTGAAATCAGGAGCTCCTGCATAAGTCGGAAGCAGCATTTCATACAATTCAGTGAACTTATTTTTTTCAGACTTATACATGGGATTTACATCAACAAAATCATTAATTCCGTCCCCGTCAGAATCTTTATCATCAGGATTCAAACCAAAGCATTTCTCAAAAATATCATTGTATCCATCCTGATCCATATCCTTCATTAATTCTTTGAGATTAACTTTGAACATTTTACCATCAGCAATCGCAGAATAATCATCATAGCCGGGAAGTCCGGGAACTTTAATAATCTGCACCAGACTTCCTTCTATCTGTAAAAATCCATATTTAATAAGAGGCTGATTCTGAATTTCATTGAAATAATAATGACTGAAACTTAAGCCTAAAAAATAAGCGGAAGGTTTATGATCAGCTATTTTCAACAACCAATATCCTAAATCATTTTTACCCAAAGCATATTTTGCATTATCGTAATCCTGCTGTTTGTAGATCATAAAACCGTTATGAAAAGCTTTTTTTGAAATCTTTCAGTTCAGTTCCTTTTTGTTTCATAATCTCATCATAATTCTTCCATTTGTATTCATGGGCGTATAAGCTGTCTTCTTTAAAACTCCTGAATTTTTTTAAATCTATAATCTCTAAATAAGAAGGTTTTTCGTTTAGGATCTCTTTTACAGTAAAAGGCTTTTGTTCAACATATTTATCTTTTTCTTTTTCGGATTCAAAACAATTTTCCTCAATCGTTGAAGAACAGGAAATAAGCGATATAAATGCAAGGAAATATAAAATTTTCATGATTAAAAAGTTTCCGACATGAATGCAAAAAACGCTCCCAAAATCAATCGGGAGCGTTTTTCTATTATAACTAACTTTAATATTTTTCTATACGTTGAACCTGAAGTGCATAATATCACCATCTTTCACTACATATTCTTTACCTTCTACAGAAAGCTTTCCTGCTTCTTTTACTTTTACTTCAGATCCGTAATGAATGTAATCGTCATATTTAATTACCTCAGCACGGATAAATCCTTTTTCAAAGTCAGTGTGAATAACACCTGCAGCCTGCGGCGCTGTCCATCCCTGCCCGATCGTCCATGCTCTTACTTCTTTTACACCAGCCGTAAAATAGGTCTGAAGTTTCAAGAGGTCATACGCTTTTCTGATCAGACGGTTTACTCCGGGTTCAGTAAGCCCAAGCTCTTCAAGGAAAATTTCTCTTTCTTCAAAAGTTTCAAGCTCATTGATATCAGCTTCAATCTGAGCAGCCAAAACAACGACCTCAGCCCCTTCATTTTTAGCCATTTCCTCTATTTTAGCAATCCATTCATTTCCGTTTTTAATGGAGTTTTCATCAACATTACACACATAAAGTACCGGCTTATTGGTCAACAGCTGAACATCACTGATAATAGATTTCGTTGTATCATCTGTGGCAAATTCTCTTGCATTCTTACCGTCTTCCAAAAATTTCTGAAGATTCTGAAGCGTTTCATACGTTAAAACATCTTCTTTTTTTCCTGATTTAATGAATTTCTTCGCTTTTTCCACTGCTTTTCCTACAGTTTCCAGATCTTTTAACTGAAGTTCAATATCAATAATTTCTTTATCTCTTAACGGATCTACAGAACCTTCAACGTGAATGATATTTCCATTTTCAAAACATCTTAAAACATGAATAATAGCTTCACACTCACGAATATTGGCTAAAAACTGGTTTCCCAGGCCTTCACCCTTGCTTGCTCCTTTTACAAGACCTGCAATGTCAACAATCTCTACAACCGCTGGCAAAACTCTCTCCGGTTTTACTATTTTTTCCAGTTCAAACAATCTTTGGTCCGGTACGGAAACTGTTCCCAGATTGGGTTCGATGGTACAGAAAGGATAGTTGGCCGACTGTGCTTTTGCGTTGCTCAGGCAGTTAAAAAGAGTTGATTTACCTACATTCGGTAAGCCTACGATTCCACATTTCATAACGTTAGATTCAAAGTTTAATGTTTATTGTTCAAAGTTTGGGATATTCAAAACCCTGAACTTTCAGCGGGCAAAGATAGTGATTTTAAAGAGAGTTTCATAATAAAAAAATCTGCCAGCAAGTGTGGCAGATTTCAATAATTTAATTCAAAAATTTGGCTTTTAAGGATTGTCTCCCGTGGCTTCCTGCGCCAACGGAACATCGTTAGGTGCTTTTTCCAATGTTTTATCTAAAGTAAATAACGACTCGTCAGTTGCTCTGTCACCTCCGGCAATTTTCAGTTTGTCCATCAGATTCATGGCCAATGTTTCTTCCTCAATCTGTTCCTGAACGAACCACTGCATGAAATTCCAGGTTGCCCAGTCTTTTTCCTGTAATGCCATATCTACTAATCTGTAAATCGCGGTTGTATTATCCACTTCGTGTTTAAATACTCCTTCAAAACACGCGGTCAAAGATTCAGGATCGGCCGGCGGGGCCGGTATGGCTTCCACCTTTGGTTTCCCTCCTCTGTTCAGGACATATTCCATAAATTTAATAGAATGGTTTCTTTCTTCCTGAGCGTGTCGGTACAAAAAGTTGGCAATTCCCTGATATCCTTTATCATCCGCCCAAATTCCGTAAGACAAGAAAACATGTGCAGCGTGGATCTCTTTGTTCATCTGATCACTAAGCGCTTTTTCCATAGCTTCGGAAAGTCTTTTAGTATTCATAATTCATATTTTTTAGTGATTATGGTTGAATAAGATGCAAAAATGATTCCGAGAAGATTTGATCAGCAATTATTGCATTCATGGTATTTATAACACTCTGAAATACTTTATTTTATAAATATAATTTATAGTTATTCTAAACTTCTACCCTCATTAAACAGTAGTTTTAACAGAAATATTTTTCAATTTTTCGGAAGCTTTTTCCCGCTTTCCGCTGCAATCTTTTTTCCTCACCCTAAATCCCTCTCCCGAGGAGAGGGACTTTCAACCGCAAAAAAAGGATTTTCACTGCAATCGGGGCTAGGGCTGCAGTCTTTCATTCACTAAACGAAACATAATAGTAATCTTTGACTCTTATTATTTACAATTGACCATTGATTTGCGTAGCAAAATTCACTTTTATAAAACCACCCTGCAAAAATTCTTTCAGATTTTCACCACCCTCCAAATAAGGGGAATTTATTACCGTTAAGCCATTGGGAATTAAATTTAACATTTAAATCGTAGGTAAAGCACCACCGTCAATTGAGTAATTAACGCCTGTGATGTATTTGGCTTCAGGAGACACGAGAAATCCAACAAGACTTGCAACTTCTTCAGGTTCTGCCATTCTTTCCATCGGAACATTCAGTTTTTCCATAACAGATTTGTAAGCTTCTTCTGCTGTTATGGAGGATGACTTTGCCATATTTTCAATGAATTCCATCATGAGAGGTGTTTCCACCAGCCCGGGCGAAACTACATTCACGCGTATCCCATGCGAAGCAACCTCGTTGGCTAGTGCTTTGCTGTAGGCGTTCAATGCTGCTTTTGCAGAAGAATAAGACATCGTCATTTCCCAGATTGGCAGTTTTGCAGCACCTGTAGAAATATTGATGACCACTCCACTTTTTTGTTCGATCATGGTTGGCAATAATGCTTTGTTGACACGAACGACCGACATGAAATTGAGTTGCCAGTCATTATTCCAGTGTTCATCCGAAAGAGTGCTGAAACCGCCACCCGGACTTAAATTAGCGCCTGCATTATTAACGATAATATCGATTCTTCCGTATTTCGCCAAAATTTCCCTGGCAAGCACTTCCGCACTTTCAGGCTGGAAAAAATCTGACGAAATAAAATGCTGTCCATTTGTATTTTCACCCGGAGCAGTTCGGGCCGTAATGATTACCTGCGCTCCTGCATTGCTTAATGTATCTGCTATCGCTTTACCAATGCCTTTTGTTCCGCCCGTTACCAGGGCCACCTGTCCTTTTAATGAATTGTTCATAATTTTTTCTTTTAAATCTGTTGCAAAGAAAATCACAATACTTTACTTTTGCAAGTAGTTACATGAATGTATAGTAATAACACAAAGTAAAGGATTAAAGAAAATCAATACGTTATGAGCAAAAAAAAATTACAACCTGTTGAAGAAAAATGTGCGCTGCAGGAAATTTTAGGGGTCATCGGAGGAAAGTGGTCGATGTCAATCATTTATGCCTTGTTCACGGGGAAGAAGCGTTTCAGTGAATTAGAACGTCTTATTCCCAATATCAGCACGCGAATGCTGGTGAAAGAACTGAAAAATATGGAAGCCAATGGTATCGTTATCAGAGAAGTTTTTGCGACTGTTCCTCCAACCGTTCAATATACGCTGACTGTAAAAGGCGAAAAATTAGAACCTATTATTAATGAACTGCACAAATGGGGCGTTGAATACGTGATCTGATCATTTAAAGAAAAAGAATCTTTTTTTCCACAGAATCCTCAAATAACAACAGATAGTTATGTTTAGTTTTATCATTTGAATGGAATGAAGACTATTTTTTTCTCCCACAGATTTATCAGATAGCAACGGATGATTGTGCTATAATTCTATTTAGAATATAAAATGAAGAATCTCAAGAATTAATTTTCATGAGATTCTCGTTCCTTAGAAATTGAAGTTAGACATAGCCATTAACAAAAATCAAATTATTTTGATTTAGGAGGCAGCCTGTATTGATTACTTCACTTTTTTTTGCCATATAATCACTTTCATTTCCTAATCTGTCGATGGCTTTGATAGCAACGGCATTCAGGGATTTTCCGTCTTTAGATTTCGGAATTTCTTTTGAAAGCTGATCCAGTGTCAGGATTTCAGTTTCCCAGACCCCATTATATTGAGTAAAAAGCACCCATTGGAAAACATCTCCTATATTTTTTGTACTCCAGCTTGTCTTTACGAAACTTCCGTTATCATTGATAAACAGGGTTGGAGTCTGCAGGGGAACAGCCTTTAACCAAGGTGATTTTGGTACTAAAGCTTTTTCTTTATAAGGTCCGTTTTTTAGTGTCGGAAGCATGGCTGCATTTTTCGTCAGTCCGGCAATGCTCCAGTGTACTTCTCCTGCATTATTTCCTAATAGCTGTCTCGAAATTTCAATCTGATTCCTGATTTCTGACGGACGGTCTGACGCTCTTATTTCAACCGTATTTAATCCCGGCCACAAATGACGATTTAAGGTATTTTCAGACTTCCACCATCTTAAAAGCGCTTCAAAAGGTTGTCCTTTAGATTCCACAGGCCAGTATAGCTGAGGCGAAAAATAATCTACCCAGCCTTTATTTAACCATAACTTGGCATCGGCGTACAGTTCATCATACTGTGAAGATCCTACAATTCCTTGCGGGTAACCAGGTTTCCAGATTCCAAACGGACTGATCCCAAAACGTACATAATTTTTCTCTGCGTGGATTTCTTTATAGATTCTTTCCACAAATTTATTCACATTATCTCTTCGCCAGTCGGCTCTGGAAAGTGTCCCTCCGTTTCTTACATATTCACTCCAAGTAGCATTATCGGGGAAATCAGCGCCTTTATTGTAGGTAGCATACGGATAAAAATAATCATCAAAATGTACTGCATCAATATCATAGCGCTTTACAATATCCTTTACAACGTTAGAGACGTGTCCCTGAGTTTTCGGACTGGCCGGATCAAACCAGTACATCCCGTTTTTTAATCTTACCACAATATCCGAAAGCTTATTCACCATCGACAGGCTGTTCGGCGAACCTCCGTTGGAATGATGGGCACGGTAAGGATTCAGCCATACGTGGAGTTCCAGTCCTCTTTTGTGAGCTTCTTCGATCCAGAACTGCAAAGGATCATAATTGGGATATGGAGCAGCCCCCGTCTGCCCTGTCAGGAAATAAGACCACGGCTCCAAAGTACTTGTGTATAAGGCATCTGCAGAAGGTCTCACCTGAAAGATGACCGCATTGAAATTATTATCTTTCAGCATATCCAGCATACTGATGGCTTCGGCTTTTTGTTGGTCTACGGATAGGTTGTTTCTTGAAGGCCAGTTGATATTGGCAACACTGGCAATCCATGCCGCCCGGAATTCTCTTTTGATCTCAGGAAGAACTGTTCTGAAAGTTTCTTCAGGCGGAATCATGGCTACAGGCTTTGGGCCAGGCGATGGTGTGGTATTATTTTTAGTATTTTTGGTTGGTGTTGAAGCTTTTAACGCATTATTTTGAGTTGAACAAGCAACAAATGATGTAAAAGCCCCTGATAATATGATTAGTTTTAAGTAATTTATTCTCATATCTGCAAAACTACATTAATTTATTTTGTTGATTTAAATTACAATAATAAAATGAATTATTTCACAGATATGGATTTAAATTATTATTGTTTAACGCAAAGGGCGGAGATTTTTTTGAATACTAACTGCTTTTTAATTTTCCACGGATTACATGGATCTCGCAGATGTTTATGTTCTAATTATTTATAAAATTAGCTTCTGTTGGAAAAATTAAACTAAAAAAAGTCCCGGCAATGCGGGACTTTAATGTATTATTAATGGTTGATTAAGCTTTTGCTGATCTTTCCACTCTTTTTCTTTCTTCTTCGGAAAGGATTTTCTTTCTCATACGGATGAAGTTCGGAGTTACCTCGATCGCTTCATCGCCCTGGATATATTCCATACATTCTTCAAGAGAGAATAAGATTTTTGGTGCAACCCCTGTATCTTTATCTTTACCGGAAGCTCTCATGTTGTTCAACTGTTTTGCTTCTACGATATTTACTACCAAATCTCCAGGCTTGTTTTGTTCACCGATGATCATCCCTGCGTAGATTTCCTCACCCGGATCTACGAAGAATTTACCTCTGTCCTGCAATTTAGCAATGGAATATTCTGTTGCAGGCCCCTGAGTTTTACTGATCAACACCCCGTTGTTTCTTCCCGGAATTGCCCCTTTGAAAGGCTTGTATTCTGTGAAACGGTGTGCCATGATGGCTTCTCCGGCAGTTGCTGTCAACATCTGAGAACGCAATCCGATAAGACCTCTTGAAGGAATCTCGAACTCCATATGCTGCATTTCTCCTTTGGTTTCCATGATGTGAAGGTCACCTTTTCTCTGTGTAGCCAAATCGATTACTCTTGAAGCATATTCTTCAGGAACGTCTACCACTAGAGATTCATAAGGTTCACAATTCACGCCGTCGATTTCTCTTAAGATTACCTGTGGCTGACCGATCGTCATTTCGTATCCTTCTCTTCTCATTGTTTCAATTAAAACCGACAAGTGAAGAATCCCTCTACCAAACACAAGGAATGTATTGGCATCATCTGTCTGCTGAACTCTTAATGCTAAGTTCTTTTCCAATTCTTTTGTCAATCTTTCTTTCAGGTGATTGGAAGTCACATACTTACCATCTTTTCCGAAGAAAGGTGAATTGTTGATAGAGAACGTCATATTCAGGGTAGGCTCATCAATTGCCGTTCTTTCCAATGGTTCAGGATTTTCAAGGTCTACGAAAGAATCACCGATCTGGAAAGCATCGAAACCTACGACAGCACAGATATCACCTGCCTGAACTTCAGTCACTTTTTTCTTTCCTAATCCTTCAAATACGTATAATTCCTTTACTTTTCCTTTTACAATTTTACCGTCTGCCTGGGCAAGTCCGATCCACTGAGATTCTTTAAGCTCCCCTCTTGTTACTTTTCCGATGGCGATTCTTCCTAAGAAAGAAGAATAATCAAGGGAGGTAATCTGCATCTGAAGGTTACCTTCGCTTACTTTCGGAGCAGGTACATACTGTAAAATTCCATCCAATAATGGTAAGATATCTTCAGTCTGTTCTAATGAAGTGTTGAACCAACCTTGTTTAGAAGAACCATAGAACGTAGGGAAATCCAGCTGCTCTTCAGTCGCTTCAAGGTTGAAGAACAAATCAAATACCTGATCATGAACTTCATCCGGACGACAGTTTGGTTTGTCTACTTTATTAATTACAACTAAAGGTCTCAGTCCTAATTCCAACGCTTTCTGAAGTACGAATCTGGTCTGTGGCATTGGTCCTTCAAAGGCATCCACCAAAAGGATTACCCCGTCTGCCATTTTCAATACTCTCTCTACTTCCCCACCGAAATCGGCGTGACCCGGTGTATCAATTACGTTAATTTTCGTGTCTTTATAAGTAACAGAAATATTCTTGGATAAAATCGTGATCCCTCTTTCTCTTTCAAGATCGTTGTTATCCATAATTAACTCTCCACTCTCCTGATTTTCTCTGAAAATATTGGTAGCGTGAATAATCTTGTCAACCAGAGTCGTCTTACCGTGGTCAACGTGTGCGATGATCGCAATATTTCTAATGTTTTGCATAAAAGATTTTTACGGGTGCAAAAGTAGTGATTTTTAATGAAATACTTGCTAATTAGTTTTGTTAATTAACAAATTCATAATGAGAGTTTTAAATAAAAAGCACAAATAAACCTTTGCCGTTGAGGCAATTGCCTGTAATATTTAAATAAAAACTTCTAAACAACAGTTTGGATTTTACTCAATATTTTTAAAAGTATTTCTTATAAAGGTAAAAGAAAGCAATCTGAATTAAAACAAGAAATCCGAATTTTAGCAAAAAGTTTCTTTTTGATATTTTATGCCTGAATACAACCATTCCCAGCAAAGCTCCGACGGTGCCACCTAAAAACGTAATCGATAATAAAGTGAATTCTGAAATTCTTCGCTGATGCTTAATGGCCTTCCGCTTATCAATCCCGAAGAGGATAAAGCTGAAGATGTTGATGAGTAGCGCAAAATAAAACATTCCTGCAAATCTAAAATAAATATGATCCCGATTTTTTTTACATTTGTGATCAGGAGATTATTTTCTAAAAATGCAGTCTTTTCAAACCATCATATTCAAAATATCGGGGTTATCATTAAGATAAGATTTAAAATAGCCCAATTGCTGCATTCTTAACCTTAAACCGGAAAATTCGGATGGATGGGACAATTCTATTCCAACAATTGCCAAAGCCGTTTCTCTGGAGTTTTTCTTGGTATATTCGAAATGGGTAATATCATCATTCGGGCCCAATACATTGAGGACAAAATCTTTCAGAGAACCGGGTCGCTGCGGGAATTTCACCATAAAATAGTGCTTCAGCCCATTGTATAGCAAAGCACGCTCCTTGATTTCTTCCATCCTCGTAATATCATTATTGCTTCCGCTGACAATACAAACCACATTTTTCCCTTTAATCTGCTCTCGGTATTGTTCCAAAGCCGAAATAGACAAAGCTCCGGCAGGTTCTAAAACAATAGCATCTTTATTATACAACTGAAGAATCGTATCACAGATTTTACCTTCATCCACAGGAATGCAGTCAGTAAGTGCATTTTTACAAATCTCAAACGTCAAATCCCCCACTCTTTTCACTGCGGCGCCATCAACAAAGCCATCAACTTCAGACAATTCGATATTGAGATTATTGTCAATAGAAGTTTTCATGGAAGATGCACCTTTCGGTTCTGCTCCGATCAATCGGGTTTCTTTTGATAATGCTTTAAAAACCGTAGCAACTCCGGAAGCTAAGCCACCGCCGCCAATCGGCATAAATATAAAATCAATTGCATCTTTCTGCTCTAAAATTTCCAGTGCCAGTGTTCCCTGCCCTTCAATAATCTGAACATCGTCAAAAGGATGAATAAATGCCGCACCTGAAGATTCCGCAAAATGAAAAGCTGCAGTTTTTGAGGCGTCAAAACTATCTCCAACCAGCCTGATTTCAACGAACCTTCCACCAAACATTTCTACCTGCTCCAGTTTTTGTTTTGGAGTGGTCACCGGCATAAAAATCGTTCCTTTAATCTGGAGCTGTTTGCACGAAAAAGCTACACCCTGAGCATGGTTTCCGGCACTGGCACAGACAATTCCATCAGAAATTTCGTCCTGCTCAAAGAGACTTTTGATTTTATTATAGGCCCCTCTTAACTTGTAAGATCTCACCGGCTGCAGGTCTTCTCTTTTAAGAAAGATACTGGCTTCAAATTTTTCTGATAATTGGGCATTATATTGCAAAGGGGTATAGTTTACAACGTTTTCTATACTCTTCCTGGCTCTTTTCACCGCTTCCAAAGTTGGAAATGTTAAGGTTTCATTCATCTACCTGTATATTATTCCGTTTTGATAGATTTCATCGCTGTCATGGCTTTACGTAATCTTCTGCCGACAATTTCTACCGGATGGTTTCTTAAAATATCATTTACATAAACCAATTGTGCATTATCGACCGAGGCATTTTTTCCGTCGTTAAAGTTTTTTCCTACTACGTCCGTATCCACCGATTTCATAAAATCCGCCAGCAAAGGCTTGCAAGCCTGGTCGAAAAGGTAACAACCGTATTCTGCGGTGTCAGAAATCACACGATTCATCTCGAAAAGTTTTTTTCTTGCAATGGTGTTGGCAATCAACGGTGTTTCGTGCAATGATTCGTAATAAGCAGATTCTGGTTTGATGCCCGCTTCAACCATCGTTTCGAAAGCCAATTCAACGCCGGCTCTGATGAACGCCGACATCAAAAGATAGTTGTCAAAATATTCCTGTTCATCGATTTTCACATCGCCTGCAGGTGTTTTTTCGAAAGCCGTTTCTCCTGTTTCAGCACGCCATTTCAACAGATTGGCGTCGCCATTTTCCCAGTCTTCCATCATTGTTTTGGAGAATTCTCCGGAAATAATATCATCCTGATGTTTTTGGAAAAGCGGACGCATAATGTCTTTTAGTTCTTCTGATAATTCGAAAGCTTTCAGTTTTGCAGGATTTGATAGTCTGTCCAACATTCCGCTAACTCCGCCTTGTTTCAAGGCTTCTGTGATGACCTCAACACCGTATTGAACCAATTTGGAAGCGTAACCCGGATCGATACCTTTCTCCACCATTTTATCAAAAGAAAGAATAGAACCTGTTTGTAAAAGCCCACACAAAATGGTCTGTTCTCCCATCAGATCTGATTTTACTTCTGCAACGAAAGACGATTTCAAAACGCCAGCTTTATGTCCGCCAGTTCCCACGCAATAAGCTTTTGCTTCTGCCCAGCCTTTGCCTTGCGGATCATTTTTCGGATGAACGGCAATCAAAGTCGGAACACCGAAACCACGCAGATATTCGGCACGAACTTCGGAACCCGGACATTTCGGAGCGACCATAATTACCGTCAAATCTTTACGGATCTGCATTCCTTCTTCCACGATATTGAAACCGTGAGAATAGGACAACGTCGCGCCTTCTTTCATCAAAGGCTGAACCGCATTGATCACGGAAGTATGTTGTTTGTCGGGTGTTAAATTGATCACCAAATCCGCAGTGGGAATCAGTTCTTCGTAAGTCCCGACTCTGAAGTTATTGTCGGTTGCGTTCTTCCAGGAATCTCTCTTTTGATCGATCGCTTCTTGGCGTAAAGCATAGGAAACATTCAGTCCGCTGTCTCTCAGATTCAGACCTTGATTAAGACCTTGTGCGCCACATCCTACAATTACGATTTTCTTTCCTTTCAACGCAGAAACGCCGTCAGAAAACTCTGAACTGTCCATAAAATCTGCCTGTCCTAACTGGTGTAATTTGTCTCTAAGTGATAAGGTATTGAAATAATTTGCCATATTTTTTTGTAAAAAGTAAAAAGTATGATGTACTAAGTAATGAGAATTACTGTACTACTTTTAGGATTAATATTTTTTGAATTTTAAATGTTTCTTTAAAAATTACATTGTGAAAACGTCGTCTCGTTTGTCCAGGAATTCGTTTTCTACGATTTCGGCGGAAGGTTCCCTTCTTTCAAATTCGAGGACTTTGTCGTGGATTCCCCTGCTGTTTTTGATGATGGCTATTCTTGCGCCTCTTACAAATTCGATGAGACCGTATTTGTTGAGTTCTTCGGTCAATCGGTCGATTTCTTCGCGATGTCCTGCTGTTTCAAAAACGATGTAATCCTGACGAATCACAACTGTAGATGCGCCATATTGGCGAAGTAATCTTTCCACATAAACCTTCTCTGTCACCACATTTGCGGGAACTTTGTAAAGCGCCTGTTCCTGCCAAACAATCTCATCGTCTGTATTGAAATAAGCTTTTAGAATATCGATTTGTTTTTCTAATTGACGGCAAAGTTTCCTTACAACTTCCTCGGTTTCATTAATCAGAATTGTGAATCTGTGAATGCCTTCCACTTCTGAAGGCGACGTATTCAAACTCTCGATATTGATTTTTCTTCTGGAGAAAATCCCTGATATTCTGCCAATTAAGCCAACAGAATTTTCTGTATATAATGTGATGGTAAATTCTTGTTTTTCCATTTTAATCTTTTTTATTTTAAACGAATTTCGGAAACCGATGAACCTTGCGTTACCATTGGAAATACGTTATTTTCTTTCCCAACCATTACTTCCAGAAGATAAGCACCATCGTGATTTAGCATTGTTTCCAAAGCGTTTTTTAAATCTTTTCTCTCGGAAATCCTTTGTCCATCGATGTAATAAGCTTTTGCAACTGCAACGAAATCCGGACTTGTGATATTAACAAAAGAATAGCGCCTCTCATTGAACAATTGCTGCCACTGTCTTACCATTCCAAGAAATTCGTTGTTGAGAATCATAATTTTGACTTTCGCTCCGAACTGCATAATTGTTCCCAATTCCTGCAACGTCATTTGGAATCCCCCCGTCTCCAATAATGGCGACAACTGTTTTTTCCGGTGCGCCATACCAGGCTCCAATCGCAGCTGGTAAACCAAATCCCATCGTTCCCAATCCACCCGATGTGACGCTGGATTTAGAATTATTGAATTTCGCATATCGGCAAGTTACCATCTGATGCTGGCCAACGTCTGTTGCGATGATTGCCTCGCCATTTGTCAAATCATTCAAAACTTTGATGACTTCTCCCATTGTCAAAACTTCAGTTGTTGGGTTGAGTTCTTCCTGGATGACTTCTTTGATTTCTTCTTTTTCCAATTCACGGAATTCATTTAACCAAGCAGAATGGTCATTTTCTTTGAGAAGAGCCGTTAACATTGGTAAAGTTTTTTTTGCAATTTCCCCAAACCGGAACTGTGGTTTTCACATTTTTATCGATTTCGGCTGGGTCAATATCAAGATGAATAATCTTTGCTTGCTTCGCATATTTGTCCAAACGCCCAGTAACTCTGTCATCGAAACGCATTCCGACTGCAATCAGAACATCACATTCATTGGTCATAACGTTTGGTGCATAATTGCCGTGCATTCCCAACATTCCGACGTGTAAAGGATGATTCGTTTCCAAAGCACTTAATCCCATTACAGTTGCTGCTGCAGGAAGATTAACCTTCTCAATAAAAGCTTTGAATTCCTCTTCAGCTTTTCCCAAAATCACACCTTGTCCAAAAACAACAAATGGTTTTTTTGCCTGATTAATAAGTTCTGCAGCTTGCTCGATATACTCTTTTCTGATTTCCGGTTCTGGCCGATAACTTCTGATGTGATTGCATTTTTTGTAGCCAGCATATTCAAAAAGCTGCATCTGTGCATTTTTGGTAATGTCAATCAAAACTGGTCCTGGACGACCTGTGCTTGCGATATGAAAAGCCTTGGCAATTGCTTCCGGAATTTCGGTTGCGTCAGTTACTTGATAATTCCATTTTGTGACTGGCGTTGTAATGTTGATGACATCTGTTTCCTGAAAAGCATCCGTTCCCAAAAGTGAGGCGAAAACCTGACCTGTGATGCAAACAATTGGATTGCTGTCTATCATTGCATCTGCCAAACCTGTTACCAAATTGGTTGCACCCGGGCCACTTGTTGCGAACACGACTCCAGTTTTTCCGGAAGTTCTCGCAAATCCCTGCGCTGCGTGGATTGCGCCTTGCTCGTGGCGAACCAAAATATGTTTCAGTTTGTCGGAATAATCGTACAAAGCATCATAAATTGGCATAATTGCGCCACCGGGATAACCGAAAACTGTATGTACATTTTCCTGCAACAAAGCTTCTAAAACGGCTTTTGAACCAGAGATCTCTACCGATTTTGGCTGTTCCAGTTCTGTATTTTCTACTTGTGAAATGGTATTATTCATACTAATTATTTTAATTTTTGGCTAAAGCCTAATAATTTTTTCTTACAAAAATGGGCTAAAGCCCATTCCTATTGATTTACAAATCAGTTACACAACCTTGTGACGCATTTGCCACGGACTTAGCATATTTGTACAAGACACCGCTTTTCACTTTGTATTCTGGTTGTTGGAACTCTGCTTTTCTTTTGGCAATTTCTTCGTCTGATAAAAGTGCATTGATGGTATTTTTTTCAGCATCTAATTCAATCAAATCGCCATCTTTTATTAACCCAATTAATCCACCTTCAAATGACTCCGGCGTAATATGTCCCACGACGAAACCGTGTGTTCCTCCGGAAAACCGTCCGTCTGTTATTAATGCTACATTTTTACCGAGACCGGAACCCATTAAAGCGGAAGTTGGCTTCAGCATTTCCGGCATCCCGGGCGCACCTTTTGGTCCTTCGTTTTTGATTACAACTACATTTCCTTCTTTGATTTTTTTATCTTCGATTCCTTTGATAAATTCTTTTTCGCCATCAAAAACGATGGCTGTTCCTTTGAAATAATCGCCTTCTTTACCCGTGATTTTCGCAACAGAACCTTTCTCAGCAAGATTTCCGTACAGGATTCTGATATGTCCTGTCGCTTTGATTGGGTCTTTGATATCGTGAATGATATTTTGTTGTCTGTCAATAATCGAAGTCACGTGCTCAAGATTTTCAGCTATCGTTTTTCCAGTTACCGTCAAACAATCGCCGTGAAGCAAACCCAGATCCAATAGATATTTCATCACCGCTGGAACGCCGCCGACATTATGAAGGTCTTCCATCAGGTATTTTCCACTTGGCTTAAGATCAGCAAGAAACGGCGTTTCATTGCTGATTTTTTGGAAATCATCCAAAGTCAAATCATATCCGATAGATTTTGCAATTGCTATAAAATGGATAACTGCATTCGTACTTCCACCCAAAATCATAATCAATCTCAAAGCATTTTCAAATGCTTTTGGTGTCATTATATCGGAAGGTTTGATGTCTTTCTCCAAAAGGATTTTCACATAATGTCCGGCGAACTGACATTCTTCTTTTTTCTCTTTACTCAATGCAGGATAAGATGAAGAATATGGCAAACTCATTCCGAGAGCTTCAATTGCGGAAGCCATTGTATTGGCTGTGTACATTCCACCACAGGCACCTGCGCTTGGACAGGAATTTTTTATCACACCCTGGAAATCTTCTTCGGAAAGTTTTCCGGCAATTTTGTTTCCTAAAGCTTCGAAAGCCGAAACAATATTCAAATCCTGACCTTTGTAATGACCAGGCGCAATACTTCCGCCATAAACCATTATCGAAGGACGGTCCAATCTCGCCATCGCCATCAAAGAACCCGGCATATTTTTGTCACAACCAGGAACGGTAATCAGTCCGTCGTAATATTGTCCAGCACAAACAGCCTCGATAGAATCTGCAATAATATCGCGACTTACAAGAGAATAACGCATTCCGTCGGTTCCGTTGGTCATTCCATCACTGATTCCGATGGTGTGGAACATTAATCCAACTAAGTTTTGTTCTTTGACGCCTTTTTTTACGATTTCCGCCAAACTATTCAGGTGCATATTACAAGTATTGCCGTCATAGCCCATACTTGCAATCCCGATCTGCGCTTTGTCAAAATCTTCCTCTTGAAAACCGATCCCGTAATACATCGCCTGAGTTGCGGGTTGCGTTGGGTCTTTAGTTAATGTTTTGGAATATTTGTTAAGTTCTGTATTACACATATTGAAAGTCTGCTTTTAAATAAGAATAATCTTCTTCTAACACCAAGTGACGATAGGCTTTTTGAACTTTCGATGATAAACTCTTATCCCAATTCAGTTTGAAAGAAATATTATCCAATGAATCTAATGCGACAATCTCGGCTGCTGTTCCACAGAAGAAACCTGCATCGGCCCCTTTCATTTCTTCTGGTTTAAAGAATTTTTCCTCGTAAGAAATTCCCAGTTGCTCACAGATCTCAAAAACTGTAGCTCTTGTAATTCCCGGAAGAATGCTGCCTTTTGCAGGCGTGAAAAGTTTTCCGTCTTTTTCGAAGAAGATATTTGCGCCGGAACTTTCTGCCACATTTCCGTCTGCATCCAAGACTAAAGCTTCATCAAAACCTTTATCTTTCGCTTCCTGACAAGCCAAAATTGAGTTCACATAATGACCGCTGACTTTTGCTTCCACTTTGAAAGCTTTCGGATTTGGGCGCTCGAAGGATGAAGTCATAATTCTCATTTGATTGGCCATATAGCCATTGTCCCAATTCCAAGCCTCAATAACAAGATAACTTTTCTGACCTTTTGACAGTGCCATATTGGGAGAACAAATAACCAATGGACGGATGTAAGCGTTACTCAAATTATTCATTTCCAAAAGCTTGTAAGTAGTTTCCACCATTTCTTCAGTTGAATAATCGAAAGGCATCATCATCGTCTTCGCAGACCTTCTGAGTCTGTCGTAATGTTCTTCTGCTTTGAAAATTTTGGTTCCATGGGCAGTTTTATAAGATTTGATTCCCTCGAAAACAGCATATCCGTAGTGTAGTGATTGCCCGTATAAGTCGGTTTTGGCGTCTTTCGCTTTTACATATTCCCCATCAAAAAAGAGAACACTGTCGTCATTGTAATACATTCTTTATAATTTATTTTTATCTGTTTTTCAAAAAAAAACCATTCTCGAGATGAGAATGGTCTGTATTATTTCAATTTCAATAATTATCACAAGCCAATACTCATCACCGGAAATCCGATAATAATAGAAATGACAATAATAATTACTGAATTGTTCATCTGTTTTGTTTAACGATACAAATATATAAACTTTATTAGGGGAAAGGTGAAAAATTCAGCTCTTAAATATGAAAACCATAATGATTATTGATTTTTTCACGATATTCAACAAAACGAAAACATCTTATAAAGCACTGATTTTCAGGTTGCACAACTTAAGAAAACTACGATGTCTAAAATTGTGTTTTATCCAGTATTATTCGTAACGAAATTCATCTTTAAATATAAAAAGTAAAGTATTTATTATAAAAATTACCTGGAAATTGATTGATTTAAAACAAAAAATCTATCTAAATAAGAGAAGTTTTTACCATTGAAAATAAGAAAAATACGTCAAATGAACAGTAGCATTTGACGTATTTATGATAGAAGCAATATTATAAAAGTGTTTTTTACATTTATGATGGATAGGTGATTTTTCATTTATATCTTTCATCAATGATCCCGCTTATCTCTTTAATAAAATCGTCATAGCTTGATTTTTTATTTAAAAAGCCAAAGCATGAAAAACCTGGTCCCATAATCTGGTTAACAATATCACGGGAATATACCGATGAAATGAAAACGGGCAGGAAAGGCAGCGAAAGAATTTTTTTCATATTCTGAACTCCAATTTTCCAGGAATCCATATCGAAAAACATGAACATCGGATATCCATCTTCAAAAACAAGCTCTTCGTCATCAAAAATTTCTAAAAAATAGGTTTTCTCAACAAACGTTGTTAGCTTGTTAATCATCAAATCATTGCTGCTTACCATGAAGCATTTAATTGCAGTACTCAAAAAATTGTCCAGGTTATTGTAGGTGTTGTAGATTCCATCGTTGTAATATCTTTTGAACTTCCAGATTTTTTCACAACTTTCTTTTTCACTCTTAACTTATTAAGTTCTTGTTTTTTAGTTTCAGTTTTCATGGCTATTAATTTTGATACAAAAATGTATCAGAACACAACCGAAAACAAAATCGTTCGCCGAAAACTCAAATAAGTCCGACAGAAAGATGAAAATGAAGGTTTAAAAAAAATTGATTATTAGAGAAAACCGTTAAATTTTTAAAAAAGAGATAAGAAACATTGATGAAAATTGAAATATCTTCGTTCCTTTAGAGAAGATATTATGCAACAGCACAATGGTCAAAGATTAAAAAACTTTGATTACTGATTTATTAAATTAAGGATTAAAAGGATTAGAAAATCTTATAGATCATAAGCCAAGTAAATTGAATAGCTCTTCTTTTTTGCTTACTGCCAAAGAAATGACTTTACCATTATTAAGTTCCACCATATTTCCGTTTATGGCCTGCACAGCGGATACATTAACAATAAAAGAACGCTGTACTCTGAAAAAATCCGGAAGTTTAAGCGCCCCATCCATAGATTTCATGGTAGAAAGTGTGGTGTAAGATTTTTTTTCGGTGGCAATCTTTAAATAGTCACCCTGAGCTTCGACATATAAAATATCTCTGAGCAGAATTTTGACTAATTTTCCTTCTGTTTTAATAAAAATTCTGTCGGTTAAAGCTTCTTTCTTAGGCTTCTTTGTATTTTCGATATAATCTTTTGCGCGATTTACGGCTTTTAAAAAACGATCAAACCGAACGGGCTTCACCAGATAGTCTGTAGCACCTGTATCGAAACCATCCAGAGCAAAATCGCGGTGTGCAGTGATGAAAATTACGGCGGGAGGATTCTGTAAAGATTGTATGAGCTCAAGACCGTTTATTTTGGGCATCTGAATATCAGTCAGTACAATATCGACCTCAGCCTTCTGCAGATAGTCTAATGCTTCAAGCGGATCCCCAAATGAAGATGATAAGGTGATAAACGGTATTTTTTCAATAAAACTTTCTATGACTTCTCTTCCTAAAGGTTCGTCATCGATCACTATACAACGTAGTACTTTGCTCATTCAAACTAATATTTAAAGAAACTTTGTAAACTCCGTTTTTATCTTCCACAGACAGCTCATGCCTATTTGGATATAATAGGAACAGGCGCTTTTTGGCATTCAGAAGGCCGATGCCTCCAAAATATTTATTGCTTCTGTCAGATATATTCGCATTTTCAGTATCGTTTTCTATGACAAAGAAAAATGCATTGTCCCGGATATCGATAACAACGTTTACAAATTGTTCTTTTGTGCTTTTTAAACCATATTTAAAGGCATTTTCTATGAATACAAATGTGAGTAATGGTGCAATTTGGTAATCCTTTCCCGGATGTTCCTCATTTACAGTAAGCGTTATTTTTTTACCTTCAGGATAACGCATTCTTTCTAATGCAAAATAATTTGAAATAAATTCTAACTCTTTCTGTAAAGAAACCTTCTCTGTATTTGATTCATATAAGGTATATGCCATTATATCCGACAAATTTAACACAATTTCAGGAGCTTTATCATCTTTTTTTACAGTTAGTGCATATAAATTGTTAAGGGTATTGAATAAAAAGTGAGGATTAAGCTGTGCTTTTAAAAAATCTTTCTCAATATTGATATTGTTAATCTCCAGGTCTGACTTTTGTTTCTGAATACGCAATTTTGCTTCATTAAGCCTTGTAACATCCACAATGATTTTTGTAAAAAAGAAAGGAGACAGCGAATAAATAACCGATAATGTATTGAGAATAATGAATTTCAGCTTAAATACTTCCATCAGATTTGGGCGGTAATTCTTATCCTTCCCCATGATCGGATAAAGATTGGATATATCATAATTTAAATGAACTGCCGCAACATAGAATGAATTGTTTATAAACAGCCATGTAACAATAAGCAATGGGGCAACGATAATGATTGTCCATAAATTATTGCTCTTTTTGGCATAGGGTAAAAAGCCGTAAAAAAACAGATAAAATACAACAGCACTGCTCACTAATACTCTCACAGCCAAAAATATAGACTGCCCAAAAGAGATATTAAGAGCCAGATAGTAATCGAAAAAAAGCAAAAGCGTGAACGACAGCCACATAAGAACATGCGATAAAATTCTTATGCCTACATTATATTGTTCTTTGTGTTTTATAAAATTTATAAATCCGGCAAACGTGAGAAAACCATTCTCTTTTTTAGAAAAGCTCATTAATATTAATTGTTTAACAGTCTGTTATAATAATTCTTTAAAAAAATATAGCACATATATTCAAATAATCTCTGGCTGGAATCAAACCACCTGTTGATGCTCATATGAATAAAGCTGGGCAGGTTTTCTCTGCTGAGATTCAGTTTTTTTATTTCTCTTTCTCTTTGTGCAAAGGCACCATTCAGTTCTGCGCTTTTCATGTAATTATACAAAGACTTTGAATATGATCTATATTTTGAATATAATGATTTTTTCATATTCTGATCAAATTCCGATTCGAATGCAGATTCCATTTCTTTACAAAAATAAAATTTGTCATTCAGACAAAGATCAAAAGAAGATAGATAGCTGTCTATATTTTTTATAGCTGAAAAAACTCTGTGATCTTCATCTTCATCAAAATATCCCGCAGCAAGGCAATTAATAAAAAAACTGCTGTCATAATAAAATAACAGTTCCGTATCTTCCATGTTGTCTTCACCATACCTTTCAATCTCGCGTTTGTATGTATCTAACTGGATATTCCAGATCGCATGATTTTTCATAAACGGATCAACAGCCTTATAAAAGCTCTGCAAAATCTCAGAAAAGCAGGAATTATCTTTTAAATTTAATCTTAATCTGATATGATAATGCGGATCTGTATATCTGATAAAAAAGAATGACCTGATCAGTCCGCTTGATTTCCAGGCAGATAATAACGGCTCCAATACATCTTTTATTAAAACATCTGAAAAAGGTGAACTGCAATATATTTTGGTATAAAACCATTCCGAACCGGGTATGAAATCCCTCGGAATACCTTCTTTATGCTTTTTTCCCGCAGGTAAACCAAATTGATAAGAACTGCTATTTCTATATGGAATAATCACCTGGTCTGCCGATTTCAGATCTTCCAAAGGCATCAACCATTCTGCCAGGACAACTTTATTTTTTTTGCGGATTTCCTCCAGAAGCAGAATGAGATATGAGTCATTATGAAGATCTAAAAACAATTCGTTGTCACCATCTATCAGCGAAACAAATTGCTGTATCTGAATATCTTCCAGATGATCTTTCAGCGCATTTACAGGTGAGTTTTGTCTTAAAATTTCTGCAACATCTTGTTCTCTAAGAATCCAGCTTGCCCTGTGTAAAATGATTTTTTTATAAACGATTCTCGGGAAAAATCTTTTATGACCGAAATTGTAATCTAAACTAAAGCTTAATCCCGATACATTCTGATATTGCAGTGAGCATAAAAATCTAAAGGCAGGAATTGTGCTGCTGCTGAAATTATATGCATTCGACAGCCTTGGAATAATTCTTTTATCCAGGCTTTTTTGATCTTATAATCACCTCATCATTTTCAATAGAAATCATTAAATCGTTTAATAAAATCTGGTTTTCTTCTTTCACAGAACCTTCTGTAAGAAAGCATATTTCATAATCTGAAAATGAATTATTACGCGTAACATTACCTATTTTCCCGGCAGGAATATGGCGAATATCGGCAAAAATGATATCCGGATTATTAATTTTTTCATTATTACGAATATCAAAACACAATTTTTCTATTTCGTGATCCAAATAAGCAAACCTTCCAATAAGAGAAGCATTCGCGCCTCCAATATTCTGGATGAAGAATTGATCCTGATGAAAACTTCCCATTAACGTAATATTTTCAGGAATTTTCTTATTAGCAACAGGATTATTCGGGATATCCGAGTCTTTTATTTCCAATGTGTAAGCCTGTCCTGAGTTTTCTATTTTATCATACAGCCAGTCTGCTCTTGGTTGTTGAGTGATTATTTTACTTTCGCTACTATTATTTTTCTCAGTTTCTGAAAAATAATCATCGTATGGTACATTTCCCAGCGATTTCTCGGCAGGGAATCCTATACCAAATTCATTGTCTAAAACCTTCAGAAGCGGTAATTCCTGATTTTCGTATTTAACTCTGAAAACATTAATAAAGTTTTTGATCTGTTTATCAATGCTTGATTCATTATTCGAAATTTTTCCAACAAAATGTATAGCTGACGATATATCAGAAGCGTATGTGTCGAAGAGCTCCTTATATTTTAAATTGTGTTTGTCGCTGTTTATAAAATCTATATGAAAAAAATGTCTGGAAGTAATTTCATGCTGATCCGCAAGGTTTTCAATTTCATTGATTTCTTTCAATGGCAAATAATCCGGTTCCGTACTGTTTATGAGAGAAATACAATCCATTAATTTTTTCATTAAAACTGAATACGGCTTGCCGGCGGGAAAACACTGATCTTCGATGGTACTGATTATTGAATTTAAGCTGTCAAGGCTTTTTACATCTGAAATTTCGCATACCAAAAATCCTGAATCAATCAAATCAACAATGAATTCATGGATTTCTTCGTCTGTAAAGCTGTCAGGAAGAATTGATCTGATTTCATGCAAAGTAGCATTACCTTTCTGCCCCAGCGTATCATAAATAAGATCTATAAATTCTGTTTTTTCTAAAGAGCTGAGCTGATATTCTATCTTATTTTCTTTTTCTGATAAAACGGGTTCTGTAAATCTGTAATTATCTGCTATTTCGTAGGCCGAATTATTAATCTTGTATTTCAGCCACGGTTTTATTTTTTCATCATTGGCAATTGTATTTTTTAGCTCATCTAAAAATGCCAGATCTATCCTTGCAACACGTCTATTTTGATTTTGATGTTCTTTATCCAGATCCATGATTCCCAGCCCGGCAAAAGTTCCGTAGGGTGTTGCTCTCGTACTGGCTCTGAGTGCATATTTTTTTAAGGTACTGAATAGTTTTTCTTCCTTCAATTTTTTTAATGTTCCTGCTTTATATAACTGAATAGTTTCATAAAGATCCGGAGAACTCCAAAAAATGGATGTTGTAAAAAAGAGGATTCTCTAATAAATTGTGTACAACCTCATCCAGAGGCTTTGTTTTGTTATTTTCCAAAAAAAAGAATATCATAAGAAAAAGAAGGCTTTCTTATGATATATCTCCGATAATTTCTAAATGAATTTTCTTTTAGCATAAATATTTTAATCAGTTCTAAAAAACACTCCCAAAGATGCGATAAAAAATACTTTTATCACTTAATAAAATTTCTCCTTCGCCCTGCATTACCGGCATTATGGGAATTTCTTTTCGTTCGGAGGTCAATATTTTTTTTCCGGGAAGTTTTACATATGCCTGATGCATTCCATCTATCTCTATGGGCAGTATGGAAGAAATTTTCCCTTCTATGAATCCGTATTCATGGCTTGGAAATCCGTGTAAGCTGAATTTCACTATTTGTCCTGTCTTTACGTTACCAGACCCTTTTACCGGAAATTTTATTTTAATTTCAGAGCCGGTAGATTCAGGAACTACCCATATGATTTTATCTAACGTGTTTTTTTCATCTGTTCCGTTGGAGAGATAAATTTTACCCGTCATTGGAGTTACTGTGGAGTATTCCTTACCGGTATTTTTATCAATATGTACAAGAAGCGTATCTCCCGGCTTTACCACATCTCCGTTTTTCACTAAAAAATTAAAAATCTGATTGGCATCATCTCTTTTTACGGTAACCTTTCCCGGCTGATTTTCAGATTGTACAATCACTGTAGTCTGAAGTGTCTCGGGATACTTTATAAAAAAAGAGACAAATAATCCCATCATCGCAATGATAAAAAGGCATGTAAGCCCCCAACGTGTGATCCAACTTGGTATAATGCCGACAATTTCTTCCATCTCGGCACTTCTCTCCTCTAATATTTGATCTAATTCTGACATAATTACGCGGCACCAAGTTCTAATTGGTTTTTTACTAATTCAAAATAATATCCTTTATTTTTGGCAAGCTCATTATGATTTCCCTGTTCTACAATTTCGCCGTCTTTCATGACAATAATCTGATCTGCGTGCTTTACCGTACTTAATCTGTGAGCGATTACCACTACCGTTCTGCCTTCATAAAATTCATTAAGGTTTTCCATAATAATTTTTTCATTATTGGCATCCAGTGCACTTGTAGCTTCATCAAAGAATAAATACTTAGGATTTTTATATACAGCTCTCGCAATAAACAGTCTCTGTTTCTGCCCTCCGCTCAGTCCTGAGCCGCTATTTCCTATACGTGTCGTGAATCCTAACGGAAGTTTTGAAATATAAGGATGCAGATTGGCTATTCTCACAGATTCGAAAAGTTTTTCTTCGTCTATTCTTTCTCCTTTCATCGCAATATTTCTGGCTATGGAATCAGAAAAAATGTATCCCTCCTGCATGACAGTTCCTACATTGTTTCTCCAAAGCTGAGCAGAAATATCCTGAAGCGAAACTCCATCTACTGATATATTTCCTTCACTTGGTGCGTAAAATTTAAGAAGCAATTTCAGTAATGTTGTTTTTCCGCTTCCGCTGGCTCCTACGATTGCCGTAATCTTTCCTTTAGGAATAAATAAATTAATATCCTTCAATACCAGCGGGCTTTTGGGAGAGCCATACCGAAAAGATAAATTTGAAATTTCAATGCCGGAGCCCGTGTTTTCTTTTAATCTTTTGGTGAATAATTCATGGCTTAGGTATAGTGAATCTGAATCGTGTTCAGGACGAATCGGATATTTACTGTCATTAAAACCGATTAAATCTTCATCGCTTTCTTCTTCTTTTCTGTTATGAATTTCATTTAATCTGTCCAGACTTATCTGCGCATCCTGAATGCTTTTTATAAATGAAATAATCTGGGTAAGAGGGCTGTTCATCTGTCCTACGATGTAGGAAATACTCAGCATAACACCCAGTGAAATCTGCTGATTGACAACAAGACTTGCCGCAAGATAACTGATAAAAATATTTTTCAGCTGGGTGAAAAATGTCGCTCCCATTTCCTGATATTGCTCAAGAGAAAGACTTTTAATGTTTACTCTAAATAATTTAGCCTGAATTCTCTCCCATTCCCAGCGTCGGCTTTTCTGGCTGTTGTAGAGCTTGATTTCCTGCATACCGGTAATAATTTCGTACAGGCTGTTCTGATTTTCCCTTGATCTTTGGAATCTGTTGTAGTCGATATTTTTTCTTCTTTTCAGGAAAAGTAATATCCATCCTATTGAAAGTATGCTTCCTACGGCAAAAACGCCTAAAAGCTGAATATTGTAAATTCCCAGAATAAATGAGAATACAAATAAATTGATAATCGAAAAGAGTGTATTTAAGGTAGACCCTGTTAAAAATGTTTCAATTCGGTGATGATCATTTATTCTCTGTGTAATATCGCCGACATTTTTAGATTCAAAAAAATTGACAGGAAGCTTCATCAGTTTTATTAAGAAATTGGAAATTATACTGATGCTTATTCTTGTACTTATGTGCAGTAAGATCCAGTTTCTCAGCATATCTATCGCCACACTTCCCAGAAATAAAAGCAACTGTGAAAATAAAATAAGATGAATAAAGTTTAAATTTTTCCTGTTAATCCCAAAGTCTACCAAACTTTGCGTAAGAAACGGAAAACACATACTTATTAAACTTGCCAGAACCATCCCCAAAACCAGCTGCGCAAAGTATTTTTTGTATGGTTTCAGGTATCCCAGCAAAAAACCAAAACCGCTTTTGTTCTTTTCTATACCTTCTTCATTCCGATAAAAATCAGGTGTAGGTTCTAATAAAAGAGCAACTCCTTTTTTGTTGGCAGTAGAAAGCCAGCATTTTTCAAATACATCTTTTTCTACTCTTACCATTGTGTGGCCGGGATCGGCGATGACAATCTGTTCTTTTTTACGGAAAAGATTCTTTTTTTTGATGTCGTAAAGTACAATAAAATGCTCCTGATTCCAATGCAGCACACATGGAAGCGGAACATCATTAGCCAACTGTTCATAGTCTAGTTTTGCAGTCAGTGTTTTAAATCCTATTTTTTCTGCCGCCTCACTTAGCCCAAGAAGACTTACCCCATTCTTAGTAATATAGGAATTGGCTCTTAAATAGTCGAGTGAATATTCTTCTCCGTAGAATGAAGATATCATCCGCAAACAGGTCGGACCACAATCCATGTAGTCCAACTGTTTATAAAATTTATATTTTTTACTAAGAATTGACATTGATGATGGTATTACAAATTAGAGGTAGGCCATTGAGTCAGCACTGTAGGATCAGTTTTTTTACCTCCTGTAATGGCTTCTCCATCTACAGGCTCGATGTCTGTCGGCAATTCTTTAGTAATTCCCAGAAATTTTATTTTCTGCTTGTCTACCAATGTTTTATTATCTTTTGGAGTCTGGTTTTTATTTTTTTTATCCGTATTTTTCATCTCATTAAAGTTTATTAGGCGTTACTATCCGAAAAAAGGTTTTTGATTTTAAGTTCTATATTTTCGATGTGATTTTGGGTGTAGATAGGTGGTTTGTATTCTCTGAAGCCTCCGAAAAAACTATCAGATTCTGCCTGATCCTGGATATCCAGTTTTTGCTTGCAGCTGTCTATGTTTTTATTTTTAGCTTTCGAAATCTTTAATTTCTGAAACAACTTTTTCATTTTCGTATATTTTTTTGATTAAAGTGAGTATAGATATTGTTCCGGGAAATAATACCTCATTGTTTTTTTCAATGAAATGATCCATTTCTTCCGACTGAACTTCTGAGCCGGGTTTTGAGATCAGTTCTAAAAATTCTTTCAGAATAGATTCACCATCAGAAACAGGAACAAACTGGGGAAGAATATTTGATATAAAATCCAGGAAAGATTGCAGATATCTTTTATTTTTCAATTTGTAAAGAATCTTAACCGTGTCGAAAACGATCTGGTAAATCATCGTGCATTTCAACGCAGATTCTTCTGTTTTGTCATCAAACTCAAATTCGGAAAGATATCTTATTCCAACATTTTTTTTAGTGATAATAAACATTAAGAGCTTGCAGTTCAGCTTAATTCCTTCAGAAAAATAATTGGTTCTGAAACAAATCCTTGCTATATTCTGATATTGCTGTATCTGAACAAAAACGGGTAAATCTACCTTTGTATTCTCTTTAATTTTCTGATTGGTAACAATTGATTTTAAGGTAAGATAGGCCGCTAATTTTATATTTCCCGTTTTATAATACAAATAGGCTTTTTTGGGATAAAGTGTATCTTTTAAAATCAACTTAAAAGTTTCATCTTTATTTTCCGTAGGAAACAGTTTTTCACCATACTCAAACTGAGAAACGCTTTCTTCAATTTTGTCTTCTTTAATAAAACTGAAAGCTTCGAAAAACGTATTCTCCAGGCTATTGTACAAAGCCATGTCATCCAAAGATCTCTTATTTATAAATTCTCTGGTATAGATACCTGTGAAGAGATCATCATTGATAATAGAGGAAATATTTTTCTGCATAACTTAGCCGGCTATTCTTATCAGTTTCTTCCTTACGATTTCCTTTTTCTGGTTTTCATCAAAATCATAAACACAATAATCTTTGTCTTTATTTTCTAATGCATGCTGCGAGCAACCTCCGTTGCATAAAGGAAGAATGGAGCATGAAAGACAAGGCTTATTTTTAAACTTAATGTTCATTCTTTCTTCGAATTTATCATTCCAGTTTATTTCACCGTTATCTTTTAAAACACCTTCTTTAGAACCTCCGGAAAAATCTCTGGCGGTACATTTAAATACGTCTCCGTTGTAATTGATCGTGGCATTATTGATTTTGTCGGCATAGCACGAGTGCTTTACATTGTCCGGAACAGCTCCTTCATGGGCCGCAAATCCAAGTTCTTTTACCTTTCTAATGAGCTCATTTACTCTTTCTGTAGTCTGCGCATCTTCTACAACCTGCCAAACCTTATGAAAGGCAATGGAAGCATAATCTCTCTTTTCCACATCGATCTTTTGAAGATCTTTGTACACTTCTTCGAAATCATCAAGATTATCATTGGTGAAATTTACTCTTATCCCAACACTGAAGTCATTCTCACAAAGTTTTTTCACATTTTGCATAATCACATCATATGAGCCACGCTTTGCGTTTACATATCTTACAGTATCATGTGATGCTTTATTACCGTCAAGTGTGATCTGAAATCCGTTTACGGTATATGCTTTCAGCTCTTCGATCATTTCGTCTGTGAAAAGGAAGCCATTGGTAGTAAACTGGGTATCGAATTCCACCCCGTATTCTTTACAGATCTTGTCTGCGAAGGCCATAATAGGTGCTATTACTTCTTTGTAGTACATCAAAGGTTCTCCTCCAAACCAGGAAATATGAAAAGTTTTCAACTCCTTTTTTGTAGTAATGATATTGTTGATGAGTAGACAGGTTTTAGTGACAGTCTCGTTGTTCATCTTCGACCCTTTCACGTGAGATTCATAGCAGTACCAGCATTTAAAGTTGCAGTTCATCGTAGGATTTACGATCAGGGAATAATGAGTTTCATCACTGTCGATTTTCTTGCTCAGTGTACGCACCTTATCAACCTCATCGACCTCTTTTTCCACAATAAAACCATTTTTATATAATGACTGGTAAAAAGTAGGATGATAACCCGAAAGATCTACAATATCTTCTTCCGTTCTCAATGCTTTGAACAGGTCTAATATCGTCGCATCAATGGCTATAAACTTATTACTGAAAGAATTATAAATATAGTTCTTATTATTATGAAAAATATTGTGATTAAATTGGCTTGTTTTCATAATTAGTTTTTTAGAGAAGTCAGCCTAAAAAAATAGGCTGACTTAAAATTTAAAATTAAGGCTTAGTTGGTACTGGTAGTAGGCTCAGTCGGCTTTACAGAACACTTACATTTGAAGATGTTAATATTGATATCTTCTAATTGTTCTTCTGAAACAGCATCTGAGAAACCTCCAGCTAATTGTCCGGCTTCGTTTTCGTTTACAGCTTCGAATTGTAATGATTTTGATAAGTGCTCAAGAGCCTTGTCGTTTGAGTTGTTTAAATCTTTAGACATTTTAATTTAATTTATGGTTATTACTTACTCTTTTATACCGGTTTTCAGTTTTCCCCGTGTTGTTGCAACAATATCTTTAGAGCGTGTCTTTTTTAGGACAGCTTTATTATATCTTATTTATATTTGAGAAATTATGGATTTGTTCCTGTGTCAGGATGTACCACACACTTGCATTTAAAAAAGTTTCCGGTAATCTCTCCATCTTCCCGTATAGGTTCTTCCGAAACAGCATCTGAAAAGCCACCTGATAATTGTCCGGATTCATCTTCATTCACTTTTTCGATTTCCATTGGATTATTTATTAATGGACCTCGTTTTTTTGTTTTTTTTAAATTCTTTTCTTTCATGTTGATTTAGTTTTTATGGTTATTAGTTTTTAGCCCTTTATAATATTAAAGTCTTCCTTTTTCATCAGCACTGCTGGATTCTATCTTCTTTGCCTTAAAGCTTTCTCCGCTTTTGAAATTGTAGATCAGAGAAAGTGAAAGTACCCTGGATTGCTCTTTATGACTGATATGAATTTCTGTGTCATTAAAGTAGCTCGTCGCTTTATAATTATTGGTGTAAAATACGTCACTCACCGATGCTCTCGCCGTAAGCTGGTTTTTGAAAAACTTCTTTTTGTAGTCCTACGTCTACGCCGGCAATCCCTTTGGTAACAATATTTCCAGTTACCATTTGTGGGGTATAAAATCCATTTAAAGTAAATGTATATCCTTTTCCTAATGAAATTTCCTGCTCAGACTGTAGTATAAACGACGGTTTTTCTATCAAGAAGTACGGCGATTTTGACACAGTATAAGTTAAGAGTAAATTATTGTTGGTCGTCCACCATTTTGCAATATTTACCGGTACACTTATGGTAGCCGTCAGCACTTTACTTGTTCCCGCATTAGACTTAATTACGGTCATTAATTCCTGCCCCGGATAATTTTCGATGATCTGGGCGATAATATCGGTAGTGTAATTATAACTTAATGCTGTATAATATTTTCCACTCCACATTCCGCTTACCTCGAAAGAGTTGGTAAACTGAGGTTTGAGATAAGGATTTCCTGTAGTTACTGAATAATTATCGATATAATATTTATACGGATTCAGATCAAAATAAGAAGGTCTTTTTATTCTTCTGTTGTATGAAAAAGCTAAAAAGTTATTTCCCTCTGTATCTAAATTTCTCTTCAGGAATAATGACGGAAACCAGTTGAAATAATTTTGAGAAACCTCCCCTTCCTGGCTCCCTGAAAGGTTACCGGATACATCCGACTGTTCCCCTCTGATTCCTAATTTATATTCAATTTTTTTCCACTCACCGCTATAGCTTGCAAAAGCAGCATATATTCTTTCTCTGTATTTAAAATTGAAATTATTTTCAGGAACGTTATACCAGGAGTTTTGAAATATTTCATAACTGTTCTCATTATCGATATCAGTACTTGTTGCCTTAGCTCCGAAACTTAAGTTATTTCCGGATTTAAAATTCCAGTTATATTTCGCATCTGCCGTAAAAATTTTTGCCGTGCTGGGATATGAAAATCTGAACAAAGTATCTCTTACAATCATATTGTTTACATCCAGATCCCTGCTGTCGCTGATGCTGTTTCCTGTTCTTTTGTTGTAGGTATAATCTGTCACGAAACTGAATTTTGAACCCAGTGTATCCGTTTTTATACTGTAATTAAGACCTCCATTGTGATAATTCGTTTTGGACTCCGTAGGAAAGCTTCCTAAAGATCTAAGATTATTACTTGCATTAGGATAAGAAATATAAGAATCTGCAACAGAATTGCTTGAAAAGTTACTGAACTGCCCCGTATATTGCAGACCTATAGATTGCTTATCCGAAAAATCATACGTTGAACCAATTTTTATTCGGTTACTTTTATTTTTCTGAATATCTGTTGAAGATTGTTCATATTTTCCGCCATTAGGAAAATCTCTTTTTTGAGTAAGCTCTTCATAGCTTTTGCTATTTGTATAAGAATAACTTGAACTTAAACCAAATTTTCCTTTTTTGTAGTTAATGGCTGCATATGGATTATAGCTCGGATATTTTCCCAAACCAATTGAATAATCAGTTCCGATATATCCGTTGATTCCCTCTTTGGTATTCTTTTTCAGAATAATATTGATAATTCCGCCGGAACCTTCAGCATCAAATTCTGCCGGAGGATGCGCGATTACTTCAATCGACTGTATTTCGTTTGATCTTAAATTCTGCAGATAATTCTTCAGATCGATACCACTTATGTTCAGCATTTTTCCGTCTACCATTACTCTGGTGCCCCATACACCGTTGATGGAAATTTTACCGTTGTTCACGAAAACTCCCGGAGCAAGTCTGAATAAATCTAAAGAAGATTTTCCTGCAGCAATAGGATTATCAGATACATTCATCACGATCCTGTCGATCTTTCTTACTATGGTAGATTTTGCTCTCTTACTTACTACCACCTCCTGAATATCCGTTACTTTTTCTTTTGGCAATGCTATAGAAACAGAAACTTCAGGATCATTGAAATTATACTGCTGAGAGAAAGGAGCTAAATTTTTATAAGAAGTAACTACTTTATAAGTTCCGCTTTCTGGAAACAAAATCTGAAATTTACCATTCTCATCAGCTATTTTTTCGGTAAAAGACTGTGGATCCTTTACATTATAGAATTTTAAAGAAGCAAAAGATAAAGGCTTACCTTCATTATCCGTCACACGCCCTGTTACGGTTGTCTGTCCGTGTAGAAATCCATACCCTAAAAAAAATGCTGCAATAATAAAAACTGATTTTTTCATCGCCATAAAAATTATAACTCAAAAGTATCAGGATAGACCTTTTTAATCAATTTAAATCGACAAGATGTAGCATTTTTACGATAAAAATATAAAATACACCGTTAAGTATTATTATTTACCGTTGAATTTGAAATAAATTATTTTGCTTTTTCTTCTTATCTACGAGCGATTAATAAAAGAAAATTTATAAAATTTGAATATAATATAAATATTTATAAATAAAAAAGAGACAATATCGCATAAAAGCAATATTGTCTCTTTTTGACCCCGAGGTTATTTTTGAATACTTTCGTAGAAGATTTAAAACTCTCATCAATCCTATTAAAAGGTATTGCTTAAGTTTATTTTATTTCTACAGGAACTGAGATTTTGTCCCAATCCATTGTGAATCCATTTTTGTTTATTTTATAAACTAAATTTTCCTGTCTTGCTTGTAAAGCTTTTGTTTTTACATCAACACGTAAAGCATCTTTTGCTTCTTCGTATTTATAGGCGCCCCATTGTTTTGCCTCTTTGTTAAAAATCGCAGTCCAGGTTCCGCTTTCTTTAGGGATTAAGAAAAAGCTGTATTTACCTGCAGGAAGTTTTTTACCCTGAACGGTAATGTCTTTATCCGTTTCAAAAGTAGTGGCTTCATTGGCACCCGCACGCCAAACTTTATCATAAGCTTCCAGACCACCCCAGATGGTACGCCCTTTAACAGAAGGACTGCTATAGGCAATTGTAATGGTTGCATCTTTAATTTTTCCCGTAGCAGTAGCCGGCGGGCTGGCAGGTTTTTTAGCTTCCTGGGCAAAGGCATTTACTGAAATCGTCATTGCAGCAAAAAGCATGGTGGCAGATTTAATCATTGTTTTCATAATATTTTTATTTGTCTGTTTGTTATTCGTTTACGAATTTACTGCTTTCGGCTTATAAAACAGCAACCCGATAGCAGAAAATATAATTACCGCCGCTGCCCCGATGACGTTAAGCCAAAGAAAAGAAACGATATCAAACTGATAAACGGCAATAACCGCAATTTCAGATAAAATTGCAGAAATAAATACATTGGACCCTGTAATTTTTTTATAATAAAATGCAACCAGAAAAATCCCCAGTATCGGGCCGTAGAAAAGTGAACCCAATACATTAACCGCTTCAATAAGCGAACCCATTTGAGTAGCAAACATGGCTACACCGATTGAGAAGATCCCCCAGGCTAAAGTGTGTAGGCGGCTGTACTTGAGTTCGGTTACATCATCAGGAATTTCTTTTTTAAATAGTAAATGAACATCCTTTAATGAGCAGGCAGCGAGGGAATTCAGCGCTGCCGAAATGGAACCCCAGCTGGCCAGAAAAATGACGGCAAACAGTAAACCGATCATCCCGACAGGCAGGGTATTCTTTACGAAATACAGAAAAATGTAATTCGTATCCGTTTTTTCCGCATTATAGTTTGAATGATTGATCGCTTCCTCTACCCTGCCGTGAAGCGCTTTTACCTGGGTTTGTGTGCTTTTAAAATCCTGAATTGTTTTATTAAGTCGGGGAGATTGAATTTCCTTCAGCTTTAAAATTTCTTTAGATTCTGCATTAAATTTTGTCTGCAAATTCTGATGCTCTTTTTCAAATACTGCAGCCTGTTCCGGTTTTGTTTCCTTTAAATATTGGTAAGAGCGTTCGTTAAAATAAATCGGAGCCGGTTTTAGAGAAAAGAAAGCGAAAAGCAAAGCACCAATCAGGAGAATAGCAAACTGCATCGGAATTTTAACCAATCCGTTCAACAGCAAGCCCATTTTTGCATTGGTATTGTCTTTCGCTGTAATATACCTCCCCACCTGACTCTGGTCAGTACCGAAGTAAGACAATGCCAGAAAAAAACCGCCAATCAATCCGCTCCAGATATTGTATTTATCTTTCCAATCGAATTTTGTGGTGATTACATTGAGCTTTCCGGATTTCCCTGCCAGATAAAGCGCATCGTTGAAACCAATTCCATTCGGCATATTTTGAATAAGCAAATAACCTGCAAAAGCCATGGTTCCCAGAATAATGAGAAACTGTAATTTTTGGGTATGCGCGATCGCTTTTGCTCCGCCAACATAGGTATAAATCAACAGAATTCCACCTGTCAAAACATTCGTCAAATAAATATTCCAGTTTAAAACGCTTGATAAGATGATACTCGGAGCGTAAATGCTGATTCCTGTTGATAAGCCTCTGGAAAAAAGAAAAAGCAGTGAAGTGAGTACCCTTGTTTTTTTATCAAAACGGTTTTCCAGATATTCATAGGCGGTGTACACATTTAAACGCTGGAAAATCGGGATGAAAGTGATACAGATAACGATCATCGCCAATGGCAAACCAAAGTAATACTGAACGAAACGCATACCATCCGTATAAGCCTGACCCGGTGCCGAAAGAAAAGTAATGGCACTTGCCTGTGTCGCCATAATACCGATCAACACAATGTACCAGGGCATTTTATTATCTGCTTTCAGGTAGGATTCGTTGCTTTTTTGTCCACGACCGATGAATACGCCGTAAACAACCACAGCAACCAATGTAAAAATAAGAACTGTCCAATCTATAGTACTCATGCCCAGAATTTAGTAAACACATAATAAAATGCAATCTGAAGCACCAATGCAGCTGCTAATAATATATACCAGGTATTCCAGTTTTTAAGTTGTTTGTTCATCAGTTTTTTTTGTGCAGATAAAAAGTTTAAAAATAAACGTGCCGCACCGACATTTCCCGCAGGCAGCTGTCTGAAAAACGACAATGGTGTATAAATAAAATTACCCTTCCCGTATTTGGTATATAAAGTTGATCCCTGCAAAGGCTCTTCACCGGTATCGTGCATTTCAAAAAGCGGTTCATACACTGCATCCCATTGATCAGGGAAATAGGCGCCACGCTCCTGTACCCAACCGTTAAAATCATCCGCAGTAATTTTATTCGGAAAGTTCAGTAATTTATGATTGGGATTTAAAAATTTAACCTCAGCATTTTCTTCGGTAACCCTCTTATTGGCAATACTGAAACTATACATTCCCAATTGGTTAACGGTTGTATCCTGATTGGTGTTATACTGCATCACTAAATTACCTCCGGCTTTTACATAAGACCATAAAAAAGGCATCCAGCGGCCCAGCTTTTTCTCTGTATTATTGGTACGAACACCCAATACGATGGCATCATATTGCGAAAGCTTGTTCTGACTACCATTTCCATCGGATTCATCGATGTTGCCATAAAAATCTTCGTCTTTCAAAACATCTACCTGAATGCCTGCAATGCGCAGGAACTCAGGAATGAAATCGCCCGCACCTTCTAGGTAACCCACTTTTTTAACCTTCGCCTGAATATCACCTTTCATCACGATGACGGTTGCAGGCGCAAAATATTGTAAGGAGGGTAAATGCGGGTACTGAATTAATACCTGTTTTTTATTATACATTACTCCGTCTGCAACATAATTCGCTTCCAATTGCAAACGATTCGAATGTATTGAGGCAAGCTTGTTTTTAGGAATAACGCAATCGATGGTAAAATCTTTCCCGTTGATTGAACTTACATCTGCACCGCCTAATCGTTCTCCATTATACATCAGGTTCAGCTTACCATTGCCGAACGGTTTATCGGAATTAACCTTAACATTTAGACTCAAATGTAGGTCTTCATTTTCTTTAACCAGATAAAGTGGTTGTGTAAATTTCAGTTCCAAGGCTGGAACAATGCGCAGTGCTTCGACAACATCACCCCGCACCGGATCTAATTTCTTGAAAGATAAAGGAAGTTTAACCTGAAACTTTTCCGAACCGATTTTTAAACCAACCAAAACATTCAGGGGTGATTCTGCCTCAGGCAAACCGATTAATGTATCATTGGGAACAGAGAAAGTTCCCGCATTCGTGGCCGGTTTTACCAACCAGTAAGGTTCTGTGAGTGCTGCATCAGCAGGAATCTGAATTTTATGTTCAATGGTAATTAAAGAATCTTTTGATAGCTTTCTATTAAAGGATTCAGACTTACTCACCCATTTTACATTTTCCAGAACGACAGGATTTTCAGCTCTTGAAATGAGGTTTAACCTGAAATTGTAGTTATCTCCGGCAACAGCTTCAGCCTGATTAGTCACTACCTCGCCCATGAATCCGGCACAGCTTAAAATGATGTTGTCGAGAGATTTAATTTTATCATTTTTTAAATCTGAATCTTTCAGTTCCATTATTTTTTTTCGCAAAGCGAGTAAATCAGGTAAGCTGAGATCAGGATAATTGAAATTAAAAGCGGAAACAATTTTATCTAATGCCTGGTCAATATCAGCGTTACCTTTTGCGGTCCAGGCCTTAGTTACTCCATCAAAAAGTGTTGTTTTCGCCGGCTCGCCAAGAACGTGGCTGAAATATTCCGTTTTAATGCCGGCTACAGACTGTGTTCCTGCACCCTGGCTTTTATGTAAACTTCTGCTTAATCCTGCCAATTCACCATAGCCCATACCCAGTTGCGCATCATATTGCCCAACCGTGATTTTCAGTTGGTTTTCAGCAGTCGTATTGACCCCGCCAAAACGGAAAGTATTCCACAATAAGCGTTTTGGCTGCCATATATTAACATATTTTAGTTGATTTGGAAAAGCCGTTTTATCGCCTGCCAGCTTAAAAGCTTTTTCAGCAACTACAGCCGAAGCCGCATGTTGTCCGTGGCCTGCCGCAGCAGTAGGCGGAAAACGACAAATGATAATATCAGGTCGGAATGTACGGATTACCCAAACTACATCCGCTGTAATGATATCTGTATCCCATTGTTTAAAGGTGTCGGTCGTATTTTTAGAGAACCCAAAATCGATCGCCCGGGTAAAAAACTGTTGAGCACCGTCTAACTTTCTTGCTTCTAAAAGTTCATGCGTTCTGATTAAACCCAGTGCAGCACCTTGCTCTGTACCCAATAAATTCTGTCCTCCATCGCCTCTGGTTAAAGATAAATAGCCTGTTTCTACATTTTGGTCGTTGATTAACCAGGAGAGTAATCCTGTATTTTCATCGTCGGGATGAGCCGCAAGGTATAAAACTTTAGGCAGGTGCTTAAGGGTTTTGAGTTCGCGGTAAATTTCAGATGATTTGGAGGGCCGAACTTGTTGGGCCGGGCAAAAAACCATAAAAAAAACAAGGATAAATACAATGATTACTTTTTTGAACATTTGAATTTGCTTTGCGAGGCAAATATAAGTAAATCGTTTTTCTTTCAACCTTAAAAGGAACTTTCTGAAAAAGCGACTTTTTATCTTTAGAATTATGAAGTCATTTAACTTATATAAAGGCTTGACTATAGAAATGAATAGAACCAAAAAAAGCTTTAAAATCATTGATTTTAAAGCTTTTTCTTTTAATAGTGACTCCGGAGGGATTCGAACCCCCAACCGTTGGAGCCGAAATCCAATATTCTATCCAGTTGAACTACGGAGCCATTTTATAAATGATAATCGATGAATTATAAATGATGTAATCACTCATCATCTATCAATTATATTTAGAAAGTAATCTTTACTCCTCCCAAAATTTGTGCGCCAAGAACTTTATAGCCTTTATACGTCTGGTATTTTGAGTTCAGAAGATTATTTCCGAGTGCGAAAATACTGAAATTTTTGTGAATTTTATACTCTGCAGACAAGTTTAAATCTGCATACCCTCCAACTTTATCATTGGTATCTTCGGTAGACTGATAAACCGTAGGACTTCCAACTCCCTCAAGCACAAATGAATTCGTCGTTCTGTCGCTGGCAAAAATACCTTTAAAACCAAGCATTAATTTTTGATCTAACATCGTATATTTTGCACCAATTGACGCTGTAACAAGTGGTACATTATAGATATCCGAGTAGTTATCAAGGTCAAATTTGGTGAATTTCACTTCCGTATCCAGCACAAGATTGGCTAAAGGAAAATACTGCAGGCTTCCTTTGATATCTCCAACATTTCCGTTATCGTAAACTGCTGAAAAAGTATTGGCATAGTTGTAGGCAGAACGGTTAACCGAAGTATAATCAAACAAATCATTTGCTCTGAAGAACATCATATCTCTCATTTTTCCATAGCCGGCAGAAACGTCATATTTAAACATTTCATCGATATCACCTCTCAAACCCACATAAAAATGATATTTGGTTTCTGTCGGTCTCAAATACTGATCAGATACAATGAATGGATTTTGCTGCAATAAATCTGAATAGGTATTCAGTTTCAGTCCACCGTCTACCCCACCATAGAATTTAAATTCTTCGGCTGCGGCGTACTGAAATTCAGCCTGCGGAAACCAATAGGTCTTATTGTTTTTCATTTGCTCGGCCATCATCGCGTTCTGATTTTTTGAGTTCAGAAAAGCAAATGATGAACCTAATGTCAAATAAGATTCTCCTTTTCTGAAAGTCACTTTAGGAGCAAGATTCAGATTAACAAAATTGGATGAATTTTGATTCAGAATCGCAAATTCACTTTTTACCGCTTCAAGGCCTACACCAAGATCAGCATTTAAATTAATACCTGATTTTCCGATTTCCACCGCATGTTTTGACAGATTTGCCAAAATAGAAACCTGATTCTCCTGTGCATCAAAATGATCTTTCAAAAAAGATGATTTTACCCGTACATCATTCAGAATTTCATTGGAATAAAAATCGTAATACCCATTTACTTTAAACTGATTTACTCTTTGATCCAGATCGACATCTCCCGGCTGCATCGCGTAAATTCCGTAATAGTTATAGCTGTCTAACCCATATTGAGCATTCAGATTGAATTTCCCTTTGTCTCCGTAGGAATTCAGAAAAGCTCCCAACGTTGTAGAACTTTGCTTGGAATCCCAGTCATATTCCTTTTTCAGGCCTTGTGTGGAAAGAAAATGCGCGTCGACACCGACTTCAATTTTATTTTCAAGGGTTTTGGAAATATTGGCATCGCCGAGAATTTTCCCGTAATTCCCCATTCCGAATTGGATGTAGTTATTTTGTGCCGATCCTTCAAATTTCGGCGTCACATCCTGTCCCTGAATCGTAGAGGTTTTAAAATCCGTAACAGCCGGAACATCCGTTATTTTGTACTGTACAGGATTCTGGGACTTTTCTTCCGGAGGATAATTTTTAATGGTTTCTACCGAAGTTTTCTTTTTTTCGATCTTCTTTACTTCCGGTTCTCTCTTTTTATTAAGAATCAGTTTCTCTTCTTTGATCTGGGAAAACGCCACCGACGAAACCCCTAAGAATAATATAGATAATAGTTGAATTCTTTTATTCATTACTTTTCTGTATTAATGTAACAATGTAATAATGTAGCAATCTAACAATGTAATTCAGCTCGAATTGGTAAAATGGTATATTGATAAATTGTTAAATTATAATATTTTACTTTTTAATCTGCTTTTTTTACTTCTTTTGCTTCCGCTACGATTTCAGGGAAATCCTTGTAGTTCTCAATAATCTGATCGCATGTATAGCTCGCCTGATAATTGTCTTTTAAACCTACATAATTCTTAGCCATCAGAACCAGCGCTTTTGCTCCCCAATATTCTTCTGAGGAATAATTATTCGCCAGCTTAAAAATCGTTTCATTGGAAGATTTAAAGGCCTTCGCTTTATTCTGATAAAATGCTTTGGTGTAAAGCGATTCTGCAGCAACTTCCGTATTGGAAGATTTTTCAAGAGCAGCGTAAGCAGTTTGTGCATCTTTATCTTTTCCGGAATTCATCAGACTTCTTGCCTTGATTACTTTGGCAGTTTCGACCACGGCAGCAGAGTTTTTGCTGTTAGCAATAACGGCATCCGCAAGCTTTTCAGCCTGTGCAAAGTTTTTCTCTTCAGCATAAAGTTTCATTAATTCTACATTCGCATAGTTTTTAACATTAACGTCTGAAGAATTTTTAATATTTTCAAGATATTTTCTGGCCTCCGCCGTATCACCCTGTGCTATATAAATCTGAGCCAGACGTGTTTGCGCATCATCTTGGTAATCATTCTGTACATTGGCAATTTCCTGTAAAACCAAGAGTGCTTTTGTTGTATTTTTCGTCTGATAATAGCTTTCCCCAACCTCATATTTAGCCTGGTAAAGACCTTCTCCGGTAGGGTTTTGCGTTAAATATTTCTCGTAGTACGAAATAGCATTTTTATAATCTTTTTTTGGCAAAATACTGTTTCGCTGTGGAAAGATTGATTTCGTCAATTTCCGCAGCATCAACATTTACCCCGATATTTTTAGCAAAATTCTGATAGCCAGCAACATCTCCGTTTTTAGTGAAAATTGGCTTCGCAGCCTGCGCTATTTTTTCAGCATAAGCTGTATTTCTGTACTGCTCTCCAAGAGATTTTAATTCAGCTAAAGCTTTATCGCTCTGGTTTTGGTCGATATAATTCTGAGCCCTGTAAATTGAAGCATTTGCAACAAGGTCTTTGTCAGACGAATTTTTGATCACTTTAGCAAAGAAATCATTGGAATTGGTAAAATCATCCTGCGCTGCATAAGCTGTTCCGATTTCGTATTGAGCATCATCATAATAATCGGACCCAGGATATTTGGACAAAAGGCTCTTCAGGTTCGTGATCTTTGCCTGCGTATCACCTTTAAATCCTAACGCCATTGCTTTCTGATATAGCGTATAGTCTGTAGCATCTTCGTTTTTATCGTAGATCGCAATGGCCTCATTCAGATTATTGTTGGCGTAATTGATATCTGCAAGACGAAGTTCCGCATCATTTTTAAATTCAGGTTTCGGGTTTTTCAGGTATTGCGTGAAATACTGTTCTGCCTGATCAAATTTCTTAGACTTAAAATAAGCATAACCCAGATCGTAAGGTAATTGCTGCTTCTCCGGGAAATTTTCATTTAAAAGTTTTTCATAGCGAACAATAGCAGAAGGATAATTACCTTTTTGATAATATACCTGTCCCAGCCAGTATAAGGCTCTGTTATTAAATTCTTTATTGATGTTAAATCCTAGGCTTCTCAGGAAATACTGTTCTGCTTCGTCATAGTTTCCTTTGTTGAATTCTTCTGTTCCCAATAAATAAGAAACTTCCTGGTCAATTTTATCAATCTCAGGAGATGAATTCTGAAGTCTGTCGATCGCATTCAGCGTTTCTTTATAATTTCCTGAATACAGATAAGATTTCACGAGAAGCGATCTCATCTCTGAAGCGTTGGTATTCGGGTTTTCGTTGATATAATTCTGAATTACCGTTGAAGAACTTTCAAACGGGTTTCCGATATCGTAACTTAATTTGGCATACTGTTCATGAGCCAGCTTTTTCACTTTCGGATCATAATTCATCTGATACGACGAACGGAAAGCTGAAAGAGCCTCCTGCTTTTTATCAACAGCGAGATACGCATTTCCAAGCTGATAATAAGCATTCTGAGCCAGTGCGGAATTGCTGTTCAACAACTGATTATAATAGGAAACTGCTTCATCATACTTTTTAAGCTGAGCCGCCACAAATCCCATTTCGTACAAATCATTTTCCGAAGGATTCTGCTGAACACTCAGATAATCTTTAAGATGAGGATACGCTGACGTGTAGTCGCCTTTCATAAAGTAACTTTCTCCGATGATCTTATGAACTTCGGCTTTGTACGCATCAGAAATATCTTCATTCAGTAAAGCTGTACCTTCAGAAATCGCCTTGTCGTAATCCTTATCGTTATAATACATCTGTACATAATATGGACGTACGAGCTTTGAATATTTCGGCTGATCTTTTACCGAGTCAAAATACTGGAAGGCTTTGTCATTCTGCCTGTCGGAATAGTATAAATGCCCGAGCATATAGGCAATATCACCTTTTTTGAGATTCATCTGCCGTTTTATAAGCTTCTTCCAGCGCATCGGTTGCTCCTTTAGAATCACCCATCATGAACTTTGCGTACCCCAATTTCAGGACATATTGCGTATTTTCTTCTTTAGAAAGCTGATATTGATTAACTTTTTTAAGTGTTTCAAGCGCTTTTTGAAAATCTTTTTTAGCGAGATAATAATCTGCCAACGGCAAATTTGCCTGAGCAAAATATGCCGAATTCGGATATTCTTTGATAAAAGCCGTTAAGCCTTCTTCCGCATGATTTTTCTGGAGAATCACCCCGATTACGTTATCAAAAAACTGCGCTGCTTCCTGTCTCGACCTCGACAAATTCTGGTTGTAGAAATATTGTCTGGCATATTCATATTGAGAAGCGTTGTATATTTTGGTCTGATAAAGATTTTCAGCGAGATTGAATCTGTAGTCTTCTTTTTGAGTAAAGTACTGAGACTGCTGTGCATCGGAGATCCCGAAATAGAACACCGCAGCCGCTAAAAGTATTTTTTTTGATTTCATTAATTTTAAATTTTAAAACGTTTAAGACTGAAAATCAGGTCTAGGATATTTAAAATTCTGCGGAAAAATTATCCACAATCCATCAACGAAAATATTGAAAAGATATTGTATATACAAGCGTTTTAACACATTGTTAATAAGTGGATAATTTTTTAAGACTTCTTAACTTTTCCGTAAGAAACCTTAAGAAAATCTGAATTATTTCAGATAAATAATTACATTTGCTTTTTTCAAATCAAATAAAAGAATTGAATGAGTCAGCTTTTTAGAAGAAAAATCTATTCAGATTCAGATACATCCACGAGCCTGCACAGAGTTTTGGGTGTTTGGGACATTGTGTTTTTTGGTATTGCGGCGATTATTGGCGCAGGAAGTTTCAGCAGTTTGGGAGAGGCTGTTTTCCGAGGAGGCCCGGGAGTGATTCTCTTATATTTGATTTGTGGTTTTGCCTGCGGATTTACAGCACTCTGCTACGCCGAGTTTGCCAGCAGAATTCCCACGGCAGGATCTGCCTATACCTATGCTTACGCCAGTTTTGGAGAACTTATAGCCTGGATTATCGGCTGGGCATTGATTATGGAATATTCTTTTGGTAATATTTATGTGGCTTTTTCATGGTCGGATTATTTTACCAGTTTTCTGGAAAGGATGGGGATGCACATTCCTGATTACCTTACCTGCAGCTATACAGAAGCTAAAAAAAGCTTTCATGAACGGCTCCGAAAATAAAGAACTCATTAACGCATGGAAAAATGCACCATTAATTGGAAGTTTGAAGTTTATTGTTGACATTCCCGCTTTAGTTATTAACGGACTAATCACGTGGCTGTGCTATGTCGGCGTTAAAGAAAGTAAAAACTTCAATAACGTTTTGGTAATTCTAAAATTGGCAGTCATTGTTTTAGTGATATTAGTTGGATTTGCTTACATTAATACAGATAACTGGACACCTGTAAATCCTGAAACACAGGTAGCCTCTTTTATGCCGAACGGCTTTGCAGGGGTTATGAGCGCAGTTTCAGGAGTATTCTTTGCCTACATCGGTTTTGATGCTTTAAGTGTACTTTCCGAAGAAACTAAAGATCCGCAACGAACATTACCGAAAGGAATGATCATTTCCCTGGTGCTGTGTACTGTTATTTATATCGCTTTAACTTTGGTGTTGACAGGAATGGTAGATTACAGGAAATTTGACGGTGTCGGGGATCCTCTTTCATTTATTTTTGAAAAATCGAATGCCAATGTTGCCTGGATGGAGCTTGTCGTTTCTTTCGTTGCTATTGTTGCGATCACGACAGTTTTATTGGTATTCCAGATGGGACAACCGAGAATATGGTATGCGATGAGCCGCGACGGGCTGATGCCCCAAAAGTTTCAGACAGTACATCCTAAATACAAAACCCCCTCATTTGCAACGATTATTACAGGAATTGTAGTAGGCGTTCCCATTTTGTTCACGGATAAAAGTTTCATCCTGGATTTTACAAGTATCGGAACTATTTTCGCTTTTGTATTGGTATGTGCTGGTGTTTTAATGCTCCCTGCAAAAGAAAAATTAAAGGGCAGATTCCATCTTCCCTATATTAATGGCAAAATCATTTTCCCGGTTATTTTTATCGGTGGACTGATCGGATTCTATTTCTGGCAACCTGAATTTTTCGGGAAACTCATGGACTGGAAAGATCCAAAAGAAGGAGAATTCAGAGCGTCTATCGTATTTTTTATTCTGATTAATTTCGTTCTTTGTGTTCTAACCTTTATTAAAAACTTTTCCTTAATCCCTTTGGTCGGATTGAGTTCATGTCTGTATCTTTTGACAGGAATGAGCCACGACAATTGGTTTTGGTTTGGACTGTGGTTTGCGATAGGACTGATCATTTATTTCTGCTACGGATATAAAAACAGTAAGCTCAGAAAAGCTTAATTTAAACGATATAAAGCCGGATCTCAATATTGAATCCGGCTTTTTCTATTTTACAGAACTTCAGATTGGCGAACTTATTGCTTAGGTTTTTTTATAATGTAAACTACAAATGCCATGTCTGAAAGAATAAAAACATTTAAAGAGTTTTACCAGTTTTACCTTACTGAACACAGTAAAATGGGAACCCGAATTTTTCATTTCCTTGGAACTTTATTGGTGTTTTTTGTAATTGGTTATGTTATCAGTTCCGGTAAAGAGCGGTTTTTATGGTATGTCCCGATATTTGGGTATGGTTTTGCCTGGTTCAGCCATGTGGTGATTGAAAAAAATAAGCCTGCGACATTTCGCTATCCGCTCTGGTCTCTGATTTCAGATTTCAGGCTCTTCTTTGAATTGCTCATCGGAAAACAGAAATTTACAGGAATTCCTTCCCGGAAAACAACAAAAGAGGTTTAGATTTTATACATATTTAATAATTACGGCGGGTTTGCTTTGCAAACCCGCCGTAATTGTATTATCATTTTTCTTTTTTTCAGATTCTATTATTTAAACCTTTTCTTAAAATTAAACTTCAGCATATTCATCAGCCCCGGTTCAATAATATCGATTCCCAAACCGAAATTACTGTCAGCAACCGTATGATGATCGGCACGGAACTTTTCAAATTCATCCTGTGGAATTTCAAGATTCACAAGAGGATTAAATTCAATATAAACTGTCGCCCCATTTTTGCTTACTTTCTTGCGGCTTTTAAAATCAAAATAGGGATTAGTGATCGTACTTTCCTGAACCGTATATTTTTCTTCCGTATCGATCTTCTGATCGGTGTATAAATTAATCTCATACTTTTCACTGTCGAAGTTATGCCAGAACGGAAGATCTTTGTGCATAAAATCTCTTGCACTTGCTTTTACAACATTTCGGTCAAAATACATCAGAAAACGGTTTTTCTGAGGATCCACGAAATAAGGATTTTCAATCGTCGCGTTATACTGAATCCTGAATTCATTCAGCTTTTTATCATCGCTGATAATATCAATTGCGGCATCTTTGAAAATATTCCTGATATCTGTTCCGTTTCTGTCATTTGAATAATTCAGGCTGTAGAAAAGGAAATTATTCCAGCTGTCAATAACTTCCCTTTTATTGGTGTTTTTGAAATATCTTCTCATGGCATTGGCACGATTTCCTCTATAGGTTGTCGTTAACATTAACTTTCCTGTAGAATCCTTTACGTTAAAATCAACTTTTTCATCTACACAGAAATAAGGATACCGGTACGCCTTTCTCTCCTTTAATTCCTGGTTTGATTTCACTTCAAGATAATGCATAAAGTAAATAAATCCACGATTCTCAAGCAAACCGAATTCATCCCGAATCGTAGCATCTACAAAAAATTCTTCACCTTTATGGTTGATTTTCACAATCGCATGATTGAACGTCAACAAAGATGGCAGATAATATTTAATATAAAAATCTGTATGGAAATTCACCAGAACAATAGAAGCGTCAACACCGATATAATCCAGAATTACTTTTAGCAAAACCGATTTGGCCTTACAGTCGCCTTGCTTATTTTCGTAAGTTATCGCAGGTTCCTGTGGCTTATGGCCGTTCATCTCATCAGCATTGAAAACATAATAAATATTATTCTGAACATATTCAATGGCAAACTGAATTTTCTCATCCTGATCCGTAATAGAATCCAATTTTTCTACGAGACTCGAAGCAAAATCCTTCAACGAAGCCTGGTTGAAAATCTCATTATAAATAGGCGCAATATAATTGGAAAGTTCGATCCAGTTGTTGTCAGTCGCAAAATCTATAAAAGGAAAAATCTCACGGTTGGCATCTACCGGATTGATATAGTTGGTCTCTTCAAAAATGAATTTTTCACCCTTTTCCAGATAGTGTACTTCAGGCTCTAAAACACTACCATTCTTATCTCTGAAAAAAAGTTTTTTTGTAGGCTACCTTTTGATTTCTTTCATTAATAAAGGTAAATTTATAACTTCCATATGCCCAGTAATTATCCGGACTTACCCAAACGTATTTAGAGAATTCCTTTCTTAAGAAATCGCGGTCGGTAAATGGTTTTACCCGTGAATCTTCAAGGATCAGAATATCATACAGACGCAGATCCTTTATGGTGATATTAATTTTTTTATTGCTGCTCAATATTCCGCCACTGCTGTGGTTTTCACTGTCTAAAACTTTAATTTTCGTATCCGGAATTTTATCAATTAAAACACCATCTCTCAAAACACTGATCCGGTGAATATTATATACTTCATTTTCTTCAACAACAATATCGGAAACAGAAGCTCTTTCAAGATTGGCAGGCTCATTTAAAGTATAGGCCATGCAAACATATTCACTATTTTCTGTATTGCTCGTATGGTACTTTTTATCTAAAAAATAGCAGAAATCTTTACCGTCACTGTTTTGCTGTCTTGCGAAATCAGAATCCTGTATCCTGTTTATCAATTCCTGATCATCAATATTTCCCGCCCATTCTTCCGATTGACGAATTCTGTAATTTTCAATTTCAAGCTGATTGTCCATATAATTTTACTATTGTGTGTGTTATTCGGTGTAAAAAGAAAAGTCAAATTAGGTATTTTTAAAATATAAAACAAGAGTGAAAGATGTTAAGATACCTTAAAACTATATCATAAATTGACCTCGTGAGAAGTATTAGCATAAAAAATACCAAATTGAATTGACTCAATTTATTCCCACACCTTTTGCAAAACAACAATCTGATATGTTACGTTTTAAGAAAAAAATAACCTCAGAAAAACTGAGGTTTTAAGTTTACAGATCTGTATTCGTGTTATGATTATGATCTTTAGGAGGCTTTGGGTAATTTCCTTTGGAAACCTCTCCTACCGTATTGGCAGCAGTCATTGCGACGACAAGATCATTCAGCATATTACTTGCAGCGGTTGGTGAATTTGGCAACAGTACCAGATTACTTCTGTTACTCGATCCTACGGAATGCAACGTATCATAATGCTGCGTAACGACAATCAGTGCGGATGCTTCATGAGAATTGATTTCAACATTATTCAGCATTCTTACGGATTCTTCAAGACCTTTGGCGATTTCTCTTCTCTGGTCGGCAATTCCTTGTCCCTGAAGTTTTTTAGACTCTGCTTCTGCTTTTGCGACAGCAACAATCCTTATTCTCTGAGCCTCAGATTCGTATTCCGCAGCGGTTTTTTCTCTTTCAGCGGCGTTGATCCTGTTCATGGCATGTTTTACCTGCTCATCCGGATCAATATCCGTCACCAGCGCTTTTATGATATCATAGCCATAGCTCTGCATGGCTTCCTGCAATTCTCCTTTTACCGCAATCGCAATATCATCTTTCTTTACGAAAACATCATCCAGTTTAAGCTTGGGAACTTCCGCTCTTACCACATCAAAAACATAAGAAGTAATCTGGTTTTCCGGATTTTCAAGACGGTAATAGGCATCTCCCACCTGCGTTCTGATTACCTGATACTGAACAGATATTTTCATTTTAATAAAAACATTATCCAGTGTTTTGGTATCGATCATCACGTCCAGCTGCTGAATTCTCAGGTTCAGTCTTTTGGCGATCTGATCAATGATGGGCCATTTCAGATGAAGCCCTGAATGCTTTACACCCTGAAATTTTCCGAAACGTTCAATGATTACTGCTGTTTCCTGTTTTACAACAAAAAAAGAAGCAAATAAAATAATTAACCCGATAAAAATAATGGGTACTAAAAAAAGACTCATAGTTTTTAATTTTTAATATGAATTTGTATTCTTCATAAAGATATGGTTTTTAGTTTTAAGAAGAAAACCAGACGAAAAACTCAATCATTCACATTATATTATTACATGGTCATTCCGATATCAATCCCTTTTATTTTCCGGTAAAGATCCGTTGCATAGTTATCCGTCATTCCGGAAACGAAGTCGATAACACCCAGAACTTTCTGATAATCGGTACCATCCTTATACACAAATTGTTGCGGAATGAGTTTCAGAGCTTTTTTATCATAAGATTTTCTTTCATCCTCATGCTTCAGAATAGAGGGGATGAAGTGATCCAGAAGTTCATACATTACATTGTAGCCGGCATTTTCAATTTCAACGACTGCTTTATGATTATATATTTTTTCAATGGAGAAACTTTCAATATCCTGTAAAGTAGTATTTTCAGACTTGTAAAGATCAAGAAGCGCTTTATCCAGATTACCTTCCAGAATTTTGTCAAAGTTCTGCTTATACATTTCCAGTGATTTATTGATCAGGGCATTGATCACTTTTGCCCGCAGATAAGAAATCTGCTCATTTTCGTTGGAAATGGAGTTCAGTTTAGTTTCTATTCTTTGCACATCATCCGTTTCAGATCTTACCAGTTCAAAAAATAAATTTTTACAATCGGCGGTAGATACGATTCCGAGGCGATGTGCATCTTCCATATCAATAATATTATAGCAGATATCATCAGCTGCTTCCACCAGCCATACAAAAGGATGTCTTTTAAAAATATGCGGCTCTTCGCTTTCTGAAATCATATTCGTTTCCCTGGCAATTTCCAGAAAAATATCTTTTTCATTCTGAAAGAAGCCAAACTTTTTCCGGTGAATAATTCCTTTCTTTTTAGCAATCGCCTCACATGGATATTTGGCAATGCTTGCCAGTGTAGAAAACGTCAGCTGAATTCCTCCTGCATCTTTCCCCTGCTGCTGCTGAGCCAGAACCCTGATCGCATTGGCATTTCCCTCAAAATTCATCAGGTCTGCCCATTCTTTTTCATTAAATTTAGGTTTCAGATCAGATTCATTTCTTTCAAAATAACTGGCAATCGCATCTTCCCCGGAATGTCCGAAAGCAGGATTTCCTACGTCATGACAAAGACATGCCGCCGCGATCACGTTTCCCAGATTATGCAGGTAAAAATTTCCGGCATCTTCCGTAAGGTGATTTTTATACTGATTGTAGATATACTCACCCATTACGCTGCCAAGACTTCTCCCAACTGATGAAACCTCCAGCGAATGCGTAAGTCGATTATGCACAAAAACACTTCCCGGCAACGGAAAAACCTGTGTTTTGTTCTGAAGTCTCCTGAAAGCCGATGAAAAAATAATTCTGTCAAAATCTCTCTGAAAATCCGTTCTTGAAGCTTTTGTATGCGGATTGTTTCCTGTACGCTGATTCGTGAAAATCTGGTTTAAGTTCATCATTTTTCAAAATTACTTCAAATTTTATTTTTTTTAAACAAATCGTGTCAGTTTTTCTCAGAAACTCATCTATCGTCCTTCTTTTAAAACTTTATTGTGGCAGAATTATTGTTATCTCGCCTATAAAACAAGATTATGCCAGAAGGTCCTTCCATCATATTAATGAAAGAAAGCATTCAAAAATTTGAAGGCAAAAAAATCACAGAAGCTTCCGGAAATGCTAAAATAGATAAGGATATTCTGCTTGGGAAGACCTTACAGCAAATAAAGACTTTCGGAAAGCAGACTTATCTGGTATTCGATGACGTAGCCATAAGAATTCATCTATTGATGTTTGGCTCGCACAGCGTCGACGAACAAACAAAACCTGACCAACAGCTCAGATTAGCTTTATTATTTTCAAACGGCGGAATGTATTTTTACACCTGTCATGTAAAAATGGTAGATGCAGACTTTTTAGCAAACATCGACTGGGAAGCAGATGTCATGAGCGATGACTGGAATCCTTCAAAAGCAGAGAAAAAATTAAAATCAAATCCGGATATGATGGTCTGCGATGCATTAATGGACCAGGATATCTTTTCAGGAGTGGGAAATATCATCAAAAACGAAGTTCTCTTCAGAATCGGCGTGCAGCCTGAAAGCGTTTTGGGTAAAATGCCACCAAAAAAAATAAAAGAATTAATGAAAGAAGCCAGAAACTACAGTTTTGATTTTCTCGAATGGAAAAGAGATTTCACCCTGAAGAAACATTGGCTGGCTCACACGAAAAAGATCTGTCCGAAATGCGGACAAAAACTCATCAAAAAACAAACTGGTAAAGGAAAAAGAAGAAGTTTCTATTGTGAAACCGATCAGGAATTATATCAGTAAATACGATCATTATTGAATAAACTGAAAATCCACGGTGCTAAAATATGAAAATTCAATAAATTCACTACTCCTTCTTAAACCCTTTACTTCACGGCATAACTTATAGATTTCCAACAAGATCTACCCTTCATATTTCACATTCTTTTTCACTTCCGAAGGATTAAAAATTAAATTTTGTTAATATTCAGCTTTTTTAATCAAAAAAAGGTGATATAAATCAGGTCATGTTTCATCTTATGCAACACATTTTGATTATTAAGTATTAAACACAAAACAGCATCCTTTGAAAGATTAGCAAAATTTTGAATAAAAATTAATAAATTCACAAATAATTTTTCATGTTTATATTAATTTTACGTAAACATATTTTAGCCCAAAAGTTAATTTAACACACTTATAACACTGATATACATCATATTTATTTCTTTGAGGTGTCATTTTATTGTCGTAATATTGCAATATCAAATTAACAATAATTAATCAAATAATTAAAAATACAATAAAATGATCGCTTACATCGGAATCGCAACATGTTTAGTAGTTTTTACTTCTTATTTTGCAACAGTAAAAAGAGAACAGAGAGATTAATCTCAATTCCATGGCTTGGATTTTTTAGCCTGAGAATACACAAATGAAATGTATTGTTTATGTTTTCAATCTTCGAAAGATTGAATGCTCTTTTACTCACAGCGAGTAAAAGGGCAACAAAGACAAAGGACAATCTACACTAAGGACAATTTTTAATTTTTATAATAGCCGATAGAGTCGAACAGCTTTTTGTTCGGCTTTTTTGTTGAATAAACTTTTATCTTTGCCAATAAATTTTCCGCACATGAATCTCTACAACCTTATTATACAGGACAAAGAAGAAGTAACCCTCAATGATGTATTCCTTGAACCCCATAATAAGGAACAGCTGATGCAGCTTATCAAAGAAAATACCTACGCCACGGAATTGCAGAAATACGGACTTCCTGTAAACAATAAAGTCCTTCTTCAGGGCAGTTCGGGATGCGGAAAAACGATGACGGCAAAGGCCATCGCCAATGCATTAGGAAAAAACATTATTATTCTTAACCTCAGCAATATCGTTTCGTCAAGAATTGGCGAGACTTCGCAAAATATTAAGATGATCTTCGATAAAGCGGCGAGGGAAAGATCCGTCCTTTTCCTTGATGAGCTCGACCAGATCGGGAAAGCCAGAGGAAGTGACGATAAAGATGTAGGCGAAATGAGAAGGCTGGTGAATACCCTGATCCAGCTGATTGATTATTATCCTGAAAATGCGCTGTTGCTTTGTGCCACCAATCATCCTGAAATTATTGATACCGCTCTGATCAGACGTTTCCAGCTGAAAATTAATTACGAAATGCCATCCAAGGAATTTCTGGATCAGTTTTATGACAATATGCTCTTAAAATTTCCCTCAGATTTAAGGAATATTGAGAGGAAATATGATATTTCTTTTGCCGAGGCGAAAGATTATGCTTTTACGGTCGTGAAGGCGAAACTCATTCAAAAGTTGGAAAATAAAATAGAATACTGATTAATAGATAAATTTCTTCTTTCAATCATGAACCTGCATTATTTCGATAGCAGACGGGTTCGTCTATTCGAGTGTTTTTTCGTAACAAAGTGAAGAAAAAATGTATCGGGAACTGACGATAGGTTTATTAGTGGGGTTTCGGAGAGTTTGGCTGTTTTAGAGTTGGGTCCTGGTTTCCTGTCGAAGGGATTACTCATGATTATATGGAATTATCTGTCAAATCTTTGGAAGACACCTAAACCCATTCTCTCTGACCAGCAATAACAGAAAAAAAGTAGTCTATCGTAGACTACTTTTTTCAGCTACAAATGTAAACAAATTCTTTTTACTTCCAAACACAACAAATTGTTTTCTAATTTCTTAGTTTTGTTCATCATAAGGTCTTTAAAGAAAAAATTGACGCAAAACGGCCGGAATTTACACCCCGTTTTACACCTGTTTTTTAAGAAGTTTTGCAATGCTGAGCTTTGTACGTAAAAAAAGTAGTCTACGATAGACTACTTTCTTACAAAACATGAGACTACAAATGATATTTCCCTCCAAAGCCCTCTCCCTCACACGCAAAAGCGTGGTATTGTTGTGCTTTTTGGCGGTCTTGGTATCATCATTGCTGAGCGCTCAAACCTTTTTACAATCCGATTCTGTAGTCTTTGTATCCGAAGACTCGTATTTGTATGCAGAATCTCCAGTATATATTTCCAGTCAAAACCTGAGAAAAGCATCTTTTAAGAAGTGGTCCGGGGTTTTGATCAAAACCTCTTGTTCCAAAGTTTCTCGTAAGAAGTCCATAAATAATCCAACGGAAAATACATGTTATAAAAGCTGTCCAACAGGTAAGCATAGTCTTGGACTGTTTTCTAATTCATCTTCAATAGCGGTTATCGGAAGCTCTTCTCCGGTAAAACTTCAACAGGAAACAATACCATCTTCCTTTTTTCTATTGATAAGCGCAAGAAGGGATCGAGAAAAAGATATTCATATTACTTCTCTTCCTTTTCAAATTATACGCATTACCATCAATCATTTCGGCCGCCCTCCGCCCAATTTTAAACACGGATAACACTAATGTTTTATCACAAATGACACAAATGGTTGAACGCCAATAAAAACAAATGCTTTAGCAAGGAGATTATCCACTCTGTTTGTCATCCCGTAGGGATCTCAGCAAAGAATTCCACATAACATTTGTGAAATTCATGTTCAAGCATTAGTGCCATTCGTGTTTCGTCAATTCGAGTGTTTTTTCGTAACAAGGTGAAGAAAAAATGTATCGGGAATGACATTCATCCTCAAACTCACAAACTTCTCGATATGATTTTTTCAAAATCTACTCGAAGTGACGATAAACTCTGCAAGCTCTTATAAGTGCAACGCCTTTGTGAAACTAAAAAAACGCATCATAAATAAAAAAATCTTAGTGCACTTAGTGCTCAACCAGCAGCGTGATCTAAACACAAATAGCACGAATGGGTTGCACAAATAACACTACTATTTTAGTACAAATAGGCAGCAAGGCAACCAACATTCGTGAAATTAGTGAAACCCATTAGTGTCATTCGTGTTTACCCAGCAGCGAGCTCTTATAAGTGAAACGGCTTTGTGAAACTTAAAAACACATCATAAATAAAAAAATCTTAGTGCACTTAGTGTTCACGTGTCAGGCTGAGCCTGTCGAAGCCTAGACCAATTAGTCTTTAAAAATATAACAACAACATAAATACAAAACAATGAAACAATTAATTACAACAGCTGTTCTGCTTATCAGTATCACAGCATTTGCGCAAGTGGGGATTAATAATACTTCTCCAAAAGCAACCCTCGACATCACCGCTAAAACCAACGGAACCAAACCTGAAGGACTCATTATCCCGCAATTATCCGGTAATGATATCCGTACCGCAACCGTAGCATCAGTCTATGGGACAGCACAGAAGGGACTTATCGTGTATGCATCCACTGCTGATTCGGCTCCGGCAGGGGCGACCGCCAGCATTACTGCTCCGGGATATTATTATTTTGATGGAAGCGCATGGCAGAAGATCGCAACCGGCAACACCCTAAACACCTCTCTTGCCAGCGGAAACATCTTGGTGGGTAGTGCATCGAATGTAGCCACAGCCGTAATCCCAACAGGAGACGTAGCCATTTCTAATATCGGTGCCACTTCCATAGGTGCAGGAAAGGTAACAACGACCCACCTTGCCAATAATGCAGTAACCGTTGCCAAGCTCCCTACCGGAGCTACTGCTACAACTTTTCTAAGAGGAGACGGAACATGGGTGACACCTACTGATACCAATACCACGTACACCGGTTCAACATCTATAGGGCTTAATGGAACAAGCTTTGAAAGAGCTGCATTAACAGGAGATGTAACAGCTTCTGCCAACAGCAATGCCACCACTATAGCAGCTAATGCGGTAAATTCAGCTAAAATCGCTGACGGGACCGTAGCTAATGCAGACCTTGCAAATATGGCAGCTTTTACCGTAAAAGGAAACGCAACAAATGCCGCAGCATCGCCTACCGATATTGCCGCAGGAACAGACGGCTATGTGTTGAGAAGAAGTGGAACGACATTAGGCTTCGGGACAGTAGCGACTGCAGGAATTGCAGATGGTGCCGTGACGGCAGCAAAACTCAATCAGATGTCTGCTACCTCAGGGCAGGTGCTGGGATGGAATGGAAGCGTTTGGACACCTACAGCCGCTGATACCACCAGTGATGCCTGGATCAATGATACGACCAATGGCTTGGTAAAGTTGGGAACAAAAGCAGATGGTACATCCAGAACATCAGGAGCGGACTTTGTAGCAAAAGATAACGGACAGATCGGAATAGGAACGAGTAGTCCGGACGCCAGCGCAGCCTTAGAAGTGGCTTCTACCAACAAAGGAATGCTTATTCCCAGAGTAGCTTTAACAGGAATAACTGATCAAACCACTATCGCTTCACCTGCTACCGGATTAATAGCTTATAATACTTCCACAAATATTAATGGACCCGGACTTGTATTTAACAGAGGTACATCAACTAATCCTAAATGGTCTTCTGTTCAAGTTTATTCTAGTGATGCAGGGTCCATATCAGGAAAGTTGGTGTATCAATCGTATCCTGATGCAATTAAAACTATGTCAGTCGGGAATTTAGAATTCAGGGCGATTTATTCAGGAGATACATATTATTTTCAAATGAGACCACTAACTCCACCGACCGGTACAAGTTCATATTATTGCGATAGGATTGCTTGGTATGGTATTTCCAGTAATGCAAACACTACTACTTACACGCTCTCATTTAATAATACCAACTATAGTACATGGCAAACTTATACTTCTGGAAGCATATCAGCTTTGGCTGGTTCATCGGTAGGATTTCTAACTTATATTAGCAGTGCAAATGATTCTTTTTATTATAGAATAAATAATCATTCAAAATTCAACTCGAATAGTTTTACATCTTTTATTGTTGAAGCATTTTAATCCCCCCGCTGGCGTGAGTGTCTTGCTCGTGCCGGTTTTAAGCGGGGTTCGAATAGTGGTGTGACCACGAGCGAAATACTCGCGGCGGCAATACGACAACAACTAAATTAATTAATACTAACCCTAACTCTAACAGGGTTGAGAACCCTGTTAGGGTTTAAATAACAAGTTTAACAACCATTTAAAAACAAAACAATGGCAACAATTCTTCACAGAATCAAAGCGTATCTATACGATAACGTTTTAACGAAAGACAATCCTAATGATTTCACGGCACGTACCACAAGCGAACGCAGTCTCAATGTACAGCAGATCTGCCAGTCAGCTGCCAATCGTGGTGGGGCAGATATCTCTGCTTCAGCAATGGAGCACGCCACAGAGCTTTTCCTGAAAGAAATGGCGTATCAATTGTGTGATGGATATTCTATTAATACTGGTTACTTTATGGCAAGCACCACCATTCGCGGAGTATTTGATAGCCCTTCGGAGACGTTTAATAAAGATAAGCACAGTATTATCTTCCAGTTCAATCAGGGAGATAAGCTGAGAGCAGAGATTCCTACTATTGAAGTCGATATCCTCGGTCTTGCAGTAACCTCCTCCGCCATTATGCAGGTAACCGATGTGAAGAGCGGTTCGGTCAACGATCTTATGACCCCGGGCAGAAACCTGAAGATTGCCGGAAGCAAGATTAAAGTAGAAGGCAATGATCCGTTTGTCGGGATATTCTTCGTCAACACTGCTACTAATGTCAGAACGATGGTAGAAGAAAGCGATATCGTAATGAACAATCCTTCGGAGCTTATCGTTGTGATTCCCGCATTATCTTCAGGAAGTTATCATTTAGAAATCGTGACCCAGTTCACCGGCAGCTACCTGCTGAAAGAACCCCGCACGGCTGTTTTCGAGCGTGAGTTAACGGTTCAGTAAAAGCGTTCCGCTTATTTCATACCTAAGTGTACTCCACTTAGGCAGCTAAGTGGGATACCCTTAGGGTGCTAAGTGATCTCCCCATACGAGGCTAAGTGGTATTCACTTAAGAACGACACGATCATATAGCAAAAGAATGCTGTATTTACAAAAACGTAGAGATTTTAGTAGAAAGGCTGTCCGGAAGGGCAGTCTTTTTTTGTGGAAGGGTTGGAAAGTTTGAGGGTTTTAGGGTTGGAGGGTTTTTTAGAGTGCTCCTCAGTCTGCAAGCTTTTAACACAAAGATTCTTTTACAGCGTATGATTTCAAGAATGCAAAGGATGAATCAGCAAGCTGATTTGATAAAGCTTGTGTTTCACTTTGCGTAGCAATTTATTGCCTTTGCTAAAGTCAGCGGAATAGCAAATTACCCATTGCGTTAAAATAGTCTCGCGCAGATTTGCAGATTGTGCAGATTTCTTTGCATGAAGTTTTTAACGCAAAGAAATTCCTTTTACAACGTATGATTTCAAGGAGGCTAAGAATGAATCAGCAAGCTGATTTGATGAAGCTTGTGTTTCGCTTTGCGTAGCAATTTATTGCCTTTGCCTTCTAAAGTCAACGGAATAGCAATTATCCTTTGTGTTTAAATATTTCCAAACAAAAAAATCTGCTCAATCTGCAAATCTGCGTGAATTTTTTAACACACAAAGAAATTCTTTTACAGCGTATGATTTAATGCAAAAAAAAGCGGTCCTAAAAGTCTGGATAGTCCTTTTTTGTAATCGCCGCTACTTTATCTGATTTAAATAATGATTTTATAGCACAGCATAGGATTTGCTCCTTCGGAGCAATATCTGTGTAGATCCATATCAGTATCTTGTACCAGAACTCCGTAGGAGTTCTATCTTATCATAGCACACCTCCGGCGTGCTTGCGATATTGTATTGTTTTTTTCTACTACACAGATATTGCTCCTCCGGAGCATAAAAAATTACTTGTTCAATTTTCAGGCGTAAAAAAAGAGGCTGTCCAAACTTTTTGGACAGCCTCTTTATTATCTATTTAAAAACTTTAATTACATATAAGCTTCAATCGGCTCACAGGTACAAACTAAGTTTCTGTCTCCGTAAGCTTCATCAATTCTTGAAACAGAAGCAAAGAATTTATGATCCCTCACCCACTCCAATGGATATGCTGCTTTCTCTCTGCTGTATGGTTTATCCCATGAATCTGAGATAACTACCTGTTCAGTATGAGGGGCATTTTTCAACACATTATTTGTTGCATCCGCTTCACCGTTGGCGATCTCATCAATTTCATGTTTAATCGCGATGAGTGCTTCTGCGAAACGGTCGATTTCTGCTTTGCTTTCAGATTCTGTAGGCTCGATCATCAATGTTCCTGCCACAGGGAAAGAAACAGTCGGAGCATGGAAACCATAGTCCATTAATCTTTTTGCTACGTCAGCAACTTCAATTCCTAACGATTTGAACTGTCTGAAATCTACGATACATTCGTGCGCTACTTTTCCGTTTTTGTTTGAATATAAAATAGGGAAATGTTCCGCTAAAATCTCTTTTAAATAATTAGCATTTAAAATAGCATGTTCAGTCGATTTTTTCAATCCTGAAGTTCCTAACATTTTAATGTAAGCGTAAGAAATATTAAGGATTAATCCTGAACCGTAAGGTGCTGCAGAAATACCTTCGATAGAATCTTTAGAACCAATTTTGATATTGGCATTGGAAGGTAAGAATGGAACTAAATGCTTAGCCACACAAATCGGGCCAACTCCTGGACCTCCACCTCCGTGAGGAATCGCAAACGTTTTATGAAGATTTAAGTGGCAAACGTCTGCTCCGATATTTCCCGGACTTGTATAGCCTACCTGAGCATTCATATTGGCACCGTCCATATAAACCTGTCCGCCATGCTCGTGGATCAATGCGGTAATTTCTTTAATGTTGGCATCGAAGAATCCGTAAGTTGACGGATATGTGATCATCACACAAGAAAGGTTTTCAGAATGCTGTTCTGTTTTAGCTTTAAGGTCTTCAAAATCGATTTCTCCGCTTTCAAGGTTTTTCACCACAACGATCTTCATTCCCGCCATTGCTGCAGAAGCCGGGTTTGTTCCGTGCGCAGACTGAGGAATCAACACTACATTTCTGTGGCCTTCACCTCTTGAAATGTGATATTCTCTGATCACCATTAATCCTGCGTATTCTCCCTGTGCTCCCGAGTTCGGCTGAAGAGAAGTTCCCGCAAAACCGGTGATTTCCGCTAAATCTTTTTCAAGTTCACGGATCATTTCCTGGTAACCTTCTGCCTGATTTACCGGTACAAACGGGTGAATAGCTCCCCAGTTCTCCCATGAAAGAGGAAGCATCTGAGTCGCAGCGTTCAGCTTCATTGTACAAGAACCCAAAGAAATCATTGAGTGCGTCAATGATAAATCTTTTCTTTCCAGACGCTTGATGTAACGCATCAATTCTGTTTCCGTATGGTATTTGTTGAATACTTCTTCCGTAAGAATTTCGTCTTTTCTTAAATTCTCTTCCGGAATGCTGTATCCTTCTTTAATTTCTAATTTAAAAGTCTGCTTATCTTTAAACTGAGCGAAAGAAGCCATCAGAATATTCAGTTTATCTAAAGTCGTACTTTCGTTGATCGCAATACTTACCACCCCTTCTGTGAAATAGTTCAGGTTCAGTTTATGATCAAGCATCATTCTCATCAGTCTTCCCTTTTCATCTTCATTAAGATTGATTTTTACCGTATCAAAGATCGGTTCTTCTACGATTTCATATCCTAATGCTTTAAGCCCTCCTTTTAAAGCATTTGCTTTAAAGTGAATCTGATCAGCAATATAATTTAATCCTTTTGGACCATGGTAAACGGCATACATTCCTGCCATCACCGCCAGAAGAACCTGAGCCGTACAGATGTTGGAAGTCGCTCTTTCCCTTTTAATGTGCTGCTCTCTGGTCTGCAAAGCCATTCTTAATGCACGTTTTCCGTAAGCATCCTGGGAAACCCCGATGATTCTTCCCGGAATATCTCTCTTATAGTCTTCCTTACAAGAGAAGAACGCCGCGTGAGGGCCACCGTACCCCAACGGAATACCGAATCTCTGCGTTGTACCTACGGCACAGTCAGCACCCATGGATGCCGGAGATTTTAATTTAACCAAAGCCATCGGATCGCAGGCAACAACCACCTGAAGATCTGATTTTTTATAGTCAACAATATTTTCTGTATAATCTAAAACGATTCCGTTTTTACCAGGATACTGCAATAACACTCCGAAGTAAGAACCATCGAATTCATGAGTAGCATGATCTCCTTCTACGATTTCGATCTCAAGACCTTCGGCTTTTGTTTTTAATACAGAAACGGTCTGAGGTAAAACAAGGTCGGAAACGAAGAATTTATTAGCTCCGCTTTTTTTCTGATCTTTCGTTCTGTTGTTGAAGAACATATGCATTGCTTCTGCAGCAGCTGTAGATTCATCCAATAAAGAAGCATTGGCCAGGCCAAAGCCTGTAAGATCGCACACAACAGTCTGGAAGTTCAGAAGAGCCTCAAGTCTTCCCTGTGCTATTTCCGCCTGGTAAGGCGTGTAAGCGGTGTACCAGCTCGGGTTTTCAAAGACATTCCTCTGAATAGCCGACGGCAGTAAGGTATTGTGATATCCAAAACCGATGTAGCTTGTATAATCAGTATTCTTTGCTGCCAGCTCTTTGGAATGGTTCAGCATTTCATATTCTGAAAGCGGTTCTGAGATATCAAGATCTTTTTCTAAGCGGATAGAAGAAGGAATGGTTTGAGAGATGAGCTCTTCAACACTTGAAACGCCAATTTTTTCCAGCATTGCCTGTTTATCGGCTTCATTCATGGAAATGTGGCGGCTCACAAACTGTTCTGTATTCATTTTTATTTATTAGATTTTGTTTGTAAAAAAAGATTCGTAAAATTACGGATTTTTAGAAAATTGTACAAGTAAATTGAAATCACACTAAAATCACCTAATACATTCTATGTTATTCATAATTAATGGATTTTTATTATCATTTTAAACGTAAAATCAGGTAAAATTATATTTTAAGATAAATTTTTATAATGTCTTATTTTTGAAAATTCTTTAAAAATCGACTTAAAGAAGGCTAGCAATGAATCAATTTCACCAATCGCAATTCTTTATAAAAACAACTTTTTGAAAGTTCTGTTTTTGAATTCTAATTATTTAACATTCAAACTCATAAAATTTATGAATTTTATTATCTGTATTTATTCTAAATTAATATATTTGCAACATGAATATGATTATCCCTTTTAAAGTTCCACCTTTAGCACCAGCCTTTTCAATGAATACTCAGGAAATATATTGTGGTGACAAGAAATCCTGCTGTAAAAAGTTCAAGAAAGGAAAAAGATGTAAAAAATGTCCGGGAAATAAAAAATTAGCTTAATCAACAAAGCTACTTATTAAAAAATAAATTGCTAAAACAAGCAAAATAACAGCCACAATGATTCTCATAACTTTTGGCTGTCCATATGGATTGGCGACTGTTCTCGGTTGCGATCTGAACAATTCTTCCGCTTTATCTTTGAATTTTTCCGTATTGTTTTCAAAAACTTCTGTAATGGTAATCCCCTGAACTGCTGTTTTATGCAATAAAGAATTGGTAGCATGCAGCAAAATCTGAAATTTTCCGTCTTTAAATTCTGTTATTTTAAAAATTCTCTCCCCATAAGGTTTTTCCAGTCCGAAAGGTAAAACTTTTACAACATCAGCATTTTGTGTCTGCCATGTAATAATAATTTCTTCTCCTTTCGTTGCATGAATTTTATTCGCCGTAAAGTTTTTTATCGAAGGCGGAACGTTGTATCTGAAACTTTTCTGATGGCTTTCTAAATTCTGATCGTAAGAATATCTTCTGCTTTTATCACTCAGTGTTTCATATGCCTCCTGAATTTCACGAAAACGTTCGGCGAAGAAATCATCATTTTGATTTTTGTCCGGATGATATTTTAAAGATAGTTTTCTGTACGCTTTTTTGATGTCCTCTTCTGAAGCATCATGAGAAATTCCGAGAAAATAGTAGTAATCTTTCATTGAACTGTACAAAAATAAGGAATTTGTGATTGCGGGCAAAGCGAGGGAATTTTTTTAACGCGAAGTCCCGAAGATTTTTTGAAATGGTTGAGAATATTTTTTGTTCGCAAAGGCGTTCTACTCAGCAAAGATTGGATACGTTATTTACATTATGCGTAAAAAGTTTGCCTTAAGTTTGTTATGCTGGAAGCATCTCAACAAAGCAATGTATTTCAACGCAAAGGGACGCTAAGTTTTTTTGTAATGATTGAGAATATTTTTCGTTCGCAAAGGTACTTCGACAAGCTCAGCATAAACTATCACTCAGCAAAGGGTGAATGCGTTATTTACATTATGCGTAAAAAGTTTGCCTTAAGTTTGTCATGCTGGAAGCATCTCGACAAAGCAATGTATTTTAACGCAGAGTCCGCGAAGATTTATTTAAAATGTTTGCGATTATTTTTTGTTCGCAAAGGTACTTCGACAAGCTCAGCATAAACTATCACTCAGCAAAGGGTGAATACGTTAAATGATATTTTAATATTGAAAGGAACGACTGCCACCCTAGCCCAGATTGGAGCGTTTGTCTGAGCTCATTTTCAGGGATTTGTTTCGGCGGCTCCGCCGCCGAAACAAATCCCTGAAATAGCGAGTGCGGAAAGCTGGAAACAGCTCCTTACAATTCTCCAGAAGTGGAAAGTTTAATATTAGATATTGATACTATTTTTTTGAGATTGCTTCTTCGCTTCGCTTATCGCAATAATTATAGAAAAATTCCGGTTCGGGAAGCTTCGCTTCCCGAACCGGAATTAACAATCTCAATTTAGTTACTTTCTATTATGCTTCTGCAATATTTTCCTTTTCGGTATTTCTTCTGTGACATCTGGAAGCGAATTCTTTTTTGAATTTTCCTTTAAGCTCCTGATACTGTTCATCGTTCATTTCTCTGATTTTATCAGCCAGTCCGAAAGGTGATTTTTCTTTGATTCCGTATTCTTCGAAAATACCTTTTACAAATCTTTTTCTTTCCATTGCTTTTTTAGCGATCATGGCAATTCCAGCCACGGCAAGTGCTCCTAGAGCGCCTTTTAATACTGAGTTTTTCATTTTTCAAAATTTTAAATTTTACTACTTTTTTATATAGACGAATAACTTTTAAATTTTACTTTACTACTTCTAAAATGTTTGCTATTCGTTTGTTTTTCTGTTCCTGTTGAAAAAACTGTTTTCGCATTTGCTTTTCCAAACCTCTTTAAATTTTTCTCTTTCTTCCGGAGAAAGGTGCATCATTTTTTCTCTCATTTTTCTTTCTTTGAAGTCTTTCATTCCTTTTCCGAAATGGAATCCTCCGAAAAGAATTTTACATAGTATCAGAATTCCCATGGCCTGCCAGTAAGAGATGGATTTTACTCCCAAAATTTCGGGAAGAAGACAGTTCCAAAGTGCCATCACAATCCATGTGATTCCTAAAATAATCAACGGCGGACAAAGAATTAAAAAAATCCAGCCTTTTTTATGTTTATGATTCATATCTTTCTTTTTTACTAACTATTTAAATCTTCGTATAATTTTCTCAGCCTGTTTCTTAAATGCTTAACCGCATAATTCTTCCGGCTGATGATTGTTTTGATATTTTCACCGTGTTCATCTGCAATTTCCTGAAGCGTTTTGTCATTGAGTTCATTCTCAACATAGACAAGTCTTTGTTTTTCAGGGAGTTCATCCAGTGCTTCAAATAACTTTTTCCAGATTTCATCCTGAAACATTTTCACTTCAGGGCCTGCACTTTCATCCATCAGCAAAATATCTTTTATGGAAAAATCTCCGTCTTCATCTTCATAGACAAAATCTTCCAGATTCTCCGTTTTCTTTTTACGGTATTTGTCGGTGATCTTATTGGCTGTCACTCTGTATAACCACCCACCCACATTTACAATTTCAGAAAGATTGGTAATACTGCTGAACTGATACCACACTTCCTGCAGAATATCCTCCGCATCTTCCGTATTTTTCACTTTCGGGCGAATGTATGACATCAGCTTTCCTCCGTACTTTGAAACGGTTTGTGAGATGATATTTTCCTTCTCCTTCTGTGGCATTGTTATTTTTTTCGACAATCTCCATATTGCTATGACGATTGAAATTTTTGTTTTACTTTAATAAATTTAAAATATTTTTCGGGAATTCAGGATTTTCTTTTATTAATCGTGTTTTTCAGATATAGGTTCTGTTTGTAAATTAATGTAATTTATTTTTAGAAGCTATTTCCCGCTTTTCGTTGCAATCTTTTTTCCTCACCCTAAATCCCTCTCCCGAGGAGAGGGACTTTCAACCGCAAAAAAAGGATTTTCTCTCCAATCGGGGCTAAGATGAATCAGGAATAAGAAATTTTAGACAAAAACGGAAAGCCAGACTGACTTTCCGTTGGATAATTATAAAAATTAGTTGGATTTACTTGTTAAAATTTTCAGCAAAGAAGCCCAGCATCGTTTTGTAAAATTCTATTCTGTTAGGCTCTTTTCCGAATCCGTGGCCTTCGTCATATTTTACCATATAAGGAACTTCAAAGCCTTTCGCTCTTAACGCTTTTACAATCTGATCAGACTCGTTGATATTTACTCTCGGATCATTCGCTCCCTGAACGACAAACAAAGGTTTTTTAATCTTATCGATCTGGAAAACAGGCGATACTTCTTTGGCAATTTTTGCTTCTTCCGGATTGTCAAGGTCATACCAGATCTGCTTTACCATTTCTTTATAGGGCTTCCAGTATTCCGGAAAGGAATCAAAAAAGGTGAAAATATTGGATACCCCGACATAATCTACCCCGCAGGAATAGAGATCCGGTGTTTTGATCAGCCCCATTAAAGTAGCATACCCACCATGGCTTCCTCCATAGATGGCTACTTTATTTTTATCGATCCAACCCTGTTCTATGGCGTATTTCACTCCGTCTTCCACATCATCCATTGCTTTTCTTCCGATTTGCTTATAACCGGATTTCTGGAATTCCTTTCCATAACCACCTGATATTCTGAAGTTAACCTGTAATGTCGCATATCCTCTGCTTGCAAACAACTGTGACTCTGGATTAAAGCCCCAATCGTCACGAATTCCTTGCGGTCCGCCATGAGGGTTTACGATTAAAGGAACTTTCTTACCCTGCAACGCTTCTTTTGGCAATGTAACATATCCATGGATGGTAAGCCCGTCTCTGCTTTTAAATTCGATAGGACGCATTTCCGCCATATCTTCTTCTTTAAGCTGTGGCATCAGGTCAAATAGAAGCTTGGTTGTTTTAGATTTAGTGTCATATTCATAGTATTTACCATACAGTTTATCGCTGTCTACCACCACCAGAAGCTTGTCTTCTTTATCATCTGAGGAAACAACGTAGAATTGTTTGTCTCCAAATTCTGAAGCCAGTTTATCATGAACTTCTTTATAGAATTTACTTACCGGAATCGTTTCATTTTTAATTCCGTTATAGCTGATGTAATCCAGTTCATAATTTCTATTCTTCCCCGCCAGGCTGATAGAACTTACATCAAACGTCGGATTGGAATATACTTCCTTAATGACCACATCTTTTTTCAGGTCATACAGAACAATTCTTGATTTATCACCGTCAAGATTTGTCACAACATATGCTTCATTCTTATTTTTTGAATTTTCATTAAAACTGATAATATAAAAGCTGTCTTTCCAGTCCGTAGATTTCAGGAGATTGAATTTCCCGGTTTGCAGATCTTTATAATACAGTTTTGAAGTTAAGCCGTTCTCAAGAACAACATATCCGCGAAGGTTTCCGTCTTTATCAAAAATATAATCATCAATCGGGCTGTTGACATCTTTGTTTTCGTACAACTGAGTCATTTCCCCCCGTATTAAAGTTTATCTTGTAAGGCTCAAAAATCTGCTTGTTATTTTTGTTCAGTGTGACAACAACAAAAGGGGTGTCTTTGATAGGTCTTACGGTTCCTAATTTGGTTCCTTCAAAAGGCGTAAGATCTTTTAAGTTTTTACCATCTGTATCTGCTGCGTACAAATGAATATTTTCATTTCCGCCACGGTCCTGGGTATAATACAGCCTTTTTTTATCCAGCCATCCGTAGCTTCGGATCAGATCGTCCTTTTCTTCCAGCGCTTTGGTGATTACTCCTGTTTTAAGGTTTTTTACATAGACATGATTTTTACTGTCCTTGTCTTTTTCTTTATAGGAAAGGTATTGACCGTCCGGAGAAATTTTGAACTGGGAAGCTTTTGGCCTTGCAAAGTAATCCTCCACTTTATATTTGAAGTTTCCTTTATCGTAAGAAATTAATTGGTCGAATGTTGCCTTTGTAGAAACCAGGGTAGGATCTCCCGGCAGCTTGGTAGTGTTGGTCTGTGCATTCATCATTACGGCGGATATTACAACTTGTGTTATCCCGAAAATTTTAGCATTAATATTCATATTTCATGGTTTGGATTAAGTGTATATAGAATAAGACGCTTTAATCGTAAGAATTGTTACATGTAAGCGAAGAAATATGATTTAAATAAAAAATGGAAAGCTAAGCTTTCCAATATATTAATTCAGATAAATCCCGAAATACCATGTCCAGGCGATTAAAATAATCTGCATCGGGATTCTTTGTTTGTAAAGATAATCCATTCCCGGACCTGTAAAATCAGCTTTAAAAATATTGATCTTTTTCTTTGCTGAATTGATATTGGCAATGAAAACCAAAACATAAAAAATAATTAACAGAACAGCCGTCAGTTCACGGATCGAAGGGATCATCAAACCGATTCCGGCAGCAATTTCTATAAGTCCGGTAGCATACACCCAGAACATCTTTCTGGGAATAAAATCGGGAATCATCATCGCCATTCCTTTCTGAAATTTAAAATGTGAAAAGCCAACAAATATGATAAAAACGGTCATTCCCAGATTTCCGGAAAATAAAAAATTCCAGTCACCCTGAAAAATCTTTGTTGCCAATAAGCCTACTATAAAGCTGGCGAAAAGAATTGTTAATAGTTTCATGTTTACTTTTATTAAGATAACCGAAATTACGCAAATTAAAGAAGTTTTTTACAAGTAATCGGAGATAATATATTTGTCTCATAGTTTTTTACCTGCTGTTGATCCTTCATGATTTTCAACCACAAAATACACAGATTATATAACACATAAGTCACAGAAGAATTTTTGGATAGGCTGAAAATATTTTAGAGCACATTAGATAAAAATCAAAGATTTTTTTTAACTCATGTGTTCTGAAATGTTTTCAAAGTATTCATCTTCTATCTTATGTTTCTAATGTGTTTAAATTTTAAACCACAGAATACACAGATTTTCATAAATCAGAATATAAGAAAAAAATCTGCTCAATCCGCTAAGTCTGCGAGTGTAAAAAAAACTCTCGCAGATTATGCTGATCAAGATAAAAATAAAATCGACCAAATCCACCAGCGAGAATAAAGGAAAATCTGTGGTGAATTCTTACACCGTACCTTCAGCAAGATTTTTAATGACTTCTAATCCTTGTATAAAACCTTTATTAATGTGATCCTGCCATTCTTTTTCGGTTTGAACCTCAACATGCAGTTTGGTTTTTCCATCGAAGTCTATTAAAATATATTTTTCAAAACAGCCGCTCCACTGTTTTACCTGCATGCTTTCTGTATCTTCGTTTCCATTTTTGTCGACCATTCCCAAATGCTTAAAAATAATCTGGTTAGGCTCCTCAATATTATCGATTGTCGACACCATTCCTTCACCTTCTGCATTTACAAAATAGGTTTTTCCTCCCACCTTCCAATCGGATTTCATGACAGAGCCGGGACTGAAAAACTGTGTCCATTCGCTGTAAGTGTTTTCATTCCACAAAACGTCCCAAACTTTTTGTCTGGGAGCATTAATGATAATTTCGTACGATAAGGTTTCCATTGTTTAAATTGATTTAAAGTTGATTTTCAGAGAGATGTTTTACATTCGCCAGAGCATTCGGAAATTTTTCTTCAAAGAATGACTTGAACTCTTCTGATGTATTAATTTCTACATGTAAGTGTGTAATATTTTCGTTTTCGGTAAGAACATATTTTTCAGTAGCATCACCCCAGTCACGAGGAGCTTCAACACCTTCATAAATCTCCCCCAAGTGCAGGAACGTTATTTCCTCATTGGGAATCAGACTTATAATTTCACTGTACATTCCGTTATTTTTCGGATCAAGAAATTTTATAATGCTTCCTTCTTCTAAATTTCCCTGATAAAAAGATCCTTCCGTAAAAGCTGAAGTCCACTGTCTGAAAGAAAAATCATCCCAGAGAACGCTCCAAACCTTTATTGCTTCTGCATTAATCTCAATATCAAAATTCAATTTTTCCATAATTTATATAAAACTAGCTGTTAATCTGTGTAAATATTATCCACCTACAAAATCTCCTCCATTGATATGGATAATCTCACCGGTAATAAAACTGGAATCCTGCGATGCCAAAAAAACATATGCCGGAGCCACTTCAGAAGGCTGCCCTGCTCTTTTCATCGGATTGTCTTTTCCGAAATCTGAAACATCATCAAAAGTTTCTTTTACTAAAGGTGTCCAGATCGGACCCGGAGCTACCCCATTAACCAAAATATTCTTTTCAGCGATATTGGTGGCCAGAGAGCGTATAAATGTGGCAATAGCCCCTTTCGTTGAAGAATAATCAATCAAATGATCGCTGCCGCGATAAGCTGTTACAGAGGTTGTACATATAATGCGGGAACCGCTGTTCATCAGTTCCAGACAATCTCTGGTCAATGAAATCATAGAGATAATATTGGTATTAAACGTTTCCTGAATCTGTTCATCAGAAATATTTTCAATATCATCTTTCGGAAACTGTATTCCAGCATTATTGACCAAGATATCCAGGGACTTCCATTCTTTTTTGATCTGCTGAAGGCATTTTTTCCGGAAATCCTTTTTTTGAGATATCTCCTTTCAGCAAAATACATTTCTGACCTTCCTTTTCTACCAGCTTTTGAGTTTCCCTGGCATCATCATCACTTTCTTTGTAAATAATAGCTACCTCAGCACCCTCGCGGGCATAATGAACAGCCACTGCCTGACCGATACCACTGTCACCTCCTGAGATCAAAGCCTTTTTACCTAAAAGCTTTTCACTGCCTTTGTAATTTTCACGAATAATCTCGGGATACAGTCCTTCCTGAGGAACTTTTGATTTAGAATCTGACTTGTTCTGTGTTTTCATAAGCAAATCTTTTTCTAATCATCATCAAACAGCAAGCCGAAGCTTAAAAAATATGGTAGATGATAAAAGGGCATCTCAGATTTATAAAAAGTTTTAAATAAAGAATCTTTTTTAAACGAAGAGATAAACAAAGAAATCCTTCTTTATATATTCTATGATTGATAGGCCTTTTCCAGATCTTCTATGATAATTTTCTGCATTTTCATCATGGCCTGAACGACTTTCTGAGCTTTCATCGGATCCGGATCACTCATCAGCTGGATTAATCTTTTAGGAACAATCTGCCAGCTGAATCCAAACTGATCTTTCAGCCAGCCGCACATGCTTTCTCTGCCGCCATTGGAAGTCAAAGTGTTCCAATAATGATCCGTCTGCTCCTGATCATCGGTCATCACAACCATCGATATGGCTTCATTAAAATCAAACTGGTGGTCGTAAGAATTATCCATGCAAAATAAACTGTAGTCATCAATTACAAAATGGGCGTGCTGAATATTTTGTGGAGGCTCTGCGGCAGGATGCCCTTCACTTCCGTCCCCATATCTCAGAATATTCCCAATCCTGGAATTTGGAAACGCTTTTGTGTAAAATTCCATGGCGGTGATTGCTTTTCCGTTGTTTTCATGGATAAACATCAGCGTGGGAATAATTTTCTGCCCTGTCTGATTTTCTCCAAGGAATATCTGCCATGTTACATCATATTTGTCCTTAAGCCAACCGTATTTTTTGCTCCAGGAATAGGAATCCAGCGGCATTAGAGCCATTCCGCCGTCCATGAGTTCATTCCAGTATTTATCAACTTCATCTTCCGTTTCGCAGATGACCATGAAAGAAACAGATGCGTTTTTTTTGAATTGAGGTCCACCATTGAGGAGCATCAATTTCTGTCCGAAAAGTTCTATATTCATCACAACAGGAGTATCTGCCGTAATGTTTCCGTTAAATATTTTACAGTAAAATTCTGCAGATTCTTTGGCATTTTCATCGTACCACAGGCACGGAAAAATATCATTGTTCATAGTTTTAATTTAAATGTTGATAATAATTCATTCTGAATATTAGCTTTAAGTTTTGTACATCTTTTTTAACGCAAATGGCGCAAGGATTTTTTTAAATCATCATGTCGATTTCCGGACGCAAGGGCATTTCATTCAGCAAATGATAGATGCTTAACATTTAAATGCATTCTAAAGTATAAAAACCTGTGCTTTTTCTTTTTAACGCAAAAGACGCAAGGATTTTATTTGATATCTAAACAGCTGATTTTTCGTTCGCAATGGCGTTTTACTCAGCAAATGATAGCGGTCCGATAGTTTTGCAAAGATTACCTGAATGTCATTTAATTATTATTTAACGGTAGCCGGCTTTCATTATTTTTAAAATAAATATCATTTTCCATCATGTAAACTTTCAGTTTTTGCACTGCATTTTTACTGAAACCGTGCATCTGCAGGATTTCTTTTTCAGAATAATCCGACAGTTTTTCCAGGGAATCGATTTTTTCTTTTTCAAGAGTTCTTCTGGCCGGTAAGGGAATAATACCCTGCAGGAAATTCCCCTGTACAGCGTAACTTACAGCACAGATGGAATGGAGACACTTTGCCATTATTACCAAATTGATCATGACGAAAGATGTTATTTAATGGTTTTCAACATACTTATGGAAATTATTGAGAATAGCATACCAGCCATCCCTCTGCATTTCCACAGGATTTTGCTTTTCAGGATCGAAAATCTCTGTTACTTTTGTGGTGTTTCCATCGATTTTATCAAACATTACCTGTACTTTCCTGTTGTCTTCGGTATGATAGGTGATACTTCTTTCAGGAATTATTTCATCATAAATTCCGATAAAATCAAATCCGAAACTTCCATCTTTAGCCTCCATCCGGGTTTTAAATTTTCCTCCCGGCTTTAAATCTACTTCAGCAGAGGGGCATTCCCAGGTATCACTGGCGAAATTCCATTGGGTAATATGTTCCGGACCGTTAAAATAATCCCACACTTTGTCAACAGGCGACAGAATCGTAATATCAATTTTGATAGGTTCCATATAATTTTATATTTGGTGTTAAAAAACAACCTAAAGATAAGCTATTTTACATATTCCTCGTTATAATTCACCATCCAATAAATGCCATATTTATCCTGAAAACTTCCAAAATAATCACCCCAGAACTGGTCTTCAATCGGCATTTCTATATTTCCGCCTTCAGAAAGTCCTTTGAAAAGCCTGTCGGCCTCTTCTCTTGATTCCGGGAAAATTGAAACATAATTACTGTTTCCTAAAGTAAGACTCTGACCGAAACTTGGGACAATATCAGAAGCCATGAGAAGATCATTACCTACAGGAAGCGCAATATGCATCACCCTGTTTTTTTCTTCTTCGGATAAGTTTTCAGTTCCGGGAGCATTTCCCATTCTGTAGATTTCCCCGACAAATTCGCCGCCGAAAACAGATTTGTAAAAGTTGAAAGCTTCTTCAGCTTTACCATCAAAGTTCAGATAAGAATTTAATTTAGCCATGATTTTTTATTTTAATTGATGTTATTTTGAATGATACCCGATTTTCTTTTATATATCGGGAGCTGTCTGTCAACGTTCCCTCTATTGTACTGTCCGTACACCACCTCTCGGGCGGAGGACACACGGTCCCTAGTACGAAGGACAAGGTAGTTGACGCCTGATATCCTCTTCAACCGGGTTGATTTAATATTTCAGATCTTTATCAAAGTCATATTTCATTCCTTCGTAGCCGAGTATTCTGCGCATTAATCCGATTTGTCCGCACAGGTAATCTTCGCGCCCAATGCACATTCCGACAAAATTCAGCACGGTTTCCGGAAAGAAATCAATGTTCATTCCCATCGGAAAAGCCTGGTCTAAATCTTCATCCGATGCTTGTAACAATTTTTGATAAACGAGTGGTGAAATGTTATGGAAAGAATCTTTCAATTGTTGTAAAGAAGGATATTTAAAACTTTCATCCAACGCTTTTCCCTGAAAGAAAAAATCTTTGAATTCAAATTCTTCCTGAACCCCGAGAACGCTCCCTAAAGCGTACCGCATATCAAGAAAATTTCCGGCCATCCAGATGATATGATTGGTTCTGCCTTCAATTCTTTTTAAAGCATCTTCCTCTGAAATTCCATCAAGAACCATCAGGAAATTTTGGCTGTGACCTCGAAATGCAGGAATAATGATGTCCAGTTTATTTGATGTTGGTGTGTCCATAACTTTTAGAATTTAAAGTTGAAATAAGATTATGAAGGAATCTGAGAAGGGTCTGCAAAGATGACATTCCAGCCATGACCATTGATATCCCAGAAAGAATTCTGATACATCCATCCGTGATCCTGGGGTTCTTCGTGCTGTGTCGCTCCGTTGGCAACCGCGGCGTTTACTACCTGGTCGACTTCTTCGCGGCTGTCTAAGCCAATGGCTACCAAAACCTGCGTTGTATCGCCTTTCGGGACCGGCCTTTCAGAAAAGGTTTCGAAAAATTCTTCTGTGAGAAACATGACAGAAATATGGTCACTCATGATGATGCAAACTGCTCTTTCATCAGAAATTTGCTCATTGATGGAAAATCCCAGATTCGTCCAGAATTCTTTTGTTTTCTGAATATCTTTTACCGGAAGATTAACGTAAATTTGATTGACTTTCATACTGTAATTTTTTATGTTAAGCTTTAACCAAAATTACCGAGTTACAGTGAAAGTCAACTTGCCATAAGACAAGATTTAAATTTTCCTGGGATGTGAGACAAGCTCTTTACGGATGCGGCTCAAGGAAGTATCTGTAACACCAAGATAGGAAGCAATCTGCTTGAGCGGTGCAAATTGTATAACGTAAGGTTTCTGCTCCAAAAGATTGAGATAACGTTTGGTAGCAGAAAGGGTGAACATTTCTACTGAACGCTGTTTTCCGATGAAAAGCTGCTGGGACATCCATGCCCTTCCCCATTCCCTGAGGTTGGGGATTTTGTGAAACAGTTCCTGGAAGGTATCGAAATCCATCTTCCAGCACTCACAATCGGTAATGCAGACAATATTTTCCTGTGAAGGAATTCGCTGAAAAAGGGATGACACTTCAATGATGATTTCATTATCTACGAAAAAATTGATTGTCACATCATTTCCGTTAAAATCATTGACAAATGACCGGGCAAGACCTTTTTCCATGATATAATACTCATTGGCGGTCTTTCCTTCTTTCAGGATAAAATCTCCTTTGTGGAAAGTAACCTTTTCGTGCGCATTGTATATTTCTTCCAGTTCTTCGGACAGGAAAAACGGAAATTCGTAACAGATTTCCAGGGCTTTACTGATCATCAGGCAATGTTTTTAGTGGTTTAAAAATAGAATTTTTATGGGAAATGGTGAAGATAATTTTATATTTTGTTGAAACAGTTACAGAACTCCTTTAATAATAGGGTTTTTAACCAGATCCTTCGACGAGCTCAGGATGACATAGCTATTACTAACCGTGAGGTTGAAACTTTTTCAAATAGGTTTAAGATAAACCCATTGTACATTTTGATTCATTCTCGTCACTTCGAGTAGATTTTGAAAAATCATATCGAGAAGTTTGTGAGTTTGAGGATAAATTTCATTCTCGATACATTTTTTCTTCACCTTGTTACGAAAAAACACTCGAATTGACGAATTCAATACCAAAATTTAGCAAAATGCACAAAGAGGTAAATATATAAATTCCTGATGCTCAACCATTGAAAATAATTAATAATTTAGCGTTATGAAACAGACCTTTAGATTTAATTCAATTTCAGAATTTCATGCGTTCTGTAACCTTCCCAACCCGGAACATCCGCTAATCAGCCTTATTGATTACAGCAAGGTAAAATATCCTGTGAATGATACGGAGATCAAGTGGATCCAGAATTTCTATTCGGTCGGACTGAAACGGAATGTCAGTGCTAAATTCAATTATGGCCAGCAGGAATATGATTTTGATTCCGGGGTTTTGTGCTTTGTCTCGCCACTTCAGTTTCTGAGTCTTGAAATGAAACCTGATGTGGAAGTGGAACCGACGGGATATCTGCTGCTCATCCACCCGGATTTCCTTTGGGGAACTTCGCTTATCAAGAAAATAAAGTCGTATGAATTTTTCAGTTACCAGATCAATGAAGCGCTTTTTCTTTCGGATAAGGAAGAAAAAATTATTGTTGATCTTTTTAAAAACATTGAAAAAGAATACCAGAACAATATTGATAAATTCACTCAGGAATTGATTGTTGCCCAGCTTGAACTGTTCCTGATCTATGCCGAGCGATTTTATGAACGTCAGTTCTTCACCCGTAAAAAATCCAGCCACGAATTGCTGGAGAAGTTCGAAGATGTTCTTTCACAACATTTCAACAACGGAAACCTGCTGGAAAAAGGAATTCCTTCTGTGAAATCCATCGCCGAGCAACTGAATATTTCACCCAATTATCTGGGAAGCTTACTTCGCATTCATACGCAGCAAAATACACAGCAGCACATCCAGAATAAGCTGATCGATCACGCTAAAGAACGTCTGAGCACGACCAATCTTTCAGTAAGTGAAATTGCTTATGAGCTTGGTTTTGAGCATCCGCAGTCTTTCAGTAAGTTGTTTAAGCAGAAGGTGAAGCAGTCGCCGGGGGAGTTTAGGAGGGCGTTTAATTGAAATGTGTAAGCTTTAAAAATTAATTTGTACTTTTGATTTAAATATATCAGTTATGGATATTCAAACAAGAAAATTAAACTTAATCACATATTTGGCTCAGCTTCAGGATGAGAGTTTCTTTGAGAAAATCGAAGAATATATTTTATCAAAATTAGAAAAGGAGGATCATACCAGACCTTTTTCAATTGAAGAGCTAAATAAACGAATTGATCAATCATTAGAAGATTCAAAAAACGACAGAATTATTGAGTCTAATGATCTACTTTCAGAAATAAAACAATGGCAGTAAAAATATTCTGGACAAATTTTGGAAAGAAACAACTAAGAAATATTTTTGATTATTATAAACTAAAAGCCAGCCTGAAAGTTGCAAACAAGCTTGTTGTTGGAATTGTAAATAAAGCCAATACCCTTGATTTTCAAAAAGAAATAGGACAAAAAGAAGAATTGCTCTTATCCAGAAAAGAAAACTTCAGATATTTGGTTTATAAAAATTATAAAATCATTTATTGGTTTAATCAAGAAAAAAACCGAATTGAAATTACTGATGTTTTTGACGCAAGACAAAATCCTATTAAAATAGAAGAAAGACAATAATAATAAACAAAAAAGAGAAGTTTTGGGCTTCTCTTTTTTTATTTTATCCAAACTTCTTCTTCCTCAACCAGAAGAATAATCCTCCTAAAAGTCCGATAATGGCTAATGGCAGCAGCAAATTGAACCATTGCCAGTTGCTTTTCTCTTCGGTTATTCTTTGCCGGTCAAGAAGCCTTTCTTCGATGTTTCGGTTTCTCAGCTCCATAAGATTGCTGTCATCGAGAAGATAGTCTAATGCATTTCTCAGGAACTGTTCGTTTCCAAACTGTTCGTTGGTCAGGAGATCTACCCCTAAAGGCAGTGCTTCTCCTTTCAACACTTTGTTTCTTCCTACGTCTCCGTCGGCAATGACGATCATTTTATTTTCAGGACTTGAAGTTTTAAAATTCGGGTACGATTTTCTTTCAATCCTTGAAGCATAGGCAGAATTAAATTTCCCTTCCAAAGCCACGGCATAAATTTTCGGAGTGCTTGGTTTTTCCATTTGCCCAAGGCTGTCGACACTGGAAATTTCTTTTAAATCGACATAGTTGGGAACCTGCTTTAATAAAGTTCTTTCACTCGATTCAAAAAGAACATTGGTTTTAATATTTTTTCTTCCGCCCAACGTATCGATGGAAGTCGGGAATTCAAATTTTACAGGATTGATATTTTTGGTAATCGGATTGTTGTTTTCAGCAATTCCTAATGGGAAATAAGGCCACGGAAGGCTGGTGTACTGAGGATTCCCGCTTACTTCTCCGGTAACTAATCTCAACAAAGCAAATTTCTTCACATCCTTCACCAAAGCCGGATTGATTCTGATTCCGTAATTGAAGAAAAAGTCTGTCATATTGATATCTACAGGGAAAGGCATTACTTTCTGCGACCTCATCAGCGTATCCATTTCTGCGTTTACGGCATCGATCATCCACAATGTTTTCCCGCCGTTCATGATGTATTGGTCAAGAATAACTTTTTCACCGTCAGTAAAAGCTTTTCTTGGTTTTGCAATTACCAAAGCGCTCATCTGCTTCAGCATCGGGACGTCAGCCAGGCTAAGTTCAGTCTGATTTTTAGGAATAATAGGGCCAGCATCATAACTTTCGGTTGCCAATTGCATGAACCCCTGAAATTCTCTTGGATTCAGCTCATCCTGATTCACCAGGATTCCGATTTTCTTTCTTTTGCTCGCCGCAATATTTTTAATGTTTGAAACAAGATTATATTCTAAGTTTTCAATTGATTTCGTTAATTGCTGGTCAGCATCAATTCCCGCCTGCTGTACCACCAAAGGAATGGAAACTCCTCTTTTATCGTATTTCACCACTGCATATGGGAAAAGCATGATCTGCGAAACCTTACCGTCTTTGATATCCGGAAGCATGGAAGGCTGCATTCCCATCGCCATCAATGTATCTTTAGACATTTTGGTTTTGATAGGGTCGATAAATTTAAAATCGATTTGCGGATTAATTTTTCTGAATTCTTCCAGCATGAATTTCGTTTCGCTCTGAAGCTGCTTAAAACTTGCCGGAAAATCACCTTCCAGATAAACGTCTACGGTTAAAGGTTTATGAACAGATTTCAGAACTTTTATTGTATTTTCAGAAAGGGTGTATCTTTTTTCTTTGGTTAAATCCAATCTGATTCCTGAAATTGCAAGAATAATGACCAATGGCAATATCACAAAAAGTAAAATTCCTAATGGAGACTTAAACTGTATCTTCTTCATAATTCTACTTCTTTTTTATTTATAAAATGATTGGATAAAACTAATGTAATACCGATAATTAAAGCAAAATAGGCAACATCCTTAAAATCAATAAGACCTCTTGTAAAACCTAAAAAATGCTGGTAAAAACCGATATTCTGCAAAATAAAATCGGCACCTCCCAACAGTTTATAGCTTGCTAATTGTTCAATTCCGAAATACATGATGAAACACATGAAAACACCCAGCAGATAAGCCATAATCTGATTCTGTGAAAGCGAGGATGCTAAAATTCCCACCCCTGAAAATGCTGCAATTAAAATAATTAACCCAATATAACTTCCGAAGGTCATTCCTAAATCAATATTTCCTTCAGGAACACCCAAAACATAGACGGTGTACAGGTAAATCAACGATGGAATTAAACATAAAATTCCAACAATCCACACGGAAAGAAATTTCCCGAATACCAGATCCGAAACTTTCAAAGGTTGGGAAAATAGCCAATTCAACGTTCCCGTCTGCTGTTCTTCCGCAAAAGTCTTCATGGAAAGTGCCGGAATGATAAACATCAATAACCACGGTACCAAAACGAAATAACTCTGTAAAGAAGCCATCCCGATTTCAAAGATATTAGAATCGTTGTCGAAAAAAAACAGAAACAGCGTCGCGATCAGACTGAAAGCCGCGATAATCACCCACGCACTCCAGTTTCCGAAATAACTCCAAAGTTCTTTTTTTAAAATTGCAATCATAGTTTTTTTAATTTGCAGTAAGCAATATGCTATAAGCAGAGGCAAAAGCTTATCGCTTATTGCCTGTAGCCTAAAGCCTTTATTTTTTCTTTTTTTATTAACCAGTTTTACGGTCATCATAATTAAAAATACCAGAACGAAAAATCCTGAGATTAATTGCCACCAGTATTCAATAACCTGAGATTTGAGAATCACGGTAAATACCACCAGGAATAAAATAAAAGTAGCGATTTCATTAGCCTGTCTTAATTTGATATTGGCTGTTTCGAGGGTATTCCCGTTTAATTCTTTTAGCTTTAAAACTTTCTTCCAACACCAGTAATGATAGATCGCTAAACCTACAAGGAACGTCAGTTTTAAATGAAACCAGGGTGTTTTCATCAATCCTGTATTCAAAAAAATCATGATTAATCCGCACACCGTCATGATCACGCCGGCGGGAACGGTAATAATATTCCAAAGCCTTCGTGCCATGAAAGTATATTGCTCCCTTAAGATTTTCTTTTTATCTTCTGCAAATTCGTCGGTGTCTTTATAGTACACAAAAATTCTTACGAGATAAAAAATTCCTGCAAAATAACTTACCATAAAGATAATGTGCAGTGCTTTTATTATAGTGTAAAGCATTTGAAAAAAATAATGGCAAATATAATGTTAATGACAAAAATATTTGATAGAAAACAGAATAAATATTGCTTTTATTCTGTTATGTTCATTATTTTATACTAAGAAGTTTGAGCATATTATTTTTCGAATGAGATACTATCCACCTTTTTACCATCTGCATATTTTTTTATGTAACGAAGATTTCCTTTTTCATCATAATATTTCCAGTCACCGAAGTAATACCAATGGCGTTCATTTTCAGAAATATCTATTTTAGACTGACCTCTTTCCATCAGTTTTCCGTTTGGAAAATATCTTTTGGTTTTGGTAATTCCTTTTCTGATAACATCTTTTTGATATTTATGGCCATTTAAAGTCATCTTCCACACGCCCACTTTTTCTCCCATTCTATATTTTCCGATAGCGTTTAGTGTCCCCTCATCTGAAGAATATTCTTCTTTCCATTTGCCGTCTCGTTTGCTTACTTTCTTTTCATCTTTAACATACTGATTCATCTTTGTTTTACAGGAAACAAACACCAAAAGGATCAGTAAAAAGGATAATTTTTGCATAAAAAAACAGAATTTCTGTAAATATAAGAAATTCTGTTTTTAATTCTACAAACGTAGAGCTGTTTTTATTTTAAGAAATCACCGCTAATTCTTTTCCTACTTTTTCAAAAGCAGTAATCGCTTTATCCAGATGTTCTCTCGTATGAGCTGCAGAAAGCTGAACTCTGATTCTCGCTTTTCCTTTCGGCACAACCGGATAGAAGAACCCGATTACGTAAATTCCTTCATCCATCAGTTTTTCTGCCATTTTCTGAGCTAAAGGAGCATCATACAACATTACCGGAACGATCGCCGCATCACCATCAGGAATATCAAAACCTCTGGCTTTCATCTCCGTTCTGAAATATTCTGCATTTTCCATGACTTTATCACGAAGAGAAGTATCTTCAGAAATCATATCCAAAACTTTCAACGCTGCACCAACAATTCCGGGAGCCAGTGAGTTTGAGAATAAATAAGGTCTGGAACGCTGTCTCAACATGTCGATGATCTCTTTTTTTCCCGGAAGTAAATCCTCCCAAAGCACCACCTAAAGCTTTACCTAATGTAGAAGTAATAATATCTACTCTGCCCATTACATCGTTTGCTTCATGCGTTCCACGGCCTGTTTTTCCTATGAAACCTGTTGCATGAGAATCGTCAACCATTACCAATGCATCATATTTATCTGCCAGATCACAAACGCCTTTCAGGTCTGCAACAATTCCATCCATTGAGAAAACTCCGTCTGTAACGATAATTTTAAAACGATGATTTTTTTCAGAAGCAGCAATTAACTGCGCTTCAAGATCTTCCATATTGTTATTTTTATAACGGTATCTCGCCGCCTTACAAAGACGTACCCCATCGATAATGGAAGCATGGTTCAATTCATCGGAAATAATTGCATCTTCTTCTGTAAATAATGGTTCAAAAACACCACCGTTGGCATCAAAACAAGCAGCATACAAAATAGTATCTTCAAGACCCAAAAAGTCAGCGATTTTCTGCTCCAGTTGCTTGTGAATATCCTGAGTTCCGCAGATGAAACGAACCGACGACATCCCATACCCATGGGATTCTATCATATCCTGAGAAGCTTTCATCACTTCCTGATTATTAGATAATCCCAGATAATTATTAGCACAAAAATTTAGCAGTTTTTTTCCATTCGCTTCTATTTCCGCACTTTGCTGAGAAGTAATGATTCTTTCTCTTTTATAAAGCCCTTCTTTTTCAATGTTTTGCAGTTCGTTCTGTAGATTTTCAAGATATTTTTCAGAGATCATTTCTTATAATTTTTAAGATTCGCTAATTTAATAAAAAAAGCCGTTTCACAAGGATGAAACAGCTTTCTTATTTATATAATCTTAAGCGGGAAAGATCTGAAGATCTTATTTCTTAATGATTTTTTTAGTAAATTCAGATTTGTCGGTTTTTACTTTAATGAGGTAATTTCCTGTACTCAGTTCAGATACATTAACTGTTTTACCAGCATTTGAAATGGTTTTTACCAAACTTCCTTTTGCATCAAAAACGGAAACGGAAACAATTTTGGCATCAGTTTCAATATTCAATATATCGGTTACCGGATTTGGGGAAATAGTGATATTTTCTTTTTTGGAGACTTCACTCGTAGCGAGCGAGCTGACATTAGCTACAAGAACATTATCAACCTTAAATCCTGTTCCGAAATCATCATAGACAAAGTCAATTGTATGTGCATTTTTATAAGTACCCAACGCTCCGCTGTAAACCTGAGTTCCATTCACCCAATACTGTAATATATTGGTAGATTTTTTTAATTCCTATTTTAATATTATACCATTGATTAGGATTTAATACAGGACCATCAACAAATGCAGTTGCAGTTCTGTAGGCCATTGTACCGGTTTCATAATCGATGCGTAATGCGGCGGTATAATAATAATCTACATTATCATTATAAACAGCAATTTCATAATCTGAACCATCCAGACCGTCAAATCTGTAGTCAAAGGAAATTTCAACATCATTACTTGCCGTAACCAGGCTGGAAATATTTTTTTCAATACCGCAAGAGCTTAAAACGTCGCCTTCACTTAACATCGTAAATGAGTTTACTCCATCCGTTGCATTGGAAGCAGCCACTGTAGGATTAGTAATAGGAATACCTCCCCAAGCTGTCCAACCCTGTTGACCGCCAAGATTTCCGACAGTATAACCTTCCGACGCTTCAAATGAAATTTTTGAAGTTTGTGCACTGACCGACAGTACACTCAATGACATAAATGTCCCTAGAGAAAATAGAACTTTTTTCATAATAATGTAATTAGTAATGAACAAGTTATGAAAAAAATAATTTAAAACTCCAGACAAATATCATTTTTTTTGATTAATTTAAAACAATAATAAAAAAACCTTCAGAAATTCTAAAGGTTTTTGAAATTACATTAGATTTTAAAGATTTATTTCTTTAAAAACTTCACATTCTTATCATTAATTTTGAAAATGTAAGTCCCCGGAACCAATTCTGAAATACTGATTGATTTTTCCGGCTGGTAAGTTCCTTTTTTTACAAACTTTCCATCTATAAAATAAATTGTGAAATCTGTTGCCTTATTAACTCCTTTAAGATATATTTCACTTTTGGCAGGATTCGGATATAATGCAAATTCGTCCTTATTGACATCGCCCGTTCCCAAACTGCTATCCTGAGTAACGGTAGAACTTTTCTCAACAATCTGATAATCATAATTAAATTCCACACTTGCCACCGGAAAATTTACGGTTTGGGTGAAATACTGATTATTCGAAGTATTATTTAATGCAAAATAAGCAACCTGTCCTGCGGTTCCGTTTACTTTTATCGGCAAAGGCAATTCAAAAAAGCTTACCGTTGGACTGCTTTGAATTTGAGAAGCCTTAAACGTCAATGTATTTCCGGTTTGTTTCCAGCGGATGTCGTAGGTAGGATACCCTTGTCCGTAGATCCAGTCATTAAAAAACTCTGTAAAATCCTGACCTGTGGAGGTTAATAAAGAAGCATTAAAATCCTGCGTTCTCACATAATTATATGCCAGCGCGGGTCTTGCATGATATTCTTTAATAGCCTGATAAAAAGCTGTATCTCCCAAAATCCATTTTAGCATTCTTAATACATACGCACCTTTGGCATAAGATAATCTCCCACTAAATATCATTCCGACACTTCCTAAATTAGCATCTGCCACATACACACTTCCGCCCGGTGAACTTGTAATGTAATCTTTTTGGCCTAAAAGATAATTTCTAAACTCATTATTCGTCATCAAAAGCTTTTCATTGGCTAAATGCTCCCCGAATGTTGCAAAACCTTCATTGAGCCAGATGTCATTCCAGGCACCACAGGTTACTTTATCACCAAACCACTGATGGGCAAGTTCGTGAGCAATAAGCCCTCTGCCCCATGATCCCAAAGAAGACATTGTCTGATGCTCCATTCCGCCGCCGGCCTGAAACTCCATGTGTCCGTATTTTTCATTCCGGAAAGGATAAGGCCCGAAATAGGTTTCAAAAGTATCCATCACCGTTTTGGTCCAGTTTATATTACTCATATTGGTGGTATTAGATGCTGTTGAAGGAAAAACATAGTTTATAAAAGGAAAAGGTGGATTTCCCATAGTATCGTTCAGTTTAACGAAATTGGTCACTGAAAGAGCAATGAGATACGCAGCTGTAGGATATTCTGTTCTCCAGAATGTTCGTTTTTGCCCGTTTCCAAGAACTGTTTCAGACATTAATTTTCCGTTGGCAGCAACATTGTACTGAGAAGGTGTAGTAACTTTTATATCAAATCTTTCAATTTTATCATTTAAGCTCTGCTTGGTCGGAAACCAGTCCTGAGCACCATAGGGTTCGCTCAGCGTTGATAAAACAGCTGTTCCGCTTTGAGTTCCGTTAAAAAATGCATTATTTGCTGCAGTCGGCTGCCCTGAATAATTGATGGTAAGAGAGTCCAAAACATTGGCCACAATTGAAGAAGCAAAATCAATTCTTACCTCTTTGGTACTCAGTTGTTGAAAATTGAGACTATTCCCGTGATAAATGACCTGCGAAACCGTCATCTCATCATCCAGATCAAAATAAATACCATCCATATTCTGGTTCGGCTTAAAATGAGAGGTCACAGAGCCGGAAATATTATAAACAGCAGGATCTATAGAAACATCCATTCTCTGATATTGCAGATCATAATTAAGCGTATTTGGGTTGGTATTCCCCACTACCATTTTATTGGCAAAAGACTTCATTTCCTTGGCAATCAAGCCTTTCTTTTCAACATTATCGTTTTGAGCGTAAGAATGCTGAAATGCAAGTACACCCAAAAGCAAAAAATAAAATTTTCTCATATGTAACAAAAATTGTGTCAAAGATATAAAAAAACCTTTCAATCATTGATCAAAAGGTTTATATCTTAATTAAATTTTAATAATTCTATAAATCTAAAGCAGGTTCAAGAATTTTCTCCATTCTCTTCTTAACCATATCTACCGATCCTGCGTAATTGTTGACCATCAAAGAGAAAACTAAAGTTTTCCCAGTGTTGGTTTTCATGTATCCTGCCAAAGTTTTTACTTTATTTAAAGTTCCTGTTTTTGCAAAAACCTGTCCGTTTCCAAGGCCGTTAAACATTCTTTTCAATGTTCCTGACTGACCTCCAACCGGCAAAGAATTCAGATATGTTTTATAAAATTTTTCATCCATTAAGGATGTTAAAAACTTTGCCTGAGCAATCGGCGTTACGTTATTACTTCTTGAAAGTCCGCTACCGTCGATATAATTTAAACCGATCATATCAAAACCCTCATTTTTAAGGTGTTCCGTTACAACTTTTCTTCCTGACTCAGTTGTCTGATCTCCTAAACTCTGAAATCCTACTGTTTTTAAAAGCGCTTCAGCCAGACCATTATCACTGTGCTGATTGGTATAATAAATGATATCGCTTAAAGTAGGAGATTTATAGGTCGAAATCAGCTTTCTGCCTTCAGGATTGGCATCTGTCATTTTCGGAGTTACTTTTCCGGTAACCGGAATTCCTGTTTTCACCAATGTTGTTCTGAAGGTATTGGCAAGATAAGCCGGAGCGTCGGGTAACTTTGTGGTCAAAATTGGATCCCCTTCGTACTTATCAGCATATACCATCTGATGGTTGTAAGGAGAAACGTAGAAGAACTTTTTTTTCTGTAGAGAAATTGCTTGTTTTTTTAACGATCAGCTTTTCATTTGCCGGATTGATCTCGCGGGTAGTACCGACAGGCAGATAATAATTATTGTTCTCCAGCCAAACAACATTTTCCGGAAGCCTTGAAATATTGCCTTTGAAAAGCGCTGTCTGGATGATAATATCACCATTTACCTTTTTGATTCCTTCACGGGAAAGTCCTTCTTTAAAATCTGAAACAATATCTTTATATGTCCATGCGCCTCCTTTATTGGTCCCTAAAGACGGATCACCACTTCCAATGATATAAAGATTTCCGTTCAGAACTCCATTCTCATCAACACTTCCTGAGTATTCTAACTGCGTATTCCAACGGTAATTTTCACCCAACATGCTCATTGCGGTTTCGGTGGTGAGTAATTTTGTCGTGGAAGCAGGAACTAAAGGAGTATTTTCATTATACGAAGAGATTACTTTCTTCGTTTTCGGGTCGTACACTACGAATCCCCAGGTTGCATTTTTCAGCACCGGATCGGTCATCATTGTGTTTACATTAATATCTACAAGCTCTTTGGGCGACAGAACTGCTTTTTCCACCATCGATGTTATCGGGGAGGGTAAGTTTAAACCACTGTTCGAATTGTCATAAGCCGGAGAATACAGAACTGTAGAAACGGTAGACTGGGCAAGAAAAAATCCTGAGGCCAAAACCGCAACACTTGAAATATACTTTCTGAAATTTACCATCTATTTTTCATTTTGCTACAGTTTGGATAAATTAAAAATCAATGGGTTAAATTGAAAATTAAACTCCCAAACATATAATCAACGATCAAATGTAGAAAATATTGCTAAAAGTTGGTGTTAAGGCTTCTTATAAAACCCTATAAAATTTGTTAAAATTTGTTAAAAATCCACAAAAACATCTTTTTTAATGCTTTGGTATGCAGTAATTTCGTCAAATTCTCTCAGACTTGCTAACACCAGTTTTTTGTATTCATCATATTTTTTTCCTCTTGGAAGCTTAAGCATAATCTGAAACTGATAGAGATTGTTTAACCGGCTAATCGGAGATTTTTCAGGACCCAAAACACAATCTTCGGGAAGATATTTTCTCAGAATAGATCCCAGAAACTGCGAAGCCCTGCTTGTTTTATCTTCTTTTCTGTGCTTAAGCTCGATCATGATAAGCTTTGTAAATGGCGGATAATGAAATTTCTGACGTTCCGTTAAAATGTATTTATAAATTTTTGCTGGATTATTTATTTTAATCAATTGAAAAACAGAATGATCCGGATTATAAGTCTGAATAATAATTTTCCCTTTTCCCGACACTCTTCCCGCTCTTCCGGAAACCTGTGTAATCAGCTGATATGCACGTTCTTCCGCCCTGAAATCCTGAACATACAGCAAAGAATCTGCTTTCGGGATAGCAACAAGCTCGATATGGTTAAAATCCAGTCCTTTGGAAATCATCTGAGTTCCTACAACAATATCGGTTTCACGATCTTCTATTTTTTTCATATAATCTTTCGTAGGCAAATTTCTTTCTCATCGAATCAACATCCATCCGATCAACTTCATGATCAGGAAATAATTTTGAAACCTCTTCATGGATCTGCTCTACGCCTACGCCCCGTTCATTCAAATTTTCAGAATAACATTTCGGGCAGGTTTTCGGTTTGGAAGCTCTCTGGCCGCAGTAATGGCATTTCATCTCATTGGCAGCCTTGTGATACGTCATCACGACATCACAATTGGAACAGTAATTCACATATCCGCAGGTTTCACACTCTACGACATTGGCATAACCACGGCGGTTGTGAAGGACAATTACCTGATTTTTCTCTCCTAAAACTTTCTTAATTTCATCAATTACCTGTAAAGAAAAATTCCCTGAAACTTTTTTGGAATCCTGAGCTTCCTTAAAATTGATTAGTTCGTATTCCGGAAGATTGACATTCCCGAAACGTTCTTCAAGAAAAACATAGGCCATTTTATCTTTCCTTGCATTGTAATAACTTTCGACAGAAGGCGTCGCAGAACCTAAAATGACGTTAGCCCCATAAAAACTCCCAAGAACAAGTGCTGCATCTTTCGCATTAAAATAAGGTGAAACTTCACGCGGCCTGTACGCCGAGTCATGTTCCTCATCAACCACGATCAGCCCCAGATTCTGAAACGGTAAAAATAAAGCATTTCTGGTTCCGACAAGGATGCTGATATCATTTTGCCTGATTCTCCTCCACACTTCAACCCTTTCAAAATCAGTTAATTTCTGATGATAAAAACCAAGCTTTCGTCCGTATTTCTTTTCTAATCGTTGGGTGATTTGTTTGGTCAGAGAAATTTCCGGAAGTAAAAACAGTACGTTTCTTCCTTCGTTAATGCACTCTTCTATTTTCTCTAAATAAATATGAGTTTTTCCAGAAGAAGTCACTCCATGCAGCAGCACATTTTTTCCTTCATTAAAGGCTTCATCAATCTCTTCTTTTGCCGCTTTCTGTGCTTCGGAAAGTTCCTCAATCTCTTCAATTTCCCCTTCGTAGCTTTGAAGGCGGTCTTTCTGAACATAATATTCTTCGATAAGATTTTTATCCAACAAAGCTTTAAAATGAGAACTTCCAAAATAACCATCTTCAAAAAGTTCTGATTTTTTAATGAGAATATCCGGATGCTCGGTCTGCTTTTCGAGAATATGTAAGAAAAGATCTTTCTGCTTTTTGGCTTTGCTTAATTGTAAAAGTATTTCAGTTAAATGCTGATTTTTTAAAACCTCATCATTAATTTTAACGTAAGCTACTTCTTTCGCTTTATATTTTTCCGCGATTTTTTCATCGATCTCAATGTACTGAAGATCAATCAGCGAATTGATGGTTTTTATAATATCTTTTTTCGGAATGAAAGCTTCAATATCCGTTAAATTGATGAGCTGGCGTACTTCCAAAGCCTGGATAAGGTACATTTCATTGACATCCAGAATTTCAAAATCAACCGCAATATTGGGTTTCAGCTTTAAATAAGTTTCACTTTCCAGCTTTAAGGAAGACGGAAAAGCAAAACGGTAAATTTCTCCAAGTCCGCACAAATAATAGTCTGAAAGCCAGTTCCAGAATCTGATCTGCCCTTCCGGAACAATGGGTTTTTCATCAAGAATACTGATGACTTCTTTTGCTACAAAATTTTCGGGAGCCAGATCGTGAAGCTCAAAAACGATTCCCGTATAAATTTTCTTTCCTCCAAAGGGCACCAGGACGCGCATTCCAACTTCGATCTGAGGAATCAGGTCTTCAGGAACTTTATAGGTGAAAGATCCTTTTAAATTTAATGGTAAAACAATTTGGGCGTAATTCAAGGGAAATATTTAAACTGTAAAATTAATTTTTTCTTTTGTGAACTGCAATTTTTTTATCAGGTCATTACGATGAATGAAAGTGATTAAGCAATTTTTTTTAACGCAGAGAAACGCAAAGTTTTTGTTATTTTTACTGGATATTTTTCGTTCGCAAAGGCGTTTCACTCAGCGAAGACATGAAAATTTACCTCTTGGATTCATTCCAACATAGCTTCCTAAAAATATAAATAATGAGTAGTTGGTAATGAGTAATATTGATTTAGAAAAAATATTCAATAATTTCATACCATATTGCAGAAGTCAAAAGTCCAATGATAATACTGAAACCTATCGTGAGATTGGTGAGTTTTGTATTTAACCTGAACTGCTCAGCGATAATGCTGGAGGTAAGAACGGTAGGCATGGCTGCTTCAAAAATGGTGATTCTGGCGATATCTCCTTTTATGCCTATCAGAAGTGCAAACCCAAGAGTAATGGCAGGCGCCAGAATGAGTTTGTATAGCATTGAAACCGACATTTGAGGAATCAGCTTTTTCCATCCGTTGAATTTCAATTGTAATCCGACCGAAAACAAAGCCAGCGGACTGACAGTCGCAGCAAGTTTATCAAAAACAGGTTCTGCCCAGCTGAAATCGATTAACTGAGACAATACTAATGCGGAAATACAACCTATGAGCGGAGGAAAAGTGATCAGCCTTTTCAGGATAAATTTCGCACTCACTTTTCCGGATGTGCTTCCTCCTTTTACAGCCGCAATAATTCCCAGTGTAGACAATGCAAAAAACATGGTCTGATCACAGATCACGGCAATGCTTAATAAATGCTCCCCATAAAAAGCAGAAACAAGTGGAAAACCGATAAATGAAGTATTGCTGTAGCTGCTTATCAGCTCCATCGTACTTCTCGAACGTCTGGAATAGCCTTTTACTCTGCTGTAAAACATGATAAACAAAAAACCTAAAACCGATATCATAAAAGTCGCTACGATGGGAAAAAGCATTTCGACCGTCCAATGTATATAGGGAAGATATTTGAAAGATACTGCAGGAAGAGCCAGGTAGAGAATCCATGTATTAATTCCTTTATGGGCATCCGGATGGATAGATTTTGTTGCTTTTAGAACCATTCCTGCTACAATACAAATCGCAATCAGAACAAAATTTATCATAATTTGAAATTATGATGCAAATTTACGGATTCATTGTATCCCAAAGGCTCATTACCTCAATTTTTTCCAGTGATTTTGACAGTTTAATTCTCTTTGAAGTTACGGGAAGTAAATCGAAAAAATTGTCACTAAAATGGACATCACCGATCAAATAAACATCTTTCGCCAATACATCCGTAGAAACTTCAATTTCTGTAGCAGAGATTTTCCTGATCTGAATATTTGGTTTTGGAAGCTTTAAATCTTTTGGTTTTGAAAAGAAATAATTGCTTTCCGTAATAATGTTATCTATTTCGTCTTTTAACATTAGATGTAAAAAAAAGTTCATTCCTGTCTGCATCTCCTATGATTTCTTCCAGCGAAAAAGAATCAAAGTTTAATATTCCATTGGATTCCAAGGTTTTGATTTCTGCCGTTCCTCCTGAACCTTTTTTCTCACCATTAAGTTTTAGAATATCAAAATCTAACGATACATTCTCGAATGTTTTCAGCTCGTCATTAATGACATAAAAATTTAAAACCTCATCTTTCTCTTCCGGCAAAATTATCTGATTTTCAAAGCTTCTTTTCACCTGATAATGCAATGCTTTCCAGTTTCCCAGGTAATCAATAGACGACCATGAAACCACTGGCCAGCAATCGTTCAGCTGCCAGTACAAAGTTCCCATATTGTAAGGTTTTGTGCGCCGGTGAGCTTCAATCGCAATCTGCATTCCGCGTGCCTGAAGCAGTTGGGAAACGTAATTGTATTTCACAAAATCTGTCGGAATTTTATAATCCCGTTTCATATAATTGTCGATGATTTCCCAGCCTCTGGCGTGTTTTTCGTGGGATTTGATGGTTCCGTTCTGTATATTCAAATCAGGCTTACCTGAAAACATTGACTTTGTAGTTTCTAAAGTAGGCATTCCCTGAAAACCATATTCAGAAGCGAAGCGCGGAACTTTTTCATTATATATTTCAAAAGGCTGCTCGCCCCACCAGACGCCCCAGTAATGGGAATCTCCCTCGGTTAAACTTTCTGTGTGTCCCCAGCCGATGGACGGTGAGCTGGGCCAGTAAATATCTTTACCTTTTGCAGCATATTTTTTAATCGCATTTGGAATGACTTCATGAAAAATTTTCTTATAATCTTTCCAAACCTGCAACGAGTCTTCTTTTGAATACTTAAATTGTTTCTGATATCCCCAGTTGACAATCGCTTCATCGACTTCATTATTTCCGCACCATAAAGCTAACGATGGATGATTCTGCAGTCTTTCAACCTGATCTTTCACTTCCAGTTCAACGTTTTTCTGAAAGTCTTCATCAGCCGGATAGAAGCTTCCTGCAAACATAAAATCCTGCCAGATCAAAATTCCATTTTCATCGCAGGCTTTGTAGAATTCATCATCTTCATAAATTCCGCCGCCCCAAACGCGAATCATATTCATATTGGCATCTTTACAATCTTTGATGAGTTTCTTATATTTTTCTTTTGTCATTCTCGGTGAAAAGCTATCTCCGGGAATCCAGTTCGTTCCTTTGGCATACATCGGTTTTCCATTCACTTTAAAGTAAAAAGGCTTTCCTTTGGCATCTTTTTCCTGAATCAATTCAACCGTTCTCAATCCGATTCGTTCAGATTTTTCATCAATGATTTTAGAATCTTTCTGTAAAGAAATTTTAACATCATACAAATTCTGCTCTCCCCATCCATTTGGCTGCCAGAGTTTTGGATTATTGATCTGGCAAGAAATAGATAATGTATTTAATCCCTTTTTTAAAGTAAATTTCTGAGATTTACCGTTAACTGAAATACTGTATTTTCCTTCTTCATCAACAAAAATTTCTGCATAAATATTTAAATCCGCTCTTGTTGACGTTAATTTTTTTTGTTCTATTTTAATATTATCAAGTTTCGCCTGATTCCAACATTCCAGTTTTACATCTTTCCAGATCCCTGCGGTCACCAACCTCGATCCCCAGTCCCAACCAAACTGATATTGTGCTTTTCTTACAAAACTTCTTGGTGATTCAGGTACGGTAAAAGATACTTTTTGGGCCAGTTCTTTTCCGACATTCACAGAAGATTTGAATTTAATTTGCAGAAAATTTTCACCTGCTTTTACATATTGCTTCACCGGAATTGTCCATTTACGGAACATATTATCTGTCTTTTTCAACAGTTTTCCATTTAAATAAACTTCAGAAAATGTATCTAAGCCGAGGAAAACAAGATTAATATTCTGGTTCTGTAGTTCTTTTGAAGAAATTGTAAATTTCGTCTGATATTCCCAGTCTTCATTTTCTACCCACTGCACTTTTTTCTCATTTTCGTCTTTATACGGATCGGGAATCACGCTGTTCTTCATTAAATCCAAATGAACAGTTCCCGGCACCGTTGCGGACATCCATTTTGTTTCTTTTGCATTTTTAAATTGCCATTTTCCAGACGATAAATTTCGCTTAGAAAACTGTGCATTACTGAAAAACTGAATAAATAAAAAGGAGAAAAGTAGAATTTTGTTCATTATAGTTTATTTACAATCCTGTGAATTCCATTTCTAATAAGTAAAGTGTTAAAATTTATCAGGAGTCCAAGTTTTAAGTTTGTTAATTTTAAATAAGTTAATAATTGAGCTTGAAATATCGGATGTATTTCTGCAACCGATTTTATTTCAACGATTACTTTGTTTTCTATCACCAAGTCTATTTTATAAGCATTTTCAATCATTACTTCTTTGTATTTCACCGGCAATGTAACTTGTTGTTTTACAACAAAACCTAATTGTTTTAATTCATAAGCCAAAGCAATTTCATAAGTATTTTCCAATAAACCAGCTCCCAAATTCCGGTGTACTTCTAATGCTGCTCCAATAATTTTGTAGGATAATTCGTTTTCTGTCATGTGTGTTTTTTTATTTAACGCAAAGAATTATTTTATCTGTGCATAAGTAAGGTAGCAAAGAATTGATCAGCTAGCTGATCTGATGAAGCGAACGTCTATCCATATCCTTAATCAGAAGTTTTGCCGCCTGCCTTGCTCGCTTAAAATACGCGGCCTTATGAATAAAACTTTGCGTTTAATTAATTTACTAAGTATTTTTCAAAGCTAAGACCTCTTCTGCATTAGCAAAAGCACCGCCGTCCGTGATGGCAGATGAATGGAAATATTCTGCTTTCGTAAATTCCCGGATTTCTTCAATGTTTGTCGACCGAAGCCCGCCACCGACCAGAATTTCGATTCTTCCATCTGATAGTTCCACCAATTTTTTCAGGTTTTCTTTTCCTTCCGAAACATTTGATTTCTGGCCGGAAGTAAGGATTGTTTTAAATCCACATTCGATTACTTTTTCTAATGAATCTTCCAAATTTCTAGCTCTGTCGAATGCACGGTGAAATGTACATGGATAAGGCTTTGCCAACTCAACCAATTCTTTATTCTGCTCAATATTAACCTCTTCATTTTCATTTAAAATTCCAAAAACAAAACCATCAACATGTAAAGATTTTAATTGAATCAGATCTGATTTCATTTTCTCAAATTCTGCCTCTAAATACGTAAAATCTCCTCCTCGTGGACGGATCATTACAAACATCGGAATATTGATTTTTTCGCGAAGTTGTTTTACCGTTTCAAAGTCCGGTGTGGTTCCGCCTTCGCTTAATTCGTCGCACAATTCGATGCGGTCGGCCCCGTTTTCAAAGGCTATTCTAGCTGATTCCGGGTTGAAGCAGGCTATTTCTATTTTGGACATTTTAGGTTTAGGTTTAGGTTTAGGTTTAGGTTTAGGTTTAGGTTTAGGTTTAGGTTTAACAAAATTAATTTCTAATTTTTAATAAAATTATTTCAAAGCAAATTCAGGTTTTTCCAAACGGTTACCTTTCTGGTCGTAAACGGCAAAATTGAATCCGTCCTGAATACAATACGAGCCATATTCCCCTCTTTTATTAATCGCAATAAAACCAACCTGGATATCTTTCAGATTTTTGTTTCTTCTTTTGGTAATCTGTACAATTCTTTCTACCGCTTCTTTACAGGCCTGTTGCGGGTTTCTGCCCTGTCTCATTAATTCTACGACCAAATGGGTTCCAACAGTTCTGATCACCTCTTCACCATGACCTGTAGCCGTTGCTGCTCCGACTTCATTATCCACGAACAATCCCGCTCCGATGATTGGCGAATCTCCTACCCTTCCGTGCATTTTAAAGGCCATTCCACTGGTGGTACATGCGCCGGAAAGATTTCCCTGAGCATCCATTGCGATCATTCCGATAGTATCGTGATTTTCAATATTGACAATCGGCTGATATTTACTGTCTTTAAGCCAATCTTTCCATTCTTTTTCTGATTCCGGAGTCAGAAGATTTTCTTTTTTAAAACCCTGGGAAACCGCAAACTGCAAAGCTCCATCCCCAACCAGCATTACATGCGGTGTTTTTTCCATCACGGCTCTGGCTACAGAAATCGGATTTTTAATATTTTCCAGGCAGGCTACTGAACCAATGTTGTAATTTTCATCCATGATGCAGGCATCCAGCGTTACTCTTCCGTCTCTATCCGGACGGCCTCCGTACCCAACACTTCTTTCATTAGGATCATCTTCTACAAGCCGTACACCTTTTTCCACTGCATCTAAAGCTCTGCCGCCTTTTCCTAAAATGGTCCAGGCTTCTTCATTGGCTTTCAATCCGAAATTCCAGGTAGAAAGAACAATAGGCTTATTGATTATTTTGTTGTCGTTTTCAGGCGTATTTTTTCCAAACAGATCGAGAGGATTCAGCAATAATGCGGACGATGCGATGGCTGTATTTTTTATAAATTTTCTACGTGAGTTCATATGTTTTTAAGGTTGAGATTGAGATTATTTAGTTTGCTCCGATTTCATCGACAAAAAGCCAGGCTTTTGAATCGGCACCGGGATTTCCGGCCGGAATAATTCCTGCATTTTCGATTTTTATTTTTACATATTTTGAATTCTGATTTCCTACATTTAACCTGATTTTTCCCTTGGCAGAAAGGATTTCACCTTTTCCGATTTCTTTTATCATCTTAAAATCAGTTCCGTTATCTGAAACAAAAACCTGAGCGGATTTTGCAAAATGAATCCAGCTTCCTTTATTATCCAACGTATTAAAATAAACCTCTGAAAAAGAAATTTTCTGTCCAAAATCAATCGTAGCCACAACGTCTTTTCCCTGAAAGCCCAGCCAGGTTTTCCCTAGTTGTCTTGGGTTTCCGATAATCCCATCAATTAAAGTAAAAGCTCCTCCGAAAGAATAATTTTCGCTTGGCTGCTCTTCAAGTATTATCTTTTTTCCAGTGGTTTTTGATATCGTAAAAGTCTGTAATGAAATGGCACTTTTCAGTTCTCCATTTTCAAAATAAGCAGATTTTATCGTTAATGATTTTGAAACAGGAACAGGATTTTGATAAGACGGAGAATTTACCGTAGGATCAGTTCCGTCCAACGTATAACGGATTCCATTTAGATCTTGAGAAGTGGAAAGCTCATAAGCAACACCATCATTATGAGAAATCACCTTTCCTGAGATATTATAAATACTCTTTGCATAATTCACGCCCATTTTATCCAACGTTTTGAATTCGTTGATGACCCTGCCTTCAAATTCTTTATAATTTTTAGGATCCGAGGTTCCCCATCCTACTTCCGAAAGTGCAAATAATCTGGGGAAAATCATATACTGAACCTGTTTAAAATCAAGAATATATTCTGTCCAGAGATTAGCCTGAACGCCTAAAATATATTTTGCCTCATCTGCATTCAATTCTTCAGGAACCGGATTGTAAGAATACACTTTATCCAAAGGCGTAAAACCTCCGAAAGCATTGGGTTCCGTAGCAGGATCTCCCTGATAATGATCGAAATAACAGTAAGACCCGGGGGTCATTACGGCAAAATGGCCTGATTTTGCAGCTTCAACCCCGCCTTTAATTCCCGTCCAGCTCATGACCGCTGCATTTGGTGCCAAACCACCTTCCAGAATTTCGTCCCAGCCGATGATTTTTCTTCCTTTTGAATTGACATATTTTTCAATCCTGTGAATAAAATAGCTTTGTAAACCATGTTCATCCTTGAGATTATTTTTCTTTATTAATTCCTGACAGTGAAGACATTCTTTCCATCTTGTTTTGGGACATTCGTCGCCTCCGATGTGAATATATTTTGAAGGAAAAAGTGCTATGACTTCATCTAAAACATTTTCTAAAAACTGAAAAGTTTCGTCCTTCGGACAAAAAACATCATCAAAAACGCCCCATTTCGTAGCTGGCTCGAATGGTCCTTTTGTACAAGCAAGCTGAGGATAAGCAGAAAGCGCAGCCAATGCATGGCCCGGCATTTCGATTTCCGGAACAATGATTACATGCCTTTCCGTAGCATATTTCACAACATCTTTAATCTGTTCCTGAGTATAAAAATAAGGTCCGTAAGATTTTCCGTCGAAGGTATTGTCAACATACGCTCCGATCATGGATTCTTTACGTTTTGAACCAATTTGCGTTAATTTCGGGTACTTTTTGATTTCAATTCTCCAACCCTGATCGTCTGTCAAATGCCAGTGAAACGTATTCAATTTGTACATCGCCAGATAATCGATATATTGTTTAACCTCATCTACTGTGAAAAAATGACGGCAAACATCGAGGTGCATTCCACGCCAGGCGAATTTTGGTTCGTCTTCAATATTCATGGCGGGAATTTTTCCGGTGATTTTATACTGTTCTATCAGCTGGATTAAAGTTTGCAAAGCCAGAAAGTAGCCCCGATCGCTGTTTGATCTTATTTCAATTCTTTTGGATGAAATATCAATTGAATATTTTTCCTTCTTTTGCTGATCGGCACCTGGCTGTGAAAGAAGCAGAGTATTAACGATATGGGTGTCTTTTTTTCCGTAACTAAATTTAAATGTTTTTCCAATCCTCTTTTTAAAGTATTCGGTTTCATTTTTTGGAAGCTTTTCATCAAGCTTAAAATTTTGAGGAATAATAAATTCTCCTTTCAGAAATTCAACCTTTTGTGGATAAGGAATAAGGTTTAATCTGGTCTGAGAGCAAAAGAATGCCGAAAAGAATATAGAAAATATCAGTAAAAACCGCTGCATTTTATGAGTTTAATATTAGGGCTAATATACTAATTTCTGAAAAGTTAAAGGTGATTTAATCTCTTAAGTCTAGAAATAGAAAATTTTGTAAAAACATTAATCTGCATTTAGAAATCCGGATATAGAAATCTTTGGTTCACGACACAAGCAACCCAATAAAAATAATTCAAAATACAATCGTATAATATTAATATTTAATAAAAAACACACTTAATCTACTGTAAATTTAAAAACAAAATTTTTATTTTTTAGCAGAAATGATAAATATCAAAAGTGATAAATGTCATTGAAAAACCATCATAAAAAATGTTAAACCAAAGTAAATTTGATCTCGTTAAACAAACAAAATCTAGGAACTATGAGAAAATTATTATTAACCAGTTTTGTGGTAATAATGGGATTATGCAACGCTCAAACAAAACAGGAAGGTTTAAAAGGGACCTGGTTTGCTACAGCTCAAATCGGTTATCAAAGTACAAATGACGGCTCAGAAAACGGTAAATCGTCCAGCACAACAATTTTGCCTCTTGCCGGGTATTTTATAGGTCCGTCTACTGCTGTAGGAGTTGCTGTAGGGAATATTGGAGTAAAATCGACCAATCAGTTTGCCGACAATGTTACTTTAAAAACCAATCTGCTAGTAGTGGAGCCTCTCGCAAGAAAATACTGGAACATCCATGGGGGGTTATTTTTCTTCGGACAACTTGCGGTTCCCATCATTTCAGGGAAAACAAAAGTAACAGCAAATGGACAATCCGTACCGGACAGCGATATCAAAGTAAACCAGATCGGACTGGCTTTATCAGGAGGTTTAGATTATGTGCTGACAAAACATTTTACGGTAGAATTCTCTTATAATCTGGCCAATCTCTCTTATACAACGATTAAAAATTATCCGGGAACAACAAAAGATATTAAAACAACAGATTTTTCATTAGCCCACGTAGCTACGGTAACGCCGGATTACAACAAGGCAGTACTCGGACCCAACGGAAATGCAATTTCTACATTATCTTTCGGGTTTAAATTTCTATTCTAAAAACACATTGAATATCACATCTTCATGATTGAACTTTAAGAATATAATACTTTTTCTAAAAAAAGCTGTTTCAATTTTTCTTTGAAACAGCTTTTGTTTTTATTTAAAACTGCATTTCAGGAATTTCTCCTTCAATAATCAGATCAGCTTCTGTTGATTTTATAATATGTTCTACGGAAACTCCCGGAGCTCTTTCAACCAGTTTGAATCCGGAAGGAGTGACATCCAATACCGCCAGTTCCGTTACCACTCTTTTTACGCAGTTGACCCCCGTTAAAGGAAGCGTACACTTTTTAAGAATTTTACTTTCTCCGGCTTTGTTAACGTGCATCATGGCAACGATAATATTTTCCGCAGAAGCTACGAGATCCATCGCGCCGCCCATTCCTTTCACCATTTTTCCGGGTATTTTCCAGTTGGCAATATCTCCGTTTTCGGAAACTTCCATGGCTCCGAGAATGGTAAGATCTACTTTTTTTACTTCTGATCATCCCGAAACTGAATGCAGAATCGAAGAACGAGCCACCATCTAATATAGTAATCGTCTGTTTTCCGGCATTGATAATATCCGCGTCTTCTTCACCTTCGTAGGGAAATGGCCCCATTCCCAACACTCCGTTTTCACTCTGGAATTCTACGTTGAGATTTTCCGGGACGTAATTGGCAACTAAAGTCGGGATTCCGATTCCAAGGTTTACATAATATCCGTCTTTCACTTCTTTTGAAATACGTTTTGCTATATCTTCTTTACTTAACATGGTAATAATTTGAAAATTTGTTTAATGAGTCAATCTGGAATTGACCTGTTTTTTTTAACCCAAAATACGTAAGATGTAAATAGTAAATTGCTTTACATTTAAAAGGCAAATTTTTCAGCAATTATCATCTTTATTAATGATCTCTCTTTCTTACGGTACGCTGTTCTATTCTTTTTTCAAATTTTTCACCCTGGAAAATTCTCTGGATCATAATTCCCGGAATATGTATCTGGTTAGGATCCAGCTCACCCGGTTCAACCAATTCTTCCACTTCTGCAATGGTGATTTTCCCTGCACCGGCCATTGGATGATTAAAATTCCTTGCCGATCCTTTAAAGATAAGGTTACCTGCATGATCCCCTTTCCAGGCTTTTACAATGGAAAAATCTGCTTTGAATGCATGCTCCAGAATATGAGGTTTCCCGTCAAAATCTTTTACTTCCTTTCCTTCTGCCACTTCAGTTCCGAAACCTGCCGGTGTATAGAAAGCAGGAATTCCCGCCTGTGCTGCTCTGCATTTTTCCGCTAAAGTTCCCTGTGGAGTAAGCTCAACTTCAAGTTCGCCGGAAAGCATCTGTCTTTCAAACTCTGCATTTTCTCCAACGTAAGAAGAAATCATTTTTTTGATCTGTCGTTTTTTCAACAGCAATCCCAATCCGAAATCGTCTACTCCGGCATTATTTGATATGCATGTAAGATCTTTTACATCACTTTCTACCAAGGCATTAATTGAATTTTCAGGAATACCGCAAAGCCCAAACCCACCCAGCATCAATGTCATTCCGTCTGTAATGCCATCAATGGCTTCCTTTGCATTTTTTACTCTTTTATCTATCATGAAATATTAGATTTTTCTGTTGGCCTAAATTTAATACTTTTTCTCATATCAGAAAGAAACAGCCAAGGATTTAGCATACTGCATTAATACGTCTTATCAGACAATGATTTATCATGGTCTGAATTTTGGTTAAGATATGCTACACCTTTTTATCATATTAAATTTATTATTATGGAAGCTAAAAACATTTCAAGAATTGCCTTAGGTGCATTTCTTATAACAGCAGGAATAGGACATCTCACTTTTGCGAGGAAAGAGTTTCAGGCCCAGGTCCCTGAATGGGTTCCTCTGGACAAAGATGATACGGTTGTTTATTCAGGAATTGCTGAAATAGCATTAGGAACAGCAGTCATTGCAACACCCAAGAAATACCGCAAAACAATGGGGAAAATTATAGCCGGATTCTTTGCTGCCGTTCTTCCCGGAAATATCGCACAATATAAAAACAGAAGAGATTCTTTCGGACTGAATACGGATAATCAGCGATTTGCAAGGCTTTTCATGCAGGCTCCGCTTATTGCGTGGGCATTGAAATCTACGGATGAATAATATAAAGAGGCTGTCCAAAAAGTTTGGTCAGCCTCAATTTTTGCTGGTTTTATTCGTACCTCTATACAGGAGGAGTATATAAATATCAGAATTTCAGAAGGTGTTACCTACTTTTAGGACACTCCCTTCTTTTTTGATTGGATATGAAATTAATTTTTCAATATATTATAGATTGGACTGACATCCAATCCTGATATAGACCGTCCCTTCGGGACTCTTTCCGGATACTTTTAATATGGTAAATTTGCATTCAATCCTAACTAATCGTCTCGGGAATCTCTCGATTATTGAATAATCAATTTTAAAGTAAATAATTTACGGGTGTGAACTTTTACAAAATAGATTCCTTTCGGAAGATTTTCATTAACCAAAGAAAAACGTTGGTTATTAACATTTTTTGATTCATATAGCAAATCTCCGTTTGCTGAAAGCAATTCTATTTTTTCAATAGGATAATCACTTTTAATAAATGTCGGCTCGCCCGGTTTTGTTGGATTCGGATACAATACTACATTTTTCTCTGTACTTTTTGTTTCTTCTGTTCCTAATGTTGATCCGGTTACCTGAAACTGAACCCTGTTTGAAACTTCAGTATAAGAATCATTGGTAAACATCACCATGTAATAATTCCCCGGTGTTGCCGGAACTGCCGTTCCCTGAATAGTTTTTGTTCCCTGAGTAACGCCATCAAAATAAGTATAAGAAACAAAATTATCATCCGGAACCGTAACGCTTTGAGGGTAAATTCCCAGCCAGTCTTTGATGATTCCCGGAGAATCCGTCCATGACGCGGTAATATTTTCTCCTAACGTATAAACCGGTTTATTGGTCCAGAGTTCTGTTACAATATCTCCGACTTTGAAGAAAACTTTCTCTCCTACCGTGGTATATCCGTCTTCCAGAAAATACTGTGCATAATAATATCCTTTTGCAAGACCTGTAAAATTAAGGCTTCCGGAAGCCGTTGTCACATAGCTCCATTGTGTAGAATTTACATTTCCCGGAGTATGTCCCATTTTGTAGATCCCGATCCAGTCTTTTGTCAAATTTGGCCCATTTGAGAAATTAACAGTCACAGTACCTCCGACAGGATAAACATCAGCTGTAGTAGTTAATACGACTTTCGGACCTACATAAAAGCTTTTTCTCGGTGTAATTTCCGTATAGCCGTTATTGGCAAAAAATCCTGCAAAATACTGACCTTTAGTGGCGATTCCGTTCGGGAAAGTTGCTGTTCCTGCCGTCTGCCCGTTGGTATAAACATACGCCTGGGAAGTTACTGCAGTGGGATTCTGACCTTTTTTGTAAATTCCTACCCAATCCTGATTGTTCCCAGGCCCGTCTGTGAAAGTTGCAACGATTGGTTCATTTTGTGTGTATTCGGTTTTATCCAGTGTAAATGTTGGATTTGATACAACACTTCCTGTAACCTCGAATTGTTTCGGATCACTCCAGTCACTCCACTCTAAGTTTCTGTCTCTGTAACGGACTTTCACATAATACGTTCCGTTTGTAATTGAGTTGGCAGCAATGGTTGCTTTTGTGATATCAACACCTGCATTAAGATTCTTTGTGAGATCAGGAGTTCCGTTTCCGTCTTTGCCAAACCAATTTTCGTAATCTCTGTACAGTTCTTTTTCAATTACAGAAAAATCTGCCGCTTTACTGATAAGAAACTGCGTTGTATTTAACAGTTCTCCGTTTGTGCTTGAAAATGCGCTTCCGTTCAATGTCAAAGGTAAAGTAACCGGCGCGGTAAATGTATTTGAAATCAAAGGCTTTGCAGGTTTCGGCTGATTTTTATATCTGTGGAACGTATCAATGAGTTCATTATATTTTTTATGATAAACGCCTCCGATTGAATAGGATTCTACATCTACCTTTCCCGTATTCACATCAACTTCAACAATCTGGTAGGTCCAGTCCGTTAATGTTTTCTGAACATCATCAAAATCCTGCTCCGTTGACATTCCCCAATACTGATCCCAGGCAACACCACCGGAAATGATCTGATAGTTCGGGGTATTTTTCAGCTGACCTCTGTGATATAAATGATGATGCGCTCCTACATGCATTAAATATTTTGAAGAAGTCGTCAGAAGCGGAACTGCATTATTTCTCACCCAGGTTGAAATATCGCCAACATATTGCTCAGCCTGATAGGGCCTGTGACTCAAAGAAATGATCCAGTCTACGGTAGAATCATTATTGGCTTCGTTAAGAATCTGCTGAAGCCAGGTCATCTGCGCTGATCCTGTATGCTCTGAGCTTAAGCTTATAAATAGAACATTTCCCGCCTGCTGAGCATAATAATTCTCATTTCCCGAAGTGATGTTTTTGTATTTTATCTCATCAATATAAAAATGAGCGTAATATGAATTCATTCCGAGGGTCCCATAAGTTTCATGATTTCCGACCGTGGTCTGTATTGGCAGATAAGGAGATAAATTAATATTCTTTTTAAAATGTACATTTTCATAATGGTCAAGTGTTCCTACATCCACCTGATCTCCCACCATGAAAGTGAGCGCAATATTATCAGAAGGATCCGAATCCGGGCCGAACTTTTCTTTCAGCTTTTTGTAAGCGTTTAAAGTTAAAGTATCATATCTTGGTTCCGCTTTGATCTGGTTGTCTCCCATGATCAGAAAACGTATTTTACCGTTAGCAGTGACCGACTGGCCCGGTAACGGAAGTGTTCTGAAATTGTAAACTGCAGATTCGCTGCTGCCGGTTTTTATTTTATAGTAATATTTTGTGTTCGGCTGCAGATTGGTGATCTTCGCTGTGTGGTAATAATAATTGTTGTTGTATCCCGTATCCGAGAAGATATTGGTAGTCCCGGTAAATGTCACGTTAAGATTGGCCGGATTTGTTCCGTAAAAAACAGTAGTTTCGTTATTGGATGAAGTTTTCCAATTGACAATCATTGAGGTGGGCGTCGGATTCTGTAAATAAGGATACAGACTTTGCCCGAATGCCATCTGGACGGCAAAGCAAAAAAAGAATAGCAGTTTTTTCATGAGTAGTACAGTTTTATAGTAAATGTTTTAAATTATATTTGATAATTAAAAAGCTTATGAAGAGCTTTATCACCGCGCAAAAGTAGAATACTCATGTAAACTGTATCTGATGATAACTTCAAGGAAATATTAATTTTATCCCGGAAATTTTCTTTACTGTTTCAGTATATTTAATATTAATTTATTTGGAATATTTGAAAAATGATTTGTATATTTGCAGCCTGTTATTCAACCTCTGACGAAGTCCGTGTAAGTTGCTTAGCTTTAAACATTTTATTTTAATTAATAATGGATTTATTAAAGTACGTACAAGACAAGTACATTACAAAAAAAGAATTCCCTGAATTCAAAGCGGGTGACACGATCACTGTTTACTATGAGATTAAAGAAGGTCAAAAAACAAGAACTCAGTTCTTCAAAGGAACAGTTATCCAATTAAGAGGTACTGGTTCTACAAAAACTTTCACGATCAGAAAAATGTCTGGTGATGTAGGTGTAGAAAGAGTATTCCCTATCAACATGCCTGCGCTTCAGAAAATTGAAGTTGACAGAAGAGGTAAAGTTAGAAGATCAAGAATCTACTACTTCAGAGATCTTAGAGGTAAAAAAGCGAGAATTAAAGACGCTGCTTACAAGAAGAAATAATTCAGACAACAATAATACGAAAAGAGACTGTTTACATCTAAACAGTCTCTTTTTTATTTTGGTGCAATCCAGAATTTTCATCCTGCGGAATTTTTTGAATTCTATTCAATAAATTTTAAATATATTTGTCATTATCAAATAACGATTCTCAAATAATCCCATAATATTTAAATAATTAAAATAAGTATGAAACGAGCCATCCTATTATCCGCTTTTTTATTGTCTCAATTTGGGACATCACAGCTTTTAAAAACGAACGGACAAAAGATCGTTAATGACAAAGGTGAAAATATACAATTAAGAGGCCTCGGTCTTGGAGGATGGATGCTTCAGGAAGGATATATGCTGAAAACGGCAGATTTTGCAGGTCCGCAATATAAAATCAAAGAAAAAATTACTGAGCTTATTGGTGAAGACGGAATGAACGAGTTTTATAAAGCTTATCTCAAAAATGGAATCACCAAACAGGATATTGATTTTCTGAAGAAAGCAGGATTCAATTCAATCAGGCTTCCGATGCACTACAATCTTTATACTTTACCTATTGAAAAAGAACCTAAGAAAGGACAAAATACGTGGCTGGAAGAAGGATTTAAAATGACAGACGACCTCCTAAAATGGTGTGCCGACAACGAAATGTATCTGATCCTCGACTTGCACGCAGCCCCCGGCGGGCAGGGAAATGATGTGAATATTTCCGACAACGACAAGTCCAAGCCATCTCTTTGGGAAAGTGAGGAAAATCAAAAGAAAACCATCGCTCTCTGGAAAAAATTAGCAGAAAGGTATAAAGATGAGCCATGGATCGGAGGGTATGATCTCATTAATGAACCTAACATTAATTTCACAGGAAAAAATCCGAACGGAACCGATGAAATGTCGAACGCTCCTTTATGGAAACTACAGAAAGATATCACGGATGCCATCCGTACCGTTGACAAAAAGCACATCATTATTCTTGAAGGAAACGGCTGGGGAAATAATTATAACGGACTGACTCCACTTTGGGATGACAATATGGTTTTCAGCTTTCATAAATACTGGAATTATACGGATGATGCCACTATTAAGTTTGCATTGGATCTTCGTGAAAAACATAATATTCCGATCTGGTTGGGAGAAACGGGAGAAAATTCAAACGTCTGGTTCACGGAACTTATTCAGCTTTTGGATAAGCACAACATCGGTTACGCATTCTGGCCGATGAAAAAAATCGACAATATCGCAGGAACTACCAACGTAAAAATCACTCCGGAATATCAGAAGCTCTTGGATTACTGGAAAAATGGAGGAGAAAAACCATCAAAAGAATTTGCAAAAAAAGCATTAATGCAGATTGCTGACAATTATAAGTTCAGTAATGTGGAGATAAAAAATGATGTTATTGATGCGATGTTCAGGCAGACAACAGATTCTTCAACAAAACCTTTTAAAAATCTTCAGGCTCCGGGAAAAATTGCTGCCGCAGATTATGATTTAGGGAGAATAGGCTCAGCTTATCTTGATAAAGATTTTGTCAATCTCTGGGTAAGTGACCCGGAAAAAAGATCTGAATGGAATTCAGGAAACCAGCTTAGAAATGACGGTGTTGATATTTATAAAACCGCCAATAATCAATATTACGTAGGAAAAACAAAAACCGGAGAATGGCTTCAGTACACGATCAATGCTAAAACTGAAAAATCTTATACTTTAGACATTAATTATGCGAGTAATTCTCCGGCAAAAATCAGGATTGAAAATGCTACCGGTAAAGTATTGACAACAGTTTCGCTCAATTCTACAGGAGGAAATGAAAACTGGAAAACCGCTTCTGCAAAAGGAATTAATCTTAAAAAAGGAGAAAACAAAATCCGTATTTATTTTGAAAACGACGGTGTGAATCTTAAATATTTAGAATTGAAATAAGAAAAAATCTTAAATTGCAAATCCCTTTTAGCTTCTAAGAGGGATTTCTTTTTAACTTTATTTAACCGCAAAAGAGAAAAAAAATAAAACTTTCAAAAGAATAAAAATCAAAGATTTTTAAAACTTAGGGGGTTCTTTTTAACCTTACTTAATGATAAGCTTTAAATTATATTACTCAAAACTTTTCTTTCTTTTGCGGTAAAAAAGATTAAGCAGGTTTATCTTCAGTCAAGAAATTAAAAAATATTATGAAAAAAACAGGGTTACTATTTCTTTTGATCTCAGCATTCACATTTGCACAGGAATCAATTTTAGATAAAAAAATCAATTCAATCATCAAAGATAAAAATGCAACAGTCGGAATTTCCGTTCTGGGCTTTGAAAATGGTTTTAAATACTATAAAAATGCAGACAAGAAACTTCCGATGCAGAGTGTCTTTAAATTTCATATTGCAGCAACTGTTCTTGATTACGTCGATAAAGGGAAACTTTCTTTGCATCAAAAAGTTTTATTAGACAAAACCAATTTATTAGAAAACACATGGTCGCCGCTTCGAGAGAAATATCCCAACGGAGGCATAGAAATTCCTTTGAGTGAAATTCTTGAATATACCGTTGCCAAAAGTGATAACAACGGCTGCGATATTATGCTGAAATTATTGGGCGGAACGCAAACCGTTCAGAAATTTATGGATATAAAGGGAGTAAAAGGGTTCCAGATTAAATACAACGAAGCGGAAATGCATAAAGACTGGAATATTCAGTATCAAAATTACAGCACAGCATCTTCTGCTACCGACGTCCTCAAAAAATTTTATGACGGAAAATTACTTTCTAAAAAATCTACAGATTATCTGATGAAAGTTCTATGGTCCACTTCTACAGGAAAAAATAAATTAATTGAGCAACTTCCGGAAAATACGCCCGTGGCAAGAAAAACGGGAGCTTCCGGAAAGAATAATGCGGGTCTGACGGGTGCAGAAAACGAAATCGGTATCGTTACTTTACCCAATGGCAAGCATTATGCAATAGCTGTATTTGTCAGTAACTCAATGGAAACGGATGCAGTGAACTGCAAAATGATTTCAGATATTTCAAAGTCGGTCTGGGATTATTTTAATAAGTAAAAATTTAAGCTTAATTTTAAAACCATCAAAATGAAAAAAGTAGTATTAACAATAGCAATTTTCGGATGCACATTATTCTTTGGGCAGAAGAGTGAAAATTACCTTCAGATCGGATACGCAAGTGTATGTTGCGGAACTCCTTCTGATAAGCCTGTCATGGATTATTTGGCAAAGTTCCAAAAGCAAAGCAAGGTTAAAAATCTTGAAATTTATAAACAGAGCGGATTGGGAAGAGAAGGCGAATACAACCTGTATATTGGAACCGACGGACTTTCAAAAACTCAGAAGAATAATTTCATTAAAGGATTAAAAGCTGCGGTTGACAGCCAGAATAATGCACGAAGCAAAAACAGTGACGGAATAGTCAATTTTAATGAATCAGAAATTATAACAAAAGCTGACCTTTCCAAGGCAAGAAATTTAACGCCAATTAAAAAATAAAATAATAAAACTAAATAAGGAAAATGATCAAAAACATTGTAGTTATCGGAGCCGGAACCATGGGAAATGGAATTGCACATACATTTGCACAAAGTGGTTTTAAGGTGAATCTTGTAGACGTATCACAGGAAGCTTTAGACAAAGGACTAAAAACCATCACCACCAATCTCGACAGAATAATTGCAAAGGGAAACCTTACTGAAAAACAAAAAGCTGAAACTTTAGGAAACATTACCACTTTCACAGCGCTTCAGGATGCTGTCGGAAACGCAGATCTCATCGTGGAAGCAGCCACTGAAAATCAGGAATTGAAACTGAAAATTTTCGGACAGATGGACGAATTTGCACCTGAAAACTGTATTCTGGCGACCAATACCTCTTCTATTTCCATCACGAAAATTGCGGCTGCCACCAAAAGAGCGGATAAAGTAATCGGAATGCATTTTATGAATCCTGTTCCGATCATGAAATTAGTAGAAATTATCAAAGGCTATTCGACTTCAAAAGAAACCTTTGATGTAATCTACGAAATGAGCAAAACATTAGGAAAAGTTCCGGTAGAAGTAAATGATTATCCAGGTTTTGTTGCCAATAGAATTTTAATGCCGATGATTAATGAATCGATTGAAACACTTTACAACGGTGTTGCAGGTGTTAAGGAAATTGATACCGTAATGAAACTGGGAATGGCTCATCCGATGGGACCGCTTCAGCTGGCCGATTTTATCGGACTAGATGTTTGTTTAGCAATCTTAAATGTAATGTATGATGGTTTCAAAAATCCTAAATATGCTCCGAATCCATTATTGGTCAATATGGTAATGGCCGGGAAACTGGGCGCAAAATCAGGAGAAGGTTTCTATGATTACTCCGAAAGCAAAAAAGCAGAAAAAGTAGCAAAAATGTTCTCAAAATAATTTTTTAATTATGAGTTGTTAGATATAAGTTATAAATTTGATGCGAAGCCATGCAATCTATAACCTAATAACTGCAATCTTGATAAAATTTAAAGAAAGAACAATTCAAATATCAATGATCATCATTACTTTAATGATGATCATTTTACGTTTTTTACTCAACGAGAAAGGAAGAACAAGCCCGGATTCTATACGCTATATGCGATTTGCACATGTTTTTCCGACGATTGATAATACGACGACCCCGTTAGGATATCCTTTAAGTATTAAGTTTTTTACTTTTTTTGGTCCTGATGAATTCTGGAGCAGTAAAATTGTAGGAATTGGAGTATTTCTTTTTATACTATTTTTTGCATGGAAAAAGAAATTCTTCTTTAAGGAGACCGTTGTTTTATGTGCATTATTCAGTTTTCTCTCGATATTTTCCTATACAATGAGTGAAGCTCTGATATTACCTTTTGTATTATTATTTCTTTATATTTCTTCACTGATCATTGAGGGAAAAATTACTGGCGGAAAAGCCATTTTTTATCTTTCATTGACTTTGATTGCCCTTTATAATGTCCGTTACAGCTCCCTATTCATCATGGCCGGCACCGGACTTTTTGGATTGGTTTTCTGGAAAAAGCAATATGCAAAAGCGTTTATTATTTCAGGATTGATCGGAGGAATATTTGTTGTTTTGTACAAATTTTTATTTATCGATTATTTTAATGAAAATTATGTAAATGAGTTTTTAGAAATTGGCCTTCATCCAACCTCAAAACTTTTAAAAGAATTATTCCTGGGGCTGTGTACTACTTTTAATCCATTTATTCATATTGCGAATCCGGCCGGAGGAATCATCAATTATGCGATCTATGGAATCGGATTTCTCAATATTCTCTTAATCATCTATTTATTTATCAAATATAAACTTTCGGATACTGAATTCTTCTTTATTTTCGTGAGTATTGTCGGTATAATATGTTCGTATTTCATCCAATATTTCTACTCTGTGAATCCGATCGACTATCGTCTGATGGCTCCATTCAGCTTTCCGATATGGCTCGTTTATTTTAGAAAATTATTTTTGATTTTTAATGATAAAGTATATGCTATCGGTTTTTTAAGTCTTCTTTCCGGACTGGCTTTTACGTGGTTGTCAAAAGGCAATTATCTCGAAAACAGAAAAGAAATGAAACAGTTTTTACAGTCTGAAAATCTGGATAAAGGTCCGGTAAAATTTTATGTAGAAGATATTGAAGATCTTGAATATATTCAGGTCGCTGAGCTCATCAGTACCGTAAATCCCTATGTAATACTAAGTTTTAAACCAAAAGATACTTTACAGAAAACAACTTTAACGAGGTATAAAGTTTTACAAAAAATGAAGATTGACAAGAACAAATACCAATAATTTTATTATCTTTGATTTTAAAGTTAAAACATTAAAAAAATGAAATTACCAAAGTTTTTATTAGCAGATAATTCGGAATTTCCAGAAGATTTGTTCGTAGTTCATACAGAATATCCAAGATTTATCCTGAATGTTGAAGAAGAAGAAGTTGAATGGCTGGATGATCTTGAAGGTGACGATGAGGAAACAATGGCAGATGAGGCTACAAAAGTAGTGGAGGCTGCGTTTAAATGGTGTGATGAAGAGTTGGCTAAGTACGACGAAGAAGAGGAAGATTAATAACGATTTAAACATAAAAAAGGAACTCAAATGAGTTCCTTTTCTTATTTATTCTATTCAGCTTTATTGAATTTTAATAGGAGAAGATTGTCCTGATACAATTCGAGAACATTTCCGGTGATGACATATTTATTAGCTTTTGACATCATATCCATAAAGTTTTTTTCCACACTCATATTTTCGCAAGCCATTTTCGTAGAGCCCATCTGACTTGCAGAAAAATTGCCTGTAGAAGGTTCTACCTTAGCTGTTCCGAAGTAATTGTTGCATCCTGTATTCCCGTTAATTTTTTCCCCTTCAATATTCAGGGTAGGAATTTTTCCTTTCACATTGTCAGCTAAAGCCCATTTTGTTCCTGTCAGTGAAGGCTGAGCCTTACCTACTTTGGAAGCAGAACCAGCCATCGCTCCACATGAAACCAAAACCGTTGCCGTGCATATACTTAAAAAAAGATTTTTCATTTTTTTCCTTTTGATTTAAATCAAATTTACGTAAATATTATTATTTAAACGGTTTTCATACTATTTTTATTACTTTTTCAATGCTATTTTTCTTTGCTTTAAACGTGACATAAATGAAAAAAAAACGGACAAAAGTCCGTTTCTTATAAATAGTTGATATTTAATTATCCTCTTAATTCTGCATTGAATTCTTTTTGGAAAGATTTTACCAAAGAATCCATTACTGCCGTAATTTCCTTTTCCTCGAGCGTTTTCTCTCCATTTAAAAGCTCGAAACTCATTGCATAGGATTTCTTGCCTTCAGGAAGATTTTTCCCTTCATATACATCAAAAAGATTAATATTTTTAATATATGGAGATTTATTCTTTTTAGCAGCCTGATAAAGATCTTCATAATTCACCGTCTTGTCAATCAGTAAGGCTAAATCTCTTCTGATTTTGTTGAATTTAGGAATATCTTTAAATGTAAGCTCATTTTCAGCACGCAGTTTCTGAGCAAATTCCAATTCGATTTCTGCATAGAAACATTCCTGGTCGATATCAAAATCTTTTAGCATCTGAGTACTTACTTTACCGATTTTCACCAAAGTTTTACCGTCAACCTCATAGGCAAGAGCGTCAGAAAATCTTTCATCAGACAAAGCGACTTCCTTATAATCAATCACCAGCTTTTCCAATAAAACTTTCACATAAGCTTTCAAATAATAAAAACTCGTTGCAGATTTTGGCTGCAGCCAGTTTTCTGCCACCTCTCTTCCGGAAACAAGAATCGCCAGCTGTTTTCTCTCTTCGTATTTTTCTCTTTTATGATAAATTTTCCCGAACTCGAAGAATTTGATATCCTGATTTTTTCTGTTGATATTGTAGATGGTATTCTGCAAAAGACCTTCCAGCAAAGACTTTCTCATGAATGCAAGATCATTGCTTAATGGATTTAGCAGCTTTACCGCATCTTTTTCATCTTTTACGGAAGTGAGTGAATTATTCATTACTTCATTGAAACCAAGACTTTGTAATGTTCTTGCCCAGCTATTTTCAAGCTCATCCTGATCTTTTGCATTCAATTTTACCGGAGTAAAAGAGATTTTCTGAGGAGCATCGATTTTATTATATCCGTAGATTCTCAAAATCTCTTCGATAACGTCAATCTCTCTCGTAACATCTGCCCTGTAAGCCGGAACAGAAATTTCAAGACCATTCTGAATTTCATTTAAAACCTGAATATCCAGTGCTTTTAAAATTTCTTTTACTTTTTCTCTGTGAATTTTAGTTCCTAAAATCTGTTCGATTTTGGAGAATCTTAGAATCACATAGTTATCTTCAATTTTCTTTGGATATTCTTCCAACAGATCACCTACTAATTTTCCTTCAGCCAATTCATGAATTAATTTGATAGCATGCGTGATTGCTGTTCTTGTAATATTAGGATCCACACCTCTTTCAAATCTGAAAGATGCATCAGTATTCAAACCATGGAATTTCGCTCCTTTTCTTATCGCAACAGGATTAAAATAAGCACTTTCCAGGAAAATCGTTTTAGTTTCAGCGGAAACACCAGAATTGGCTCCACCGAAAACTCCTGCAATACACATCGGATTGTCTTTTCCGTCTTTGATCATGATCTCAGAACCACTTAAAGTTCTTTCCACCCCATCTAAAGTTGTGAATTTAGTACCTTCTTTTACCGTTCCGACCTTTACCGTTTTGTCCGTGATTTTATCTGCATCAAAAGCATGAAGGGGCTGACCAAAACCATGGAGAATATAATTGGTAATATCAACAATATTGTTAATCGGGCTTAATCCGATGGCTTTCAGTCTGTCTTTAAGCCAAGCCGGAGAATCTGCCACTTTAACGTCTTCAATGACTGCTCCGATATATCTTGGACAAAGCTCAGCATCTTCCACAACTAACTTAAAATCGTGAGTTCCTTCATTACTCAAAACTACTGAAGAAACCTTCTCAAACTCAGATTTCTGCTTGTTGGTAGAAAGGTAAGCATGAAGATCTCTTGCTACTCCGTAGTGAGACATGGCATCGGTTCTGTTGGGTGTTAATCCAATTTCTATAACCTCATCATTGGCAATTTCAAAATAATCAGCGAAATTTTTTCCTAGTTCAAACTTTTCTTCATCCAGAACCATAATTCCTCCGTGGTCGTCACTAAGGCCAAGTTCATCTTCTGCACAGATCATTCCCTGAGAAACTTCTCCCCTGATTTTAGCTTCTTTAATTTCAAAAAAACTTCCGGATTTATCATAAATTTTTGTGCCGACTACTGCTACAGGAACTGTTTGTCCGGCTTCTACATTCGGAGCACCGCAAACGATATTCAGAATTTTTCCGTTTCCGACATCTACGGATGTTTTTTTCAGTTTATCTGCATTCGGATGTTTTTCGCAGGTCAGAACTTTACCTACAACAATTCCTTCCAGACTGCCTTTTATGCTTTCAAATTTTTCTATCCCTTCAACTTCAAGACCAATATCTGTAAGGAATTCACCGATTCTTTCAGTTTTCAATTCCGTTTTGATAAAGTCTTTAAGCCAATTGTTTGATATTTTCATCTGATAATTTTTATTTTTTCTAAAGCCAGATGAATCTTACGGTTTCATCTGGTATATTTTGAAAAATTTTTAGTTAAATTTTAAGTCTACAAATGTCGTGTTTTTTTGAGAAATAGAGAAATTTATAACAGATTTTAAGAGTTTAATTTTATCTGTCTTTATTGTCTTTTTTATCGTACATTTTAAAAATTGAGCAGAATTTATTTTTAATTTCAGTTTTATTTTTTCTCCCACTGATTTCACAGATTTACACAGATTATTGTCCACAGATATTTGTAGAATTATTCTACGAAATTTGTCATGCTGAAAGCATCTAAACGTATCTTTCCAGAATCTTTTTCAGTAACTATGCCTGAACGCTTGAGCATGAACAATAGTCGTGATTATTTCCTGATTTTTATCAAAAGACTGTCTTTTAGCCCCGATTGCAGCAATTGTTTGAGCTCATTTTTTTGTTTTCGGCGCGGCGGCAGAGCCGCCGCGCCGAAAACAAAAAAAATAGCGAGTGCGGAAAGCGGGAAATTGCTCCTTTTAAAAAATAAATAAGTAAATACAATTCGACGAAGTCAAAAAGCTTCAAATAAAAAATATATATTGCTTTTTGATGTAATCAAATTGCCCAAAAACAATAAATACATCCGATAGAGTCAAAAAAACTCTCAAAAAAAAGAGGCTCTGAAAATCAAAACCTCTTTAAATATTTTATATAATACAATTACAATCCGATCACCGGCATTGACAGCATTAAGATATTTTCATTTTCTTCAAGACCGTCAAGAGGTTCAATGATTCCCGGTCTGTTGGGCTGGGACATTTTCATTGTAATATCATCTGAACCCAGAATCGTCAGCATTTCAGTTAAGAATTTAGAGCTGAATCCGATATTGATATCTTCTCCATTATAATCGCAAGGAATCTGCATATCTGCCTTATTTGCGTATTCTGTGTCTTCTGCATGAAGATGGAGGATATTTGCCGATAATTTGAATCTCACCTGGTTGGTCGATTTATTTGACATGATTGAAGCTCTTTTAATCGCTCCTAACAATAGATTCCTATTGATTGTCAGTACATTTGGGTTTTCTTTAGGAATCACCGCAGTATAATTGGGATATTTCCCATCGATTAATCTACAAATCCAGATATGTTTACCGAAAGTAAATTTAGCCATATTCTCATTGAAGTCGATGGTAACATCATCGTTTGAGCTTGCTAAAATATTTTTAAAGATATTCAAAGGTTTTTTCGGCATGATGAATTCCATCGGTTCGGCATTCATCAGATCCGTTCTTTTATAAACAACCAATCTGTGAGAATCAGTAGAAACGAAATTCGTTTCATTTTCACCAAACTGGAACAAAACTCCTGTCATTACCGGACGAAGAGAATCGTTGCTTGTCGCAAAAAGTGTATTGGTAAGAGCTTCAGATAAAACTCCTGCCGACATGGTTACACTTTGTGATGCATCAAATTCCGGCAACTCCGGATAGTCGTCTGCATTGTCCAGCGCTACTGCGAAGTTATCTTTTTCATCTAAAATTTCAAGCTGACTTCCCGTTCCTTCTGCATTATCTTTTACAACCAATGTCAACGGCTGTTCTCCGTAAGTCTTGATAAAATCCTGAAAAATCTTAGCAGGAACAGCAAATTTTCCGGTATCATCGGATTTTGCATCCAGAGAAGTGACAAGAGTTGTCTCGCCATCAGATGCTGTAATGGTAACCTGAGTTCCGTCTAATTCAAAAAGATAATTTTCTAAAATCGGTCTCGACTGAGAGCTTGATATCACACCACTTACAGTTTGCAAAGCCTTCTGCAGTTCACCACTTGAAATAATAAATTTCATAGATTTAAAAATAAATTTTTACAAATATAATAAATAGAAAACAGATTGAAAAGAATAATCCTTAGAGTTACTAACAACCATCAAAAGATTTTAGCCTGTTTCTTCTCCTTAATTTTTAGATGAAAAGCTGTCAAAATGACAACGACTAAAGATAAGGATTTTCTTTGAGCAAATAGCTATATTTGCAAATATCTTTTCATTATGCGAAAACCGCCTGTTTATAAAAGTTTTTTCAATGCTTTACGTGGTATTTTCCTGATGATTAAATGGGAAAGAAATTTTCAGATTGAAATAATGGCTTTCCTTATTAATCTTTTTCTGATTTTTTATTTAAAACTGACAACGACTGATACAGCTCTTATTCTGATCGTCTGTTTCGGGGTCTTAGCTGCTGAGATTTTTAATACGGCCATTGAGAAGATCTGTGACATCACCCACCCGGAATTTGACAAAAGGATTGGTTTTATCAAAGACATTTCTGCCGGTGCAGTTCTTCTGATGACAATTGTATCAGTCATTACGGGTGTTTTGATTTATTGGAAATATGTCTTTTAAGCTCTACCATTTGATAAGAAAGTTCAAAATATTAATCTAAAATCAATTTAATATTCTTGTGTGACTCTATAATTTCAATTAAAATTTCAAACAAAGTTTGTCCGTTTCCTTCCATAAGTTCATTTAATTTTTGTTGAATTAATTCTATGTTAAAAGGTTTTCCTTGTCTGATTTTAGTTTCGTAAAATTCTTTAGTCAGATTAAAACCTAAATCTTCTTTAGATTTTTGCGAATCTTTCCAGATGATTTCACCCTGAAATCCATATAAAACATCATCAAAGCCATCCAACGTTCCGACTTTCCAATCTTCATCCTTTAAAAAAAGCAGGGAAATCTCTTCGTAGAAACCTTCCAGATTTGAAAAATGACTGCCATTGATGACAGTCATTTGTTTATTTGAATTATTATTCATTTATTTCTAACATTTAAAGCCAAAAGCTCATTGCTAAAAGCCAGCAGACTATTTAAAGTATTCCACTCCATTTTTAAATATATTGTGGTAATTCGCCGTCGGAATATTTTTAAACAGACCATCAGCAAAACGTTCCGGATGTCCCATTCTACCGAAAATCTTCCCATCCAGACTTGTAATTCCTTCAATTCCGAACAAAGAATTGTTAGGATTGAATGGCATTCCGTGAGCAACATTTCCTTCTAAATCTAAATATTGAGTAGCGATCTGTCCGTTTTCATACAATTTCTGAATTTCTGCCTCAGAAGCCATAAAACGACCTTCACCGTGAGAAATAGGAATCGTGAACACCTGATCTTTCATTCCTTTCAGCCAAGGCGATTCATCATTCACCACTCTTACGTTGACCATCTGGGAAATATGTCTTCTGATCGCATTATGAGCTAACGTCGGAGAGTTTTCATCCAAATCCTTAATTCTTCCGTAAGGCAACAAGCCTGATTTAACCAGCGCCTGGAAACCATTACAGATCCCGATGATCATACCGTCTCTATCCAACAATTCGTGAACTGCATTTTTCATCTTCTCATTTTTCAACACATTAACGATGAATTTCGCAGAACCGTCCGGCTCGTCACCCGCAGAGAAACCTCCTGAGAATGCTAAAATCTGAGAAGTTTTGATTTCTTCCACCCACGCATCAATACTTTCATCCAATAATTGGTGATTGATATTAATTAAAGGTAAACTGCTTACAATTGCACCTTCTTTAGCGAAAGCGTTCAACGTATCATACTCACAATTGGTTCCCGGGAAAACCGGTGCAAATACTTTTGGCTGAGCGATTCCGTGTTTTTTGATGATGATATTTCTTGGTTTGATTGAGTTTAATTTCTCATCAATTTCAACCGTAATTTTTTCTTTTTTAACCGTTGGGAAAAGGTTTTCAAATGTATTGGTGTTTGCTGCTAATAATTTGCTGATGGTTGTTGGTTGTTGGTTGATGGTTAGAACCTCATCAGCAACAACTTGTCCGATTAACTGGAGATTAACAGAGCTTAATTCCTCTTTAGATTCGATGATTAAGCTTCCGATATTTTTCGTTAATAAAACATTTTCGTCAACCGTAATTTCAGCGCCTAACCTGTTTCCGAAACTCATTTTAGCTAAAGCAACCGCAACTCCACCTTCTTTTACTATTTTTACAGAAACTATTTTTCCGGCTTTAATATTTTCGAAAATTAATTCATAAATATTTTTTAAAGTGTCATAATCCGGAAGTCCGTTTTCCTGAGCGATATGATTGAAGAAATATATTTTATTTCCTTCGTTTTTAAATTCAGGAGAGATAATATTTTTCTTTTCTCCATTCGCACAAGCGAAAGAAATTAACGTTGGCGGAACATTCAGATCCTGATAAGTCCCACTCATTGAATCTTTACCCCCAATTGCTGCCAAACCAAAATTGATCTGAGCATCATAAGCTCCAAGTAAAGAAGCCAGTGGCTTCCCCCATTTCTCAGGATTCTGACCTAATTTCTCAAAATATTCCTGAAAACTAAATCTGATATTTTTATAATCGCCACCCATTGCAACGATTTTCGCAACACTTTCAACCACAGCGTAAGATGCTCCCAACAAAGAATTCTGCTTAGAAATCTCCGCATCGAATCCCCAACTTGCCAAAGAAACTGTTTCAATATTTTTTGCTCCGATAATCGGCAATGTCTGAACACTTCCTTCCATCAATGTCTGCTGATATTTACCACCTAAAGGCATCGCAACCGTAGTTGCACCGATAGAAGAATCGAACATCTCCAACAAACCTTTTTGAGAGGCTACATTTTTATCCGCTAAGATTTTCAAGAAATTCTCTTCATTGAAAACCTGAGTTTCTTCTTTCACTTCATTAAGATGCGTAATCTTAACTTCCTGACTTTTAGAACAACCGTTTGTATCAAGGAATTCTCTTGAAAGATCAACGATTTTGTTCCCTTTCCAGAACATCTGCATTCTTCCTGAATCTGTCACTTTTGCCACTTCTACAGCCACAATGTTTTCAGCTTTACAGAATTTGATGAACTGCTCTTTATCTTTTGGTTCAACCACAACCGCCATTCTTTCCTGAGATTCAGAAATAGCAAGCTCAGTTCCGTTCAAACCTTCATATTTTAGAGGTAAAACATCCAAATTAACTTCCAAAGAATCAGCGATTTCACCGATTGCTACAGAAACACCTCCAGCTCCGAAGTCATTAGATTTTTTAATCAATCTCGTCACTTCAGGATTTCTGAATAATCTTTGGATTTTACGTTCTTCAACCGCATTTCCTTTCTGAACTTCAGAACTCATCGTGTGGATCGAAGTTTCGTCCTGTTCTTTCGAACTTCCGCTTGCTCCACCAACACCGTCACGGCCAGTTGCACCACCTAAAATGATGATAGAATCGCCAGCTTCAGGTTTTTCACGTCTTACCCAATCCACAGGAACGGCTCCGGCAACGAAACCAACTTCCATTCTTTTTGCTTTGTAGCCTTCATCGTAGATTTCAGAAACCATTGTAGTTGCCAAACCGATTTGGTTACCATAAGAAGAATATCCATTCGCCGCCTGTTTTGTGATTATTTTTTGAGGTAATTTTCCAGGCAACGTTTTATCAACCGGTTCCAAAACATCTGCAGCACCCGTCAATCTCATCGCCTGGAAAACGTATGACCGTCCGGACAAAGGATCTCTGATCGCTCCACCTAAACACGTTGAAGCACCTCCGAAAGGTTCAATTTCTGTCGGGTGATTGTGGGTTTCGTTTTTGAATAATAAATACCACGGTTCTTTTTTACCATCGTATTCAGCTTCGATTTGGATGGTACAAGCGTTGATTTCGTCGGAAACCACCAAGTTTTCCAAATTGCCTGTTTTATGGAAATATCTTCCGCAAACTGTCGCCAGATCCATTAAAGAGATTGGTTTCAATTCGCGTCCTAAGAATTTTCTTTTTTCAATATAATCATTGAAAATGGTTTCCAATGTATGTTTAAACTGTCCTTCAAATTCAATATTTGACAATTCCGTTTCAAACGTCGTGTGACGACAGTGGTCGCTCCAGTAGGTATCTAAAACTTTAAGTTCAGTTTCCGTAGGATTTCTCTGTTCCGATTTAAAATATTCCTGGATGAATTTCAGATCGTCCAGGCCCAATGCAAAACCATGATTGTTGAAGAATTCTTCCAACTGAACATCATCAAAATTGATGAAATTTTCGTGAACCAAAACCTTTGATGGCGTTTCATCCGCAGGAATATTCAGCATTGCTAAATCTTTTTCCTGAGATTCAACTTTATTGATTAAGAGGTCTTTGATTTTAACTAAATCTGATTCGGAAACGCCTTCAAATTCAATGAGTTTACCGCTTCTCACTTTAGATTTCTCATTTCCAGTTAATAAAGCGATACATTGTTGAGCAGAATCAGCACGTTGATCATACTGTCCTGGTAAAAATTCTAATGCGAAAAAGATTCCTTTTGCAGGATTTTCTTCGATTAAAATATCGGTAACCGGATCAACGAAAGTACTGTTTACAACCTTTTCAAATTCGCCGTCATTTAATCCAAAAATATCATAAACGTTATACACTTTTACACTTTGGATAGACGGAACCACCGCTTTTACTTCATCAAATAGTTGCGGACTTTCCACATCGAAAATTCCTCTTTTTTCTACGAAAATTCTTTTGTTTTGAGACATTAGATGTCAGATTTATTAGATTTATTTTATTTAAATTTTTCTGGCAAGCGCCATATTTTTCCGATTACAAAGATAGCATTCCTACGGAATAAACATTTTCACTATTTTTCATTTACTTAATTTATTCGGATGATCGGGATGTTCTTTTTCAAAATCTCCGGCTTCTTTTATTTCTTTGATCAGCCACTTTTCAAAAGGGATTTTTTCATCATCATCCAGTGCAAAAATACTTTTGCCATTTTCTGAGACTAAGAACTTGAAATCATACATCAATCCTGCTTCCATTTTTCTGTAATCATAGGTATTTACCTGATAAAATGGGAAATTTTCCTTTGGCCTTTCTACGATCTCGAAGAATAATTTCTTTTCATTTTCAGATAATTTTGTATAATGATTAACATAATATAGTTCTGAAAGTTTTTTGTTCTGCTTTTCGAAAAACTGAAGAATACTTTTCTCTTTTTCATTGTATTTGAATGGATTCGGATAATATTTTCCATCAACTTCAATTGCATTTTCAGATTTTGAAATGGGCTTCACAATTTCTCCTTTGAAATTCATAACGCCCCATGTTCCTCCTACCATTGCTTTGTGTTCGTCTTCCGTTTTTTCCCAGTCGCAGCCGTCACAAAAAGCAGCATATCCATAATTAAACGGCGATACAAAATCATGTTCAGGCATGATGACAACCATTCCGTTTCTGTCTACAAAACCGACCTTCCCGTTTTTAACAAATCTTCTTATGCCTTCGGAGAAATAATCAGCACCGTTGTCATAAAAGAAAGGTCTGTAAAGAAAATTCCCTTTCCTGTCATAGACGTATCCCCATTCATTTTTTCCTGGTTTTTCATTGTTTTTATCACCATCAAAATAAATGGTTTCTCCTTTTACCAATTCTCCGTCTTTCAAGTAAGAAAAAATTTTGAACTGGGCCGGAATAATGATCTTACCGTCTTGATTTTTAACACCAACCAAAGAATCTTTTGATTTAAAATACTTCAGAATTTCCTTTTTCTGAGAAAAAGAAAGCATAGGCATTAATAAAATTATGGAGAATATTTTTTTCATTTGGTGTTGCTATTATGCATTAAAATTTATTTCCAGAATAATTATGATGTAAACTTAAAAGCTCAAAATGAGGATCTTTTTCATAAATCAGATAAGATCCATCAGCAAGAATAACCGCAGAAGTCCCACACTGAACTTTATCTTTAAAAATAAGCTTTTTCAGAATTTCATCATCATCAATGATAATCGTCTCATCCCAAAGTTTCAATTTATTAAATCTTTTTCCTGGCTCCCTAAAGTTATATGCAACAGCTGTTTCAAAGGTAGTATTGAAATATGAAATATGAGTCTGAAAGTTACTGACAATATCATTAATATGCTTTTTACCCTGGAGATCCAATTGATCCCAACAGTTTTCATTGTTGAAATCATATTTGATAAAGATTGTATCTCTTACTTTTAGGTTTTTTGAAATTAAAAAATTTTTAAACTCGTTATATTCCTCTTTTGTCAACTGAAAATCTTTCAGATCTTCTGATTTAATCTGAGCAAAAGTTCCCAGTGGAATCAAATTCAGACAAAAGAGAATAAAAAAGAGAAATATATTTTTCATGGATTAGTTTAATTTCAAAAAATATGCAGCCCAAAAGACTGCATACTGTATTATACTTTAAGATCAGCCTCCAGTCCGATCAGATCTTTATTCTGATCGATAATCGGCTGTACTTCGTTCTTGATAAACTCTTCCGTCTGGATTGGTGCAAAACCAATAAAGTTTTTAGGATCCAGAACTTCTTTTAATTTCGACTTATCCAGTTTTAATGAATCGTCATTCAGGATTCTTTCGATAAGATCGTTTTCTTTACCTTCTACTTTTACCTGTTTAGAAGCTTCCATAGAATGAACCCTGATTACTTCGTGGATTTCCTGACGGTCACCTCCTGCTTTTACTTCTTCCATGATGATATATTCTGTCGCCATGAAAGGAAGTTCTTCCATAATATGTTTGTTGATTCTGTTCGGATATACAACGATTCCGTTCATGATGTTGTTCCAGATCAATAGAATAGCATCAACAGCCAAAAACGCCTGAGGAATGGTTAATCTCTTGTTAGCAGAATCATCCAGTGTTCTTTCAAACCATTGTGTTGAAGCCACCATCGCAGAACTTGTTGTCAGAGACATTACATATTTTGCCAAAGCTCCGATTCTTTCGCTTCTCATTGGATTACGTTTATAAGCCATAGCCGATGAACCGATCTGGTTTTTCTCGAATGGTTCTTCAATTTCTTTCAGGTTTTGAAGTAAACGTAAATCGTTGGTAAATTTATGGGCAGACTGTGCAATATTTCCTAATAAGGCCACCACTTTAGCATCAATTTTCCTGTCGTAAGTCTGTCCGGAAACGCCAAAAACTTTTTCGAACCCAAATCTTTTGGATAATTCTTTATCTAAATGTTTAACTTTAGAGTAATCACCGTTGAAAAGTTCAAGGAAACTTGCAGCAGTTCCGGTCGTTCCTTTCACCCCTCGGAATCTTAAGGTTTCCAGGAAGAAATCAAGTTCTTCGATGTCCAACACTAAACTCTGTAACCAAAGTGTCGCTCTTTTTCCAACGGTCGTTAACTGAGCCGGCTGGAAGTGCGTGAAACCCAAAGTCGGTAAATCTTTATATTGAATAGCAAAATCTGCTAAATTTTTCATCACATTAACCAACTTTTTCTTTAAAATTAAAAGTCCGTCACGAATCTGAATTAAATCTGTATTATCTCCTACAAACGCCGAAGTTGCTCCCAAGTGAATAATTCCTTTTGCAGAAGGTGCCACATCACCGTAAGTGTGAACGTGAGCCATTACATCATGTCTGAATTTTTTCTCATATTCAGCTGCTTTTTCGTAATCGATGTTTTCTGCATTGGCTTTCAATTCAACAATTTGCTCGTCCGTGATGTCAAGGCCAAGGTCTTTTTCGATTTCAGCAAGGGCAATCCAAAGCTTTCTCCAGTTCTGGAATTTATTATTATGAGAAAAGTTAAACAACATTTCTTCGCTTGAATAGCGTTCTTCCAATGGATTTTTGTAGGAATTCATTCTTTCTTTTACTTTTTAGCTATGCAAAAATAGGGTTTTTCCGTGAGAGTTGAAAATCGTTTTTCGCGACTGAATCGGTTGCAAAGATAACTGATGAATGAGAGTTAAATAATAAAAAGCCACTTCCTGCGAATGGCTTTGTGTTCATTAGTGATAAATTACTACATCATCTTTTTTAATCTGATACCCTTTTTTCTTGTAAGGAACCAATACGTAACTATCTTTGATTGCCTTTCCGCTTTTCCACACTCTGCTTTTGCCCTGTCTTTCAAGGATAATACTTTTTGCAGCACCGTCCGGAATAAATATTTCTGCTTTTTTCATGTTTTTGCTGAAAATTACCGCCGTCATTGAAGCATAACCTTTATCGGAATCCACTTCTTTGAGCTTGATTTTTTGTTCAAAAACCCGCACACATTCATTTTTTATCTGGGAATACGTATAGCCCGCAGAGCCAATACACCCATGAACATCTCTATCGTTCCCTACAACCGGAGTCTTTTTTTTGAGACAACATCAAGGAACTAAGAAACATCAAACTGAATAAGATTGTTTTTTTCATATGTTTATTTTTAAAGTTTTCTGGTGGTTTAATCTTACTCTAATATACAAAAAAAGTCACTCAAATTGAGTGACTTAAATTTTATTTTGTCCAGTTAATCTTTGAATGTTTCACGTCTGCAGAACTTGTTCCGATCATGATATCAAATTCTCCCGGTTCCCAGTCAAATTTTAGATTTCCATTATAGAATTTAAGATCTTCAGGAGTAATATTAAAGGTAACCTTTTTAGATTCTCCTTTTTTCAGCATTACCTTTTGGAAGCCTTTAAGTTCCTTAACAGGTCTTGTGATGCTTCCCACCATATCCCTCATGTATAATTGAACAACCTCAGCTCCATCGTAGCTTCCGGAATTCGTAACCGTTACCGAAGCCTGAATCGTCTGGTTTCCTTTCGGATTAGCATTAGAAACCGTAATATCAGAATAGTTGAATTTAGCATAGCTTAAACCATATCCGAACGGATAAAGCGGTGTATTACATTCATCCATATAATTGGAACGGAATCTCTGATATTCACATTTATCAACAAGCTTCTGATCCAATGGTCTTCCTGTATTCTTTTCATTATAATAAATAGGCACCTGTCCTAAGCTTCTTGGGAATGTCATCGGGAGTTTTCCGGAAGGATTTACTTTTCCAAAAAGAACATCTGCGATTGCATTTCCAGCTTCCGAACCCGGGAACCATGCATTCAAAATAGCATCAGGAGCGTCTTTAACATTGGTAAGTGCCAACGGACGACCTGTGAATAATACCATAGCAATTGGTTTTCCCGTTTTTTTCAATTCGTTTAATAAATCTACCTGAGACTGAGGAATGGTAATTTCCGTTCTAGAAGAAGATTCACCACTCATTTCAGCAGATTCTCCTATGGCAAGAATGATAACATCTGCTTTACCGGCTACCTCAACGGCTTCTTTTAATAATGCTTCTTTTGAACGATTATCTCGGTCTGTTTTCTTACCGTGAGCTGCATAAATCTCTTCCAATTTCGCATCATCATCAATATTAGCTCCTTTTGCAGAGATAAACTTAACGTTTTTACCATAGTTAGCTTCAAGTCCCTGCACCAGATTTACTGATTTGTCGTGCTTGGCAGCAACACTCCACGTTCCGGTCATATTAATGGAATTATTCACCAAAGGACCGATAACCGCTACTGTTCCGGAGGCTTTTAAAGGAAGTATCTGATTTTCATTTTTCAATAAAACCATAGATTGAGCGGCAATATTTCTGGCAACATTTCTGTTTTCCTGACTGAAAACTTCTTTTGCCGCTAGTTTTGCATCTCCGTGTTTGTAGGGGTTATCGAATAATCCGAGGTCATATTTTGCCTCAAGAATTCTTCTCGCTGCCATATCGATTTCAGCCTGGGTCACTTTTCCTTCAGATAAAGATTTTTTAAGGGTTGTCAAAAAGCCTTCACCCACCATATCCATATCAACCCCCGCTTTCAGAGCCAACGCAGAAACCTGCTGAAGATCCCCCATACCATGATCTACCATTTCATTGATTCCTGTATAATCAGTAACTACAAATCCTTTGAATTTCCATTGATTTCTTAATACTTCCGTCTGGAGCCATCTGTTTCCGGTAGCAGGAACTCCGTCCACTTCATTGAAAGAAGCCATTACAGAAGCTACTCCTGCATCGACAGCAGCTTTATAAGGTGGAAAATACTCGTTGAACATTCTGATGTGACTCATATCAACGGTGTTGTAATCTCTTCCTGCTTCACCGGCGCCGTATAATGCAAAATGTTTTACACAAGCTAAAATAGTATTCCCGGCTGAAAGATCTTTACCCTGATATCCGTACACCATATTTTTAGCAATCTCACTTCCTAAATACGGATCTTCTCCCGAACCTTCGGAAACCCTTCCCCATCTTGGTTCACGGGAAATATCCACCATTGGAGAGAACGTCCAGTTGATTCCGTCAGCTGAAGCTTCTTTTGCAGCAACACGCGCCGATTGTTGAACAAGATTCATATCCCAGGATGAAGCCAGTCCCAATGGAATAGGGAAAGTTGTTTCATATCCGTGGATCACATCCATACCAAAAATCAAAGGGATTTTGAGACGGCTATTTTCAACGGCTACTTTCTGAACGGCCTTGATTTTATCAGCACCTTTTATATTGAATAGTCCACCCACTAAGCCCTGTTCTACTTTCTTTCCGATGTCTGAGCTTTTAGCCAAACCGGTTGTAAAATCGCCGGAACTAGGTAAGTTCAGCTGTCCGATTTTCTCATCCAATGTCATTTTCGACAAAAGATTGTCTACGAATGCTTTCTTTTTAGCCTGATACTGAGCCGTCTGATAGGATTGAACAGGCTTCGATACCATTTCCTGTGCCGAAAACACAGGCGCCAGTGCTAAAGTGGCCATTACAATTAACTTTTTCATAAAATCTATCTTCTTTAATTATAGTTCTAATTTTTTTGTTTTTTGTTGATTACGCAAAGATGCAAAGTTTTTCTGACAAACTTATTTTAGGGCACAAGGCGTTTGACTTCGTCGAATTTTCGATTTCACTCAACAAATAATAGCAACTTTTTAAAATTACTAAAATTATTTTTCTTTCCTTTTTGACAGCATCCATTCATACAATTTAGGATCAGAATAGGTCGAATCCCAGGAATTATGATTGTCATTCGGGAAAATTTTCAGTTCTGCTGAAGGATTTACGGGATGTAAGTTTTGGTAAAAATTAAATGCATTTTCCGGTAAAACCACGTCGTCCATTCCGCCATGGAAAATCTTCATATTCAGATTTTTGTATTGATCAATGTTTGCGTACATCACTCTGTCAGTAGGAGCACATACGGAAACCACGGCTGCAAACATTTCGGGATGTTCCATCGCCAGTTTCAGGGTTCCCCATCCTCCCATTGAAAGTCCTGTAAGGTAAATCCGCGAAGGATCAATCTTATATTTTGCCTGAATTTCTTTGATCAGAGCATAAACGGTAACCGTATCCCACCACATGTTTTCGGGACATTGCGGAGCCAGAATAGCTACAGGTTCCTTAATCAGATTTTTATATGTGAACGGACTGTGAGCCTTAACTATTTCAAGGTTATTGCCTCTCTCCCCGGACCCGTGAAGAAAAACGATAAGCGGAACATTGCCTTTGGCATTTTGGGGATAATCCAGAATATAGGAAATTTTTTCCGTTCGTTTAACTTCTTTATTCAACTCCGCCTTTATCTCCTGTGCATGTAAGCTTAATGAAAAAGGCAGGAAAATAAATGGTAAATGCTTTAGTTTTAATTTCATTTTACTTTTTTAAGTTTTGGCTAAAGCCTATTAAATGTGTTTACAATGGATTAAAAACCATTCCTGCTTAATAATAAGTCAGATTATTTTATTCCATACTTTGGAGATTGGAAACTCAGCTTCTTTAATCCTTGTTGAATTTCAGGCGCATTCATAAATAACTTCCATAAAAATCCGGTTCTGTAATTTTCGATCATCGGGGCAATTGTTCCCTGATCTATGGCAAGGTATCTTGGTGTTGTCCAATTATCATAATTAATCGAATTGGCATCATAAGGGCCTGCAGATCCTATAAATTCCGGCTTCTGTGTATACAGAAAGCGTAAAAAAATCCATGGATTCTTTAGGCGTGTACGGAAAACTGCTCAAAGCTGCTGTAGGTGTAATGACTCCTCTGTCATTTTGCGGAAAATGGGCATCATAACCAACACTTCCGTCGCTGTTTCTTGAATAACTTGCTGTTAATCCCCAATAGTTTGGTCCATAACCTTTCCAATTTTTGGGATTTTCAACACAATATTTATAATCAACAAGCACCTGATTTTTATTTAAATCAAAATAATTCTTGATTAATTTATCTGAAAGATTTGTAGGATCAAGACCGATGTACGAATAATGCGCCCAGAATAAAGGACCTCCATATTCTTCCGCACCGTTGTGTTTAACATATAACGGAAGATTGTATTTTGTTTTGTCGGAAAGATAGCTTCCATTTCTTGTCCAGCCTTTATAATATGTTTCAGCATCGATTGGATAAGTTGGTGAAGATGCCGCTAAAATATAAGTTATCAGGCATTCGTTGTATCCCTCCAATGGAAAATTCATTTCCCATTGGTAGTCCGGTGACCAATGCCAATACAATACTTTCTCACCGCCTTTTGTGTACCAGTTCCATTGGATGCCTTTCCAAAGTTCGTCACACTTTTTGGCTAACGCTTTTTCTTCAGCATTTCCGTTTTTAAAATATTCACGAACCATTAAAATCCCTGAAGTCAAAAATGCCGTTTCCACTAAATCTCCGCCATTATCTTTTTTCCCGAAAGGAACTGTTTTGCCTGTTTCTCCATTAATCCAGTGAGACCAGGCTCCTTTGTGACGGTCTGCTTTAGCCAGGAAATCCATCATCGTAGTCAAACGCTTCACCGCTTCTTTTCTGGGTACAAAACCTCTTTCAACTCCTACCAGAACAGTTGCAAGACCAAATCCGGAACCACCTGTTGTAACAACATGTTTGTCATTATCAGGATAGATATTATCCTCATGGTAGCGTTCTCTTCCAAGTAAAGAATGAGGCTCAGCGTAATCCCAGAAGTATTTCAGGGCATCTTTCTGTACTTTGTCCATTAGTTGCTGATCAGTAATATCATTTTTCACCGTCTGCACTGTCAAAGGCTCTTTTTGGGAAACCTGTGAATTTTTGCAAGAGACTGTGAGTAATGATATTAAAGTGATTGACATTATAATCCTCTTCATATTAATATTTTTATATTTTTTTTAAAATCCGTATTGTGTAGAGTGGAAACCTAATTTAATTAACCCTTGCTTCACATCAGGAGCATTCATAAATAACTGCCATAAAAACTGGCTTTTATAATTTTCAACCATTGGTGCAATTGTTCCCTGATCTATTGCCAGATATCTAGATGTAACCCAATTATAGTGAACAGAATACGCATCATAAGGGCCTGCAACTCCTATATATTTATTATAGTTTTCGTTATACAAAAATCTAAGCATACTCATACTTTCCGTAGGAGTATAAGGCATACTTGACAAAGCTGCTGTAGGAGAAATAACGCCCAGGTCGTTATTCGGCTGATGCGCTGCATATCCTGTTGAGCCATCAGCATTTCTGGAATAACTTGCTGTAAGCCCCCAACTTTTGGAATTATATCCCTGCCATCCTTTTGGATTTGTTACACAATACTGATACATTATTTTTGCATGGTTTGTTGTTGCATCACCATAATTTACATATTCATCTGATAAACCTCTTGGGTCCAAGCCTAAAAATGAATAATGAGACCAAAACATTGGGCCGACAGTACCGTTTGCTCCGTTATGATTAACTACTAAAGGAATTCCATATTGTGATCCTGTATTTTTTATGCTTCCACTTCTGGCCCAACCTTGCTGATAAACGGGTTTTTCAATAGCGTAATTGGGTGAAGCAGCTGCCATTACATAAGTAATTAATGTTTCGTCGAAACCTTTTAGTTGCAGATTCATCTGGAAATTGTAATTGGGAGACCAATGCCAATATAATACATTTTGTCCCTGAGTGTACCAATTCCATTCAATTCCTTTCCATAACGTATCCGCTTTCTGTGAAAGTGTCAGTTCTGAATTATCAGAAGAGTTTTTAAAGAATTCTCTCACACAAATTAATCCCTGCGCTAAAAACGCGGTTTCCACCAGATCTCCTCCATCATCCATTGTACTAAATGGAATAACCTGTCCTGTTGACCCGTTTATCCAATGTGGCCAAGCTCCGTGAAACCGGTTTGCGTTCTGTAAGAAATTAAGTGAAGTACTAAGTCTTGAAACTGCTTCAGCTCTGGAAATATATCCATTTTTAATTCCTACAAGAATAGTCATTAGTCCGAAACCAGATCCCCCAGTCGTAACAACATTGGCATCTTGTCCCGGATTATCTGTATGATATCTTTCTCTCGCGAGTTTGGAATTAGTTTCTGCATAGTCCCAAAAGTATTTTAACGCGTCTTTTTGGAGCATCTCGATTAATTGGGGGTCGGTATAGTTGTTTGCGGGATTTGGATTATATGTTTCACCAAGAGACTCTGTGGAATTAGAACAACTATTTCCACTAAATATCACAATAAAACAGAATCCAAAGTATTTTAAAAAAATTTTTTTATTCATATTATTAAGAAAAACACTTTATGACAAATATAGCCATAAAGTGTTCATTTATCTTGTAAATTAAAAGTAATTTAATACGATTTACTTGCAGTTACTTCATTCTGGTCAAGTGCTTTATTGTACACTCTTATCTCATCTATTAAACTTAAATCAGAATTATGTCCCCAATATGAAAATGAAGGAGCTCCGGAGCCAATTACTATATTACTACTAGATGAAAAATCAAATGGTGTATTATATGGTGCAGTTCGAACCAATACACCATCAAAATAAATTTTAGATTCAGTCTTTGAAATAGTAACAGCTATATGAACCCATTGGTTATTAACAGTCAGTGCACCTCCGTCGTTCCAAGATTCATCACCCCCTATACCTAAATTAAGCTTAATAGTCTGAGATGTAGTATTTCCCTCTCTGAATAATCTAAAACCTTTCTTCCTATTTTCATTTGAATTGTCAGCATCATCATTTATTGTAATAATTCCTGCACGATCGGGCGATGAATTCAATTTATACCAAAAGGTAAAGCTTACTCCATCAACACTATATAAGCCAGATAAAGGAAAAGTTAAATAAGAATTACCAGAGCCTCCATATGCCGAACCCGAGTATCCATTAGAAACTGTATTTGGACTTCCTATTACAGTGGGATTATTAGTACTTATAACATCTGTAAAAACATTTCCTCCAGAAAAAGGCATATATAATGTTTCATAAGGGCTTTTCTTAGTGTATTTATCTACAGTGAAGGTGAAGGATTGGGATGTAGCCTTCCCCGTTTTATCTTTAGCATCAACTTTAATTGTATGTGACCCCGTTGAAAGATTGTTATAAGAATAAGTTCCATTGTAAATTCTATAGTCAAGGAAAGAATTTTTGCTTTCGATTTTAACACCATCTAAATATACATCAACACTTCCTATTTCAATATCATCAACTACTTTATACTGAAATTTGACATTAGCGCCTGAAGCAGACGATGGAATAAAAAGATTACCAGTTGGGCTGACTATTTGCACCGTAGGTGCTGTAATATCATTTCCTTGCGCCACCTCGCTAATATCATCTATATATCCATCTGAACAAGCAGTGGAAAAGGTTATAAGACAAACCACCGAAATAGTTAATTTTATTATATTTTTTTCATTGTAACAAGAATAAAAGTTATTACTTATCTAAAGCATTTATTTTTTCAATTTGAGCTAATGGATATGGCAAAAATTGTTTATCCATTGTAAAGTTTCTACCGTCATAACTTAATGCAGCAGTATTACCTAATCTTACCATATCAAAATAACGGATTCCCCACTCCATTCCTAATTCTGCAAACTTTTCATCCATTACCTGATCGGCAGTGACTGAAGATAAGCTACTTAATCCTGCTCTATTTCTAACAATATTAACAGCATTCACAGCAGATCCTGCTGTTGGGTTAGCCCCCCCTAGCAACGGCTTCTGCATACATTAACAATACCTCTGCATACCGAGTAATAATATAATTTTTATTACTTCCATAACTAAGCCTTCCCGGTATTAACTGATTAGTTGGCAAATAATGCTTTCCACTAAAGAATAGAGCTCTTGCAGAATTATTAATTTGATCATTGTCAGGAGTTATATTGGAAACCCATGTAGGAAGTGTCGTAAAATTTGGATCTTCTTTAATTTTAGAAATACCATCTGGTGTGAATAAAACATTTGTTACAAGCCTTCTTTGTTCATTCCTATTAAGCATAAATTTTATATACTTCAAACTTGGTTCATAAAATCCCCAACCCGCTCCTGCTCCTGTTATGGAAGGAGTCCAGCTGGTTGGTCCATAAAAATCCCAAAGATGCTTCACGTTGTTACCTGTTCCTACCCCAAAGTCTGAATATTGAATTTCCAATAAATTCTCATCAGCCAATTTACCTGGTGTTTTAAATAATTCATAATAATCGCTATAAAGTGTAAACTTGCCTGAGTTAATTATCGCACCAGTAGCATCAGCAACTCCTTGATAATTTTTCAATTCCAAGTTAGCCATTGCTTTAATTGCCAAAGCCGTATATTTTGTAACCCCTCCTCTAATATCTGTACGCTGGTTAGGTCTCATGTCTGGTAGATTTGGTATGGCTTGATCCATTTGAGAAGAGATCCAAGACATAACATCATCTTTAGACTTTAAAGTAAGTTTACTTTGATCTAGCACTTCCATTACAATTACCTTGCCCCAAACTCTTGAAATTTCTAAAGTATAGAAAGCCCTAAGGGTTTTACATTCTGCAATATATTGATCGATTAATTGAGAATTTACACCACCTGTTCTAAATTTTTCTAACTGATCCATTTGTGCTGTAACCTGTACTATTCTTTGATACCAGATTTCCCATAAAGAATTATACATCCAGTAACTACGATCATAAGAATACTTGTCTGTATCAGTAAAAGGTGCCTGATCTCCTTTTCCACCAGCATTAACATCATCACCTCTCACAGAAATTAAAGGAATCTGCTCCCACCCTAATCCAGTATCATCATAGCCTCCGTTATTATTCAATTTTTGTCCTGAAAGCGTTGCATACGCTCCCATCACAGCACCTTTTGCTCCTTCCACACTAGAATAATCGTAACTGTTTCCGGCATCTAATTCCATAGGCTCATCTAATTTATTATCACAACTAGATAACACCAGAACACTACCAAGTAACGCTATTTTTATATATTTAAATCTTTTCATTTTGATAAATTTTAATTTTAGAATTTTATGCTATAACCCATAGATATAACAGATGGAGTTGGGTAAACATCTAAATTAACCCCATCATTTGCAACTTCAGGATTCATTAAATTTTTACTTTTTGTCCACATATAAGGTCTATCAGCTGTTAAAGTAAATCTCATTTCAGGAATACCATTTGCTTTTAAAGTATAACCTATCTGTATATTTTGTACTCTAAAAAAATCTCCATCCTGCAACCAGAATTTGGACAATTTCTGATTGTTCCAGCTTTGGCGGTAACCTTCTGAAGAAACATAATCATTTGTAGTTCCTTCCCCATGCCAACGATTGATCGCAAAATTTGCATCAATATTTCTTCCTGTAGTTCTTATAACCTCGGCTCTGTTTCTATTTAATATCTTATTTCCGCCCTGTCCGTAAAATGCTACAGAAATATCCCAATTCTTGTAATTTACTGCAATTGATCCTCCATAATAATAAGTTGGAACAGGTGATCCCAAATACATTCTGTCATCGGAATCTATTTTTCCATCACCATTAATATCCCTATACTTGAAATATCCAGGTTTTACAGTTCCTGCCCCTTGATTAGCATTTGCATAAACAGCTGTTGGATCCGCATTAACTTCAGCTTGGTTCTGATACACTCCAATAACATCATATCCGTAAAAAACATCTATAGGCTGCCCAACAACTAACCGTTGTGGAAAATCACCAGAGCCTCTAGCAATAAAAGCTTGACCATTTAAATCAGTGATTTCATTTTTAATATGACTGAAATTCCCATTGATACTATATCCCCAATTTTCACCGATTTTATCTCTCCATCCCGCAGATATTTCGTATCCTTTATTTCGCATTGTACCAACATTTTTATAGCTTACTTCGCTTCCTATTATTGGTTGAACTGGGATAACCATATTTTTAGTATCCTTTATAAAGTAATCCGCTTCAACAGTTAATCTTCTACGCAAAAATTCTGAAGACAGGCCAATATTAGTTTCTTCCGTAAATTCCCTTCTTACATCATCCTTATAAGTTGTAAATTGATATGCAGCCACATAAGTATCAGCAAAAACGGTATTAACAGCAAAAGGTGTATTAGCTCTATTTGCATTAACAGCATCATTAGCCAATCTCCCCCATCCTGCACGGAATTTTAAGAGATTAATCCAGCTTACATTTTTCAGAAATGATTCTTCAGAAATTACCCATCCTAAGCCCAATGCAGGAAGATTAATTGTTTTCTGATTGGGAAATTTGTTAGAACCTTCATTTCTTAGTGTTGCATATGCTATATACCTGTCCATAAATTTATAAGACAATCGCCCAAAATAAGAAGTTCTATAGAAACGGTATGGCTGACCTTCTGAAGTTATTCTTCCATCTGGGGAAGCATTATTAATATACCAAGTACTTTCATTATCTCTTGAAAACAAGCTACCATTGAAGAAAAAGCCTTTCATACTAAGAAACTTGTAAGATTGATCAGCATAAGAAGTACCTGCTAACAATGTGATATCATGCTTTCCGATTGTTTTATTCCATGTAAGGGTATTATCCCAAATATAATCTTCATAAGTTGCATTATTTCTTGTTATTGAAGATTGGTCTAAGGTTCTTTGAAAGCCATTTCCTATATTATTCACATAATATGGCAACTCCATTAAACGCTCACTAATATTTCTGTTATTATAAGATAGCGTTGTCTTAAATGTTAGCTCTTTAGGAAGTAAATTGATCTCGGCATAAGCATTAAAATTTAAAGATTTTTGCACTCCTAATTTATCAACATTGTCCATCAAAGCAAATGGGTTATCATGCCCTCTATATCCAAGAACTTGAGCGTCTGCATAAGGTTTTACGGTAGCATCAGTAAATAATTGATCATAAACAGGCATGACGGGAACAGCATAATAAATTTGTTGCCAAGCTGATCCTTCATCATCATATTTTTCACCGCGTGTATAATTTATAACCGTTCCAACCGTCAACCAATTCGTTGCTTTAGCATCAACTTTCGCCCTAACATTAAATCTTTGGTAACTATTTTTCATATCAAGAATACCCTGCTGTGAGAAAAAGTTACCCCCTAATGAATATGCTATTTTTTCAGAACCACCATCAACCGAAAGACTATGACTTTGAATTGGAGCAATTCTTAACGCTTCTTTATACCAATCTGTATTAACATTAGGAAGATTTGGATTAGTTCTGCTTCTTCCAAACCGCTGAATAGAAGCTCCAATAGCATCTATTTCAAATTGAGATCCTGATTCTAGAGCAAAATTTGTATATTGCTCAGTATTTGCCATTTTGATTACATTATTCGCATATTGATAACCGTAATAAGTATCATAAGTCAACTTTGCTTTTCTGTTATAACTCCCTCCTTTAGTAGTTATTACAACAACTCCATTTGCAGCCAACACTCCATAAATTGCAGATGCAGAAGCATCTTTAAGAATAGTAAAATCCTGAATATCATTAGGATTTAAAAATTCAATATTATCTACAAAAAGACCATCCACAACATATAGCGGCTGATTATTTCCATTAATAGAATGCACACCTCTAATGTTAATTTTAGGAGCCTCACCTGGGGAGCCGTTCGAAATAATCTGAACACCCGCAACTTTTCCCTGTAACGCTTGTGTTGCTTGACCAGATGGTGTCTTAACAATGTCCGCTGCCTTAACTGTAGCAACTGAACTTGTCAGATCTATTTTCTTCTGTTTACCATACCCAATCATCACCACCTCCTCAATTTTCTGTTCCTTAGCAACAGTATCTCCTGGAGTGGTCTGTGCATTGACATTCATACCAAAGTATAAAACAGCAATGAGACATGAATACTTTAAATCACTTTGTTTCATATAGTTAAATTTTATTCGTACAATCATATTTAACAAAAAGACAAACGTCTTTTTACTGCTTATCATGTGAATAAAACCTTATTCTCATAAAAAGACATTAGTCAAAATTATAAAAATATCTTGAACAATGTTAATTTTACTTAATGTTTTTATTTTTCTGTTAAAATGTAAATTTTCTTTAAAACAACAATATTGCTTTACATTTGAAAATAATATCTAAAATTTAGAATAAATCGATTTATTTTAAGTTAATAATTGAGATAAATTAACAAAAAAAATTTAGTAACATCATTAACATTTATTTCTTTTACTAAATATTTTGAGTTGATTTGTTAAATAGTCTTATCATTAACTACTATAAAATTTGTTAAAACAATAATTGTAGTTAAATTTGGTTCATTATTTGAAAATGTATAATATTTAATCGTCAACAATGAAAAAATACATCATTGCTGCTGTTCTTATTATGGGTACAGGAGCTATTATTAATACAGCAGTTCAATCTTGCACTACTCTTGCAACATCAGACTTAGGTCTTTCAATTATTAAAAGGTTTCTTTTAAGCGGGATTGATAAAGGGGTAAACATCTACAGCAACAGAGAAGCCTTTCTACAAAATAATATGGTAGATAAAGCCCTTCCGAAGCAATTGAGAGAAATCAATTCTATGCTTGAAAAAGTGGCTCCTTCACTGGTTGAAAAAGAAAGAGCATATATTGCAGATGCCGCTGTATATACCGTCAACATTTCAAAACCAATTCTTGTAAGTGCCGTAAACAGCCTGAATGCGCAGGATGTCACAAGAATTATTCAGGGAGAAAAAGGGACTGCCACCCTCATTCTTAAAGAAAAAACATCACAGCAGCTTATTGCAGCGATCACTCCTAAAGTTGAGGAACAGCTGAACCAATACGGTATTGTGAGAAGCATTAATACCGCTTTATCCGGAAGTAATCTTTTGGGAAGTCTTCTTGGAGGCAATAAAAGTACGGTAAATGCAGGTGGTTTAAGCCAATTAGCTTCAGAACAGCTGGTAAACGGAATGTTCAATATTATTGAAGATTATGAAATCCAGAACTCTAAGTCACTTCTCGGACCACTTGGAAAATAGAAAAAATTTCGCTAAATTTATATATAATTAAAATTGGTAAATGGATATTTTACAAGGAAATCAACATGCAAGTCCTGAGGATTTTTACAACTCATTAAAGACAAAACTGGAAGATCATCACGATTTTCCGGAAGATTATTTATTTAAATTTATCATTCCGACGGATCAGGCAAAATTAACAGAGATTTACAGAGTTTTTGACGGAATTAAATTTACACTAGGCAACAGAGAAAGCAAAAACGGAAAATATACAGCATGTAACATTAATGCATTTGTTTTGGACGCCGATCAGGTGGTAAAAATTTATAAAGAAGTCGCAAAAATAGAAGGCGTAATTCTATTATAAGAAAAAAAGTCAGCGTAATTGCTGACTTTCTGTTTACATTCTTAATATGTTTTTATTTATTTCTCGATAAAATACTTAACATTTTCTACAGGCCTCCCAATCATTGCTACAGAACCTTTAATTAAAATAGGCCTTTGAATCAGTGATGGATTTTCTGCTAAGATATTAATCCATTCTTCCTCCGACAGGTTTTTGTCTGCAAACTTTTCAAGATATAATTTTTCGTTCTTCCTGATGATATCAAACACACTCTGATTCAATTTTTTTAAAACAGTTTTAATTTCCAGAGGACTTAATGGCTCTTCAATAATATTAATGATTTCAAACGGAACACCATTTTCATCAAGGTACTCCAAAACCGCGTTGGATTTTGAGCAATTTCCGTTATGTAAAACTTTCACTAACATTTTTAAATGTATTTAATACTCAACAAATTTAGAAAGAAACAGAATGAAAACATATTAATTTATACTAAATCTTTGTTAAAACAATCCATAAAGTTCCGCTTCGATCTTTTCAAGGATGAATCCGAAATCTTCCGGCTTTTCTACAAAATCAAGATCATCAACCTCTATAATCAATAATTTTCCCTCGGTGTAATTGGATATCCATTTTTCGTACTTCTGATTCAGTTTAGAAAGATATTCAATACTGATTGATGCTTCGTATTCTCTTCCTCGTTTATAGATTTTTTTTACCAGATTCGGAACATCAGATTTAAGGTAAATTAATAAATCAGGTGCAGAAACAAAAGATTTCATCAAATTGAAAACTGAATCATAGTTTTTAAAATCCCTGTCCGAAAGCAGGTTCATATCGTTAAGGTTTTCTGCAAAAATGTGGGCATCCTCATAGATCGTTCGATCCTGAATAATATTTTTACCACTATCCCGGATCTCTTTTACCTGCCGGAATCTGCTTCCTAAAAAGTAAATCTGCAGCGCAAAGCTCCATTTGCTCATATCTGCATAAAAATCTTCGAGATAAGGATTGTGATCAACATCTTCAAACTGCGCATCCCATCCGTAATGCTTTGAAAGCATAGTCGTTAAAGTTGTTTTTCCTGCTCCAATATTTCCTGTAACTGCAATATGCATATTTTATCCTTATGTTAAATGATTTATCCGACTAATCCCCTGCAGACTCCAGCGTGGAAATTTCCTCGATCAGCTTTTGCAGAGAGCTTTCCCCAGGATTTTTATCTTCTATTTCCTGAGTTTTTTTCTCCAGTTTTTCTTCCTGGCTGTCAGGTTCTGCAATTTTCTCTTCTGATTGTTTTATCTCTTTCTCCTGAGCTTTTGGCTGTAAATCCGGTTCAGTCTGCGGCTCGGTTTCCTTATTTTTTTCAAGGCTGTAAAGATAAAGTTTGTTGGCCTTGATTTCAAAATAAGAAAGCGTATTTTTATCCACAATCTGCGCATCAGGATCCTGAAAAATTTTAACCATTTCTTTTTCCGGAATGTATTTTAAAATAGAGTTTGGAGTAATCACTAAAATAAATTCATTTTCCCTTCTGAACCGTTTTCCGTTTTCAACGGTCGCCTCAAATATTTTTTCAAACTTAAAAGTATATACTCTTATATTGTTTCTCGTGAGAATATAGATTTTATTTTCATACACCAGAAGATCCATAAGATCATCAAAACTTGCATCAAAAGGATAAGAATTAATAATTGTTTCATTTCTGAAATTGTACTGAATAAGCCTTTTGGTACTCTCGTCCAGCAACCACAGCTGCTGAAGATCCTCCGCATAAGCCATTTTGATAAAACCAAATTTCTGCTTAAAATCCACCCGCTGAATCTCATTCATATTCTGATCAAAAAATTTCAGCTCCTGAGCATTTTCCGAAAAAAGTGGAACACTCAGCGGATTCTGTACAGTCTGCACTTTATATGGAACCGCAAGCATCATTTTACCGATCTGCTTTCCCAGAGAATCATATTTGGTAAGGCTAAAATCTTTGTTTTTGTAGATATAGAGATTTCCATAGTCGTCTGCAAGCATATCTTTAGCTTCCTTGAGTTTCAAAGTGTCTAAAGGAAGAGATTTCTGTGCATACAGCGAACAGAAAGCAAACATAAATATCAAATATAATACTCTCAAATTATTCTACTGAAGTAGCGTCCCAAAAGGAACGCTACCAATTTACTATTTTATTTTGTATTTAAAATATAACTATTGAATAGCAACTTCATAAATCTTTGGCCAGTTTTTTCCGGTAACCAGCATATTTTCTCCTTTAAAAGCAATTCCGTTTAGTACGTCATCACTTCCTTTGGTATTTTGTTTTGCAATATCTGTAAAATCAAATGTTCCTACTACCTCTCCGTTTTCAGGATTAATTTTTAAAATGATCGGTTTCTGCCAAACATTTGCGTAGATAAATCCGTTGTGGTATTCAAGTTCGTTCAGCTGATCGTAAGCCTGAGAACTTCCCGCAACAGCAATATATCTTACCAGTTTAGAAGGATTAGCAGGATCCAGGAAATACAGAAGCTTGCTTCCATCTGATGCAATAAGGTTTTTACCGTCATACGTAAGTCCCCAACCTTCTCCCAAAACATTCGGATAGGCAAATTCAGATAATAATTTCAATGAACTTTTATCATAAATATATCCTTTTTTACTCTGCCATGTAAGTTGATAGACTTTATCTCCGACAATCGTGCTTCCTTCAGAAAAATCTTCCTGCGGCTGCTTGGTTGAAGCCAATGGCGTAGTGGTCCCTAATGTATATTTTAAGATTTGCGAAGATCCGTTTTGTCCGTCACTTTCATAAATCGTATTTCCTTCAATCTGAAAACCCTGAACAAAGTTTTTAGGATCATGAGGGTATTCTGCTACAATTTCGTAAGAGATCTTTTTTTCCGGATTTTTGGCAAAAACATTGATGGTAGCGTCCTGAGTAAGTGTTTCGCCACCCTTTGTTTTGATATTGAAAGTAACCGGATTGTCACCTAAGGTGAAAAATTTCGGATTTATCGTTAAATCGGATGTTTCTTTGTCTCCGAAACTGATAGAGATACTTTCTGCATCGTCAGTCACTTCACTTGGCAAAGCAAGTTTATCTCCGAAATGATATCCTTTCTGCTCCATTGAGTTGTTGTAATCTGCAAGCGAATCCAGGATTTTCTTATCGTTCTTACAAGATGCCAGCAACATGATCGCCGCAAAGCCGGCTATGATATTTTTTTTCATTGATTTCTAAATAAATTTCTCCAAAATTAGCAAAATTTATTACTCCCTGCTAATTTCCGTAATATGTTGATCAAATTGTAATATAGTTAGAACTGATCCTCATCATAAGTCTTTTAGAATTTACAAAAAAAACTCCAATGATTAAACTATAAAAAAATAGCGCCACTTAATTATAAGTGGCGCCTTTGTATATTTGTGACCTCGACAGGATTCAAACCTGTAACCTTCTGAGCCGTAATCAGATGCGCTATTCAGTTGCGCCACGAGGCCATTGTTAAATGGTTTGCAAATATAGCACTTTTTTACTTTCTTTGAAAGATGAAACCAAGAATTTTATTATTAATCGCATTTTTGACGCTAACGGCTTGTAAAAGAGAACAAAAAAAAATACCTGCAGAATCTGTTTCCATATCAAATCTTGTACAATACAAGGAAGAAAATGGAAATGTTCACATTCAATCAGGAAATTTTAGTTATGATTTTAAACAAAATCAGCTTCCTTTTAAAAGAATTATCCTGCTGAATGCAAGTATGGCGGGATATATATCGGCACTCGGGGTTGAAGATCTGGTTATCGGCGTTGCAAGTCCCGAATATATTTATTCCGATAAAATTCAGAATTTATTAAAAGAAGGAAAAATTCAGAATGTAGGGAATGAGCAGAAATACGATGTCGAAAAAAATCCTTTCTTTACAACCGGATGCCATTTTTACCAATCACATCGCAAGTTTTGACAATACCTATAAACTATTAAAAGACAACGGAATTCAGGTCGTTTTCCTGGACGAATACATGGAGCAGAAACCGTTGGAAAAAACGGCTTACATCAAGCTTTTCGGAAAACTTTTCGGAAAAGAAAAAGAGGCAGTAACTCAATATGATGAGATCGAAAAAAACTATAAGCAGCTAAAGCAGGTTGCTTTAAAAGCAAAAGTCCGCCCAACGGTCTTAGCCAACGAAATGTACGGCGATGTCTGGTATCTTCCCGGAGGAAAAACAGCTGTAGCCAACTTTATTAATGATGCCAACGCAAACTATATCTTAAAAAATAATACAGATGAAAAAGCAGTTACCATGAGCTTTGAGGAAGTTTTTGCAAAGGCAGATCAGGTTCAGTACTGGGTCAATGCCGGAAACCATACGTCAAAAAAAGAAATGCTGGGAATGAATCCTGTTTACAGTAAATTAAGTGTTTTTAATAAAGGAAAGATGTATGTTATTACCGGAAAAGAAAAAGCCAAAGCCAATGACTTTTTTGAAAGCGGAGTAGTAAGATCTGATCTTGTTTTAAAGGATTATATTAAAATTTTCCATCCGGAACTTTTACCTGATTATCAGCTTACCTATATGAAAGAGTTGCAATAACTCAGACTATTTGCTTATTTTTGGATTTCTTTTTTTATACATTATGTGGAAAACAATTAAACGCATTATATTTATCATTCTCATTCTGAATGTATTATTTATCGTTTGGGGTAGATTTTTTAATCCGCCCATAACCATCACACAGATCGGAGGTTTTTTTGAATACGGAAAACTGCACAGAGATTACATTTCTTATGATGAGATGGGGAATAATGTAAAGAAAGCCGTAATTGCTTCAGAAGATCAGAAGTTCTTCATGCACGACGGCTTTGATTATAAGGCTATCGAAAAAGCCATGAAAAACAATGAAAAAGGTAAAAAACTGAGAGGCGGAAGTACCATTTCACAACAAACCGCAAAAAATATTTTCCTTTGGCAGGGACGAAGCTGGATCAGAAAAGGTCTTGAAGCAGTCTACACGTTCATCATTGAAAAAGTATGGAGCAAAGATATTATTCTTGAAAGATACCTCAATTCTATCGAAATGGGACAAGGTGTTTTCGGAATTGAGGCTGCGGCTCAATATTATTTCGGAAAGCCTTCAAAAGATCTTACGGTGTCTGAAGCAGCATGGATTGCAGCCGTTTTACCCAATCCTAAAAAGTATGATCCTAAAAATCCATCGGCATATTTAAGAAAGAAACACAATTGGATCATGAGACAAATGAGGAATGTGAGTTTGAAATAGTATCTTTGTACTAATGAAACTCTTTAATTCCAGCACAAATTTTGAGTCTGTTCTTAAGAAATATTTTTCTTTTAAGAATCAGACGCATTCTCTGGAACCCTTTGCGGAATTTCTGGAGAGTATTAAAAATGCGGATTTCACAGATGTTCTTAACTTTTTCAGAAGTAATATTCAGATTTCTGAAAACTTCAGAAAGTATATTCATCATATTTTCAGCAACAAAACATTTAATCTTTCTGTAACGGAAGCAAATATTCTGTCGGAAAACGCATTTATTCCTGAGTTGAAAAAGCGTATTCTGAATAAGATACTTCCTCCGGTCGTTAATGAGCAAACGATCTGGTATATGATCGATAATGTGAGCTTTACACCGAAAAAAGACCTTAAATTTCTCCAGAATCTCCCTGAAAATGAAATTGATGAGCTCTTTATTATTCTGGGTATATCCGATTTTATTGTAAGACCTGAGGTAAAAAAAGAGCTTCTTTTCTCCATGAATATCCTTTCATGGCGTGTTACCGGTTCCGCCATGGAAGTTGAGGTTGTAAGGATGGCTCCCCAGTACCGTAATTTTGACAATCCTTTCCTTGCTTTACAGAACGAGCTTGAAGAGCTTGCTGCAGAATTTGAAAAAAATCCCGAGCTTCAGCTGAATTCCAAAGACAGCAGGTACAAGCAGATTAAAATTTATATCGAGCAATGTCTTGAGTTTGTTAATATTTCATTTAAAAACTCTTCAAAATACGGAATTTCAGGAAAAATTAACCAGTCTTTACTAAAGATCCGTCAGCAGATTCAGAGAATTTACGAAACCGTTCAGCTTTTAGTTATTGACGGAGAAAAAGATGTTTTAATCAATTCCAAGCAATTGGTATTTAATATTTTAAGCTATAAATCTCACAGAAATAATATTTCAGAGCTGATTAATGACAGCACAAGGCTGATCTCACATCTTATCACCAATCATACTGCAGAAACCGGTGCGCATTATATCACCTCAACGCGTAAGGAATATATGACGATGTTCTATAAAGCCAGTGGTGGTGGAATAATCGTTGGTGCTTTATGTGTTTTAAAAATGCTGTATGGTTATGTACCGGGAAGTGATTTTTCGCATGCATTTTTATATTCCATGAATTATGCGATGGGCTTTGTGATGATTTATCTGATGGGCTTTACGCTGGCAACAAAACAACCGGCTATGACGGCCGCAACGATGACGAAAGTTTTGTCAGAAGAAGGAAATATTAAAAGCGACAGTAAAGAATTTGCGCATTTGGTTTCAAAACTCTTTAGAAGTCAGTTTATTGCGTTTGTAGGAAATGTACTTTTATCTTTTCCCATTGCTTTAATTATCATTTATGGTCTGGATGTTTTCTTTTCACAAAACCTTGCCGTTGAAAGATCGGATAAATTACTCATGGATCTTGATCCGTTTAAGTCTAAAGCTATTTTACATGCTTGTATTGCAGGTTTTTACCTTTTTATTTCAGGGATTATTTCAGGGAATATTGGAAACAATTCCGTGTTTTATCAAATTCCTGAAAGAATATCTAAAAATCTCTCCATAAGAAGACTTTTTTGGGAAAAATTTCGCGAAAGGGCTTTCAAAATATTATGCTAAAAACTGGCCGGGAATTGTTTCAAATTTCTGGTTTGGTGTTTTTCTGGGTGCAACCGCTCCTGTCGGTTTATTTTTAGGGCTTGATCTTGATATCAGGCACATCACTTTCGCAGCTGGAAATTTCGCTTTAGGATTGTATGGAAAAGATTTTTCAATCGATACTTATACGTTCTGTATTTCCCTGGTTACAGTCTTTCTGATCGGATTTTTCAACTTTGCCGTGAGTTTTAGTCTTTCCATGTTTTTGGCCTTCAGATCGAGAAAACTGAATTTTGGACAGGTAAGTGAAATTTATAAAGGAATTTTTAAATATTTTTTAAAGAATCCGTTGAGGTTTTTTATTCCTTTACGATCCGGTCTGGACAAAAAGACTGATGATCTTATGAACAGTACGATTCCTACAAAATCTGAAGATCATTAAATTTATCAGCCCCGAATTTATCTTTGAATTTTTTAAGATAGAAACTTTTACGCATCTGAAAATCGTGTTTTAAAAGAGGAGAATTAATTTTTATAATAACTGTCTGATCTTCAATATTCACGCTCTTGATTTCACAGAAAAGGCTTCCATCAAGATATTCTTCTAGAAAATCCTTGATTTCAAAGGCGATGAGTTTATGTTCAAAACCATAAATTCTTGCAAAAGATTTCACAAGCTCTGATGACTGATATTCTCGTTTTTTATTTCTTTTCATGATGAATAGAGCTTAACTTTAAGATTTTTATTGACTTTCAGGAACGGATTATAATTCAAAAATAATACTTTCTTCATTGATTTTTTTGACAACACTTTCCGTGCGTTCCTTGTGGGTATCTGTAATGAAAATCTGTCCGAAATTTTCCTGATTTACCAGCTCAATCAGCTGGGAAACCCTGTTGTCATCAAGCTTGTCGAAAATATCATCCAGAAGAAGAATCGGTGTTTTCTTTGTTAATTCCTTTACCAGGCTCATCTGCGCAAGTTTTAGAGAAATAAGGAAAGATTTTTGCTGTCCCTGAGAACCAACCTTTTTGATCAGAACAGAATTCATCTCAAAAAGAAGATCATCTTTGTGAATACCTTTTGAAGTATAAGTAAGCATTCTGTCACGTTCAATACTTTCTTTCAGCAGATTTTCAAAAGAATTTTCCAACAAATGTGATTCGTAAATGACAGAGACATTTTCCATTCCTCCGGAAATAATCTTGTAAAAACTCTGAACAATCGGGTTTAGTTTTTCTACGAAATCTCTTCTTTTAATAAATATTTTCGTCCCTAATTTTGTAATAGGATCATCATAAATTTCCAATGAATCTTTGTCCCAAACTCTGTTTTTGGCAAAATATTTCAATAAAGCATTTCTTTGCTGAACCACTTTCTGGTACTGAATGAGATCAAAAAGATATTCCGAATCCGTCTGTGAAATCATGGCATCCAGAAACTTTCTCCTGCTCTCTCCGGAATCTGAAATTAAATTAGAATCATAGGGAGAAATCATCACACTGGGAAGATAACCGATGTGATCTGCAAGTCTGTCGTAGCTTTTATCGTTCTTTTTAATGATTTTTTTCGCTTCTTTCGGCTGTGAAATTTTAATGATGTCTTCACTTTCTTCATTCATGATTTCTGCATCGATCGTGAAAAAATCTTCATCATGCCGAATATTGTTGAGGTCAGTATTTCCCAAAAAAACTTTTTCCGACCGAAAGATAATGCAGGGCATCAAGAATATTGGTTTTTCCCACACCGTTGTTTCCCACAAAACAGTTAATCTGCGGGGAAAATTCAAATTTTTTCTCGGAATGGTTCTTGAAATTATACAGCGAAAGTTTCTTGATAATCATTCGTCAAAAATACTTCATTATTACTGAAAATAAAAAAGGAAGTGCAGAGCAGGTTTCCACACCAAACGAAAAATAGACCTCATCTCTTTCATTTTCAGAAAAATAAATTAAAATATAAGTAATGATGCCTGAAAGAAAAAACGATAGAGAATAATTAAATGCGAGATACTGAGCAGCAAGTATATTGCTTAGGAAAATCAATATATAAGCGATATATTTTGTATTCTGAACTCCGATAATCGTCGGAAATGTTTTTACAGTATCGACTTTCATATCACGGATGTCAAAAGGCAGAACCAATGCGGTAATGAAAAAGAAACTGATCAGAAATATAGGAATACTGAATTCCGGCAATGTCAGCCAGCAATTTACCAAAGCCCAAACAAGTCCCACATAAAAGATCTTTAACAAAGGAATTTTACGGATATAAACATCCAGGAAAAAGCTGTTGTAGAGCAGTCCCAAAACGACAATTACGAGCCATTTCAAAAGTCTGATGCTGTTATGGTTATGGATGATAAGAAAAGCACAGACAATTCCTGCGATGGCATTAATAAGTAATATGACAGGGAAATGTCTGGTGTTCTGATATTTGGTATAAAGATACCCGCTAAAATAAGTAATAAAAATAAATACCACAGTAGGCCATCGGAACGTGTTTTGCTCTTGCATAAAGAATACTGCGAATAGAGTTCCCATTAAAGACACATACAATTGGCTGTCTATAATGGTTTTTTTCAGTATTTTTAATAAATTCATTAGATCAAAAATAACATTTATGAAAAGATTATCCAAGGGTTTTATATTTTTCCTTCTGTTGTTGGGTTCAACGATGTTCTATGCACAGAAATATTACGATGAACAATGGAAAAAAATTGAAGAGAGTAGCAAAAAAGGAACCTTAAAATCCAATCTTCCTACTATTCTGGATATCCAAAATCACGCCATGAAAGATAACAATACCCTTCAACTTATTCGTTCCTTAAAAGCAGAATTCTCCATTGTAAACCAAACGAGAGAAGATGAACAGAATAATGCTGTGTCAAAGTTTTTCAGCAAACTGTCGGACATCGAAAAACAGTTGAAAGGTGACGAAAAAAATTATTTATAAAGTTTTAATAAATGGTTTTATTATCGATTATTACAGTCATAACAGTTGGAAAATCAATGGCAGGACAAATATAAATTCTCAGGATATTACGCAGATCGAAACCTGGAGCAAAATGGATTTTAAAAATTACATTACCAAAAGCTTTAAAGAACTTGATCAGCAGAAAACTGAAATGAAGAAGATTGAGCTGGTACCTTATCAATCACTGTTTACCAATATTCTGTCAATTTCCTTTTTCCCGACACTGGCAGACTGGTATGCGCTCAAAAAAAGTAGATTTCTTGTCCAATAACGGACTTTTTACTAAAAACGAATTGGCAGACAACCATAAACAGATTAATGACATTTTCAATGAATTAATTGCACAGAACAATGGTAACTCCAAGTTATATTTTATGCATCAGAAATTGCAGGAGAACTGTAACTACAATCAATGTAAAGATAAACTTCAGCAGCTCAATACTCTTTTGAATTCTGATACCAAAGGTGATTATAAAGTACTCATCATGGACGATATCATGAATGAATTACTGGCCAAAAAGCAGGAGAAAGAAGCACTCGAAATTGCCGCAAAAGCCAGATCCCAATATCCTCAATCGCCGTTTATCGAAAATATTAAAAATAAGGAAGAGCAGATCAAACTCATTTCTTTAAACATAAAATATGAACAGCAGACACAGAGCAATAAAGCTATTCATTTTGTTGCCGAATATAAAAATCTAAGCAATTTTTCTCTGAATATTTACAAAGTAACAGATGATCTTAAATCATTTTTACAGTATTCAAGAAATCCTTATCCTGAAATGTTTGAGAAAGTAAAAAAAGATCTCGTAAAAAAAGAAACGTATCAGCTTTCTGATCCTAAAGATTACCAGTTACACAAAACTTCTCTCGAAATAAAACCGCTTCCATCAGGAATTTATGTGGCAGAATATATAGTAAATGACGGAACCAACGACAAAAATCAGAATTTTTATTTCTTTGTGTCTGATCACAAAATCATTTATAAAAATAAAATTGACGGAAATCTTTCTGCTAACGAACTGAAATTAGTCAGCAGCGAAAACGGTGAGCCAATATCCAATGAAAGTCTTGCGTTTTATGAATTTTCCGGAAATTCTGTTTTAAATAAGACTACCGGCAAAACTGATGGCAACGGAGTTTTCAGATTTCCTTCTTCATCAAATAAAGAATATTACAGAGCATTCCTGATTCAACAGCCAAAAACGAATGATTTTCAAATCATGCAAGTCTATGGAAATAATTATAATGATGAATTTGATATTGATGATGAATTACATACAAAGACTCAGATTTTTACGGACAGAGCTATTTACAGACCGGGGCAGACTGTTTACTTTAAAGTTATCAATACAAAAATCAATAAAGATGTAGAGTCTGTAGACGCAGGATTAAAGCAAAAAATTACTTTAGGTGATGCCAATGGTAAAGAAGTCTCATCCCAAAACTTTACCACCAATGAGTTTGGTTCCTATCATGGAAGTTTTGTACTTCCTAAAGGCAAACTGAATGGTGAGTTTTATTTGAGCACCGATGGTGAAACGCCTGTATTCAAAGGATTCAGTGTAGAAGAATATAAAAGACCAAAGTTTGAAGTAAGTTTCGAACCTGTAAAAGACGAATATAAATACGGCCAGACTATTGAGCTGAAAGGTAAGGCAACAACCTTTTCAGGAATTGCTTTAAACAATACGAAAGTGAATTATGAAATTAAAAAACGTAATATTCGCTGGAGATATTTTTGGTGGTATCCACAGGGGAATGATAACGAGAATTCTATTCTTGGAGAAACTAAGACTAATGAAAAAGGTGAATTTGTCATCCGCCTGGAACTAAAAAAAGATGAACAGCTGGAAGGAATTCAGATTGATAATTATGAAATCAATGCTTCCGTTACCGATATTAATGGTGAGACACAGTCTGCAGAAACGCAGTTGAAAGTCGCTTCAGTATCTCATTACATCAAAGCAGATGAAATAAAAGATGTTTTTTCTGACGAAAATGTGAAATTAAAGGTTGAAACCAAGAATTATAATGAGCAGAATTTAAAAAAATCCTATCATGTAAAGCTATCAAAACTTCAGGCTCCGGACAGGATTTTCAGGAGTAATTTTAAAGATGCAGTACAGAATCTTCCGTTATTTTCAAAAGAAGAATTTATCAGAAAATTCCCTCATGATCTTTATGATAAAAATGATGAGCCTGAGAATTGGAAATCAACATTAGTTTTTGAAAAAATACAACAACCGTCAACTGGCAACCAAACTCCAACAACCGATCTTGATTTAGGTAAATTGGATGCCGGTGATTACCAGCTTGAATTATACAATATCGAAGGAAGAGATACCATTAAAACGTCCCAGTATTTCAGTGTTTGGGATAAAAATAGCCTGAAAGCCAACCAGAAAACATTCCTTACCACTTTACAGCCAAAAACAGAATTTTCAAGAGGAGAAAAAGCTAAAATTTATGTGTACTCTGCGGTTCCGAATGCTTTGGTAAACATCTATATTCAGGATGGTTCCGGGAAAACCGTTTACGATATTCAGAAAATTAAAAACGGCAAACTGGAATATGCTGTTGATATTCCTAAAGATAAAGCTGTATCGGCAGTTAATATTCAATTCCAGGTTGTGGCGTACAATGATGTTCAGACGGCAACGGTAAATTTAAAAATTAAAGACTCCGAACAGCCGTTAAAAATTGAGACTACAACTTTCAGAGACAAACTTGAGCCTAACGTAAAAGAAAAATGGTCGGTGAAAGTTTCAGGAAGTGATAAAGAAAAAATCAATGCTGAGGTGCTGGCCAATATGTATGATATGTCGCTGGATCAGTTTGCGGTCAATAGTTTTACATGGGAAAAATTGTACAGACCTTATTCTTTGGTGACCATGTATGATTTCAGAGACAATCTTTTAACGAAATATTATCAACAGAGAATAAAATTCTTCAACGGAAATTATGTGGAAGTTCCTCAGTTTAACTGGTTCGACAGAAATGGTTTGATGGTATTACAGGGAAGAGCATCCGGAGTTAATATTAGAGGAGTTGCCAGTCCTGCGCCGCCCGACAGTGCAATTAGTCAAAATGTTGAAGAAGTTGTAATGATTGGTGGCTATGCTAAAAAGAGAGAAGTTGCTGCTACAGCTTCGGAAGTTATTGCTGATGATAAAGTCTTAGATAAAGAAGATTTAGAAAAAGTTTCCGTTCGCCAAAATCTTAACGAAACAGCATTCTTTTATCCTGACCTGAAAACCGATGCTGAAGGAAATGTTAATTTTGAATTTACTTCTCCTGAAGCCTTAACCAAATGGAAACTGATGTTCCTTGCTCACACCAAAGATGCCAAAGCAGCGGTGTTGGAAAAAGAGGTCATCACGCAGAAAGAATTTTCCGTAACGCCGAATTATCCTAGATTTTTGAGAGAAGGGGATGAATTAAATTTACAGTCGAAACTTTCGAATTTAACGAATAAAAAGCTGAATGGTTCAGCAATATTGCAGATTCTGGATGCGTTTACCAATGAAGAAATATCTTCAAAATTCGGAGTAAGCGCTGCTCCTCAGAATTTTGAAATTGGCGAAAATGGAAATTCTGCATTAACCTGGAAATTAAAAGTTCCTGAAAATGTTTCTTCCGTCATCATCAAAGTTATCGCTAAAGCGGGCTCATATTCTGATGGTGAACAACAGGCGATTGCCATTCTGCCGAACAGAATGCTCATAACTGATGCGGTTCCGGTTTTTGTAAAAGAAGGCGAAACCAAAACATTTGAACTTGAAAATCTCAAAAATGCAAATTCAAACACGATTTCGAATATTTCCAATACACTGGAACTGACGACCAATCCGATTTGGGAAATTATGTTTGCTCTTCCGAGCCTTAAAAATGATCCCAATAATTCTGCGGATGTAATCTTTAACAAATGGTTTGCCGATGTTTTAGCGTTAGAGATTTTTAAAGCCAATCCAAAGATGAAAACCGTATTTGAAGAGTATCAGAATAAAGGTTTACTGAATTCAAATCTTGAAAAAAAATCAGGAACTGAAACAATTGTTATTGGATGAGACACCATGGGTGCTGGAAAGTAATAACGAACAGGAACAAATGCAAAAGCTCGCATTACTTTTTGATGCCAATACGATGAAAAATTCTATCAGTCAGGATTGGGAGGAACTCAAAAAACTTCAGAATCCGGATGGTGGTTTCTCATGGTATCAGGGATATCCGAGTTCTTACTCAACATCATTGTACATCCTGAAAAACTTAGGCAAAATCAATGTATGGTTAAAAGATCAGGCTAAAGAGTATCAAAATGCAACGCAAAAAAGAACTGGTGAAAAATCTAATTACTTATGTTGATTATGAGATCAATACCTATTATGATGCAAAAACGCAGGAGGTTTGGACCAACTGGGCACTCGACTATCTGGATGCCAGAAATTATTGGGAGAAAGAATATCCTTTAAAGGGTAACGCAGCTACTTTAAAATCTTTGGTAAAGCAAAAAGCAAAAACGGCAAAGCTTACTGATTTCACATTCTTCGGGCTTCACCGTGCGGCATTATTGATGAATGATTATGGGCTGAAAGATGTTTCAGATAAGCTGATGAGATATTTAAAAGAAACCTCTGTAGAAACCAAAACCCAGGGAGTTTACTGGAAACAGAATCTTGACGGTTGGGGATGGTTTAGTTCCAAAGTGGTAAACCAGGCCGGCGCGTTGGAAGCGTTTAACAGATTGCAGCCCAATGATCAGAAATTCATTGAAGAGATGAAAATCTGGCTGATTACCCAAAAAGAAGTTAATTCGTGGGGCAGTTCAAGAGGAACGGCAGAAGTTATCTTTACCATCTTGAATTCCGGAAAATCCTGGACCTCTGCGGAAAGCGATAAAGCAAAAATTGTTTGGGGCGGAAAAGAATTAAAACCTGAAACTCAGGCCACAGGATATGTAAAATCAACTGTAAAATCAGATATTTTGAATAAAAATCTTGCTCAGGTTACTGTTTCAAAACCTGGTCCGGGAATTGTGCAGGGTGGATTGTTCTGGCAGCACTACGAAGATCTGGATAAAATAAAATCCTCTGAAAATTACATTTCCGTAACCAAAGAACTTTACAGAAAAATAAAAACAGTGAACGGTGAAGAATTACAGAAGATCTCTCCGGAAACTCCATTAAAAGTTGGAGATAAAGTAACCGTAAGAATGGTTCTGAATACGGATCGTCCGATGGAATTTATCCATATCAAAGACATGAGAGCGGCAGGATTTGAGCCTGTAGATGTATTATCTGGTTACCAATGGAAAAATAGTCTGGGATATTACCAGTCAACCAAAGATGCGTCCACGAATTTTTACATTCAGTATCTGCCGAAAGGAAAATATGTGTTTGAATATGATTATTTGGCCAATGCTTCAGGAAAATTCTCAAACGGAATTACAACCATTCAGAATTATTATGCGCCGCAAATGAATGCGCATACTAAAGGAACTGAAGTGCAGATTTCGGAATAATTTCAAATAAATTTTTCGCTAACCTAAAATACCCTTGAAACCCTGATTTTCAAGGGTATTTTTTATAAATCAAATAAACGGTAATATTCTTTTTTATAAATGGTTTAAAAAATAATCTGAAAAACTGATATATTTGTTTTTTAACATTTTACTAAACTATGGAAAACGTTTTTGATGCCAAAGTAGCTCAGAATTATATTGACAGAATCAACAAGCTTACCCCGGAGACACAACCGGAGTGGGGAAAAATGACCGTTGATCAGATGCTGGCGCACTGCTCCGTATCGTATGAAATGGTTTATGAACCCGAGAAACATAAAAAGCCCGGAAGCATTGCCAAATTTATCCTGAAAACATTTTTAAAACCTAAAGTTACCGGAGAGAAATCTTATCCGAAAAACAGTCCTACCGCACCACAGTTTATTATTACAGAAAGAAAGAATTTCGAGGAAGAAAAGAAAAGACTGATCGGCTTTATCCAGAAAACCCAGCAATTAGGAGCATCGGCTTTTGATGGAAAGGAATCTTTCTCCTTCGGAAAACTCAAAGCGCAGGAATGGAATAATATGTTTGCCAAACACCTGAATCATCATCTGGGACAATTTGGCGTTTAAAATTTCTCGTCTAAAGATTTAAAGTCGTTTTTAAATAATAATTAAAAGATAAAATACAAATGGAACTAGGAGCTTTCTCAATAAGTTTAAGCGTAAAGGATCTTCAGAAATCCAAAGCGTTTTATGAAAAATTAGGATTCAGTCATATGGCGGGGGAAATGGATCATAATTATCTTATCATGAAAAACGGAGATCATATTATCGGACTTTTTCAGGCGATGTTTGATGGTAATATGCTTACTTTTAATCCCGGCTGGGACCAGAATGCTCAGAATCTTGACAGTTTTGATGACGTTCGTGATATTCAGAAACATCTGAAAGAACAGGGCATTGAGCTTCAGAAAGAAGCCGATGAAAGTACTTCCGGACCCGAACATATTTACCTTAAAGACCCCGACGGAAATATGATCCTCATAGATCAGCACAGATAGATTTAACAATAAAAAATTAACACAATTATGGCAACAGTAAATGTTTACTTAACATTCAACGGAAACTGTAGACAGGCTTTTGAATTTTACGGATCGGTTTTCGGAGTAGAAATTCCTTATATGGGTACTTTTGGAGAGATGCCCCCGATGGAAGGCAAAGAAACTCCTGAAGAAGACAAAGACAAGATCATGCACGTCACTCTTCCAATCTCCAAAGAAACTGTATTGATGGGAAGCGATACCGGCGGTGAGTGGGCTTCTCATTTCAAAGAAGGAAATAATTTTTCAATCTCTATCAACGCAGAAGCTAAAGAAGAAGCTGATAAACTATTTAATGGTCTTTCTGAAGGCGGAAACATTACGATGCCAATGGCTGATACTTTCTGGGGCGCTTACTTCGGAATGTTTACCGATAAATTCGGGATTAACTGGATGGTGAATTATGATGATCCTGCAAAAGCACAGCAGCATCCTTAGTACAGTTCATATAAAAATACAAGCCGGCCATAAACAGCCGGTTTTTTTATGGGATAAAATCAGGTTTGTTATTATAAATATTTTCCCTATTATTGATAATCAGCATTGATTTTAATAATTTAATAGATTTTAATAATAAATATAAAACGGTATGAAAGTTATAAAAGCATTTGCAGTAAGCATTTTTATTTTAGGAACTTCGATGGTACAGGCTCAGAAAAACGATCTGGGCGCTTGGTATATGTATTTTGGAAACAATAAGATCAGTAAAAAACTAAACTGGCATAATGAAATTCAATATAGAAATTTTGATGCAGTAGGTGATCTTGAACAACTTCTTATCCGTACGGGAATTGGATATGACCTTACGGAAAACAATAATAATATTTTGCTCGGATATGGATTTATTTTAAGTCAGCCTTATCTTAATGGCGAAAAGACTGAAAATATTGAACACCGCATATTTCAACAGTATATTACAAAACAGAAATTCGGACGCTTCAATATTCAGCATCGGTATCGCCTGGAAGAGAGATTTCTGGAAGATGATTTCAGGATGAGGTTCAGGTATTTCTTAGGATTTAACATTCCGATCAACAATAAAGAACTTACGCCGAAAACTTTTTACGCATCGGCTTACAATGAAATTTTCCTGCACTTTAACAGTCCGGTTTTCGACAGAAACAGAGTTTATGGGGCTTTGGGATATGTAATCAACAAGAACATGAGGATTGAGGCGGGTTATATGAATCAGCTCCAGGAAAATAAAAACCGCGGACAGATTCAGATAGGTTTTTACAACAATATTCCTTTTACGAAAAACTGAAATTAAAACTTACGGAAATTCATGTGAAATAATGATAAATCTGATTAATAATATATTGTTTCGTTTTTTAATCATAACCCTTTTTAAACCTTTCTGAAAAACACATGGAAAAAAGCCAATCTGCCTTATTAGCTACGGTTTAACAAACATCAATTAAAATATTTTTTTTAAATTAATTAATGTTTTACGATAATTAATTATATATTTGCATTAATAAATTAATTGATCATACTATGAATCAGAATAAAAATATTTCAAAGATCCTGTATTACCTGTGTCTTATATTATCGGCAGGCTATCTCCTTACGTTTCTCTATTCGGTATTTTGCCTGTTGACCGGTTTTGCCGTAACGCCTTACAAAGAAGATCTATACCTGCATATTAATTATCCATTTACAGAGCAGCCATTTCTCAACATCGAAAATAATTATTCTTATATCGTCCTGTCTTTTTTGATGGTTCTCTTAACTTACGGAATCTTTTTCTGGTTGTCGGCAAAGGTGTTTAAGGTCTTCTTTCAGTCAAAATTATTTACCGAAGAAAATATCGTACACCTCAAAAGATTTTATAGCTACAACATTTTCTTCCCTTTACCAATAGTCATTATAGCAAGTTTCTTTGTAGAAGTGGAAAGTTTCATTTGGGGGCTGGTCTTTATCCATTTCATGCTGGGAATTTTCTGTTTCTTCCTTGCTAATATTTTTAAACAGGGCCTACATTTACAAAACGAACAAGATCTATTTATATAAAATGCCAATCATCATCAACTTAGACGTCATGCTTGCCAAACGAAAAATGCAGAGTAAAGAATTGGCAGACAAAATAGGAATTAGTAATGTGAATCTTTCTGTTCTTAAAACAGGAAAAGCTAAAGGCGTGCGTTTCGATACGCTGGAAGCAATCTGCAAAGCTTTGGAATGCCAACCCGGGGATATTCTTGAGTATAAAGAAGAATAATTAAAACAAATCAAAAGCTTCGTGACCTTTAGTCAATTAAGCTTTATCATCAACACTTTTACGAACAATTTGAAAAGCAATGGAAACGTTGCCAGGAATTCTATGACCTAAAATCAATCCTATGAATACTTTAACAATTAACAATCTAAGCCTCACCTACAAAAATGGTTTTCAAGCTATTAAAGACATTTCTTTAAAAATAGATAACGGAATGTTCGGTTTATTGGGACCCAACGGAGCCGGAAAATCATCACTGATGAAAACAATCGTTGGACTGCAGAAACCAAGTTCGGGAACAATAATATTCAACGGAGTCGATGTTTCCCAAAACCCCGATCACATCAAACAAAATCTAGGATTTCTTCCTCAGGATTTTGGCGTTTATCCCAAAGTTTCTGCGTATGATCTTTTACAGCACATTGCTTTATTAAAAGGGATCAGCAATAATACAGAGCGGAATAACCAAATTTTAAGTCTGTTGGAGAAAGTCAATCTTTCTGATTTTAAAAACAAGGAAGTCCATACATTTTCCGGTGGAATGCGGCAGCGTTTTGGTATTGCTCAGGCATTGCTGGGAAATCCTAAGATCATTATTGTTGACGAACCGACCGCCGGACTGGATCCCGAGGAACGAAACCGTTTCAATTCTTTACTCAGCGAGATCAGCAATGATGTGATCGTAATCCTTTCTACGCATTTGGTTGAAGATGTCCGGAATCTGTGTTCAGAAGTAGCCATTATCAATCAGGGAAAGCTCCCCGCAAAGGGAAATCCAAACGAATTGATTGCAGATCTGGAAAATAAGATCTGGTCAAAGCCCATCGAAAAAGATCAGCTGGAAAACTATCAATCCAACTACAGGATCATCAGCCAGCAATTGATCGAAAGAGAATTGTATATCACTGCCTTCTCAGAACAGTCGCTTCCTGATTTTACATCAGTACATCCTTTGCTGGAACACGTCTATTTCAACACACTTACCCAAAACTCATAGTTATGAATACTTTATTTTATTTGAGGTCAAACGTACAATCAAGCGTTGGCCTGCATATCTTATTGTCTTAATTCTACTATTGATCGGTATTTTCTGTGGAAACCGGTTCAATCTTACGGTTGGGGAAGGAATTTATTTAAATTCCCCTTACACTATAGGTTTTATGACAGGCTTACTGAGTTTGGTCATCATTTTTTTTGCGATAATTTTTGCCATTCAGGTGCTTTTTAAAGATTGGGATTCGAAATTTGATATTCTTATTTTCTCATATCCGTTTTCAAAGCGGACGTATTTATACGGAAAGTTTCTTACTTTTTTTGTGCAGACTTTTCTGAGTTTCGGATTTTTGATGATCGGATTTGTAATTGGACAAAATCTAAGAACGGGAAGTGAAATTCAACACTATTTTCATTTTTGGTATTACCTCTACCCTCTTTTAATTTTTGGAGGAATCAATTGCATTGTAGTCTGCAGCTTTTTGTTTTTCATTTCATTTACTACAAAGAAAAAGCTTCTGGTTGTTGTTGGCGGACTGTTTCTTTATGTTCTTTACATGGTCATCCTGGTGTTTTCCAATTCTCCTTTTATGGCAGGAAGTTTACCACAATCCCTGGAAACGCAGCAATTATCTGCATTAATCGATCCTTTCGGGATTTCATCCTATTTTTTTGAAGCAAGAACATTATCGGCTCAGCAAAAGAATGATTTTATTATACCATTTTCCGGATATTTATCGATCAACAGAATTGTTTTTCTTCTCATTTCAGCATTATTCTTAGTGTTGACCTACAGGCTGTTTTCATTCTCTCCCCGTTCTCAAAACAAAAATAAAAGTAAGAGCAAAAAGCAGGGGGCGAGTGTTTCTTTTACTAAAAATTCAGAACCTTTTAGAACCGCTAGATCTGCTTTTGGATTTATTTCTGATATAAAATCCGTCTTGTCATTTGCAAAAATCGACCTCATTTACCTTTTTAAAAGCATCACCATTGCCGCCGTTTCTATTTTGCTCTTATTTTTTGTGGGAATGGAAATGTATGCCGAAATAGAAAAGGGAATTCGTCTTCCCCAGCAATATGCAAGCTCAGGATTGATGTCGACCACCATTTCTGAAAATTTTCATCTTTTGGGGATGCTGATCGTCATTTATTTTATTAACGACCTGTACTGGAGAAGCCATTCATCGGGGTTTTCACTGATTGAGAAAAGCACCTTTTTTTCTAAAAATAAACTGAACGGACATTTTCTGTCCATCACTATTTTATTTTTCTTTCTTACCGGTATTTTAATTATTGAAGGATTGATATTTCAGTTATTTTACAGTTATTTTCACATCGATTGGAATGCGTATTTAGGAGCAGTTTTGTTTAATACCTTTCCACTGATCCTTTTCTCAGCCTTTATTTTGCTGATCAATGACAATATCAAAAATCGATTTATAGCACTGGGAGTTTCTGTTATTGCCGGTTTTACATTTGCCGGACCTGTTTCAAAAAAAATCATTCCCAATCCATTATTGAGAATATTTTCTGATTATAAAGGTGTTTACAGTGATTTTAACGGATACGGACCCTATGCTTCAGCTTTTGCAGAACGACTGTTATTCGGTCTAGCTTTGATTGCTTGTTTTTGGCTAATCAATGAAGTTCTTAAAACAAAAAAAGGAAATATGAAACAAATCATTTTCACTGTCATTGTATTATCTATCGGAGCTTTTGCCGGAAATCTCTTTCTGAAAGGCCATATTCCTCAAAATGAAGATGAAAAGATGATACAGTCGGCTCAATACGAACAGAAATTCAAACACTATAAAAATCTTGCAGAACCGAACATTACAGACGTGACCACTCAAATACAGCTTTATCCATCTGAAAATTCGTATAAGATAAACGGAACATATAGTTTGTTGAATCAAACTGGGAAACCTATTGACAAGATTTTGATTAATTTCAATCCCAATCTCCAAATAGAATCAGCCCATTTCAACACGGATTCCGAATCAAAAAAAATCAATCAGGCAGTAACTGAAATTGATTTAAAACAACCTTTACAGCCTGGAGAAAAAGCCAATTTAAATTTTAAAATTTCCTATCAATGGTCAGCTGTCAATGGTCACGATTCATTCAATTCAATCATAGAAAATGGTTCTTTTATGAGAATCAGTCGATATTTCCCAACTTTCGGATACCAGGCCAATAACGAAATTGAAGATGAAGAAAAACGGGCAGAATTTAAGCTTGGAAAACAGTCTGAATTAAAAAAATTAGAAACTCCTGAAGTATTTAAAAAAAGATTTCATTAATCTGGATATGACCGTCTCCACAGAAAAGAACCAGACTGCTATAGGAACCGGAGATTTAATTCAACATTACAGTAAAGATAAAAGAAATTACTTTCATTATCGATCGAATAGAATTCCGTTTCGTTTTGCGGTTTCTTCTGCCAGATATCAGGCAAAAAGCATCGTTTATAAAGGGATAACAATCAATATTTTTTATAACAAAAAACATTCGGAGAACGTAGATCATTTACTTGAAAATGCAAAAATCACATTGGATTACTGTACACAGAATTTTGGGAAATATCCGTTCAAAACCATCAGTTTTGCAGAAGTTTCTTCTTTTACCAAAGGTTTTGCAGCTACTGCTTATCCATCGACAATCTTTATGACGGAAGATATGCTTTTCCATGCTAATATTCACGCCGATCAAAATCAGGATGTCATCAATGAACTTGCCGGACATGAACTTTCGCATCTCTGGTGGGGAAACAGCCAGATCGATCCGGACGACAGAGAAGGCGCGACAATGTTAACTGAAACATTGGCCATGTACACAGAAATGATGATCTACAAAAAAATGCACGGAAAGGAAAAAATGCTGGAAAAATTAAAAGTACATCAACAGATATTTGACAATGAAAAAGGTTTATCTGAAAATCAGCCACTGTACAAAGTGAGTGGTGAAAATACTCATATATCTTATTCAAAAGGTGCGGTGATTATGGTAAAATTAAGCGAACTGATTGGAGAAGATAATGTAAATAAAGCGCTTAAAAATTTTCTTTTGCATAATCAATATCCTAAAAAACCCACCACTTTGGATCTGCTTAGTGAGTTTTATAAAGTAAGTCCTGATGAAAAGGTTAAGAAGAAAATCTATAATTCATTCAGTTCTGAATAACTTTAAAACCTGTATATATCATCCAGATCATCGCCAGTCACATTTTAATAAATGGAAAAAATCCCTGCACTTTTATCATTGCGGGGATTTTTCCGATGAATATTTCAAACTCTAAATAATTTGTAGTTTATGTCTCAATCTTCCTTGGTCACCTTAACATCAGTAAAGTGTCCTAACGTTCCGGGGCCTATCCATAATCCGATACTTCCCCGAACATCTTTACCCTGCTTCAGGTCGTTGACGATCAAAGTAGGCTGAGAAGAACCATTAACATACAACCTTGCCGTCTCGTTCTTTACTACGATTTTTATTTTGATCCATTCCGCAGGCACTATATCTACATATGATTCATACTTTTCAGGTGTTTCCTTTCTTAGTTTTTCCCAAGGAAATCCCGGGATGGAAATATACTGGCTGGAGTGGTTTCTTCGAATCTGATCATCTGCACGTCCATTGGTAGGGCGTAAATAAAAAACTTCCATTTTAGAAGCATCTAAAGCTGCCCTGAAAGCAATACCCACAAACCCACGGGCTGTCTCTCCAGCGTTGGCCATGGGCTGGCCACTAATTGTAGCTTCAATAACGCCGTTATGAAAATCAACATTCCTGATAATCGCTAGTGTGTTGTCTCCAACGGCCTGACCCGGCATTTCCAAGGCAAGAGCATTTTTACCTTTATAGACAGATTTCTTGGCAGTTACCTGAAATGGCAGTACATCAGATGGTAATATGGCGCTATGCTGTGCTTTGGATTTTGAACCAAACACTAAACTAAACACCAAAATAAATAACAGCTTTTTAGTCATACGAAAGGTCATTTAAATATTTTGACCCGTCTAAAATAAGAAAAAAACGATTCCCATCTTCTCTAATTATTGAATTCCCGAATGTAAATTGAAAATTGTTTTTTATAAAACACTATATTTTTCACAGTACTGAAAAAAATTTTTGGTTTAGCAGTTTCCGGACTGAAAAATGGAAAGAAAGACCAAAGATACTTCCCGATGAAACGCATTCGATAAAATTTTTAAATCCTAAGATATCGGGAAAACAAAAAAAACAGAATGCCGGAGCAACCTGATAATTCTCTGATGCTGAAATACAGTTATTTAAAATCATGTCTATACAAGGTATTTAGATCGATTGAAATTCCTGTATTGTTTGAACAAAAGACAATCAAAATTTGTACTTTTATCAAATTCATTTGATCAGCAAGAGATTGTAAAGAAATGGCATCAGTCCCCAAAATTAAAACCTATCATTTTCTGCCCTGTAAATATGGTTCAGAGCTGTTATTAGATATCGGACGTATTGAAACATTGAAAAACTATGTATTAGACGGCACATTGCATCAACTTAGTTTTTACGAAATTATTTTTATTCAAGAGGGATTAGGAACCTTTGTATTGGACGAAAATAAAATATCAATACAACCACGAACAATTATTTTCACCAGCCCCGGACAAATTCGCCGCTGGGAGATTGAACAAGAGGTAAAAGGCTATACCCTGTTCTTTGAAAAAGATTTTCTCCATCTTTTTTTTTCGGATGAACTATTTCTGTACCGGTTTCAATACTTTCATCAGTATTCACATCCCGCCGAAATGCAGATATGTGAAACATCATTCGGGAAATGTCTGGAGCTTTTACATGAAATAGAACGGGAATTTGAACAGATTCAGAATGACAGCAATCATTTGATCAGATCCTTACTATATCAGCTGCTTATAGTTCTCAACCGTTATTATGCAGGTGTTTACAATGTTCAGCGGGATACCTATATCCATTCAGATTTCTATAGATTCCGGTCTTTACTGGAACAGAGATTTTTGGAGGATCAGACCGTCGAAGCCTATACCAAATTACTTAATATCAGCTCCGGATTCCTTAATAAAATCTGCAGACAGTTCAGTGGATTATCAGCACAGCAAATGATTCATCACAAGCTGATTTCAGAAATAAAGAGACAATTGCATCAAAATAAATCCGCAAAAGAGATTTGCTATGAATTTGGATTCTCAGATCCATCCAATTTTAACCGGTTCTTTAAAAAGTTCACCAATATAACTCCCCAGCAATACCGAAAGAAAATTTAAAATGACAATTTTAAAGATAAAATGACCTTTTTCAAGGATGTGAATGTTCCTAATTTTACAGAAAAAAAGGAACATGATAAAATCTACAACACTTAGTCTTTTATTTTGCGTGATGAGTATGCTTTGGGTAAAGGCAGAACAATTATATGTTAATCCCCAAACCGGAAACGACACCAATTCCGGAATAAAGTCCCAGCCACTAAAAACTCTTTCAGAGGCAGCCAGGCGCGTTAATGTAAACAAAGAGCAGGGAGAAACAACAATCATCCTTTCTGAAGGTGTTCACCTGTTAACCCAAACTGTCCTATTTACCAATGATAAATATACTTTTACCGACCGCCTTATTATTCGCGCGGAAGTCATGCCTGATGATCCAGACTGGACACCAAAAAAAATGCCTGTTGTAATAACCGTTGCACCCCTCGAACCGGGGGTAGGCGGAGAAGAAGCTAAAGGCATACAACCTGAAGTAAGCCATGTGACCATTGAAGGTCTGCGGTTTACAGGCAGTCCTGATTATACTTATCTCGATAGTAATAATTTACGCCGATCTTACCCCATCTGGCGTGACGGAAAAAACCTGGATGATTTGCTTGTGACACAATGTCTGTTCGCCGGGAATGTAGATGTATTACCATTACATGTCGGAGTTATAGCAAATGGCTATGGTTTGGTGATCGATCATTGTGTTTTTTTCAACTGTAAAATCCCTGTTGTCTTCTGGAAAAACGATGGAAAGACCGGTAGCCGTAGTGCCATGCGACATTCGTTGGTATATGGCGGCTATTTTTGCGGTGTCTGGACTACACAAGGTACCAACGGAGACGATTTCGACTTTCATCATAACATCATCGCCAATACGAGTACCATTTGGATAAGAGAAAAAGGAAGTACACGACGCTATAAGGCTTCTGACTGCATTTTTGTGAATTATAATAAACTGGCAGGATATGGAAGCGGACCATTAAGCGACAGTGATGCCACCTCAACAGATTTTCTGGAAATGAAAAATGTACAGACCACCGGAACTGTAGTCATCGAAAAAGATCAGAGTAAACGTAATTACCTCCAATTGGCAGAGGGTTCTACAGGTTTAAACTTACAAGCAGGACTTTTTAAAAAATGAAATAGAAATTAAATCTGATACAAACTATTTTCATTATTGAATAAGAAATTGCATGAACCATCTGAAATACAATTAACAAACCGGTAAACATTCAGGCAAAAGTTCCGATGATTTTTTTAATTTTGAGTCAATAGATACATTGAAATCATGGAAAAACCTGAATATGCCGAGGTATTAATTCAGCTGGCAAAAAAGGATCTGTCAGTCAGAGAAAAGCTTTTGAGGGAAAGTCAAATGGGTGGTGGCTATCATCCTGAGATGGAACAAATCCATCGCAAAAATGCAGAATCACTCCGGAATATCATCAAGGATATTGGTTTTCCTGGTATTTCAAAAGTGGGCGAAGAAGCGAACGAGGCAGCATGGCTGATTGTTCAGCATTCCATTGCAGAACCTGAATTCATGATGGCTTTTTATGGACTGATGAAAGAAAATGAAATGGATATCAATAAAAAGCATTTAGCATATCTCTATGACAGGATCCAGTATTTTCAGGGAAAACCTCAGCGCTTTGGGACCCAGATGAATGCAGATGGAAGCATCTACCCTGTTACCGATCCGGAAAACCTGAATACATTAAGATTGCAATATGATCTTCCTCCGGTATCTCAGGAAAATTTGGGCCGTATTGCTACCATTGAAGAGATCGAACGTATTGAGAACGAAAATCCGGACTATGTGCTTTGGAGAAATAATGTGGGCTGGAAATAATTAATGATATTTTTAAATCATCCATCTTGATTAAAAACAGACAAATGGCGCCACTGTGCTAAGTGACGCCATTTTTATGACTAATTATTTTAAAGGTATAATATTCTTACCGCTAAAATTTTTAAGTTGGTTACTTCTTATATTTTACCAAACAACCTGACATGGCTGTAATCTTTCAACAATTACTCTTAATGATCTTGTAACATACAATCTAATGAAACAACGCGGCTCAATATAATATATGGGTTTGCCTTGTATCTTTACCTCCATCGAACCATCATTTTGATCAAAATTGTAAATGACGATCTGCTGCTTCGGATAAATGTTTTTAAAATCAACAAACATTTTGGTATATTCCCCAATAATATGAATAAGTCTGTTCCGATCATCAACGACAAGTTCAGAATACGAATCCATTACATATTCATGCGGGTCTAATCTAATTGCATATTCAGATTCATCGTTAATAATTTCATCTCTTAAATTAGCTACATTACCATTAGGAATAAATACGGTATCTGCCTTTTCCTCTTCTGATTTAAAATTCTTAGTGGCTTTTACAGATCCTTGTACTGTTAGTTTATCAGTATCATTGGCTGCTGTTCCCATACCAAAGAACGTACTTTTGCCATTGAAATTTAAACCATCAAACTTACCATACTGGGACCCATAAAAATAATACTCTTTTATTTTCGTTACCAGAGATCTATTCTCTTGATTATCTATAATACCGGATTCGTCTCCAAAATAATTATCAGCAATTACTAATCCTGTATTCAGGTTAGAGGTAAATTCTTGATTTAGCTTTAATCCATACTGATAAGCATAATTCCACTGCTGAATGTTGGATGAAGTAAAATCTGCTTCTGTCCAGAATTTATACCATTTCGTTGTCCAATTTCCATCAATTCCTTTTCTTATTTTAAGCATCGGAAGCCCGGAACCATTAATCCCGCTCTGATTTGCAAATGCCAACTGATAAGATGAATCTCCTGTAGAACCTGTAGTGCCATCCCAGGGTGAATAAGTCATTATTCCTGCATAATTTCCTGTCGCTCCTAATCCAGCACTATTCGATTTTGCAAAATCGAATCTTACTCTTCTAGGTGTCGAATTGGGAGCAATATCATCAGGGTTTCTTGTTCCGTCTTGCGATGTCACATAAAAATTTGTGAGACTGACAGAATTATTCCCACTTATGTTTAATTGCTGTCCGCCTTCCCCTTCCTGAGTAGCGCTTAATTCAATCTGGTTTTTGTTTACGGCATGGGTTCCGATCGTTCCATTGGGAATAACGGGGCTATGGGTGAAGGTTTTGGTGTCTGAAATAGTCTCAATACCTGTTTTACCTACGAATTGACTTAATGATTCTGTTTTCGTAAAATAATTTGACGGATTAAAATCTATACTCGTTAAAACCTTCTTCCATGCAGTCCAGCTTGCACCATTATTTTCAGTGCTTCTTATAAATGTTACAGTACCTGCGGAACTTCTGGTCTGATATTCCTGCACAATGCCTGTAGAAATTGTTTTATATATCCTTAAACTTCCGGCAAATAATCCCTCTGATGGGTAATTATTCGCTAAAGTGGATCCGGAATTGGTAAGTTGTGCATAAAAGCCAGGCGTTAAAACTGTATTAAGATCACTAGATCCAAGCACCATCGGATTCTTTATAGGATTGTTTTGATCGACCCAGGTTCTTGTTGCTACAACTTCTGTAGCAATTGGTAGAAGTTGCGTGTATGTTGAAACATCTGTTTCGATGGTTTGGCTCCATCCCTTTGACCAATCAAAGTTTGCACCCTGATGAAAAGCGACAACTCTTTCAACCTCTACTTTTAGGTATGTATTCCATACAGTATTCGATTCCCCAATATTAATACATACATTGCCAGAAGCATCAAGTCCTACATTAATTACCGTTGTGGGAAAATTATCAGAACACTCAATAATAGCTTTGTGATTGCCATTTAACTCAGTTGCGGAAAACTTATAAAAAGCTACTCTTATGGTTCCTAATATTCTGCCTCCCCATCCAAACATTTTGATTGTTACATCAAACATCGTTGCAAGTGGAGTGGCCTGTGGAAATTTGAAGCTTAAAATTCCTGTTTGAGCTGCCCCCCCCCAGCCTTTGAAAAACTTTATTAAAAACCCGTGAATTATTTACAAATTTTGAAAGGCTTCCCATTGTGAAATTAATATTCTTATCAGCCATATTAATATCTGTACCTACCGGGATATAAGAAGTAGTATCTACCGAACCATCCCCCTTTAAAAACTGAGCCGCTGTACCTCCTACGACTTTAAAGCCTTTTGAAGAGGTATAAAGTGCATATTTGATATCGCTCATATTACAAATCTTTGCTGGTTACGGTGACTGATACCGGATTTGGTAAATTAGAATCAAATTCAATATCTAATTTGTTCGGATCTGTTAATTTTATTCTACCATCGATTTTGTAAAATGTCACGGTATCATACATCGCAACTTCGACATTTCTGGTCCCTAAGTTGTGCCCTATCGTTGCCGTTCCGGAAATTGAAGTCGTGTATGATCTTACAAGATTATTCCCGGCTACTACTCTACCTTTAGCATCAACTGTAACCTGGTCATAAGTACCGGCAGCTACTCCTGTTGCAGCCAATGTTAATGCTGAGGCGGCATTTGCAGAACCGTCAAAGCTCACCGCCCATGTTCCGTCACCTGTTGCAGAAATTGTTCTCGCTGTTGTTAGTTTTGCGGCTGATCCTGTTGTATTGATTGCTGCAGTTCCAGTCAGTAATGTTGCGGGAACAGCAGTAACAGGGATTGCGACATTTCCGGAACCGTCAATGGTTTGTGCCGTTGCCGTAACTCCGGAAAGACTGATGGTTCTTGCTGCAGTCCATTTTGTAGCGGAAAGAACACTTTTTGCTGAATCGGCAGTGTTGTCAACGTTAGCTAAACCAACATGAGATTTATTAAGAACCACCACACCTGTCTGTCCGTTAACGGAATCTACCGCTCCTGAAGTGATATAAACGAACGTTGTTCCTGTCCATCGGTATGTTTTGTTGGTATCAAGCGATACATAGATTTTACCAGTTTCTCCAGCAACAAGGTTAGTATATGAAGCCTCTTTGTAAAACTTTCCGTCAGCAGATCTGTAATATCCTTCCAAAACATCATCCACGTAAGAAGGTAATTGAGATGCAGGTACCAGTCCGGATGCATCCAGTCCGGCAACTCCATTTGCAGCGCCTTTTTGTGACAATGGGATATAATTAGCCAAATCCGATGAAGTGGGCATAGAACCCAGATTCACTGTTATTCCGTTGGCAGTCTGAACGACTCCTGTAACTACGTTCCCACTCCCTGAAGTCGTAACCGGTAAAGAAAAGGTAGTTCCTGACAATGTTAAACCATTACCTGCGCTATACGTTGTATCTGTAGAAGACAATGTGATTGTACTTCCGGATTGACTGATCGCCATATTGGAACCTGCTGCAAGGGTAACATCACCGGATACCAGAGAACCGGATGCACCACCTTTTAAACGGGTAATCGTATCAGGTGTCGTAAACGATCTGTTTGCCGACAGGTCATAAGCTGTCCCGTTGATGGTTAACGTTCGTGTCTTCGGCACATAATCTAACGGATTAAAGTTTCCATCATGCCAAAAAGTACTGATTGACCTCGTACCGCCGCCGGCTGTTAAAATTTCATTGTCTGTTTTTCCTTCGATTTTGTATCCAACAGAACTTCTGTAATAAGCATATTTAATGTCCATAATTATATTTTTTTAATTGTTAACTGAATTATATTTGGTGGTATTGAATCAAACAGCACTTCAATGCTATTGGTGTCTATTCTTCTCACCTTAAGAGGTATTGTAAACATGGTAACGATGTCGTAGGCATCAATCACAAAGCTTAATGTATCAAGGTCATGTTTTATGACAGAGTCGCCCCTGACCCTTTGTTCATATTTAATTTTTTCGGAAGCGGTTGCATTTTCAATATTTTGAATTTTACCATACACTACATCATTAAACTGATTTTGATAGGTTACTGCACTCCAGTTTGAATAACTTCCGAGCAGTCTGATTTTATCATCTGAACTTCCGCTGCTAAGAGTCTCTTTAATCAATTCTATCTGCTGCCTGTTTTCTTTGATATAATCAACGATTTCCTGGATTTTATCAAGATTCGCGTCATCAGAAGCCAGCAGTTCATTGATTTTCTCAATAGCTTCAAGCATTTCGTTATCTTTCGCCTGAAACATATTCACAATTTCACCGATCTGCTGTTTTGTATAAACATTTCCGGTTTCCTCAATCCCGTCTATAGTGGCAGCCAGATTGATTTTTAATTTTTCTTTCCACTGATCGATGTTGGCAGGCGTAAGATTGGATGCATTAAGTTTTGCCAGCACTGAACTGTGTGCCTGGTCATCATTTAAATGATTTGTAAAAGTTTCGGTAGATAAAGTTTTTTGAAAAGCTTCAGGTAAGCCCGCCACCTCATCTATTTTGATTTTTTCTTCTAAATGACGGAATGAAGAAAAGGTTTGCTGAAACTGATCTTGTGTAGGAGTATCGCCCTTTTCAAACCAGCTAAATATTGTTGATAATGGTACTGCCATGATGATTGGAAATTAGGTTTGAGTTCTTCATTGTATCAATTTTATTTTTTGATTAATTAATTGTCTATTTTTTTCATTTGTTTAATTTTCTCTCATTGTTAAGCTATTTTTTAAGTTAATACTGATTTAAATTCCGTTTACTGATTTTGCGAGTATAGGATTGAAAGACTTATTTCGAGAAGAACAAATCCGCTTCTGCTTTTCGACGTCTTATTAATCCGTTCAGAACTTTACCGCCGGCAGTAATATATTTTTCCGTAAACCATTTTCTGATAGTATCTGAATCTGCTTTTTTATTGATTAAAGAAAATAAAGTGTCAGATCCTCCCGTATTGTAAGTATGTGAAACCAGTGCATCAAACTGATTTTGTGTAAGGGCAATTTTAATTTTACTGTTAACGATCTTTTCGTAAGTTGGCAAAACAGATGAAAATAATTCAACACCTCTTTCTCTGCTGATAGCAGGATCATTCATCGTTACCTTCTTCCCACCGGGATAATAGGTATTTCCATAGCCAATCGTGGGAATTTTTGCCGAATCCAAATAAGGTTTGGAACTGAAACCCTCGAATGATAAAATAAGATTTATTCCTGTTCGTGATGTTTTCATTTCTTAAAATATTTATAAGCGAAAAAGATGAGTATTACAGTAATTCCCAGAATGGTCATGAAAATCCAGGTTGCGATTTGAAAGCCGGTTACTTTTATTTTTTTTGTTTCTTCTGAAACCACCGAAGTCTTTTCTTTCAATGTTTCTTTTGAAACAGCATTTTGAGCTGTCTCTTTAAAAATATTGGTAAATTCTTCTTTTTTATTGTCAGTCTTTTTGTTTGATGCCTTTACATAATGATTATTGATTGAATATTCTGCATTTCCCATAATAGAAATACTTTGGATGGTATCACTTCCAACAACATTGTGAAATACAAAGGGATTGGCTATATCAGATTTTCCTGTAATCAAGAGGTCACCGGATATTTCGTTTTTCTTTTCTCCAGACGAAACCTCGGCAGATGTACTTTGAGCAGACTCTATGTTCTTCAGGCTCAAGGAATCAACCTTCACTTTTTCAGTTTCCAGTTTATTTTCTTTGGAAACGGTGGTAATTTTCTGTTTGCTTCTGCAGCAGCCTAACATAAGGCCACTGAATATGATCAGTAGCAGGATTTTTGCTTTCATGAGCTTTATTTTAATGATTAAATGGATGAAAATCTTTAGTCTTGATTTTTTAAATCTTCTAAAAGAGTTCCTTTGAAATATTGTTTCGGTTTAAAAAACCTGATTTATGTTTTCTTTAGCGGTTTCAGTCTGTTGGAAACAGCATTCAGGCAGTCAGTTGAGACGATCAACCCTTTCGATGAAGCCTTCAAGTATTTAGAACAGGCGATCAGGCATTTCGATAAAGCAATCAAGTGTTCCGAATAGCTAATCAACCGTTTAGAAGAGGCAATCAAGCATTTCGATAAAGCAATCAATCAGTCCTAAGAGGCAATCAACCATTCCGAAGAGGCAATCAACCAGTCCGAAGAGGCGATCAAGTACAATTTGTTACATTTCAATAACTTACAGCACTTTTAAAAACAAGGGAACCAATTCCTTGTATCATATAATTTTCTATGAGAAAATTTTATCTTCTTTTATATATTCTTTTCTGATGCTTTCTAACAGCATCTCCGGACTTACTTTGTAATCGGGATCTTTTAATGCAATCGCTTTTAAGCTTACATCCTGTATGACGTTCATGATATTAGATCCGGTAAGCTCGTATCGTCTGGCAATCTGTTCTAAATCAATACCCTCAAGCTGTAATTGTTCGGGTAGATTCTGTTGCCAGATACGCAGACGCTCCTCTTGCTTGGGATTATTAAATTGGATGCAGCTATGAAAGCGTCGCGTAAAGGCTTTATCCATATTATTTTTGAAATTGGATGCCAGAATGATAAGTCCCGAAAACGTTTCTATCCGCTGTAACAAATAGGAAACTTCCTGATTGGCATATTTGTCATGAGCATCTCTCACATTGGTCCGTTTTCCGAAAATAGCATCTGCTTCGTCGAAAAATAAGATCCAGTTTTTATTTTCTGCCTTGTCAAATAATTTTGACAGTTGCTTTTCAGTTTCTCCGATGTATTTTGAAACCAGCATAGAAACATCAACCCTGAAAACAGGGCGTTTTGTGTATTTACCCAGAAGGCTGGCCGCAAGTGTTTTCCCGGTACCCGGATCTCCGTAAAACAGCACCCTGAATCCCGGTTTAAGTTTTTTCTGCATATCCCAGTCTTCCATCAGAATCTGGCTGCTGTTGTACCAGTCTTCAATACTTTTAAGTTCGTGCAGTGTATTCTGAGGCAGTATTAAATCGGTCCACGACCGGCGGGTGTGCAATTGTTCTGCCGGGAAATCATTGCTCATTTTCGGCAATACTTCCGATCCTAAAACGATAGCGTTAAAAGCTTCGTGATGAAAACTTATCTGACTATTTACAGCGATATGATCTTGTGCTGAACCAGAAAAAACAATAACTCCATCTTTAACCAAAACAGAATCTGAACCGAAATAATCCAGCACTTTCAGTCTTTCTGAGATGCTGTCGCCTCCCAAAATATACTGAACCGTCTGAATGGTCGGATAAAAGAGCCTGCCATTATCATTCACTGAACAAAAATCAAACAGCATACTACTGGGAAACTCCAGGTAAATGCGTTTCAGCAAAGCCGGATCCAGTCTTGGCAGTAAAGCCATTAATAGAATGATCACTTCCTGATGGGCAAGTGCTTTTCCTGAAATATAGTTTCCTAATTGAAAGCCTTCATGGTTATCAGTTTTAAATCCAGGAGCGCTTATATTAAAATCTTCTGCAGCATTGCTTATACGCCAGGTAATAACGTTTTCTAAATGAGTAAATAATTTCTGTATTTTTTCTGCCTCCATTGGTTATTAGTTTTATTTTTCACTTGATTTCTCAAATAAATTCTTTTTTTAGTTCAGCGATTAAAGCTTTTTTTTGATTTAAAATTTTGAAAACATCCATCACTCAGTTACAATAGATTTAAAGTAACTCTATGGAAAAGTCTTACCCAAACTGCCGTAGCCGTTATTTTTGAAAGTCTTTCTCTTACCGGAATTCCTACTTTTTAAAGAATTAATCTTGCTCTTGAAAGAAGACAAAAGATCTGATGATCTGTTATTTATATTATGGATGAGATTTTAATGTCTGACATCAAAAAATTCCAACATTTCAAAAGTAAAAGGGATCCTGTTTCAGAGTATCTTACCCGGTTTTTAAAATAAAATGTAGTACATCTTAAGATGTTTCCACTTTATTTTTTGGTTTGTTTTTAGCAAACCTCAAACCGAAAAGCTACCCACAAAAGAGTATAAATAATTGTTGTAATATTTTGTTTTCATGGTTATTAATTTTTTGTTCCGCCTTTTGTATTTTTATAAATTTTTCAATATTTATTGGTTAAAAAGTAACCCCAACCGGAAAGTATTCACATTTGAGAGTCTTACCCAACTGCCGTGGCAATTGTTTTTAGAAAGCCTCCCCATTACCGGATTTCCTACTTTTTAAAGAAATCAATCTGCTCCTGAAAGAAAACAACAGATCTCAATATAGATTTTCTGTCATTTCACATCCTGGATGAGATTCTGACAAGTAAGCCTCAGAAAATTCCAGTATTTCAAGAGTAAAAGGGATCCTGTCATTGAGTATCTTACCCGGTTGAGGTTAATTTTAATTGATTATATAATTGATCAGATCATTCCCATCCCGTCCCAGAATAATTTTTATAGTAACAGGATTTGATCTGAATTTTGTTCCGTTAATATCAATTTCCAAAAGCATCTGAATAAGAGAAAATGGCTTTCTATGATGTACTGAATATCTGAATGACCCGGGTCTGTTGAAAGTACCGGCGGGATAAAAATCCCTGTAGTCTTTACCCGGCCTGAAATAGCTGATCGGATTAATATCAAGAACCATTTCATTGGACTTCACAGGATATTCTGACTGTCTGTCCCAGGATTTCGCGTCTTCCGGAAGTTCCTGATAAAAACCTGACGGTTTTATGTAGCCGCTTCTGAGTATCTTTTTTTGTTTGTAACGTTTTATGATGATCTTTGGCTGATGTTTATCAATATCTAATTCGCCTGATAATTTTATGTTCAAAGATTTGTAGCTAATATCGCGTGACAGAATATGCGTGTAACGGTCTATTACGTCAGGTGTACTGTCTTTTGCACTTTCAATATTGAGATGCCCTCTGTTGGTATCTGCAAGCTTTTCCGCTACATAGAAATGATAATGTTTTCTCTTATGATCTCCTGTTGGTTTTATTTCCAGTCCAAAATTGAACTCATTCAGATGGACATAATTATCTATGAATCTACCAAATTGACTTTGTGTAGGATATTTACCCGTTTCAAAATAGGTTTTCAGTTCTTCTCTTTGGGTTAATTTATTTATTTCTTCCATAATATTTGTAATGTTTACGTATGTCCTTCGTATAATTTTTCCGGCTGCTCATTTAGCATTGATGATTATGGTTCAGCCTGATGTTTTTTATTTTGTCTGAATTTTTTTGAAAAGTTTTAATGTGTTGTTAAAAATAAACCTCAATCGAAAAGCTGCCCTCATTTGAGAGTCTTACCAACTGCCGTGTGACAGTTGTTTTTTTAAAAGTCTTTCCATCACCGGATTTCCTACTTTTTAAAGAAGTTAATCTGCTCTTGAAAGAAAACAACAGATTTGCCAGTAAAGATTTTTCTGTTATTTTACTTCCCGGATGAGATTCTGATAGATAAGCATCAGAAAATTCCAGTATTTCAAGAGTAAAAGGGGTCCTGTTATTGAGTATCTTACTCGACTGAGGATTTATTTTTTATGAATTGAATATGTAATTGCTTACATTACGCCGGTCTTGCGATCTTCAGATAATTTAATAGTAATTCGCTGCGGCGTGTATTTTTCTTTTTATGAATAAAGTTCAAATTTCATTCTTTTTTTATTCTTATAAAAGCTTTTTGCCTTGTCTGTTCTGTAGTTGCAGTGGCTTATATTCTTTTAGATTCGAATGATTTATCACTTAGTTTGAGAGTTCAAAGTTCATCCTTTTTTTGTTACTATAAAAGTTTTTTGCCTTGTTCATTCTGTAGTTGCAGCAACTCTTGTTATTAGCGATCAGATAATTTATTTTGCGATATTTTCATAATCACATTCGATTCTTACATTTCTGACGCCCGTTATGATGCTTCCTGCCCAAACATTTTGATTTTTTTGTTCTGGCAGCAAATGAGCCGTCATTAAAAGTTTATCACCATCTGCATCATAAAGCCTGCATTCTATGGACTTATCGATTTCCGTAAGATCCGCTTTATAAAAACAAGCCAAAGAGTCTGATAAATCGTAATGATCCGTAACCATATCTTCAGAGGTGTATTTATTAGACCAGTAATTTCCATATAATGCGTATTGAACAGGTATTTCAGTTTTATTAACAAGCGTAAACCGTGTATGTAAATTGCTTATTTTCTTTTCAAAATCCTGTTTGCTTATTTGTATATAAAACTTTTTGTTTTCCACCGTTCCCAATTCAAATTCGTCAGGAAAAGCCGTAAGATTATTTCCGAACAGTCTGTTCGTAGCATAGCTGTCATCGATCAGGCTATACAAATAGTAATATTTATTTTCTCCTAAATCTTCCACCGAAAATTTTTGTGTCCTGATTGTGTAAGGTGCACTGCCCTGAAAATACCTTTTTTCATCTTTATCATCCGTTTTGCTTATGACAAATACTTGATCTTCCTCATCCTTTGGACGTACAACGATTGGGAACTTCTCCTCTTCAATACTATTAGTTCTGTAGGTAATATATCCATTATCAAGAGATGCCAGACGGTTTGAAAGATCAACCAGTTCTTTATTAGTCAGTACATCATCTTTAAGCATTAAGAAATCTATCAATTCTGCAAATTGGCTTTCTGTTGGGTATTTACCTGTTTCAAAATAGGTTTTTAATTTTTCTCTCGTGGTTATTTCGTTTTTTTCCATGTACTTTATTGTTCTTTACTACTTATGATTTACAGTTCAAAATTCCTGTTTTTTTTCTTCCCATAAAAGTTTTTTGCCCTGTGGATTCTGTAGTTGCAGTGAGTCTTTATTTTTTCTGACCTGATGTTTATAATGATAATGGAGTGTCTGTAGTTTTGGTGTATTCAAGGATTATGTGAAGTGACCAATCAGCTTTTTGCCCATTTATTTGTGTAAAATCCAGGTAAGAATCGTCATGAAAAAAGTTAACAGATAAAGTTTCGGCGTTTGCAATAGGATAGCTTCTGGAACCGATTCTTGCTGTACCGTTTATAAAGATATGCTCTATATTTAATGATGATAATTCTATTGATTTTTCAGGTTCTGTTTCTGAAATATTTTCTATGACTACACATCTGTAAAGAGGCTTTTTAAATTCATTATCAATCTGAAAATAACTTCCTGTACGGGTTTCTTTGAAATAATGATTAAAATTTGTTTTTTCTTCTATTCCGAATGTACCATCGGGCTTTGCAACTACGTTTTGGGTAAAACCAGAATCTGCTTTCGGAAGTCGGTGAACTTTTAATGAAGAATCAAAATCCAGCGTTCTTTCTACAAAGTCTCCACCTATAAGAGGAAGTGTTACATTATGGTTGAGTACGTTTTCTGATGAATGTATGACTAATTTATTATTGGTATTACCGCCAATCGGAGCATTGGCCCCAATGGTAACATTATTATTCCCCTTCAGGTTATTGGGAAGATCTGTAGTATATCCCGATCTGAACCCTAAAAAAGTATTAAAATTATATTCCTGAGTATGCATTGTTCCACCATCAACAAATCCGGAATGGCTTCCCAAAGCTGTATTACCGTATCCTCCTATAAAGTTGCACATAGCCACTCTGCCAACGGCTGTGTTATTATGGCCTGTAGCAAAATAATACAGCGCGGCCTGGCCCACGACAACATTCCAGTATCCTTCCTTTAGAGCAATCATTGAGCTCGATCCAATTACAGTATTTCTGATGCCGGTTGTGAGTTGCCATAACGCGTGACTTCCAAAAGCCACATTTCCATCTCCTGTGGTAACATTCTGCAAGGCTCCGTAACCAAAGGAACTATTGTAGATTCCTGTATGATCAGGATTCATGTTTCCAAACCATTGCGACCATGTTGTCTTATTGATTCTTAATTCAATTTTACTAGAAGGTGTTGATTTACTTTGCACGAATTTAATTCCCTGCTCAGGAACCTGATTATCTCTGCCAACAACTGTCGCCAGAGTTTCCTGGGAAGTTATATTTTCCTCTTTATGCCAGTAAGAATCGATCCATTCTGCAAATTGACTTTCTGTGGGATATTTTCCTGTTTCAAAATATGTTTTTAATTTTTCTTTCGTGGTTATTTCGTTTTTTTCCATGTATTCTATTCTTTACGGCTTATGATTTACAGTCCAAAATTCATCCTTTTTTTGTTCTGCCGAAAGTTTTTTGCCTTGCAGGTTCTGTAGTTGCAGGAATTAACGGAATGAGATAAAATCTGAAAGCGGAATGATGGAAGCAAGAAGTTATGATTGGGATCTGCATATAACTTCCGGCACCCACTTACTTTTTACGTTAAAAACAACAAAGGCTTGGATTATTATCCAAGCCTTATTTTTTAATGTAAGTTTATTAAGAAATATCTTCTACTAATCGAGATTAAAGAAGAAGAATACTACCGCTGCCCACTCTTTCTTCACTCCTTTAGCATAGCCGAGCGTACCGTGACTGCTATTTTCTACCGTTCCATCATCCTTAATGTATCCAATTGTTGAATGGCTGCTGTTTTCCACCGTTCCGTCTTTTTTAATATAACCGACCGTAGAATGACTTCTGTTTTCTATTGTACCGTCACTTTTGATATAACCGATGGTGCCGTGGCTTTTGTTTTCAACGGTACCGTCATTTTTAATATAACCAACGGTTGTATGGCTCCTGTCTTCGATGGTGCCGTCACTTTTGATATAGCTTGCCGTATTGTGATTTCCGGATTCGATGGTTTGTGCGCTTAGAATGGAAATATTTAACACAAGTAAAAAAAAGAATAGTATTTTTTTCATGATGCATAATTTTATCTGGTGATTGGTTTATTTTTCATTTTTGTCAATACCAATATAAGACGAATTTCCCGAAATAAAAAAAGCGAAATTTCCAGTTGGAAATTTCGCTTTTATGACTATCAATGTAAATCTCGCTTTATCTTTCTTCTAAAAGTTTAAAATAATTGCTGTAATCTTTATCCGGAAAAGCTTTTTGCAGAGCTTCCAATGATTGTTTTAAATTTTGATATATACCGTCTGCTTTTAAATCTTCTAATAAAACTTCCGTAAAAAGATACTGCCAATCGGCTATACCCAGCATATCCAAAACAGCTTCAAAATATCCATTAAATGTTAAATTTGTTTTGTATGCCAGAGCGTTATTAATATAATAAATAGCAGGCTCATTAGGTGGAGCTATCCCATTTTGAATACTGAAAACAGCCAATTTACCATCACCAATCTCCGGACGAGTATCTAAAATACGAAATGTCTTCCAAAGAGCTATTTCTTCAGCTGTTTGACCTTTAAACCATAGTTTATCATCAAAATCTAAAAGGGTTAATCCTGAATAAAGTTTTTCAATATTAAATTCTATCTGTGAAGCAAAATCATCAACTTGCAACCAAGCATGAAAATGATATTTATCTATATTTAAAATATCTACAAACCTTTCAGATACCTGTTCATAGCCTAGTTTATCGAATTTCTTAATTCTAAATGTAACTGTCTCATTATCTGGGATAAAAATTTTAGATATAATTTCTACATCTTGTAAATACTTGGATATAGTGTTTTTTTCGAAATTCTTAAACTGTTCCGTGATTTTAAACTCCATGATTTTATTTTAAAATGTTATTAAATTATTACGCTCGGCCCTACTCAATATGGCCAAATTTTCCTGATTTCTAATAGTAGTCAAATCTATTTTAGAGTCAAGTTTCATTTCTATATTTTCTAGATTCGAATATCCTCCGTTTTGTTTTAAAACATTAGCAAAAGCTTGGGTAATACCTAACGTTTTTGCCATTTCTTTCGCATCCCAATTGTTCGCTTTCATATCAAAAGCCTGGAATTCCATCTCCGGATAATCCGGACTTATATGAAACTCTTTAATAGGACTGTTGCGCTTCCAATCTTTTCCAGCTCTGGAATAGGTTCCATAACTTGCAAATAAGAATTTAGGAAAAACATTTCCATTATAATATTCAATATTAAACTTATACCATATTACCTTTCTGTCTTCTCTTGGTGCCTTTTTAGCCAAATTAATTGCATCAAGTTCCAAACCTTTAGAGAATTTTTTATTAATGGTACCCAAAGCAGGCGTTAAGTTTGAATCTACTGCATTACCACCCAACTGATGAGGCAATAAGTGCATTCTAACCCATTTTGCCGGTTCTCTTAATCTTTGCCCTGTTAATTCTGACCATCCTTCTAAGTTTCCAGTATGTTTACTTGCCTCAGATCCATCTGCGACTTCATCATTCAAATAATCAGCTACAAAACTACGTGCTTTTACATTATCAGACATGATAGGCAATCTAGGCAATGGATATTCATTATTTTCAATATTAAATAGTTTTTTCAAATATTTTTGAGAAAAATGCCTTAGTTCCTTTTCTAAATCGACTTTTAAATCTCTATTATCATCAAATCCTTTTGCTTTTTTCTGTCTTGATATTGAAGCTTTACTATTTTCGGTATCTTCCAAATCCGCTTCTCTCAAAGCTTCTTCCTTCGGTTTAACGACTTTAAAATAATAAGATTTTGCTAAATTAAGATTTTTTAATAATTCCTCATTATTATTTTCACGTGCTTCACTGTTTTTATTAATGAATAAATGTTCAATTCTTGTAGGAGTACTTTCAATAATTAAATCTTTTCCTTTATAATAAGCATGGTGAGTATCTTTATCAGTATCATCTTCAAACTCAACCTTTATAGTTTTAAAACTATCTATCTTACCATTATCCGTCTCTTTACTATCTATCTTAGCACTACCCTCTTTACCATATGCTTTATCTTTCTTCCCAACACCAATTTTCCCCAACAATCCTTTAGCCTTCCCTTTCACAAAAGTCCAGAATTTGGTAATGGCTTTTTCGATACGGCCCCGTATTTTTTCGATGACTCCTTTCACTTTTTCTGCCAGTCCACTGATTCCTAACAATGAAGCCAAAAAGCCTATCAATACAGGAATAGCTTTGCCTAATGCATTTTCTATAGATTGGGCTACTGCGCCTACATTTCCGCTGGCGATCGCTTTTATACTTGCGGTAAAAGCTCTTACCAGTTCCATGATTTGCGCGGCTTTCTGGATGAAGAATTTCACCAGATCTATAATCGCCATGGCAGCTTTGACAAACGCTCCCACAGGAGTAAGCATACTCATAATAGTTTTGATACCCGCCTTTATCACTTCCGTTTGGATGATCTCCATAATCGTATCCATGACGGTCTCTTTCAGGTCGGCAAACTGGTCTTTCAGATGTTCCCAAAGTCCCGCAACACCTTCTTTACGGACGATCTGTACCATTTCAAAGCCGTTTTCAAGAACTTTCATCACGGGTTCTCCTATAACTCGTGAACCGATAGCCCTGATGCCATTCCAAGTCAGGCCAAGCACCTGTGTGGTTATGGAGAAAATTCCTTTAAGGGAAAATATATCTTCTGGCATGGTTAGATCGATACCTTTCGTTGCACCGGTCAGCCAGGTGAAGAATCCGGTTTTAAGATGAGTCCAGATATTAGCCCCGAAATTGGCAAATCCCTGCCCGACCCCTGCAATAAGATTTTTAAAGAAACCTATCGGATCGGCTATAATAGCCATTACCACATCTGCAATACCTGATAATAAGTTGACCAACGTGTTTTTAATTTCAATGATAGCGGCAAACACACCGCTCAAGGCATTCAGCGCCTTGCTCACTAGTCCGCTGTTCTGTGATTTTAATTCTTCAATCCTTGCATCTATACCGGCAATATTTTCAGCATACTTTTTGGCAAGCACATCAATGAGCGCATCTTTCTTACTGTTTACGCTTTCTTCCAGTGCATTGAATTTATTCTGAATTTCAGCGATAGCTTCCTTACCGATTTTACGTAAACTTGGCGATAAGCTGTTGACATACGTCTGGACTTCTTTTTTACCTTTTGCAATCCGGGCTTTGGCGGCATTAAGCTGGTTGGTAACAAGAGTGGCAATTTCGTCAATATACCAGTCCATCGTTTTGATGTATTCCTGCTTGCCAGTTACAAAGAAAGCATTAACTTCTTTAGGCAATCCCACAATGGCATCTCCCACTCTTTTAATGTTTTTCCAGCTTAGCCAGGATCCTCCATACCGTTCTTCTTTATACGCTTTCATTTTCCTCTCTACATGATCTTCGAAAACTCTTTTAGCATCTTTACTTCCTTTATCAAACTTCGCAGCGACGTCTTTATCAAGAGTATTTAAAATAGTGTCTACATCTGTTTTAGAAGTATTGTAAATGCTGTTGATGCGGTCGGCTATTTCTTTTCGTTTCTGGGTATCCTTGGTGGCGGTGTTCTTTTGCTCCCCGTGTGCATGATTCAACCCGCCTTTGCGGGCATTGTGCATTCCGCCGATATGATGAATGGCCTGAGATTGTGCCTGTTCGCGTGTTTTAGACAATTCGCTATTTTCTGAATTTCTGAATTTTTCCGTGGCGGCAGCACTTTCCGTTTTGGCTTTATTTTTTTCGCCTAAGGCTTCTGTAAATGAAGGCTCATTGGAGTTTTCGAGCATTTTATCGGTAACTCCGTGTGCCTTCATCTCGCTGTCAATAGTATTTGTTTCCTTCTGCAACGGCTGTTCCACGCTTGCGGAATCTCTTCTGTTAGGCATTGCTTTAGCAGCATTCGGAATATTCGGAGCTTTACCGGCATTAGGAGCTGGCATCTTGGCAACGGAACGAACAGGTTGAGCTGCGACATTCGGTTTTGCGGCTGTCGCTGATGCAATATCCCCCCGAAGCTGCATTTTTCTCATTTTTAACATCGGCAACCGCATTTGTATTAACTTGTTGTATGTTGTTATTTTTCTCAAAATCATCGGCTTCAGCTTCATCTTTAGGGAGCCTGATTCCTTCAATTTTTTGTTTTAATAAAGCTTTAAAATCTTCTTTGCTGAATGTTCCCGGTTTTTGGGCATCCATATGATCTACTTTGCCAGCCTGCGCCATACTTTCCCGTTCGTTGGCGGGTGACGGAGCGGCAGCCTGAGCATCATTACTTGCTTTTTGAGAAGGCTCATGGCTTTTCTGAGATTGTGCCGTTGTTGCTATCTTCCCGCTTAATTCCGTAAATTCAGGATTATTTTTAGCATTCGGAGAAGGTGCTGATTCAGCGATTTGCTCTTCAGCCTTATCCTTAATTTCTGAGGCTGGTTTTGCTTCGGCAGGATTTTCAGGTTTTCCGGCTGTTTCCGGTTGTGCAGCCTTTCCTTCCTGCGCTTTTTTATTTTGCTGATGCACTTCTGCCTGCTCCTGCACTGTCTTCGGAACATCATTTCCGGATTTAATATTATGGTAATCCTGCACCTGATGAGGATTCAGGGTTGTCATGTAACCTTTTTCCATATCCTTAGTATCAGGATGGTTGAGATCACCCGTTTCTTTCAGGCTTTCCTGAAATCTTCCATACATCACCTCTGAGCCCTGATCATAAATGGTTTGTGAACCATGAACAGCCATTGTACCATTTAAACCGAGTTTGCCGGCATCAGAATTTGCTGATGCTGACTTAATGATCAAGTCTCCTGACTTTTGGGTCTGTACATTGTCCACTTCTGTCGCGGAAAGGGGTACCACCAAAGGATCTTTCGGCTTTTGTTTTTTTTGGCGGTTTTGGTGGGCTTTGTGGTCTATTTCTACAGGTTTTGCTGTTTTCATTGACTTAGTTTTTTAATTTCATATTGGTTTGAAAGGCATACAAAACGCAATCGTATGAATTGCGTTTTATATACCTGTTGAATGTGAAAAATCAGTCCCGGTGCGGGAGATTTTTAAAGAAATGTAAGTAATCAGAAGTGGCATTTAACGTTGTAATGAGAAACAGGTAATGGTGAGCCACCCCAGGTTTTTTGCTTCCTTTTGTTTTTTTTGAGTTTTCAGGTTATCTGGTTCAAAAATCACATTTTTTAGGGAGAATACCTCTCTTTTTAAGCGATGGATTCTGTAGTTGCAGTAATGAGTTTTCAAAAACCACTGTGCAGCTACTTTTTCACCTGATCCTCAGGAATGTTCATTGCCGGTTCTTCCTTTTCGTCAGGTCTTCTGTCTGTTCTGACGCCATATCGATCTTCAATGAAAAGATTCACAGCTTTATCAATCCAGTTCGGCAGATTTGTGGTGATCATCTTTAAGAATTTATCATAACCATAGCCAAGCACAAATAATACTCCTGTCGAATACCATTTATCATGCAGTTCGGCTCTGTTCATTAAATAACTCATGGTGAAGCCGACTATAACAACGATCATCAATGTGATAAGGTGTTCCCACATCTTTTTTTTCTCTCTATTCTGTATCGAGATCAAGACTCTTAATAATCCTCCTGAAAATGCAATGGCAGTCCCGATTAATAGAGCTTTTATACTATCCAAATTCATTCTTTCCCTTATATATTTATGTATTAAAATTTTATTTTTTCCACAACTTTATGTGTGTCATTATTCCAGATCCAGAATGTACATATCATCTAAAAATCTTTTGCTTTTCTGCATATTCTCGTTTTCGTCTGCATAGGCTAATTCATCGATAAGATCACTAATGTTTTTTCTGGGATTCTGTACTTTGTTTCTGTTTCGTTTTATTTTTTTCTTCTCTTCTTATTCATGGTTTCTGATTTTTTTAATTAAACAATCGTTTTTAATATTTAAATTGATTTAATCTTACGGACAATCGGCTCATTTTTAAGCTTATACTTTATTCTAAACAATAGAATTGAAAAGCAAAGCCGTTCTACCTTAATATTTTACCTTTTCCAGGGATGTAATTAAGATCTAGCCCTGAAGAATAATGTTATATATTGTTCTTTCAGACAAAAACAGCATTTCCGTCAATTCGGTTACGATCACTTTCATCTGTTTATCCTGATTACGTTTTACATAATCGATGACAAAATCTTTTCTTTTCTCTACTAATTCTTTGCTACGTTTCATTGTTTGGTTAAGTTTTTTATGTTAAAAGTTTTTATTTTTTGAATTAAACGAATGTTTGTGCTTCTTAATTTTCAATGGCTGATTAAGTACATAAGAAACTCTAAAGACCAGTAATAAGCCTTTGAACACATGTCTAATTACACTATTTAGTTTTTTGATTTTTAGAAAGTTGACAATGGACACTCTCCAATAGAACACATCCCAACCTTTCCGTTTAGATTTTATTTTTCAAAAATCGTCTATTACTGCTTATCAAGAATCAAAATTTCGTAAGCAGTTAAATAGCTTCGTTTACTGACAGTATTTGATTTTAAAAAGAGCGCAAGATTCTATCTGACAGACGGGTGATTTTGTTTTACAATGTTTGTTCGCTTTTTTTTAACATGTACCACAATTTACTGATAACTATAATTAATCGATATTTTATATGTTAAACAGTAATCTTTGTTACATTTTATTGATTTGTCTTTTATTTTGACAAGCAACAAATAGTCAATGTCAATTTTCTAAACAAATAGGAAAACGCATTTTAATCATCCTTATGTGTTCAAATATTTTTAAAAAACAAAAAAAGCGCACTATTTACATTTTAAAGATTAGAAATATTCATTTTGTTCTTATCAGCGCCAGATAAAACGAAAAGAAGAGAAAATCTAATCATAAAGGTCATTAAGTCTGAAAGCCGCCTATAAGCCATTGATTACGAATATAAATTTAATTTTAACAATGTTTTTAATCATTAAATAAAAATTAAATCATTAATATAATTTTGTATATTTGCAATGTTTCATCTTAACTTCGAAACAAATATACGAACATTGTTCGCTTTTTTGAAAATAATTATGAATATTTTTCATATTTTTTTCCACAAATACCGTAAAAACATCAAAATGAACTATTTAGAATTTAAAGAAATCAGAAAGAAGCTGAACATGAAGCAGGCTGATATAGCAAAATCCATAGGTGTCGGCACAAGAGCCGTACAGTACTGGGAAAAAGGCGAACGTAAAATACCTGAAACAACAGCTTATTTCGTAACAAACCTGCTTCTGGAGCAGCAAAAGCAACAACATGAAGACAGTGCCTCACCTGTTGTTTTTTCAGATATGAAAATAATGAATGTTCCGCTTGCCAACCAATATGCACAAGCCGGCTACCTGAGCAGATTTGCAGATGAAGAATATATAGAAACCTTACCCACCATTCCTTTTACAGATGATATAGAGCACAGAGGTGAATACATGTGTTTTGAAGTGAGAGGAGACAGTATGGACGACGGGTCCTACGAAAGCTACCTGGAAGGTGATATTATTTTATGCCGCAACGTAAGACAGGATTACTGGATGAGTAAGCTGCATTATGACAAATGGGATTTTGTAATTGTTCACAAAGAGAAAGGGATCCTGATAAAAAGAATCATCAATCACGATGTTGAAAAAGGCATTATTACTCTTCATTCCTTAAATGAATATTACGACGATTTCGACATTCACCTTCAGGATGTTGCAAAACTTTTCAATATCATCAGTACAAGACGTAAAAACAACAGAAGATAATTAAAAAAACTTGTTGACTTAATAAAATCCTCACCAATGAGGATTTTATCAGTCTTTTAAAAAACACAATTAGTAATTACACTTATAACCGGAAATACCAGCAATCTGACCGGTTTTCGGATTGACATCATAAATCAGAGCCGGATTATTTTCAAATCTGATCCATCTTATTCCAGTTTGATTGAATCCCGTACTTACGCCTCCCTGAGCGTCATCAAAACTTGCTAAACTTCCTGGTACTGCAGGTTTTTCGGGTGTTAAACCATTAGTATAAATAAAGCTCCCTTCCTGTGGAATACTTGTAGTAAGATTTACCTTTTTCATTAATGGATTACCATCTTTAATACATATACTTGCCTTAAATTCTCTGATATCTGTAGGATCAACACCATTGAATGTATCCGACACACAGTAGGCATCAAAAGGATAAAGATTTTTTTGAACTACCCAAGTTCCGGATACGAACATCTTTATATTTGACCAATCTGAAATGTCAGATAAAGAACAGTATTTTCTTACCCTGATGTATAACTGAGTGTTATTTTTAATCGTCCCATCGTTCATTTCAATATACTGTATTGGATTATAATCACTTGCCATGATTACCTTTAGCTGAACAATATTCTTAAAGTCACTGTCTGTTGCGATCTGGTATTGTACCGCATAAAGATTCGTGGTATCTAAAGAATAATCCATGATAATCTGATCATTCTCCCCCAAATATACATTCTTAATAGACGGAGCATTACACGCCAAAGGATTACACTTTCCTATTTGAAAAGAGCTTGTCTGCGTGGCAGTAACTCCGTTTACCCCTAATTCTACCATTAAATCATATTCCCCCGACGTCAGAATTTCAGGAAGCTCTACCAAAGTAACATCACTTACCGGTATCGGCGACGGTATCACATATTCCGTAAATGTTGGCGAATTTTTGATCCGGTAAAACGCTGTCGCTTTGGTGATCGGCAAGGAAGATGTGTATTTTATCTTAAATGAAATTTTGCATGCTGCTATTGCCATTATATTATTTTTTATTGTTATTTTTATATTAGTTAGCATCTAAGGGATGATTTGATCATCCCTTTATTAGCCTTCATAGATTACATTGACGACCACTTCTTGAGATTTGGCAAACAAACCACTGTCGACATCTACCACGGTAAGCTGGAATATATATTCTCCTGCGGCCAGATCTTTAACCTCCAGTTCAGGACTGTTGACTCCGCTCAGCGTTGCTGTCGGACCACTTATTTTCGTCCAGGAATACAGAAGCGTTGAAGGCCCATCACCCTGCCCTTGTACCATAAAGGATCCGTCTCTTATAAAAACTGTTTCAGGACCTGTTGCCTCCGCTTTAATCACGGGAACACTTCCTTCACAGCAGTTTATTCCATCTGAAAAGTTGATATTATCCACCACGACAGTCGGAGCAGCAGGTACATTATACCAGTTTCCGATCGCTATTTCCTGAGTACATCCGTTATTACCTACCCTAATTCTTATCGTCGGAATTGTTTTCGGATTCAAATTGTGGAAAGTATAACTCACAAATCCTCTTGCATTTGGATTCATCGTAACCCAACCTCCATTGTTCCAGAAGTCCCAACTGTAGGCATAATTTGCAAAATCCTGTCCGGAAACAGTAAAGTCTACCGTAGCAGTTGTAGAATCACCATCTGCATAAACAACAGAAGCAATGGCAACTTTTACTTTTGGCTCTGCAATAACTTTAATACTGCAATTGGTTGGTTTTCCGTTTACCGTAAAGCCAATGGCCTGGCCATATAGTTGCGGGTTTACTAATTTAGGATTAAAGAAATATTTTCCGTTGTCGAGTTCCACTCCATTCGGATCTGAACCAACGGTGGCTTTTACCACTCCATTTACAGGAATTACGGTGAAAGGTATCCTGCTGGCTTCAGAACAAATAACGGTATTTGGCAGACTTAAACCGATTTTAACTTTTGGCGTACAACAAATATATGGAAGTGAGAAATCTGCAAAAACGGTTGGATTTTCCAATGACTCATGGACAATGATAAATGTGCCGCCGCGTTCCACTCCACGTTTATGTTCCAATCCAGGATGTTTTTCTACATACTCATTGAAATAAGCTCTAAACATGTCCTTATTATCCACTAATTCTTCTAGAGACAAAATCATCACATCAAAGCCCAGCTGTTCTTCATTTTTGATTTGATTCAACAGATCAAAAGCCTGCTGGTAGTGCATACCCTGATGGCCTTCTATATTATAAAATGAATTTTTATCTATATTAAAATCTAAAGGTTTTATTACATACGCATCTGATGAAAGCCAATTGTTATATCCTAAATTATCCCTGAATGACCGATTGCTCGTTTTATCAAAATTCCAGGATTTCAAGAATTCGTCATTGACAGTGTAATAAAAAGGAACTGCTTTATTGCTAAGATTCAGTTTTTGTGATGGTGTAATTTTAATTTGTGCATTACCGTTATCAGTAACCGGAAAATTCCGGAAATTCTGCGCCTGCTGAACAAAACGATTGATGAGCAATTTTACCTTTTGTGTTGATCTTTCATCATCTAAAACAGCTGAATTATAAAACTGATGTCTTGAAAAGTCCAGTTGAGTGCTCGGAATTAATTTCCCCAACATAATGTGTTTAGGAAAAGAATCTACATCCGGAAGATTTACAGTAAATGCTTTAGGCAGTAATTTTATAATTTCATAATATGTACCTGCTAAATCTTTCACTACATCATAAGCATACTGAAACCCTGCGCTTTGCGTAAGAAAGCTTTCCAATGTATTTTTAAAATCTTGATAATAAGCAGTCGGAAGTCCGATTAATTGAGCGATTGCATTGATTTTTTTCAAAAATAATCCTACCGTAATCATTGTTTTTTAAAACTGTAGAATAGAGGCTTTTTACATCAGAAGACAAGAATTTTTTATCAATTCCCTGCCCTTCAATAAGTCGCTCTATAATCACCCGTTCCTGCTTCCCGTACCCCATGATATCATCTATAAACAAAGGATGAGGCTGAATACGATCTTTCCCAAGAATATTAGCAATTCCTTCTGCTGTAGTGACTAATACTTTAAGATTTCGGATTTGCTGGACCCCATGATTATCACAATCAACTCCCCTGCAGGGCTTTACTTCTTTTTCATAGCTCTCCAAATACAGTAACAGGTAGTTGTCTTCTAATTTTGTAAGATTATTAATCGGTTGAAAATCATCACCCGCTTCCTGTGCTGTTGCCAACTCCCAAAGTTCAATCTGCTTACCTGCGCCGTTGCGAAATGCCTGATATTTAGCTTTGAAATCGTCATATACTTTAAAATGCGTATAGTCCTTACTTTCTATATCGATGGTTTTCAGGTCATTTACATATACATCTTCGCTCACCTTATTGGTATTATTTAGGGTCAGCAAATCGCCATCAGTTGTTACCGCTACTCCCTGAGAAAGCCGTAAGCTGCTCAGAATCCTATTGGTATAAATAAGATTGGGTTTAAAGCCACATACAATACCTACTCCCTGAAGCATCACCCTCGACAAACGGTCCTGATCTTCAAAAAAATCCAGAAACTCGTTGAACTGGGTGTATTCTATATATTGCCCTTTACTGAATTTTCGGTATTGAGTTGATATATCACTTAATTGATTATTCATTATTGTTAATTTTTTAATGATTGATTAAGATTAATAAACTTCATAGACAGTATGCCTGCCTATGAAGCTATTATACTCTTTCTTAGAATTATTATCTTCTCTCTCCCGTACAAGGGTTGATTTCTAAGAAATTGCCAACCGGATAACCAGAATAAATTGGTGTCGGGTCATTTGCCAGGAACAGTTGCGTATATGCTACACCAGTATGGCAGTAGCCTAATGCACACACAAGAGAGAATTTCACAAAACCTTCATTAGCGCCTGCTGCCAATTGTTCAGCTTCGTCCTGTGTTATAATGATTTCATTATATCTGCTGAGTCCACTCGTAACACCATTAGGACGGTTAAGCCTATCCTGATCTCCACCGGTATTACTCAAATGCACATTTCCTTTTCTCAATCCTCTCGGATCTGCAGGTGGTGGATTGGACCCGATGATGATATGGCCGTTTCCTAATAAATTAAAACTGGCATCATTACAAGCGTGATATGTATCTATACCGTCTCTATACTGAATTACAACCCGCATTCCGTTGAGACAAACCACTGTCATTTGTCCGGTCAGTTTCAGCGGAGCAACAGCAAAGGTGGTACTACAGCCGTTTCTGTTGGTTACCGTAAGGGTAGGATTAAAGATATCTTCTCTTCCCGCAACAAGCGTATAGGTATGCTGAACAATTCCGTTACTCGGTAATGTCGTTAACGTCAGCAGTGGTGAACCATCTCCGAAATTAAATGTATAAGTAAATCCAGGATTATTACTTGGGGTAACATGGAAGTCAACAGTAGCATCAGGATCTGATGTATCTTCACCATAGGAAACATTACCGGCAGTAACAGAAATAACAGGCTCTGCATAAACAATCAATTCTACATCCACAGGATCATCATTAACTGTAAAGGTAATTGTCTGCCCAAGGTAAGCAGCGCCTACCATACCAGGATTAAAGTAACTTTGACCTCCGGATTGGGTAATTGCAGAAATTTGAGTACCGTTTACAAATGCTTTCACTTCACCATCTGCCGGAACGATTGACATAGCCATCGGAGCATCTTTCTGACATAGCTGGGTTTTCGGTAACGACAAGAATACAGGATCTTTCTTAGAACAGCACAGGTAAGGCAGCGAGAAATCTGCGAGAACCTGATTATTTGTTTCTGAATCGTAAATTACCAGAAAGGTTCCGCCGCGTTCTACACCTGCTATGTGCTCTGCACCTGATTTCCGTTCTAAAAATTCGCTTAAAAGTTCACTTATAACATCATCTTTTTTAGGATCTTGTTTTACAACGGTAACGCCTTCACCTTCTTTAGAAAATTCAGCTTTGTTCAGTAATCTTAATTTTTCGTCTAATTTTGAGATATTGAATAAAGTACTTTGTGAATTGGTCCTTTGGTTGCTGATATCACTGGAAATCGATACCAGTTGTTTTCTTAAATCGTCTATTGATACAACATCATCTTTAGTCGGTTCAGTAGGTTTTTCTCCTTTTTGGAGAACCAATGCAACGACATCAAAAGCTAATCCGTATTTTGCTTTAAGATCATTAATATTTTGTAACGCTGTTTTATAAGGCAGCCCCAGGTGACCTTCAATTCTGTAGAAGTCGTTATCATCAATGTTATAGTTCAATGGATTCTGAATAAAGTCATCCGACGCCAAATTACCGGTGTGATAGCTTAAATTGTAAGTTTCCCTGTCCGTTTTTGTTTTTTCATAATTCCATTTATTCAATAATAATTGATCTACATTATAATAGTAAGGAATGGCTTTATCACCTAATCTTACATCAAGATTGGAAGGCGTAATTTTGATAGGCCCGATATACGACTGAAATCCGTTGATTTTCTGCACAAAACGATTGGCAAGCATTACCACTCTTTCGTAATTTTCATCATCGCCGGTAGTTACAGGTGAATGATAAAAACTGTGACGGTAAGGAGTATATTCTCCTAATTCAAGCGAAGCTCCTACACGGCCCAGCAGCAGGTGTTTCGGAAATGAATTTATACCCGGACAGCATTCGGCATTAAGATGCAGGATCAGTTCTTTTATTTCATTGTAGGTATCAATTAAATCTTTCAGGAGATCATAACGGTATTGATAATCATCCAGTCTTGAACTTCCCGGTACCGGATTTAATAAAGAAGTCAGTTTATCATTGAGATTTTGCCCGCCAAAGTTGATATTCACATTAAAAATGCCTGCAATGGCACCAAAACCTTTACTCAGGTCTGCAATAGCAGTGTTGGCATTCTGAAATCTTGTTTTTAAATCTGATGCTTTTACAACGCTTGTATCCAGTATAACTCTTTTAGCCTTTATTTTAGGTAATTGATCAAAAAGCTCTTCATATGCATTATGGGCTTTATAAATGGAATCTTTTGCATCACCTCCGGAAATAAGATCCGAAACGCTTTGTGAATCTGCCAAAAGCACTTTAAGATTGGACACCTGCTCAGCGCCGGTGTTGTCACAATCTGCATCCTGACATGGAGTTTCCTCATTAGAATAGCTTTCTAAATAGAGAACCACAACTTTATCGTAGATCGCACTGCCAATTTCTTTTAGAGGCCTGAAGCCTTCGACATTCGTTAATTTGTCGTATTCATCTTGTGTAATTACTTCTACAAGAGGCACCTGATTTCCGCCGATGCGAAAATGTTTGTATTCCACCTCATCAATGTAATTTCTGTAATATTTGTAGCTTCTGGCATCAAAATCGATGGCAACATCTGATGTTTTATCTAATTTCTGGCGGAGTGTTATTAAATCACCGTCTGTAGTAACACCGGCTCCCTGTGTAATAACAAGGGTTGCGTCTAAATCTAAAGATTCCGATTTAAAACCACATACTACCCCCACACCACTCAGGCGGGTTCTTGATAATCTGTCCTGGTCTTCGAAATAGTCTATGAATTCGTTTAATTGCCCGTCCGTTAACGCCTGGTTTTCGTTGAACTTTCTATACTGGGTTGTTACATTATCTAATTTAGTATTCATTGTTTGTCAATTTTTATAAGTTTGATTGTCCTAATATGATTTTCCCGTCTAAGCTGTCATTATCATCCTTTGCACAGTCCAGGAGTCTTCCCGGTCGGTAAATATTATTCAGATTGGTAAGAGCAGTGAGTAAATCCCGGATGCTGTTGCCTAAATTCGCTGTATTATTTTTCGATTTATCTGAAAGGAATTGTTTAAGAGCAACCTCAAATTCAGACAGATCACTTTTAGCGGTCTGCGTTTCAGTCAAACGGTCTCCTACCCAGCAAATTTTGGCTAAAACATGCGCCGGAATTTCCTGTCTGATAACGGTTTCCGCATAGCGTCTGAAATCGGGATCCTGGAAACGATAGGCGTACCCCGGAAGAACCACACTTATACGATAAGAATAAGGATCAAAAACATCGGTTTCACAATCTTCTTCACAGGAATGCATAAAGGTTTCCGAATACTCCACCGGATCCTCTGAAGCCACATCTTCAATATCATACATGACTTTAAAAGTGCGGTCTATTTCCATACACCCGATACCGCCCATAAGCTGGTAATCTTTAACGGTGGGCTTTAGCAATAAATTATCGACGAAGAAAATACCTTCTTCCGTAAAATCATCCCTGAAGTACCTTACCGTTTCCCTGATTCCGATTTTCAATGCTTCCAGATCAGGATAAGGATTGGTTCTTTTGTGGGTAGCAATCACATTTTGGTCTTGCGAATCATCTATAACATCAAAATAATAATTACCTCCGCCCGAAAAACGGATTCTCATGTTTCCGACCATACAGGTATTATCTTCGCACGCACCCAATTTTTCCAGTGCATTTTCAAGGTCTTCCTGATCGATCTGGATAATCTGATAAATGGCTTCATTAAGGTTTTTAGTGGCAGCATATTCAATCTCATAGCTTTTTACAGATGATAAGATGATATTGTTTGCAGCATCTTTTATTTTCCAGGTATAGGTTGCTTTATCGCCGTTTAATGTTTTAGTAATTAAAACAGGCGATTGGGATACACTTCTCTGTGTATAGTTTTTAATTCCCAGCAAACGGGCAATTCTTTTCTGTGCTCCGGAAATATTATTTGTATTCCAGATATCTGAATCACCAAACAATGTATAATTGTAGCCTAAACCGCGGTCTTTACTTATGGATGCATATTCATTCAGGAAATTTTGCTTATTGCTTAAGACAATTTCGTCAGCAGATTTTCCATACAATGATTTCATCAGGAAAGTGTAGTCACTGAACGTTTCTGCAAATCGGGAAATCAAATGATCCAACACCTCATTTCGGCGTTCAACGCTGTTGTCCAGTTCTTCATATAAAGAATCTGTAAGTTCATCATCATTTCCGACAGGATAATTGAAAACCAATTCGTCAAATCCTTTAATATTTTTAAGTGCCTGCGTGAAATAGGTTCTTTTTAAATCACCATTTACGCTTAATACTTCTTTTACTTTTTCAAGATGTTTAAAATAGCTGGCAAGGATCTGATCAAAAAACAACAAATATCCTTTCATCTGTTTTGCCAACGCTTCTCTTTCCGGGGTTTTATTTCCTATAATCCCGGAAATTCCAACTCCGTAAGTATCAGGAAATTCATTGAGAATAGTTGCATATTCTGCAATGTCATAGGACGTTCCGTGTGGTAAAGCCAGTTCTTTATTCTGTCTTGCATCATCTCTTAGTACCTCTTCTTCTCTTTTAAGAGTCTCTAGGTATTCCTGAACCTTTTTATCGTTTATATTTAACGGAAGCGACCCTTTACTGTAGCTGAATGAACTCAGCTCGCAAAGTTCCGGTTTTCTGCCTTTTTCAATACAGATCAGCCAGTCGTTGGTCTGCTTGATCACTTGATCACAACCTGCAATAGAAATTTCGTGAATTTCTTTCACGCCGTCAATTTTCATAACTTCACTGATGATATCAGAAAGACGGACTTCTCTTCTCAACTGGCTGTTTCTCAATTCTTCGGTATCAATAAAACCATTATCTAAAAGCGGACCTTCAAAAATCTGATCCGTTGTCAGACCTTTTTCAAGCATCTGTTGTAATGAATAAAAATGGACTTCAGGAGACAGGTAATTATTAATTGCTTTTAAAACTTTAGCATGCACCAGTTCTTCATCGGCTTTGTTTACCAATCCGATGCGCGCGCATACCGCCACTTTCTGGATTTCGATCTCTTTAATTTCCGCCAAATCTTCACAAAGACTTCTATTGGAATGGTAACGTTCTAATATCTGAAGGTTTACACTGGACTTTCCGCATCCGTTATTTTCATCTTCGACATCCTCGGCATAATCTACATAAAGATCATACAATCCCTTTATATTAAAGCTTTGTGTTTTATCTCCGATAGGTTTAAAATCTAACTGACCCGTTTTACAATCAACATACAATTTTTCATTGTTGGGAACCAGCCAACAGTTGCGGATCGGCCTTTTATGGCCGGCTGTAAAGTTGATATCGATGAATAGTTTTCTGTAATCAAGCTCGGTTAATGGCCTTGAAGGAAGAATTTCTGTAGCTTTTAAAAACTGCGTATGAATATCTGTATCTGTGTCTTTAGAGGTTAGGATATCCTCCATATTCATGTTCATTCTCATCCCGAGATCCGTGATGGCATAGCTTAGAACTTCCAGCGTGGTGATTCCCGGATCATGAGAGTTGTAATCTGTCCAAAGTTTTCCTCCTAACTTTTCTATGTATTCAATACCTGTTTTGCGTAGAAAGTGAAAATCGGTCTGATCTCCGGTTTCTATATTTTTCGATATACTAATGTGCTTATTTTCTGACATGGTTATGTTTTCTTCTGTTTATTATTAAATACATACTTGTTCTGCAATAGTAATTTGGTGTTGTTTGGCAGATACCAGAATGGATTTCGGATCTACTTCTATCAGAGTTTTCTTTTGTACAACATCATTCACCAATATCCTGATCTCATCAATGTAATCGACATAATACAGTTGCTCCAGGTAATTAATCAGCTGGTTAACATTCAGTTCCACATTAAAATCAATATTTTTGGAATCTGTAAAAGCCCACGGCGATATGTATTTTTTAATATCTTCATCCAGTTGTCTCATGTAAAACGTTTCGTCGTACTGCTCAAAGAACTTTACCTTAGTCTGTACTTTTGCTTCTTTATAATTGGGGTTGATTACCTGAGCTGTAACATGCATCGTATTTAATTCATTTACATAATTCTGAATTTTATTCAGGCTGGCCCTGCTCACTCTCGGCTGATAGACATCAAAAGCATTTTTATTTCTAATATTCGGCACCACCATCAATGTGACGTGTCCCGGAGCCATATATGAATTTTCAGAAGTATGGTTTAAACATTTTACCTTAAAAACTTCCGGAAATTCCTGCAATACCAGACTTTCATAATCCCATTGTGTAATCGCTCTGTGCTTGTGTCTTAATCTTTCACTTACCCGTCTGTAAAATTCCGTGTCTGCCTCTTTATATTTACCATCGAATGAATTGTAGGGCTGATTGACAGATTTTACCTGAGGAACTCTGGTAATCAGTTTTGAAATGGTATTGGCTTCCAGACCGTTATTCAGATGCGCCAGATCATTGTCCTGATTCTGGAATGTCGCTAAAACAGCCTGTGTATAAATCCCCTGGATTTTGCAAACGGCATCATAACTTCTTTTTGATTTGGCTCTGATCCAGACCAATCCGTCAGTAAGCCTTGTATGGCTTGTATTGATCTCTTTGGGAATTTTAAATTTAACAATTCCTGATTCCAGAAATTTTCTCGTTTCATTTTTCAGCAGGTTTTTCGACAGATCAATCCACGTGTTGTTTGAAAGGATATGCCATTCGATAAACTCTTTTTCATCGAAAGTATCCACCAAAGGGTTTTCGCTTCCTTCAAGCATCTGGATCAACAGAGAAACCGTAGATTGTGGCATGGCTTCCAGGCCGATGTATAATTCACCACCATTTTGGTGTACGGGAACGATGCTCTTTGTTTCCACTTCTTTCTCGTATTGCCCGAATGCATCTTCATGATACACTTGTACGCCTTCACTTTTTGAAGCTTGTCCGCTGGAATCTTTGCTCAAATAGGAGTATGCATTTTCCTTTGCGCTGTAATTCAGCTCGATATCTTCCGCAAAAGGAATATAGGGTTCGTTTGGAATAAGCTTTTCACTTGCAGAGCTGCTGGATAATGCCAAGGTATATAATTTAGGATACACATCCTGTAATGCCGACTGGTTCAGCGTCAATCTGATAGCCTCGCTTGTCCCCGATTCATTGCTCGTATTATAAATAGAAAATTGGGTTGTGTAACCGTTTTCTACTTTTTTAAACAACTCAATATCATTGCCTTTCTCACGCCATATTTCTTTGTCCAGAAGTGCCACATCAGCGGTAAAATAAGCATCTGACCGAACGATTGATGAGCTTTTCAACTCTTCAAAATCTACCAGGCTGATATTTTGATTCGGCTGAATAACATATCCGCTGTACAAATCTTTTATTGAATCAGGCGTATTTTTCCAATTGATAATAATGTCTGCATTCTGCCATTTTTTGGAAAACATTTCAGTACTTTTAATGTAAAAATTAGATCCTTTAATAGGCTGTGCAGTGAATGGATAATAAGGTTTTTCGGCATTCAATGTACTGCTATCGTTTTCTATCTGAACAGATTTTACTCCTTTTACATCAACCGTTATTTCAACATTTTTGATTAGTTTTTCTGAAAGAGCTTCATAGACATCATAGTATTTTTCTCCTTCGATCATGAATCTTACGACAGGAAAATCGGTCTGAAATGTTTGCAGTAAAACTTCCTTGTTGTATTGTACCACTGCAGGGAAATCTTTGGATAATGTAAAAGAAAGTTCCAATTGACTGTCGTCATTTTTCACACATTTTAAAACGATTCCGGATAACCATTCTTTTTCTCCGCTGCAAAACACTTTGATATTATTTTCAATATCCGTGTTTGATAAATTTTGTAATTTCTGCGTCGAATTTTTGATAAAATCGATTTTCACAGTAATCGTTCTCTCACCTTCTTTTAAATCAAATAATGAGGAAGCCACTGAAAAACCGAGTTTTGCTTTCGGAAGTTCTTTGTAGATTGATGTATCCGAAACCGTTTCATCAGCATTATATCCGAACGGCCACCAGTAATTGCTTTCTGCAGGAAGTTTATCTCCCACACCATCAGCAGAATTGGCAACCGGAGCCATCTTCAGTTCTCGTTTTTTAACATCGTTCAGGAAACTTTTGATTTCAACAATTTTTGCCTGATTGGCAATAAGCTCTTCACCTGTCTTGTAAATGCGTTTCTTTCCATTGGTATCTTTACCGCCATCCAGCAGTGTTCCGCCCGGAATTCTTTCCTGAATTGCTTTTTTTGGCCAATTCGAAAATCACATAAACTTTATCTGCTTTCGCATCATTTTTTTCAATTTGCAGAATTTCGTTATAATAGAAATCCAAATGCCTTTTAGTTAAATTATTGAAAGCTTTTTTCGAGAAATCCAACAATTTTAAAAAGCAAACGAATAATGTCAGGTGAGGTGTCAGGCTGCTGTCTTGTTCAAACTGGGAAATAAGATCTGTAACCTGTTTTTTCATACTCTTATACTCAACGCTTTCTCTACGCGGAACGGCATTGGCATCATCACCCAGGAAGAAATTTCCCCAGTTTCCATCCGGTGTTGTATGATCATCTTTACCGAAATAGTTGACATGCTGTGCAAAATTGTTTGCGAATAATAGCCAATCAAACAAATCGAAATCGTTTAATTCAAGATTGCCCGGATCTAATTCTGCTAAAAAGCGCTGCATTTGTGATTTTCCTTCACGATAATGTGAAAATGTATCTGTTTTTTTCATTTGTTTATATTTATCTTTCTATGGTCAGATGCAATACTTCATGTAGTGTTTGGTAGTATTTAAAAATGGCTACAGACATCCCGTAATTCATTATATTTCGGTAGCTTCCCCTTTGTAAAAAGGAAAAACCATATTGCTTCTTGTATTGGTATTTCTTACTTCGTAGTCAATTTGTATCAAAACTTCACCTTCAAGTTCTTCCTGAGCATCAATTTCGATACTCAGAATGTTGATTCTGGGTTCGTGATATAAAATAGCGCGCTCAATGATTCCTTTCATCTGGGTGATCAACGTTAAGTCCAGTGGCTTAAAGAGCATTTCCTGCAGGTCGCACCCGTAATTCGGGAACATGACACGCTCGCCGGGACGTGTTGACAACAGAATCATAAGACTGTTATTGATGTCTTCTACATCGGTGGTCATTGCCAACTTTCCTTCAGTCTGATTAAACTCAGGCGGAAAACTCCAGCCTATTCCTAAAAAATCTGTATTTATTTTCATACGTTATTTGTTATATTAATGGTAACATCTTGCATCTGTAACATAGAGTTTGAGTTGTGATAACCTTTTTGTTATTGATGTTTTACGTTCTTAATTGCAGGTGATTTTTTAAATATTATCCGCCTATCAAAACAGTAGCTTCCCCTGCGGATATTACGCCTCCATGCGCGGTGGAATCGCCCATTCTTGCGGCAGGTTTTCCGCCGATCAAAACGCTTGACGATCCTGATGCAATGGTGTCCATCGGACCTGTGCATACCGCTTTGTCCCCTACTCTTGCGGCAGGTTTTCCGCCGATCAGTACCGTAGGTTCTCCTGCCGGAATAATGGGTCCGCCTACATGCGGAACATTTCCTGTCACCATGGGACAGGTGTGCATATCTGTAATTCTTGCTGCCGGTTTCATGATGATTAATTGATTTTAACCTGAGATCCTTTTACTACTGTCACTGCTCCTGATTTAAGTTCAGAACCTGAGCTTCCTTCAGCTTTGAATTGGGCGCTGGCTTTTACATTGATGTTGACGCCTTCCATATTGATGTCACCTTTAGCTTTGATCTTGATATGTTTTGAACTTTCGATACTGATCCCGTCTTTATTAAGTATCAGCATATTAGAATGCTCATCTTCTATTTTAATGACATCTGCGTCTTCGTCTACGACCACTTTCTTCCCTTTCGGGGTTTCCAGGGTGTAGGAAATTTTGTCGTCATTAAAGATCATTTTCATTTCACTCCGGGTTACAAATCCTTTTTCATGATTATCATCTGAGGCTACGATAGGAGCCGGTTTTGTACTGCTGTTCAGCATTCCCAAAACCACGGCGTCATTTGGGTCGTCATTAATAAATCCGATAATCACTTCATCACCGATTTCCGGTCTGAAAAAAGATCCTCTGTTTTCTCCGGCATCCAGAGTGGCTATTCTTGCCCAGATTCCCTCTTCTTCATTGTTAATGATCGGAATCTGTACTAAAATTCTGTCTTCTCCATCCGGATCAGATTCCAGTTGTGATACAATTCCGACATGCAGTCCGCTGATGGCAGGCATAATTCCTGAACCCGGCATTTCACTTACATCATAAGTTTCAGAGAACCACGTCGGGGAAAGCCCGAACTGTGCATCTACCAACCAGTTTCCATCAACAATTTCGTGGCGGACACCTGTTACGTATATCTTCCCGTTGAACCGGTTTCCAACTCCCTGAAGTGTTAATGTAACCCCTGGTTTCACCGATGGAATTCCCTGGAATTTCACTCTTCCTCTGGTTTTGGCTAACTGTTGGAAAGTTGCTTTTGCATCGCCCCATTCCTGCAGTTCACCCTGAGTAAGATTTCCGCCGTGCTTCAATTGTAAGTCTTCAATTCCGAACACTTTTGCCAGATCACCGGATGAAAGATTTCCATTGAGACTGATGGCCGGATCCTGCGCTTCAACTTCCGTCAGTTCCTGATCGGTATAGTTCCATGTTTTGGCGGTAATTTTACTGAACTGATCTCTTGCGTCAATTTCCCCGTCAAATTCATGTACCGATGATCCGTAGACAACAGTTTCTACCGTTTCACCACTGAAATCAGGTTTCGCTACTTTGATCTTTCCGTCTTCAACAAAACAAAGCTTTCCGTTGGCCTGCGCGCGGGTCAGCATAAAATCCCAATCGGAAGCCTGATACTGCACCAGTTCTTTATGGGAATTTGAAGTAGCTTCTACATCGGCAGTGGCACCGCTATTACCAATCAGTTCTTCGATGATGTCGCTGTCTTTGCTGTCGTAGAAATATTTGCTTTTTCTTCCCAAAGTCATTTTTACCGCTTTATCCCTGCATTCGATGATGAGGTAAGAAGATCCGTTTCTCACTTTTATATTATGCTTTACAACAACACCTTTAAAAATGGTTTCTTCTTTAGAATGGTAGCCTGCTGTGATCTCAATTTCTTTTCCGGGAATTAATAATTCTTCATTGCTTAATTTGAAATCCTGCTCCGGTATGCTTCCGTCTAAAATCACAATGCGGGCATAAGGAATCCTGTTGACTTCTTTTTCTACGACAATGCTTTTTACCCCATATTTTCCGGGCAGTTCGGTGTCTCCGGACATCACTTTAAAAGTTATTAAATCCGGGGTTTTTGCTGTTTGTATGTATCCGCTGTTATTCATTTTATGATGTTTTTTCTAATGGCGGAAAGAATAATTCCTGCCCGGGAATTAATTGTCTGAAATTGATAAGACCGTTTATTTTAGCAACTTCCAGATAGTATTTGGAATCGCCATAGATTTTTTCGGTCATTAAGGGTAAGGTGTCTCCGGCCTGTACTGTCCTTTTGTGGGTTACATCTGGGGACTCATTCTTTTTTTGTACTGCCTCTAACTTGGGACTTATAGATTCACTAAATTTTGCTTTTCCTACAGCCCTCAGCGGTTTTCCTTTGTTGTCAAACAACTTATATTCTACCGTAAATTCTGCCAGTACGCCTTTAAATTCAAAATCACCCCAATTAAGAATAACGTTGTAAGGTTTATGTATAGGACCGGCAACCTGGCCTGTAGCTTTATAAAAAGCATCAATCTGATCTTTTACAGATGTTTTCTCAAATGCTTTTCCTTTAAGTTTATTGATCAGTTTATTGCCTGTATAAGCTTCCGTTACACCTGTACCGTCAAATAGAAATTCTAATTGTAGATCAGTTGAAGGTGATGCAACATATTTTAAATCGGCTTTAGCTGTTCCCAGTGCCTGACCGGGTTCAAGTTCCGTTTTATAGGTCACAGAATACCCGGTAGGATTGATAAAAGCTTTAAAAGCACCGCTATCAATTCTCTTATCATAATCAGAATTTTCGTAGGTTCCGATTGTTAGTTTCTGAATTGCTCCTGCCATTATCTTTCTTTTTTACGTTGTTGAATATTTACTGCCTGCTCTACACTTTCACTCACTGCCCGCATGAGCTTTGCTTCATCTGCTGATGCTTCCGTTGTCGCTGCTGCTGTTTTCTCGTCCACATTGATTTTAATGTGAAGCTCTTTTATTTCTATTGGCATTTCGTTTGTTTTTAATCAATTTTTAATTTTAAATAATTAAAAATCAATGATTTAACATGTTTATTTTAAAAAATCTAAGCACATAAAGAGTGCGTTCAGTCCTGGGATAGACCAATCCGTGTTTTTTATGAAAAATTATTTTGCTAAAAGTTATCCTGAGGCAAACACACTTTCAGGTGCCTAGATTAGATTTAGAAATTACAAGCCTAAACTTGCTAACGATGTGGGTATGGTGAAATATCTGTATTTCAGTTCTATCGTTTCAATCGCCAATTTGCTTTCTTCTGCATTGAATTCTGAAACCTCCCACCGTACCGGGTATGCTCCTACTACATTCCAAACCATTAAAGGCGCTGTAGACTGCAACCCGCCATAAAGAGAAACGATGAGGTTTCTGGGTTCAAATTCGAAGTTTTCCATGGCATTTCTGCACCAGCTTATCAATCCGGAACTTACGATCAAGCCACGCTTAAGAACTAAATTGGGATATTTTGGTCTTAAAGGAAGCTGATGAACAAATCTGTTTTCGCCACCTTCGGCATATTCTTCGGTTGCAATGTCTGTTGATAAACCGGATATAGACTGAAATCTGGAATCAATACCCTCTGTTGTTGAAATCCCGTTAACAATAAAAGAGAAACTGGTTGGAGGATATAAAAGAGCCATGATTAGTTATTTTCAATAGTTAATCCCTCGTGTGCCAATTCCAGAGTTTCGATTGCTACCTCGTTTCCTTCAGCTTTCAGATCTGTTGACTGCATTTTTAGCGGGAACGCATTTTTCACTTTCCAGGTAACTGCAGGCTCACCATTCTCGTCCAAAAGAGAAATCGTGATTGATCTTCTTTCTACTGTATTTAATTGAATGGATTGAAACCATGCAAAAAATTCATTATCAGCTTTGAAAGTTCCTCTTTTCAACGTAATGTTATTGAAAACTTTCAATCCCGGCATCTTAATTTTGCTGAAATCAGGGCTTGCTCCATGTCGGTATTCAATCAGTCCGGCTTCAATATTTAAACCCGATACTTCCTGAAAACCTACTTTTGTTCCGCCCCAATCTACTTCAAAGGCAAACTTTACTAATGGATATGTACTCATAATTTTTTATGTATATTTAATTATTATTTAGTTTAATTTTTATGCTTCCTGTAATTTGTGTGAAAAACGAAGCACGATAAATTCTGCAGGACGTACGGCAGCCATACCGATCTCGATATTCATTCTTCCTTCAAGGATATCCTGTGCTGACATGGTTTTGTTTAATCCAACGCTTACATAATACGCTTCTTCAGGCTTGCTTCCGGCTAGTGCGCCGTCTTGCCACTGCTGGTTAAGGAAATTCTCGATCATCGTTTGTACTCTGATCCATGTGTTGGCGGTATTCGGTTCAAAAACAAAACGTTCTGTTGCTTTTTTCACAGATTCTTCCACCATGTTGAAGAAACGGCGTACAGAGATATATCTCCACTCGTTGCTGTTTCCGTCTAATGTTCTGGCGCCCCAAACCATGATTCCTTTTCCTGTAAATGCTCTGATTGCGTTGATCGATTTTCCGGCTTCAGGATCTACATTAAGACTTTCCTGATCTTCATGAGAAATTTTTGCGCTTGGTGCTACTACATAGTTCAGTCCTACATTGGCAGGCGCTTTAAATACTCCTGAAGTACTGTCTACCTTAGCATATACTCCCGCCATTGATGAAGATGGAGCCATTACTACTTTTTTAGATTCCATTGCATTTTTTGCAAGGTTATACAATTCAGAATCATGTGTTTTCCAATACTCAAGAGTCTGACCTCCAACTGTAATAGCTGAATCGAAACTGTAAGTCAAAACCGTTTCTAATTTTGGATGGTAAGCGGCTCCATATTTCAAACGCTCTCCGCTTGGTCCGGAAGTTACCTTATCTCTAAAATCACTAACTGCAGTATCGGTATTTCCAATAACATCCATAATAACGAATCTGTCCTTCATTGATTCTGCCTGATCTAAAGCTAAGCCGTATAGACTATAAGCATCATCTAAGCTTAAACCTTCAGCATCCGGGAAAACAATAAGTGTAGGCTCGTCTTCTTTTTCTAATGTATCAAGACCTGCTTTTAAGTCAACTAATTTTACGCCTGCTGATGGATAGGCTGATGCTACAGAAACAATATAACATGGCCCTCCGCCATTGGCAAAATACATTTGCATCGCATAATACATTTTGAAAGGACTTGGACTGGCTAAAGTTGCAGTAACACTTCTGGGTGTATCTGAAGTTGCTGCAACAATATTAAATGTAAAAGCTTCATTTTTTGCTTTTCCGAAAAGCGTTTCGTATTCCAGTATAGATGAGATTCTTGTCGGCTCATTTTTCGGCCCTTTTTCAGTATATCCAACAAAAGCAGGAATAGCCGTTTCTACTTGTGCTACAGATGGTGGGAATTTTGCGATTTCCTCTACGTAGACTCCAGGTGTTTTGTAATTCATTTTTTTAGATTTTTAAATTATTAATTAGTTATTTTCAATAGTTAATCCCTCGTGTGCCAATTCCAGAGTTTCGATTGCTACCTCGTTTCCTTCAGCTTTCAGATCTGTTGACTGCATTTTTAGCGGGAAAGCATTTTTCACTTTCCAGGTAACTGCAGGCTCACCGTTTTCGTCCAAAAGAGAAATCGTGATTGATCTTCTCTCCACCGTATTCAATTGAATGGATTGAAACCATGCAAAAAATTCATTATCAGCTTTGAAAGTTCCTCTTTTCAACGTGATGTTATTGAAAACTTTCAATCCCGGCATCTTAATTTTGCTGAAATCAGGGCTTGCTCCATGTCGGTATTCAATCAGTCCGGCTTCAATATTTAAACCCGATACTTCCTGAAAACCTACTTTTGTTCCGCCCCAATCTACTTCAAAGGCAAACTTTACTAATGGATATGTACTCATAATTTTTTATGTATATTTAATTATTATTTAGTTTAATTTTTATGCTTCCTGCAATTTGTGTGAAAAACGAAGCACGATAAATTCTGCAGGACGTACGGCAGCCATACCGATCTCGATATTCATTCTTCCTTCAAGGATATCCTGAGCTGACATGGTTTTGTTTAATCCAACGCTTACATAATACGCTTCTTCAGGCTTGCTTCCGGCTAGTGCGCCGTCTTGCCACTGCTGGTTAAGGAAATTCTCGATCATCGTCTGTACTCTGATCCATGTGTTGGCGGTATTCGGTTCAAAAACAAAACGTTCTGTTGCTTTTTTCACAGATTCTTCTACCATGTTGAAGAAACGGCGTACAGAGATGTATCTCCACTCGTTGCTGTTTCCGTCTAATGTTCTGGCGCCCCAAACCATGATTCCTTTTCCGGTAAATGCTCTGATCGCGTTGATCGATTTTCCAAATTGAGGATCTACGTTAAGTGCATCTTGTTGTCTGTCGGAGATCTTTTCTGTTGGTGCTGCTACGAAGTTCAGTCCTACATTAGCCGGTGATTTCCACACTCCGGAAGTGCTGTCTACTTTGGCATACACACCTGCCATTGAGGATGAAGGAGCCAAAACAACCTGTTTAGATTCAATTTCTTTTTTAGCCAGATTGTACAGTTCTGAACTTGCAGATTTTAAATCAGCCAGATTGGTGATACCCGATGCGCCCGTAACCAAAACATCAGCCTCCTTGAAAGCGTAGCTTAAAACGGTCTTTAATTTTGGATGATATGCAGCGCCATATTTTAGACCCGATGCATTGACTTTGTCTCTGAAGTTAATATCATTATCCAGTACATCCATAATGACAAATCTGTCTTTCATCGCTTCTGCCTGATTTAAAGCACTGTTATATAAAGAGTAAGCACTGGTAATAGATACAGCCAAGTTAGCATCAGAAACATTATCTGCATTTTGATTGGCAAGACTCACAATAGCTGTCGCAGTAATAAGATCAGCTTTATAAGCATCAGCAACGACTTTGGCAGCAGCCTTAACAGAAACCACCGTCGCATTCGTAATGTCAGCCGCACTCTTGGCAGCTTCTACCACAGCCTGAGCAGCCTGAGCAGCAGCAACTTCACTTAGATCAGTAGGATCAGTAACTTCGTAATCGTCGGCAACAGCTTTTGCAGCAGCCACAGCAGTGGTTACATCAGCACCATCAACAGCGTCTGAAACAGCTTTAGCAGCAGCTTCAGCGGCAGTGCTCACTTCTTCACTATCTTCTGCATCCTGAAGAGCAGCATTTGCAGCAGCAACGTCATCAGCAGTAGCTACTAAGCCTTGAAGATCCGGGAAAACGATAAGCGTAGGTTCGTCTTCTTTTTTTAAGTGATTCAAGACCTTTTAATAACGTTTTATCCGATGTCGTAGACTCTACCAGTACGGGATCTGAGTAACTTCCTACTGAAACGATATAGCAAGGCCCTCCGCCATTGGCAAAATACATCTGCATGGCATAATACATTTTAAAATCGCTTACCTTAAGTTGTGCTGCGGTTGCAACGCCATCTTTGAAAGCGACAGCAAACATTTCCGGATTTGCTTTTCCAAAAAGTTGTTCATACTCCAGCATAGAACTGATTCTTGTCGGCTCATTTTTTGGTCCTTTTTCGGTATATCCGATAAAAGCCGGAATAGCTGTTTCAACTTGCGCTACGGAAGGCGGAAATTTTTCCAGTTCCTCCACATAGACTCCAGGGGTTTTGTAATTCATTTGTTAAAATTTTTAAATTAAGATTAATATACCTCGAAGTTCAACTTCGAATGTTTACTCGTGATTGATTATATTGTTTTAGGATTGTTGTAGTTTGTGCGAGAAATTTAATACGATAAACTCTGCCGGGCGTACTAATGCTATTTCGATTTTTGCATTCAAAATATTATGATCAGTAGTTTCATCTTTGGTTCCGTCAACCTCTACTTTGTAAGCGTCTTTCGGAGTACTTCCAGCTAATGCGCCCTCGATCCATTGTTGGTTGAGAAAATTTTCCAACATAGTTTTCGCACGTAAATACGTGGAAGGAATGGTAGGTTCATCGATAAATGTTTGCAAGGCAATGTTTATCGACTGTTCAATCATATCACAATAGCGACGTACATGCACATATTTCCATACATTATCTTCAGTCTCTATTTTGTCTCTTCCATCAAGAGTTCTGGCTCCCCAGACTAAAGTTCCTTTTCCGATAAAAGTTCTGATGGCATTGATTGATCCCGAATCATTTATATTCAAATCTGATTGCTCTTTATCCGAAACTTTTTCTGTCGGAGCTATAACATAGTTAAGACTGACATTGGCAGGTGCTTTCCAAACTCCTCTTGTGCTGTCTATTCTGCCATATACTCCTGCCATTGCTGATGATGGAGGTAAGACAACTTTTGATGACATGAGTTCTTTTTTAATTTGGTTGTACAATTCCGAATTGGTCGATTGTAAATTTTTCAGGGTTAAACCATCTGCTGCTCCTACTTTATCTTTTACGGCAAGAATTGCAGTTTTTAGTGCTTCAAACTCCCCACTAAAAACAGGCGCATCTTCGTCTAAATCATCAGGTATCACAAAATCGTCAATTGTGCCGTCATATATTGCTTCCAGTACGGCTTTTGCTTCTTCAATTGCATCTTCTAAATCAGCTTTTGCATGATCTGTCTGATCAGATGCTTCGTCAGCATTTTCATTAACTTCTTCTGCGATGGCAATCGCCTGGCTTAATAAATCTGCCAATACCATAGCATTTGCAGAGTGGCTTGAGATCTCTTCACCGGCCAGCCTTTTTAATTCGTCTAAAGCAGCAATTTCACCTGCATAAAAACTTGCGCTGGTTTCTCCCTGTTCTTGTAAACCTGTATGTACTATCGGGGTCACCGTTTCATCAAACGTATAATTCAGAATGGTTGTTAAGTGAGGAAAATAAGCTGCGGCGTGAGTGCTGAGCTCTACTTCTTTTCTAAAGTTGCCGATGGTGTTAAGATTGTTTGATAGTATTGAAGAATTTCCCTCATAAGTATCAAAAATGGCAAATCTGTTTTGAGTCTCTAATTTTCCTATGGTATATTTGTAAAGATTATAAAAATCTGATTCTGTTAATGATACTGCATCAGGAAAAACGATAAGAACAGGATCTTTAATAGCTTTTATAGTTTCGGTTACATTCAGTCCGTTTTTTAGGGAAGATAACTCTACTCCTGCTGATGCAGAATCATAAGTTCCTACTGAAACAATATAACATGGACCTCCGCCATTGGCAAAATACATCTGAAGCGAATAGTACATTAAAAATTGGGCATCCGGCGCTATAAGGGTTGTTCCTTTATCTTTTACATCTTTCAGTCGGATACTTTCCTTTTTTTGCTTTTCCAAACTTATCTTCATATTCCAAAAGAGAGCTGATTGTAAGCTTTTCATTATTATTATCATTAATATTATAGCCTTCAGGTATTCGCTCAGTGTACCCGATAAATACCGGTTTCGCTGTATCTACCAATGTAACTGAATTGGGAAGCTTAGTGATTTCTTCAATGGAAACGCCTGGCGTCGTTGGATTTGCCATGTTTTAAAAATTTAAGTTAAAGGTTATTAGTTTTTATTTTTGTTTTTATGATCAATCGACTTTGATGCTTTTAACATCCACTTCATCAATTAATTCAATATCGATTGGTGGTGTATCCGCTGCAATTTTTATCACACTGATTTTATAGAATGCAGAAGGCATTACTTTTCCGCCCAGCAGCCCCCAGACATAACTTAGTTGCTCAAAAGGAATGGAATGCAATTCGATTCTGAACTTTAAATCATTGTATTGCAGCACATTGTTTGTCTGAAATATCTCGATAATTTTTGAAATATTTATTAAAGCATTTGAATATCTTGTCCTGTTTGCAGCGATCATTACATATAAATTCAAATAAGCCGGCGCACTTTCCAATTCATAGCGAACCGGTACGTTGCCTACTTTTACCTGATTATATCTTGAGGCGTTTTTCATTGTAGATTCTTCCTCAACACTTACTAAAGTGATTACCACTTTATTGTCAAGACCTGAGGTATCGTCTTCGTGCTTCCCGATGTTATCCACCACTACAATATCATGCAAATCAGTTGCAACGTTCAGCGTATCTTTTAAAACCGTTAGTACATTATCAATCATAATTTTTTGCTCTTTATTATTATGCTGCAAACATACAATCACACGCCATCAAAAGACAAATATTTTAGGGCCTCAAACCTGTCTTTGCAGTAAATAAAATTTTAACACTTTATAAAAATTTAAAAAAATAAAATTTATAAAACATTACAAATCAAAACTTTAAATATTCAAATAAAAACAATAATTCCAACAAAAAGTTTTCTTATTCTAGTCATGGTGAAATGATACAGTATAATTTTATCAGGAAAAAAATATTTTTTTCCCCGATAAATGTATTAGTAAATCCAATTGCAATTTTTACGAAGAAGTATTGCTTTTTAATCAGACAATTTCTAAAAATTATAGCTCTGAATCCTTAAAGGATGATTTTGGTTTTTACTGCAAAGACAGAACGGAGAGCTCTCATAATTAGTCAGATGGATTTTCTTCCTCTAATTTTGACCCCAATAATCTTAAAACTTAAATCGTATGAATATTAAAACACTTTTTGGCAAGCGCAATGAAATCATTGGCGGCCATTTCAATGAGTTACGTTCAAAAATGGGCATGGCGAACCAGGATGAAGAAGCTATTTTCTCTTTACGGGAAGAGATCTGTAATGCCTGTCCTCTAAAAAACGGCAACAACTGCAACGCCATGAAATGGATGAATCCTGAAACTCTGGAAGTTGTAGATGTTCCAAAAGATGGCTTCATCAGAGGTTGCGGATGCAGATTGAGCGCAAAACAAAGATCGAAGTTAAGCCTTTGTCCTGCTGGTTTTTGGGGCGGAGAATTTGACAAGAAATAAAACTATAGCATTGCATAATTAAATCTATTTTGAAGTGAAGCAGGATCATATCATTCAGAAAGTTTTTGTTGAAATTACCGTCAACAACAAAGAAAAAGCATATTGCATAAAAGATGATATCAACAGCTTTTTGTCTATTGATGTTTTCCCGGAAATAGAAAAATACATCAATGGTATAGAGCAGAAATTAGCAGGCCATACGCTGCAAATCCCCCCGGATGGAACTGAATCTGGAAGTAAAAAACAGCTCGCTGAATACCGAATTAAAAGATAAAATTACTCAGCTTTTTAAAGAAGAATTGTCAGAAACAGTTCAACGTGGTGAAACATCCAGACAGGAAACAGAAAATGATCCTAAAGCATATTGGGTTGAAAATCAGGAAAAAATGGTGCAAACCTTTATTTATTTTTTAGAAAACGGATATATGCCCTGGTGGACTTCGGATAAGAAAAGCATTGGTTTTTTAGAAACGCAGACATTCGACACGCTTATTTCAGCTGCAAACTTCTCAAAAAGTATAATTTCTGTTTTGTTTAAACAGCATGTTCAGAATCGGATCATTAATCAGCTTTCTGATGAGCAGATTGCCCAATTATGTCTGGTTATTTTAGAAAATAAGGAATTAAAGATCAATTTAAAAAATGATATTATCCGCCGTATTTCAAAACTGAATCATCCGGACAGAATCATGGTTTGGCAACTGGTTTTAAATATGTTAACGGAATATTTTCGGTCATCAAACAGCGATCTCCAGGAATATCTTTTACATCAAATTTTAAAAGCCAAGCCGGCAGGATTGTCAAAGGTAAAAGACAACCATCAAAATTGGAAAACTGTTGTCGCGATATTTCCTTTTATAAAAGAAAATGAAATTTTTGAGAGCATTCAAAGTATTCAAAGCAGTAAAAAGAATACACCTGATCACAATGGAAACCCAAGAACTCCTGAAGAAATAAGTAATCAGAATAATGCAGCGATCCATGATGATGCCATCGCGAATGACGGTCAATATATCCGGAACGCAGGACTTATTTTAATACATCCGTTCATGAAAACCTTTTTTGAACATTGTGAACTTTTCGATCCGGAAACTCAGCAACTTACTGATCCTGAATTGTGTGCACATTTGTTACATTATATTGCCACCGGAACAACAAACGCTCCCGAATATGACATGGCTTTTGAAAAATTCTTATGTAATATTCCGATGAATCAAACGATTAACAGGCATATTAAACTTTCACGCAAGCATAAAACGCAAGCCCAAAATGTCATAGAAAGTGTTCAGCACAACTGGAATCCGATGAAGAAGTCGTCCGCAGCATTATTGCAGAATGAGTTTTTCCAGCGCTCCGGTAAACTCGTCGTAACAGACCATGATTATACGCTCACCGTGGAACGAAAAACACAGGATATTTTACTTGAAAAACTGGGCTGGGGAATTGGCCTCGTAAAATTGCCCTGGAAAGAAAAATTCATGTTCGTCAATTGGTAATTAACTCCTTATCAAACTATCGCGCCTTATAAAATCTATTATGCGGCCAGGTTTTTATATTTCAAAAACACAATTTACGGAGTATTCCTCCCGCACTATAATATCATTTCAACAGCATCACTTAAAATAAAATTATGAAGTCTTCTATTAACTATGAAAAATCATTAATGAAAACAAAAATTAATGAAAAAACAGAGAAAATTAATCATTCATTTCAGGTCGATGATCTAAATCATCACTCTTTACATGAAGAAATGAAATGGCTGGAATCGCTTGTTGAAATGCGATGTAAAGAACTGTTTTTAGAAGATGAATCAGAGTTGAAGACTGCTTACGAAATACCGGAAATGCCAACTTTCGATGATGAATCTCCCTACTCAAACACCATTAAAATCCACCAACTTACAGCAATAGACAGAGTCATTTTAGCACTGGCGATTGCTTCGGCTCATTATCCGTCGATATTAAAAACATTTGTACAGATAGAGGAAAGCAGTAATGCTTTTGCGATTGAAGCCGGTGGTGAATACAATAAATTTAACAGGAGTTTTAAACCAACTTTCCAGACCGCACTTTTTTTGCTGGCCGGGAAAGATTTATCCTTGTGGTCACACTACAGCGCGCAGCTCATCAACGGAAGTACACTTTTACAAAACGACATCGTTTATAACCGCTCTTCAGCAGAGTTTATTCATGGAAAAATTGAGTTGGATACCGCTTATCTGAACTATTTTTTATCAGGTAAAAAACCGCAACTGGATCACGGGTCTTACTTTCCGGGAAAGCTTTATAAATCTGATTTAACAATGGATGATATTATTTTGGAAAATAATGTCAGAGAACAGATAAAACCTATCGGAAATTATATAAAAGCCTTGGAAAATGGCTTTTTTAAAAACAGTGAACACGGCTTTAAACCAGGCTTCATTGCTTTATTCTACGGTGCGCCGGGAACAGGAAAAACGATGCTGGCAGGAATTCTTGCCAACACCTACGGAATCGATATGTATCATGTAGATCTCTCGCAGGTAGTCAGCAAATACATTGGTGAAACGGAGAAAAATCTTGAAGTGTTGTTCAACAGACTACAGGGAAAAAATTGTATGTTGTTTTTTGATGAAGCGGATGCCTTGTTTGGAAAACGTTCTGATGTAAAAGATGCTCATGACCGCTATGCCAACCAGGAAGTGTCTTACTTATTGCAACGAATAGAAAAATTTGACGGATTAACTATTCTGGCCTCCAATTTCGAGAACAATATGGATGATGCTTTTAAGCGCCGGATAGATGTTTCTATTAATGTAATAAGACCTGCAGAAAATACGAGAGAATCGCTTTGGAAGCATTATTTACCTAAAAACATAACCTTTGAAAGTGATGATCTTTTAAAACATTTAGCTAAAGAATATTCTTATACCGGTGCTAATATCCGCAACATTATGAAAAACATTGCTATGGCTTTACACGACCGCGATGAGACTATTATTACCTATTCATTATTAAGTACTTATTTAACTATCGAAAACGAAAAAGCTTTCGGGAAAAACCAGTCCCGACTCAGTCCGTTTGTCCAGAGAACAGAATAAGCTTCAGTACAGCATAATGAATTTACCTAATAACCAACAACATGAGCAGACATAAAAAAACATTTGCACCGAGGGCCAACCGCTCCGGGTCGCAAAATATCCATCATAAAGAGGATGAAGAAAATCAAGAGAAAATTACCAGTCAGGATGTTACCATCTCCCTCGCCAAAACAGAAGTTACCCAAATAACGTACGGTTTTTTTAGAAACAGAGCATTTAAAAAGGTAGAGAATGGTTCAGTCACTATAAAGTTTTTAGAAAAAGGCCCACATGTTTTAATTCTCAATAAGGCACTCAATATATTAGGCTATAAAGCGGTGGGAAACGGATCTTCTTTTTTGGAAGGAAACGAAGATGGCACTTATAAATTTTCAGCAGAAGAATAATATTACTGCAACAGGAATTTTCAATAGGGAGACTTTGTTGAAAATGGATGAGGTGTTGGGGAAAATTAAAGATGAAAAACCCAAAAAGGATGATGTTGTCTTATCAGCAGCAGCAGAAAAACCTAAAACCAATAATTCTATAGATGATGACTCTGTTATTTATCCTATTGTTGTAGCAAAAAATCAGAAATTTAATGGGAAACGCATTCAGACCGATGAAGATCTCAACCACTTTGCAGAGCAACAAATGAAGTTGACCCGCCATCTAAAGTGGGAGCCAAAATTTACTGATGAAAAGGTGAAAGATATAGTTGCCAAAGGAGGATCTGTAAATTACAGAATATCGTCTAAAGAACATACCATAGAAAAAGAAACAGAAGCATTATCACCTGATAAAAAAGAATTTATCCGGAATCCGGCAAGTACTGCAGATTACATTCAAAATACCCGTATCCTTGATTTGTTAAAGCAATTATCGGAGGAAGAAATGGCCGATTATAAAAGTAAAGTTTCACAGGAAACAAGCGATTTAACGGCTATTGAAGAGTCGCTGAAAGCATATATCAAAGAACGGGACAAAAACCTTAAAAACCGCGATGAATTAGAAACTGTGAAAACTAAACTTTATGGTTTAGAAAAATTGTATGATCAATATATTAAATATCTCGGTATTTCTCCGACTACCAATGTAGGTACTATTAAAGAACCTCTTATTGTAGACAATCCAATGTATTCATTTAAAGAAAAGGAGCTTACTGAAGCAATGAAGGCCAATGGTTTTGACAGTATTAAAGAATTTGAAGATTATATTAGACGTTACGAAAGTGCCTTTGAAACCGAAACCGTTCGCATTGGTATTGAAATGCTACAACATTACAAACATACTTTGTACCAGGAAGAAAAAAAATTAAGTAACATTACTTTCTTGGACCATCTGTCACAAAGCATTATAAAGTCGGGGGCTCAGGAAGATTATGAAACAGGAAAATCAATCAAAAGTAATTCGAAAAAGGTTCTTGAACATGGAATATCTTATACTGATCAACAGGAATATAGTCTTGGACAATCTAAAATAAACAATGCTAATAAATCGATAAGCTTACTTTCCAGTCAGACACCATTGGTTAATGACCCTGATTTCGATAAAGAAGAGTTTGCAGAAATTAGTAATAAAACGGATTTAAAAGCATTTTTGAATGAATACATCACTTCACAAAACGAAAAAGTAAATAGTGTAATCAATAATATCACAGAGAATCCCGAGCATATTTATGAGCTTGATAATTTATTTAAAGCTTCTTACGAAAAGCAACATATTGAAAAAGGAAGTATTTATGATCGTATTATTACTGCAAAATATGACCGTTTAAAAAGTTTAGAAATACTGTTGGCTATTTGTGAAGGTATTTTTGCACTTGCGCTTATCGTGGTGACCTGGGGTGCAGCTACTCCGGTAGTCATTGCGGGTGGTGCGTTGTCTTTAGCAGTCAGTATTGATGTTGCTTACGACACAATAAAAGAATATAAAGACAATAAAGAATTTCATGATGTAGGTTTACTCTCCGATGATCCGAGTTTGGTTTGGGTAGTCGTTGCCATTGCAGGAGTTGCGTTAGATGCAGCAGCATTGGGAGCTGTATTAAAATCTGCAAAACCCATTGCCGCAGCCGGAAAAGCTTTTAATGAAGCAGAGGATGCCACAAAAGCAATAAACAGACTTGAAAGTGATTTGGCTAAAATTGAAGGTCTTGAGGAAAGAGTGCAGCAAAATATTGTAAGACAGGCCAAAATACAGGCTCAGGAGAAAAAAATATTGGACGGTTTTGTAAAAGCCCGACAGCTTACTTATGCTACAATCCCCGGGCTTCCTCAGGCAGGCGAATTGTTAGCCAGAGCAGTATTTGCTATTCGGAAAGGAATTGTTACATTTGATAGCTTTATAGCCGAGCTAAAATTAGCTAAAGTAATAAAAGAAACGGGATTAAACCCCGAAGAACTGCTTGCGGTGAAAAATGCTTTTGAAGAAGCAAGAACTTTAGCCAAAGATGAAAAACTAGTCGCTGAACTTGAAAAAGCAATTGCGGAGAATGATGTGGCGAAGGTAAAGAGTTTACTGGGGGAAACAGAGGATATAGGACTCGTGACTCAAGGGACCGAAGAAGAAATCTTACAAGCAGCAAAAAGAATAAAAGACCATAGAGCTGCTAATAACTTAAGAGGAGGTAATTATGGATATATAGAGGGCCAAATAAATGGTAAAGTAGTAGATAATCGGTTATGGAGAAGTGTACCTTTAGATGTTGCTGAAAATGAAATTCACATCTTTAATGCAATAAAAGTAGAAGGTAATAAAGGAAAAGAATGGTTACGAATTACTGATAGTGAGTATAGAATGTTAAATAAATTAGCCAAAGATTTAGGCGCAAAAAAAGGAGGTAAATACCTTGAAATAGTAGGGGAAATAAAAATAGTATCAGAAAACCCATATTGTATCTCTTGTACAGGAATAATACAACAGTTTAACGAAATGTTTCCAAACGTAAAAATAATATTGATAAATGGAGCCAAATAAAAATGAAATAACTTTTGAAGTAATGGTAATGTATTCAGAAGTTTTAGAAAAAGCAATTGAACAGCATAACAATTTTAATGAGACTGATTTTAGAATTGTAGAAGTTATAGATGATGAAGTAATATTTTGCAAAATAGGAGTTTCTAAATATACAACTTCAGATTTATTTAATTTAGGTCACAGGTTATCTGTAATAGAACATAATATGCGTGAAAATGGTGAAATAGACTGGTAAAATATTCTTGTATTTATTATGACTTAATAACCACTACCAAAACTGAATAGTATATCTTTAGTTTATTTTCTTTCATTTACTTGAATATGTCTGAATGTAAAAATTAACTTACAGATAACTTAAAGTGCTAATAAATGAAAACAAAAAGAATAATTTATGCACCATCAGCAGTTACTCAATTTACGTTTAAATCAATAAAGAGAACAATACAAATATTGAAAACTCGGATGAGGTAATAGATGTTTTTCCATTCGTAACAATAGATTTTAAAGAAACACCTTTTCAATTAATTTTTGAATATACTTATGAATTGGGTAGCTTACAATCCTGTAAAAACAATCTCTGCTAAATCTCTACCAAAAATTAATTAAAATTATGAATAACAAGAAAGTACTAGAAAAAAAAGACTGGGAATATTATGTCTTTGAAGAAGAAAATGATATTAAACTATCTGTTCCAATTCCTAAACCAAACCCAGGGTTTGATATAATTTACACTTTGGACGAATATGAAAAAGAAAATTACTTATGCAAAGGCATTATAGCTCTTAAAGATAGAATAGAGGATATGAAAGTAAATTTTTCTAATTATGAAATGAATTCATGGAGGTAATAATGTTTCATTTTTGTTGTTAACTATCTTCTATAAAAGAATCTATATAAAAACAACTTTTGGCTCCTAACAACTTTTTAACCCTAGCTCCGCAAAAGTCTCCTGACTTTGCAAATTTTTTGTTAAGAAGCATACAAGAAATTAATAGCAACAGAATATATGGTAACGAAATACCTATTTATACAAAAGGCGGAGGAATACAAATATATATACCTAAATCACAATTTTAAAAATGAATTACAAAGAAGTAACTACACAAAAAGAATACAAAAATTTGCTAAACGAATTAAGTGTTGAATCTAAGAATTTTGCGGATAAATATCCCCAAGTCCCAATTTATAAATCAATATATAATCAAATTAATGATATAAAAAACACAATAAGTAATAATATTAGGTTATCTGAAAATGAAATATATGAGAGATATTCTATAGGTGCTATAGCTATAAAAAACTTTGACTGCGATCAGAAATTTTTGGCAGAAAACTACAAGATGTATTTAGCGGTTTATTTTAATACTGGGACATGCCAGAGAAATAAAGAAATTTCCAAAAGATGCAGAAGGTTTAAAAAGTACATCTGCTGAAATAAATGATACATGGTCAAAAATAGATAAAGATGGCAACAAAATACCTATTTTTACAAAAGGAGGCGGCAGCCAAATTTATATACCGAAAAGTCAATTTAATTAAAAAAATAGAAAATGTACACTAGACTAAATAATAATAGAACAAAAGAATATTATAGAGAAATTTTAAACCAAGCTATATCTAAAACAGAGGAATTACTAAAAATGTCTCCTCAAATTCAGATCTACCATTCAATATATAGTCAGTTAGTTGACATTCTTGAGGAAGTAGTAAAAAATAATGTTGTTTTTTCAGAGAAGGAATTATATGAAAAATATTCCTTAGGAGCAATCGCTGCTAAAAATTTTGATTTAGAACATGATGAGTATGCACAAAAATTAAGTGATTCATTCGGAGGAATTTTTGATTATGATAAAATGCCCGAAAAATAATAATAGCAATTGAAAAGTATAATAATCTAAAAAAACATGCTTAAAAAAATCGAAATAACCAGACAAAAACTATTTGATGGTGATGAGGAAAAATGTTTACAGGAAGTTTTTGAAATTGAAAATCATAAAATCAAATTGATTGATTTTTACAATAAACCGCTGCGGGATTTAAAAAAAGAAATAGATGAAGAAAGCTTTGATATCATCATTAAAGAAGACAAATTTAACGTAAACACAGGATTTATTGAAAAATATACATCCGAAGAAGGTTTAGAAATTCATTATTTAAAAAACAATGATTCCATTTATCTATTTTCATATGGAGAATATCAGCCGGCAAGATATATGCTATTTTTAGAAGGTATTTGGCATTACATTTCATAACGAATGAGCTGTCCACGATTGAGGGCAGCTTTTAAATTAAAAACATCCTGTTAAAATCAAAGGGATTTGGAATTAGTAAATATTGAAGTTATAACACTGTTTTCCAAACTTAATAAATTATCTTCCATGTTCAAGCCACTCTTTGAAAGCGGTGACCTTAAGGCGGCTGACTATTATTTGATTTTCAGGTTTAATGGTAAGCTCCAAAATAACTTTCCTGTTAAAGTAAGGCTGAATGGTAAGAATCGTATTTCTGTTGATGAGCATTTGCCGGTTGATCCTGAAAAAAACATGAGGATCACAGACGTTGGCGATGTATTCCATATTTTTGAAAACAGGGTATCGTTTTCTATCGAATGTGTATAGATAAACAATATCTTCCTCTATGGCAAACATCGCAATATTTTCCGTTAAAACCACAATTGTCCGGTCTTTCTGTTGTGCGAGAAAACTTTCCTGATAAACTTGGGTTTTGGGCTTTTCTCCCGGAATTTCAAAGGACAATTGTGTTTTGAAACGTCCGGCCAGTTGCCGGAATTTATGAAGCGCATTCAGTATTTCCTCATCTTCAAAAGGCTTAAGAATATATTCTATCCCATTGTTTCTGATGGCCTTAAGCGCATATTCATCGTATGCTGTACAGAATATAACCGGGATATTGATATCGATATGCCGGAATATTTCAAAGCTGTGTCCGTCTGACAAATGGATGTCAAGAAACATCAGATCTATATTCTGAGCATACTTTGAAAGATATGAAACTGTTTCGGAAATAGATTCCAAAGTCTTAATAACAATAAAATCCCTGTCACTTTCTATGACTTCCTGCAACAATCGGGCAGTATGATGCTCGTCTTCCACCAACAAAACATTCATAATTAAATCAGTTTTAATTTTACTTCAAATTTCTCTTCATCCGAGCTTTTCAAAATTCCATCAGAAATTTTTAATAAGGCATAACGCTGTGCTATATTTTCAAGTCCGAATCCGGAAATTTCGGCAACTGTAAGTTTCGGCAATCTGTTATTTTTGATAAAAATATAATTATTATCGGTATAAATATTGATTTCCAGCGGCTTTGATGAAGAAATCCTGTTATGTTTAAAACAATTTTCTGCCAGGATCTGAAGGCTTAGTGTAGGAATCTGTTTCTGCAAAAGACTTTCTTCAACATCGATCGATACTTTGATGGCACCTTCATTTCTGGTCTGCATCAAGAAAAAATAGGATTTCAGGACATCAATCTCATCTTTAAGCGATGTGGTTGAGGTATTGTTTAAAGAAAGTGTCAGCCTGTAAAAATTGGAAAGGCTCATGACAAACTTTTCTGATGAAGGATGATGATTCCTGATCATTGTACGCAAGGTATTGAAAGAATTGAAAAGAAAATGAGGATCTACCTTTGTCCTGAGTTCCTGAAGCTGGACTTTGTAGTTTTCAAGCAGAATCTGCTCTTTTTCCAGCTGAAGTTTTGAAATGCTTTCATTGGCCTTCAGAGCAAATTGAATGATGAAAAACAATACCGCGGCAAAAAAATAATTTAACAATAAATACCCATTTAATGGCATTGGGAATTTTAAATATTAACAAAGCAAAAACAGCATAAACAATAACGACAAAGGATGCAACAATTCCTGTAGTGACCAGATTTCTATATTTGGTTTTGATATTGGAAACTGCCTGTAAAATATACCAGAGAATATACAATACAATAGATGCATACAGCCATTTCTCTGCAAATCCGTCAGGCTGAACATTAGAAGTCTCCGAAATGGAAAAGAAATTAAGACCCGGCAAAATGATGGCCAGTGCTATAGGGAGTATGATATGTATCCTTTTTTTCATGCAAAAGATTTTTTAAATTTATCTGATCATGGACATTTAATCATCTTAATTTCTATTCAAATCTAGTAAAGATTTACTGAAGATTAAGCTTGTTATAACATTTATCTACAGCCCAAAGCTATATCCGATATTAAATCTCAATCCCCTGGATCTGATTTCCCGAATGGGTTCTGACTTTTGACGAAGATCGAAAGTGAAAATACTCCAGTTATTATCCGCGGTATCTTCATAAAGCTTGAAGTTATTGATAAAATCATATCCAATTCCCAGTGAAAACTTATGATGTCCTGCCAATTTATATTCCAGACTGCTCATTCCATACCAATTGTTTATCCTTATAAAACGGCTGTTCTCTTCGTTTGCCGAAAGCCTGTAACTTCCTGCGCCCGCAACTATTTCGTTGGTCCACGAAAGTTGATCATTAATGGTATAGATCAGCTTTGGACGGATCGGAAGAAGGCCTGCGAGCTGTAACTTTGGTGTAATTTGATAATCAACGGATATAAACGGATTCAATTGATGTCCGTAGAACTGCCTGTTGTAGGAAATCCCCCACCCTGTCTTAAGATGGTCATTATGCTGAATGGTATATCTTGCACCAAAAGAATAACGGAAATCTTCTTCACTGACATCCTTAAAATCAGAATAAGCGCCAACCTGTGCGAAGAGATAAAGCTTATATTTTTGTTTTATTTTTAACTGCCAGAAAACGAAAATATCTGCACCGTAAAGATCTTTAGAGAGTGCCGGATCAAGACCGGAAATGCTTCTCGATTTGAATTGAAGCCTTCCGCCCGCTGTTCTTTTCTCATCACGGTAAATCGGAAAATTCAGAAAAGCATCAATATCTTTTATTTTTCCTTTGGCAGAATCATTCTTTATTTTATCAGAACCATAACTTATTCCAAACAGATCCGGCTTTCCTTCCTGAGCGTAAATTTTATCATTAAAAAATACGGCCAGCAATAGTAATAATCCTTTATATATTCTACTATGATTCATCTTTTTCTTTTTTGTTTAAAAATTGCTACCCCTTACAGACTTCCCTATGTGATTATTAAATGATAATTTTTCCGTCCGCCATTTCTATAATACGGTCGCAATTGGCCGCAAACTCATCATCGTGGGTCACTGCTACGATTGTCTGTCCTTTTTCTTTTGCGAGTTCCCGGAATATTTCGAAAACAATTTTTGTGTTTTTAGAATCCAGATTTCCGGTTGGCTCATCACCCATGATAATCGCCGGATCATTGATCAATGCTCTTGCAATTGCCACGCGCTGTTGCTGCCCGCCTGAGATTTTTGAAGCCTTTTTATGTTCGTGCCCTTTTATATCCAGTAAGCTGAGAAGTTCCATCGCTTTGTGTTCAATTTCTTGCTTTGAATGTTTTTTCAGTTTCAGTGCGGGAAGCATCACATTATCCAGCACCGAAAATTCAGGCAAAAGATAATGGAACTGAAAAACAAAGCCTATATGCTCATTACGGAAAGCGGAAAGCTGATTCTGCTTCAGCCCCGTCACTAAAGTATTATTTATTGAAATCTGGCCTTCATAATCTGTATCCATCGTGGAAAGAAGATATAATAAGGTAGATTTTCCCGAACCTGATTTTCCTACCACAGCAACAAATTCGCCCTTTTCAACGTTAAAAGTGACATCCTTTAAAACCTTGAATTTTTCCGGTTCGTAAAAATATTTATTGATATGGTTAACTGATAATGCTTTCATATTAAAAGATTAATGGGTCATTTTGAATTTTCCATTCATAAAAAAAATGTGATAATTAAAATCTCGGTGATCGTAATAACAATAAACAGTATCAGTAGTTTAATGATTATCAATAGATTTTTAATGGTATTTTCAGTAGTCGTATTACTAATCCTTTTGCTGTTTCTGGACGGCCTGTTTGTAAAGTTTTTGAAATTTCGTGTACTCATAAAAATTATGTTGATTTAAGTAACCCGGCAAAGTTTTTTGGATTAATTATGAAACAGATAGCAATAGTAGCAAAACGTCTCCTGCCAATATGTTTTGCAGTTATAATATTCCCGATATAGTTCTGCGTAAAAAATCAGGATCAATACAATCACAAATAGTTTGATGTAAACTAAACTGCCGTTCTCATTATCTTTCTGATTATTTGTTTTCATCATCCTCTTAAAATTGCTACAGGATCTATTTTCGATGCGTTTCTGGCGGGCAGATATCCGGCAATAGCTGTTATCAACAGACCGAATAAAAAAGCCAAAACATAATCCGTTGGGCTGTAATCTATCGGCAAAGTCGTGAAAGAGCCAATTTTGAAAGGAATCTGATCCACGATCATAGAAACAACATATCCGAAGGCAAGACCTGTAAACCCACCGATAAGGCCTATAATAATGGATTGCGTTAAAAAGATCTCGACGATATCGCTACCATTAAAACCCATTGCTTTCAGAATAGCGATTTCTTTAATCTTTTCATTAACCGTCATATTCATAATATTATAAATTCCGAAGCCCGCTACAATTAAGATGGTGAAAGAAACAGCTACTGCCAGAATATTACGGAGAACATTTGCAGAATCCAGCTGTGCATTGCCTTCCTGCCATGCCTCAACTTTATAATCGGTCATTGCCGCTATTTTTTTTGAAGTTTCTTTAGACTTGTTGTAATCATCAATATTGATGAGAATATCTGTCGCATAACTTCTGTTCTTGGAGAAAAGCTGTCTCGCTGTGCGGATGGAAATGATTGCTCTGGTTTTATCCACACTGGCAGATCCTGTCTCCATAATCCCGATGATCTTAAAAATTCTGGACATCCCATCGGAAGTAAGCACTGTGATATTATCGTCCATTCCCACTCCAAGATTTTGAGCCAGCTTATAACCCAGAATAATTCCGTCAGCACGTTTTTCAAGATCATAAAAACTGCCCTGTTGCATATAGTCCGATGTATGGAACAGCCGATCTTCATTTTCCACATCTACTCCGGAAAGAGATGCATTAATCTTCGTAACCCCATTTCTGATAAAAATATTCTGGTTGAGCTGTTCCGTTATTGCGGAGATTTCTTTCAGCCCGGAAACAGATTCTTTGATAGGCTCCGTGTTTTTTATCCCTTCCGTATATCGTATATTTTTGGCGTTATTTACGATTACTAAAGTGTTTTTATCTTTTGTCTGCAGGATCTGACGCACATCAGTCGGAAGGTCATTGTAGATCCTGATATGCGACATGGAAGTAAAAGTTATTTGTGTCTGGGCACTATTGACACCGGACATAAAGCTGTTCATGAAAATGTACATCGATATCCCGAACGTCACGCTCAGCACAGCTACAAGAAGCTGTTTGACCTTGGATGAGAGATGTACCCAGGATATTTTCCTATTCGTATTCATCACGTTAATCTTTAGGTTTTATAAGAATATCGTTTTCGGATATGCCGCTGCGAATCTCTGTCCACTCATTATCTTTTGAACCGGTAATGACCTGTCTTTGCTCATTATTCTCCAGGGTCACAAATTTTCCTTTGGAAATATATGAAGTGGGAATCACCAATACATTCTTTCGTTTTGATGTTTCTATATTTGCCTGAAGCTGGGTACCGGAAAAAACAGTTTCCGGGGTTTTGTCAAATTTTGCTTCCACAATGTATGATTGTTCTGTCTCATCAAAAGCTGGTAAGATTTTAACGATTGTTGCCGTAAAATCCTGATCTGGATATGTGTTGAGGTGAATGGCCGCCTTTTGTCCTGTTCTCACTTTAGCAATATCATCTTCCGAAACATAGAGCTTTAGTTTAAAATCTCCACGGCCGATCCTTGCCATATTTTCACCCTGTTTTACCAGTTCACCTTTCTTTTTAAAAACATTCAGGACTTCACCATTTCCTGCGGAACGGATGGTATAATCTTTTAAAATATCCTGTTGCTGATTTACGCCTATTGCACTTCTTCTCTTCGAAAGATCAAGAGCGTTTTTTGTATCCAGATAATTTTTTTGAAGTGCAACTAAATTATTCTGTGAAGACTGATACTGAAGCTGCGCCTTTTCAAGATCCAGCTGTGAAACAGAATTTTTTACTCTGAGTTCCTGGTATCGCTGAAAGTTTATTCTATCCTGAGCCACCTGATGTTGAGCTTGGTCGATCTGTGATTGAATCTGGAGCAGTTGCGGGGAACTTCCGGATGCATTTTCCTTAGATTGTGAGTAAACCGCTTCTGCATCTTTCAGCTGCTCTGTCTGCACATTGCTTTCAATAGTTGCAATCAGGCTATTGTCAGTCAGTATTTCACCTTCTTTGATCGGAATGTTTACTATATTTCCACTGATCCTGGCCGAAATCATATATTCATCTTCCTTTTCTATGTATCCGCTTGCAAAAACCGCATCTTCAATATTCTTTCTTACCGATGAAGTTTTTTCCGTTTTGGTACAGGAAACAAGCATTACTGCCAATAAGAAAAGGCTTATTATTTTTATTTTGTTTATCATAATGTGTGCTATGGTTTATGAAAATCTATTGTACGCAGGTAGATCTTATATTTTGCTAAAGAAAAATCAGAAAGGCTCCGGAGATAATCATACTGCGCAGACAGAAGATCAGAATACCGGTCAAGACGTTCATCCAGACTGATGATTCCGCTTTCATATTTATTTTGCGTGTGAATATCGTTTTGCTCCTGCAATTGCAATATCTCCGTAGTTTTTTTCAAGATCCGCGACAGACTGATCGTACTGAATCTTAAGTATCTCATCTTCTTTATCTTTTACAATCTTCGTGTTTTCCAGTTGCATCTGCTGGATTTTCAGTTCAGTTTGTGATTCTTTAATTTTCCGGTTTATAGAAAATCCATTGAAAAGAGGCAGATTTAGTTTAACTCCAAAAAATTGTTGAGGAAGACTATTAACATTTGAGAAATCCATAAAATGATCCGTCGCCCAATTATAATTATACTGATAAACCAATCCTAACGTCGGGTATCGCATCGCTTCGCTCTGTTTTACAAGTGACTTTGAAATATCGATCTGTTTTTCCTGAAAAAGGATTTCCGGATGAACAGCTTGAAAATCAGGATTAATAATATGATCCTCATCAGTTCCGAAATCTGATATCTGAATTTCTTCGCGGAGGTCGAGAATGCCCTGCAATTGGCGGTAAAGTTGATCCAGGTTGCTTTCTGTAGTTTTAATTTTCTTTTCATTTTGCAGGTGTTGTATTGAAACACGGTTGAGATCAGATTCGCTGATGATGCCTTTCTGGTATTTTTCCGAGGCATTATGCAACATTATTTTAGTAACATTCGCATTTTTTTCATCAATTTCAAGCGATTTCTGAGCCAGTAATATAGAATAATACACAGAAGCCAGCTGATTGTAGGTGTTGAACCGATTGATTTCCGTATTCAGTTTTCCCGCTTCTGACTGAAATTCTGATGTTTTAATGGCAAAGATCTTTTGAAAGTCAAGAACATTCCATTGGGCCTGTATTGAAGTTGTGTAAAGATAAGTTTTACCAAATTTCATTTCTTCAAAGCTTCCTTCCGGAGCATTGGGATTAAAAAGTCTTGCGGGAACCAGCGTAGGCTGCAAAGTAATATTGTCATTAAATCCAGCCGATGCATTGACAGATGGATACAGAAACGACTTTGACTGTTTCTCCCGAATGGCATTTACTTCCTGCTGCGCTTCAGAAATACGTATGGAAGCACTGTGCTTGTCGGCATAATCCCGTACTTCCTGAAAAGAGTTAAATACGACCTGGCTTTTGACAGAAAGGCAAGACAATAAGACAAATAGTATTAAAAGCGACTTTTTCATTGATCTATAATCTCGTCCACGCCTGAGTTTTTGACATCATACCATAAGAAGCTTTAATGCTTAGCAGCCCATCTTTTACAATCTGGGCGGAACACGAGGCCGTTTTTCCTTTTTTTATGATATAGACTGTTCCATTTGTATAGCTGCCTTTTCCTGAAGGTTTCAGCCCGCTTATCTGTTTTTTACCGATTAAACTTGCATCTTCTGCTTTTCGGATAATGGCATCATAATAATTCCCGTTCTTAACGAATTCTACAACTCTCGTTTTTTCTTCGTTGATCCATTTGCCAAGAAGTTTGTCTTCAGAGGTTTGCGCTTTCATATTCATTCCCAGAAGTATAAAAACCAAAGGAAAAATAACCCTTGCTTTTTTAAAAAAATTTTTCATATTTTAAATTTAATAATTAGAAACTATGGATAGATTTTGGTTGCGAATCGTTTTTTATTAATTGTATTTTAATTTTAAATCTAAATGCAAATCAACCTTTTATAAAAAAAACGACTCAGTCCTTTTTCTTCTGCAAATATCAATAAGCAGATGAGGCAACAACCATAGAAACTTGTGCAAATGGGCTATTGACAAAATGAAATGAACGAAACAGCGTTTTAAATGAACATCAAGCTTTTTTTAAAATTTATTATTAATAAAAATCCCCCCGAGAAAGATTCTCGAGGGCCTATATAATCTGTTTAAATGAAAACTATCTTATTTTTATTTATTCGAAATTATCAAAATAGGTAAAGTCCTTTGTGATTTTTCCATTTTCAATAGTGAAAATTGTACAGATCGGCAATTCAAATTTCGTGTTATCCGGTGCTGTACCGGTTGAAATAAATTCAACAATAATATGATTATCTCCCGAATTGTAGGTTTGTAACACTTTATCTTTCACATCAGGAAACATCTGGCTTAAAGCTGTATATTTATCAATGACCTGCTGCCTTGATTGTTTCACAATACTCTTTCCCAGGCTTGGATCCTTAAATTCGGCAGTTTCGGTGTACATATCTGCCATTTTTCTCCAGTCGTGGTTATTGAAATGCTTAAAATACTGTTGAATCAATTTCTCATTTTCGGTCGCTGCCGTACTTTTTTTGATCACTGCAATGTGTCAATACGAATACTGCAATTAATAAAGTCCATAGATGTTTCATTTTTAATATTTTAATGGTTATCATTAGTTTTTAATCATTCAAAAATCTCAATACATATTCTTGAATTTCTTTCCTTTGTTCAGCATTAGCGTGATCGTCCATATCATCATGCTTTACATCTGATAGTTTTATGATAGTTATCCCAGACTTTTTGATGTCCGGACCTGTTGGTATTACCCCGTCATCAGCAGGCTGATCGCTCGACCGTAATGTATATATTTTAAGATTATTATCTCTTGGAAAAACCATCCTGCGATTGTCTAAAGTGATAATTTTATGGACAACATTAGGATATTTCTGAGGAAACAATGCCGTCATATCTGCACCGTTGGAATGCCCTATTAATGTAATCTTATTAAAGTTAAGATTGGGATAATTTTTCTTTAACTGATTGATAACAAATAAAATATTGTCTGCACCCCATTCCCAGAAAGGTCTCCTTACAATTTGAGGAACTCCTGTTGATGGGATCAATTCATCCGTCGGCAGTTCATGCTGTATGCTGGCCACAAAATATCCTTTCGAAGCCAGAAAATTAGTCAGGTATGAATAAGCTAAATAATCTCCACCTTTATTTTGTCCATAGCCATGGCTGAAAATAACAATCTCATGATTTCCCGATCCGGGATTATATAATGCCACAGGAATTTTTCTGTTTCTGGCCTGATCTGAAAAAGTAATGGTGTCGGCTTTTATCCCAGACGTCTCACTGCTTTCTGCTTTCCTGTGAAGATGGCAACTGCCAAAAAATAAAATAATTATCGTAAAGCAAATATATTTTTTCATGATTTAAAGTTTTTAAACAGTAAGATAACTAATCATTTGTAAGTTCCGAAGTCTGAGAATGAGTATTTAATTTTCTTTTATATAAAACCATAAACCCAATCCAAATGATCAGTAATATACCAATTAATACCAGCTCTGTCTCATGAAGCCCATTTCTGAAAAAATTATTCAGCGAATGAAATCCCGCCACTGCCAGTAATGAATATGTACTGCTGTACACTTTTCCAATTCCCCAGGTTCCAAGAAACAAAACACCAAGAAAGATCATATTGGAAGTGGTAAATTCAAAGTTCAGATGCCAGACAAACCATAAAACAGCGATGATAATTATGCTTTGAAGTTTAGGCAGGTTTTTCAGCTGTTCCTGCAAAAAACCACGCCATCCTATTTCTTCCAATAATCCGTACACTAAAACTGTGAAGAGAAGTATAAATGGAAATTCTTCATGCTGAATATAAGAAACTGTTCCTATCAGAATAACAGGAAAAATCCAGAAAATTAGTAATGGTAAAAATAAATTCCGGTAATTCCCTTTCAGAGAAAGCTTTAACGGAATATTGAATAAGCCAATGGAAACAAAAGCACCTGTCGCCGGACCAATTCCACGCAGCAGAATTTGTATAAATTCGTTGTCGGCAAAATGAAACAGATTGGTTTTAACAGCCAAAAAGCGGAATACAACTGCAATAGCATAAAAAACAATAATACTCAATATTTGTTTTCTTTTCATGGATTTTTGTTTTATAAATTAGATTATCCAAAACTAACAATTAGAACGCAAAATAAAATTGACGATGGGTAAGTTTTACTTCTCGGTAACTCTTTTTCTCAGGCGACTTAAGCTTTCTGCAGTCAATCCAAGGTAAGAAGCAATTATTTTCAACGGCGTACGCTGGAAAATTTCAGGGCGCTGACTGATGAGGTTAAGATAACGTTCCTCCGGACTTAAGGTCAGCAGATTGATCTGCTCCTGCTGTTTTCGTAAAAATAAAATCTCAGAGATCGCCTTTCCGATTCTCAGTCCGGTTTCATTTCTTGCATACAGTTCATTGAGGTCAGGATAGCTGATCGACCAAAGCGTGCAGTCTTCCAACGCCAATGTTTTAATACCGGAAGGCTTTTGTTTGAGGAAAGAAAAATAATCACTCATAAAGCTCTGTTCATACAAAAGATTGATGCAGATATCTTTTTTTCCGTTCCAGACAAATAATCCTACGGAGCCGGCAGCAACAATATTCAGATATTTTTCTACACTCTCATAATCTTTTATGACATCATTTTTCTGAAATTCTCTTACAATTATTTTTTCTGAAAAGCGCTCCCAGATATTACTTTCTGCATTATAGTAAGGATTAAAAATTTCCTGAATCTGTCGGGGTGTGGGCATGGATAAAATTTTATTAAAAATAAAGTTTTAAATGTTATGATTGTTAAAAATTCAATTGATTATCAATGGTAAGTTTCACGCAAACTATTGGAACAGTTTTTGGCAGAAGTCAAAATAATATACTCTGTTCATACAAAAATTACCTAATGTTCTTTAATTTTAAGATCATGATTAAAAAATATGTACCAGCTAACATCCAATAAAATTTTCATACTGAACCGAAAATGAGTGCTGATTTTTTTATTTTCCTGATTACTGTAATGGCTACTGCCGGAGTAATCATCAGACCATATAAAATACAGGAAGCCGTGTGGGCTGTCGGCGGCGCAGTGATTTTATTAGTTTTCAGACTGATATCTTTTCAGGATGCATGGATAGGCATCAATAAAGGGATGGATGTATATCTTTTCCTGACAGGGATGATGGCCCTTGCCGAATCTGCCCGCAGAGAAGGTTTATTCGACTGGCTGGCCTCACATGCCATCAGACTTGCTGCAGGATCTTCTATCAGTCTTTTTGTATTAATTTATCTGATAGGGATTTTCGTAACCGTTTTTATGTCTAATGATGCTACAGCTGTGGTTCTTACACCGGCAGTTGCAGCAGCGGTGGCAAGAGCAAAAGTTAAAAATCCGCTGCCCTACTTACTCATCTGTGCTTTTATTGCAAATGCTGCATCCTTTGTATTGCCTATCTCCAACCCTGCCAATTTGGTTATCTATGGATCTAAGTTGCCTTCCTTAACAGTTTGGTTAAGCACTTATCTTTTATCCTCATTATGTTCTGTCGGTATAACATTCCTTATGCTTTTCATGACTCAGAAAAAGTTTCTGAATGTTCCGGTAGTAGCTGATAATGCAGAACATATTTTAAATACAGGAGGAAAAATGGCCTTGGCAGGAATCATATTTACAACCCTGGTATTGTTGCTGGCCTCCTTTCAACATTGGGATCTTGGACTTCCGACCGCTATCGCCGGGATAGGTACCGCTATTTTTATATCTATAGCCGGTAGAAAAAATCCTGTAATGTTTATGCGCCATATCTCCTGGTCTGTCATTCCGTTGGTTGCCGGCCTGTTTATCCTTGTAGAGGCAGTGCAGCAAACAGGAATCATAAGCATTTTATCTCAAAAACTTTCAGAAGCAGCCAATGCTTCAGCCGGAACCACGACATGGTCGGCGAGTCTTATCATTGCATTTGGAAGTAACCTCATCAATAATTTACCAGCCGGGCTTATTGCCGGAACCACAATTTCAGATATTCATTTATCGGAAACGGTCAGAAGCGGCGTCCTTATCGGAGTTGATCTTGGCCCAAATCTATCAATCACCGGATCTCTGGCAACTATCCTTTGGCTTAAAGAACTCAGAAGAAACGGATACGACATGACTGCCTGGGATTTTCTTAAGCTGGGTACTGTCATTATGATACCGGCCCTTCTTGTAACCTTGTTTGTATTAACGGTTAATTTTTAAATTGGAAATAAATTTCGTTAATTTTTCATTATTTCAAAACATATTACCGTTCATATTCACTGCTGCAAAGCATGTTTTTTCACTATTACCCAATTTTAATACACTTATAATCAACTAAGTATAAATACCTAATATGAAATTTAAGTATTTTCACTTAATAGTGTAATATTTTATTTACGTTACTTTGAAATGTTCTTTAATGAAACTTCTATTATATCAACAACGGCAATTTTGAAAAGCCCGATTGTAATATGATCTTAACAATTAAGTTTTTTTTGAAATAATAAATAATTTAAATTTTTTTTAACCTTAAAACTAATAATTATGTCACAAAATCCAGTAATCAATCAAAGTGGAAGTGCAAGTATTAAATCAGGTCAATATTGTACCTGGAAAACAGCAAATGGTACTTCCTCAACTCTTAACATCGCTAATGCAAGCCTTGCTAATAATCTCACAGTAGCTATTACAGGTGCTCCTGCAAGTGGTCTTATCGTACAGGTGAACGGTGCTATGGTTTCAAGCGTTGACGGTATTTGGACGTTGCCGCCTAACTCGCCATCAATGGTACTTATTGCCACAGGTGATTTTCTCGGAACAACAGTTACGATCACCAATATTACCAATGCTCAAAATGATGCTGAGGCAGCTATTCAGTGCCAGACCAGCCAATCGTAGCAGTAAACTACGCTTTCAAATCCTCTTATTATTTATTCTTGGTCATACCCTGGCAATGGCTCAGGGTATGGTCAGGTCTAAAGCAGACACTGTTTGGCTTTCCCGTTTTGAATTTGCAGAAAAACAGACCAACAATGGGAGTGATTGTATCTGCTCGGTTACCAATAACAGTCAGGCAAATATAGCTACGATCGTACTAACCGGTGCACCCGATACCAGTACTATCCAGCTGGATAGCCCGGTAACGTTCAATGGTATACATTATCTAAAACCAGGTCAACAGGCAATTGCTGTAGGCAACTTTGCCGGAAAAACAATTACAGTATTAAATCTGTCACTGTTGAATGTTGTGATTGTCGTTATGCTATTCTGCCCTGGTTAAGAATTCACATTTATCCTATTCAGATAAAAAATATTATTCTTATGGTACAATCCGAAACAGAAACTATATTCAGCAATGAAAATTCCGGAAACCCTGCGCTTTATATACACAATCAAACAGGGCAACATTGGACCGCTTTATTGCTTCCGGACGGGTCATCTTATACCGACCCAGACATCAGCCTTCAGGTTGCGGTACAGCAACAGGTCTATTTTCTGTTTGCCAAAACAGCTCCTGCTGATCCAAAGACTTTTATTGATAATTATCGGCCTTATCTTCTCACATTCCGTCAGAATGTAACTGCCAACCTTACAACAGCATGGTTGAGCAATCCAAATGACACCCCTTCTTCTAAAAATACGACCGTCCTGAACTTTGCCCAATATGGTGCCAACAAACCTTTTGTGGTAGGACAGACGTTTAACGTTACTATTGGAAATGGTTTTGCAACGCTTACCATCCAGAATAATACTACAATGACACTGCAGCCGGACGTAACTCCAGATGCTTTACGGCTTATCTGGACACCCGGAAATCCCAACATGAGTTTTGCCAATAAAGTGTTTGGTACCAATTCTATGTTCACCAGCGATATTACGATTCCTTTCAGCGGCCCGGGTACTGGGTCTTTTCGTTTTTCACTGGGCCTGAACATGAATCTTGACTTTAAAGGATATGGTTTGCAAAATAATTACTATTACGGCGACAGCACGGTACCTTCTTATTTTGCCTATCCTATACTGCAAACAGGTAATACCAATGATTTTCTCCTTACCCAGACAGAAATCGACCTGCTTGATATAGCAAATAGTGACGGACTGAATACCTACTTTGCCATTACCGGTCAGATCTACAATGTTATTACCGGCCAGACAAGAGCAGCATCACTGCCTAGTTACTATGCCATCAATACCGGCTACCCTCTTACTTTATGGCCCTTGGCAAATATGGTAGATTCCGGAGCACCGGTGAATAATTTATTTCCGGAAGACAACAGCGCACGCTTTGTCATATCGCCGCAGGATGCTGCAGGGATCAAGCCATACTACCTTTCGCCTGAAGGTGATTTTTACATGGATCCCGGCGCCTCACAGGCTTTCTTTGCCGATGAAAACGGACAATACAGTTTACTTCCCGGACTTTCCGGTACAGAAATAATTACATTTACCCCTTATAAAAATAATGCAGGAACGATCACCGGTGACACTATACGATTTACATCAAAACAGGCTGCCTTCGCTGCCAATTTCCCAGGACAGGAAGTTTCCCTGGCCAATCCAGGTACGGATAATCCCATACTTGAAAGTACTTATCTTACGGCTTGGGCCAATATCGTAACCGCTACACCGGGCAATGTACAATATGCTTCGCAACCACAAGGTGCTTCTTTATTTGCCAAAGATCATGGTGTAGCTTCTCCCGGTAATAATATTACAGGATTTCTGGGTTTTTACGAACCCTCAGTAGATATGCCACAAGCCAGTGGTTTTGCTGTACCCATAGCGCCTTATCTTGGCGTAAATCCTGTACCACCGCCCAGCGCCGAAGGTATCGATACTTTTGAATCTAAAGTATTAAGTGCCGAAAGAAAAGCATTGATCTCAGCAGCCTTCACTACACCACGTGCCAGTAAAAGCCAGGCAAAGAGAGTGATGACAGAAACAGGAGCTACGGAATACACGGCCTCTGCAACACCGCAGGGTTTGGTGGCTAATGTGAATAATAACGGTAGCTGGAGTTTACTGAATCTAGCGCAAAATACTGTAAACAATGGTTTGCCAGAATACCTTAGTCCGCAAGGACAAATCCCGGCAACACCTCCGCAATACCAGCTCAGCTTTATTAATCTGATGCCGCAAATGCAAAGTGCCTTCCTCACCAATCAGCAATTTCTGGTGGTAACCAATAACCAATATCTTGGTAATTTGTTTTCAACAATGAATACACCTGGCGGCGGTGTCAGCAGTGAATCTGTGTTCAACAATAAAATGTCCATCGAAGACTGGCCGTTCGATCTGAACGTAGGTACAAGTAACACCTATGCCGACTATAATAATGTTCTAATATTTAAATTTTGTAAAGGTACCATCATCGACAGGGTAAAAAATCCGAAAGAATGGACACAGGCCAATGCATTTAATATTGATAAAGACAACACTGATCCCGGTACTGCCTATAATCAGCTGGTTGCCGTATCATCATGGCTTCAGGACTATTTACAATCGGCTGAGGACGCGTATAATACTGCATTATCAGATCCTTCGTCCGGGCAGGTGGAATATTATCAGAAGTTTCACACGATCATCAATGATCCCAACTGGAACGGGATCCTTGCTTTGAAAGCAACCATCGATTTACAAGAATTTCCGCAGCAATTAAAAGGTTTGATCAGCGGTATTAATCTTAAGAATTTCTACGCCCATCATTTTGGCATAGAGGTGAATCGTGTAGATGCCAGCGATATCATTACCATGGATCCGGTCAGTTCATTATTTGGATTAATCAATTATGTTGATCCTGCTTATGCTCAGCAAATCTCACAGGGGTTGAATCCTAATAAGCCGGTACAGCCTGTAGCAGGAGCTACTTATGATTTTAAAGTATTGTTCCTTCAGGTATTGTTTGAAAATACGGCGATCAAGGATTTTGCGAGCAAGATTCAGCTGACGATGAATAATATGTTCTCCGATGAAGTAATCGGGACAAACAATCCGTACGGTTCAAATAGTTTAAATACGGTAGTACTGAACGGTACTTACCAGGATCATAACGGCACACCGGTATATGTTTTCGACAATAAAGACGATAATCTTTTTTTCTTCGACAGTAATCTTCTGACCAATGTGGAAATTACCAAGATACAATTCAATACACTCACTACAGATCCCGCAGCACTCGATATACAATCAAGGTTTACGATGTGGGGCTACCTTAACTTCGGGACTATGATAGCTCCGGCAGTGAGTGAAGGAGATACAGCTTATCCGTTGGATGCTTTTTCTTTCGGTATCAAATCAAGTAGTGGTACATTGCAACAGGGGCTCAATTACAGCAATCTGTATGTAAATATGGCATTTAATCTTAATACGCCATCTGTTACTACATTTGGGTTTGATGCCTCTCAAATTGCTTTCAATTCATCACAAAGTAATGCAAGGACCAATAGCCTTTATCCCAATTTTGCCTTACAGATCAATAAACTGTTGAGTGGCAATGATGATTCGCCCCCATCTGGTCAGGGCTATTTAAAACTAGCTCTACCCGGCATCAATGCAACAGGAATTACAGGCAATTGGTACGGTTTGCAGATGACACTTAATATGGGTTCACCCGGCGAATTGGCAAGCAGTGCAGGTTTTAACGCCAGTCTCCTGATCGCATGGAGTCCCGGTTCTAAAAGTGCCGCTCCAGGATACAACGCCTTTGTAGGTATTAAGCTGCCCGGCACCTCCAGCAACGCTAAACTTCTGAGCATACAGGGTGTATTAAAACTATCCATTGATAAGCTGAGTTTACAATACGTAACAGACCAAAACTCTTACTTGCTTACCCTATCTAATATTGCCTTAAAATTACTGGGTATATTGAAATTACCACCCGGAGGAAATACCGATTTCTTATTGTTTGGTAATCCTAATCCGGGTGCTACGGCTAAAAGTCTGGGCTGGTACGCTGCTTACAATAAAGATATATAATAACTGTAGAATTAAAAACAAAAGCTGCCATGACAAGGATAATGTATTGGAACGTTAATAATTTTGGAAATGAACGTTTTTTTTGCGCTCAATATCGTAAGGCGAAGCGCCGTAAACTGAATCAGGGGGGTATGTCGGATATTGACGCAGCTTCGACCAGATTAGATTGTTTATGTGATAATATCATACGAAACTTACCTGATATACTGGTCGTTGTAGAAGTAACAACAGGTACGGATGGTCTACCGGAAGGAGAAGTCATCGACGAAAGATCAAGTTATGATTTAATGATGGAGATCAGACAGCGAACCGGCAATAATAATTGGTACCTGGTACCACCTCTCGTATCCGGCACACAGGGGCGAGCAGAAGGCATTGCCGTTTTCTACAATTCAGCCAATCTGATATTTACCGGTCCCTGGAGATGGCCCGGAGGCTTTGGACCGGCAGGTTCTGCAGCTGACATTCCCGACAATCAAATGCGTTTTTATAACCAGCCTTATACTTGGAGACAAAATCCTGATGCCAATCCGGGCCCCGGCAATCTTCCCAATCCTGCTGATCCGGATAATTCATTGCCCAACCGGCCAATTCCTAATGACAGCACCATTAATCCTGGCAGATTTGAATATCAGGTAGCCGGGCAGTGGAATTATCACACAGGAGGAAATCCTCTGAATGCTCAATTGAATTTTCCTGCTGCCGGCAACCGAAGGCCTTTTCTCACAACATTTTATGACACATCCGTGGCTGTAAATGGCTCAACACATCGGGAAATCCGGTTAATGTCATTTCATGCATCTCCTTATCAGTTTCAGACAAATCCCATAACGGGGCTTCGAGAAGCCGGACCTGCAGCCACAGGCACAGCCGAAATTGCTAATATTTTTGAAATGAACCAAGCGTTGGCTCCTAATCAGGTCAATGTGATCGTAGGCGATTTCAACGTACCGCTTTGGAACTACGGTGGAGTAATGTTGCCTACAGTGGCCTATACTCCTATCACAGCACTCGGGTATCAGCAACAATTACAGCAGGTACCTAACAATTTTCCAGATAAAGCTTATCGAATTACCCATATAAAGCCTGCCGACAATTCGACCCCTTACGACGATGATGGATATCCGGCATTTGGATATATGACCGAGCCCGAAATATTGGGCCGTTATGATGCTATAGATAATATTTTTGTCCGATATCCACCTGCACCTAATAACGCAGGCGGGCCGGCTGCTAATATGACAATTGTCAACAGAATAGCAGGCTCACCATACGTAGGGATAGGCTTACCCGCTTTACCTGTAGGCGTACCTGCAGGTACAGGAGGAGCATTGGCATATCCACAGTACTTGAACAATGCTTACTGTATGCCTGTTCCTAATGGAGTGGCAGCACCCAATATCGGCATTAAAAACACGTTTCAGGGGTGGTACAATTACCGCCGCATCAGAAGCACCAGTGACCACCTCGCATTAATTATTGACATTTAATACCATTTCAGTTATGAGTCTTACCACGTTAGCCGATATTTTTCGCACGCAAGCAGCTTCGTCAGATGGATATATTACTCTTGACAGTACAGTTCTTACAAATGCTGGTTTTTTACCACAAGATGATCTGGATGTTTTGCTTACAGCCTCTTTTTGTTTGGAAAACAATGCTGATTTTCAAATAAATACCAGTGGACAAAGCATTCCCGATCCCGTAGGTAATACGCTCACGATTACCGGTACCATTAGTATTGGTAAAATTTCTATTACTGAAGCCAATACATCCGTAACAGCTGTTTTCACAGAAGAGGGTACTGCAATTTCATTTGTGGTGCAAACAAAGCTGATTAACTGGCAATTTACCACCAGCTTCCCTTACATGAATGGCTATCCTTTCTCTACTCTACCTTATACAGATCCTTATTTTGTATTTGCTACAGAAGATACAGCAGACTATTCGTGGAATACTCAAAAAATACATTTAAAAGAAGGACAAAACTTTGCCTCTAATCTTACCCTCACCAGTTATCTGCAACCTATCATTTCTTTTTTAGCACCGGGCTGGAGCAGCAGTACAAAAATACCTTTTTTTGGTCCCATTACATTGAATGAAGTAGATAATGAAGTAATCTTACTTCCGGATCTTGACTGGAAAGGCATTATTGACTGGAAAATGCAGCCTCTATCTTTTCTAACGGTAGGCAGTCCTTTTTTGCGATTGGTAGTAGAAACTTTAAAAGATGATGGAACCACTGAAGATTTTGATGAGTATGAAGTAAAACAGCTTCGTGACACAGACCCCAGCAAAGAAGAACCTGATGAAAATATAGACAATAATGATGAAAATGATGAACCTGCTATAGAACAGACACCGAATCTCTATTTTGGCATGTCATTAACAGCAGGTACTGATATACAACTTGACTTCTCAACGATATGGTCAAAAAACAGCAGCACACTTACTATTGCCACTACTTCATCTCCTGATAAACCATTAACTGCCATGAACCTTATCAATCTCATGGCGGGACAAAACTATCTGGCATTCATTCCTCCCACCTTACAGCAGTTTTTACAGGTATTTACATTTAAGGTATTTACCACTACTCTTTCATTGAATGACATGAGTATTATGCGCCTAAGTGCTACTATTGGTTCAACAGGCACCTGGCAACTATTTTCAGATTTTACCATCAATGAATTTAATTTTGTATGGACACTTAATAACCCGAGTAGCCTAAACGGCTCGCTGTATTACTTCGAAAGCGAATTTGAGTTCTTCCCCACTGTATTTAAAAACGCTGACGGTACACCGGGACTTTTTTTATATTAAAATCAATAATCAGCTTCAGTTCTGGGGAAATTATGAGGGTTCTGTATTATTGAATGATCTGGTGTCTGGTATCACAAACGGTGCCATAGAGATACCTACCGATATAGCCAGTGTGGCATTTTCTAATTTTTTCCTCTATATGGACGTTCCCAACAAAACCTACCGCTTGGGAGCCACCACAGATATAGAATTGAATATCATTACCAATATTGCTATTAAAAACACCACCTTTACAATCAGCAGCTCAGCGCCTGCGGATGGCAAAGGGCCTTCTAAATTTACAGCCAATATTGCAGGAACCTTTATGCTTGCGCAGTTTTATCTGGATGTTAAAGTTGATTATACCTCTACTGATAATGATTCTTTATGGAACCTTAGTGTATCAACATTACCCGGGCAGATTATCAGATTGGGCGATCTTATGAAACAGATGTTTGAAGCCATCAGCCTTCCTGCAAGCTTCTTACCAGATACCCTTAATATTACACAATTCTCTACTACTGCTATCATACCTAGTGGTAATCAATCAAGTACTTACGAGGTAAAAACAGGTCTGCAGTGGGAATTCACCTTTCCGATTATTAACCAGCCTATCAATATACTAGCCGACCTTCGCATCAAATATGAAAGTTCTACCACTCCCGGGGGTACCGGCAAATACTCTGGCGGTGTGCTGGGCAGTGTGACATTAGAATATTTCAATGCGACTGTTTATATCAGCTACAATTTCGCAGAAAACAATCAAATGCTGGCAATCACCTGGGAAGGCTTTACCGCTACGTATAATGTAAGCGAACAAAGCCGTACGATTGTTTTCTCCATTAAAAACTGGACATTGGGCGGACTGATTACTTCCTTTATGAAGATGTTGTTCAACCCGACATTTGAACTCGATGCACCGTGGGATATACTGAACAAAATAAGCCTGGATGGCTTCTCGGTTACGTACAACCTCGATACAAAAGATATTAAGGTTACCTACAAATTACCTAAAACATTAGACCTTATATTCATTAACATCAATGGGATTAACCTTACCAAAAATCAGAAAGGGGTATTTATAACATTTGATGGGAATTCCGTTGTGCCTTCTATCAACGAGAGTAATTTATTTAAACCTGAAAGTGGCGGACAGGACATTCAGAAAATGCCTGAGGTTCCGGGACAAGGTACCCAGTATTTCGATTTGCGACTGCTGGCAATGGGTCAGCACGTAGAATTGGTAAATCCTGCTCAGTATAATTCTATCAAGGATGTAACAAAGGCAATGCAGGAAGCCTTTACCGAACCAGTACCTGGTACTATCCCTATAGGTCCAGATTCAGGCAATCTACTTCTTCGATTCAATGAAGACAGCAACTGGCTCATCGCCACCAATTTCGGGATATTGAATGCAGGAACCAAAGACAAACCTGTATGGACTCTGGATATGCAGGTGGTATTTAATGATCCTAACCTGTATGGTCTGCGCATCGCTATGGCAGGTGGCAAAGCCAAAGTCTTTGAAGGACTTGATTTTGAGATCATGTATAAGAAAATCTCCGAATCCATTGGTGTTTATCAAATGGATCTTACGCTTCCTAATGCATTACGTTACCTACAGTTTGGCGCAGTCAACATCACTTTACCTTCCATTGGTGTCGAAATTTATACTAATGGTGATTTTACGGTAGACATTGGCTTTCCTTATAATATGGATTTTTCCCGTTCCTTTACCGTACAGGCCATTGTGCCACCGGGTATCCCGGCAATGGGTTCAGGAGGGATCTATTTCGGAAAACTCAGCAGTGCTACTACCAATAAAGTACCTAAAACCAATTATGGGAATTTTAACCCGGTGATTGTATTCGGTATTGGCTTGCAGGTTGGTGTAGGATATAGTGTGAACTACGGTTTGCTCAGCGCCGGCTTCAGCGTTACGATGTTTGGAGTCATTGAGGGTGTAATAGCCGCCTATTATCCTTACAGCGGCACTTTGCAGGAAAGCAATAAAGAACAGGTAGAAACCTCTTATTACTATTATCTGCAAGGAACCATTGGGATTATCGGCAAATTATACGGTTCTATAGATTTCGGTATCATATCGGCAAGTGTAAATATTACCGTGATGGTGTATGCGCAGGCAACCTTTGAAGCTTATAACAAAATACCGTTGGCTATTGTAGCTTCGGTGGATGTCAGGGTTTCTGCTAAATTAAATTTAGGAATCTTTTCCATTACCATTCACTTTACGTTTACCGCCAGAATACGGTTTGATCTTACTATTGGTACAGACCAGACCACCAAAGCACCATGGAACAATAATCTTCAGGCACCAAACGCTGCAGCTCGCCTATCTTCACCAGCGGCAACAGTACGGATTGCACCCGCCCGACAAGCAACACCACTTGAGGGAGCCAAGCCTGTTTCTTTTGCATCTTTTGCATCAATAGATTCATTTGAAGGCACAGAGCAAAGCGCATCTGATGTAATGGTCATTCGCCGTTCGCCAAACATACCAATAAACTACAGTTCTGTATTGATGACAACGGATTCAGACAGTCTCCCTACATTGAACCTTTATTTTGTGCCGCATTTAACCGTGGCAGGACCTGAAAACGGTAATCTGGAAGATCAGTCTGCACAATATGTAGCTACTTTATTCATCGATGCTCCTGATCCTTCGGGTGATGATAGCGGAACGACCACTTCTTTTGAATATTTATGCTCTGCTTTTTTCAGTTGGCTGATACTGAACTATATTGACCATACCCCTTCGCAGTCTTCTCGTGAAGAAGTAGCAACTGAGGGTATTTCAAAAGCTGATCTTGATGCATTGATCACATTCCTGTCCAGCGAAGAAAATCCGTTCCCTATTCCGACCAATGATTTGCTTAATTTTCTGCAAAACAGTTTCCAGGCATTAAACGTACAGGTTTTACAAGAAGACCTTGCGGCAGCAGCCATCTTCCCGATGTTTTTTGATCTTGAATTAAAAGTGCCGGATATAGGATTGGATATCCAGTTTAATAGTTATAACATGGCTTCACAGGAATACCTGTCGGCCGTAAAAGAATGGTTTAATGAACTTGCCGTACAAGTACAGGAAGAAACAGCTTCTGCTGCCAGATTTGCAACTGTGGTTGATCCGCAGCAATGGAGCATGTCAACTTTTGTATTTGAAGACTACTTTGTTCTCATAGGTAAGCAATTGGCAGGCTATGCATCTGATGCTATGGACAATTTCACTTATCGTCTCAGCAATGGCAATAGCTTAGCAGCCATGGTAACCTGGGCCAACAGCATTAGCGTAGATGGAACCAGCAACAACGTAAATATACAGGATATTGCTACGGCCAATCAAACGCATCCGATTAATGGCAATAATCCGGTAGCTATTACAGGAGTGATGTACAACATTTTGGACGGTGATACCTTTACTTCAGTAGCTGCTATATATGCCATCACCGCTACAATGCTTATTACAGAGAACGCAGCCGTTCCTGGCTTGTTGGCTCCGCAAACACTTACCTATGATGGTAATACCTATAATGTACAGCCTACAGATACCATTAATTCAGTTGCTACAGGCTTAAAGACCACGCTGAGTGATCTCGCGGCTGATAGTAATTTCCAAAATACGGCAATCCTTACAACAGGTAACTGGCTAATTATTGGAGCGGCAATTTATACGGCTAAAAACGAAGATACCTTTAACAGCATCAGCACCATCATCTACAACAATCTTGATGTAAGTGCCTTACTGATGCAGAACCAAATAACTCCCGGCCTTTTCATTGCGGGAAACAGTTTTGAATATAACAGTATTAAGTATGTAATCGTACCGGGTGACACGCTTACCAGCATGGCAACAGCTATTTCAGTATTAGCAGGCACTACGGTTACACCGCAGGATCTTGCAGGCAATGCTCAGGTACAGGCACAACAGGTGCAACCGCTTGGTCAGGTACTGATACAGCCTTTCATACACACAACTACTGTATTTACCGATGCGGCAAATGCCGATACGCTGGATGCTTTGGCACAACAGTACAATACCACAGCAGCCTTATTGGCTACCAATTATGCCAACCAGCAGCAAAATAACTTCTTCTATAACGGCGAAGGATTTACCAATGCCAATATCCCGGGTCTGCAATATTTAACTGTAGGCAGCATTCTGGAATATTTTACCGATAATAATTCTTACGGGCAGCTATCCGGTATGGCATCACGCTATCAGTTACATGGTATGCGCCTGCCTACCAATCTGCCGGGACTTACTCTTTCTGCAAATTCACCTTGCACAGGAAATAATTGTGCCCTGTATGCACTAACGGGTCAGGAGTTTGCGCTGCCTGCCACGATACCTGCCGACTTCTCCATACAGCTCATCAACAATTCATTAAGCTGGCTTCAATTCAACGGAAAATCAATGCAGGAAGAAGGTGGTAATATATTGGATATCAAACTAACACCTGAAGATATTAACCAAATCAGCACGCTGCTTACTTATGCGCAGACAAAAGGTATAAAACCGGATGTTTTGGAGCTGGCACCGATGCAACCTTTTAACCTGCAACCTGTACAATATACATTCCAGACGACCACGCAGTGGCAGACTTCCGGAGCATTGAATTTACCTTACGGCTCTCCCGACGGTCAAAGTAATGTATCACCACTTATCTGGCAATTCCCTTCAGGCCTGCTCAGCCAACTGGCACTGCCTAAAGAGGAAGGTTCTGCATTCAGCATACAGATAGGTCAATATGATGCAGCCAAAGGTGTAATGGATTACTGGCCGTCATCTTATTACGGCTGGAGTACCATGGTAGATATTGAACTCAAACTTCTTGATACCGATTCCACAGCTCCTGTCAATGCTTACAGTTATGAACTGTTAGGCGCAGGCGAAGCAGGTGCTAATATTCTGCAGAGATTGTTATTAGCATTAAATCCAAAATCTGCAAACAATAATCTGGATAAAATAGTTGATATACAATGGTTGTATGAAGGCTCAGACGGTTTGCTATCCGTAGGAATGGAACATATGAAGACCTTTATCGTTCAGGCTAATCTTTCCACAGAAACAAATCCTGATACTTCTGCCATGAGAATGATGGCATTGGAAGAAACAGAAGAAGCACCCAATACAGGAATACTGAACAGTATTTATGATTTCATACGTATGCTATGGGAGTGCAGCATTACCCGTTCAGGAGGATATTACCTCATGTATAATGAAACGGAAAGTAATACAGGATTCCCTTCCAGTATATTCGGTAAAGGGGATAATGCCAATGTACGCCTGCTCGTTACCTATAGCAGTCAGTACAATAACAAGCCTACAGATTACATGAACTGTGCGATAACCGGTGATAAGATTGATGCCAACTCTTGTGTGGTCTATGCACAAAGTGAAATGCAGGAGGGATTATCCTACTATGTAAGCTCACCGGATAATACAATCGATACTGTAACTGCCCGCTTCAACATATTACCTGCCAAACTGGTAGATCTGAATAAAAATGTAACACTCAATACCAAGGCAAATGCAAATGATCCTGCAAAATATCCTGCTCCTACAATCACTTTTGATGGATTAGTTTGCGAAGTTGGAGCTAACGGCCCTGGCAATACTCTGACCTCTATTGCTACTTACTATAATGTTGATTCAGTAGCAATACAACAACTCAACCCGAACATCACCGACTGGAACAATCTGCCGCTCTGGCAGCTGGTATTATTGCCACAGGTGCAATATACCATCAGTACGGAAGGTAAAGCGGGGTTCACATTTGAAACTATAGCGGCGTATTACTTTATTGACATGGCTGCCATGGCCTGGGCTGCAAGAGATGTAGTTAATATTTTTGTGATTCCGACCACTCTTACTATCAACGATCAGATTTTGCATAAAGTAACGGCTGTTCAACAAGGTACTGCAGGTTTCGACCTGAACAGAACCAATCCAAATCCTGATCCCAACAATCAGCCTAAAATTACTGATCCTGATTATGCTGAGGTGTACCTTAACAATATGTACAATCTTCTTAGCTATCAGATTGTAGAAAACAGCTGGTTTAGCGAAAGTGTGGTCGGCTTGCCTGCAGGCCCTGCCAAACCACAAACGCAAGATGATGTGCTGGGTAAAACAGACAACAGCGACGATCAGGATGATCTGATATGGTATTACAACCAAGTTGTACCTATTGCCAAATTTGCCAAACCCAACTCATTTATGACCTATCCGGCCGGGTATCCGCAGGAAGATGACAATCCGTACCGTGGCATCGGCCATCAGGTACAGGTGCATTTTGATTGGGTAGATTATTATGGTAACGTAACAGTAACTCCATTCAGCGATCCTGAATTGGATCCTTCTACACCGGTTAACAATCCGCCGATACAAACCGGCTATGTGGACGAGCTGAAAGGGTTGGGTAAATGGCCAAGTGTGGAATTAAGTTATTTATTTGATCTTAATAATAATAATCAACCGGAACTTAAGTTAGAATTTAACTTTAATATTCAGCGTTATAATGAACTGCCTGATGTACCGGCAGACCAGCAGCAGGACTGGAAACAAAATGCCGCCAATGATCTGCTGACCTATACGAACATATATTATCAGTTAACACAATTAAATCCAATAGATGGTAAGAATACCTTAACCATTACCCTCAGCACATCTCTTACTCCGGGCAAAACTACCGATCTGTCTGGTGAGCAATTTAACCAGATGTTGCAGTTTGTAAAAGACATTTATACTTATCTATCAGCACGCAGCCAGGGTAACGAGGCTACAGCACCTGTCATGAACCCTCTTACCAGCCCTGTCAATATCGCTGATATCGACACCCATTCTATTCTTCAGCTCACCGTCAATCTCGATTTTTACCGTGACCTGCAATATGTTAATACCGATTTTAAAGACAGTGATCTGGTAACTCGTGCCCTTACTCAGGTGAAACCGAAAACAATGTCTACAACAGTGGAGAACGGCACAGATCCGCAATATAGTCTGAATGAATTTGCTGCCTTATTTGAAGCTGCTTTCTTAAGTGCTGGTAACTATGAACTTAAAATTGCCATTGGTACCAATGCTGCAACCGCAGGTGGTGTCAATAACCAGGCAGTGTTCGTTGTACGGATGGGATTAAAATCCGGACAGGGAATTTACTGGCAGGTTAATCAGGCAGGCACTTATCAATTAACTACAGAATCCATTACACAGCTTACAGCAGACGGCGTTCCTGCGGACGTTACCACAGCCATCAATACTTTGATAGGTACGCTGTACGAAAGCAGGGATGAGTTTGATGCCGCATTGCAACAACAACTGACTGAAACACAGTTTACCCAATACCGTATCAACATCTATACTTACAGCCTGCTGAATGCCGTATTCTATGCACCTAAACCATTGGCTACAAGTCTTGTTTCCAAAAGCGGAGTACCTATATGCCAATATATCACAGGCCAGGGTCTGGATTGCAGCAAAGGAGAAGTACAAACGTTTACCGGCATAGATATGGATACCTGGGGAGCACAGTCTCTCAATGCCATTGATGTATTCCTGAGTGCAGACTATGCCATACCTGCTTTCCTCGTGGATCAATTAAACGCTGAGGAAGAACAAGAATGGCTGGCAACACAGGGTATTGATGCTACAACTTATTTACAAGCTATCACTAATGCTAAAACCACACTCGCCGGAGCCATCGCTTCAGAAGTTGAACCTATACTTAAAGCGCCGTATGTTTCATCTGAAACAGGTGACAATACCAGTCTCGGCAATGCCAGGGAAAAATTTGAGCAGCAATTGCTCAACCAATTAGGCAATGCCTATACCGTAAATGCCTTGGTTCAATTTGAGGTAACAGCTGAATCAGATTTTACGGCAGACGGCAACTACAAAACACCACCGCGTCTGTATGGCACACCGGTGATCAATAACAAAGCAGACGGCGATACAAAAGAATACAGCATCTCCACCTCCAAGATACAGCTGAACGAAAAAGATGCAACCAATAATGATTCCTTCCTTACGTTCAGTTTTACCACTAAAAATGCAAAAGAATTCACCAGTGTGGATCTGGATATGACTTATGTAGTAACGCATGTGGAATGCGACATCAGTGATGTTTCAGGGATCAACGGGTATCAGGGTTCCAACTGGCTGACCTTCATTATACCGGCCGACGTAAGTAGCAATAACAGCAACACAGCTGTCGGGGCCTCTTTGCAACAAAGCTTAGGTATAGTGGATATACCGGTAGTACTTCGAAATTATCCTACTCCACCTACATTGACTACCCAGACAGGCCAAGGTGTCGCTGTATCAGGAGACACTACCAAAACACGGCTGGCAAAAGCCTCAGAATGGAATTTCATGTATTCCTATACCGAAGATCAGGCTGCACAGGATAAAATTTTCTCTGATATTGAGTTCAATATGGTGCCCAATCTTTCCGCAAGAATGTTAGGAGCTCCTAGCCGTGATCTGTTCAGTGATCTGGCTCAGTTTGTGACGGTGTGGCCGCAGGTACTCGATGATTTTAACCTTTATTTAAAACTGATTACCGCTCAATCAGACAGCAGTGATCCTAATCTTACCAATGCCTACTATGCACTGCAAACCATGGTGACCTTAACGAATAATCTTGCTATTGCATGGAGCCAATTCAACGGAATGCTTTTCAATAATCCTAATGACAATGGTACTGCACGCGCTTATGATTTCATTATCCAGCAGACAGACGATACCGATTTCAATAATCGTCTGCTCATAACCATTGTTCCGGCAGCCGATATGTCTTCCGATGACCTGTCACTTTACCGTGGAAATAAAGATGTATTTGAAGCAGAATTGCCGCAGACACCTTACGTGACTATTGATAACTATACAAAAGTGAATGCCACCGATAAGAATGGTGAGCCAATTCCTAATTCGTATTGGTATCAGGCGGCAGATAAAACCTATCTGTCATGGGAGGAATCCTTTAATATCCCATCCCGTAATGTCAACGTAGATGCACTGAATGTCTTACAGTTCCAGTATGCATGGGCCGGTTTGTCCGTTATCCGTAACGAAGACCTCGTTCCGTACAACCCGACCGTGAATGATTTTATTTACCGTACACCACTGGTAAGATTTTCTAATAAACTGATTCCGTTGTTGAGCAGCGACGATACTTTTGATATTGCCAAAATTAATAATGAAGCAGGAGGGGTCAATCTGCCGCTCGCACAGCAATTAGCCAACTTCCTAAGCACTTTCTTCACTTATGATGAACTGGCAGAGCAATTGATAAAACTAAGCGTATCATGGAATTACCCTTTATTGGCCACATCAGGCAACCTGATGCCGGCCATCGAATTGCCCGTTTTACTGGCAGCACCATTTACATTTGAAATACCTGCAGATTATGAGATTCCTGCCGGGGGATGTCAGCCGTCTTTCAGCGAATCCGATCCGTTTGTTTGCCGTCTTTCCAATGCTCTTAAAACTTGGTATAGCCAGCATAATCCTATAAACAAAGGGGCCTGGTTCCAGATTGATATCGCGGTATTTTCATCGCTCAGCGAGAGCAAGCTGCCACTGATAGAACTTAAAAATGTATTATTGTATTATAAGAATATCACAGATATGAATGTGTAGGAAATGAATATATACCGGAAATTGTGTTTATTCATTAGTAAATTTAAACCAATTATTTATCTATTAAGACAATATTTAATGTAAACTATTTTAGAATAAAACCGACATTTGAGACCTTGGTCTTCAATGTCGGTTTTTATTTACTATAAATATCAATCAATTAAATACTTATCACTGAATACAACTTTTAGAAACCGTAATGCTTCTTTATCTGCAGAGTTTCCAATTAATGGCCCGCTGTCTGTTTCATTTTTAATTCTTTTCCGTATTTGTAAAGTTCCTCATAAATATCAAAGAATTTCCCTTCATCCTCTTCAGTAAGGGAAGTATTAAAAAACACAATTACGGCAATTTCTTTATTCAGATCAGAGAGCATAAAAGTTCTCACACCCGGATCAGAACCATTGTGCCCGATTCTTGTGGCCCCCAATTTAGTAGACCAAAAAATGCCCTGGTTTATTTTAGATATATTGACGTTGACAGGTTTATTAGTATCGGTATATTCAAAACGCAGCATTTCATCGACGGTTTCTTTCTTTAAAATTCTTGTTTTCTGATATTTACCGTCATTAAGGAGACTGATAAAAAAATGAGACAATTCCTGTACGGAAGTTCTTACACCTCCATCAGGATAAGTTACTCCTTCATAGAGCTGGATTTGTACAATACTATCTCCCTTTTTCTCATAGAGTTTAGAATGTTTCTTACTATCAATTTCACTTAAAGCCCAGCCGGAATTTTGCATTTTTAAAGGTTTAAAGATATTTTTTCTGGCATAATCATTAAGCTTTTGACCGGTTCTCAGCTCTATAATGTAACCTGCCAATCCGGCTCCGATATTAGAATAATCGCGGTTTGTTCCTGGTTTTGCGTTTAAGAAATTATCTTTTGAATAGTGTTTTCCGCCCGGTACAAAGTAATTTTTCAAGAAATCCCCTAATGGTTCCGGCTTACGCCCTGCATAGTAATAGGTGCTGTCTGTATAAAATGGGTATCTGTCTGCTAATCCGGAAGTATGGGTGGCCAAATGTCTCAGTGTTATTTTTTCATCAGGAAAATTGGGATTACTTATTTTGAAAGGTAAGTAATGATTAATATCCTCATCCAATGAAACTTTTCCTTCTTCAAGCGCTTTCATCATACATACGCCTGTAAAAGTCTTACTGATGGAAGCAATATTCATAACGGTTGATGAGGTAAATGGTATTTTCGTTTGTCTGTCGGCATATCCGTAAGCATTTGTCCAGGCTACTTTTTTATCAATGATAATTGATGCTCCGATTCCTACTATTCCTGCTTCATTCATTTTTTTTCAATAAAACTATCTATTGTAGATTTTGCTTTATTTAAAGACTGTCCCCAAATATTTATACAAAAAATAGTTGTCGTTAGAAATAGGGTTATCAATTTCAGTTTCATGTTATTTTAATTTATTTATAACAAATATAATCTTTTATGATCTCGTAAATTTTATCAAAGATGATTAGTTCCAAATAAAATACATTAATCATATGTTAATAATTTCACATAAAAATAGCTAAATAATTTCACATGAATAACCTAATAAATATTTATCTTTGCATATATCACAAAATAGCACACTATATATCTTTCAAACCTAAATTTAATACAACCAGACCATCTTTAAACTTTAAACCAATACATATGAAAATGATTCTTGCCGAAGGTCTTTCTTACTATAAAGAAGAAATAATCTTTACTTTAAAGAAATTTCATAATGAGGGAATTCTGATAGGAGATGAAAACAGAAATATTGTTAAATATTTCTACCTAAATGGGGCGGTATTAAATTTCAAACTATTCAGGCAGCGGAATATTCTCAGCAGGCAAACATATAAGTTTTACCGTAAATCGAAAGCCAAATTGTCTTTTGAACATGCACAGCTTCTGATCAGTAAAAATTTCAGGACTCCTAAACCTGTTGCTTATATTGAAAGATACAATTTTACAGGATTAACTTCCTGTTTTTATATCAGCGAGCAAATCGATAATTCAACTGTATTTACTGATATTCTTGATGACAAATCATTTGTAGACAGAGAAAAGATTATCCGACAATATACATCTTTAATGTATGATCTTCACAACAACGGAATTAATTTTGTTGACAATTCTTCCGGAAATTTTGTGATTAAAAAACTCAAAAACGATTATCAGATATATCTCGTCGATCTCGATAAAATGAATTTTTATGATAAGATTGAAACCGATAAACGTTTGAAAAATCTTGCAAAACTGACATGTGATCAAGAAATTATTGCCATCCTCGCTTCTGAATATTCTGCTTTATCGGAAATTCCGGAAGACTATTGTTTCAAAAAGCTCAGCGAAGCATCAGATAAAAAGTTACTGAAAAGCAAAAAATATTAATTATATAAATGAAACGTCATTTCAGGTTTCAACATTGTTACAAAAAAAAGAGACTGCCATTATGATGACAGTCTCAGAAATTAGAAGTTATTTATTTATTTTGCTTTAAAATATACTCTTCTATTAGCTCTGTTTTTCCATTCAGGACATTTTGAAGCAGGATCACATTCCGGATATTTCAGATCTGTTTTCCCATTTCCCTGAGCATCCAATTTTGAAGACTGAACGCCGTTCTGAATAAGATAATTTTTTACATTGCTTGCTCTTTTCTCAGATAATCTTTTGTTGTAAGCTTCAGTTCCTCTTGTATCAGTAGCACCTACCACAGTGTAAGAACCGTCAGATGAATTGATATAGCTCACTGCATTATTCAGGATCGGAGTATTTGATGGTAAAATTCTGTCTGAATTAAGATCAAACTCAATACCTTCCAATTTAGTTTCTGTTTCTGCTACAGCTCCCTGCCCCTGAGTTTGGTCTGGACATCCGTTATTTTCTACGCTTCCCGGAACTGTTACACATTTGTCGTAAAGGTCGATTACGCCGTCAAGATCTACATCCAAAGCAACTCCGGATCCGTCAACTCTTGCTCCTGCAGGAGTATCAAGCTGTCTGTCCCAATCGTCGCAAACTCCATCGTTGTCGGCATCTCCGTTTTTACAAACCACAATATCAGTTGTCTTTGATTCTAAGACATCCATTCTGTAATACATTTCCTGCAAAGGATCATGCCACATCAGGTGAGACTCGTGCTTCCCTAGATTTACGGTAAGACCTAAAGTTGTGTTGATGAAGTTATCAGAGCTTTTGTTGTTTCTGTCCATACCAGCTCCATCAAACGTATCATCCGTTGTTACAACATACATTACTCTTCCCTCAAGATCTAAGCGGTTGCTGATTTTATATTTTAAACCTGCTCCAGCCTGTCCGAATAACGAACCGAATTTAAATGGCTTAACTTCTTTCATCAATCTTTGACCAAATTCATCCTTCTGGTACGCCCTGTAAGCCAGAGTACCTACACCTGCATAACCATGTAAAGCCCATCTGTAAGGAGATTTATTATCAACTCTTCTTAAAAGATTTGAGAAGTTGATATCACCCAAAATAGAGATCGCATCGTATTGAGTTCTTGCTCCTATTTGCATATTAGCTCTTGCATTTGCCGGTGCCGCATCTTTTGTATTGAAATACCCTTGTCTTGTTTCACCACGGTCATACTGCAATTTCAAACCAAACGCATGGGTGATTGCTTTATCAACACTGAAATATGCTGAGTACCCAAACAAATCTTTACCAGTTCCTTTGTTCGTTTTGATAGATACAAGGTCTGCAGACTGCATTAAAGGAACCCCTGCCCCGAAGGAAATCGACCAGTCATTGAATCTTTTTGAAGAATTAGTGAATGGTTGTACATTAGAAGATCCTGAAGAAAAAGTATTAGGATATTCTACATTGTTCGCTACCTGAAGTGAATCTTGTGCAAATAAGCATGTGGGTAATGCAATTGCCAACGACAAGATTGATAGTTTTGATTTCATATGATATTTTTTAATGTTTCCTTAACAAAAAAGGCGGTTCGAGTTTTATATAAGCATAAAACAAAATCACCTTAATTTTAGAGTTTCAGCTCGTGGTCATCATTATTCAATTATTATACCATAACTATCTAAAAGCCGTATTTCAGAAGGATAAGAGTCACTTAAAACGTACTTGAAATAAAAAAATATGGTATCCATAAACTTGCATATCAGCCATTTATAAGCTTTTAATATGCCAAACATAATATTTAAAAAAAATTTAAATTTAATTTCTAATTAAAGCGAAAATTGAACTATTAATGATAGTTTTTTAAGTTTAATTTTAACCAATTCAAGATAACTCTAAAATATTACATCAAGTTTTTATCAAAAATATATATACTTTTTGCCGAATAAATCGTTAACATTTATTTAATATATATTCACTCATATCATATTAATATATGTTAATTCTCAATTAATGATGTGAAACAGTAAAACGAAAAAAATCCGGAACCAATCTCTAATTGTGAATATTTTTGAAATTAAAATAAAGTATTAGTTTACAACATATTAAAATATATCAATATATAATGAATAAACTATAAGGCTAAAACTTAACGAGAGATGTTAAATTTTTTCTTTACATTTGCTAGGAGGAAATATAAAAATTGTTTTTTATTATTTATTTTTGATAGATGTACCAGATTATAAGACAGAAAAATTACCTTATGAGAAAAATAATTCTACTATTTATATGTTTGTTCGGTATTTCGGCTTTCTCACAGATTAAAGTGCTGAAAAACGAAAGTGTGGTGGAAATTGGTAAAGATAATTCCGTAGGTTTATATAAAAAAGAAGATAAATTTACCATAAATTATCAGGATCTGAACACAGCTAATCTGAATACATTCAGATCTTTTTCTTTCCAGAATCTTAATAAAGATGTATCCGGACTTTATGAGCTTATCACAAATGGCTTCATTGATGCTCCTTCCAGCAATATTGTCCTGGAACTTCCTAATGATATTATTGAGCTTCACTTCGAAAAAAACTTCGGACAGCCAACCGTTCAGTTTATACAATATATCAATAAGAATAAAAAATATGTCGGTAAGTCTCAGTTTCTGAACAAAAAACAGATCGATAAGATTTTCGGCAGGCAAAACGGAAAATCGGCAATGTATGAAAAACCTGCACCAGCAAATATGAATTCCACATCAGGCTCAACCAACGGAGGAGCTTCCAATGCCAGTAAAGACAAGAAAACAAAGAAATAATCAATTATAATAAGATTAACAATGCTCATTCATCGGAATGAGCTTTTTTATTTTTATTTTTGCAAAAAGATCATTACTAATTATGTCTCTTCAGATAAACAATTTAACTAAAAAATTCGGTGAGCAGACCGCACTGAACAACATTAATATTTCCATCGACAGAAACGAAATCATCGGACTTCTGGGCCCTAACGGAGCCGGAAAATCTACTTTGATGAAATCTATTGTCGGAGCTCTGAAAATTGATGAAGGAGAAATAATTTTTAACGATAAAAATATTACTGAATCTGAAATAGAAAGCAAAAAAAACATAGGCTTTCTTCCTGAAAACAATCCGCTTTATCTTGAGATGTTTGTGAAGGAATATCTGCATTTTGTTGCCGATATTCATAAAATTCCTGCTTCCAGAGTAGATGAAGTTATTGAACTTGTAGGGATAACTCCTGAAAGATCAAAGAAAATAGGACAGCTCTCCAAAGGGTACAAACAAAGAGTCGGGCTTGCCCAGGCCATCATTCATCAACCGGATCTGCTGATCCTGGATGAACCAACGAATGGTCTTGATCCTAATCAGATTATCGAAATCAGGAATGTAATAAAAGAGATTGGACAGCAAAAAACAGTATTGCTTTCTACTCACATCATGCAGGAGGTAGAAGCGCTCTGCTCCCGCGTAATCCTTATTCATAAAGGAAATATTCTTCAGGATTGTCCTATCGGGGAGTTCAAAGGAAAGTTTGAAAGTCTTGAAGAAGCTTTTGCAAGCTATACCGCATAAAACGAAAAAGCTCCAATTTGGAGCTTTTCTCTTTTGTACCGAAACTTTTGACAAAAGATATATATAGATGGTTAAAAGTTTTTAAATCTTCTTTCAGTTAAAAAATTAAGACTTATCATTGCTTTTTTCTGCAATCACAGGAGCTGTTTCGAGGTTTTTCTTCTGAACCTGTTCCAAAAGCTGCAATCCCAAAAGTCCACTGATTCCGCCATTTGCCGAATCTCCGTTTCCGCCAATCAAAACTTCAGGCATGATTCTCACATTCTGACTCGCAATATTTTCCATGATCTTTAATTGTGTGAAATTATTTCCTCCCATGGCTTCCACGGATAATTTATAAGATTCCGCATTGGATTTACCAATGGCAAGGATTTTTTCAGCTTCAGCATTACCTGTCAGCGAGATTTGCTCTGCACTTGCTTTTGCCAGTAATTCAATTTTTTCTGCTTCAGCTTTTGCGAGAAGTCTTGTTTTTTCAGCTTCACCGGTTGCTAAAAGCTTTAATCTGTCTCCTTCCGCAGTTGCCTGCAATCTCACAGAATTCGCATCTCCGGTAGCTTTTTTTACAGATGCATCAGCAATTCTTTCAGCGATTACAACACCCTGATCTGCTTTTACAATTTCCTTCTGCATATCGGCAACGGCAGTTTCTTTTTCTAATGCTTGTCGTGTTTCCTGAGCGAGCATTTCAGTTTCATAAGTAATTTTCTGCTCTTCTGCCAGCTTTCTGTCAGTTAAAGTTTTCATCAGACTTTCAGGAGGAACAATATCCCCAATCAGCGTATCGACTGCATTAACATTATATTGTTCCAAAACGTTGCTGATGTGATCTTTTGCAGACTGCTGTCTCTCTTTACGTGTTCCCAGAAAGGCAATCACATCGCTGTCCTGTGCAGAGTTTCTGAAATAATTCCCAATCGTAGGTTCCAAAACCTGGCTTACAAGATTAATCATGTTCCCGAAACGCGCAATTACTTTCGGCGCTTCATAAGTTGGAATATGAATAATTTGTGAAACATCAAGATTGAAAGGAAAACCGTCTTTACTTCGCACCGTGATGGTTGAAAGATTTTTATCGAGCTGATGGGATTCACTTCTTTCGTAAGCCCAGTTTAAGACTAAATTTGTTGTAGGAACAAGTTCTACTTTCATAATGTAAGGATTAATTGGGTATTTCCCGGGACCGATCGGTTCTGCCCAAACTCCTTTATGACCTTTCTCTACGATATTTCCGTGCTTAAAATCAACTCCACTTAAATCCTGTCCTTCTTCTCCAACATAACTGATAATCACTCCAACATGACCGATAGGAATTTCCGTCATTTTTACCATTTCAACTTTTGTAAACCATGGATTTAAGAAATATGAACCGGCCAAAATCACCTGCTCCTGAAGACCTTTGTAACCTTCGTTATTTAAAAATGTATCTACATCCTGAAATTTGTTGTGATCTTTGATGATTTTTCCTGCAATCTGGCCTTCTTCCAGAGGACTTCCTTCCATAGTAGTGATAATTCCTACCGCATTGTCCGGAATCTGCGTCATATCAGTAAGTTCAATTTCAAACAATAAAGTATTAATTCTATAGGATCCCGGAGCAATAATAGCGGTTTGACGACCTTTTCTTCCTCCGTTCTTCAAAAAAAGCTTCCGCATCCTGAAAAGAATCACAGTCTACTTTTCGTCCTAAAATCCTCCCGGTTTCCAGCTCTATACCGTCCTTGGCCAAAAGCAATCCTATTTTTCCGGTCGGAATAACAGTGAAAGGCTGAAAATCAATAGAATATTGCCAGATCCATTTTCCAAAATACACTCCCGGAGCCAGTGTTTGTGCCTGAAAACCGGCTTCTCCGCCGGTTGCAATAATTCTTCCTTCAGGAAGTTCCTGTTTACCGACCAATACGAATTTCTTGGTAACCAATCCTATTCTATCCTGTGGAACAATAACCAGCCCGAAGAAAATTCTTAAAATAAATTTGTAAAAAATAAGGCACAACAGTGCAATTACGGCCGGAATCATCCAGCCATGAAAACTTAATTCCATAGTTTGTTTATTTGTTTTTGTTTTGATTAAATTTGAAAACATCGATGGTGCTCTATTTTTTTCAGAAAAGAAAAACAGAGTACGAATTAAAAAATAATTCTTTCGAAAAAAATTAAGAAAGTGCCGGAGGAGAAGTATTAAAAATCGTGAAGATAATTTCTGATACTTTTAAAAGAAAAAACTTAAAGTTAATTAGTTTCATTTTGATAAGAAAGGAACAAGATCCCTTTGACCATACAAATGTACGCAAGAAAAATATTCAGTTGTTTCGAAAAAATTAAGTTTTTTATAAAAATTTATTAATCTATTGAAAATCAGAATAATTATTTTTCAGATTATCTTAATGCTTACTCAAAATAGATAGTTCCAGATAGTGATTTATATCTGAGAATAATCCTTATCCTGCACATTGGCTTTAAATTTGATGAATTTCATTCTATAAATACCTTTAAAAATGATCAGAAAAATCTTACTTGGAACATTCTGCTTAGCTCAGATTTCATTCATACAGGCAACAGCTTTTAATGAAAATCCGGCTTCAAAGATCCGCTATCAGCAGGAAAAATTACCGAAATCTGTTATTTTTAAAACCAAGAAATTTAAAGTAAGAATTGACAAACAGCCCAATGGGAATTATCTCTATCAGTCATGGCCGGCGAATGGAAAAATTACCTCAAAGCCAAGCATGATTATCAGTGATGGAGAACTTATTCCGGACGGATCCGGTGGAAATTATTATTTTGAATTTAATAATGAAGGATACACCTACAAAGTCTGGAGAAATTATCTTACCGATTCTCTCAAAAAAAGCTCCTTATACGCTAACTGTAGAGGATCAGGATGGAAAAATAGTTGTAAAACAAGACGGTATAGTTGTAAAGAACTAATAAAAAAACTCTCGCTTCGTGTGAGAGTTTTTTTATGTTCCTGCCTGTTTTGCCAAATAGAAATTACTTTCATCAAAGCTTTCCCTGGCGGCTTCATATCCGATCTGAAATATTTTTTCCAACCGGTCCTTTCTTCTTTCAAAAGTCCCGTAGGTAGAGAGTTCCTGTGAGGAGATAAACCAATCGCAGTAATCGAATTTTACTTTTTCTATTCTATATGAAAGTAAATCGTAGGATCGGGAAACAATCGATTTAATGGATTTGAGGTCATCAATTTTAATATCATGAGGAGGGGAAACAAAAACGCCAATCAGCTTATCACAGTCATCTCTTATGATATCAGCCGGAAAATTGTTTAACACTCCTCCGTCGCAGTACATTTCGTCATTAATGATATACGGAGTTGTAATTCCCGGTATTGAGCATGAAGCAATAATGGCATCAACCACTTTAAAATCCGGATCAAAAATCTTTTCGGTTCCGTTCACCAGTTCTGTAGCAACAATTCTCACGTCTTTATCGAGATCTTTAATCTTCATGTCACCGAAAATAGGATTGAGATAATTCCTGAAAATTACCGAAGAAACCAATCCGGGCTGGTTAAATGCAAAATGCTTCCAGTTGAAAAAATATACCGAATTGAAGAATTCCAGAATTTCTTCCGGAGTTTTTCCTACCGCATACATAGAGCCAACGATTGAGCCGGCGCTGCAGCATGAAAGAACATCAATTTCGATATTTTTTTCTTTCAGGAATTTCAGAACCCCGGCATGCGCAATACCTTTTGTTCCTCCGCCTGATAAAACAAGTCCGATCTTTTCAGAATTCATTGAATAAATGTAAGAAAATACCACAAATTAGAATGTTTGTTTTTACTAAATTTTTGTTAAATAGCGATAAACAAAGATGTAATTGTTAAAAAACCTTATCATAAAAAAAGCCTGGCACTACCAGGCTTTTATACTTTATCTTCGTCTTAGTTATTGATATATTTCTCAAAAACCTTTGAAAAGTCTTTCTGATTATACTTATCAAAACTGGTGGTATTCCATGCAAAAATATATTCAGTAATTGTTCTTAATTCCTGACTTTTCGATACATTTTCCTGCTTTCCGGATGCAACGGTAGTGATCGCCTTCTGCAAACTGTCATTTGAAAAATTAAGCAGAGACTGGTTGTGATGCACGACCTGCTGAATTGCCAAAAGAGCTTTATAAAGATCTTTCAGCTGATCAATCTGACTTTTTGTAACACTGATCATTAACGGAACATTCCCGATATTAAATGAAATCTCAACATCCAGATCAATAGTTCCTGCCGTCTGCAAAGCAATATTTGAGAAAGGAAACTGATAATATTCGTATCTTCTCAGTACTCTTTTTTTATCCAGGGCACTTGCACCGTCAATATGGATCAATGCCCGGTTGGTGAAACAGTATTCATCTCTTTTGGATTTGATGAGGAAGAAAATTTTTTCATTGTCTTCCGATAAAATATAATCATCAGAGTCTACTTTGTCATAATCTTGAGAAGGAATAATTTTACCAATATCCCCTAATCCTAAAGCTTCTGCAGCTAATTTTTTGAACATAATTTATTTTAATTTGTATTATTTATTACTGAATAAAAATAAGAAAATAAGTAACACAAATTATGTAAGAAAAGAAAAACCACAGACAGAATCTGTGGTTTAACAATATTTAAAATTGATTATCAAATTAAATATGAATCACTTCTCCGTAAGCAGCGGCGGCAGCCTCCATAATAGCTTCAGATACCGTTGGATGCGGGTGAATGGATTTGATGATCTCGTGACCGGTAGTTTCCAGTTTTCTGGCAACAACTGCTTCAGCAACCATATCCGTAACACCTTCTCCAATCATGTGACAACCTAGCCATTCGCCGTATTTAGCATCGAAAATCACTTTAACGAAACCATCCGTATTTCCGTTGGCCGTAGCTTTTCCACTTGCCGAAAGAGGGAATTTACCCACTTTAATTTCGTATCCTTTCTCTTTGGCCTGTTTTTCAGTAAGACCAACAGAAGCAACTTCAGGGTGGCAGTAAGTACATCCCGGAATATTGCCATAGTCTATTTTTTCAACGTGCAATCCTTTGATCTTTTCAACACAAGTAATTCCTTCAGCAGAAGCAACGTGTGCCAACGCCTGAGTTGGAATCAAATCTCCGATCGCGTAGTAACCAGGCACTGAAGTTTCGTACCATTCGTTCACCAAAACTCTGCCTTTATCCGTCTGGATTCCCACTTCTTCAAGACCGATGTTCTCAATGTTTGCAGCAATACCAACCGCAGATAATAAGATATCAGCTTCCAGCGTAATGTCTCCTTTAGCTGTTTTTACGGTAGCTTTTACGCCTTCTCCGCTGGTGTCAACGCTTTCTACAGAAGCATTCGTCATGATCTCAATCCCTGATTTTTTAAGAGATTTCTCCAGGTGTTTAGAGATTTCTTCATCCTCTACAGGAACGATATTAGGCATAAATTCTACAACCGTTACTTTTGTTCCCATGGTATTATAGAAATCGGCAAATTCTACCCCGATCGCTCCGGAACCTACAACGATCATAGATTTCGGCTGCTCAGGAAGAGATAATGCCTGTCTGTATCCGATTACTTTTTTACCATCCTGAGGAAGGTTTGGCAATTCTCTTGAACGTGCACCTGTAGCGATGATAATGTGCGTTCCTGTATATTCAGTCACTTTTCCGTCTGTATCAGTAACGGAAACTTTTTTACCTTTTTGTACTTTCGCAGTTCCTAAAATGACATCGATTTTGTTCTTTTTCATCAGGAACTCAATTCCTTTACTCATTTTATTGGCTACGCCACGGCTTCTCTGAATTACGTTCGGAAATTCAAAACTTCCTTCCACTTTATTCAAACCATAATCTTCAGCATGATTAATATAATGAAAAACCTGAGCAGATTTCAGCAAAGCCTTCGTAGGAATACATCCCCAGTTAAGGCAGATCCCTCCCAGACTTTCTTTTTCGATAATTGCAGTTTTGAAACCCAATTGTGCTGCTCTGATTGCAGTAACATATCCACCAGGACCACTTCCGATGACAATAATATCGTAATTCATTAGCTTAAAATTTTTATGCGAATTTAAGGAAAAATATTGGATGTTCATCGTTTCTTGCACGACAACTGATGAGATCGGCTGTTGGTAAAATGAAAGGAGAACGCCGAAGCATTCTCCTGTTTTTATTGTCTTTTTTAAATTAAGGAATAAAGAAATCCTTTCCTTTCTATTCATAAATTCTATCTGGCCGCTCTTAACAGCTTTTTTTCATTTCTGTACCTTTCATTCAAAGCTTTCAACTGATCATTTTTCATTCTTTTGGTTGCCAGCGGATGGTTAAGAATCAACTTTTTTTTCCTGATTGTATTTCCTGTCAAGTTCCCTGGCTTTATCATTATATAACTGTGTTTTTGAAGGATGCGGCGGAGCCGGCGGACGTTTTTGGGAAAACGCAGTTGAATATAATCCTACTATTAAAATTGCTGATATAAAAAACTTTTTCATGACATTTTATTTTGTGAATGATCTGAATCATTCTGGTTTATATGAATATTTGCATATTTCATACCAAAGATAAATCAGCGGCTTTCAGATATAAATCACTTTTTATGGTAAGCTACTCTCCATACGACTCCACTTACATCATCCGCCACCAGCAATGATCCGTCGGCAATCTGCAGAACACCCACAGGTCTTCCGTACACATCTCCTTTAGCTTCATTGGCAATAAATCCCGTAAGAAATGGCTGATAGGGTCCTGAAGCCTTACCGTTGGCAAAAGGAACGAATGCTACCTGATAACCGACCAGTGAGGAGCGGTTCCAGGATCCGTGCTGTCCGATAAAGGCTCCGTTTTTATATTTTTCCGGAAACTGACTGCCGGTATAAAATGTAAGTCCTAAAGACGCCGTATGACTTCCCAGCGGTACATCAGGGACAATTGTCTTTGAAACAAGATCCGGTTTTTCACCCTTTCTTCTCGGATCTTCATTTTTCCCAAAATAGGCGTAAGGCCATCCATAAAAGGCATTCTGTTTTACACTGGTAAGATAATCGGGAACCAGCTCATCACCAAGCTCATCTCTTTCATTCACAACGGTCCAGAGTTCACCTGTCAACGGGTTCCAGCTCATACCTACCGGATTTCTCAAACCTGCAGCGTAGATCTTCTCTCCGCTTCCGTCAGGATTAACTTCAAGAATATTGGCTCTGCGCACTTCATTTTCCATTCCGTTTTCGCCCACGTTACTTCCAGATCCCACACTGATATAAATTTTAGACTGATCCTTATTGGCAATTAAATTTCTTGTCCAGTGATTATTATATCCTCCTGCAGGAAGGCTGACGATTTTCTTTCCCGGTTCCGTAATTTTTGTCTGACCGGCTTTATAAGGATACACCCAAAGTCCGTCGGTATTGGCTACGTAAAATTTGTCTTTAATAATAAGCATCCCATAAGGTTGATTGAGCTTATCCAGAAATACGGAAGATGACTCGGGAATACCGTCTTTATTAGCATCGCGGTACAGGATAATTCTGTTGGCTGATTTGCCTCCGACCTCAGCATCGCTTTTTCCGCTGATATCATTTTTTATTTTTTCCGTTGTGGAACGTTCCGAATTGGAAAGAACGACAAAAATATCTCCGTTATCAGCCTGAATCATATTTCTCGGACTTTTTATATTTTCCGCAAAACGGGTAACGATAAATCCTTCCGGGGCAACCGGAGTCTTACCTTCAGGCCACCCGATCACATTGCTGAATTTATTCTTAGAATTTTTCTCGTCCGGAGCGGGTAATTTCAATGTATCTGTTTCTGTAACAACCTCTTTTCCGGTTGTGGTGCTTTCCTTTTTATTTTCTTTACAACTGAAGAAGATCAGTGCAAAAGCAGGTAGAAGATAATTTTTCATAGATTTTAGTGATAATGGTTTGTAACAGGCTTGCAAAAACCATTCCTTAGAAAATACATTTTTACAGACTCATTGATCTTAAAAAAATCCTGTTGATAATAATGAATATTAAATGACGTTGCTGATTACTTTTTTTGAAGTTAATTATCACTCAACCTCAACATTCTGTTTCAAAGGAAGATTTTTTGAAGAATTCCCAACAAAAATTCTGTACGTTCCCTTTTCAACAATCCAGTTCATTTTCTCGTCTAAAAATTGTAATTCTTTCACAGGAACTTCAATCGAAACTTGTTTTGATTCTCCGGGTTTTAAATATACTTTCTGGAAACCTTTCAACTCGATAACCGGTCTGGAAACCGAAGCCAGCAAGTCTTTCACATACAGCTGAACGACTTCGCTTCCCGCTTTTAAACCTGTATTTTTTATAGTTACTTTGGCAATGATTGTGTCCTTAGCGGTAAATTTTGCTTTGTTTAAATATAAATCAGAAATTTCGAAAGTCGTATAGCTCAGTCCGAAACCAAAAGGGTACAGAGGCTCACCACTCAGATCATAATAATCGTTTCCTCTTCCGGTCGGATGATGATTGTAAGCTAAAGGCAACTGCCCTTCTTCAATTGGAAATGTAACGGGCAATTTCCCGGACGGATTTTCTGCCCCGAAAAGAACTTTGGCCACCGCATTTCCGCCCTCTTCTCCCGGATACCAGACGTCTAAAATTGCTCCGACTTTATCTTTCCAATCGGTCGTTTTTATAGCAGAACCCCCCTACTAAAATCACGGTTGCCGGTTTATTTAGTTTTGAAACTTCATGAATAAATTGTTCCTGATTTCCGGGAAGGCTGAGCGAAGACCGGTCCTGAAATTCCCCTTCGTGAATTCCAGCGGTTACAATGATGTAATCTGCATCTTGAGCGAGTTTTAAAGCATCATTAAAATCTTTTTGCCCGTCATTCAGTCCGAAATTCCAGATCAGTTCAATATTCGCCTCTCCCCTGTTTTCATAAAATTCTACGGTAATATCATATTGTTGATCTTTCACAAAATCCATGTCAATTGTTTTGGTTGAATAGCTCAACTTTTCCCAGTTGTCGATCAGTAATTTTCCATTTAAAAACAATCTGAAACCATCATTCCCGCGTAATCCCAACTGATATTTTCCGGAATTGGGTGCTTTCAGTTTTCCTGTCCAGCGGACGCTGTAGTTATCAGTCTGTAGCTTTTCAGGATCCGGGGAATATAAAGTCCATTTAAAATTCAACTGTTCGTCTTGTTTTTCAAAAACGGAATTACCTTTTAATTCAGGATTAGAAAAATACATTTCTTTTAATCCTTTTTGATTTTCAGAGGATAAAAACTCAGCAGGAACAGTTACAAACTTCTTCAGGTTCCAGTCGATTCCTTTTGAATACGTTATTTCAATATTTTTATTTTTAACGAAATTTTTAATTCCATCCAAAATACTCACTTTTTTTATTTCCCGGCCCTGAATAACCACCTAATCTCGCATCAGCAGCATCGGTTCCTACTACCAAAATCTTTTTGTAATTTCCAGAAATCGGAAGCGTTTTATTGTTATTCTGAAGCAAAACAAACGATTCAAGAGCTGCTTTTTCAGCCAAAGGTTTATGATTAATTCTCTTTAATTCTTCAATATCTTTATCGGAAACATATGGATTTTCAAATAAGCCTAACTCAAATTTCGCCCGTAAAACCCTTGCCACCGCATCATCAATTCTTTCCTTTGAAATTCTACCATCCAGAAACGGCGGAATGAACAATTTATAATGTTGATATTCGGTTTGAAAAATTACATCAAGACCTGCATTAATGGCCTGTGCAGAAGCATCATCATAATCTTTTGCCGTAAAATGCAGGACATTGGCTCCTCCTACCGCACTGGCATCACTGATGACAAAGCCTTTAAAATTCCATTCTTTTTTCAATTTATCGGTCAGCAGCCAGTGATTAGCCGTTGAAGGTCTTCCATCCAGCAGATTATACGAAGTCATTACCGAACGGCTTTTCCCCTGATGAAAGGCTTTTTCAAATGGAATTAAATGAGTTTCATCCAGATACCTTTTGCTCCAGTGGATAGGATACGAATCTCTTCCTCCTTCTCCTACATTGGCCAGAAAATGTTTTGGGGTAGTAATAATGCCGTTCTTTTCAAAGGAACTGACAAAACTTACGCCCATCACAGAAGTCAGGAATGGATCTTCGCCATAGGTTTCCTCGGTTCTTCCCCAACGGACATCATTTGCTAAATTGACAACCGGTGTCAGGATCTGACGAATTCCTCTCAATTTCGATTCTTTAGCGATTGCGGCAGAAACCGCTTTCATCAGTTCCGGATTAAATGTAGCCGACAAACCGATGGCCTGTGGAAAAGCCGTAGCTCCTTCCCGCATTAAGCCATGTAGCGCTTCATCAAAAGGAATAATAGGAATTCCCAACCGTGACTCTTCCACAAAACATTTCTGTATCGCATTGATCTTTTTAGCTAATCTTTCTGCATCTTCATTGGCATTATAAGTCAGCATTTGTCCCGCTGCTCCGCCTCCCTGGTTTCCGGCGCTCACCTGCAATCCGAAAATTCCGTGCACATACTGTCCTTTAGGAATATTATCGAGATCTCCGGGAATCATAAAGCATTGCCAGAACTTTTCTTCAGGAGTCATTCTTTTTAATAAATCCTGAACTCTGGCTTCAACAGGTTGTTTTGGATCTTTATATAATGGTTTTTGAGCTGAGATAAACGCAGAACTCAATAATGAAATTGCTATGATTTTAAATCGGAATTTACAACGCATCACGAAAATAATTTAGTTTAAAATAAGTTTTAACTATTGTCTCATCTGGATTACAGTTGAATATTTTAACTGAATTCTTTCTTTTGGTACATCAACTTTAATTGTATTTCCTGATCTTTTCCACTGAATTTTATTTTTTAACCCTAAAACTTTCAGTGATTTCGGTTTAAAATTCTCCGGAATGATAAAATTTAATATTGATGGAGATTCATAATTTGTTTTTTCATCTAAATGAAAAATATTCATTGTTTTTCCGTCTTTGCTTTGGGTATAGTAAAAATTTCCATCGTGATAAGGCGCTACACTTCTTGTCGCAAAAACGGCAGACTGGTTTTGATCCATCCAACCGGAAATCTCTTTTAACCTTTCATAAACAACCGGATCGTAATCTCCGTTGGGTCCGGGCGCAATATTCATCAGATAATTACCGCCTCCTGAAATAATTTTCACCAATGTTTCAATGATTTTCTGAGATGATTTATAATTGTCATTTGGAACGTATGAAAACGAGTCTCCCATTGTGATGCAGCTCTCCCAAGGGATTGAAAGTGCTTTTTCGGGAACAGCTTGTTCGGGCGTTACATAATTCTCCCATTTTCCGGTAACGGTGCGGTCTACAATGATAATTCCGGGTTGATTTTTTCGGGCCATTGTGCCGATTTTGTCCATATCAATATCCTGTTCGACTTTAATCGTACGTTGCCATTCGACATTCGGATCAATGGTATGAAATGGGCGAACCCAACCGCCATCCAGCCAGAGAATATCTATTTTACCATAGTTTGAAGTGATTTCATTCAGCTGATTAAAGGTAAAATTCTTAAAATTATTCCATCTTTCCGGGTATTTTTTAGGATCATAATTTACGTTACGGTCTTTCGGCGGAAAATACGGCCACCAGTAATCATCCGAATGCCAGTCGGGTTTTGAAAAATATGCGCCAATTTTAAAACCCTCTTTTCTGAAGGTATTAAAAATCTCTTTCGTAACATCTGCTTTCGGATTTTTGGAAAAAGGTGTTTTCGTAGAAGTAATTTTATAATCAGATTGTTGCGTATCAAACATAGCAAAACCATCGTGATGTTTCGTGGTAAAAACCACGTATTTCATTCCCGCTTTTTTTACAGCGTCTGCCCATTTTTGAGGATTAAACTGAACAGGATTAAAAGTCGTCTGAAGATTTTCATAATTTTTCACATATTCGTAGTACGATTTTCCATGTTCCGGCTTTCTTTGCGTCCACGATTCGTCTTCCGGACAGAGGCTCCAGCTTTCGACAATTCCCCATTGGCTGTAGGTTCCCCAATGCATGAAAAGCCCGAATTTCAGATCCTGCCAATTTTCAAGATTTTGAACTACCAGCGGATCCGTAGGTTTCTGATAGCCTTCGGAAACATTATGAGCCTGTGAAAAAAATACAGATGAAATGAGTAAAGACGAAAGAAATACGGTTTTAGTTTTAGGGCTGATGAACATGAAGTTTAGTTTTTGCTAATTTAATCATCCTTTGATGAATCCACAAGTTGTTGATGATTTATGAAAGCTATGACCGGTTTTGACGCTTTTTGACGCATTTTGACCGGTTTCCGGGGTACTTTCTTCGGGTCTTCTTCGGATCACCTTCGGGTCGGCTTCGGGAAAACGGTACTTTTTCCGAAGAACTTCCGAAGAACACCCGAAGGATTGTCGAACAAATCTGATCATCTTTTCAGAATTTTTGTAATTATCTTTCGTTGGCCTGTTTTTATTAAAATAGCTTTATGGGAGATTAATTTTTGTTAAATTTCACTGGAATAAGAATAAAAGCAATCTGTTGAAAACCATCTGTAAATATTATTCATAACAATTCTTTTCAGCATTTTCTTGTTAGTGTAAATTCTTTGTAATCTATGATTCTGATATCATATTTTTTTATAATTTCGCTTCGGATGTAAAGAATATTATCCAACCTTAAAAGCAAAAAATGCATCTATTATAATAACACGACATGATTTGTCGTTTAAGAGAACTAGTTTTGCATAACAGGTTACTATTTGAATCCAAAACTTGAAAAATTAAAAACAAACCATGATAACGACCATTTCTATTCAGGCAATTTTTCATGATTGCTCCTCTTTTTTAAGAACAAATAGTTTTTTGATTTCTTAAAATAACTTCATCACACAAAACAATAATCTTTAACTCTTTCAAACACTACGTATGAAAAGATTCTACTCAAGTGCATTCATTTTATGCACATTCCTGAGCGTTTCTGCCCAGGAAGTCATCTGGCAGAAAGACATCAAATCTGCAACGCAGGATTTTCTTTCCCAGATTACCACGACCATCGATCAGCAGTATCTGATAACCGGAAGCGGTATTAAGTCCAACAACAACCAACCGTCAACCATCAACCAAAAACAAAATAACGGTTACGACTATCATTTGATAAAATTGAATCAGCAGGGAGAAGAAGTCTGGGAAAAGTATTTCTCGGGTCAAAATCATGATTTTTTATCAGCAACAGTGAATACCCAAGAAGGTGGGTTTTTGTTAGCCGGCACTTCTTTTTCCGGAAAAGGCCTGGATAAAAAAGAGGATTCCAAAGGAGGTTCGGATATCTGGCTGATCCGCATCAATGAATTTGGGGATGAATTGTGGCAGAAAACCATTGGTGGTGCTTCAGATGAAGAAGCCAGAGCGGTGATTCAGACCACGGATATGGGATTTTTTGTGGCGGGGAATGTTGCCTTCGGCTCCGCTAAGGCAACTGGCGGATCAACGGATCAAAGTTCCCTGAGGCTCTCGAAGGGAACAGCAGGCTATGGTTCTAAAGATGTTCTGGTGGTACGGCTGGATAAAAACGGAAAAGAATTATCACAACTCATTTTAGGTGGAAAAGGATTGGATGAGGTGGAGAAAATGATTCCGACAAAAGATGGCGGAGTATTATTGGGCGTGTATTCCAGAAGCGGTGCAGTGACTGGAAGCGTGAAGATGGAAGCAGGAAGTAGTAAAACCATCAACTATCAACCAAAAACTACCAACAATTTCGGTGAGGGTGACTATTGGATCATTAAGCTGAATAAGGACGGAAAGGTGGAATGGGAAAAGAATTTTGGTGGAAAAGGCGACGATCATTTAAGAACATTGGCTTTGACTTCAACAGGCTACTTAATCGGCGGAGAATCAAGATCAGAAAGATCAGGAAATAAAACCGTCGGCATCGAAGAAGGAACCGATTTATGGCTGATCTCTCTTGATGAAAGAGGGGAAGAAATTTGGCAGAAATCCTACAATTTTAAAAACAGGGATGTGCTGATGGGGATGAGTGTGATATCCTCCCCTAGCCCCTCCAGAGGAGGGGAATCCGGCAACCTGACCAAAGGGATTTTGCTGGGCGGCTACACGCAGGCGGAAGGAAGAATAGAAAGTGATGATGAAACATTCTGGATGCTGTACCTGGATCATAATGGAAATGAGCAGTGGAGAAAACACGTCAAAGGTGAATCGAGGAAGAAGGAGGAAAGACTTTCGGATATTAAACTCAACAGAGATGGTTCGATCGTACTGGCCGGAACGAGTGCAGAAGAACTGGGCAAAGAGAACTGGAAGATTGTGAAACTTGGGGATAAACAGATTGACCAGCTGATCGAGAAGCAGGATATTAAGATCTATCCGAATCCTGTATCTGATTATGCGTATGTGGAGATAGGATTTGATTTTAAAGAAGCGGATATTGTAATGTATGATATGGGAGGAAGGCAGTTGCAGAGTCTGAAAACGAAGAATAAAGTTACGAAGATCAATACGCAGGCGCTGGTTCAGGGAGCGTATTTAGTGAGCGTGAAAACTAGTGATAACAAAACAGTAAGTGCTAAATTGATTAAAAAATAAATATAAATGAAAAAAATATTATTCATACTAATAATTCAACTTACTAATTATTGTTTTTCGCAAAACAAGGTTTTTATGGATGAAGCTTTAGAACCTTCAGTTTCTACAAAGTACTTCGGACAACCAATTCAATATGCAGAAGTTGATAATAAAGGTAGACTCAATAAAACGATTAATCTTACTAGTTTAAAAAGTGGAAAATTAAATTATGATTTAAATATTTCATATTCTAGTAATGGACTTAAATTAAATGATTGGGGAGGAGCATTAGGATTATTATGGAGTCCCAATTTCACTTCTGTAATTTATCGATCCGTAAGAGGGCAACCAGATGAATATTCTCAAAAAGTTAACCATCTATCTGATTTTACATTAAATGATTATTTAACAATTAATGATATTTATGAAGCAAAGGTTAATAATAATACAGCTGGAAAGGATGGAGAATCAGATGTTTTTTATTTCAATATTAACGATTTTAATGGAAGTTTTATAATTAAGGATGGTAAAGCGTGTCTTTTAAATTATAGTGAAAAAGTAAAAATTGATATTTTTGAAACAGATTTATCATATTTTATAATTACTGCAAAAGACGGTGTAAAATATTATTACGGACAAAATAATAATATTGAGGAATCTTCTTCCAATACCTTTTGTGACCCTGAAGCTTATCATCCACGTATTAAAACAGCATGGTTTTTGACAAAGATAGAAAATGCAAATTCTACAAATACTATTAACTTCACGTATGATACCGTAGATAATAGTTATCCTGAGAATTTTTCCCAATCAAAAAATATTAAATGGGGAATATATTCCAATGACATAGCAGTAAATTTCCCTGGTGGACAAATGAGTCAATATGAGTCTTTTATAAATGATAGTCATTGTGTGACAATAAAAGACTTTTCTACCAAATACATTAAAAAAATACAATCAACAGATTTTGCGATAGATTTTTTATATAATGAAAGGGATGATATTCCAGGTAAATTTTTTGATCAAATTGAAATTAAAAATTCAGTTGGAGTAGTTGTGAATAAAGTAAAATTTGATTATTACAAAATAGGAAATTATATACAGTCACCCACTTATATAGAGCTTGGAAATTCCACAGCTGTCAGGAGTTTTTTAAAAAATATTAAAGTAGGATTAAACCAAGAAGAAGTTTATACATTTGATTATAATAATCTTTCCGAAATACCATCAAGATTTTCGTACGGACAAGATTTTGCAGGAATTTATAATGGAAGAATAAATCCAAATCTTCTTCCCAAAGAATATATAAGTAATATGCTTGCTCAAATAAGTGGTGGAAGCCCCAATCCATTAACTATAAATTCCTTTCCATCTGGGATACGATCGTCTTTCTTTCCATACAATTCATATGGTCTTCTAAAACGTATTACCTACCCAACAAAAGGAATTGAAGAGATTCTATATGAGCCTAATACAATACTTAAAGATTCTGACACAGTTGAAACAAACTTCTATGGTGTTCGTCCCAATAAAATAGAAATAAAGGATTTAACCGGAAACATTATAACGAAAAGATATTTATATAATAGAGCTGTAATAGATTCTGCATCCAATAATTTAAATTTCAGCAATGTATCTTCGTTTTTTTCTGAAGATGACTCTTTTGGGGGATTCTTAACTGATGGTTATAATTCAGGACATACAACATGTAGCCAAGGTCCAGCGAATGGTGATCTTTGCTATTACAGATATCAATTTTATAAAATAAATTCGAATAAAAGGTATGATATTAATGCTTTCCAAGAAAGTTTCATTGCCTATAATACAGTCACAGAAGTAATTGATAAGAGATTTAAGACCAGCATATATAATGTTATCGAAGATCATCCTGCCGTACCGATATGGGGATATAGTAATTCTTTCCTTCCTGTATTTGACAATAGTTGGAATGCTAATTTATTACAAAGTAAAATTGAGGGAGAAATCATAAATAATATATACCGTATAAAACGAATTACAGATTTCAATTATAAAGTATCAAATAATTTAATTGAAGAAAATTATGTAGTAGATCGAGATTATTGGCCAGAGTACTGGGGAATGAATTCATATTATTCTACCAATTTACAGGCTTTTTCTGTAAATAGATATACCTTAACTAGTAGATGGTTTAACAATATTGGTGAAAAACAAACTCTAATTTTAGATAGTGGAGAAAAATTGATAACAAATATTAGTAAAGACTATTTCGACACCACTAATTTCAATAATTTAAAAACTATTACAACATCTTATCCAGATGGTACAACTAATAAAATGCAATACCAATATGCAAACGATGTTTATACAGGGGGCGGAGATTTTATACAAAAATATATGGTGGGGATTCCATTGTTAACAACAAATTACCATAATAATATTCCTGTTTCAAAAACAAAATTGAGTTTTAGCAAATACTGGCTTGGACATCAACAGTTACAACCATCACAACAAGACTTAGTACCAACAAATTTAATCAATTCTCCTAATGAAATTTATGAAACAGATATCACCTATAATCAATATGACTTAAAAGGTAATTTGGTGCAATACACTACCAAAGATGGAATCCCGGTAACTATAATATATGGCTATAATCAGACATTACCTATTTTAAAAGTAGAGGGCATATCTTATATAGGCTTAATGGATGTATTAGGAATGGACGACAATATCTTAAATTATAATGCCCTAGAGATTTGTCAAAAATCAAATATTGATATTGATAGTACAAGTGAAGATTCTTTAATTATTGCATTAGACAAAATACATAAAAGTCCTTTTTTGGTATTAACTCAAATTACGACGTACACGTATGATCCCTTAATAGGTGTAACGAGCATCACCCCTCCTTCAGGAATCCGTGAAGTTTATTTATATGATTCTGCTAACAGATTAATGGAAATCAGAGAAGGCAGCCAGACCGGAAAGCTGTTAAAAGAATTCAAATACAATTACAAAAACTAATACCGATGAAAAAAATATTAATTCCTATAGGTGCTTTGCTGTTGTCCGGGTTTTCTCATGCCCAGAACCAATCAAGTACCACAGAAAATTACATTTACAGCAAAACGTATTTAGATTATAACGGAACCACAGCAACCAAAACCTCAGAAACCATCCAGTATTTCGACGGCTTGGGAAGACCCAAGCAGGTAGTGAATGTCAAAGCTTCCCCGCAGGGAAAAGATGTAGTAATCCATATCGAATATGATGGCTTCGGAAGGCAGGTGAAAGATTACCTTCCGGTTCCTCAACAAGGAACACAAAACGGAGCCATTTACACATCACCATTGAGTAATGCCTCCCAACCCACCCTTTACGGTTCGGAGAAGATCTTTGCAGAGAAAATCCTGGAAAACTCTCCGTTGGACAGGATTCTGCAACAGAAACAGGTGGGAACTGCCTGGAATGATAAGCCGGTACAATTTGGCTATGATGCGAACATTGCAGCGGATGAGGTGAAAAAATATACCACGATAACCACCTGGGAAAACGGCGCCACTAAAAGTACCGTCACTCAAAGTTCTGTTTATGGTGATGCCAAGTTGTATAAAAACACAGTGACAGATGAAGACGGCAACCAGACCATTGAATTTAAGAATGGAGAAGGACAGGTTCTGTTAGTGAGAAAAATGCTCAGTGCCACGGAAAAAGCAGATACGTATTATGTGTATAATGAGTACAACCAGCTGGCTTTTGTAATTCCTCCGAAAGCAGTGAATCTTTTAACTGAGATGGGACTTGGTGACGGAGATATGGTTGACGATTCTGTATTAAAAGATCTTTGTTACCAATACAGATACGACGGCCGGAACCGTCTGGTAGAAAAGAAACTTCCCGGCAAAGGCTGGGAATATATGGTGTATGATAAACAGGACCGGCTGGTTCTTACTCGTGATACTGTGCTGGAAGGTCAGGGCAAATGGCTTTTTACAAAATACGATCAGTTTTCAAGACCAATTTATACCGGTATTTTAGACAGTCCCCCGGGCAGAGCCCAACAGGTAGTAGCCGTAGAAGGAGTAGGTTCCAATAATGAAATAAGAACAGCATCAAGTTTCAACAATACAGGAATGGATGTGTATTACACTACCAATTCTGCCTACCCACAGACGAATTATGTTTTGTTGTCTGTCAATTATTACGACACTTATCCTACTTACAGTTTTAACCCTTCTTTTCCGACAAACATTCTGGGAGAAACTACATTGACCGATACTCCAACGGCAGAAGGATTAAGTACTAAAAGCCTTCCGGTCATGAGCCTGGTTAAAAACATAGAGGACAATAACTGGACGAAAAACTACACCTACTACGACAAAAAAGGAAGAGTTATAGGAAGCTACTCGATCAATCATTTAGGAGGACGAACAAAGGTAGAATCAAAGCTTGATTTTGCAGGAGTGGTTCAGCAGAGTATCACCCGCCACAAACGATTCGATACCGATACCGACAGGGTGATTACTGAGAACTTTACCTATGATCCGCAGAACAGATTATTGACCCATACCCACCAAGTGGATAGTAACCCTGTGGAATACTTAGCCCAGAACAGTTACAATGAGCTTTCGCAGCTTTCGGGGAAGAAAGTTGGAGGGGTATCTCCTTCTGTTCCGCTTCAGGATATCAGTTATAGCTACAATATCCGGGGATGGATGACGAAAACTAATGATCCTGCTAATTTGAATGGTAAATTATTCGGGTATGAAATAAAATACAACAATCCGGAAAACCCGAGCATCGCTCCTGCTAGATTCAATGGTAATATTGCTGAGATCGACTGGAATAATGGTTCTGAGAATCTTTTAAAAAGATACGACTATACCTATGATAAACTTAATAGGCTTACCAATGCTTTCTATAAAGAACCCAGTACCGGGATTAGTGGTAATTTTGATGAATATTTAACGTATGATCTAAATGGAAATATCTCAAACCTGAAACGTTACGCCCCGCAGGTCTATTCTCCTACAGCAACAAAGGTGGATGATCTTGATTATCAATACACAGGCAACCGTCTTGATAAAATCATTGAAAATGCATTAAATGATACCGGCTATGAGGGTGGCAACAATGTCATTGATTATAATCTGAACGGAAGCATGATTACTATGAAGGACAAAGGGATTCAGGGGATTACTTACAATCATTTAAATTTACCTGATTCTTATTCCATTACTCAAGCGAATCCCTTTAGCGGAACTTCTACGAGTTTCGGCTTAGACTATTTGTACAGGGCGGATGGAACTAAAGTCCGCAAAACGTATAGTAGTGGCGGGAGCAAAGCAAATCCTACGATTACTACTAACATTACGGATTATCTGGATGGTTTTCAGTATAGTTATTCAGAGGTTACCCAGTGCCTTTGGTGCCGGACGAATGTGGCTTATGAAAAAGAAGCTTTTAAAGGTCCAATCATTGTTGATCCGATCACTCCGGGTACATTAACGCCGACATGGAAGCTTGATTTTGTACCGACCGCAGAAGGGTTTTACAGTTTCACGGAAAACCGCTATATTTACCAGTACAGAGATCATTTGGGAAATGCAAGGGTGAGCTATGCTAAAAACAGCAGTGGCGCACTGGAAATTACGGATACCAATAATTACTATGCTTTTGGAATGAACCATATTGCAAATAGTTTTGGAACGTCTAACTTAGGAGGGTTGTATTCTTACAAATACAATGGTAAGGAGCTACAGGAGACCGGTATGTATGATTACGGTACGAGGTTTTATATGCCGGATATTGGGAGATGGGGTGTTGTAGATCCATTGTCGGAGAAGATGAGAAGATGGTCACCATACACATACACATTTGATAACCCAATCAGATTTATTGATCCGGATGGAATGGCTCCTACCGATGATCATTTTAACAAATATGGACGATATATTGGTACAGATAATAAAAAAACTAATAATGTTGTTATACATACTAATAGTTCTGCCACAAAACTATCTCAGTTGAAGGGCAATACAGGTGCTGCGAGTTTATCACAATTAGATTACAGTCGTCGTGGAACAACTAAAGCTGTTTCAAATTTATTATCACATTATGCCAGCGAAAAAGGAATGTCCGGATACACTGGAGTGTATAAGGGACCAAGTGGATCTGCCCACACAAATGGGCGTGGAAACATTTTCTTTAATACAAAATCTTTAAGAGAAGGAGTATATGATGATGCATACAATATCAGATCTACCTTAAATCATGAAGGGGGTAAATTTGGACATAAAAATGAAAATATTAACTCTGATGATTATACCTTTGTAGATCATTCAAAAGTTTATTTAAGAGAAGCGATGCATCCTGATTTTGGCAAGACAACTGAGAGCTATAGAGCGGGACAGGCGCAAAGTTTTTCTCAGCATGTTCTTAATGCAGCAGACAAAGAATCCAGTTATGGTAAAAACCATATGAATATGATTGATACATATAATTCAAAAAATACAGGAGGTGTTTATATAAATACATATAATGGGGGAAATAGTTTACCACAAAGTACAACAATTACTCCTGAAGTAAACGGAAATTTTTATCCTACACAAACCTATGAAGACATTAAAAATCCCCAAGATTAATTTACTAGCATTAGTTTTTATAATTTTTTCATGTAAAGAAAATAAGCAAGAGAAAATACAGTCAGTTTTTGCAGGAGAAAATAGCAAAAAATGGTATGCCTATAGCATTGACAGTGTACATTATGCTCAAGGGTTTTATCCTTTTCGGGTAAAAGAGTTTTTTAGAGACGGAAGACAGATACAATATATCAATAATTCTACAACTAAGAATTTGGATACTATACCTAAAAGTGATATGTATAATCCTGAAAAATGGTTTATTATCAATGATTCTGTTGTTGCTATTGGTTCTGTAAGAAATCCTAAAAGCGGATATTATCACAAGGACAATCGGAAGATACTTTATTACAATAAAGATACTATTATTTTGCAGGGAACAAAACGTAATAATTATGAAGGTGTGTTAATTCTTACAAAATATAAAGATAAAAAAGTAATTACTACGATGGTTCAAGAATTTGATTTATTATTAGTTAGAACTATAAATTTATTGTAACCGATTATATCATTCTTTAGACAAACTAGACAATATTTAGAAAGAGTTCGGGTTTTACGCCGGACTCTTTCCAACAATTATTATATTTTTTGGATGAGTCAATTCAAAAATACAGGAGGAGCTTTTATAACCTATATCGGGCGGAAGTACATTACCAACAGTAAACCTCAATTAAATGACAACTATTATCCTATAAAAACCTATGAAGGTATTACAAGTCTGTACGATTAATTTACTTTTGTTAATGTTTATTATTCTTTCATGTAAAGAAAATAAGCAAGAAAAAATACAGTCAATTTTTGCAGGAGAAAATAGCAAAAAATGGTATTGTTATAGTATTGATGAAGACCATTCGTTTTATCCATATAGGGTAAAAGAGTTTTTTAAGGATGGAAAACAAGTACAATATATTAATAATTCAACCACTAAAAATTTGGATACTATACCCAAAAGTGATATGTATAATCCTGAAAAATGGTTTATTGTCAATGATTCAACAGTTAGTATAGATTCTGAAAGAAATCCGGTAAGCGGGTATTATCATAGGAATACCAGTAAAATACTTTTTTTGCAGTAAGGATACTATTATTTTGCAGGGAACAAAGCGAAGTAATTATGAAGGTGTGTTAATTCTGACAACATATAAAGAAAAAAATAATCTCCCCCTTGGTGAGATATAGTATATCAAGAATTCTAGAGAAAACTTAATTATTAGAGGAGAGAGTTTGGTTTTATGCCGGGCTCTTTCCAATAATTATTGCTGATGAAATAAACATTTCTGTAATCAATTAATAGTTCTGGGATAATAAATTCATAAACACCCTTTCAACATCAGGATATGAAAATGTAAAACCACTTTCAACCAACTTCTGAGGATAAACATTTCTGCTTTTTAATAATAATTCTGTTTCGGTTTTTAAAAATAGGGAGGCAAATTCCAACTGCCAGATAGAAGCATTTAATCCAAATGGAATCTTCATTTCACTTCTTAGCTTATTCATGAAAAGCTCATTGGATAAAGGATTCGGAGCAGTTACATTAATGGGGCCCGACATAGTTTTACAATCAATGATAAACTCAACAACCTTACAGAAATCATGAATATGGATCCAGCTTACATTTTGGTTTCCTCTACCCTGCTTTCCGCCCAGACCTAACCTCGTAATCATTTTAAGTTTTGGAAAGGCCCCGCCGTTATTTCCTAATACGATGGAAGTCCGCAAAGTAACTTTTCTTACATTTTCTATTTCCTGTTTGAAAAATTCTTTTTCCCAGCTTTTACAGATATTCATCGAAAAATCATCGCCTATAATTCCATTTTCCTCAGTATTCAGATGAGTTTCCGAGTGAATATAAATTGTTGCCGAACTGGCATTCAGCCAAACTTTAGGTTTATTGATGCATTGATCAACAGCTTTTTGAAGAATTTTTGTACTGTTGACTCTTGAATCATAAATTTCCTTTTTGTTTTTGTCAGTATATCTGCAATCGACTGACTTTCCTGCCAGGTTGATTAAAACATCTGCATTTTCAAAAAGATTTTTCCATTCTCCTAAAGTGTTGCCATCCCAATGATATTCATTTGATCGATTTGGATTTCGGGTGAGGATAATAACCTCATGACCTTTATTTGCAAAATATGTTTCAAGATTTTTCCCGAGAAATCCAGTTCCGGCAGCGATGATTATTTTCATTAATTTTGTTAAATATTACTTATTGACAAATATCTATAATATGGTTATTATTTCCATTAAGCTAAATACTTCTTTGTTTTCACTTCAATTTCAGAACCTTCTGCAAGCATTACAGAAATAGGTTTCTGACGATTTAAACATTCAAAATGCTTCCCATAATTTGCTTTAAAATCTATATGAAGTTGATGATTTTTCACAATATAATAATCCCATTTCGGATGGCAGACTTCATATTCTGAAGTTTTATTTTCTTTTTTTGTGAAACCAAAATAATGCTCAGTGATAAACTCAAATTCAGAATTAAATTCCATTTTTAAGGGCCTATTTTCAGCAATAATTTCGATAGACTGCCAGTTTTTATTTTTCCATGAATATTTTATCAGTAATTCTTCTCCTTTTTCATGAATTACATTTTTCATCGGCATTGTTTTGTAACTTTCTTTATAAACTAAATTAGCGACAAGGCTCAAAGCTTGCTTTGGAACAATTTCTTTGATAAAAACCACTCCTCTTTTCCACTTGTCATGTTCTTTTTTCTTAACGTAAAATCTCAAATTTACTTCTTCGAAATTTCTGTGAAAAGGTATTGGAAGTCCTAGCAATTTTGTGTTCAAAAACATAAATCCCACTAAACTAACGTAACATTTTCCCTGATAATAATCAAGTTCAGTACCTTTTGGTAGATATTCTAAAAGTATATCAGAATTGATCTCGTAATTGATGATTGCTAATTTTCGCCATTCGGCTTTTAGGAAGTTCATATTATTGATGGTTAATGTTTTAATAATGTTATGATAAAAAGAAAGATTACCGTCTGCTGGATCCGTAAATCATATTTTAGTAAAATTTTCATGGCTACTAGTTTAAAGGTTTAAAAAATCTCCTCTTGTTCTTTTGTTTTGTAGTTTGAATGTGAAATACATCCAGATTTTAAATATGAGTGTTTTCATTTCTGATTTGTTTTTCTTTGTTGATGGCATGTTTGCGGCCTTTTAGAAAAAGAAGAAGATTGAGAAGCATCATTATTCCGAGATAAATTGAAAATTTACCAATCTTTTCGCTCATATCTACTACGAGACTTTCAAGAGTTTCTATTCTGTAAAACTCAATAATGCAGAGCGCAAAGCCTATATTCAGGAGATAAAACCCTATTTTGAACAATGAATTCGTTGCCATGGCAATGTCCTCTTTCTGATGAAAAATGTCAATCATAAAAGTTTTTGAATTCCTAAATAGAAACTGCGATACAAAAACAGTAAGCGTTATTACGATAGGTAAATAAATCATGTAAGCTGAAAAATTGTACGTTGCGGTGGTTAAGATGGTTGCTGTCATAATAGTTTATTTTAGAGTTAAATTTTTTCTTAAAACATAGAGAGTAAAAATGTTGAGGTAATGCAGAACACAAAGAATCAGCATAATATTTCCAACACGAATTGCCGTTACCGTAAGCAACTGCTCAATAGATTCTACCCTGTTCCAGCTCGTAAGGCTGATCGCGATATACCCAAGATTGATCAGATAATAGCAACCTAAAAGTATTCTGTTGATCGTGAGACAAAGATCTGTATCATGAATAAGATATTCCAGATACGGCTTTCCTGCATGATAGCATCTTCTTCCGACATCTATGGTAATATAAAAGCTGGCTGCCAGAAAGATGATATATGAAACAATATTAAACATCTTGTAATTTTTATATTTTCAGTAATTTTTGAAAGTTTAACTGAAATAAAAAAGGATCATTGTCCCTTTCTATTTCAATAAGCTGGTAATTTTGCCGACCAGCCAGTGATCGTCGCTTTTTATGGCCAGATCCATAATGCTGAATACTTTACCGGTTACATTTTCCATTTCTTCCAATAAAGCGGTAAACTTCTGTGCCTCTTCCGTTTTTTCATCAATATTTTTCAATTCGGAGATTGAATTTAAAACCGGTTCAATTTCTCTTTTCTTACGCTCTTTTACCAGCTGTTTAAATAAATACCACATATCTCTTTCCGCCACAAAATATTCCTTACGGTCACCCTTTACAAGCTCTTTTCTTACCAACCCCCAATCCATTAAATTCCGGATATTCATATTGACATTTCCTCTTGAAACCGAAAGTTTCTCCATCACTTCATCCGTAGAAAGCGGCTTTCCTTCAGCTAAAAGCAAAGCATGAACTTGTGCCATCGTTCTGTTGATTCCCCAATTGGTTGCCAACGTTCCCCAGGTCTGAATATATTTTTCTTTTGCTTCTGAAAGTTGCATTTTGTTACTTTTTAATTTCTGATACAAATATAATTAAATATTTTGAACTTTCAATAATTTTTGAAAATTAAATAATTAATTTCTATCAGTAAAAACAATACTTATAAATTTTTACTAATCAAAGCATCCAGAACCGACATATCCAAACCTCCAGAATAAATCACACTACCCTGTTTATCAATGAGTACGACCTGTGGAAATGCGGATATCCCATAGTTTTTACCTACGGCTGCATCGCCAAGCAAAACCGTATAGTTTACTTTCTGCCGATGTACAAACTGATTGATGGCCTGCTGACTGTCCGTTGTATTGATACCCCATATTTTCAAGCCTGAAAGTCTGTACTTCGTATTTAGTGTATTGAGTTCAGGAACAGCATTAATACAGTAACTGCAGTTCTTGATCCAGAATTCCAGCAATACCGGATGTCCCCGGAAGTTACTCAGGCTTACTTTTTCTCCGGTATCATTTTGGATCAGGGTGAAATCCGGGGCGGGCGAGCCGACACTGATAGGCGTTACCGATTCCTTTTTCACTTCTTTGTAGTCTTTCAGGTAGGTTGAATAATACCAGCTTTTCTCTTCCGGAGCTGCCGGATTAAGCTTAATATCGGAGAAATCCGTCCTGTTGATATCCCTGCTGCCTTCTTTAAGCTGAATATAACTCACCGGCAGGAAACTTTTCTTATCAACAATTATCTTATTATGAAATATTATTTTTTGCGTAGTTTTTTTAAATGCCTTTCCAAGATAATCAGGATACATATCCTGGGTTTGAAAGCTGAGAAGGTAAAATGTTTTTTTTCCGATTAAAGTATCTTTAACCTGCTTCACCATATTTCTGTCTGCAATAACGGTCGGTAGCATATTCCTCATTGTAATCATGGAGTTGTACAGTGCAGACAGCCCCTCAAAATCCGAAATCTTAAGTTTGGTGCTAATCTGAATGGTCCGGTCTTCTTCAGACGTTTCAAAAAGTTCAGCATTATTGAATACGGAAAAGCCGGTTTCGTCCTTATACTGATACCGGAATCCTGTAAGATCATTTTCTTTGCTGAAATCAATATACATTTCACCCTCCGATTTGCTGTGATAATCTTCTGCAGGATAAATAAATTCTCTTGTATAGTGATAGGAGATTGTCTTTACAGATTGTAATTTTTCAGAAAATTTTCTGAAAACTTTAAGTGTGCTTTCCGGAGTTCCGGCACTGAGTCCCGGACCAATAAATGCAAATGCCGGAATTATAATAAGCCTGAACAGATAACTGAAGTTTTTCATGATATGTTTTTAACACCCTTAAAAATACAAAAACCTACCCTATCACAGATAAAAAAGATACATTTTTCCCGAATGATTCTACAAATACTGTTCTTAAACAAAAAAAGCAGACATTTTTTACAACGCCTGCTCCACCTAACTTATATTTACTTATGAAAACCTTCATATTTATGAACCATATCGACAAATTCTGCTCTGTAACCTTCCGTATCTTTTCCCGTATTCTGTTTTGCAAGACTTTCGATATCTGTTAAACTTTTTTTCTTAATTAATTTTGAATCTCTTAACACCAGGCCAAACCATGCTACAGCAGAAGCAAATTTAAAATCGGTGCTTATATTCGGAGTATCTGAATGCTTTATAGTCTCAACAATTTCCGAACTTTTCGATCCTCTCGGTTTCTTATATCTGAACTTTATCGTTCCTAATTCATCACCAAATTTTTGTGTAGTCGAAGTTGCCGAATACTTAAGTTTACTCTGCTTTGGTGAAAATCCGGAATGAATATCTGCCGGAATGATTTCATACAACGCTGTTACAGTATGCCCGCTACCCAATTCTCCGGCATCGATTTTATCATTTTCAAAATCTTCATTTCTTAATTTCCTGTTTTCATATCCTATTAACCGGTAAGATTTTACATATTTAGGATTAAATTCAATCTGAATTTTCACATCTTTTGCAATCGTATAAATATTTCCGGCAAACTCTCTTCCCAGAAACTTATTGGCCTCCTGCAGATTGTCGATGTAGGCATAATTCCCGTTCCCTTTATCCGCCAGGGTTTCCATTCTGTTGTCTTTATAATTTCCCATTCCGTAGCCAAGACAGGTAAGGAAAACTCCCGATTTTCTTTTCTCTTCAATTAAACTTTCAAGATCTCCTTTGGAAGACACCCCAACATTGAAATCTCCATCTGTAGCCAAAACGACACGGTTATTTCCTGCTTTTATAAAATTTTCCTGAGCCAGTTTGTAAGCCAGCTCGATCCCCGCTCCGCCGGCAGTACTTCCTCCTGCCTGCAGCTGATCAAGCGCTTTTATTATTTTTCCTTTTTCAGCAACAGAAGTCGGAGACAAAACAACACCTGCGCTTCCCGCATACACAACGATCGCAACTTTATCTATGGGTCTTAGCTGATCCAGCAAAATCTTTAATGAAGATCTTAGCAGCGGAAGCTTATTTTCTTCTTCCATAGAACCCGAGGTATCAATCAGAAATACAATATTGGATGGAGGGAGATTATTCATAGGAATATTTTTTCCTTTCAATCCTATTTTAAGCAGTTTATGATTGGGATTCCAGGGTGCCTGATCCAGTTCGGTATTGATAGAAAAAGGTCCGTTACTTTTGGGCTGAGGATAATTATACTTAAAGTAATTAATCATTTCCTCGATTCTCACAGCATTTTTATCAACCTCTCCATATCCAATCATTCTTCTGACATTGGAATAGGAAGCGTTGTCCACATCAATAGAAAATGTTGACAATGGCTGGTTCTTAGTCAGCTCAAAAGGATTCTCCACCAATGCATCATACTCTTCATGATCATAATCAATATATTTCTTTGCCGCTTTTTTTTACTGTTTTCTTACTAAACCGTTTATTGTTATATGACTTTCCTACATAAGGGCTAAATGAAGATTCAACCTCCATCGCCGTCACCATTTTAGGCTTTGGGCAGCCATTATATTCCGGAAGTCCGGGAACAGTAGGACAGGCATCATCTTTATCCAGAATGCCGTCGCCATCTGTATCCGGCCACGGACAGCCGTTGTTTTCTGCGGGTCCTGCAACAGTCGGGCAGGCATCGTCTTTATCTGTAACACCGTCTCCGTCTGTATCCGGCCACGGACAACCGTTATTTTCAACAGGCCCTGCAACATCTTTACACTGGTCATCCTTATCCGGAATACCGTCATTATCCATATCCGGCCACGGACAGCCTTTATTTTCAATAGGTCCTGCTGTGTCAGGACATTTGTCGCGGCTGTTTCTGATACCATCCTGATCCTTATCTTTTTCAACGCTGAACTTTTTTATTTCCTTTGATGCTGAAATAGTTTTTGTTTTACATCCTGCCAATAAAGCTATTGCAAATATCGTTGCACCTATTTTTTTCATATTGTTACTTTAAATTTAAACTTCTTATACAAAAGATTCATTTTATCGAGAAGGTTGCACTTTATCAGAAGAAAAAAAGAAACCTCCGTAGAAGTTTCTTATAAGATTTATATTGAAAGAATATTAGTTTTCAAATGGTTAAGGTTTATTTTCAGTTATATTCTCATTAAGAAGTTTTTTCAGTTTTTTCTTTTCTTTTCTGGAAATAGATTGGGTAATGACCACAATTACACCATTACGGGTTTTCTCTCCGGAAAATAAAAATGCTGCCCTATCACCTTTCAAGACAATTACCTCATCAATCTTTTTGGAATCTAAAGTTCTGAAAGTTTCCATATCAGAAACCTTACCGTCAATAACAACCATCGGGTTCTGATTCGTCTGAGCCGTTCCCCGGATACTGATGGAGCCCTCTGCCTTATTTGATCTTCTCGATTCAACATTGGTATGTAATCCCAGAGTTATTTTAAACCTACTCGTATCCGCTTTTTCAGCTAACCGGTTTTCTGTAACGGGATTAAATGCTAACGGTTTTTGCGATTTTGTGTAGACTTTATTATAAGATTTAATTTCCGTTTCTTTTTCTTTAAGATTGAATGCAAGATTTGAATAAGAGGATTCTGCAGTATCTCCCACCGTATTAAAACCGGAAACTTTCTGGCTTGAAGCCATGGCATTCATCGAAGCTTTTTCTTTTTTTATCCCTATGGCAATCACTTCTTCGATATTCTGACGTCTTAAACTATCCATCGCCATTATCTTTTGTTCCGCAGCCTGTGCAACCTCCTGATGAGATGCTATGGGAGTGCTCATTTCAGACATCGGAGAATATGAAAGAGCTGTCTTTTTTTGCAGATGCCTGATACGCTATTATTTTTTCTGATGATGCCGGTAAGGTTTTGTTTTTAATATTCATCTTTACCATACTGTCAATATTCTGCACAGATGCTGAAGGTTCAGCGGAAATATCCTCCCGAATACTCGTATTGGTTGCGATTACCTCATGTTCCGTTTCCTTATTTTCCTTTTCATGAGTAAAATAGAAAATCCCGGATACCATCAATAAGCTGGCAGCAATCCCGTAAGGGATCCAAACCGGAATAATTTTCCGTTTCTTCTCTTCCTTTTTGTCCAGTCTTTCCTCAACCTTCGCCCAAACTTTGTCAAACCCGGGAAAAGTCGCAGGTTCTTCCAAATTCTTAGAAGCTTCATTAAAAGTTTTATCGATATCGTGATTATTTTCCATTGTTGTCAAGTTTAAATGTTTTGATTCACCAGAAGTTCCTGAAGTTTTTTTCTTGCGAAATTGAGCTGTGATTTTGAGGTTCCTTCACTGATAGAAAGCATCACTGCAATTTCTTTGTGAGGATAGCCTTCGATGGCAAAAAGATTAAAGATAGCCCTGCACCCTTCCGGCAGAAAGTTCAGGAGACTGAGGATATCCTTTTCAAAAGAAATATTTTCAATTGCCGTATCGGTAAAACTTACATGATTCTCTTCCAGCGAAATATGCAGCTTTTTCGTAGCCCTAAGCTTCTGCAGACATTCATTGACGGCAATTTTTCTGGCCCACGCTTCAAAAACATCCGGCTGATGAAGCTGATCTATTTTAGTAAAGATCTTATAAAAAGTGTCGGCCAGAACTTCTTCGATATCTTCGTCGTTTTTCAGATAGCGTTTGCAAACCGAGTACAGTTTTCCTGCCATCTTTTCGTAGACTTTCCGCTGCGCATTGCGGTCATTCCGCTGACATTCCAATAATAGCTCTCGTTCCATACATCAGGATTTATATCTACATAGATGCAGAAGATTGTAAAAAGGTTGGAAACATAGTAAACTTTTTTAAAAAATAAATGAATTCAGTGAACTATGGAGGATTATTCTAATTGTTAAATAATATTAAATTAAAAAAAACCTTAAAAAAGGTTTTACGTAGGGTTTTGCATCTTTCAAATGGATTATCAAATTGCAGTAAAATAAAACCACAAAAAAGTTTCTAATCGATAAAAACGCTCAACTTAATCTAAATGATTATTGTTTTTCCGGTGCATTTTTGTAATCCTTTCAATTTGATCTTTTGGAGTCTGTTTCCCTGTTGCAACAAAATAGGCTCCTGCGGGATCATTTTGGAAATCATTTCTTTTTTTCAAAAACCTTTCATAATTTGTACTTATCTCACCTCTTATAGGTGCTATAAGCTGATTTAAATCTTTTAACTTTACTAATGTAAAATGGAAATAGTGTTTATCATCGTACGCCTCTACTACTAAACCTGGCAATCCTTTAAAAGTGTAAGGTCCTTCTGAAATGGGAATTTCATCTGTGTACCATGCTGTAATATTTTTATTCCGATATTTACCAATTGCCTTTCTACATGTATAAGTGCTGATTGTTTTTGATTCATTAACTAATGTCCACTTAATCTTTTGATCATTTTCGTATTTGTAGTACACTCCTAAAATTTTATCAAAAATCTCCATTTTTTCACCAACTTTGAAAACTTCGGGAATAAAATAAGCTCTTGGAATACGCGAAAAATCTATTATAATTTTTCCGTTAACTGGATTTGCCATACTATTTTTTGTTGATTCTTTTGTTAATGAATCATATATTGCCTTTTGATCACTTTTGAAAACTGAAGAATTTTTTCCTATCCATAATCCCGTCATTTCTTCCTTTTTTGTATTAATATCAGTAGTATCAATTAAAAAGGTAGTGAGGTAATTACATTTTATATTAGAGTGTTCAAGTTCTTGACAAAGAAGGAACTTCGATAATATTAGACAAATTATAAGAATGGATTTTCGCATGGTTTAAATTTACGATTATTTGAAAGTCCCGGCATTAAACCGAGACTTCTTTAAGTTATAGAAATATTAGCCACAAAAAAATTCAATCATCAATACTCCATTCTGATTAACACAATTCCAAGCATCTTCCCATGTTGCAGTGCCACTGCCCGGACCCCAACATTGTGTGTCTGTAACATATGTTTCTGTACAAGGAATATACATTGCATATTCATAACAATTCATTTTTTTCAGAATCATTGTTTGTAGATGCTTTAGATTCTTTCACAGCTTCTTTTTTCTCCTTCTTTAGTTGATTTGATTTCTTCTGTGCCTTTTGCACTTACTAATACAGTCGCAACGAATGCGCTTAATAGAATAGTTTTTTTCATGGAATTAATTTTTGTTCAATAAAAACTAACACTTTAAATTTTAGAGACTTTATATAAACTCTATTAAATGTTGTATTATTTTCATCCATATACTTGAAATAGTTTATCTTATAAATATAGATTACATTCGTAAATATCCACTAAAAAAATAACAAAGCATCATGTGAAATATTTATAGCTTTGTCTAAACTATATGAAGCATCCGCCAAAGTATATAAAGCATCGGAAAAAATAGATATAACATCGGCAATGAAAATTTTACCAATCTCTTTATCTTTTCATAAAAAACCATAAACAGATTTAACCTTTTCGCCTGTAACAAATCTTTACTATGAACGACTATTCGTATAAATAATCTTTTTACAGTAATGAAAAATACCAGATTTGTATCATTACTTTTTGTTTTGTCTGCAGGAAGTATGATGTTTGCTCAGGATGACTTAATCAACAAGTTAAAAAACAATCAGTCTCAAAATGCCAATTTCCAGTTCACCACGTTGAAAGACGTTGGAGCTACTTCAGTTAAAAACCAGGGTTCTTCAGGAACGTGCTGGAGCTATTCGGGAAACTCTTTCCTTGAATCTGAAATGCAGAGAATGGGTAAAAAACCTGTTGATCTCGCCGAAATTTTTACTGCGAGAAATTCTTACCATGATAAAGCGAAATTATATGTTTTAAACAACGGAGCGATCAGCTGGGGCGACGGTGGAGAATTGCATGATGTGATCAATATGTACAAAAAATACGGAGCCGTTCCTCAGGATGCCTATACAGGATTGAAGCAGGGACAGACAACGAATAATTTCTCTGAAATGCAGGGTAAATTAAAACCTGTTTTAGACAGTCTTGTTCAGGCTGGAGCTAAAGGAAAGCTTACCGACAACTGGATGTCTTCCGTAGATGCTATTCTGGATCAATATTTAGGAAAAGTTCCTTCTAATTTTACCTATGAAGGAAAATCTTACACTCCTCAAACATTTGCAAAAGAAGTCGTAGGAATTAATCCTGAAGATTATGTAGAAATTTCTTCTTATAAAGATTATCCATATTATCAGAAATTCGTAGTGCCAATTCCTGACAACTGGAGCCATGATTCTGACTGGAATGTTCCGATGAAAGACTTAACAGCAATTGTTGATAACGCCGTAAATAAAGGATATTCTGTAGGTTGGGCAACTGATGTTTCGGAACCTTATTTCTCTTACAAAAACGGTGTAGCTTATGTTCCGGATATGGATCTGGATCAGATCAGCAAAGACAATAAAGCAACACTCTTCACAGAGCCTAAAAAAGATAAAACCATCACGGAAGATATGCGTCAGCGGGCTTTGAATAATCTTTCTACTACCGACGACCACGGTATGCACATCGTAGGACTTGCGAAAGACCAAAGCGGAAAAGAATATTATATGGTGAAAAACTCATGGGGCGTAACGAATGATTTCGAAGGGTATATCTATGTGACAAGACCTTATGTTGAGTATAAATCAACAGCAATTCTGGTTCATAAAGATGCGCTTCCAAAAAGCATCAAAAAACAATTAAAACCAACCAAAAATATTGGCTTGTAAATGATCCACTTTTGTCATGTTTAAATGACAATTTTAGATATTTTAAATCTGTTAAAAAACCGTTTTCAAATTTGAAAACGGTTTTTTAACCAGAATATTGCGGCTTTTGCAAACAATCAAAAACCGCCTCAGAAAATCTCTGAAGCGGTTTTGTAAAAAAATTTAAATAGGTAATCAAGATATGTAAATAATCAACAGTGAATTTTACTTTGTAGTGAATAGTTGATTGTCAATTCAGAAATAAAATCGACAGCAAAGCAGCTTCACTATTGACCATTAACTTTTAATATAATACCCCAAGACTTTCTGCTGAAAAATCAAGCAATGCTTCGGTATTTTGCTCTTTAATTTTCTTTACCCATTCCGGATCCTGAAGGATGGCGCGGCCAACCGCAACGAGATCAAAGTCACCCCTTTCCAGTCTGCGTGTTAGTTCTGTTAGATCCTCTTTTTCAGTTCCCTGTCCTGAAAAGGAACCTGTGACATCTCCTTTAAGACCGACAGATCCTACTGTAATCGTAGGCTGTCCTGTTATTTTTTTTGCCCATCCTGCGAAATTCAGGTCAGAACCTTCAAATTCCGCTTCCCAGAATCTTCGCTGCGAACAGTGGAAAATATCAACACCTGCTTCTTTTAACGGCAATAGCCACTCTTCCATTTCTTCCGGAGTACTCGCCAATTTTGTCGAATAGTCCTGCTGCTTCCATTGAGAAAGACGGATAATGATCGTAAAATCCGCTCCTACTGCAGCTCTGATGGCTTTTACAACATCTACAGCAAACCGGCTTCTTTCCTTAATGGTTTTTCCACCGTATTCATCTGTTCTGGTATTGGTAACCTCCCAGAAAAACTGATCAATAAGATACCCATGCGCTCCGTGAATTTCCAAAACATCAAATCCAAGATCTTTAGCCGATTTTGCAGAAGCTGCAAACTGAGCAATCGTATCCTGAATATCATCCAAAGTCATCGTTGAAGCTTTTTCCATATCCTCCAAAGGATAATCTGGCGTACTTCTCGTATCTCCTACATGCCAGATCTGGGGTCCCATTTTTCCACCATTTTCATGTACAGCATCAATCACATTTTTCCATCCGTTCAATGCTTCAGTACCATAAAAATCAGGGATATTCTGCATATTTTTTGAAGCCGGCCTGTTGATGACTGTTCCTTCAGAAATAATTAATCCAACTTCAGCAACTGCTCTTCTTGCATAATAATCTGCAATCTGCTGCGTTGGAACTCCGTTATCCGATTGTGCTCTCGTCATCGGAGCCATTACGATTCTATTTTTTAGTTCTAAATTCTTGTATTTAAAAGGTTCAAATAATGATTCTGTGCTCATCTTTAACTTACTATTTTATAATTGTTACACAAAGTAACTAATAATAGTTCGCATTTGTATCTCTAAAAGAAAAAAAGTGGTAACTTTGCGGTAACTGATGATGGTAACGTGGAGGTAACGGTAAGGCTGAGATAGAGGTTGAGAGGCTTATAGTACCCTCTTATACGTAGAACGGCTTTGTGAAACTTTAAACAGTTAGTAGATAGAAATCCTTGTGAACTTCGTGTTCATAAAAAAGATCAATCAGCAAAAATTAGAAATAAACCTTTATGAAAAAGAACGAATTAATGCAATACAGCTGTCCGTTGGGCAAAGCAATGTCTGCCTTGGGAAGCAAATGGAAACCGATCATTGTTTTGGTTATTAAAGACCGGAAATTACGTTTTGGTGAACTTGCGGTGCGCATTAATGTTATTTCCAGAAAAGTTCTTACCGATCAGCTTCGGGAAATGGAATCCGACGGACTGGTAATTCGTGAAGAGTTTAAAGAAATCCCACCTAGGGTAGAATATTCACTTACGGAGAAAGGCTTGGCATTGTTACCCATTTTGTATCAATTGGAAGAATGGGAAATGAAATATCATGTTTATGATCCGGAAAAAGAGAAGGCTTGTAAAACTCTTTTAGAAAGTAAGAAAACCAAAAAAGCTGTTGTTTGATGGTTTTTTATTATTTATTAAATAATATTTTGTTAAACTTAATTTCAATGCGTTCAGGATACTTTCCGCCAAAGTAATTTACAAAGCCATTTGCGATTATTGCTTTTGAACCAGCTTCTGGAGCTAAACCATCATAGTTGAAATAAACTGTATCATTCTTCAATTTATATTTCCCTGAATATATATCATTACCTCTTACCAATCCATTGGAAATAAATTCAAAACTTTTATCATCATACATTTTTAGATATATCCAGCCTAGAGGAGCTTCTCTATCAGCAAGTAAAACTTCTTTTCTATCTTTTTTTGCATCCTGTCATTAACAACATAAGAGACAAGATATAAAATTTTAAATTTCATGGTTTTTGAATCTGATAATCAAATATAGATTAAAAAAACCACTCCCAAAAAAAGAAGCGGTTTCAAAATTTATCTAAAAGTTCCAGTTAAAATATCGCAGGATATTTCTGAGGATTTGTTTCATTAAACAGGGCGTAGATTTTCTCTACCATATCGTCTGCGGATGGCTTACTGAAATAATCTCCGTCACTTGCATAAGCCGGTCTGTGATCATTGGCAGAAATCGTCAACGGATCAGAATCCAGGAATCTGAAGGCTTTTTGTTTTTCTAAAATCTGCTGAAGAATAAATGCTGAAGTTCCGCCTTCCACATCTTCGTCAATGACAACCAATCGGTTGGTTTTCTGTACAGATCCAGCGATTTCATGGGTCAAATCAAAAGGAATTAATGACTGAACATCAATAACTTCCGCAGAAATTCCCAGTTTTTCCAATTCTTCTGCTGCTTCCATGACAATTCTCCAGGTAGAACCGTACGTCACCAAAGTAACATCTTTTCCTTCTTTTGTCACCTCGATTTTTCCGACAGGAACAGTGAATTCACCTAAATTATCAGGTTGTTTTTCTTTTAATCGGTATCCATTTAAACATTCAACAATTACCGCAGGATCGTCGCTCTGAAGAATGGTATTGTAGAATCCGGCAGCTTTTGTAAGGTTTCTCGGAACCAATACTAGAATTCCTTTAGAAAGATTTAGAATCCCCGCCATCGGAGAACCTGAATGCCACACCCCTTCCAGTCTGTGACCTCTCGTTCTGATGATAACAGGCGCTTTCTGACCTCCTTTTGTTCTGTATTGAACCGTTGCCAGATCATCGCTCATTCCTTGTAAACAGTACAAGATATAATCTAAATATTGGATTTCGGCGATCGGTCTTAAACCTCTCATCGCCATACCGATTCCCTGTCCTAAGATCGTCGCTTCACGGATTCCCGTATCGGCAACACGAACATCGCCATATTTTTCCTGCATTCCTTCAAGCCCCTGGTTTACGTCACCGATATTTCCGGCATCTTCACCAAATACCAAGGTTTCAGGATATTTTTCGAAAATCTTGTCGAAATTATTTCGTACCACTACTCTTCCGTCTACATCTTCAGAAGCATCAGAATAGATCGGTTTGATTTCTTTTACGTTTTCAGCTTTCCACTGAGACTGAGAGTATAAATGAGAAGAATAATTATCTTTTTCCACCTCAAAAATCTCATTGTATTTCTGCATCAATTTATTTCTTTCTACAGAATTTGTTCCTCTTGTTGCCAATAAAGATCTTCTCACCAAATGGAAAACATCTTTTTTCGCCTTGGAAACCAATTTATTAAACTGAATGATATAATTTTCAATTTCAGTATGCTGACCTTTAAGATTTTCAACTAAAGGTAAAACAGAATGAACTAAATCTACAATTGTTTTCTGATAATTTTCCCAAGCAGCTTTCTGCCCGGCTTTCACCGTTCTTTTAGCCTCTTCATCGATCGCGTCAAGTTCTTCAGCAGTTGCCAGAACTTCTTCATGACCGTCAATTTCAATTGAATAATTTAATATCCATTCTTTGAATTTAACCAAACCATCGAATTGAGATTCCCAAGCCAGACGCTCTTCATTTTTATATCTCTCGTGAGATCCTGAAGTAGAATGCCCCTGAGGCTGTGTAACTTCTATAACATGTACCACTACCGGAACACTTTCAACTCTCGCAAACTGCTCTGCTCTGGCGTAGGCATCCAGCAATGAAGGATAATCCCAAGCCTTAACCTGAATAATTTCACATCCCTGGAATTCACCTTCCTTTCTCTGGAAACCGCTCAGCATTTCAGCAATATCGGCTTTGGCTCTTTGCTTCATGGTAGGAACTGAAATTCCATAACCATCATCCCAGATTGAAACAATCATCGGAACCTGAAGCGCGCAGGCGGCATTCAATGTTTCCCAGAAGTGACCTTCCGCAGTAGAAGCATCACCAATCGTTCCGAAAGCAATTTCATTACCTTCTTTTGAGAATTTTTCTGAACCGTCAAATTTTACGGTTTTGTATATTTTGGAAGCCTGTGCCAATCCTAATAATCTTGGCATCTGTCCGGCAGTCGGAGAAATATCGGATGAAATATTTTTCTGAGCCGTTAAATCTTTCCAGCTTCCGTCTTCATTTAAACTTCTTGTTGCGAAGTGTCCATTCATCTGTCTTCCCGCAGAAGCAGGCTCTCTTTCAACACTTGTATCTGCATACAGCTGAGCAAAGAAACTTTCAACAGTTAATGCATTAACAGCTAATGCAAAGGTCTGATCTCTGTAATATCCCGAACGGAAGTCTCCATTTTTGAAAACTTTCGCCATTGCAAGCTGAGGAAGTTCCTTACCATCCCCAAAAATACCAAATTTAGCTTTTCCCGTAAGAACTTCTCTTCTGCCTAGATAAGACATTTCGCGAGAAACCCTTCCTAACTTATAATCTCCAAGTATTTGATTTTTAAAGTCTTGAAAGGAAATTTGCTGTGTTTCAATATAGGTTGTCTGCATAGCCCGATAAAAAATTTTATAATTCTTGAAGTATTTTGCTAATATACACTTTTTAAATTAATTTTAATTTTTAATAATCTTTTTTAAAAATTTGATAATAAAAAAAATTGTATTTATATTGAAAAAAAATTGTAAAGATGGAAAAGAAGTCCACGCATATTCTGAACGCTTCGAGCAATCTTTTGGGGTTTTCACTGGTCATTATTACTTCCCTAAAGATCACTAAGATCAGTCACAGTACGCATTTGGATGAATTTGCAGGTATTGCCTGCCTTTTTTTTGCGTTCAGCTGTTTTTTCTCTTTTCTGGCGATAAGATCTCAGCAGGAAAAGCAGGGGCTTAGGTTTGAAACTATTGCGGATTATTTATTTTTAATCGCTTTATTTTGTATAGTTTTAGCTGTAATTATTGTGACGATGGAAATAATTTAATTTAAAATTTTCGCTCAATCACATAATCCAGCATAATATGTAAAGATTTTTTGGCTTCAGAATCAGGAAACTCGTTGAGAATATCTTTGGCTTTTTGCTGAAAATTTTTCATGACAGAAATTGCATAATCAAGGCCGCCGGAATTTTTAACGAAACTGATCAGTTCTTTTACCCGTTTCTGATCGTTATTATACCGTTTTATCGTATCGAAATAGTATTTTCGGTCTTTCTCACTCGCCATTTTTAATGTAAAAATCAACGGTAACGTCATCTTCTTTTTCTTTAATATCAATTCCTACCGGTTTTCCGATGACATTAGAAGTCAGATAATCGAAAAGGTCGTCTTTGATCTGGAATGCCATTCCGGTATAGGTTCCGAAATCCATCATTTTTTTAGCAAGTATTTCGTCTGCATTGTTTGACAATACACCAATCTCACAGCAGGCAGCGATTAAAGTAGCTGTTTTCTGGCGGATAATTTCGTAGTAAACGTCTTCCGTAATATCCAGTCTTCTCGCTTTTTCAAGCTGTAAAAGTTCGCCTTCCGACATTTCACGAATCGTTCTTGAAATCACACCCAGCAAATCATAATCTTTATGGTCGGTAGACAGTAAAACAGATTTTGACAAAAGATAATCTCCCACCAAGACCGCGATTTTATTTTTCCATAACGCATTGATTGAAAAGAAATTACGTCGTTTAAAACTTTCATCTACCACATCATCATGAACCAAAGTTGCCGTATGAATAAGTTCGATCATAGAAGCACCGCGATACGTTTTTTCATTGACCTCACCTATAAGTTTCGCACAAAGAAAAACGAACATGGGGCGCATCTGTTTCCCTTTTGTAGTAACGATAAAACGCGTGACTTTATCTAATAAAGGTACTTTACTCTGCATGGATTCATAAAACTTTTGTTCGAAAAGTTTCATTTCCTCATTGATCGGTCGCTTGATTTCTTCTACAGTGTTCGCCACAATCTTTGAATGATGGATAAATTAGTAATTCCCACAAAGATAATTTTTTTCAGCCAATTTAATAGAAATTAATATGAATATGATTCATCAATAATCTCAATTTTAGATAAAAAAGCGAAAAAAATTAATTATTATTTAAGTTTATCTTTGGGAATAAAATAAAGACTCTGTTTTGATCCCCCTAATGGCGAATGAAACTTTTCACCGGAGATATAAATTCCGCTGTCATCCACAGCAATTCCTTCAATCTGGCCAATGGATAAAGCGCTTCCTAAATAATATCTTTTGGGAGCCTCATTGAAAAAGATTCCGGGAGCGGTTTCATTAAAAATATTTAAAAAAACTTCTGTTTTCTTTGTATAGCCTATGAGGTATAGTTTTTTATCGAAATAAGAAGCATCAGTAACCACAAAATTCGTTTTGAAAACTTCTGTTTTCTGAGCTTCCTGCTTATTCGGACGGTCGGGATTAATAATATAATGCGTAGTAGATTTTGAATTCCATTCCTTGGTAAAAAGGTGGATTTTTCCATTCAGATAGATCATCGCTTCGGCATCAAAATCAGTAAAAGTATTCTTGGAAACAAACTCTTTCTGCTCAGGATATTCAAAGGAAATCAAGCTCATTGAGGCATTTTCAGATAAATTATCATTAAAAGGTATCTTGTAGATTTCAAGATCTTTTCGTGTTCCGCTGTTATTTCCGAAATCTCCGATATAAAAACTCTGCCCGTCATTGGTTAAAGCTTCCCAGTCTTTATTTTTACCGTTGATTTCTATTGTACTTATAATTGCTCCTGTTGTTTTATCCAGTTCAAAAAGCTCGGGAGCATTTCCACTATCATTGAATGTATAAAGCTTTCCATTCATTAAGCTAAGACCGGACGTTTCATTAATTCTCTCATCCAGATAACTTATTCTGTATTTTCTGATTTTAAAAATAGCAGACTGCTGAGCAGACAGAACAGTGGAAATTGTAATGACAAAAACCAGAAATATTTTTTTCATTTTGTAAAAATATTATAAATGACCTCTTTTTTTTGTTAATTCAAATTTATATAACAAAGAATCTTTTTTTAACGCAGTGTGCGCAAAGACTTTATCTTAAATAATTCTGTGTATTTTTCGTTCGCAAAGGCGTTAACACTCAGCAAATGATAGCAAAATCTAATATTAAATTATAATTTGTCTTTTTAATAAGCGGTGTTTCACACAATAAAGTTTTGAAGGATTGATATGCATAAGCCAATAAAAATACTGACAAAATCCGCCTGAATTGATTATATAGATTTTATTGAAAATTAATTAATGATATAAAAAATTAGGCTATTTTTTTATGTGGTTTTGGATTTTTCTTATTCTTCTTTGCCCAGTAGTCCTTTTGATATTGTCTCACTGTTTTTCCTGTTCCGTCATGCCGCCATCCGGGAGAATTAAAAATATAATTGATTCTGTCTGAGAATTTTAAACCAGGCTGTTTAATATCTTTCAAGATTTTTCGCCATTCGTACAAAAGAACGGTATCCGGTTTATTGTCAGGCATTTTTGGGTAAATTCCGTATTTCACAGGCACATTTGGATCTTCTTTTTCAAAAGTTCCGAAAACTTTATCCCAGATAATCAGGCACATCCCCATGTTTCTGTCCAGATACTTAATATTGCAGGCATGATGAACACGATGATGAGAAGGAGTAACCAATATGTATTCAAGAATACCCATACTTTTTACCGTCTGGGTATGAACCCAGGTTCCATAGACCTGCCCTATTGCATAAACAACCATAATATGCCAGGGATTAAACCCTAAAAAAAGCTAACGGAGAAAAATATAAATATCTGTAAAGAGGCTGCAGAACAGGACTTCTGAAGCCTGTCGTCAGATTGAAATATTCTGAATTATGATGCGTAATATGAACAGCCCAGAATGCTCTTGAATGATGATCGACGTAATGAAGAACATAGTAAGCGAAATCCGTTACCACAAAACAGATCAACCAATACCAGCCCGTAAATTCCCATGAAAAAAGCCTGTGATTGAAAAAGAAAAACATGACACCCATCGCAAAGGCCTTCATGACAAGGTCCAGGCCAAAGTTGAGCAAAGCAAGGTAGACACTTGTTGCCACATCTTTACCATTGTAGAGTTTGGCTTCTGCGACGTGACTGTAAATCATCTCTGCGAGAATAATTGTAGCGTGAACCGGAATTGACCAGGCATAGACGTTTTCAAGACCGTCTTTACCCATAAAATAATCCATCATTGTCACCTGATTTTGTACAAAGGTAGGATTTTAAGAAAATGTTAAGGATTTTTTTTGATTTTTTTAATGAAATTTTAATCCACAGTTTTATTGGCGAGCTGGCCGCAAGCTGCATCAATATCTCCTCCACGGCTTTTTCTTACCATACAGACAATTCCTGCATTTTCAAGCTGACGAATATAGTTTTCTTCTGCCTGTTTATTGCACTGATCGTACTTGCCGTCACCAATAGGATTATATTGAATTAAATTAACTTTAGAAGGAACCTGCTTGCAATATTTTATCAACGCTTTAATATCTTCATCACCATCGTTGATTCCTTTCCAGACACAATATTCAAAAGTAATAACTGAACCTGTTTTCTGATACCAATATTGAAGTGCTTCCATAATATCCGTTAAAGGAAACTTATCAGAGAAAGGCATAATCTCATTGCGTTTTGATTCGATGGCAGAGTGAAGTGATAGCGCAAGTTTTACCCTCAAATCATCATCAGCAAGCATCTTGATCATTTTGGGAATTCCTGATGTGGAAACAGTAATTCTTCTCGGAGACATCCCCAAACCTTCAGGCTGGGTGATTTTCCTGATCGCTTCCACAACATTTTTGTAGTTCATCATCGGCTCTCCCATTCCCATAAAAACAATATTGGAAAGCGGTCTGTTGAAATACATTTTACTCTGGCTGTCGATTAGGGCAACCTGATCCACAATCTCGGCAACTTCAAGATTTCTCATTCTTTTGAGTCTTGCGGTTGCGCAGAATTCACAGTTTAATGAACAGCCAACCTGCGAAGAAACACAAGCTGTCGTTCTGGTTTCTGTTGGAATTAAAACTGATTCAACCAATAAACCGTCGTGCAGTTTAACGCCATTTTTAATAGTTCCGTCTGTACTTTTTTTGGAGCTGATCTACGGAAACCGGATTGATGGTGTACTCTTCAGAGATTCTTTCGCGAAGAGTTTTCGAAAGATTCGTCATCTCATCAATCGAATGGAGGTTTTTACTCCAAAGCCAGTCGTACACCTGTTTCGCACGGAAAGGCTTTTCTCCCAAAGAAGCAAAATAATCTTTGAGCTGATCGAGTGATAAAGTTCTGATGTCTTTCATATAGGTAGTTAATTGTTAATGGTTGATAGTTGATAGTTGTCAGTAAATAGTGAAAACTATCAACTGACAACCAACAACTTACAACTATTATAAAATTAGCATCGCATCACCGTACGAGTAAAATTTATACTTCTCTTTTACGGCTTCTTCGTAGGCGTGCATGATAAAATCTCTTCCTGCAAATGCCGCGATCATCATGATTAATGTAGATTTTGGCGTATGGAAATTCGTAATCATACAATTAGCAACTCCAAAATCGTGTGGCGGATAAATGAACTTATTCGTCCATCCGTGGAATGCTGATATTTTTTTATTTGAGGAAACTGAAGTTTCCAGTGTTCTCATTGTTGTTGTTCCTACAGCACAAACTCTTCTGTGAGAGTCTACTGCATTATTGATGATCTGAGCATTTTTCTCATCAATAAAAATTTCTTCAGACTCCATTTTATGCTTGGAAAGGTCTTCTACCTCAATCGGGTTGAAAGTTCCCAAACCAACGTGAAGCGTTACCTCAGCAAAATCGATTCCTTTGATTTCCAGTCTCTTCATAAGATGTCTTGAAAAGTGAAGACCTGCAGTAGGTGCAGCAACAGCTCCTTCTACTTTGGCGTAGATCGTCTGGTATCTTTCAGCATCTTCCGGCTCAACTTCTCTTTTAATATATTTCGGAAGCGGAGTTTCTCCCAATTCTTTCAATTTTGATCTGAATTCTTCGTAAGAACCGTCAAATAAAAATCTTAATGTTCTTCCTCTTGAAGTCGTATTATCAATAACTTCCGCTACCAAAGATTCGTCTTCAGTAAAGAATAATTTATTTCCGATTCTGATTTTTCTGGCAGGATCTACCAAAACGTCCCAAACACGGGTTTCTTTATCAAGCTCTCTCAATAGGAAAACTTCAATTTTTGCTCCTGTTTTTTCTTTATTTCCATAAAGGCGCGCCGGGAAAACCTTAGTATTATTAAAGATAAAAAGATCTCCTTCATCAAAATAATCAACAACATCCTTAAAGAGTTTGTGTTCGATGGTTTGTGTCTTTCTGTCCAAAACCATTAATCTCGCTTCGTCTCTGTGTTCGGATGGGTGTTCTGCCAATAATTCTGCAGGAAGATCAAAATTAAAATCTGATGTTTTCATTTTTTAAATTACGGTTTAAAAATTATCAAATTACAAGGTGTAATTTTCGGACTGCAAATATACGACATTAGATACCCCTTTGTCAAGTTTTATTTACAATGAAACAAAAAACCGTGATTTTACGGTGAATATTAAACATTAAAATTGTATTTTGCAATTTAATTTTTACACCTATGAGCAAATATTCAATTGAATCTTTCGTTAACGAAACGAAAGAAAAGCCTGAACAAAGGGACTATTTTGAGCTGGAAAAACCTGCTCTTCTGGAAATCAACCTCAATAATCAGTCGGTTTGGACGAAGACCGGAAGTATGGTTGGCTATGTCGGAAATATCAATTTCGAAAGACAGGGAATGCTTTCCGGTGGTTTGGGAAACTTGTTGAAAAAAGCAATAAGCGGTGAAGGCGCAAGACTCATGAAAGCTGAAGGCACCGGAAAATTATATGTTGCCGACGAGGGTAAAAAAGTACGCATTCTTTATTTAAATAATGAATCGGTTTGTGTAAACGGAAACGATGTACTGGCTCATGAACAGAGCATAAAAAGCGACATCACGATGTTAAAAAGTATTGCAGGAGTTATGTCTGGCGGACTGTTTCAGGTACGATTGTCCGGGACAGGGCATATTGCAATCACAACGCACGGCGAACCTCTGACTTTAATGGTTACCCCTGACGCACCGGTTTTCACAGATCCTAATGCAACCGTAGCCTGGTCGGGAAATTTAACCCCGGATTTAAAAACGAACGTTTCCTTTAAAAGTCTTATCGGAAGAGGTAGTGGCGAAGAATTTCAAATGAAGTTTTCCGGAAACGGATGGGTTTTAATTCAGCCGTATGAGGAAGTTTACAGAATTGAGAGATAAAATTTAAGTATATAAATAATTTTGAACAGGAATAAAATCATTCCTGTTTTTTATTTAAAATTTCCAAAATTACTTTCCATTCTTCGAGCTTTTTTTCAAAAGAAACTGTATGAAGCGGACTTGTAGATGGCAGTAAAAATATAGGGATACTGAAATTTTTACCTAAAATTTTCTGTAAATTTTTAAATGATTTTCCTCCATTACAAAAGATTGCCCGGATATTCGGATGATTTTCCAGAAGTTCTTCAATTTGATTGGCTTCTTCATTTTTAATTTCAGAATCCAGACTTCCTTTTCTTTCACAAGAATCAATGACGTCCCAAAGTGCAATATGGTTTTTCTTCAGCATATCAATTCTTTCCGCATAATCTTCTGTAAATTTTTCATGAAATAATTCAAAAATGATTTTCCAGAATTTGTTTTGAGGATGGGCGTAATATTGTTGTTTTTCTAATGATTTTACTCCGGGAATTGATCCTAAAATCAGAATTTTAGAATTATTATCAATAATCGGAGGGAAAGAAGAAATTCTGTTTTGCATGAATTATAGATTTTGGCTAAAGCCTCATTGATTTGGTTAAACAAAAAAGCGGGCTAAAGCCCGCTCCTATTGATATTTTTATAAATAAGTTCAAATTTAAAGATCATTTAATTACAGTATTATTTTTTTTAACCAAACGCATTTTATAGCAGAAATAACGTTTTGAAGATGATAATTCATTATTAATTATTTCTTCCAAAATGGGACTTCAATCTTAAGTTTTTCGGGCAGTACTAAAGTTAAATCAGTTTTTTCAAATTTTGTAATTTCAAAATGATAAGTTTCGTTATATTTAAAATTAGCCAAATCAGAACTTTTAATCATGTATTTCTGATTACAACAGAAGTATGATTTTAATCTTTGAATAACCTCTTCAGATCTGCTGTATTCCATCGGTATTTCAAAAAAGTCAACTGCATTTTTCTCAATAAAAATATCCATTGTATATTTCTTTTTTCTTTTTTGCTTATCTTTAAATATATTCACTTTATAATTCAACGAATCAATTTTAACCACTTCAATATCATCATTTTTGTTAATATCTTTAATTGTTTTTGAACCTTCATGTTCAAAAGAATAAGCATAAGTGAAAGTTAATTGGGATTTCTCTTTAGAAACATAAAAATAATGACTTTTCTGAGATTCCTTATCATACATACTTGCAAGAAATCCATTTTCATGATTTTTTAAATGAAGTTTTTGACCACTTTTAGAATCGTAAAAATAATTTCCTATCCAAGTATTTTCTTTAGCTGATGTTTCCTTAGAAGTATTTTCAACAAAATAATCAAAATGATAAGACTGCGAAAAAAGAAAGTTGATGAAAAAGAGAAGTAGGAAAGAGGGTGTTTTCTGCATTAGAGTTATTAGTTTGTTTCTTTAAAAATAATAAATTTACTATTTGTAACAATAATAAATGGGTATTAAAAAAGCACATTTTCTAATACCCAATTTTTTTATTATTTATTTCAAATTACAATGTTTCTTTCAGCCAGTCAAAGAATTCTCTCTGCCAAACCAAACCATTTTGTGGATGAAGCACCCAGTGATTTTCGTTAGGGAAATATACTAATTTGGATTTCAACCCTCTCAGTTTTGCAGCCTGAAATGCTTCCTGTCCCTGTTCGTAAGGAACCCTGTAGTCGATTCCGCCCTGAACAATCATGATTGGTTTATTCCATTTATCAACAAAATTACTTGGATTAAATTCCGTATAAGCTTTTGGAAGTGGTTTTTCCCATGGCGAACCAAGATCCCAGTTGGCAAACCAAAGTTCTTCTGTAGTCAAATACCAAGATTTCATATCAAACAAACCGTCATGAGCAATAAAAGTTTTGAATCTGTTTTCATGGATTCCTGCGAGCATAAATACACTGTAGCCACCATAACTTGCACCTACCGCTGCTACTCTTTCGCCATCAACATAAGGTAAGGTTTTCGCATAATCGGTTGCGGCAAGATAATCCTTCATAGGCTGCCCGCCCCAGTCTTTGGAAATTTCTTCATTCCATTTTGTTCCCCAGCCCGGCATTCCTCGTCTGTTTGGCGCGACGACGATGTATCCGTTGGCTGCCATTAAAGCAAAGTTCCATCTTGTGCTGAAGAATTGAGTTAATGCAGATTGTGGTCCGCCCTGACAATATACCAAAGTCGGATATTTTTTATTGGGGTCGAAATTTGGTGGGTAATGAAGCCAGACTCCCATTTCTTTTCCATCAGTGGTTTTCACCATTTTAAGTTCAGATTTTCCCTGAGAAAGACTTGCGTAAACCTCTTTATTCACATCTGTCACCTGCTGCATTTCTCCATTTTTAATATTTACAGAGAAAAGATCTGTCGCGTGGTTGATGTCTGTTCTTCCTACTAAAAGCGATTTTTTCTGGTCGGCAAAAATTTCATTGACATCAAAATCACCTTTTGTGATCTGCTGAACTTTAATATTTTTCGGATCTAAAGAAAAAAGCTGTTTCGTCCCTCTGAAAGCTGCCGTGAAATAAATCATTTTTGAATCTGCGCTCCAGAACACATCTCCGGAAACACTTTCGTCCCAGCCGGCAGTGAGATTTGTTGTTTTACCGGTTTTCCAATCAAGGATTTTCACGTCATTTTTATCAGCTTCATATCCGTCTCTTGCCATACTCTGCCAGATCAGGGCTTTACCGTCCGGACTGAATTTAGGATTAACGTCATATCCTTTATTAGATTCCGTTAAGTTCTTAGTAGCCCCTGTAGCAAGATCATATGCGAAGATATCTGTATTGGTACTTGTAGAATATTCTTTTCCGCTTTTAGGTTTTGTAACATATAAAAGCTGGGAAGAATCCGGGCTCCAGATAAAGTCTTCGGCACCACCGAAAGGTCGCTGCGGAGAATCCCACATTTTGCCTTCCAGAAGATCTTTTGCGACATCTGCTTTATCCGAAACATTTACCACAAAAACATGGTTGTATTTTCCTTCGTTAAAATAGTCCCAGTGTCTGTGATTCAGGTCTGTGTAGACTTGTGCGGTAGTTTTCGGGGTATCAGAATATTTATCTTTCCCCATTACTTTTTCCACCAAAACCTGTTTGCTGAATGCTATTTTTTTACCATCCGGAGATATCACTATATTATCAGCTTCACCAATGGTATAGAATTCTGTCCATGTTTTTCCGCTGTCTTTTGACAAGAAAATTTTGTCGCCTTCCTGTGCATAAAGTCCGTTTTTATCCCATTGAATCAATGCTTTTTTACCTAAATCCACTTTAGCAGACTGGTTATTAATTACATTCAGAAAATAGTTTTCGCTTTTGGTTTTTTCTGTTTTAAGATCTACCTGTCCTACTTTGTAAATAAGCGAAGACTGATCGGGTGAAACTGCCTGTACTCCTACTTTTTTTAAAGTCCAGAGAATTTCAGGTGTCATTACTTTTTGTGCATTCATTAAGAGCGGCGCTGCCAAAGCCAGCAGACTGTACTTAAATTTCATATTGATTTCGTTTTTTGATTATGCTATAGAATTCCATAATCTTGTTTAATTCAAAGGTTCCAAAGTTACTTATTTTTAAGATTTCATGTATCATTTAAATAAAAAGAGTGAACCGAAATTCACTCTTTTCAACCTTTAGTATGTATTTGATTTAATCTTTGTCGGAGAACATCGAATTGGCAAGAGAAGTTACCAACGAAAGAAGAATACTGAATATCAGTGCCCACCAGAAGCCGTCGACTACCATACTGTCAATAAAATAATCTGCAATAAGAATGATGACTGCGTTAATCACAAGGGCAAATAATCCCAGTGTAATAATCGTTAAAGGTAAACCTAAAAGATTAAGGATGGGTTTTACAATCAGGTTTAAAATTCCCAAGACGATGGAAAAAATAATCGCACCTCCAAATCCTGAAAAGTGAACACCCGGTAAAATCATAGTGAGAAGATAAGCAACAATTGCTGTTACCAGCAGACGAATAATTAAGTTCATAATTTTTTTTTAGTTCATTAATTTGTTTAAAACTTGCTACATTAAATATACTATAAATTCCTTAAAAGTTTACTTTATTTTCATCATCGTTACCAATGAAGTAGCCACATGACTTTCAGATTCACCGTTTTCGTCTATAGTGTAAATTTCTGTACGGATGACACTAATCTTCGCGCCACCTTTTATGACATACGACTTTGAAACCAGCGCATCACCAATCGCAGGCCTTAAATAATTGACTTTCAATTCTACCGTCACCACATAACAATCTTCATCATAATGGCTCACGGCAGCATATCCTGAAGAAACATCTACAAGCGAAGCAATCATCGCTCCATTGAACATCCCGGCTTTTCTTGTCATAATATCCATTTTAGGAATCTTCATGGAAATGAAGTCGGTTTCGAATTCCAAAAGTTCGGCTTTGTAGAATTTTAATGTTTCTGAACGGCTAAAGCTGTCAATGATCAGTTGTTTTTTCTCCGGAGTCATTATTTTTAATTTAAAGCAAATGTAATATAACCTGAAAAAACGTGAAAATTTTCATTTGCTATTCATTATAAAAAAGAGAAACTGTAAATTCGTTTATCCAAAACATTCTAGGTTAAAAATCATACCATGAGCAACGATTTAATATATACGTTCATCAAACCGGAAAAATCGCTTACCGATTTCGTATATGGCTATTCTTCGTTGCAAAACCTGTCAACATTCAAAGAGGGTGTGATCATTCCCAATGGAAAAATTGATCTGCTTTTCTGTAAAACCACCGGCAACAGGTTTCAAATTGTTTTAATGGGACTGGAAACCAAGCCCAAACCGATGCCTGAAACGGAATTTTCCCATTTCTTTGCCATTAGCTTTAATCCGCTTGCCCTGGAATACATCCTGCATCAGTCTATTTCCGAATTTGTAGACAGCGGAAAAGAATTGCCTGATAATTTTTGGGACTTCAGCATTGATGATCTCAACGATTTTGATAAGTTCTGTGAAAAAGCTTCAGAAAAAATTAAATCCTTATTGCCTCAGAAAATTGATGAAAGAAAAAGAAAATTGTTTGAACTTATTTTTACCACTCATGGAGAAATCAATGTTAAGGATCTTTCAGAACAAATTTTTTGGAATGAGCGCCAGATTAACCGTTATTTCAATAAGCAACTGGGAATTTCATTAAAATATTATTGCAAGATTTTACGTTTTCAGGCTTCTCTTTATCATATTAAAGACGGAAATCTTTTTCCTCAGCTTAATTTTACTGATCAGTCTCACTTCATCAAGGAAATCAAAAAGCTTTCCGGGGTTTCGCCTAAGGAACTTTTTAAAAATCAAAACGACCGATTTTTACAATTTTTGGTTTACCATACCTGATAATTTTGCAGCATAAAATTTAAAATTATGCTGATCAACAATAAATCAATTGCCATCGTTGGCGGTGGCCCGGGCGGATTAACACTGGCAAGATTGTTACAATTAAAAGGTGCCGAAGTAAAAGTATTTGAAAGAGATCTTAATAAAAATGCCCGCGTTCAGGGTTCTCCTCTTGACCTTCATGATGATTCCGGGTTAGCTGCGATTCGTAAGGCTGGTTTACTGGAAGAATTCAAACAAAACTATCTTATTGGTGCCGACAGGGAACTTATCATGAACGAAAATGCAGAAGTATTCTTTAGTGATCATGATTCCAAACCTGAAGAAGATTTCGGAAAAGGGCATTTTCGTCCGGAAATAGATCGTGGTACATTACGGAAAATTTTACTGGAATCTTTACAACCGGAAACGGTAGTCTGGAACAGCCATTTCGTTTATATGAAAAAACAGGGTAAAGGATGGCTTTTGCATTTCAAAAACAACACAACAGCTTACGCAGATATTGTCATAGCCTGTGATGGTGCCAATTCTAAAATCCGTTCGTACATTACTGACAGCAAAGCTTTTTACACCGGAATCACCATGCTTGAAGGAAATATTCAACAGGCAGAAGAAGCCGCCCCAAAAGTTAATGCTTTATTGAAAGGCGGAAAAATAATGGCTTTCGGGAACAATAAAAATCTTTTGATGGGACAAAAAGGAAACGGTGATATCGGTTTTTACGCCAGTTTTAGAACAAATGAAAACTGGGCATCAGGAAGCGGCCTGGATTATACTAATAAAACCCAAATATTAGATTGGTACAAAACAACTTACCCTGAATGGGACAGCATCTGGCTTGAATTGTTTGAAAATGCAGAAACTCCTTTTATTCCACGTCCTATTTACTGTATTCCTTTTGATCAGACCTGGAAAACACAGCCTAATATAACCATGATTGGGGATGCCGCTCACGTAATGCCTCCATTTGCGGGAGAAGGAGTTAATATGGCGATGCTGGATGCTTTGGAATTGAGTGAATGTTTGATTTCTGATCAATACGAGACTTTACAGGAAGCTATTTCGGTGTATGAAATTCAAATGCGAAAAAGAGCGTCAACGGTTGCAAAAGAATCTCTCGACAACGGAGAATTGATGCATGCTGAAAATGCTCTTGAAAATATGCTGAACTTTTTCAGGACAGCTCAGGAATAGTTAAGTAAAAAGGAGGATCATTTTAGAACGATCCTCCTTTTTTATATTTAAACCAGCCTATAATTATACAATGATTACATTAAACAGGTTGTCAAAGGATAAAATACCTTCTGCCAGACTTTCAGGATGACTGCTAAACCCTTTCAGCTTTGAGGTTTTTCCTTTTATTACTAAATCCATCAGCTGTTTATCGGAAAGTTTTTTACCAAAGATTTCGAATGAAACTTTAAAACCACAGTTTTTAAAATCTGAACATCCGACGGCTGTTTTCCCTTTCATGAGATGATGTTCTTTACATTTCGGGCATTTAATTTCTTCCCAGGACTGCTGCTCTTTTTTTGCGGCAGGTTCACGTTTTTTCTTTTCTTTAACTGCTTTTTCTTCTTCGAGATTGATCACTTTTCCTTTTCCGTAGACTACTTTTTCGGTAAGCTCTGTTACCATCCGGATGAGTTCTTCCTTAAAATGATTGGCTTCATATTCACCTTTTTCTATTTTTCGGAGTTTGAGTTCCCACTCTCCGGTAAGCTCGGGGCTTTTCAGAAGTTCGTCTTCAATGGTATCAATGAGCTGAATTCCGGTTTGGGTAGCGATGAGGTTTTTCCTTTTCTTTTCGATGTATTTTCTTTTGAAAAGAGTTTCAATGATATTGGCTCGGGTAGATGGCCTTCCGATTCCGTTGTTCTTAAGCAATTCACGAAGTTCTTCGTCTTCCACCTGTTTCCCGGCGGTTTCCATAGCGCGGAGCAGCGTTGCTTCGGTGTAGGGTTTAGGTGGTGACGTTTTGCCCTGATGAATCATAGGATCGTGCGGCCCGGTTTCTCCGACGATAAATTCAGGGATGGTTTGTTCTTCCTCTTTATCTTTTTCTTTCTCGGTTTCATCTTTAGGCTCTTTGGCATACACTGCTCTCCAGCCGGGTTCCAGAATCTGCTTTCCGCTGGTTTTAAAAGGAATCGTTCCTACTTTACCTTCAACCAAGGTATTGGAAATTTTACATTCAGGATAAAAAACAGAGATAAATCTTTTAGCAATTAAATCATAAATCAGTTTTTCTTCGCGGCTGAGATTTTGGGAAGGTGGTACTTCCGTAGGAATAATCGCGTGGTGATCGGTCACTTTGGTATCATCAAAAACCGTTTTGGATTTTGGAACAGGAGCTTCCAGTAAAGGGGAAACAAGCTCTTGATAGAACGTCATTTTTCTGAGGATGCCTTCTATTTTCGGATATAAGCTTTCTGATAAGTAAGTGGTATCTACACGCGGATAGGTGACATGTTTTTTTTCGTACAGACTCTGAATATAGTTTAATGTATTCTCTGCCGAGTAGCCGTACTTTTTATTGGCTTCTACCTGAAGACCGGTAAGATCAAAAAGTCTCGGATTTTTTTCTCTTCCTTCTTTAATTTCGAAGGAAACGATCTCAAAAATATTTTCCTTCAGATATTCAAGGCCTTTTTCGGCGCGTTCTAAGGTTTTTAAGCGGTCGATGGCAGCGTTAAAGATCACCTCTCTGTATCGGGTTTTCAGTTCCCAGTATTCTTCTACGGTAAAAGCGTCGATTTCTTTCTGACGCTGCACCAGCATGGCTAAAGTTGGGGTCTGCACCCTTCCAATAGAAAGAACAGCCTTATTTCCCCCGAACTTTTTTGGTAAAAAGCCTTGTTGCATTGATGCCTAAGAGCCAGTCACCCACGGCTCTTGCATTTCCTGCGAGATAAAGATTTTTATAATCTTCGGCAGGCTTTAAGCTGTCAAAACCTTCTTTAATTGCTTCTTCGGTAAGTGATGAAATCCAGAGACGCTGAACAGGTTTATTGCATTTCGCTTTCTGTAATACCCATCGCTGAATAAGTTCTCCCTCCTGCCCGGCATCCCCGCAGTTGATGACTTCATCACATTCGGCGACCAGTCTTTCAATGACCTTAAACTGATTTTCAACACCTTTGTTGGGAATTAATTTAATTCCGAAGTTGTTGGGAATAATCGGCAGCAGAAACAGATTCCAGGATTTGTACTGCGGACCGTAGTCATGGGGTTCTTTGAGGGTGCAGAGATGACCGAAAGTCCATGTTACGCAATAGCCGTTTCCTTCCATATAGCCCTGTTTAGGAGTGGTGGCACCCAATACTTTGGCGATATCTCTGGCAACACTTGGCTTTTCGGCAATACAAAGTTTCATGAATGTTCGGGGATTTTGAAGAGGGACAAAAATCGGGATTTTTTTTGGATTCTGCTAATTTGTTGTGGGTTGTTGGTTGAGAGTTGTTGGTTGATGGTTGAGCGTGTGGGTGATAGATTTTGAGATTGAGCAAACTTATGAGGATTGCATTTGCAGGCGCCGCAATATGGTTTGCAGGTGCAAGAATATTACTTTAAGTCGCAAGAATGTAACTCGCAGGTGTAAGAATATAATTCCAACACGCTCAAATTATAAATGCAGTCGTAAAAATATTATCCAGAGTTGCTAAAAGTATCGCCGAAGTTCTTAACATCATATTTAAAGTTGCTTGTTTATATCTGGAGTTGGAAGAAACTATTTTAGAGTTGCTCGTTTATTTTCGCAGTTGCTAAAATCATGTTTGGAGTTACCCATTTGTGATTGAAATTGTGAAAATCTATTTTACAGTTATTTTTTCATTATTGGCATTTTTCGCTTGAATACATCATTTTCTGAAAAATAATTATATACATCATAATATCCATTTTATAAATTAAAATTGTGCATTAAATGACCATATTTAAAAAATTATCATTTTATATCGATTATGTATTTTAATTTAAAAACAATAACAAATAAAGCAAATTATTAACATAATATAATAATTAAAATTACTCATTAATTATTGAAAAAATAATTTTAGATTTGAACAAATTATAATGATATTGCGCAATATGCATAAGGTAGGAGCTAACCCGAAAACCCGCCTCCGAAAGGAAAATTAGAATTTCTATGTTGAAATTTTAATAAAAAAAAGTAGGGAAAACATGACAATTATTAAATTATGATGAAAAATTTAATGCTAACTATGGCAATCGTAGTAGCTGGTATGGCAAATGCTAAAACAAACCCAGTAAAAAAAACAGAAACAACTTCCATTAAAAAGGAACTGAAGGTTTTTAAAAATTCAAAGTCTCAAAAGACTTTTAAAGCATCTGTGAAACTTTTAAAGCGACAGGTGTGGATTGCTGAAACTTCTTGCGGTATGATTGCTACAACAACTCAGGACTGGACACCAGCACAAGCAAATGCCTGGCTTGAAGCACTTGAATCTAACTATTGTAAATAAGAAATTGTGCACTTATAATACAATGTTTGCATTATAAGTGCAATGTATCATAAATTATGTATTACTGTAAAAAAACATTTCAGCTATTAGCGTTCTTTTTTTAGTACTTTACTTTTTTCTCAATTAAATAAAAAAGATAGTCTGCGCGGAGAGTTTATCTATGTATTAAAAGCTAAATTGAATACATTAAATCCTGATAATAAACACGAAGAATTTTTCTCATTGCAGATAAGTGATAATTATGCTTTTTTTTGCGAGTATTCAATCATTGAAAAGAGATTCTATATTTCAGGCAATTCCAATAAAAACTTTAGAAAACGGTGATCGTCTTTTAAGCTCAAAAGGAGTATCGGCACCAAAAACAAAATTTCCTTATACGATAATACAGTCCGGTGAAAGCTTACAATTTTTTCAAAGGGTTGCACTGTCACTACTTACTTATAAAGAGTCCATAATAAAAGATTGGGAACTTATTAATGAAACAAAAATAATTAATACAATTAATTGTAAAAAGGCTAAAGTTACTTACAAAGGAAGGAACTGGATTGTATGGTATTCAACTGAGATTCCATTTCCGTATGGTCCTTATAAATTTAGTGGTTTACCTGGATTAATAGTAAAAATAACAGAAGATAAAGGGGATTATGATTTTGAACTTGTAAAATCAACACCAAGTTCAAAATTAAAAGGAAAATTAGTAAACATATATGAAAACCGTTATACAAATGCTGTTGAAACAACTCAACCGAAGTTTGAAGAAACTTTGAAAAATGCAACTGACAATCCGCTCGGTGTACTTGCAAATTCTGATACCAATATCATCCAGGGACAGGAAATCATAAGGAATAGACAAAAGGAAAGAGAGAAAAATAAGGATGGTGAAAGTCCAATAGAATTAAATTATAATTCAAAAAAAGCTCCCTTAAAAAAGAGAGCTTACCAACAATAATTATGAAACCAGTTCATGAATTTTAATTTTATTTACATCGTCATAGGAACATCCATCAAGAGAATTTCTGTATTTTCTGAGGTAGCTTTGATCTGAAGATTCTCAACATTCCAAACTCCGAAGCCATCTTTTTCTGCTAACGGCTGTCCTTCGATTTCTGCGCTTCCTTTAATAATGAAGGCATAGACACCGTTTCCTTTTTTCTTAATCTGATAATTTACTTCGGTAGTATTCTCAAAATTCCCCAAATGGAACCATGCATCCTGATGAATCCACACGCCTTCGTCATCTGGATTGGGAGAAAGGATCTGCTGGAATTTATTTTTGCTTTTTGTTTTGTCAAGCGTGATCTGATCGTATCTCGGCGTAACGTTTCTTTTGTTCGGATACACCCAGATCTGAAGGAATTTCACCAGCTGATCATCGTTTTTGTTGAATTCACTGTGCATGATTCCTGTTCCGGCACTCATCACCTGGATATCTCCACTTTTAATAATAGCAGAATTCCCCATGCTGTCTTTATGTTCGAGGTCACCTTCCAACGGAATGCTGATGATTTCCATATTGTCATGCGGATGGGTTCCGAAGCCTCTGCCCGCTTCTACTTTATCATCATTTAAAACTCTTAACACTCCAAAGTGCATTCTTTCCGGATTGTGGTAATTGGCAAAGCTGAAAGTATGATTGCTTACCAGCCAGCCATGGTCGGCCTTTCCTCTGGAATCTGCTTTGTGAATAACGGAATTGTCTTTTATTTTTGATTCGGGGTTGGGAAGATGGTTGTAGCCTATCGGTTCGAGGGGTTCGATTTCATCAATTTCATTCTTCATAGTATTTCCAAGGGATGTCGATGCCATGAACATTCCCGTTCCCAATAATCCTTTCTTTAAAAAATCTTTTCTGTCCATATCTGGTGTTTGTTTATTTGTTTTAATAAAGCAAATTTAGGATGATTGGAGTTGCTGTACATTTAACTAGTTTAATAAATAAATTTTCTTTTGTCTTGAAATCGAAGATTATCTCCTTTTAGTCGATGAATGTTATTTCGACGTAGTCAAACAAAAGAAAGAAAAATTGCCTCCATAAAGTCGGCGAATGCTATTTCAAGACTTGGAACCTTAAGGCTAAAAATACTTTTATTCTCTAAAAATCCCAAAACTCGTGCGAATTGGGAATTTGTTCTTCGACTTAATATTTGTGTCGCATTCAGACAGTGGGATTTTCTTAACGTTCATAAAATTATTTTTCTTAACGCTTCAGTTTCCTATGTCGGTTTTTAAGTATAGAGACGATTATTTTTCTTTGGTGGCGAGGCGTTTTCTGATGGTGCTTACAAATTCCTTGGAGACACCAAGGTAAGAAGCAATGTAGTATTGTGCTACTCTTTGCGGGATGGATGGATAGACTTTAATGAATTCCAGATAGCGGTCTGAGGCGCTTTTTGAGATGGTATTTACGAGCCGGTTCTGGAGCGTGGAAAGGTTTCGCTGAACAAGCATTCTGAAAACTCTTTCAAATTTCGGAATTTCAGTTAATAATTTTTCTTTGGTTGCCGGATTCAGCATATAGATCTCGGAATCTTCCAGTGTTTCAATATATAAATTGGAGGGTTTCTGATCCTGAAAGGAAGCAATATCACTAATCCACCAGTCTTCAATGGCAAACAGGATAGTGACTTCAAAGCCGTTATCATCAAGATAGTAAACTCTTACGCATCCTTTCTGAATATATCCTTCAAACTGACAGATCTCGCCTTCGCGTAGCAAAACGGTCTTTTTGGGAAATGCCTGCAGGGTAAGCAAATCTGTAAAAAATTGTTCTTCTTTAGAGTCAAGATTGATGAATCGTGTTACGTTTCCGATGATGTTTTCAGACATAGTTTGCAGTTTAAGGCTGCAAATTAGGAAAAAGTGTGTAAACTTCGTTCTTTAATAATCCGCTTCCTCCGCCGTAATGGTCGATTATCTTTATATTTTTATCCAGATTTTCACAAAATTCTTTAATGTCTTTCTCGAATTGTTCTTCCAAACCGGAACTCAGGAGAACGATATCGAGCTGCTTATTTTGGATGTCATTATAGCTGGCATTTTCATCGGTCTGAATGTATGCTTTCCAGCCGTCATTATTTTCAATGACTCTTTTCAGGGTATCGAGGATTTCCTGATTTTTACCGATGACTAAGAAGTGTAAGGTATTCATTTTAATTGTTTTATTTTTAATATTTGCTGGATTTTAAACACAAAGGCCACAAAGTTTTTTTAAATATTTACTGTTTTAAGGTCACAAAGCCGTCCTACTTATAAGAGCTGGAATAGATTTATGAATTAAAGCTACCAAATACTTTCAACCTCAATCTACATCTTAACCTCAGCCTTAACCTTCGATTTTGCTTTATAAATGTTTACTTCCTGTTATTTTTAATTCATTCAAATCCAATTGTGATTCTGCTTTCCGGATTTCATCATCACTGAATTGTTTTTCCCTTTTCATTTTAAAGAGTTCTTTCCGCTGTAAGGCAAAAATATCCAGCATGATCTGATGATACTCGTTAAGATCGTTTCTCCTGTTGGTACACATCTCAATAGAGTTCAAGTGATTTTTGTGAAGCTTGATATCGTTTTCAATTGTATTTTTAAAATTTTCGACAAGGCTGTTCGTATTGATATTTGACTGGTATTTTTCGTGGAGTCTGCCGAGTGCCAGATTATCGAGCCGAATCTGAATTCCCGCCTGCTGTTCATGCGAGGGCTGAATATGATCGATCTCACCGATTTTAATGAGCTTAATAATCAAAGGAAGGGTAAGTCCCTGAAAAACGAGCGTTACAAAGATCACGACAAATGTTATGAAAATAATTAAATTCCTCATTGGAAATTCCGACTGTTCATTCATCATGACAGGAATCGAAAGTGCCGTTGCCAGGGAAACAACTCCTCTCATTCCCGCCCAGCCTATGATCAGGGGATTTTTCCAGCCCGGAGTGGGATCTTTACGGATGTTTTTACTGAGCCATCTCGGAATATGTGCTACAGGATAGATCCAAAGCATTCTTACGACGATGACAATAGCGCTGATGATGAGCCCGTATTTTATTCCTTCCATTAAAGAGGTTTCTCCCAGTCCGCCGATGATGTCAGGAAGTTCGAGACCTATGAGTACAAATACCAGTGCATTCATTACAAAAATCAGGGTATTCCAGACACCAAGCATATTGACTCTTGTTGTTCCTGTTTTAAATATTTCATGTGCACGGAATGACATAAACAAACCGCCACTCACCACTGCCATCACCCCCGAATAATGAAAATGTTCTGCAGACAGGAATAAAATGTATGGTGTAATCACTGTCAGTGCTGCATCAATCGCCGGTGTAGTCGGCAGAAATCTGTGAATGGCATAGAAAATATGGGCTCCGGCAATTCCTACGACGACGCCCATTCCTGCGACGAGAAAGAACTGTCCGGTAGCTTCCTGCATAGAAAAAACGCCGGTCATAACCGCCGCCAGAGCAAACCTGAAAACAATCAGTGATGAAGCATCATTGATCAGACTTTCTCCTTCCAGTATCGCAACGGTACGTTTGGGAACTTTCAATCCTTTTAAAACAGTAGTTGCTGCGACAGCATCAGGTGGTGAAACGATACCGCCCAATAAAAAACCCATAGCCAGGGTAAAGCCCGGAATTAAAGCCTGTGAAGCGAATGCCACCACCAGTGATGTCAGGAAAACCAACCCGAATGCCAAGAGTCCGATGGTTCTTTTCCACTTCCAGAAGTCATTCCATGAGGTGTACCATGCGGCTTCGTATAAAAGCGGCGGAAGGAAAATCAGGAATATGATATCCGGATCCAATTTTAAAACGGGAACTCCGGGAATAAGACTGATTCCCAATCCGGCCAACACCAGAAATATGGGATAGGCAATTTTGATGCGTTGTGCCAGCATGACGAGCATCATGACGATGAGGAGGAGACCTAGTATAAGAAGTAGTTGTTCGTGCATGGTTTTTTATTTAGTCATTTTCTTTTGTCTTGTAAACAAGAGATAAATAGATGATAGACGAATAGAAAATAGATGATTAATGTAAAATAAACCACTACAATGTCTATCCTCTATTCGTCTATTATCTTGCTGTCTTTACAAATGTATGAATAATGAGTTTCTTTCTCTCTTTTTCAGGTTTTTGGTTTTATGGCCTTTACCTGTTGTGTCTTCTACCAGAAGAATTTCACCGGTTTGGAACTGACGGATTTCGCCGAGGGACGTTTCTATTTCCACACCTCCATCCAAAAGCACGATGTACTGTTTCTGCGGAGCATGGTGAAAATCGTAATCGTAATCTGCGGAAACTTTCCTGAACTGCAACTTTTTAACTTCTACATCTTCGGATAAAAATCCTATTTCGCCCTGATCGATTAAAGGAATTTCAAGATCTTCAAAATAAGATTCGCCTTTTTCGTCGCTACATATTCTTGTGATTTTCATGATGTTTTAAATTAATAAAAAACTAATAGTACGTTTTGTTTATCTATACAAAAATCAGTGAATTTGCGAGTTCAATTTCTTCCTGATTGATGGAATGTCCGAAATTTTGATAAACTTTCTCAGTAACATCTGCATTCATTTCTTTGAAAATATTTGCCGTGGCATATACTCTTTCTACCGGAACATGAAAATCGGGATTGCTGGTCCCCAGAAAAATTGGGGTTTGTGCAAAATCTCCTTTATAGTTTTCGCGGTTGATCTTTTCACCTATTACGCCACCGATAATGGCTGCAGCTCCTCCGAATTTCTGTGCATTCCTTGCCAAAAACTCAAGCTTCAGACAGGCACCCTGTGAGAAGCCGAAGAAGTAAATATTTTCAGGTTTAATGCCTTCAGCTACAACTTTTTCAACGGTTTTACTAATCGTTTCCACTGCTGAGGAAAGCCAAGGTTCATTTTGTTCAACCGGAGCAATAAAGGAATAAGGATACCAACTTCCGTTTGTGGCCTGAGGGGCTAACAATGCGTAATCTTCCACATTTAAATATTGTGATAAACTCAAAATATCCTGTGCGCTTCCGCCTCTTCCGTGAACCATGATTAAAGCTTTTTCAGCTTCATTTAATGGTTTTCCTGCTGTTTTTATATCTAAAATATGGGCCATAATTTATCTGTATTTTTCTGTTGGATAATTAAATTTAGGGAGAACTTCCAACAAGTGTTCTCTTTTCTCTTCAAACTGTTGAGGAAGATTTAAATGTTCACCTAAGGATGCCAATTCTTCATCAACATCAAACCCGGGTCCTGAAGTGGCAATTTCAAACAAAACACCCCCCTGGCTCTCTAAAATATACCGAAGTAAAATATTTCCGGTCTTTCACTTCGGTATGTTCCAGTCCGAATTTATTCAGTTTTTCAATCATTTCAAGTTGGGTTTGAGCGTCAGGCGTGGCAAAAGCAACATGATGTACTGTTCCTCTTCCAGCCAGACCTTTCAAGGCATTCGGGGTGCAAAGGAGATCTACATATTTTCCTGGTGCATCCTCAGCGGCATATCTGAAGCGGTCTGAACTTTCAGCAATAAGCTTATGATTCATCTGGGTAGTCAGCAAAGCTGCCGTTCTTTCATAGGCATCCAGCCAGATTTCCACATGATGAATTCCTTTAATGGCAAAATCTTTCGGGATAAAATGATTGTTATACCCTTTACGTTCGTCTTTATCATTAAAAACCAGCTCCAATCCCAGTCCGTCAAAATCTTCGAGGTAAATGAATACTTCCCCTGAAAATCTTTGTTGAGGATGTTTAAAAGGGATATTAAACTGATTCAGGCGGTTCATCCAATAGTCAAGCGCATCCATTGATATTGAAAATGCAGTGGTATTCAGCATTCCTTTGCCGTGTCTTCCGTTTACCAGTCCTTTTCCGTAGGGAAAAGTCGTCATAATCGTTCCCGGAGTTCCGAATTCGTCGCCGAAGTAAAAATGATAGACATCGGAGTAGTCGAAATTTACAGTTCTTTTTACCAGCCGAAGTCCTAAAACTCCGGTATAAAAGTCTATATTTTCCTGCGCATCGCCTGTAATGGCTGTAACGTGGTGAAGTCCTGTGATCAGTGCCATGGTTTTGGGTTGAGGTTAAAGGTTAAGATTAAGGTTGAGATTGAGATTGAGATTAAAAAAATGTTTAGTTTTCTTCTTTAAACCAGACATCGTTGTACAGTTCCTGGTTTCTTTTGAACTGGGCATGAACATAGGGACACAACGGAACAATTTTAAGTTCATTTTCTCTTGCATAAGAAACCAGTTTATCCAATAATATTTTGGCAAAGCCTTTTCCTGCGTATTCTTCGTTAACCTCGGTGTGATAAACCGTTAGTTTGTTTCCCATTACCGAAATATCCATTTTTCCGGCTTTGTTGTCGTCTGAAAAAAGCTGTATTTCTCCTCGTACGTTTCCTAAAATTACTTTCGTTGTTTCCATAATTTTTATTGTTGTTGGTTGATAGTTGTTGGTTAATAGCAAATTGCTTACTGCTTATTGCTTACTGCTTACTGCTTACTGCTTACTGCTTACTGCTTACTGCTTACTGCTTACTGCTTACTGCTTACTGCTTACTGCTTACTGCTTACTGCTTACTGCTTACTGCTAAATTACTGCGTTTGCTGAAAATGGCTGATGATCTATGATAACTTCGGCAACACTTCTTCTATTTTTTCGCGTAGGCCTTCGTGTTGTTTTGGAAGTTTTAAGCTTGTTCCCAATTCGTTTAACGGTTCATCTACGGTGAATCCAGGATTGTCGGTTGCAATTTCGAATAAAACACCGCCCGGTTCACGGAAATAGAGTGAATAAAAATAATCTCTGTCGATTTTCGGAGTAATGTTCAAACCTGCCGAAAGAACTTTTTCACGGAATTCCATTAACACAGTATCATCTTTCACTCTGAAAGCAACATGGTGATTGGTTCCCGCAGCGTTTCTTCCTGCTAATAGTTTATCATTCTCAATAATGTCAACGATATTGGCGGTTTCTATCGCATCCGTTGCAAAACGATATCTTTCACCTTCCTGCTTATTTAATTCATAGCCGAAAATATCTGTTAAAACTTTCATCGTAGGTTCTGCCTTTTTCAATGTAAGTGTTACATTATGAAATCCTTTCAATGCATTTTCTTCTTTGATGTCATCTGTTGTCCATACTTTCCTATCGTCTGTATAAGATTCGATGAACTGAAGCTGCAGACCATCCGGATCTTTAAATGAAATCAGTTTTTCACCGAATATTTCACTTTCTTCTACATTTACGTTAAATTGTTGCAGTCTGTTTTTCCAGAAATCAAGACTTCCTTTTGGAACTGAGTAGCCGATATGCGTTGCCAATCCTGTCCCGTTGGTACCCTTCCCTATTCCTTCCCATGGAAAGAATGTTAAAATAGTTCCCGGTGTTCCTTCTTCGTTTCCGAAATAAAAGTGGTACGTTCCGGGATCATCAAAGTTGACGGTTTTCTTTACCAGTCTTACTCCCAAAACGCGGGTATAAAAATCTAAGTTTCTTTTTGCGTTGTCTGCAATCGCTGTGATATGGTGCAGGCCTAAAATTCTATTATTCATTTTGTTTAATTTTTATATGACAAATGTAGACCGTTATAAAATCCTGCACATTTAACTAGTTTAATAAATGATGTTTTTGAAAGTGAATTTTTAATTTTTGGAAATGGCTTACGAAAATGTTTCATTTAGTAAAAAAAATAAAAATCTAACAATCAGCCTATTAAAAACAAATTTAAAATTATTTTACAAAAAGTCTACTTTTTTTAGTGGACTAATGAAAATTTATATCCTATATTTGCAACCGTAATCAGATATTAAAAACAATGAATACAGGTTCGAAAAATATTACCATCAGTAAACATACCATCAATCATATGATGATGTATTGCTGTATGCCTGAAATAGCGCATTGTGGTGACTGACCTTACTTTTATATGACATATTTTAAAGGCTTTACCACGTTGTAAAGCCTTTTTTTATTTAATGAAGAATTTTAAAATGATAGAGATAAAAAATATTTCAAAAACCTTTCATCAGAAAAAGCAGTCTTTTAAAGCACTGGATCAGATCAGCCTGAGCGTTGAGAAAGGTGATATCGTAGGAATTATAGGCTTTTCCGGAGCAGGAAAAAGTACATTGATCCGAACGGTAAATCTGCTTGAAAGACCTGATGAGGGAAAAATTATCATCAACGGAAAAGATTTTACCCAATTAAAATCCAGAGAATTGGCTAAAGAACGAAAAAAAATAGGGATGATCTTTCAGCATTTTAACCTTCTTTCTTCAAGAACCGTTTCTGAAAACATTGCTCTTCCCCTGGAACTGGATGGTGTAAATAAAACATCGATCCACAAAAAAAGTGAGTGAACTCCTTAAAATTGTTGGCCTTGAAGACAAAGCCGGCGATTATCCGAAAAGTCTTTCAGGAGGACAGAAACAAAGAGTTGCCATCGCTAGGGCGCTCGCCAATGATCCTTATCTTCTTCTTTGTGACGAAGCAACAAGTGCACTGGATCCGGCTACAACACTATCGATTTTACAGCTGTTGAGAGATATTAACCAGAGGCTTGGCATTACGATACTGCTCATAACGCATGAGATGGAAGTCATACGTACAGTGTGCAACCATGTTGCTGTTATCGACAAAGGCAAACTTATTACAAAAGGGACTTTACAAGAGATTATCTCACAAAAGGATCACCCCATTATCAAACAATTTTTAAACTCAGGAGCTATGAATATACCGCAAGAATTGAATAAGAAACTACAGAAAGAACCACAGGACGGATTATTCCCTCTTGTAGAAGTCGAAGTAAATGAAGAGATTTCTGTTGAAGAGCTGCTCTCCATTGTCTACGACAAATATAAAATTCCCTACAAACTATTGAAGGCAGATGTCGAGTATCTGGGAGAAGTCAATTTTGGTAAGCTTCTCTTGCAGCTGCAGGGTGAGCAGGAGAAAAATCAGCAGGCTATTTATTATTTCAACCAGAATAAAATTCAAAACACAGTAAGGGGTTATGCTTAGTGATACGGTAATTTCTCTTTTATCAAAAGGAGTCTGGGAGACGGTTTTCATGACATTTGCATCCGGTTTTTTCGGATTCGCTTTAGGTTTGCCGGTCGGGATTCTCTTGTTTTTGACGAGAAAAGGACAGCTACTGGAAAATGTGACTTATCACAGAATATTATCTGTACTGGTTAATATTTTCCGCTCTATTCCTTTTATTATTCTGATCGTCTGGATGATCCCTTTTACACGAAGCCTGGTGGGAACATCAATCGGCGTGAATGCAGCTTTGGTTCCGCTCAGTATCGGGGCCACGCCTTTTATTGCAAGGCTGGTTGAGAACAGTCTGTTGGAAGTTCCTTCCGGTCTTATCGAGACTGCCAGGGCACTGGGCGCAAATCCGATGCAGATCATCCGGAAAATTTTACTTCCCGAAGCACTTCCCTCTTTAATAAACAATGCAACGATCACCCTGATCACATTAGTAGGCTATTCGGCAATGGGAGGCGCTGTGGGAGCAGGCGGACTGGGTCAGATCGGCTATCAGTACGGCTATATCGGCTATGATTCGGTCATTATGAATCTCGTCCTGGCATTACTTGTGGGAATTGTATTTATCATTCAGTTTTCCGGTGACCGTCTGGCTAAAAGATTTGATCACCGTTGAATTTACAGGGAAGTAATCATAAGAGTCAATCATTCTTAAAAATATAATGTGAATGTGAAATAGTGTGGTGACTTTGTTATCCTTTGTCACCTGTGGTAAAGGGCGAATTTCCGGAAATACCCTGAGATTAAAACCTTCTGTGATTTTCGCTTTTTTACCATTAAATAAGAAAAAATTAACAATGAAAAAAATAAAATTTTTTGGCTTACTAGCCGTGGGAATAGTATTATCATCCTGCAATTCAGGAAAAAAAGAGGATCCGAATTACATTAAGGTCGGCATCACTTCAGGACCGGAACAGGAAATTGCAGAAACTGCAAAAAAAGTAGCGAAAGAAAAATACAACCTGGAAGTAGAACTGGTTGCCTTTAATGACTACGTAGTTCCCAATGAAGCCTTACATAACGGAGATATTGACGCCAATGCCTTTCAGCATGTGCCTTATCTTAATGAACAGTCAAAACAGCGGGGATATAAGCTGGCTGTTGTAGGGAATACATTTGTCTATCCTATCGTGGCTTATTCCAAAAAAATAAAAAATATCAGTCAGCTGCAGAACGGCAGTACCATAGTGATTCCTAATGACCCGACGAACGGCGGCCGTTCATTATTACTGTTGCAGAAAAATGGTTTGCTCAAACTAAAAGACGGCATAGGCTTATTACCTAAAGTTACCGATATTGTCGACAATCCGAAACAGTTGAAAATTCTTGAAATCGAGGCTCCGCAACTGCCCAGAGTGCTTGATGATAAAGAAGTCGTACTGGCGATTATTAATAACAATTTTGCTGCACAGGCCGGACTTGACACCGAAAAACAGGGAATTTTAAAAGAAGACAAAAAACTCTCCCTATGTAAACGTCATTGTTTCAAGGGAGGATAATAAAAATTCTGAAAAGGTGAAAAAATTTGTCAAAGCTTACGAGTCTGATGAAGTGGCGAAAAAGGCTGAAGAAATATTTAAAGGTGGCGCTATCAAAGGATGGAACTGAAAATATAATGTTGATATTGATTTTAAAAGATTCTGTTATTATATGTATGTTTGGGCATCATTTCAATTTTGAAATGGTGTCTTTTATTTCAAAAAATAGTCAGAAATAACCATTTTGTTAAAATTACATTTTCTCAATTTGAGATAATAAAAAAAATTTCCTACTTTTGTTTTTAATCAAAAAAGGCTTTTTATGTTAAAGAAAACCGCCATTGTAAGTTTATTTACTCTTATTTCCGCTTCGTATATGGCTCAAAATACCACTGCAATTCCCGTTTATTTAGACGAATCAAAACCTGTTGAACAGCGTATTCAGGATGCTCTTTCCAAAATGACACTTGAGGAAAAAATTGCGATGCTTCATGCACAGTCAAAATTCAGTTCTCCGGGTGTACCAAGGTTAGGAATCCCTGAATTCTGGACGACCGACGGCCCTCACGGTGTTCGTTCTGAAGTAAAATGGGATGAATGGGATCAGGCCGGCTGGACCAATGATTCTATTATCGCCTATCCTGCGCTTACAGCACTTTCTGCAACATGGAACAAAAATATGTCGTGGAATTACGGTAAGGCTTTGGGAGAAGAAGCACGCTACAGAAAAAAAGACATTCTTCTGGGACCTGGCGTCAATATTTACAGAACACCCCTAAACGGAAGAAATTTCGAATACATGGGCGAAGATCCTTTTTTAACGTCAAAGATGGTGGTACCTTATATCAAAGGAGTACAATCAAATGGCGTAGCGACTTCCGTAAAACATTACGCTTTAAACAATCAGGAAATGTTCCGCCATACGAGTAATGTTATTATTGATGACAGAACATTATACGAAATCTATCTTCCGCCATTCAAAGCAGCGGTAACAGAAGGAGATTCATGGACGATTATGGGCGCATACGATATGTACAAAGGACAGTATGCAAGCCAGAACCAATATCTTCTTAATGATATTCTTAAAAAAGAATGGAACTACAAAGGTGTTGTGCTATCAGACTGGGGCGCAGTAAATAATACGGAGCAGGCGATCCACAACGGTCTTGACCTTGAATTCGGAAGCTGGACCAATGGCTTATCAGAAGGACATTCCAATGCGTATGACAGTTATTATCTGGCACAGCCTTATTTAAAATTAATTAAAGAAGGAAAAGTTGGAACCAAGGAACTTGACGATAAAGTTACACGACTTCTGCGTCTTGCCTATAAAACGACAATGAACAGAAATAAGCCTTTTGGAAACATTGCTTCTGAAGAACATAAAGCAGTCGCTAAAGAAATCGGTGAAGAAGGAATTGTATTATTGAAAAATCAGGGAAATGTACTTCCGATTGATATTAATAAAGCTAAAAAAATTGCTGTTATCGGTGAAAATGGCATCAAAATCATGACCGTAGGCGGAGGTTCTTCTTCTTTAAAGGTTAAATATGAAACCCTTCCTCTGGAAGGAATCAAAGCGAGGTTCGGGAAACAGGCTGATGTACAATATGCAAGAGGTTACGTGGGAGATATCGGCGGTGAATATAACGGCGTGAAATCCGGACAGAACCTCAAGGAAGAACGCTCTCCTGAAGCTCTTTTAAATGAAGCTGTAGCACTGGCAAAGTCTTCAGATTATGTAATTTTTGTGGGTGGACTAAATAAAGCTGATTTTCAGGACAGTGAAGGAAACGACAGAAAAAGCTATGGACTGCCATATAATCAGGATAATGTAATCTCAGCGTTGGCAAAAGCCAATAAAAATCTGACAGTAATTCTGGTTTCAGGAAATGCGGTAGCGATGCCGTGGGTAAAAGAGGTTCCTACCATTGTTCAGGCGTGGTATCTAGGCTCAGAAGCCGGAAATTCCTTAGCCGCAGTGTTGGCTGGTGATGCGAACCCTTCCGGAAAATTACCGTTCACTTTCCCTGTAAAACTTGAAGATAATGCCGCTCACCAAATGGGTGAATATCCCGGAAATAAAGAAGAACTGGCAGCCGGAAAAGGAAAAGATCAGAAAAATCCTATCAATATCAAGTATAACGAAGGTATTCTGGTGGGTTACAGATGGCATGACACTAAAAAAATTAAGCCTTTATTCAGCTTCGGACACGGTTTGAGCTACACCACTTTTGAATTCGGGAAAGCAAAAGCAGATAAAAAGGAGATGTCTCAGGACGACAAAATCACTTTTACCGTAACCGTTAAAAATACAGGAAAGAGATCAGGAGCCGAAGTGGCACAATTATACATCAGTGATCTGAAATCCTCTGTTCAGCGACCTACAAAGGAGCTGAAAGGTTTTGAAAAAGTATTCCTGAATCCGGGAGAAGAAAAAGAAGTGACATTTACGATTGATAAAACCGCTTTAAGCTTCTTTGATGCCGATAAACACGATTGGGTGGCAGAACCCGGAGATTTCGAAGCACTCATCGGAAACTCTTCTGATGCCATCAAAACAAAGGTGAAATTTACACTCAAGTAGTTTTACTTATTTATATTTCTTAAACGTGAATGCCTGAATTTTAGTTCGGGCATTTTTTATCTATCAGATCGCGAATATTTTAACGAATTGCTTATGAAGCCTTAATAATTTAATTTTAAAATAACTCCTTATTATTGGCTGAATCACCCTACTCTATAAGCATTTCTGTTTTTCTGACTTTTATATTTTTAATAACAAAATAAAGCAAGGCACCCAATGCAAATAATGAATAGCTCGTCAGAATGATTACGCTTAAATTTCCGACTGCCAACACAGAAGGAAAAAGCTGACTCATTAAAGTCATGAATGACAGCCCGATTCCCGCCCCTAGAAAGTAGCTTGTAGAACCCAGACTTGCGGCCACCCCGTAATCTGAAGACCCTACATCCTGAATTCCCAACACCGACAATGCCGTAAAACAAAATGTCATTCCTATTCCTGAAATACAGGCTGCACCTATTAAAACCAACGCCAGCGGATGTCCGATATATACTGAAATCAGGAGAGACAACGAACCTGTCAACATAGAAAACCATCCTAAAATTGCCATCTGAGGGGAATTAAGCTTTTTAGAAATGTAAGGAAGAATGAACTTTGCCACCAATGCAGACATTACACTGAACGGTACCAACAGCAATCCTGCTGTAGCTGCATTGTAATTCATATCTTTCTGCAGCATCAATGAGATAAGAAACAGAAAACCAATAAAAAATGCTCCTAATCCTACAAAACAAATGCTGGAAATCTTTAATGATCTATGCTTCATGAGCGATAAATCGATCAATGGCTGAGAAATCGACTTTAGACGGTAAAACACCGTGGTTAACAATAAAACAGCGATGAGCAGAGAAGATATGATCATTAATGGATATTCTTTAATATGGATTAATTCATGCGTTCCGTAAGTAAGGCTCAACAGTCCCAATACCAGCAAAACCCCTGATAAAAAGTCTGTTTTGTAAGGTTTTTCTGAGATCTCATCTTTAGGAAGATAATAATATCCCAATAGTAAGCTTATTGCAAGAACCGGAACATTAATGAGAAAAACCCAATGCCAGCTGAGGTATGTACTGATAATTCCTCCCAAGGAAAGTCCGCTCCCGGAACCGATGGCTGCAAATGAACTGAAAATCCCGACTGCACGGTTTCTTTCCTGGTCGCCTGTAAAAGTATTGGTAACAATCGACATTGCGGAAGGCATGATGAATGCTGCCCCCAAACCCTGTAAAGCCCGGAATATTGCCAACGTTTCAAATCCTGAAGATAATCCAGCTCCTAAAGAAGCTACCATAAAGATAAAGGACCCCGACAGAAAGATTTTTTTACGTCCCATCTGATCAGATAACTTACCCCCGACGATGAGAAAACCTCCAAAGAAAAGCACATACAATGTCTGAAGCCACTGTACGGTTTCGGTACCAATACCGAACTGCTCCTGGATAGAGGGAATACTAAGATTCACAATCGCAATATCCAGCGCTTCTACAAAGGTTCCTACAGATGCCAGGATGAGTATGATATTCTTTCTGCTCATAAAGTTCATTTATGCTGCAAAATTACCATTAACAGAACGTATGTAAAAATTATATACTAAATTTGGAACATATTTAAATATATGAGTAATTTAAAGGAACAATTATTCTTTTATCTATCTTTTAACCCTAAAAAACAGAACAAATGACCACAGAAAGTTACACACCGGACGAAAAAGATCTTGCGATCCTGAGAATTTTGCAGAAAGATGCCAAACTGAGTATCCGCGACATTGCCAATAGAATCAACCTGAGTCCCACGCCTACTCACGAACGTATTAAGAGAATGGAAAAACTGGGAATCATCAGAGAATACACCACCGTCGTCGACCGTAAAAAAGTGAATAAAGGAATGATGGTAATCTGTATGATTGCCCTTAATGTTCATCATAAAAAAACGGCTGGGAAATTTATTGAAGAGGTGGGAAAGCTGAAGGAAGTTGTTGAATTTTATAATATAAGCGGAGATTTTGACTTTATGCTGAAGATATTAGCCCCGAATATGGATGAGTTTCACGAATTTTTTGTAAATAAATTATCTGAAATAGAAGGAATTGGGCAGACCAAAAGTATTTTTGTGATGAACAGCATTAAAGAGAGTATGCAGATTCTTTAATTCTACATTTAAACTATTATCAAAAAAGTGTTCTTTAATAATAAAATACAATGATTTAACATATTTGTTTTCAAAAAATTATTAATATATTTGAATTATATAAAACCGGATGAAAATTATATAATGGAAATCGATAAAAAAAGCGTACTTGTTATTGATGATCATAGCATTGTAAGACAAGGTGTTTACCTGCTCCTCAAAAAGCATTTTGCCAATATAACTATTTTTGAAGCCTCTACTCTGAATGAAGGCAGAACGATTATTAAAAGAGAAAATATAAATTTCATCATACTTGACATTAATTTCCCTGAAGGCAACAGTCTGAATTTTGTTGAAAACCTTTCATTAGAATATGACGGAGATATAAGAATCCTTATGTTCTCGGCGTTGGATGAAGGTATTTATGCATTTAAATTCATTAAAGCCGGGGCCAGCGGTTATTTAAGCAAACTCTGTGAGCCTGATGACATTATAAGAGCGTTCGGCAAGTTCTTCGAATCCGGTAAATATATGAGTGAAGATCTTAAGGAAAAACTGCTGGACAATATGATACGAAAAAATAGCATTACCCCTATCGAGCTTCTGTCTATCCGTGAGCTGGAAATCGCCAGGCTTCTGGCAGCAGGATTGTCTAATAACGAAATTGCTTCTAAACTTTACATTCATAAATCTACAGTAAGCACCTATAAGACAAGGATCTTTGATAAGCTTGGAATTACCAACATCCCTGCTCTGCTGAATTTTTTCAGCCTCAATTAGCATTAAAAATCAGGATTACTTTCGTTCCCCTCCCAACTATACTTAGCACTTCCATAGAAACATCTATAAGAGGCAGGAGGTCTCTGATGATCTTCATTCCCATTCTTGAGCCGGAAGATTCTTCAGAAGCATTAATTTTTGACACTTCTTCCTCCGACATACCTTTTCCCGTATCTTCAATCACAAGCCTACGCTTGCCGTCACTTTCAGAAGTATAAATAAAAATAGCACCATGATCTGTATATTTGATGGCATTATCCAGAATATTGTGGATCACGATACTCAGCACATCCGGATTACTGACAACCTTATCATCCTGGCCTATGTTATTATGAATCTGCAGAGATTTAAAGGCTGCCGTATTTTTAAATATGACAAAGCGCTGGCTGATAAACTCCCGGAGTTTGATACTTTCTTTTGTTTGATAATTATCGTAGATAAATATTTTATTATAATTAATGGTGGATTCTATGAATTCTAATATCTGTGCCGATGATTCATTGATAGAATGGATCGCTCTTTTTTCATAAGAATCTTCCTGCATATTTTCTAAGAGAATCCCTGCGCTGAGATTGATAAACTTCAGCGGACTCTTAATATCATGGCTTATGGCCGCAACAAACTTCTTCTGTCTGTAGAGCTGGGCATATAATTCTTCCCTGGTTTTAGAAAGAGATTTTATCGTATCTTTAAGTTCCGTAGTACGTTTTTCTATCCTGGCATTCAGAATTACGGTCTCTTTTTGTATTCTTATCAGCCTTATTTTATAAACTGTATAAAAAATCAACAGTACTATAATCACTAAAAATAATTTAAACACAGCGGTTTCCCAAAACGCAGGCTGAACATTGATTTCTAAAGTTTTATAACTAAATACAGAGGAAAAGTTATTAAGTTTTCTCACATGGATCGTATGCTTACCTTTTGTAAGGGAATTGATATTAATAATTCCGTTATCAGGCAGTGGGAGCCATTTTCCATCATCTATTTTATATTCAATATACTCATTCCCTGAGTTTCCGAAGTTGGCATAATCTACAAAAATTTTTACGTATCCGAAGTTCCTTTCGAGATTTAAAATACCATGAACTATTTTCTCCTTTTCATTAATGCTTACACGGTCTATATAATAATCTTCACTCGAAACAACAGGGAAAGATTTCACCGTATTAATATAAAGAAGCCCATCCATGGAAGGAAATATAATAAACCCATTTTTTCTAAGGCCGTTAATATTGCTTCCTCCATTAAACTCAGATGTCAGAAGACCGTCTGTTAAGGTATATTTATGAATGTAAACATTAGGATTTCCATGCAGATAGGCATCTACAAACTGTTGTTTCTTCACCTGAAAAAGGCCGGTATTTGAAGAAAGCCAGTAATATCCAAGTCCGTCATCAATTACGCTGTGTACCGATGCCAACAGATTATTTTTCTGCGGCAGACTGTACATTCTGCCTTTTTTATAAAGATAAAGCCCTTTACCGTAAGACTGTATCCAGAAAAGATCATCTCCGTTATTGTTGATGCTCCTGAAATTCACATTGGGCATCACCATTTTCCGGATCATTTTCTTTTCATCAAACAGGTAAAGCCCTGTTTCCGTTGCCAGAAGGATTTCCTGATCGCTCACCTCACCAATCCCTTTCACGGAAATTTTAATATTATAAAACTTTTCTTTTATTACCTTACCCTCTTTGATAATGATGTAGCCTATCAGTTTTTGTCCTTTCAGATCAAGAGAAATCCATATCTTATCACCATGCGAACCGCTTATGGTATAAACTGAAGACTGAATGCCGAAGTTCAGAAGAGTACTATTTTTATTTTGAGACCACAGATCAATACGATGTTCGCTTTTAAGAACAAATTCACCGGGCTTTTGAAGTTTAACAATACCATATGTATCATTATTTTTAAAAGGTAAACTCCGTTTATAGCCATCAGCACCGAAAATATCTCCGTCTGCTGTTATTACTTCGCGGTCGTTGTAATCTGTAAGGGCATGAAATATTGTTTTTCCATTTGGTGTACTATAGGCCTTAATAAACTTTTCCCTGACCATCAGCATTCCCTTTGAGAAAGTCCCGACAAAGAGGGTTTTTGTTGGCTTATCATAATACATACAGGTTATAGAAAGTCCTTTGAGGGTTTTACTGTCACAGATCAGGCTGTACGTTACAGAACCGTTGAGATATTCAACAAGATATATTCTGCCATTATTTCTTATCAGCAGCTGCTTGTTGGCGTTATTGATAAAGTAGTCAAAATCTTTTGCTTTGGCTCCTATACCGACTGGATATTCCTTTATTAAGCCATTTTTATCAATTCTCTCAATAACAGTGCTGTTCCTTAAGTAAAAAAAGCTGATCGCCAAGAATGAAAAAATCTGCGAAAAAGTAATCTTTACAGTCTTTTATAAACCGAGACTTTTTCCCCTTGTTGTAGAAAAGACGATGATTGTCCAGGCTATAATTTTCGTTCTTATTAAGAAAATAATGAAACTTTCTCTTTATTACACTTTCAGAACTATCCCTTACCAGTTTATAAGCATTTTCGTCTCCATAATTTTTAAGCTCCCGTAAAGTAGCGGTATCCTTTTTATTGACAATGGAGAAATTCCTGTTGCGGATCATAGCCGGGATCGTCCCCGGGTTGTAGAAGTAGAACGTAAAAAGCCAGTCGTCTTCAACAGAACCGTCGATCAATAATGTTCTGTTTTCAATGGTGGGCAACTGTATCTCGTAGGTGATAAAGTTTTTTCCGTCAAACCGCACAATGCCATTTTCTGTTGAAAGCCAGAGAAAACCGTATTTGTCTTTTACGATAGATTTCACCGTATTCTGGGGAAGGTTGCTGTCATCAGCATTATACCATTTTTCATAGTAATTATCATGCTGTGCATTGAGCTGTACGAATAGGAGAACAAGAAATAATGGCAAAAAGTTTTTCATATTGTGTTATAATAAAATAATTAAATTTTGTAATACTAATACTACATGAGGTAGTACAAATACTGATTAAATTTTAAAATAGTATTACATACTCTATACTTTCATAGAAATAACTTTGTGCCTGTAGTCTTACAATAAAAACTTAACCAATGATTACCATAAAACTTACTCAAAAATACGTCTTTTTACGATACATCGTATGCGATACTGAAAAATATCAGCTACAAAATCAGCATGATATTAATCTGCCTTCTATAGCTCAATATAAAAAATAAAAACAAAAAAACTAAAGCCTGAAAAATAAACAAATAATGAGAAAAAATTAAAGCTTTCATCCGGATCTTGCCAAGATGATCTGTTAAGAAAATGGAAGGTCTTACGGGTCACCGACAAAGGCAGCAAAAAAAAAGTCCGGTATAGAATATATAATAAACGGATCCCGACACGGAAAACCACCAAAATAAGAAATACAATGAAAGTATTATACGATCTGAGACGGAACTGTATGATGTTTATTGTATTACAGATTTCCGATAAACAACACGGGGAAGATCCGCTCTACAAAAAAGAAACCAGCTACAGTCAAAAGAAAAAAAACTAAAAAACAAATAACGAAACTAAGTTAATACATATGAAAACTAATGCCGAGGCCAATGAGGATTCTAAAAACACATTATGATTAGTAGGATTCAGATCTTGCAGAGAGCAATCTCTGCAGTTCTGAAACCAAAAGCACAACACAAATTCAATTATAAAATTCAGGCACAGATATGATAACTATTATTTCGAAAAATGCCCTTTACACCAAAAGTGTTTTAATTACCCGGTTTTGAGGATGATATTTCAAACAGTTTAATGCGTTTTAAAATTAGCGAAATACATTAATTGCGGAACGGCGGTCATCCCATCGACATTGATGAAAGACTCCCTTCCGCAGCTCAAAACCTAAAGAATGTTATTCCCAGAGATAAAGTGTGTAAAAATGATAATGTTGAGCTAGTATTGCATGGAATACCCTCTGCAATACTTTTAAAATCCGGCTGATGGATAAAATAAGAAGAAATAAAAACTAATACTATCATACAGAACAAGATCTGAAAGGAAAAACAATACAATATAATCAGATATCGCAATGAGTAAGAAACTAAAGCTTCAGTATCAGTTTCTTCTGGGGAAAACCAAAAAGGAAATTTCCGGAGAACTGGGGCTTGAGTATAATTACTATCCGGCTGATGTCTGGTATTACGAACTTAACGTTACATTTTATTTCCGGAAAACAACGCTTATCCTGCATTTTACGGAAGGTGTGGTAACCGGGATCAGTATAAAAAAACATTATGGAAAGATCAGTACCTAATTACAGAAAAATCTATGAGGACATCATCAGCAGAAAATGTCCTGAGAAATATAACGAATGCGCATATCTTCTTAACAAAAATGAAATCATGGCCATGGATGTCTTAAAGCTTAATGAGATCATTTTCGGGACGAGTCCTGAGACGGAAATCAATAACCGCAGGCATAAAAACTATGACTACCATTCCATTATCAGAATTCTGGAATATCAGAAAGAAAAAGGGCTCAGCAATATAGAGGTATCAAGACATTTCAACCTCAGCCGAAGCACAGTCAGCAGATGGAGAAAAACATTTTCCTGTTAATGGTACAGCCTTATACCTACAATAAATTTATTACAGAACAACTGCGAACAAGCAACCCATCAATAACAGCCTTTTTCAGAATAGATTCTATCTCGTCAGACAGCTATTAGTACCTTCTTAATTTCATAAGATCCCATCATGACAGTAGAATATAAAATATCATTACATATTTTATCAGGATTAGTTTTGGTTGATAGTTTTTAATTTCACTGCTATTCTAAAAAGGCTGATTTCCCTTAAAGTTTATTCTATATAAACAGATCAATGAAAAATCGACAGACACACAGAGCTGTCGATTTTTTTACGGTTAAGAATCTTTCCCGCAGATCATTGCCGAGAAATTAAAACAGTTTCTACATTTATATATAAATCTGTTTAAACTTTTTATATAACCACAAAAGTGACAAAAGCTAAGCTCAATTTTATCTAAAGTTGATGACTATAAGTGAAAAAAGGGCACAATAGCCTTAAAAAATCTTCGATTTTTATTCTTTTGAGAACTTTGATTGTTCTAATCATTGCGTTAAGATTATCTTTTGTCACTTTTGCGGTTAATTCTGGAATTAGTTATCACAAGTTTTATATCTAAAAACCAGTTGTGCATTGTGCAATTTTTTGGTACAGGATTCGTCTATTCGAGTGTTTTTCGCAGCGCAGTGGAGAAAAATGTATCGAGAATGATATTCATCCTCAAAATCACAAACTTCTCGATACGCTTTTTCAAAGCTACTCGAAGTGACGAAAGTGAATCAAAATGCACAACAGGTACATCCAAACTATTTAAATATCAGTTTTAGGCCGGCAACAACTACAACTGATGGATGGAGATCTTTTCAAACCAGTATCTTATCCTTTGAGTGTACCACTCCACTTTCTCTTCGTTGAAGAACACAAGGAGCAGGGTATTTTCCCCATACCAGGTTTTGTTGAGAAGGAATACCAGCGTTTCTTCTTTATCCATCAGTAATCTGTAAGGTTCCAGCGTAACAAGAACCTCCTGTTTGTTCATCTGGCGGAGATCAGGGATGATAATATTTGCTTTTTTATTATTATTCTTTTTCATAATGCAGGTTGTGTTTATTTAAGCTCTTTTTACTCAGATCCGTTCTGTCGGGAAAACAGTACAATACCGGATCAACATTTAGAGAACTTGATTTCAAGATGGGAATTATCCGTTTTTTATGCCGGTAAGTACACTTATGGGAGGAAGCTTCATACTGTACTAACCGCTTTTTACGCTTATAAAGACTGAACTACGTTGTAAACCTTCAGTTTATACTCAGCAAAGAAAACAATGTTTCAATTATGATAAATTGCAAACAACCACTACAATTAAACGCACAATGCCTTCACTCATACTATTCTACCGTCAGAATGTGATCAAATGCTACCGTTTGCGACTTTTTCAGCAGAGTACCTTCGCCGTCCCGGGTGATCACCTCCAGATGGTATTTCCCTGCGGGCAACGCGGGAATCACGACGATGAGTTCAGAAGTATTATTGCTCACGATGTCGAATGCCGGTACCATCGTTTTTGCCTGCGTAGCTGTATCGATGAAGTAAACTCCCCTTGCAGGATCATCTCCCATAATTTTGATTTGGGTTCCGACGATGCTAAGATTTCTTCCGGGAGTGAGAAGATCATTGACCGAACCACTCTTAACGTCGGTTACCTGCAGAATGGCTGATGCCGGAGTTGCCAATCCCAGGACATCGACCTCTATATCCGGAATCGCTGCCCGTAACTTTTCTCCCTGATGAAAGTGGAATATAACGTTCTGCCTGTCTTTACTAAAAGTCTCCGAAGCACTTCCAAAAAACCCATGAATGCCAGCATTGGCCGTAAAATATCCGGTGTTTACCGAGTAACCCCTACACAGCAGATACGCCATTTCCTCGAGAAAAATTTCTGTAGCATGCTCCATGACAGCAGCAGAGATGTCTGCTCTTCCACGGCTTACCGCAGACTGACAGATCTGCGATACGGAAACTGTACGTTCGCTGACAGGTTTTGCCATAAAGTCGTTGGAGTTGTCTTTGGTTAATACATTCTCATAAAGATATGCTTTGATTCTGTATTTGTTTTCTGACATTTTTAAACTGAATATATTTATATTGTACTTATTTTGAAGTTGAAGGTTGAGGTTGAGAATTAACTTAACTCTACAACCCTAAGATACTGCCACACTAAAACTCTCAAACACTCCCACTCTAAAACTCTATTACCTATTTAAGGTTGAGGTTGAGGCTGAGAATTAATTTAATCCTACAACCCTAAAACTCTCCCACTCTAAAACTCTATTACCTACTTAAGGTTGAGGATAAGAATTAATTTAACCCTAAAACACTCACTCACATCCTCTCTATTAGCTACTATACTTATTAACGCTAAGGTTCGCAAGGTTTTATTTTAAAGGATTGTGTATATTTTCCGTTCGCAAAGGCGCTCTGCTCAGCAAATGACAGCAACTATTAATGGTATAATAAAACATTGTTAAGCTCTCAAACACTAAAACTCTATCACCTATTTAAGGTTGAGGTTGAGGTTGAGGTTAAGAATTAACTTAACTCTAGGACACTCCCACACTCATACCCTAAAAACTCTCAAACACTCCAACCCTCTTAACGTTAGCATAGAGAGATTCGAGCTTAGATCCCTGCGGGATGACAATCGGAGTGGTAGAATGATGGTTGAGTGAAAATATTTAGAACCATCCCGTCAAAAATTCCTTGAATTTTCGACACCCCTCCAACGAAGGGAATTTCCGACTGTACCTGTTATCACTTGTAGTCGATTCTTACAATAGCTGGCTCTGCGTTCCCTTATAAATCAACGGCTTTGTGAAACTAAAATATGTGCTATACTTTCAAAAAAAACCTTAATGCGCCTTTGTGTTCAAAAAACAATGTGATATTCGTTGTAATTAAATTACAGTCATGTAATATTTGATTGAATCTTAAAAACTATTAAGCCACTATCATTTGCTGAGCAGAGCGCCTTTGCGAACGGAAAATATACACAATCATTTCAAATAAATCCTTGCGTTCTCCGCGTTGAAATTAATTTTCCATGTATGAAAGTCTGGTGGCTGAGCGGAGTCGAAGCCACCAAGACTCCGAAACTCTAACACACTCCCACTCTCAACCCCCTAAAACCCTCAAACTCTCCCACTCTAAAACTCTATTACCTACTTAAGGAGCTTGTCGAAGCCTTCGTTAAAAGAAGGTCAATTTCCGAGAGGTGCTTTCGTCGCCCGACGAAAACGCCTTGTGTCGCCCGACGAAGACACCTTGCGACGCCCGACGAAAGACCCTTGTGTCGGGCGACGAAAGCGTCTCTCGGAAAATAGACACTAAATGCTTACACTACCGTCAGTATTTTATCAAGAGTAGCCGTTCTCGCATCCTTCAGTAAAGTACCGCCACCATACTGCGTTACTACTTCAAGATTGTAGGTTCCTGCCGGTAATGTAGGGATCACCACCATCACCTCCGAAGGATTATTGGTTACGATATCAGAAGAATCTACTTTGGTCCTTGCCTGTGTCGTGGCATCTACGAAAAATACGCCTATCGAAGCATCTTCCCCGGCTACTTTGATTTTGCTTCCGACAATCTTCAGGTTTCTGCCCGGCGTGAGAAGATCATTTACCGAGCCACTCTTTACATCCGTTACCTGTAAGATGACCGCAGAAGATTCTGCTACCCCAAGAATATTAACCTCAATATTAGGAATCTCCGACCTCAGCTTTTCTCCCTGGTTGAACTGGAAGATGATGCTGTGCTTATCTTTGTTAAAAGTTTCCGAGGGACTGTCGAAGACCCCACGAATGGTAGTACTTGCCGTAAAGTATCCGGTATTCACCGAAAAGCCATCGCAAAGCTGGTACGCCATTTCTTTAAGGAACAGCTCTGTGGCATGCTCCATCGAAGAGGCCGAGATATCTGCCCCGCCACGGCTTACGGCTGCCTGGCAGATCTGTTGTACATTGAGGCTTCGCTCGCTTACCGTGCGTGCCGTGAAATCATTGGGATTGTCTTTCGTTAAAACGTTATCATAGAGATACGCTTTGATTCTGTGTAAGATGTTTGCCATTGTTAATTTTTTTTAATGGTTGTTAAACTTGTTATTTAAAACCTCATAGGTTTTTAGAAACCTATGAGGTTTAGGATTAATTAATCTTAAAACCGGTACCCGCGAGACGCTTGCACCAGCATGTATATCAAGTATGGGATTGTAAATCCGTGAACTATATTAGAATTTTATAATAGGCATAAGGGCGATATTACGCGGCCTGGTTTCAGAATCGTAATTACCTGAAGGACCGCTATTATATGTATAGTACCTACCTCTTAGAAGATTATAATTCCCGGTTTCATTGACTCCTGTGTCATCTGTGATAGAAGCTCTTCCGCTACCTGTACCACCTGTTGGTGTTGGTATATCATGCTCGTGATATTGAATTGAATGCAACTGGAAAGTTCCTAAACTTCTGCTGACGTCTACTCCTCTTCCATGATCCCAGCCTCTTACAAACTCTCCCCTCAGATCGGGAAGGTTAAAAGTGGTAGATCCATCTCCTGCCCCATAAGTGGTGCCAATGGCAGCAAATAAAGTAGCATACGTTGTACGGCTTACCGCGGCTCCATTACATTCCAGATATCCTGCAGGGGCTGTACTGGCAGCAGTATAACTTACCGTACCGGCAGGTGCACTTACATTTACGGTTTGTGGTGTTTGCAATAAAATCCATTGGGTGCCATCATTGGTATATAAACCAGGTACTACATTATTGGGTGCTGTACCGGCTGTAGCAGTATTGTACACCAGCATTCCGGCAACGTGCGCGCTTAATGGGCTTGCACTGTTGGTAGCTATAAGAGCCAGAGAAGGTAGTTTTACACCTCTGGTGGTGCTGCTAATATCAAGTGCAGCATTAGTATTAGGTGAGCTTGTTCCTATTCCTACCCTCCCGTTTTCATCGATAAGCAAACGAGCGGTTCCGCTGGTATTAAACGTTATATCTGAAAGGTTTGTGGTACCATCACCTCTATATTTGGATATAATACTCGCAGTACGGTTTTCACTTCCCCCCTATTCTCCCTGCGAATATGATATTTGACAAATCATCACCATTCTGTAAATTGGCCGGTGCAGCAGCTGTACCTCTTGCTGTCCTGAATATCAGTCCCGGCGATGGACCTGTTGAGTTATATGAACTGAGAGAGATGTCGTCCTGCCCTAATGTTCCTTTATTATCAGCAACCACGTCTAATAAAGAAGTAGCTGTTGCAGTACCAATACCTACCTTCCCATCGTCTTTCACTACAAAATCGGTTCCTGCAGCTCTTGCCGTGCCATCAGCCTTTGTCCCAATTTTTACCATAGCATTGGTCGTATCATTAGTCCAGGCATCATTGGTGGTGTCTCCTGAAGAGGTATTTAAGATTTTCTGCCATGCACTGCCATCAAAATAGTAATAGCCTACTGTAGTAACGTTAGCCGTCTGCCCTGTGGGCGTTCCGGAAGCTGAGTTCACATACACAATAGCCCCGGTTTGGCTTCCGCCATAGTTGTAACCCTGAAGTGCAGTCAACGAAAGCCTTGGGGCGATAATCCCTTCGGGAGTACTCCCGTTGCTTGCGGCTCTAACATCCAGTGTTGCATTAGGGACATTAATTCCTATTCCTACTTTATTGGTAGGGCCATCGATAGAGAGCGCTGCATTACCTGTGGCAATATTACCTCCTATCCTGAAGCTGTTGTCTTCACCTATAGTCATTGTTCTATAACTGTTAATCCTGTTGACAAAGGTTAATGACGCTTTACCTGTTATCCCATTTTGTACTCCCGCATTTTCACTGGCTAATGCCCAATCAGAACCGGTATTTGTCATTCTAAGATGATCACCACCTGCTCCACCTGCTCCAGAAATATGTACCCTGGCTAGGGGAGCTGCTGTTCCTATTCCCAGCCTATCATTAGCAGCATCTACAGAAAGTGTAGTTCCGTCTACGGAAAAACCATTGGTTGCAGTAGAAGTGAAAGCTAATGTATTGGCCCCCTGTGTGACTGTAGTATTGCCTGATAAAGAACCACTTCCTTTGTAGATCCCTCCTGTTCCGGTCGCAAGATCGGTATTGGCTACGGTTCCGGTAATGACCTTCTGCCATGCACTGCCATCGAAATAGTAATATCCCGGAGCGGTAATACTGGCCGTTGCCCCTGCGGGAGCCGAATCGGCGGTGGTTGCATAAATGATGAGTCCCTTCTGGTCTGTTCCGTACACCGGTGTGGGCGTTGCTGTGGTGGCTGCACGGATCTGGTCACCGGTTAATTGCGGGATGATCAATCCTTCGGGTCTGGTTCCGCCTGTTTTGGCGGTAATGTCTAGTGTTGCTTTAGGGGAAGTGTTGTTTATCCCTACTTGTGCAAATGCAGTCATACCAAATAAAACTGCTGCGGTTGTCAGAATGTTTTTCATGTTTAAAAAAATTTGGTTTGTTTTTAATTAAGTCTGTTTAAACTTTTTTATTTAACCGCAAAAGTTGCAAAAGATAAAAAATCTCTATCATAAGCAAGTTTTATAAAAGAAAAAAGCTAACAATAGTTTTAAAAATCTTTTATTCTTTTAAGAACTTTGAATATTCTAATCATTGCGTTGAGATTATCTTTTGTGTGACTTTGCGGTTGATTCTAAAATTAGTTTAAACAAGTTTTAGGTAAAGCAGATGATATCGTCTTCAAAAAAGAAAATACACCACCGTTTTCAGGAAACATCAATTGATGAATGATCCTTATCGTGCGGGTTAAAACGTCATCGTAGAGATACGCTTTGATTCTGTGTAGATGTTTGTCATTGTTTTATTTTTTAAATTATTAGAGACTATTTACACTTTTTTATTCAACCACAAAAGTCGCAAAAGATTAGAAATTTATCCTAAGCAATCTATATAAAAGAAGAAGCTAACAATAGTCTTAAAAAATCTTTGATTTTTATTCTTTTGAAAGCTTTGATGAGTCCATAAACTTTTTTCAACCTTCTCTTTTGTGTGACTTTTGCGGTTAAATTTAATTTTAGTTATAACAGATTTTTTATTATCATTTATAAATTACTTTCATAATTTGACTTATTTAGAGACTGTTTAGACTTTTTTATTCAACCACAAAAGGTACAAAAGATTAGAAATTTCTATCCTAAGCAATTTATATAAAAGAAGAAGCTAACAATAGTCTTAAAAAAATCTTTGATTTTTATTCTTTTGAAAGCTTTGAATAGCTCATAAAACTTTTTAAACTTACCTTTTGCACCTTTTGCGGTTAAATTTAATTTTAGTTATCACAGATTTTTTATTATCATTTATAAATTACTTTCAGAATTTGACTTATTTAGAGACTGTTTACACTTTTTTATTCAACCACGAGTAACAAAAGATTAGAAATTTATCTTAGGTAATTTCTATAAAAAAGAAGCTAACAATAGCCTTAAAAAAAGCTTTGATGCTTGTTCTTTTGAAAGCTTTGAATAGCTCATAAAAACTTTTTAAGCTTCTCTTTTGCACCTTTTGCGGTTAAATTAATTTTAGTTTGAACGTTCTTGCTATTTAAAAAACCGGCCGGGCCGTATGATACCCGGCCGATCATTAAATACCCTCGTGAAGATTACTTTGGTCCCCAGAAACTCCATCCCTGACCATTGAAGACGGCTATCTGGTGAGCAGTGGTGTCGTACACCACCAATCCCGGGGCGGGATCTATAATATTCAGATGAGGGCTTGCCACTTTGGGAAGCACCATCGCTTTATCGGTATCGGAAAGCACCAGGATCCCTTTAAGATCAGGATTCTCAGTATCTCCTATCCGTACCATCGCGGAAGGAACTTCCGTCTTGGTCTCCTGCAGCGAAGTATCCACCGACGCAAGTGTTCCTGCATTAGGATCGGCGGCGCTCAGTGTCTGCCAGGTTCCCGCCACTACGGCTTTCACCTGGGCATCGGCAGGATCAAAAATAATCATGCCATCTACCATATCGGGGATGGTTTTCGTATCAGGATCTACTTTTACCCAGGGCAGGATCAGTCCGCGGTTTTCCGTGTTCCCGAATTCGAGGGATACCCCATCGTTGGTGACCGAGGTTTTGCCGATGGCCACCTGGGAAAAGCAGACGGATGAGACCAGCAGACACCCTGCAATTAGTATTGATTTCATTGTCTTTTGTATTATTAAGTTGTTAAAAAGATCAGCCTTTCCGCACGGCACAACCATATGCCGTGCGGGAAAGAGCTGATGCATCTTATTATTTAATCAGGACAGGTCTGCTGACCGATCTCATACCATCCGGAAACTCCGTTCTTCACAGTATAGACTTTCAGCATCCTGTTGGTAAGGTCCATCACGATCATCCCTTCCACCGGAGAGGTCAGAATAGGAGTCGTGTCATTATCTGCTACCGGTCTCCAGTCAGGGGTGGTATCGCTACCAAAATTCTTAAATCTAACCCTGTTGATGATCATTCCTTTGGTTTTTGCTTCAAGGGCCATCCAGCCTCCTTTTCTTACCATCGGCCAGTTGTCTGCATTCACACCGGCTCTTCCAAGGGCCGTGATTCCTGCTTTGGTTCCTAACGCCGTTCCGGCAGTTACCGCAGGCTTATAGCATACCGAAGTCGCCGTGGTAAAGGACAGATAGTTCAGTGAAGATACCTTGGAAGCCTCCACAGGGAATGCATAATAGCTTACCCCATTGATGGTCTGCGTTCCGTTGTTCATAATTACCGAAGCCGTACCGTCGCTCAGCTTGGCAGCCGTGGAAGCATAGATCAGCCCCACAGAGCTTGGCCATGAAGTTCCGAATGCTGAAACCGGGAAGTACACCTTAATATCAGAAGCAAAGCTTCCTTTATTCTGGGTCTTCCATACACGGCTGAAACGCTTGGTATAGGTAAGTCCGTTGGCTGTTACATTTCCTGTTGCCACCCTTGTGGTTAAGGATCCGTTATCATCTCCCCATACCAGGTACTGCATATCTGAACTGAAGGTATTGGTATTCGCTGAATTGCTCGCCTCGGCAGATCCCAGTGCAACCACCATCTGGCTGTCGGCATTCACACTCTGGCTCTGTTTCTGGTTGAGCGCCGTAAGGTCATCTCTTCCGATTCCTGCGATGTTATACTTGTATGTCGCATCGGCTGTCCAGCTCTTGTTGCTGTCTGATGCCAGGTAATCCTGACCTGTCGTTGGCTGATTGATCGTGATTCCGTATTTCAGGGCAAGATAGCTGTTCACTTTCTGTAGCTGTGTAGCATCCAGTGAAGAAGAATATTCTACCATTTCCGGAATCTTACCATTGGTAGCATTACCCGAAGCATCAATACCTAAGACAAGATTTCCACCTGTCCAAACCGTAGTATTCGCTACAGAATTAAGCTGTTTGGCATTGATACCGCTGTACAAAACGTCTCCTGCTGCTGTTCTCCATCCTGCGTACAGTTCTGCAGAACCTCCTGAAGGTACGGCAGTCGCATTGGTCGCTGAAGATCCTCCCAATTTCAGGGTAACAAACCCTGCACCGGCAGAACTGAACTGCAGTAGATTACCCCCTGCCACTTTTGGCTGAAGGAAATAATGCGCTCCCAATACATCGGATACTGCGAAAACAGCTACATTCTTCTGTCCATCAATACCCAGCGTTCCTGTGATATCGAAGTGCTGCCCACCATTAAAGGCCAGTACCGGGTTGAAGTTCATATTATCCGTCGCATTGTTCTTATAGACAGGCTGCTTGTTGCTATCTGTCTGTGTACCGTGGCTGTCGTTACCACTCTGATCCTTCCATGTCGCTACTGAAGTATTATCTGCGGTGACCGATATCTCATCATCATCGGCACGCAGCCATAGGTTCTCACCCGCTACTCCTCCCGGTGATTTTTGATAGTACGCCATCGTAAAGTAGAATACCGACTGATTCACCTGCGTCGCAGGAATCGTGAAGGCTTTGTAGTCTACCGAGTTGATCGTTACCATACCGGAATCGCTGCTGTTGAACACCTGACTTCCGGCAGGGAAAGTAGCAGATGTACTGTACAGCAGTGAGGAAACTTTAAAGTCTTTGATATACGCTGCCGGTATCAATACCCGGATGTCTTTCGCAAGACTCTTGGTATTCTGCACCCTCCATACTCTGTTCAGTCTTTCCTGATAAGGATATACGGCAGTGAATGGTGAGGTATTGCCCAACATATCGGTATTGTTATCACCCCATACCAGGAACTGAAGGTTGTTATCAAAGCTTCCTGTATTGGCCTCATTGGTGACCGCTATATTGTCAAGACCAATGATGACCTGGTGGCCACTGTTCACACTCTGGCTCTGCTTCTGATTAAGATCACTGATGTCATCTCTTCCGATCCCTGCAATATTGTTCTGATATACCGAAACGCCAAGATCGGTTCCGGACCAGAACTCCGTGTTGTTGTCTGAAGCAAGATAATTGAATGCAGAACCGGTACTGCCCAGCGACACCCCGTATTTCAAGCCTAAATAGGAATCGATACGTTGTTTTTCATTATCGGTAAGCTCATGAACTTTAGTATTATAATAGATCACTTCCCCGATGACACCGTTCCAGTTTTCACCTCCCGACTGTCTTGTTCCTATTCTTCCAATATTTAGTACCGTATCTACATTATAGCTTCCACTTAATATCGGAAGCGCATTATACGTACCGTAAATTGTGCCTGCGGAGGCAGCCCCATAAGAGATTACCGGTGTATTAGACGCATACGGATTATTGGAATTATATGGATAGAAATCATTACTATACGATGTTACGAGAACATTATTTTCTGATCTCATCAGTCCGAAGTTCTGCTTAGCAACACTCGTACCGTAGCTGGTAAGCCATTCAAAAGTACCTCCTGTAACCGAAGTTCTTCCTACTCCGAATACCGATCTCACCTTACTGCCGTTTGCCATTCCCGCATCGCTGAAGGACATGAAATCCGATTGAGATGCGTCGAAAGTAAACGAAGGGTTAAAGTTCAGCAGGGAAGTTCCCGCAGTGTTGTACGAAGGCTGATTGCCCGCCACCGACTGGGTAGCATCCGCATTAATGGTCTGATCTTTCCACGTAAGGGTAGTACCTGTCACCACATCTCTGTCGGCACGGTACCATCTTACCAGGTTGGTTGTTACGCCTCCCGGACCGTTAAGCGGTGCCGCAAAGGTGAAGTAATATCCTGTTGGAATCTGAACATCGGCGGCTACTCCTGACGCAAGTGCTTTATAGGTAACATTTGATGAGAATGTAGGATCTGTACTGTAAATCAGGTAGGTCGCCCTTACATTGTCTACTTTAACAGAGACATTCTGAGGAGTCCCGGTCTGCTGTACCTTCCAAACCCGGTTCATAATAGCATTCAGGCTGTGGTTTAACCCTGACTTCAACATAAAGGTCGTAGGCTGCCCGTTGTGTCCCGTGATAAAGAAGTACATATCGTTGGCGATATCCGTATGGCCACTTGCCCCGCTCTGGTTGGCGTTGGTAAAATTATTATCCGTACTCAGCGTGATAATATCCGATACCGGCATCTGGCTTCTGGCAATACGCTGGTGAAGCGTAGAGGTTCTGTCTTTCGCAAGACCGATGATGTTGTTCTGATACGTCAGATCGCTGCTCCATACCTTGGTCGTATGGTCTGAAGCGATATAATCTCCTTCATTAATAAGTCCACTCACCGGCTCGCCGGATGTTCCATCTCCGTCCTGGTCTCTTGATAAGGTATTACCATACTTGAGCGCCATGTAGCTGTTAACAGCGGTAACTTCCAAATCAGAAAGCGATTTGGCGAACACCACCTGCTCTGCAAGGTATCCGTTCAGAAATCCTCCTACCCCTCCATATCGGTATCCCAATCTGGTGTTGGAAGTAAGACCATACGCCTGTGAGCTTGGATTGATGGAAGCAGTAGATAATCTTTTTCCATCTCTGTAATACTTGATAGAGCCTGAAGTGGCAGATATTCCACCGCTAAAGGTTAATGTACCGATCATACTGTAATTATAATCCGTAAGATTAGCCCCTCCGTAGGTAGGCTGTGAACAACGGCACTGGTCATCTATTGAATACCCTCCATTGTCCAGATAATCCCAGTCTCCCTGTCTTGTAACCGTCTGGGTTCCTTCAAAATTAATAATGGTAGAATTGTTGGTCGACGTTCTTAATGCAGTAGCAAAAGAATGCGGATTTCTCATATCATTATTTAGGAAACCATTGAACGTGGTCATGCTCATAAAGTTGTTTCCATTGAAGTAAGCCGTAGGGTTAAAGTTCATCGAATTGGCGGTGTACGCAGGCCTGTATGTAGGATCTCCTTGCGTAAACTGGTATCCGTTACCATTATAATCTGTCCACGAACCTGGTACAAAATTATCTCCTGCACGCAGCCAGAATGTGGAGATCACTCCTCCCGGAGCTTCCAGGAATGTCGCAAACGTAAAGTAATTGCCATCCGGAATATTAACTCCTAAAGTTGTAGCCCCTCCTGAAAGCGCAGCATATCCTATTGATCCTGAAGAGAATGTAGGATCTGCACTGTACACCAGATAAGTTGCCTTGGTATTACTCGTTTTGATGTACACATTCTGAGCCGTTCCGGTTTTCTTTACCTTCCATACGCGGTTCATCAGCGCATTCAGATCATTGCTCAGCCCTGATTTTACGCTGTAGGTAAGCGCTCCGTTATTGTTTCCGGTGACAAAGAAAAACTTGTCGTTCACAATATCGGTGTGTCCGCTGGCACCGCTCTGGTTGTTGTTTGTAAAGTTGCTGTCGGTACTCAGGGTAATGATATCCGGTGTTGCTGACTGGCTCGTGGTGATGCGCTGATGGAAGGCTGAGATATCATCTCTACCGATCCCCGCCACATTGTTCTGATACACCGCATCTGAAGACCAGGTCTTGGTGATACCATCACTCGCCAGGTAATCTCCTTCATATACCGATGGTGAAGTTGATACCTGCCCGCCTACAGGCATATTTCCATCATTGTTTCTTCCCAAGGTAATTCCATACTTCAGTGCCAGGTAGCTGTTAAGCTGGATGCGCTCGATCGTACTCATGTTCTTTCTGTACACGACCATATCACCCACTACTCCTTTCAGCACATTACCGGCTCCTTTTATGTCTCCTAAACGGATGCTTGTACATCCTTCAAATCTCGTAGAGCCTGTAAAGTTAAGCACATTATTTCCATTGATCAGTACATTGGATCCTCCTGAAGCTACACCATTGAAGGAAGCCACATTGATAGTGGCAGCACCCGAATTACCTCCGCTATACGCAACTCCCGTGTTACCATTGGCAACCTGTGTCGTCGTTAACGAACGTTCATCCATCGGCCCTCCCCAATCGGTTCCCCATACATCCTGTGCATAGGCTCCGTCGGTCTTATACACAATGGCTACATCTGTTTGTGCATTTGCAGGTGTATTAGGTCCATAAGCAATATTGGCAGGTGTGTATCCCCAAACCCATAGGTTATTATCTCCAAAGCTTGCTACAGGGTTGAAATTCAGGGTTTCTCCTAACACCATCTGCCCTCTTGGATCTTCATTACAAGCGTACGTGCTAAATTGGAGATCATTGTGATTAGAAGTCTGGTCTACCCACTTTGTAGTACTGGTAAGATCTTTATCACCGCGAAGCCATAGGATCATATCATCTCTTACCCCGCCCGGTGACTGCTGATAGAAAGCCAGTGTCATATAGAATGAATCCTGGTTCACCATTACAGCAGGAACAGTAAATGCACGATAGCTTACCGAATTTATAATTACCGGAATTGAAGCAGGATTATATGGAAAATAGTTGCCCCCAAAAGTAGGATCGGTACCGCATAGTAAGCTGCTGGTAGCAGGTACGAGTGCAGACGGAACCAACACCTGAATACTTTGGTTCACGTTATTGGTATTCTGTACTTTCCATACTCTTTTCAGTCTGCTGTTGTACCCGGCAATTCCTGTGAAATCAATCGCATTAGCTTCATTATTATCCCCCCACACAAGGAACTGTAGGTTGTTAAGCGTTCCCGTATTGGCTGCGTTGGTATCCGCTACCGAGGAAAGCCCAACGATAAGCTGATTGCCTGTATTTACGGACTGGGACTGCTTTTGCAATAATGCGGAAGCATCATCTCTACCGATTCCGGCGATGTTGTTGTGATAAGTAACGTTATTTAGACCATCCCATATAGCGTTATTACCACTCGATGTATAATCTCCTTCTCTTACTGCTCCTGAAACAATTTCATTTAAAGTACCGTTACCGTTAGTATCATTGGAGATCGTAATACCATACTTTATTGCGAGATAAGAGTTAACCCGCTTCTGGTCGGTTGCATTTAATAAATTTGTGTAAGCAATGATCTCCGGTGTATTTCCAACAACAGTATAATTATCAGCACCAGCCCAAGCACTTGAACCAATTATCATAGCCCCTGTATATGTTGCATAAGTACCATTGCCAACATTTGCATTTCCCCCATTAAGAGCAATACTTACCGATGTACCATTTGACAATATCCCAGTAGAAATACGTGCAATACTAGAAGAAATACTTGTATTACTAGCTCCTACTCCCCCCTGATGCATAAGGTCTTCCGAAAATATTAGAGCTAGTAAACTCGGGATAATCATACCATGCATAATCATTCGTCTCCTGGCTGTTATTTACTCTTAGGAAGGCAAAATTATTGATATTACTTACTCCAAAAAAAGTTGCACTTGAGGTTGAAGGAGGAAATAGTGAACTACTGCTATAAAGAGCTGTAGTTGAACTACCAAAGTACAGAGAAGGATTAAAATTGAACCCAATATTACTAGTTGGTGATTTATATGATACTGTACCACTAGCATTGGCAAAGTTTCGATTATTTCCGCTCTGATCATTCCAGCTTGTTATTGTTCCGTCATTAGCTGTTGTATTGGTTCCTGCATCAGCTTTTAACCATAATGAAACCCCGGCAACCCCACCCGGAGCCGTTACAAATCCCGCAAAGCTGAAGAAGTGTCCTGAAGTAAACTGATCTATGGCTGTATCTACCTCTGCTACATAATACTGCACTCCTCCCAATGATACCTGGGTCATAGCCTTTCTGGCATCACTGCCATCAAACGTCGCATCAGCACTGATCAATAATGATGGCATGGTTACGCTTACCGGAAATTGGCTTACCGGTATAGCTACTTTTATCGTGCCTATGGTTCCGGTTTTCTGTATTTTCCAGATTCTGGTCATTCTGAAGTTGGAACTTCCATAAGCAAACGGCGTTGCAAAAGACGTACTGCCTGTATCCGAACCCCATACCAGGAAGCTCTTGTCTGCCGCAAAGTCATTGGTATTGTTCGCATTGGTATCGGTAATATCCACATTCCCGATCACCGGCTGGATTCCTCCGTTTACTGATTGAGATTGCTTCTGATTTAAGGCAGAGGCATCGTCTCTACCTATACCGGCGATGTTGTTCTGGTAAGTGGCATCAGTACTCCAGAATTTTGTAGAGCCATTGGAAGCTACATAATCTCCTTCATAAATACCACTGCCAGCAGTTCCCACTTCTTCTCCAGGAGTATTATCGCCATCTGAATCTCTGGATAAAGTAATACCATATTTAAGAGCAAGGTAGGACTCTATTTTATATTTTTCATTGGCCTTATCACTTTGATAAATGATAACTTCAGAAAATTCTCCATCATAATAGCTATCAGCTGTCCACGCAGAACGTCCAATATAATTGTTGGAACGTTCTACATTATTAGGAACTTTAAGAGTTCCTGTGCCTAATGAAAGTCCATTTCTTAATATTGAAGCTGTTACAGAAGTACCAGCATTTCCAGAAGGAATAAATGCTGCATACATTGAATTGACATCATTTACAATTCCGCTTGGTGCTTCAAGGTATGAGCTAGTGCTTGTACCATTAATTATAGTTACTCCAAATGAAGAAGTAGAACCTGTACGATGAAATACAATATTGTCCGAAGGAGCTCCATTTGCAAAATCTATGAATCTAGCATAGTAAGGAGTATTTTTTGGTTTAGCTACCACATAAACACTTGCTCCTCCTGTAAAATCTGCAAAACCTTTTGGAACAGCAAAATACTGTGAAGATCCGGTTGCAAGTGAAACAGCAGGATTAAAATTATTTGCCAATGGTTTAAAAGTAGGATTGTTACCTGCTGTAGCATGTTTATAACTCGTACTCTGATCACTCCATAAAGAAATCTGATTACTTGTATTATAAGAAACCTGTGCATCCGCCCTTAACCAAAGGGACTCTCCTACTACTCCCCCCGGAGCGGTTACAAAAGCTGCAAAGCTGAAGTATTTTCCTGAAGAGAAATCGACATTATCACTAAGAGCTGTTACATAGTACTCTACTCCACCGATGGATTCTTTGGTCATTAAAAACTGATCAACAGAACCGTCAAACGTTGTATCACCGCTGACCAATAAGGTAGGTTTAGTAACACTTCCCGGCAGGTCGCTCACTTTTAAAGCAACTCTAACCTTCCCTACGGTTCCGGTTTCCTGTACTTTCCAGATCCTTGCCATTCTGTTGTTCAACCCGCCAAAGGCAAAAGTCGTAGCAAAATTGGTGCTGCCTGTATCAGAAACCCATACCATGAAGGTTTTATCGGCACCAAAATCATTGTTGTTATTGGCATTGGTATCGGCAATAGCTATATTTCCTATGATAGGCTGAACACCATTATTGACCGATTGAGACTGAGACTGCTTCTGATTCAACGCAGAGGCATCGTCTCTACCGATACCGGCGATGTTGTTCTGGTAAGAAGTATCACCAGCCCAAATTACATTACCTGCACTATCCGTATAATTAACAGTGGATACTGTGTTTCCAAGAGTAGTACCATACTTTAAAGCTAAATAGGTTTCTATCTTTACTCTGTCCACAGAACTCAAAGAACTGGAGTAATAAATGATCTCCGGTAAGCTACCTCCAAAATAATCACCCTGTGCCTGCACATATTTAACTCCAATAGAGGTAAAAGTACTTGCGGATGGAATAATTGAAGTAGTTCCTGTTACATCTAAACTACCGTCAATATAAATCTTCTCATTGTTGGATCCTGTTGCAGTAGTTAATCCTAATAAATAAGGATTATTCGCCTGAAGTACTTTGCTACCTGTAGTCGTAGTTGCATTACTATTGTCAATATGCCTTTTGTAATGAAGATTACTTCCTGCCACACGGAAGATAGTACCCTGCCCATTACCTGATGCAGTTATTGTCTGCCATGCACTTGAAACAGTGTTTAATTTAGCTATGGCAAATATGCTTGCAGTTGACTGATTTATAATAAAAGTAGAATTCGTTAACTGCTGATTTGAACCGTTAAATGATATCGAAGGATTAAAATTAACTAAGTTCGATGCTGCGTTATATAACGGTCTATTGGTTGACTCAGAAAAATTATTTCCATTTCCAGTAGCATCTGCCCAACTGCTTACCGCTCCTGAAGTTGCTGTAATACCATTATCAGCTTTCATCCAGGTTTGAAGACTGGTTATCACCCCCCCGGGAGCCGTTACAAAAGCCGCAAAGCTGAAGAACTGTCCTGAAGTGATATCAAGATTAATAGGATCCGTCACATAGTAGTCAATCCCACCGATCGTTTCTTTCTTCATTAAGAAATTACTATCCAAGCCATCAAAAGTAGCATTATCGCTGATCAATAAAGTAGGTTGTGTAACCGCACCCGGCCACATACTTACCGGGATGGCTACTTTTACAATTCCTACACTTCCTGTCTTTTGCATTTTCCAGATACGAGGCATTCGGTAGTTCAGCCCATTAAACGCAAAAGGCGTTGAGAAAGTAGTGCTGCCTGTATCAGATCCCCAAACCAGGAAATCGCCGTCATTATTGAAAGTATTACCATTGCTGCTGTTGGTAGCGGCAATATTTCCTTTACCAATGATCGGCTGAAAACCACCATTCACCGATTGCGATTGCTTCTGAAGTAACCCGGAATTAAAATCCCAGCCGATACCGGCGATATTGTTTTGATAAGTAGCATCATTATTCCATAATTTTGTGCCATCCGAAGCTACATAATCACCTTCAAAAATACCACTTCCGCTTCCTATTTCTTCTCCAGGATTATTATCAGCATCAGAATCTCGCGACAAAGTACTACCATATTTAATTGCGAGATAGGACTCTACCCGAATACGCTCTGTTTCTGAGAGTGCTGTCTTATATATAATAACCTCACCTATAGTGCCATTATAATAACTTGATCCTCCAACAGAACCAATATACATCGGTTTATTCTGTCCGCTGTAGTTGCTCATGGTGGTACCGGAAACGATCTCCATTCCGTTTCTTCTCAATGAGGTTTTCTTAGGGCTTAAGCTTGCATTGTTCCAACCCGTCCAGATGTAGGGTGTATTCACAGTTCCTCCCCAAGGTGTCTCAATTCTATTCGTACTGCTTCCATCCCAATATACTTTGTTATCGCTCCATGGTGCATGCAAATTAAACTGAACGTCTGCATTAGATGGGTTTTTAGCCAGTTCATAGAATATAGAACTGTTTTGAACCGTCTTTACCGAGCTTACGACAAAAGCTGCAGCATTACCATTAGTAGAAGTTCCTAATATACCATTACTATCGGAAAGTTCATTACTTGATCCGTTAAATGAAATGACCGGATTGAAATTAACTCCCGATGAGGTATTATTAAGATACGTAGGTTTTTTGTTCTCATTAGCCTGTATCATAATATTATTAGAACCGCTCTGATCCAGCCAAAATGTTGCCGGTGAATTGTTTTGTGAAATAGGTTCCATGCTTTTGATGACATCCGCACGCATGGAGGGATGCCCGCTCCATGTCTTCTCCGTAATACGTATGGAGCTTGTCGTAACGGCAGATGGAAATATATTTATTACTTCCGTCGTCTGATCCGTATTTCCCGAAAATGTACCAATATCCACGTATTGATTGGTAACAGTATTTAGATAACTTACTACATAGCTTGTCACCCATTGAGCGTAAGCACCTGGCCTTCCTTTTGTTACTACGCCATACACCGTCTGTACAGATCCTAAATCAAGTGTGAGAAACTGATCTGCAATTGCCGAGCTTGCCGCCCATGAGTCATTGCTTGTAAGTACCGAACTTGAAGGAGGTAAGCCAGAATAACTGCTGCTCGCCGTACGATTAGCTGCAGGCACATTGAAATACTCCACGCTACGGACTCCATTATCCGCCCTCAGCCAGAGTGACGCACCGGCGACCCCGCCGGGGCTTTGCGCATATATGAAACTTACTGTGAGCAGCAGCATGATGCTTACTACCCGCAACAAGAACATCTTAATGAGAGCCTTCCCATTTTGAGGGGACTCATAGATTGTATATTTATTCATATTATTTTATAAAAGTTTAAAAAAGTCGTTTGTGTTTAACGACCGGGAACAGGCGTATCTGCGATACAGATCATGGCGACCTCTCAGATTTCTCTGAGCGCCCTATGATCTGTATCTGAAGCAGGCTTTATCCCATTTCAGCAAACCGCCGTCTCCCGGCACCCGAAGTGAAGACGGGCGGGGGACGGCAACAAAATAATATGCAGATTTTATTTAATGAAAAGCTGCTGTAGAAAAACAACAGCAGGCGTATGATCGCCAACAATAGAAATACGGCTTCATAGAAAAAGCCCGCCGCCACTCCATATCCGGGGATTCTGCTGTCGCATAAAACTCCCATCCAGCGGCTGCTTCCGGAAACGCTCCAGTTATGCCTGCTCCGCTGGCCGGTTATAGACAGATGGGAAACAGTTTCCTGATGTTTTTTTTGAAGATGGTCTTTATGTTCTTTAGATTTCTTTTTCTGTGTGCTTCTGTTTTTTGTCTTGTGCTTGCTAAGGCCCGCTTTAGAAGTCTTCCCTTTTATGAATGACTTTGAATCTTCAGAAAAAATAAAAGTTCCGGTACTGACATAGATATCCGGATGTTCCTGTGAAAGAGCCTGCGCCTTAACTGCCATACCGTTAAAACAAAGTACAAGCAAAAGCGCCCTCACCATATAATGGAAGGCATGCCTGCTCAGTACTGCTGTTTTAACTTTCATCTTTTATGCTGTTTATGGCTTTGGGTAATCTATGCTTACCTCCCTGGCTGGATGTGATGATGATTTTCACCGTTTTCTCAATCCCTACTTTTGCTTCATTTCAGCATGAGAAAATATCTGATGATTGCGCATATCATGACCACGTGGCAAAGATATTTTAGTTGTGAAAATAAACTTGTACAACTATTCCGACATTTCGGATTAATTAAAACTACAATTTGTAGAACTTATACTACGTTTTGAGTGGGTGGGTTTTTAGGGTATGAGTGTGAGAGTGTCTTAGAGTTTCGGAGTCTTGGTGGCTTCGACTCCGCTCAGCCACCAGACTTTCATACATGGAAAATTAATTTCAACGCGGAGAACGCAAGGATTTATTTGAAATGATGCTGTATATTTTCCGTTCGCAAAGGCGCTCTGCTCAGCAAATGATAGTGGCTTAATAGTTTTTAAGGTTCAATCAAATATTGCATGACTGTAATTTAATTACAACGAATATCACATTGTTTTTTGAACACCAAGCGCACTAAGGTTTTTTGGAATTATTGCGCATATTTAGTTTCACAAAGCCGTTTCACTTAGGAGAGCTCGCTGAGGTTTTAGAGTTGGAGAGCTTTCTTTTTGAACACCAAGCTCACTAAGGTTTTTTGGAATTATTGCGCATATTTAGTTTCACAAAGCCGTTTCACTTAGGAGAGCTCGCTGAGGTTTTAGAGTTGGAGAGCTTTCTTTTTGAACACCAAGCTCACTAAGGTTTTTTGGAATTATTGCGCATATTTAGTTTCACAAAGCCGTTTGACTACGTCGAAATAACATTCATCGACTAAAAGGAGATAATCTTCGATTTCACTTAAAAGAGAACACAAAGCCAACTATTGTAATGCCTGGCTGCAATTGATAATACAGACAACTTAAAAATTCCACTCCTACGGAGGGGTGGCGAAAATTCAAAGAATTTTTGACGGGGTGGTTCAAGAAGATTTTCACCCAATAACCTCCATTCTAACCATTCCCTTTGTCATCCCGGTAGGGATCTAAGCCCGAATTTTTCTATTTCATCTTTTACCAGCTATGTTGAGGTTCCTCCGGGATGACAAAGTGTGTGGGAGGGTTTTATAGTAGTATGTATGAGGGTTTCTTCGTAATGACAAAGAGTTATAAAATGGTGGGGCCTGAGGCCACTCGAAGGCCCACATTACAATGAAGGAAAGATGGCTGAGCGAAGTTGGTGCTACACTCTTGTCACCCTGAGCTTGTCGAAGGGCCAGTACAACTCACATCCTAATAACTAAGGCTTCGACAGGCCCAGCCTGACACCGTGGAAAGCTACTGCAATTAAAGTCTACAACAGAATAAAACATATCATTTCATGAGTGGAGATCATTCACTTCGCTACGCTATGTTCGGGACGAAAAGGTGACTATTAATACGAAGAAATCTTTCCCTGGTTTTCACAGATCTTACATCTGTCCCAGCGTCAGTTGTCCTGATGACGATCTATTTTCAGTTCCCGGGCAACTTCATCAATTTCCGGAAGCGGAAGATCATAGCTTTCCTCAATATATGTGAAAACGTCTTTATCTGCTGCCGGATCCAGCTTTCTGATAAATAGCTGACTGTTATTTTTAAGTTCCTGAATCAATTCGCCGGTATTACGGCAGGAACCTGACACAGCCCTTTTGTCATCATTCACGATAATTTCCCTGAAAGCGGTATTCATGAGAACAGTCTGAAAAAAGGAATCTCCCGGCAAAAAAAGTATGAAGATAAAAGTCTTCAAACACCATCACTTTATCATTCATACTGAAAAACCTGCAGGTTTCCCGGGTAAAAATCACCCATTTGCCACCGATATAGGGCACCACATCCTTCATAAATTCTCTTTTATAAATAAGAGATGATATTCTGTAGGCAAGTTCCGTGAAGTGATTGTGAATCCTTTGCAATGTATCGGGCCTGTAAAATTTCTGGTCGTAATAGAAGAGATAGTTCTTATTCCTGTTCTGTCCCAGGAATTTACGGATAATACTCTGAGATTTCAGTGGCTGATCTTCACCGCTGAGGTTGATGAAAAAATCCCACCCTTCATTTACATTTAAAAGAAACTCCATGGCATTGATCTGTGTTTGGATAATGCTGAAACCTCCCGAATTGATATTCATACTTTCCAGAATATATGCATTAGGAAATTGTATGATGAACTGCTGAATTTCTTCAGTAAATCCGTCTTTCGCCTTTCGGTCGATATGGATAAGATATACCTGATCACGTGTGTAAATCTTCTGAAAAAGGCTTTTGAATTTGTCAGGCTGATGATGCACCATGATAAAGTAGGCAATTCTTACCGGTGATCCTGCCGGTATTACCTGGGATTCTGCCTGAACCTGGGTGTCGGGAGTATATGCTTGCATTTCTTTTGGACTAAAAATTATCCGCAATGTGCAAACAATTTGTTTCTAGGGTGCGTAAGCTACGATTATATTTTTGATAATCAATTAATTATATTTACCAATATCCCGAAAAATTGTTGTAGGTTTGCACCAAGATCAACAAACAGGCCTCTGCCTTTGCTTTCTGTCACAGTTTAGAATACTATTTTTTTCTTTTACAGTCTCTGCTTTTCCAGCCGCCAATTTTTAACCTTAAATCTTTTACAGATGAATATTTACACTGGCCAGCTGAACCATCAGACCAACGGAAAACAAAAACTAACATAGATAAGGAAAATATTTCTTTTTTAATAATCAGAAGAAATCATATCCCGGATGAAATCCGCTAAAGATGTCCTAAAAAGACAAAGCAGGTACCCAATAACACGACTGGCAAGAAATGTTTAGAAAATATATTCTGACAGTTACTTTTTCTCAGGATTTCAGATAAACCCTGACTCACTAATGCCTCAGAGGCTTTCAAAAACAATGAATTTCAAAAATCTTAATTTAATAAACCCTATTATCCGCGCCGTAACGGAAGCGGGATACTCTAAACCTACCGAAATCCAGAGCAAAGCGATTCCGCATATTCTGGAAGGTAGAGATATTATCGGTTGCGCACAGACCGGAACAGGAAAAACAGCAGCATTTGCCATGCCGGTTCTTCAGCTTTTAAAAAAGCACAGTCCCGACCATCAGATGATCCGCACCCTGATCCTTACTCCCACCCGTGAACTCGCTTTACAGATTGAGGAAAATTTTAAACTGTACAGCAAATATCTGCCTTTATCACAGCTTTCCATCTTTGGTGGCGTATCTCAGGGCAACCAGATCTCTTCATTAAGAAAAAGGGTGGATATCCTTGTAGCAACTCCGGGAAGACTTCTGGATCTCTGCAGCCAGGGCCATATCAATCTTTCTAAAATCGAAGTCCTGGTACTGGACGAAGCAGACCGTATGCTGGATATGGGTTTTGTGAATGACGTTAAAAAAGTACTGACGCTTGTTCCTCAGAAAAGACAGACTCTTTTTTTCTCGGCCACGATGCCTCATACTATCCGAAAATTTGCAGATACGATCCTGAAAAACCCTGTTGAAATCACCGTAACCCCTGTTTCATCAACAGCAAAAACGGTAAAACAGTCGGTATATTTTGTTGAAAAAGACAATAAAACCGGGCTTCTGATCAGCCTTCTTGAAGACCCTTCTATTCTCCGTTCTCTGGTATTTACCAGAACAAAACACGGAGCCGATAAACTTGTAAAACAACTGGAACGTACAGGAATATTTGCCGCAGCGATCCATGGGAACAAGTCCCAGAATGCAAGACAGAAGGCTCTGGAAGATTTCAGGAACAGCAAAATCCGCGTACTGATCGCTACTGATATTGCAGCAAGAGGAATTGATATTGATGAGCTGTCTTACGTTGTAAACTACGAGCTTCCCAACGTACCCGAGACGTATGTACACCGTATCGGAAGAACAGGCAGAGCAGGTATGGAAGGCAAAGCAGTTTCATTCTGCGATCAGGAAGAACGCTCTGATCTGAAAAATATACAGAAACTTATAGGTTTTACAGTTCCTGTAATGGCACAGCATCATTTATTCCAATAATACCAAATAGAAAAAACAGACTTTTAGTAGTGGAGATCTTTATGAAAATATGATTGGAGGTTTCTTTCACTGATCGTCGAACAATACAATAATAATTTTTAATACAATTACAATGCAACAAGGCACAGTAAAATTTTACAATGAAGCAAAAGGCTTCGGATTTATTTCTCCGGCAAACGGAGGAGGAGACATTTTCGTACACTCTACAGGTTTAAACAGCAGAAGCATCCGTGAAAACGATATGGTAACCTATGATGTAGAGCAGGGAAAAAAAGGATTGAATGCAATTAATGTAAAATTAGCATAACATTATACACCGTGTAATACGGTTATAAGTCAAAGAAAGTCTGCCTTTTTGTGCAGACTTTCTTATTTTCAGAAAGCAGTGGACAAGAAATTCCGGTAGAACAAGACGAGCATGGGAATTTTAAATCAAAAAATATAAATCCCACATCCATCTTAAAAACTCTCAGGCACTAAACCCAAACCCAGGCTCAATTACGGTTCATTATTCTTATCAATGATCTCTTTGCCGTAGTGCTGTTGAGGAAAGTTATCCAAATTGTGGATAGCAGGAGTGACAGGCAGGTAATTCCCAATCCGGCCTTGTACAGGCTGTACTCTATTATTCCTGATTTATAGGCAACCGATAATGCCAGAATTCCGAACTCACCTGTCTGTGATAGCAAAGCGCCACCGTACCAACTGTCTTTCCAGCTGTATTTTAATAGTCTGAAAGCGATGGCAGACATCAGGCTGTTACTTGCCAACACGAAAAATGTCCCCAAAAGGATGATTCCGAAATTGGAAAAGAGATAAGGGATGTCCAAACGCAGCCCAATGGAAACAAAAAACAGCGTAACAAAGAATACTTTGAATGGGATCAGAGAATGCTCCAGCCAGCTGAAAGTTCTTACCCTTCCCACGACCACACCTGCCATAAAACTTCCCAAAGCGCTGCTCATCCCGGCCATCTCAGCTAACAACCCGGAAATAAGACAGATGAAAAGTCCGGAAAACACCTGAAGGTCGTGATCTTTCTCAATCGATCTGAAAAATTCCGGCAGCCGGATCTCCTGCACATTTCTGATCTTTTTCAGGATAAAGAACATCACACAACACAGAACTGCCGGAAAAAGAAGGGTAAGAATGTCAAATTCAGGTTTATTCCATGCTTTCAGCATTGTAAGGACGGGTGCCAGAAGAAGATCCTGAAAGATAAGCATATTCAGCACCGTTATTCCGAATGTTGTTTTCAGGGTTTTATGCCTGCTCAGAAACTCACTGACCACCGCCGTACTATTAAAGATAAATAAAACAGCAATGAGAATAATGCTGTTTAATGAAAGTTCCATGAAATATCCTATCAGAAAAGCACAGCCTATGCTCAGGACGATCTTGATTGACTGTGCGACAACAGGTTTTATGAGCATACTCCGGTTATCGGGAACATTGATTTCCATTCCCAGGAAAAACATGAGCAGCAGAATTCCGATCTCCCCTATTGTTTCCGTCTGTGCGGGATCTGTGAAAACCCCCCGAAATATGCGGTCCCAGAATAATGCCCACCATAATGTAAGCGATGAGGTAAGGCTGATTGAATTTTTTCAGAATAAACATCATTCCCAGCGTAGTAAGGCATAGGATGCATACTGACCAAAGTAATCCGTTCATCGTTTGTTGTTTTAAATATAAGATTACTAAAATTGGTTTCCCTTGCGGAAAACCAATGTAAATGATTCATTCAAATTTGGGATTTACTGCAGGGCTGAACAAGGCTGACTGCACTTATTAAAACAATATTTCAACAGCAGAATGTACAGCATTATTCAGATTTGCAATAATTCCCTGATCAGGTTTGTTAATGCACTTCGATCATACGGGGTGCCTGTTTTTTTGGCTTTTTCAGATTTTGGAATAGTAAGCTTCAGAACACCATTTTCATATCTGGCTTCAATGTTCTCATCATCTACTACATTTTCTGCAAGCTCGATACTTCTACGGAAAGACTGATAGCTGAATTCCCTGCGGATGTAATTGTCTTCCTTCTCTTCTTTCTGGTTTTTTCGGGAAGATGAAATGGTAAGCATATTTCCTTCCAGGGTAATTTCGAAATCCTGTTTCTCCATTCCCGGAGCGGCCAGCTCCACTTCAAAATTGTCTTCACTTTCCCTGATATTCACCGAAGGAAGTGTAGTAAGGGTTGACGAAAAGTTGTTGTTGCCCCAATTAAAAAGTTCGCGGCTGAAAAAGTCATCGAACAGTGCACGTGGATTTGCAGGGAGCAAACTGCCATTGTTTCTTTTAACGATTGACATAATTACGAGTTTTTAAAGGTTAAACAATATATTCAATGATCGTAACTTATTCATTACAAGCAGTATGCCAGTGCCAAAATATGAAATTTTGTCATTTTAGAACTGAAAAAATGGCAGAATCACGAGATAAAAGTTGTCGAAATTACATGATACGATAAAAGTTTTAGGCTAAAATTTAAAATCAATGATTCACCTTATCAGACATTAGTTTTTACGATAAGCTTATTTAAACAAGTTTAATTAAAAGAATGCTTTCCCAGAAATACTTTTTTAAAAGCATCAAACTCATTTTTATAGCTTCTTCCTATGGGAATTCCCTTTTTTCCGACCAGTATTTCCTGGCTTCCGATGGCGGTAACGTAGGAGACATTTATCATAAACGAGCGATGAATTCTGATAAAACCTTTTTTCAGCAGTTGTGTAGCAAGCTCGGAAAGTGTCATTTTGGAAACTGTGATGTATTCATTGATAAGGTAGACTTTTATATCATTTCCGGAACTCTCAAGATAAAGGATGTCTTTCAGCAGAATTTTTTTATTAAATCCCTCTGACTTAAGAATGAAAAATTCTTCACCAGTATCTTTGGCCACTGTAGTCAATATACGCTGCACAGATTTGAAAAAACGGTCGAAGGTAATAGGTTTCAATAAATAGTCGACGGCTTCCAGCTCGAATCCTTCGACGGCGTAATCACGGTAGGCGGTGGTGAAAATGGTTTTGGGTTTATGGTTCAATGACCTTAGAAATTCAATTCCGCTGAGATCAGGCATCCGGATATCAAGAAACAAAAGGTCAACCTGTCGATCCTGCAAAATTCGATAAGCTTCCATGGCATTTTTTCCGGTTCCCACTACCTTCATCTCTTCGATCTTAGAGATATGGTTTTCGAGAAGCTTAACTGCCAGCGGTTCGTCGTCTATAATTACACAATTAATTGTCATACAAAGGAGTGGTTACTTTTACAGAAAACCAATTTTCATTTTTTTCAATTTTCAATAGATATTTATCGGAATAATATAATTCAAGCTGCTTTCTGATATTATTCAGTCCGATTCCTATTCTGTCATCGGTTGAGGTTTCAGAGAAATTATTTTCCACTTTAAATATAGCAAAATCAAAATCAGTTATTACAGATATATTGATTTCAACATTTCCGCTCGTTTTTTCTGCACCGTGCTTAAAAGCATTTTCAACCAGAGAAAGGTATAATAATGGCGGAATATGGGCCTGAGATCCTATATTTTCAGATTTATTCATAATCAGCCGTTCGTCGTAGCGTAATTTTTCAAGTTCGATATAATCGTCAATAATTTTTAATTCTTCATTGATATCCACCATTTTATGCTGTCCCTTACTGAGAATATAATCCAGAATATCAGAGAGCCGTTCGATTGACTGTGCCGTTGCCGCGGAACCTGAAACGGACAATGAGTAAATATTGTTGAGCGTGTTAAATAAAAAATGTGGATTAAGCTGTGACTTCAATAACATCAGTTCCAATTCAGATTTCTCTTTCTGTAGCTGTAAACGATTATTTTTCTCATCCTGATAACGCAGAATGAACATAACCGATATGAAAATAAATGCTCCTGAAAGAATCGGAAAAATGTAATGGAACAAAAGGTATCGAATATCTGAAAAAATTTCAGTAAAGCTTTCTTTGGGATAAGTGGCAAAAAAGGGTTCTGCCAGATAAACGATAAACAGACGGTTTAGTACGCCTAAACAATATAAACTCAACACAAGATACAGCGTAAATGAGAGATACTTTTTGGTATCGAAAAACTTTCTGATCAGAACAAAATAGATAAAATTGGCTCCCATGATCTGAAATATCCAATGGCACAGATCATAATATAGGAATTCTTTAAAACCCGGATTTTCATGCTCTCCGTAATTCCTCGCCAACCCAAGCAGAAATAGAGCAATCCAGAATAGTATCTGATAGCCAATCTGTTTTTTGTATTTCATGTTGAGAGTTGTATCCATTACTGTCAAAAATAGTCATTAAAAACTTTTCATAAGAAAAAGAAAGCTGGAAGACCTACATTATCATGCAGACGACCATTTTCGGCATCTGAAAGTGGAAAAGCATTACATACATCCAAATGACTGCTGTGTGCATGCAGTGCATGAAAGCTGATGAGATTAATCTCAATTTCGCTAAAAAAATATGCAGCCTATTAAAAAATTTAACGGACTGGACCACCTCCGTGCTCTTGCGATTGTACTCGTATTTATTTACCATTACCGAATGTTTGAGCATCCTTCCTGGATCGATACTGTAGGATGGATCGGATGGACCGGCGTAGATCTGTTTTTCGTTATAAGCGGATTTTTAATCTCTAATCAGCTATTCAGCGAGATGAAAGAAAAACACACTATTGATTTGAAAACCTTTTACATCAAGAGATTTTTCCGGATTATTCCTCCCTATTTATTTACATTATTTCTTTATTTCTGCATTCCGGTATTCAGGGAGCGGGAAGCGCTGCCGTCTATCTGGAAATTCATCACATTTACGCAAAATTACAGTTTGAATGTTATTCAAAAAGGAACTTTTTCCCACGCGTGGTCTCTCTGCATTGAAGAGCAGTTTTACCTGATGCTTCCTGCCATTCTTTTGTTATTCTACAAAATGAAATCTATTCGCTATCTTACATACAGTATCGTTTTACTCATTATTGTATCGATATTCCTGCGGTATTTCTCATGGAATGAATATATTGTTACCCATATTGCCCATTCTGACTTCTGGAAAGAATGGTATATGAAGATCTATTATCCTACTTATACGAGATTTGATGGACTGGCCATTGGCGTTCTGACCGGTTATTTTTTCCAGTTTTCTGAAAAATTTAAACTATTTATTGATAAAAATGGAAATGTAATACTTCTCAGCGGGTTACTATCAACAGCTCTTTCCCTATACTTTTGCAGGGACCAATATTCTGAGGGTGCTTCTATCTGGGGATTTTCATTCGTCGCGGCAAGCTTTGGAATACTATTGCTTGGAGCCATTTCAGAATCTTCCTTTTTAAACAAAAGAAAAAGCTTTTTAACATCAAAAATTGCTCTACTTTCCTACTCTATCTATCTTTCGCATAAAGGCGTAATTCATCTTATACAGTTATTTCTGGATCAATTTACTATTTCATTACCGGATACATTTGTTTTCCTTGTCTGCCTCGCAGCCTGTCTCTTTGCCGGAATATTGTATTTATACTGTATCGAAAAGCCTTCTTCCTATCTTAAAAATAAAATCCTTAAACATCATATCTCATGAAAAAATTTAGCTTGTTATTTTTTGTAATTGCTTGCAGCGTATTATCTGCCCAGAACATTGCTTCAGAAAAAAAGGCTATCGAAAGTGTTGTAAATCAATTTAAAAAAAGTATTATCAGCAAAGATTCATCTGCTTTTTACAGCTTGTTTCATACGGAAGCCGTGAGCTGGATTGGTGTAAACCGAACAAAAACACAACTAAAGTTATCGGAAAGTGATCCTAAAAACGTCAAAAACTATTTCCGGGATACTTATAAAAGTTTCTTTAGCTATATCCTCAGAAAAGAAGAAAAAAAGGAATTGTTTAAAAATGTACATATTGAGAATGACGATGCCATTGGAAGTGTGACATTCGATTATTCTTTCTGGGTCGATAATCAGATGAAAAATTACGGAAAAGAATTCTGGCATCTGATCAGGGCTGACGGAGAATGGAAAATAATCAGTGTCGTTTTTTCATATGAGCTGGCGGAATTCTATCCTGACAAGTAATTAACTTTCATCTGCATGATTTTTCATATATTTTTAAAATTAACAAAATAAAGATATAGCGTTTTTTTTTGCTTTTTATCAATTCTGAAAACAACGACCGGTAATAATGTGTTTTGACCGGTTTTGACCGGCTTTATTACCTTTTTCTTCGGGTGTTCTTCGGATCACCTTCGGGTCGGCTTCGGAAAAACAGTGATTTTTCCGAAGAGCTTCCGAAGAACTGTCGAAGAAATCCCGAAAAATATATTGTTTTCGGGCAGTTGAAAGGACATAATAGAATTATTAATTTTAAAATAATAATTTGATATAAATAAGAATCTTGCAATTAATCTGATCAGCTTTTATCTTTGAGTAAAGAGTTGTTGAAACTATCAACATTTAGTGAAGCTTAGGTTTACCATAATATGGAAATTGTCTATGAAATTGAATTCAATTCTACCCTGCAATAATTATAATTCTATGATTCCGGTAACTGATTTTTAAACTCAACAATAAACTTTTTTTTCCAGCTGCTCAGCGTATTGCGGCTGATGTTGAAATGCTTTGCCGTCTGAATATTATTCAGGTGATGTTTTTTCTGATACATCAACACTTCAAAAACAGTATCCTTGTCATACGATTTGAGCTTCTGGTTGTTTTCAATGTAGTGCGAATCAAAGCCCACAATGATATTGTTCAGCATCACCACATCGATGGTTTTAATCTTTTTTTTGGTTAAAATACTTTTGCAGGCCTCCGCCTTATCAGGATATTTCTTTGCAATCATATCCTCGTATATTTTTCGGTAATTAGGGGTATTTTTCATATAATTTCTAAAAAAAATTTGATCGATTTGTTTGATATTTCCGGCGAAAGCAACTACTGTTATTAAAGTGCTGCTATTGTTTTCCGTGGTCTTCATCAGGACATCATAAGTTTTCTAAATTTCAATCAATATATCTGTATTCGTACCTGACATCAACCAGTACATCATCTTCGAAGTAAAGAGCCAGAACATATTTTCTTTTTCCTTTTTTCTGTACAAAATAGGTCCATCTGTTCACATAATCATGCTTGCTCTCGTTTTTTCCAAAGGATGCTTCTATCTCGGATTTGGTTTTTCCTATAAGCAGTGAATTTTCAATAATATTCTTAACATAAAATTTTCTCCGGGTTACATTCCGCCAATATTCGTTTTTAAATTCTGATACTAAAAATTCTTTACTTATAATGTGATTTTTTATAAAGCAAAATAATTCCTTCATTTTCATACACTTATCATAATTACTTATACTACATTATTCTTTCAAAATAAGCAACAAGGGAATTCGACATTCGGTTGGATATTTTGTGAAAATACTTTTGCCTTTTACCGTTTGTCCTAAAATCCCCTTTTGCTGAGCCATCGGTACATGGTACTTTTCGGCACCCCATATTCCACTAATATTTGTGCTATTGTTTTCTCACCGCTAGCAATGAGTTCCAAAAAGAAATTAATCGCTTCATTGGTGTATATATTTTTCCGGAACCTAGGAAGACTATGATAGCTGTTTGCTTTACCGATTGCTTTAATCGGGGGCGAATAAAGAATAAGATGTTGGCTGTAAATCCTGAAAAAATCGTATTCCAGAAGTTTACTCCATTTTAAAAGAAGTATTGTATCCATACTCTTACAGGTGTACATTCCTGAAATTTCTGAAGAACTGCATCCAAAAAAATTTACAGATACGCTCTTCATGGATATCTCTTTCGGTAACCGCCCGAAAAAGCATCTCGCCGATGTGAATTTCTTTCATTTGTGGGGTCATAAATTTTTCTTTAAATTTTTTCTTTAAAAAAGCGCCCGGATAACCAGTTATTATCCTAAAATATCCGGGCAGCTATATAAAAACATCTGCGTTTTTAGAAAATCCGTTTTTTTGTAAACGTTATAAATTACTGAGGACAAAAGGGAATTTGCCGTGATCTCAGGAACGTATAAATCAAAAAAAAGGATTATGTCGACTGATTCTTATTCTGGTTTTATCATTTAATTTTTTTCATATATTCTTCTTCTGAAATTTTAATCCTAAAATTCGAGTTCAATATTTCTTATTCGTTTATCAATGCATGTCGCGCTTCGAGCGCTGAGAATTTATTTTATATTGAGCTCACATTAATTATTAATTTTTTGGAATAAAACCGGGAAAGGACATCATTATGAAATCAGTTTTATAAGCTTTACCTTCCCCGGAAACACAACATAAATACTAAGCAATGAGCCATCCAGCATCAATCTTCTGCTTTCTTACTTAATTTTTTTTAAATTGAAATTCCTTTTGACACCATTACAGATTAAAAACTTATATAATCATTGATAATAATTACTATTAGAGCTTTGACCTGAACGAAGAATGTAAAAATTATTATTTGACTTCGATTATCATCTAAAAAACAGCTCTTTAAAAGATTGATAGTTCTGTCATTGTTTTCTATCCTCACAAGGAAGCATTGTTCTATTTGTTGTATCATTATGTTTTTGAATTCTTTCAAAAAACCGGGAGACTAAAGGATGTTTCCTGAACGGTCTCCCTGGCTTACAATCATTTGCGTGTGTTAGAATCTATTTTAATTTAATCATTTGGTCATTTTTGCAGGTTGATAATTTGTTTCATTCTCAGCCATATGACAGTCTCATTTTTCCGTTATCTTACAATAATTGATCGCTTAATAATAAACTCAATCATTATTTCTTTTTATGTATGTGCCTTTCTGAAAGTGTTCAGGATAATCCTTTTATAGACGGAGGCTATGCCCCAAGAACAAGACAATAAATAACACCGGAAAAAATCATACTCCAAGAATCAGGATCAATGAAACAAAACTCTGTATACAAACTGTACCCGGCTTACATGTCTTTTAATTGCGGATGAACATTTTTCAAAAAACTTTAGTCAGTTATTGTACGACAACTTTTATATTGCAATAAGTACCTCCCCCCCATATTAACGTTAAACGTACGTGTCCCCGTGGGTGTACTACAACTACCACATAGATAATCTGTTTCAATAATAAAAGGTATCGTGCCATTAGTTCCTACAGGAAAGGTCCCCCCCTCCCCAGGATAATTTAACACTATTATTGGTCTGAGAACCTGAGGGCATCGTTCTGCCATCACCATTTTCATAATGAATTGATACGGGATGATTTAGATACCATATATTCTTACTGATAGTAAAAGTACCTTCTTCACAATGAATTGTCATACTACACGCCTTATCTGCTCCCTGATCGTTAGTAAAATCCAGAACAATCCCATTGTTAAAATTAACCGCTCCGTTCCCATTTAACACAACCGCTCCTGTACTCCAGTTCTCATTGGCGGCAACGGTGACTCCATTGTTTATGGTTTTGGTATCACTGGTATTCCTGAAAATTGCAGTGGGGTTTCCCCATGTACCGCAATTATTAATGTCTCCAGAAGTAACGGCTGTATTCTGAGACAGGAGCAGCACAGGCATCACTATACCTGCTATCAGAAGCGTATATCGGCAAAATGTCCCTAAAATGAGAAAATGAATTTTTTCTCTCATTTTATAAGCCGAAAATAATATATATGCAGTCATCTTTCAGTTATTTAGCTTTTACAGACTCCAGTGCTTTGATCTGCTGCTCCAGGCGGTCGATTTTACTATTTGATTCTTTCAATGCTTCTATAAGAACCGGAATCAGCGCATTGTAGTTCACAGATTTGTAACCATCCTTATTGGTGCTTACTGCATCCGGGAAAACTTGTTCCACCTCCTGTGCAATTACTCCTACATCCTTACCTTCTCCTAAGGTCTGTCCCGGAAATTCGGTCTTATCCCGCCATGTATAGGTATAGCCATTAAGCTGATTTAGCTTCTCTGTAGCGCCATAAATCTTATGAATGTCTTTCTTGAAACGAATGTCTGATGTTCCTTCTATACGTGATGCTTTTATAGTACCATTTACATGCAATTTTGAACCTGGCGAACCTGTCCCAATACCCACATTTCCGTCTACCATTGCGAACTGACCTGCATCCGCATTACCATTAGTAGAAAGATATATATTTCCTCCCGTCGTATACAATCCCACATTATTATTGGAGCCTACCTCACTAGGAAAACCCCGTCGGATTCCATGGTTACCATTGCCAAGGTTTAGCCCCCCTCCTACGCCCGAAAAAGGCCCTGAAGTGATAATGCCATTTACATGTAGTTTTGATTGAGGATCATCAAGACCAATTCCTATATTTCCTGATTTTTGAATTCTCATTGCTTCAAATTCATTTGTAGCATCTGAGGAAACATTAAATCCCATAGCAGCACCGTCGTTATTTGCAACACCTTTTACAATATTAATGGAAACGGGATTCTGATCATGCCATCTCATCTTGATTCCTCCTACAGCTGTATAGTCTGAACCATTGGTTCCATACATCTGTATACTTACAGGATCTCCAGTACCATTATTAGAAGTGTTCGGTTTGAAAATTGCACTTCCGGCAACACTCAATTTAGTGGTTGGACTAGATGTGCCAATTCCTATATTTCCATCGCTGTTGAGGACAAAACGATCTGTTGCGGTACCGTTAGTGGAAAGATATAAATTTCCTGCAGTGGTATATAATCCTACATTATTATCAGCACCCGTGGTGGGAAATCCTCTTTTTACCCCATGATTTGTATTTCCGAAATACACTCCTCCCGATCCTGCCGAAGTGCTTCCTACTGTGATTGCCGCACTTGCCGCATCAGGGCTGGTAAAGGATAAGGTATTGGTACTGGTAATATTGCTGATGGTGGTAGCACCTGTAAGAGCTCCACCAAGTTTAATGTCATTAGCTGACACTGTAAGTCCGTTAGAGGTGGTGTAGGTACTATTTGCAGGAGTAGCCCAGCTTGCCAGACCGTTGGCATCAGAGGTCAATACTTTCCCTGCCCCCGGAGAACCTCCGGAAATTTGAATCTGGCTTCCAAAAGTTACATTTCCTGTAGAACGTTTGATTAATAAAGGAGTGCCTAGCCATCCTCCTGTATTTGAATAATTCCAGATCGTAAAATCTTCACCCACATTTCCTGTGGCTTCTACCAGCTGAGTCCCTATCCCCCACCGTTGCGAACCCGCAGCATTTCTAAGATACCAGTGTGTTGAACCTCCTGACCCCGCATTCACTGTCGTGCCAAGAGAAAAAGCGTTAGTGATATTTTTGCCGCTCATATTCAGGTCCAATGTGGCGGTATGGTTCCCCAGATTATCACTCGGAACTGCAACCCAACTCGCAAGACCATTAGCATCAGAGGTCAATACTTTGCCTGTTCCAGGAGTACCCCCTGTTATTTTTACCTGCCCTCCTACTTCCAGTTTTGTACCGGGCGTACTAGCTCCAATGCCGACATTTCCATTTTCAAGAACCGTAAAACGTCCTCCGACAACACCAGCCGCATCTACATCAAATCTTCCGTTGGAGTTTTGGGAATACCCGGTTGTTCCAGCACCGGTACTTATCCTTAAAGTCGTACCGGTAGTGGCAGAGATATTGTCAACTGTAAATGTTTTACCATTGGATGCTAAGTTTGTATTGGCCGTAAGTGTACCTCCCAACGATAAGTTATTGCCAGATAATGTTAATCCGTTGTCCGCTGTATAGGTAGTGTTGGTATCGGTTGGAGTTACCCAAGTTCCGTCTCCACGCAAGAAAGTAGTTGCAGTAGCTCCTGTAGGTAATTTAGCAACGGTTACTGCATTGGCAGCAATATCAGCTGTAGCAATAGCTCCGTCAGCAATTTTAGCCGAAGTTACTGCGTTATTAGCAATGGTTGTAGCATTACTGTTTGCAGAAGCCGTAACATCACCTGTCAAAGCTGGTCTTTCAAATGAAGTTCCATTCAAAGTGACAGAGGTAGAACCTGTATAGGTAGTACCAGTATCTGCAGCAGGTTCCCAGGCACTGGTTGTGGTATTGTATTTCAGTACCTGCCCATTGGTGGGAGCAGTGGTAGACACCGATTTGCCCTGGATCTTGGCTACCGTTGTAGCATTACTGTTTGCAGAAGCCGTAACATCACCCGTTAATGCAGCACGCTCAAAAGATGAGCCATTCAGAGTTACCGATGTAGAACCGGTATAGGATGACGAAACGGGTGACACTGGTTTCCAGGTTCCTCCGTTTATGGCTCCTGATTTATTATCGTAATACCAGTATCCTGCAGTTAAAGTCCCCTGAGTACTTCCAACACCCGCAACGCCTGACGTTGCTGTATTATACACGATAAGACCGTCATAATAATATGGAAAAGAAGCAGGAGTGCCAATAGGACTTCCACCAAATGTGGTAAAAACGGTAAGATCCGTTCTGGGGAATAACAATCCTTTTCCTTCATTAGAAGTGGTGTTCGTAATAGTATTGGATGAAGCATCAATAAATGAGGAACTGTTTGATATAGCCGAATTGGTAGTACTGTTAACAATACGGACCTGGGCTTTTACCCCTACCGATATTGCGACCAAAGAGCATAATAAAAATGCATTGATATATTTTTTATTCATATTGAATTGTATTATAAAGTGATTAATATGTTACTACAAAACTCCATGCTCCCTGACCGGTACCTCCCAGATAAACGAGCGTACCAGAATATCCACCACCTAACACCGCAGGACGCGCCTGATCATAAAACAGAGTTCCGGATGGCGCAACATTGTCCCATAAAAAATTAGCTTGTTTATTACCCTTATTGACAATGTGAATGACCTTGCCTACGGGAATACCTGTTGAAGGAAGATTAATATAGATTATTGCTGCCGTTGGATTTAGACGTAGAAAAAAATCCGTAGCCTTTACAGTATAGGTACCTGTTGTAACTTCAGGAGATACTGTTAACGTATTAGATGAAGGTCCCCAGGATGTTCCATTATAGATTAATGACTCCCCAGCCGTAGTAGGTGCCGAAGAACTCACCGCTGTTCCCTGGATCTTGGCTACCGTTGTAGCATTACTGTTTGCAGAAGCCGTAACATCTCCTGTCAAAGCTGGTCTTTCAAATGAAGTCCCATTCAAAGTGACAGAAGTGGAACCGGTATAAGTGGTGCCAACATCTGCTGCCGGCTCCCAGGCACTGGTTGCCGTATTATACTTTAACACCTGACCATTCGTGGGTGCTGTAGAAGCTACCGATTTGCCCTGGATCTTCGCTACCGTTGTGGCATTACTGTTTGCAGAAGCCGTAACATCTCCTGTTAAAGCTGGTCTTTCAAATGAAGTCCCATTCAAAGTGACAGAGGTGGAACCGGTATAAGTCGTATTGGTATCGGTATCCGCTGCTGGTTCCCAGGCACTGGTTGTCGTATTGTACTTCAACACCTGACCATTCGTGGGAGCCGTGGTAGATACTGATTTGCCCTGGATCTTAGCGACCGTTGTAGCATTACTGTTTGCAGAAGCCGTAACATCTCCTGTTAAAGCTGGTCTTTCAAATGAAGTCCCATTCAAAGTGACAGAGGTGGAACCGGTATAAGTCGTGTTGGTATCGGTATCCGCTGCTGGTTCCCAAGCGCTGGTTGTCGTATTATACTTTAACACCTGACCATTCGTGGGAGCCGTGGTGGATACTGATTTGCCCTGGATCTTGGCGACCGTTGTAGCATTACTGTTTGCAGAAGCCGTAACATCTCCTGTTAAAGCTGGTCTTTCAAATGAAGTCCCATTCAAAGTGACAGAGGTGGAACCGGTGTAAGTGGTGCCAACATCTGCTGCTGGCTCCCAGGCACTGGTTGCCGTATTATACTTTAACACCTGACCATTCGTGGGAGCCGTGGTAGATACTGATTTGCCCTGGATCTTCGCTACCGTTGTGGCATTACTGTTTGCAGAAGCCGTAACATCTCCTGTTAAAGCTGGTCTTTCAAAGGCTGTTCCATTCAAAGTGACAGAAGTGGAACCGGTATAAGTCGTGTTGGTATCGGTATCCGCTGCTGGTTCCCAGGCACTGGTTGTCGTATTATACTTTAACACCTGACCATTCGTGGGAGCCGTGGTAGATACTGATTTGCCCTGGATCTTGGCGACCGTTGTAGCATTACTGTTTGCTGAAGCAGTAACATCACCCGTCAAAGCAGGTCTTTCAAAGGCTGTTCCATTCAACGTGACAGAGGTGGAACCGGTGTAGGTAGTGTTGGTATCGGTATCGCTGCCGAGTGCCCACTTTGTGCCATCCCATTTCATAATCTGTCCGGTGGTAACGCCTGTTGTGGGCAAGCCCAATGTGTATGGACTCGCAGCAGTACCTGATCCCGATACAGATAATCCACCATTCGTGGTAGCTGACTTTACCTCATTCCCTATAATACCGTCCACTTCACTGGTAAGACCAGCATCCGAAGAAGGTTCCCAAGAACTGGTTGTCGTATTATACTTCAAAACCTGACCATTCGTGGGTGACGTAGAAGCTACCGATTTGCCCTGGATCTTAGCCACCGTTGTAGCATTACTGTTTGCAGAAGCCGTAACATCTCCTGTCAAAGCTGGTCTTTCAAATGAAGTCCCATTCAAAGTGACAGAAGTGGAACCGGTGTAAGTCGTGTTGGTATCGGTATCCGCTGCTGGTTCCCAAGCGCTGGTTGTCGTATTATACTTTAACACCTGACCATTCGTGGGAGCCGTGGTAGATACTGATTTGCCCTGGATCTTAGCGACCGTTGTAGCATTACTGTTTGCAGAAGCCGTAACATCTCCTGTTAAAGCTGGTCTTTCAAATGAAGTCCCATTCAAAGTGACAGAAGTGGAACCGGTATAAGTCGTGTTGGTATCCGTATCGCTGGCCAGCGCCCATTTCGTGCCATCCCATTTCATAATCTGTCCGGTAGTAACTCCTGTTGTGGGCAAACCCAATGTGTATGGGCTGGCAGCAGTTCCTGATCCTGATACAGATAATCCTCCATTCGTGGTGGCTGATGTTACCTCATTTCCGATAATACCATCTACTTCACTGGTAAGACCCGCATCCGAAGAAGGTTCCCAAGCACTGGTTGTCGTGTTGTACTTTAATACCTGGCCATTGGTTGGAGCCGTGGTAGATACTGATTTGCCCTGGATCTTGGCGACCGTTGTAGCATTACTGTTTGCAGAAGCCGTAACATCTCCTGTTAAAGCTGGTCTTTCAAATGAAGTCCCATTCAAAGTGACAGAAGTGGAACCGGTATAAGTCGTGTTGGTATCCGTATCTGCTGCTGGCTCCCAAGCACTGGTTGTCGTATTGTACTTTAACACCTGACCATTCGTGGGTGCCGTGGTAGATACTGATTTGCCTTGGATCTTGGCGACCGTTGTAGCATTACTGTTTGCAGAAGCCGTAACATCTCCTGTTAAAGCTGGTCTTTCAAATGAAGTCCCATTCAAAGTGACAGAAGTGGAACCGGTATAAGTCGTGTTGGTATCCGTATCGCTGGCCAGCGCCCATTTCGTGCCATCCCATTTCATAATCTGTCCGGTAGTAACTCCTGTTGTGGGCAAACCCAATGTGTATGGGCTGGCAGCAGTTCCTGATCCTGATACAGATAATCCTCCATTCGTGGTGGCTGATGTTACCTCATTTCCGATAATACCATCTACTTCACTGGTAAGACCCGCATCCGAAGAAGGTTCCCAAGAACTGGTTGTCGTATTATACTTCAAAACCTGACCATTCGTGGGTGCCGTAGAAGCTACCGATTTGCCCTGGATCTTAGCCACCGTTGTGGCATTACTGTTTGCAGAAGCCGTAACATCACCTGTCAAAGCAGCACGTTCGAACGAAGTACCGTTAAGAGTTACTGAAGTTGAACCCAAATATCCTCCACCTGAACCCGAGCCTGATAGTTTCTGCCATTTGCTTCCATCATAAAAATAGTACCCTGTTGCAGTAATAAATTCAGTTTTGCTTCCTACTACAGGTGACGATACCGCTGATGTAGCATAAATGATAGTACCTGTCTGTGCTGTTCCATATCGTGTATCTGCCGATTTAATTTGATCTCCGGTAAGACGGGGAGCAATAAATCCCTCGGGTTTACTCCCATTTGTTGTTTTTGCCGTAACATCCAAAGTGGCCTGAGGTGAGGTGTTATTTACACCTACCTGAGAAAAGGCAAATTGAGATGTTACAAGAGCTATTATAAAAGTTGTTTGTTTTTTCATCTTAATTGTATAATTATATTTTGTTACCTGAGAATATTTGGTTTTTATATTAAAAAAATAAAATCACAGGTATTTTAAGAACTTATTAAAGATTAATGTTTTTAAGTTTTTATGCATTATCATTTTCTACATAAGATGGAGGCGGCCTGCAAAAGCGAAAAGTGCGCAGACCATGTGAAAATAAAATAGCTGATTGTATTATTTTTCCTGTATTATCGTAGAGAAATAATGCCCGGAATTCTTCAATCTTTATTAAACCAGCTATTTCTGACAATTTTGTAGGTAAAAAAGAGAATGCACCGAAACTTTGCAGTTGCGAAAAATAAACATTCTCTCCTGCTGTGCTGCCTTTTATTTCTTCGATAGTACCCTTAATTTGCTTATGCCGAATGTTTTTGCTCTTCTTTTTACCGGCAAGACTTAATTTTTTATTTGATATTGGCTTTAGCCTGTTTTTATCTTTTTTATAAGAATAAACCACTTTTGCCTTGGATTCTTCTGTAAGACCATATACATAGGCATCTTCGTAAACATTAAGGTTGCTGCCAGAAATACTATCCGTCACGCTAGAGCTGCTGTTCTTATAGTCTGCAGCAGGAACTTTCCCATAGGTAAGGACGAATAGAATTGTCAGGAAACAGCCTCTTTTCATCATGAAAGAGGTGAGATACAAAGTGTATTGGTTTGTGGTTTCCAAGTTATAGTAGGGTGTTTTTTGATTTGATAAAACTACTATTAGTGGAAGTAAATAATCGTATAGTGTATTTGTTGCTGTTTCCTTTTTGCTCAATTAGACAAATAAACAAATTGGAAAGGCCAAATAAAACAGAAAGGGTAAGGATTTTGACCAGAGCGCCAAAAAAGATCCGGGGATAAATTAAAAGATTGGTTACAGACAATATTGTAAAAATATCTGACAATAAAGCTGTAAGAAGTGTGGAGATGGTGAAATTACGAGATGTTTTGTTTATATATTAATACAAAGATTTATCATTTAAAGCATTCAGCATGTCAATATATTCTGATGGGGAAATTCCTTTAATATTTTTAAAAACTTTCGTAAAAGTACTATGTGAAACGAAACCCGCTACGGTTGCCAGATAAGAAATTTTATAGGTTCTGTACTTTTCATCTTCCTTTAAAAGCCTTGCTATATAATCGATTCTTAATGAACTGATATAAGTACTGAAATTCATTTCCTTATTTTTGTTGATCATTTCAGAAATATTTTGAGGGCTTGTATTCAAATAAACCGCCACTTTAGCTAAGGTTGTATTGGGATTAAGATAGAATTCTGTTTTTTCATATTCGTCTAATTGTTCCCTAAGATGCTGGTACAAATCTTTCTTAATTTTGGGTTCCGGGATAATATTGGGAGGATTTCTTTGAGGAGTGGCTGCTATTTGTTGAGGAGGATTTTTTATTTCTTCAACACTATCGTCAGAATTTCTTTTTTGAAAAGCATATGTTACACTTAACTTTAATTTAAAGAATAGAACAGAAGCAACAATAAGTATTAAAATAATAGCATATATAATACCGAGGTCAGTGTAGTACCCAAAACTATCATTTTTCTGTTGAATCGCAGTATTATCAATATCCTCTAGCTGTGCTAATGTTTTGCTCTGAAAAGACGAATAATAATTGCCCATTATTACATTTTTCTTTTGAAGATAAATAGATCTTATGCTATCGAAAGACAAATTCAGGTATTCAACATTCCTTTCATTCTGAAGAGGGATAATACTTCTATCATAGTAGACGAGGGCGCTATCTTCCTGGCCCAGCTTAGAATAGGCATTAGCAATATTAATATATGCGGCTCCTGTATACTGATCATTATTATATCTCCTTATAGCTAGCTGTGCATAATATAAAGACTTTTTAAATTCTTTTCGGTCAAAATAGGCATCACTTAAATTAGTTGCTATACTGTGCCCAATAAGACGGTTGACATTTTTGTATTTTGAAAATAATTTATTGTATTCATTATTAGCTTTAGTATAATAAATTAGAGCTTCTTCTTTTCTGCCTTGCTTTGAACTGATCATAGCACTATAAAAAAAGAAGTAACATCTTCCTTCAAAATATTCTTCATTTTTTAAATACTTTTTAATATTCTGCTGACAATTTTGAAGCATTGCCTTGGATTTAAATTTATATCCTGTAATGGTATAAAGAAAAGCCATTCTGCCATAAATCCTGCAAGAAATTAATTTGTTTGGATTTTTAATAAGTAGTTTCTCTAATTCTAAAAGGCAATTGCCCATTCTGCTAATTTGTTTTAGCTCATACCAGCATTCCGCAGTATATAATAAAATATAGGGCCTATCATCTACGGAAGCTTGTTCAAAATAATCCTTACTTCTTTCTATAAACTTTGATGGCGACTCATTGGCTAATTTCTCATATCTTTCTTGACTAAATAATTGTTTAGTAAAAAAAAACAATAGAAAAAAAATAAATTTTGTCATGTTAGTGTTTTTGCAAATATCCTTAATAAGGAACTTTAAAACTATTTTTTGTCTTGTCAATAGGCAGTTTTTAACAAAACAAAAATATAATTCCACCAGTTTTGTGATTCAGTATTTATACTTAATTATGTTAAGTACTTAATTAAATTTTAATAACAATGTGTTAATTTTGTTTTTCAGCGATGTTTTAGCAATATACATCGTAAGAATTCTATAGCTTATGCTTTTAATCATAATAAACGCTAACATTATTTAAGTAATCCGATCTTTATTTTTATCTTGTCGAAATCAACGTTTTAATAAGTAAGAAAAAATGAAAAGCCCGATGCTTATTTTAAAAAACTTAAAAGATGTACATTTATTTAATATCCGTAAGTACAAGTGTTCCTATATAAATAATGAAAATAAAAAGTTACATAAACAGAGATAAAACCTCTCGTATTGAAAATGACTATACTATTGGAAGTGTGACATTCGATTATTCTTTCTGGATTGATAATCACATGAAAAATTATGGAAAAGAATTCTGGCATCTGATCAGGACCGACGGAGAATGGAAAATAATCAGTGTCGTTTTTTCATATGAGCTGGCGGAATTCTATCCTGAAAAATAATGCTTTCAATGAGATAATCTCTCCAGAAATTCTTATTTTTAATGAAATAATTCTAATTTTCTATCAATGAACGCAAAACTTGATACGATAATGTTCTATGTTCAGGACATTAAAACTTTAAGAGATTTTTATGTCAAAAATTTCAACCTTATAATCATTGAGGAAGATGATATCTGGGTTTTATTAAATGGAGGAAATATTAATATCGCTTTCCATAAAATCGGAAAAAAGTACCTGGAAAGCATTAATCCGAATCATAAATTTGATAATAATGTAAAAATCATCTTCAATATCGACAGTAATATCGAGACCGTAAGAGATGAGTTTATGCAAAGAAATATTCAGATGCGGGAGATTAAAACCTTTGAAAACTACGACTTTTGGCTATGCGATGGAATTGATCCTGAAGGAAATGTATTTCAGCTGAAAAGTAAAAAATAAATCTTATTGGATTCCAGAAAATCACAGAACCTCTGCTTAGACATATTGCTCAAATAGCTTAAAAGGAAACTAATCTGGAACCAAAATTCCAATTACATCACTGCTCAAGCCATTTCCTAAATTCCGCCACTTTATTTTTGCTGATCAGGATATCGTCTTCACTTTCTGGAGTAACAATAATTTTGAGCTGGTTTTTTCATACAACAGGATTTTGCTTATAGCACTGATGTTGACGATATACTGCCGGTTCGCTCTGTAAAATTTAAATTGATCTAATATTCTGGCCAATTCGTCCAGACTTGAATTGATAGAAAATGGGTTTCCTGAATGGGTTTTGATATAAACGATATTATTTTCAAGGAAAAAGTATGCGATTTCGGTGGCTTTCAGAGAAATCAGTTCATCTTTATGATAGGTAATGATTCTTTTCTTTATATTTTCTGAAATTTCAGCATCAGAATCTTCTTTGTCAGGATTTGCGTAGTCTGTAGCTGGCTATTAAGGAGTACTATTTTGGTAGTTAATATTTTTAAATTATACGTTTTTAGGACTTACATTTTAATCAGTCTGAAGTTCGTTTTCCTGCTTCAAAAGGCTGTCCGCTATTTGAAGTTCTTCCTCATGGGTAGCACTATCAATAGTTTCATCCCCCATTCTTTTCAGAATCACTTTCCTCAGCCTGTCTTCATTTTGATCACCCCACTGCCCTAATACGGAAATTACGGGAATTAAGGTATTCCCAAAATCTGTAAGAGAGTACTCAACTTTTGGGGGTACAACAGGATAGATTTTCTTTGTGATCAATTCATGGTCTTCTAATTCTTTTAACTGAATATTTAAGACTCTTCGTGTTGCATCCGGTATTTTACGCTGCAGTTCGCTCGGTCTCTGATGCCCTTGATGAATAAACCAAAGCAAACGTATTTTCCATTTGCCGTAAAGTACTTCACCGATCAGATCAAGACCGCAATTCAGGTTGGGTATTATTTTTCTCGCATACATAATGTAAAAGTAAGCCTATGTTCCGATTTGTACAATAGGGGAATAATTTATCCCTATATGAATCGTAATTCCGTACTTGTGCAAACTGTTTTTATACCCCAATTTTGTCCTATAAATAATTAAAAAAATGGAAAAATTTAATTTCAACAATGAGTTATCTGGCAAAATTGCGTTGGTGACAGGAGGTACAAAAGGAGCAGGAGAAGCAATTGCTGAAAGGCTGCTGCAAGCTGGCGCAACAGTTATCATTACCGCAAGAAATGCCCCTGAAAAAGAAAACAGCAGCCTGCATTTCATTGCTTCCGATTTGAGTACAACAGAAGGAGCACAAAAAGTGGTCAGCGAAGTACTTGCGAACTATGGGAGACTGGATATCCTAGTAAACAACCTTGGTGCTTCATCAACACCTGCCGGTGGATTTGCTGTATTAACTGATGCAGACTGGGAGTCAACCCTACAGGCTAATTTGCTCGCGCCGGTTCGACTGGACAGAGGGTTTTTACCACAAATGATAGAACGCAAAACCGGTGTTATTATTCACATCGCATCAATTCAGGGTAAACTGCCTCTTTATGATTCCACTTTGCCTTATGCAGCTGCAAAAGCAGGATTGAGAAATTACAGTAAAAGCTTATCAAACGAAGTTACCCCTAAAGGCGTCCGCGTGCTGACTGTTTCGCCTGGATGGATTAATACAACTGCATCGGAAGCCTGGCTGGGCGAAATTGCAAGAAACGCGAACAGTACTATAGAAGAAGCGCAACAAGGTGTAATGGATGCCTTGGGCGGAATCCCTTTCGGAAGACCTGCCGAACCTGCAGAAGTAGCTGAATTGGTTGGCTTCCTTGTTTCACCAAGAGCAAGCTATTTAACAGGAACTGAATATGTAATCGACGGTGGTACCGTGCCAACCATTTAATCATCTTAAAATATAATACAATGAATTTACCAAACATTATCTCAGAATTAGTAAAAGCACAAAACGAATTTGACAGTGCAGCGTACACCAATTGTTTTGCCGAAAATGCAGAAGTATTTGATGAAGGCAAAACCCATAACGGAAAAGCAGAAATTGAAAAGTGGATTGACAAATCCAATAAAGAATATAAAGCGACCATGGAGCCAGTAGATTATGACGAAAAAGAAGACATATTGTCGGCAAAAGTTACAGGATCATTTCCGGGCAGTCCGATTATTTTAAAATTTCATTTTGATATTGCGGACGGAAAAATTCAGCACTTAAAAGTGACAGATTAAGAAAAACAAAAGAATCTCTCAAAACCAGATGATGTAGTGTGAGAAACGTTTATTTGAAAACTATTCTCTGAATGGGAGTCAAGAAAATCATTAAAAGAGTCCGTTTCACGAGTTGTGAGAAGGACTCTTTTTTATCCAATAACAGTTAATCGGAAACAATTATTTTCAATAAATTTCACTATTGATTTTTTTCTGCTTCATAAATTGAAAAATAGAACCTACGATGAATAGAATTAAAAGAACCAAAAGTGTCTGACCGATAATCGGGTCTTTGATATCTTCCGCAAGCGGGTGGCCAATAGGAACTCTTGTTAATGTCTCGTTAACCGTTGGTATAAGAGACAGAAAAAAACTGAATGATAATAAAAAATTTTCAAAATACCTGGTTCTCCTACTTTCTTTCTTTTTTGTAAAAAGATAATAAGCCACAACAATCAAAACAATGATAAACAAAGAAAAAACATGTCCTGCATTGAAACCGCCGTGTTTGGAAATCCCAAGTGCTGTAACTGAAGTCACGAGAGTAGCATAAAAATATACTTTTCCGGAGAGCGTGGAGAGATTGATTTTTCCATATTTTACAAATCCAATGATTGCTCCCATAATTGCTGAAATACCGATAACAGTATGAAAAATTCCTAAACTTGATAAACTCATTTTTGTTTTATTTTAATATTTGTATTCAATTAAAAACTCTGTTTGATAGAGATTTTATTCCCCGAAAGGAACAATACAAAATTGCGACAGCGGAACGAAAATAGTTTTATGATTTGGTTCAGATATTTGAGATTTTAGTTCAAAAAAAACATTCCCAATTCTATTTAGAAATGCTTTTCAAGTTGTATAATTGATTAATTCACTTGCCTTTCCGTTCCATTCGGTAATTCGTAGGCGTGATATGGAATTTATCACTGAAACTTTTTGTAAACGTGGCAAGGTCATTAAAACCACATTCAAAAGCGATATCGGTAATTCTTACATCGGAAATCAGCAATAATTCGGCAGCTTTCTCAAGCTTTTTATTTTTAATGTAATTGGCCGGTGTATCATTGTAAATTTTGGCAAATTCTCTTTTGAAGGAAGATACACTCAGATTATTTTTGTCAGCCAACTGCTCAATGGTCAATTGCGAAAATAAATTGGCTTCAATAATCTGTTTAAAAGAATAAGTGACTGGAGAAAAAAGTTGCGACAAAATCATTTGGATAGAATCAGCATTTTGTGACTGAGCCAGCAATAATACAATTTCCTTCAGCTTTAGAATAAGAATATCTTCATTGACGAGTGACGGATTTTCAAAATAAAACAGAAGTCCCTCAACATATTTCTTAATGAGAAAATCATTATTGATTTTTTCATTGGATTTATTTGAAATGACATTTTTCGGTTTCTGAAAAAGTGATGGCAATTCCCTATCGTAAATCTTTTTTAAAATGTCAGGATAAAAAGTAACAATAACAACTTGACAATTTTCTTCCTGTCCGGAATTATGAATCTGCTTTCCCGAATGTATGCAATTCAGAAATAACGAATAATCGGCTGCAATATTGAGGTTCACATCATCTGCTTTATATTGAAATTCGCCATTCAAAACATACAGAAAACAGGCTTGCTCAGCCACAGGAAAATCATATCTGAAAGGAGCTTTCAAATCAATTCTCTGCATCAGAGTTTTCCCGAATAATTCGTATTTTTTGTAGTCATTGACCATAATTCAACTTTTATCAAAGATAAAAAGTTTTCAAATAATTTTTTCTGAACACTTTCTGTTTTTCTTTAGTAATGCAAGTGTATAAAAGTGTTACAGAATTAAGGTGCTGCAACATCTTTTTTTCTTATATTTTTTCAAGAATATCGTCCTCGCAAGCATATAAAAATAAAGTTGTTATCTTTTTTACAAACAAATTTAAACACACAGTTGTACTATGTATAGCTCAATGGATCACAAAGCAGCCTGCATAATGACCTACCCACCATTATGTTTGAAGATATGTCCGGATGTTTTCCGAAATGTTTCTACCTGCTGGGAAAGTTGGTAGTGTATTAGTACGGTAAATCCTCCCTCAAAGCAAATGGCATCTTCGTATGTGAAAGTTTGAAACTTGACATGCCAGAACATATTTTTTATATAAATTTGTTTATCAGTTAACCACGAAAACGTCTTTTATGAACTTAAAAATAGTAACCTCAATATTATTATCCTTATTGTTTTTTTCTGCAGCTGCACAAAACAACGATTGGGAAAACCCCAAAATTGTTGACCAGGGAAAAGAAAAGCCACACGTCACCTTTGTATCCTTCGATCATCAGCAAGACGCACTTTCCGATGATTATACTAAATCCGATAACTATAAATCCCTTAATGGGCAATGGAAGTTCAGCTATACAGATCAGTACAAAGACAGACCTACAGATTTCTACAAAACTACACTGGACGATTCGGGATGGGCAAATTTAACAGTACCTTCTAATTGGGAACTGAACGGTTTCGGTATTCCCATCTATACTAATGTCACCTATCCTCATCCAAGAACCCCGCCATTTATCGGTCCGAATAATCCTGTAGGTACGTACAGAAAAACGTTTACCGTTCCTGAAAATTGGGATCAGAAAGAAGTATTGCTTCATTTTGGCTCTATTTCAGGATGTGCATTTATTTATGTAAACGGTGAGAAAGTCGGGATGACCAAAGCTTCCAAGACTCCTGCAGAATTTAACATCAGCAAATACCTGAAAAAAGGTCAGAACCTGATCGCTGTACAGGTATTCCGCTGGCACGATGGCAGCTATCTGGAAGATCAGGATTTTTGGCGCTTAAGTGGGCTGGAAAGGGATGTTTATTTGTATGCTCTTCCAAAATTGGCTATATGGGATTTCTTCCTCAAAGCAGATCTTGATACTAAATACAAAAATGGATTGTTCAGTGCTGATGTAGATCTTCGCAAATTCAAAGGGAATGATCTTAAAAACGGAAGCTTGTCTATCAGCCTGCTGGACAAATCAGGAAAAGCCATTTATAACGAACAGGAAAATTTCAGTGTAAATGCAGATAGCATTCAAACTTTGAAATTCCAGACAACCATTAAAAATCCATTGAAATGGAATGCCGAAACACCCAACCTGTATGATTGTGTGCTCACGCTAAAAAATCAAAAAGGAACAGTAATCAGCATTATTGCTTCGAAGGTGGGCTTTCGTAAAATTGAAATCAAAAATGCAAGACTGTTGGTTAATGGAATGCCAATCTCCGTACACGGTGTAAACCGTCATGAACACGATGATGTAACAGGTCACACCACAACAAAAGCATTAATGTTGAAAGACATCAGATTAATGAAGGAACTGAACATCAATGCTGTACGACTTTCACATTATCCAAACAATCCGCTATGGTATAAATTATGCGATCAATATGGGTTGTATCTTGTAGATGAAGCGAACATTGAAACCCACGGTATGGGTGCAGAACTACAGGGCGGGTTCGACACAACTGTACACCCCGCCTACCTGCCGGAATGGGCACCGGCACACACAGACAGGATTGTAAGAATGGTGGAACGCGACAAAAATCATGCATCTATTATTATCTGGTCCATGGGCAATGAATGTGGTAATGGACCGGTATTTCATGATAATTACAAATGGATCAAAAGCCGGGATACTTCCAGACCGGTGCAGTTTGAGCAGGCCGGACAAGACTGGAATACGGACATTGTAGCTCCTATGTACCCGCGCATCGTCGATATGAAAAGATATGCTGCCGATTCCACTAAAACAAGACCTTACATTATGTGCGAATATTCACACGCAATGGGTAACAGCAATGGTAATATGCAGACCTATTTTGACATTATCCGGAAAAGCAAAAATATGCAGGGCGGTTTCATTTGGGATTGGGTAGATCAGGGTATTAAAACCAAAGATGCCAACGGTAAGACATTCTGGGCTTATGGTGGTGATCTGGGTGCATTTTACTGGCAGAATGATGAGAATGGTGTAGCCGATGGGATCATCAGTTCTGACCGTACGCCAGATCCTGGTGCTTATGAAGTAAAAAAAGGTTTATCAGAATGTGATCTTTACCGCAAAAGACTTGGGTAAAGGTTTAATCAATATCGAAAATATCTTTGATTTTACCAATATGAACCAGTATGAATTTAAATGGGAGCTATTGAGAAATGGTGAAAAAGTAAATGAAGGTAATTTTGATATTGAGCTTGCTCCTCATCAGTCAAAAGACCTAAAGCTTGAGCTTCCCAAATATAAGTCTGCTGCAGGAACCGAGTATTTCCTAAACCTCTATGTATATACTAAAACAGCGACAGAAATGCTGCCTGCAGGAACGGAAATCGCCAAGGAACAATTTGGTTATGCAGGATCTTATTTTGAAAAAGAGTCGGATACAGCACCAAAATTAGCGATCACAAAAGATGATAAAAAACTGAGTTTCAATGCTGGTTACGTGAAAGGTGAATTTGATCTGCAAGCAGGAAAGTTCACACGATACAGTAAAAACAACAGCAATTTCAATAATTTCCCGGAACCTTATTTCTGGAGGGCGCCTACCGATAATGATTTCGGAAACCGCATGCCTTCAAGATTGGGCTTATGGCGTTCTGCCCATGACCAGAAAAAATTAAAAAAGGTTACCGTTGCAGAACAAACTGAAAACGGGATGGCAATTAAGGTTGAGTGGCAACTGGCCGGCATCGATGTACCTTACCAAATTAACTATTTCATCCATAATAATGGCGACATACAAATCACTGCAACAATGGATATGACCGGAAAAGAGCTCCCTGAACTGCCGCGCTTCGGGATGCGTACTACATTGCCTGGAAGCTACGATAACCTCAGTTACTATGGAAGAGGTCCGTACGAAAATTATATCGATCGGAACAGTGCGTCATTTATTGGCATCTATCAGGATAAAGTTGAGAATCAATATTACAAAGGTTATATCCGTCCGCAGGAGAGTGGTAATAAAACGGACGTCCGCTGGTTCACCCTGACCGATGAACTGGGCAACGGAATAAAAGTGGAAGGCATGCAGCCTATTGCTTTTACAGCCATTAACCACAGCGTAGAAGACCTTGATCCGGGTCTGACCAAGAAGCAGCAGCATCCTGTTGATTTGCCGCCAAGACATCAGGTATTTTTAAGCATTGACCTTAAGCAACGCGGACTTGGTGGTGATAACAGCTGGGGTGCATATCCGCATGATGAATATCGTTTACTCGACAAAAAATACAGTTACGGCTATACGATTAGTTTGCTGAATGAAAAATAAATTACACCCATTTGATATGCAGAAGATCATTTCTGGAGATACTAATCGGATTGAGGTTGCAAAATTGAAATAAAGGCAAACTTAATTGAATGTGAACAGCATTATTAAAAACAGATTCAAAATCGTCCTTTTGTTATTTTATACAGTTTAGAGAATAGCCTTGTATTATTTTGTGCAGGTGTAAAGAATAGCCTTTCGTTTTTTAATGCAGGTTCACAAAAGAACTTGTATTATTTAGTGTAACAATAGAATCTCCAACCTCATCCGGTAAATTTATTTTCTGCTATTATTTTAAAATCCGTTTAAAAGTATTTCAGCAAATTAATTATGAGCATTTTTCGACTGTAAAATATTTAATTTGCCAGCCGCATTATTAGCCGTGTATTGAACATAAATATCCCCCATTTCCTTGCTGCGAATAACGTAGAATTTGATGGCCTCCCCAGGGTAGCCCATATCTCCTTCCTCACCCTTATTTGGGTCCTGCTTATTGTAACTGTCATATTCCTTCTGGGTTATTTCCCCGTCAAAAACCTTTACAGCACCTACAGATCTCAAGAGATCTTCCATACTTTTTTCAAAATAATGCTGAGAAAATTCCTGTCCCTGTTCTGCACTGATATTTGCTTTGTAAAGCTGCCCTTCAAATGCCGTCATCTTACCATTTATCGGAAAAAAGCACACATCAAAACTCTTCTTCAAAGGTTTATTCATTTCTTTCAATCCTTTTGGCAAGATCATGAAAGGGAAATTGCCCAGATCAGCAGTTGAATAGGGAATATGTTCAATGTCAAACTTGTTCTCCGATCCTGCATCATTGGCTGGCTGTACTGTTTGATTGTTGGAAATTTCGTGGCCTTGATCTTCCTTTTGGGATTTATTGCAGGCAAGAATAGTAACTGATGCTAGAAGCAAAACGATCATTCTTTTCATATGTTGGTAATTTTATAAACTTGGGTTCTTTACAAATTTCGAAAAAAAATCTGAGATTTCTTGATTTGCATAAAATTATTGACAGTAAACAAACTAGGTCAAGCTCAAAAACTTGCTGGCTTATTACTCTTTTTAACTTTGTCCACAATTTCATTAATTGCATCTTCAATGACCTTCGGCTGCTCCTGATTAATATAGTGACCACTTTTGGGCACCAGAATTTGTTTGCTGTCAGTTGAAAGATGCAAAAGGTCTTTTTGCATTTTAGTCCAGGCATTGAGCATCTCTATTTTTAATTTTTTGTCCTTGATGGCTGCATCATAGCGTTTTTCATCTGCTGCAGTCAAAACCAGAAGAGGGATATTGCCGAAGGATCTTATTTTCGACGCCTCTTTTTTAATGGAGCTCATCTCGTCCTGTTCTTCCAACACCGCATCTGCACTTTTGAAAAGTAAGGCCGGCATTACGGAATTCTGATAGGTATATTGTTTTTCATTCGGGAACATCCCTTTGAACATCAGTCTCGCAATTCCGAAAGTATTGGCAAATTTGAGAAAGCCGCCAGGCAGTCCTTGATTGACCATTTTGTATAATTCGGGAGACAAGTATCTTTTATCGTCAGGATATTGACTGTCCACAAGGATCACGCCTCCGACATCTTCGGGATAACGGTTGACAAAAAAATGCACTAGTGTACCTCCAAACGAATGCCCCACAAGGATGTAAGGTTTAGGTACATTAACTTTTTCCAATAAAAGATGCAGTTCTTTGGCCATTTCTTCACCGGATTTTAGATTTTCACCTCTCTCGCTCCACAAAATTCCTGACCTGTCATATGAAATGCTCGTGCAGGAAATTGGTAATTGTTGTTGGATGTTGTACCACTGCAGATGTCCAGCGGGGTCAAATGCAGTTTCAAAGACAACGGTCGGCCCTCCGTTTCCTTTCTTATAATAATGCAGGAGATGGTCTTCAACCTCTGCAAAGTTGCCATCAGGTTTGATCTTATTAGCTTGATTTCGGGATATTCTCTCAAAAATAAATCCTGCGATGAGCAGTAATATAACCAACACGACCAAACCTAGTCCTATCCGTTTCACCGATTTAAAAAACCGTTTCATCATTTTTTTATCTAAATACAATTGAGCCATCGTTTTTATATTTCCTAGTTTTTAATTTCCTTTTTTAATTTGTAACTCTTACCTGCCTCATCTTTTTGAACACTGTAACCATCTTTCGATCTGTTTCATTTTCTCAAAAATTTCAGATTGATTTGAAAAGTGTTCAGGTCATTTGAAAGCTACCTGCGATGATCTTCTATTGAAAAAATAAGCAATGAGCAGATTAGGAACCCAGCATAACCAGGCTACGGCAATGTAAGAATCGGCGGGGTCTCCTGTGATGATTTTCAATATCGGATACCAGAGTCTCAGAGTAACGGCCGCAAATGTACAGGCATAACTGTAGGTCATCAATTGTTGATGCAATATCACATTGGCATTTCTTGCCTGCATAACTCCACATAGCGTCGTTACCAGCCAGATAGACCCCAGAGATACAAATCCTATTGCTGATATTAGCCCTCCATTGGCATAAAACCCCAGATATATTGCGAAAACCGAACTAATGACCACAGCAATTGCATAGATCCTTCCTAAAATCCGGTGTATCCCGATATACTTGCTTCGAAATGAACTTCCAAACTGACGCCAGCCAATAAATAATGCCAGTCCTCCAAAAATAATATGGGCCCAAAATGCCGTTTTCCACAACATATTGTGAAGTATTTCTGGTGACTTAGAATTCAGGAAAGTATCTTTAGCTTCCACTAAGGCATACAAAAATGGATAGGCACCTATAAGCAATGCCAACACAGTCATAATTACAAATAATAATTTTCTCATTGTGAGCTGATTAATTTTTTGTAAAAATGAGGATTAAAAAGCTTCCAATCGTCCCATAATGAAAGGTGGCACAAACCCCTTAACGACTGTACTGAAAGCAATTACGAACTTAAATTGAAATTGGTTCTTAATATTCTATATCGACCTTGTGACTTTTTAGGAATTCTCTGGGTGAAGAGTGCATGAACTTTTTAAAATTCCTGTTAAACGATGTTTTTGAATTAAATCCACTTTCCAATGCGAGTGATAAAATCGTATATTTCGCATTTTCGGGCAATAGTGCGATCCTTTTGAATTCTTCAATCCGCCGGCTATTAATAAAGTCGTAAAAGTTTTTATTTTCAATAAAATTGATGGTCTGCGAAAGTGTATTGGGGTGCACATCTAGAAGCTTCGCGACATAATTCAGATTTAATTCCGGATTTTTATAGAGCTTTTCTGCATCCATCAGAATAACCAATCTTGTATGGATATTCTGAATTGTCTCTTCGCCCGCAAAGTTTTTTTCATATTTTGAAATTGCCACAGGAGATGTGTCCATTGGATTTTCCGTAATTTCCGACGTTTCCGGAATTTGATGATCAAGAATTCTTACCCTGCTGATCCCAAAATACGCAGCCACTACGATGAAGACAGTGACCAACGAAAAGATCAGAAGATCATTTTTTAAAATGACAGCAAACCATATCAGTGCAATCCCTGCAATTAGATAATAGACCCAGTTCAGATTAATTTTCTCGGTATTGGAATATAATCCTGAGATCTTAGTTCTATATTTTCTAACTGCGTTAATACTCAGACCTACATAAACAATTCCTGACAGTACGATCAAGACCTTTATATAGGTCCTCAACATTTTGTAAACACCTCCCCCCTGTTGATAGATATTGATTTTTTCTTCTGAGGACAACAGAAAAAAATTGATTAGTATCAAATAGATACTGAAAACCGGAATCATATGAAAAACCCAAATATGTCTTTTGGGGGCACTGCCGGTAAGGCATAGAACATACAGATAAAGCATAGGGCCGTGGATAAGGGGAAATGGTATTTCAATTCCCAGGAAGTAAGGAAATTTCAGATATGTTTCTGACCAAAGCAACATAAAGAAGATAAGATGTATTCCTATGACCATAAACCAAAATGCCAAAACATAATCTGCCATTATCTTCTTGGCTTTTCCCAAAATAAGAAAAGATGAAAAAAAAGCGATAAAAATCCCTGCCAGATAAAATACCGGAGGTAATGATTGTAAAACAAGATGATGCATCAACTACGACATTATAATATTAAATTCTAAAGATGCAACATTATCGATTTCATTTGTCTAAAGTTACGGTAAATTTTACTTCTTTTTCATTTTTACAGCGCAAAAATACGAATCAGAGATATCTTTCTTATCCAAACTTCTTAATTCTTTTAAGATTTCGGTTTTTACTATAATAATCTGATAATCAAATAAGAAAACGAAATCAAAGAAAAGCTAATTTATTTCCCGATACAAAACATAACTAAAAACTGAAAATCAGTAAGTTATATTTTCAAGATACAAATAAGGTACAATAGTATTCAAAAAAGAACAAAACAGGTATAAAGTAAGAGAAAATGTCTGAGAAAGCGGTCTGAATCGAACTCAGTTAAGATGTTGTTGGAAATACACAAAATGATGTGCAATGGATTTATTCCAATATTCCGTGTTATGGCTGCCCGGCTGGCTGATGAAGGTTACCGGGATTTTTAAACGGTCCGCTTGTGCTTTTAATACTACCGAATTGGGGTACAAAATGTCTTCCGTTCCGCAGTCAAACAGGAATGGTTTCTTAAAATCGGGATTTTGTTTGAGAAGTGTTGATATGCTGTATGCGTTCCAATTTTCTGTTTTCGGGTTGCCTATATTTTTTGCCAGGTCTTCAGTCATTCTGTTTGTCTGCCAAAACAGTTGGCTTACTTTCTGAAAATTTGGGTAATTGATTTCTAAAGCTCCGCTTGTAGAACCCGCCGTATTAAAGTAGTCAGGGTGTAAAATAAAATACCGCAACGCGCCATAACCGCCCATACTCAAACCGCTGATAAAAATATTTTTTTCATCAATATTAAAAGACTGATGCACTTTGGGAACTAACTCTCTGAAGAAAAAATCTTCGTATCGTGAGCCTTTGTTTATCGAACTGTTGATGTAAAAAGAAGTGAAACCATCCGGCGTTACAATGATAAAATTGTATTGGTCTGCCAACTTTTGCAAGTCTGTTGTCTGCGACCATTGTTTATAGTTTTCACTATATCCGTGGAGTAAATAGACCAAAGGAAATTTTTCATTTTCACTGTATGCTTTTGGCCTGAAAACTAAAACTGTATCGGGCTGTGCCAAATATTCGGATTGAAAAGTCCATTTTTCCTGTGCTTGTATAGAGTGTGTTGTGAATAGTCCAACCATCAGTAATATCGCCTTAAACATATTTTGTATTTTTGTTATGACAAAATTCCGTAAGCATTTTGTAATGTGCAATAACGAACAAAATTGTGAGTGGCAAAAAAGAAATAGTTATGCGAAAAGAAAATTCCACCAATTCGATAAATGAACAATTTTTGTTTCAGGTTTGTGAATTAAATTCAGCGATTGCAATGATTAGCGGACGTTGGAAATCGCAAATTGTGTATTCTATTTCACAGGGAAATAATCGTTTTCACTTGTTGAAAAGAGAATTGCCAAATATTTCGGAACAGGTTTTAGGCAGGCAACTCAAAGAGCTGGAAACGCACGCCATACTTGTTAAGCAAGAAATCCCTGAAACTGTTCCTGTTGGTGTTGAATATATTTTAACGAATAAAGGGTTGGATTTAGTTCCGATTTTGGGAAGTCTTTGCAATTGGGGCAAAACGTATGCAGACGGTAAAGAAATTTCGGTTTGCAAGATATAACAATCAGCCAAACAACACCACGCGTCGCCCTTGAGTACCACAATCTTATAGCCGATATGTAGAGCCTTAAATTCACGCCCGAACAGGCTCTGTAAATTACAAAATCAGTATCTGCTTGGAGTTAAACAAATTTTTTGATACTCATCATACATCCTAAATGCAGGCCTTCGTGATAGTTATTACATTCAAAAGCATCATTGATTGACACTAAATGGAATCCTGTTCCTGTCGTCCTTTCGTTGTAATTTATAAAAATACCTTTTAGAAAATCATCTATTGTGGGCTCAATGAGAGAAGTCAAGAGTGTTTTCAGTTCGTCAGCTTCTTTTTGAGGAACAAATGCATCCGGTTTGGTTCCCGATTGATATTCAGCTAACAAATCGTCAGAAATATATCCGGAGAGATCGGAACCTTTATAAATCAGTTTTTGTTGGGTAACAATGATATGTCCGATATTCCAAATAAGGTTATTGTTAAAACCGTCCGGAATTTTATTGAGCTGCTCTAAAGAATAGCGGTCATAAAAATCCGATAAAAGTTTTCGGCTTGTTTTCCACGCTTTAAATAATGCTTCCATATTTTAATGTTTAAGTTTATGAAGGATTTTTTTATTTTAAACAAATTTACTATTAACTACAAATATTAGAGACTTAGGTCATCAACAATTTCACCTACTTTCCATTCTGTGACAGCTAATTTTCCTTTAGCTTTTTTCTGACAAGTTTGTTGAGCATATACTGCCGCTGTGCATAATGTTCCGAAATGTTTCTATTAAAATCGACTCAACCAGGTATATGTCCTTAAAAAAATAACTAATTTTAAGCTAAGTTTAGATGTAAATGGTCATTATTAATAGTAAAAATGAATTCTTCCGAAAATCAATTAGAATATATTTCGCGTAAGCCCGATAATTCGTTAACCGATATTGTAGAGAGCATCTGGATGGTAAAAAATCATTCTGACGAGAAAAAAGAAGGCATCATTGTTCCTGACGGAAAGATAGACTTATTCTTGTTAGAAGGGGAACATAAGAGGTTCGAAATTTTTATAGCCGGTATTTGTACAGCTCCAATTATAAAACCTCCATTTCCTAAATCAACCATGTTTGCCATCAGCTTTCACCCACTAGCGGCAGAGTACATTTTTAAAAATTCTTTCGCCAATTTAAAAAATAATAAACAAATACTTCCTGCAGACTATTGGGATTTTTCTCCAAATGATTTGAATGATTTTGAGCATTTTTATAAAAAGGTCAGTAAAATTATCGCCTCCAAATGGGTCGATGAAATTGACGAGCGGAAACGCAGACTATTTGAATTAGTATATCAATCAAAAGGTGAAGAGAGTGTAAAAACATTAAGTGAACAAGTGCTTTGGAGCAGCAGGCAAATGAACCGTTATTTCGATAAATGGTTTGGAATAACGCTGAAGTCATATTGTAATATCGTCCGTTTCTCAAATTCGCTGAAGCAGTTAAAAAACGGGGCTTTCTACCCGGAACTGAATTATGGGGACCAATCTCATTTTATCAGAGAGGTGAAAAAGTTTGCAGGAGTAAAACCAACTATCTTAAACAAAAACGAAAATGACCGATTTATCCAATTAAGTCTGATGCCTGAAAAGTAATTTTGTTTTCAAATCAACAAGAAAATGAATTTAAATCACATCAATTTAGTCGTTAAAGACGTAAATAGAGCTGTCCATTTATTTGAAAGCCATTTAGGTTTTAATTTAATCATAAACCGCAAAAGCAAAATGGCAGTATTGGAAAATGGCTATAATTTTGCCTTGGTCATTTGGGGACAGGAATTGAACCACAAGGAAAATACACCTGAATATCCTGAGAATTTCCACATCGGATTTTATCAAAAAGATGAGCAAGCCGTTTGGGAAATCTATGAAAAGTTAAAAACAGAAGCTGACTTACAATTTGAGAGTGAACCAAAAAAAATCAGGGATACGTTTGGGTTCTATTTCTTTTTTGAAAAATTGATGATGGAAATAAGTGTTGATCCATTTAAGGATACTATCAGATAATACAACTTAACTATAAGCTATTTTAGCGTAAGATTATAGTTAAAACAACTATAATCTTACTGCTTATTTCATTTTAAATTCCGTAGGTCTCATATTGGTCAGTTGCTGAAAATTATTGCTAAATGCAGCTATATTCGAATATCCTATTTCATAGGCTATCTCGGTCATGTTCAGATCTGTATCTTTTATCAATTCCATCGCCCGGATAATCCGGAGCATTTTTAAGTATTGAACAAAAGTAATGTGCAATTTCGTTTGGAATAGTCTGGTCAAACTACGCACACTCATTCCCGATTGCTGGGCAATGATATCTAAACTTAGATCTTCATTTAACCGATTTCTAAAGCTGTCGATGATGGCGTTGAGCCGTTGATCGTCCGTTGTAGGAAGTTGGATGGAGAATTTTTTGAGGTTTTCTTTTGATAATACGCCTTTAAGCGTGGTCAAAAATTCAAATTCCCATGAACCTTTAAAATAATCACCCTGCCACTTCTCGCTAAATGAGAGCATCTCTGCCAGCAACTTACTCACGGGATAAATACCCAGTTCATCATAAAAACCTCTCACTTTTTTTTCTGGAAAGTAAATATTGATAATGTATAAATCCTGTGTGTTGAACATCAGATTGTGCGGATAGTTTTTTGGTATCCAGATATAATGATTGGACGGAATATAGAAATCCTTTTCGTCTGTCTGTAAGTAAGCAATCCCGCCATATACCAATAACAACTGAGCCTTATCGTGCTGATGAGCAGGCAAACGTTGTTCCGTCTGCTGTCGCATCACGAGGATGGAATCGGGATTTTGATCCACACTATTTATTAATTGGCTAAGAATTTCCATATGGCCAAATTTAGTAAATATTAGGCTAATTATATAAAAACAAAGCTTTCTTTGATGGATAATTTTGCTGTGTTAATAATAGTAAAATCTGATGGAGCATAAAATCATAGAACCCGATAAAGATTTTGAACTTGAAATACAAGCCAAAAAATCTGAACATCAATTTCCTCATCCTGGTGAACAAATTGACCAGGTCTACATCTACTGGCTGGTTTGCACCTATTCTAGTCCTTTCATGCCAATGAGCGATTTAAGCTTTGCTTTTGATGAGTTGAAAAAGATACTAAACCAATGGTTAGAAAAGAGAAAGAAACCAATCATTTATAAAAACAAAACTAATGAGACAATATAAAACAGTTCCGATTTTGGGCATACTGTTGCTGTTATTTGCACCCTATATTTACGCTCAGCATACAGGAAAAGTCCAACCTTTAAGTTTGGAAGAAATATGGAAAGTTGCAGAAATGAATAATCGACAACTGAAACTATCTGACCTAAATCATCAGCAAAGTAAAATAGAAATATTGGAAGCAAAAGACCGTTTATTACCGGAACTTTCGGTAGGTGGAGACGTAAAACTCAACTCCAAATTTCTGATTTACGACAATGGATTATTCTCTTCTCCACAGGATGTGCCGGTAAAAGGTTACAGTTACGGAGTGGGCTACAACTTAAACTTTAATCTTTATAATGGTGGTAAAGACAAAAGGAACATCGCCATGAAAAAGGAAGAAGAAACACGAAAACAATATGAGGTGGATTTGCAAAAGCATAGTGTAAAATATAATGTCGCTGTTGCTTATTTTGATCTATATAAGTTTTTGCATTTCTATGATTTTCTTAATGCAGAGATTGAAGCAGAAAAAAAGCAATTGAGATTGATAGAAAGTCTGCATAAAAACGGCATCGTACTGAAGAGTGATGTACTGAGAACCTCCGTGAAATTATCTCAACTGAAACTTAGTCTTTCTGACGTCACGAAGAAGATTGAAATCGCTAAACAAAGGCTCAATATTCTGATGGGGCGTGAAAATGATACTGAATTAGCAATACAACACGAAGATATAATTGAATTAAACGCGATCACAGATGGTGACTACAATGATTATGTAGACATCGCTTTCAACAAATCTCCGGAATACAAAATGGTCAATAGCGACATCAAATGGAGCGAACTGAATATAAAACAGATTAAGGCGACACGATTACCAAAAGTTTCCTTGTACGCTAACTATAATTACAACTATCCACAGATTTCCTTTTATCCGTATTCAAATGACTTGTGGGGATTTGGTCAGGTAGGAATTAAAGTACAGTATTCTATTGATAATCTTTACAAAAGCAAACATACGATCGCTCGTGCCCAAGTTGTCAGCACTCAGGCTAAAGAAAAAGCAGAAATGAAAAAGGACGAAATCTCTCTTCAGGTAAAAGAAGCTTATTTACAGCAGCAACAGGCTTTGGAGAGCGTGGAAACGGCTGAACAAAATATCATTAAAACCACCGAGACCGTTCGTGTCATCAGAAGTAGCTATTTAAACCAGGAATCGCTACTGACCGATCTTTTGGAAGCAGAAAACGCTTTACTGGAAGCAAAATTCAATCTGACAACAGCACAGACAAACGTAAAAGTAAGCCATATCAGACTATTGGCAATTGTAGGAATTCTTTAATACAACTATTATGAACAAAAATAAAACAGATAAAATTGTTGTAAGCCTAACCAAATGGTTTGGTATCGCATTATTCGTAGGAATCATTATTTGGGGAGCTATCTATTTCCTTAAAGGATATAGTTATGAACAGACCAACGACGCTCAGGTAGATGCTTACTTGTCGCCCATAAACGCAAAAGTGGGTGGATATATCAGCAAAATATATTACAAGGACAATCAGCTGGTTAAAAAAGGTGATACGCTTGTGCTAATTGAATTGGACGAGTATGGGCTGAAAAAAGATGCTGCATCAGCAGAACTCATGAGTTCACACGCCAAATTACCGATTTTGGCGGCGAACGAAGAAACGCAACTTAAAAGTATTGAAGTCATTAAGGCGCAAGTGGCAGGAGCTAAAGCAAGATTGAACCAGCAGCAAAAAGAATTTGACCGTTATAAAAATCTATTGGCAGATGAATCAACCACACAACAAAAATTTGACAATATCAGTGCTTCTTTATCCATTGCACAGTCAGATTACGATCAGGCTAAAGCTTCTTTACAAGTAGCAGAATCTAAACTTAATGATTTTAGAGCACAGCATAATGCTATACAGGCAGAGATAAAAATTAAAGAAACACTCCTTCAAAGACAGGAACTGGATATTCGATATACGGTTATCACTGCACCTTTTGATGGACAAATCGGTAAAAAGACCATTCAGGAAGGTCAACTGATACAACCCGGGCAAACATTGGCTTTTTTGGTAAACAAGGCCGAGGAAAAATGGGTAATGGCCAATTTTAAAGAAACGCAGATTGGCAACTTCAAAATCGGGCAAGCTGTATCCATAGAAGTTGATGCTTTCCCGAATGAAAAATTTAACGGTACCATCGAATCACTTTCGCCCACCACAGGCTCACGTTATTCCCTACTTCCACCAGATAATGCTACAGGTAATTTTGTCAAAATCATCCAACGGATTCCTGTAAGAATTAAACTGACCGATACGCCTGAAAAGTTAGGAAAACTCTCTGCCGGAATGAATGCCAATGTTTATGTTTTAAAAGGGAAATGATGCAAGCACATAAAATACCGATTTTCAAATCCTGGGTATCAGAATGGGTGGCGAGATCCGTCATATTTGCCATTCTGATGACCTGTCTGTTTAGCTTCGCTTTTTACAGCAGTCCGATCGCAACGATGGGGTTTTACGGTATCCAACCTACTGATGTGCAATACGGGATGGTCGTAATCTATGGTTCTACCGTAGCTTTCCTAGCACTTGATCTTCGGATCGTAAAATATTTTGCACCTAGGAAATATTTACTAGTTGCTCTTGCCGTAAATGCAATATGTTCCGTAATATGTTTTCATTTCAAAGATTGGACATTGTTTGTTATTTGCCAGTTTTTTCAAGGGATTACCTGTGCATTGATTTCAGGCATCGTCTTACAACTGATTTTTCCAAGATTACAGTCTGTACGTGCCCGTGTGATTGCCTTTAGCCTACTGTATGGCAGCATACAGATTGCCGTTCCTTTTTATTCTATTTTTACCAGTGTGGTCATTCATTTCTTTGATTTCAACTGGCTATTCTACGGATTTATTATCATACTCTTCATTCTGACAATTACCGTATTGCTAACCATGAACAGTAAAGCCCGATTTACCAAAAAGATTCCACTTTATCAGGTGGATTGGATAGGTTATCTGTTTTATGTATCTTTTATCTTGACATTAGGATACATCCTTGTGTACGGACGACAATTGGGATGGTTCGGTAGTTCATTAATTGCTACTCTTAGTGTCGTTAATCTAATTATTCTTTCACTTTTCATCATTAGAGAATTGAAGCTTAAACGGCCATTGATCAACTTACAGATTTTCAGGACAAAGAATTTTGTCATTGGGTTAGTACTACTTTTTACATTTTATATTTTTAAAGGAAGTACAGGACTTGCTTACGGCTATCTTGAAATAATTTTAGGAAATGACCCACTGAGCACCATTCCTATATGGACGGCTGTAATTTTTGGAACTACACTGAGTATGTTCGTTACTTCCAGATTTGTCTTAATGGGTTACAACTTGATAAGGATGATTATTGTTGGCTTTGGACTCATGGCGATCTATTATGCTTATATGATACTATTTGTTTCTGTGCAGGGCGAAACAATTGATTTCATTCTACCGATGTTTATTTATGGTGTGGCAACAGGAGTCTTATTTGTTCCGATTGTTTCATTTACCGCTTCATCAGCGCCTCCCAAAATTGCGATCAATGCATCACTGGTCGGTATATTAGCAAGGTTCACAGGTTTTACCGCCAGCTTAGCATTTAGCAACGAACTTCAATTATTTGCAAAATCAGGAGTTCGGGAAAAGATTCGTGAATCACTTACGGAAACCAACCCTCAATTGCAAGCTACTTTACTGGATATTCAAAATCAATATATGAACGCAGGAAGCGATATCTATACTTCAAAAGCAGTATCCACAGGCTATTTTAATCAAATGGTAGGTCATCAGATATTGGCTCGTGCTACCAGAGATTATTATGACTTGATGTTAACAGGTGTGATTTTCGTAATTGTTATTTTACTCCTCCTACCTCAAATTCAAAACGTTGTTTTGAGATTAAGAAAAGGCAATATACCTTATTGAAAATCAATTTATTGAATGTATTTAAAGTTTTTTGAGAATCAATTTATATTGAACCTCTAGGTAAAATAGAAATAGAATAAACAAATTAGACATTGATTATCTGATAACTTTTTTGAGCGTATCGACCAGAAAATCTTATCAGTAATGTTGTTACCGTTCTTAGATTAATCAGAAAATGACAAGTTGCTTATATTTGTGTATAATTTATAGCTTTTTAAAAACGACAATAGGTCAATGCTTTTAAATAAAAATGTAATCACGGTCCAACACCCTGAATCCATCCATCATACAAATGGTATGATCGGTTCATGGACTGACTGGGAACTCACTAAAAACGGAATTCTGCAGGCGGAAAACATCGCACGCAATGTCAGGAAAGAATTTCAGGACATCAGGTTTGCAATATATTCATCACCTCTCAAAAGGGCAAGACAAACCGCTGAGATTCTTGGGAAAGAATTACATTGTATTCCCAACCTGACAGATGCTCTAAAAGAGAGAAGCCTTGGCAAGGCTATCGGAAAATCTGTCCGATGGTTGAAAGAAAATATTGAAAACGAAGAAAAAACAATCTACGACAAGTGCTTCAGCGACGCAGAGTCCAGATTTGATGTCTGGAACAGATTACTGCCTTTCTACAATGAAATCATGTCAAATGATAATGAAAATATCATCATTGTTTCTCACGGCGATAGCCTGAGCATATTTAATATGATGTGGTTAGGCCTAGATCCGGAAATGCTCAATGATATTGACCTATCCGGAGTCAGCGGTGGTGTTTCTTTCCTTTACCGAAAAGCATTTGGTAAGAAAATTATTAAAAGGTTAAGTGATACTTCGTATGCCTTGCCTTTTTAGTATTTTTCCGCTGCTTTAAATTTTCCGCACACTTATTTCTGAAAGTTGAATGGATGTCGTTGGGATTCCATACGGAATTAGCCTGTCTATGAGCTTTTCAAGATGAGAACTGTCCCGTAAGATACATTCGGTAATCAGACAATATTCACCCGTTACTCTTTTGCAGGTCAGGACTTCAGGAAATTTCTCCAGATCTGCAATGAATTTTCTGAAATCATCATTTTTAAATTTCATACTGATCAGCACTTTCAGATCATAACCTAATTTCTGATAGTCTATATCCACGCTGAACTGACGTATTATTCCATGATCCACCAAATTCATCACGCGCTCTTTGGTCGCAGATTGTGACAGCGAAATAATTCTTCCTATTTCGGCATAGCTAAGCCTGGAATTCTGGCTTAAGATCTTAAGAATCTTTTGGTCAAAATCATCTAAAGTCATTTTCATTTAAAAATTAAATATTAGCAGTTAAATCAGTCAAAATTAATAAATAATTCCATTAATTCCGTTTTAACAAATCATTTTAAATATTGAAATTTGTGAAGTAAATAAAAAAATATGACACGAATCAAATTTTCGAACAATGGAAATACTCCATTCGAAAAGCTTATAGGACACAATACCAATCTTCTTAAAAAGTGGAATGATCTGGAGGAAACTTTATGGAGGGAAACTTTGCTGGACCAGGATTTGTTGGAGCAGATTCGCAGAACAATGGCTTTTGGAAATGGTTGCGAATATTGTATGGTAAAAGGCGGAAAACCTGATTTTGACGAATCGCAGATGAAAATCTCTACAGCGGCTTCTTTTGCAGAATTATTTTGCTTAGACCACCGTTCTATCTCGGATGCACATTTTGACATGCTTCGGGAATATTTTTCGGATGAAGAAATTTCGGAATTATGTGTTTTTATTTCCTTCGTAAATGCGTCGCAAAAGCTCGGGAAAACACTGAACTTAACAGAGGACCTGCAAGCAGAAGCGGTTGTTAAATTAAAAGATATAGAATAATGCGAATTGAAGTTTTAAACAAAAGCAGTCTCACTGCAAATTTACAGGATCAGGTTTGTACGCTATTTAAGCAACTAAGCCCTAACAAAAAACAGGTGAAACTCGACGAGATTTTAATTGAGACCAACCCAGTGACATTGGTTGGATGTTTCATAGGGGATCGAATCGTGGGAATTGCCTCCATGGCAATCTACAAGGTGATTTCGGGAAACAAAGGCTGGATTGAAGATGTGATCGTTGATGGGAATTATCGTGGAATGGGAATTGGGTTGAAGCTTATAGAAAAATTGCTGTCTATCTCAAACGAGAAACAACTGAATGAAGTATTGCTCTTTACCGAAGAGCACCGAACTCCGGCAATAAGTTTATATGAAAAGCTGGGTTTCACTAAAAAGGAAAGCAACATTTATATACTGAGGAATTAATATAATTATAAAAAATGGCAATCGTAAACTGGTAGATGTGATTTTATTCTTTATTCGATACTTAGTTAAAATAGTTTTTATGTTTTAGACATGGCAGAAGTTACTTTATATCCTAAAAATACGCAGGGTAAAACACCTGAAATCATTAATACCCAAAACCAGATAGGGTTCACAGCCGACAACCATAGCCAACCCACAACCAGCATTATTAAACTGCCAACTATCAGATTTTCTCTTGCTTTTCCTCCAATCTTTGTGGTAGTTAATCCTCCTAAAAAAACAGCTAATCCAGACACACAATAATTTGATGATAAATTGAGAAATATTGGTGGCGGCTAATTCCTGATTGATAAATATTTCCAAAGATGATGCGAACAACATCCCTTGTATCTTAGCAAAAACAGAGCTCAATAGTCCTATCGTTCCGAATCCTACTATCACGGAAAGTATCTTCCTAAAATTCATTATTTAACTAATTTTAAAATTTAACTGGTCTTCTGTTAATACAATTGGATCAATCATTATTTTTTGCACATCGATATCAGATGCAGCTCTGAATGAATGGACAAACCGTTTTAATTTTTCTTCACTATCAGGAATAAATGATGCCGAATTATTTTTTGCATTTCCCTGGAATTTCTGAATCATAGGTTGCATGATGGTATCATAGTTAGCACAAGCCGTTTTTAAATCATTTGGATTTTCGTGAATAAAATGAGCCAAAGCTTTTGCTCCGTAAATGGATAACGATGCCCCCATTCCCGATAGTGCTGTAGGACAATAGCCCGCATCTCCCAATAAAACCACATTGCGGTTTACTAAAGTGGGTGAATTTATCATGCCCATTTTATCAAGAAACATAAGACCGTTATCCACGAAACGATCTAACAAATGCTGTATATCTTCATTGTATCCAGTAAAAGATGTTCTGAGTATTTCATTGGCTTTGTTTTGAATGGATGCTAAATCCCCTTTATCGTGTATATAGCACTGAATGGCTATCTCATCAGAAGCAATGGGATAAATAGACAGCATCTTATTCACATCAATATAAATATTGAATTTACCGACCTCATAAGAATGATGCTCTTTCAATCGTCCGCCCATATAAAGCAGATTAAAATCCTCTAACGTACTTTGGGGAAAATAATTCTGTCTTGTTGTGGAGCGTAAGCCTTCTGAAACGATAAGAAGGTCGGCTTCCAACACGGCTCCGTTGTTGAGTAAGATTTTGGCTTTGTTTTCATCATACGTTAGTTTTTCAACAGAAGATGAAAAAAGAATATCCACTTCATCCTTTAGGTCGTTGTATAAAACGTGATGCAGTCCGCCTCGTGTTATCAATACGGAACGTTCAATGTTCTCGTTCATTTTCTCATAGCTAAGACCTTGTATAATTGTATTGTTTGATTCCCTGAAATTTACAAATTCCGATGGTGATGATGCTTGCTGCAATTGTCCTGCTAATCCTAATTCGTCCATAATACGAACCCCAAAACTCTTGAGCGAAATAAGAAACCCAGATTTACTGAATGATGCAGCTCTTTCCAAAACAGTCACTTTATGACCTTGTTTGCTCAATAGTTTTGCAGCAGTTAATCCGGCGATGCCTCCTCCTGAAATCACAATATTTTTTTTCATTGTTTCTAAGATTTTAATTTTATACCGCAAATCTCTTTATATATTTACAGATAAAATAGCCCAAATTAAACAAATAATAGTCCAATAAATTATGTTTGATGAAAAACTTAAAATGAGGCGACTTGCTGAAAAACTCGGCCTCTCCCTATCTTCTATTGAAGAAGAAATAAAACTTTTGCATTTCAACCAATTGAACATTGTGGACTTGATGCCCGAGATGTTACTAATGGTTCGTTCCTTAATTGCCAGCCAGACTTTTGCTTATAAAAGAAAACCAATCGGGGTCATAGAAAAAGGATTGCTCATTTCGTTTCAAAATATTTTTATTACGGAAGAAAAGGGTAAAGCAATTGGTAAAAGAGCATTGAACAATCAGCCACATGTTCGCATTATGCCTTCGCATTTAGAGAGCGAAGTGCTATTTCCTGGAGATGTTCACGTACAGCAAATCACCGTATTAGTCGAACTGGAATACCTGAAACGTTTTATAGGCAATGATGCAAATAAATTGTCTTATCTTTTTGATGTAGAAAAAACCTTTTGGATAGAAGAATTTATGTCACCTGAAATGTCTGATTTGGTTGCTCAATTGGCTGATCTTTCAACAGAAAACATTTTATCGCAAGCCTTTTATCGGTTAAAAGCACTTGAACTTATTTATTTGCTTTTCAGCAATTTATTAAAAAGAGAAAAAACGCAACATCACCATCTTAGCAATGCTGAAATTGATGCGGTTTATTTGGTTCGAAATACGATAGAAACAAATCTGGAAAAACCATTTACAAAAGATGAACTGGTAAAACTAAGTGGTATGAATGAGCTAAAACTAAGAAGGATATTTACACAAGTTTTTGGCAAAGGAATTTACGAATATTACAATCATCTGCGTATGCAAAAGGCGGCAAGACTGTTAAGGCAAGAAGACCTCTCAGTTTCAGAAGTCGGCTATCAATTAGGATTTAGCAATTTGAGTTATTTCGGAAGATTATTTGAAAAACACTTTGGATTAAAACCAAAGAAGTGGAGTGATAAAAATAGAATCTAAAAACTTTTTATCGCATTTTAATATTTATTACTTCATGAAGACGTTGAAAAACTCAGTGATTTATCGATACAGAACTTCAAGCTGTTTGATTATTAATTAGTTAATCAAAATGAGGAAGAAATAGGGAACTAAAAGCATCATAACATCCCAAACCGACAAATTAGCTCTCTAATTCATCTAACTTACACAAAAAAAGGTAAATAAAATTTTTGAGGGGTTAAAATAAGCAGTTTTATATCTGAATTTTTGGCTCTAAGAAAATCTTTAAATGACTCTAAAAGAAGAGACGACATTTATAGTAATATATACATACTTTTCAGCAAACATTTCGTCAAAAAAATAATTCTAAACTGAATTTTTCTGATCGTTTTCATAATCTTAAAGACAAAAAAGTATAAGAATTGTGTTCTAACAAAGTTAGCAACTCCACTTAGAACCTTGTATTTCACCCCATACAAGTTTTTTAATATCGGAAAAACGAAAACCTGTTAATGCGGAAAATAAACCAGCTTTTTTAACTAATCGTGATTCACATTTTGCAGCGGCCATATTTTGTAACTCATTAAGAACATAAAACATCTGTGAGTCTTAAATAATTCTTCCGAACTTCCTCTCCTTCTCCGAATACAATAAGCCTCTTTTGAAATTGTTCAGTGTCTTTGCTTATATATTCAAGAAAGAACTCAGAATAAAAGATTCCTTCTTATAGAAAGTTTTCACTACTCCACCAAAATGATTAATAAACTTAGAATTCATTGATTTAGGCTAAGTAAACAAAATCTATATAGAAACGTTAATTTGACGGAACAATTGACCCGTTGTCATTACTTATAAAATCCATAGTCTTTTGTTCCAGATCATAATGCACATTTAGATCTTGCTGCAAAAATGTAGCTAGTTTCGTCGCACGACTGTTTAAATTTTGAGTTTTATGAACCTTAAAGGTCTTATAGTTTTTCGGCGCAGTATGAGTTCCCATATCCCCTAGGTCAAAGATCTGGTATGTCCCACTAAGTTTTGTACCATCCTGCAATGTAATAAGGAATTTACTGGCATCCACAAAATTAAGTACATCGGGTTGAGTTGTATTGTTGTTCAGATCGAGTTTATTATCACTGATTTCATCGGTATCAAAATACCATTTCGTCTGCTTTATTTTTTGGTTTAGTAGACCGCCTTTTGGAATTGCTTCCTTAACAGGTATTTGCTGCTGGGCGAAAGCGCAATTGGAAAAAAGGATAAGAAGTATAATAATTGTTTTCATATAGTTTATCTGGATATTCTGCAACAATGTGATGGCAACTATTCATCAATATTTACGCCATTTTGATATTAGCTTTAAATAATCAAAAACAGAAATTGGCTAAATATAAATTAGTAAATTAGCAGTATCCGGATTCAATTCTTTAGCTAAATTTACCACTATGAAAAAAATAATATTGCTTCTTTTTGCCGGCATTCTGTTAGTTCTAAATTGCAAGGGCCAGGATAAAGAAGAGCGCTCGAAACAATTCATTGCAGCTCACAAAGCCGATATAGACTTCAATATCGGGAATAGTCCAAAATATTTTTCCGCGAAGACTATTGATGGAAGTATATTTAACTCCGAAGTAAATAAAGGCAAATATTGGGTAGTCTTTGTCTACCAAATTGATGATCTTAAAAATTCTGAAAACTACGATATGGTGGCAGAATTAAATGAGACTTATCAGCGTTTTGGAAATAAGTTCCAAATGATTGGCATAGCCGAAGGATTTTCGGAAGATGAGCAGGAAACGCAAAAGCTTTTCAAGGAGTCTAAGTTACGGTTTAAACAAATCGATAATACCGAAGGAGTGAATAAAGAAATCAAGCTAAAGGAAAATGTTGTTTGCACGCCGGCTAAGATACTAATCGGGTCTGATGGAAAAGTCATCCTCAACGGATGTGGGGGGAAAACCAAAAGCCTGGATGATGAGCTGGAAAGATTGATTAAACAAAACAAGCAATAACTTATAAAGACCCAGCAGGCATGTTTCGTAGTTGATAGAAATAGAAAACAGCAAGTAAGTAATGAAACGGCTAGTAATTAATTGTCTATTCACATGATCAACCTATGACGAATTCAATTTAACCAAACCTTCCAGTTTTGTGATTTCTGTAAGAATCTATAAATGAAGTTTTTTTGTCCAGATAATCAGATTTTTAACTTACATTATTTGATATGAAAAATAATATATCAGTACTATTCTATTTATGCCTGCCATTTTTATTCGGATGTAATCCTTTCCCGGAAAAAGATGCACATCCAGAGGTTCTGATGATTAGCGATTTGTTGAAAGACAAAACAAAATTTAGGAAGGTGAATGACATGACCGATCTAAGCGAAATCATCGTCTTAAAGGATGACCATATTCTGCTTAAACCTAACAAGAGCCAATTTGAATTTAGGATAATCGATGTTGACAATAAGCTGATTTTTAAAGCTAAGTATGATTGGAAACTGCCTTTTTATATTGATGATCATGGTGACCTATATTTCAACCGCAAAAAATACTTTCATCCTGCTTACGCAAAGATGCAGGAATTCAAAACGATTGTTTTTCGCGACAGCATTGAAAATAAGTGGGCAAATTTGAGCCATTTAAGTGATAGCCTGCGTTCAAAAGCTGTTGATGAGTATGAGAAAAATCTTTTAAAGTCCTATGGTTTAGTGCCGTGCGAGTACCAGGTCGTAAATACCGAAAGCTGTGATGTTTTCAAGATTAAAAATGATGCATTAATTGTAAGGCAAAACGAATTGTTTAAAGTCGACTTCCGGAAAACTAAAAAAGACATTCCAAAATTTGATGATGATGTTTTGATTGAATGGAGAAATGGTAAAATAGCTACTCCCGTTTATCTTTCTTACTACCAACTTGATGGTTTGAAATTTAAATGTGAAGATATGGTATATCCGAAATCAATAAAGATTGGGAAAAAGGATTATCTTTATTCTCCGGATTTTGGTCTGTATGAAATATTATAACTTATTTATAACAATTCAATTTTCATTTGTTAATTTTTTTGTATTTCAATGATATAGGGGCAAAAAAAAGGGACAAAAAATTACAACTAAAAACGGTAAAATCATATAAGTTACATTCAATAAATGGGTTATTAAAGTCACAGTTAAAATATAACTATTTAAATATCAATAATTTGTAAATTTTATTTCCCGATACAGTATCTAAAGAAGTCTTTATTGATGGCGGTTTACGTAGATCGAGGTGTACAAAAGTGGTACAGGATTAAGATGCTGCAACATCTTTTTTTTCTACTTTTCCGCACGAATCTCGTCACATTAAACACCTACAAACCAATATGTTACAATATTTTACGATAAATTTAAAAATACATTTGTACTACTTTTGTCCACCTCAACCCTTATAAATTACTGTAAATTAGACAATTAACATTTCCCGAATGCGGCAGTGATAATTGATACATTTCGCCTGTTCACCTCAATTTTCATCTATTTTTAGGACGAAACAATTTACAATTCTAACTGGTATAGCTCAAATTTATATTAAAATGTTTTAATTAATCTACCTATTAATTCTCTGTTGGATTTACTAACTCCAAAATCTTTTGATAGATTTGACCATTTACTAATTGCAGAAGTTGTTTGCTCAATAACATTCTCTATGAATTCTTTTGAGAGCTTTGCTTCGCTTCCTAATTTAGTCAGATGTTTGAAGGTTATATTTCGTCCTTCTCCCATTACCATAGTGCTTTGTTCGCCCCCTGGTCCAGATGAGAAAGTGAGGTCGTAAGCGGGTGATAATCTCCAATCTCCAAATTCATTCATCAAAAACGAAAAATTCTTAGCATGGTCGTCTCTATTGTGCGCCATCACATTGAAAACTGCTAACCGAAACATTTTTTCTACCTCTCTAATATCTTTTGTTAAAACACCCGCCAATGATAATAAATCTTCATAATCAAGAGATGGAAATCTAAAATTACTGTGAACGAGTCCACTCACCGTATGCATATGGAGACGTTTATTTCCTTCTCTATCAAAACGTTTAACGGCAAAATAGCCATTTCCTTTCTGTGATGGAAACAAATGTACTTCAGGCATTTTAATTCCAGCATCTACAGCCATTAAAGCGTAAACATATTCTATTGCGCCCGCATCTTTCCCATCTAATGAGTTTGGAAATTTTACCATCCAAGGCTCAAAACCATCGTTTAACAAATTCGCTCCATACGATATATTTTTTCTTTCGGTATCAACTCCAATTAATGCCTTTGGTCGTGCTCCGGCAGAAGATCCGTTCAAAGCTAAAAGTTCTGCAATCACTTCTTCAGAATCACCTTGCAAAACATCTTCAGTTTGATTAGCCAACACGTCCAAATCAATCGTATAATTACTACTATCGGGACTCTGATCTGGCTCATAAATCAATGCACCCATACCGTGCAATCCAACGTAAGCTAACCGGTCAAGTGGTGAAATATTAGATGGAGACATTCCTTCCGAGCGAAGCATACGATCAAAGAGCAATCTTCCCCAACCGTCGGGCAAACTATCATTGAAAACACCAGCCAAACCTTCAAAAGAATCCCTAGGAAGTTCAATCACGCCTCGTCGCAAAGGAAGTTTTATAGGTGAAATTTCTATATTGGTTTGCAGAAATTCTTCATCGTATTGAAAATAGATGATACCATCACGAATTGCCAAACGTCCAACGTCTTGAATTCCAGAGCCAAAATTCAATCCTACCTTTATTTCTCTGATGGCTATTTCCATTTTCTATTTCCTCGTTTTTTAATTGGTTTTTCCTCTGATTTTAGAACATCATCAATAGATTTAAAACTCTGTTCCTTCGGTTTTAAAATATCAACCATTTCTTCCAAACCACCAACAACTGAAAGCAATTTTAGAAATGAATCCAAAGAGATCAAGCCTTTTTGCTCAAATTTCCTTAAGGTAGGTAAAGGAACACCCGACCTTTCCGCCAATCCTTCCTGTGTTAGATTCATTTGCAAACGTCTTCCACGGATATTATCAACTAGTTTTTTCTGAGTTTTAGACAAAGAAATAAATAACATAATGGTGGTATTTAGTATGAATATTTAACAATAAATAACATTATTATATTACAAATATACGGATTTTTCAGGTGTTTATATTGTAAAAATAAAATAGAAATTTAATTAGTAAGGTATTAACCAGATTTTGTTTCAAGTTGTTCAATGTTTAATTCGGCTGGATTAATAAAATAGGCTGGAATAATTTCGTCTTTAGAGAAACCCAATTCTTTGCAAATGCTATTTAACCTTGCATATCCTGCCAATTCTCGCGCATCTTCAATGGATGGATTTCTGCTTTTATAACATGGTTTATATTTTGTATATACAACCGCTTTTGAACCGCAATTGGTATTAAAAATAAAATCTGGTTCTTGTCTATTCTGTTTCTGATGGTATTTAACTTCTCCCTCATGTGGAAAACGTTCTCGTAGTTTTGAGAGAAAACAAAAGTGACCCAAGATGGATAGTCGTCAATACCAAAAGCAATAGAGAGGCTGCCAAACTATTTTTTTACTTTGAGATAGAAATATCCGAGTTGGAGGAATGCATAAAATTAAATACGAAAGTTGCGAAAATTGCCCTCAATCTGCAGGTTGCTAGTGGATGCGGACATTGACATCTTGGAAATTTATCTTACGCCCTGAATCTGACATATATCATATTTTGAATATATAATTCCGAGAATTTCAAATAGCGTATGAATTATATGTAATTTGATGAGGAAAAAATAAATACGCAACTTAATTGATACCATTGCAAGACTGCGCCCTAACCGTAATCATTAAGATTTCGATAATATGAAAAATATAATTTCTGGAATTTTATTAATACTAACAGACAGGAATGTTAGTTTTATCATGTACTACAAAAAAAAAATGTACATTTGACACTGATAATAAACATCTAGAATCTCAGTAAAACATGATTTCTATTTCATCTTTTATTCCTTTTTTAATAGGACAGTTTTTTTATTAAATCTCTTATATGACTACTAAAATATTAAACATTTCTTTTGTATTACTGGTTATAATTTTGAACGGATGCACAACATCTTCCGGCATACATAAAAATAAATTACAAAAAGACATTATTCTTTTTGTAATCAAAGATGTGAATATCATTCCGATGACTAAAGAGAATAAAATCATTGAAAACGCCACGGTTGTTATCAACGATTCCAAAATAGTGTCGATCAACGAGCGTATTCCGGATGGAGCAAAAATAATTGATGGAAAAGGAAAATGGCTGATTCCAGGGTTGATTGATATGCACGTTCATACCCCCACTGATAATAATTATAAATATGAGAAAAGCAGTCCTACTCAAGGAGCTAATGTTTTTATTGATACCCAGGATGTAATGTTACTATATATTGCCAATGGTGTGACAACAGTATTTGAGCTAAATGCCAGAGCCCCGCACTTTTCCCAAAGAAACGAAATAGCAAAAGGAATCGTTATAGGTCCCAGAATGGCTTTGGCAGCATTAATTGATGGTGGTGAAGGCAATGGAAGAATCGCTAATAATGCAAATGATGGACGTCAGGCAGTAAGAAGTGCAAAAGCAGAAGGGTACCGTTTTATAAAAGTTTACTCAGCTCTGAATATTGAAACTTTCAAAGCAATAGTTGATGAAGCACATAAACAGGGATTAAAGGTTTTAGGGCATATTCCTGATGCTTTTGCAGGTCATCTGGAAGAGGTTTTTATTCCGCATTTTGATATGGTTGCCCATACGGAAGAATATTCAAAGCAATCCCAAAACAAAACCACAGAAGATGCGAAATATTTCGCAAAATTGGCAAAAGATAATAATACCTGGCTTACCTCCTCATTAACCACAATGATCTGGATTGGAAAACAGCTGCGTTCAATTGATTATGTCCGTAATTCCCCAACATTAAAATATTTACATCCCCTTACCAGAGATAAATGGTTGACATCCAACAGTTATTTTGAAAGAACCAGCCCTGAATTCATTGCTCATATCGACACCTTTATTGATTTTCAAAAGAAAATGATCAAAGAATTTAATGATGCAGGAGTTCCAATTGTTGCAGGGACAGATGCCGGAATTCCTGGTGTTGTAGGAGGTTTTGCTCTTCAGGATGAACTAGGGTTGATGGTGGATGCGGGTATGACCAACGAGGAGGTTTTAATATCTGCAACCAGATTGCCAGCTGAATGGCTGGGTATTGATGACGAAGTAGGCACAGTCGAAAAAGGGAAATATGCCGATCTTATTTTACTGGATCAAAATCCTCTCGAAAATATCAAAAACACACAGACTATCAACGGCGTTTTTGTCAATGGAAAGTGGATTGATAAAAATAGGATAAAAAAACTACTATCCGAACTGGAGAGAAAAAATAGCAAGAATCAAGATAAATTCAAGTGGAAAGAAAGAATGAATTATTAAAAAACATTCGGCTTAGCAAATCTTGATCAAAGTATCCCTTTTACATCATTCTAATTAATAATCAAAAACAATTAAATCAGACAATGAAAATATGAGAAAAATAATAGTGGTTTTAATCGTGCTCTTTATTTCAGTTTCCAATCTTACAGCTCAAAATATCAAGACAGAATTAGATCAGTATTTTTCTGCATTAGCTGAGAATAAGCAATTCAACGGCAATGTTTAATTGCAGAAAATGGGAAATTCTTATACCAAAAATCTTTTGAGTATGCTGGTATTTGAACCGGAATTAAGGGTAACAAGTGTTCTATTATTTATTTGCTTATCAATTGAAGAAGCTTTAGGAATGAAGACGTATCCTTACTGTTTATGAAAAACAATAAGTTCCTTTTTATCTCCTTCAATTACAGAAATGTCATCAATTGTTTCATTAAAAAATTCTTGATCATTCACTTTTTTTCTATTTTTTACGAAGTGGTTAAATTCAAAAATTTCTTTAGCTTCACTGTCCCAATTTTTTCTAGGTATTAATTGAAGGGTTACAAAAATGTCATTTTTTTTGTTGTACGAATCAATCCTTTCAAGCCTGCCGTGATAGTCCTTTTCTGCGTGTTTATATAGAGAATACGGCAAGATGGTATCGGACGGATAAATGTAAAATCGGCTATAATTCCAAGGGGAATTGATCTCAAACCGTTTGTATTTTTTATTGAATAAAATGGTGTCTGATAGGCTTCTCCTGTTTCTATAGTTCGGAATCCATTCTTTTGAAAAAATCGCACCTTCTTTTTTATTCCAGATCAGTAAAGGCTTTTGTTTATTAAAAATATCGGAAAGGATAATGTTGCTGCTCTCTGTACCTAATGAATAGCAGAGTGAATCTTTAATATAATAAAGCTGCTTATTGATTTCGGGAAATGCAAGATCGGGAACTAATTCTAGTAGCTGATCTCCTGAATAATTCATCTTTGATAAATGGAAATTCTGCATTTTATTCAGTCCTTTTGATGCATCGTAGTAAACATTGGAGATAATGTCGATTCCGCCTTTCTCTGACTTAATTTCTTTGCGGCAGCAAATAAGGGCAAATGGCAAAACAAGAAAAGGAAGAATTATAAGTTTTTTCATTTTTGTAGATTTAAAAAAAGCGGCAGCCAAATTAATTTGACTTACCGGTGGGAAATAAATGATTGGTTGTAAGTATTATCTATCGTTTAATGCTTTGTTCCTTCACATTGTTTTTTTCGTGCTTGTTATCCTGTTCCAAACCTCCCAAAGGTTTATTGGTGTTGATTCTGTTCATATCGGAATCATAAAGATTCAGATTTTTGTATTGAGGATTCAGCACCGCTTTGCCTTCTATCACCTTATTATCCAATTCAAATTTCACTTTGACAATATTTCCTTTTTCCAAAGATTTTATGGTGTTTTCCTTCCATTCCGGCTTATCGAAGATCAGTTTGGATTTTTCTACGATCTGAGCCGTATCAACACCATAATTTTTGTAAAAATTCTGGAAATTATAATTTCCTTTTTCAGTTTTGGGTTCGTTAAAATTCAGTTTGGCAAATGCAGGTTCTATTTTTTCTGTTTTCGGGTTGTGAAATTCTATTTTTACCGTACGCCCTTCCAAAAGGTTGACTGCTTCTTTGGCAGTAAATGTATTTACCCTGTTAACAGGAAAATTGTGGGAGATAACGTCGCCATTTTCTTTAGTGAGTTTAGCATTATAAAAATTCATAAAGACACTTCCATTTTCTATCTTATTGAATTTTAACGTGAATTCCATTTCATTTCCAGGCATCGTTTTGTCGGAAGTGGTTTTAATTTCGAACTCTTTTTCGGGAGCATTAATCCCATTTTCTAAATCTTTGTGCAGTTGTTCTCCTTCTCCGAAACCAAGATATTTTAATTGAAATTTCGGATACTGAGCTGGATCATATTCATTTTGTGTTTCCATAATGTTTGGGTTTTGATTGTTAATAATTAATTTAAGTTCGTTTATTTCTCTGTCAATGAAAGCCATGCTATTCAAATCATCATTCTCTTGCTGTGCTTTAAACTCTTCTTCCTTTAAGTGTAATAAATGTTCTAATGCTTCAGTGGGCAGCTTTATCAATTCATCGTTATTATAACCCTCGATTGTATTTTCTATATGAGGATTATTGCTATGAAAAGCAGGTATTTTTTCAGAAATCAGTTTCTTAAGCTCATTAAAATAAATTGCATTTTGTTCTTTACTCATAGGGCTTTGTGTGAATTTTTCTTGTTCAGCATGAGATGAGATTAATTTGATTTTAGAAGATTTATGATCAAAAATTTTCATAAAATTCTTTTCTTTCTCTGTAAAAATTCTTTCACCATCTTGGAAAAAATTTTCAGATGAAGTATTTTTTATTTCGAATACAAAATCCTTATAAGCCTTCGTTCTCGGAACTATATTCTTATCAAACCAGGTTAGATTATCTTCCATTTTATTTACCTTCTAAACTTTCTTGATTTCTCCAGTTCTTCGTCATGCTCCTGCTCATCATCTCTTCTTTGATTGGCATCCTGATAAACATCCGGATCGTTCACATGCAGCTGAATGTCGGAATCATCTGCTTTGGAGATTTGTTTTTGGCTTGTAGCGATGCTGTTCACGGAATTGATCTCTCTGGAAACGATGCTGAGATCATTCGTAATCCCCTTGGCTATTTCAGGATACTGGTCTATCTTTTCCAAAAGATAACTTTTCAGTTTCAGCAATTCATTTTTATAACGATTCAGTTCTTCTGTATCCTTTTTATCAGCAATGATGGCAGTAAGCTCCTTAGCGTTTTTGATGAAGTCAAACTCAACAACTTTGCTGGTTTCTTTGTCAAAAATGAAAGCTTTTTTTTCAAGCGCAGAAGACTCCGGCGACAGCTTGTTAGAGACCTTTTGAATATCGGTATATTCAACTCTGTTCTTACTGTTTTTAAGTATTTCTGGTAGGTTTTTGTCTCGTTCTAAAAAGATGACCTTCAGTTGGGTATTATTATCCGTAAGCTGAAAAGTTGCCCTGTTTTTGTCGTTGTCCGCGACAATGGTGTATCCCTTCAAAAATTTCTGAATATCATCCGTATTCAGCTTTTTAGAGAATGACATATCTTCATTGATAATTCCGTATTTTTTTAGTTCGTCTGTTGGTAAAGTATTAGTGTTCATAATGGTTTGCTATTAAATTGTTTACTTTTATGAGGTCGTTTAAAAAATGAGAAGGATTGATGCTTTGTCCGAATTCTTTCACCGAAAAATGCAGATGTGGGCCTGTAGAGTTTCCTGAGTTTCCACTTTTCCCAATGATAAAGCCCGCTTTTACTTGTTCTCCTGCCCGATAATATATTTCTGAGAGATGCAGGTACGAGGTTTCGAAACGGTCAAAATGTTTCACTTTTATAAAATTTCCACCGCCTTTAGAATCCCAGCCTGTTGCAGTAACAATTCCGTCCAAAACGGTATACACATTTTCGAAGCGGGCTTTTAGATCGATACCATTGTGTGTGTTTTTTGTTCCGAAAATAGGATGCGTTCTTGTTCCGTAGGAGGATGTAATTGTAATTTTGTTCTTAAGTGGCATTACAATTTTTGAAAAAAAATCTTTCGGTTCATCAACAAAATCATACGTTGCAGAATTTTTTTGTTTTTTTGATGTTCGCTTTGTTTCTCCTACTATATTGTGTGCTTGCAGCATCAAAGAATCTTTCAGTTTTTCAAACTCATTTTTTTGCACTTCTTTTATACTGCTATATTCTTTGATCAGCATTTTCAAAGAATCTATTTGACTCGTTAACCACTTCGTCGAACCTTCGGTTTCATTTTTTAAATCTGATCTTGTGGTGATATTTAAAACCTCTTTCCACGATTTTTTATTCCTTTTTTGGTTTAGCGGTTCTTCGATATTAGATTTTTCTGATACATTCGGATTTTCAGATTTCTTTTGTATTGTTGCTGTAATCGTATTGAATTGCGCAAATGATAAGCAACTGCAGGACAATGCCATTAAAGTAAATGTGTATTTTAGTTTTTTCATTTTATGCAGCTTTTATATTTTCATTTACAATGAGTTCTACTTCTTTGTTGATTTTTCTAAAATTGGTCATCAAAACCTCTTCTTTGCGGTTATTTCCTTTTTTATCTACAAAAGAGTAATAAGAAGGTATTTTCACATAGTTGCTTTCTTCCTCTTGAATGGCTTTCATATCCAAATTTATTTTACCGTTCACTGCGGACGTTTTATATTCCTCAACATCGTTTTCTTCACCTTGTGCAATCATTCCCACCATTTCTCCGGTTTTCAAAGCCGCAATTTTTCCGGCAGGAATCATATTATCCATTTTTTCATTGATACTGGTGGTCGTCCCTTGTTGTGAGATGGATTGTGAGTATGACTTCTGTTTGATTTTTCCGAATAGTTTCTCCAACCAATCCAATGTATTTTTGTCTCTGGCAGAACCGGAAAGAATATTTCCAACAATTGCAGAAATCGTATCGGCAACTTCTTTTTTATAGAATTGGCGGAGCTGCGGAATTTCTTGTAATCCAAGCATTACAGCGACTTTATTGCTTCTTGCAGTCGCTACGATGTTGTCAATTTTGTGGATATAAATCGTCGGAAATTCGTCTGCGATAATTCCTCCCGGTAAATTGTGTTTGGAATTGATTAGTCTCAACGTCCTGTTTAATACTGAAGAATACAACGCAGAATTAATATCCTGCGTTCCCGGATCTGATGCCAGAATAATAATGGACGGATTATCTCTGGCAGTTATCTTCAATTCCACTTCATCGCCTGAAAACACCCAGAAACTTTCTTTAGTCGCCAATCTAGAAAGGAAAATTTTGAGTGTTCCGACTTGTCCTTCCAATTGGTCAAAAGCTTTGTTGTCATACGCGGTTTTGAAAGGTGAAAGCAAAGAGAAAATTTCCTCATTCGTAAAAAGTGTGTCGAAAATCTCTTTATAACTTCGGTTCATAAAAGAAAGAATATGCGGCAGATCCGAATATTTTCCATTTTCGAATGTTGCAAAAAAATAAATGCAGGATGAAAGGAAATTAATAGCAGATTGGGTAAAGAAAGCTTCAGAACCACCTCCCGAACTCGAACCTCCTTTTTGTAAAGATGACACCATTGATTCTGCCATTTCCTGTGCTTCTGCTAAAGTTTGAATGTACTTTTTATGAAACGGATTTACTCGTTTTGATTTTTCAACTTCATTGAGATTGATGACGTGGAAATTGTAATTATAATGAGATTCTTTGCTTTTTTTCAACAAATAATGGTAGTAAGCAATCTGTGCTAAATCGGGGAACTTAAAATCGTAGATGCAGAGACAGAAACCTTTGGCAATCATCTGTCTTATAGCAGGATTGATGACTCCGAAAGATTTTCCGCTTCCCGGTGTTCCAATGACCATCGTTCCCCGAAAAGGATTGATGTTCATCCAGCCCTTATTGCTTTTATTTTTATAACGGAACAAGTATGGAATATTGATTGTGACGTCCGACGTTACCAGTTCCTGATTTTGGTCGAAAGATTCTTCCTCTACATTCCATCGGTCTTTTCCCATTTTTTGCTGCATCAGTTTTGAAATACTGTCTGCACCCATTTGAAGAATAACGGCTCCTAAAAAAGAAAGAACAGCATAAATTACCTGATAGAGATTAAATCCGGGAAATACTTTTGGAAGCTTCGCATTTCCTGCCTCATTTTGACATAGCAGCGAAGAGAAAATCATCAGCAATCCCAAAATCATAGGAACGACAATTTCCTTAGCAACATTGAGGTCTTTCTTTTTCTTGGCTTTTGTACCAATCGCAACTAATCCTATCAATATCACGGTTGCAAACTTGGCATTGATGGGTGGGTAAATAAAACTCAGCTTTGAAAAAATTTTCAAGAAGTTCGATACTACCCGAACATCAGCATTATGGTAAAAAAGCGAAGCACAATCTAATGCAACGACCGCATAAACTGCCTTTTGCAGAAAGCCATAAATTTTTATTTGATGTTGTTGTTCTTGCATTATTTTAATTTTGTGAAATACGAACTATATGTTCTTTTGATGATTTTTTTTAAATTTTCCCAACATTTAGCATTGTGCATTATTTGTTTACCCATATTTTTAAAATCTTCCTCCTTTTTTGTCAATTCAATATGGTAGTTTTGTAATTCTTCGAGCTTTTCAGCTAATTCCATTTTTTTTCTTGCAGGGTCTCCATATACTTTATTGATCTTTTTTTTAGCGTGATATATCTCACGCATACAAATCAAAAAGAAGAATATAGATAAGCAAAGCAGGATTGTAATAATTAATACACTTGTATCCATTATTTCAAAATGTATCAGCTTGTAGAATTTCAGAATAGTTGACCTTCATTTCTATGGTTCTTCCAGAAAGCTGTTCTTCTATTAATCGTATCATCATCACTTTACTGTTTGGGTAAGTGAATTTTTTAAAAACATAAATATTTCTGAAATTTTTTCTGAAGTGTTTTTGAGGATTGAGTTGTAAAATGGGCGTTAGATCTACACTCTGGTTATTGGTCGCTTTATGGATTTTTTTGTCTTCTAAGGAGAATTTCAGATCCTCAATATCGTAACTCAGATTAGAATTATTTTTGATGGTCATATCTAAAAAGATGTAATCACTGATCACATAAACATTATTGAGCTGAAAGCTGAGTTTTAGATTTTTCTCTTCCCTTATTGGATTATTCTCAGATTTTTTCTGAATAATATCCATCGCAAATTTTCTCAACTCAAGATTTGAAAAAACCATTTTTTCAAACTCTACAGGTTGCATCGCTTCGGGTTGAATATGGATATTGGTAATAGTATTGAGGTTGTCCTGGTTTCTGTAAACAACTTTGTACTGTGCGATGAAAGACTGCGCAACCACGGTTATAATACCTATATTATTTCCATTAAAAAAAACGGAAGGTATTTTGATTTTTCCTTTCTCATCAGAATCAGGATGGTCTGTGATTTTTATTCTGGCAATATTGGTAGTGGGCAGATCTCCCGTTAGCAGTTCGGTTGACAGATCCACATACTGGATCGGTTCCGGCGAAATAATATGCAGGTTGATCCCTTCAGTAATTTCAATCTCCGGTAAATCGGAAATAATCTGTTCTTTGGTTGCAGTTTGAGCCGTCAAAAATTGAGCTGTGAATATTAAAAGGGTGTATAATAACGTTTTCATTGTTTTATTTTTTTTGTTGGTTTTGTAAATCTTTCAGTTGCTTTTCGTCGATGAGAAAGACATAAGAATTGTACTTTAATTTTGCTTTGTTCTCTTTGATCAGGTTCGCAATAGATTTGGATGTTGATGTAAACAGGCTGGATCCAATGCTTGAGAAGAATCCTTTTCCGCCCATATCCATCTGTGTGCCTTGTACAGAGTTACTTCCCATTTCCCTCATCATATCTCGGAAAACACTTTGCGGAACGTACAATCCCTTCATCCCGTCAACATCATAAATGGAAAGATTGACAGGATAGATTTCTCCTTTGGTAAAGACGGACACAATGTTGAGATTGACCCGTTGCATTGAAAATCCTGAGATCTGCCCATACAATATCGAACCCTTTCCTATTTTTTTGTTTCCGACAAAGATGTCTTCCAACAATCGAAATCTGATCCTGCTTCCTAAAAAACCTTTGTTGTTTTCATCAATCACTGCTTTGATAAAACTGTTCTCTTTTTCTTTATAGAAAGCATTGAATTCTCTGTTGATCCAGGATTTACTGACATTAAAAGTCGAATTGAGAAAATCTTCCATCTTATCCTTATTTGATTTCAGTCTCTGTTCTGCTGCCAATTTATTTTGATACTCAGGATCACGGGATTTTTCTAAAGAATCCATCACGAGCATTTGTTCTTTTAGATATTTTACAGGATCCGGTTGAACATTTTGTGTCTTTTCTTTAGGTGTATCAGTGTATTTATCTTCCTGGTTTCCGTAGGATTTGTCATTCAGCATTTTGATGATTTCCGAAGACCTGTTGTAATCTTTATCGTCCCTTTGGGTTTGATTTGGCTTGTAATAGGAGGATTGATTTCCTTTTGCCTGGTATCCGTTTTGTCTGCTATTGACTGCTTTTAGTGAATCTATTTTTCTTTTTTGCGCTAATGTCAATTGGTCATCATAGTTCAATAAACTATCTTCTTCTTTGTCCAATCCACCAAGCATCGTTCTTTTATCCTCTTTTTTTGAAAAACGCATCATACGCATCATTTTTGGTCATAATGGAATCCTGCGTATCGCCCAATGAAATAGACAATTCTTTTGGTTTATCTTTTTCAGAGGTATCCTCTTTGACAAACTGCGCTCCTACATAGCCGAAAAGAAAAAGAAATGGTAAAGCCAAAAGCGGCAAAACATATTTTTTTTCTTTAAAATTTATTTTTTTAATGTCCATTTTTTAGTTTTTGGTATTGGTTAAACAAGTAGTCAATTCGTAAGCTGTCTTCTTTTTCAAGAGCATTTTGGTCTCTTTTTACTTTTAAAGTTTTCAGTTCGTTCACAATCTTCTCCATCTCTTTTTCATTATTTAAGGATGGATTTTGACTCATCTTACTTTTTGAATAGAGGACCGGAGGTCTTATTTTAAAAGCCGTTTCGGAAGGGAAAAAGACACCTTGAATGAGAGACCCAATAAATGAAACCGACAGTAGAATCATTGAATACGTGAAGAATTTCTTTGGATTTTGAACTGCCCACTGCAGCCATTTCTGACCCTTTTGTTTTAATGTCGTATTCATTTTAGTAAGAGTTTTTGTTTTGATTGGATAGTTCTTCGTTATTGATGATCCGCCAGTTTTTAAGAATCACGCCGTGAGGATTATTAGGGCTCCGAATGATGTCTTCAAAGAAACCTTCGGTTATGAGCATTCTTGTAATGACAGAAGATTTTCTTGTGATCATCTGTTTTCCGAAAAAGCTAAATTTCTTCTGTTCCATATTGAGTGCAATAGAATCGGTATGGATACTGACCATCGAACTGGACGCGATGATCTGATTGTAAAAACCTTTTTCCTTTAAGTTGGTATATTCTTTTTTCCCGCTGTCATCAATGAGATACAATGACTTTTGAATATTATCCTTGATATAGGTATCATCTGGTGCAAGAGTGAAAAACAATCGGTGGAAAAGTTCAATTTGCGCTTTGTACTCAACGGGTCGGTTCAGAAGGACATCTGTCTGCTTTGCCAGGACCGGAACCCCATTGTCTAAAATGTAAATTGATTTTCTGGAATCCTCGATCATTCTGTACGCAAAGAAAAATCCGGCAATGACAATGAAAACGGCAAAAACAATGGTTGAGATTGAAACAACCTTGTTGATTTTAATTCTTTGTTCTATATTTTTAATGAGCATTTGTGGTAATTTTTGAGATTATTTTCCGTTTTTCATCGCTTCCTTAACTCTTCCCGAAGCGGAACCTGCTGCTGCACTTGCTGCTACTGAAGCACCTCCTGTTTTGGCAGCCAAGATTGCTGTTTTTGCACTGCTTGCCATTTTTCCGGCAGCGCTTTTCATTTTCGTCATCGCTCCCGCTCCTCCTGCTGAAACAATACTGTCTGCAATAGTTGGAGTCATTAAAACCCCGATTCCCGTAACAACATAGGCAACACAGGTAAAGAGCTGATTGTAGATCATTCCCGAATTTGAAACGTACACCATCAAAGCGTCTAAGTTGGTAATGGTTCCGTTGGACAATAAGGTATCATACCTTTCGATCTCCATTGTATAACCGGAAGCGATCAATTGCTGACCGATGTTGATGATCGTGTAGGCAACAAAAGTGTACAGATTAATATTGATGAATTTTGAGACCCAACTGTATAATGAATTTTCAAATCCGGGAATAAGAGCCATTCCAACAGCTATCGGTCCTAAAATAATTAAAATGTAAGACCATATTTTTTGAATGAAGAAAATGAGATAGACACAAATCCGGAGGATAGAAAGGCAACAAAACTCAATAAGTTCTGCGACTAATTTTTGCATTTGGAACTCCATTCTTATCGACCATTCCTTGATGGGCTGAATCAGTTTATCCAATCCTTCGCTGATGTCATACCACGAATCATCGGCATCTTCAGTGGTATTTTCAATGACTTCCTGCTTCGCATCCTCTTCCGCCTTTAATTTGATGACAGCATCTAATAATTGCTGCTGCTTCTTAAATCTCTCGACCCTTAAGTCGTTAACTTCTGATTCTATCTCGCTGAAAATTGAGATTCCGGGTTCGGCAATGGCCTCAAATGGCGCTTGAATCATACTGACAAATCCGCTCCAGTAAACAAGGGTAAATCCTATAAGAATTGGTTTCAGCATTGGGGTGATTTCCCATTCCCTGTCTCCGGCTGCCATTTGCCAACCCATATATCCGAGGTACATCAGTGCGCCTAGACCTCCAATTGCTTTTCCTACCAGAGCAGAACCGGCGGCGCTGTCTTGCACACTATTGTCCAGTTTTGTGAAAACTTCCATAAACCATTTCTCAAAAGCACCGTCACCTTTTAAAAATTGAAGTAGATTACTGTAATCGCCATCTGTTTGAGCAAAGCCAATAATTGGCAGTAATATTGTCAAAAGGCAAAATAATAAGGTTGTTTTATTCATTTTTAATATCGGTGTTTGTAATGATTCATCATATTTTGAACAATTTGCTGGTCTGATGCCGGTATCCACGCAGGTGGCAAGGCATAATTTGAATGGTTCTTTAAAATGTTTTTATAATCTGTAAGAAGTGTTGTCTTGTTATTGTGCTTCCTTAATTCCCGTACAAATTTTCTCCACTTGATAAGGGTTTCGTGATACATAATGAATCGTTTTCCTCTCGGCATATCCATACTTCTGGACATTGAATATTTTTCCTTGATCAGATCCAATTCTTCCTGAAGTCTTTTTATGGTGCCTGTTGTGCTGAGTGTTTCAAAGGTTTGCTGGTCTTTCAGTCGCCATTCGATAAAGTTTTGAGGGGTATCAGGAAATTCAGTAATGGGTTTTAGCATTCGTTTGTAATACAATAACCAGAGAGGATCGGCATCGACAGTAGCGGACGTCCAATGGGCAAAATCCTGAACGCTTCTTTTATGAATGGTATCTGAAGCTGCCTTTATTTTTTTTGCTTCTTCCTCCTGAAATTTTAACTGGGCAAATCTTTGATTTTGCACCCCTGTAGGTTTTAATGGTCGAATGTCTTCCCCATCTTTATAATCCCTGTTGATTTTTGGAGCCCAGATTCCCCAAACTGTTGCATAGGCAAAATTTGTTTGAATGCCTAAAAAATATTTTGGATAAGGTCTCCAATCTCCCCAATCTTGAAAGACCATTCTTTTATGCTGGGCAACAATGGAAGGGTCATTCAATCTCTTTACACTCAATTGCCCAAACACAGTGACTGCAATCAAGAGGAACTGAAATAGGCTGATTTTTTTTAGTAGATTTTCCATAATTTTTAATTAAAGATGTGATTGTATTTAGTCATGATGTCGCCAACAATGGCTTTGTCGATATTGATGTAATTGCGGAGGACCGGAACCTGATACAGATAAGGGATCTTCTTCGCATTCTCTAACCGTAAATTGATGTACAGAATATTTCCGTTGATATTTCTGACTCTTGTAAATATCTTTTCAATCAGCATTTCCCTATCCATAGCATCCATCAAAAAATCCTTGTTTTCATTCAGGATATCCTGAGTAACTTCCTGCTGAAGTTTCAAAGTCTGCTTGCCTATTTCTACATAGTATTTTGAAATGAGTACAGAAAATTCTGGATGTTGTGCAGATAGATCCAGCATTTTGTTGGAGTTCGTCACGATTTTACCGAGATATTGATAGAGGTAGATTAGTTTTTTACTCTGGGTAAGCGCCGAATTGACATTTTTCAGTTGTTGATAGATGTACTCCTGAATCGCAATGATCTGCGTGATTTTATTGTTGATATCATCATACAATTCTTTTTGCTTTTCATATGAATCCAGAAAAGTTTGCTCACTTCCTAATCGAACGCCGTGGTTGACAGTGATCTGTGAAAGTAGTTTATCGTTAATCACTATTTGCTGGCTTTTTACAGATGCAACAGAGAAGAATAAAACTCCGGAAAAAAATATTTTTTTCATTTTAGAAAGATTTGATGTGATCCATGATGCTTTCCACAACTTGTTTATCCCTATTGACATAATATTGAAAGGCTCTTTTATTACGTTTTACTTTAGCTTTAATATCTCGTATCTTCAAAAGCATATGCGTGGAATTCCTGCTGATTGATTTAACTTCGCCTAAAGCATAGTCCAATAGTACTTTACGTTCTGATTTTTCCATTTGGTTAATGGCTCCGTAAGACAAAATGATCCCGGTTACCAGACGTGTTACCATTTGCAGATCATCAACAAACTGAACCTGAGAAGGCAAAACGGCTATGATTGAATAAGGCGCATCACTTATTTCATTGATAATGGCAGTTTGATTGTTTGTTATTTTTGTTATTTCCCTGCTCATTGCTATTCCGGTCGGTATGGCTTGAATGGCAAATAAAACAATTCGCAATCTGTCCTGAATTTTGGTAATCTTTTCCTTAAATTGGTTCCATTGGGTTCTATTGGCGGTTTCTACAGTAGTATTTGCGATTTGTTTTTGTCGCATTTCTTTTTGCCGGTCATGTTCTTTCATCGTGGCATTAATTTCCAGATCCATCATCGGAAATGAAACATTTTCCTGTTGCCAGGCAGGGGTAGAACCACCACCGGAAGATGTCAATACGAAATAAACTACAGGAATAAGCAAACTGACAACAATTTTCTTTCTGCCTCCGTAAAGTCGTCGAATCTCATTTTTCGATTTCATAATAGAAAGATTTAAAAATTCCGTTTATACCGGTTCATTATATTTTCAACAATAGCTTTGTCTGTATTGATATATCCGGCAAATGGATTAATTGAATTCCAGAATCCTAATCGGTTTGCTTTTTCCAGTCTTAATTTTATAGCCAAAAGCCACAATTTCAGATTTTTGACATTACCCGAAATATTATGAAGAATTTTGTAGCGGTCTCCCGCTGTTGCAAGATTCAGCTCTCCGGATGCGAGAATATCAGAAACATCGGTTACAATCTTTAGACTTTGCTCGTAGGTTTTTTGGGATGCTTTTACTCCAAAAATGGCATATTCAGGATGTTCTGCTGCTAGTTGTACAACCTGCGATGAATAATTGTAACATTTATTGAGTTCAGAGTAGATTTCCTGTGCCTGAATTCCGTTTTGTAATGTGCCGGAAACTTCTTTCAAGCCTTTCAAAATTTTATTCTGAATGTCATTAGCTGTAACCATCTGTGTTCCTACCCAGGTTTGCGCATCTTTTAACTTTGAAGTTTCCTCGATCACTTCGTTTTGTTTGGCTTTCAGATTTTCCGAATACAGGATCATTGCCGCCGTTACAGTAGGATCGATGTAGGTATTTTGAGCATATAAAAAACTACCGAATCCTATAAATAGTAGACTAAACTTTTTCATACTGATATTTTTGGTGATTAGTTCTGAAAAACTTATTTGATGTTCTTCGAGCTTTTGTGTAATGACTTTGAAAATATTTTTCCCTTTGTGTATTTTCTTCATCGTGTTGTAATAGGCAACGATTTTTTGGTCTAAAGGATTTTCATACAGGTTGACCAGTGAAACAAGATTTTCAAGGCTGTCTCCAAAAATTTTTAAATCGGAAACAATGTTGATGAGTGCTTCATCATAATTGCCATACTTTTGCACATAATACTCTACAGCAGATTTCTCAGGTTTCTCCGTCGTGTAGGTCAGGTACTGCTCTATTGATACTTCGTTTCCATATACCTCTCCTTTTGAACCTCGTTTCAAGTAGAATTCTTTGAATCTGCTTCTCCCGAATTTGTTGTTGAGATTGTTGATGGTAAAAATCTTGTTTTGCTCTACTTTATTGAGTGAAAGCAATGATGCTATTTTGTCAAAATTATCTTTGAACTTTGTTTGGTCAAGCAAAATAAATGTATCCGAGTTGTTGATGATACTGTCTTTTACCACTGCATTACCAATAATATCATCGAGCTCCTGCGTAACCACCACTGCTTCTCCCCAAAATTTTCTCACCGTTTTATATAAATAAAGGATGTATCCTCCCATCAGTTTACTCGCAATAGCCTTCCAGGCTTCCTCGATAATCAGGGCTTTTCTGCGGTCTTTTCTAAGGCGCATTTTCTGAATAAAGGTGTCCATGATAATGAGCGTTACTATCGGAAATAGTTTGGGATTATCCTTTACATTGTCAATTTCAAAAACGATGAAAGATTCGTCAAACAGCGTATTGTCTGCACTTTCGTTCAGCGTCGTTCCGTACCTACCGCCTTTGTAAAAGTCTTTCAGCACAAATAAAAAGGTGCGCAGATTAAACTCTTTTTCTATGATAGTGTGTTTCTTATTATTCAGGTAAATAGGAAGAAATTGATCACAATAATCATAAAATCCATTGAACGAAAGCTCTGTTACGATCAGTTTTTCTTCCAGTTCTTTTATTTTCCTAATAATGGCTTTTCTAAAGGATTCATTCCATTCTTCAGCTGATCTGGGTTGCCTGATGATGTCATTTGATTTTATGAGAATCAACTGTGTTTCATTGTAAATCTTCCTTCTTTCTTCATCGTTCAGCGTGTCATACGCTTCATACACTTTATAGAAATTTTCGCTTTCGTATTCAGGATTATTAATGTTCTTGTCGGGATGATAAAATTTCAGAAGTTTCCTTCCCGCTTCTTTTATTTCATCGGAACTGGCATTAAAAGTAATTCCCAAAATGTCATAGTAAGTTTGCTGTTCTTTAGCTTTGTTTTCATATTCAGAAAAAAGATCATCTTCGTGAATGTTATATTTACTCAGATAGAGAATGAGTTCTTCAGAAGTTTTATTTTCATACCACTGTGTTCCTGAGTTGAAATACTGATGGTAGTACGACATCAACACATTGTCTAAAATGGATTTTTGAGCCGATGACATTGCAGCATCGGGGCCTTGCCAGATAAGGAAGATCAGGTTGGTCAAAAATTCGATTTTTTCGATATTAAATTCTTTCTTATCCATCAGAAAAGGATTCATAGTAATCGGTTTTTCTTCGGTGTACTGAATGTATCTTCCTCCTTTGTATTTACATGTTCCTGAATAAGAATCTCCCGTATCAACAATGACGACATCATAATTGTAAGTCAAATACTGCTCGATAATATTGTTCATCAAGAATGACTTTCCGGAACCTGACGGTCCTAATACAAACTTGTTCCTGTTATTGATTCTTCCTGTTTTCATCGGTAAATCCGAAGGGTCAACCTTTAGCGGAACGCCTTGTCTATCGGTAAATCTCAGGTAGAAATTGGATTCTTCATTGACGGGGTAACTTTCTTTAAAAAAAAAACACAAGGCCGCTTCGCTTGTCGTCATAAATAGATCGTATTCCTTGAGTTCTGTTCCGTTGCCCGGAATTGCCGACCGCCAAAGTTCGAGTTGGTTGTAGGCATTTTTAGAAACAATGATGCCTTTTGTAAATAGCTTATTTTCTATCATCGACTGAATGTTTTCCATTTTCTCCAGTGTTTCTGCTGAAAAAAGGATGGAAAAATGGGCATTCACAACGAGTTGTCCATCAGTCGCTATATTGTGAAGTAGGGTCTGAATCTCCTCTGCTATAATGGCATTAGATGGCGAGTTTTTGGCTGCGCCTTCGTGCTTTTTCTTCTTTTTATCAAGCTCCCTTTGCTGTTGTGCCTGAAGTGGAATGGTAATGATCTGATTGTAGACAATCGTTTCGTAGTCTTCTAATTCATTGATAAAACTAAAATTATCGACCGCTGTTTCGGCAGCTGCACCATTTCCTCCAAGAATAGAATAAGGTTCGATTTCCGAAGGCAGATCAATATTTTCTACATCCACGTAAGAGATGTTTTTCACAAACCTGTTTCCGATTTGTAAAAATTCGTTTGTGCTTTTGATATTATCAAATGTTGGAGATTCGTTAAACTGCATGGACAAAACACCGGAAATATAATATTCAAAATCTTTCTCAAATAAAAACTCAGGTTCACAATTGTTCTGTTTCAAAAGCATCAATACTTTCTGACACTTATCTCGTAGTTCTTTATAGCTTTTATCCGAAAAATGATAATGCTTCATTCTCTTTTTCAGTTTGTCATCGACGATATCAGTAAAGAGAAGTACGGTCTCAATAGTTTTGAAAAGTCTGCCGTCAAAATGTTCTGAATATTTTTGTTGTAAAAATTGGTTGGATTGTTCAGCCGTGTATTTATTCCTAGAAAAAATATCGAGCTTCTGAACGACTCTTCCTTCTCCAATGATCGAAACCGCCTGATTTAAGACCGTGTGGAAATTGAGATAGGAATCCGGGTCTGCCGAATACTGCTCGACAATATTTTTTATCTTGATTCCAATGATAGGATTCCCGTACTGTCCGAAAAGTACATCAAAATCCCAATAGAAATCCTTTCCATGGTCATATCCGATAAAAGGAATGCTAAATGCTTGTTTTTTTGTTGCTGCCATTTTTTAGAACTTTATTGTTGTCTAATTTTTTTGGAAAAATCAAGATCTGATCGAAGTTTTTGGTTTTGTTATAAAGACCATACTTATCCTGTCTTCTGAAGATGAGATAAACTCCGCCTGCGGTGACTGCAAGACCAAGTAAAGAGCCTAAGAGACCGAACTTCGAGAGTACCAATGCTGAAATTACCCCGCCTCCGATGACACCGACTGCGTAAAAGATGTATTTTCCTTTGAGTCCGAAGAATACAAGGGGCTTTTTCAGCCCCTTGTAGAGATAGAATCCCATACTAGGCAAAGAATGCGGTTACGAATTCCGGAACTACAATCAGGAAGATCATTGCTCCTCCATATCCCAGAATCTCTTTGTTGACATCCTGGTCACCATTCGTCCATTTGTTATACACTCGAAGACCTCCGATGAAACCGACCAATCCTCCGACTGCTTTCAAGATCAGCTTTACCGGGTCCCAATAATCTGTAATATCACTTGCAGCATTCGAGATAGCGGTTGCACCACCCTGGCCAAATGTGGGAGTTATCGCCATAATTGCCAAGGCCAGGGTTAGAACTTTTTTTGTTGTCACATTTTTTGTGAAATAATTTTTCATCATAATTCAAAAAATTTATAAAGGGTTAATAATCAATTGAGTGTTAAATTTGGGCATAGGAATCCCGGACAACGGATGGGAATCCGCTGTTAAGTCTAATAATCAATACGTTAGATTTTGTTTAAGTTGGCTAACTACATCGTGGATTGATAAACTTTGTATCCATCGTAGTTCGCAACCATTTGAACCAAGGTTTCAGAAAGATTGAGCATCGCCTTCCAATCTTTTATTCTGGAAGTTTCTTTATCGATGTTGGAAGTAGCTTCCGAGCTTTCCGTTTCGTTAGGTTTCTCGATTTCTTTTTCATCTGATATTTTGTCTTCCTGGTCAAAAGACGCTTCGTTTGATTCATCTTTTTCAAGATGTGATTGGTTTTCAATTCCGGTAAAATCCTTTTTTAATGGATTTTCAAATTCTTCCAGATCTTGTTCAGATTCAAACAGTTCCCTCAAAAACTCCAGATCTTGTCGTTCTTCATTTCCTTCAGTGATATCAGAATAGATTACATTTTTATTAAAGGACTTGGGAGTGTTGAGATTTTCTACATCTTCAATCCCTATAGTTGCAGTAAGATCTTCGTACTGCTCGGAAATTTCGGACAAAGAAAATTCCTCCGTCTCTTCTTTGTAGATTTCTTTTTCTTTTTTCAGAAACAGATCGTATAAGATATTTCCGGCGTAATACGTCAGATAAACAGCCAAGATGCAAAGCGAGATTTTTATCATTTTTACTGAGGTTATAGAGATTAATACTTAGGTATATTTTTTATTTCAAAGGGTGATCTTCAATGTTTGATTAATATATTCTATCAATTCATCGAAAGATTTTCTTACCCCATATTTTTGTTCGTAGGTCAGCTTTCTGGTATCAATCTTCTGCAGGCAGTTTTTTTTGAATACAGGATTTTCCAGTAGCAATCCGAATTTTTTCAGCTCGATGTCCATTCCTTCCTGATTCAGATACTTGTAGCCTTTATCATATTTGGAACGGATAAATACTCTTTCAGCCTCACTTTCCAATAGTCCCAGCATATTGATAAAGACCAATGTGGACTTGACAGAAACATCTGAATACTCAAACGGGATCACGATAAAGTCACTGTAAATGAGCAGATCGCTGTATTTTGCATCCAGTGTTCCCGCCAAATCAAAGAGATTGATCTCATCGCTATCTTTTAAATTAATGAGGGTCTCAAAGTCTGAAAATGGCTGTTGGTCATCATCGCCAATAATTTCCACTTCATACAATTTCGGACTTTCAGATAATTCATCTTCTTTCCATTTGTAGTAAAATGATTTCTGATAATCAAAATCAAAAACATTGATTTTCCTTTCTGATAGTGCGGAAATGTAATTGGCAAAAGCGATGGCTAATGTCGTTTTTCCGGTTCCTCCTTTTTGTGCGGCAAACGTTATGATCATTGGGTTTAGTTGTTTTTTTTAGTTGACTGTTGTTGGACTGAAGAAGATTTTTCTATCAACCGACAACCATCAACTTTATCTTCTTTTTTTTCGTCTTTTTTTGAGTTTATTTTCGGCAGGGTCTTTTGCACTTCCGGAACTTTTCATCAATTCAAATAACAATTCGTTTACGGCTTTGCTTAATTCTGTTTTTTCTTTAATTTCATTATTTTCTACTCGGATTTCACTCGTTTGAATTGGGTTCAGAAATCTTTGATATTCCTTTTCTCCAATTAATGATTGAAGCTCTCCTATGTAATGGAACCGGGTATGGATCGCATATGTTTTTCCATCTTCACCCTTGGATATTGAAATATTTTTTTCATCATTTGTGTTTTTGTTATTTCTAATAAAATCCTTGACTTCAAACTGGACTTTTCGGTAGGTTTCCAAATCTTTCTTTCCCCTGTTTTCAAATAGCATAAAGTCCTTGATCTCCGTTTCCGGATTATTGTTCTTAAAAAATTCAAGCAGGATATTTTTTGTTTCTTGGTTACGAATATTATAATCCTTCAGTATTTCAAAAGTCTTCTTATCAAGCTTGTCAGAAGTAAATTCAAACACCTCATTCATTTTCAGTAGATCACTTCCTTTATATACTTTTTGTGTTTTATGGTCGATCACAGTGTAACCAAAAGGATGTTTATCTTCTTTATGATGAAAAACAATATCGATCCCGAAAACATCTTTCAACTTTTTTTGGAGCTCGCTTTCAAAGGCAATCATCATTTTTGAATCATTTCCTACGTCAATAATTTTCTCTTTTGGAAGCATTGCTTCATTTTTTCTATTATCCTCCACTTTAAAAACCTTATTGGAATACAATTCTTTGTATTTGCTTAATAGGGCTTTGATCTGCTTAGCCCTTTTATCATTTTTGCTGTTATCAAAAACAATCTGATCCCCTCTAATGGATTTTTGGTTTACTCCGTTTTTTAAAATGTTAAAAGAATTTTCATCACTTGCATTTTTGCCTATCTTGTAACCATTTCTGTTGAGTAAAGTTTCCAACTGATTAAGCGAACTTATTTTGTAGTTCAGCAGTTTTTCGAGTTCTTCTTCCGGTTTCTGACCATACAATTTTTCCATTGTAACGCTTAATACTTTTTGAGCTTTAAACTTTTCATAACTGTCATTGATCTTCATGCCTGTCTGTTTATCAACCCGGGTAGAAACAATATGGACGTGATTGTTATCTGTATCCTTATGAAAAACCACAATAAAAGGCTGTTCGGAATATTTCATTTCATCCATAAAATTCTCCGCGATCTTAGTAAGTTCTTCCTTAGAATGTCCTTGAAATTTAGTAGAGATCACCGCGTGAAATTGAGGCTTCAATACTTTTTTTATTCCCGATTGAAATAGCTCGTAAATAATTTTTAACTTCTTCCTTGCTGCTTGATTCCTCAATGAAGGAAGGAAAATTTTTCATCAGCATTAATTCTCCGGTTCCTTTGTCAATTTTCTTATCGTTATAATGAACTCCTGGAAAACTAGGACCTGCCGGATCCATAATCTTAACAATCATCTTGATAGCATTGTGTAGATTTTTGTAAACATTTCATTCTGTTCTTTTTTCAGAATTAGGATATCTGATAACTTATCCGAAAAATTTCTGAGTTCATTTTCACTGATAAATTTTTGACCATTTGCTATTTTTGCTACCTGATTGATATTGTTTTCAATCTTTCCGAAGATGTTATCCTGCTTTTCTATGAACGCTAATACTTTTCTTCTCTCGTTGTCCATAAACCTATTTTCAACAGAATTAACAATTAGACTTGTTAAAGAGATTTTTTTTCTGAACAGGCTTTTTTCCACTTTTCTTTTTGGATGATGGAAATCCTTATTTTAACATAATATTTCTTCTTGATATCCGTCTTATTTATCATTCAATTACATTCAGATAATTAATCGGAAAAGTGGTCATGCCCTTTATGGTACCGGTAAATTTTTCGATTTGATTTTTCCAAAGAAGTAGATTGAAATCAACGTTCGTTAATGAAATAATGCCCTGCTCTACTCCTGAACTAATTCCATTAGAGTTTCCACTTACTAAAATGTTGTTCAGTGAACCCACACTGCCATCCGACATAAATCCTAAATCCCGTAATGGTTTTGAAAGATTCAGTAATACGTAGTTTGAATTGATAGGTGTTGAACAAATTATACTAACATCTAAATAGCCAATCGTTCCTATTCGCCTCGCATCGATTTGCCCAGTTATTCCAAGACCTGATGTCCCTAATCTATATATTTTAGTTGATAATGTATGCTGACGAGGATTTGTAGGAAAGGGAAGGTATGTGTTCCACGAGGTTTGTTCAAAAATAGTATTTGCAGTAAGTGTTTCGTCCAATACGATGAGAGCATCGTAATAATTAGGCTCCTTAAACATCTGGCTCCAATAATGTCCATTGAAATAGTAGTAACCTTCTTCTACAATATGAATGACTTGACCCAAAAGATTTGATGCAGGTTGAGTCACGTAAACAATGGCACCTCTTTGCAATACTGAATAAGTTTTATTTGCAAGTTGATCACCTGTTATTCTTGGAGGCAATATTCCATCAAAGTGATTAGGCAAATCTGGTTTTCCGACAATATCCAAAGTTGCTGAAGGGGCTTGTGTGTTAACTCCAACCTGAGCTTTAATGTAGATTGCTAAAACAAATATTAAGATGCTAAATAATTTTTTCATTGTTTTCTGATTAATATTTCTTTTGCAAATCTGGAGCATAAAAATCTCTAAAACAATAGTTTTGATGGGAGTTGGGCTAATTAAGAATACTCTGGATGAGTCTAGAATCTATAAGGATTAAAAAATAATAAACTGGATTAGTTTGGAATATTAACTTAAATTTCACCCAACATAAAAAAACAAGTTCCGCCGTTTTTTCTCCTTTTTGCAGAAAAGGCAAGATCGTCTTTGTACTCGAAAATTTGCCAAAATTTGTGGGTACAAAGACACATCTTGCAAAGCAATACTGCTCATTTTTTCAGAGCTCTGAAAAAGATTTTATTTAATTGATTTTTAATCAATTGCGTCAATTGCTTTTGAAAAGAAAAGGAAGCGGAACGGTAATGAATTCAAGGTTGCTCAATTTTTGAGCCGCATTGACAAGACTCTGCTCAATTTTTACGCAGGTTACGAAAGAAGTTGCTTAATTTTTGAGCCAGGTAAACGTTTTGTGGTAACATTTTTGAGCAGGTTTTCAAAAAAGTGGCGCAATTTTTAAGCAGGGCTATGAAGATGCTTTACTTTCTTGGATACACTTCAGAAATATGGTTGCTCAAATTTTGAGCACACATTTAAATATCCTGCTCAATTTTTACGCAGGATTTGTGTTGGGTTGCTTATTTTTTGAGCAGGTTTTAAACTAACCTGTGCACATTTTACGCAGGTTTCCAGTTGACCTGTATTTAAATTAAGTAGGTTGATGATAGATTATCCATAAATCTCTTGTGTTAAGATTGCTTATATTTGATTTACTTTGAAGTTTTTTAAGTAGAATAATTTTTGTAAAGAAACCAAATGAATTACCAGACATTTGAACCGGATCGGAACTTAACAGCATTTATCAAATGTTATTGGACATTGGAAAGCCCGAAAGAAGAAACACCTGAAAAGCAAACCATCGTTCCTGACGGATGTATGGAGATGATCTTTCATTATGGCGATTTGTACAAACAATACTTGGATAATGGGAACAGCATTATCCAGCCCAGATGTTTTGTCATCGGACAACTGACACGGCCACTTGAGATCGAACCAACGGGCGAAACTGGGATTTTCTCCGTTCGTTTTCATCCGGAGGGATTTTTGCCTTTTACCACCATTCCGATAAAAGAGATGGAAAATACAGCCGTATCATTGGAAAAGCTGTTTGGAAAGGATGGGCAGGAAATTGGGCAACAGGTTTTAAATGCCAGTTCCACTTCGGAGAGAATAAAGCTTATTGAAATATTTTTACTTGATCAACTGACCGACATCGAAACCATTGATCGCATTGTCAAATCAACTGTTGAAACTATAATCACAGCCAACGGACAACTTTCGGTCGATGAACTGTCCCAGCTTACCCAAGTCAATCGAAGACAATTATTACGCAAATTTTCTGCAGCCATTGGCCTCAGTCCAAAACAATTATCCAGCACGATCCGATTGCAGGCTGCACTCAAAATGTTGCTGAGCGACCAGTTTTCCAACCTCGCAGAACTAGCTTACGAAAACGAGTATTACGATCAGGCGCACTTTATTAAAGAGTTTAAAGAATTTACCGGATCTACGCCCAAAGAATTTTATGGTACTCACTTAAAGATGTCCTCGCTTTTTTACGGAACGGATTAGACTTGTCCCATTTTTACAATTTTAGTTTTCAAAAACATCGCAACTTTGCCAAATGACAATTCATTCAATGAACTAAAACTATGAAAACAGGAGCAAAATTTTTTATTACGGTTGTTAGTTTGGCTATTCTTTATGCCTGGACAATAAAGTATAAAAATGATATTCAAAAAGCGGAATGGCTGATCGGTATCTGGGAAAATAAGACTCAGAAAGGCAGCATCTATGAAACCTGGACCAAATCAGGAGACAACGAATTTTCGGGGAAAAGTTATAGTGTAAAAGACAAAGATACGATTGTTTTTGAAAATATCCGGCTCGTGCAGGAAAATAAAAGGTTGTTTTATATTCCGGTCGTTAAAAATCAAAATGAGGGTTTGCCTGTTCGTTTTACTGCCAAAACTATTTCAGAAAATCAATTGGTCTTTGAAAATCCAGAGCACGACTTTCCGCAGATCATCGCTTACACAAAAATCACTTCCGATTCATTGATCGCCGAAATTTCAGGAACAAAAAACGGACAGAAACGCAAACAGACCTTCCCAATGAAAAGAGTGAAAAGATAAAAACGTAATTAATATTTTATTGTAGCTGATTATTATTTCGGATATTTGAGTGTTGGCTAATTAAAATTTATGGGAAATAATATTCACCTAAAAAGCTTCTTCTCATTTACCTTGTTGATCGTCTATTTGGGAATGATTTTCTCATGTTCGGCAACCAGACATTCTCAGAATGCAATTCTTCATACAACAGATCCACTGTATGAAGAAATTGAAACATTAGGTAATGAACTTACCATAAAGAATAATGTTCCCGGAGTTGCAGTAGCTGTGATCCGGGATGGAAAAGTTGCCTGGATACAGTCGATCGGTTATGCGGATCTTGCAAGCAAAAAACCTGTAACTTCTGAAACGATCTTTAATATTGGCTCCATCTCCAAGTTGATCTCTGCCTGGGGCTTTATGCAGCTCACGGAAAAAGATCTTATCAAACTGGACGATCCCGTTGATCAATATCTAACCCGATGGCATTTGCCGGAATCTGAATTTGACAGATTAAAAGTAACACTGAGACGGATCTTGAGCCATACTGCGGGACTCTCTGTACACGGTTACGGCGGATCAGACCAAGGAATACCACTGTTAAGTCTGGAAGAATCACTGAACGGGAAAACCAAACGCAATGGTGAAACCGTACATCTTATCAGCGAGCCGGGAACTAAATGGGACTATTCCGGGGGAGGTTACACTCTTGCACAACTGCTTCTGGAAGAGAGAACGAACCAGAGTTTTGCCACCTATATGAAAAATAGTATCTTCCTGCCACTTGGAATGAAAAATACCAATTATGAATGGACAGTAGAAATGATGGCTACATCAGCAACGGCATATGACGAGAATGGTAATCCTATAAAAAACCGGATCTTCACTGAAAAAGCAGCGGCAGGACTTCAGACCACGATCCAAGATCTGGCACATTTTGCAGAACTGTCTATCACACCTAATTCTCATCAATTGAATAAAGTCCTGAAGCCAGGCACCATCAAGTTAATGGAAACGCCTGTTCTTCCAAGTTCCAACGAAGGTGAAAGCGGGCTGGGATATCGTTTTATGAATTATGAAGGTTTCAGAACCATAGGGCACACCGGCGAAAATGTAGGCTGGAGTGCTGCTCTATTTTTGGATCTGCCAACGAAGAGCGGCATCATTGTTCTATGCAACGGATCCAATGGTGATCGGGTTTGGTTTCCGATTTACCAAAGCTGGCTAAAGACAATTAAGACGAAAAATAAATATTCAAAATAGTCCCTGCTAAAATGATTTTTTAATGAAGTAAAACTATTAAATATAAAATCAAATTGTCTCATAAAGACAATACTTCTTACAGAGCATCTATGTTTTATTGACCGTCAGGGATATCAAGATCCTCTAAAGAACTTTTACCGCCTGGACTATCCGATTTTTTGATGACACTGATCTCTCCATTGAGCTCGATGACAACTGCCAGAACATCATCTAACCTTTCAATTCCTTCCTGACGTACTACAGCGTTAATCTCATCAACTGTTATGGCCTCGGTGTTCATATTTTCTTTGAGGTATTTGCCTTTATAGAACAGTAAGCGTGGAGAGGAATTGATCAGATGTTCCATCTTATCAGATGTACTGGCCAATTTTGCGAACAGGTATTGTAAGGCTATTATCAGAAATAAGACCATTACACCTTCTGCCAAGGGAACCATTGCAAGCATCATATAGGCCAATGTGGAACCCAGAGCGACCGTGACCACAAAATCAAAAGCGTTGAACTTTGCCAAGGTCCTTTTTCCTGAGATCCTGATGAAAAGGAATAGAATAACAAAAGAGGCAATGGTCATCAACGCAACCTGTCCAAGCTTTTCCCAATTTTCAAATAGCAAATCTTCCATTTATTATCTTTACCATTAGTGTTGATAAAATAATGCCAGAAATGACCTGTAATGAAATGATTTTTACACAAATGTTTACGGTGTGATCTCTTTGGTCAAACTTGCTTTTCCAACTCTGAGTGAACAATGCAATATTAGCTGTTAATGTTTCATCTGTCTTTTCTAAAAGTCAAACCTGCAAAGTCAACCACTTGTTGATCATCTTTTTCAGAGATGCTAATAGTAAATCCTCCAAAGCCTGCATTTATGCCACACGTAACAGCATAGTTGGGTGCTATTATACGTAAAGGTATATGTCTGACACTACCAAATGTTGTAAGCTTCATGATCAAAACCTTGTCTTCCGATATATAAATTTCAACTTCTTTGAATTTTGTATCCCCGATCAGCATTTGATACCCGAAATGCCTGTATTTTCCTATTACTTTCTTCCACACGGAAAGATCAACTTTTTTGAGTTTTAGTCCGGATTCGTACTCACGATCGCCAATTCTCTGAAATAAAAATTTTTCGTTGTTAACTTTCTTGAAAACAAATCTTTTGTTGCTTCTTTCCACTAGGCTATCATTTGGAAATATTTCAACAGGCAGAAATTCATCCTTGGATAAAGGAGTGAGAAAATATTGTCTTTCCCCATCAATAAGTTTGAGGCGGTCTTTTTCCAAAATGACCTTTATATAACCTTCTTCTTGAGCATAATTACCTAGATGCCTTTTCAGGCTGTGCGGAGATAATTTGATCGGAGTTGAAGAACTATGGATCTTTCCTGTAATGGGAGCAGGAAACAGGTCGCTAATATTTAATTGGTACTTGTTCAGGAAACTGAAACAGAATTCTTCTGCAATTGAACCACCTTCTGCTGAGTTTGTCATTACAATTACCGCAAATTTGCTTTTGGGGATCAATAGAAGTTTTGCTTGTGCAAAGCCGGCACTTCCTGCGTGATACACAGCAAAATTGGAATCATTTTTAAACATAAACCAGCCTAGACCCTTTTTGTTAGTTTCGATAGGCACATTTTGATTTTGAATTGAAAACATTTCACGGATAGTCGAGGAATCGATTATCGAGGAACTTTCTCCGTTATAAGCTTTCATCAGGTCAATTGCATATTTGGAAAAATCGTTTATGTTGGTATAGATTCCTCCTGATGCAATATCCCGCAATTCATATTCTTCCATTTCATTTCCACCCAGATAGATCTTCGAACGATATTTTAAACGATCCATTGCAAATCCGGATCGGCTCATGCCAAGCGGAGCAAAAATATTTTGATGGACATAGGCCGCATAATCCTGTTTGCTTACCGCTTTCACCAAGCTTCCTAAAATATTGTAACCTGCATTCGAATACAGGCCCACCATACCTGGCAGATAGGTAATATAGGTATCATTGATATAACCTAATACGTCTGTGTACTTTCCGGATCCCAGATCTGAATTCTTCCAGATGTCGGGTTGAATGCCTGATGTATGGATAAGAACGGATCTGACCGTAATATCTTTTATGTCGATGTTTTTTGTTTTAGGCTTGAAATCGGTCAGATAGCTGTTTAATGGATCGTTTATATTTAATAGCCCTTTTTGCTGAAGCTGCATCACACTTAACGAAGTAAATGTTTTGGTTATTGAGCCTATATTGACAACCGTATTGGTCGTCATAGGCACGTTGTTCTTTTTATCTGCATATCCAAATCCATTTGACCAGATCACTGAATCATTGACGATGATCGCAGCACTTAAACCAACGATGTTTTTGTTTTGCTGTAGATTCTTATTAAAGAATTCGTCAGATGATCGTATGAGCGTCTTGGTCATACTTAAACCGGTATCTGTCTGTGCTTCGCTCTTTGAAAAAATAAAAAGCACAAAAAGTATAATTGATGATCTACGTAATTTTTTGAATGGCATCTTTATTCAGGTTTCGGCGGTTTTACAATAACAACTAACGTTTCGGGTATTGCCGACGGAGGTCATCGAAATACGAATGGTGAACTTTGCACCAATGTCCGATCGAAGCCATTCCAGTCTTGCTTTTGGGAATACCTTGTTAGTTACAGATTTTATTTATTCTCAATCTTTTCCAAGCTAATTATAATTTTTTCATCTTTAGGAAGTAAATATTCTAAACGAACAAACCCCAATTGTTCATTGAAATACGATGTTAAAAAAGCTTTCCCAATTTTTTGAGGAACAATTCGATCTTGTTTCAATTGTATTTACGATACCAGATGGTAATATGATCTTTTTATCTTTTAACGTGTTTTCATAAACACATTTCAAGTTTAGTTTACCTTTCCAGGTAATGTCTTTTAATTCTTTCCAATGTTCACCAATTTCTAAATTCCATTTGTATTTTTTAGACTCATTAGGTTTTACGTATGGAAATGGTGAAAATTGTAATATTTGGAAAGCATTCATTCGGAAAGGATGCAACCAGACATTTGTACTGTTTTCTATAACACCGGTAAGCTCACTGGTTATTGTTTTTTTATCGGAATTTAAATGAGATAAAATAATTTCTGTCTGACTATAATCCGGATGGTCTTGGAATATCGGGCCTTTTGCTTTCAGTGTTTTGATACTCAATAGATCGATTGCTTTATCATCTTTTGAATCATATTTTATCAGTGAAAAAACACTGTCATTGTCAATTTTATATTTCAATGTATCATTTCCTTTAACTATCTGATACGTATAAAAGTATTCTTTATTGGATAAATATATCTTATTATCATAATTATAAGGATTTTCATTTTCATTATTTTGTGGATCCTCAATAAAAATACATTTAGATGAAATGCAAGAATTCAGTAAAATTATTAGACCCAAAAAGCTGATCGACCTTATCATTTCAGATATGTATAGTGTTTGTATTAGCTTGCAGATAATGGAAAAAGTATGGACGAAGTGCCTGAAGGAGACTTCCGATGAGCAGTCAAATCAACATTATTATTCTCATAACTATTTGTTTTTGAAGGTTTCAAATTCAAATATAGTTATTTAAAGAAGCAGAATAGGGAAAAAGTGAATTAAAGCGTACGAAATTACCCATCGTCAATTTTTTGCTCAATTAACTACTTTTAGAAGTGCGGGCAAAAATGAAGGAAAGGTCCAGTTTCAACCAAACGAGGCCAATGCTTTTTCAATGCAGTGAAATTACAGAAAGAAACTGTAATTGAAAAGTAGTCGCGACCAAATATTATAAATAGTATAACTTTGATTTAAACCCTGCATTTTGCCGATACAATATTAATAATTTTAATAATGTTAGAATAATTTTGTAGAGAAAGACCTTTACAAATAGAGAATAAGAGTGTAAATAGGGTTCTATTTTTCCATGCTCGTTATCTTATCCAATATTTGCTTTTTCCTGTTCTCTAAAGTTCCGCTTACTTCCAGAATTTCGTTGCTGAAATCTCCGATCCAATCTTCTAAAATATCATTTACTTCCTGTCTTAGATTCGGCAGATCCGATCCCTGACAAACTATTAGATCAAACTTTTTTTCTATGGGAACAAAAACCAAGAGGTCGATCTCAGCAATTACCATAGCCATCTCTTCGTAGAGGGCGGATATATCTTTCTTTTTGTCAACCGCATAAACATACGTCAAAAGGTCTAATGGACAACGGTCAAAAATCACACTTTCTCCACTATTTTGTAGTTGTTCTACAGAAAAATTGAATTGTTCCATATAATCATCCAATGTCGGTATTTCTGAAAACAGATAACCTTCCTCCTCAAGTTGTAAGTAAGGTTCATTTATAAATTCATGATCAGATAAACTATCGGCGATCTCTTCCGCCAAAGTTGTTTTTAATTCATTGCTTCTCCAAAAGTTAGCAAATTACTATCAGGGTCAAGAATAGAAAATTCTTTTTGTCCCCAAGGTTTTTCCGCTAAATTTCCATTGGGATGTATTGGAACTTTATTTTCGATGAAAGTATTGTACAAATTTTCAATGGATGTTGTCCGGATATAGACCTGTCCATAATTTTCGTCCGGAACAAGGTTTTTAAATTCAAAAAAATGCAATTGCAGACCATCTTTCTGTAGCATTAGGTAATGATCAAATTCATTTCCGAAAACGGTGAAGCCTAATTTTTTATAAAAATCTAAAGTCAATTCTTTTTGCGTCATTGGCAATTTTTCAATAATATCAGTAATCATTTTTTTCTTTCAAATGTCTATAATTAATCTCGAAGCAACACTTGATTGAAATCAAAAAATCACATTAGCCCTTACCAGGCTCAACGTTTCCTGGCGCATTTTCAAATAAGAAGCAATCATATTCAAAGGAAAGATTTTAATAATTTGAGGTTTGTTTTTAAGAAGGTAATTATATTTTTCAGTCGGATTCAGATTGCTGTCATAAATATGAATTTTAGCAGACAGCGAATTAAAGATCTTATTGAGCTGCAAAAAGTTTTGAGAAATCGAAATCAGTTTGTGTAAGCTTTCCAGTTTTAGCTCTACAACTTCAGATTTAGCAAATGCCTTTATAATGATATTGGATGGAATTTGATTCGTCAAACTATCAAAATTGAACACCCAATCATTCTGAATATTCAGATCAATAATTTTTTCTTCATCTTCAATCTTTTGAACTTGAAAAAGAGCTCCGGTTTTAATAAAGAAAATTGATTTTGAAATTTCACCTTCGGAAAGAAGGATTTCATTTTTTTCGATGGTTTTGATTTCAATATTTCGATTAAACAATTGAACTTCAAAATCTGAAAAAACGCCCAGGCTTTTTAACATTTTCTAATAATTAGCTATTGATTATCAAATTTAAACAATAATCAATTCTCTTCAATCTCCTTTAGTCTATTATTTGGCTCAGACTGATGCGATCGTCGTAAGAATAAGGATATAATGTAACAAATTGATTATTACGATTGTCATTATTATAATGAACCAATAAATATTTCAAATGAAAAAGTCATTTCAGGTCATCAAGATTGTATTACTTCTTTTTGCAGTATTATTTTCAAAACAGATGATCGCTCAATTACCGGCGACTGATAATCAATTAAGGACGCCTTTGGATTCATTGGTTCAGCGTTCCGTTTCTACTTTTATGCAGAATAATTCAAGAGTCGGTATTTCAGTAGGTATCATAAAAAATGGTAAGAAGTTTATCTATAATTATGGCTCAACCGAAAAAGATAAGCAGGATCTTCCGACAGAACATACCATATACGAACTAGCTTCCATTACCAAGACATTCGGTGCTACGCTACTGGCAAAGGCCGTTCTTGATAAAAAGGTAAACCTGAATGATGATATCAGAAAATATCTGAAGGAAGATTATCCTAACTTGGAATATAACGGAACACCGATCACTTTGCTGAATTTGGCCAATCTTACATCGGGACTACCCAATTGGATGCCGGATAAAGATATCTTTGGCAAAGCTGATCCGGATGCTATACCTTATATTTTAGATTCTGTCCACACGATTTACAGCAGACAGGATCTCTATCGGGATCTTCATCAGGTGAAATTAAAAGTGCTGCCGGGAAGCATATCGAAGCATTGTAATACTGCAGCACAGTTGCTGGGATATATAATGGAGCGTGTTTATAATGATAATTACGAAAATCTTCTGAAAAAATATCTTGCAAAGCCATTAAAGATGAAAAATACCTATCTGCTGAAATCCGGAGAAGCCCCGTTAAAAATGGCAAAGGGTTACGACGGCAAAGGGCGAATAATGCCGGTGATCGATTGGGAAGACCTTAGAGTGGCAGCCAGCATCGCGTCTTCCACTTCGGATATGTTGAAATATATGGTATTTCAATCGAATGAAAAAGATCCTGTGGTATCTCTGAGTCATCAGCCTACTTTTGGCAAGATCGAGGATGGTGCCGTTGCGCTTAACTGGAAAGTAAAAATAACAGAAGATGGCAGGAGAAGCATCTCACATACAGGAGGAAGCCTTGGATTCAGCAGCTATATGGTTTTTTATCCTGACTTGAATTCCGGTATTGTTCTATTGTCAAATGAAGCAGACCAAGAAACCCAAAATGAACTGATTAATTTGGCAGATAAGATAATGGTTCCTACAACGCACGGATCAACCGGAAAGTAAGGTTTATCCTTGGTCCCCATAGGAAATCTGGATTTAGCAATCCTGTGCTCTCAATGTTCCCTGAAGATCTCCCTAGGAAGGGACAGGCTGTATTTATTTTGATGATGATCTTTTCCTGAAATCAAAATTTCTGGTTATGCAAAATTGAAACGAGGCTAAATGAGACTATTATGATCATGTTGATTGGACTAATCGAATATTTATGTATATCAAATACTATTCATAATTCTAGCATACCTTAATGACGCATTAGCATAATTCATCATATTTGATTAAGTGAGGGAAAGTATTAAATAAAGTAAGGGGGGTTAGCCAAAGACGAAAGTTATCAAACATCACAAAAATTTGTGGATAAATGAAAATTTGTTTAAATTACAGCTTCTTAATAACCACGAAATTACACCCTTATGAAAAATTTACTTTTTCTTGCCCTATTATCAATAGGCCTTCTCTCTTCCTGTAAAGATGATAACCAAGATTCAACTGTATTACCCGAAGCAACACAATCCGGTAAAAACACGGCCGGAGCTATAATAAATGGTAAAGTATGGGTAGCTACCACAAAAAAAATTAACCAACCTGGTACTTACTGTGAAAATTCAGGTAATAGAACTAATATAAATTTAGAGCTACGACAGATTGAAAATCAAGGTAGAAATTCAATAAGTATCACAGCAATTATAGAGGATCTGGAATTGAACAAGATTTATCCTCTATCAGAAGATCCGGATACGGGTTACAAATTCGCAATCTATACGGATAATAATCTGGTAAATTATGGTACCAACTCTACTAACACAGGTACAATTAAAATAACCAGACTTGATCTACAAAACCAGATCGTTTCGGGAATTTTTGAATTTAAAGCTGTAAATAATAATGGCAATGTCATTACAGTAACAGAAGGTCGATTCGATAAAAAATTCGATTAATAATCAAACTTAAAAAACAATAACCTATGAGAACAAAATTACGTATTTTGGCAGCATTCCTATTGCTGTCAGAGCTTCTGCTTGGACAAATCCAAGTCACTCAACAACTTGTAGTACAGCCGAGTGACCCTGTTGATCCGGCACTTGCATCTACACTTTTATTGCCTTTTTCAGAACTGGACAAGACAAAAATACAGACGGGCTTACTACTGGATGCAGGAATAGAATTTGCGGATCTTAAGAAATATAACGGAACTCCTACGGATAGCTCATTTACCACATCTAAAACTATCAATGATATTTACGGATCGTTGGTTATGAGTAAAATATCGTCTAATGGCAGCACTCTTAAATCTCCCGCTGACTTTCAAAGTGAATGGTTCCAGGCACAGACAATCGATTTGCTGCCGGTGGGGGGAACATATTTCAAATACAATCAATTTTCAGAAAGCAATCAAACTGCTTTTAAAAATATGGCCCCTAATCTGCCTACGGAGAGATCGACTAATATTTCTACAGGCTCTCTGACGTTAACGCCTCAAAATAAAATCTTAGATGTTTACGTAAATAACGTCTGGCAAGATCCTTATGAGATCAACAAAGTTTTTGCAATGGCCCCAATTGCTAATAGTCACAATAAACTACATTTCAATGTCGTTTTTCCACCTACTTTATTTCTAAGTAATTACAATAGCGAGATTTCAAACCTGGAAGTCAGATTCTCCGATGCCGCAAACTTTCAGACGGTAACATTGGGGCAGATGATACCGGTTAGTTATCCTTCGGCCGGGGATTACACCTGGACATATAAGCTTACTTTAACCAATGGGCAAATACTTTATTCAAAGAACAAATTTTCAGTTACTGGGGATTTGGAAAAATACGTAGATATAACCGGCAATGGACAAGCTATTGCTGCTACAGCTAACGTGTCAGGTAACAATTACTGGAAGGTACAACTGGAAACTTATCAGTACTTTATTCCTTTTCCGCCCACAGTTGTGAATAAACCCAAACTTACATTATATATTAAACTTCGGGATGGGCAGACCCAGATCACAAAACCTTTTATTGTAGCTGAAGGTTTTGATACCGGCCATATCACGGCGCCCAGAGAGGAAACAGGTGATAACAATATAGAAGACTTTCTGACAACAGGAGGAATGAATGGCTATTTTAAAACGTATTTGGAAGGTAACTACGATATTATTTATGTGGATTGGGGTGTTGGCACAGATTATATTCAAAACAATGCTGAACTCTTAAAAAAAGCGATCAGATGGGTAAATCAAAATAAAGTTGGAAACGAGAAGAATGTCGTTTTAGGGCAAAGTATGGGAGGTCTGATCGCTCGATATGCGCTAAAGGATATGGAGGATAAAGGTGAAAACCACGATACAAAATTATTCATTTCGCATGATTCTCCCCATTTGGGGGCAAATACACCTTTAGGAATTCAATATATGCTTAGAAACGTTTCAAAAACGTTTCTACGGTCACCGATCGTTGCTGGATTGAACTATGTTTTTTCACCTATATTTACTGGTGGTGCTCCTGTAAGCGACATTCTTACGATTGCCGATACCCCCGCTTCCAGGCAAATGTTGATCAATTATGTTAATAGTAGCTATAATATTGATAATTCCGTTCACAACACCTGGCAGGCAACTTTAAAGGCGAAAGGTTATCCTCAATTGACCAGAAATGTGGCAATTTCAAATGGAAGCGAGTGCGGTACAGACCAAAATATTCAGGACCTGGTCACAATGCACCATAATAGTAAAGGGTGGTTTATGGATTTTATTGGTGCTTTGATTGGTGGAGTAACATTAGATCCGGTTCAGGTAATACTTTCAGTTGTTCCGGGAAAATCCCGCTATTACTATGATTTTGTTGCTCGACCAATGTCTAATATCAATGAGTCAAAACAGTTGTATTATGGAAAGATAGTGTACAAAAAAGACATTTTATGGGTTATCCCGGCTCAACATACCTTACTTTCCGGAAGCAGAAATCAGCCATCGAATGTTCTTCCAATCGATAAATATGGTGGTGGTAAATATAGATTTCCGACTTCTTCACTTCCTGAATGGCTGGGAAATCATATTACAGCAACTGATTTTTCCTTTGTTCCCACACCCAGTGCCTTGGATTACAATTTTGGAAATACAACGCTTACAGAAAATGAATATCAGAAAACTTTTTCACCGGTAGACGATGCCAGTTATATCCCTTTTGCAAACTTTGTTGCGGAAGAGATAGGGAGTTATTACGGAGAAAATACAAGCCATATCTTTTTTAGTCCAAGAAATAAGCAGTTTATTCTCAATCAATTCTCAGATGCCACTAAAGATCAAAAATTAACTACCGCTTTTTTGTGCGGAAGCAAAGTAAAAATTGGCGGTGATGCACTATTGTGTGGTAATAGTACTACAACTTACACAACAGGTTTTGCACCAACCATCCAATGGTCGATATTAAATGGCTCTAACCTTATTGATATTACCGGTCCTACTAACCAACCGCAAATCTCACTTACTCCTAAAGCAAATGCAAGCGGTTTACTGAAGCTACAAGCATATCTTGCTGGTGGTGGGGCAAGCAATACGGTTACCAAAGAAGTTTGGATAGGAAAACCTATGTTTAGTGTGTCCCAGATCAACAATCCCAATTACTATAATGAATCTCACTTCTATTTAAGTAATAGTAATGCAACACCTGTCGGTAACGAGCAGGGAATCACACAGGTAACTTGGACAAAATTATCGTCCAATCCACAATATGGGGTATCGCTCCATACATATAGTAACCAATTTGAAGGATTTGCAAGTGGACCAAATAACAATTGGACGATGGAAGTTAAAGTAGAAGCAACCAATGGATGTGGAACATCTACTCAAACAGTAACTATTACACCTCCGCCAGCGGCACCATGTGAAACATTTTCTGTTACAAAGACCGATAGCTCATCTAATACCTATGTTGTATTGAAATATATTGAACCTCCTTGTGTTTCAGGGAAAACTGTAATATCGAAACAAGGAGATCAGTATCAGATAACTGTTGCCAACAGCATGGGAACCATTGTAATTTCCAAAGCAGGAGACTCTTTCGATCTGCAGAGTTTTCCGACAGGAATGTATGTAGTAAATATTTCAAAAGACAATCAAACCTTAGTTAATCAAACGATTATTAAAAATTAGTTTTAACATTGATAGTCATAAAGCAGGAAGATTCGGTCTTCCTGCTTTTTTTTATATTAAATTCCTAAGCATTGTTATTTCGATTTGTATTGTTACAGGCTCTCTTATACTTCTTATCTCCATGCGAACTATACATTGGCAAATATATTCCAGGTTATTTGTCATAGTTGATCAGAAATATGGTCATAGTCCACTGATTAACCTAAACGTCAAATTGATTCTTTCTTTCATTGGAATAGTTGATTTTGCAATCCTGTGCTCCCAATGCTCCTGTAGATCACCTTTCATAATCAATAATGAACCGTGAGGAAGGGGCAGGCTGTATTTGCTTAGGTGATGGTCTTTTTTCCTGAAATCAAAGTTTCTAGTCTGTCCGAGACTGATCGATGCAATGATCGGTCTTTTACCATAGCGACTCTCCTTATCCCTGTGCCAGGCCACTGAATCATTGTTATCACGGTAAAGATTAAGCAGTACCCCATTAAACTGATAGCCGAACTCTTTTTCAATTCTTTCTTTCAGGGAAAACAATTCGGGCGTCCAGCTATTGATACCTGAAGTATTATTATCAGCCGTATCATAAGATCTGCTGTGATCTCCGTGCCACGCTGTCAAACGAGGTGTGATCAACGTCTTGTCATACATTTTTTGAGTACGTTGCTCCCAAGGTGTAGAATGAAGAAGTTCATCTTTTAAAAGGTCAGCTTCTTCCCTGCTCAAAAAATGTTCTCTGAACTCCAAAAGGTCCTTCGGAAATTCATACAATTCTTCGGAATCAAATAAACTTAGCTGGGTCATAATTAACTCTTTTTTTTAGCTTCTACTTAAAATGGATTTATTCCCTGTCTCCCATCCTTTCCTTGATATGCCTGATATCAGATTTGATCTCTGCTATGAAATTCTGCATATTCCGTTCTGAAAACTCACCAGGTTCGTATTCTTTTGTACTGATGCTGCAGGCAAATTCCCAGATCTCTCTGATCTCAGCAAGGGGAATCTTATAAGGTTCATAAAAACTATTGTCAGCCTTCACCCAGATGCCGTCTGCTTCATGGAACTGGAATCTTTTATAGCTGATCCCATCATTGATGGTGATGAAAACGTAGGTCTTGTCCGTTTTCAGATCGGAAAGATTTTCTACATATTTTCCTACGATGTAGGTTCCGTTCTTATACGGAGGCATCGAATCGCCATCAGCAGGAAATGCCCTGAACTTACCTCCCTTTAAGAACGGTAATGATATGGTATCCAGACCTTCTATATACTCCGGATCACTGTAGCCGTTCAGATATCCCATGGAAGCCTTTTGCGGGATGATCTCGATCTGGTCATTTCCTTCATGGTCTACTTTAATTGGTAAAACGATCCTGTTATCGGGAAGTTCCACAAGCTCATCAATGGAATATTTGCTGACATTGATGCTTAGTAGCAGGTCGATACTGGCATTGTAATATTTTGATATTTTAAGAAGGATCTCAAGAGGTGGTTCCGTTGCACCATCCTCATATTTCGCATACCTGCCGCGGGTGATCGAAAGATGGTCCGCAACCTTCTGTTGTGAGAGATTCAGCTTCCCTCTCAGATACCGCATGTTTTCTGACAAAATTGACATTGCTATAATTTATAGCAACAAATATAAACATTTTTGATACAAAACGTAATAATTTTGTCGACATGAATCGCGCAATTGCCCATATGGACCTGGACACATTTTTCGTCTCTTGTGAGAGACTGAAGAACACTGACCTTGTTGGAAAGCCGCTTATAATCGGCGGAGGTGACAGAGGTGTTGTCGCATCATGTTCTTATGAGACCAGATATTTTGGGGTAAGAAGCGCTATGCCGATCAAGATGGCACTTCGGCTTTGTCCTGAAGCAAAAGTCATCAAAGGTGATATGGAGATGTATTCCAATATGTCACATATGGTGACCGAGGTTATCCAGGAAAAGGTCCCTGTATTGGAAAAGGCAAGTATCGACGAGTTCTACCTTGACCTTTCCGGCATGGACAAGTTCTTCGGCTGTTATCAATGGACCACCGAAATTGCAAATGCTGTCAGAAAAAACACAGGACTACCTATCAGCTTTGCTTTATCCACCAATAAGACCGTTTCAAAGATCGGGACCGGGGAATCTAAGCCCATCGGGAAACTTGAAATTCCGGAACAGAACATCAAGCCGTTTCTGAATCCGCTTTCCATAAAGAAGATCCCAATGGTCGGAAATGTCACTTTTCAGCTCTTATCCAGGTTGGGCGTCAGAACCATCGAGACCTTATCGGAAACACCCGTTGAAGTTCTGCATCAGCTGATCGGCAAGAACGGAGAAGAACTCTGGAAGAAGGCCAACGGCATCGATGAGTCACCTGTTCTACCCTACTCGGAAAGGAAATCCATCTCAAAGGAAAATACATTTTCCTACGATACCATCGATATCAACGGAATAAAGAGCATATTGTCAGGAATGGTGGAACAGTTATGTTTCCAGCTCCGTCAGGAGAAGTGGCTGACCTCTACTGTGGTTATAAAGATCCGATACTCCAACTTCGACACGGAGACCAAGCAATGCAGGATACCTTACACGTCTTCCGATCATACATTGCTCAGGTATGCATTAGAATTATTTGATAAAGTGTATTCCAGGAGGATGCGGATCCGACTTATCGGTGTCAAGTTCACCGGTCTGGTACATGGCTGTCACCAGATGGACCTGTTTGAAGATACTGAAGAGCTTATCAGTCTTTATCAGGCGTTGGACAAAATTAAAATGAGATTCGGTTCAGACAGCGTAGGAAGAGCTTCAGGATTTTTAAACCTATAAAATCACGATGTTCATCAATTGTCATTCTTTCCACAGTTTACGTTATGGTACCATTTCCATAAAAGAATTGGTTCAGCAATGTGTTGACCTGGGAATCGGTGTGGCTGCTTTGACCGACATCAATTGTATTTCAGGTATCTATGATTTTCACAGGTTATGCGAGAAAAACAATATCAGACCGGTAGTAGGTGTAGACGTTAGAAATGATAACAAACAGCATTACATCTGCCTGGCAAAAACCCATTCAGGTATTGGTGAAATCAACAGGCTTTTGACAAGCAACAATTGCGAAGGGATCGATCTTCCACTTCATCATCCTGATCTGACTGACGTATTTGTCATCTATCCACTCAGCAATTATCCGGATAAGCTGAACAGAAACGAATTCATCGGGATACGCCCTGAAGAGATCAATCTTTTGATCAATCCGATTTTGAAAAAGTATCTGCCCCGAATGATCATTTTACAACCTGTGACCTTTACGACAAAGACAGAGTATACGCTACATAAGATCCTGCGTGCCATCGACCGGAATACGCTGGTCACAAAGCTTGAAGAAAATGATATATGCGGACAAAACGAAAAACTGACTCCAACTGATGAGCTTGTAAAAAAATACCAGCATTATCCGCAAATTATTGAAAACACCAGGCAATTGCTGGAACAATGCCATTTCGATTTTGATTATCAGACCCCGAAAAACAAAAAGAACTTTACAGAAAGTAAAGACAGCGATATAAAGCTTTTGAAGGAACTTGCATACAAAGGGTTCACCAAGAGATATCCTGATGATGACGGAAAGGCTAAAGCACGGATGGATAAGGAGCTTAATGTCATTGACCAACTGAACTTCTGTGCTTACTTTTTGATCACCTGGGACATTATTCAGTACAGCAACCAGATGGGATTTATGCACGTCGGTCGCGGAAGCGGCGCCAATAGTATTGTGGCCTACTGCCTTGGCATAACGGACATATGCCCGTTAGAGCTTGACCTCTATTTTGAGCGATTCCTGAATCTGAACCGTAAGACACCACCTGATTTTGACTTGGACTGGAGCTGGCAGAACCGGGATGCGATCTTACAATATATCTTTGAAAAATATGGCAAAGACCATGTCGCATTTTGCGGAACTAACGTTGAGTTCAAATACAGATCTATTTTCCGTGAGGTGGGGAAAGCATTCGGTCTTCCCAAAGAAGAGCTGGATGAACTGGCTACCAAATCTATTGAACAGCATGATATTAATTCCGTATCAGCAATGGTTCACAAATACGGAAAGCTTTTAGAGAAATTTCCCAACCAGAGAAGTATGCACCCTTGTGGAATTTTAATCTCTGAAGAACCCATCACCAATTACTCCGCATTGGAAATGCCTCCGAAAGGATTTCCGATCGTCCAGTTCGATATGCACATAGCTGAGGAAATCGGTCTTGAAAAATTCGACATCCTTTCGCAACGGGGACTGGGAACCATCAAAGATACCGTCAACTTAATTGAAGAAAAACGAGGCATCAAGATCGACATACGGGATGTCAGTTTATCAAAAGATGAACAGAGATGCAATGAATTTTTGAGCAGGGGAAAAACGATCGGTTGCTTCTATATCGAAAGCCCGGCTATGCGCGGACTGCTCCGAAGATTAAAATGTAACAATTATAAAGTATTGGTAGCGGCGTCATCCATCATACGCCCGGGCGTGGCACAAAGCGGAATGATGAAGGAATATATCTTTCGCCATAACAATCCCGATCAGTTTGAATATTTTCACCCTGTTTTTGAAAAAGAACTGGGAGAGACCTACGGCATTATGGTCTACCAGGAAGATGTCATAAAGATCGCCCTTCATTTCGGAGGGCTATCCCCTGCCGACGGTGATGTCTTACGCCGGGCGATGAGCGGAAAAGGACGTTCCCTATCCGCACTCCAGAAAGTCAAAGACCATTTCTTTGAATCCTGTAAATCCCTTGGTCATCCTGAGCAGCTTTCCAAAGAGGTCTATCGGCAGATAGAATCCTTTGCGGGCTATTCATTCTGCAAAGCACACTCTGCATCCTATGCCGTAGAGAGCTACCAAAGCCTTTATCTGAAAGTTTACTACCCTATTGAGTTTATGGTCTCAGCGATCAATAACGGCGGCGGCTTCTACAGAACAGAGGTATATGTTCACGAAGCGAAAATGTCAGGTGCAACTATATTAAACCCCTGTGTCAATCTAAGTGAATACCAGACCACGGTTTACGGAACTGATGTTTATTTGGGGCTGATGCATATTGAAAAGCTTGAAAGCAAAATTGCAGTTTTAATTCCTGAAGAACGAAAAAACAATGGTGATTACATATCATTGGAAAACTTTGTCAAAAGGATCCCTATTGGAATTGAGACCTTACAGACATTGATATTCATAGGAGCATTCCGGTTTACCGGAAAGCAAAAGCACGAATTATTAATTGAAGCACGGTTTCTTCTTGCGGGAAATAGACCGACCTTCAAATACGTGACGTTGTTTGAAGAACCGCAAAAAGAATATACCCTTCCGATAGTACAAAGACATCCTTTGGAAGATGCATTTGACGAGATCGAGATTCTTGGATTTCCGGTTTCAGTAAGTCCATTCGAATTATTACAAACCCAATACAGAGGCAGCGTGATGTCCAAAGATTTAAAAAAATACCACAAAAGACAGGTCAAGATGCTGGCCTACCTGATATCCCGAAAGCACGTTCCCACCAAGAGAGGCACTATGTTTTTCGGGACGTGGATCGATGCAGAGGGTGAGTATTTTGATACAGCCCACTTTCCTGATAACCTGTCACAATATCCTTTCCAAGGCGGCGGATGCTACCTATTGTTGGGAACTGTAGAAGTAGACTTTCACTTTCCCACCATTACCATTTTAAAAATGGCAAAAATGCCCTTTATTCCGGACCCTCGATACACATTAGATAAAGACAAAGCTTACGATGCATACAATAATATCCGGGAAGATGTCAGTATGACTTCCAGAAAGCCTTATCCGCAGGAACACGAGATAGGGATCCCAAGAAGGAAGATGAGTTGAATAACTTGAAATCTTACTCTATCGTTTACAGCATAATTTTTTTAATTTATCTGACCCTTATATGAAATATATTCAAAGAAATTATTGAGAATTTTAATTTTTCATTTTTAATCTATTTTTTTTCATAGATTATTTAATTTTTATCTTTAAATTTTTATCATGAGTAGAAATTGCATCGTTTTTTGAGATTCATTTTTTATTTTAACGTGAGAGTTACTAAAACCAAATGATATTGTTATCTTCGAATTTTTTAGAATCACCAGTTCCTTCCAACTGCCAACCGTTATTATGGAATCTAACTAGTTTACTTTCTTCAACACTTTCAAGAGTATAGTTATTTTTAAAAACAGTTGCTTTCATAGCAATATTCGTTAATTCAAGCGATTGCCTTACACTCGGGTAAAAGATTGCATCAATTTCTCCATCTTGAAGTACAGTAAAGATTTGATTTGCATAGTGAGCACTTAAAAAATAATCAAAATGATTTGCATCATTAACTTCTTTACTGAAATAATCACAAATAAAGTGAATTAATAAATCTATTTGATCTAACAACCCTTTTGGATAATCTATTTTAGAAACAAGATTAGAATATTCTAATTGTGCTCGCATAGTCATTGAATTACTAACACGATTTTTTCTTGGAGAATTTTTGAAAATGGAATTTACCGTTAGATCATAATCAGTTGCAAGTTTCCACTTTGAGATAGTTATTAATTGTCCTGCTTCGGGCCTCATTTCAGCCAATGCAGTCAAAGGATTATCTGTTGCATATAATACACTTTGCCCAATTAGATTTGCTCTTCCATACTTTTTCACATATTTTTCGGGTGGATTTTCCAAGTATTTAATATCAGATATTCTTTTCTCCTCTTCAAAAATTCTAGAATTTATTGTAACACGTTGAAATCTCTCTATTTTAGTCTTGTAAGTTAAACCTGTTATAAAGGAGAAATTTTCAAAAAATTGCTTTAAAAATTCCGTTTCTTTTTCCTTTATTGAGTCCTTTTTTTAGAAAATTTCTAAGAAATTGAATCTTCTGGTTAAGAATTTCTATACTGTTTTCCATTGTTATTAGTTTTTGTTCTGATCGTTTTTTGAGATTTTATTTCATCTATAACGTTTTACAGTTTGGCAATATGGCTTATTTCGAAGCACTAAACTTTCTGTTTTGCACTAAAGTTCAACCGAAAAGTGGAACTTTAACTTAGTGCCACATTGCAAAACTGCTGTTAGATTAATTACTATAACTAACTATATTTCTTTGAATCCCCATTCATTCGTTTCTGTATTAATATTGGAAGAGTACAAAGCAATGTTATTGATAATATGACCTTCAAAAGAGCACATTTTAAGAATTAATGTACAACATAATCGATGTAACATAATCGAAGTATAAAATAATTTATCTATCTCATTTTCACCATCTTTTACATTTAAATTTCCGTGTAAAAAAAGATTTCTATCATTTATTACTTTAATTTCATTTAAATTCAATTCATAACCAATTTCCTTAAAAGGTAATGTCAATTTATCTTTATTAGTTGATTGATTAAGATTGTTAATTTTATTAATACCAAACTGTTTAGCTTCTTTACTCAATTTACTATTATTAAAAATGGCTAATAAATCTTTTTTAATAGTATTCCATTGCAGGGTTTCTATCATCTTTGGAGCTACAAGATTATATTTTTTATTTATAGAGTTGCAAATTGTTTCAAATGCAATACAGAATGCTCCTGATTGTAGTTCAAGACCTAATTTTGAGTTAGATAATAAAAGTAATGCTGCGCGAGCAAAGGATTCATTTTGATAAAACAGGTTAACCATATTATTAAATACATCTTCTTTTATCATTTGGATCCTAAATTTCCACTTTTGTTCAATTATATTCATCATCCGATTTTCTGCATTTTTAGCCTTCATTTTCTTTGAAATAGGAACTAGCACTGAATATGCGTTTGTAGTAAAGATGCTATATTGTCCCGAGATACTCTCTCTTAAAGATTTATAATACAAACCAACTGGAGAATTGAAGTTATCTCTATTACTTGCAACAATATAGGTTTCGTTTAAATGAAATTTTCCAGAAAAAAATCCTAATGTTAATAATGTACTGTGTGCTAAATTTTCTATTTCATTAAAGCTACATTTATACAATGATTCGGTTACTAAATAATATCTATTATTATGTTGGAATTGATAAAAATGTACTTTATTATTTTCACTATCTATTTTTATTAAGTTACCTTTTTGTATTCCATTAATTTTAATATAATAATTCTCAAAATCTTCAAAATTTTCTTTTTTATCTAATGGTACAATATATCTGAAAAAATATTTTTTATCTAAGTCTAATTTTGAAGAATAAATAGAATTTAGATTAATTTCAACTTGAAAATTAGAATCCGTGAGAAGGGGATCTCCAAAACTTGTAATTCTACTCATTTCACTAGGAATTATATAAGAGCGTTTCCTGTGACTTAAAGAATAAGTTTCTAAATTATTATATAACACTGATTCTACAGCTAAATGATCACTATTTTGTGTTTCGAACTTTAATATATAACTATTCGTCAATTTAGAAATATAAACATCTCTATTTTCGATAAATTGTATTCCTTTAATTTTAACTTTTTTCATTTTTAAAAATGAATTAATTAATTTCAAAGACGGAGTTAGGTTTTTATCTATTAAAGCCATACTATATAATTAATTACCGTTGATATTTTAATTTTGAGTTAATTTTGCATTGACAAATAACGTTAGTCTTGCATCATTTTTATTTTGAAATTTAGTATTAGTATTTAAAACTATCCTTTAAAAATAGAACGTCCTAACGGTAAACCGTATTTATTTTATCACTTTTTAAGATTTTAAATACTTCAAATAATCTTCTTCGTTTTTTATTATCTGAAAAATATCAGAAATTTGAACATCATTTAAACCTTGTTTAATCAAAGATAATCTAAGATTAATTTCTTGTTCTGTGGTCATTTTAAAAGGTATTTTTTCCATTGTTTTTTATATTTGCTGAGTATAAATTTTACATAGTTTAAAAATCGTTTTTAAACTTTTTATAGTTATCATTATTTTTCCAAAACGTAAAACATTCAGTAATTTTTTCAATTTCGAAATTTTTGTCAGCTTTTAAATCTTCCCAGTATTCATTATAAATCCCTTCACATAGTTTGTAAAAACCATCACCTTGTTCTTTGTCTTTACCTTTGTGAATAATTAAAGCACTTAAAAGAGGTCTTTTTCTTTCATTCTCATGTAATGAAATATCTCCCAACCATTCCCCAATTAATTGTCTATCTGATGGGTCGTCAAAATTTAGATTAAGCTGGAGTTGATTATTTAGTTGTGAGTAACTCCAGGTTGTTTTAGATCTTGCTAAATCAATCAATTGTTTTCTTATTTCATGAATCATGATTTATCATTATTTGAGATTAATTACTCATTAAACTTGTCAATATTATTTTGTTTTGAAACAGTTTTAGCTTTTCCTTTAACTATGGTTTCAGAGATATAAATCAACTGCCCTTTTTGTGAGTATAATAATCGGAAGTTAATAATCTAAAATACCCCTTCCTAAAGTGTGGTATTTTAGAAATTTAATACTTGGTTTCCCAATAAATTTCATCAGACATTTTAAAAAAACATTATTATCTGATCTATGTTCACCTCTTGGAAATGAAATTTTGGGTAACCCATCTGTTACACATTCAGGGAAGCATTTCATATTTGCCAACTGATAAATTACACTTTCTATTAATTTTTTCATATTCATATTCTTTAGATTATTGTGTTTTGAGATTTTATAAATACTTCCTTAGTAAGGTTTTATTATAAAAAGCTATCTCAAAGTGAGATAGCCTTTTAGTCCTTTCTTCACTAATTTAATTTATTTAATTAAGTCTACAGACACAATTATACCGTGCCATATCTTATTCTGATATACCCAATATTTCCTCCCTGTTCCCAATACATTGTCAAATCCAAATGCATAACCTAAACCAATTGAATTGAGTCCGAAAATAAAAGCCCCTCCATATGTAAATGCTGCTGACTTTCTATCGGAAATAAGACCTGGAGCATTTGATTTAGTCTTTAGATCAACTCCACCAATCCCAAACATTCCACCAAAAGTTATCGAATAATTTGTTATGTTGGATCCAAGGAACTTCTTTGAGGGATTAAAGCTGCTATAATTCAGTCTATATGCAGGAGCAAAATTCACATTAAATCCTGTCTCTACATTTGGTGGATTCAACAATTCATCTCCGATTCCTTTTCGAAATTTTAGCGGAACTGTTAGAGCTGTGAGTGAAAATTTACCATAATAAAATTTGAATGGTTTCTGTTCAAAATACTTATTATTGGCAAATTTTCGGACCTCATTGGTATAATAAATTTTATCCATTCCCTTGTAAGCCGCAACATTCTCAGGCTCTATGTCTGCGACATCCGTTTTAGTAATGCTATCTTTTATGTCTTCAGGTATTTCAAACCGTGTAGTTCTGTCATTAAGTACTGTCTTAAATTTTTTGATTGCTGTATACTCAATGACCTGATCCTTCACATCCCCCCCACCTTGTTTATTCACATATTTGTAGACCTTCTGTCCGGGAAACACTGTTTTATTTGCACTACATGATGATACCAGTAAAGCAAATATTATTGAAATTACTATTTTCATGATTCATTTTTATTTGTCGATGACTTCTTCGATGACGAGTTCTTTTCTTCCAGGGTAGAATACTGTTCGAGTATCTTTTAATAATAAAACAGCTGCAGAAAGGTTTCCTCCTTCCAAAGATTGAGATATATACTCTGAGCCGTCTTCTAGATTTATTATAACTTTCCCCATTGATGATGGATTATAATATATCCTGTAAGATGTAATGGCAATCGATGTTTTAGTAGTGTCACTTTTAGTAATGTAGACGGGCTGCTTGATAATTCTAAAATCATTTAGCTTTAGCCGTTCCTTTTCTTTTTGCTCTTTTTTTTCTTTTTCTTTTCCGTTTTCACAGGAGACAAAAAATAATGCGATCAATAGTAATGTGATTGTTCGAGTTTTCATTCTTGATTATTTAGTAATAAAATATAAATGAGTAATCCTAAGATTAACGTAGGACCAAAAATATATCTGCCTATTGTTTCAAAAGTCAGCTGTAGATTCTATACTCTTTGCTATGGAATTTAGAATTCAATATCATATTAATAATTCAGGATAGTGAGGCGGATTCATGTTTATTAATTGTTTTCGTTATGGTTAAGTTTTATAAATCTAATTTACGAAAAAAAGAAATTCAATATTTAGAAGTAACTCATTTTTAATTGATTATTATCAAGAAATATTTCAAAATTCATAACAACAAAAACATTAAACAATTGCGACTGTACTTTTTTCATTACTCCAATTAAACTCATTTGAGTAGTAGGTAAACATTTATAGATTAATATTCATAGATTCAATAGAGATTTCTTTCAGTAATTGTCGGATGAATATTATAATTCGATATCTCCGGCGCAATCTTAATGGTATATTCTAAGGCTCTTGTCTCAATTCACTTGTTGCAAGAATAACGATAAAATTATAAATGTTTGGCAGAGAATAAAACTGTCCAGTTTGTAAAGGCATTCCATTCAATTTGAGATTTTCCTTATATGAGTGAATTAATTTTATACATTGTATTTGGCTGCTCCGAATTCGGAATTATTTTCATCAAGTAATGAGTTTCGTCTGTCTGATAAATATTTGCTGTACCACCTGTATAAATATGAGTAAATTCAGAGACTCCATCTTTGAGACTGAAAGTTTCTTCTTTGTGACCAATAGTAAATACAATGATTATAAACCGGATTAGTTACTTAAAATTTATTTCTTAAATAGTCTTTTAAAATTAAATATATTCTAATTTATTGACTTTTTGTTTAAAAATAATTGCTCCCTTGATTGTGATATAAAATAATTTTATATATTTGACACGTTCATTTTTTTTGAAAACAAAAAAAAACTCACAAGAAATAATTAAGAACTATTTATGGTGGTGATGGAACTGATAAACTTTATGGAGGTGGAAATTGTCACTGTCATGGTTTACCACCATCTGAAAAACTACCAAACGGATTACCTCCAATTGATATCTATTCAGACAGCCCGCAACAATGTTATAAAGCATGTGAAGAATATAGAAAAGTTTAATAAAAAACTAAATTATCATTATGAAAAATCGAAAAAAACTTACAAGAGATCAATTAAGAACTATTAACGGTGGCGATGAAACTGATAAACTTTATGGAGGTGGAGAAGCAGGTTGTCATTGTCACGGATGTGCTCCTTCACCTTCTCAACCAACAGGTTTACCACCAGCAGATTTTTATACTCCAGGGAGCGCTCAACAATGCTGGACTAGATGTGACTCTTATAGAGCAAATTGTGGAAAATAAAATCTAATCATTTTGAATAAAGTTATTTTATTTAATAATAATAAAAGAGTACTAAGTACTCTTTTATTATTTTCATTTATAAATGTTTTTACTCAGCAAATTTCAATTATAAATAAAAATAAATCAAATATTGAAGTTGGGAATAATAAAAATATCTTTTTAGTGAACCCTGGTCAAACTAAGAATATTTCCTCGAAAGAAATTAATGGACTAACCGTTAATTACACTAGCGGAAATAATTTGATTACAAAATTTATACCTCTATTTCTTGATGTTAATCAATCTTTAACAATTATTTTTTCTGAAAATTCTGCTAAGTCTATTGAATTTAAGGGAGATCATGATGCTTTAGAAGATTTAATTGTTAATCAACAACATTATATATTATATAAAAACATTGTAAAATATCAAGATATATATTATAAAATGAATTCAAACTCGGAGTTTATAAATTTTTCAGAAATCGTTTTGTTTGACTATCTATATGAAATCAAAAAGTTGAATAATACATATACTGGTAATAATGATGAAAGATATAAAATAATAGAAAATTATGTTGTTAACGATTGGGTAGCTTCGTTATTTATGGTCTTTACAGGCGCTAAATCATTAGACAATAAATCTAAAGATTTGACTTTATATTATTACAATAAGTATATTAAAAAAGGATTTGAAGAATGTGAATATAAAGAAAAATATAATATTATCAGTGAATTAGCAAAGTATATTAATCAACTTAAAATAGATCTTCAAAAATATCCAATCATAGAAAATACGGACGATGATTATATAAATCAGTACTTACCTAAAAGCTGTCAAAAATATTATTTCATTAATAATTACCGTTATTACGATCATATTAATAATCCAAAGAAAGATTATTATAAAAATATATTAAAAGAAAAATTTTCTAATTGATGTTTAACTTTAAATGCGCTAACTTTTTATTGGTCTTTTATTTTTTAAGTGGATTTATTTTTTGTTCGTCTCAAACTTACAAGGTACTTTATAAAGTAAATTTTCATCCACAAAAAAATAAAACAGTGCTTAAAACTGAATATATGCGTTTAGAGACATTATCTAAATCAAAAAGTATATTCTATAATCAAATAAATAAATCTGATTCAATCTATAGTTTATCAGGGAACGCGACACCCTATTTACGGTTTACAATAACTCAAGATGATAAAAAATATAATTATTATGGATATTTCAATGATCTGTTTTTTGTTTTTAATGAAACTTTAAAGGTTGATTGGCATATCGGTAATAAAACTTCAAGTTTTAACGGCTATAAAGTTCAAGAAGCAAAAATAGAATTAGATGGAAGAAAATGGATAGCATTATTTGCATCAGAAATCCCTATTACATCGGGACCTTATAAATTTTCAGGCTTACCAGGATTGATATTGAAAATATATTCTGAGGATGGGGATTATAACTTCGAAATGGTAGAACTCATCAAGGGAAGTTCTGAAAACTTTTCAGATATATTTCAAACAAGTAGATACATAAATCTAAAAAAGAAAAAAATAGAAAATTATATAGCTAACTTTTTAAAAGATCCGGGATCAAATAGTTTTACTTTACAAAATACTTATGGAGACAGATTTGATTATAGCTTTAGTGGGGAAAGAAATAGCTCATATCGAGAAATGAATGAGTATGTTAAGAATGTCCATGAACTTTATAATAATCCTATTGATAGTAAAATTTATATCTTGATTTTTTAAACATGGATAGATATTTTCATTAGTTATCTGCCTAAATCAATCGCTTCTTTAGCATAATTTATAGCCTTTTTTTGCGGCATTTACTAAAGCTTGTTGCGGCATATACTCATTGGAATATCTTTTAAAGGACCAAATTAATAAGAAAACTTCAACTTAGGAAGGTAATTTGTTTTTTTTACAAACCATTCATTCAGATCTTTAAAGCCGTGGAAGATTAAAGAGCAATCCTCTACATTGTCATATGTAGTATTAATTTTTAATGCAACTGATTTCCCGTTGGCATCATTGTCCAGAAAAAGCAAAATCTTTCGGTATTCTTTTAATATCGTTTCCGCTTTAAAAAGCATTGCCGTAGAATTTAAAACTAAACAGTCGCAGGTCAAATTAAACTGATTTTCAACATTGCAAAAGCTAAGATAATCAAAGAAGCCTTCGAAAACAGCCACCTCATTATTCATACTATTTGAATTGTTGATCCAAGTTAAATCTTTAGGACCCAAGCAGAGTTTAGCATACTTATTCCTTATTTCAAAACCATCGGAATTATTTTTAAATCCAATTCCGAAATATTTTCTTCCTTCCAATTCATAATGAACCTCTCTTACCCATTTTTTTTGGTCAACAACTTTTCGTAATTCCAGATATTGAAGCAACGCAGGATGTCTGATTTCGATAATTTTTAAAATTTTATATAGAGGTTCTAATTGTGTTTCTTGGATCAAATGTTCAGTATTAGCTATAAAATCAAACGACGACAGATATTTTAATGCTTCCGAAACAGAACATTTCTTAATTTGCTGCACGATAGAAATCACATCGTAACTTTTTCCCGTTCCGAAATCAAACGCCGCATTCCTGATAAAATCCACGCAAAAGCTGGGAATTTTTTCTTCTCTGTCCAGCGCAAAGTAAAAAGCGGTTCTACGATTTTCTTTGGCAGGAGAAAGTCCGAATGACTCCAAAACAGCACGTATGCTCATAGTTTGCCTGATTTGTTCGCAATTCATTTTTTTTTCTTTTTTAAAGCAGATTTCTCTTACCAATTCCTTTTAAATAAAAAATAACTTTTTCATCCTTTTCACTTTACTTTTAGCTATTTGATATACTGCAGTCTTAGAAACCGTTTTGATGATTTTCGGGATTAGTCCAATTCCGACATAGAGATCAGTTCATTTCCGAAATTAAAATGAGTTGAAATCCGAAAAAGCAGCGTTCTTGAAATGAGCGCAAATCCGTTTTCAATTACAATCAATTCTTAGATTAGAATCTTATCCACAATCTTGAGGTATAATTATCAAAAGCAAGCTTACCAGATTTTCCGGAATGAGTCCAATTCCGAGATCTAATTCCTAATCCCTATTCTTTTAACACATCATTAACTTCAGCGAGCGCCATTCCGAATTTGAAAGCAGTACAATTCCGAAATACGGATGAGTACCAATCCGTATTCAAAGGATAACCAGATATCCATTGGGCAGCAACTTTCCAACTTTGGTTTCATGATAGAGCTTGATTATATTGTCCTGAATTTCCATCAAAAATAACTTCCCCCGGAATTCAGTGGAGGGTTTACCCTCCAATCTGTTTTCTTTGATAAAAATCCTGAATGCTCTTTCGATGAGTTCCCGTGTCTGATAAATATTTCTATACTGATAGGAAAACTGTTGCATTTCATCATCCTGTAAGCCATATCTTTTCCTGAAATACCTTAGTCTTCTGGTAATATCGATCTTTGTTGTATCTGCATTTATCTTTTTTTCCGTCAAAGATTCTGTAGAATATGGTATGATCGAGATCATATCACCCTTATATTTGAAATGAAATGACAAATTATTATAGCGATCAAGATTTAATCTCGTAGGCTTCAGAAATTTAAAGCATAGATCATTGGCCGTCTTATAATTGAGCCCAAACTTTCTGTTTAATGTGGAAAGCTTCAGGATTGTTCCTGTCTGCGGTATTTTTGCTAACCATATTGCAAAGATGATATGCTTATTGTTCCTGATATTATAGACCAGATTATACAGGACATAATTATACTCCGGAATGACCATCAGTTTTTTAAGCCAGTAACTGCTGATCAGAAAGCTTGTATATCCACGGTCTTCATAGCTTGGTGTAGAAATAAGTCCTCCAAAAGTTCTGATCTCCCTTCCTTTTGAATTCAAAGACGTGTACCATCCCATTCTGAATTTCGCCAGAAACTCGTAGGCATCGATCACCTGTCTGCTGGAACCGCTTGGTGAGATCTTCAGGTTCCTGATTTTCATCGAGGTAAATATGTTATTCTCAGTTTCAAACTCTTCCTCAAACAAACACAGCTGCTGTGGACGGTCTTCCGGCCTGAACTGCTCGCTGCTGATAGTAGCTATGATATTAAAGATGACCCGAAGCGCATTGATCGGAATATCGGCCGCTTCCTGATCTTCAAATATAAAATCATCTACAAAACCATTGCCCAGCCTGATTCTTTCCGGCTCCTTCCCTTCCCTTGGTGTATACTCCTTTTTGACAAGTCTTCGGTCCTTCTGAGGAAATATCATAAACGTCTTATTTTTAATCACTTATTACATTTCAAAAATTCACTATTGCTCTTTCGGATGTATGATCTCAGGTATATTGTGTACGGTCAGCTCATTTTGAGCAACTTCCGAAGTCAGAAAAGGCAACACATTCTTCAGGGATGACTGCCAATTGGTTATGGGTCTTCCTGAAGCGTTTCTCCAGTTACTCTGAAGCCAGACTGAATGTTTTGCCATGATCTGATCATCGAGTTTGATATGATAAGCATCCAACGTTCGGGCATAGTCTAAAAACTCTTCCGGACCCGGCACCACTCTGCCGTCTATTAAAAGACTTGTAGGTTCTAAAGGTATATTCTCATCAACGGTTACAGCTGAATTATCCTTCTCATCAATTTCCTTACTTTCTAAAACGTTCTCATTCCTTCCAAAGCAGTCGATAATACCTGATACAGGTTCATTGTGAACCTTGTCAAAACTTATTGGTTCTAAAGGGTAATTGACCACCAGCCTGTAAATTCCAGCAATGCCCTGTAAACTTTGATATTCGATCAATCCGAATTTGCTGAGCTTTTCCCTGGTGGCTTTTACAGTAGCCCTGTTTATGCCCAGCCTTTTTGCCAATTCGATATCAGAGATCGTAAACTGGTACGCAACTTTTTGTTTAACAACCTGAAGTAAATACAGATACAATGAAATAGCAGCCGTGCCGGGTTTCGTCTTTTCAACGAAAAGCCAGAACCTGTCGATGAGCTCAATATAGTACATCATTATTTCTTTCCGAAAAGCTGCAAAGCCTTCTCTTTATCGATAATGATAATATTGCCGTTCTGAATGATCGCCTTGTCAAGAATACCCGAAGATTTCACTTCCGATGCTTTCGAGACCGAGCATCCCAGAATCTTTGCCAGGCCTTTCAGCCCGTATTCATATTTCTTCTCAAAGCTCAGATTCTTCGATACCTCAAGGAATTCAGCCACGGTGAGCTGCCAGATCGGTGTTTTGGGGTCAATGGTTTTCTTTTCCATAGTTTTGATATTGAATGTCTGGTTATAAAATAGTAACAGTGCAAAGTTTCAAAATCAAAGAATGCAGTTTTCGGTAGTTCTTCGGTACTACCGAAAAATATCATTGCAAAACGTATGAATAAACACTCGATCAATAATGATAACTGTGGAATCAAATAATTTTACAACAATTTCACCCAAAAACACAGATAATGCATCCTGAAAACATCATTCAGGACGAAAAAAAATATAAAATAAGAAGAAAAAGGTCAATTATTCATCAAGGGCATCCAGATATTGATTAAAATTTTGCTGCAATAACGAAAGAAATTTACTTCTATCCGTTTTCCGCAACCGAAGCTCCGCAAGAGTCTTGTGGTAATTTCCTAAATTAATATTCATTGAACTTTCTGCCCATCTGAAAATTTCTGCAAGGTCTGAATGACCACCATTGAAGCACTTGGTAAGATGAAGCGCATACAGCAGTTCGGTTAGTGCCACCTTTGGGGCTGTCCATTCAATTTGCTTAGGAATTTCTACATCTTTTCCCACGTAGTCGCCGGAATTTATTTTGCTGCTGAGAAATTGCTCAAGCATATCATTGGCAATAATCTGCGAAACAAGATGATCATGCGATGTTGAAAATTCCTCGTTATAGCTGTAGAGCTCAGGGCTTAGCTTCAGCTTAAAGTCAAACTTGAATCGTACAAAGTATTTCTTGTCAAGATAGGTTGATTTCCGTCGGTAATAGTTGATAAATTCCTTATGCTCATGATAAAAGTGCAACAGACCGCCTCTCTCATTTTCATAGTATTCCTTCAGAACTTCAGGATCCGCAAATGGCTTCGAAGCTTCAACTGACAATACATTGGAATAATAGATATAGACGGCAATAAATTTTGGTTTGGTCATCTTGAAGAACCAGATCTCTTCGCTCCAGTCGGCGAACTCGTACTGGCGAAGCAGATCCTTTAATTGCTTTATTGCCGAATCGGTTTCCATCAATATTTCTTCTGCCCGGCTTATTATACTGTTGTCACTCCTGTTGATCTGATCGATAGCCTTGTTGAGATCTAGCCAGATTTGATCTATCCTTTTTCTGAAATGTTTTCCGTTCATACGTTTATCTTTAATGTTTACGTAAAAATCAGGTTAAAAACAGATAAAATCAATTTCCCCTTAGCTGCTGTTGCCTTTTCCTGATGAAATCGGTCGGCCGCATGCCGTTGATCTCAAGGAAATGGGAGGAGAATTTCTGACGGTTGGTCATTCCACACTCAACGGCCAACGCGTCAATGCTGTAGTTCAGATATTTGCTGTCTTCCAGCAAAAGCTTGGTGATATAGTTGATCCGCAACTGTTTAAGATAACTTGGAAACGTAATACCCATATGAACATTAAGAACGTAAGACAGATGAGTCCGGTTACTACCCATCATCTTAGCAACTGTCGGTACTGTTAAATTCTGCTCAAGAAACAGCTTCTGATTTTCGAATTCCTTCAATTTGTTCAGTATGTCTTTGATGACCTCGGGGCTGTAGAGACTTTTTTCATCCGGATCTACCGGAAGGTCCTTTGCTGGTTCCTGTCCTTCCGACTCCTTCAATCTGGCTAGCAGTTGCCGGTACTGAAGTGTGAGTCTCCTCTCCCTTTTCCGGGACCTCACAATGATGTAAGACATAGAGATCATTCCGGTTCCCACTGCAATATAAATTAATGCCAGATCCTTATCATGTTTCTTTTCAAGCTGTTTTTTCTCTTCCATCAGAGTATCGGTATCATACTCACGGTAAAGCTTTGCAGAAAGCATTGCAAAATCAGCATTGATAATCGAATCTGCCCTTAACAGCTGGCCGGTGTAATACAATTGACTGTCTTTATCTTTTTTTGCTTTTTGCATCATCAATCAGGGTTTCGTAATTGGACCTGATCTCAGGCGTGATGAAGCGAAATTTGTTGACCAGCGAATCTACCTTTTTAAAATAATTGATGGCTTTAGTCCTGTCATTCTTCTCTAAGTATGATTGACCGATGTAAAAATAAACATTCGTCAAAGAAGCGTGATCTTCTACACGGCTCAGAATATCCCTTGCAGCAACCAATTGTTCCAGTGCTTCCACAGGTCTGCCCTGTCTCAGCAGTTGAATACCTTTACCTTTTCTGAACAATCCCAACTCGGGCAGAAATTCGTTTCTTTTTTGAAGCCCGGCCAATCCTATGTTTATAAGAGAATCCTCTTTATGATAAAGATGCATATGTTTGTAACAGGTGCTTAAACGGTAGATGCTGTTAAAATAGCCTCTCTCATTATTGATCTTCACCGTCACATTTTCATCGTCTTTTGCCATTTTCTCGAAATAGTTGCCGGCTTCAAAAAAATGTTCAACAGCTTCCTTGTAATAGCCCAGATAACTTTTAACCATCCCAAGGTGATATGTGATTTTATTTCTCAGGTAAAGATCTTTTGAATTCTTTGAATACTTGAAGGCAATGAGATATTCATCAAGGGCAGGCTTATACTGTCTTCGATTGTAGTAATAAACAATCCCCTTACCCAGATATGACCTTGCGATCTTGTCTTCATCACCGGATTTTATCGCAAAGATGATAGCGCTATCGGCATATAATAATTTTCTTTCAGGCTTTTCGCTGTAGTATATGGCCTCTTCATAACCTCTAATCAGCTTTTTGAGATTATGCTCACTCTTTGCTTTTTTCAGATAGAGGTTTACAAAGACCATTGCCCTTTCGTCATTTTCCTTATAGGCATTAAATAATGTAGCAATTTCCTTGTACGATCTTTCCGGGAATTGATGACCGTCAATAAAACACCAAAACAGATTAAAGATCAGCAGTAAAATCCTATTATGATAGTGCATAACGATGATATATATTCAAATTTACTCAAAAATCAACAATTAAACAGCTGTTTTAAAACCTGTTGATATCATAGTTTATTACTTACTGATTATCAAAAATATAAACTAAAAAACATAGGGAACAATGTACCAATCATTCCGTAACAATGGATATTTCGTTACCACATTCGCTTTTTTTTCTGCTACGAGCCTTCTAATTTCGATGTAAGAATTCTACTCAAACCCCGGCCGGGATAACTTTTTTTAAAACCATCAAAATTACAAACCAAAATGAAAAAGTATATCTCAATTTTAATGCTGGCACCGGTACTCGGTATGTTATCGTGCGACAGAGAAACCAATAATAATGAAATGTCTGACGACAAAGTGCAACGCATCCAAAACAAGAGCAATCAACACAAAATCCGATCCGCAAAAAAGCCCGGAAGCACAGGTTGATTCTGCGTCTAAGGAAACAGGTGATGACGATGAACCGCAAGATGACAAGCAACATTGGAAAGTGCCAATCGATTCAGTGTGGTAGCCTAAACTAAACGCAAACGATAAGCTTCGGTATGGAAGATCAGAAGATTACGCTGATAACAGGACGAAAATGCACCGTCAGCGGTGAATGGGAAACAGAGGGAAGGCTCAGTACGATCGTATACGTATCCAAGGGAGAGATGATGCCGGCCTACTGTGGTAAAAATGTCAAATGGATATTGATCAGAAAAGGATAGAACATAAATAAAAGCAGACCAATGAAAACCTTAAAGTCAAGATTTGTAGAATACGTCAGTTATTTTTTTATACTGTTGTTTTGCTATGCGAGCATCAGCAAGATTATGGATTTTGAAAATTTCCAGGTTCAGGTTGCGCAATCACCACTTTTAAGTGCATATGCAATTTGGGCAACTTATGGTGTTCTGATCTTTGAATTGCTCGTGTGTTTTCTGCTGATTTTTGATAAATCACGGTTTGCAGGACTAATTGGAGCATATGCTATGATGGTCCTGTTCACCATCTATATTTTCCTTATCCTTCATTTCAGTGACTTTGTTCCTTGTTCCTGTGGTGGGATCCTTGAAAAAATGGATTGGAACACCCATCTCATCTTTAACCTGATCTGTGTAATAGCTGTTGCCATTGCACTTTTAATGACTGCTGAACGCCGTAAGATCAACAGAGGTAAAATCAGCTTGATTCTTATTCTGATTGCTGTAGTTTGCATGGTCATCATGGTTTTTCTTCACAAAAGATCAGAGGACATTTTGCAGAGGGACAATGGTTTCCAAAGAAGATTCCTGCAACACGCGATATCGAAAGAGTCCGACTATGATCTGAAGTTAAACTCATACTATATTGCAGGATTTTACAGTGATACGCTTTTCCTGGGCAATTACACCGCTCCTTTTTTTACTAACAAAAATGATAGATTCCTCAGGTTTAATCCAGCAACCTCTCCAACTTGAAAGGACAGACCTTAAATTCAGATCTCCACTCGTGGAGGTGACTGACAGCATCACTTATTTTTATGATGGAACAGTACCTGTGATTTTTACTGCAAAAACAGGAACAAATATTCTGAAGGAACAGAATACAGGTAAGACCTTTTTCAGAAAGATAAGAAATATTGATCCGAACCATTTTGTGATCTCCGCATTTCACCGTGGCAGGAAGACACAAGCCTTAGGTATTGTTGGCAGAGGAAGCAAGGATTCCGTTACGCTTAATACCGACCTGCTAAAAACAACCGGGGAAGGCTTTTTTGAACCGGACGGACAACTGAACTACGATGCTTCTACAGGAAAGGTGGTTTACGTGTATCATTATAAAAATCAGTTTATCGTCACGGACATGTATCTCAGATCTGCGCGCACATATCAAACGATTGACACGACAAAAACTCCTCGACTGGGACTGTCCGTTCAACGCGACGGAACCCGCAAGCTTAATAATCCCCTTATCGTAAACAAAAGATCCTTTGCCTACAAAGGTGTGCTCTTTATAGAATCAGACCGCAGAGGAAAGCTGGAGAAGAACAGAGGAAAAGAAGCGGTCACCATTGATTTGTACTCCATACTGGAGCAGAAATACTTAGGCAGCGTCAGTATTCCCGACAGATCTGAAAAAAAACAGATCCAGTTTGCGGTCTACAATGACCTCCTGTATATGATCGTAAACAGCAAACTCAATAAATTCCGCCTTACACGCATGATTACTCAACATTTTATTTCAGGGGAAGCCGAAAACCTGAACAAAGAGTAGGCACCAATAACAAATTGTATCATTATGAAAACAATGAGAAAAATCGCATTGCCTTTTGCCATCCTTTTGATAGGGGCAGGTAGTGCGTATGCTACAAACGCAGCATCAGCAACAAAAGCCGTTGAAGTATTAGGCTACAAGTTTAATCCGGAAAATCCGGAACAACCTTGTGAGATGACAACGGAAAGATGTGAGACCATTAATACAGGAATCAGCTGCCAGGTAAGTGATGCTTCCGGGGTACATAACCTGTACGACTCTGCATGCGAAAGTGAACTTTTCAGAATTCCGTAATGCATTGACTTTTAAAATTTGATTAAGAAGGGTGCCTGAAAGCACCCTTTATTTTTGAAAGTAAAATTAGAGTAGATAAGAATCTATACATTTAATAAAACTCGAAAATAATGTACTTTTCTAATTTGTAATTGCATTATCTTTTTCAATTATCTCCCGAGATTAATATTTTCATCTAGTATTATATTTCCTATATTCTTCATCTTGTAGTTCGTCAAATTTGTAATGTAAAGGCTGTTTCTTCTCACTGTAATCTGTGAAAATATGATCAACAATTGTTGCCGGTATATTTATTATTGATGGTGCTAAATCAACAATATCTTTGCAATTAGTATGATGCTTCAAAACTGTATTATGGTAATCTTCGAAATTAATTACATCTCCAATTAATTTTGAGTAAACTTCACTACTTACATATGCACCTGGAAATACATGAATAAAAGATTTTTTGTTCTTTTTAAAGTAGTCTTCAGTAGAATGCTCATTTATAACTTTTTCTACATTATAAAAGTGCGTGAGCCATTGTACTAATATTCTTTGGTTTCTACGAAAAACAATAGCACTATCAAGGGATTCTAAATTTTTTATACTCAAGGCTATATCATGCTTATACTCTTCAGAGGTTTCATGATTGGTTGATGTCTTGCTATCAATACCGTTAATTGTTCCCACAGAAACCCGCAATTTCCTTTTTTCAATGGGTGTTATCGAGTCAAGAGGATTTCCTAATTCATAGAGATACGTAGCAGGAATTTTTTCTTTCGAATAAATGTATTTAACAACGTTTTTGTAATCTTCATAAATAGGATCATTAGTAACGAAAGAAGTTGGCTGAGAATAAGGATCTATTTTTACTTTGTAGAATAAAAACTGCGCTGCATTTATGAAAAATAAATTAACCACAAGCATCAGAAACGCTTTCTTTTTATTCAGTTCTATTGAAAATGGCCATAATAGAATGACAATAAAAGAAACAATAAACAACAGTATGCTAGCTATATAAAGAAAAACATAATTTTCGTACCGTAAAAAATTACTATAAATGATAATTTCTATAGGTGTAAAGGAAAATAGAACCAATGATAAGAAAATGATATTTTTTTTCAGATTAAATTTATTGGTCACAAGTTTTGAGGATATAGTGAACAGTAATAAGATAGAAAATTGCGCTAAAATCCCATCGATTGCGAGATTTAAATTTGATTGAAGCTCATTCTCGCTTTTATTTGCTAAGAAATAAAATGAATTACTGAAAATAAAGTAGAATAAGAACCGCGAAAAAAATATAACCGGCACTTTGTCTAGAAATTTTTTCTATTGTAGTATACGGATGCCTATAAAAATATATCAGATCTTTTAACCATTTAATGAAGTTTTCGACAGTAAAATCTCCAAAAAGTTTTTCAAACATTTTATCCATTTTTCATTATTATATTTTCGTGAATATGAAACAAACGACTTTCGTATGATTACAGTTTTGGTTGGTCTTCTTTGCTATCATGCTTCTCACTAAAATTAGTGATTGATCGTACTGAGTGAATTATCATTGACAAAAAATTTGAAAATTTAAAATCCAGTTGTCCTGACAATCCGTGAACTTTATCAAAAGCTAAAAATGTAACGAATGATTGCAGAATCGCAACGTCATAGTTTTTGTCGGCATATAATGACTGATTTTGTAGTTTATAAATATTCATAAGTATCAGTAAGATGAAATAGATGGAATATATTAGAAATTTCACCACGTTTTGTGATGCTACATAATCCGTTAAGCTATCCAGCTTTGCATTATTAGCAAAGGAATAGTTTGCTGTGTACATTGAGCTAAGCCACTGAACGAATCTTCTTAATTTATTATTAAATATAACTGCTATAAAAACAGCAGAAGTAAATATTAAATATATTTTTAATTCAGCAGATAAAGTAAGAATTTGGAAATAAGAAAGCACAGCAACCACAGCTCCCGGTATAGCAAAACAAAACATCAGGTATAGAGTGTAATGAAAAAGTAATGATATGACTGGCAGTAATAAACCGACGATCGATATTAAAGCGAATAGTGGCGCGAGGTAGATATCAATGCAAATACGCAAGTACTTTTTTCTAATTTTAACCGACAGTAAAGCGATGATGAAGCTGGAAATTATGTAAATCAAAATAAACCAAATCCAATTTGGCCTAATTACTACGTTCTGAGATAAGTAATTTACAAGGTAAAATACAACGGCTGTAACACTGACTAATAATGCGATTGTAGCCCCTGCAATAATTTCTTTTGAGTTCTTTTTCAATGTAATAGCTTTTATCGAATATACGAAATTGAAAAAGAAAAAAAACAGTTGAAGATCTTAATCGATGTTTTATTAAAAATATTACAAACGAAAGATGCTATTTGACATCTTTCATTTGTAAATTGATCCAAGGTATATCCTTCTGCTCCTTTAGAAAATAATTAAACCAGTCGAGGACTCGCAGGGAAAGATCCTTTTTTGCGCTCGGTGAAGAAAGAGAGTGTCTTTCCTTCTCATAAAAAAAGTGCAACGACAGGCTTCCTGTATTTTCGAAGGGCAATATATAGTGACCTGATACCTTCAGGACTCACATTTCCGTCATCTTTCCCAGCCCAGAGCAACATGGGTGCATTGATATTCTGAGCATACATAATGGTATTATTCACGATATATTTCTGCGGATTCTCAGCCAGCGTGTATTTATAATTATTCTGACCACCTTCGTATCTGTAGTAATCCGGTGCATTGAAGTTTTCGTTGAATGCATAATAGGTCCTGATAACATCAGAGACTGATGACCCCGATATATAAGCAGCAAAACGTTTGGACTGCGTCGCAATAAAATTTGTTTCGTAACCGCCGAAAGACTGACCTATCAGACCTACTTTCTGCATATCCACATTTTCAATTTTCTCCAATTCATCCAGTGCATTGTTGACACTCTCCAATGCTGAGATTCCCGGACCTTTATCGGAAGCGGAAATATCCGGCAGGAAAACTGAAAAACCAGATGCGATCAATAAGGCAATATTAAATCCCGTAGGGTTGGCGAAGGACGGTCTCAGAAACCTGTTGGTGAGATAATCCTGCTTCTCATAGATGTGAACAACAACCGGATATTTCTTTGACGGGTCGTAATGCAGCGGCATAAGTAAAGTTCCGCTGACCTGCTCACCATCAGCACCTTTATAATAAAGCTTCCTGGCATCGGCATTTTTCATGATTTCCAATCCGGTATTGGAAACATACACCGTTTTGCAGTTTTCATTGCCTTTCTTGATTTTGATTTCAGGAAGCTGATTGTAGTTTTCCTGGATCCAGTAAAAATCGTCTTGATACCTCATTTTTGCGAATTCAGTTATATGGTCTTTTGTCCGAGGAATAATTACTGACACCTTTCCATTTTTAAACCACGCATAAGACTGCGTATTGTCACCTTGATGAGTGATCCTCAACAACAGTCCCTGCTTAACATCCACAGACCTGAAATCCCGGGGATACTGCAATTCCGTGGAGATCCGGTCATAATTCAGCAATTCAATATTTCCGTCTTTCACCCTGTAAATATCCTTAATTGCCTCGGTTTGAAGATTCATCTTAAACACTCTTGCCCCTTCGGTCCAGAGTACAGTATCTGAACTGATAAAATAAGGGCTTGCCGATTCAGAAACAGTGAGATCTTCGGCCATCAGATTCCCTGTATTAAAAATTCTCCATCTTCCCGGCTGTTCTATTAAAAGGAATTTACCATCCGGAGCAATGACCACCTGTTTCCGGACATCAGCGATAAAAGTATAAACATCAGTAACCGCATTCCATAGGTACAGCTTATCAAATCCCTTTCCGGCTGCTTTGTCCATGACGTCTACCTGCTCTTTGTCAACGGCATATTTCAGATAGAGACCGTTTCCTATGGCCGTCTCCCCAAAGTAACTCGGATCAGTTAACAGTGTTTGTTCGTTCGTGAAAGGATTCCATTCGACCTGGAGCGTTTCACGGGTAGGTCGCACATGCTTTGCCAGGTTAAAGTCGGTTCCGTACCAGATGTCAACCAAGCCTTTTTCCTTTGGAACAATATGCGTTAACTTAAGGATCACTCGATCTTCTGCCCGGGAAGATACAACTGACATTTCTTCGTAATTACTGTACCCGTTTTCCGTAAATTGATACTGCTTAAGATCATCAGATATATACATGCGCTCGGCTTTGCCCTGTCGTCGGATATTGATCACATAGCCTCCACTTCGCATTCCTGATGGCAATACAGTTCTCAATTCATCCTTTGTCGAGTACAACCTGATGAGCTTTCTTTTTTTGCATCACCCACACTTCGTTCATTTCATCTGCCTTTCTTCTGACAATAAGCTTGGAACTGTTAAAGGAATAAGAAGAGACATTATCCAGAACCTGGAAGAAACGCCCCTGGGTATCATACAGCCCTAAGTTCTGATTATTCCCTTCATTTGTACAGATCAGCAACACATCCTGATGCTGATCATAGTCAAATGATTTCACTTGTTCGAAAGTTTGTGACTGACCTGTTTCAGGATCAAGATATTCCATCCTGTCTCCTGTTCTGATTGCCACCATATTCTTCACAAATCTCCACATATTGATTCCTGAACGTTCAATGATCTTATCCGGATTAATCGTACTCTGAACCCTCATTTTTCTCCGCTTACCATCACTTTGATCTATATAGTATCCCAACCAATGACCGTTATCCGAAGTGCTCAGCATTTTCACCTCTTCTGATCTGTCGACCAGCTGTTCCGGGCTGTGGTAATCCTGACCCGGCACCTTGGCTGGAATAAAAAATAATAGCAGTAATAAAACTACTATGATAGGCGTATGCATCCTGATCGCGAGCCTGCGAACAATACCCGACCGGTGTCTTATACTCAGCGTATAACCAAACGGATTGAATTGCATTCTCCAGCACCCTGGTGCAATACTACTTACACTACACTTTCTAATATCCATCGTTCTGAGGATTCAGGTTAGCATTGAGCAGCATTTCTTTTTGCGGCAACGGCCAGTATTGGTGGAAGGTCTGCCAGTTGGGCTTCACCGCTTTCAGCACATCAAGCTGCCCCCATCGTTTCAGATCAAGGAATCTGTTGCCACGTTCAATAAAGAACTCTCTCCGTCTTTCAGCCTTGATCTCGGTCATTGCCTGCTCCTGAGAAACCGATGCATCCAATGCGGTCAGTCCTGCCCTTTGCCTTGTTGGATTAATAAAAGGGACAGCGGCGCTCACCTTGTTTTGCTTTACAAGGGCTTCTGCCATCATTAAGTATACATCTTCCAGGCGGTAGATGACCGAATATTCCGTCGTATTGGTCGCTGTTGTAATCTTATACTTGGTCTGTTTGTAGTTGGTCTGCGAGCCGTAAGGAACTGCCGTAAAATAATACTGCCGCCGAAGATCATTGGCTGCAAATGAACTGATCAGGTCAGGATTCAGAACAAATGCTCCGGGAGCTGAAACAAAATTATAGACCGTTGCCTCTTTTGTAGGATCATTATTGTTCTTAGGCTTCAGCTGCCAGATGATATGGGGACTGCTTTTAAGAAACACCTTGGAGAGATCGTTCTGAAAAGAATACCCCGAGGTCTGAAGTATTGTCTGGCAGAGTACTTCCGCTTCCTGCCATTTGCCGAGGTTCATCTTCAGCTTGGCCAACAGAACATAACCGACAGCCTTATTCACGTAGATGCGCTCAGCATTGCGATAAGCAGACGGCAGCAGGTTGACCGCCTCAGAAATATCTGTTTCCAGCCTTACCAGAAATGTGTTCATCGGCATCCTGTCCAGAGTTGTATTGTAGACATAATCCGTCGTATCGGTATAAGGAATCTCGCCGTAAATCTGGTACAGGTAAAAATACAGCAGCGACCTGATAAACAGGGCCTCTCCTGTAATCCTTTCCTTTGCCTGCGCGGAAAGGCTTTTGGAGTTCCTTACCCCTTCGATGATGCTGTTGGCCATATAAACCTGTTGGTAGGCAGTCGACCATACAGCACTGACCGAGGTATTGGTAGGCAGTGGCTGATTATTATAGATGTCCACAATACCATTGCTGCCTGTCGTGGAGAGGCAGGTGATGTCGTCAGCATACGTTCCCAGGGCCAGGCCTGCCCCGTCGGCAGTCCCCGAGATAACGGAATTGTTCCACAGTCCCGAGTATAATCCTGCCAGGGCAGCTTCCGCGGTCTGCTCATCCTCGAATACCTGCCCTGTTGCCAGCTGGTTATTCGGAAAATCCGTTCCGATCAGTTTCTCACAGGATATGGTGCTCAGCATAACTGTGATCATGATGAATGTATTGAATATGGTGATGTTATGAAAAGTCTTCATTGTAAAATAGATTTAAGTTCATTGAATAATCCGGTACACGTTAAAAAAGTCAGCTGAAATCCTACAGAATATGTTTTCAGCGGAGGAAGAAATCCCGTCAGGATAAATTCCGGGTCCAGCCCGAAATAATTAGTAATAGTCAAAAGGTTCTGTCCCTGCACATACACCATCGCTTCCTGTATTCCCATCTTCTCAACGGGAATGCGGTAGTTCAACTGCACATTCTTGAGGCGGATGTATGAGGCATCGCTCACCGCTGCCGTCGAGTTCTGAAACTGCGAATGCAGGGCGCTCTTCTGAGGGTTGTACACTGCGGAATATTCCATGTAGGTACCTCCCGGATTTGAAGCCGACCAGGCATCGAGAACCTCAATCGGCTGATTGCTCAGCGCTCCCGGAATCAGCATCTGCCTGTTATAATTCCAGTTCCTCTGCTTCACGAACTGAAAGAGAAAAGACGCTGACCAGTTACCAAACCTGAGGTTGTTTGACCAACCTCCGAACATCTGAACACCCAGCTTCTCAACCATTTTGTTATCGTCCGGACTGGTGATCTTGCCGTCCCCGTTAAAATCCCTGAACCGGTAGAGTCCAGTGGCAGGATCGATCCCTTCATACTGGTACACTTTGGCAATCGTAGTAGGATAACCGACCATATACTGGCTGGCATAGGTAGAACCCTCAAGATTTGGAAAATCTACCAGTACGTTACGGGGCACCGTGATGTTAACCGAAGTATCATAGCTGAAGTTTGAAGTTCTGGCCACCCTGAAAGACGTGTCGAATTCCCAGCCGCTGTTCCTGACCTTGGCAGGCAGATTCGCCTGTATGGAAGGAAATCCTGTCGTCGAAGGAAGCGGAATTCCCACCAGCTGGTTCGATGAGGTGTTGTCATAATAACCTCCTGACACATTGACACTGCCATTCCAGAACCCCAGTTCCAGTGCCACTTCCCTCTTTAGCGTTTTCTCCCAGCTGAAGTTGGGATTGTAAAGCCGTGATGGAGCTAATGCCGTCACGCCATTATAAATATTGGGAGATACCGTATAGGTATCCAGGAACTGGTAGTCCCCTATTTTGTCGTTTCCGGAAGTTCCCAAACTTGCACGCAGTTTTCCGAAGCTCAGCCATTTAATCTGCTTGATCGCTTTCTCCTCTGAGAACAGCCACGCAGCCCCTATCGCCCCAAAGTTTCCGAAACGGTTAGAAGGCCCGAAACGGCTCGACCCATCCCGTCTTCCGGTCAGGTTGAGAATATACCTCATTTTAAGCTGGTAGTTGAACCTTGCAAACACAGCAGTATAATTATACTCGGTCCGCACCTGGTCAGATATCGTCTTCGTCTTTGCCGCTCCAATGTTCGAGATCAGCTCATTGCTCTCAAAACCAGTGCCCTGTATGGCACCCTGCTCGGTATTAGTCTTCTGCAAGGTCGCTCCGATCAGCATTTCAAAGCGGTGGTTCTTATAAGTATAGTTCCCCACGATCTGCGGTTCCAGGATATAGGAGAAGTTGGTCTGATTGTTTTTGGACGATACGGAATTCAGGCTGGTGTACCCCGTTATGGGACTGTACATCGTGTGGGGTTTCAGGGAACGCTCCTCGAAATTCTGATAGGTGATGCCACCGTTCATCTTGAGGGACAAAAACGGAAACAGCTTATAGCTCATATTCATCCCGTTATTAAAGTAAGCCGTCTTGTTCAGGTATTCGCTTCGCAACGCCGCTACCGGATTGCTGAAGGTGCCGTTCTCCCAGTTGATGTTTCCATACTGATCATAAAGTGCCGGCGCATTCGGACTCAGCATAATACTCCTACGGGTCAGGTCTTCGTTCTGTACATTATTGCTGTTAAACGACATGCTGTTGACTACACTAAGCTCAAGCCTCCGGTCCGGGGTGTAGTAATTGAAATTACTGTTGATGTTATTCGTCCGGTACCTGAAATCAGCAGGAAATACGGTCGTCTGCTCCGTATGCCCATAGCTCACCTGATAAGAAGTTGTTTCAGAACCACCTCCCAGTGACAGCTGAACAGCATAAGCATCTGCCGTCCTGCCGATCAATTCCTGCTGCCAGTCTGTATAGCGGTTCTGATCCCACTTCCCATTGATATCATACATCGTTGCCGGAATCGGCACGTTGTCATTCTGAAACCCCTGTTTTCTCATAGCAAGATACTGCTCTGTATTCATCATCTCCATCCGTCTTGCGATACTACTTAAAGAATAAGACGTGTTCAGCTTTAACTCCGATCTCCCCTTCTTTCCCTTTTTCGTGGTCACAATAACTACTCCGTTTGCGCCCCTGCTTCCGTAGATAGCCGTCGCATCCGCATCCTTCAGCACCTCAAAACTTTCGATGTCATTCGGATTGATCGCATTCAGGGGATTGATAGAAGACCACGGAAGAATGGATGTACTGTATAATGAAGGCGTTTCAGAAGCCTGAGGCACACCATCGATGATATAAAGCGGCTCATTTCCTTCACGCCTGATGCTGTTCTTCCCCCTGATCTGTATATCAAACCCGCCTCCCGGCGTCCCCGAGTTCTGCGTGATCGACACCCCGCTCATTCTTCCCTGTACCGAAGACAACACATTCGACACAGGCTGGTTCTCGATCTCCTTAGCGGAGACCCGAGCAATACTCCCCGTACGCTCTTTATCACGCACTTTATAATATCCCGCATTGACAACCACTTCCTCAATGCTCTGTTCCTTTCGATCCAGCTTAAGATTGAAAATTGTTCTACCGTCAAGAGCGATCTTCTTTTCCGCATATTCAGGATGCCGAAAGATGATTGATGGATTTTCTCCTGTTATTTCTAATTGATATATGCCTTTTGAATTTGTAAGGGTAAAATGGTCACTACCTTCCAGAGAGACCATAACTCCCGAAAGCGGTGATTGATCCTCTCCGACAGTAACGGTTCCCGTCACTGTCCTGGTCTGCGCTTTAATGTTGCCGCATATTGCAGTAACCATAAACACAAGACCGATGCCTCCTATGTTAGAATAGGATTTTTTCATAGTTTTGTATGGGTTTTAATTTTATTAAAATCCTCGAATAAACTCTAGCTCTTTCCCGGGTCTGCAAACTTATGGGAGGAGCTTTTTTTTATCATGAGGATAATTCTATTTCATTTCTTCTTTTTATTATTACTACTGGATTCAGGTATTTGAAAACAAAACTTTCGCAGTGCCCTTTGGTAAAGGATTTCGCCTAAGATAACCGCAAGGCACCTGAAAGCCATTTAATATGAATGAAATTGTGTCCCGTGAAAAGCTTTAAAAGCCGCAATGAGTTGTACACCTCATTGTATCGTGTCAATGATACTATGTTTTGAAGGTGCTTAGGTTGTAGAAAAGCGGACTGCATAGGAAAATAAAACGGCGTGGAACTCTACATTATCCAATTCGGGGTACTGGTATACCTTGTATACAGATAAGAGAGCCCACGCCTAGGTCGTGAGCTTCTAGCTTATCATCTCGTATACTTAAATTACCAGTTTTCGAATTGAGATTCTAAGCAATAGCTTCTATTATTCGTTGAAGTATCGCAAAGTTAACAAACTTTTCTATTGTTAACATTAATTTCAAATATACAAAAAATATCGGTACGCCATAACGTAACGATATTTTTTTTTGAAATCGTTAATTGCACTTGTGATAACCGAAGAAAATATTAACAAGTTTAAAATAATTATATCCTTAAAAAAGCTTTTGGAGAAAGGTAAAAATCTCCAAATAGAAGTTAAGGATAAGAAAATTGTTTACAGCTATCACGGACTTGCTTCAAATGCATTATTACGAAAAGCAACAATCAATGACACTTTGAACGGTAAAACATCTCCAAAAGCTAAAACTTTAATCAGCATCGTTGAAGCTATGGGTTTTACTATGACTGACTTTGGAAAAACGTTCGATGCCATTTCAGAAGAAGAAATAAAAATGTATTTGAATGAACATTTATAATATAATCTTAATAATTTTCATTTCTTTCCTATAATTTCTATTATATAAATTCCCGATTAATATCAGGAATAAATCTTATTTTCCGATTTCCTCGTAGTACCGGTCAGAGCATTGTTCGAGAATTTCTTCTGTTTCTGTTAATTCTTTTGCTTTTTGTTGCAACTCCTTTTCGTTTTGTTTTATCTTTTTTTCAGAATTACTGAGTTTTGTATTGTTTTGATAAAGAAATACGGATAATGTGATGATTGCGATTGTTGCAAGTGCGCTGTAGATTTTTAGTGTTTTCATATTTGTGGTTTTTGTAAAGGTAAGAAATTACAACTTCTATGAGGTGTGATAATTTTGTACTTTTGAGAATATTTTTAATTAAGAACCTAATATTTTTAAAAGTGAAAGACTTCTTTAATACATATATTTTACCATCTGGAGTTATTTTAACATTCGTCGCAACCTGTATAAATATCTATTATACGAGACAAAATTCTAAAAAAGGCAAGTACATTGACACAATAACATCAGAACGTATTAAATGGCTGTCTATAATCAGAACTGATATTTCTGATTTGATTGCAGTTATTTCAGAGACTTTAATATTTTATAAATATGAAATTGACCAAATAGAATCACAAAACCCGGACGAAAGTTATATTGCTGACACTAACTACAAATATCAATTACACTATTTTGATTCTATTACAAAAAATTCATTAAAATTCAAAGAACAAGTCGAGTATGAAACAATTGTGAAAAAATTGTATATTTTACAATTGCGTTTTAATCCAATTGAAGATTCCGGAACATTAAATTTGATTCGCTTCTTCATTGATTTTTACAAAAGTGAATATAAATCAAAATCGGATATTGAAGAAGCAAATAAAGTGATTAATGATTTAGTAATTGATATTCAATCTTTGCTAAAAAAAGAATGGGAAAAAGTGAAAAGAGAATCAAAAGGACAGCTATCGTAATAAGTTTGTAGGAACAAATTACTATGAATAAATTACTATGATTGTCAGAATTATTTTTTACCTTCCAATTTCTTTGTAGTGTAGATTAGGTCACTTTTATAAACTTCCATTTCTATCTTATTAACGAAAAATTGATAATGCATTTAAATAAACGTGAAATTAGAAGTGGATTAAAGCTTAGTATAAAATTAAGGTATAAATGGGGGCAGAATAATATCTTTTTTAAACGAGAGCATTATAATTACAGTCATTTTATTTAAAACTAAAATTGCTACAATAAACTTTAGTTTATATATAGGTTTTTAACACATCTACCTTTATCGAACATTTTGTAAACTAGCTTAAATTTCTTTAAAATTGTCCTTCTCAAATTAAAATTTATCTGTTCATTGTAGTTATGTAAATCGATTAATCTTTTAGTATATTTGAATCAATAAAAAAAACTAATGAGATAATAAGATGAGCTGGGATAAATTTTTAAATAACAATAGACTTAGGCAGACTACTGGACGGGATCCTAAAGATGCAAGAAATGATTTTGAAAGCGATTTTGGCCGAATAATTTTCAGTCCAGCTTTAAGAAGAATGCATGATAAAACCCAAGTATTCCCCTTAACAACTGATGATAATATTCATTCTCGATTAACACATTCAATGGAAGTGATGGCAATAGGCTATTCGCTAGGTGTTAAATTATGCGAAAATCAGCAATTTCAGCAAAAATTTAGTAAAGATAAGTACGAATTGTTTAGGGAAATACCAGTGTTATTAAAAAATAGCTGTTTAATTCATGATATCGGAAATCCACCTTTTGGGCATTTTGGAGAAACTGTAATCCAAAACTATTTTAAGGACTTACTTCGCAAAAATATCATTGTTGAAAGTACCGAAGGTCTTTCCAGATCAGAAGATGAGATGACTATTGTCCTTTCAAAAGAACAACTTAATGACTTTATCAATTTTGATGGAAACGCTCAAGGTTTAAGAGTTGTTACTAAACTTCAAATCCTTAATGATGTATTCGGCCTAAATTTAACCTACGCAACATTGGGCTCGTACATAAAATATCCAAATTACAGCTCAATAGAAGAAAGTAAAATTTCCAAGCACAAAATTGGTGTCTTCTATTCCGAAATTGATTATTTTAAGCAAATAGCAAAAGAATGTGGTTTAGAGTTTAATGATGATATAATTAGACATCCATTATGTTACTTAATGGAAGCAGCTGATTCTATATGTTATTTAACAATAGATTTAGAAGATGGTTTTTCAAAAAGTTTGTTATCTATAGATGATTATTACAATAAATTAAAGAATATACCTCGAGTTAAAGATAAACTAAAAGAAATTTTTGAGGATAAGAATAATTTTTATAAAAATGATATGACAAAAATTGTGAATTTTAGAATTCACATTATGCAGCAACTAGTGATTATTGCGGTTGAAAACTTTATTACTTATCTAAATGATATTGAATCAGGAAATTTTCACGAGGAATTAATTTTTAAAGATGATGAAGGTTTAGCCGTAGCTTTAAAAGAACTTTGTCAAGATAAAATTTTTAAATATCGAGAAATTAATTCTTTGGAAATTACAGGACACTCTGTAATCAAAGGTCTTCTGGATTATTATATTTATTTTATTTTTCATCCAGATAAAAAATATAGAAAAAGAGCTACACAGCTTATTTCTGAAAGTACATTGAGAGTAGCATTCGAAGAGAATAATATTTTTGATGATTATTCTATAGACAAGCTTCCAGATTATTATAAATTAAGAGTAATCGTCGATTTCATTTCAGGTATGACAGATCAATACGCTTTAAATCATTATCAAAAAATTAGTGGCCAAAAGATTATCTAAACTAGAAGAGGAAGTAAATGAAAAATCAGAAATATTTCTCTGTTACTTCTATGACAATATTCCAAAAACTGTTAGAGATTTTGTTAATAGTCTTAAATTAAGGACTAAAGTATATATATTTAGTGGCATTATTCGTGATTATTTTATGAATACTGAAGGTATTTTTCGGGACATCGATTTAATAATTGAAGATGATATTTCACTTGAATTGGATTTTGAAGACATCATATATTATAAAAATAGTTTTGGTGGTTATAAAATTACTATGGATTCATATACAATTGATATTTGGGTTATAAAAAAAACATGGGCATTGACCCAGGGACAACTTAAATTTGAATTTGATTTTTTAAACACACTTCCGCAAACTACTTTTTTCAACTTCTCGTCAATAATATTTTCTCTAAATCATAGAGAATTTATTATAGGAATAAATTTTTTAAGATTTCTTAGAGATAAAAAAATTGAAATAGTATCAACAAAAAATCTTTATCCTGAATTATGTATTGTCAATAGCTTTTATTACCGAGATAAACTAAATCTCAGTTTTGGTGAAAAATTAAAAACTTACATCATTACAAATTTCGAAGCATATTATGAAAAACTAGAAAATATTCAAGTGAAGCACTTCAAAAAAATAAAGTACAGTACAGATTATCTGACTGAAGAAGTAAATAAGCTAAAAAAGACTCCTTAATCATATCATTTATTCAAAAAAATGTCTCCAAAAAAAAATAATAATTCTATATTTAAAGTCTTGGATATTTCAGAATACGAAAATAATTTGTATTCCGTTGATAATTGCTTTGACGAAAATCTTTTAGAATATTACAGGACACAAGCTGAGGCTGTCAATGCTGATTATTTTTATTGCTTCAATGATATAGTAGAAAATAATCCCGTACCATTTATTTATATATATGACCAAAGATTAACCAAAGACAACAAAAACTTAGATTTAGTTGAAATTAATAGGCAACTTTGGACAATGGGCGAAATTGCTTTAGCTGTAATAATTTATTCCGATGGATTCAAAATTATAGACACTAGAAATCCAATAATTAATGAGAAACAACCATATTACCTTGACGGCCTTACAGATACGATAAAGTACATTGACAATAAACTTAAAAAAAGAATTTTTTGAAGGCTATATTTTAGAGGAATCTCCTGCGGACTATGTAAGTGTTTCACCCTATCAAAAACTTCTAAACCATATTGAAGTGCAGATTTTAAATAGGCACACAGCAATTGGCTGCGAGTTAACGCTTTTAAAAAAAATTCTTGTCAAATTTATACTAATCAAATATTTAGAGGAGCAACTTGACGAATTTGGAAATAGTGTATTTGAAAAAAATTTCTTTGATACATATATTATTAGTTCTACGAAGAGCACTGTTGAGAAAAACAATTTTTGTGATGTTCTACGTGGTAATGACATAATAGGACTACTGAATTTTCTAAATGACAAATTTAAAGGCGGAATTTTTAATCTTTCTGAAAAGGAGTTAGATAATCTTAAAAAAGCTGATTTTAATATTATTGCCGATGCATTAGATGGCAATAAGGAATTAAACGGTCAAATGTCTATATGGAGATATTATGACTTTAATCTGCTACCGATTGAATTTATAAGCCGTCTATACGAAAGATTTGTTGTAGCAATAGATGACAAGCAAAAGAGTACTGGAGCATTTTATACCCCACCTCATTTAGCTAGACTCCTTATAAATGAATTATTGCCATTTGATAAAGATTTAGACTTCAATACATTTAAGTTATTAGATCCGTCATGTGGTTCTGGAATCTTTTTGGTTTTAGCATACAAAAGGCTAATAACTTTGTGGATGATAAAAAATAAAAAATCATCAATTCGTGGAGAGAGAGACATAACTGCTATCAAATCCATTCTTTCAAATTGTATTTTTGGTGTAGACATTAATGAAGATGCGTTATCAATTACAGCTACCTCACTTCAAATCGAATTATCAAGTCATATTAAGCCTAAAGAGATTTGGGAAAATTTGACATTTGACAGTTTAGAGTCTTTAGGAAATTTAACAAATCAAGGTTTTGCAAAATGGTACAAAATAAATAATAATAAATTTGACATTATTGCCGGCAATCCACCTTTTAATATTTCAAAGTCAGAAATGCTTAAAAATATTAAAAAAAATATAGATGATGATTTCACTAAAGAGACTTTTTTTGATTATAATAATAAAAAACAATCTTTTCCTGATAGCAATCCTGCAATAATTTTCTTACATAAAAGCTTAGAAAAACTATTAAAACCAGAAGGAGTAATTTACATGATTATGCCTGCGGCTACATTTCTACATACAACAAAATCCTTTGAATATAGAAAATCATTAATGACCAGATGGAACTTAGAAAGAGTGTACGACTTCACTCCTTTACGCGAACATCTATGGGGAAAAACAAAAGTTGCAACAGTAGCTGTTAAATTAAATAATTCTAGTCATAATAAGCAGAAAACCGTAGAACATATAATTATAAGAAATTCATCAGCTAACGAAAAAGGTGCTATACGCTTTCAAGTTGACAAATACGACAAATTTCGAATCCCGTACAGTTTGATTTTTACAAAAAAAAATATTTGGAAATTAAATTTATTAGGAGGAGGAAGACTTCATTCATTTGTTGAAAAATTTAACAATTATCCATCTATAGAAGACTATTTAAAACATCACAATTTCACCGCAAATATAGGATATACCCGTGATAATGATGTGATTGACAATCCAGAACATCGCGCCACTGGAAAAGTTGTAAATCTAGCAGGAAAGAAAAACCTAGATTCAACAGCATTTTCTAGTGACAGCATTGCAGAAGCAATAACAGTAGTAGACAAGGAAGATTGGGTAAGGATACCTAAAAATGGTTTTTACCCTCCCAACATTCTTATACGTCTAAATGTCAATGTAAATTTACCAATAGTACTTAACACATCTGATATAATGATTCCTAATGGAGTCTTGAATCTGAAATCAGAAAATTTGGATGTAATGAAAAATTTCGTTCAGATTTTTAAGGCTAACAGAGAATTATATATATTTTTAATAAAAATACTATCACCAAAAACATATATACAACAAGGTGGTGCATACTCTATTAATAGACAAGATATTTTAAGATTACCTTTAATTTTTGATCAAAATAATAACTTAAAATCATTTAAAATTTTAGATGATTTCGACAAAATATTGATAGAAGATTCCGAATTAATAGCCGATTCATTGTATAAATCTGATAGCATAATATATAGTAAAATTGATCAAGAAATAGTTACTAGTTATGCAAAAATATTTTGTGAAATTTTAAATTTCACCTACCAACAAGAAGACTTTAAGTTTAGAACAGTTAGGCAAATCATCAATGAGTCCTATATTTGGGTGACTTTTGAACACTCAGACAAAAATAAGTTAATACAGAATAATCTAACTACAGCTACAGGTTTATTATTTAATCAAATATTGCAAGACAATTCATCGGACAACGCTTTAATAATTAATAATGTTATTGTCTACTTTGGATTTAATAATCAGATTAGTTTTATAAAACCTAATAAGTTAAAATATTGGATGAGAAGTATTGCTTTTCGAGACGCTGAAAATGTTAAAAGTGAAATGTTTAAAAATGGTTATTAATGAAATTTGATTTTATTTCACCAAGTCATAAATATTTAAATGACGTATTATACATAATACGTCAAGGTATCACTGAAAAAAAAACACATTTAAAGAAAGGTTTACGTGAAGGACTTAACACTCAAACATTAGTTGATACTTTTAATATAATTGGAACTAGTAGACTTGATAATAAAAAATGGATTGGTGTTCAAAAAGAACATGAAAATATTAGTAGTACTGCCAGAGAAGATATATATTTTTATTTAAATGACGATAATTACACTAGGATATTTTACGCTGAGGCTAAGAGACTTCCGAAATATAAAACATTAAAAGATGAGGAGTACGTTATAAGTGATAACCTGGGTCCTAATAATAAAACTTCCGGGGGAATAGAGCGATATAAAGCTGCAATTCATGGTAGGGATAATATAAAAAAAAATGGTATGATTGCGTTTGTAGAAAATCAGTCAATCATTGAATGGCTAAAGCTTGTAAATGACAAAATTTCAAAATTCTACCCAGATGATTCACTGCTATTAAAATGTGATAACGAGCATGAATTTATATCGACGCATAAGTACGATGATGAAAGCAAAGGTATATTTGAAATGCACCATTTCTGGATACCATTATTTTAAATACTTAAGGTACATTGTAATAGAAATTTGATTATATAAAATGATAGTGATTTACAAACTCTTATAGATATTACTACTTCAAATTCTCAATTTTCCATCAATATCATATTCTTTTTTACTAGTTAAATCAATTTCAACTTTTCAATAAATTCCTTAAAATCATTGCCAATTTTTTCATGGTTTTAAAATCTAGGCTCTTCTCATATTTCTAAAGAATAATGATGTCTGAGGAATGTAGATCATTATTTTAACTCAAATATTATTAAAAAAAAGAAACTTTTACGGATAACCGTAATTATCAAAGTGTTATTTAATATAGCTTTACTTTTCGTAATTATGAGGTATGATTCATTTGAAAATTGCACTAACAACATTTTATAAAATTAAATTTTATATTTGTAGTTAAAACTGATAACCAACAACTTAATGTTTTCAAATTTTATAAAAATTTTATTTGTTATTTCTGCTTATTCGCCGGTCCTTCTAATTGTTGGAGTGGTTGAAATACTTAACCTTAATAAAGAAGGATATTCAATTACGTTCGTAGATTCGTGGAAGGAAGTTTTCAATCGTATCAACTTTATTTTCTGCTTTTTGATTTTATTACCATTCAGTGTTTTAATTATAAAATGGGCAGAAAATAATCTGACTAAAAATAAGATTGACATCAAGGCGATCAAAAGCGCCGATTTTAATTTGACCACTTTTATATTAAGTTATTTTTTACCCTGTATTGAGCTGGTCAAGAAGGACACAACATATTTAACAGTATGGTGCATCATATTGGCGGTCATTATTTTAATTAATTTAAAAACTTACTTCTACAATCCGTGTCTGAAAATTTTTGGATATCGATATTATGAAATTTCGACCAAGAAGGATGTAACCTATACCATGATATCTAAAAATAAATTGATCAATGCCAATCAGGTAAGTACTTATTCCCAATTGACGGATTATGTGATTATTAAAAACTAAAATTATGGCTAGAAACTCTACCCCTTGCAATTTTTTCGCAATTCTTAAAGATGATTCCGTAAGAAAGATCGATCTGTTGCAATCTATTACCGAACACATTAAAAATGTCTTTATCAACAATGCAAGTTCAATAATGACCTCTGATACAGAGGAGATTCTTTTTGACGGAAACTTCAAGATTGATGGGGACGAAGTATTATATGTAGAAATGGATTTGCCCGAAAATGTCCTTGAAGCGAATTCTAATGCAATCGGTATGGAAGTTTTGGATATTACCAAAGATGATATTAAAACTCTTTTTTGGATTGAGGATGACATTTATTATTTTCAAAATTTTGATAAAAGAAAATTACTTCAGAACAAAAATGTTATTTTTTACAGTGGAACAACTTATCACAAATTAAAGGAAGATGCGCTCATTGTAGAAAATATGGTTAATGCCATTTACCAGGACGGTAAATTTTATTTTAAATCTTACGCTAACGCTAATAAAATTGTATCATTAAGTGATTTCTTCGAAGAGGCATCCAATGAAACAATTGAAGAGTTCGCTGGCAATACGATTTTTGAATTAGATCTAGATTGGCTTAAAGAGAATAGTGATACCATGATCAGAAAGCAAATCACACTAATTCAGAAAAGTCAGGTCATAGTCTCTGCTTCTCCTAGAAAAATTATGGCATCAGCCAAAAAATTCAATCTTGATATTGAAATGGAAAATGGTAAACTAAAATTACCTAATGATAAAAAAGCTTGTAAGAATATCTTAAGCTTCTTAAATGAACAGTATTACTTTGGTCTTATTTCCGGTAAAAAATTTATTACCAATTCTAAAAGAGATGTGTAATCAAGAGCTAATTATACTTGTTCAAAAAAATAATATTTTTCAATGAAACTATTAATTAAACAGTCAGACCTTACAAAAGAATTTAAAAGGTTGATAAAACAATATAGCAATTTCCATTGGGCGACGGCATGGGCTAGTGCAGGAAATGAAGTTTTTGGAGAGCTGACTGATTATAGGTATAAAATTGATAAATTAACAGTAGGAATACACTTTTATCAAACGCATCCTGATTTTATAAGCGAGTTTATTGATGATGAAAATGTTCGTTTCATAGAGCAGCCTGAAGGAACATTTCATCCTAAAGTATATTTGTTTACCAATGAAGAAAATGATTGGGAGCTCATCGTAGGCAGTGCCAATTTTACAGCAAGTGCATTTACCAAAAATACTGAAGTGTGCGTTCTTATCAACGCCAAAGACAGTAATTCCAAAGAAGTGTACGAGTCTGCATTAGAGATTATCAGATCATCTTTCGAATTGGGAAAGACTTTTAATGAATCAGACTGGAAGAACTATAGAAAGATATGGGATATTCAACAGCCGAAGATTCAAAGTTTGTCTGGCCAGTATGGAACTACAAAAGGTAAACCTCTCCCTTCCCATAAAATTGAACTGCAAACAAAATCTTGGGATGAATTTATGGATGATGTCCTGGGTGAAGGTAAACGCATTATTGAAAGAAGAATCAGAGTAATTGAAATCGCTAAAGAACTATTTCAAAAGGTAAGACACTTTAAAGAACTTGATAACAATGAAAGAAAATTTATCGCCGGTCTACCCACTGATCTGGAGCGTACAATCCCGGGCGCAAAAGACTGGGCTTTTTTTGGCAGCATGAGAGGTGCCGGCAAGTTTAGCAAACTGATAAATGATAATAATGAACTAATATCGATTGCCTTAGATGAAATTCCTCTTGATGGAATAATTACAAAAACAAACTATGATCGTTTTCTGGACCATTTTAAGAAAGCATTGCCCGGAAATTATTTAGCAACGAGTACAAGGTTGCTTGCCATGAAAAGACCGGATGTATTTATTTGTTACGACAATAAGAACAAAGATGCGCTCTGCAGAGATTTTAGGATTATCAGAAACGGTATGGACCATGAGAGATATTGGAATGAAATCATTCTGCGAATTGCGGATAGTGAATGGTACCAAAAACCACATCCCAAAGATGAAATGGAAAGGAAGATCAGCATGGCGCGATCTACTTTTCTTGACAGTTTGTATTATAACGCTTAAGACTTTTTTCTCAAATTATTTATAAATAAAAATTAAATTAAATGAATAATACAGAACGAGAAGTTAATTCGGTTTTCAATATTGCTGTATATATAAAGCTGATGGCTTCGTTCATACCAGATGTAAATTTTGAGCAGGTGAGTAAGATGGTCGGGGATATTCACGATTTTTTTAAATTTTCCGAGAATGAGGAGGTACTGGAAAAACTTCCTTATATAAAGTCAAATTTGGAACAAATGGCAGCGCCTCTATTAAAAAGATTTCCTGTCAGGAAGAGTTTGGATGAAATTGTTGCCGATTGGGATCAGTTTTTCAAGGATGATTCTGAAATTTATTCCTATGGACTGGAATACGGATGGCTGGAGGAAAGAATGGATATTCAGGGGTTTATACCGTACAATCATATTCCGTATCACTTTAGAATTGGATTGTATGCGCACAGGGGAAATTTCGGAATTGAAGAAGAATTTCTGATTAAAGATTCATTTAACTGTCTTATCAAAGCTCAAAAGGCTTACCATCAGCTAAAAGAATACGGAGATTTCAAACAAAAGCTTATCGAGCAGGAAGAAATAAAGGATTTTGACCATGAGACCGTTCGAAAAATAACCGATTTGAAATATGAAGTCTCTGCTAATTCCAGATTAGCTGTTATTTCATTTTATGCATTTGTTGAATGTTTTGTCAACAGTTTGGGTTTTAGTCATGCCAAAAGAAATGCTGTAACATTATCCGAATCTGACTCTGAAATACTTTATGGCAAAAAGAATGGTAGATTTTTACAGTTAAAATCGAAGATTGAACGATTCCATCAATTGATAAGAAATGATGGAAAAACTGCCATCATTACATCTGATGAGAATCAGATCCAAGAGCCTTTTGTTTCTTTTTTCAATATTTATGAGAATCTCAGGAACTCTGCGGTTCATTTCTCTCCAACTAAGGAGCAGATTTGGCTAAAGCCTGCCGACTGGATTGAAAAGGCAGAACATTTTTCAAAGCTATCACTTGAGGTTGCCCTCGAAATTTGGAAATCCTGTTATCCGGAACTGCCATATCCAGATTATATAGGAAGATTGGACTACGATATTTTTATGGATAAAGCAATCAGCTATTTTCAGAGTCTTGAACAAGTCGCTGAAGAATTGAAAACTATTGATAATAGTAATCTCATTTCCAAACATTAGTTTTCCGTAAAAATACTGAATATACTGTGTATGAACATTGATATATTTGAATTTATCAAATAATAAACTAATTTTTTGACAGATGGAGGAAAAAATTGATAAGATCATTTCGATAATTGGTGAATATAGAAATGAAGATATTGGAAGAGCTTACAGCACGAAAATTGATGCCGATCATTTTAACAAATGGTTGGAACAGTTTGAAGAATCAGATAGAGAATTTATGGTTGATGAATTGTTACATTTGATCCCGAAATCTTACCTTACCAAAGATTACACCCTGGAAATGATTTCCACAGAATTTGATATCATCAGTAAACATCTTGGGTATGATGATATCGATAAATTTTTTGATGAAACGGAATTTTTGGATTGTCAGCCTTCTGGGAAAAGTCAGAAAGTTTTTTTGGGTTTTATCGATGAGCTTTTGAAAGCAAAATATGGAAGATCGCTTGAAGACTGCGGTACTAAAAATATCAAACAATGGTACTATGCCGATGATGTCCTGGCTTCAGGTGGAACGTTCAAAAGTGATATTCTCGAAAAGATAGCTGACTACGGAAATGAAGAGTTTATAGAAAGCAATATCAAAATAATTGGCTCATTCGTTATTTTACACAACTGGGCATCTAAAAATGTGAGGTACTCAATAGGTAAAAAGCTGGGAGCAGACCTTCAGAATAGATTTAAATTTTACCGTGTTTCGGAAATAGAAAATAATCCAAAGATCAACTACTATAATCCCAACCCCAAGTTTAACCACATATATCCGCTTAGCTCAGAAGTTGGTGAAGAAGTACTTCAATTCGTAGAGGATCATCTCAATAACGATTACGACTATTACAATGAAGATTTTGCTTTCAGAGATGCTAACTATCCCAAAAAAGAAGATTTCTTTTCATCTGCTGAAAATAGAATGCGATATGAGCAAATATTGCTCGAAAAAGGTTTTGAAATTATGAAATCGATCGATCACATTTCCGCTAATGGTCTGCGCCCATTAGGAATGACAAATCCTACCAATAAGACCCTTGGAACGGGAACGCACTTTTTTTACCTGGAGAAATGTCTCCAATACCTGCCCGCTCGTATTTTGGTGGGGTTCTAATGATTGGTATCCTTTATTTCCAGCGATAAGAAATAACAGCGCAGTTAGTGACTTTGACTAATATCCGCAGCAGAACCATTTCAATCAACTACTGAGCGAATGTAGAAATTATAAAAGGATCAAAAGATTTTAGTTAATGGTTTTTTATTTATTTTTGAATAAAAGAAATTCATGATATGCAAGAGCTCGCTGAACGAATCTATGAAGTTGTAAAGGATTATCGGAATCACGATAAGATTGAGATCACTCCGGAAAAGATTTTGGATTGGGCAGAGCAATTTGAGGATAACGGTTTCGTTGTGTTGACGGAACTTGACAATTTTATTTCGGAAGTTTATGTCTCTCGCGAAAAGGCTAAAAAATATGTCAAGGGTCATATCGGAAAATACATAAAGCTATTCGGCTATTCCAACGTAACACAGTTTTTAATGGATACTGAATTTTTGGATCTTCAGCAGTCCCATAAAAGCCAGCCGGCTATTTTAGAGCTACTGGATGAAGTACTGGATGAAAACTTTTCAGTTTCCTACAGAGATTATCTGACGTTCCCTAAGAAACACTATATCTACTTTGATGACATTTTAGCTTCAGGAAGTACAATTGGAAGACATATTTTGGAATTTTTAGGGCAGAAGGACAGCCGTGGTAAAACGTTTGCTGAGAAAGTTTCATTAAACGAGATCACCTTATCAATAAGTGTTTTTTGTCTGCACCAATGGGGCTTTTCTTTCCAGAATTTTAGAATCAACAAGACCTTTGGTGAAAAAGTAAGTAAAAAGGTTAATTGGTACTCTAATTATGATATCGAGAATCACGCAAAATTTGCTGACCAAAAACTCAACATAGCCAAACCTGTGAAAGGCAACAATATTAAGATCAACAGTTATTTAGAGAGCCTAACGGCCACAAAATATGAGGATTATGCATATAGAAGCAGGACCGATCCGGCAGAGGAGACCTTTTTTACAAACCCTGATAACAGGATCAAATATGAAAATATCATAACTGAAAAGGGAATTGATATCATTAATAAGATAGAAGGAGTAATTAAACCCAATTTAAGACCGCTCGGCCTCATTAATCCGGCCTATAAAATTTTTGGTCTGGGAACTCATTTTTTCACCTGGAGGAATATTCCCAATAATTGTCCGTTGGTATACTGGTGGCAAGTTCCTGGTCATCAATGGAAACCTTTATTTCCAGTAAGCAACAGAGGATAACTAAAAAATGTTTAATTTAGCACTATGAATCCAAGTATTAGAGAATATAATACAAAAGAAATTGTAACTTTTGCTAAAACCGAGAATAAGTTTGGAGGCCTTTCGAATATGGCTCCTGGGTATTCCTTGTTTATCAATGAAATCAATATTCAAAGTTCCGAAATTCTTTATCAGGCTTGTAGATTTCCGTTGTTCCCGCTGATACAGAAGGAGATCATTGAAACTAAAAATCCTATGGATGCCAAGGCGGTAAGCAGAAAATACCAGCAATACAGCAGACAGGATTGGGATAGCGTAAAGTTTAAGGTAATGAAATGGTGTCTAGAAGTTAAATTGATTCAAAACTTTGATACTTTTTCGGAATTACTATTAAGTACGGGTGACAAAACAATAGTAGAATTTTCTAAAAAAGATACTATATGGGGAGCTTCACCTTTAAACCCTTCTATATTGAAAGGAAAAAATGCATTGGGAAGACTTTTGATGGAATTGAGAGAAAAAGTCAAATCAAATATGATTACTAAAGAAAAAGTAATTCTTGAGCCACAAATCAAAGCATTTCTACTATATGATAATCCAATAAAAGAAATCCACAACGATAATTATTTTATTGATGACCTTGATGATATCTACGCATATTAAGAATTTTTGTTAGTGTTATTTATACATCTGTAGTTTCTAAAAGCATTGTCAGCCCCAATAATAACAACCGACTTACTAAATTTCATCAAGATCAATCGCGATGCAATTGCAACCAATCGTGGTTTTTACTATCAGTATTTACATGTTGTTTTGAAATGGCTGGATTACTATGTCAATGGTTTTGAAGACGACATTAAAACCGAAGTTGACGAGGATATCACAGAGATAGGTGACAAACTTGTGTTTACGCAGATTAAATGTTATTCCTCGGTGTTCAGTTTTAAATCACCCGAGATAAAGAAGTCATTATTTAATTTCTTCAGCTTATATCTCGAGCATTTCAACAGTGTAACACCCACAATTTTTCACTTTCTCACAAATACCAAAATTTCAGAAAGTGAGCAATTGCTACAAAGATGGGTTGCAGAGCAAGACAATATTGGAGAAGAAACCCTTCAGCAATGCGGAACAATCGTATCTGAGATTTTATTTTCACAGATCTATTCAAAGATTAAAAAATCTTTAGCAAAAAAAGGAATTTCAGATGATCAAAAAAAAGCCTTAGAAAAGAGCTTATCTTTATTTCAGAAATTACTCGATGATGAAAATTTGATTCATGATTTTTTGATTAAAGTACGGTGGGATTTCAAAGAATTACCTACCGAAGAAGCAGTTGATAAAATAATTGTTGATATCAATAATTATTTAGATCACCCCGTTTTTGAAAAAAGACCTAAAAAACTACTTTTCGATGTCCTTTTAAGTGAAATCTATCGTATATCTCAGCTAGCAGATCCAGCTAAAAGAAATGTTAACAAAAGCATTTTAGATGGTCTACTGAAATCGAATGATGATGAAATAGCGCATTACATTGATGTACGTTTTGCTCAATTGTTTTATTCACGATTTGAAGTTCTTGAAAAAGATGTCGCTGTCATGAAGAAAACAGTCGATGGTCTGATAGATATACAAAAACTACATGGAGAAAAACTTGAAGTGCTAAGTGGTAAGAAGCTAATTCCACAATTGATAACAACTATTCCCTTCATTAATCCATCAATGATGATTGGACAGGAAACCGTGATTGCCGACCTTCATGATCTCCTTAAAGATAACAAGCATGTAAGTTTGAGTGGCAATGGGGGAATGGGAAAATCTTCCCTGTTAAAACTGTATGTTTCGAAATATGCTCAGGATTATGATCACATCATTTGGATCAATGTTGAAACAGGCTTGGTAAGCACTTTGAATTTTCACGAGCAGTTAGCTATAAATCTCGATTTACCTGCTATAAATCCCGATGAATTCTCAGGCAGGTTTGGTTTAATCATAAACAAACTGAATCAGATTGCAGGTAATAATTTGCTTGTCGTTGATAGCTACGATAGTATCGAGGCCGAGATGGTAGAATTACAGTGTTTAGCAAATTGGAAAATTATCGTTGGAACGAGATTACGACTGGAGAACATAAAAACCTTAACCATAAAAAAATTAAGTTTTGAGGAATCTAAATCCGTTTACCGTAATTTCGACAATACTCCCAATATTACAGACGATAAATTTAAATCTTTATTTAATTATGTAGAATATAATCCATTGGTTATTGGATTAGTTGCCAAAACAATTAAGTATAGTTTTGATCTTAGTTTGGATATTATGCTGGATCATTTTGAACAGCAAAGTCTGGATGATGACAATCTCAAAATAGACATCCCCAATGATAGTGGACAATCACTCAATCTTTTAAAGATTTTAAATAAGACATTCAGCCTAAGCAAGATAGAACCGTTTGATGCGTATCACCTAAGTTTCTTTGCAATGCTGCCTTTGGAAGATGTGCAGTTTAATGATCTTGTTGATTGGTTTGGAGAAGAATACAAATCTGAAAGCAGAACAAATCTAACAAATGCGATCAATAAATTGCATGCGAAAGGCTTAATTGAACGGGAAGACACGCAAATTACAATGCATAAGGTCTTGAGAGATTCTATCATCTATCAAGAACGTGCAGAGGAACTGCCATTTTTAAGTCAACTTCACAATATATGGTGTCTTTTACTTGTGCTTAAAAGAGGTGCTGATCAGGATCTTAAACTTGCTTTACGATTTTTAAAGTTTGGAGAAGCGATCCTTAATGTGATCAATGAACCACATCGTAAGACCATTTATCAACCTTTGCTACAATTGGAAAATGAAGTTTTGAATATTTATAACTGGCTGGGGAAAGATCACATAGCTGAAAAGTGGACGAGCTTATTTGAAAGGGCTGAAAATAACCTAGATGCAACCGACCCGCTTCTTGGATTAATTGCCAATAATTACGGAATCGCTCTTGCAGCTGACGACGAGATGGATCAGGCTTTTAAATATTTTGAGCAGTCTGTTTCAATCTTAAGTCTTCATGAAGAGCACCTAACCAAACTGTTCATATCCATTTGTAATCTCTGCCATTTGTTTATCCAGCAAAGAAAGATGGATCGTTTCCAAGAGTGTTTTGAGAATCTTGAGCACTTAAGGCAGAAACACAATATTTATGATGATTTTTCCATGTCCGTTCAATGTCAGGTTTTGGCATTAGCAAATTACGAGTTGTTAAATTTTCCTGAGGCCATTAAACTGTTTAAACTTGCGATCAATCTCCATAAGGAACTTCCGGATGAGTATAGGAATGATGCCTTTCTTATGCACTACTATACCAAACTTGGGGAATCATTTTATTTCAACGGAGAGTTGGAAAATGCGTACACAGCTAGCCTAATTGCCCTTAATATTTTTAAAAACCTAAATGTAAAAGTATTAGGTTACCCACATCCAATATTTAATTTAATGTATTCTATAGCGCACACAAAAGACGATCATGAGCTTATGGAAAAAATTAAAACAATGAAAGAAAAGTATAACGACTGAGATATTTTTTTTCATTATTAAAAATCACACCCTGTTCAATTGTTCAACAACTTACTTTGCATTAAAACTTGATCGGCTATTTCCAACTAATGATCTTAAGTTTAAAACTTCAGATTTCCGAAAATAGCAGTCGCACCATCTATTTATTTTCATTAAAAAAATTATAGTTGGAAATAATTGCAATGTGCTACAATAAATTGCAGCGAGCTTTAATGTCTATGTAGAAATTTCTCGCAACATCTTATTATTAAAATTAAAATCAACAACTATAGGTATTTTGATGCAGCAATGATTATGATTATTATTCTTTTTCCCGATCGCTACGAATCAAAGAGAATATGCGGAAAAAATTCTTTATTAATATGAACATCAGGTACCTAAATAAGATATTATTATTCTAAATTTCCGCAATCTTTTTTCAAAAACATAAAAAGCCCTTCCCGGCAATGTTTTTGAAATGGGGTTGCCCATTTTCCGCAAAAATGCGTTTCCAACCACAGGAAGGAATTGCATTTTTGCCGCCCGATTTTCACCATCCACTCATTTTTTCGAATTCAAACAAAATAACCTGCAAAGTCTTTCGACATTGCAGGTTACTAAAAATTTATGTTCAAAGCTGTTTATTCGCTTCCTGCAGATTCCGCACAAAGCATTTATAGCACAATTCTATTTCTTCTTCGTATTCTTAAACGAAAACTCAATCCTTCCCATTTTCTTATCGAAGTCCATATATCCCTGATACGTCTTCCCTTTCTTACTCACCAGTCCCCTGATATACGTGGTCTCTCCTGCCTGTAGTTTCTCAATCTGCCACCTTCGAAGCGTAACGCCTCTGAAAGTGGCAGGAACACACCATTCAAAACCATCTCCCTTCAATTTCCGGTTAAAGAAAAATTCCAGCCCTTGCCTCTCCGCATTGAATTGAACAGTCGCATTAAAAAGCCTGTTATGTCTGGAAACCATATTTTCAACAAACAAAGGCTTTCCCGAATGAAGAACTTCCCTTTGCTCTGCACTTAAACTCACACCACAGATCACTTTCGGAATCCTCACAAATTCCATTCTCAAAGAAAACAATTCATTGGTCAGCTTATCCAAGCTCACCAGCGACGGAACCATCTCACCCGTCACGGGATTCAAAAGATCAACCACCCTCCCCATATTCCCGGAGTTCAAAAGGTTCATTCGATCCTGCTTTGAAAACTTATGCCCCATAAACTTCTTCCTGAAATCTACCCTTTTCTGAACCCGATGAACCTTAAGCACCACCTCCCCACTATCATTTAACCTCAACTGCAACCGTGCATCAACACAATTCCCTTCGTCACCGTCACCATCCCGTACCGGAATTAGCATAGGCGTTTTAAAGCCTCTCAACAACGGCTCCAAAGCACCCAACTTCTCCAATATTACTACATCCAGACCCATTTCGGACATTGCATCCCAGTTCACATCTTCAACCTGGAAACGGTAATTTGGATTGTATTTCACAAAAGACAATTTCTTATCAGAAACACTTTCCCCGGTAATCCCATGGAGCGTCTTCTGACTTCTCAAAGACTCTACCGCATCAATGGATACCTCATACTGCTTCAGTTCTTCTTTATCAACGATTGACGAACCCGCCAAATAGGACCGCAACCCTACAGCCGCTTCATAAGCTTCAAATTCCCGCACCTTAAAAAACGAATAGTCCTTCGGATCTTTAAGCCGACGGTAAAAATCGGCATAGAACTCCGCAAACGTATGTTCCGATGCATCAATTCGCATTACCTCAGCCACGTCCTTATTTTCAGGCCTTACATCCATTACCTCCCCGTCCGCACTTACGGACTTTACCACTCCAACGCTATTATTGCTATGACGCAGCACCAATAAGGTGCTGACCTCTGAAACTGCTGTTTGATTTCCGGTATTGTTCATGATCTTGATTTTTAAAATTTTTAATTATTGTTATGTTTTTTTATATGATTTCTGAACAGAACCATTGCCTTTAAAAGCATCACTACTATTATCGGATATACTGCTTCCGATTACTACAACTCCTTGCAGTCCGACTTCTGCTTAAAAAATAATAGTTGAGCATGAGGTCCGAATAAAGACTAAACAAGTTCTCAATCCGCCAACGTCTGACAGCATCCTTCCGATAAAAGATCTGTTAGCTTGTAAAGGCTTATCAGGCGAAACAACTTATTGCTATCTAAAAGCTTATTGATGCAAGGCGATTTCTGCTACTTATGATCTTGATACGTTTAATAACTATTTGATATAAGTAAGCTGATGGCAGTTAGCTTTTTGCTACCGGCTTCCCATTCAGAATTCTAAAATTCAAAAACGTATCATTAAATTATTTCAATTACTTAAACAATTAAGCAATGGCATCAGTCATTAATGTTCTTGCAACAGAACTTCACACAGTTATCATCCACCACTAACACTAAACAAAAGACAGTCTCATAAAGTTCAAGAGCCTCCCAACTGGCTTACGTCAACCCCTCATCCGCAAACGAGAAATAAGAATCCGAAGTCAGGATCACATGATCCAGCAGGGAAATATTAAGGATTTTCGCTGCCTCTTTGATCTGCGAGGTGATCTGTATATCCGCTGATGACGGCTTAAGATTTCCGGAAGGATGATTATGCGCAACAATCATCGCCGTAGCATTACAAAGCAGCGCCGCCTGCATTACGATCCTCACATCCACCAGTGTCGAAGAGATCCCGCATTCGGAGATCTTCTTAATGCCCAATACCTTATTCGCCTGATTGAGATACAGTGCAAAGAACGATTCCCTGTAATCCATCTCCTCCGCATCAAAATGCGCCCTGAATATTTCCACTGCATCCCGTGATGACGATATCGACCTTTCACAATTTCCCTTTCTTGAATAGCTCAGTTTAATTTCGTTGACAATATTGAATTTCATCTGAATTGCTCCGTGTGCGGCGGAGACCTATTTTTCCCGCACCTGCTGTTAAAAAACCTGTATGTTGCAGCTTGAAGGAAATCTTGACTTTTCATTTTTACCGAAGGGTATCACCTGATTTAAAGATCGTATCATACATTTTAAGATGGCATTAGATAATCTACAGATTGATAAGACATCTGATATAACTGTTCTGTTATCATGTAAGATATACGGACTTATATCAGGGGTAATCATAAGGATCAAAATTTTAATGAACTGCATTTGCATCTTGTGAGGTTTCTGACTTTTCTATGCGGATTACCATTCAGGCAGGTACAATGAAAACTGCAATCAATTCCTTGAAAACAATAAAAAAGTAGATTGATGAAAGCTTGAAATATTTTTGCGGAGGGTTTGGAATCTCTGATTCCGGATACCCAAAAAGATTTTTTTCAGCAGTGACAACGGAATAGATTTGCTATAGAAAATCAGGTGACTCGAAAGAAATGTATTTGAAATCAATTGAGACCTTAATAGCCTGTCAAACATCATGGTAGATTAAAACTGAGGAATCTGTTGATTTTATTTTAATTGATAAGCTATTAAATATTTTAACTTAATATTTTTAACGATTAAATTTTAAATTTGCGTAGATATTAATTGTATCAAATCCCGAGACGCTATAGATATATCTTGCATTAAAGATTAATAACCACTTAATGTAATAAACCTAATAAAAATTAAATAACTCAAACAATATGACTTTTGATAGATGTGCAATAATTGGCTACCCTCTAAAACCGGGTGATATGAAACCCATAGCTGGAACTACACTTGAATATGAAACTGAATATGTGGGCAAAGTAAAAATAACGCTCCCTGCTTATACAGAACTCCTTGAAGGAGATTTTGAGCGTTACATCATAGCTGGAATTTGTAAGGATAAAACATTGAAAAATGAAGATCCTGTTTTAATTGACAGCAATTTCATTCGAGAGGGATACAAAAAACTAAATCCACCGCTGCAGTTTGAAGAAAAATGCATACATTTTTTAAAATATCTGTATCAATTTGGGGGCAAAGACAATAAAGAATTTGAAATTGATTCGACCAAGCATTTTCCCCTCGCATTTTCTGATGCAGAGGAATTCACAAGAATTGTTGACCAACTAAAAAATGATGGCTTTATAAGCATCAGGAAAACGCACCAGATGTCAAGAAGTAGAGAAAGCCAGTTGCATATGGGTGTAAAGGTAACCAACGCCGGAAAAATTGAGGCGCAAAAATCCATGCCTAAAATGCCTTTATTCGGACTCGTAAACCAAGAAATAACAACAGGTAATCATGAATTCGATGAGAAAATAAATCACGCTCGACAACTTTTCTTTGACGATAATCCGTCGCTTGACAAAATGCGCTCAGCTTGTGAGGCTTTAAGCTATATCTTAGAACCGCTGAGAGAAGACTTGAAGTCATATTTTAATCAAAAAGACGTTTCTGATTTTTTTCAAATTGTAAATACTTTTGACATAAGGCATAATAAGGACACAACTAAAAATCTTATACACAAGGAACAGCTTGAGTGGGTATTCTATTCTTTATTAAATACGATAAATGCTTACACTAAACTCAAACAACGTGGATTATAATATATATTTTTTTGATACCAAAGAAAAAGAGCGACATAGTATAAGCAAAAAAATTTTAAAAGATTTCGACAGAAAAAAGAATTTACCGTGTAATTTTAAAGAGATCAGCAAATATCATGGTGTACAAAGTCTGATCTCTTTTAAGTATATATTGCTTGATAGAGTAAGATGCAGTTCTTAAAACTGCATAAAAAAAGATAGTCAATAAATATATCGTCTTCAATTTATTTGGAAATGACTCTATGGATGCAGGATTAAAATATGATAATTGTTGCAAAAAGTAATCTATAAAAACTATTTCTTACAACTCATTTAACCAGCTGCAAACTTGATCTAATCTCGCAGCTTACTGCGTAGAATCGACATATCATCACTGATTTTATTATCCAAAATCTTAGCATAATGCTGGGTAGTCGTGATGTTAGTATGCCCGAGCATTTTACTGACACTTTCAATCGGCACCCCATTAGACAAAGTAATTGTGGTGGCAAATGTATGCCTCGCCACATGAAAAGTCAGCGTTTTATCAATGCCGCACAAATCAGCAATTTCTTTAAGATATGAATTCATTACCTGGTTGCTAACCATAGGAAACAGAATATTAGAGATCATACATTTTGGATGATTTTCATACTTTAAGATAAGTTCTTTAGCCATAGGCAACAGTGGAATCCTAGCCGGGACGCCGGTTTTCTGACGACGGGTGAAAATCCACTGATCTCCGTCAATACCGATTGAGACATTTGATGCTGATAGTTGTTTGACGTCAGTATACCCAAGACCGGTGTAGCAACTGAAAAGAAAAATATCACGCACCTGAGTTAATCGATGCGACGAAAATTTCTTATGGTAAATAGAGCGGATCTCCTCTTTTGTGAGACAGACTTTTTCTACAGCTTTGATTTTTGCCTTATAAAAAACAAAAGGATCGTTCTTTAGCCAGCCATGTGCCATACATAACCGGATAATTTTCTTAAAATTTTTGATGTATTTAACAGCCGTATTATTGCCGCAATGACGAACAGTACGAAGCCAGAAATCATAATCTGTAATAAAATCAAAATCAATCTGATTGATATCAATATCCGTCACATTATATTTCCAAAGGATGAATTCCTGTGTATGCCTGAGCGATGTTTTATAACGTTCAAGCGTCCCTGGTGCGAAATCCCTACCAATCAGCGCTTCCATCCTGTCATTATGCGTTTGAAAGATGGGAATCAGCATTCTTTGCTCAAGATCTTTTCCCAGAAGTTTTGATTTAAGAGCCATTGCTGTGACATTATTTTTTTCTTTGAGCATCTCATAATGATGATCGTAGACTTTCTGCTCTAAAGTTTTGAGGTAAGCATTTAGTGTTCTGGATTCCTGCGATGATCCAGTCACTTTTCTGGCTTTAATATCCCATCTCTCCGGCTCAACATAACGCTTGCATGAAATGTCTGCAGCCTTGCCATCTATCGTGATCCGCAGGTAGATAGGGGCAGTTCCGTTAGCCCTAATCTTATTTTTCTTTATAAAAAATAACAGGTTAAATGTACTGTTCATTAATTGTGTATTTAGATTTAAAATAGAATTTTTACAAAATCTTCAGCTACCTGACGGTTTTCTGATGGCTACTATACCAGACTTGAAAGGTTGCAAATTCAAAATATGCTCATATTTTTAATAGTGACGTTTCGGCTATATTGCTGAACATTCTATTATTCCGGCTTTTTTTACAAATATATCAAAAATCTTCAAAATCATTCGCTTTAGCGAACAGTATTTTTCTTATTAATCTTTTCTTTTGAACAAAAGAATTACAGGAAAAATGTCAGATAAAGAAATTGTTAATCGTAAAAATGCGCTTTTTAACAAGCATCTATGCAATTTTATTGAAGCTAAGTTTTTACGGGAATACAGAAACCAACAAGGTAAGACAATTTCACAGAATGAATATGCTAAGCTTTGCGGTATAACGTCTTCAACAATTTCAAAACTAAAACTGAAGGAAGGCTATAATATTCCTATGTCCACGATCTATAGTATATTAAGACATGAACAATATTCTCTGGAGGAATTCTTTAAAGAGTTTGAGACTGCCAAAGGGATTAATATACCTGACTGAATCCTAACTATACCAGCAATTCATAATCTCCGGAAAAATGAGTTACATACTGGAATACATTTACAGTATGCTTTAATTCCATCCACTGACAATAGTGTTAATCTGCTCATTTATCGCACACTATTTTTATAAGGTTGATTTTGTTGAATTTAGTGCACCAAACTGGATTGATCAACTTTTATTTCAATTAACAAATAAACATGGATTCAAAAAAAAGAGCTTATGGCGCTCTTAGTTGAATTGGAAAAATATGGATTTAGTAGAATTCCTACGTTACATGTAAAATTTTCATTAGGTGCATATCTAGCGGTAAAGAATAAAAAAGAAAACTCAGGTGATCATATCCATTTGATGCGAATTTCCTCCTATCTATTTTCATCTGATGTTTTTTTACGGATAAAAAAAGAAAATATGAAATCAATCAATTAGATTTAGATACTAAATATAAAACGACGGTATTTTCTGGGATTGAAACCGATTTACTAGAATTTAAAAATATGCTGATAAATTTAAATAACCCAACATCGGTGTAAAAATCTTTACATCGATGCTACATTATTGTATTATTAATATCATCTTAATAGATTTGAAAATCTAAAGCTTGCTTAATTATAAAATATGTGGTCATAATCAACAATAAATTTTGAAGCTTCCTTTAAGCTATAGGGAAGTGATTTGCGAGCCATTGAGATTTCATTAACATCTTTTTTTAAGTTTATTAATATAAAAAAGATCGCCACATTTTTCCAAAATTAAATCAGTATTCATCTGCTCGATTTTATCTAATATCAGATCGCAGGTTGCTGAACTTTGATTATTGCAAATACTTATAATTGCCTCTGTAGAAATTCTTACAGGTGAAAAATGAGCTTTTTGAATTTGGTCTATACTATAATTTAATAATCCTAAATTCAGAATAATAATCAAATCATCTATAGAATTTTTATTCGAAAATTGTTGCCATGTTGAGAAATTAAAGTGACTTTCTATACTAATGTATTGAAATGGATTTTCTGCTATCAATTCTTTAAGTTTTCTAAATCCAAGATCACTATTTGATAAAATCAGATTTTTTATAATATTGGTTTCTTCCATCATTCCATTCTGAATCAATACATCATAATAAACTATTAAAAATTTTTCTACAAAAGAATTTTCTTTATTCTTTATCAACAATCCTAAAACGAAATCTAAAAAATACATTTTAGGAGTTATAAATCTTAAATCGGTCAATTCTTTAAAAAAGTTTATATCATCAGAATATAAAAGCTCCACAATTTTTTTCGCATAATAAGAGCTTCCAGAAAGCAAATATTCTTTAATTCTTGATTTAAGATCAAAGTTCAATAATGTTAAATCAATTTTTTTTCATGCATATATTTTACATAAAAGTACAAACTACTATCCTCTTCAGTTTTATTTGCATTTTGTATAATTCTTTGAGCAACCTTTTCTTTTGATACATGATTTTCAATTGATTTCAAATCTTCTTCTTTAAAACTCATAAAAAAAATCATGTTTAAAAGTAGATCTTCATCCAAATCAAAATTGAAATATTTTTGAAATTTACAAATCATCTTAAATATCTGATAATCATTTTCTTCCCATTGCTGATTTGTATGCATGTACTTTAAATATAAAGAGTTCATTTTGTCAGTATTTGATATACACCAATTTTTTATAAATGTGATGTGATCAGCAGATAAAATAATATTAGAATCATCTTTTTCGGGCAATGATCTTTTCATATTTAAAATAATATCATATTCATACATCTCAATATATTTAGCTATATCATCGATATGTAGAGCTTTTGGCGTTTTAAAATTTTTGCGTAAAATCTTCGATAGCAATTCTTTCGAATTTACAGTTACGTTTTCTCTTAAAAACTCTGTATTATAAAAGTCTTTTCTAAATTGATCAAGATCCTCGTACGATAATGATTTTTTATTTTTGAAATGAAAGATTTCTCTCATTTCTATTTCAAGTTGTTGATTACTAAATAAGACATCAAATTCTCTTTGTCTTTCTCTTCTATAGGCATAAAACTTTTTTTCAAACTCATCTTTATTCAATTTATTATTGAATCGGAAATCAGAATTATCTTCGAAAAATTTCTCAAATTCAATCGCGAAATCTATTGATCTATCATATGATAAGATTTCTCTAAATTCAATAATGAAGTCATTGTCGACTTTGTTATCATTATACTTTTCAACAATGTCATCAAAGAAAGTATATTCAACAATTGCGGCTAGAAAATATTTTAGAGATCTTTTCTCAGTTACATTATCTAGGATTTTATCGAATACTTTCTTCTCGATTTTCAGTGCTTTTACAAGATCAATAAAATTATCCTGCTCAAAAAATCGTATTTTATCATTAAATATTGCGGTGGAGATAATGAGAATTAATTCTTCTTTATGATCATTATTTACAGCTTCAAATTGTTTTATAAAATGACTTATAAAATTGCGAATATAAGTCTCTTTAATTTCAGAGTTTTTATGTTTTTCAATTAAGAACGATAGTATAGTGAGAAGAGCTTTCGGCGACGAAATTTTTTTGAATATGTTAAAAACGCTTTCCTTTCTTGAGATCATATTTCTTGTAGAAGAAGCGCTTTTCCATTTTCGCTCTATTGATTTTTGCAGAATTTTTAGAAAATAATCAACATTTGTTTCAATTAAATCATTTGATATTGAAGAAAAAATGGCATCAATAACTTCTTTATTATCATATGCCTTAAGTTTATCGAAAACATTTTGATAAAAAGCATGATCAATTTTCAAATCTGTATTTCGGATAATTGAAAAGCCCTGATATAACAAATATTGTTTCCCTTCAATATCTCTTTCAAACTCATCAATAATCTGAAAAATCAAATGTTTCACATTTGATAGCTGTATTGGTGAAAATGACATATGAGATAGAAGATCTAATGCAGATATCCTTGCTCTCGTATGAATAGACGTATTTTTTCCAGCATCGATCAAATAATTGACATTCTCAGTTACATTACTAAAAACACCAACCTCAGATAAATTCTCGATCCACATCGTATTTTTGACACAATTTTCTTCAAACAACTGCTGTAAACATTTAATTTTTATCTTATCAGAGATTCGATTATGGTCTGCTTCAAATATAAAAGCAATATCATGATTACTGATCCAATCGACAATCATCTCAAAAACTGTAATAGGTAGTTCTAAATTTAGAAGAAAGGACACAACATTAATCCAGGTAGGATGTATTTTATTAGATTTTGCATCAATACGGAGAATATTAATGATTTCTTCAAAATCCAATTTTGCCAATACTTTTGCAACAAAATATTCTTGAATATTTTTATGTTCAAAACTCCAAGTATTATTCTCCAGATTTTCTATTAAAAATGGATTTTTAAATACATCAATCTTTTTTTTACATAGGAAAGTTATCTCGCTAGTTGATATTGAAGTCTTTTGCATCGATTCCAGAGCGACTGCTATTTTTTTTGATGATTCATAAATCTCAAATTTGTCAAAATTCAAGTCATTTCGAAATTTATTATTTTCATCAAGCTCTAATCGACTTTCAATATACTTCTCAATTAATTTTGATCTGTTCAATAAGATTTCACCTGTATTCTTATAATACGAACCAAGTATTTCCAAGTAAAATGGATTTTCTAAAACATCTCTGTATTTATAAAAACTAAATCCTTTTGCTAAAGTTATATCAAGATTAAACTTTTTAAATAAGAATCGAATGGCAGCGCCTTCAGTTACTTCATTAAGAAAACATGTATCTAGATTTTGCAAATCTTTTACACATTTTTTATAAATACTGGTCCTGCAGCTAATTACAAACTTCATTCGTATTTTACTGATCAGTTCTCCATTATCCGAAATAAATGATCGGAATTTATTTGAAAAATCTACAATATTGTGGACTTCATCTAAACCATCAAAAATCACTACAAGATCATATATACTTTTATAATCTGAAGGTAATAATTCTTCAATTTTTGTATCGGTATTGAAATTTTTTAGAGATTGAAATTTAGGAATCTTAAAATTTTGATCCATCATATTCCAAAGTACTACAGAGAAATTTTTCAATTCTTCGCTTTTTCCATAACCAGGATTCCCCAAAATTACCACTCCCAGTTTTGCATTACTAAGATAATCAAGGAGATCAAGATTATATTCTGAATTGTTACTGACATAGCGATCATTCTCCTGAAACTTCCTAAAGTTTCTCAAAATATGAAATTCATGAATAGAATTCTTTCCTATATATTTTTCTCTATCTTCTTGAAAGATTACTACTTTTTTTAAATTTTTGTTTGAAAAAATCATTTTTTCAAAACGACGTAATATTTGCTCACGTTTAGTTCCTTCTATTCTAGATAATTCATTCTTATAAACCTTTTTAAACAATTCAGGATATAAGCTAAAATATTCTTCAATAAATGATTCTGGTGTTAAAAATTCCACAGGGCATCTCTCGTTTATAGCCTCGTAAAAACCTTCAACTTTAGAGTTTTCATTTGTATTTGAAAAGTCTTCATAGGGAGATATAAATAATAATAAATCAATATTTTGATGGGTGGAGACAATGTGTGGGATTTTTTCAATTGCCTGAGTATAATTCAAATGTGTTGAATAATCCTTACATTCGGCAAAAATGGTATATCTTCTGTATCTATCGTCTACAATCTGTATCAGATCATCATAACCATCTTGTGAGCCTGATTTTTGTGTCCTTTTTCTTGTAACTGTATAATTTAATTCATTAAATATTTTTTCCAGGAAGTCAATGGCATTAATTTCAAATTCTCCACCTTTCTTTGACATGCTTAAATGTTTTTGATAAATTACAAATTTAATTAGTTAATTCAACTTAAACAGACTGGAAAATATTTAAAATTTGGTATTATTATAATTACATTTATAAGTTGTATATTTTATCTAAAACATCAAAGGTCTTCTCTAGATTTGAAAAACCTGAGATTGTATTTGAAAAACTGGAATTTTAGAGTTTAGATCCGGTAAATTCAAATATATAGTTGCTTAATTTATTTCATAGAAATTACACGGAAGTAGACAGTAAGATTGTATATTTGGGCTAAACTAAAAAGCCAAATGTATTTATCTTACATTAAAATTGAAAACTACAAAGGGATCGAATGCATTGAGTCCGAGTTCGATCCCAAAATAAATATTGTAATTGGAGAAAATGCCAGTGGTAAATCTGCATTTATTGATGCAATCAGATTACTGTACAATATTGGAGAACCATTAAGAGAACTTTCAGTTTCTTTCGACGATTTCTTCCAGAAAGTAATACAAATTGGAGAATCAAAAATTCTTCATAAGTCGACTTTAATCAATATAACATATATTTTTAAAAATCTGTCAACCTCACAAAAAGGAGCATTTTATGAATTCATGGTGATTGATCCCAATGACGAAAACGAAGATTATGCTAGAATCACTTTAAGTTACGAAAACAGAGGTGGAAAATATCCGTATTTTTCTTACAATACTGGCAATATTGATGGCCAAAAAGCTGATTATAAAACTTTTGAATTATTTCAACATTATTATCTGGGAGCACTAAGAGATAGCACAAGAGACCTTCTTACAACCAGAAATAATATACTTGGAAGTGTGATCAGAAGATTCGTTGGTCGAAAAAAAACCGAATCAGAAATTGAAAAAATCATAAAGGATGCAAATACACTATTACTGCAAAGAGAAGAAGTAAAGAATACAAGAGAGGGAATTAATGCTAATTTGGGAGGTATTTTTAAGAAGTTCATAGACAACAAAATTGGCCTTCAGATTGAAGAAGCCAAAATAGAATATATAGTCAATGCGATCAAACCTTATCTACCTCATGATAAGACAAGTTTAGTGGAAGATGGCTTTAGGTTAGGTCAGAATAGTCTGGGGTTAAATAATTTGATTTATATAGCCGTGGTTTTGGGGGACATCAAAGAACAACAAATAGAGGAAAACAACCTCCCTCATTTTGCACTTCTAATTGAAGAACCTGAAGCTCATTTGCATCCACAATTACAGCTAAGTTTATATTATTTTCTTACTGAAGCAAATACTTCTGACAGTGGGCAATTATTTATTACAACTCATTCTCCTACTCTTACATCAAAAGTTCCTTTAAAAAACTTAATATTATTAGATTGCGGTAAGGCAACTAAACTAGACAGTCAATTTCAAAATAGGATTCCTGAAAATATTGTAGAAGATACTACCAAAAACATTTTACTGAAAGAAGATGATTATAGTATAAGATTAAAGAAGTTACAAAGATATATTGACGTTACAAAATCACAATTACTGTTTGCGAAATCAGTTCTTTTTATTGAGGGAATCTCTGAGGAACTACTTATTTCAGCTTTTACTCGCTTAGAAGATTACCTTTTAGAAGATTATAGAACAGAAGTCGTTAATGTAAAAGGAACATCCTTTTATCCGTTCTTATATTTATTCAATAATGCAGAGATTGAGAAAAGAATTAACAAACCAGTTTCAATAGTAACTGACGACGATAGATATACAAATTCAAAAAATTCAGATTTTAGTTTTGAAAAATTAATAACTGAAACTACGGTATTAGATCACCTTTATAAGGAAATTCAAAATGGACAGCCTTCTTCGAGGATTAAAAATTTAAATTCAGTAAAAAACGGAGCTGAAAACATAAAAGTTTTCTCATCATTTAAAACACTTGAATATGAAATTGCATTAAATAATATCCCTAATGACCGACGAAAATTTAGGGACAATTTTCTAGTTAGATACTTATATTTGACAGATCCTGAGAAAATTGATAAAATAGAAGCATACAACAGAAGTTTTCATGATGATTTGATGACTGAAGAAGAAAAGAGAAAGGTGGCTATTCTCGTCTGGAAATCTATCCCAAATAAAGCTGAGTTTGCACAGGATTTTTCGATTTATCTTCTTGAAAATCTATCAAAGGCAAAATCATCTTTCATAGTTCCTTCATACATATTGGATGCTTTATCACACTTAAAACAAGGCTTATAATGTACTATATTAATAACGAGAGAAAAATTTATTTAGAAGCTAGAGGAAAAGTTGTTTTAAATGCCTGTCCAGGAAGTGGCAAAACCACTACTATCGCAAAGAAAATTTTAGAGATAGAAAATTTGAAAGAAATATCCTCTCATTCCGGAATCGCTTGTCTTTCTTTTACTAATGCTGCCAAAGATGAAATAAATGAAGCATATATGAATTTGGCTGGAAGACAAATCCAATTTCCAAATCACGTATCTACAATTGACAGCTTCATCAATAAATATATTACTTTACCATTCTACAATGTATTAAATAGAAATTTCAATCGTCCTAAAATATTAGATCACACCGATATTTTGGATAATATGTGGAAAACTAAATATACAGACAGGACAACCGGAGAGCTTAGAGAGGGCTTAGTTTGGCCATTAAACAGTGTAGATTATAAAGGAAAAGACAACAGAAGCATTTATCACTTGTACAAACCCAGTGAAATAAGGATTGAGCCCGATGGCACATTCAGTATAGGAGGAAAGCAACCCTTGCCAGAAAAAGTCGAATACAAAAACTTTATTAATTATTGTAAGTTTATAAAAAAAACACAATTTGAAAAAGGGCTCATCTCAACGGGAGATTCAGCTTATATAGCACTTTTTTTACTTAGAAAAAATCCCAGAATTAGTCAATGGCTAAGCAGGAGATTCCCACATATAATCATTGATGAGGCACAAGATAATTCTTTACTACAGCATGCCATCTTTGATGAACTGACAAAAAACGGTTTAACAAATTTAGAGTTGATCGGTGACCCCTATCAAAGTCTATATGAATGGAGAGACGCATCCCCTAAGGAGTTTTTAACAAAATACTCAAACGATACCTGTTGGCAAGCTTACAATCTTACCGACAATAGAAGGTCATCACAGAATATTATCGATATATTTTCGCTTGTGAGAATTTCTGGTGATCCAAAAATCAATAGTTTGGATTGTGCGGAGATAGAAGATTCGATTGTAATATATAAATATAATACTACTAATTTTCAAAATATATTAGAACATTACGAAAGTCGATGCTTAGTCAGTAATTTCAAGAAGAGCTGTATCGTAGTTAGGGGAAATACGCTAAAAGATAAACTGCTTGGTAAAGAAAAAGAACAGCGTCCTTGGAACTCTGATTTACCAACAAATTTAATCGAGTTGAAAAATCTATATTTAGGAGGTGATGTAAAAAACGCTATAAATCAAGCAAGAAAAATCTTTATTAAATTAATATATAAGGTGAAAGATGAATTTCATGATTTGAAAGAAATCGAAAGACGAAAAAAGGAAGATCCTAAATTCAATTCCCTAATCATGAACACATTATATAAAATGCCTGATCTCAGCAATTCAATTCAACAATGGACAAAAGACACTGAGATATTTCTAAAAGAACAGCTTGGGCTTGATCATGAAATAGATTTTCTTTTAAAAAAACGAAAATCAAAATATTTCGAAAAGACAACCTTACTAGATCCGGTCAGTCATCATTTTCAAAAATCCTTTTCGAAATACAATATACCAATTACCACTATTCATCAAGTCAAGGGTCAAACATTAGATTCCATTTTAGTATTTTTCAATGAAAGAAAACATAAAGACAATATTACATTTGATAACATATCAAATGAACAGGATGTATTTCCAGATGAAACGAGAAGATTAATTTATGTTGCTTTATCTCGTCCTAAATATCACCTCGCCATGGCATTTCCAAAGTCTGTTTCAAATAAAAAGCTATATGAAAAATTTGGTGAAAATATTCAAATCATACCAATATAAATATAGTTAACAATATACTTGAATACACCACACTCCATTTCATCATTAAGAAATTTTATTCAATTATTAGTTATCACCTTCAAAATCTGCTCAATATCAGTTAATAAATGGTTTGAGAATAGTCCTGTTAAGTTCACAAGACAGGATAAATATACAAGAGGATAATATCTCTTTTATTCTAAGATTACATTATAATCCCAATTATATATTTTATAACAAATCAAGTCACTAAATAAACTAGTTCCAGTATTACATTAGTAGATATAGGCATTTAATTACAGTCATGATTTATTACGTAAAGAAAATTCTATTGCTTCTTGTTGGATCTCGTCATTTGATTTATGGCTATTTTTCAGCAACCATTCTTCAATTTTTTTCCGTTCAAAGAATAGAATTTTTCCAGAAGGCTTTGAAAATGGGATAGAATTGGTATGAACCAATTTGTAGATATAGGATTTCTTAAACCCCGTGTAATCCGAAAGCTCCTCTACATTAAGAATTGCTTTGAGCCCGAATATATGTTTTTCAATTCGGTTGAGCTTATGAATGATGATTTCGTTATTTTCCATCTGTTTCTTTTAATTGATTTACAAAAACAAAAGTCAACAATAAAAATCGTAAATAAAAGACTAGCAATAGCTTGTGGCCTAAGTACGAAAACTCTGGGTTAATTTTAAATGTAAAAAAGATTAAAAAAAGTTTATTCTGAATTCAATTGATTATAGAGCGATTTTCACTGAATTAAATAGAAAACTGAGTTTTCATAACTCGATCTTTAATTCCGGAATAATCTCAGCAGCTTCCTTCATTTTGCTATCCACAATTTTTGCATAGATCTGCGTTGTTCTTAATTCCCTATGTCCAAGTCTTTTAGAAACTGTGTAAATGTCCGCACCGTTTTCCAACAACAGGACTGCGTTCGTATGTCTGGCTGAGTGAAAAGTAATGTGCTTAGGAACTGCAGCTCGATTGCACCAGCGTATAATTTCAGTATTGTAGGTCATTCCATATTTTAAACCTTTGAAAACTCTTTCCTGCGGATCTTGTCTTTCGCCCAACAATTCCCTAGCTTGTTTTGATATATAGAGATATTCTACGCCATCTGTTTTTTCCTGTCGGAAATTGACTCTAGAAACATCACCTTCGTCACGAACTTCTTTCCATATCAAAGTATTAATGTCTGACCAACGTAACCCTGATAAACAAGAAAAAAGAAAAGCTTTTTTTAAAACCGGATATTTGCATTCTGCTTTGGCTAAACGCTGTAATTCATCAAAGATTAGATATTCTCTTTGGCTTTCCGCCTGTTCAAAGGATTTTACTTTTGATGCATAATTTATTGTCAGATATCCATTATCAAAAGCATTTCGTAGCGCAGCTTTAAACTTGTTGAAGTAAGAATGTTTTGAATTTTGAGAAAGCGGCAAATCACTTTTGGTGCGGGCATCTTTTTCAAAGTATCGGTGAACTTTCTTGACGAAACTTTCATCCATTTCATCGAAAGTCATATTTTTTGGAACAATCTTTTTGAGATGTTGTAGCGTTGAAAACCAGTTACCGTAATTATTAGAAGTATCTTGCTCTTGCTTCTCTTTTGTTAACTCCTCAAAGTACGTTAAAAAATTTCTTTTACTTTTTACGGTATCTTTCAGATCATAGCGTCCCTGAACATATTCAGCTTTTTTAATTGCCAAAATACTTTCGGCAAGAGCCATAGTTTCTTTATTCTCTTTTTTTTCCTTAGCCGACTTCGGGTCGGGCTGTAAATACAGTTTCAAATACTCAAAATTTCGCAGGTGAACTCTTCTTCCTTGTGCATTAGTAGAAGAACCTTTGTAATACTCAATGAAAAGACTAATCCTTCCATCAGCTAAATTTTTCTGTTTTAAAGTAATATTCATATCTTTTATTTGAGGTGTACATTTGTACACCTTTGTACTACTTTTTTGTAGTTCGAGGTGTACAACAGGTGTACAAATATATAAATAAACTCCAAAAAGAGAAAATAAAATTATTATAAATAATTGATAATCAAACAAAAGAAAGAAAAAGAAATCAAAGAAAAGCTAAATTATTTCCCGATACAAAACTTAGAAAAAATGTTACCCAATACCTCATCATTCGTCACTTCACCGGATATTTCCCCTAGATGCTCCAATGCATTTCTCAATTCATAAGCCAGCAGTTCGGTAGAAATCCGGAATGATATCGCTTCATTTACTTTATGCACTGCGTTTAGGGATTTTTGTAACGCTTCAAAATGACGCTGGTTGGTGATTACCACATTATTTTCTGATGCTTTTAGCTGCTCAACATACGAGGACAGCTCATTTTTAAGATCTTGAATATTCTGGTTCTCAACTGCAGAAATTTTAATAAAATCAAACTCATGAGAAATTTCCTTTCTGAAAACATCTTCCAGTCTTTCATAATGATGTGGCATGACTTCATCAATTTTTGTTGCGCAGATAATCAGTTTCAGGTCATTCCTTAACAAAGAACGAATCATTTCAATATCTTCGGAAAAATCTTCAGTTCCCGCATCAGCCAAATACACCAGAATATTGGCATTCTCCACTTTTTCTTTTGCTTTTTTTACTCCAATGGCTTCAATTTCGTCAACCGTTTCTCGAAGTCCGGCTGTATCGATCAGGCGGAAAGCATGTCCCTTAATATGCAGAATTTCCTCAATGGTATCTCTCGTTGTTCCGGCAATATTGCTAACGATCGCACGTTCTTCCTTCAATAAAGCATTTAATAAAGTCGATTTTCCTGCATTAGGTTTTCCGATAATCGCAACAGCAGTTCCGTTTTTAATAGCGTTTCCGTACTGAAAACTTTCGATAAGCGAGTTAAGTTTTATCTCGATTTTATTGAGTAATTGAGTAAGCGCAGTTCTGTCTGCAAATTCTACATCTTCTTCCGCAAAATCAAGTTCAAGTTCGATCAGAGAAACGAAATTCAGCAGATCAGTTCTGAGTAGAGAAATTTCATTGGTAATGCCACCTTTTAGCTGACTGATCGCTACCTTTCGGGATGCCTCATTTTCGGAAGCAATCACATCTGCGATCGCTTCGGCCTGAGAAAGATCAATTCTTCCATTAATAAAAGCACGAAGCGTAAATTCTCCCGCTTTTGCCATTCTTGCACCGTTTTTGATCAGTGTTTCCAGAATACGTTTACCGATGTGCGGAGAGCCGTGAAACGCAATTTCCACCGAATTTTCGGTTGTAAAGCTTTTCGGAGCCAGAAAAATAGAAATCATCACCTCATCAATTGCCTCTTCTCCATCCATAAAATACCCGTAATGAATCGTGTGAGACTTCTGTTTTGCCAGGTTTTTACCGGGAAAACTCTTCTGAACTACAGGTAAAGCATCATCTCCGGAAACCCGGATAATCCCCAAAGCTCCCACTCCATTGGCCGTAGCCAGCGCACAAATGGTATCATTATTCATACTGCAAATTTACGTTTTTTCACCACAAACAAAAATATCCTTTGTCTATTGCAGTGATTCGCCAAAATCAAATAACCATACTCCAACTCTCAAATTAATTTTTAAGAAGCTATTTCCGGTTATCCGCTCATACTCCTCGCCCCTCACCTTTCCTTGCGCGTGCTGTGGGGTATCCGCTACTACCCGGGCTAGGGTTTACTACCTAATTCACTGTTTATCGATAAAAAGATGGAATTCTGGAAAGCTGGAAATCAATATAGTTTAAAAATAAAAATCACTCCAGAAACTGAAGTGATTACCGCTTTGAATTTACTAAGTTATATGAAGATGAATGATGTTTGTTTGTTGTCACAAAGATAGAATCATTCGTTTTCCGCAACCTCAGGATAATCCCTAAAATTATTACCGTAAAAATACGGTTGCACAGAACAACCCCGCCCGGCAGTTCCTGCCGGGCGGGGTTAATATTTATTTTAGTCTTACTATTGAAAATCTTTCAATTCGAAGATAAAAAGTTGTCGTCTATTTTAAAGCGGACTTACCAATTGTGTATACCATTCTTTTACATCACCTTCCAAATGAGGCCCGATTTTCTCCGCACAGATTTGATGGTACCTGTTCAGCCATGTAATTTCTTCTTCAGAAAGGATTTCCTTAACGATCGTGTCTTTAAAGAACGGACAGAACGTTAGTGTTTCAAACTCGTAGAAAGTTCCTGAATCAGTTGTTTCAGATTCTTTTACGGCGATCAGATTTTCGTGACGGATTCCATATTGACCTTCAACATAATATCCAGGCTCGTTGGAGCATACCATGCCCGGAAGAAGCTCCTGAGGATTCATATCTTTTCTGATATTCTGAGGGCCTTCGTGAACATTCATGAAACTTCCCACGCCATGTCCGGTTCCGTGATTAAAATCTTTTCCATCCATCCAAAGCGGAAGCCTTGCAATCGCATCTAACTGCACTCCTCTTGTTCCTTTTGGAAATTTCACCATAGAAAGGCGGATCATTCCCTGCAAAACCAACGTAGAATTCCTTTTTAAACTCATCAGAAACAGTTCCCAATGCAAAAGTTCTTGTGATATCTGTAGTTCCTTCAAGATACTGACCTCCCGAATCTACCAGAATGCTTGCATCATTAGTTACTTCCTTACTACCTTCGCTTTTTGCGGAATAGTGCATGATCGCACCATTATTTTTGTATCCTACAATACTGCCGAAGCTTTCCCCGACAAAATTTTCTCCTTCCGCACGGAAACCTCTCAGTTTTTCGCCGATAGAATATTCGGTCATCGCTTCCTTTCCTGCATTATGTGTAAGCCAGTAGAGAAATTTCACCATAGCTACACCATCTCTTACCATTACTTTCCTGAATCCTTCCAGCTCAGTTTCGTTTTTCTGGGCCTTCATTAAATTCCCCGGAACAGGAGCTTTGATAAATTGATTTTCGGATTTTAATGCTTCAAAAACAGACTGATTGCTGTTGGGCGATACCAAAACCTTTTCATTTTTAAATTCTTTCAGGCAGTTATAGAATTCTTCGTAAGGCATCATTTTTACCCAGGCTTCATCCATCTGCTTTCTGGCTTCTACTTCAAGCTTTTCAAGATCTGTAAAAAGCTTTGCATCATTTTTAGTAATGATGATATATCCTAAAAATACAGGATTGCTCTGCACATCACTTCCTCGGAGATTGAGCGTCCAGGCAACATCGTCAAGACTTGAAATAACATGAACCGTCGCCTCCATAGATTCCATTTTCTGGCGGATGGCTGCTATTTTTTCTGCAACAGACTTACCGGCTCTTTCTATCGGATGAACGAAAATCGGATTTTTAGAGGGTGTTCCTCTCTCTTTCCATATCCGATCCAGAAGAGGCAGATCCAGTAGGGTTTTATTTTTAGCATTTAATTTCTCAGTCAGAAGTTCCCAATTGGCATGGGAAGTTGCCAAAGCATTTACTGCAACCCTTCCTTCTGCAGGGATTTCAGAGATGATCCAGTCGATATAATTGGGTGTTCCTTCCATTCCTTCTTTAAAAAGATCAATCCCTGAACCTTCCAGTTCAATGGCAGCCTGGGTAAAATACCTTCCGTCTGTCCACAATCCTGCTTTATCTTTAGTGACTACCACAAAACCTGCAGAGCCTAAAAAACCTGAAAGCCAAGCTCTTTCCTGCCATTCTTCCGGAAGGTACTCGCTCATATGCGGATCTGCAGAATATACGATAAATGCATCAACATTATTGTTCTGCATTTCTTCCCGAAGTGCAGCTATTTTTTCCTTTGAAGTCATTTTTTGAATAATTTTTAAAGATGTGAAGTTACGAATTTAAAGGTTATCTGGCAGAGTTATATTATGTTTTAGTGGATTTATTACCGCATTTTATCCGGCATAATAAATGATCAAATAAATACCATCTTAATAATTTAGCTGGTAAATCTAAGTAAGTCATAGCCTTATTTTCACTTCCCGACAATTACTTTCCGATGTTCAGTTCCCCAATCAGCCAAAGTATCGATGATTTTTTTTAAAGTCAAACCGTATTCTGTCAGCTGATATTGTACCGTTACGGGTTGTGTGTCCAGGACTATTCGTTTTACGAGTTGGTTCATTTCCAGTTCTTTCAGTTCTTTGCTGAGCATTTTATTGGAAATACCTTTTACATCGTTCAGAATATCAGAAAAACGCCGTTTGTTGTAATAGCAAACCGATGAAATTATTGAGATTTTCCATTTGCCATTCAATACATCCATTGCATCATGAACAGCCATAATCTGTTTTTTGTTGGTGTCGTTATCCGAACATTTTATTTCCTCCATAAGTTACTTTGTTACTCAAAAGTTACTGTTACTTTTAGTTACAAAGTTACTAAAATAAATTTATTCATTTTACATTTGCATCGTTAAAGAAATCGATTTCAAAAACAAATAAATTCAAAAGTCTTAGACTAAAAATTAATTTTCATCATTTAAAATTTAAAAAATGAATTTCACAGATAAAAATGTAATCATTACAGGCGGAAGTGCAGGAATTGGACTAGCAACCGCAAAAACGTTTATTGCAAAAGGAGCAAACGTTTTGATAACAGGAAGAAATACTGATAGTTTGCAGACAGCATCAGTAAAAATTAACAGCCCAAAATTGAAGACCTTAGCTTCTGATATTTCCAAATTGGCAGATATTGCAACATTGGAGAAAGAAATAGCAGAAAGCGGAAACAAAGTTGACGTGCTTGTTTTGAATGCAGGAATTGCAAAACAATTTTCAATAGAAGAAACAACAGAAGAAGTGTTTGATGATTTGTTCAACATCAATGTGAAAGGATTGTTCTTCACATTACAAAAACTGATTCCGCATTTAGCAGAAGGAGCCTCCATTGTTCTTATTTCGTCCGGAGTTTCAGTGAGCGGATATGCACAAATGGGAGCTTACGCTGCAACAAAAAGTGCAGTTGATGCAATAGCACGGACGGCAGCAATAGAATTGGCAGACAGAAAAATTCGGGTAAATACTGTTGCTCCCGGATTAACCGATACCCCAATGAATCAACAGACGCCGGAAGACATTAAAAATGCTATCGCAGCAGCGGTTCCGCTGAAACGAATCGGGGAAGCAGAAGAAATAGCAAATGCCATTGTGTTCCTGGCTTCAGACGAAGCTTCTTATATTTCAGGAGCTTACCTGTCGGTGGATGGCGGTGTAACAATACGTAGATAATACCTTAAAATTTATTTCGCTTTTGCGTTGAGCGTTGTCAGGGTTTTTAATATGAACCTTAACAACGCTTTTTTCAATAAATTTTTAATTCAACAATTTATTGTGATGCACGATTTTCAGATTGTGGTTTTTGCTTTATTTTCTGTAGATAACCTGTGATTTCTTGTTTTAATATAATTCCAGATCAGATAAAGCAGAAATAGAGCGATCCAAACACTTAGGACGACCACCATGAAAATAATCTGTATTGACGGATGAAGATAATTGGGTTTGTAAAATAGACGTTCAAGCGTATTAACTGTTTCCCTCAATCTAGCCCGATCAAAAGTATTCCGAATCTCATTGAGAGGTTCCCTGCTATGATCACGGAAATAAAAGACATCATGACTCAAATCTTTGGGAACGATCTGTGATTCTATATTATATTTCTTAAACAAAGTGTCCAGCCGCTGAAACGAATGAAGCAGCGAATCCTGATCATATTTATAGAGCAATTTATATCTCGTTACGGCGTTCTGATATTGTTGTGTAGTTTGAGAAACGTTATGGACAGGACTATATAAAATCTTATTTTCCAAAAAGATACAGATATCCTCATCATATTCCGGATCTACCTCACTACCTTTGAATATGATTTCCGTACTGTCTCCGATCGCTTTTTTTGGAAATAATTCTTTTTGTAAATTCCTTGGGTTCAAGTCCCAAATAATCCATTCCTGACAGGATTTTAGAACTTATATTTTTATAATCAGAACTTAGTACTTTCAGTGTATCTATGCTATAATAGCTTGTTTCAACGGAATAATTTCCCTTATCATTAGGATCATAATAAATGGTGTCTTTCTCCGCTATCACCGGATAAGGTTTAGGATATAAAATATTTTCAGGATTGAATAATTTATCAGAGCTATAGGAAGTATAATTGTACAAAAATGGGTATAATACATTCAGCAAAGTTTTGTCTTTATTAAAATCCTTTTCAGGAAGCTCCTGTCTCATTTTGGCATTTAATCCAAAACTGTAGCTTATAAAAAAAGTCAACGAGAGAAAGGAAATAAGTAATAAAGAAGCGCCAATTTTTACCATATTGGAAAAACCATATTTCATTTTGGAATGATTTCTCAATAATAAAACAAAAAAGCAAAATAGAAACAGGCCGGTAATAAAAAAGTGGGAAATAGAAACGTCATCATAAAATTTGAATCTGTAAAACTCTGTATAAATATCGATTTTACGGATTCCTTCAAACTTGAAATACCCATAGATAAAATAGGCCAAATGTATTACGCTTAAAACAATAACAGATTTGATTATAAATTTTTTTAATTGTTTGTCCATAATTGCAATAATATATTCTTTAAAGTAAGGATTTTTTTTAAATAACCCGTAATTAATCAGATCCTAGCATAATTCTAAAATGTTTAATCAAAGCTCTATGGAATTATTGTTTTCCTTAAAACTCTCCTTTATTTTCTTAATTCTCATTTTTTCATACTCAACATCTGAGTATGAGCTTCCATCAGGCAAAGTTGACGTAAGACTGGTAATCCCATATCTTTGCTTAAGTTCCCTCATTCTGTTCATCGGATCTCTGATGTAATCTTCAACGGCTTTTTTATACTGGCTTTCGGTCACAGGAATATAGGCCGACAAATTAAGTTTTATATGTCTAAACTTTTCAATTCCTTTTAATTCCCAGATATGTTGTTTTTTTGTGTCTTCGATCTTGACGATCAATCCCGGAAGTCCGCCAAATTTATATGGCCCTTCAGAAATGGGAATTTCATTAGTAAACCACGCGTTATACTTTCTGCCTTTATATTCTACCGTTGCCAACTGGCATTTCTTACCTTGTATCAGAGCAGTTTCTGTTTCGATGTGCCAATTGAAGGCAATGTGCTGAATGATTTTAAATCGATCAGTGTTCACAGGCAGGTAAGATATTACTTCATTGGATTGCCAGTCTTTCTGAATTATACCACGAACTTTTCCTTGTGGAAAGGTATTTAATGAAACGGGCATATTTAAGGATATTCCATCTGAATTTATGTTCTGTGCGATTGCAGAATCTCTTTTTACTTTTGCCAGGCTGAAGTAAGTTGATCCGTTTTTATCTATAAACAGGCCCATCAGCTCGGTTTCGGTTTTATCTAAATGTAATGAGTCGGGTTTAAAGGTGTACTGATAAGTAAAATTGTATTTTTGACTAAAACCAGACAGTGAAATCAAAATAGTGAATATAAATATTATCTTCTTGATCATTTTGTACAGATATTTGAATTAAAGTGTTAATATACTCAAATATAGCAATGTACAGGTGAATTAAATTCATATTTTATCACAACATGGTATCATACATCATATTTAAGCCTCTAATTCCGTATTTCTTCAGCCAAAATTAAATTTAGATCAGAAATTAAAGAATTTTGGAAAGATAATTGCAATATACGAGAAATGGAAAGTCAGAATTATAAAAATCACGTACGATTTTATGCTCCTCATCATTTCGTTTTTCTTCCGTTATTAATCATTTTAGAAGGAATCGGAATATATAAGATTTTCAGTGACCAACAAAATCAGCTGTTATGGATTTTATTTTCAATAGTGATTTTCCTGATTTTTTACCTGGCCATCATGCTGAGGCAACATTATGCACTGGTCATTCAGAATCGTATCGTGAGGCTTGAATTCAAGCAGCGGTATTTTGAACTTTTCGGATTGAGATCCGATGACGTGGAGGAAAAACTTTCCTTTGGCCAGATCGCCGCTTTGAGATTCGCTTACGATGATGAATTCAAAGTTTTTCTCGAAAAAGCACTGAAAGAAAATATGAAAGGAGACGAGATCAAAAAAATCCATCATCAAATGGAGAGCCGATCTTCACAGAGTTTGAAAATAATAAACACTAAAATAATATTATTATGAAAAAATGGAGCTTTTACAGTATTGCAATATTAACATTACTGACACTTACAAGCTGCGAAGCAGTAGAAACAATCTTCAAGGCCGGAATGTGGTGGGGGATCATATTAGTAGTTGGCGTTATAGCTATTATTTTATGGCTATTTTCAAGGGGTAGGAACTCTTAACCAGATCTTATGGAAAATTCAGACTTAGAAATCATTTCCCATCTGAAGCCCTCAAAGATTGTCAAAATTATGAAAGATCCGGTAGCATCTGCAAAGGCGGTACATCTCATTTATACCTCCGATGCAGAGACAGCCGGGATCACACGCAAAAAAACCGGAAAAAAATATTCTTATTACAGAGACGGCGAAAAAATCAGGGATAAAGATGAAATTACTAGAATCAACAAGCTGGTTATTCCACCGGCTTGGGAAAACGTATGGATCTGTGCGCTTGATAACGGCCATCTCCAGGCAACTGGTTTTGATGTAAAGAAAAGGAAACAATACCGCTATCATCCGCTTTGGAGTGCATTGCGAAATCATACGAAGTTTTACAGAATGCTGCAGTTCGGATATGCACTGCCAGATATTCGTCTTCAGGTAGAAAAAGATCTGGCTTTAAGAAATTTCGAAAAGAGAAAAATCCTTGCATTGATTGTAAGCCTTATGCAACGTACCAACATCAGGATAGGAAATAATGCTTATGAAAAATTATATGGTTCTTTCGGTTTAACAACACTAAAAGGGAAGCATGTTCAAATTCAGGGACAGAAGATTTCCTTTCATTTCAAAGGTAAAAAAGGAGTAATGCATGATATCGATCTCAAAAGCAAAAGATTGGCTCGATTGGTTCAGAAATGCAAAGACATTCCGGGAAGAGAACTTTTTCAGTATATTGATGATGAAGGAAACCGACATTCCATTGATTCGGGAATGGTGAATGATTACATTAAAGAGATCAGCGGTGAAGATTTTACGGCAAAAGATTTCAGAACCTGGTCCGGAACGGTAAGTGCACTGATTGCTTTTAAAGAAATCGGCTACGCAGAAAATAATACTCAATACAAAAAAAGTAAAAGAAGCGTTAGAAATTGTTGCTTCTCATCTTGGAAATACAAGTACGGTTTGCCGGAAATACTATGTTCATCCATTGGTAATTAATTTATATGAAAATAACACCATCAGGAAATACCTCGACGAACTTGAAAAAATAGAGGAGAATGACGGTAAGGCAGATCTCACCCAGGAGGAAAAACTCGTCCTGAAAATCCTGGAAAACGAAAAGATATGAGGAATGAATAGTGAATTGTCAATCCGCTTCGCTGGTCAATTTTAATAATCTTTTAAAAATTCACCATTCACTGGCAAAGCAAAATTGACCATTCACATATTATAATCTACCCAAATAATTGTTGTAAATTTGTATCATTAGCAAATAAAAAAATATACAACTAATATGTCTAAAGCAATTTCGCAAGTACCATTTGCGGTAAACGAACCGGTAAATTCTTACGCACCGGGAACTCCGGAAGTAAAAAGCCTTATCGCTCAATACAAGAAAATGTGGGCTGAGAAGATAGAAATCCCGATGGTAATCAACGGTAAAGAAGTGAAAACGGACGATAAAGTTCAGCTTCAGTCGCCACAGGACCATGCACACGATTTCGGGTTTTATCACAGAGGAACGATGCAACATGTTGATGATGCTATTGACGCTGCATTAGCTGCAAAAAAAGAATGGAACGAACTTGGTTGGGAACATCGCGCGGCAATTTTCTTAAAGGCTGCTGATCTTTTAGCGGGGCCTTACAGAGATGTAATTAACGCAGCAACGATGATCGGACAGTCTAAAAACGTTCACCAGGCTGAAATTGATGCTGCCTGTGAGTTCATCGATTTTTTAAGATTCAATGTAGAATTTATGACGGAGATGTATTCTGAGCAACCGGTTTCCGATGCAGGAATCTGGAACAGAGTTGAATACAGACCATTAGAAGGATTCTGTTTTGCGGTTACTCCATTCAACTTTACAGCCATTTCAGGAAATTTACCTACCTGTATGGCGATGCTTGGAAACGTAGTCGTTTGGAAACCATCTGACAAGCAAATCTATTCTGCAAAAGTAATCATGGATGTTTTAACTGAAGCCGGACTTCCTGCGGGAGTCATCAACATGATTTTTACAGACGGAAAAGAAACTGCAGAAAAAGTAATGGCACACAGAGATTTTGCAGGTCTTCATTTCACAGGATCCACAAAAGTTTTCCAGGGAATGTGGAAAATGATCGGCGACAATATTCATAACTATAGAACATACCCAAGAATCGTGGGGGAAACAGGAGGAAAAGACTTTGTGATTGCTCACCCTTCAGCCAATGTAGAAGCTGTAGCAACTGCTTTGGTAAGAGGAGCTTTCGAATATCAAGGACAAAAATGTTCCGCGGCTTCAAGAGCTTATATTCCTCAGTCTCTTTGGGCTGATGTGAAAAAAGTAATGGAAAAACAAATCAATTCTATTAAAATTGGTTCTCCTGAAGATCCTTCCAACTTCGTAAATGCAGTAATCGATAAAAATTCTTTTGAAAAATGTAAAGGCTATATCGACAGAGCCAATTCTTCAAACGAAGCCAATGTAGTAATCGGAGGAAAAACTGATGATTCTAAAGGATGGTTTGTACATCCGACAGTAATCGAAACGACAAACCCTCAATACGAAAGTATGGTTGAGGAAATCTTCGGGCCAATCTTATCTGTTTACGTTTATGACGATGCAAAATGGGCTGAAACTTTAGAATTGGTAGATTCTTCATCTCCTTATTCATTGACGGGTTCAGTTTTTGCACAGGATCGTTATGCAATTAATGAAGCGTTCAAGGCACTAGAAAATGCTTCCGGAAACTTTTATATCAACGACAAACCTACAGGTGCAGTTGTTGGCCAACAGCCTTTCGGAGGAGGAAGAGCTTCTGGAACCAATGATAAAGCGGGATCAAAAATGAACTTATTAAGATGGACATCCGTAAGATCTGTTAAAGAAACTTTTGTTTCACCTAAAGATTATAAATATCCTTATTTAGGGTAATTTTATAAGTAAAGTAATCAGCAATGAGTATTAATTAATCTTATTACTTATCATACATACAGCTTCGGAATCTAATTCCGGAGCTTTTTTATTGATGAATTAATTAACAATATTTTAAATTATTTTATTAAATATTTAGTAATTATTCCATCAATTCGGAATAATTATTGAATAGTGTTTTACTCACACTAAACAAAGTATTATGAAAAAATTAATGTTAATCGCAGCACTAGGAGTAATAGCGGTAAGTTGCGGAACAAAGGAATCATCAATGTCAAATAGTAGCACAGATTCGACAGCAGTAGACAATACAACGACAAGTGTAGCACCGACTACTACTGATACGGTGACTACAACAACCACTGCTCCTGACAGCATGAAAATGAAAGCTGATTCAGCAACTACTGTTAAATAATAATAGTTTAACTTAAATTCAAAGATCCTCGGATTAATTCTGAGGATTTTTTATGTCCAGGCAATTTATATCTTTCATTTTTTGTCTTTTAATACTATATTTGATTACACTAACATTAAAAAATATTTCTATGAAAAAATTATTGACAGGTGCGGTATTGGCTTCACTTTTTTTAGGAAGCTGCGCACAGAACAAAGAAAAAAGAGAAGAATTTAAAGAAGAAAGAAACAAGGATTATATGAGGAATAATATGGGTGACACCGCTGCCTCACACTCGGAATCTGCTACGGCTGACAGCGTAAAAATGAAATCAGATTCAGCTATGAAAAAATGATATAACCGCAGAAATTCTGCGGTTTTTTATGTTTAAAAGCAATTGAATTATTATAATATTGGCTATTTAAAACTTAACCTAAACCTTAAAAATTAATCCAACCAAAGTTGTAACAATTTTTATATTATAAAGACTGATTTGTGAACATAATTATTACATTTGCAATCAATAATAAATATCATGAAAAAACTATCAATATTCTCGGCTCTTTTCATCGGAGCATTTGCATTGGCACAGGGAATCAAATTCGAAGAAACTAACTTCAACACTATTCTCGCGAAAGCTAAAAAAGAAAATAAACTTGTATTCATCGACGCTTATACCACATGGTGCGGACCTTGTAAGCTGATGGCAAAGAATGTATTTCCACAAAAGAACGTGGGAGATTACTACAATGCCAATTTTATCAATGCTAAAATCGACATGGAAAAAGGAGAAGGTATTGATATCGCCAAAAAGTACAATGTAAAAGCTTTCCCAACCTATCTTTTTGTAGACGGAAATGGTGAGCTGGTACACAGAACGCTGGGATATGTTGAAGAAAAAGATTTTATCCAGTTTGCTAAAGACGCCGGAGATCCGAGCAAAAGACTGGGAACTTTAAAGAAAAAATTCGAAGACGGAGAAAAAGATCCTGCATTCCTGAAAAATCTTGCCGGTCTCACAATGTATAGCGATTCCGAATTTGCTGCAAGAGTTCTGGAACGTTATTTCAGTGGAAAAACAGAACTTGACAGAGAAGATATCCAGATGCTTCTTTCTGCGACGCAGAGTACTGACAGCCCGCTGTATAAAACTTTCCTGGCGAAGAAAGCTGAAATTACCAAAGTTCTTCCTGCTGAAAGATATGATGCTTTTGACAAAAACATTAAGCTTAATACAATTGTTAAAAAATCTTACAATGCCGATACAAAAAAATGGAATGACAGCTATTTCATGACCGAAACACAGAAGTTTTTAACAAAAGACGAAGCAGTAAAAATCTTAACGAGAGCCAAAGCCAACAGAGCTTTAAAGGATAAAGATATCGCAACTTACGAGAAACTGACCATGGAGCTTTACAAAGATACATCAGCTTTAGGGTCGGAAGAACTCAATTCTATTGCATGGAATTTCTTTGAAAACGTAACCAATAAACCTGCTTTGGAAAAAGCATTGAGCTGGGCACAGGAATCGGTAAAGAAAGATGAAAATTCTGCCAATACAGATACGCTGGCAAACCTTTACAATAAATTAGGAGATAAGAAAAACGCCAAGCTTTGGGCCGAAAAAGCAATCGAGCTTGCGAAGAAAACAGGAGAAGATTATTCTGATACTGAAAAACTACTGAAAAGCTTAAACATTCAGTAAAAAACAAAATCCGCAGTCTGTAATAAGTCTGCGGATTTTTTATTTAATGCTTTTAATTTAGTATTCAAAAAGAACACTTCCCCACGTAAAGCCACTTCCGAACGCAGAAAGCAACACAAGATCACCTCTTTTGATCTTTCCTTCCTCAATCGCTTCGCTTAATGCGATAGGAATAGAAGCTGCTGTAGTATTTCCGTATTTCTGGATATTATTATGGATTTTTTCATCCGGAAGTCCGAATTTCTGCTGAACAAACTGGGCAATCCTAAGGTTAGCCTGATGCGGAATAAACATATCCAGATCCTCAATGGTTTTACCTGCCTTATCTAAAGCCTCCTGCATCGTTTCAGGAAATCTTGTTACCGCATGTTTGAAAACGAAATTTCCGTTCATGATCGGGTACACTTCCTTGTTCGTCACATTTTCAGGTTCTTTTCTCATTCTGTCGCTCCATCCGAATTTGGATCCCGGGAACTGAGTACACAATTCGTCTGCAAATTTCCCTTCAGAATGCATGTTTACCGCCAGAATATCTCCTGCATTTTCATCTTCTGTTGCAGAGAGTACAATTGCTCCTGCCCCATCGCCAAAAATCACCGACACGCCTCTCCCTTCATCCGTAAAATCCAATCCGAAAGAATGAATTTCAGCACCTACCACTAATATATTTTTATACGTTCCTGATTTAATGAAAGCATTGGCAACACTCATCGCATACACAAATCCTGAACACTGGTTTCTTACATCCAATGCTCCGATTGTATCACAACCTAACATATCCTGAAGCAAAACCCCACAGCCCGGAAAATAATAATCCGGAGAAAGTGTAGCAAAAACAATATAATCTATATCTTTTGAGGTAAATCCTGCATTGGCAATTGCTTTTTCTGAAGCTTTAAAAGCCAGATAAGCCGTGGTTTCCTGAGAATCATTTCTGTTTTTTCGGTGCCTTCTCTCTTTTATACCGGTTCTTTCTGTAATCCATTCGTCATTGGTGTTCATTAATTTTGCTAGATCATCATTCGTAACAATGTTATCCGGAACATGGAATCCGATGCCTTTTATTGTACTTTTAATCATATAGTTTTCTAATTTTGACAAATATAAAGCTTATTTGATACATAGTTTTTTAAAATACACTATTTTTACTATATGCCAATTGAGACCATTTACAGAGACTCCCAGTGCGAATGGGTAGATGTGGAAGCTCCGTCAGCGGAGGACCTGAAATTTTTACATGAAAGATATGAGATCAATAATCTTCTCCTGGAAGACACCCTGGATCCGAACCACCTGCCGAAGTATGAGCAAGACGGAGATGTAAAATTTTTCCTTTTGCGCGAAAGTACCGAGCTGGAACGTAAAAACCTAAACACAATAAGCGACATCAGCACCAAAATCGGAATTTTTTTGTTGGGAAAAACCATTATTACCATTCATCGGATGAAAAGCAAAAGCCTTTCCGAAACGAAGAAACAGGTTTCTCAGCTTACCACTGAAATCACTTCCGAAAAAATCGCCCTTAAGATCGCCCTGCTGATTATGAAAAGCTTTGATGACGAATCTATAAGTCTGTTTGAAACCATGGATAATATCGAAAACGAAATCTTCCTTAAAAACACCAATCATACCAACCAGATCAAGAGACTGTATAAGCTGAAAAGGAAATCGGGATTAAATTCAAGGGTTCTTACTATTTCCACTGATGCCATCGATAAATTTAAACTTTTAGATTTACAGGACTCGGAAACTTTTGATTTAAAAGATAAGCATAAAGATGTAGTGGCAGATTTTGAACATCTGAACATCCAGATTACCAACCTTATCTCCATGTTTCTGGCATTATCTGACCAGAAGGCCAATCAGGTCATGAAGGTGCTGGCGATCTATTCTGTTTATTTTTTGCCGATTACTTTTATTGCCGGTGTCTACGGGATGAACTTTGATAATATGCCGGAGCTGCACACCAAATACGGCTACTTCTTTACCCTCGGATTGATGGCTTTGGTTGTCATCTGTACTTTTATTTATGCCCGAAGAAAACAATGGTAGTGTTGAATTAATCGTTACCCTGTGATGAAAACAGCTGCAAAGACTGAAAAAATTTCCGCTGGGGTGTTTTTGTAAAACAAGAATTAAATATCTTCGTTAAACCAAAATAACATAACCAAATCACCCATGAAACCGGAAAACCTCAAGAAAATTCTGGAAGAAGATATTCTTTCCAAAGAATCTAAGGAAAAGCTAGCGGCTTTGCACGATCTCATTTCGGCAAAAGAATTTTCCGATCTCTTAGATGCCGCAGGAAATCAATATGTAGAGTTTGTACAGGAAGGTGGTGGTGTTTGGGGAACCGCACTGGTAGGCTATCTCTATGGTCTTGAAATCTTCGGGATCCGTTTTCTGAAAGTGGCGGGAACCAGTGCCGGTGCCATCAATACCCTGCTGATCGCTGCCTGCAAAACCAAAGAAGAACCCAAAAGCGAAATCATTAAAGAAATACTTTTCAATTGGAACTTTGCCGATTTTATGGACGGAAAACCTTATGTAAGAACCACCATCCATGCCATGCTGAACAATAAAAATTTCCTGAAAATCAACTCATATATTGCCATTGGGATTCTGGTATTTTTTGGAATATTGGCATTTGTATATCCTACAGAAAAAATATGGCAGACGAAGATTCTTTTTTCAATCCCCTTACTGTTGGTGATCGTTGGTGTTTTATGCCTGGCAAAAATTTATACAGACCTTAAAAAGAGAAATTCAGGACTTAATCCGGGAAATACTTTTTTTAACAGCCATGAAAAAAGCTTTAGACAGTTTTGGAATAAAGACCGTGGCTAATCTCAATGAAAAGTTCGTGAAAACAGGTAAAGATCTCAACCTTAACTACCGCTATGGAAACGAAATGCAGTATTATCAAATGGCATTAAAGAGCATTGAGCAAATAAGAGTCAATAATAGTGAACATATTGATGAAATCAGGTATAAAATTTTCTATGACAGTACCGTGAATAATGAGTACTACAAAAAAGATCCTTTCTACCTGCTGAAATCCGAATACATTGTAGTGACCACAGATATCAATGCTAAAATAAAAGTTGAACTCCCTACGATGGCCAATCTGTACTGGTCTGAAGAAGAACTGAAACACGCCAGCCCTGCAGAATTCGTGCGTGCTTCCATGTCGGTTCCTTTCTTTTTTGAACCTATGCAAAAAGCAATCAATAAAGATGATGATTCTGTGAAATATGCCTGGAAATTCTGGATGAATATCCAACCTGAAGATATCAATCCTACCGGAGTTTTCATAGATGGCGGAAGCATTTCAAATTTTCCTATCGATCTTTTCCATGCCGCTGATATTTTTTATCCGAGGATGCCCTTGTTTGGGGTGCAGCTCACCAGCGATTCCGATCTGCTTTCCGATAAAAGAAAAACGAGTGCGCAAATCCTGAAATCTCCCCTCACCTATGCCGGAAATATCATCAGCACCCTGAAAGGATTTAACGATAAAACCTTTCTTACCAAACATACTTTTTATCATTTGTTCAGCATTCAGACGGTTAATTGCGGAAGCAGCAGCTGGCTGAATTTCTTTATGAAAAGGGAAGAAAAAGAAGAACTCTTCAACCGCGGATTTCAGGCCGCTCTCGATTTCCTCAGTAATTTCGACTGGCAAAAGTACAAATACGAACGGATGATGCTTTCAATGAAGGAGAAAAAGATCCTGAAAGAAGAAGATACAAAGACGGTGGGGTAAAAAGAGACATTCAATCTAATAATAAATAATTGCTTACTTTTGACAAAAATTTTAACCATACTTAGAAATTCAATGAAAAAAACTTTACATAATTTCATTTTTTCTGTTGATCACCAGTTTTTCAGCTCAAAATTTTATCCAAACCACTAAGCTGACTCCACCTGTAAGAATGGGCGGAGATTTTTTTGGATTTAATCTGCTGCTGAAAGATAATTTTTTATACAGCTCGCTGTATGGAAATTACTATGATGAAAATGACCAAAATAGTATCTTCAAGGCCGGAAGTTTTTATGTATTTGAACGGCAAAATAACTCATGGATAAAGAAAAATAAACTAGTTGCCAACGATCGGGACAGCAGTGACGAATTTGGAAAAACGTTTGCCTTAGGAGATGATAACAAACTTTTTATCGGCGCAGCAGAAAAAAAATCGGGTACCAGCTTCGCGGTCGGTGCTGTCTATTTTTTCAGTAAAAATAATAACGGAGACTGGGTTCAATCGCAAAAAATCGTGCCTTCTGTTGCCGCTGCCTATACCCATTTCGGATACCGTTTGAGTGCCGAATCCAATATTCTGGCTGTAGGTACCGAAGGAAAAGGCTTTAATATTTACGAATATAACAGCAACACGCAGTTATTTGATTTTAAACAAAATTTCCCTTCTATCTATAACACAAATCCTTATGTTTACAACAACAAGATATTTGTAGGGACTTCCAACGAAACTGTTAATGGAACAACTAATGCAGGCAAGGTTACTATTTATAAAAAAAATATTTCTTCAAACAACTGGGAACTTAGCCAGACGATCAATTCTCCGGCAACAGGCTCAAGCATATTCGGATTTACAATCTATGCTAAAGATGATTACCTTTTTATAACGGCTGCACAATTCGCGGCATTTGTCGCCATATACAAGTATGATGCAGCAACTGATCAGTATAATTATATACAGACAATAAGTAATGGAGCCGGTTACTTCGGAACAAGAATATCTATGGGTAACAATCTGCTGGCTATCAGTGCGCCTGGTGCTACTAATGATATTACCAATGGCGGTGCCGTATTCTTGTATAGATTGGAAAATAATTTCTGGGTACAGAAACAGAAAATTTTCAACAGTGACTCTCATCCTTATGACGGATTCGGTTACGGATTAAGTGTAAATAACAATACTGTTGCCGTTGGAGCACCGGATCATGATTTTGATTCCACAGGAGCCAATATCAGTACCAGTGCAGGAGCCGTCTATCTCTTTAATAATCTTTCCAATTTGGGAACGCAGGAGCCCGAAATCTCTTATACTCATAAGATTTACCCTAACCCTTTTGTTAATACTATTTCCGTCGACCTGGATAAGAAATATGAAGACCTTACGGCAGAGATTTATGATATGTCCGGAAGAAAAGTATTTACCTATCATTTTTTGGATAAACAGAATCTTGATCTGAACTTAAACTCATTACTATCCGGAATTTACCAGGTACGCATTTATTCAAAAGGTAAGCAAGTCTTCAACTCACGAATCATTAAAAAATAACCATTTATCAACCACTAAAACATTGCCACTGAATTATTGATTTTTAACTAATACATTGAAATAATCATCAATGATCTTTTCTTTCGATTGCCCAAAAGTTTTTACCAATAATAAAAGAAAAACGCCTGTTAAAACAGCTTTTTATTCATATCCATAGTATTTTACTATTATCGTTCATTTATTCTGGTGCCTAATTATTTCAACGTTTTCTTTATATCGTTCAGAAAATCAAATACAGGAAAAGCATCCCCTTGATTGGTAAGCGCAATGATGGTGTTGCCGTTTTTTAGATCTCTCCAAAAGAGACTTCTGAAACCAGCCAATCCACCCGTATGTTGAGCAATCATCGTCCCGTCAGATTTTTCAATAAACCAGCCTGATCCATATTCAGAATGAGTACCGGCTTCCAAAATCGGTGTCTGATACAGTAATTGGGCGCTTTCTTCTGATAATAACTGATTGGTTCTTAACGCCCTGTCCAGTTTGTAAAGATCTTCTGCCGTAGCATAAATTCCTCCGTCTCCTGTCGTCAGAATAGAATAATCATCCACTTGTTTATTGCTGTTATACCCTATGGCCTTATCAGGAATAATTGTATTTGATTCATAAACTGTGGTGTGGTGCATTTGCAGAGGATCGAAAATGTTTTCTTTTAAAAATTGGGCATAGGACATTCCGGAAACCTTTTCGATAATTAAGGACAGTATAATGTAGCCGGAATTGCTGTATTGAAATTTTTTTCCGGATTTAAAGTCTAATCTGGACTGACTTTGAAGCCAGTGAATTACCTCATTATTGGTCAAACCTTTTTTTATGAGTATATTTTCATAATCTTTTATTCCTGAAGTGTGATTCAGCAACTGTTTTATGGTAACATGATGGGCATAGGCAGGAAGATCAATAAACTTTACGGCATAATCATCGAATGAAAGAAGCCCTTTTTCCACCAATAAAGAAATAGCAATAGCAGTGAAGGGTTTGCTTAATGAAGCAATATAAAATGGCGTCTCTTTTTGCAGTACTGCTTTTTGATGTAAATCCCGGTAACCGAAAACAGTATCCATAATGACATGATCATTTTGAGTGATTAATATGCTTCCATTGAATTTCCCATTCCGGAAATAGTGGTTAATCACTTCGTTTGGAGTTTGATTCGTAGTTTGACACCCCATTAATAGTATAGAGAAGATGAGATAAAAACATTTCATATTTTTCACATTAACTTACTTTGAAAGTTATACATTTCAAAGCTAGGAAGAAGTAAGCTGATAAAAAATGACGATGGGTAATTTTTACTTTTGTAACTCTTTTTTTTGAAGCCGCTAAAACTTTCTATCGTCAATCCATATTCTCAGATAAATTTATATGATCTGCTAATTAAAATATTTTATTTAAAAAAACGATTATTCTGTTCTTAATTTTTATCTCGGATAAGAATTTCTGTCTATGAAAACTATAAAATTATAATAAAGGATTATTTGACTTAGGACGATTTGCATTAAATGCTTTATTCCAGAAGATTGTAAGAGGATATTGCAACTTGCGGATGAAAAGCAAACATAAAAGTTTCAAAAGAATGTTTGCGATCTGTATTGCTGCTCAAAAGGTATTTATTGTCGATAATATCAATTAAAAGCAATTCAGGAGTATAAAATGTAAGTCCGATTTTATGTTTTGAAGGGTCTTCGATATTTGAGCTGATCAAATCAAGTTTAAAACTTTCAAAAGGGAAAAAAGTATTTCCCAAAACATCAGGAAGACTTTTGATTTCGCCTTTCAATTGTGAAACATAATTTACGACTGCCGAACTCAGCAAAAAAGGCATTTTTTTCGGCTTGAGGATTTTTCGCCAGAAGCTCCCAGTAATTTTTCACCAGATTTTCCGGATCATCAAAAACCTGATGTTGAATTTTATATTCAAAATAAGTATCTTCAAAAATATATTGATCCCAGACCATTTCAGAATTATGGTCGATCACGATTCGGAATGCGAGTTTTATCTTTGCTCTCATCACTTTTAGTTTTAATGAATAAAAAAACAGGGCAGCATCATGATTCTGCCCTGAACCAAAACAAATTAATATGAAAAACATCTGCACTTAAAGTAATAAGTGTATTTAATTTACCAAAACTTTCAGGTCTTCTTTACATGTTCCCTGCGAGTTTACAATAGTAATTTCTGCTACATACATTCCTGATTTTAGTTGGTTTCTGCTCATCTTTATTTCCTGTCTTCCTGCAGACAATTTTTGCTGATTGATCACTGTTGCCAGTTTTCTTCCGCTACAATCAAACAATTCAATGTTTACCGTTGATTTTTCGTTCAAAACAATCGGAAATACCGTTTCATCCCTGAATGGATTTGGACAATTCTGACCCACTTTAAAATTTTTGTTATTTGAAGTTTCTAGTGTTCCAAGATTTGATGTTCCTGCAACATAAATAGTATGCGTTAACATATAACCAGCCGACAAAGAACCGGTTACAGTACTCATTTCATTACTCGTTCCGTCCGAAAATACATTGTCATTGGCGTTATAAGTATAACCTGTCATTCCTTTGGTATAGCCATATGAAGTTCCGTTGACATTGACGTTATAAACCGCGCTGGTTATTCCTTCCGGAAATGCAATCTGCGTTACCAGCAAAGACGTTCCATCTGGTTTGTAAATATGAACGTGAATATGTGTCGCACGACTTTGGTACCATCCCGGAAAAATACTTGTAAAAGTAACCAGGCCATTTGCATCCGTAGTCTGTCTTCCGCGAAGAAAATGATTGTTGGTGTAATTGGTCTGCTGCATTGGTGTACCTCCGTATTCAGAATAATTTCCGTCTTTGTCACAATGCCAGACATCCACCAAAACCCCTTGATAAGCTCCGCAATTCGCATTGGTATTTTTGATGTAAATATTCATTGTAAATGCGACACCGGTTCTGTCTCCCACAATATTGGTCTGAACAAGGCTTGACGGAGTATGCGTTGGAAAAGGCCCTTCTGTTTCCGAATTGGTAACGCTGCAGCTTAAAATATTTTTCGTTGATTTGTTGATGTTTAATTCATCAGAAATAAGTTCTGTCCGGAACAAACTTGGAGCAGCAACGGCAATTCCGGCTAAACCTAAAGAATTTTTTAAAAAGTTTTTTCTATCCATATTTTCTAAATTTTAAGTTTAAATCTCGAAGAAAATGATCAGTGCATTTTCGCTTAAAGCTTCAAATTCTAAAGTTTGAATATCTCGCAACAGAATTGAATCCCGGGTTTCAAGTAATCTGTTTTGAAATTCAAAAGCCCCGTTAATAACCATTCCAAAGATCATTTTACTGGAATTATATAAAGAGTACATTTCTTCTTTCCTCCCTTCGTAAAGTCCGATGAAATTTGGAAATTCTAATTTTTTTGAAACCGGAATCAACGTGTTTTTCTTTTCAATATGAAGGTCTTCGAAGAAAAATGAATTTTCTGGTTGAAGAGATTGCAGTTCGATGATTAAAATGTCGGTTTTCTCGTCATTCAGATAGTTCCTGATGGTAACCGTCAATTTTTCTTTTGATTTTAGCGTAAAAACTTCTTCCGGAGAAATTACTTTCCGAAAACGGTTCAGCTGAATTTTTCCGTAGAGTGTCAAAATAATTAACGTTGAATTTTCCTGTGATTCAAATTCAAAACTTCCGTTTTCATCTAAAATAATTTCGGTTACCGATTTTATATGGCCGGCATTATTTTGATTACTGATAATCTGGTTAAGCACTGATTTGCTTTCTTTTTTCCAGAATGCAAAATCGGCTTTAAATATTTGAGAAGGCGTTTGAACTAACATCGTCTTATTATTAAATAAAAAAAGCGATAAATGATTACTTCTCCGTGATCATTCCCATCTTCATTTACCGCGTATTAAAAATTAAAAACTATTATTTTAAGCCGAAACTTTTATCGTATGAGACAGCGCGAAGCCTTCATTTACGCTTCCGGAAATACTGGACATTTCGTTGGCGGTTCCATCACTGAAAACATTGTCAGATGAATTGTAAGTATAACCGCTCATTCCTTTATAACCTGTACTTGCCGCAACCTGAACAACCGCACTGTCACTTCCTTCAGGAAATGCAATCTGTGTAACCAACAAAGACTGACCGGCAGAATTATAAATATGAACGTGAATATGAGTCGCTCTTCCGTTGTACCAACCCGGGAAAATAGAGGTGAAATTTACTTTTCCGTTGGAATCAGTCGTTTGTCTTCCTCTTAAAAAATGCACTGAAGTATAATTGGCCGACTGCATTCCTGTTCCGCCATATTCTGAGTAATTTCCATCTTTATCGCAATGCCAAATGTCTACAATGGCTCCCTGTAAACTGGCACAACCTGCATTTGTATTCTGAACGGTAATAGCAATGGTAAAAGGAACCCCGGTTCTGTCACTTACAATATTGGATTGAACCAAAGTTGATGGAGATTTTGTCGGAAACGGACCCTCAGTTTCCGAATTGGTTACGGAACAGGCGGTTGAGATTGTATTATCAATCACTCCAGTGGTGTCAGAGTCTTTGTCATCATCGTTTCTGCAATGAATAAAAACAGGAGCTGCCAAAGCCGTTACGCCTGCTAAACCTAAGCTTTTCAAAAAGCCTTTTCTGTCAATTGTTTTCATACTTTCTCATTTTCTTAGATCAAATGTATTTTTAAAATAAGAGCATAAGAAATTTATGAGGTAAACAGAAAAAATGTGTCGGTGAAAACGTTTTTTTGTTGAGAAGGTGGACTTTCATAGCCCAGATTGAACGGTTTGTTTGAGCTCATTTTTTGTTTTTCGGGGCGGCGGCTCCGCCGCCGCCCCGAAAAACAAAAAATAGCGAGTAGTGAAAGCTGGAAAAAGCTCCTGAAAAATCTATTTATTTAAAATCTTCATCACCTCATCTTTATACGTTTCGCCAATCGGAATAATGAATTCAGCGATGTGGATATTTTTGTTGACAATCGTTTTGATATCACTCACAGGAACTATGAAAGAACGATGAACACGGATAAAATCTTTCTCTGACAATTTTTCCATAATACTTTTCATGGAAGAACGGGCTGTGATTTTTGTGGAATCTTTCAGGTGAATTCTGATATAATCATCCAAACCTTCAATCAGTTGAATGGTATCGAAATTAATTTTGTGAAGCTTGTAATCTGCACGAATCGAAAGATGTTTGGCTTCATGGGCTTCAGAATTATCTTTCACTTTTTCGACAGCCGTTTTAAATCTTTCAAACGAAAATGGTTTCAGAAGATAATCGACTGCGTTTACACTGAATGCGTCCACGGCATAATCCGAATAAGCAGTCGTAAAAATGACCTTGGTGTTTTGAGAGATGTTTTTATAGAAATCCAGACCGTTTTTTACAGGCATTTCGATATCCAGAAAAATAAGGTCAACCGGAAACTTGTTGAGGTGTTTCTGGGCATCACTTTGCTTATTGAAAATTTTCTCCAAGCTCAAATTTTCAATTTTATCAGCATAATTTTCAATAATTCTGAGCGCAAGAATTTCGTCATCCAAAGCAATAGCTCTGATCATATTTGCCTATTTTAGATTAAACTGATTTTTAAATCAACTTCATATATTTCCTCTGTCTCATTGATTTTAATCGAATGCTTTTCAGGGTAAACCTGTTTAAGGTGTTCGAAAGTATTTTTCAAACCGATTTTAAAACTGTTTTCTTCATTAACAGCAGTGTTGACAATTTTATTAAAGACTACAAAATTCAGAACTCCTTCCTGAACAACAATTTTTACGGATATTTTTGAATTTTCTTCGGCATTAAAACCATATTTAAAAGCATTCTCAATAAAATTAATTAATAGGAAAGGTACGATTTTCAGATTTTTCAAATCGCCGATTTCGGTGTAAGTAAAATCGAGACTGCTGTCTGTACGGATCAGCTGCAGCGCAATATAATCTTTAATATATTCAATTTCTTTGGTTAAATCCACAACATCTTTACTGCTTTCCTGAACAACATATCGCATAACATTGGAGAGTTTTAAAATTCCGTTGGGTGCATCGTCAGATTTTAACAAAGCCAAAGAATAGACAGAATTGAGAATATTAAAAAGAAAATGAGGCTGAAGCTGATATTTTAAGTTTAACAATTCTGCTTTTGCTTTCGACCGTTCGAGTTCTTTTTTCTCGATATTTTTAAAAATGAAAAGCGAAGAAAGAAATGAAAACAAAAATGGTAAAAGCGAAGAAAAAATCATCTGATAATAGGAAGTGTCATTTTGATGACCAAATCCCGGCAAAGGCTGTTTTCCATCCATTGGTGAGAGCGGCATATTTCCCGGAGGAACAGGATCTCCCATTTTCATTGGTGGTGGATTTTGCGAAAAAAAATTCCCTGAAGTCAGAAGATTGGGAATGATCACTACCAAACTAAAACTGATCATGATACAGATCGTATATACCGAAAATCTTTTTTTGTTGTAAAATTTAGGAAGGAAAATATTCAGGTTTAAATAAAAGAAGAAAATAACAAGTACGAATCGGATAAATTCCCTTTGAAATGGTGAAACTCTGAAAACAGATAAAGTACCGTCAAAATCCGGTGAAGAAACGATCGGGATTGACAACAACAACAAAACCAGCCCTGTATGGGATAAAATTCTTTTTAACAGACGAAAAAACTGATGAGATCCTCGCATATATAATTTTAGGCTTTATACAAAAGTAGCGCGAAAAATTATCAATTTAAAAGAAATTATTTTTATATTTTAATCATATTCTCTATGTACTGATAAGTGCAATCCCAGTCTAATCCTGTCTCTCCGGTGCACCGAGATAACTTGGATATTGATCATTGGGGTTTACTATAATACGTTCTAACACCACTTCCGGATCCACCATGTAAATTTTCAGGGTATGTAGACCAGGTGTTCTGACATCTAACGTAGCATCCAGCCAGCGCTGGTTATCAAACACTTCGGTACGTCGGGGTTTTCCACGGGAAATCAAGGCATAGTTCGGTCCGGAATCAGGAAGAGGTTTCAATATCTTTGAACGATCAAGATTTTCCGGGGTATATTCTTTAAATTCATCATGATACCCTTTTCTGGCATCGATGATAATGGGTTCGCCGTTGTCAATGGAAACTGCAATTCTTAATCCGCGACCCGGGTTAACATCCTGGGTTGGAAGGATTCCAAGCAATAATTTTGCAGGGCCTGCCTCCGGAAGAAAAATCTTATACTCCAATCGAGGAGCGTTTTCAGGAGTTGAGCCTGGTGCTGTTGTAGGGTAGATACCCATACACGCCTCATCCCTTCCCAATCCCGGTAAAACCATCCATTTGGCTTGTTTCCCTTCTATATTAGCACTGAATTTATTTGCGGGGATAGAAAACTCGCCGGAATATCCACCATAAAAATTTTCTTTGCTGGCAGGCGCCGCTTTTTTCAACGTATTTATAACTACCGGTACTTTAGTATTATTTTGATTAATTTCAATTAAGCCGCTTCCTTTGCCTTCAGGAGCTTTTTCCCAGTCAATGTCAATATATATGCGTTGTTCCGTTTCTGTTGTTCCTTTAGTAGTACTTAACCTGATCCACGGTTTATCTGCTTTGGCTGTAAATTTCAGCAGTCCTTTTCCACGGTTAAAAATGTCGATATAATAACGCTGCTTGTCAAGTACGTCAAATTGGGGAAGTTCTGCTCTTCCTTCTCCACCGGGCCATGCCTGGATATTACCTTCAACTGCTACACCTAATAATGTTGATTCTAAAGGCGTTACCTCATTAAGCGGAGGTAATGTATTTTGGCTCGGCATAGACCATTTTTGGTAACCCAAATGAACATCGCTCATCATGTTTTTCCACTTACCGCCAGCAATAGAATCATTGTAACGGGCGCTTAGTTTTTTATCAAGCTCAAAAAGTTCGCGGGTACGATCAGCATAAATATTAGCACTTACGCGACCTTGTTTGGCATATAAATTATTACGACCTGCTGCCAGATAAATCTCTACAACACCAGCAGATGCTTTAACCGGATAGAGCACTAGCTGATAATAGGCATCCAAAGCCTCTTTAGGTATTTTCTTTTCCAGTGCTTCTGCTTTTGCGGTAAGATCTTGCCAACGCTTTTGTACCTTTTCGGCTTCGTGGTAATTAACAAAACTGAAAATATTCGGATCCTGTACTTCCGGCTTTCTCATCAAATTATATTTTGAATATTTTGATACGAGATATGCAATTTCTGCAGCATGTTCTTTTCCGAAAATTCCAGTTGCCCAATCAATCATGTAATCAGAAGTTTGATTAGCTGAGATCGCATCGGGATTCCAGGCATAACGCATGATAAAGTCGATTGGCATTTCCTTCGGCTTAAGGTCACCCACGTTAACGATCCAGATACGGTCGATACCGCTTTTATACGCAAGATTGAACTGCTCACGCAATTTTGGCACGGTGGTCGTATTGATCCATCGGTCATTCCATGGTCCACCGTTCATATCAATATGATAATAGAGGCCCATACCGCCTTTACGTTTTAATTCATTTTCAGGTGCGGTACGTCTGATATAGCCCCAATTGTTGTCGCAGAAAGTAGAGTGACATCATCAGGAACATTCATTCCGGCGTCATAGTAGCGTTGAACTTCTGTGAAAATAGCCCAGAGCTGAGGAACTTCTGCAGGATTTTTACCATACACTTTCCCGATAATCTCCCGCTGATCGTCAATAACCTGCTTCAGGGTTTTAATATTCTCTGCATCATCACCCTTACCCATCGCTACATCGCCGTCACCCCGCATGCTCATCGTAATGATGTTATCATAATTTTTGTTTCGCTCCAGACCTTCGGTCCAGAATTTCTTTAGATTTTCAGCGTTTGTTACATAATCCCACGCACCGATCTGATCTTTGCGTTTGGTATATTCTTTCTGTGATCGCATCATTGGCTCATGGTGTGAGGTACCCATTACAATGCCGTACTCATCGGCAAAAACAGGGCTCATCGGGTCATCTTCATTAAAAGCATTTCCCCACATCGCAGGCCATAAGTAATTGGCTTTTAAACGAAGTAACAATTCAAAAATATGAGTATATACTTTTGAATTTATTCCGCCAAAATGTTTATTGGCCCAACCGGAAAATGAAGGACTTTCATCGTTAATAAAGATGCCACGGTATTTCACTTTCGGCGATTCCTGTAAATAACGACCTGCTTTAACATAAAGATTCGTACTTTTCTTTACAGGAGCATCAGCCCAATAATACCACGGGGATACCCCAATTTTCTCAGAAACATCATAAATTCCGTAGATCGTTCCACGCTTATCACTACCGGCAATGACAAGATTGTCTCCAATGGTTTGGATCACGAAAGATTCCCATTTATTTTTTATAGCATCTACGTTCAGCTTACCGCCAGCTACCAGCTGATCTATCAATTTACTTTTACCAATAGTGCCTACAATGATTGCTCCAGGTAAAAGTTTTGTATCTGTAACTACTGGTGAAGCTGCATCTGTCACTTTATGGACATCGTTACCCAAATCATTGGCTGCGCGTATAACACCTTTCCAGTCATCAATATCTACAACTATCTTTGTCGCAATTCCCTTTGCTGCAATCTGAAAAGCACCTTTTTCAGCCGTATGTTGTACATAACCGGGGAGTAAACTTAGCGTATTATGAGCTGTTTGTGCATTTGTTATTAAGCCAATAAATAGTAAAGCAAAAAAAGCTAATTGTTTAAGCATAATTGATCGTTGTGGAATTTCTGCTGCCGTTTCAGACGCAGCATATCAGATTAAATGATAAATATATAAAATTAAATGTAATTTTTACAATTAATTGAATTATGGTAACAGAAAAGAATCTTTAAAAATTAGACTTTCTCTTTTGAAAAACGAATAACTTTATCAAATAATGCTGAATAAACATGAAAATAGCTACTTACAATGTCAATGGTGTTAATGGCCGTCTTCCGGTTTTGCTTAAATGGCTGGAAGAAACAAATCCTGATATCATTTGCCTTCAGGAATTAAAGGCAACACAGGAAAACTTTCCAATCAAAGAAATCAACAAAGCTGGTTATCAGGCGATATGGAATGGACAAAAGCAATGGAATGGTGTGGCAATTCTGTCTAAAGATCTTGAAATTACAGAAGTTCAACGCCAGCTTCCCGGAGATCCTGAAGATCTGCAAAGCCGTTATCTGGAAGCAATTATTGATCAAATGGTCATATGTTGTGTTTATATACCCAATGGCAACCCTTATCCCGGACCAAAATATGATTATAAACAAGCCTGGCTGAAACGATTGAAGAAAAGAACAAGAGAATTTATTACGATGGAACTACCGGCGATTATTATCGGTGACTTTAATATTATTCCAACTGCCAAAGATGTTTATAAACCCGAGAAATGGGAAAATGATGCGCTCTATAGAATTGAAATGCGCAAAGCCTATCAATCATTGATTAAATTGGGATGGACAGATTCTTTGAGAACGCTTTATCCGGAGGACACAATATATACATTTTGGGATTATCTTTTTAAAGCTTATGATCGCAATGCAGGCATCAGATTAGATCATATTTTATTAAGTCCATATTTGAAAAACAGTTTAAAAAGTGCCGGTGTGGATAAGCATGTCAGAGGCTGGGTAAAATCAAGCGACCATGCACCGGTATGGATTGAAATTGATAAAAGTAAGCTCTAAAACAAAATCTATCAAAAGAAATTTCTGAATATTCCGTTTAATTCTTAAATTAGACACATGCAAAGGAATCTTTATCTTATCATCATATTATTTTCTCTTACCAGCTGCTACACTTATCAGGTTAAAAAGCAAGCGGATACAGCACCCGACAACAAGCAGGAATTAAAAAAAAATGCAACTTCTGCCAATAATACCGCTCCAAATCAAAATGTACAGCAAGCACCTATTCCCATTAATATTCAGGAAAAACTTACAGCCGGTAAAAATTTTAAAATTGACGTTGATGGAAAAAAATATAAAATAATAGTGGACAAATGGGAAAATGACAGTCTCGTCGCACATCAGGTTCATAATCCTAAAAGGACACTGAAATTCCATAAGAATCAGATCAATGGAGAAAAAATTGCTGAAAAACGCTTTTCACAACCCATAGCTGATATTATAACCATTGTTGCTTATGCCGGCATTGGTGTCGCGATTTATTCTCTTCTGCAATAATTTTTAAAACTTTGCTAATCTCGTAAAAACCACCATTGTCCGGTCTGTAATTATTCAGTCCCAACAAGTAAGGATATATTTTTTTAATTACCGGTTTCAACGATTCATTTTGCCCATTCAACGAAAAATCTCTCATAATAACAGGATTTTCACTGACCTTTACATCAGCAAAAGAGCAATAACGCTCTCAAATTAAATCCTATTATTATGAAAACAAAAATCGGAATCACAGAAAAAAACACAGAAGCTGTAGCAGATCAATTGGCAAAACTTTTAGCTGACGAAACACTTCTTTACATCAAAACGAGAAATGCACACTGGAACGTGACGGGAGATAATTTCCACGCCAACCACATCTTCTTCGAAGAGCAATACAAACAACTGGATGAAATGATTGACAGCGTTGCCGAACGAATGAGAAAAATCGGACATTTTGCACCCGCAACAATGAAAATTTATCTTGAATTGACCCATCTTACAGAATACAGCGACAGATCCAACGATGGTTTAGGGTATATGAAAGATCTATTGGCTGACCACGAAAGCATCATCGAATTTCTGAGAGGAAACATCACCCCTTTCGCCGAAGAATTCAAAGATTACGGAACCAGCGACTACATCACCGGATTAATGGAAACCCACGAAGAAATGGCCTGGATGATCCGTTCTTACTTCAGATAATTTGAAATTCAGAAAAGGAATAATTATATTTGTGTAACCCATAAAAGAATTATCCCATGAAAGCTCTTATCGTCGATGACAACGACATTGCAAGAACAACGCTGGCACATCTGGCAAAACAGGTTCCTAATCTTACAATTGAAAAAGAATTCAACAACGCCATAGAAGCTTACACGCACTTGCAATCCAATCACGTCGATCTGATTTTTCTTGATATTGAGATGCCCGAAATGACAGGTATCGAACTCACGAAAAACCTTGCCGGGAAAGACACACTTATCATTTTCACAACGTCTAATAAAGAATATGCACTCGAAGCTTTCGAACTCAATATCGCAGACTATATCCTGAAACCCGTGATGCCTGCCAGGTTTTTACAGGCAGTAAGTAAAGCTCAGGCAATTATCGACAGTCGAAAAGAAAATGTAGAAGTAACCAGAGATGAATTCCTTTTTGTAAGAGACTCCAATATTACAAGGCGTTTGAAGCTCGACGACATTCTGTATGCAGAGGCAATGGGCGATTATGTAAAATTCTACACCCTGGAAAAAATGTTTGCCATACACGGTAAAATGAAAACTGCCGAAGAACGCTTGCCAAAGGAAAACTTCATAAGAGTTCACCGTTCTTACATCGTTTCTGTCGGTAAGATAGATACGCTGCAAGACGGTGGAATTATGATTAACGGAAAATTCATTCCCGTTGCAGATGCATACCGGAAGACACTCAACACAAGAATGAATGTTTTTTAGATTTATCAATATTTTAATAATTATTTGGGCAGCTTAATCCGCCTGTAGTTTATCCTGAGCTTGCCCTCAAGTCGGGCTGCAATAATTCGCTATTTCTATGTGAATGGGATATTCCCCTCTCTTGGAGCTGCGGTGAAAATTCAAAGAATTTTTGACGGGTGGTTTATCACAATTTGAAATTAAGTACAACATACTTATGAAAACAATATCCTCAATAATGGGCAACAAGCGATTCAGCTATTTCATTATCCTCACATTTATTGCGGGTTCTTTGTTGTTGATAGCAGTTCAGATCAATTCTGCCAACAATACAAAATCGCTTATTCAGAATAACAATATGTTGCTGAATGAGCTTCGTTCCAGCAATCATTTACGGCAAATCGACCGTGACATTTTGGGTGTTGAAAGCAGAATCCGGGCATCCATTGCGACAAACGACACGACTCACCTGAATGGTGTTGATCAAAAAATTGATGAAGTAGAAAACTTTCTGGATTCGATTTCGAAAGATAACAAAGATCCCGAACTTGAAAAGTTGATTCACAGGCTCAGCATTCTGGCAATGGAGAAAAAACTCGTGAAAGAAAAATTGTTGTTGCGATACAATACCTTGGGAAATATGGATGATCAGAGTTCAATCGCCAATCCCAGAGCCAGAAAAATTTCCAACGAAATCACAGACATTACCGCCAAAATTTACGAAACCCGACGCATAGATATGGTCAAATTGAGTAAACAAAGCGAGAAAATGGGCAGAAAAGCGAGATTATATGATATTTCAATTCTGGTTTTGCTTGTTTTAAGCGGAGGCATTGTTGGTTTTCACATTCTCCGTCAGTTCAAAAGACAGCGTTTACTTATTGAGAAGCTTGATATTGCTGAGAAAAAAGCGTCAGCCGCAGCACAGACCAAAGAGAATTTCCTTGCCAATATGAGCCACGAAATCAGAACGCCTTTGAGTGGAATTTTAGGGTTTACCAATCTGTTGCAAAAACGACCTTTAGATGAAACATCTGCAGAATTTGTTTCATCAATTCAGCGTTCGGGAGAAAACCTGATGGCGATTATCAATGATATTTTAGACCTCTCAAAAATCGAAGCCGGAATGATGCGCATTACACCCGGAATTTTCAGCATCAATGGATTAGTCAATTCTGTGGAAACATTTTTTGTAGAACGAGCCAAAGAAAAAGGATTGACACTTTCAAGTAAAATAGATTCTTCAATTCCTGATACTTTGAATGGTGATGCCACAAGATTGACGCAGATTCTGGTCAACCTCATCGGAAATGCCATCAAATTTACCCATCAGGGAAGCATCAATATTGAGATTTATAATAAACAGCAAAGCGAGAACGAAGTTGTAATTGGTTTCAAAATTTCCGACACCGGAATTGGAATCGACAAAGATAAACTGAACGAAGTTTTTGAAAGATTTAATCAGGGCGAAGATTCCACCACCAGAAATTACGGCGGAACCGGACTTGGCCTGTCCATTGTGAGAAGTTTGATTCAATTACAAAACGGAAATATTGAAGTCTCAAGCGAGCAGGGAAAAGGAACAACTTTTCATTTCTACATTCCTTACGGTATTGCGAAAGAACAGATTGCCACAATTCCATCAATCAATACTCAATACTTTAAAGATAAATCTAATGCTCCTTTGAAAGTTTTGGTGGTAGATGATAACACCATCAATCAAAGCCTGATGAAACATCTGTTATCTCAATGGAATATTGATTTCGAGATCGTTTCAAATGGTTTGGAAGCCGTGGAATATCTTCGAAATAATACTTCTGATTTGGTTTTAATGGATATTCAGATGCCCCAAATGGACGGTTATGTTGCCACGCAAAAGATTCGGGAAGAGTTGAATTTAAATATCCCAATCATTGCAATGACCGCGCACGCATTGGCAGGAGAAAGAGAAAAATGCCTGAGCCGTGGAATGAATGAATATATTTCTAAACCGATAAAAGAAGAAGAATTATTTAAATTAATTTCTAATTTCGGACTGGCCAATCAGAACCGCAATCAGGTTGAAACTGAAGAAGAAACTCCAGATTTTAAACATATTAATTTAACGTATATGCAGTCTGTAAGTGGCGGTGATAAAAGCTTTGAGCAAATCATTACACAACAGTTTATTGAAAATATTCCGCAACATCTTGAACAATTGAATTCAGCTTACGAAAATCAGGATTTCGTCCTTGTAAAGCTAAGAGCGCACGATCTGAAATCAAGCGTTTCCATTATGGGGCTACTTCCATTATTACAGGAAAAACTGGATAGTCTTGAAATGACTTCTGAAGAAAATTCAGCCTCAAAACAAACGTTGGAAGAGGTAAAAACTATTCTTCTACAAGCTGTTTCAGAATCAAAAATATTTCTAACATCACTTTAATATTAATTTAAAAATGAATTTATTTTCACCTTTAACCCTGCGCCAACTGGTCCTTAAAAACAGAATCGTGGTATCGCCAATGCAGCAATATAGCGCAAAAGATGGGATCCCTGGAAACTGGCATCTTGTCCATCTCGGTAGCCGAGCCGTTGGCGGGGCAGGTTTGATAATGACCGAATGTACCGCCGTTTCTCCCGAAGGTCTAGCCACTTTGAGCGACGTCGGAATATGGAATGACGAGCAGAAAAATGCATGGAAAACCATCGTCGATTTTGTTCACGAGCAGGACACAAAAATAGGAATGCAACTGTGGCATTCCGGTGGAAAAGGAAGCCTGAAACATCCCAACGAAAGAATGAAGCCCCTCACCAAAGAAGAAGGTGGCTGGACGGTAAAATCCTCTTCGCCCACGGAAATGAATGGTGTTATTCCGGAGGAACTAACGATTGATGAAATTCAGGATCTGAAAGTGAAATTTGTAGAAGCTGCGCACAGAGCGGTGAAAGCAGGTTTCGACACTATAGAACTTCATGCCGGTCACGGCTATCTTTTCCATCAATTCTACTCCGCGGTCATCAACAAAAGAAACGACGAATATGGTGGAAGCCTGCAAAACAGAATCCGTTTTCTGGTAGAAACTGTTGGCGAAGTACGAAGATCAATTCCCGACGGAATGCCGCTTTTGGTAAGAATCTCTGCCGTCGATTATTTGGAAACGCCTGATGCGTGGACGTTGGATGACAGCATCATTCTCGCAAAAATTCTCAGAGAAAATGGCGTCGACCTCATCACGGCTTCAGGCGGTGGATTTGCCAACGTCAGCAAAGACCGTGTTTTTCCTAATTATCAGGTTCCGTTCTCCTCCATTATCAGGCAACAGACCGGGATTGCAACGGGTGCGGTCGGGATGATTACCGAAGCTGTTCAGGCCAATGATATTATCGTGAATGATGAAGCGGATTTGGTTTTCATCGCCAGAGAGCATTTGCGTGACCCTTATTTTGCATTACATTCAGCAAAAGAATTGGAAGTGGAAACCGAAATTCCGTGGCAGTATAAAAGAGCTTTTTAAAGATAATCATTTTTAAAATTAAAAGTATGGAAACGCAAGGCGCATCAGTCGTAATTACCCATCACGTTTTAGAAGGCAAACAGGCTGAATACGAAAAATGGCTGGAGCAGATTGTTCCGCTCACCAGGCATTCGGAAGGTTTTATAGACCATCAGATTGTACGCCCGATTCCTCACATTACATTTATTTACACGGTAATCATCCGTTTCGATACGATTGAAAATCTCAAAAAATGGATGGAATCTGACGACAGAAAAAGACTCATTGAAAAAGCCAATCCGTATTTCAGAAAAAACGATAATTATAAAATAAAATCCGGACTGGATTTCCTTTTTGAAACCGAAAATGAAACCAAAGTTCCCGTTCGCTGGAAGCAATTTCTGGTAACCTGGTCGGCAATTTATCCATTATCCTTACTCATTCCATTATTGCTGCTACCCTTTTTAAGATTATTAAAAATCCCTGTCAATCATTATTTTGACGGACTTTTGATTTCAGGATGCATCGTTTTCTTAATGGTTTTTGTAGTGATGCCGAATTATACAAAGCTGATTAGGAAATGGCTGTTCAGATAAAAAATAGTTTTTAAATAATTTAAATCACTGGAGATTTCCGGTGATTTTTTTTGATTTAAATTTTTTAAACTACAAGCTTGTGATAAACTTTTTTATTTAACCGCAAAAGTTACAAAAGATAAAAATTCCTATCATAAGCAATTTTTTATAAAAGAAAAAAAGCTGACAATAGTTTTAAAAATCTTTGATTTTTGTCTTTTGAAAACTTTGATTAGCTCATAAAAACTTTTTAAACCTGTCTTTTGTAACTTTTGCGGTTAAATTCAATATTAGTTTAAACATTCACAGGGTTTTACAATTTAATTTTACTTAAAACAATATGTTTGGAACCAACTGACTTCTACGTTTGTTTCCCGCAACTTGTTTGAGATCAAACAACTTTTAATTTTACAAAATCCAACGACTCATTTTGCCTGTTCATCGAACGTTGATTAATTTTCCGACGGGATCCCTGTAGCTTTACATCATCAATTAATACAAACATTTAAAACCAAAACATTATGGAAATCCTACAAACACCAGAAAACGCATTGTCTCACTCAACCGTAACAGCCATCATCAATGCACCCATCGAAAAAGTAAACATCGCAGACTGGTTATTAAACCTTCCCGATGCAGAATATCAAAGATGTTCTACACAACACATCGGAGCGGCAATCTCTACAACGTATGACGGACAGCCGGTTTCTTTAAACGTCGAAACAATCGGTGATGCTTTGATGGTACAACATTATGTGGCCGTGGAACACCGTCCTGATTACTGCAGAATGCTGTCAATCTCAGATTCTATTACCAAAGGCGGTCGTACAAAAGTTCAGGTTTTATGGGAGCTTAAAGCGACAAAAATCGATGACACTACCACCCTTTACACCAATGAAATTCACGCAACGGCAACGCCGGAAATGTTTGAATATCTGAAAGAACACAACTTAAATCTTGCTGATGCGGCAGCTTCAAGACAGGCAGCCTCTGATGCACACAACCACGAAGAAACGCCCAATTTCGCAAAAAGTATCGAAAACAAAGCGTTGACAGGTAAATACAATCAGCCTTTTTAATTTAAACAAACAAAAAATAGTGAGCGTATTTCGGTACGCTCATTTTATTTATTAATGATTATGGAAACCACATTATTTGAAAAGCTCGTAGGAACGTGGACTTTAGTCGAGTTAATTGAAGTTCCCGTAAACGGTGGAGAAATTACCCGTCCCATGGGCAAAAATCCCAAAGGGTTGATCATTTATAATCCGGACGGTTATATGTCGGCACAAATTATGAATCTTAACCGAAGTAATTTTCGGCAGGAACATTGGATTAATGCAACAGCAGAAGAATATACGCAGGAAGCCTCGACTTATCTGGCCTATTCCGGGCCGTTTGAAACGGATGATGAGAAACAGATGGTGAGCCACACAATGGATGTTTCGCTTTTTCCGAACTGGACGGGCCAGACACAAAAACGGATTGTGACTTTCATAGACGGATTTCTACATCTTGAAAGTGAAAAACCATTTATAAGCAATTCCCGATTGGTCACTCATCAACTGATTTGGAAAAAAGTTTCCAATTAATCTAATATTAAAATTAAAAAAATGAAAGCAATAGTTATCACAAAATTTGGAGGACCAAATGTTTTAGAATTAAAAGAATATCCAACTCCCGAAATCTCAGGTGACGAGGTCTTGATTGAAGTGAAAGCAGCCGGTCTAAATCGTTCAGACGTTTTTCAGCGTGAGGGAAATTATCCCGCTCCGGCTGGTGTTCCCGCTGATATTTTAGGGTTGGAAGTTGCCGGCACAATAGTCAAGTGCGGACCTGATGTTACCGATTTTAAAGTGGGTGATCATGTTTGCGCGCTTTTGGCGGGTGGCGGTTATGCAGAATATGCAAGCGTAAGAGAAGGGCAATGTCTCCCGATTCCTGAAGGTCTTAGTTTTACCGAAGCAGCAAGCTTACCTGAAACGGTATTTACCGTTTGGTCTAATATTTTTCAGAGAGGAAATCTTCAACCTGGAGAAACTCTTTTACTTCATGGCGGAAACAGCGGCATCGGAATTACCGGTATTCAGATTGCCCATGAATTAGGTTCAAAAGTGATTGTGACCGTTGGTTCTAATGAAAAAGGCAAAATTTGTCTTGAGTTGGGGGCAGATTCATATATCAATTATAAAACGCAGAATTTTGAAGACGAATTACAAAACGAAGGTGTGGATGTTATTCTGGATATGATTGGCGGCGATTATTTAGCCAAAAACATCAATATCCTGAAACCTGAAGGAAGACTCATTCATATCAACGCAGTAGACGGAAGCCAGACCAATCTCGACATCGGGAAAGTGATGACAAAACGCTTAACGATCACAGGAAGCACGCTCCGAAGCAGAGAATACAAATTCAAAAAACAATTGGCAAAAGAAGTTCAAAAATATGTTTGGCCATTGATAGAATCTAAAAAGTTCAAGCCTGTGATATTTCAGACTTTCCCATTTTCAGAAGCTTCCGAAGCGCACAGATTGCTGGAAAAAGGTACCCACACCGGTAAAATTATTTTGGTAAGATAAATTTACATTCATCAGAAATGAAAAGAGATGCCGTTTTTTATTTATCATTAATAATGGCTTTCAGTGCAGGCTTTGTTGATACAAGTACCTTCACTGTTGCGGATGGTTTGTTTTCGGCACACATCACAGGGAACTTTGTAGTTTTCGCCTACAAATTGTCTCATTATCACACGTTGAGCGATTTTACCAACCTTATAAGTTTTCCTGTTTTTGTATCAGCTGTAATTCTGACGAGGAAAGTCAATAATATGTGTAAAAATGAAAAAGCCATCTTCATCTCAATCGGAGTATTTCTTATAATAGCGGGTTGCGCCGCCTTTATTTTAGAACAAGATCATATCAAAACAGGTTTTATATATCATTCGATGCTCATGTTGATTGTATTTTCAATGGGAGTACAAAATACAGTTAACAGATTATACCCCGACTCAACCTTTGGTTCAACCACTGTAATGACAGGAAATGTGACCAAAGCGATATTAGATTTTTCCTCCTATATTTCCACACAACACAGTTTTGAAAAACTGATTGAATTAAAAAAATCTTTAGTTCTTCTGACAGGATTTTTGTCAGGCTGTATCTTAGGAGCTTTAATTTCATTTCATTTCGGTTTAGTTTCAATGTTAATTCCCGGAATCTTAATTTCGGTTTATCCTACTGTTTTTTCTAAACAATTGATTTTGAATTAAACAATTCCATCATACATCTGCTCCCCTGTAAAACTCAACGACTCATTTTGCCCATTCACCGAATGAGACCTCACAAAAGCAAGATTCTGAAGTAGCTTTACAATAGAATTAAGAACAACAAATAAGTAACCACTAAAAAATTAATAGTATGAATACTGAAAACTTAAGCTTCAAATACGAGTTAGAAAAAAAAGAACCGCGTACCAACGACGGTGGAACAACAAGAGGTGCTTCTGTTAAAGATTTTCCAGCTTCTATCGGTATTGCCGGAGTTTCTATGAGATTGCAGCCTGGTAGCATGAGAGAATTGCACTGGCATGCCAACGCCGCAGAATGGGCTTATGTAATTTCCGGAACGGTGCGCACAACGATTATTCATCCTGACGGAAAAAGCTATACTGATAATTTTGAACCCGGAGATGTATGGTATTTCCCAAAAGGGTACGGACACTCGATTCAGGCAACAGGAACGGAAGAATGTCATTTTATTCTGATCTTTGATAACGGTAATTTTTCTGAGGATCATACATTCAGCGTTACCGATTTTGTTTCAAGCGTACCCCCCTGAGATTGTTGCTCAAAACTTAGGTTTAACCCTTGAAGAAGTTGCAGCATTACCACAGAAAGAAGCGTATTTTGCCGCAGGAGTTGTTCCGGACGAAATGTCATTTGCTGCAACAGCAAGGCCTGAAGAATCTGATATTGAATTAACCAATCTTCACCGTTATCCTTTGCATTCCCAACAACCTAGAATTATTCCCGGAGGCGGTTTACAAAGATTGGTAACGAGCAAAGAATTCCCGATTAGCACAACAATGGCAGGTTCTGTTCTGGAATTACAGCCGGGTGCGTTAAGGGAAATGCACTGGCATCCGAATGCAGATGAATGGCAGTATTTCATTTCCGGGCAGGCTGAAATGTCGGTTTTCTTAGCCGAAGGAACGATTGTTACGGAACAGTTTAATGCAGGAGATGTAGGCTACGTTCCGATGGGAGCCGGACATTACATTAAAAATACAGGAGATACGGTTTGTAAAGTATTGATCGGATTTAACAGCGGTGTTTATGAATCTATTGACTTAAGCGAATGGCTGGCGGGCAATCCGAAAGATGTCGTAGAAACGAATTTTGGTTTGAAGGAAGGTGAAATTGAAAAATTCCCGGCCAAAAAAGTATTTATTCAACCTGCAAAATAAGTATTTTGCTATCGGAAACGCCTTCTCTTTTATCCCCTGAACAAATCAGAGTACAAGAGAAACTAGCCATATTCTTAGCTTTCATCGCGGGATATATTGATGCCACAGGATTGATACAATGGAAAACCTATGTTTCCTTTATGAGTGGAAATACCACGCAGTTGGGAGCAGCTTTTTTCAGTCACAAATTTGGAATTATCATTACATCTATTACAGTCATTGCAGGTTTTTTAACCGGAATTTATGCGGGCACCTGTTTGTCATTATGGAAGAAATGCAGGATTAAAACTATTACTTTTTATATTGTTTCGGGAATTCTGATTCTTTATACAGCAATACATTACTATTATCCAATTACAAACATTTTTTCTATTGCTGTTATCGGTTTTTCGATGGGATTGATGAATACGATTATAACGACAGTCGGAGACCAAAAAGTGAATACTGATTTTGTTACCGGCACATTAAACAGCCTGGCACGAAACACCGCAATGCTCAGTATGACTGAAGATAAAGCAGAAAAAAAGAAATACCGATCTAATGCGATTCATCTTTTATTAGTGTGGATTGGATTTTTGTCCGGCGCTGCGGTCGCTCCGTTCCTGCTTGATGCTTTAAAAAACCTGACATTGCTTTTACCTGCAGTTTTATTATTAACTTGTAGTAGATTAATTACCAATATTACAACCACTAAACACTAAATATTATGTTACAAAAAGGAACCGCTGCACCCGATTTTACATTGTATGCAACACCTGATCAAAAAATTACACTTTCAGAGTTTAAAGGAAAAAACGTTATTCTCGCTTTCTATCCCGCCGACTGGAGTCCGGTTTGCAGTGATCAGATGGCTTTATATAACGAAACCCTGAAGTTTTTCAAGAAGTATGACGCTGAGATTTTCGGAATCTCTGTGGATAGTAAATGGTGCCATCTGGCATTTTCGCAATCTCGGAATTTACATTTTCCGTTACTGGCAGATTTTGAAGCCAAAGGAGAAACTGCTAAAAAATACGGCGTTTATGACGAAGAAGAAGGCGAGTGTAAACGAGCTTTGTTTGTCATCAACAAAGAAGGTATCATCGAATGGAGCTATCTGTCACCAACGGCCATTAATCCTGGTGCAGACGGAATTTTAGACGCACTAGAAACACTTAACACAAAATAATTATGTCACTAAAACCATCAGTCAGTACTACTGACCACGCCCAAGGCAACTTAAAAGCCGATTTGGTGATCGTAGAATACGGCGATTATCAATGTCCTTACTGTGGAGCCGCCTATCCGGTTCTTAAAGAATTAATGAAAGAATACGGAAGTCAGGTGAAATTTGTATTCAGGAATTTTCCGCTTTCGGAAATGCATCAATATGCCAGAGTTGCGGCAATTGCTGCAGAAGCTGCCGATCTGCAGGGGAAATTCTGGGAGATGCATGATGCTATCTACGAAAATCAGCGGAATCTGGATGAGCTATATTTATTCAGGCTTGCAGAAAATATAGGGTTAAACATTGCTCAATTTAAAGAAGATATTCAGAAAGCCGAACTGGAAGAAAAAGTAGATTCAGATTTTGAAAGCGGAATTATGAGCGGTGTCAACGGAACGCCTTCTTTCTTCATCAATGGAAATAAATTCAATGGCGGTGCTGAGGATCTGCTTGAACTGATCGGCGAAAATGTAAGCTAATGGTCTTACTGTCTAAAAACAGCGAATTAAACTACAGGTGGAAATAGATGCCCAAATAAATTTCAGTTTTTTTTATCAAAAATGAGCGATATTAAACTAGATTAATTTCTATCAGATTTCACTGTCCTACATTTGCTAAAGAAATAACACAACAAATATTACAATACAATAATTATAACATTAAAAATTTACAACAATGAGTACACTAAAATTAAAAGACGGAACAGAGATTTTTTACAAAGACCAGGGAAAAGGACCGGTTTTAATGTTTCACCACGGATGGCCTTTATCTTCAGACGACTGGGATGCACAGGTTATTTTCTTCCTGCAGAAAGGATACAGAGTTGTAACGCATGACAGACGAGGTCACGGACGTTCCAGCCAGGATATCTACAATCATACGATCGAACAATATGCTTCTGATGCCGCTGAACTGGTTGAATTCTTAGACCTGAAAGATGTAGTGCACATCGGGCACTCTACAGGTGGAGGTGAGGTGATAAGATATGTAAACAAATATGCGAACGGAAGAGCGAAAAAAGCTGTTTTAATCAGTGCAGTTCCGCCGATTATGGTGGCAAGTGACAATAATCCTGATGGCGTTCCGATGTCCGTTTTTGATAATATCAGAGACCAGACTTTGAATAATAGAAGTCAATTTTATATCGATTTGACTTTCCCTTTCTACGGTTACAACAGAGAAGGTGCCGACGTAAAAGAAGGTGTTCAGAGAAACTGGTGGAGACAAGGAATGATGGGCGGAATCGTGGCTCATTACGACGGGATCAAAGCATTTTCTGAGACCGATCAAACTGAAGATTTGAAAAATACAGATATCCCGGTTTTGGTTCTTCATGGTGAAGATGATCAGATTGTTCCTTACCAAAATGCGGCTTTAAAATCTATTAAATTATTGAAAAACGGGACTTTGAAAACATACCCTGGTTTCCCTCACGGAATGCCAACTACGGAAGCTCCGACTATTAATAAAGATATCTTAGAGTTTATTCAATTGTAGCATTTGCCGAAACTATTTTGTTTCCCCAAATCAGATTAGATTAAAACAGTTTTCTGTTTTTGTTCCGCACATCAGTTTAAACTAAAATAAGTTTCTGTTTTGTTTCGCCAGGTCGGTTTAAACTAAAATGAAAAATGACCTACTCTACAATTTATAGGTAAGAGTAGGTTTTTTATTTTAGGGTATGGTCTTCAATTTCTATCCGAATAAGATATTTTAAATTAAAGTTTACGAATGATTTAGCTTAAACTTTTTCATTGCCTGTTCTGAAACAGGGGTAAATAAATTAACCAGATTTCCATCAGGATCACGAAACAGAAGAGATTTGTTCCCCCAAGGCATCAGTGTTGGTTTTTGAACTATGGAAGCGTCTACTACAGTCCTTATTTTTTCGTATAATTTGTCTACGTCATCAACCATAAATTCGATAATGACACTTGTATTTTGAATAGCAGTTACAATATCTTTTTCAGAAAAAGCTTTCATTGTATTAATACTGCCAATTGCCAATGTTGCACAATCCGTATTGAGTTCTGCAAACTCGGGTGTGTACCGTACAAAGGATAATCCTGTGATTTCTTCGTAAAATTTTATCAGACCATCAATATTGGAAGTGATGATTCTTACAGATAATAAGTTCATGTTGTATAAATTTAAAATTATCCTACAAAATTATCTGATAGTCTGACAACAGCCTGTCAGCAGCTATTATTTATTCTTCTAAAAAGACACTTTTTTTGTCAGGTAGCTTTTTTTAATCACTAATCTTGACATTCTAAACAAAGTAATTTGACGTTATCAACAAAGTCACGCAAGTCTATTCCTGATAATTTTGTCCTATAACTTTTAAATAATTTAAAAAATGGAAACAACCAATTATCAAGGAGCGTTACAACAACCAATCGGATCAGGATTTAACGCACAGTCAACAACAAATGAAATCATCAATGGAATAAACTTAACCGGTAAAATCGTAATTGTAACCGGAGGAAATGCCGGAATCGGACTTGAAACCACAAAAACCCTTGCAGCCGCAGGTGCCACTGTTATCGTACCCGCAAGAGATATTGATAAAGCTAAAAAAAATCTTGAAGGTATTGAAAATGTAGAAATTGAGGTGATGGATATTATGGATCCTCAGTCTATTGATGAATTTGCCAACAAATTTCTTTCGTCACAGAGACCATTGCATCTGCTTATTAACAATGCCGGAATCATGTGGGTTCCCCTTCGAAGAGACAGCAGAGGAATAGAATCACAACTGGCAACCAACTACCTCGGACAGTTTCATCTTACTGCCAGATTGTTCCCGGCACTTAAAAAGGCTAATGGAGCCCGGGTCATTAATGTATCTTCTTTAGGACATCAAATGGCACCTTTCAATTTTGAAGATCCTAATTTTTTACACAGGGAATATGAAACGTTACAAGCTTACGGTCAGTCGAAAACAGCAAGTAATCTGTTTGCCCTTGAGCTTGACAACCGCGCAAAAGAATACAACATAAGAGCTTATTCTGTACATCCGGGTTCAATAGCAGGTACCGAGCTGGGAAGAGAAGCACCATTGGAATTGTTTCAAAAAATGGGTTTTGTGGATGCAGACGGGAACATGCTCCCTGAAGTGGCGGCTACATTAAAATCAGTTCCACAGGGAGCGGCCACTACCGTTTGGTGTGCTGTCAGTCCACAGCTTAATAATATAGGAGGAGTATATTGTGAAGATGGCGACATTGCAAGGCTGGCAGAAGATGAAGAAAGCTATGGTTCATATGGCGTTAAAAGATATTCTTTGGACGAGGCTAATGCCAAGAGATTATGGGACCTGAGTGAGAAAATGACAGGCGTATCATTTACTATTTAATTTTAAATTTTAAAAATGAAAAATACAGATACAAAAATTGCAGTTATTACAGGAGGCAACAGCGGAATAGGATATGCAACAGCCCGCAGGCTTAAAGAAACCGGTACTGAAGTTATCATCACAGGCCGAAGAAAAGATGCGGTGGAAAATGCAGCCACGGAATTGGATATTACCGGCATAGTTGCAGATCAGTCGAACCTTACAGATATCAATCGGCTGGCAGCATCGGTACACGAAAAATATGGAAAGATAGATATGCTTCTGATCAATGCCGGGATCACCAAAATCGCTTCTATAGAAACTACCTCAGAAGAAATGTTTGATGAAGTAATGAATGTTAATCTGAAAGGAGCTTTTTTTACTTTAAGTACGTTCATTCCATTTCTGAATAACGGTGCATCCGTGGTATTTCTGTCATCCACATCAGCCAGAATTTCGCCTCCGAATGCATCAGTATATGCAGCAAGCAAAGCCGCGGTAAACGCGATTATGAAAATCGCAGCGATTGAGCTGGCGCCAAGGAAAATCCGTGTCAATGCGGTAAGTCCGGGACCTGTATCTACAGAAATTATGGATAAAATGGGAATGAATAAGGATCTTGAAAGCAAAATGGTCAACAGCATACCACTCATGCGCTTCGGAAAACCAGATGAGGTGGCCAGCTTAATTTCTTACCTGTTGGGAGATGAAGCTCTTTTCATCACCGGATCAGACTTTTTAATTGACGGCGGGCAAACTGTTTAGCTGAGTTTATTAAAAATCAAATACAAGTCACTTGCTGGCCTACTGATTATTTAATTTAAAATTTTAAAGCTATTGACTGCAAGTCTTCGACAAAGAATGATTTCACTACATTTGACAATCTACTATTTTTAACAACTGATACAACAATGTAGAATTGTATTATTTTTCATATAATTAAAAGTATTCAAATGGATCATATATCAAAATATCTGACACCTGAAATTAAGCTTTCCAGCTATGACGACAAGCTGTTTAAATCAGATCTTATGTTTGATGACCATATGCTCATATGGTTCATTTCAGGGGAAACAAAAATCATACAGGCAGATTCTACTTGTTATTTTAAAACAGGCGATATATTCCTGATTCCCAGAAATCTTCTTGCCACAATTGTAAATTATCCCAGGAACGGCCAGCCCCACAAAACGGTGGTAATGCATCTTTCTATGGAACGCCTGAAGAAATTCTATGAGAAAATCGAAATAGATAAAAAACGTCAACCCGAGCCTAAGATATACAGTTTCAGCAACCATCCGCTATTGGAAAGCTGCATGGCATCTGTAGTACCTTATTTTGACCTTGAAGGAACTTTTCCGGAAAATATTGCTTCTTTGAAAATTACTGAAGCCATAAGCATTCTACGGGAAATTGATAAAAGTGTAGATAATATCCTCGCCAATTTTGATGAACCGGGAAAGGTAGACCTCATCAGCTTCATGGAGCGAAACTTTATGTTTAATATGCCTATGGAAAAATTAGGCTATCTCACGGGACGCAGTCTATCAACATTTAACAGAGATTTTAAAAAATATTTCAGCAGTACGCCACAGAAATGGCTGACCGAAAAAAAGACTTCAACTGGCGTACTATCAATTATCCGAAAAGAAAAAAAAACCAACGGAAGTTTATCTGGAAGTCGGCTTTGAAGACCTCTCCCATTTTTCATTTGCTTTCAAGAAGAAATATGGTTTGTCACCAAGTCAGCTGTCTTTGTAGAGCTATTTTATTTTAATTTTCATAAATAAAAGATCCCGCAATTTTCAGATGAAGTTTGCGGGATTTAAAAAACAAATGTCCTAAATTCTTATTCTGTAATTATTTTCTTTATTATATGAGGACGGGGTTTTGATAATGCGCTGAGAAAAGTAATTGTGGTACTGTTTCCGTTTTCGTCTACTTTTAAAACAATTGACTGACAGCATGGAGATACGTTGAAATAATTTTTGTATCGTGTTTTGCATTTTAAACATTCGGTGATTACCGCTGCTTTTTTTTCCATAGTTATTGTGTTATTTTTATTGTTAAAAACTCTCATTGAGTTGTATAAATGATTGACTCTTAAATGAAATTATATTTTCTAAAAATCAAATGTACTTATTTTTTTTAATTATGTCTCTATCTCTACCTGCAATTTATTGATCAGAGAAACTTTATACAATGCATCTGCCACTTTCTCGTCATTTATTTTTCTTCTCCTCACCTGCCTGATATAGGCTGCATTTTTTGATTCCTTTTTTAGAAAGATATTCACTGAACCTGTATAACGCGCCGGTAGCCATTGGTCAATGAAATCAAATTTTTCGTCAATTATTTTCTGATGGCAGAGATACATCGATTTGCCCATATAAAATGAATAAATTTTATTTAACCTTTTTTTCGTAGTTTTGTGCTTGTCTAAAAGACAATTTAAGAGCAAATATACAATTATATATTTAAAAACAATAAATTATTTAAAAAATTACATCTTTTTATTGTTAAATTTAATACAAAGAAGCTACACAATATGAAAATTTACGAGAAGATCCGTGACTACAGCAGGGGAAAAGGAGAAACGATGACAGAAATCGCAAAAGATTACGGAGTAACGCCACAGTCGATTCAGTTATATTTTTCCGGGAAAAATGCAATGCCCCTCAATTTCTTAGTATGGTACGTTGAGAGACACCCGGAAATAGACCTGTATGCACTTTTCAGCAAAGAACATGACCAGATTGTTTCGGAACCAAGAGCTGAATATCATAAAAAATACAGAAAACAGCATGTTATTGACCGGATTATCAATATCCTGGAAGAAGAGTTGTAAAACAAAACAAATAATTTCACTGAACTTTATTAGAATTTATCCACCGGAAAAGTTGTATTCGTCTGCTTTTCCGCTTATAGTTGATCTTACAGGTATTTGAATTCTAATTTACAAACCAGATTTCAAAACGGCTGCCGTGTTCCAGAGGTTTATAATTCAGGTATCCCTGATGTGCTTCGACAATGCTTTTGCTGAGTGTAAGGCCGATCCCGGAACCCCCATTTCTTGTTGTGAAAAATGGGAGAAAAATCTTATCCTGAATTTCCTTCTGAATCCCTATACCACTGTCTTCTACACTCAGAATGATTCGTTTATGCAGTGTTTTCATTTCTGTTCTTATCATTTTTTCATCACTTTCGGAAACGGCATAAATAGCATTGAGATAAAGATTAATCAAACACCGCTGAATCATTTTTTCATCCGCAGAAATAGTATAATTTTCCAGTGAATTGATGATCGTGATATTCTTTTTTTCGAATTCAGATTTCAGGAAATGAAGGGCAGATTCTACAGTATCTTTTAATGAAATTGTTTTAAAAACAGGTTTTGGCAGTTCCGCAACCTGCCGGTAATCATCAACAAAATCAAGCAGCTGTTTCGATTTTGAATTAATAATCATCAGGCTTTCTTTCATATCCTGCTGATCTTCTTTTTCTATCGTTTCCTGATTGGCAATATATTCCATATTCTGTATCAGGCTGTTGACAGGCGTAAGGGTATTCAAAAGCTCGTGAGAAATTACTTTCATCAGGTTATTCCAGGCCAATTTTTCTTTTTGCTCAATAATTTTCTGAACAGATTCGAGACTGATGATGCAGAACCGGTGCCGGGCATTCTGTATTTTTTTGGTCCTGAGAGAATAAGATTGTCTGACATTTTCATTAATCGAAATATCAAAAAATTCCTGAGAATTTTCATATTGGGTTTGTTCGATGACTTTATAGAAAGCCGGTGCTTTAGTCTCATAAAGGCTCCAGGAATTATATTTGGGAATCTGCAGAATTTCAAGAAAAACAGGATTGACATAAAAAACATCCCAATCATTATTTTTTTCAGAAAGAATCATAAGACCTATCTCCAGCTGTCCCAGGATTTCCTCATAAAGTAGCTTGTAAGACGAGTGTGAAAGATATTCTTCCTTGCTTTGGTAATAAAGCTTTACAGCATTATCAACCAGATTATTTTCTTCTGTCTTAGGAAACAGCGAAAAATCTTTTTTCTGAATGGCTAAAAGCAACTTTTCCGTTTTCTGAATATAAGATGAAGCCGATGTCTGCGCCAAAATAATGCAAATACTGCTTACTAACGAAAATAAGATGCAATTGATCCATTTGTTCTGAGAGTAAAAATCAAATGCAAAAATTCCACTGACAATGGCCAGCAAAATGAAGATTAACCAAAATATTTTTTGCTTTTTCATAGTAAAAGAGGCTTCGACAAGCTCAGCCTGACATCGCTTAAATTAGACATTTAGTATTAGAATTGTCACAGACAGCTTGTTGAAGTGTATTTATCATTAATGATTTAAATCCATCAACCAAAACTATGAACCAACAACCAATTACAACTCAAATTTTTCCATTCTTCTGTACAACGCGGCTCTCGACAATCCCAGATCTTCCGCTGCCAGAGAAATATTTCCGCGATGTTTTTTCAACGCTTTTTTAATCAGGAATTCTTCCATCTCCTCAAGATTAAGATTCACTAACGTTTTCTCAGAATCATCGTCCCGTGGCATCAGCAGCTTCATATTTTTCTCATTAGAAAGAATCACACTTCTCTCAATGCAGTGATCGAGTTCACGGATATTTCCCGGCCAGGAATAATGTATCAACTGTGAAATCAAGCTTTCATTTAAAACCAGTTCAGGTTTATGGTACTTCTGTATGTATTTTTCCAGAAAATAATCCGCTAAATCCGGAATATCTTCCAATCGTTCTCTTAAAGCCGGAATCTGAAGTTCCACCGTATTAATCCTGTAATAAAGATCTTTTCGGAAACGGTTTTCTGCAACCGCTTTTTTTAAGATTTTCGTTGGTGGCAAAAATAAATCTCACGTCAAGTAAACGTTCCTTACTCTCCCCTATTCTGGATAATTTTCTATTTTGAATCAGGCTCAGCAATTTGGTCTGAAGATGAAGCGGAAGATTTCCGATCTCATCCAGGAAAACCGTTCCGTTCTGTGCATTTTCAATTTTTCCGGCGTAATCCTGATGTGCATCGGTAAACGCCCCTTTTTTATACCCGAACAATTCCGCTTCAAAAAGGTTTTCAGAAAGACTTCCCAGATCAATGTGTACAAAAGGCTGGCTTTTCCGCTCAGACAGCTCATGAATACGTTCTGCCAGAACATATTTTCCTGTTCCGTTTTCTCCCAAAAGAAGGACATTCGCATCTGTTGGAGAAACCCGGGTAATCTGATCCATAACTTCCTCCATCACAGTCGATTTCGTTTCCAACTGATACTGATTGGTTTTCACGCTGATATTCTCCCATTGGTTCAATTTCTTGTTTTTCCGGGAAATATCGACGGCAAGATTAACAGAAGCGTAAAGTTTTTCATTATTCCATGGCTTCAGGATAAAATCGGAGGCGCCGTTTTTCAGAGCTTCTACCGCCAGTTCGACTTCACCATACGCCGTCATCAGAATAATCGGAAGCTCAGGCTCAAGCGTTTTGATTTCCTGCATCCAGTACAATCCGTCCTGTCCGTTCTCAAAACCTTTCCGGAAATTCATATCCAGCAAAACAACATCAATCTGGTATTCCGACATTAGTTTCAGGATATTCTTCGGCTGGCTGAGGCAACTTACTTCCGTAAAGAATTTCTTAAGCCAGACTCTCGCCGAAAACAAAATATCTTCGTCGTCATCAACAATTAATATATGAGCTTCTTTTTTTCGCATTCTTGATTTAGTAATTTTTTATAGCAATTTTTTACGTTCGAAACGTTCTTTTGCTTCGATTAAAGCGAAATGTAATTTTCTCTCGAGTTCTTTTTTCGGTGGTAATTCAGTCCAGTATTCTGCGACCATTATCCCATCTTTATGCATTTCCAGAAGTTCTACCTGCTCTTTGCTGCTTTCTGCACAAAGTATCAACCCGATTGGTGTTTCTTCTCCCTCCTGCCTTTCATTTCTGTTGAGCCATTTCAGATATAATTCCATTTGGCCCTTATATTTTGCCTGAAATTTCCCCAGTTTTAGTTCGATTGCAACCAATCTTTTGAGTGAACGATGAAAGAACAGTAAATCAAGATAAAAATCTTCTCCGTCAATAATCATTCTTTTTTGGCGTTCCACAAATGCAAATCCTTTTCCTAATTCCATAATAAATTTTTCCAGTTCGTGAAGAATAGCAGTTTCAATATCTTTTTCAAGATAATCGTTTTGTAAGCCTAGAAAATCTAATAAATATGGATCTTTAAAAGTATTGATTGGGAAATTTTCGTTTTGTGACGATTGTAAATTGGCAATTTCGATTCGTTCAAAAGCTTTGTTGGCGATTTGTTTGCGGAGTTCCCTTACTCCAAGTGTTTCATTAATTGCTAGTTGTGCATAAAATTGTTTAGCTTCTACTGATTTTAAAGGAATTAAGATTAAAAAATGAGACCAACTTAATTGTCGTGACAGTGTAACGACAATTTGCATATCCGGAAAAATTTCCGCAAACTGCATCATTCTACGTACATTTTTCTCTGCAAAATTTCGTCCATAAGAATTTTCCAATTGTGTCGACACTTTCGAAACAATTTGTTTTCCATACGCTGCGCGTTGGTTTCGAAGAATATCATCATTAATGCGTTTGCCAACCTGCCAAAATAAAACAGTAAGCGCACTGTTGGCCTGCATCGCTACCTGCTGGCGGCTTTGTTCTATAAGTTTTGATAAATCATCAAAAAGCTTTTCGTTGGAAAATACGATTGGATGATCGAAGGGTTCTGTACTTTTTAATTTTTTAACCATAGTTTTTATTATTCATCATTTGTAATTTTTTTTTAAGATAAGTATCATTAATCAATCATTAAATTTGTCCGTTTCCGCACAAAAAGTGTCCGATAATGAACAGCCTTCAAAATCAATAAATTATGTTTAATCACATTTACAGAGCATTACAGCATTATAAATCTGTGGCATCTGCATTGTGTAATATCTTGTAAGCAAAAGACTTATCTCCATTATGGATACGAAAATAGTAAAAAAAGAAATCTAAACTGAAATTTGTCATTATAATTATTGTTCTGATTCTGGCAGTTTTGTTTTTCGGATGGTATTTCCTGAATCAGAAAAAAACATATAACGTAAAATCCGAAGACATTACCATTGATGACGTTACCAAAGGAAAATTCGAGGATATGTTGATGGTGACAGCACAGACACAATCACTGAATTCTTCATTGGTGAATGTCGTAGAAGGAGGCGCAGTGAAAGAAATTTTTGCAGAGGACGGGCAAATGTTGACGAAAGACCAGCCCATCGCCAGAGTTTACAACCCGAATACGGAATTCAATTACCTGAATCAGGAAACGGGAATCATGCAGCAGATCAGCCAGATGAGAAATTCGATTCTTGAGCTTAAAAATCAGGAATTCAATCAGGATAAAGAGCTGTTGCAGTCTCAGAATGATTACAATACCGCTTTGCAGACTTTTAATCTTCAGAAAAGATTGTATGATGCAGAAATCGGAAAGAAAACGGATTACGATGTTGCCCTACAAAATCTCAATTATCAGAAACAAAGAAAATTCATTGTAGAAAAAGGGGCAACCAATGAAAAGGCTTCCAGAAATTCCCAGATGGCGGCCATCACCAGCTCTATCAGTCAGATGGAAAAAAGTTTAAATATTCTTCGCTTAAATAAAAACAATTTCCTTATTATGTCGCCGGCTTCGGGAAGGCTCTCGTCTTTTACGATTTCGCTCGGGCAGAATCTTACAACCGGGGAAAGTATAGGAAAAATTGATCTGATGGGCGGCTACAAGCTGGTGGCTAAAGTGGACGAATATTACATCAATAAACTAACAACCGGAATCAAAGGAACGCTGGATAATAACGGAAAAGAATATGAAGTCATCATCACCAAAATTCTTCCGGAAGTGAAAGACGGACAGTTTTCGGTGGAACTGAATTTTATGGATGTAAAAATTTCAACACTGAAAATCGGGATGACATTCGGAGTAAAGCTTAAATTATCGGCCGACACGCAGAGCCTGATGATTCCGAAAGGAAATTTCTATAAAGACACCAACGGAAAATGGATCTTTGTGGTGAAAGGTAATAAAGCAGAAAAAAGAAACATCAGTCTTGGAAGAGAAAATCCTTTATATTATGAAGTGGTTTCCGGATTGAAACAAGGAGAATCGGTCATTACTTCGGATTATTCTGAACTAAAAAAATACGAAATACTTGATATTCAAAAATAAATTTAAAAATATAACTATGCAAAAACTATTATTACTACTGATAACAACAATTATTGGACTTATAATGTCTCTTGCGACATTGAAAGGCAGAACGATTGATAACATCACTGAAACGAAAACCGTTCTGCTAAGCCACTTTGAAAACATCGATTCTGATATGATCTTTAATGTAGAAGTGGTGAAATCTAACGAAGAAAAAGCAGTGATTACAAGCAATTACATGCAGTTCGTAAACATCAGCGTGAAAAATAACACACTTCATATAGGCTATAAAAGAAACCAGTCGATGGAAAATGTGAACACCAGAATTGTAATCTTTGCAAAAGATGTGAAATCTGTGAGCGCAAGTACCGCATCAGTTGTGAAAATAAAAAATGTATTTAATATTCAGAAATTCAGCACGGAAAGTGGCGGAAAAATCTTTGGAGATTCTAATGCTAAAAATGTTTCCATCAGCACACAATCCGGAGGTTCTGTTTTCGGGAAGTTGAATACGGATCATCTGGTAATTAACGCAGAATCCGGAAGTTCAATCAATATTCAGGGGAAAATCGGAACGGCAACCATTTCTTCGGAAGAAGCCTCGAAAATCACCGCAACCAAAACGGATATATCTATAGCTACTGTCAAGGCAGAATCGGCATCATCCGTAACTTTAAGTGTTTCAAAACAGTTAATTGCTTCTGCAAGTTCTCTGGCAACCATAAGGTATAAGACATTGTCTGGAATTAAATTCTCTGCAACACGAGATTCCGGCGGAACGATTGATATGCTTTAAATATAACTGATAATCGATAAATAATTTCCAAAACCTTAAGCATAGAACTTTAAACTAAATTAAAAATGATCAATATTAAAAACCTTTCCAAAATCTATAAAACTGAAGATGTTCAGACCAATGCGCTTAACGATGTAAGTTTACACATCAAAGAAGGTGAATTTGTAGCTATTATGGGGCCTTCCGGCTGCGGAAAATCTACGTTCCTGAACATTTTGGGATTGCTGGACAACGCTTCTTCGGGCTCTTACCAGTTCACCGGTACAGAAACAGTAGGCCTTAGTGAAAAGAAAAAATCGGACATCAGAAAGAAAAATATCGGTTTCATCTTCCAAAATTTCAACCTGATTGATGAGTTGACCGTTTATGAAAATATAGAATTGCCTTTGATTTACAACGGCGTTTCTTCCTCAGAAAGAAAAAGACGTGTGGAAGAGATCATGGAAAAAATCAATATCGCTCACAGGGCCAAGCATTATCCACAACAGCTTTCAGGTGGTCAGCAACAGAGAGCAGCCGTTGCAAGAGCGTTGGTAACAAGACCAAAATTAATTCTTGCCGATGAGCCCACCGGAAATCTCGACAGCTCCAACGGAAACGAGGTGATGAATCTTCTTGCCGAACTTCACAGAGAAGGCTCTACCATTGCGATGGTGACTCACTCTTCTTACGACGCCGGATACGCATCAAGAATTGTGAATATGAAAGACGGCGAGATTTTCTCCGAAGAGCATTCTTCCCAAAGAAAAGATGTTTTTGAAAAAGCAGATTCTAAAAACTTTGAGTAAAAACTTGTTGTTAGTTGTCGGTTGTTAGTTGATGGAAAATCAGCTAACAGAAGTATTATTTCAAAACGTCTGGTTTTAAATCCGTCAACCGACAACTTTCAACCCTCAACCCAAAACTATCAATTATGCTAAACAACTGGCTCAAAATCGCCTTCATCAATTATAAAAAGAACTGGCTTTCCACATTGATTAATTTGTTCGGACTCACAGTTGGCCTGACAGGCTTCATGCTCATCCTGATGCATTGGAATGATGAAGAATCTTACGAAAAATGGAATCCGAAGAAGGATAATATCTATGGATTTCAACAGCATAACAAAAAAAGAAAATACCTACAGCCCAAGTATTTCTTATCCCATTGCAGACCGTGCCGTAAAAATGATTCCTGAAATTAAGGATTATGTTTTGTTCAGTAATTCCGGAATGGGTTTTAAAATGACAACCAAAAAGAAAACCATTTATCAGAAAGATGGAATGAGCGTTTCTGAAAATTTCTTCAATTTCTTTCCATTTAAACTGGTAGCCGGAAGTTTCAAAGATGCTTTAAAAAATGAAAATTCACTTGCAATTTCCACCAAAGCAGCAAAAAATTTATTCGGCAAAACAGATGTTGCGGGAGAGAGTGTGAAATTTGACAATAAGAATTACATCATTACTGCGGTTTATGAATTGCCAAAAGGTAATAGTTTGATAAATCCGGAATTTGTAATGTTGGCTTATAACCAATTAAAGAACGATAAGGAAGGATGGGGTAATTTTAATTACGGATGTTTTTTTATGCTCGATAAAAATGCAGATACAGAAATTGTTCAGGAAAAATTATTGAAAGATGTTTTTGAGTATCGGGCGAAAATGAATGCGCAGGGAGCAGGAGTTACCCCTCAAAAATATCTTGAATTGTACGGTCCGCAAGGAAGTTTACTCACCCCACTCGATCAACTGAAGTTGCATGCAAAAGCCTATTGGTTTGGAACCGGAGATTTTAAAACAATGATGATTCTGTTTAGCCTTTCTGTATTAATTGTTATTTTATCAGCCATCAATTTTATTAACCTGAAAACCGCGCAGGCTTCTCAACGAGCTAAGGAAATCGGGGTAAGAAAAGCAATCGGAAGTACGAAATCTAAACTTGTCTTACAGTTTTTATTAGAAACTTTTTTAATTTGTTTTGCATCCTATATTTTATCGCTGGCATTGACTGAGCTTCTTTTACCTAGTTTTAATAAATTCTTTGATAAAGAAATCGTGATGAACAATTGGCATATCTACCTGTATTCATTTGCAATGGTTTTAGCCGTTACTTTGATTTCCGGATTGATTCCTGCAGCTTATCTGGCCAACTTCAAAGCCATTGAAACGCTGAAAGGAAATTTCGCCAGAAGCAGACACGGTGTCTGGCTCAGAAACGGAATTCTGATCTTACAGTTGATTATTTCATCTTTCTTTATCATAGGCGGTCTTATTGTGAATTCTCAGGTCAGATATATGATGAGCAAGGACCTCGGCTTTAATGGAAAACAGATTTTTCTGGTTTCTTTCAGCGAAAATAGTCCACAACCCTGGCTGAAGTATGAACGCATTAAAAACGAAATGCGAAAAATACAAGGGGTCGAGGCTGTTTCTTACGGAGAGGCTGTTGCCGGAAGCTATCGTTACAGCAATTCCAATATGGACTACATGAACAAAACCATCTATGCACAGCATGGCTCGATGGATTATGATTATCTCCAGTTTATGGGTGTCAAACTTCTCAAAGGACGCTGGCTGAATCCGAAATTAGCTTCGGATACCATCAATAATGTGTTGGTAAATGAAACTTTTGTGAAACAGTTTGGATGGACAGATAAGCAGGCTTTTAAGAATGAATTCCGGCCGGGTTTTGATGAAAAACCATACAAAATTGTAGGTATTGTGAAAGATTTTAATGTTAAAAGTTTAAAATCTGAAATTGAACCAATGGTTTTCTTTCATTACCGCGCAACATCCTGGAAGCGATATAATGTCTACAACATCCAGCTGAAACTGAAACCTGATGATATACCGGCGACCGTAAAAAGAATTAAAAAGTATTGGGAAAGCAATGTAGAGCCTGGTTATCCTTTTGAATCGTATTTCATCGACAAGCAGTTCGCAAAAACTTTCGAGGTATATCAGAAACAGCAGACCTTATTCACAATTCTGAATGCAATGGTTCTGATGGTTGCCCTGCTTGGATTATTCGCGTTGTCTTCATTAATGATTGAGCAAAAATTAAAAGATGTAGCCATTAAAAAAACTTTAGGCGCATCAGACGGAACTTTAATTATAGGTTTAACAAAACAATTCCTTTGGATTACTTTGATTGCAGTTCTCATCAGTATGCCAATCAGTTATTACCTGATGAACGAATGGCTGAAAGATTTCGCCTACAGAATTGATTTGCCTATTTTTCCATTCATTCTGAGTTTGATTTTATTATTGATTCTAACCTTCGCTGTTGTAAGCATCAAAGCATATCAGGCGACGAAAGTGAATTTGGTGAAATATCTGAAGTATGAATAAACGAACCCGAAGGGTTCAATGTAAATAGCCGTAGGTAAAACCTATGGAATCTGGTAAAATATCTGAAATACGAGTAAAAATTTGTTGGTGGTTGTCGGTTGAAAGTTGATAGAAACTTTTCCGACATCCAACAACTGACAACTAACAACCAACAACTATGTTAAAAAACTGGCTCAAGATAGCATTCATCAATTACCGAAAAAAACTGGCTTTCCACGATCATCAATATTTTGGGATTAAGTGTTGGGTTATGTGTTTTCTTATTGATATTTATCCATTGGCAGGACGAAAAGTCTTATGAGCAATGGATACCGGATAAAGAGAATATTTATTTTGTGGAAAATCGCAATGCAGCTTTTGGAATAATGTCAAGCTCCAGCTATCCTGAAATATTTGTCTCGAAAGAAAAATTTTCTGAGATAGAAGATTGTACGGTTCTCAACGATTGGGGAAAGCAGAAACTCAGCTTTGGCAATAATTCGGCTTATGTCTCGGGGACGGCGACGGTAGATTCTTTTTTCAGGTTTTTTGCTTTCGAGAAAGTAGCAGGAAATTTCCAAAATGCTTTATCCGATGATGGAAAAATAGCCTTATCACTGGAAACAGCCCATCAGCTTTTCGGCGATGATTATCCCAATGCCATTGGAAAAACGGTTAAAACTGATTCGGATGAAAAGAATTATGTAGTAACTGCGATTTATAAAATTCCTGCAGGCAATACTGTTTTCAAACCTGGTTTTCTTCATAGAAACCCCTATCTGGAAGAGTCTAAAGACAAATGGACGAATTTTAATTATAACGGTTTTTTTAAGCTTAAATCTGGTACAGATATTAAAGTCCTGGAAAATAAATTGTCGAAACAGATGCAGCAGCAGGACGAGATTGAATCAAAAAAATGGGGCTACACCGTTGATAAGAAAAGTCCGGCAATGGTTTATTTGACGCCAATCAGTACAATGAAACTGGATGCTAAAAGTGAAGGTATTTCCAAGGGAGACAAAAAGTCCATCATGATTTTGCTGGGATTATCTGTTTTGATTTTATCCTTGTCGGGAATTAATCTGATTAATCTTAAAACCGCACAGTCTTCTCAAAGAGCTAAGGAAGTCGGTGTGAGAAAAGTGGTGGGAAGTTCAAAATCAAAACTGGTTTTACAGTTTCTGCTTGAGACTTTTATGATTTGTATGGCAGCATACATCATTGCGTTTGCAATGGTAGAACTGCTTTTGCCTTCATACAACAAATTCCTCAACAAAGAAATCAGACTGAATGACTTTACACTGTTCATCTACACAGGATTATTTCTAATTGTTTTTTCATTGATTTCAGGATTGATTCCGGCACTTTATCTTTCGAATTTCAAACCAATCAATACCTTGAAAGGTAATTTTGCCAGAAGCAAAAATGGGGTCTGGCTGAGAAACGGAATTTTGACTTTGCAGTTGATTATTTCTTCATTTTTCATCATCTGCTCATTGATTATTCATACCCAGGTCAGCTATATGATGAATAAGGATCTGGGCTTTAAGGGCGACCAGGCGATTCAGATTAATTTCAAAAAATCAAACTGGGAAAACAGCTTTAATGTCAATAAATACAAAAGGCTGAAAGTTGAATTAGCGAAAATCCCCGGGGTAACGGATGTCACAGGTTCTGTTAATTCTATAGGAAGCGGCACTGCTAATGCATCAATCGTAAAATTAGCGACGGACACCACTAAAAGCATACAGACGATGCTGGGCGGTATCGACGAGAATTTTTTAAGGTTTTACAAAATAAAATTCGTCTCCGGACGCGACCTGAATTGGAAAAAAGCTTCCGACACCATCAACGGCGCTGTGGTTAACGAAACTTTTGCCGGAAAACTGGGGTATAATCCAAAAACAGCTTTAGATAAAGAATTTTTCACGGGCTGGGACGGAAAGAAAAAGTATAAAATTCTTGGTGTCGTAAAGGATATCAATTACAGCGGTGTGAACCAACTTATTGAACCCATTGTTTATTTCAATTATGATAGAAACTGGGTGAAAAATAATATGAGTAACCTTCAGATCAAACTTTCCGGAGATGACATCAACGGAACTTTGGAACGAATCAAAGAATTCTGGACTACCAAAGCCGAACCAGGTTATCCTTACGATTTTGAATTTGTAGATAAGCAATTTGCGAAAACTTTCGAGAAATTTCAAAAACAGCAGACGCTTTTTACCACTTTAAATGTCGTAGTTCTTGTTATTGCATTATTAGGATTATTTGCTTTGTCATCATTATTAATAGAACAGAAATTAAAAGACGTTGCCATCAAAAAAACGCTGGGCGCTGACGAAAGAACAATTGTATGGGATTTGACCAAAAGATTTTTGCTGATTTGTGTGATCGCTGTTTTCATCAGCATTCCGTTCGGATATTATGCTATGAATGAATGGCTCAAAGATTTCGCTTACAGAATAGATATGCCGGTCTGGCCGTATGTTTTAAGTCTTATCTTATTATTGTTACTCACTTTTATTGTAGTCAGTTTCAAAGCGTACCGTGCCACAAAAATCAATCTGGTTAAATATCTTAAATACGAGTAATTGGTTGATTGTTGTTGGTATTTAGTTAATAGAAAAATTTATCCGTAAGACCATCAACTGTCAACTATCAATCGACAACTAATTATGAAAAAGCTATTCTTCATATTATTAATCAATCTTTTTCCGGCTCAGGAGAGCTGGACACTCAAACAATGCCTTGATTATGCCGCTGCAAATCACCCCCCTGATAAAACAATCGACAGTGAATATCCGGAAAAATGAGAGAGAGATTTCTGCTGCCAAAGGAATGCTGCTTCCCTCTGTGAATGCCGGGGTAAGCCATAACTACGGCTTCGGATCGTCTATCAACCAGAATACCAATCAGAGAGAAGCGATCAACACGCAGTATGACCAGATCTACGTACAGGCCAACTGGGAACTGGTGAACTGGAAAAATTATCTTACCATTTCTCTTTCTAAAATCAATAAAGAAAGCTCAGTTTATAAGATGAAGCTGGCACAGAATGAGGTCAAAATGAATGTTATTATGATGTTTTTCACCTATCAGAACAGCAAAAGCTGGCTGGAGGTGCTGCAAACACAGATCTCAGGAATCGAAGACCAGATCAAACGTACAGAAAAAGAAGTGGAAATCGGAAACCGCCCGAAAAGTGATGTCTACGATATCAAAGCCAATCTGGGAACGATGCAGGAACAGTTGGTTTCTGCTAAAAATCTCAGAGATCTCTCCAAAATTAATCTTCTGAATGCATTGGCCATCACAAAAGATACTCTTGATTTTATTATGCCTGAAGAACACCTTATCGATTCAAACTTTAACGACAGTAATTTTGTTCAGAATCTTTTAGAAAAAAATCCGGCCTATCAAGCGGTTTTAAAACAAATACAGGCACAGCAGAAAAATGTAGACATTGCAAGATCAGGATATTTGCCTACACTGAACGGAGCTTATACATGGTCAAGTTTTTACAATAAAATTTTAGGGCAGCCTGCCGCCGACTTTTCGGAACAGATAAAGCTGAATAAAAACCAGCAATTATCTTTCGGGCTCAATATTCCGGTCTTCAATAAATTACAGGTAAAAAACAATGTGGAGATTGCCAAACTGAATGTCATCAATTCTAATTATGATAAAGATATTATCATTAATGATTTAACGAAAAGTATTAATTCCATTAAAGCACAGTTTCTGAATGCACAGGAAAAGTATAACCTTCTGGAAGCCAATTTTGAAAACCAAAAATTATCCTTTCAAAAATCTGAAGAAAAGTATAAGGAAGGCCTGATGGACGCCTACACTTTTTTCCTGGTGAGAAACAACTGGCTGCAGGCCAATTATAATTTAATAAACAGCAAAAACGATGTTGTGCAGCAGACTGAGCTGCTTCGGGTACTGGAAAATGAACTCTAAATAATAAAAGACCAGAATAAAGATTATAAAAATGACAAAATTGTTAATTTTTAACGATTTAGACCATTTTATAGCATTATTTATTTTTAATCAACTACCTTTATCAATTAAGCGGATAAATCCGCAGATTATGTTATGCACTTCATGATAAATCAGGAAGTCAGCAAGCTGAACAATTGTTCAGCTATTTCATTTTAGTTAAGATTAGAATCTATTTTTAGATATGACAAGCAAAATCATAGGGGTAGGAAATTACATACCATCAGAAACCATCAACAATTTATTTTTCGATAATCATGTTTTCCTGAATGAAGAAGGAATATTATTGAATGATACCAATGCCTCGATTACAAAAAAATTACAAAAAATCACAGGTATTGAAGAAAGAAGATATGCTAATAGTTCGCAGGTGACATCGGATCTGGGTTTCATTGCAGCTCAATCGGCGATACAGGATTCCGGGATAGATCCGGAAACGCTGGACTATATTATATTTGCGCATAATTTTGGAGACGTGCGTTTCGGAACAATTCAGTCTGACACGGTTCCGAGTCTGGCTTCCAGGGTTAAACATTTATTAAAGATCAAAAATAACTTCTGTGTGGCCTACGATGTGCTTTTCGGATGCCCCGGATGGATCGAAGGAGTAATACAGGCGAATGCATTTATCCGGTCAGGAATTGCAAAAAGATGTCTGGTTATTGGTGGCGAAACTCTTTCGAGGGTAGTAGACATTCATGACAGAGACAGCATGATTTATGCAGACGGGGCCGGTGCAGTGATTCTCGAAGCCAATAATTCTGATGATTCGGGGATAAAATCTCATTTGTCGGCATCTTATACACTTAACGAAAAAGATTTTCTGTATTTTGGAAAATCCTATAATAACGAAAGCTGTCCGGATACGAAATATATCAAAATGGAAGGCCGGAAAATTTATGAATTTGCCCTTTCCAATGTTCCGGATGCCATGAAAAAGTGCCTTGACCATAGTGGATATTCTATTAACGATCTTAATAAAATAATTATTCATCAGGCTAATGAAAAGATGGATGAGGCTATTGTGGAAAGATTCTATCAACTGTATAACACGAGTGTTCCATCCGGAATAATGCCCATGGTAATCAGCAAATTAGGAAACAGCAGTGTGGCAACGATACCTACTTTACTTACCATGATTCTAAAGAACGAACTGGAATCGCATACAATAAAAAAAGACGATATTATTCTCTTCGCATCGGTAGGAGCCGGAATGAATATCAATGCACTTGTTTATAAATTTTAAGAATGACAAAACTCTTATTTTATACGCCGGCTCGGAATATACAAATATATTTTTGACAATCAATCACTTAAATTGAATTTATTATACTATTTTTGTTGTATATTTGTCCCATAAAACAGACATCTGTCTTTTCTATTCTATAGAATATGCTTGCATTTTTTTCAGATTAGTTTTCAGCAGTCATTTTATTTTTAAACAATAAGTCATAGCACAAGGCTTTAGACTTAACAATAATTTTTTTAATACCATTACAATGCAAGAAGGCACAGTAAAATTTTTTAACGAAGCAAAAGGCTTCGGATTCATCTCACCTGCAGACGGAAGCAGAGACGTTTTTGTACATTCTTCAGGATTGATTTCAAGATCTATCCGCGAGAACGACAAAGTAGTTTATGAGGTACAGCAAAGCGAAAAAGGCTTAAATGCTGTGAACGTAAAATTGGCGTAAGACCAATCGATCAATGTATTGACAGGTAAGATACGGATCTTCATTTGAGATTTTCTCAATAAGCCAAATCCTTTTATACGATCTGTATTTATCCTTTTTAAATATCTAAATATTTTGTCTTTACAGACATTTATATATGTCATCAGCCTCTCACAATGTGAGAGGTTTGTTTTTTATCAGCCAACCGTAAAGATTAATGCTAAAATAATTTTATCGTTTTTCACAATTTATTTATCTTCGTTTTTTAAACTAATTACAGATAATTTTGCCTCAAGAAATAGTAAATATGCCAGTCAGCTCCTCTCATAAACTGATTCCGATGACGGATTTCGTGATAGAATATTATTCACATGAAGGATATGCTGATCTTCAGACCTTAAAACTGATGAATAATTATGCTACATTTCTTAAAAAGCCATTAAGCTTAGGAATGTTTGTCCCGGTAGATGCAAAAGGAAACATTCTGAAAGAGCCGAAAAATTATACCTCCTGGAAATCACTGGAACATAACAGAAAAGGAACTGATAACAAGATTGACAGCACCGCATTTGAAGAATATAAAATATACCAGAAGGCTGAAAGAAAATGTCTTTTTGAAGGTTTCAGGATCGCTTACAATGGCTATTCTGTAGTCAGAATCACGACAACATACGATGAATCTATCGAGCTTTCATTTAATAAAAGTGAAATGGCATTTCAGAAATTCAAAGATGTAGAATCACTGAATCATTTTGATGAAATATATTTAAATGCCAATGCGCTCAAAAAATTGGGTCTTCGCAAATAAAATGTCTGTACATCTTTTAATGATAAATCGTTTTTAAGAAACACTTACCCCGAAAAGATGGCCTATCAAAGCCGTAACTCCCATAGCAACAGTTCCCCAGAAACTTATTCTTAATATCGCCATTCCGATATTTGAGCCGCCGGTTTTTGCCGAAAGAGCTCCCAAAATAATCAGAAAAACAATGGAAAATCCATACTGAAAATACACCATGGAAGTAATCGGTGCCAACAATGAAACAGCAAACGGAAGCAATGCTCCCAAAGCGAAAGAACCAAAAGAAGCAATAGCAGCCTGCAAAGGTTTTGCCTGAGTAATTTCATTAATTCCAAGTTCATCATGAGCATGCGCTGCTAATGCATCATGCTCGGTAAGTTCGGTAGCAACTTTCAGAGCAGTTTCTTTACTTACCCCTCTTTTTTCGTAGATTTTGGCAAGTTCCAGCAATTCGATTTCAGGCATTTCCTCTAATTCCTTTTTTTCGCGAAGAAGATCTGCCTTTTCGGTATCTTCCTGCGAACTCACAGAAACATATTCTCCTGCAGCCATGGACATTGCTCCGGCTATCATCCCAGCCAAAGCAGCAAGAATAATCGTATTACGGTCCGGAGTCGCTGCTGCAACTCCAATCACGATACTTGTGGTGGAAAGCAACCCATCGTTAGCTCCTAAAACAGCCGCTCTCAGCCAGCCCACTCTATTGACGTAATGTTTTTCTAACTGATAATGCATACTTTAAATTTAGCAATAAATACTATAAGTAATTTAAAGATTCTTAAAAATCAATTTTTATTTTTCCTTTACGGCTTTTCCGTAGGCTTCAAGTGCTCTTTTCCTTGCAAAAACATGTTCTACGATTGGCTTAATTTGTATCTCTTTTTCAGGAATCCATTTTTTGATATATTTTTGGTCGCTGTCAAATTTTTTAGTCTGCTCGGAAGGATTGAAAACCCTGAAATATGGTGCCGCATCACATCCGCATCCCGCCGCCCATTGCCAGTTTCCGTTGTTGGATGAAAGTTCATAATCCAATAGCTTTTCTGCAAAATAAGATTCTCCCCACCGCCAGTCGATCAACAAATGTTTCGTCAGGAAACTCGCCACGATCATTCTCACTCTGTTATGCATGAAGCCTGTGGCATTCAGCTGGCGCATTCCTGCATCTACAATAGGGTAACCGGTTTGTCCTTTGCACCAAAGTTCAAATTCTTTTTCATTATTTCGCCATTCGATATTTTCATATTTTTCTTTGAATGAATGCTTTACCACTTTCGGAAAATGATAAAGAATCTGCATGAAAAACTCCCTCCATATCAACTCATTAAGCCAGGTCTCATTATGTTCTGAAGCAAACTGGACGCATCGGCGAACGGAGATTGTACCAAAGCGCAAAGCAACTCCCAAATGTGTCGTATGATCCATAGTCGGGAAATCCCTGTATTTATCATAATCATCAATAATTGATTTTTTAAGAATCGGTTTAATGAATTTTATATCCGTTTTCTTAAATCCAATATCTTCAAGTTCGGGAAATTCAGGAGGGTTATATTTTAAAAGACTTGAAAAACTTGTGCTGAAATGTTCAATTTTACTTTCGTGGAGAAGCTCTTTCCACTTTTTGGAATAAGGCGTATAAACTGTATAAGGCGTACCGTCTTTTTTTAAAACTTCATCTTTTTCAAAAATTACCTGGTCTTTAAAACTTTTAAAACCGATCTTATTTTTCTGAAGAAATTTCTTGATCTCTAAATCTCTTTGTATCGCTTCAGGCTCATAATCTGAATTGCAGAAAACCATATCAATATCATATTGCTGAACCAGTTTTTTGAACGCATCCAAAGGTTTTTCATGAAAAACAGTGATTCCGCTTTTATTCTCTTTTAATTCCTGATGAATTTCTTTGAGAGCCTGATGAAAATAATCTACTCTCCTATCAGATTTATCTTCCAGCTTACTTAAAATTCCTTTATCAAAAATAAAAACAGGCAGAACGTCCCTATCCTGTTTTAAAGCGTGATGTAGCGCACAATTATCCTCCAAACGCAAATCTCTGCGAAACCAGAAGACATTTATTTTATCTTTACTTTCAGGCATCCTTATTTGTGTTGATTGAAACGTTCCTCCAATACTTTAAACCGATAATCAAAAATATGCTGAAGCTTATCTTTAACAATAAGCTTATGGGCAATATCGCCTAAAAAGCCGAATGGCAGTTCATAATCAACCGTATCTTTCATCAAAACACCATTTTCATTTTCTATGAATTCATGATGATGATGCCAGAGTTTATAAGGACCTTTTTTCTGAAAATCGGTAAAGCTCTTGCTGAAATCAACCTGTATAATCTCAGTTTTCCATTTCATTTTAATTCCGAACAGTGGCGAGACAAAATAATCAATGGTCATACCTTTATAGATTTCATCATTCTCAAATTTCGTCAGTACAACAAAATTCATATCTTCCGGAGTAATTTTGGAGAGGTTGCCCGCAGAAGAGAAAAACTTCCAGGCCGTATCGATGTCGCAATTCAGTTGCTGTTCGCGAAAGAGTCTGTGTTTCATTATTTTTTTATTTGGAAATGCAATAAAAATACCACATTCCAGGCTTTACAACATTAAAATAAAAAACCACTTTATAAAAAGTGGCCTTGTGTATTATTTTTTGATAAATTTACTTACCTGTCCGTTTTCAAGCTTCAGTAAAAATAATCCTTTATTAAGATGCTGGATATTGATCTGCTCATTTACCGAAACTAATCCTTCACTTATCTTTTCTCCTGAAACGCTAAAGATCGTGTACTTCTCATTTTTCTTTAAACCAGAAACTTTTATAAACTCAGAAGCAGGATTCGGATAAATTTTCGCTTCATCTTTTTTATCAGAAACTTCTGTAGCTGCAAGAGTGGATGCAATAGTAACCGGGAAGCTGAAGCTTTCCACTATGGCTCCATTAGCTTTGGCAGTAATCCAATTCAGATTATAAGTTCCTGAAGTAGAAGGATTTTTCAAAAGTCCCGTTACGGTAACCTGTATCTGGGCACCGGCAGGAATGGCAATTCCCGTTGTTGCACCACCTGTTGAAAGCTGTATGCCACTGCTCCATGATCCGCCAACGCTTCCAAATGTTATATTACAAGGATAAGTAACCCCATTCACTTTAAAAGTAATATGCGAATCTAGATTATTTCCTCCTGAAACTGTCGTTAAAGAAGGATACGCACCGGGTTTTGAGAAATAAAACACATTGGGATTAGCAGTCCCTGTACCTATCGCCTGTGTTGTGGTGTAATTAAAAGTATAAGTGGCATTCTGGCCTGTAGCATAATTACTCGCCGTGACGGAAGTCTGTGCTTTTGAAAACATAAGTCCAACACACACCATTGCAAAATGTAGAAATTTCTTCATTGATTTAATTTTAAATTTTAATTAATAATTCTAATTCTTAAAAGTAGAGTTATTTTACATAAACCCCTATTAATAAAAGAATACAAAAATAAAAATTAAATATTAAATTTTCATTATTTAAAAAATTTCAATGTAAAAATTCCATGTAATTATCACAATGATAGAATATTATTTTTTACCTATTAAACATTGAAAGCTTAATTGGTATATCACATCAGAACAGGTTTTGAAGTTTCCTGAAGCATTGGGCCGATTTCTTTCATTGCTTTGTCTGAAACGGCAGGCAACCCCATCCATCCGGAGAACCAGCAGGGAAAGTTCTTATTAAGTACCAAAATATTGTAAGTAATTATATTTCCTTACAGGAAATCAACACAGAAAGAAAAGCAATCAGTACAAAATATTCTCCGCATTATTTATAATGTAGAAATATTCCGGTATCTGTAGGAGTCCAGAGTGCTGCTTTTTGTCCGGCTGCCTTCAGAGCATTATTGGCCCAGGTATTACAGGTATCAAGAAAACTGTATTTCCCCTTGGCATCATAAAATGCGTCATTATTTCCATAGACAGCATTTGTGGGAATCAGAATAAAATTTCCGTTTTGGTCTTTATCAAATTTATTTTCTACAAATTCTACCAGTTTTTTATACTGATTTCTACTGATCATGATCATTTTACAGTCGTCACCTTCCTTCATCGTTTCATAGTATGTACAATGCATAGCAGATTCACTAAGCCAAAAGGCTGCTTTGAAAGCGGTTGAGAATTTAAGATCTGCCCACGTAGGCGTATCAAGATAGAACCCTTTATCGCCCCAGCCAATCCCGACATATTGGTAGTCAGTCTTTTGAGATCTTGTATTAGAAAACGGAACTTCAGCGCTCCAGTCGTGAAGGTCATTTTTCACAGGCATCACAATGTCCGTATGCACCCCATTGGTGTAGATATAAACCGGAATTTCTTTCTTTTGGCCGTCATCTTTCGCCGAAACTTCAATAAAAGGAAGCAGATATCCCAAAGCAACATAAAGCACAACAATTCCTACAATAATACCCAAAGTTTTAAGAATGATAAACAGCATTTTTTTCACAGCCTTTTCTTTAAATTTAGTTAATAAAAATTTAATATTAATTTTCTCAAAAGTATTTGTTTTAAACTAATTTTTATTTAAATTTAAGTACAAAATGTTCACAAATATGCAGAAAAACTCCAAATCAAACAAAAGATTTAAAATAAGAGTAAAAGTGGCTCCAAAAAGAGTACAGAAAAAACGTTGATTTTTGGTGAGATATAATCTCCTGAAAGTCTTTTTTTTTTTGACCTTTACCTTTTAAAATCTTTTACCTCTTTAAATATTAAATTTAAGGAATGGCTGTTTATCCTTTTTATTTTGGAAATTGAAAAGTTCCAGACAGGATTTTATCCCCAAAAAAAATCAGAGTTTATCTGACCTCTTTTCAATAAATTCAATATTCCTTTTCAACCCTGCAAACTTCGTTCTTTTCACGGGGGATTTTCTGAATATCTCTGAAAATAACTCCTGAGTAAGCTCTTTCCACTCTCCTTTTTTAAAATTTTTCAGTGCTTCATTAGGTTTGAATTTACTTTGGTGATGGGGTGCAGAAAACCTGTTCCATGGGCAGACATCCTGGCAAACATCACATCCGAACATCCAGTCATCCATTTTATCTTTAAAATAATCGGGAATATCATTTTTCAGCTCTATTGTTGCGTAAGAAATGCATTTACTCCCATCGATCAGCTTTTCAGAAACAATAGCACTTGTCGGGCATGCATCGATACATTTTCGGCATGTTCCGCAATGATCTGTTGCTTCATGATCGGGAATCAATTCAAGATCGCAGATGATCTCCGCCAGAAAATAAAATGAACCATTCTGTTTCGTAATCAGATTGGCATTTTTACCGACCCATCCAATCCCTGATTTTCTCGCCCAGCTTCTTTCCAAAACAGGTGCAGAATCTACAAAAAACCCGAAATCCGAATTCGCCGATCTCTTCCTGCAACCCCGAGACCATGTCTCTCAGAATCTCTTTTATCACTTCATGATAATCTTCAGCGTAAGCATATTTGGAGATTTTAAAGTTGTCCAGCGTTGAAATCTTTTCTTCAGGAAAATAATTGTAAGAAAGGGAAATCACCGATTTTGAACCTTCTACCAGCAATCTGGGATCCAGTCTTTTATCAAAATGATTTTCCATATACGTCATTTCCCCATGAAAATTATTCTTCAGCCATTCTTCCAATGGTTTTGCATCTTCTTCCAAAAAATCAGCTCTGGAAATACCACAGCTTTGAAAGCCAAAACTTTTTGCCCTGGCTTTTATCAACTGTGAATATTTTTCCGCGTTTGAATTCATGATTTTTACATTGCAAAACTAAGATTATTTTATAAATTTGTTTGAGCTTTGGGATTGAATTGCTGTATAACATTCTACAATAATTTATTTTCAAAAAATTAACTCTAAAATATTAATACAATTATGTCTTTATCAGAAGTTTTAAAATCAGGAAATTATGAATTAATTGACGTTCGGGAGCCATTGGAGCTTGAGATGGACGGAAGTATAGACGGTGCTAAAAATATTCCTTTAGGTGAAGTGGAAGACAGACAAGATGAGGTTCTTTCTATCGAAAAACCAGTGATCATTTTCTGTAGAAGCGGAAACAGAAGCGGAAAAGCTTTGGAATATCTTAACGCACAAGGTCTGAAAGAAGGGTACAACGGCGGTGGCTGGGCAGAACTGAAGCAGGCTATAGAAGCAAATCAGGGAACTTTTTAAGTTCCCTTTTTTTATGTAAATGTGACGATAAATCTTCTTCCTTATAAGCATTTCCAGATCTAATTTTGAGCATTTCACTCAGATCACCGACCATTTTACTCGGATCACGAAGCTTTTTGCACCATCACCGAATCTTTTTGCTCAAATTATTAACCATTTTGCTTAAATTTCTAACCATTTTGCTCGGATCACGAACCGTTTTACTTCGTCATTGAACCTTTTAGGATAAACGTTGAGCCTTTTTGCTCAGAATAAGACCCTTTGACTTTATCAATATCAAAATGAAGGTATTTTTGCCGCCTCAAATTCTTGTAATAAATTGTTAAAAACTGTTTTTACGGGAAGTACTTCATCAATCAATGCCGAAACCTGTCCGATTTCCAGTTCGCCCTCTTCCATGTCACCTTCAAACATTCCGCGTTTAGCTCTTGCGCGCCCTAAAGAAGCAATAAGCGACTCTTTATTTCTTCCTATATTATAAATCTCTTCCAGTTCATTGAAAAATTTATTTTTCACCATTCTTACGGGGGCAAGCTCTTTCAAAGTAAGATGAGTATCCCCTTCCTGAAGTTCCGTTATTTTTTTCTTCCAGTTGTCATGCGCACTCGCCTCTGTCGTAGCGGCAAAACGCGAACCGATCTGTACACCGTCGGCCCCAAGGATCATGGCAGCTTTTATCTGGGCCCCTAAGGCAATCCCTCCTGCTGCGATCAATGGTTTTGAAATATGTTTTTTTACATTGGGAATAAGGCAGAACGTTGTGGTTTCATCTCGTCCGTTGTGACCTCCTGCTTCGAAGCCTTCAGCTACAATAGCGTCCACTCCGGCATCTTCACATTTCATGGCAAATTTTGTAGATGAAACAACGTGCGCCACCTTTAATCCTTCTTTCTGAAGAGTTTCGGTGTACGTTTTAGGATTGCCTGCCGAGGTAAAAACAATCTTCACACCTTCCTCTAAAATGATCTGTATGATCTCATCAATATTCGGGTAAAGCATCGGAACATTCACCCCAAAAGGTTTATCAGTGGCTTGTTTACACTTTTGAATATTTTCTCTTAAAACATCAGGATACATACTTCCCGCTCCGATCAGCCCCAGACCACCGCAGTTGGAAACCGCTGAAGCTAATTTCCATCCGGAATGCCAAATCATCCCACCTTGAATGATTGGATATTGTATAGTAAATAGTTCCGTAATTTTATTTTGCTGGGATTGCATTTCGTGAAGCTTTTTTTGCTGAATTAAAATCTATAAAATTGCTCATATGGTAAAAATACTAAAACCTGGGATTTTATATAAGTTTTAAACAAAAAAAACCTTCAGAAAAATCTGAAGGTCGTGTATTATTTTTTCATTGAATCTTTCTTCCATCTTCCTTTGAAAGCGCAGTTGTCATAGCGGCTGTCAATCGAAATAAATGTTGTCGGAAGTTTTGAATTTACAAACTTTTCCAGCATTTCATTTCTTGTTTTGTTGAGTGCCAATTGCTTGATTCTGTCGTAATCAGTTTCCAGTGTAATCTTGTGTGCAGGGATTACGTCTTCCATTTTAATGATCTTTACAACCTTTCTCTCTCTTTCATCTTTATCATCAAAAGCATTGGTAATATCGCCTTTATTAAGACCTGCCAATTCATAGCTGATCGTTCCCGGAACAGTTTCCCTTTCTATTTTACTGGAACCGTCTGCACCAGCAATTACCCCTGCGTTGAATTTTGTTCTTTTATCATCAGAAAATTTAAAAGCGGCATCTTTAAAACTTATTTTACCGTCGATAATCAATCCTCTGATACTGTCTAATTTCACTTTTGCCGTTTTTATTTCATCATCGGTAGGCGTTGCCATTAAAAGAATATGTCTTGCATCATAGATTTTCCCTGATTTTTTTACCAGCTGGATGATATGATATCCGAATTCGGATTCTATCGGATCGGAAATTTCACCTTCCTGAAGATTCAGAGCTGCTGCTTCAAAAGGTTTTACCATCTGGCCTTTAGAAATATTTTTCATCAGACCTCCGTTTGATGCTGACCCCGGATCTTCAGAATAAATTCTAGCCTGGCTTTCGAAGCTTTCTCCTCCTTCGATATCTTTCTTTATTTTTTTCAGTCGGTTGATCAGATCCTCTTTATGCGCTTCCGTAAGTTTAGGAAACATCATGATCTGCGACAATGAAACCTCATCTTTCACTTCAGGAAGCTGAGTTTTGTACATATTGTAGAAATCGGTTACCTCGTTAGGAGTAACATCTGCCTTCTCAGTGATTCTCTGATATTTTGCCTGTCCGTAATATTGATCCGTATCGATTTTTTCAATCGCATTTTTCATTTCGTATCCGTTTCTGAACTTATAGGCAGCCAACATGGTTTTTTCATCCGGAAACTGGGAAAGCAACTGCTGATATTTTGCATTGGCCTGCTCCTTGATTGCCGCAGAACGATTATCAATTAATGTATCTTTTTTTGCTTCGTAAACGAGAAGTTTGTTGTTGAGAAGGTTTTCCAGAAACTCACACTTATCTATATTAGAAGCTCCCTGCTGTTTTGCGTAATTCATCTGTTCGTTCACATCAGATTCCAAAACAATTTCATCACCAATTACAGCAGAAATACCATCCACTAAATCTCCCTGTTTCAACTGCGCATTCATTGTATTTGCACCGAACAACATGATGAAAATTCCAAAAAGAAAAGTGATCTTAAGTTTATTTATCATTTTACTATTTTAAACAAGTTGCAAATTTAGAATTCTTAACGAATTACTCTAAATTTTTTATTATAAATATTTCTTAAAAAAGACGTATTTACTGTAGTTCGACATCAAAAGTCGTTAATTCTTTAAATTGTTTTAATCTTCCGAACATATCAGCTTCATTTACTTCCTGAATTCTTTCTGTTCCGAATTTTTCAACAGTGAAAGAGGCCATTGCAGAACCTACGATCAATGCAGACTTCATGGTTTCAAAATCAATCTTACCTTTTTTAGCCAGATAAGCCGCAAAACCACCGGCGAAAGTATCTCCCGCTCCTGTAGGATCAAATACATCTTCCAATGGCAATGCAGGAATCGCAAATACTTTACTGTCATGGAAAAGCAAAGCCCCGTGTTCTCCTTTTTTGATAATAACATATTCAGGGCCCATTTCGTGAATCTTTTTTGGCTGCTTTTACCAAAGAATATTCTCCGGAAAGCTGTCTTGCTTCTTCATCATTAATGGTGATAACGTCTGTTTTAGCAATCATATCCATTAAAATATCCCAGGCACTATCCATCCAGAAATTCATAGTATCAAGAATAACTAATTTCGGACGGTTATGCATTTTTTCAAGAACTGAAAGCTGTACGCCCGGGTGAAGATTTCCTAATAATAGAATCTCTGCATCCTGCATAGAATCAGGAATTTTCGGATCGAAGTTTTCCAGGACGTTCACTTCTGTTGCCAGTGTATCTCTTGTATTAAGGTCATTGTGATATTTACCAGACCAGAAAAAGGTTTTGCCTTCTTTTACGATCTCGATCCCTTCGATATTTATGCCTCTATCGGTAAACATATCCAGATGCTCCTGAGGAAAATCGCCTCCCACTACAGAAACAATCCCGGATTTTACACCCAAAATAGATGAAGTGATCCCGATATATGTTGCTGCACCTCCCAAAATTTTATCTGTTTTCCCAAATGGTGTTTCGATTGCATCGAATGCAACACTTCCTACAACTAAAAGTTTCATATTATTTTCAAAGTATATTAAAGTAAATTAATTTTTCCATTCAAATGTGTCCAGCAGATGTTTCATATCTTTTTTGATATAATCTACTGCAGGAGCCAAAGAATCAGGCTTTGGTCTTGTGTTAAAATATAAATAAGCCGTTACAAAATGTCTCGTGCTGTCTGTAATGTAGAATTGAAGGTTGGAAGCACTTTGCCCTTTAAGTTCATAAAAATTTCCATAGACTTTCCTGTCAGGATATTCAAATGACTTGGTATCGATTGAGCTTGCTTTGATTGTATGTTCGTAAACCATTTTTTCAGCTTCCTGGATGTGTGCCGCGAAATCGTTTTTAATCGGATAGTACGTCACAAAGACTTTCGCTTTCATTTTCGGGTAGTTCAGATAATACCAGCAAGGTCTTTTGGCATCTGTTATTTTTGCAAAATCAGAATATTCAAATGTGTAGGCACAATTGTTTTCAAACTTCCGATACTTCGGTGCAGGATATTCCAGGCGAAGCTCACCATACGGCTTCGGGACAGGATCTTTCCCGCAAGATACCAAAAGTAAGGCCGCAAAAATAAAAAAGGCGTTTTTAAACATTTTGCAAAAGTACAAATTAGATTTTAGATTTAGGAAGACAAATTTCAGGATTTCAATGAGTTTTGAAATTGGAATTAAATTTTGTTTGGGAAATTTGTTTTTAACGCATAGCTCGCAAAGATTTTGTTGCAATTGTTATGCATATTCTAAGTTCGCAAAGGCGTTTCACTCAGCAAAGAAATATGATAAATATTTCTTTTATTTTACAAGATTCTGTATGCTGAATTATAACTTTCAATATAATTTTCCAAAGGTTTTGGGAAAGACATTTCATGTGAACCTTCAACATCTGTTGTAATGTATTGATTTTCTTTAATAAATTTTGCCCAAACTTCTTCAGAATCTACCTCAACGTTAAAAATTTCTATGCTCAAATTCTTATGGGTTAATTTATGGCTGATCATTTTCACACTTTTAATAAAAGGAATAAGCTCATCGGAAATTTCAGGCGGAAATTCAAACAACTTTTTCCAGATGAAATCATCTTTTCTCTGCTGAATTAAAAACTGTCCGTTTCGGTGAACGAAATAATATTTTAAATCTAAATCTGCTGCCTTTACTTTTTTTGTTTTAACCGGAAATTCGGAAACCCTATTCATTGAAAAAGCCAGACAATCCTTATTTAATGGGCATTCTCTGCATAGCGGATTTTTCGGTTTACAGATCTCTGATCCCAGATCCATCATCGCCTGATTAAAATCTCCAACATTATCCGGTAATATTAAATGTGCTAGCTCAGAAAAATAACTGAAAGCCCGTGAATTGGAAATATCAAAATCATCTGCAAAAATACGGCTGAGAACACGGTAGAAATTTCCGTCCACCGCAGGAATTTTACCGTCAAAACAAATACTGAAAACTGCTGCGGCTGTATATTTTCCGACACCTTTCAGCTTCAGAATCTCTTCATATTCATGAGGAAAAACTCCATGATAATTGTTCATGATCTGCTGCGCCGCTTTATGAACATTTATGGCCCTTGAATAATATCCCAATCCTTTCCAATAGAGTAAAACTTCATTTTCCTCAGCTTCCGCCAGTGTTTTAACATCCGGAAATCTTGCAATAAAATTATTGTAGTGATTCAGACCTTGATTGATTCTTGTCTGCTGAAAAACAATCTCACAAATCCATATTTTATACGGATCTTTTGTCTGCCGGAACGGAAGATCTCTGGCGTTGGTTTTATACCAGGCCAAAAGTTTATCGCCGATAGGTCTGAAATCTGAATTTTTTATTTTTTCCAAAAGTTCTTCTTCATTAATGCTGCAAAGATAATTTAATTTTCCTGTTTCACCGGATAGACAGGAGCAGCCTTAAGCCATTGATATTTCAGATGTTTGTCTTTTGCAATAAATCGGTAGCCTTCAAGTTTTTTGAGATAAGCGTACATGGGAGATTTCAGTTTCAGTCTTTGATTTGACAAAATCTGCAAAGGAAAATTAACAATAGAATCTCTGGTTGTTTTTAGGACTTCACCGGTTTTTATTTTATAGATAAAAACTGCACGTCCGCGGCCGGTTGAGCTGTCTGCCAGCTTAATATCCGAAGTGGAAACAACAAGATCACTGGCATCAAAACATTCCTGTTCGTTCATAATATATGCTTTACCTTCCTGTCGTTCGTCTGCAAAAAGATCGATTTTTTGTTCCTGCTGGAGTTTTTTTTCCTCGCAGCCGGAAACAAAAATAAGTAATGGCAAAAAGTATAATAATCTGCCTTTCATATTAAAATATTTAGTGATTTGATAGAAAAAAACCGATGTAAAAATGCATCGGCTTTTATTAATGATATATTTTATTCCTGTGCGTATTCTGCATCCCACTCATTTCCATCGTCTCCTTTGTGACCGTCAAGTTTAATCACGAAACTCTTCGTCGGGAAGTACGGTGTCAGACGGATGTCAAGCCATACTCTGTCTTTGTTGACTCTGTCCTGTTCAAATCGAACAATTTTAAATTTCTCGATCAGTTTATCCGGACCTTTGATATTGTCCAGAAACTGAACAATCTGTCTTCTAAGATCATCTTCATTCTTTGCATTCCAGTTTTCGAAAGCCCTTCTGTTTAGGAAATCCAATAAAACTTTTGTTACATAATCAAATACACGGACAACAGAGTACGTCTGCAGACCGATATTATCACCCGTAAACAATGTTTTTGCTGAAAATGCCATGATCTTACCGTATTCATTCACCATCGGAACAAGTCCCATTTTTTCCAGTTGTGAAATTTCGCTTTTCTTTAATTCGAATTTTACAGCGTCAACTTCATTAATATTACCATGCTTTTTACCTGCTGCCACCTGAGACATCAGTGTTTTATGGATTTTTCCAGCCAGTGAAGTTGATGGCGGAAGCTCTACATTCTCTTCCTCTCCCACTTCTTCAGCTCTTCCACGGCCAACCAACCAGTTACACGTCATAATAACATTACTTCTGTGCAGTTCACCACCTGTAAGATTTGCAGAGTGAAACAGATCGACAACATCATCCGGCTTATCAAGATTGGCAAAGTCGGTAACCATCATTACTTTGTTTTCGTTACAGATCTTCGCCCATTTTTCGATGACTTTATTTGATCCAAGATACCCCGGAATTGCTAAAATCGAATAGTTATCCCTAAGATCAAGGCGGTCGTAATAGTTTTTAAATTCTTCTGCAATCGCGTCAATAAATAATGGATTATCAAGATCCGAAACCTGATCCAGGCTTGCATTAACGATACTTACGTTGTCTACTTTATCAAGTTCTGTATTCTTATAAAACTGAGCTACAGTTCTGTAGTTAGTTTCCAGCTGACGTACCGCATCTAATGTATTCTTAAGATTTGATTTTAAACTCTGGTCTGCTGCCTGAGCTTTAGATTTGCATGTTTCAGCCATTTTATCTGCCGAATCATTACCTTCCAGGAGGTTCATCCAAAGATTTATTTTTTGAAGAAGCTCTTTTCTCTCTTCTTCTTTATTACCATCATTAAGGAATATCTCTTTCCTGGCTTTTCTTGTAGGGTTCATGTTTGCGATACCGTCTACAACGGATTCTACAAAACCGAAACCGCCTATTTTATTGAGTTCGGCAAGCGGGTTGCCCTTCGGTTGCCCTGCGTGTTGCTGTTGTCCCTGTTGTTGGTTTTCAGCTGCCTGTAATTTACTATCCATGATTAATGTAAGTCTTTAAATTATTTTTCAAGTTCTTGGGCCACTTCCTTTAATACTTCGATAAACGCAGCTCTCGTCTGATCGTTTTCCAGCATATTGCGCAGAATTTTATTGGTTTTCAGCTGACGTACGATTTTATTGTACTGTTCCTGCTCCATGCTGAGCTGCTGAAGATACGCTGATTTCTGGGTAAGATTTTTTGGAGTGAAGTCCGCAAGATTCTGAAAACGGAATTCCTCTTCTACTACACTGCCATCTTCCGTTTGGTGTTGAACACTCACAGAAGGCTGGAAATGTTTGAAGACGTCATCCACAGTCTTTAGACCGGTTACAATTTCAGGAACATAAGACTCGTCTGTAGTAAGCTGGCTCACGATCAGCGACTTATTTTCCTGTATGCTCTGAATAGCTTCATTAGCGTCTACTTTCACTTCGTTTCCGCCAACGCCATAATTAAACATTGCCATATTATTGTTATTTTGAGATTTTCTATCTTGGTGTGAATTGTATTTATCAGCATCAAATAACTGACCAATCCAATGTTTAAATTTAAAAAAAAACTGTAACATACAAAATTTTGTTAAGATTTTTCTTGAAATATTTAATTTAAATGACAAATATTAATCAAAAATCAACATTTTACGATTACTAAACTAGGAAAAATTAAATAAAAAAACGCACCATTCTGATGCGTTTTTCGTTTCTAACAATTTTTGGCTTGTTTACCAAATTTTTATTCTGTCTTCAGGAGCTTTGTACATTTTGTCGCCAGGTTTGATATCAAATGCTTTAATAAATGCATCCTGGTTCACTAACGGACCGAATGCCCTGAATACTCCAGGAGAATGTGGATCTGTTTTCACCTGGTTGGTCATATACTGATCCGTAGATTTTGTTCTCCAAACCGTTGCCCAGCTCATAAAGAATCTCTGATCCTGCGTGAAACCGCTTATTAACCCCGGATTTCCGTGATCTTTAAGATACATCTGAAGTGCATCATAAGCAACCGCTACTCCACCTAAATCTCCGATGTTTTCACCACTGGTAAATTTACCGTTAACGAAACTTCCTTTCACAGGCTCATAAGCGCTGTACTGCGCCGCAAGCTCACCTACTTTAGCATCGAAGTTCTTACGGTCTTCATCTGTCCACCAGTTATTCAGGTTTCCGTCACCATCGAATCTTGAACCGCTGTCGTCGAACCCGTGGGAGATCTCATGACCGATTACCGCGCCAATTCCGCCAAAGTTTACCGCTGCATCTGCCTTAGGATTATAGAACGGAGGCTGAAGAATTGCTGCAGGGAAAACGATTTCATTGTTTGATCCGTTGTAATAAGCATTTACTGTCTGCGGAGTCATTCCCCATTCTGTTTTGTCGACTGGTTTTCCTATTTTATCAAGGCTTCTCTGGTACTGCCATGCGGAAACATTCTGAAGATTGGAATATAATGTAGCACCGGCTTTCGGAGATTCTACTTTTAATTGAGTATAGTCTTTCCATTTATCCGGATAAGCGATTTTTACCGTGAATTTGGATAATTTTTCCTGAGCTTTCACCTTCGTGGCAGGAGACATCCAGTCCATATCATTGATGTGCTGTTTAAATGATTTTAAGATATAATCAATATACGTTTCCATCTGTGCTTTGGCTTCGGGAGTGAAATATTTTTCTACATACAGTTTACCGAAAGCTTCACCAAGAACTCCGTTCACAAGGGAAAGCCCTCTCTTGTTCATCGGACGCTGCTCTTTTTGTCCCTGCAGATATTTAGAATAGAAATCAAATCTGATCTGTTCAAGATTTTCGTCCAGATTACTTGCATTACCATTAATTAAATGATATTTAAGATAATCCTTTAGCAACGGAAGATTTTTCTGGGTAAGGAAAGAGTCCATATTCTGATAATACTTCAGTTCTCCGATGATTACCCTGTCTGTATTTACCCCTGCATCCTTAAGATATTTTTGAAGATTCACATTTTTCACCAAAGCCGGCAATTCAGAGACATTTTTCGGATTGTATCTTAAATTGGCATCTCTGTTTTGTTCAAGCGTTAATAAATAATTAGCCAGCTGCTTTTCAAAATCCACTACATTTTTTGCTGAAGCTTCAGTATTTTTATATCCTAAAACGCCAAAGAGCTTTCCTATATAAGATTGGTATTCTGCTAAGGTTTTGGTATTGGCTTCGTTTACTTTCTGGTAATAATCTCTTCCCAAACCAAGATCCGGACCGCCAAGATATACAGCATTCATTTTAGAATTCTTCATATCTGCGCCTACTCTCCATCCGTAGAAAGAATTGTCGCCCAATTTAGTCGCTTCAAGCAGATACTTTTGAAGATCATTAAGGTTTTTGATGGCATCAATTTTAGCCAAATCACCTTTAATAGGTGCCAGGCCTTCTGCATTTCTTTTACCTGTATCCATAAATGAGGCATACAGATTCTGGATTTTCTGTCCTTCGGAACCTGCAGGATAAGATTCGGATAAAATTTTATTTAAAATATCCAAAGAAGCATCATCTACATTTTCTCTCAGTGCATTGAAAGATCCCCAGCTCGCTTTATCTGATGGAATCTGAGTGGTTTTCACCCAATTTCCGTTTACATAGCTAAAAAAATCATCCTGCGGACGTACAGATTTATCCATATAAGATAAATTGATCCCTTCTTCTTTCATTTCCTCTTTTGCCGGCTCTGCAACAACTTCTTTCACGGTTTCCGGTTTTTGCGTATCTGCTGTTTTTGCTGTACCACATGAATTTAAAAATACAAGCCCGGTGAAGGCCAGTATTCCGATATTTAACTTTTTCATTAAAAATATTTTTGATTTTTACACAAACTTATCAAATATACAAATTTTGATGATAAGTGATTAACCATAAACCGTAAATGATAAAATCCTGCAAGGCAAAGCCAAGGTAGACCGATTATTTATTCAATAGGCGTAGAAAGAATGTGATATAAAAAGATCTTCTTCATTAAACTTAACTGACCAATATTTAAATTTAACGGATGCTACCGAAGAGATTTAATGATACACAGGAAATAAGTTTTGGCTGAAGCCCATATGTAGATTTCATCTCTTGTAAACGGGCTAAAGCCCCTTCCTATTGATGTGATGAATAGCGTTACAGAAATTTCGTTGCCAGCGTAAGCTGAAAAATAAGAGAAACAAAAAAACCGCTCATTGCTGAACGGTTTTGGTATTTTCGGTAATGATTACCAGATTTTAATTCTGTCTGCAGGAGCTTTATACAATTTATCTCCCGGCTTCACGTCGAATGCTTTATAGAAAGCATCAACATTAATGATAGGTCCGAAACTTCTGAAATATCCCGGAGAGTGTGGATCTGTTTTCACCTGGTTGATCATGTATTTTTCACTAGACATCGTTCTCCAAACGGTTGCCCAGCTTAGGAAGAATCTTTGGTCCTGTGTGTATCCGCTGATAGTTCCAGGGTTTCCTTTATCTTTCAAATACATCTGAAGAGCATCGTAAGCGATGTTTACACCCCCTAAGTCAGCAATATTTTCTCCGTTTGTAAAAGTTCCGTTTACGAAAGTTCCCTTTACCGGCTCGTATTTGTCGTATTGAGCTGCAAGGGCTTTTGTTGCTTTTTCAAAATTGGCTTTATCTTCCGGAGTCCACCAGTCTACAAGGTTTCCGTCTGCATCGAACTGTGCACCGGAATCATCAAATCCGTGGCTCATTTCGTGACCAATAACGGCACCGATTCCACCGAAATTAACTGCGGCATCAGCTTTAGGATTAAAGAAAGGCGGCTGAAGAATAGCGGCAGGGAATACAATCTCGTTGTTTACCGGGTTGTAATAGGCATTTACCGTTTGTGGTGTCATTCCCCATTCTGATTTATCCACTGGTTTTCCGATTTTAGCTAAATCTTTATTATACTGCCATTCTGTAATATTCTGAAGGTTTGAATACAGATTTCCTCCTTTAGATTCAGGAACGATCGTTAATTTAGAATAATCTTTCCATTTATCAGGATATGCAACTTTTACAGTGAATTTATTTAATTTCTGCATTGCTTTTTCCTTTGTTGTAGAAGACATCCAAGCCAGGTTATTGATGTGTACGGCAAAGCTTTTCTTTAAATAATCAATCAGCTCCACCATCTGTGCTTTGGCTTCTGCAGGGAAGTATTTTTCAACATATAATTTTCCGAAAGCTTCGCCCAACGTTCCGTTGATTAATTCGTATCCTCTCTTGTTTAAAGCTCTCTGTTCCTGTTGCCCTCTTAAATATTTACCATAAAAAGCAAATCTCATATCACCCAATTTCTCGCTTAGGTAAGAAGCGCTTCCGTTGATCATGTGGAATTTAAGATAATCCTTGATCACAGGAAGATTCTGAGTGCTGATAAATTTATCCAAGTTTTTGTAGTATCCCAATTCCCCGATAATCGCTTTGTCAGTTGTTACTCCTACTTTCTTAAGGTATCCCGGAAGATCTATATTCTTCACCAAAGCAGAAAGCTCAGGCATTGTTTTAGGATTGTACTGAAGCGTATTGTCACGGCTTTGCTCGTTGGTAAGATAGGTCTGAGCAATGCTTTTTTCGTAATCTACAATACCTTTTGCTGCTGCATCGGCATTTTTGTATCCTAATTCTTTCAGCATAGAAGCTACATACTTTGTGTATTCTGCGATAGCTTCTGTATTTTTATCGTTTACTTTCTGGTAATAATCTCTTCCTAAACCTAACGTTGCATTTCCTAAATACACCGCATTCATTTTAGAATCTTTAAGATCTGCATCTACGCCCCAGCCATAGAAAACGTTTTCTCCGTCTTTTGTAACGGAAGTAAGGTAATTCTGTAGATCCGTAAGATTTTTGATCGCGTCGATCTTATTGATATTTGCCTGAATAGGTTTTATTCCGTCTGCATTTCTCTTCTGCATATTCATGTAGGTAGCGTATAGATCCTGGATTTTTTTACCTTCCGTACCATCAGCAAATTTATCTTTAAGTAAAGAATTCAGAATGGTCATGGAATGGTTATCCGTATCTTCCGCCAGCTTGTTGAAACTTCCCCAAGTCGGTTTATCAGAAGGAATTTTAGCCGTTTTCATCCATGTTCCGCTCACGTAGTTATAGAAATCATCCTGAGGACGAACGGTTTTATCCATCAGACTAAGATCCAATCCTTTGTCTGAAGTTTGCGCGTTCACGTTCTGTGAACAAATCCCTGCTGCCAAAAGCAGAGAAAGCGTTAATTTTTTCATTATAATTACAATTTATACAATATGTATGTTTTATTTAACTTTTGTTACTTTAAAATTTTTCTGTTTTTAAAATATTTTATTTAATTTTTTTCTCAGAGATTAAAATCCCGACCAGATCCTGAATTACTTTCTGCGATACAAAATACATAAAATCCAGACGATCCAGATGCGGCATATAGAGTTTTGAGGTTACCACTTTTTCGTTAACTTTAATGGTATAAAAAACAGTTCCCACCTCTTTACCATCTTCCCCTTTTCCCGGACCGGCAACACCCGTTGTAGACAATGCAATATCAGTGTTGAATAATTTCTGGCAACCTTCCACCATTTCGGCAGCGACCTGTTCACTAACAACCGTAAATTCTTCTACCGTTTCTTTTTTTACCTTTAAAATTTCAATTTTCTTTTCTGTTGCGTACGCAACAATTCCTCCAAGAAAATAAGCAGAGCTTCCTGAATTTGAGGTTATCATTTTCGCGAGCTCACCGCCCGTACAGCTTTCTGCCGTTGAAACTGTCAGTTTTCGCTCCGATAAGATCTCAGCCAGTATTTTCTCAATTTTATCTTCTGAAGTGGCAATAACGTTATCTTTAATTAAAGGCATTACTTTCTGAATTTCCTCTTCAAGCTGTTGCTGTAAAAGCGTTTCATTTTCGCCGGTTGCGGTGAGACGCAGTTTAACGCGGGTTCCGACAGGAAGATACGACAGTGACAGATTCTGTGGCAAAGCCAGCTCCCAGTCTTCGATAGTGTCAGCCAGAATACTTTCGGGAATTCCCACTACGGAAACGATTCTTGAAGAAATATAATTCAGGCTGAACTTTTGTTGAAGATAAGGGATAATCTGATCCCTGATGAGTGGTTTTACTTCATAGGGAACTCCCGGAAGGCTGAACAGCAGTTTTCCGTCCTGCTCCATCATCATGCAGGGCGCCGTTCCGTAATGATTCTGAAAAACTTTTGATTTTGTAGGAACAAAAGCCTGCTCGCGGTTCCTTTCCAGGATTTCTATACGCCCGCGTCGCTCCATATACGCTTTGAGGTGATTGAAGGTTGCATCATCGAGGGTAATTTCGTCATTGAAAAATTCAGCGATGGCTTTTTTTGGTTTTATCATCTCTTGTAGGTCCCAAGCCTCCGGTTGTGATGATTAAATCACCAATTTCAAAGGCAGATTTAATGGTATTTTTAATGATTTCAATTTCATCTGAGATGGTAATTATCTGCGAAACTCTTACGCCTATATTTTTTAGTTCGTTCGCGATAAAGTTGGAATTGGTGTCTACGGTATTTCCCGAAAGGATTTCGTCACCAATAGTAATCAGAACAGCATTTTTCATATATTAAACATTGAAAAAAATTCTTCACAAATGACGGAAAATTCTCCATGACCGGCAATATAAATTGATTTTTTCTATTTTTGGCTAAAATTGTTTACAACTATAATTAAAGATATGTCTAAATATGATGATGCTTCATGGCACTACGGTGGAGATTTTCCGGAAGGTCTGCCTGAAAAAAACGGAGCCACCCACACCGGAATGTTTCTCAACTGGTGTATTGATAAAGGTTTGGTATCACAGGAACTGCTTGAAGATTCACAAGAGGAAATCGAACGCTTAAAACGTAGAGATATCACCGGTGCAGAATTTGTAATAGATTCAATGGATGGGAAGTTCTCATCATATGATCTTAATTCTATGGGGAATGCTTTTGCTGAAGATTACTATAAAGATGAAACGGATTTTGGCAACAAATTCAGTTCATTTGCCGATGATTACGTGAATCTTTTTGATACTAAGGCAGAAGAAAATGATTACGAATACGAAACATTCTATCATATTGAAGATACATACGAAAATTATGACCTGATGAAACAGATCATCGATTATCGTTTTGAGGAATGGAAGGAGTATAAGGGTTTAAATTAAATTCATTGGGTTTGTCATTCTGACGAAGGAAGAATCTCATGCAAATTATATAAGAGATTCTTCATTTCGCTTTGCTTCATTCAGAATGATCTGTGTTAAAAAGCAAATTATTTAACAAAAATCTTCTCTATATTTTTCTTTATTCTTTCCGATAGCAAATGCTTGTTTTAAGAGTTTATTGGCAAGAGCTATCTTTGCCACTCTTTCTGCTTTTCCGTTTTTGATAAGTCTTTCATACATTTCTTTACATTTTTTATTCCAGCGTTTGGCTGACCAGCTGCATAGATACAATAGCTTTCTGATCTGAGATTTACCCATCTTACAAATACTTGAGCGTCCTCTCACACGGCTTCCGCTTTCATAAATCCGAGGACTGAATCCTACAAAAGCAATGAGTTGCTTATGATGTTCGAACTTTTTAAAATTATCTGTAATCACAATGAGCATAATAGCTGTTTTTATTCCGATTCCGGGAATACTGGTAAGACATTCAATGGTTTGTTCAAATTCTTCCAAGGCCAGCCTTTCTATCTCCGATTCCAATATTTCTTTTCCTAGTCGAAGTTGTTCTATGGAATTGTTCATTTCTATTTCTAACTTTTCATCCAGAAAACCACTGCTTCTGAAAGCTTCCAACTGATTATAAGTCTGACTGGTTTGTTTCTGAATCATTTGGATTCTTGTATGCATTTGACGAATTCTGATGCACGTTTTACTCTCAGGATTCCACAAACTCAACTCATCCAAATTCTTTTTCCCATATTCAGCAATAACCTTCGAATCTGCTTTATCCGTTTTGGCTCGTTTGAGTCTTGATTGAGCATAACGTTTGATGGAAAGAGGATTTTCTACCACTACATTAATCCCCTGTGAATAAAGATATTCTGCTAAAGGAAGATAATAAGTACCTGAAGCTTCCATCACTACTATATCTTCTTTTTCAATGAAAGTTATCAGTTTTTCAAAACCTAATAATTTATTGCTTAAGACCTTATGCTTCCAAAGATTCCCTTCCAAAAAGCTTACATCAAAAACTTGCTTACTAATGTCAATTCCTATAATTTTACCCATACCTATAATTTTACAGGAAAAGAGAATACTACTATTACCTATCTATCCTAAATACAGGCTTGTTGCCTAATGATCTGTTCAGGTTTGGTAGTAAAAGAGTAAAGGGATTAACATTCCGAACGGTCTGTGAGACTAATGACAATTGATAACCTTATTCTTTACTCTCTTTTCCTTCTTGTTTGTTAAATCTAATATTTTGCAAACATAGGATGACAATTGATAACCTTATTCTTTACTCTCTTTTCCTTTTTGTTTGTTAAATCTAATATTTTGCAAACATAGGATGACAAACTTTATGAATAATGGTAATTAATTATGTCTTACCCAGATGAGTTCATCTGTATTATATCCAACTTTTTTGGCTTTCTCTAAGAATCTTTGTCTGATACTTTCAGGGATTTCTTTGGTTCGGGAAAGGATCCAGAGATATTTTAAGCTGTTTCCCATCACCAGGGCATATTGATAGTCATCATCGATATCGACAACATTATAACCAGCCCAAATCGGTTTAAAAAATGAAACTTTTAACCGGGCTTCTGTTTCTTCATTCACAAATCTGGCCTCACCGATTGATTCTTTCCATTCTTTTTTTACATAGTTGTACCCTTTATTATCAACTTTGATGGTTCCGTCCGGATTTTTAGAATATGTTGCGGTAACGTTGTCCATATCTTTTTCAAATTTATAATCGAATCTGGCAATTTCGTACCATTTTCCCAGATATTTATCGGCATTAAAGTTTTTAACCGCTGTTGCCCCTTTGGGAATTCCTACGGAACATGAGTTTAAGATAAGCAATCCTATAATTCCCAACGAAACGGGAATGGCAATTTTCTGAAGAGTTTTCATAATAGAAAAATTTATGTGGTATCCTAAAACTTCAAAAATAATGCCTTAAACTCATATTAATAATCCTGTACTGAATTTAGACGGACAACATACCACATGTTTCAGAGATTAAATCTTTTGTTAACTCAATATTAATAATGGTTTACTTTTTGTTATCAACCTACAATCTAAACCACAATAAAATATTACAATATGATAACGATTATTCCAGAAGCTCCGGAAAATGTTGCGGCTTTTAATGCAACAGGAGAAGTAACGAAAGAAGATTTTGAAAACCTGGTGATTCCGAGGGTAAAGCAAAAAGTAGATCAGTTCAATGAACTCAACTATTTATTGTATCTCGATACTGATCTGGATAATTTTACCATGGGAGCCTGGCTGCAGGATGCACTTTTAGGATTAAAAAACTTAACAAAGTGGAACAGAACTGCGATTGTTACAGACAAAGAGGGTGTGCAAAACTTTACTGATATTTTCAGTGTAATGATGCCGGGAGAATTTAAGTCTTTCCCCAAAGGAAATCTTTACAATGCGCTTTACTGGTGCAAAAACGGAAATGAAGTAGAAGCATAAACACGCTATTATAAAAAGTAAAAAAAGTACCGTCTTTAGAGATGGTACTTTTTGTTTTATTTTTCGCAGGAAACACATTCAGGTAAAGTTTCACTATTTGTTTTTGAGGCGTAGAGATATTTATATCTTATACTGATTACCAAACCTATAATCGTCATGAATACTCCAACAAGTGAAGGATAGTTGTAACTATAACCTTTTTCTAAAGGAATTCCTCCAAGAAATGCTCCCATCGCATTGGCAATATTGAATGCCGCCTGCATAAAAGCAGCAGCCATCATTTCGCTTTTCGGAGCAGCTTTCATCATCATAATATTAATCGGCGCGGCAACGGACATTGATAATGCTCCACAGACAAAGGTAAGAGCAAGCGAAACATTACGATACTCCGAAAGAAAAAAGACTCCGGCCAATGAAATCAACATCAACAACAACAGCAAAGAACATGTTTTTTCAGGGCTCAGCCTGTCCGATAAATAGCCACCGACAAGATTGCCGACCACCATTCCGGCTCCGGCAAGAATCATTACATAGGCCATATAGCTTTCTTTTATTCCTGAAACAATAGTCATAAGCGGCGTAATATAACTAAACCAGGTAAATAAGCCGCCAAAGCCAATCGCAGTAATCATTAATACCATCCATGCCTGTCTTTTATTAAGAAACTTAAGCTCTTCCATAAAATGAGTGTCTTTATTGGCTTCCATAGCGGGAAGCCAGAGTTTTAGAAATAGCAAAGCCAGTAATCCTATCACAGAAACAATAACAAAATACCATCTCCAATGAAAAGTGTGACCAATATAGGTTGCTAAGGGAACCATCGCAAGATTGGCAACTGTAAGTCCGGTAAACATCAATGAAATATTAAAAGCTTCTTTGCCTTTTGTCGCCATTCTGGCAGCAACCACTGTTCCTACTCCGAAAAATGCTCCATGCGGAAGACCGGAAAGAAAACGGATGATCATCATCGTTGTATAGTCGGGTGCCATTGCAGACAGTGCATTGAATAAAGTAAAAATGATCATCAAAGCCATTAATACTTTTTTTTGGAGGAAACTTTACCGAATATCCGATCAGTAAAGGCGCACCGACCACAACACCAAAAGCATAGGCAGAAATCAGGTGTCCCGCTTCGGGAATGCTTATCTGTAATGTTTTTGCCATATCAGGAAGCAGCCCCATTATAGTAAACTCTGTTGTGCCTATTCCAAGTCCGCCGATCGCCAGAGGTAATATTTTTTTATCTATTTTCATTATCTTTTCTTAGAGGTGCAAAATTCGGCAGAGATAATCATTTATACTTTAACCAAAATGATTTAAATCTCCACTATATTAACCTTTTGCATTAAATTTAAACCCAATATAAATCAAGAAAGAACATAAAGTTAATTTTCAGATAAAAGTGAATCTTTAGATAAACACTTAATCCAATTAATAATCAAGCAGCCATTAACTGGTATGCCATAATTTCAACTTTTATGTGTTAAAAAAATCGCTTCTTAAATGAAGCGATTTATATTTTAGTGAATATGTTTTTCTGCGTGATAAGAACTTCTCACCAAGGGCGAACTCTCCACATGCCTGAATCCCAGACTTCTTGCAAAATCTCCGAATTCATCAAATTCCTCAGGGGTGATAAATTTCTTTACAGGAAGATGCTTCTTTGTAGGCTGCAGATATTGTCCTAAAGTAATAATGTCCACATTTGCATTTCTGATGTCTTCAATAGTCTGAAAAACTTCATCTTTTGTTTCACCAAGACCGAGCATTACACCGGTTTTCGTTCTTCTTTGCCCGGCTTCTTTCAGATATCTTAAAACTTCAAGACTTCTTTCATATTTTGCCTGGATTCTTACTTCTCTCGTAAGGCGTTTTACCGTTTCCATATTGTGGGAAATCACTTCCGGGGCTACATCAACTAATCTGTCGATATGTTTTGTAATTCCCTGGAAATCCGGAATTAATGTTTCCATTGTTGTTCCCGGGGAGATTCTTCTTACTGCATTTACGGTTTCAGCCCAAAGAATTGAACCCATATCTTTTAAATCATCACGGTCAACCGAGGTTAAAACAGCATGTTTGATTTTCATTAATTTTATTGAACGGGCCACTTTTTCAGGTTCATCCCAGTTTACATCAAGCGGTTTTCCGGTTTTTACACCACAAAATCCACAGCTTCTGGTACAGATATTTCCTAAAATCATGAAAGTTGCTGTCCCTTCTCCCCAACATTCTCCCATATTCGGGCAACTCCCGCTCTGACAGATTGTATTTAATTTATATTTATCAACCAAAGTTCGCAGTTCTCTGTAATTCTTACCGGTAGGAAGTTTTACACGGATCCATTTTGGTTTCTGAACAGTTGTATTTTGAATTAAATCCTCCATGTACTCTCAAATTGAGGGTCAAAGTTAGTGATTTTTTTATCGAAACAATCAAAGACAGAGATTGATGAAACATATAATTTTGTAATTTTAAGAATCCAAATTTTATTTATGAAAAATCTGTTCTGCTTCTCATTATTCTTATTCAGCATATTTTCTTTTGCGCAAAAAGAACTTCAGCCTGAAGATTCAACCATCATTGAAACCGTGGATGGCGATCTTGATGGAGACAAGATTCCGGAAAAAGTCATTATTTACAATACAAAAGACAGCACCGATTTTGGAAATATCCGAGAAATACAGATATTAAAAAAGGTTAATGGGAAATGGGCCATTCTTGAAAAATCAAGAAATGCAATACTCAGCAGCGGAGACGGCGGAATGATGGGCGATCCATACCAGATAACGGAGATTAAAAATGGGATATTAATGATTACTCAGGCTGGCGGAAGCAGTTGGAAATGGGGATATACGGATAAATACAGACTTCAGAATGGTCATTTTGAATTAATAGGTTATTCATCCAGTAGCGGAAAGCCTGAAGAGTACTCGACAGATGTTGATTTTAATCTGTCTACAGGCCAATTAACCTTTGTAAAAGAAGTTGAAAATACCAAGGAATACGGAAAATCCAAAAAGGAAATCTTTGTAAAGAAAGGATTAAAAATCAATCTTCAAAACAGAAATCTAAAGGACCGAAGAAAAATTATTTTGCCAAAAACGAAGGAAACGATTTATCTGTAAAACTTAAAAATCAGTTAATTATCATTAAATTCATTGTTTTTCAACAATTCTGCCAACACTTTCTTGGCTCTCATCACTCTAACTTTTGTATTGGCAACAGAAATTCCTAGTTCCTCAGCAATTTCTTTAATGCTTTTTTCTTCAAAGAATCGCAGTCTGATGATATCCTGGTAATTGACATCCAAAGACTCAATGGTTTTAATGATCTTTTTCTGTTCTTCATCGGAAATCATGAGTTCTTCCGGTGATTTTGCGTATTGGTTTTTTACTTCTTCCAGATTTTCGGTAGGATCCTGGTTTTCGCGGCTTTTTCTTCTCCAGAAATCAATAATGGTATTTTGGGCAATGGTAAGCACCCAGGTTTTGAACTGAAAATGAGGATCATACATATCCAGCTTTGATAAAACTTTAGAAAAAACATTCACCGTGATTTCGTCTGCATCATTTTCATCATGAACTTTTTTCATCACAAAAGAAAAAACATCAACCCAAAAAACGTTGATGAGCCTGGTTTGAGCTTTCTGGTCTTTTTCCTTTGCCTTAGCAATAAGCTGGAATAATTGTTCGTCGTTCATTAATAACAAATATAATCGTTTTCAGCTGAAAATACAAAGCATGACATTAAATGAATTTTTCTGTAAAGTTGTATTACTGACTGAAGTTTAGCCTTGATCGAAGCATTTTGTCTGAGCTCATTTTTTGATTTCGGCGCGGCAGCTTCGCTGCCGCGCCGAAATCAAAAAATAGCGAGTGCGGAGAGCAGGAAAAAGCTCCTAAAAAAAGAAATTGCAGTTTACATGAGTTATAAATGACAGATGTTCCTTTAGTCCTTATTTCCCTGAAATGATTATCTTTGCACACTAAATTTTAAAGTTAAAAATAATGAACTCTTTTATTGAAGAATTGAAATGGCGCGGTCTTTTTGCAGACATGATGCCCGGAACGGATGAACAACTGGATAAGGAAATGACAACTGCCTATATCGGTTTTGATCCTACCGCAGATTCTTTACATATCGGAAGTCTTATTCAGATAAAAATTCTTGCTCATTTTCAGCAGCATGGTCATAAACCTATCGCATTGGTAGGCGGGGCAACAGGAATGATCGGTGATCCTTCAGGAAAATCTTCAGAGAGAAATCTTCTTGATGAACAAACGCTACTTCATTATGTTGACTGTTTAAAAAATCAATTGTCAAGATTTCTTGATTTTTCAGGAAGCGAGCCTAATAAGGCAGAATTGGTGAACAACTACGACTGGATGAAAAATATTTCTTTCCTTGATTTTGCAAAAAACGTAGGAAAAAATATTACCGTGAACTATATGATGGCTAAAGATTCTGTGAAAAAGAGATTTTCAGGAGAATCCGGAGCAGATGGAATGAGCTTTACGGAATTTACCTACCAGCTTATCCAGGGATATGATTTCCTGCATTTATATCAAAACAATAATGTAAAGCTTCAGATGGGAGGTTCTGATCAATGGGGAAATATCACCACAGGTACAGAATTAATCCGCAGAAAAGCTCAGGGAGAAGCATTTGCATTAACTGTTCCTTTAATTACTAAAGCTGATGGCTCTAAATTCGGAAAATCAGAAAGCGGGGAAAACTACTGGCTGGATAAAAAGAAAACTTCGCCTTACAAATTCTACCAATTCTGGCTGAATGCTACGGATGATGACGCAGAAAGGTTTATTAGATTCTATACTTTCTTAGGAAAAGAAGAAATTGATGCTTTAATTGAAGAACATAAAACCGCTCCAAACGAAAGAAAACTTCAGAAAAAACTGGCAGAAGAAGTAACGGTTTGGGTTCATGGAAAAGAAGAATATGAAAAAGCCCTGAAAGCTTCTGAAATTCTTTTTGGACGTTCGACTGCTGAAGATATGATGAGTCTGGATGAAGAAATTTTCCTTGAACTTTTTGACGGAGTTCCACAGAAAGAGATCGCAAAAGCTGATGCTTTGGGAATAAATATTATTGATCTTCTTTCGGAAAAATCAGGTTTTTTAAAATCTAAAAGTGAAGCTTCAAGAGAAATCAAAGGCAATGCAATTTCTGTGAATAAGCAAAAGGTAAACGATACTTTTATGGCCAATGAAAGTGATTTAATCGACGGTAAATTCCTGTTACTTCAAAAAGGAAAGAAAAATTATTTTATTGTAAAAGTTATTTAATTTTATCGTTAATAAAAAACAGTATCGGCGCGGAATTTTCAATTCCGCGCCGATCTTTTAGCTCTTATTTCAATAAAAAAAGACCGCTAAAGCGGTCTTTTTTTATTATATATTTAATTAATTATCCTTATAAACCTAAGAAACTGTAGAAAGTGGCCGTATTTTGCTCGCCGGATCCTACTACTTTATTTGTTTTTACCAGTTCTCCGTCAACGTAAATATTAACGATCAATTCTGAATCTGCATAAGGAAGAACCGCATTGGCAGCAATATTTAATTGAGACTGACTTGAATTGACAAACTGGTCTCCTGAAGTCCAAACTAATCCTGTTGGATTGAAAGTCGTTTGGGGACTGGTTCCTATCTGAGTAACAACAGCTTTAAAATTAACTGTAGGAGGTGTAGTCGGCGCAGGAGTCGGGCCTTTCACATTTATTCTTGCTTCAAGCTGAACAATGTGATCCGTGAATTCGTCATCATCATCATCGTCCTTACACGAATTTACTACAGAAATTACCGATAATAATACGGCGAATAAAAAGGAAAGCCTAAGTAAACTTTTTGATTTGTAGAATTGCTTCATTTTTCCAAATAGATTTTTAATGTTTCAAATATAGGTTTTTTATCAATATAAAAATACCTTTTATGAAAAATTTCCAACGAAGATTTGTAAATACTGTCAAATTAATAAATATTCAAAACTACATTTTATTGCCTGTGATATTAATTGATTCAGCAAGACATATTGTCATAAGATTTCAGATGGCGTTATTTTTATAGTATAAATCTTTATTAATTATCTTTGCTTCATGAATTTAGATTACATCGTAAGAGAACCTGAAAATATCACTCCACAAACCTCTGTTCTTTTTATGCTTCACGGATACGGAAGTAATGAGCAGGATCTTTTCAGCTTTAGGGAAACGCTTCCTGAAGACTGGATTATCGTAAGTTTCCGGGCACCAAGAGCAACACAGTTTGAAGGATATTCCTGGTATGATATCGATTTTAACAATCCTGACCGTTTTGTGGACACCGAACAGGCTACAGAATCACTAAACAGTGTTTTGGAAAGCATTCTTAAAATCATCAATCATTATGGCATTACGGAAGGGAAAACCCATCTTTGCGGCTTCAGCCAGGGTGGAATTCTATGCTATACCCTTGCTCTTAAATATCCTGAAATGTTTAATTTAGTAGCGTGCCTGAGCAGTTATCCTGAAGAAAAATTATTAACTGGCATTGTAAAAGACAAGAAAAAACTTGAAAAACTGCGCTTCTTCATTTCTCACGGTACCGATGATGCGGTGATTCCCATTGAATGGGGAAGAAAAGCAGCTGATCTGCTGTATGACCTCAGCTGTTATTTTAGTTTCAGAGAATACATGAGCGGACACGGCGTGAACCAGAAAAATTATATGGATCTGATGGAATTCTTTTCAAAATAAGATTTATAAAAGTTCAGATATTTTATTTATTCATTAAAAAATAGACAAGCATTCTTGAAACAGAGAATGCTTTTTTCATTTTATAAAGATAAAATGAGTAAATTCAATACATGAAACTGAACTACTTTCTCTGGATATTTTTCTTTGGTATTTTCACGAATGCCCAAAATTCCTTTAAAGTTCAGGAAAGAAAAAAAACGGTGATTCCCTTTAAACTCATCAATAATTTAATATTTATTCCGGTAAATATTAACGGTGCCGATCTCACCTTTTTACTGGATACGGGTGTCGCGGAAACATCCATTTTCAGTCTCGAAAACAAAGAAGTAAAACTTACCAATGTTGAAAAAATAAAATTTTCCGGGCTAGGTGGCGAAAAAAAGTATTGATGGCTTCCGATCTGACGATAATATTGGAAAGATAGGCAAGAATTATGTGAATGATTCCATGACGATATTTATTATTACCGATCAGGATTTTAATATCTCTTCCCACGTCGGAATTCCTGTTAACGGCATTATTGGCTATCATTTTTTCAAGAACCACCCTGTCCTGATCGACTATACTTCAAAAAAGATCATCATTTATAACGACGAAAATTTGTTCAGAAAAAAGGTTAAGAATTTCAGCGAACTTGATATAAGCATTGAAAAAAGTAAGCCTTACATTATTGCTGACGTGGAAATGACGAACGAACGAAAAAGTTCAAAGCTGCTTATTGACCTCGGAAACAGCGACCCGATATGGCTCTTTCCTAAACTTATTAAAGACTTCGTTTATAACCGTCCGAATATTGATGATTTTCTCGGAAGAGGTTTTAATGGCGACATTTATGGCAAGAGAAGCAGAATTCATAACTTTTATTTAGGTAATTTCAGATTTGAAAAGCCGCTCACAGCAATGCCTGACGAGTATTCTATCCAGCATGTTAATCTTGTTGAAAACAGAAAAGGATCTTTAGGCGGAGACATTATGCGACGTTTTACGGTGGTTTTTGATTATCCTCACGAAAAAATATATATAAGAAAAAACAGGAATTATGACGATCCTTTTCATTTCAATATGAGCGGACTGGATTTCAAACAGGACGGGATGGAATGGACCAAAGACATGGTGAATCTTCCGGCTAAAAACCAGGGCAATTTATCCGGAGGAGTTGAGGTATTAAATAATAACCTGCAGTACAATTTTATTTTAAAGCCTATATTTTCAATTGCCGGCGTACGTAAAGATTCTCCCGGAGCAAAAGCCGGATTGCAGAAAGATGACCGGCTGATCAGCATTAATGGCAAGAAAACTGCTGATATGACTTTACAGAAAATAATGGAACTTATGAAATCTGAAGAAGGAAGAACCATAGAAATGCTTATTGAAAGAAAAAACAGGCAGATGTCTCTACGGTTTACTTTGGAAGACCCTATCCCTTATCAAGAATAATATGAATACAGAAGAAACAACACTCGACAAAATAAGAACAAGACCAAGGTTTAAGATGTTCACGCATCTTACCAAAGAGGAGTATGCAGAAAATCTCAAGAAATATCTTGCAGAGCATAAAGATGAGTTTTCCGGAAACATTAATAAAGAGGTTGCTACCATTTGTGTAGAAACCGAATATGAAGGATACTGGAAACCAAGACTTTCTCTGCGGATAGAGATCGAAGATGACCAGATCGCAATACGAGGTATTTTCGGACCCAGTTCTGCGGTATGGACATTTTTTATGTTTCTTTATTTCTCCTTTTCTATACTCTGGATGGTATTTTTCTCTATGTATTATGTTGAAAAACAGATTAAGAGTCATGATTTTCCGTGGGCACTCAACGCTTCCTTTGCCATGCTTTTTTGTATAGCGATTACCTATGCCGCGGCGAGATTCGGGCAACATAAAGCTAAAGATGAAATGCTGAAGCTCAGAAGATTTGCAGAAGAATCTACTTTGCAATTTGAAAAGATAAATTAATAGTTAAAACTGAAATCTGAAGCAATAAGAAAACCTTATAGAAATAATGCTCCCAGCATCCATAAAAAAAGCTGCGCAGGTTTTAGGTGAAAGGTGCTTAGGTTTTGATCAAAAGGTGCGCAGGTTTTGGGTAAAACCTGCGCACCTTTTATAATACTTCAAAGCATCAACTCCTGATGCTGAAAATAATTGAGTAAAAATTTAATCAGAGTTTATTTAAGGTTCAACCGTTTTTGTGGTCTGTGGCATTTGTTCTACAACAGCTTTTGCCGCTTTGATAGAATCTACCACCCTTTCTCTGTTGTCCTGTTCTTTCAGGATTTTCTGGATATTCGGTTCAATCATTTGGGTCATCTGTTCGACAGAAACGTTGTTGGAATTCGGGTCATTCAATAATTTCCTCCATGGCTTACGTTTTCCCCACGGATAATCTCCATATACCAGCACGGGTGTTCCTTTTGCTTTCGTAGTCGCTCCTCCCGGATTCAAAACCCATGTATCAGCGTAGCCGTAAAGCCATTTTGCATCATTCATGAGCAATCGTAAGCAAGAATGTGAGGCAGGATATCCCGGAAGATCATACTGATGCCATCCTATCCCGTCAAGGTTAAAAATATTGAAATTATACGGCAACTTCCATTCGCTGCTTACCGTGGAAATAGCGAGCTGCTTTTTCCAGTTTGCAAAAGTAAGTCCGGTTTTTGTTTTAGCAGATTTTTTACCCATACTTGTCGGGCCCCATTTAACCAAAGTTCCGTTTGAATAAACTCCATATGCCTGGATAGGATATGAGAATACAACGAATTTTTTTACAGGACTCAGCACATCAATCTGCATGGGAAATGGTGAATATTCCATTAATGTAGTATCAATTTTGGCAGGAACCACCAAGGTATCTGCGTTCCATTTGTTTTTGGAATCAAGCCTATTTAGAGCCAGAATTGCATAGCGTTCTTTCTCCGTAAATTTTTTGTTGAATGAAGCAAACAGAGAGTCTCTGACTTTTTTTATCTTTAGGAAAAATATAGGCATTATAGAAGCCATATTCCTGAACGGCAGGCGGCAGTGATTCCTTTTGAACTACAGAATCTTTTTCTATTGTTGAAGAATCTTTTTCTTCAGAATTTTCCGTAACAGATGAAACTGTATCATCGATTTTGTCACTTATTTTCTCAATGTCCTTTTTACAGGAAACCAGTGTTAAAGCGATAAATAATGTGTAGAGAAATGATTTTTTTACAGATATGTTTTTCATAAATAAAATTACCGGAATAGTTTTGCTACTCAGTACAAATATCAGACCTAAATCCGAATAATAAAAATCAATACATAAAATACCGTAAAAACCCGGGGATACTTACAATACGGTGATTACTTAAATATTTTATGTATTTGTTAAAAATTAAAAAACTATTTACTCCACATTACTGTTTTGGATTTTAAATTCTGGGAATCTGCACCTATCATTATTTCAAATTCACCTTCTTCCCAATCAAAAACAAGGTCTTCATTATAAAATTTCAACAGTTCAGGCGTAATATTAAAAACTATATTTTTTGTTTCTCCTGTCTTAATAAAAATCTTTTCAAATCCTTTAAGCTCTTTTACCGGTCGGGTAATACTGGCCACTTTATCACGAATATAAAGCTGTACCACCTCTTCGCCATCATAATGTCCTGAATTGGTAATATCAATGCTTACTTTTAAAGTTTCATTTCCTTTTAATTGATTGTTGGAAAGCTGTAGATTTCCATATTTAAAATGTGTATAGCTCAATCCGAACCCAAAAGGAAATAAGGGATCATTACTTTCATCAAGATAATTAGATTTATATTTCTCAAACCGACCGTCATTGAATTCCAACGGTCGACCTGTATTTTTATGATTATAATAAATCGGAATCTGTCCTGCGGAACGTGGGAAAGTCATCGGAAGTTTTCCCGAAGGATTTACACTTCCAAACAGCACATCCGCAATAGCATGTCCTGCTTCAATCCCCGGAAACCAAACGTTGATAACGGAATCCGGAATATCAATCATCTGCGACAGATCTAAAGGCCTTCCCGTAAACAATACAACGATGACAGGTTTATTTAATCTTTTCATCTCCTTAAGTAACAACAGTTGATTTTCAGGAAAACGGATGTCTGTTTTGCTGGAAGATTCACCTGTCATTTCCGAAGCCTCGCCTAATACAAGAACGATTTTATCAGCAGTTTTTGCCTTTTCCAGAGCTTCCTTTAAAAGAATTTCTGCTGATATTCTGGGCTGCTCTTTCGTAAATTCTATAAATGAATTCTTTTCGAGATTACGATTTTCGGTAATATTGCATCCTCTTGCATACGAAAAGTTCTTTTTCTCTGAAAGCTCCTCCAGTGCATTTTTTAAGGTAACTGATTCCTTATAATCTACCACAACAGACCATGTTCCCGGCATATTTGCTTTATCATCAAGCAATGGCCCGATGAAAGCAATCTTATCTGTTTTCTTTAAAGGTAAAGCCTGATTATTATTTTTCATCAGCACAAAAGTCTGGGAAGCAATTTCTCTGGCTGTTTTTCTGTTTTCGGGAGTAAGAATATCTGTTTTTAATCTTTTCTCATCCAAATAACGGTATGGATCATCAAATAATCCTAAATTATATTTCATTTCCAAAACTCTTTGGCAGGCCTTGTTTACTTCTTCCTCAGAGACTATATTTTCCTGAACTGATTTTTTTAATGTTTTAAGGTAATCTTCCCCTACCATATCCATATCGGTTCCGGCTTTTAAAGCTCTGGCTGCAACTTTTTGCTCATCTCCCAGCCCATGTGCCTTAAGTTCTTTAATTGCAGTAAAATCAGTCACTACAAATCCTTTAAATCCCCACTCCTTTCGTAGTACATCTGTAAGCAGCCATTTGTTGGCCGTAGCAGGCACCCCATTGATATCATTGAATGAAGTCATTACTGTAGCAGCCCCGGCGTCTATTGCCGCTTTATAAGGAGGAAAATATTCATTGTACATACGGTTTTTGCTCATGTCCACAGAATTATAATCCCTTCCTGCTTCAGCAGCTCCGTATAATGCAAAATGTTTAAGGCAGGCCAGGATGGTATAGTTCTTCGACAAATCATCTCCCTGATACCCCTTAACAAAAGCTTCCGTGATTCTGGAAGCAAGAAACGGATCTTCGCCCGCACCTTCAGCTACTCTTCCCCACCGCGGATCCCGGCTGATGTCTGCCATTGGAGAATACGTCCAGTTAATTCCATCCGCAGAAGCTTCCTTTGCTGCAATAAAGGCCGCTTTCTGAACTAGTGCCGGTTTCCATGATGCTGATAATGCCAAAGGAATAGGAAATCCCGTTTTGTAGCCATGAATCACATCCAGCCCGAAAATAAGTGGAATTTTAAGCCGAGATTCGTTTACCGCAATTTCCTGTGTTTTCTTTATCCGGCTTAATGTTGTCATATTGAGAACAGCACCCAGCTTTCCTTCTTTAATATATTGCTCTGCATCAGCGCTTACTGCTGCGCCAGTTTTCACGTCTCCCGGCGGCGAAATGAGATTGAGCTGACCTATTTTTTCTTCCAGAGTCATTTTGTCCATAAGGCTTTTTATAAAGCCATCTCTTTTTGAATTGCTTTGAGCAGCGACTAAAACAGCAGTTAATGAGAACAGGATAATTTTTATTTTTTTCATTATTGAATGTTTAAATATGACATATAACTTCCATAAAATTTCTGTAAAAAACAATAGATGATAAATTTAAGGAAAATTTAAAATGTAAGTGTGGAAACAATAAGAATAAGAAGACCCACAAGTAAGTTCTGGTCAACATTCAAGGCCTGTCTGATTTGGAATTAAAAATTTACTGAAGATTAGAAATAAAAAAGACCTGCATTATTACAATACAGGTCTGACCATTTTCAGCGATCCGGACGGGACTCGAACCCGCGACCTCCGCCGTGACAGGGCGGCATTCTAACCAGCTGAACTACCGGATCAATTTTTAAACAAACTGATGAAACTTCAGCGATCCGGACGGGACTTGTTCTTATTAGAAAAACTCCCTATCCATAGGCTTTATGTCGTTCTCTTGTTTTTAGGTAACTAAATAGGTCACTTTTTTTAAACAAGATCAAGAGCGTTTGTTTTTACTGGTGCAAATATATGTCTTTTTTTTAGTTTTTCCAAAAAAAAAGACTCCTTTTGACTACAAATTTTTACTAAAACACAGACTATCAAAGACAAAAATCACTCTCTCTATTTTTATTTCTACAATAATGTTCGCTTTAATAAAAGTGGCCATAAACGGCATGAAAAAATTAAAACATTACTTATTTTATAATCCCATTCATTGCATTAATTTATAAGTAAAATTAAATTTTGGTGCAATCAAGTATATTGCCACCATAATTTAAAATTCTTAGTCAAACATCATTATACCAAATCAATGGGATGAAATCGGATATTATTTCCTTAAATTAAAGGTTTAAATAACCAACCATGAAAATTATAACAATCATTGTTTTAACCTGTTCAAATATTTGTTTTGGACAGGTTTAATCTGATTTCAATAAAAAAAGAATCCAAAATCATAACCACAAATGATCAATGCTCCACCACCACAAATCGCGCTTATTCCCAGAAACAGGAGAAGTGAAATATGGATGAAGTGGACTGTGTTTTTCATAACGTTATCTTATCATTTTATTTTTTAATATCAGTTTCTAATAAACCAGTTAATGGGACGTCGGAGCGTGACCGGATCGGGATAATTTTCAATATACCCGACCCTCAGTAAGAATTGAATACTTTCTTTAATACCAATGGCGTAATTAACCGCCAGCCTCGTTTTTTCTTCTTCCAAGATCTGCGTCATCGGATGAATAGCAATCTTTCTGTCACGGGCTTTCAACCAGACGCGCTGTAGTCTTCTGCCCGCCTCTAATAATGATAATACCGAATGATCAGGACTTGAGATCACCAGCCAGCCTGCAGATTGCGAAACCTGTTCTACAACTTTAGCAATACTCTTTTCCCTAAAATCCTGCTTCATTACGTTTTGCTTATCATAAAAATTACGAACAATCCAGCCTGAAAATCCTTCAATTTCCATACTCGCAGGCGTAAGCCCGTCCCTGTATTTTTCTACATCTTCATTGGAAAATCGTATCCAATCTGCTAATTCATTTTGGGCAGCATCCCGATAGGATTGTATTCTGTTGGCCTCTATGGTTTGCTGATTTAAATACAAATGCCCCTTTGATGTATTGGGGAAGTATGTTATAAAGTCGGTTTCATTTTCTAATAAATAGTCCAGATCTTTCTTGTTAATAATGTCATTCAGATAATTCGATCTCAGTGTTCTTCTGTCCTGTATTTTTTTAATGTCAAATTTTTGAATAAATAATGATCTGAATAATTTTACGGTTACAATTTCTTCATCCTCATTACTCGACGCCAGTATGTCGAATGCACAGCTGTACCCTAAATTATTGGCTGCATATTCTAAATTTTGAAGAAAAGCCCCAATTGATAGAATGGTTTCGCGTTGTGTCGGATCCACGCCATCAAGCCATCTCGTCCTGTCATTACAAACAGTCCAATGGAAAGGTTCGTGATATTTGACAAACCAAGGTTGTGTATTGTGACCACTGGGAGCGAGTGATGCCAGGATCAAAATCTCCTTTTCATCACTTTGCATCGGGATTTTAGTTTTTAGATCTGTTTCCAGATCGGCTCTTTCAAAATTGGATGTATCACTCGTCAAATAATAAGTGGTACCAGCAATAACAATTGTTGCAGTGGTATACTTTATAAAATTTCTCCTATCCATAACAGTTCATTAATCTTTTCAAACCCGTTTATTTAAATTTAAAAACTGTCATTCGACATTTTTTAAGTTTCCTTTTAGTGAAAAATTATCTATAGTTTTCTAAACACCAACAAAGGAACTTTGGTGTGAAATGAATACTCTTCTGAATTGCCGGTATAGAATATATTCTCAAACCAGTTTCTGTTTTGTTGTGTAAACATGACCAATACGGAAGGTTCCACTTTTTGAACAGCAGATTCTATAGCTTTGATCAGGTCATCCTCTTCCCTTTTATCGCTGATATAGATACTCACAGGATAGTTTGCTATTTGTTCTATCCTTTTTTTCTACAATCTTTCTGTTTTCTTCCTTCAAAGACATAGAGGTGAAATTCAGCAACTCAACAGAAGCCCCAAGTTCTCTGGCAAATGACACGACCCTGATGATTTCATGTTCATAATCATCAAGATCGGATGCATAGATAAAAGATCTAATTTTACTTGGTTTATAATCGTGAGGTACCACTATAACAGGAACTTTGGAGTCATGAATCAAATTTGATGTGATGGTTCCCAAGACTTTTTTGAAGATTCCCGTACCTCTGGTGCTTATACAAATGTAGTCATAGGTATGTTTCTCGGCATATTCTAAGATACTCGATTCGGGCAAGACAGACAACTCTACAGCATACTGGATATGTTGTGGCTTGATATGCATGGCAGCGTATATTTCTTCTACAAAACGATCGAGTTTAGCATGAATCAATTCCTTTTGTTCATCCTCATATTCATCCATCCTCACAGCATCCCAGGCGGAAGGCGTCTGCAGATGGTGGATATTGAGAAAGGTAAGGTGACAGGCATTCTGGGCAGCTAACTGAATAGCAAACCGCAATCCGGATTTCGAATGATCCGAAAAATCCGTTGTAACAAGAATTTTTTCCACTTTTTTTTAGAATTTGTATGGTTTGATAATTCTATTTTTTAGAATTTAATTAAACTGAATCGCTCATTTCTTTTTAAGGACATTCATCAGGTCTTCCAGATAATCGGTCTGCAATTCCTGAATTTCCAGTAGTTTTTTATTTTGGTTGACCAGCAAATGGTCTATTTTCTCACTCAGAAGTTTGATCTCCAGCTCGGCTTTCAGATTGATCTTGTAATCGTGTTCGCCTCTTATTCTGTCTTTTTGCTCCTGACGGTTCTGGCTCATCATAATGATGGGGGCCTGGATCGCTGCCAGACAGGAAAGAATTAAATTCAGTAAAATGAATGGATATGGATCAAAGGGCTTAGTTGATATAAATAAGATATTGATGAATATCCAGATCAGGATAAAAGAGAAGAATACAATAATAAATGACCAGCTTCCGCCAAAAGACGCCACCTTGTCTGCCAGCTTTTCTCCTGTGGTCAGATCTGCCTCGATTTCGTTCTGGATATTCTCAGAAAGAATGGAATTGTTTTTAATGGCATCCATGACATCCAGATCTATGATCTCCAGTTCTCCCCTTTCTTCGACAATCAATGAGGTCAGGTATAATCTACGGTACTGATTAAGTTCAGTGATAGAAATAAAATCTTTTTTTACCGAACTCAGGAAATTTTCTGTTGATGAGATCGAAAATTCCTTCCCGGAGATCTTCTCCCTTCACTTCTTCTCCTTCCCGAATTTCCTGATGACTGAGGTAACTTGTTTCCATTGTAACAGATTTACTTTTAAATTAGCAGAATTATTGTTACACAGGAGTTTCATTCTATTCATATAAAAAATGAAATACCAAAATGTAATGAATTTTTATCGGTCAATCTTAATTTCCATTCCTGAAAATTTTTTAATTGTCTTATCACTGAATTGCGGGGATATTCCAGATCACTGACAAATAATATATCTTTTGTTCCGGCTTTAAGCTGTGGTTTTTCATCTGAAAGAATATATAATTCCACAAACTGTGTTTGCGTTTCAGAAGTACCATCAAAGATTTCTCCTTCCAAAACCTGTGTTCTGTTATGATCATTCATAACCGTTTTTTATAATGGTCAGGATCATTTTAAAGCGTTCATTGGCTTTGACAACATTCGGTTTATGCGCAGGAATGATGATCGATTGTCCAGTGTCTAAAACAAAGGATTTTCCGTCAATGACGATCTCAGCTTTACCTTCTATAATCTGGGCAAAGGTGTCAAATGGCGATATTTTTTCAGTTATGCCTTCGCCGCTGTCAAAGGACATCACGCTGATATTGCCCGTAGATTTTTTCAAAATCGTTTTGATGACGACTGAATTGGGAATATATTCGATGATTTCTACCGTGATATAGGCTGTTGATTTTTCGAGTTCGTTATTATCCATAATATAGTTGTTCTGATGAATGTTAAAAAGTAAGTATCTTATTTCTTCTGTTAGATTGATACAGTAAAGAACAAGAAGACGCTAAATATCTTCAAGATTTTGCTTTCTTTTTTGACCTAGCTGCTTGTAGTATGATGGACTTAGTCCTGTTACTTTTTTTGAACTGATTGGACAAATGAGCAACACTGCTGTAATTGAGTTTATAAGCAATCTCTGTAAGGTTCAGCTCATCATAAAGCAGTAATTCTTTAGCTTTTTCTATCTTGTGATTAATAATGTAATGCTGGATGGTGATCCCTTTCACCTCTGAAAATGTATTGGCGAGATAGGTATAGTCATAACCCAGTTTTTCACTGAGATAGTCGGAGAAGTTTTGTTTTGGCAGTTCATCTGCGTAATGCACCATTTCGATGATGACACTTTTTATTTTTTCGATTAAAATACTTTTCTTGTCATCAAGCAGCTGCAATCCTGATTTTGATAAAATCTCAGAAAGCTGTAACCTATGCTCTTCACTTGTTTTTTCAGGGGTTTCTACCAAACCCAGCTCTATACTCAGATATTTTATATTTAAACTATCCAAAGCATCCTTAACTACCATTTTGCAGCGAAGGCTTACCATATATTTGATGTATAATTTCATAAGCATTTCTAAGTATTTGCATCGTATGATGATGATTTATGATATTAAACGGATAGTAAGAAAAGCTTTTCCTTAATGAAAATTCGGGGATCTTTATGATTATCTTATCGTTGCTATCAAAGGTAGACTATTATTATCCAGATACACCAACATTCATCTTTCTTTGTTCGGAACCTGTAATATATCTTATTATCAAATAAATAGATAAACTGATGGTCGCTGAAAAAAAACATCACACGGATAATACATAATGTTCGTGAAAAATAGCTGACATGATATAAGATATTAAAATGGTACTTCCAAAAATCCACATTTTACAGTCAAAAATAAAGGTGTGAAATCTGTTATTTTCCCACAGAAACATACAACTTCTGTGCAGAAAAAAGTACAATCTTTGTACAGTGAAAAATGAGCAAATGCCGACTGCTTAATTTTAGTTAATCGTAGCCTGTGTTTTCTATAAAAGTCAGATGATGAGAAAACCAATTATTTAATTCATTTTCATTTAAGACCATTGAGAATATCTGTTTAAAAAAAATGCTGACGAAAAGAAAAATATTCTGACTATGTTATGCGACTCAACAACTATCAATTCCATTGAAGATATCCATTCGATAAAAATCAGTAAATGAAAAAGCTCATTATTTTTGATCTGGACGGCACTTTGGCTCTTAGCAAATCATCTGTAGATCAGGAGATGGCCAGATTATTAGATAGCTTATTGGATATTGCCAAAGTTGCCATCATTAAATGCTTCAAAACGCGTGTCACAGGTTATATTGCTTTCATCCATTGCAAGAATATCCTTTCCGTTGGCAAAAAGTTGCGCAATCGTCTTTTTTAATATCTGTGATTCATGTGATTAATATTTTTAGTGTAAGTTCTCCACACTAAAATGATCACGAACAAAGGCGTGCTCCTGGCCCTCCGTCATCTTATCTGTATGTTTTATCTCAAATTTTATTTTTGAAAAAAGATGATCTTTTTCTAAAACATTCAGAAGTTCAGTTTTAGCTTCCGTAGGACCAAACAATAACACATCATCATAGTTTCTGATGTATTTGCCTATTTCTTTGTAATATTCGTAATCATCGTGCTGCTTTTTTTTGTGCATCATTTTTTTCACTTTTTACCAGCGATCTCTCCCTTTCGGCATCAGTGAATTTTGAGATCACGACTTTGGTAACCATAGGTTCACCATATTCTATCAAATGGGCATGTGAATGATCCATGCAAATACCTGTTTTTCTTTCTGTTTCCATTATTGTTGAATTTATCTGTAATTAAAATTTTATTTTTTAGTGTCTGTTGCCTTCCATTTCCAGTTTAGGATCTCGGGGAGGTCTTTCCCATGTTGATTCACATGTCTTGAAAATCTGTTGTAAGTTTAGTGCTATGAATTTTCCGACAAAGACATGTCGATTAAAAACCCGGTTCGGTAAAGGATATGATTAATTTTGAAGAAGATCACAAAAAAAACTCTACTATTCATTAGATGAAGGATAGAGTTAAGAATTAGCGATTATTGTTTTATTTCTTTTTTCTTGAGTTCTTTTTCCTGCTTGCGTTCTGCTTTTCTGAAATAACCACGGAATAGAAAATTATGCTTCAGCGCTTCCATGTTTTGATTTAATTTTTCCGCAGCCCCTTTCACACTGATGATTGTCGAATCGATATTTTTCACCAATGTTTCATCTTTTGTTATATAATTTAAAGAACCTTTTCCAGACTTGATCTCATCGACATAATCGTCCAAGCTTTGAGAGATCTTGTTGATGTCTTTACTGGATTTTTCCAAATTAGAAAAAACATTTTGAATTTGTGCGCGCGATTTCGGATCACTTAGAAGAACTGCTGCTGCACTCTCATCGTAGTTTATTTTTGAAATAATGGCATTTACTTTGGCCACAGCATCAGAAGCACCTTCTGCCGTTCTCTTCATTCCGGATACGGAATAACGCAGATCATTTTCAAGCAAAGTATCACTTAATATGGCACCCAAAGAACCTTTGCCCTCAACAATCTTATGCGTGATTTTAGCAAGATCAGCAGTGATCAAAACAGCACTTTCGTTGGTTTTGCTAAAGGTCTCCATAATTTCATCGATAGTGATTTTCGTCTTCACCTGGATGTAGTCTCCTGAAACGACCATTTTTCCTGTTTTGTTTTCTCCTGGTATAATGTTGACAACCATACTCCCTACCAACCCGTCTGAAGCAATGCTTGCCACCGCATTTTTTTTGATGAATTTAGCCGCTTTTTCATCCACGGACATTTCTACCGTTATTTTACCTTCTGCTGTCATCTGTATTTTGCCAACAGTTCCCACATCGACACCGGAATAGCGGACATTGTTTCCAACCTGTAAACCGCTTACATCAGTAAAAACAGCGTACAACTGAATATTCTTGCTGAAGAGATGCTGTCTTTTCCCTACTGAATACAGTGCTGTAATCAGAAGTATGGTCCCAACGATAATAAAAATACCGACACTTATTTTTTTTGAGGTAGCGTTTTCCATACTATTAATTTTTAAAGAATGCCTTTACCTGAGGATCGTCAGAATTTGATAGTTCCTGAAAAGTTCCTTCGGCATAATTGGTGCCGTCTACCAAAAGGATCATGCGGCTTGAGATAACTCTGGCGCAATCTACATCATGGGTAATAATGATAGACGATGTTTTGTACTTTAGTTGAATACTTCGCAGTAATTCTATAATTTCTTTTGAAGTGATCGGATCTAACCCTGTTGTAGGTTCATCATAGATCATGATCTTAGGCTTCAGGATCAGAGCCCTCGCCAATGCAACCCTTCTTTGCATTCCCCCTGAAAGTTCAGAAGGCATCATGTCGATGGTTTGTGAAAGACCGACATCTTTTAAAGCTTCTTTCACTAAAACTTCGGTCCCTGTGAAATTCTTAATTTTATCGATATTCCGTCTAAGAGGAAACTCTAAATTTTCCCTAACAGTCATTGAATCATACAAAGCACTTCCCTGAAAAAGAAAGCCAATTTCCGTTCTAAGTATATCCAGTTCCCTTTGACCCATCTTTGTAATGTCCTCCCCTTTGATTGTAATGGTTCCCCCATCCGGCTTTATTAAGCCAACAAGACATTTTACCATGACTGATTTTCCGGAGCCGGATTTTCCCATAATCACCAAACTTTCACCTTCCAATAGTTTTAGATTAAACCCCTTCAAAACATTGTTCTCACCAAAATTTTTAGTGATATTTTTAAGTTCTAAAACCGCCTGTATGTTATGATCTGTTTCCATTATACATTAAAAATAATATCGGTTACAAATACGGCTATGAAATCTATGATAAAGATCAACATCGAGGTATAGACGACCGCAGCGTTGGAGGCATCGCCTACTCCTACAGTTCCTTTCTCACAATTATAACCCTTATAACAGCCTATTAAACCTATGGCAAAACCAAAAAAGATTGATTTTATGGTCGCAGGAATAATATCACCAAATTTTATAGAAGTAAAAACCTTATTAAAATAAAGTGTGAATGAAACATCAGACTTTAAATTTTCAACAATAGCCGAACCTACAAGCGAAATGCTGTCACCTACGATAATTAAGAGTGGAAGCATTAATGTGCTGGCAACGATGCGCGTGACAACCAAATATTTGAATGGATTGGTACCGGAAACTTCCATGGCATCAATCTGCTCCGTCACTCGCATAGAACCTAACTCCGCTCCAATCCCCGAACCTACTCTTCCGGCACAGATCAGGGCGATGATCACGGGTCCAATTTCACGGATGATCGATATACTGATCATCGATGGAATCCAGGATTCAGCACCGAATTGCTCCAGTGTCGGGCGGGATTGCAGGGTAAAGACCAAACCTAATATAAATCCTGTAACCATGACCAAGAGCAATGAACGGTTGCCAATATTGTAACATTGCCGAATAAGTTCTTTAAATTCAAAGGGCGGCACGAAAACTTCCCGAAAAAAACGTCCGGCAAATAGACCTATATCTCCCACTTCAGAGATGGAAGATTTTATTGAGGACGATGAAAGAAAAGTTTTAAACATAAAGTTTAGTTCTTCCTCAAATATACTCTTAATAAAATGGCTTATGTTACATAAAAAAATGATTTAGTTTAAAAAAAATGGGAAGAATCAAATTTGAAGTATATGAAGTCATTTAGAATATCATCTTGTTGTTTTATATTCATCAAATAATATTATTTTGTATCTTCTAAATCCCTGTCTTATTGGATAACTCTCGATTTTCAGAAACTGTGAGAATTTCTCTATTTTCTAAATTCAGTTTTTTCCCTTAATGATAATTTGTTTTGGTTTACGAAATTTACAGACAAAATATTTAATCAATTAAAAAATAAAAGATGAATTATTCAAATGTAACAAAACCTGCAAAAATTTTAAACCTTAGCTCTCTTGAGGAAGTTTCTGAGAACCTTAATTTAATAAGAACTAACGATACTCTATTTATTATAAATTTGATAAAATTTTAACTTTTAACCGCAATGGAATTTGTTCTTAACATATAATTGATCACTCTCACAAAAGGATACTCCACTAATTAATTCAGTGTTTCCAAATAATTAATTAGTTCCGGATAAAAATCTAATATACTTTTATACTTGCTCTTATGCTGAGTATAATTGTTAAAAAAGGAATTTAACTCTTTAAAGTATTTAAAATGTATGGACTGATTTTGAACTTCCTTCATTTCTGTTGCAGGGCCATATTTTTCACCCATTATTTTAGACACACAAACCCTAACAATTAATTCATCGAGTTCATTTTCCCATTCTGCTTCTTTAAGCTTTTCCCCTTTTGCCGTAACTAAGAAAATATTTTTTTTCTTAATTAATCTTTGCCTATACAGCGGAATAAAATCACGGAGATATAAATGGGATACTTCGTGAATTACTACATTTGGTAATGGTATGAATGTCACTTTCGAATCATTTGTCTGAACAATATTGTTGTCTTTTAGGTAGGCCAGCTTAAATATTTTTTTCCCTCTAAAACTTTTGTCTTGAATTGAAATTGCATTACTCCCCAGGTTGTTTAGAATATCTACAAAAATGATTATTTCTCCTTTGGTAGGTTTATTATAATACTTTTCAGCATCAACTAATAGGTTGCTTGCAATAATTTTATCTTTAGTATATTTTACAATTTCGGCATAATCTGCCTTGTGGGCTTTCAAGAAAGCATCTACTTTACAATCTTTATAAAAAGCATTAAATTTCTCTAAAAAAATATTGATCTCTGAGCTGCGCAATTGACTACTTGAGTATGGGATTTTCAATTTGAATGGATATTTATCAGATAAATATAAACCTATACTCGAAAGATCATAGCCGTCCCATACTTTAAGATTTCTATACCAATCCAGTGATTTATGGTTCTTACAATCTGCAAAGTACTGACTGAATTGTTTGTAATAAATTGATGGAGTAGGTTTGGTATCTAACGTATCCATTGTTGCCAAAGTATAGAAAATACTGACGGCTTCAATTCTATGATCTATTTTTACAGTAATATTTTTTTGACCAAACGAATATATATGGATCATTAAAAAGAGGATTAAGATTTTTTTCATTGCTATTTTCTATAATAGGTGATACTTTTAAAATATTTTTATTTTATGTTTTTTTAATCATAAAATTTATAAGTAACTACTATTAAAAGACATTTTAGATGGCGCTTTTATTACATAGGATAAGATTGTCTTAAGTAGCTACTTAAAATACATTTGTAAACTGGCTTATCAACTATAAAACAAAAAACGCTTTAAAACATACATTTTAAAGCGTTTTGTACTATTTTGATGTAATAGTTGCGATCCGGACGGGACTCGAACCCGCGACCTCCGCCGTGACAGGGCGGCATTCTAACCAGCTGAACTACCGGATCAATTTTTTAAAGAAGGTATATATCCCCGGAAGAAATACGTTACCGACCTTATACTATCTATTGTTTTGGAAAACTAATAAAAGTGATTCTTAAACAATCTAAGCCTTTATTTTAACTGGTGCAAATATATAGCTTTTTTTTAGTTTTTCCAAAGAGATTCATTACTTTTCTTGTGAGGATATCGTAAGATACAGATTGTCAATAAAAAAAATCAGTTCTACTCTCAAGTACTTTTATAATAGACCATATATACTATATTTCATTCATTGATCAAATTTTTATACTCATTTAATATAGCATTCCAAATTACCGATTGCTCAAAATGGCTTTCGATCATAGGTCTTGCATTCATTTTTAATGCGTGATAATAATCTTTGTTTAAAATCATTTTCTCCATTTCTTCTCTAATCCGTTCACTATTTTTTACTGGAACGATTACTCCATTTTGATTATCTACTATAATTTCGTTGCATCCATTGATATCAGAAACTATGCTTGGCAATTCCATAGCTCCGGCCTGCATTACCACATTAGGAAATCCTTCCCGATAACTCGGAAAAACCAGTGCATCAGAAATCGCAAAATACGGTCGTACATCTTTCTGAAAGCCTACTGAGATAATATGAGGGTTCTTTTCGATTTCGTCTAATGTATCCGGATATAAAGGATCCAGTTCATGTTCAAGAGGACCTACTAATAATAGTTTTGACTGCTGCTGAAATTCTTTTTCATTTAAATTAGAAAAGGCTTTTATCAGTTCATTGATTCCTTTGTCGCCCACTAAGCGTCCTACAAAAACAAAAACAAAATCCGTATCTTTTATATTTAATTCTTTTTTCAGAATAGCTTTATGATCTTCTGAAACCTGTTTAGGTGAAAAAAACGAAGTATCGATACCGTTTGATGAACCATTGCCAATGACTTTCAGTTTGATTTGATCTGTATATTGATGCTCTAAAATATAATCATAGAGTCCTTTTGAATTTGGATAAACCTGTGTTGCAGAGACATATGTCAGTTTTTCAACAAAATCTAAAACTTTACGTTTTATCCCGGTAGCTTCCATTAATGGCAGGCCTGCCACTGTGTGCAGTCTGTGCGGGACTTTTGCCATTCTTGCTGCCAGCATCCCCACAATACCTGCTTTTGGAGTATGGGTATGAACAATTTGAGGTTTTTCTTTCTTTAATAATTTATAAGTAGCCCATAAAGATCTGATATCCTTAAAAGGAGTAATTTCACGAGACATATGTATCGCAACTATCTCGATTCCTTCATCATTTTTTACGTCATCAAGTTCTTTACCTGGTGATGAGACCCCTATCACCTTGAAATGCTCTGACATAAATCGATGCTGTCCTTTCAATAAAACTTTTAAGGAAATGGGTACTGTGGTGATCCTTATTAATTTAGTTTTCAATTCGTTTTTTGATTTAAACTTATACAAATAATGAGTTCCACTAATTGCAATATATAATATAAAATGCGATTTGAAACTTTAAGCAAAGATAATTGGAAAATTAGATTTTACTGTACATAATTGGATTGTGTAACGTTCATTTATATTACAGCATTCTGAAAATCAAACGTTAACTCCTATCTCTGAATATTAGAAATATTAATATTTTTATTATATAATCTTCCATTTATATCTATCTTCTGTATATTGAGATCTATATCCTTACTCAATTTACGTTGTATTCTAATATTTTTATTGTTATTCCATTTGGCACTGGAATAGTTCAAGATGCCCTTTGCTTTTGTATCATAATCATATCCAACAACAGTTAAAGGATTTGGACTTCCTATATCATTGTGTTTATTTATATTAATTAAAATATTACTGGAATTCACAAGCTTATGAAAAACTATTTTTATACCATCAATTTTGTTATTGATCGTTGATATATTATTCAAATTGATATTATATAAAAATTCATCTGGCAAATTAGGTTCTAAGTCTATTCCGGCCATTGGATTTGTCCCATTTGTATTTTTTATTGTTACATTTTCTACTATTATATCTTTGCCTGATATTATCGAAATACCGTTTCGCCTATTATTATTAAGAATTCCTTGAGAAACATTTATTCTGCTAGAATAAGAAACACCAGTGGCATTTCTTCCAATATATATCCCGTCCCCCCCAAAAGTTTTTAATATTAGAATTAATAATATCAATATTGTTCGATGACACTATTTTGATTCCCATACCCCATTCTCCTGTAGTACCAATATGCTGATTTCTGTCTCCTGTTAAATTAGCATTTATAATCTTTACGTTGCTTGAATTTGAAATTAATAAAGCCTGATATGAAGATTGGCTATTAGGCAATACAATCAAACTTGACTGTTGTTGAAAAATAATAGTACGATTACTCGGAATACTTATTCCTTTATAATTAATGGCTATTGGAAAATTAGGCATGATTACTTTTTCACTTTTATTGAAAGCTTTCTGCAAGTAATCGGTATAATCTATATTTCCTTTTGTAGAATAATTAATAGGTAAGTATTTTAGGATATTTGATGAGTCTTTTTTTAATTTATCCTCAAGCTTCACTACCTTTTTATAATCATATGTAATATTAATAATAGCTTTATCTTGAACATTTGAACAGGAAAAGTTTCTTATACTAAAAAGACTAGTAAAAAGAAAAAAAACATTAATTAAAAAAATAAAATTTTTCATTTTTTAATTTGATTCATTTTATTATAAAAATTGACTCTTTTATTGTACAAATTTTCATATAAATAAGGCTCTGCCTTACTCAAGCTCATTTTTGATTCTTTATATAGCCTTTCTCTATCAAAAAACAATTCTTTTATGTGTATGGATAATTCTTTATAATCTCCTTTACTATGTATATATTTTTCATCGACAACATCAGGAATTCCGCCCACATTACTTCCTATTACAGGGCATCCCATGCTCATTGCCTCTATAATAGCTCTAGGCATCCCTTCAGTTAAGGATGGCTGTATATATAAGGATAATGTTTTTAAAAAATTATTAACTTCATCTCCAGACTTTAATGGACCTACAAATTTTACATTTTCAGATAATTTGAGATCCTTCACCATATTTAATACCCATACTGACTCACCTTTGCCTACAAAAAATAGTTCAATCTTATTCTTTACTTCAATATCTAAACTATTAATTGCTTTTATTAATACATCTTGACCCTTGTACTTAGCATCGAAACCACCTATTAATCCTATTTTAATTTTATCAGAAAAAAAGCGTACTCTATCTAATTCATTAGCTTTAAGTACGTTCTTAATTACAACATCAGAAAGACCTATTGTTACTGCATTACTTTTCGATGGATAGTCCTTCTGTAATTTATTTTCTGTGACATAGCTTATAAAATTTGCCAATTTTACAAGTCTTTTATTTTCTAACTCAAAAAATGGTGCAATCAATTTCCCTAGTAATGATCCTTGATTACTAAGTGCTTCATTTGCGTTTCCAACTTGCTCGATCCATATTTTTTTATTTTTTTTAAAGCTATTTCTCCTGCTATAAACCCTAAAACACTTGGCAATCTGATTAAGACTAAATCTACTTTTTCAATAAGAGTTGAAATTTCCTCTTTTATTTTACTTATGTTAAAAATAAGGTCTTTAACGGAGGTATAATTTTGTGTCAGGTGAAAATTCACATTATCATGTGATGATATAACTTTTTTATCTTTTGTATTATTACTTCTTCTACCTAAGACAAAAATATTTTCAAAATTCAATAGATAATTTAACCAAATATTAGAAGGCAGTCCTCCTCCACTATATATAACTCCGTTTTCCATATAAAATGGATGGTCGTGAACAAATAACAAATTCATATTTTCTTTATTAATTTCGCTGGCACACCACCAACTATGGATTTTGTTTCAACATTTCTATTCACAACTGCTCCAGCTGCAATTATTGATCTTTTTCCAACTCTAGCTCCAGCAAGTATTCTACAACCACATCCTATCCATACATCTTCAGAGATAATTACTTCATCGAATACTATAGGATTATATTTTATTGGTAAACTTTCATCATACCAACTATGATTTGATGAAAGAATTGTGGAGTTATGCGCTATCGAAACATTTTTATCAATTGTTATACCACCATTTGCATCAATATAACAGTTTGCATGTATACTTACATTATCTCTTATCGATAACTTTTGCCAACCCAAAATTTGCACATTTGTCCCAATTTTCACATTTTCTCCACATTCTTTTATTAAAGATTTTAATATTATGTATCGAATACCTATAAAAAGTACTTGAGATTTATTAGAGATACAATCCCAAATAAAAATTAATACTGTCTTAGGTAAAGCACTAAAAATTTTTACAAATAAATTGATTACTTTACTATTTTTCTTAAACTTATCTCTTCCTGTACTTTTCATATATGACGTTATAAAATTTCTCAAAAAGATCAATATGATTGAATTTCTTTGTTGCCCAATTTTTTAATTCAAAATCTCTTGATTTTCTATCAATATATAATTTTTCTATTTTGTCAGAAAACTCGTTAACATCTGACGGATCACAAAGATTTGTATAATACTTTTCGCCCACAGTTTCTTTTATTGAATCTATATTTGAGGCAACAAATGGTAAGCCTGTAATCATGGCCTCTATTAAAGAATTTGGCTGTCCTTCTGTAATTGAGGGAAAAATATAAGCATCCATTGTATTTAAAAATAAAGGAATATCATTTCTATTTTCAAATAATAAAAATCTTTTTTCTAATCCTTTTTTTACAATTTCCTTTAATAAATATTCTTTTACTCCATTACCACATAAAATAAAATAGATGTCACTATATTTATGTATTAATTTTTCAGCAACTTGTATAATCATTAAATGGTTTTTAGCGTAGTTATATCTACCTGTATGCCCAACGACGAAAGAATTTTCGGGTAAATTTAATTCAGTTCTCAAATTCTCATTTTTGTTTATTTCAAATTCATTAATATTAATACCATTATATATAACTTTAAATCTCTTTTCGTTCTTTAAAACTACTTTTGGATAAAAGAATTTAAATGCAGAGTATGAGTTTGATAATATTGAAGTAGCATTACGATAAGTTAAACTCTTAACTAAATTATTATATACAATTTTAAAAATAGAACTTTTAAAATGATTCGAAGCTCCTCTATAGAAAGCAATTCTATTTTCAATATTTGCAATATTCGATATTAACATTATCATGCCCGCAAAATTACCTGTAAAATCACATACTACATTGAATTTCTCATTTTTAAAGAACTTATATAGATTATAGTAATGTGAAAAGTTAAAAAAACTTATCTTACTATTAATAATAATTAAATTCTCTATAGCTAAAAATGACTCTTCCAACTGTCCAGTTTTTCCTCCTTTACAATAAATTACAATCTTATTAAAAGACTGATATTTATATTTTAGAAACCGTAATAGGTAATTCTCCAAACCACCACTGTCTAACCCAGTAACAAAAAATGCTATCTTCATTTTTTAGAATTATTATTGTTATAATATAGATCATTCATATTGCCACTATATATTTTAAACCTATCCTTAAAATAATCTTCTTTATTAAAAATACTTGAATAGGGAAACCATAAATAGTATTTGCGAGTATCTTTTGCGTACATTGAAGTATCCGTAAGATAATATCTACTTTTATGAAAAATTGGCAAAAACAAAATAATTATTATCAGCACACTACGCACTTTATTAAATTTCTTCAATTTCCATAATAAATAAACTACATTACTAAAATAAACCAACATAAATGGTGATAAATAATTTATAAATCTCCCAAAGCCAGAATAAAATATATATAAGAATATTATGAAAAAATAGACAAAATATAAATTATTAAAGACTGAATGATTATAATATCTTTCACTAAACTTAATTAATAAAAATGGGAATATTAAAAAAGCTAAAGCATTATAAATAATTCCAACTATATTAAAACTATACTTTGAATAACCATCCACTTTATTTGAAAAATCACCAAATGTATCAAATGAAAAAAGTATAGAACCAAATTGATTTAGAGACATATATAACAGAACGCCTAATAATAAAAATAAAACAATGTTCTTTTTATTAATTTCTTTTAGTTGACACAAAAGAGGAAAGAAAAATAAAATTAAACTAGATGTATGGATAAGTAAAAGAAAAAGATTTATGAAATAATATTTTTTATATTTTTTTTGTTCCAATAGTGGATACATAAAATTAATAAATATACAAATGCTTAAGATCTCTCTCATTATTTCCATATTAAAATAAAAATAAAGAAAAAATGAATATAACAAAACGCTTGTAAATTTGAAATATGAATATTTTTTAAAAAATTTAAAAAATATAACATTTACAAATATTGCATGAATTAATTGAAAAAACCAAAATTCTGACACTATAGTTTTGGAAAGTGACATTAGAATTACAATTCCTGGTTCCCAATTAATTTTTAAAAAATTAATTTTATTAAATTCATAAATTGGATATATGTAGTCATCAAATTTCGACTGATAAGTTAAAGTATCTCCTCCCACTTTCCACCTAAAACCAGCAATAAGAATAAGAATAATCATTGATAAGTAATAGAAAAATTTTTTAGGCCCTTTAACTTTCAAAAAATCAAAAGATATTGAAAGTATAAACAGATAAGTAAAAACTATTAAGTATATCATTTTATTATTCTCTTCACTTTTTTATATGCAAACAGCAGATGTATTCCAAAAAAAATACAAACAAGTATTGCAATGAGTATTCTTGTTAATAAACTAATATCGGCATACATCATCAATACTACTATAAATAATGTCGGAAGTAACAAAACTATAAATTTAATTACATTAAATGGAATAGGATACAGTTTATTAGAAGTAACCCATGAGATGGCAACTAAAAACAAATTAGTTATGATCATTGCGATAACAACGCCTTTTAATTCTAAAATCTGAATTAATATATATAAAGCAGCAATGTTCACAATGACAGATAAAATAAAATTAAGAGATAAGTATTTTGTTTGTTCTTTTATCTTAGGTCCGATATCAACAACTTCTTTAATAATGTATAGAGAAAAAAATAAAGATAATCCCCCCAACATACTTTGCTCCTGAATAGAATTCTTGTGTAGCAAGTAGCTTTATCATTTCCAATGAAAATAAACTTATCAAACAAACGAACAAAAATGTAACTCCCACTACAACCGGCAATACGTTGGCGAAAACCACCTTATTATTAACCTTTTTAAATTGAGCATGCATAAACGGTGCCCAAGCCATCACAAAAGCTGTATTTACCAGCTGTATTGAAGAAGCAAGCTTCATCGATACCGAATAAATACCGATAGCTGCTAAGGATAAATATCCTAACATAAAAAAACGATTAGCCTGCCCCAAAACCATACTGCCAACTCTTGCAGGAAACTGAGGCAAAGCATATTTTAAATTTTTTCTGGACATTATATTTGATAATCTATAAACAAATTGTTTACGAATATAAAAAGTAACCAAAGATGTTGAAAAAAATATTGCACATACTTGTGCAATGAAAACACCTTTTAATCCTAATTTAAGATAAACAACAAAAATATAGACAAACAAGAGTGTAGTAGCAACTTTTGTGATGATTACTGTTAAAAATTTTATATTTTGTCTTTCAAAACGCAACAAAACTAATCCCAGCATGCTTATATTAGTTAAGGGAAGCTGTATCGCTATTGTTTTAATCAATACAGCGTATTCATCGCTCTTAAAAAACCATTGAGACAGAAAAGGGGAAATAAAAAATATAATTAAACCTATAATCAAAGAACAACCAGCGATCAGACTATAGATATTCGAAACTAATAATCTCTTTTTGAGAGAATCATACTCATAATAATACCTCTGCAAAGAAGTTTCCAGCTGCAACACACCAAATACACACGCAACCTGCAAAATGGTACCTATCATATCAATAATACCATATTCAGTTGCATTGAAATATTTTGTATAAATTGGAAGAATGACAAAACCCAATAATTTTTCAATCGATGTTGCCAATCCAAAAGATAAAAATGCTTTTATGAAATTATTCATTAATTTTAAATCTATTTAACCAATTAGAAAAATCGAAATAAGCAACCAATTCTGATGTTAATTCATGATATGGTCCATCAACGAAATCTTTAATATTTTCAAAGTTATCTTCACCTAGTATAAAAATATTAGCAGGATTATAAAAAGACTCAACCTTGATATTTGTATCATTGGTAATTAATTTTTTTTGAAAAAAATCGATTCCATTGGTCTTAATGTTGCTCCGGCCTGTCCTGCTTGCAAATAATCTAAAATTACAGTTGACTCCGAAATTAATTTCAAATAATCACTATAAGCTAAAGGCTTTATATTTTGGGGATTAGGTTGATTTTTATCGGGTACAACATGGAATAAAGCTCTTAGCCCTTTTTTAGTCAAGTCTCCATTTATTAAATCTAATGCCGATTTCCTACCTTTATCTGCGCCAATAAAAACAATGTCATTTTTGACTGTGTTTTTTTCATCTAACTTGATATTATCAAAATAAAATGTAGAATTGAATTGAAGATTATATTTTCTGCAATCATTTTGATCAAAAGACCAATATTCTACGTTTTTTCTTGTTAAATTTCCGGGATTAAAACACCTGAATACAGGGTTCCAATACCAGACGATTATTCTTATACCCGGATTGTTATCTGCTAAATATGCAATAAAATCATATCGGTTTGTCGCAAAAATAATTACGGTATCAACATCCTTAATATATTTTTTCCAATCGCCATACCATACATTTTTTTTGAAATTGATTTTTAATGAAAACTTTCTGAGAATTTTTTCAGCTTTTCCTACACTTCTAAAAGAAGAAAAACATCTTATCCCTTTTTCTTCTATGATAGGTACAAAATATTGTACAGAATCATATATAATTATTGTCCTATCCAAATCCATTAAACTTCTTTGCCATTAATATCATATTGAAAGAAATATTTATATGATAGTGTTTTACATGCTTTATAGTTAAAACTAATTACAATTTGACTACAATTTGACTTTTGTGAATATATTTAAAATATAATTATAAGCTAAGATATAGCTCCCATTTTCTGAATTTCATTGATAACTTCCAAAATTTCATGTACTGAACTTAAAATAAAAAATCTTTGTAGCCAGAATCATCTCAGAAGTCAGCATTTAGCACATCGGCATTTCTCTTCAAATATTATGCCTAAAATTGCTCTAATCTTACAATTTCGATTTCCGTGTAATCGGACGGAACGAATAGTAGAAGATGTCATTTCCTAAATTTCAGAATTATTTATTTCTCCATTCTTTTAAAGCAACTACTTAGACTATATTGATTATAATCAATCTATTTTATCACAAGTTTATCTTAATTAAATCATTAAAATAATTCTTTTCAAGTCTAGCAAAGATATAGTTTTTTTATTTTGTTCAAATAAAACAATATGTTTTTATTTTTAACAAATTGTAAACTTACATCATCATTGATAGCAATTAATTAAACAAAAAGCTTTTATAAAATAACATCATTAATAAAAAACTTTCACAATGGAGAATCACTTTATTATTACGATTTTTTACATAAAAAAAGTGCTGTAAAATATTTTACAGCACTCACCATTTTATAATAGTTGCGATCCGGACGGGACTTGTTCTTATTTGAAAAACTCCCTATCCATAAGCTTTATGTCGTTCTCTTATTTTTAGGTCACCGAATAGGTCACTTTAATAAACAAAAATAGAGTGCGTCGTTTTTACTGGTGCAAAGATATGTTTTTTTTTATTTTTCACAAATAAATGTAGATCTTTTTTCTATCTCTTCCATAATCCACAGATTTTCAAATAACAAATATACCCTGCCCTAATCATTTTTCGCTTTTGATATAAATCCCCAAACCAAAAATCATTAATGAACTATCATCCTTTTTATCTTTGGTAAGTTTAGATGGTAAAATTGTATAATTTACAAAAAATAATTACCTACTACTATTAAGACGGTCAACCTTAGCACTTGGCAACCAACTGTTTCGTCTGGCTATTAAAATTTGTACACTAGGACTGTTCAATATCCACATTAATTTACTATGCGATAAAGGTTATTGTTTTTCAAGAAAAATATCCTAACAGCACATATCCTGAGATTAAATTCCGTTTCAAATTATCTAATCTTTATTTATAGTGTTTGCTATAAATGCACAGCAGTCATAAAAATAATTAGACATAGCGAAATAAAAAGTTAGATTAATCTAACTTTTTATTATATTTGAAAAAAAACGTGAGCAAGAGATATATACCTATTATTATAATTTTCTATCTTCTTTTTCTGATCGTACAAGCTTGTGATAAACTTCAGCCTGAAGCGATAGATGAGAGTGAATTACTTGATGGCTCCATTGTGGGGTTATCATATGCTGAAAACCAACAATTTTTGCGAGGGGATATCGCCTTTAACGATGAAACCTTCACGGTCGGGAAAGGTCTTGGTCCAACCTTCGTGGCAACAAGTTGTGGAAGCTGTCATGCTGGTGATGGAAAAGGGACTCCCTTTACTACTCTTATACGTTTTGGACAGACTGACGAAACAGGAAATTTATTTTTGCTTTTAGGTGGTCCTCAATTGCAAAATAGGGCGATACCAGGTTATACTCCGGAAGCAATTCCTCCCGGAGCAACATTTTCTAAATTTACTCCGCCTGCCAATACCGGATTAGGTTTTATTGAATTGGTTTCTGATATGGATATTTTGGCAATGGCTGACCCTTTTGATACAAATAATGATGGCATCTCAGGAGTCCCCAATTATATTGATCTTCCGGCATATCAAGCACCATTCTTCTTTGCTGTAACAAAAGGAGGGAAGTATATCGGAAGATTTGGTAAAAAGGCATCCACATACAGTTTACTACAACAAACCGTTAATGCTTACAATCAAGATATGGGCATTACTTCAACTTTTAATCCTCACGATGTTTATTCAGGAATGAATGTTGATCCCGAAGTTTCTGATAAGACCATCGCAGATGTTGTATTTTATCTTCGTACATTGAAAACACCTATTCAGCGAGACGCAGAAAATAGTATCATTAAACAAGGTCAGACTATATTTTCTCAGATAAGTTGTAATAAATGTCATGTCCCGGAACTGAAAACTTCATCCTCCTCAATTTCACCATTATCCAATAAAAAGTTTTATCCGTACACAGACTTATTACTTCATGATATGGGTGCTTCTTTGGATGACAACTATACGGAAGGCACTGCGAAAACTTATGAATGGCGTACGCCTGCACTGTGGGGGTTAGGTTTATCTCCAAAATCACAAGGCGGTCAATACTTCTTAATGCATGATGGCAGGGCAAAAAGTATAGAAGAAGCAATACAGCTTCACGGGGGAGAGGCTGCAACCAGCAGAACCAATTACACTCAATTACCAGTCCAAGAAAAAGAAGCTATTATTAAATTTTTGAAATCCTTATAATTATGGACAGACTTGAATTTCTCAAAAAATGCAGTTTGGTCTGTTTAGGCTTTACTGCAATTCCTCCCATTCTTTCAGGGTGTATAAGCAATAAAATGATTTCAGGAGCGATTAAAGACGATTATATCATATTGCCTTTGGAGGATTTTATGGATACAAAATATCCTGACAAAAAATTATCCTATGTAATTATTCAAAATGAATCTCTCAAATATCCCATTTGTGTATTTCGTTTTTCGGAAACTGAGTATGAAGCATTATGGATGCAATGTACCCATCAGGGTAGCCAGTTACAAGTATTTGGAGATAAGCTACAGTGTCCTGCACATGGTAGTGAATTTTCCAACCAAGGTTTAGTACAAAACGGTCCTGCTGATCAGACCTTAAGAAAATTTCCAGTATACATAGAATCGGATTTTTTGAAAATTTCTTTAAAAAAACCGGTATGAAAAAAATTATCTATCTAATTATAATTTTAATTTTTCAGGAAGCCACAGCACAGATAGATTCTGAATTACTAAAAAGAATACCTGTAGACAGTTCTCGCTCTTTGAACATGGATGCCGTTTACAAGCGTCCCTTCTTAGGATTAGGGAAAGTGCCTGTCTCTATTGGTGGCTATGCGGAAGCCAATTGGCAGCATATCAGCACTGATGGTATATCTGATGGACATCAATTTCAATTACGTAGGATGACACTTTTTGTATCTTCTACAATTTCCTCAAAAATTAAATTTCTGAGTGAAATAGAATTAGAAGAAGGAGGTAAAGAGATTAATATTGAATTTGCTGCCATTGATGTAGAGTTTAATCCCTTGCTTAATTTGAGAGGAGGAATTATTATGAATCCAATTGGTGCTTTCAACCAAAATCATGACGGTCCGAAATGGGAGTTTACCGATCGTCCTATATCTGCTACAGAAATGTTGCCTGCTACATTCAGTAATGCTGGTTTCGGATTTTATGGAAAAATGTATAAAGCCGAGTGGATGTTCGGATACGAGGTATATCTATCAGGAAATTTTGATAATTCAATTATTGACAATAATCAAAACAAAACGTACTTACCTGCTGCCAAAAGTAATCCTGAACGTTTTGAAGAAATTAACAGCGGTGTTCCTCTTTTAACAGCAAAAATTGCCACAAGACATGAAAAAGCAGGAGAATTTGGAGTCTCTTATATGGGAGGAATCTATAATAAATTTCAGGATGAAGGTCTTCAGGTTGACGATAAAAGAAGGGTTCGGGTATTTGCATTGGATTATAATAATACACTTCCAAACCTTGGAACTTTAATTACTGCAGAATGGGCTTGGGTTAAAGTAGATGTCCCGGAAACTTATACACAACAATATGGAGACAGGCAGCATGGAGGATTTATAGACATTGTTCAGCCAATAATTAAAAGAAAAATTTTGGATTGGGAAAGAGCAACCGTTAATCTTGCATGCCGTTTAGAGTATGTAGATTGGAACGTAGGTCATTTCAGAGAAGACAACAGCAAAATTGGAGAAGATTTATGGAGTATTATGCCTGCAATCAGTTTTAGACCCAATGCACAAACTGTTTTTAGACTTAATTATAGATTTCAGAAACAGAAAGACATTTTTGCGAACCCTGCGGCAAAAACTGTAGGCTTCAGCTTTGGTATTTCAACGTATTTCTAATAATTTGCCTCCGCAGATCTTAGGATTGAGCAAAAAGTCATTCTTGAGTTAATACTCCGTGGATATTCTTTATGTTTTTGTTAAGGGACAAAAAGCAAGAAAGACTGTTTCGTAGGATTACTGGAATTAGCGAATTCAATCTAGATTTTATACATAACGACTCAATTAAATATTAATATTTGAAAATGCTCACTTATGAAGAAAGATTAAAATACGGTACATTATATTATTAAAAATATACTGAATTCCAGTATTGAAATTCAGTATTTATAAGAACTATGCTATTTACTTCTTATTCTCATCATGATGTTCTTTCTCATCGTGATGTTCTTTTTCTTGATGATGCTCGGCCTCATCGTGATGCTCCGGCTCATCTGCATGTTCAGGACCCTCGTGATGTTCCTTGTGCGGATGATGTTCTTTGTGTTCGTGATGTTCTGGATGGTCGTGTGTCTCTTTTTTTTGATCTTCGCTGTTCATAACATTTTAATTTAAAGGTGAATATTAATTTATATATGTTGTTATTTGTGAAAGGCAAATAAGATGCCAAAACAAAGCTATAATCTACTGATTTTAAATACTTTCCATTGTTTTAAACAATATTGCTTCAAACATCTAAATAATTTTAAATGTCCTTTAAAAACGTGATATGTTAAAACATTACTCTAAAAAAATATTATTTCTATCTGTCCATAGTTAACTATTGATCGTTTTAGGAAGTAGATTGATTAGTTTTTACTTTGATGATATTTAAAATGATGGTCTTTGACAGGATGAAAATATTTCTTAAATCCATATGTTATAAGAGATAGTATCAGGATACTAAAAACTATCAAATAGAATATATCTTCTGACGCAAGCCGATGCTTTCCCCTCCTGATTATTCGTCTCCTAAATCGTCTTTTAAATCCCATAATTTCTCATTTAAAAAAATAGCTGGTAATTCAAACCCAAACTTTTCTGCTGATAACTCTTCTGGAAATAAGGAGAAATCATAGATAATGTTTTTTCATTCTTACTTTTAAATAAAGTTTTGATCTTTGGATATAACCAATATGCTATCTCAGTAGAAAAAATTCCGATACCAGCACCAGACAGGACATCTGTAACCCAATGCTTATTATTGATGATTCTGTACACACTAGTAAAAATGGCAAACGGATATCCTGACAGACTGATCCAATAATTGCTGTCCCTATATTCTCTGAACATAAACTGTGCAGTTGAAAATGCGATCGCTGCATGACCTGAGGGAAATGACATATAATTTGATTGATCAGGCCGCTCCCTGCCGATCAATGATTTTGAAGGAATAACTATTGCCAATAAGATAGCTTGTGATGTTGCTAAAATGATCGTTCGATCTTTTAAGTTATGTTTCCCTCGAACACCCGCTATGTTTAAACCATAAACGAGCGCAGCTGGTACAAATAAGGTATAGTTGTCTAATTTTGAATTGTTTAATGTATGATCGTTTACCTCCCTTCTCACATCATAATCAAACTTTTTGATTTCAGGAATTGTAAAACCAATTGCACCTGCCGATATCAAGCTAACCGGAACAATAAGTTTTTTATAATCCAAAGTATCATCTCTTATTATTAAAGAATCTTGTTGAGCAGTTTTTTGCAATGACAAACTATCCTGAGCATAAATACTTAGAGAGAATTTCAGTAAAAGGATTAGTATTGAGTTTTTTTTTACATAAGTCCACATAAAAATTATATTTCTGATTTTTATTGTTCGGATCTAACATTAATAGTATTCAATTTTATATCGTAAAATTGGATGTAACTTCCCTGTTCCCATCTTTTATGGGAACTCAATCTTAATAATATGAGTGGAGGCAAATTTTCCTTAGAATTGTAATATCCTAAGGAAACAGGATACTAGAATTTGCTCTATTTTTATCTGTGATAATCTCTTTTAAAATTTCATTCTTTGAATCCTGACTGCATTGAGTATTGCAATCAAAGCAACTCCCACATCAGCAAATACAGCTTCCCACATCGTAGCCAGTCCACCAGCTCCAAGTACGAGCACGATGGCTTTTACAACAAAGGCAAGAATGATATTCTGCCAGACGATCCTTTTGGTCTTCTTTCCAATATTGATCGCCATAGGTATTTTTGATGGTTTATCATCCTGGATCACAACATCGGCAGTTTCGATGGTCGCATCGCTGCCAAGTCCACCCATTGCTATTCCAACATCACTTAATGCTACTACAGGCGCATCATTTACACCATCACCAACAAAAGCCACACTTTCATTTCTTGCTTTGATTTCTTTGACCTTGTTGACCTTATCTTCCGGAAGCAGGTCTCCAAAAGCATTGTCAATACCGATCTGCTCAGCCACATATTTTACTACAGTTGTCTTGTCACCACTTAGCATAGTCGCTTTTACATTCAAGCTATGAAGTTTTTCAACTGCTTGCTTTGCATCGTCCTTGATTCGGTCGGCAATCGTAATGAATCCTGCAAATTTTCCATCATATGCGATAGCTATCACCGTATATACGATTTTGGATGGGTCTACATCATAACCGATCTTAAATTTATCCAATAGTTTAAAATTACCCACCAGGATTTCCTTCCCATTAGCTCTCGCTTTAAGCCCATGCCCTGCAATTTCTTCAGTATCCTCTAAATTGATCGAATTGTTGATCTCTCCTACAAACTCGTGAACAGCAGTAGCCACAGGATGGGTACTTTTACTTTCAACAACATTGACCAATTGGAGAATCTCATCTTTGTCAAATCCTTCTTTAATGGTAACGTCCTGAACTTTGAAAACACCTTCTGTCATAGTTCCGGTCTTATCCATTACCACATTCTGAATCTCAGCGATCTTATCCAAAAAGTTGCTTCCTTTAAATAATATACCATTGCGGCTCGCTGCTCCGATACCTCCAAAATAGCCAAGCGGGATAGAGATCACCAATGCACACGGACAAGATATAACTAAGAAAATCAATGCTCTGTACAACCAATCTCTGAAAACATAATCATCAACAAAGAAATAAGGTACTAAGCAGATCAAAACAGCTAATGCAACCACAATTGGGGTGTAAATTCTTGCAAATTTTCTGATAAAAAGTTCAGTCGGAGCTTTTTGAGCTGTTGCATTTTGTACCAGTTCAAGGATCTTACTGAGTTTGCTATCCTCATAAGCTGTATTAACCTTAATCAAAGCTACGCTGTTCATATTGATCATTCCGGCTAAAACTGTTTCACCTTTATTTTTAGAATCAGGTTTGCTCTCTCCTGTTAACGCTGCGGTATTGAAAGACGCAGAATCGGAGATCAGTTCTCCGTCCAATGCCAGTTTTTCTCCTGATTTTAACTGAATCGTATCCCCGATTTTGGCTTCGGCAGCTTTGATTTTTTTAGGCTGATTATTTTCAATAATCGTTACCTCATCAGGACGTTGATCTAAAAGAGCCTTAATATTGGTTTTAGCTCTCGACACAGCCAGAGTCTGAAAAACCTCTCCTACTGCATAGAACAACATAACCGCTACTCCTTCAGGAAATTCTCCGATAATGAAAGCCCCTATCGTTGCAATGCTCATAAGGAAAAATTCTGAAAACACATCACCTTGTTTGATACTTTCAAATGCCTCTTTTAAAACCGGTAGGCCTACCGGTAGATAAGCAACACCGTACCAGACAATACGTACCCAGTCTTTAAACCATTCAGGCTTAATGTAATTGTCCAATGCAATGCCTGCTAATAACAATACCAAAGAAATAATCGCAGGCAAGAACATCTGAAACGCTGTTTTATCAGTTTCTGCATGATCATGTCCATCATCATCTGTATGTTGATGATCTTCCGTTTTCTTCTTTGGAGCGCAGCATCCGTCTTCTTCAACTAATTTTTTGGCTCCAGCATCTTTATAGATTTTGCCTTCCTGTGGAGTACAGCAGAGCTGCTTTCCATTTTCGTCGTAGATGTGTTTATGTTCCATAATAATATTATTTTTATGATTTTTAGGTTACTTTATATATATATCCTGGTCTGATTGTCTTCCGGTTTTTAGAATTTTTTTATACCAGCCAAATTTGTTAATACTTAAGATGAACAAGGTAAGAACAGTTGCTAAAAAAGATAACAAAAACATGTTCAGTGCAAGGGCAGATCCTATTGCCGATGCAGCCCATAAAGCAGTGGATGTTGTAAGCCCCTGCATGCTTTTGGAACTATCTTTAAATGCCAGTCCAGCTCCGATAAATCCTAAACCGGCAGGTATCGCCGCCAACATTCTCGCTATTGCAGATTTATCATCTGTAAGATGCGAGGCAACTGCCACAAATAAGCAAGAAGCCATACAGAGAACGCCAAAAGTGCGAACCCCTGCATCTTTATGGGCAGTTTCTCTTTCGAAACCTATTATCGCGCCAAAAAACAGTGCTAATAATAATTTTCCGGCAAGTAAAAGTTCAAATTTTAGATCCATTTTATATCACTTTATCTAGTTGTGGTTATATTTCCCTTTTTAATCCGCTTCTGTTTTAATCCTTCATTCTTGAAAAGATAGTAGGCCGACTGATAATTTGCTATCGCTTTTTTTACATACTGTTCAGACAGCATCTCTGGATTTTGTTTATTTTTCTCCTTGTCATACAAATACGTCTCTGTTTTTTGCTGTGGACCTAGAATAACCAATTTGTTGTTTTCCATATATCCAAGTTTCTGATAGGTACTTACAAATATTCTTGGAATATAGCTTTCGCCTAAAACATTTTTACCATAAAGATTACTCTGATATGTCCAACCTAAAAGTGCGAAAAGTGTTGGATACAAATCGATCTGAGAGCACATTTTTTCAATTCTGAATGGTTCGTTGTCGTTCAGGTTGACAATCATTGCAGGGATATGGTATTTTGCGACATCGATATCGTTCTTGCCCGCACTGCTGGCACAATGATCTGCAACAATTATAACAATGGTATTTTTGTACCAGGATTTATTCTTTATCTTTTTAAAAAACTGACCGATCGCATAATCTGTGTATTTCACGGCGCCTTCCCTTCCCGATCCCGAGGGAATATCAATCTTTCCTTCAGGATATGTATAAGGACGATGATTGGAAGTGTTCATTACAAAATCGTAAAAAGGTTTCCCCGCTGCAAATTTTTGATCTGCTTGCTTTATCACCTGATCATAAAGATTTTCATCACTAATACCCCAGGCATTTTCAAAAGTGACCTCATTGTCTTCTATTGGTATTCTTGGAGACTGATAATCTTCCCCTACAAAAGAATTTCTTTTCCTGTCAACAATTGTGTATCCATTATTACCGAAATAATTATTCATATTATCAAAATATCCATCACCACCATATAAGAATGAAGTATCATATCCCTTTTGACCGAAGATAGATCCTACAGTGGTCAGATTATCGTTGGCTTTCCTACGAACAATACTATTCCCCGGTGTAGGCGGAACGGCAAGTGAAAGTGCCTCCATTCCTCGCACGGTTCTTGTTCCGGTAGCATACATATTGGTAAATAAAATGCTTCGATTCGCCAATGAGTCCAACGTAGGTGTCAGATTCTGATTGTTGCCAAATGTTTTCATAAAGTCTGCACTGAAACTTTCCAATGTGATCATAATAACATTGGGCTTCTCAGAGGAGTCATCTCCCTTAATGTTACGTACAATTGAGAAATCTTTTGATACATAATGTGAGTCAGTTTCCTGCAGATCAGTTCTCACAATATTAAACGCCTCTCTATTATCGATGAGTGTGTAGAAGTGCTCATAATTGATCTCGTTATTTTTATAAGCTGAAAAAAAAGAATAGATTCCTGATTTTGACAACTCATTCCTATACCTGTTCTCACTGCTCTCTGCTAAACTGTTGTCAATAAAAAATGTGTAGAAGACTGAAATAAAAAGCAATCCTAAAAAAATAGTGAATCGCTGTATAAAAGGTGTACTGCCTTCAAAATTATCTGTGAAATAATGCCTCTTATAGAAAAGTAAAAATACCAAAGAGGTCATTAGTAACATGGCTGTAATGAGCAATGGCAAAGGATATGATTCATTAATATTATTGATTACTTCATAGGTATAAACCAAATAATCAACTGCAATAAAATTAAACCGACTTTCAAATTCCTGCCAGAATGTTACTTCAGCAAAAAATGAAAACAACAATATAAGCACAGCTACAGTAAAACAAAAAAAAGTCATAGCTCTATTGAAAAGCGAATTATTATATTTCTGGGGAAACAAAAGCAGATATAGGCTGTATGGTAGCACAAAAAAATACCCCTACACCAATATCAAACAAAAATCCCATAGCAAATACTTTCAACAATGAAATAAAACTAAGATCAGCTTTTTGAATGCTGGCCACAGAAAGCCCTATCCTAAGAAAAAAGGACAAGATCATGTATAATAAGAAAAAATTAGTGAGCAGGCTATAAGTGCTTCTCTTAATTTTAATTAGTCTCATAAACAAGTTTTATAAGTGATTAAAACATTATTATCCTTTGAAATCAATTTTATGTGATAGAGAACTAACCATTAGATTTTATTTATTATCAATCTATTTTTACCGTTCATCTATAAGTGTATTACACTTTCATCATAGCCTTCATATTCGATTTGAAAAGTGGTGTGGGTTATTTTAAAATCTGTTGTCACTTTGTCTGTTAATATTTTCAGGATTTCGTTGCGATTTTTATTTTCATCTGCAATCACATGAGCACTCATGGCATTAACGCCTGACGTAAGAGACCAAACATGAAGATCGTGGAGTCCCTTGATTTCCGGGAGTTCTTCCAGTGATGCTCTAAGCTTGCTGATATCTACATCTTTCGGTGTACCTTCCAATAAGACATTAACCGCTTCCATAAGCAACTTTAAGGTTCTGGGAATGATTAATAGACCTATTGCCGCAGAAATGATCGGATCTGCGTAATACCATTGTGTTGTCAGCATTATCACACCTGCGATCATTACTCCTACGGATGTCAGCATATCCGACAAGACCTCAAAATAAGCACCTTTCATATTAAGACTTTCATTGGAGTCCTTTCTTATGATAAGGATACCGATGATATTGACCACAAAACCAATTCCTGCAACGATCATCATGGAGCCACTTTGCACTTCAGGAGGATTTTTAAATCTTTGAAATGCCTCATATAAAACAAATAATGAGATACCCAATAGCACAACAGCATTAATCACAGCAGCCAAAATCTCTGTGCGATAGTACCCAAATGTTTTTTCAGGACTAGCCTTTCTCTCACCAATTTTGATTGCAATAAATGCTAGGAGTAAACCGACAACATCTGTTAGCATGTGAGCAGCATCCGCAAGCAATGCAAGACTTTTTGTTGCAATTCCTCCAATGACTTCAGCAATAAGATAAGTACCACTTAGTGCTAGGACGATGAGTAAATTTTTCTTATGTCTGCTTGATGCAGATCCAGTCTGTTTATTTGTGTCGCTCATAATTTTATGTATTTACTAGATTGACTCTACATTTCGAAGTAAGTATTATTTTCTTTTTTAACAGGAATATCATTTTCTTTGATCATCTGTAAAATATTGATTTCTATAGTTTGTGCAATAGATGTCATTGGCGTATCCACAGGAGTATTCTCGAAAGGATCCTGCATGATGATTGCTGTTTTCTCAATGGCTATAAATAGCAGAGGAATAGTGATCGTTGTAATAATTTCCAAGGTGAGCTGGGAATCTTCCAATCCGAAAGGGAGTATAAAAGCAAAAACATATATAAGAGTATGCAGTAAAATACTATAGGCACGTGGAAATACCGTATTTTTCAATCTTTCACATTTTCCCATATTGTCACACAGCCTCATGAGAACTTCGTTAAGCTGAACCTCCTTGAAATCTGATACCAATCCTTTTTCGGCTATTTGTCTTAAGTGATAAGAATGTTCATCCAAAATTGCATTGGGTATATTAACAGCGTTAATCTGATGCATATTCAAATACTCCCCTACTTTACCGGAAAAAGGCTGTTTTCTTAATGCTTCGCCTAACGCATAGACCCATACGATTTGTCTTTCTGCAAATATTTTAACGTCCGCACTATCCTGAGGAATGAACTGAATAATTAATCGGATAAGAGACCTGGAATCATTAACAATAGCACCCCAAACGGTTCTTGCTTCCCACCATCTCTCGTATGACTGCGCCGTCCTAAATGCAAGTAGCAGTGATACAGCAGTTCCTAAAATTGCGGGAATGCTTAATGGAATTGATATTTTTTTGAAAATAGGATGCAGATCCAACAAACCTATACCTACAGCAAGTATAACAATCAGTAATATTTGGCTTTTAATTTGATCAATAAAATACCAGATTGAAATTTTCTTGTTTAGTAACATAACTTTTGTTTATAGATTTGATATAACATTATGATACGTAGTTCACGATTTAATTCGATTCGTAGCATAATGTTATTTTTTATTACAGCTGAAACTTTTATATAAAGGCTTTCGTAATAATAAATCTAATCTTCATGCCCTCCTGAATTAGATAATTTAGCATTGACGAAGAATGCACCTTTTACCACAATGTTTGTATCAGGTGCAATTTTGGTCACTGGAGTGATTGCAGTATAACCTAGATCTGAAGAACCTTTAACAATTTCTATTTTCTCAAAATTCAATGTTTTTCCTTGATTCTTGGTATGCGCTGCCTCTTTTGTACCTTCCTCTTTCTCACCCCCTTCTTCCTCTTCAGCATGTTCTTCAGGCTTTTTAGAAGTCTGTATGAAAACATAGAATTTACCGTCAGCTTCCACGATTGCTTCATCAGGAACGGCAGCGGTGCTTGAGTTTCCAAGGCTTACCATTCCGGTAACATTCATCCCATCGATCAACCCCACTTTATTTCCTGTAACACTCGCATGTACAGAGATCGTTTTACTCTCATTTTCGAATGACGACCCGATACTAAATACGGTAGCGTTATACAAAGTTTCCGGATTATTGGTCAGCTTAAACTGTACAGTTTGTCCAACTTTCATTTTAGGTAGATCCTTTTCAAAAACCTGAAGATCTAAATGGATAGAACTATTATCAATAATATCAAGAACTGGTGATGCCACATCAACATAACTTCCAATCTGCGCATTGATACTGCTTACGGTTCCACTGATCGGTGAAGTTATAACCAACCCAGATCGTAGATTACCATTGCTTACTTTACCCGGGCTGATCCCCATAAGCTGGAGCTGTCTCTGTAGTGATGATCTTTGGGTTCTTAAACTTTTTAATTCAGCATCAGAGCTTTGCAGATTCTTTTTTTGCTCCGGCATCATTATCAAATAGTTCACGTTGCCTTCTATATTCCTGTTCAGCAAACGCGATCCTGCTGTTCACTGTAAGATATTGCTCCTGAAGCTGAATATACTCGGGATTATTGATTGATGCAATTACCTGCCCTTTCCTCACATGATCTCCTATCTGTACATTTAATGTCTTAATCACCCCACCATACAGAGAGGTAACGGTAGCTTTTCTATTGTTGGGAACACTCAATACACCATTGGCTTTAACAAGTGAGGTCAGATCTTTCATCTCAATTTTACCTAAGGAGATTCCGACTGCTTTCATTTGTTCTTCTGTTAATGCCGCGATCGTTTGCGGTGCCTCTTCATGAGCCTCCTCTACCTGTTCGGTTTTTGCTTTTACTTCCGTTTCCTCAGAGGCTTCTTTTTTTCCACAGCTTAAGACTAAAAAAGAAATTAACAGCGTAGATACTATATTATATTTAATTTTCATTTTATTTGTTTATGATAGAATTAATGGTAATAACAGATTGATTAACCTGTTGAATCGATTCGAGATACTTTAATTGAATATTGGTAGAAGTCTGAAGCGCAAAAAGATATTCAACGTAGGAAATTTCTCCTGTTTTATATCCCAATTGTCCGGCTTTAGCTATTTTCTCAGCATTGGGTATAGCCTGATTAATATAATAATTATATTGCTCTACATCCTGCTGATATTGATTCAAAGCGTTTTCCAGTTGCGCTTCCAGCTGTTTTTGCTGTAATTTTGCATTAGATTCCGCTACTTGCTTTTGGAACTCCCAAGATTGCATTCTCGCTTTTGTAGCACCGAAAGTCAGGGGAATCGTAACGCCAATAGTTGCTGCGTGAAATCTATTTCCCGCATTAAAATTCCGATCCATACCATTGATCGTCTGGGTACCGATTAAAGACTGATTGGTGTAACCTATACTGAAATCAGGTAGGCCCAGAGACCTTTCAACGTTTTTATTTTTTTCTGCTATGGTCATCTCCTGATAGTAAGACCTTACTGTTGGATGATTCGCTATTGACGCGCTGTCAAATACATAATTAGCTTTCAGGGGCTCATAATTTGTGTTATAAGGAACCGAGATGTCTCCCGAAGTATTCAATAAGGTTTTTAAGTTTTTGTATGCATTATTCAAATAAACTTCATTTTGCTTCAACAACAAATTGATCTCCCCTTTCTGAGTTTCTGCAGTATTGATCTCTATCTTTTTAATATCTCCTGATTTAAATCTGACCGTAGCAATTCTTATAAAATCCTGATATAAACTATCCAGATTTTTTAATTTTGACTGGTTAAATTGCAGATATTCGATCTGATAGTAATAGGTCCTAACCTGTCTTGCAAGTTCGTTGACCGAAATCTCCTTATTGATCTGCTTTCCTTTGATCTGTTCAGCGATAAGTTCTCTTCTTGCTTTAAACAATGTTGGAAACGGAATACTTTGAGATATAGAAAAAGATTGATCGAATTTTTTTACTGTTGTATTGGCCTAACTGAGCATCTAAACTCATTTTTGGAAGTTCTTTAGCAGTAGGTTTCAGTGCCTCTGTTACTTTAATATCCAAATCTTTCGACCGCATTAAATTATTGTTGGTCAATGCGATGCTCGTAGCTTCCTCAACTGTAACAGGGGTACCTTGTTGTGCGTTAAAGGTCTGTCCAATGAATAAAAAACCTAAAACTAAAACCGCTGTCAGTGGCTTATTACCTGAAGGCTTTTTGATTTTTAGTTTAGTACTGAAGATAATGTATAACATCGGTAAAACAAAAAGAGTCAAGAAAGTTGCTGTAACCAGTCCCCCGATTACAACGGTCGCCAAAGGTTTCTGAACTTCTGCCCCGGCTCCGGTTGAAATTGCCATAGGTAAAAATCCTAATGATGCGACTGTGGCTGTCATTAAAACAGGTCTCAGACGAGTTTTAGTTCCTTCCATCACACGTTTTAAAATATTGGTTTCACCTTCCTTCTCTAACTCGTTAAATGTTCCGATCAACACAATACCATTAAGTACCGCTACACCAAATAATGCAATAAACCCAATTCCCGCGCTGATACTAAAAGGCATACCGCGAAGCATTAACGCGAATATACCGCCGATAGCACTCATTGGAATTGCCGTAAAGATCAAGGCAGCCTGCTTTAGCGAACCAAAAGTAAAATATAACAGCATAAAGATCAAAAATAATGATACAGGTACAGCAATGGTCAGTCGTTTACTGGCAGCTTTAAGATTCTCAAATTGTCCGCCATATGTATAATAATATCCTGATGGTAATTTTTCTTTATTAAGCTTCTGCTGGATTTCTTCTACTACACTTTCTACATCTCGGCCTTTTACGTTAAAACCAATGACGATTCTCCTTTTACCTGCCTCACGACTAATCTGTGCGGGGCCAAGTTTATAATTGATATTGGACACCTGTGAAAGCGGGATCTGTATTCCTGTCTTCGTAGACACCATCAGATTGTTGACATCATCAATACTGGTTCTATGTAAACTATCCAAACGAACCACCAGATCAAACCTTCTTTCATTCTCAAATACCTGACCTGCAGCCTGACCTGCAAAAGCAGTACTTACAGCAGTATTTACGTCTTCAATATTCAGCCCGTAATTAGCCATTCTTGTGCGGTCATATTCAACATTAATTTGCGGAAGACCACTAACACGTTCGATCTGTGGAGCACTCGCACCATTAACAGACTGAATAATTTTTGCTGTTTTATCCGCATATATCGCTAAAGAATCTAAATTTTCACCGAAAATTTTAACCGCTACATCTTGTCTGATTCCTGTCATCAACTCATTGAAACGCATCTGGATCGGTTGATTTTTTTCGAAAAATACCCCGGGAATAGCTTCAAGCTTTTCAGAGATCTCATCTGCTAATTCATCATATGATTTTTTTGTTTTCCATTCACTTTGCGGTTTTAAGATCACCATCATATCAGTAGCTTCAGGAGGCATTGGATCAGTAGGCACTTCAGCAGCACCGGTCTTCCCTACAACCATTTTAACTTCGTCAAACTGCTTGATCAGCCTGGAGGCCTGCATAGAGGTTTCAATACTCTGACTTAATGAACTTCCCTGTGGAAGAATACAGTGAAAAGCAAAATCACCTTCTTGGAGTTGAGGGATAAACTCGCCCCCCATTCTTCCAAATATAAATAATGAAACTGCAAATAATGCAACAGTAACACTTACTAACCAATATTTTACTTTTAAAGCTTTCTCTAGTAGAGGTTGATAGATTTTTTGGAGTCGGTTCATCATTTTATCTGAGAAATTTTCTTTATGCGAGATTTTCTTCGATAAAAAAAGTGCACTCATCATTGGAATATAGGTCAATGATAATATCAATGCACCAAAGATTGCAAAACCTACAGTTTTAGCCATCGGAGTAAACATCTTACCCTCAACACCTACTAACGTTAAAATAGGAATGTAGACAATCAAAATAATAATCTCCCCAAATGCTGCGCTGCTTCTGATTTTAGAAGCTGAAAGAAATACCTCTTCATCCATCTCAGACTGGGTAAGAAGACGTGTTGTTTTCCGCAATCCTAAGTGATGAAGAGTCGCTTCAACAATAATAACAGCTCCGTCGACAATTAATCCAAAATCAATCGCCCCTAAACTCATTAAGTTGGCACTTACTCCGAAAACGTTCATCATTCCCAAAGCAAAGAGTAAGGACAACGGAATGGCAGATGCCACAATAAGACCGGCTCGTAAATTACCGAGAAATACTACCAGCACAAAAATCACTATCAACGCTCCTTCGATAAGATTTTTCTCGACAGTATCAATAGCTCTGCCAACTAGATTAGTTCTGTCTAAATAAGGCTCAATAATCACATCAGTAGGTAAAGATTTTTGAATAGTTGGTATTTTTTCTTTGATTAATTGCACTACCTCATTACTATTAGCACCTTTAAGCATCATCACCACTCCACCTACAGCATCCACCTCACCATTAAATGTCATGGCACCATATCGAACCGCACTTCCCAAACGAACCTCAGCAACATCTTTAATGAATATAGGCACACTCCCTGTTTCATTTTTAACTACAACATTCCCAACATCTTCAAGAGAGGTCACAAGTCCAATTCCACGGATAAAATAAGCATTAGGCTTTTTGTCAATGTAGGCTCCGCCTGTGTTCTGATTATTTTTTTCAAGAGCTGCAAAAATATCAGAAATACTAACTCCCATCGCTCGTAGACGATCAGGGTTAACAGCGACCTCATATTGTTTTAGCTGTCCTCCGAAGCTGTTAATCTCTGCAACTCCGGGAGTACCATTAAGCTGTCTTCGAACGATCCAGTCCTGCATTGTACGAAGTTCTTTGGAATCGTATTTTTTCTCACTTCCTTTCTTTGGATGAAGGATGTATTGATATACTTCCCCAAGTCCTGTACTTACCGGAGCCAACTCTGGTGTGCCAATTCCTTTTGGAATTTCTTCAGCAGCCTGCTTCAGCTTTTCACTGATCAATTGGCGGGCAAAATAAACGTCAACCTCTTCTTTAAATACAACAGTGATTACAGACAAACCGAATCGTGAAATACTTCTGGTCTCCTCAATATCAGGAACATTAGCAATACTCTGTTCTATAGGGAATGTCACCAACTGTTCAACTTCCTGACCGGCCAAAGTAGGACATACCGTGATTATTTGAACCTGATTGTTGGTGATGTCGGGTGTGGCATCGATCGGAAGTTTGGTTGCGCTCCAAACTCCCCAAATAATCAACAACAAGGTCATTATACCAATGACAATCTTGTTCTTGATGCTAAATCTTATGATTTTATCTAACATGAGAATATAATTTTTATTGAATGTCACAACTACCTTTTGGAACAACTATTTGTTCTAAAAATCGAGCGACAAAAATGAGTAAGAATACAACGCAATGCTATTGCAATGTTTCCATAACTGTTTTGACGAAAGACAATTCTTCCGTCTGATTAACAAAAATTATATTTTAGGAGGTTGCCATATCTGATCGTACACCAAATATGCAAAGTCATTCTTTATGAAAAGAATTTTTTTAGAATAGTACTCTTTTATCTGTTTACGATATTCTAAAACAGGATTTATTTTGAGCGAAGTAACGCTGATTCTGCAGCAATTACAATAACAAAAAGGAGAACAAGAATCTGTTTTTGAATGAGCATCGTTTTGCTCAGATTTTATATAGGAATATGATACATTTTCATTTTTTGATTGCGCTTTTGCAACATCCATGCATGGCATTAATGATAATGCCATGAAGTAGACTGTAAAAAGCAATCTTAGAAAATTCATGCGACAAAGTTAATTATTTTACATTTATAAATATATATTAAATTTTATCTATTTTTTTAAAATTTATTACTAACAAGACTTTTAAAAAAAATTATTTATACTACAGTATCTTACAAAGCACAAATCTCTTTTAATAATCCGTACTAAACAATCAATATAAATATATCTTACTAAGCTATATACAAATAAATAACTACCTTCTTCGGACAACATTCTGAAAATTATCTAAGTAAATATTCTCTTTTTGGTTTAATACTTTATCTATAAAATCTACTGTTGTTAAATTGTTATATAAAACTGTATTTTCCCTCGCTCTTTCTCTCACATAATTTCTATTTTCATTCGCTTTAAGCTGTTCCTCTTTTTCTATTCTGTATTGAACTACTAAATTTTCTCTAACTGCTGGAAGCTCTTCCAGCTTTTTATCCAGTTCCGCAATTTTATCTTCAGTCATTTTGGTTTGATATTCAATTTGAGTAACATCTATTCCTTTCTGAGCTAAATTTTCAATTACTTCTTGTACTTGAACTTTATGAAGTTCAATTGTTTTTTGATATGATGGTAATTGGGTTGCCCAATATTCAGCATTTGCATCGCCATTTTTCGAATAGCCTTCAATTCTATTATATGAATGCTCGGCTTGGGTTACCAATTCTTTTACTTTCAAAACATCTTCATATTTTCTCAGAACAAATGCACTATCGGCCAAATGTTTATTTTTTTCACTTTCAATCTTCTTTTTAATGAGTTCGATTTCGATATTGGCTCTGGTTTCGGGATTGGTAATGATGGAGGTTTTTAATTCTTGAGTCCTGATGTCTGAAATATCCAAAACATCGGCTCCTTTTTTCATTGCTTCTAAATATCTTGCCTGTTTGGATTGCAGTTTTTGAAGCATAAACACATCAATACTGTCATTGGTCAGCATAAAATTAACCCGCACATTTTCGTTCTTGTTTCCTTGCCTCCAGGCTCGTCCTTCCACTTGTCGGAGTGACGTAAAATTATATGGCAACGTAAGCATATAAACATCGGTTGTGTTTTCCTGAAGGTTCATTCCTTCCTGAATGGCTTCACTTCCAATAACTACTTTTATTTTTCCTTCATTAAAATCATTTTGAATAGAAATTCTTTGGTTTTTATTGGTCGCCCCGGTAATGATTCCGATTTCTTCGGGTTTGTAACCAATTTCTGTTATGAGATATTCTTTTATTTTTGGAAACTGAGCAACTGCTAATTCAGAATACACAATTTGTCCTGAGTCAGGAAGATCTTTTTTGTTCTGCCTTATCAAATCCATCGTGTCTTTTAACTTCGGAGAATTTTCTATGAATTTTTTTATTGAAGGTTCTTCGCCATCATAAAATGGCGATAAATACGGTGAAATAGCAATCAATCTGGCATTGAGAATATGTGTTAAAATTGCTCCTTTTTCAGTCTCACTGAAATTTTCATTGAGCAGCTCATACTGTTCTCTTGTGAGATCATTCTGTTCAATTTTATATTCTTTGTTAATTTTGTTGGGACGAATTAATTCAGGATTGTCTTCTTCTCCTTTTATATCAATGAATTCCGAAAGTAATTGTTGAAACAGCGAATTATTTTTAAATCTCCGAACGTTGGCTTTAAATTTCACATCACCCTTTGCATCAATTTCCATATCATTATCCGCTTCCATAAAGGTCTCGAAGAAAGTATTGACGTTGAAATATCCCGATTCTTCTAATCTTTTATTTGCTATTAAAGAAAGAATGGAATAATATTCCAAAGGCTTGTTGGTAAAAGGCGTTGCGGAAAGCAAGGTCACATTTCTTCCGTCGTTTTTGTCTTGAATGTACTGAGCTGCCATCCAGGTATTGATTCCCAGTTTGGAAGTCTGTTGGTTTTGACTTCTAAAATCGGACGCAAATCTTCGGTCCTCAATTTTTACTTTTCCTACAATATGATTGGCATTGTGAACTTCGTCGTAAGTCAAATGGTCGAATCCAAAATCTTCCCAGTCATAGATTTTACCACGCTTCATTTTTCCCTCAATCTCCTTTTCTTTCTGAAACTCAATTTGGAGGTCTCTTTCGGTATTGGTAACGCCCTTCATTTCACTTGCAGAGATGTAACTGAATTTTGACGAAAGTTCTTCGGTTATTTCTGATGAAAATCCAATATTGTTAAAACCTTCATAAGTAACGATGGTTATTTCTCCGTCTTTATTATCAAATTTTGAAAGGTCATAATCTTTCCCCAAATTCCCTAAAACATTAACTTTCGCGTTGGGAATCGTTTCAAAAATCGTTTCCACCCATTGTTTCATAATGCTGTCATTCGGAACTACGATGATTGGTCTTTTCGCATTTCCTCTTTCCATTGCTTCGTGCATTGAAAGGATTCCGGACAATGTTTTTCCATAACCCACTTCGTGCGCTAAAAGTCCTACGCCTTTTGTGGTCTGTCTTCCGATTCCCGCCTTCTGAACCTCTGCTAATCTAAATTCCTTTCCTTTGAAATTCTTATGAATCTTTGAAAACAATGGGAATTTAGAATAATCCGGAACGTGGATGTTATTGTAATTGCGGTTAAAATCTTTTACAAAACGAGTTCTAATGTCATCTGATAATTCTTCACGTACAAATTTGTAAAACAAATCATTCGCAGCAGCTTTTCGTCTTTCTCTGACTAACGCATTTCGCTCTTTATCGCTTCCTGTAACCGTTTCATTATCTACAAAGCTTCGCACTTCCCAAGCTGAAGAACCCGCAAAGGCTTCACTTGACAAAGTGCCTACAAAGTCTTTGAATCTTTCCGCAAGATTGTAATCTACAATGACTGATTCGGTACGTTTTGTAATATGATTATATTGGTCTTTTTCTATTTGGCCTAACTCAAATTTGTGCACGAACTCGTGGTTCGGACTGATATAAATTTCATCTAAAGATTTCGCTTTTGGTAGAACATTTTCTAATAATGCTTTTTGTTTTTCGTACTGATTTTCCGTTCCACCAACAGCATTTTTATCTGCAAAATCTTTTTCGAGCTGCTCTAACTTCGCATAAATATTTCCTTCTGCATAATAAAAATCGTGAATCCAAACTCCATCAGAATAATTTGAAAATTTGGAATGTTTTTCGTGATTGTTGAGCGTTCCATCGTAAGATGTATCTCTGAATGCTTCAATTTGTTCTTTCGTAATGTTTGAACTATTTTGCAAGGAAGTATTTACAATTTCATCCTGTTTGGAGAATTGATATTTTAAAATTCCTTTCTTTATGGAAGGCTCCGTTTGGACTTTATATTCCTTCTCAGTTCTCGTATTGTGAATAGAAATTATTCTATCACTTTTTTCTATCAATTCTTTTAATTTTTCTTCTGAAAACGATGCTGGTTTTGTGATTAAATCTTCGCGCAGTTTTTCATACTTTCTTATTTCAGTCGTAATGGTGGGAGATTTAAACTTGATGTTATTGAGTTTAGAAAGTACCAATTCAATTTTTTCTTGAGTTTCTGTTAAATTCAACTCATCTATTTTCTCCGCAATAATTTCTTTTTTTACAGGAACTTTTGTAACAGAATTGGACTCAGTATTTTCTAAAAACAAATCTTCAAAAAGATTTCCGATTCTCTCGGTTTCTTTTTTATTTTTAAATTGTTCAATCTTAAAGAGAGCTTCATCCAAATTTCCGTGGATATAATTTTCCAAACGCCCAAAACGATTGGTTTTCTCACGGTTTTCCCCGAGAACTCTTGTGTGATTATTTTCAAAATATTTGGAAATATCCGCAGAAATCTGGTGATTGTTTTTTTTGAGAATGATAATATCCGTTCCGATTTGTGTTCCTGCAAAAGCGCCATTGGGTAAACGGAAACCTTCCAAAACACTAGCATTCTGTAAATTCTTTTGTCGGTTGAGCCAACCTGATGGAAGAACCATCGCCAAAACGCCGTTGGGTTTCAAAGAATCTAATGACCGTTTAACAAAATAATCTTCGTATTTTGAAATTTTAGGTTCTTCGCCTAATCCTTTGTAAAGCCCACGATGTTCGCCATAAGGCGGATTTCCGATGACCAAATCATATCTTTCTGAAAAATCTTTTGAGTCTTTTTTATTACCTCTGTCATCAATAAATTCAGTTTCAAACGAACGAAGGTTGATCTCGACTTCGGGATGTAGAATTTTTGCAATTTTCGCCGTGGTTTCGTTGATTTCAAAGCCTGTAATTTTAGAATTTACAGATAATTCGCGAGTGGCATAGATAAAATTTCCTGTACCAACGCTGGGTTCTAAAACAGAAATTTCTTTTTGAGTTTTGAAATGGTCTTTGATTAAATTGCGGACTGCATCGACAATTTTATCTTGTGTGTAATATTCATCTAAAATCCCTCTGCCTTCTTTTGCGGTTCCGCCACTTTGGAATTGATTGCAGATTTCTTTTAAATCATCCGTGACTTTCAGATTTTCTTTGAGAAGAATTCTGTTGTCATTAGAAACAAAACAAGCTGCAGAAACTACTTCCGCAACTTGTTCATTATTAAGTTTTCGCCCTTTATATTTTGAAATGAGAACATCTAGCTCTACCTTATTTGTTGAATTTTCACTTACCTCGGAAGGTCTTCTATCGGATCTTCTTCTATCGGATATAGCTCTCCCGGATACGATTCCGCCCAAGGAATATTCTCTTCCCTCATTTTTTTCATCATTTTGCGGTTGTGTTCCTCCATTGGATCCTCTTCCTCGGTTTCGGTTTCCCAAATCGCTCCGTTCTGTGCCTGCAAGTCCATTTCCAGCATTGTTGCTGCCCACTGCTTGTCCGCTTTCGTAACTTCCGTTTTGCTCGGATTGGATTTTTGAGCCAAGTTCTCCAGTGTTTTGTTCAGGTGTTCCGTTTCCCACTTGCTGAGGATCGGATGTTGTTCCGGATTCAATTGCATTGCTTTCATTTTCAGAAATTTTTGGTTCAACTAAATTAGTATTTTTATCTTGAAAATTGAGTTTATTCTCTAAATATTCGGTCAGGTCTTGATTCCCATTTTCAGAAATTTCATACAACGGACGAACGTCTTTGATATTTTTGCCATTAAATTCTGTAAGAATTTTTCTGGTTATTGCATTTCCTGTTCTGTCCCCGCTCAGACATAAAAACATTTTGCCATCATAATTCTGGTATCTATTGAGGAACTTTTTGCTATTGGAACCGGAATTTAAGGTAATAATTGTTCTATTATTGACTTGCTTGTTCAATTGAAGAAGCTCCAAGAATGAAAGCATATCCTTACTGTTTGTGAAAACAATAAGTTCCTTTTTATTTCCTTCAACTACAGAAATGTCATCATTTATCTCATTAAAAAAATCTTCATCTTTCACTTTTTTTCTGTTTTTTATGAAGTGGTTAAATTCAAAAATTTCTTTGGCTTCACTGTCCCAGTTTTTTCTTGATATTAATTGAAGCGTCACGAATATGTCCGTCTTTTTTATTGTAAGAATCAATCCTTTCGAGCCTTCCGTGGTAGTCCTTTTCCGCGTGTTTGTAAATAGAGTACGGTAAAATAGTATCCGTTGGATAAATGTAAAACCGGGTGTACATCCAAGGTGAGTTGATTTCAAATCGTTTGTATTTTTTCTTAAACAAAACCGTATCATTCAGATTTTTTCTGTTTCTGTAATTGGGGATTTTTTTCCTGAGAAAACAATGTTCCTCCTTTTTTCTTTTCAACCGAAAGCGGCTTTTGTTTCTTTATGATGTCTGACAGAATAATTTTGCCGGGATTTTCATTTTCAATAGTATAGCACAATGAATCTTTAATGAAATAAATCTGTTGGGTTATTTCGGGAGCATCAACATCCGGAATCCTTTCTATTATGGAATCTCCTGAATAATTAAGGCTTGACAAATGAAAACTTTGGATATTGTTCAGATTTTTGGAAACATCAAAATATACATTGGAGACAACATCGATTCCTCCTTTTTCGGATTTGATTTCTTTGTGGCAGGAAGTGCTTACAAAAAGAAAAAACAAGCTGGGTAGTATTAAAAGTTTTTTCATAGATATAGGGTTTAAAAAAGCGGCAGCCTAATTAATTTGACTTACCGCTGGGAAATAAATGATTGGTTGTAAGTGTTATCTATCGTTTAATACTTTGTTCTTTCACGTTATTTTTTTCGTGCTTGTTGTCTTGTTCCAAACCTTCTAAAGGCTTGTTGGTATTGATTCTGTTCATATCAGAATCATACAGATTCAGATTTTTGTATTGCGGATTCAGCACCGCTTTGCCTTCTATTACTTTATCATCCAATTCAAATTTTACCTTCACGATATTTCCTTTTTCCAAAGATTTTATGGTACTTTCCTTCCATTCCGGCTTATCGAAGATCAGTTTGGATTTTTCTACGATCTGAGCCGTATCAACTCCATAATTTTTGTAAAAATTCTGGAAATTGTAATTTCCTTTTTCGGTTTTGGGTTCGTTAAAATTCAGTTTGGCAAATGCAGGTTCTATTTTTTCTGTTTTCGGATTGTGAAATTGTATTTTTACCGTACGCCCTTCCAAAAGGTTGACTGCTTCTTTAGCAGTAAATGTATTCACCCTGTTAACAGGAAAATTGTGGGAGATAACGTCGCCATTTGCTTTAGTGAGTTTAGCATTATAAAAATTCATAAAGACACTTCCATTTTCTATCTTATTGAATTTTAACGTGAATTCCATTTCATTTCCGGGCATCGTTTTGTCGGAAGTGGTTTTAATTTCGAACTCTTTTTCGGGAGCATTAATTCCGTTTTCTAAATCTTTGTGCAGTTGTTCTCCTTCTCCGAAACCAAGATATTTTAATTGAAATTTCGGATACTGAGATGGTTCATATTCGTTCTGTGTTTCCATAATGTTTGGGGTTTGATTGTTAAATTTTATATCATTCATTGTTAATATTCTGTTTCTTGAAAAAACATTTTCATCCAGATAATTTTTTAGAATTTCACCGCTATCCAATAATTCGTAGGATTCCCCATATAGCTGTTTTTCCAATAGGCCGAAAGCCAATTCGTATTTGTCATTTTTTGACAACGTATGACCATCAATAACATTTGGGATTGTGTCCATTTGTGCCTTTGTAAGAGAATAATCTCCATCTGTTGTTCCGAATTCCATTTTCTCTGAATAAGCTTTTCTTTGGCTCGCTGTGATCTGCAAGTTCTCCAGTATGAATTCGTTTTCTTTCATAAAGATCCTGTATTTGAGAATATCATTTTTTTCCTCTTCGGAAAGTTTCGGATAAAGATTATTTTGCACCGCTTTTGCTTTTAAGTCGTTTTCGACATAGCTTTTGAATTCGTTCAAACTTTTTGGAGCATCATAAAAATCTCTCATACCTGTCCATTCTCGCCGACCGTACGGTAATGTATATTCCTGAGTTTGCAGATCATAGCTGTAATACCTATGACCGCTTGGACTCTTCAGCGAGCCACTCCCATCATCGTAATCGTTCCAGGTCCAGCCGTCCGGAAGGTCAGATGCAGGGGTTAAATTTTCTTCAAAGCCTTCATCTGAAAAAAAGTCTGCATTTTCTTCCAGATCAGTCATTTCAATTTGATGAACCCCTTCTAATGATAACTTTACAGCTTCAACTTCATAATTTCGATAATGATGAGCTTGCTTTTCATCAATTTGCGTATAGGTCAATCCGGAACTTAAATCAGTTTTTTTCTCCAATTCCTGAGCCCAGAGATCAGAGAGAAATTTCTGTTTTATGGACTCATTACTTATAGCAATTTCAGTAGACTCCCTGTTATTTTGCAAAATCAAATGTTTATTGGCTAGTTGCTGCTTTTCAATAAATCTGACTAATTCAGCGGTAGTATTAAATTTATCCTCAATAGGGAAACCCTGATTTGAATTGAAAAATGTTTTCAATGTAAAATTTGAACCTTGAATAAATTCTTTTCCCTTAGATTGATGAATTGCCATAAACTTTTTCTCTCTATCGGTAAACAGCCTCTCTCCGTCCCGAAAAAACTGTTCAGGTGAAGTGTTTTCAATTTCCTTCACAAAATTTTTATAAGCCTTCGTTCTGGGAACTATATTCTTATCAAACCAGGTTAGATTGTCTTCCATTTTTTCCACCTATTAAGCTATCTTCTAAAACCTCTTGACTTTGGTATTTCCTCGTCCTGCTCTTGGCTTTCCTCATCTCTCATTCGATTGGCATCCTGATAGACATCAGGGTCGTTCACATTTAGTTGTAAATCTGATTTTTCCTGCTTTTGAGAGTGATTTTGCTTTTCAGAGATTCCAGCAACTGTATTAAATTCTTTGGATACAATATTCAAATCATTCGTAATTTCTTTTGCCATTTCTGGGAACTGAACAATTTTATCTTGCAGAAAAGATTTAAGTTTTAGAAGTTCTGCTATGTAACGGTTAAGTTCTTCTGTATTTTTTTTATCTGCAATAATTGCGGTCAATTCTCTTGCATTTTTAATGAAATCAAATTCAACTACTTTTTCGGTCTCTTTGTCAAAAATGAAAGCTTTTTTTTCGAAACTCAGTTCATTTTCAGATTTAGAAACATTCTTGACATCAGTATATTGAATATTATTTTTACTGTTTTCGAGGATGTCAGAAATACTTTTATCTCTTTCCAAAAAGATGACCTTCAGTTTAGTATTATTATCAGTCAGCTGAAAAGTCGCCCTGTTTTTGTCGTGGTCTGCAACGATGGTATATCCTTGCAGAAATTTCTGAACATCCTCTATATTTAGCTTTTTAGAGAAAGAATTATCCTCATTAATAATTCCGTATTTTTTCAGTTCATCGGTAGGTAAGGTTATGTTATTCATTGTATGTTGCTATTAAATTGTTTACTTTTATGAGGTCATTTAAAAAATGAGAAGGATTGATGTTTTGTCCGAATTCTTTCACCGAAAAATGCAGATGTGGTCCTGTGGAGTTTCCGGTATTCCCGCTTTTTCCGATGACAAATCCAGCTTTTACTATTTCTCCAGCTCGATAATACATTTCTGAAAGATGTAGATAGGAAGTTTCGAAACGGTTAAAATGTTTTACCTTTATGAAATTCCCTCCGCCTTTAGAATCCCAACCGGTTGCTGTAACAATTCCATCCATTACAGAATAGACATTCTCATAACTGGCTTTAAGGTCGATGCCGTTGTGCGTTTTTTTTGTTCCGAAAATAGGATGAGTTCTTGTCCCATAAGAAGATGTAATGGTGATCTTGTTTTTAAGAGGCATTACAATTTTTGAAAAAGATGCTGCAGGTTCGTCTACAAAATCATACGTTGTAAAAAAGTTTTGTTTTTTTGATGCTTTCTTTGTTTCTTCTACTCTATTTTGTGCTTGCAGCATCAAAGAATCTTTCAGTTTTTCAAACTCATTTTTTCGTATTTCTTTTACACTGCTATACTCTTTAATCAGTGTTTTCAGTGAATCTATTTGACTCGTTAACCACTTCGTCGAACCTTTGGTTTCATTTTTTAAATCTGATTTTGTGGTGATATTTAAAACTTGCTTCCAAGATTTCTTAGCCTTCTTTTGTTTTACCGGATCTTCAATATTAGATTTTTCGGATACCTTTGGATTTTCAGATTTTTTCGGTATTGTTGGTGTAATCGTATTGAATTGGGCAAAGCATAAGCAGCTGTAAAACAGCGCCATCAATGTAAATGTGTATTTTAGTTTTTTCATTTTACGCAGCTTTAATATTTTCATTCACAATGAGTTCCACTTCTTTGTTGATCTTTCTAAAGTTGGTCATCAGCACTTCTTCTTTGCGGTTAACCCCTTTTTTATCTACAAAAGAGTAATAAGATGGCATTTTAACATAGTTTTTTTCTTCTTCTTGAATCGCTTTCATATCCAGGTTAATTTTACCACTAATTGCAGACGTTTTATATTCCTCAGCATCATTTTCTTCTCCCTGTGCGATCATTCCAACCATTTCTCCGGTTTTCAGAGCCGCAATTTTTCCGGCAGGAATCATATTGTCCATCTTTTCATTAATACTGGTGGTCGTCCCTTGCTGTGAAATTGATTGTGAGTATGATTTCTGTTTAATTTTCCCAAATAGTTTTTCCAACCAATCCAATGTATTTTTGTCTCTGGCAGAACCGGAAATAATATTTCCAACAATCGCAGAAATAGTATCTGCAACTTCTTTTTTGTAGAACTGTCTGAGCTGCGGAATTTCTTGTAATCCAAGCATTACAGCAACTTTATTGCTTCTTGCAGTGGCCACGATGTTATCAATTTTATGAATATAAATCGTCGGAAATTCGTCTGCGATAATTCCTCCCGGTAAATTGTGCTTGGAATTGATCAATCTTAAAGTCCTGTTTAACACCGAGGAATAAAGGGCTGAGTTAATATCCTGTGTTCCCGGATCTGATGCTAATATGATAATGGATGGATTTTCACGATCAGTAATCTTCAATTCCACTTCATCTCCCGAAAACACCCAAAAGCTTTCTTTAGTTGCCAATCGGGAAAGGAATATTTTCAAAGTTCCAATTTGTCCTTCCAGCTGATCAAACGCTTTGTTGTCATACGCCGTTTTGAAAGGCGAAAGCAAAGAGAAAATTTCTTCGTTGGTAAAAAGTGTGTCAAAAATTTCTTTATAACTGCGGTTCATAAAGGAAAGAATATGAGGCAGATCAGAATATTTTCCATTTTCAAATGTTGCAAAAAAATAAATACAGGAAGACAGAAAATTGATGGCGGATTGGGTAAAGAAAGCTTCAGAACCACCTCCGGAACTCGAACCTCCCTTCTGTAGAGATGAAACCATTGATTCTGCCATTTCCTGGGCTTCTGCTAAAGTTTGGATGTACTTTTTGTGAAATGGATTGACTCGTTTTGATTTTTCAACCTCTTTCAGATTAATGACGTGGAAATTGTAATCGTAGTCTGCTTCCTTACTTTTTTTCAACAAATAATGGTAGTATGCAATCTGTGCTAGATCAGGAAATTTAAAATCGTAGATGCAGAGACAGAAACCTTTTGCAATCATTTGTCTTATGGCAGGATTGATCACACCAAAAGATTTACCAGAACCTGGTGTTCCAATGACCATCGTTCCTCTAAAAGGATTGATGTTCATCCAACCTTTATTGCTTTTGTTTTTGTAACGGAACAAGTATGGAATATTGATTGTGACATCCGATGTTACCAATTCCTGATTTTGGTCGAAAGATTCTTCTTCAACATTCCATCGGTCTTTTCCCATTTTCTGCTGCATCAGTTTTGAAATACTATCTGCACCCATTTGAAGAATAACTGCCCCTAAAAAAGAAAGAACTGCATAGATTCCCTGATAGAGATTAAATCCGGGAAACACTCTTGGAAGTTTTTCATTTCCTGCCTCATTCTGCCAAACCAGTGAAGAAAAAATCATCAGCAATCCCAAAATCATAGGAGCAATAATCTCTTTACTAATATTAAGGTCTTTCTTTTTCTTGGCTTTTGTTCCGACAGCCACTAATCCAATCAGAATCAATGTTGCAAATTTGGCATTGATAGGGGGGTAGATAAAACTCAACTTTGAAAAATTTTTCAACAAGTTTGATACTACCGGAACATTGGCATTAAGGTAGAAAAGCGAAGCACAATCGAGTGCTACGACTGCGTACACCGCTTTTTGTAGAAAGCCATAGATCTTTATTTGGTGTTGTTGCTCTTGCATTAAGAATAATTTTCGAAATATTGATTCAGTAATTTGTGTTCTTCCAGTAAACTATCGTGTAGCTTCTGTTGCCGTTCCTGCAAATTTTTATGATGTTCCTGTATTTTAACAAGTTTGGCATTCAACAGATTCAATTTATTTATTAATTCATTTCCTCTTTTTTCGACACTCTCGATAATGTATGAGTGACCTGGCTCTTCAGATATTTTATCACACCAATCTTTAAGGTTTAACACCCTTTTATAGGCAATGATAAATTCTTTTCGTTTTTTATAAATAATAATTATAGCAACAGAATGGTAGGTAAATAGTAATATCACCAGTGCAAAACACAGCATAACTGTAAAATTTTCCATAGTCTTAATATTAAAAGGTATCTGCTTTCAGAATATCTGAATAGTTGACTTTCATTTCTATGGTGCGCCCCGAGAGCTGTTCTTCAATCAAGCGAATCATCATCACTTTACTGTTTGGGTAAGTGAATTTTTTGAAAACATAAATATTCCTGAAATTTTTTCTGAAGTGTTTCTGCGGATTGAGCTGTAAAATGGGTGTTAGATCTACACTTTGGTTATTGGTGGCTTTGTGTATTTTTTTGTCTTCCAAGGAGAATTTCAAATCCTCAATATCATAGTTCAGATTAGAATTATTCTTGATGGTCATATCTAAAAAAATATAAGCACTCATCACATAGACATTATTGAGCTGGAAGCTGAGTTTTAGATTTTTTTCTTCTCTAATCGGATTTTTTTCAGATTTTTTTCGAATAATATCCATCGAAAATTTTCTCAGTTCAAGATTAGAGAACACCATTTTATCAAATTCTACAGGCTGCATCGCTTCGGGCTGTATATGAATATTGGTAATCGTATTGAGGTTATCCTGATTTCTATGCACCACTTTATACTGTGCAATGAAAGATTGTGCGACAACGGTAATGATCCCAATAGTATTTCCATTAACAAAAACGGAAGGTATATTGATTTTTCCTTTCTCGTCAGAATCAGGATGGTCTGTGATCTTTATTCTGGCAATGTTTGTAGAAGGCAAATCTCCAGTCAGTTTTTCTGTTGACAAATCCACGTACTGAATGGGCTCAGGCGAGATAATATGCAGGTTGATGCCTTCGGTAATTTCAATCTCAGGTAAATCGGAAACAATCTGTTCTTTGGTTGCAGTTTGAGCCGTGAAAAATTGAGCTGTGAATATTAAAAGGGTGTATAATAAAGTTCTCATTGTTTTATTTTTTTTGTTGGTTTTGTGAATCTTTCAATTGATTTTCGTCGATCAAAAAGACATATGAGTTGTATTTCAGTTTTGCTTTATTTTCTTTGATCAGGTTGGCAATAGATTTAGATGTTGATGTAAACAGGCTGGATCCAATGCTTGAGAAAAATCCTTTTCCGCCCATATCCATCTGAGTTCCTTGTACTGAGTTACTTCCCATTTCCCGCATCATATCTCTGAAAACGCTTTGCGGAACGTACAATCCCTTCATCCCGTCAACATCATAAATCGAAAGATTGACAGGATAGATTTCTCCTTTTGTGAATACAGATACAATGTTGAGATTGACTCTCTGCATTGAAAATCCTGAGATTTGTCCGTATAATATCGAACCTTTGATTATTTTTTTGTTCCCGACAAAGATGTCTTCCAACAATCGGAACCTAATCCTGCTTCCAAGAAAGCCTTTGTTATTTTCGTCAATGACCGCTTTGATAAAGCTGTTTTCTTTCTCCTTATAGAAAGCATTGAAACCACTGTTGATTCCGGATTTGCTCACATTGAAAGTTGAATTAAGAAAATCTTCCATTTTCTCTTTATTGGACTTCAGTTTTTGTTCTGCTGCGAGTTTACTTTGGTACTCAGGATCACGGGATTTTTCTAAAGAATCCATCACGAGCATTTGTTCTTTCAGATATTTTACAGGGTCTGGTTGGACACTTTGTGTCTTTTCTTTTGGTGTATCTGCGTATTTATCTTCTTGGTTCCCGTAAGATTTGTCATTCAGCATTTTAATGATTTCTGAAGACCTGTTGTAATCTTTGTCATCCCTCTGTGATTGATTTGGTTTGTAATACGAGGATTGATTTTCTTTTGCCTGGTATCTGTTTTGTCTTCCGTTTTCTGCTTTTAAGGAGTCAATTTTTCTTTTTTGGTCCAGTGACAATTGGTCATCATAGTTCAATAAACTATCTTCTTCTTTATCCAAACCACCAAGCATCGTTCTGTTATCCTCTTTTTTTGAAAAAAGCATCATACGCATCATTTTTGGTCATAATGGAATCTTGCGTATCGCCGAGTGATAGTGACAATTCTTTTGGTTTATTTTTTTCAGAAGTATCTTCTTTGAGAAACTGTGCTCCTACGTAGCCGAAAAGAAAAAGAAATGGCAGAGCCAAAAGAGGCAGAACATATTTTTTTTCTTTAAAATTTATTTTTTTAATGTCCATTTTTTAATTTTTGGTATTGGTTGAACAAGTAGTCAATTCGTAAACTGTCTTCTTTTTTCAGTGCGTTTTTGTCTCTTTTCACTTTTAAAGTTTTCAGTTCTTGTACTATTTTTTCCATCTCTTTATCATTGTTGACAGATAGATTTTGACTCGACTTATTTTTAGAATAGAGAACCGGAGGTCTTATTTTAAATGCTGTTTCGGAAGGGAAAAAGATACCTTGAATTAGAGACCCTATAAATGAAACCGACAGTAGAATCATTGAATACGTGAAGAATTTCTTTGGATTTTGAACTGCCCACTGCAGCCATTTCTGACCCTTTTGTTTTAATGTAGTTTCCATTTTAGTAAGAATTTTTATTTTGATTGGACAGTTCCTCGTTATTGATGATTCGCCAGTTTTTAAGAATCACACCGTGAGGATTATTGGGACTTCTGATGATGTCTTCAAAGAAACCTTCGGTGATGAGCTTCCTCGTAATGACAGAAGATTTTCTTGTGATCATCTGCTTACCGAAAAAGCTAAATTTCTTTTGTTCCATACTAAGCGTAATCGAATCGGTATGGATACTGACCATCGAACTGGAAGCTATTATTTGATTGTAAAATCCTTTTTCCCTTAGGTTCGTATATTCCTTTTTTCCGCTGTCATCAATAAGATACAATGACTTTTGAATATTATCCTTGATATAGGTATCATCGGGAGCGAGTGTGAAAAACAATCTGTGGAATAATTCAATTTGAGCTTTATATTCAACAGGTCGGTTCAGCAGGACATCAGTCTGCTTGGCAAGAACCGGAACGCCATTGTCTAAAATGTAAATTGATTTTCTGGAATCCTCGATCATTCTGTATGCAAAGAAAAATCCGGCAATGACAATGAAAACAGCAAAAGCAATGGTGGATAAAGAAATGACCTTGTTGATCTTGATTCTTTGTTCTATATTTTTGATAAGCATCTTTATTTTAGTTGTTGGTTGATAATGTTTGGTTGTTGGTCATTCGTACAACATTTATTTTCCTTTTTTCATCGCTCTTTGAACTCTGCCTGATGCTGAACCTGCTGCTGCACTTGCTGCTACAGAAGCTCCTCCTGTTTTGGCAGCCAATATTGCTGTTTTAGCACTGCTTGCCATTTTTCCTGCTGCACTTTTCATTTTCGTCATTGCTCCCGCCCCTCCTGCAGAAACAATACTGTCTGCAATGGTTGGGGTCATTAGTACTCCGATTCCCGTAACAACATAGGCAACACAGGTGAAAAGCTGATTGTAGATCATTCCGGAGTTGCTCACATAGACCATCAAAGCGTCTAAGTTGGTAATGGTTCCATTGGATAATAAGGTATCATACCTTTCGATCTCCATTGTATAACCGGAAGCGATCAATTGCTGACCGATGTTGATGATCGTATAGGCAACAAAAGTGTAAAGATTAATGTTGATGAATTTTGATACCCAACTGTATAATGAATTTTCAAATCCGGGAATAAGAGCCATTCCAACAGCTATCGGCCCCAAAATAATTAAAATGTAAGACCATATTTTTTGAATGAAGAAAATGAGATATACACAAATCCGAAGAATGGAAAGACAACAAAATTCAATGAGTTCTGCTACTAATTTTTGCATTTGGAACTCCATTCTTATCGACCATTCCTTGATGGGCTGAATGAGTTTATCCAATCCTTCGCTGATGTCATACCACGAATCATCCGCATCTTCAGTAGTATTCTCAATGACTTCTTGTTTGGCATCTTCTTCCGCCTTTAATTTGATGACAGCATCCAGTAATTGTTGCTGCTTTTTAAATCTCTTGACCCGTAAATCATTGACTTCCGATTCTATATCGTTGAAAATTGAGATTCCGGGTTCGGCAATGGCCTCAAATGGCGCTTGAATCATACTGACAAATCCACTCCAGTAAACAAGGGTAAATCCGATAAGAATTGGTTTCAACATCGGTGTGATTTCCCATTCTCTATCTCCGGCTGCCATTTGCCAACCCATGTACCCGAGGTACATCAGAGCGCCTAAACCGCCTATTGCTTTTCCTACCAAAGCTGAACCGGCGGCGCTATCCTGCACACTGTTGTCCAGTTTTGTAAAAACTTCCATAAACCACTTTTCAAAGGCACCATCTCCCTTTAAAAATTGGAGTAGATTGCTGTAATCACCGTCTGTCTGGGCGAAACCCATAACAGGTAAAAGAATTGTTAATAAGCAAAAAGTTAATGTTATCGTTTTATTCATTTTTAAAATCGGTGTTTATAATGATTCATCAAATTTTGAACAATTTGCTGGTCTGAAGCGGGTGTCCAACCAGGTGGCAAAGCAAAATTTGAATGGTTTTTCAGAATATTCTTGTAATCTGTAAGAAGTGTTGTCTTGTTGTTGTGCTTCCTTAATTCCTGAACAAATTTTCGCCATTTGATAAGGGTTTCGTGGTACATAATGAACCTTTTTCCCCTTGGCATATCCATACTTCTGGACATTGAATATTTTTCTTTGATGAGATCCAGTTCTTCCTGAAGTCTTTTTAATGCTCCTGTTGAGCTGAGTGTTTCAAACGTTTGCAGGTCTTTCAGTCGCCACTCGATAAAATTTTGAGGTGTATCGGGAAATTCAGTAATAGGTTTTAGCATTCGTTTGTAATACAATAGCCAAAGAGGATCGGCATCGACAGTAGCGGACGTCCAATGGGCAAAATCCTGAACGCTCCTTTTATGAATGGTATCTGAAGCTGCTTTTATCTTTTTTGCTTCTTCCTCTTGAAACTTTAGCTGGGCAAACCTTTGATTTTGAACTCCTGTCGGTTTTAATGGACGAATGTCTTCCCCATCCTTATAATCCCTGTTGATTTTTGGAGCCCAAATTCCCCACACCGTTGCGTAGGCAAAATTGGTTTGGATTCCTAAAAAGTATTTTGGATATGGTCTCCAATCTCCCCAATCTTGAAAGACCATTCTTTTATGCTGGGCAACAATGGAAGGATCATTTAATCTCTTGACGCTGACTTGTCCAAACACACTGCCTGTAATCAAGATGAACTGAAATAGGCTGATTTTTTTTAGTAGATTTTCCATAATTTTTTAATTAAAGAGGTAATGGTATTTGGTGATGATGTCGCCAACAATGGCTTTGTCTATATTGATGTAATTACGAAGCACCGGAACCTGATACAGATAAGGGATTTTCTTGGCATTCTCTAATCGTAAATTGATGTACAGAATATTTCCGTTGATATTTCTGACCCTTGTAAAAATCTTTTCAATCAGCATTTCCCTATCCATTGCGTCCATTAGAAAATCTTTTTCCTCATTTAGAATGTCCTGCGTAACTTCCTGCTGAAGTTTCGTCGTCTGCTTCCCGATTTCAACATAATATTTTGAAATGAGTACCGAATATTCAGGATGCTGTGCTGATAGATCCAGCATTTTATTGGAGTTCGTTACTATTTTACCCAAATATTGATAGAGATAAATGAGTTTTTTGCTCTGGGTCAAGGCTGAATTCACATTTTTCAGTTGTTGATAGATGTATTCCTGAATCGCAATGATCTGCGTGATTTTATTGTTGATATCATCATACAATTCTTTTTGCTTTTCATAGGAATCCAGAAAAGCCTGTTCGCTTCCTAATCGAACACCGTGGTTTACGGTGATCTGTGACAGAAGTTTGTCGTTAATCACTATTTGCTGGCTTTTTACAGATGCAACAGAGAAGAAAAAAACTCCGGAAAAAAATATTTTTTTCATTTTAGAAAGATTTAATGTTATCCATGATGCTTTCAACTACTTGCTTATCCCTGTTGACATAATATTGAAAGGCTCTTTTGTTACGTTTTACCTTGGCTTTAATATCCCTTATCTTTAAAAGCATATGGGTAGAATTTCTGCTTATCGCCTTTACTTCACCCAAAGCATAGTCTAATAATACTTTACGTTCTGATTTTTCCATTTGGTTGATGGCTCCGTAAGACAAAATGATCCCGGTTACCAGCCGTGTTACCATTTGCAGATCATCAACAAACTGAACCTGAGAAGGCAAAACAGCGATAATGGAATAGGGAGCATCGTTTATTTCATTGATAATAGCAGTCTGATTGTTTGTTATTTTGGTTATTTCCCTGCTCATTGCTATTCCGGTGGGTATCGCTTGAATGGCAAATGAAACAATTCGCAATCTGTCCTGAACTTTGGTGATTTTTTCTTTAAAATTGTTCCATTGGTTTCTGTTGGCCGTTTCTACGGTGGCATTCGCAATTTGTTTTTGTCGCATTTCTTTTTGCCTGTCGTGTTCTTTCATCGTGGCATTGATTTCTATATCCATCATCGGAAATGAAACATTTTCCTGTTGCCATGCAGGGGTAGACCCACCACCGGAGGATCTCAATACCAAATAAACTAGAGGAATAAGCAAACTGACAACAATTTTATTTTTGCCACCGTAAGGTCGGCGAATCTCATTTTTCGATTTCATCATAGAAAAATTTAAAAATTCCGTTTATACCGGTTCATTATATTTTCAACAATAGCTTTGTCTGTATTGATATATCCGGCAAATGGATTAATAGAATTCCAGAATCCCAATCGGTTTGCTTTTTCTAATCGCAGTTTGATTGCTAAAAGCCAAAGCTTCAGATTTTTCACATTACCGGAAATATTATGAAGAATTTTGTAGCGGTCTCCTGCTGTTGCAAGATTCAGCTCTCCGGAAGCGAGAATATCAGAAACGTCGGTAACAATCTTTAGACTTTGCTCATACGTTTTTTGTGAAGCTTTCACCCCAAAAATGGCATACTCAGGATGTTCTGATGCTAGTTGTACCACTTGTGATGAATAAGCATAACATTTATTGAGCTCAGAGTAGATTTCCTGTGCTTGGATTCCATTTTGTAAAGTGCCGGAAACCTCTTTTAAACCCTTCAGAATTTTATTCTGAATGTCATTAGCCGCTACCATCTGTGTTCCCACCCAGGTCTGTGCGTCCTTTAATTTTGAAGTTTCCTCAATGACTTCGTTCTGCTTGGCTTTTAGATTTTCAGAATAAAGAATCATTGCCGCTGTTACCGTAGGGTCGATGTAGGTGTTTTGGGCGAATCCCATTGTCCCCCAGAGGGAGAAAATTAGTAGAAAAACCTTCAATATAATATGGTTCGCCAGAGATGAAACGTGACGAAATCCTCTTGGGAAATTTATAGGTTTAAACGTTTTCATAAGCGTAATTTTGTTTACTGATTAATTCTGAAAAACTGATATTACGGTCTTCCAGTTGCTGTGAAATGATTTTAAAAACATTCTTTCCTTTGTTCTCTTTTTTCATCATTCTATAAAAGGAATTGATTTTTTGATCTAAAGGATTTTGGTATAAATTCACGAGTGACACTAAGTTTTCCAGACTGTCTCCGAAGGTTTTTAAATCACCAACTATTCTGCGCAATGCTTCATCATAGTCTCCGTATTGGTGCACATAATATTCAACTGCCGATTTTTCCGGTTTTTCTGTAGTGTAGGTGAGATATTGTTCAAGCGAAACTTCATTTCCATAGACCTCTCCTTTTGAACCTCTTTTTAAGTAAAATTCTTTGAATCGGCTTCTCCCGAATTTGTTGTTGAGATTGTTGATGGTAAAAATCTTGTTTTGCTCTACTTTATTGAGCGATAGCAATGAAGCGATTTTATCAAAGTTGTCTTTGAACTTCGTCTGGTCAAGCAAAATAAATGTATCCGAATTATTGATGATGGAATCTTTAACCACTGCATTTCCAATAATGTCATCCAGTTCCTGCGTTACCACCACCGCTTCTCCCCAAAATTTCCTCACCGTTTTATATAAATAAAGAATGTATCCACCCATCAATTTACTAGCAATGGCCTTCCATGCTTCTTCGATTATTAAGGCTTTTCTGCGGTCTTTTCTGAGTCTCATTTTCTGAATGAAAGTGTCCATAATAATGAGCGTTACTATCGGAAAGAGCTTGGGATTATCTTTTACATTATCAATTTCAAAAACGATGAAAGATTCATCGAACAGCGTATTATCTGCACTTTCATTGAGCGTTGTTCCGTACCTTCCGCCTTTGTAAAAATCTTTCAGTACAAATAAAAAGGTGCGCAGATTAAACTCTTTCTCTATAATATTATGTTTTTTATTATTCAGGTAAATAGGAAGAAATTGATCGCAATAATCATAAAACCCATTGAACGAAAGTTCTGTTACAACCAGCTTTTCTTCCAGTTCTTTTATTTTCCTGATGATGGCTTTTCTAAAGGATTCATTCCATTCTTCTGCTGATCGGGGTTGCCTGATGATGTCATTCGACTTGATTAAAATCAACTGCGTTTCATTGTATATTTTCCTTCTTTCTTCATCGTTCAGCGTGTCATACGCTTCATACACTTTATAGAAATTTTCGCTTTCATATTCCGGGTTATTGATGTTCTTATCAGGATGATAGAATTTCAATAATTTTCTTCCCGCTTCCTTTATTTCATCGGAACTGGCATCGAAAGTAATTCCCAAAATGTCATAGTAAGTATGCTGTCCTTTTGCTTCATTCTCATATTCCGTGAATAGATCATCTTCGTGAATGTTGTATTTTCCGAGATATAGAATCAGTTCTTCAGAAGTTTTATTTTCATACCATCGAGTTCCAGCATTGAAATACCCGTGGTAAAACGACATCAACACATTGTCTAAAATGGATTTTTGTGCGGAAGACATTGAAGAATCCGGACCTTGCCAAATCAAGAAGATCAGGTTGGTTAAAAATTCTATTTTTTCGATATTAAATTCTTTTTGATCCATAAGAAAAGGATTCATCGTGATTGGTTTTTCTTCAGTGTATTGGATGTATCTGCCTCCCTTATATTTGCACGTTCCCGAATACGAATCTCCTGTATCAACAATGACCACGTCATAATTGTAGGTCAAATACTGCTCAATAATATTGTTCATCAGGAATGATTTCCCCGAACCTGACGGTCCTAATACAAACTTGTTCCTGTTGTTTATTCTTCCTGTTTTCATCGGTAGATCCGATGGGTCAACTTTTAGCGGAACACCTTGTCTGTCGGTGAATCTCAGGTAGAAATTGGACTCTTCATTGACGGGGTAACTTTCCTTAAAAAAAAACACAAGGCCGCTTCGCTTGTCGTCATAAATAAATCATACTCCCTAAGTTCTGTTCCATTGCCCGGAATAGCTGACCGAAAGAGTTCCAATTGGTTATAAGCGTTTTTAGAAACAATGATTCCTTTCGTAAAAAGCTTGTTTTCAATCATTGACTGAATATTTTCCATTTTCTCCAGTGTCTGTGCTGAAAAAAGGATTGAAAAATGAGCATTGACAACGAGCTGTCCGTCAATGGCTATGTTATGAAGCAGGGTCTGGATTTCATCTGCTATAATGGCGTTGGACGGAGAATTGTTGGCTGCTCCTTCGTGCTTTTTCTTTTTTTTGTCGAGTTCCCTCTGCTGTTGTGCCTGAAGCGGAATCGTAATGATCTGATTGTAGACAATGGTCTCATAATCTTCTAGTTCATTGATAAAACTAAAATTATCAACTGCTGTTTCTGCTGCTGCACCGTTACCGCCGAGAACAGAGTAAGGCTCAATTTCTGAAGGAAGATCAATATTTTCTACATCCACGTAGGAAATATTTTTTACAAACCTGTTTCCGATCTGCAAAAATTCGTTGGTGCTTTTGATATTATCAAATATGGGAGAATCGGAAAATTGCATCGACAAAACACCTGATATATAATATTCAAAATCTTTCTCAAACAAAAACTGCGGTTCACAGTCATTCTGCTTCAAAAGCATCAATACTTTCTGACATTTGTCCCGTAGTTCTTTATAGCTTTTTTCAGAGAAATTGTAATGCTTATTTTTCTTTTTCAGCTTGTCATCAATAATATCGGTAAAGAACAGAACCGTTTCAATGGTTTTGAAAAGTCTGCCGTCAAAATGTTCCGAATATTTTTGTTGTAGAAATTGGTTGGATTGTTCGGCTGAATATTTCTTTTTTGAAAAAATATCGAGCTTCTGAACAATTCTTCCTTCTCCAATGATTGATACCACCTGATTTAAAACCGTGTGGAAAGTGAGATAGCTGTCAGGATCTGCCGAATATTGCTCGACAATGTTTTTTATCTTGATCCCGATAATAGGGTTTCCGTATTGTCCGAAAAGTACATCAAAATCCCAATTGAAATCCTTTCCAAGATCATATCCGATAAAAGGAATGCTAAATGCCTGTTTTTTTGTTGTTGCCATTCTTTAAAAGTTTATTACTGTCTAACCTTTTGGGAAAAATTAAGATGTGATCGAAGTTTTTGGTTTTGTCATACAAACCATATTTGTCCTGTCTTCTGAAGATGAGATAAACTCCGCCTGCGGTGACTGCAAGACCAAGTAAAGAGCCTAAGAGACCGAACTTCGAGAGTACCAATGCTGAAATGACCCCGCCTCCGATGACACCAACTGCGTAAAAGATATATTTCCCTTTGAGTCCGAAGAATATAAGGGGCTTTTTCAGCCCCTTATAAAGGTAGAATCCCATATTAGGCAAAGAATGCTGTTACGAATTCCGGAACTACAATCAAGAAGATCATTGCTCCCCCCATAACCAAGGATCTCTTTGTTGACGTCCTGGTCACCATTCGTCCATTTATTATACACTCGGAGACCTCCGATAAAACCGACCAATCCTCCTACTGCTTTCAAAATCAGCTTGACCGGATCCCAATAATCAGTGATATCACTTGCGGCATTTGAAATAGCGGTTGCACCACCTTGTGCAAATGCTGGAGTTATCGCCATAATTGCCAAGGCTAGGGTTAGAACTTTCTTTGTTGTCACGTTTTTTGTGAAAAAATTTTTCATCATAATTCAAAAAATTTATAAAGGGTTAATAATCAATTGAGTGTTAAATTTTGGGCATAGAAGTCCCGGACAACGGATGGAAATCCGCTGTTAAGTCTAATAATCAGTACGTTAGATTTTGTTTAAGTTGACTAACTACATAATGGATTGATAAACCTTATATCCATCGTGATTTGCAACCAATTGAACCAGGGTTTCAGAAAGATTCAGCATCGCCTTCCAATCTTTAATTCTGGAAGTTTTCTGGTCTGCACTAACCGTGATCGGGTTTTCGCTAATCACTTCATTAGGTTTCTGATTTTCCTTTTCGGTTGATATTTTTTCCTTTTGTTCAAAATACTCTTCGCTTGATTCAGCATTTTCAGGATGTGATTGGTTTTCAATTTCGGTAAAATCCTTTTTTTGATGGATTATCGAATTCATCCAGATCTTGTTCAGATTCAAATTGTTTTCTTAAATACTCCAGATCTTGTCGTTCTTCATTTCCTTCAGTGATATCAGAATGGATTACATTTTTATTAAAGGACTTGGGAGTGTTGAGATTTTCTACATCTTCAATCCCTATAGTTGCAGTAAGATCTTCGTACTGTTCGGAAATTTCGGACAAAGAAAATTCCTCCGTCTCTTCTTTATAGGTTTCTTTTTCTTTCTTCAGAAACAGATCGTATACAATGTTACCTGCATAATACAACACGTAAACAGCCAGAATAGTAAGTGAAATTTTTATCATTTTTTATTGATTTAGTTGTCAGTCAATCGTTGTCGTTTGTTGGTATTGAATCTTTGATTTTTTACCTCTTTTTAATCACTTGTATTTTGATTTTTGAGGTTTCATTGATATATTTTATAAGTTCATCGAATGTATGTTCTACTGCATATTTTTGCTTGCCTATAAGGCTTCTGGTATTAATAGTTTGTAGGCAGTTTCTTTTAAATACCGGGCTTGGCAGCAGCATTCCATATTTTGCGAGCTCAATGTCCATTGCTTCCTGATTCAGATACTTGTAGCCTTTATCATATTTGGAACGGATAAATATTCTTTCGGCCTCACTTTCCAGTAGTCCCAGCATATTGATGAAGACCAAAGTCGATTTTACAGAAACATCGGAATACTCAAAAGGTGTTACGATAAAATCACTGTATATGAGCAAATCACTGTATTTTGCATCGAGCGTTCCGGCCAAATCAAAGAGATTGATCTCATCGCTTTCTTTTAAATTAATGAGAGTTTCAAAGTCTGAAAAAGGCTGCTCTTCTTCCTCGCCAATAATTTCTACATCGTACAATTTTGGAATGTCCAATAGCTCATCTTCTTTCCATTTGTGATAGAATGATTTCTGATAATCAAAATCGAAAACATTGAGTTTTCTTTCTGAAAGTGCGGTAATGTAATTGGCAAAAGCGATGGCTAATGTCGTTTTTCCGGTTCCTCCTTTTTGGGTAGCAAATGTGATGATCATAGGTTTTAGTTGATTTTTATTGGACTGAAGATGATTTTTCCATCAACTTTATCGTCTCTTTTTTCGTCTTTTTTTGAGTTCATTTTCGGCAGGGTCTTTTGCAGTTCCCGAACTTTTCATCAACTCAAAAAGCATTTCGTTGACGGCTTTGTTTAATTCTGTTTTTTCATTATTTTCAGTCCGGTTTTCTGTCTGCACTTCATTGACGCTTATGGGATTCAGAAATTTTTGATATTCCTTTTCTCCGATTAATGGTTGAAGTTCACCCACGTAATGAAATCTGGTATGAACAGCATACAGCTTTCCATCTTCGCCTTTTGTTATAGAAATATCTTTTTTTTCATCATTTGTGTTTTTGTTATTTCTAATAAAGTCCTTTACTTCAAACTGGACTTTTCGGTAGGTTTCCAAATCTTTCTTCCCTCGGTTTTCAAAAAGCATAAAGTCCTTGATTTCTGCTTCCGGATTATTCTTCTTAAAAAATTCAAGCAGGATCTTTTTTGTTTCCTGGCTGCGAATATTATAATCCTTCAGTATTTCAAAAGTCTTCTTATCCACCTTGTCAGAAGTAAATTCAAATACTTCATTCATTTTCATAATATCACTTCCTTTGTATACTTCTCCTGTTTTATGGTCGATCACGGTGTAGCCGAAAGGATTTTTATCTTCTTTATGATGAAAAACCATATCGATCCCGAAAACATCTTTCAGCTTTTTTTGGAGCTCGCTTTCAAAGGCAATCTTCATTTTTGAATCATTTCCTCCGTCAGTAGTCTTCTCTTTTGGAAGCACTGCTTCATTTTTTCTATTATCCACCACTTTAAAAACCTTATTGGAATACAATTCTTTGTATTTGCTTAATATGGCTTTCATCTGCTTAGCCCTTTTTTCATTTTTGCTGTTATCAAAAACAATCTGATCCCCTCTAATAGATTTTTGGTTTACTCCGTTTTTTAAAATGTTAAAAGAATTTTCATCACTTGTGTTTTTGCCTATCTTGTAACCATTTCTGCTGAGTAGAGTTTCCAACTGATCAAGCGAACTTATTTTGTAGTTCAGCAGCTTTTCCAGTTCTTCTTCCGGTTTCTGACCATATAATTTTTCCATTGTAACGCTTAATGCTTTTTGGGCTTTAAGCCTTTCATAACTGTCATTGATCTTTTTCCCTGTCTGTTTATCAACCCGGGTTGAAACAATGTGTACGTGATTATTATCTGTATCCTTATGAAAAACCACAATGAAAGGCTGTTCGCCATATTTCATTTCATCCATAAAATTCTCCGTTATCTTAGTAAGCTCTTCTTTCGAATGCCCTTGAAATTTTGTAGAGATCATCGCGTGAAATTGAGGCTTCAACACTTTTTTATTCCCGATTGAAATAGCTCTTAAATAGTTTCTTACTTCTTGCTTGCTGCTTGATTCGTTAATGAATGAAGGAAAATTTTTCATCAGCATTAATTCTCCAATGCCTTTATCAATTTTCTTATCGTTATAATGAACTCCTGGAAAACTCGGACCTGCCGGATCCATGATCTTAACAATCATCTTGATAGCTTTGCATAGATTTTTGTAAAGATTTCGTTCTGTTCTTTTTTCAGAATTATGATCTCTGATAACTTATCCGAAAAATTTCTGAGTTTATTTTCGCTGATAAATTTTTGACCATTTGCTATTTTTGCTACCTGATTGATATTATTTTCAATTTTTCCGAAGATGTTATCCTGTTTTTCAATGAACGCCAATACTTTTCGTCTCTCGTCATCCATCATTCTATTCTCTACGGAATTGATGATTAGACTAGTCAGGGAAATTTGTTTATTGGAACAGATTTTTTTCCAATCTTTCTTCTTTTCACTCTTAATTCTGAAAAAAATAACTTCATCTTTTTGCTCATCAATATTCATCTTTCAAATTCAAATTTGATTTTAAAAATGTTGTTTTCTATATTGGAACAAAGATGACCGCCGCAATTGCCATAATGCCTACAACGATAGAACTAACGACTTTTACTTTTTTCACTTCCCTGATTTGTTTTTTATCTATTGAAATCGTCTCTCCTTTTTTGGAAATACCATAAATATTGTTGCCATCAACTGATGTGATTTTTATTTTGTGGATTTTTGCAGTGAAATCCTGAACGTCATATTTGTGATTTAATGCTAAAGAATTATCTTTTAATGGTTTGCCAGGATTCGAAACAATAGACCTACAAGATGTTAGTGAAAGAGTGATCATCAGGCATAAAAATTTGAAAAAGTTTTTCATAGTTTATGATTAAGGTGTTACCCAACTTGTCAAACCGTTTACGCTTTTTAGAATATATGTTCCGGTAGCAGGCGGAGTTGGAACTATCTCTGTTGCAAAACCAAATGAACCATCTGTTTTGGCAACTACTTTTTTCGTATAGGATGAATCTCCGTCTGCATTGGGCATTTGGGAAGGTGTAACGCTGAGCTTGCCATTGATATTTAACCATCTTTCAGAAAAATCCCCCGAAATCAAAGCAAATTTGTAATCCGTATAATTGTTCGTGATACTATCCCAAAAGCTGGTTGAACTTGTTGTAACGCGGGTTGAATGTATAGCTAGTTTATTACTTACGCTTCTGTTTCCTGTGGCCGGGCTACCAGCGCCAATGCCGATGAAAATATTGTTAGACCCTGTTCGGTTTCCTGTTCCTGACAGATAGCCAATAGAGATGTTATCATTTCCTGAAGTAATGTAGGACATAGCTCCCGGACCAATTCCAATATTTCTACTACCGGAGATTACGCCGTTTGCGATGCCATTCAAAGCAGAAACTCCTGCAGCATAATTAAGTTTGCCTGTAACTTCTCCTTGAGACATTGCATAAGCACTAGCGGAATTTCCTTTTCCAGAGGTTATATTAGAGTCGGTTGCAAAAATAGAATTGTAGTCACCGGTGATTGGACTTCTGGAATTTCCCAGTATGTAATTTTCTTTCTCATCAAAATTAAGATGCAGACTGTTCTTGACAATAAGTTCAACCGTAGAAGTGTTGCCCTTGAGTGCAACTGTATTTAGTGGGTCTTCTTTTATAAATGACTTCCATAGATCACCGTCAAAATAATACAACCCGGACTTTGTGATATGAATAACCTGACCGGATAAATTAGTAGCTGGAGATGTTACAAACACGACAGCTCCTTTTTTTGCAGATGAATATGTTTTTGCTGCGAGTTGGTTACCTGTAATCCTTGGAGGAATAATCCCGTCATAATGATTGGTGTCATTTGGTTTCCCTACAACTTCTAAAGTAGCCTCGGGCGTCTGGGTGTTGATGCCAATCTGTCCCTGTATTGTTGTTGCTATGAAAGGCAGAAAAAAATAAATTAATGTTTTCATTTTATTTTTTATTAAAATTCATTTGGTCTTAAGAATCGTATTAACTGTGTATAATTTGTATTAATTGCTATAATTTTAGCGTCCTAGTGTAGATAGGGTCTGATCCAATTTGAGTAGCCCTGAACTTCTCCATAAGTATAATATGATGTTGATATTGCGCCTAAAGAAGCTTGAGGAATTTTTATGGTGAAATTTTCAAGCAAGGCAGGAATAAGCATTGTTGAATTCTCAGGATGTAAAAAAACAATCTGGTTAGGAATATACCCTATGTCACTAAAGATATCCGGAATATTTATAAGTGCGTCGGAAGTAATTGGTTCTGAATCAGTCGACCTGAATATTTGAAATTTTACATTGACGATACCATTAACTTTTCTGAATGATACGGATCCTTTTAAGCCTCCATAATTTTTGGTCCCAATGGTATAGTATTTAGAAGCGGTTAAATAATTATTTGTATTTCCATTATAATTAACCGGAGCGGACCATGTAGAAGTTGCACTAAGAGCCGCAGTACTGGTATGGTCAAACGTCAATAGAATTCTATATTCAGTGGGTTGCTTTTCTTTTGAAAATGTTTGCCACAAATTGCCATCAAAATAATATAATCCGGGTTCAGTTATTTGAATGACTTGTCCTGATAAATTGTTAGCCGGAGATGTTACAAAGACGACAGTTCCTTTTTTTGTAGATGAATATGTCTTTGCAGCGAGTTGATTTCCTGTAATTCGTGGAGGAATAATTCCGTCATAATGATTGACATCATTTGGTTTTCCTACCACTTCTAAAGTCGCCTCTGGAGTTTCGGTATTGATGCCGACCTGACCTTGGATTGATACTACTATTAATGCCAGTAGAAGATGACTCAATTTTTTCATTAGTATTTTGATTAAAAATTCTGTGACAAAATTGGGCGTTAAAACCTTCTAAAACAATAGTATTCAATGGGTTTGGGCTAAATAAGAATAATCTGGATTAGTTTGGAAACTTCCCAGGATTAAAAAAAGAATGATTTGGATTAATTTGGATTCTTGTACCAAAATTTAATTAAAAACAAAAAAAACAAGTTCCGCAGTTTTTTTCCCCTTTTTGAAAAAAAGGCAAGATCGTCTTTGGATATAAAACTTGAAAAGTTTGTATATACAAAGACACATCTTGCTCAAAAAAAGCCGCTTATTTTTCGGAGTTCTGAAAAACGATTAATAGTATTGATAATCAGCAGTTTTGATTCTTTTATTGTTTTTATTGGAAATGTGTGGAAGTGAAGTCTGAGCATACGAAAGTAAATAATAAATCCTTTCAAAGTGATAATTTATCTATCGTATTGTAGATCAAATCGTAAGGATTTTGACCTGTACTTATCTTAAGCAGGTGACCTGTATATGATTTACGCAGGTATGAACTCCAGCTGTATGTGTATTACGCAGGTTTGATGATCGGCATGATTCTATTTTATGATGATGATCTGTATCTTATTTACACAGGTATGAATTTAAAGCTGTATTTATTTTATGCAGGTTGATGACTAGTATAATCCTTTTTATACAGTTTGCAGGGAAAGCTACAGCAGAGTTCACAATACATTCCGTCAAATTAAAAAAGGGAAGAGAACCTGACATCCCCTCAAAGCTTTTTTTGTTCGGAAAAACGTAGGACTTTAGACTTTGGAATTGCGTTTTGCAAAAAAGCGAAGTGGCTTTGAAAGGACATCCAACAAAACCAACCCTAAAAGCAACCGCCATCATTGCCCGGAAATCAACAACAGGATATCTTTACTGAATTACCGCCAGATAAAAATAAACATTGTAAATATTATTGAAAATGAAAAAGAGCGGATAAAAAAAATGATCCGAATTTGCAACATTTGGTGCAACAGGGGTAAACTTCACTAAATATTTTTTTAAACAATTTTGGTAGTTAAAATATTAATCGTAATATTGCGATGTATAATTTTTGATAAAAATGGGAGTTACAAAAACTGAAATATACACGGAACAGCAGAACCGTTTAGCAACTTCGCTAAAGGCATTGGCTCATCCTGCACGCATAGCTATCCTGCAATATATCATTAAACAAAATGCCTGTATTTGTAATGACTTGGTAGAGGAATTGGGATTGGCACAAGCTACCATTTCGCAGCATTTGAAAGAACTAAAAAACATTGGTATTATCAAAGGAAATATAGAGGGAACCAGTGTATGCTACTGCATTGATGAAAATGTCTGGCAGCAGATTAAGAAGGAACTCAATACTTTCTTTGTTGACGATATAGGTATTGATAAATGTTGCTAAGCATTTATTTTAACCAAATCAATCGTAATAATGCAATATAACAATTAAATAATGAAATTATGAAACTATCAAAAATCAAAGAAATCTTACCAACATTAGAGCATGTTGAATTTCAATTAGAGAACGGAACGTTTGTTCCCGAACATTTCCACGTTACCGAAGTTGGGCAAATCAATAAAATTTTTATTGATTGTGGTGGTGTAATCCGCAATGAAAAAGTTGTCAATTTCCAATTATGGAATGCTGACGATTACGAACATAGATTGAAGCCAACCAAACTATTAAATATCATCAAACTATCCGAAGAAAAATTAGGTATGGAAGATGCCGAAATTGAAGTAGAATATCAAATTGATACTATCGGGAAATATGATTTGGATTTCAACGGAAAAACATTCGTACTGAAAAGTAAAACAACAGCTTGTCTTGCTCAGGATGCTTGCGGTATTCCTGTCGAAAAGCAAAAAATAAAATTATCAGCGTTGAATAATGCTTCCTGCACACCTAATTCAGGATGTTGTTAAACCCTTTAAATCAATCAAAATGTATAAGAATTTAGTTGAAACAATAAACAATGTTACTACTTTTCAAAACATCAGTGAAGAACGCAAAAATATATTACGACCACTGATAGATTTTGTACAGCAAAAAGTAAACAATAGTCAGGAAATAAGTATCAACTTCATTTGTACCCACAATTCCCGAAGAAGCCATTTATCGCAGGTTTGGGCACAGGTAGCAGCAGCACACTATGTTATCCCAAAGGTACATTGTTATTCGGGTGGTACAGAAGAAACGGCATTATTCCCGAAAGTGGCAGAAGCATTGACACATCAGGGATTAAGTATTTTCAAAATAGCAGATACCGACAATCCTGTATATGCCATAAAGTATAGTGATAATTCTTTGCCGATTGTTGGTTTCTCCAAAAAATATGATAGCCCTTTCAATCCTGTATCAGCGTTTGCAGCTATTATGACCTGTTCACAGGCAGACGGCGGATGCCCTTTTATTGCAGGAGCAGAAAAGAGAATACCTATCACATTTGAAGACCCTAAAATTTCAGACAATACACCGGAACAATCAAAGGTCTATGCTGATAGAAGTTTACAGATAGCAACGGAAATGTTCTATGTTTTTTCAATGATTAAAATGTAGCCGATGCAACCAAAACTAAAATTCTTAGACAGATACCTTACCTTATGGATATTCCTTGCAATGGCAGTAGGTATAGGATTGGGATATATTTTTCCCGGTATTTCAAAAATTACAAATGCGCTATCCGTAGGCACTACAAATATTCCGTTGGCAATAGGTTTAATATTGATGATGTATCCGCCATTAGCAAAGGTTGATTATTCATTATTGCCTATGGCGTTTAAGGATAAAAAAAGTAATTGGTATATCCTTATTGCTGAATTGGGTTATCGGTACAGTGCTAATGTTCGGGTTAGCCGTTTTATTTTTAAGGAATGAACCCGATTATATGACAGGTTTGATACTGATAGGTTTGGCAAGATGTATCGCAATGGTAATCGTTTGGAGTGATTTAGCTAAAGCAAACAGAGAATATACAGCTATGTTAGTTGCATTAAACAGTATCTTCCAGATATTTACTTACAGTTTTTTAGTATGGTTATTCATCAACGTATTACCTGCAAAATTAGTATTAGCCAATTTCAATGTAAGCGTATCAATGAAAGATGTTACCGAAAGCGTATTGATATATTTAGGTATTCCTTTCTTGGCAGGTTTTTTAAGCCGATACATCCTTGTAAAATCAAAAGGTATAGAATGGTATAACCGGAAATTTGTACCCAAAATATCGCCCATTACATTGTATGCTTTACTGTTTACTATAGTATTGATGTTCAGTCTGAAAGGCGATAAAATAGTAGAGTTGCCAATGGATGTAGTAAAAGTAGCAATACCGTTAATCATCTATTTTATACTTATGTTTTTCGTGAGCTTCTTTATCAATAAATCTCTTAAAGTTCCTTACGATAAAAACGCATCCATCGCATTTACAGCCACAGGAAACAATTTTGAATTGGCAATAGCCGTAGCAATATCGGTTTTCGGTATTCATTCGCCACAGGCATTTGTGGGCGTTATCGGCCCATTGGTGGAAGTTCCTGTACTGATATTATTGGTACGTGCAAGTTTGTGGCTAAAGAAGAAATATTATGACCAAAATGCTCATTGATGCTTTGAATAAAGAAATGATATAAAGAAAGTCAGCAAACTACTTGACCAGTTTTCCATTTGGCAGATATAAATTTAAGCAATATTAAAAATGAAGAATTGGACAACGCAGTGGATAAATACATCAATTGACAACTGTTCTACAATTACAAGAAAATATTAATTGTAATTTTATAGAGCTTATTTTAAGCTAATTTCAAATAAAGCACAAAATATATGACAACACTCTTTATAAAAAATATGGTTTGCAACCGTTGTATTATGGTAGTGCAGAATGAATTGGAGAAGCTTGGATTGACTGTGAAAAATATAAAGCTGGGAGAAGTTACCTTGGATAAAGAATTAGCTGAAAACGTTAAAACCAATTTAGTGCAAGCACTGACTGTATTAGGTTTTGAATTAATAGATGATAAAAAAAGCCGAATTATAGAAAAAATAAAAAATATTATTATTGACCTCGTTCATCATCAGGATGGCGAAACAAAATACAATTTGTCGGATGTTTTAAATAGCAAGATACACCACGACTATAATTATCTCTCTAATTTATTTTCAGAAATTGAAGGCACTACTATCGAAAAATATTTTATTGCCCAAAAAATAGAGAAGGTAAAAGAATTATTGGTATATGATGAACTATCTTTGAGTGAAATTGCTTTCCGTTTAAATTACTCAAGTGTAGCCTATTTAAGCAACCAATTCAAAAAGGTAACAGGACTTACCCCAAGTTATTTCAAGCGAATACGAGAGGATAAAAGAAAACCTTTGGATAAGGTCTAAGTAAATCTTACAAATCATTCCCAAAATTCCACAACGAAAAAATGGAAACAATACGGAACTTTGTATCATAAAACTCATACAAAATGGTACACAAATATCAAGTAACAGGTATGACCTGTGGAGGTTGCGAAGCAAAGGTGAAATCAGCTTTATTAAAGGTTGAAAATGTGACAAATGTTGAAGTTTCAAAAGATGAAAACTCAGCTACCCTGACAATGGATAAACACATTCCAACTACACAATTGCAAAAAGCATTAACCGCTGTTGGAAAATATACCATAGAAATGAGCAATAACAAAAGCCCACAACATACCACGACAAATGAACCAGTGGCAAAATCCTGCTGCTCTGCTCATTCTCACGATGATAAAAAAACAATCGAAGTGACTAGCAATATAAAAGGCAAATACTATTGTCCAATGCATTGTGAAGGCGATAAAACTTATGATAAAGCTGGCGATTGCCCTGTTTGTGGAATGCATTTGGTAAAAGAAGCAGAATTGAATGTAAAGAAAACGATGTACACCTGCCCAATGCATCCCGAAGTTATTCAAGATAGTCCGGGTTCATGTCCTATATGCGGAATGGATTTAGTACCCATGGAACCAAGCGATTCCGAAGAAAAAAAACCTATCTGGATTTGCTTAAAAAAATGAAAATTGCAACCCTCTTTACGGTGCCAATTTTTATTATTGCCATGATGGAAATGGTACATAACAATCCGTTATTTCAAATAATGGACAGCAACATGTGGAACTGGGTGCAATTTCTGTTTTCAATTCCTGTTGTTTTCTATGCTGGTTGGATGTTTTTTGTACGAGCTTGGAAATCCATAATCACTTGGAATCTAAATATGTTTACCCTTATCGGAATAGGAACTGGAGTTGCATTTTTGTTTAGTATTGTAGGAATGCTGATTCCGAATATCTTTCCGGAAGAATTTAAAACCGAACACGGAACCATTCATCTTTATTTTGAAGCAGCAACAGTAATCATTACACTGGTCTTGTTGGGACAATTGTTTGAAGCAAGAGCACATAGCCAAACCAGTGGAGCTATAAAAGCGTTATTACAATTAGCACCAACCGAAGCTACTTTGATTGGTGAAGGGGGCGATAAAGTGATTTCCATTCATGATATTAAGAAAGGTGATTTATTACGCGTAAAACCAGGAGATAAAATTCCAGTTGACGGAAAAATAACCGATGGTGAAAGCAGTATTGATGAAGCAATGATTACAGGAGAACCAATTCCCGTTGACAAAAAGAAAGACGATAATGTAATTTCGGGAACAATCAACGGGAACAAATCATTTGTAATGATGGCCGAAAAAGTAGGTTCTGAAACATTACTTTCTCAAATTGTACAAATGGTTAACGATGCTTCTCGTTCAAGAGCACCCATTCAAAAATTAGCCGATAGTATTTCTAAATATTTTGTACCCATTGTAGTAATCATTTCAGTAATTACCTTTTTTGTTTGGGCACTATTTGGTCCAGAACCAGCGAAGGTTTATGGATTTATAAATGCCATTGCAGTTTTAATCATAGCTTGTCCTTGTGCTTTAGGTTTAGCCACGCCGATGTCTGTGATGGTGGGTGTGGGCAAAGGAGCACAATCTGGAGTATTAATTAAAAATGCCGAAGCCTTAGAAAATATGAATAAGGTGGATGTTTTAATAACAGATAAAACAGGAACGCTAACTGAGGGAAAACCTTCTGTAGAAAAAATTTACGCATCAACTAATAACGAGGATGATTTATTGCAAAATATAGCTTCCTTAAACCAATACAGTGAACATCCATTGGCACAAGCAGTAGTCAATTATGCCAAAACAAAATCTATTTCATTAATTGGAGTCAAAGATTTTGAAAATGTTACAGGAAAAGGAGTTACAGGAACGGTTACCAATAGAAAAGTAGCATTAGGCAATAAAAAACTAATGGAACAGGTTAAGGCAACTATTTCTAACGATTTAGAAACCAAAATTATTGCAGAACAAAAACTTGGTAAAACGGTTTCTTACATTGCTGTTGATGATGTTACAGTTGGTTTTGTTTCAATTACCGATGCGATAAAAACTTCGAGTGCAGCAGCGATAAAAGAACTAATGCTCCAAGGTGTAGAAGTAATTATGCTTACTGGCGACAATGTTAATACAGCCAAAGCAGTAGCGGATGAATTAGGTTTATCTTCCTATAAAGCAGGATGCTTACCCGAAGATAAACTCAACGAAATTAAACGTTTACAAGCAGAAGGGAAAATTGTAGCTATGGCTGGTGATGGTATAAATGATGCTCCGGCATTAGCACAAGCCAATATCGGAATAGCTATGGGAACTGGAACTGATGTAGCCATAGAAAGTGCCAAAATAACTTTAGTAAAAGGCGATTTATTAGGTATCGTTAAAGCAAAAAATTTGAGCCATGCTGTTATGAAAAACATCAAGCAAAATTTATTCTTTGCCTTTTTCTACAATGTGCTTGGTGTTCCAATTGCAGCAGGTATTTTATATCCGTTTTTCGGAATTTTATTATCTCCAATGATTGCAGCTTTAGCAATGTCTTTAAGTTCTGTATCGGTAATCGTAAATGCATTGCGATTACGCAGTTTTAAACTTTAAATGAATTATTCAATAAACAAAATGGAAAAGAATAATCAAGACTTACGATTCAAAACAAATATTAACTGTGGTGGATGTGTAGCATCTGTAAAACCTCATTTGGATAATACCATGGTATAATATGCCATTGGGAAGTAGATACAACTAAAGACAAGGTGCTTACCGTAAAATCAGAAGGAATTACACAAGAACAGGTAATTGAAACTGTACAGAAAGCAGGTTTTAAGATAGAACCATTAAACAAAGATAATTTCCTTATCCTAATAACCTGTTTAGTTATTTAACTTATAACAAACACTTTAGGTAATTAACTGTATATTTATTTTAATAAGCATAAAAAGGACTATGCAGACTAGTGATTTAGATATTTTATCTATAATTCTGTGTTTGCAGTTCACGAAAGTGCAAAATATAGCAATTAAAAGAAATAATTTCATAATTTTGTAGTGTTGAAAAATTTGAGTAAACATATCAGCTTTGTCATCTTACTATGTTTGGGCTTTTTCCTAATGCCAAGCATAAGCTATGCTTGTGCAAAAAAAACAACTAAGACAGAGCAAAAGTCCTGCTCAAAAGATCAATCTGCAAAAGCAGAACATAAAAGCAGTTGCAAGGACAAGTCCTGTAAAAAATGCAAAAATGGTCACGACTGCGACGGCAATTGTAAGCACAGTTCATGTGGATGTAGCACTTCTTCATCTTCTGTAAGCTTACCAATACCAATAGATTTAAAAACAGCTAACCCTTTTGCTGAAATTAAAAAGCAAAAATTCGGTTTCAAAGAAGCCTACTATTCTTCAGGCTACTCTTCCATTTGGCAACCACCTAAAATAAGCTAAAACGATGGCTTGTTAGCCATACGTGTGCCTTGTCGAAAGCTGAATCCAGTTTTCGCAAACTCTTCGTATATCTTATTAAATTAAAAAAAATAAAAATGAAATCAATATCAAAAATATTGATGGTAATCATCGTATTACTATCAGCCGTAAACAGTTTTGCACAAATCAAAAATGCAAAAACAGAAACTGTAAAAATATATGGCAACTGCGAAATGTGTAAAACAACCATCGAAAAAGCAGGAAATTTAAAAAATGTAGCCACGGTAGATTGGAATAAAGATACCAAGATTGCTACACTCAACTATGATGGTAAAAAAACAAATCAGGACGAAATATTGAAACGCATTGCCTTAGCAGGTTATGACAGTGAGAAATTTTTGGCTCCAGATGATGTATATGCAAAATTATCCGACTGTTGCCAGTATAAAAGGGAACTAAAACCAGTTGCAAAAACCAGAGATGCAGGTATGGATATGAAAAATGAACACGCCAACCATAACCAAAGCGATATGGCTCAAAAAAATACCACTGAAACACAAAATGTACCGCAATTAAAAGCCGTTTTCAATAACTATTTTTCAGTGAAAGATGCGTTGGTAAAAACTGATGCAGGTACTTCTTCCGCAAAAGCTACCGAATTGGTAAAAGCCATTAAAGCAGTAGAAATGACAAAACTTTCCAACGAAGAACATACCGTTTGGATGAAAGTAATGAAAGATTTAACTGCTAATGCAGAAAAAATTGCTATAGCAAAAGATGTTACCAAACAAAGAGAAATTTTCGCTTTACTGGCTAATAATATGTACGAATTAGCCAAAGTTTCAAAACAAGAAACACCTGTTTATTATCAACATTGCCCAATGTACAATAATGGTAAAGGAGCAAATTGGCTAAGCAAAGAAGAAGCAATTAAAAACCCGTATTACGGCTCCAAAATGCTTACTTGCGGTAGCGTACAGGAAACTATTAATAACAAATAAAACGCTATTGTTATGGAAAGTATGGAAAACCAACACGAAATGCAACATAACCATAAGAATGAAAAGCATAATACTAATCACTCTTTAGCAATGTACAAACGCTTTGCTGTAATGGCTGTTGCTATGTTCATAGCTATGTACTTCATTATGTATGCTATGATTGACGGCTTACAGAACCTTATCCTGAACATCAATAATTTGTATATGACTTTGCTGATGGTTTCTGCAATGTTGATTATAGAACTATTGATAATGAAAGGAATGTATGAAAGCAAAAAAATCAACTGGGCAATCATAACGGTTTCCCTTGCGATTGGTATCTTTTCTTGGTTTGGTATTCGGGAGCAATTATTTGTGGGAAATAAAGAGTTTGTAAAAGGTATGATACCGCATCACGCAGCAGCAGTATTGATGTCTGAAAAAGCTAAGCTTACCGACCCCGAATTGATACAGTTACAAAAAAACATACTGGAAACACAGGCACAAGAAATCGAATTTATGAAGCGTAAGCTAAATGAATTTGAAAACAAATAAATAAGACAAATTTCTTCAATAATATCAAAAATAAATAAAATGAAAAATATAATTTTCTCAATCATTACATTAGTAACAGTTGCAGCGGTAACAATTTCCTGCAATCAATCTTCAAATAAAAATAGCGACCAGCAAGCTAATGATAGCACAACAATTGCTGCAACTCCGGAGTTACAATCACCTACACACAATGATACGGTAGCAACTGTTACTTCAACGGATACATCTTCTCAAGAGGCAGAAAAGTCCGATGTGAAGCAAGCTCAAAAGTTTACTGTCGCACCTATAATTAAGGATTATTTGGCTTTAAAAAATGCACTTGTTGCAGATAATGACAAAGCAGCGGCTAATGCAGGAAAGCAATTGTTTACTACCTTAAAAAATGTGGATATGAACGCTATCCCAGCGAATAAACATAAAGAATATATGGAAATAGCGGAAAATGCCAAAGAAAATGCAGAGCATATTAGTGACAATGCTGGTAAAATAGACCACCAGAGAGAGCATTTAGCATCGCTAAGTAAAGACGTTTCTGACCTTATCACATTATTTGGAACTACCCAAAAATTATATCAGGACTACTGCCCAATGTACAATGATGGTAAAGGTGCGGTTTGGATTAACGAAGCTAAGACTATCAAAAATCCTTATTATGGCAGCAAGATGCTTACCTGTGGCTCTGTAAAAAAAGAGTTCTAAAAATGAAGAGAGTATTAAAGATAATGTTGACAATAGTGCTGTTTATTTTTATTGCTATTCAATTTTATCAGCCTGCCCTTAATGTAGATAAAGGGCAGGTTTACACAACCGATTTTACCCAAGCGTATAAAATGCCTGTTGAAGTAAAAGCGATGCTTCAAACCTCTTGCTACGATTGTCATAGTAACAATACTAATTATGTTTGGTACGACTATGTGCAACCTATGAGAGCATTAGTAGAAAACCACATAAAAAACGCAAAAGAGGATTTGAATTTCAACGAATGGGGTACATACTCAAATAGGAAGCAGGACAGATTATTAAACTCAATTAAAGAACAAATCGAAACTAAACAAATGCCCTTAGCATCATATACAATGATGCATAAAAACACAAAACTGAATGATGAGCAAATCAAAGTTTTAACCAATTGGCTAAAAGAGCAGGATTAAGTTTCAAGAAAAAAAATATCAAAATGAATATACCTAAAAATGTTACGATCAGGTTGCTGCAAGCAGTTTTTATACTGTTATGTTCGCAATCTCTCTTTGCACAAAAAGTAGTTCGTTACGAGTTGTATGTAAAAGATACGCTTGTAAACTACGCAGGCAAAGAAAAGAAAGCCATTGCCGTAAACGGTCAAATACCGATGCCAACCCTAACTTTCACAGAAGGCGATACAGCCGAAATAGTAGTCCATAACCAATTAAAAGAAAGCACCTCGCTCCATTGGCACGGAGTGTTCCTGCCTAACAAAGAAGACGGTGTGCCGTGGCTTACACAAAAACCTATTAAGGCAGGCACAACTTATACCTATCGTTTTCCAATTATCCAGCACGGAACACATTGGTATCATTCCCACTCAGGTTTGCAGGAGCAGATTGGTATGTATGGCAGTTTTGTAATGAAAAAGCGTGAGGATGATAAAACTTATAGAGAGGGAATTGATGATTTGCCTACCGTACCCATCATTTTAAGTGAGTGGACAAACCTAAACCCGGATAATATCAACCGTATGTTGCATAATGCCAATGATTGGGCAGCTATTAAAAAAAATGCAACACAATCTTACGCAGAAGCTATCAAAGAAGGTCATTTCAAAACAAAAGTAACCAACGAATGGAAACGTATGTTGGCAATGGACGTAAGCGATGTTTATTATGACAAAATTTTAATCAACGGAAATAACGCTACAGATTTAAAAAAAGTTGATGGCAAAACGCTAAAAGCAGGAGATAAAGTAAGATTACGAGTGTCAAATGGTGGTGCATCCTCTTATTTTTGGTTGCGCTATGCAGGAGGTAAAATTACCGTAGTAGCCAACGACGGAAACGATGTAGAACCTGTAGAAGTTGATAGATTAATCATTGCAGTATCAGAAACCTACGATATTGTGGTTACGATTCCTGAAGATGGGATTGCCTATGAATTTTTAGCAACTACTGAAGACAGAACACAATCGGCAAGCTATTTTGTAGGTAGTGGTATTAAACAACTTATTTCTCCGCTTCCTCGCCTTAAATATTTTGAGGGGATGAAAATGATGAATGATATGATGAAGATGAACGGCGATTTAGATGATATGGGTATGAAAATGAGCCTTAATCAAATGGATATGAATGTGGTAATGTATCCCGAAATAACCGGAGATAGTAAGCAGAAAGAAGACCATAGCCAACACAATATGAATATGGAAAATGATCCCAACCGTTACAATGCAAATGCTTTGGGAGAAATCAAAACGCTGAATTATGCAATGCTACAATCTCCTTCCAATACGGAACTTCCTAAAGATGCTCCAGTAAAAGAATTGAAATTTACCCTTACCGGAAATATGAACCGTTATGTGTGGAGCATGGATAATAAAATACTTTCAGAAGTTGATAAAATACCTGTGAAAAAAGGAGAAATTCTACGAATTACCATTCATAATAACTCAATGATGCGCCATCCGATGCATTTGCACGGTTTCGATTTTAGAGTAATTAATGGTAAAGGCGAAAAATCACCACTTAAAAATGTGTTGGATATAATGCCAATGGAAACTGATACTATTGAGTTTTTAGCAAACGAAGAAGGAGATTGGTTTTTCCACTGTCATATCCTTTATCATATGATGTCAGGAATGAACAGGGTATTTGCAGTTGACGATTATCAAAATCCGAATTTACCTAACAAAAAACAAGCATATAATATGTTGCAAAGAGAAAGCAATATGCCACACTTAATGGCTCAGAATGATTTTGCTAGCAATGGAAATGATGGTGATGCGATGCTTCAGAATTCAAGATGGAGTTTAGGGACAGAATGGCGATTAGGCTATAACGATATGCACGGTTATGAAGTAGAAACACATTTAGGAAGGTACATTGGAAAAATGCAATGGTTTATGCCGTTTATAGGTTTTGATTGGAGGTATCGTAAAATGGGTATGGATGAACACGAAACCAATTTATTCGGACAGAAAAATGAAAAAGATACACGTAGAGCTATTAGCTTGGGCTTTATGTACACATTACCAATGTTAGTAAACTTTCAGGCAGAGGTATATCACGATGGAATTGTACGTCTTTCTTTAATGCGTGAAGATATTCCCATCACAAAGAGATTGAGGGCTGGTTTTATGGTCAACACCGATATGGAATATATGACAGAGCTAAAATATATTATCAATAAAAATGTGGGTATTCGTACACATTATGATAGCGATATGGGCTGGGGTATTGGGTTATCTTTAAATTATTAAAACAAAGGATAAACAGCTAAGCCAGGAAACCGAAAACGTTTTTTCAATCCGTTTGAGCTGTCTCAACTATTTACCACAATATTACAATTTAAAATTGCACATGACAATGATAGAACTGATAAAGGCAACACCCGCATTTCCTGTCAGGGAAATTGACAAAGCAGTTCAATTTTACAAAGACAAATTTGGTTTTGATTGTCGGCACAAGGAAGACACTTTTGCAATTTTGGTTCGGGGCAACATAGAACTGCATTTGTGGGCTTCCTGCAATTATAGTTGGAAATGGAAAAGCATTTTTCTATTTCTAAAACCGATTAGTAGTGGGGCAGAAAGCTTTTTAGCAGGAACACACAGTTGCAGAATTGAAGTAAAAGGAGTTGAAGAGCTGTATAAAGAGCTAAAAGAAAAAGAGGTGCTTCACAATGAAAAAACAGAGATAGAAAGTACCTATTATGGCACAAGAGAATTTGCAGCATTAGACTTATACGGAAATCTTTTATCCTTTTATGAAAATGTATAAAAAGATGTTTTTGTATTTTAGTATTTGCTTAAATAAACAATTTGCTTATCTTTGTACTTATGGATAATCTTTCTTGTATAAGGCAGCAGGCGGACGTTAAGCAGATAATGCGTTGCAAAGACCGGATTAGTGAAATCAAAGGGACAGTTGATTATTTATCCAGCGGACTTGAGTTAGCGGGTAACAATGTAAGACTGAAAATACTTTTTCTTCTTTATGAAGAAAAGAAACTTTGTGTTTGCGACCTAAGCGATATTCTCAGTATGACCATTTCGGCAGTTTCTCAGCACTTGCGAAAACTCAAAGACAGAAAACTCATTGAAACGGAAAGACAAGCGCAAACTATTTTCTATTCGTTGGCAAAAGAGTATGAAAAAATGCTCAAACCTTTTTTCAAAATCCTTAACGAAAACAAAATTTTGGAAGCAATATGAAAACAGAAAAAAAATTAATCGGTGCAGGACTTTTGACAGCAATTGCTTCGTCCTTGTGCTGTATTACGCCAATTTTGGCTATAGTTGCGGGTTCAAGCGGAATTGCTTCTACCTTTTCGTGGCTCGAACCTTTTCGACCTTATTTTATTGGTATGACTGTTTTAGTTCTTGGCTTTGCTTGGTATCAAAAACTGAAACCTCAACAACAAATTGACTGTAATTGTGAAACAAATCAAAAACAAAATTTTATGCAAACGAAATCATTGTTAGGAAGTATTACCGTAATATCAGTTTTACTTCTATCATTTCCGAGTTATGCTCACATCTTTGTTCCGAAGACAAAAATCACGGCAATTGTTACTTCGACTTCTAAAATTCAGAAAGTTGAATTTACTATTAAAGGAATGACTTGTTCAGGATGTGAACATCATGTAAAGAAAGAAATTAGCAAACTAAAAGGCATTGTTGAAGTTATTGTTTCTTACGAAAAAGGCAACGCAATTGTAAAGTTCGACAACAAACAAACCAGCATCGAGCAAATCGAAAAAGCTATCAACTCTACTGGTTACAAATCACTAAAAAGCAAAATTATTTCATAATGGACATCATTTTAATATCCGAAATAACTTGTCCAACCTGCGGACATAAGAAATCCGAAGAAATGCCAACTGATGCTTGTCAATTTTTCTATCAGTGTGAGAGTTGCAAAACAACTCTAAAACCTATAAAGGGAGATTGTTGCGTGTTTTGTAGTTACGGTACAGTAAAGTGCCCACCTATTCAAGAGGGAAATGCTTGTTGTAAATAACTAAACCACTATGGACTTTCAGTCCATAGATTTGAACAACGAATGAAATTCGTTTAAAAAACTCCACAGATGCACAGATAATAAAATATTAAAAAATTCATTTTATTATCTGTGCATCTGTGTCGAATAAAAAATTTATAGAAACTGAAATTCTTGCACTGAAAGTGCATAGTTTCAACTAACTATTTTAATGCTTAATTGAAACTATGCACAACGAGTTTTCTATAGTCAGTTAATACTTACAACCTTTTTTCTAAAACAAACCAAAGCCAAAGTCCGGAATTGTTTTAGAAATGGGGTTGTTCCGCTTTCCGCAAAAATACGTTTCCGACCGCAGGGAGGAATTGCATTTTTGCCGCCCAACTTTTGGTCAGGCGGTTTTTTATATTTTTATCAGTTGAGAATGGAAATTTTTTAGATTAAGGAAAAAACCTCTGTTTTCAGTCAGTCCGTTGCGAAACAAGTTCCACAATAGAGAACATCCCATTTGTGCTAATGTAGAATTAATAAACAAATCCTGCTTTTCTAATGCTTCTGCTAAACTGCAACTTGGTGTATCATCTTGCGTTTCAGACTGCAAAAGCAGTTCTCCAAATTCTTCCGTCACATAAGGAAGATTCGACGTTGTTTGATATTTTTCGGAATCAGGTTGTTTTATATTCTCAACTGTAGAAAGCAAAACCTGTCCAGAATATCGGTTGTTGCCAAAATCCATCCAATATTTAGCCTGGTTTCTGTATAATCTCCTACCCTCTTTCAATTCATTCAGAATATCAGCAATTTCAAATCGTGATTTGACATTATCAACACACGACATATAAATTGCGGACTGCATATTCTCTTGGATTCTTCCTAAAGAATCTCTTTCAAACTTTCTGACTTCGGCTTTCCAATTCGTTCCAGACCATCGGTTTGCCCGATTTATCAGTGCAACTGCCTTTGGTAATCCTACTTCACATTCTGCAAAACGCTGTCTGCCTTGATTCGCTTCTGTGACAATATCATCATCCCACAACCGCACCTGTAATCCTGCGTGTCCCAATTCAATCAATGAATGGTTCATTTCGATCAAGGCGGTCAATACTTTAGAACCTGTACCACCTGCACCTATGAGGTTTACCATTACAGGATTGGTAGGATTTAAAAGGCTATCATCGGTAAAATGGACTTTTGTTTTTTCAGATTGTATCATTAGAGTAGATTTTTTTAAAGTTAGATTTGAATTGATTAGAATATCTGTCGGAAACGGCTCTTTTGAATCAATAAGGCTTTTCCAAAGGATTACCAAGTTTCCTTTAATCGGATTATGGCTGTTGACCAAATGGCTGAAATAAGAATTGAAAAAATAGTTTTCCCATTTCTTAGTAAACTCTTCGAGTGATGCGGAACTTTTAATGTTTACGTCGACCGTTCCCATACAAACACTTCCGCTTTCGTAAACATTAAAGAACGGAGCGTGAAATAGTGGTGTATCTGTATTGGGGCGTTGGTCTGTCTCCAATGCGAATATTTTCATTCCCTGCTTATTGGCACACCATAGCAAAGGTGGCACATTCGCTAAACCATTTGGAATGGAAAGCTTTTCGGTAAATAGTAACTGTCGTTCCTGTGCTTTTGTGTACCAGACCACTTTTCCATTTTCCGATGTATCTATAAATAGTACAGTTTCAGAAATAATACCACTTGGTCTTAGAAAATCTTTTTCTTTCTTATTTTGAATATTTAAAGATTTGGAGAGTCGTTGTGCCTCCCTTACAGTCAAAGGGTGGGCATTGACAGGGTTTCCATTAGGGTCAATATCAAAATGTTCAACATAACCATCGCGATTATAATCTTCTGTCTCATAAAAGACCAGTGCTGATTTAGGATAGTAAAGTGTTCCAAAATTATTGGTTATGTCGGTTTCTTCGTTCTTAATTGTATTGGCTGTATTTCTCATAGCTTGTTTTTATAATTGAATTATTTGCGCCGTGTATGCACAGATTAGTTGAGCAATCGGCACAATTCGTTTAAGACCTTAAACAACTGATTTTCAAAATCAAGGTTTTTATCCAATATATCACTTCCGTCAAAGGTTTTAAAAATCATTGGTTGCTGTGTTTCAGCATATTCGTTGAACTCATTATTGACCATACTCGTTAGATTATCATAAATCAATCCGTCACTCTCGGCAAAAAAGGAAATATATTTATCCATTGCGATAACAGTTTCCTCATTATAATTGTCATCTCCCTCCATTTCTGAGGGCTTGTTTGCATTATTATAGTGGGCATTTCTGAAAATGCTTTCATTAGGGTAATCACAATAAAGTTTAAAGGTTTTTTCTGCCAATTGAAGGCATTCTTTATCAAACCTGTTTTTCGGTATAAAACGTTTCAAGCGTTGCTCAAAAAAAAGAAGATTCTTAGCATTGGAAATTTTTTGTCCCATCATATCTCCGTTGATTTCCGCCCGTTGAAGTTCTTTTTTGCAGATGTGGTTATCTTCTATTTCTTCGTCCTGCTCTATCCAATCAGTAAGCATTTCGTAATTCCAATAGAGATAAGAATCTTCCTGTCTGTAATATGGAATATCTACATTTCTATACAGATAAGTGCATACGGACAATAGTAAGCAAGCTGCTTTTCTGTGTACCTTATTGCGGAGCAATTGATAAAGCGGTACGACGGGAACATAAAACAAGGTTGCCCCTGTGTTGCATCTTTCTTCTATTGCAAAGCAAGTCTTACTCCCTTTTTCTATCAGCCTAACACTCTGCCAATTTTCAGTCTTGGTTTTCAACTGCGTTTCAATATCTCTCAAAGCAAGGCTGATATTGTATGGATAATTAAAATGCTGTGTCGGCATTGGGGTTATATCATAATGCTTTGCTAATTGAGAAAGGGACTTATAAAAATCCCTTTCTGTTTTAGCAGACTTACGTTTGCCCTGTGTTATTGTTATTTCATTCTCCTTTAATTTCGGCATAAAGCAGGTTCTCAGAAAAGCATTGGAAGTTGGGAGATTGGAACGGATTTCCGTTGGTCTTTCTGAACTTCCGAACTGTCTTTTATCTGATGCATCCATTGTGCGTATTCCCTCAATTGTAAGTGAAGTTGCCTTTGTTTTTTTTCTTCGGGAGGTTGAATTGTCCCCGATATGGTTTTTCGTTGCATTCATTTTATTTTTGTTTGTCAGTTTATGGTTGATGGTTATTAGCTTTTAGATTGTAATTCTATCAACTGTCAACCAAAAACCATCAACTATTTATTATCCTTTTGTTCCCATCACACTTTCAAATTGATATTCAACAGCATCATCCTTGATTTTCGGTGCTGAAATTTTTGAAGTGGTCAGTATCGGGTACGTGTTGGCGTAAAAGTTCATTACTGATTCTACGCTCCATTTTGGTTCAGGGTCAGGTAAACGTATTTCCTGTCCGTTATCTTTGAGTATAAAAACTCGGTCTAATAGGGTTGCAAGTAACATTTATAATATTTTTAAGATTCAACATTTTCATTGGTCGTTTCAGAGAATAGGCTTGGTGCAAAATGTTTCTCATATTCATCCTGCTTTTTGCGGATGATTTCAGCATAATCGGGAAATTCCGATACTTTTGGAAGAGCTGACCACGCTTCTTTGTATTTGCCGTCTTTTTCGAGTTCTTCGGCTTTTTGCAAGGCTTCTTTGTACTTTTTATCTTTGCCTTCCTTTTCTTTTTTCTCCTTGTCGGATTTCTCCTTTTCCATTGCCGATTTCTTCTTGGCTTCTTCGACCTGTTTCATAAAACTTTCCATATCTACCATTAAGCCCGATGCGGTCTGCAATGGTGTCGAAATACTTTCAAAAAATCCGTTGTCCAATTCTTCCGCTGTCCCCATTAAATTGAGTGGCGGAATCGTTTTCCTTGCCTCGTCTCCGCATTGCTCATTGTTGAGCAATACGGAAAGAACGAAACTGTTTTCTGCCCCTTGTCGGAGTGTGATTTGCAAATCTCCTGTAAGATTGAGTTTGCCTATCTGTCTGAAAAAATTGGTTTGCATAATTTTGTTTTTAAAATTGATTTTTTACTATTTCTGTTATAATTAATTTTATATTCATTATTTTGAATAATGCTCTGTAATAGGTTTCTTGCGTTTGTGGCATTCCAATCATCTTCTTTGGTCATATCCAAATAGTGTAATTTTTCATATTGTTTTACCATTTTGGCAATAATGTTCAATGCTTTATACTCCGTTTTGTCTGCGAGATTGCTCATATTGTTTTGATTTTAGTAGTTTTCCGTACATATCTTTCCAAAACCTTCTCAGTCTTTTATCTAATTCTGAAAATTCTTTGTTTGTATGTTCATATTCCTTACTCTGCTGTAATTTGGATAGCTTCATCAAGATTGGTTACTTTAATCTTGCAACCGTTTAAGTCTGTTACTCTCATTGTTGTTGAGTTAATTGATATAATGAAAATTCTTCTGTCCAAAATTCTTCGCCTGTCTGTTTTCCAAAAGCGTTGTAAATGGCATTTCCGTTTTTATAGACTTGCATTTGGTAGCAATTCAGATTATTTTCGGGTTGCAAAAATTTTTTCAAATCCTCTTTTTCCAATTCGATAAAAATCCTGCTTCTCTCCGAAAGCCATTCTTCAACTTAGGGATAATTTTCTTCCGAAAATTTGAAAAACTCTACATTGGTATCGGCATAATTCAGCCATTTTAAATCATAGTCATTTTCCAAAGGCTTTACGGCTTCGAGCCTTTTCTTTTGGATTTCTTTCCATTCTCCCGTAATGTGGATAATGGCAAAATCGCCATTATCCCATTCACTGTTGGTCATTGATTTTATCAGTAAATATTCTGTTTGTTGAAGTGATGTTTTCATTTATGCAATTTTTTGTTTGTTATTATTTATTTTCCTGTCTAATAGGATTCTCATAATCTCCTCTTTGTAATCGTAATTTTCACCTTCGAATTCGTAACAATCTGTATCTACATTGTAGATGAAGTCTTGAAAGTCACATTGATTGAGAAAATAATCCTGTAAGATTTGGTTTTCGCATATGGTCTTGCCAAAAACCATACAGCCAGATTCTTCGTAATCCAATACAAATCCGACATCGTAATGATTTGCAACAATCCATAATGCTTCGATATTTGGGCTCCATCTTGTCTCATAATGGAAAGAACATTCATCTGTTTCACTTCGATAAATTTCACAGAAGTAACCGTTTTTGCTCTTGACAAAATCGGGCAGTTGCCCAATATTTCCCTTAGTTTCCTTTTCTATCATTTCTTGAAATACATTCGAGACTTTGTCCAAAACCTCTCGATTTCCTGTGAATGTTACTTTATTGTTGCACCAATTTGCCATAATATTTGTTGTATAATTGTTGTTTTCGTAAATGTATGTTCCGCTTGTTTTGAAAGGTTCTTTTCCCTCTGTAAGGCGGATTTCTGATTTGAATTTTCTTGAAAGACTTTTTGCATACCGTATTGCTGTCGTTCTCTCGCAATAGAATTGGGAAAAGATTTCCACCTTTTCCCAATCATTCTTATCACTTTTCGGCTTCATTTGAAAGTTATATTGTGCTTCCATATTTTGAATGCTTTTAGAATGGTAAATCATCGTCCGTATCTTCCGCAAAAGCATTGGATTTCTGTGGCTGTGAAGCTGGTTGTTCTTCTGTGTCAGACTTTTTTCCGCCTCCGTGTACTTTGATGTTAGAAGTATGGAAATTCAACCCCGATTTTATTTCTCCATCTTTTCCAATCCACGCACTCGCACTTGCTCTGCCTGTAAGCTCTACTAATGTTCCCTTCGTTAAAATCTTAGCTACGTTGGCACTTAGCCAATAGGAGCAGTTATAATAAGTGGTCTGTTCTCTTAGTTCGCCTTGTTTGGTTTTAAATCTGTCATTAATGGCTAGTGAAAAATTCACGACCTGTTTGTCATTTTTTAAAGTGTTGATTTCTGCGTTTTTTGTAATTCTGCCTACGATGTTCATAATGTTAATTTTTGATTGTTAATAATTGATTTTCGAGTTTGTTAAAATTTTCGATTTGATTGATTTGGTTTCGAGGACACTCGTTTTTTTTCTGCTTATATCCAATTGGAAAAGCAGAATTATTTGTTGTTTTATTTTGTTGTTTTTTCCGTTGATGTCAAAGACCGTCTGCGATTTAATTGATTCGTATAACTGAGGTTCCGTCTTTTTCTTTGCCGATGATCATAGGAAAGTATCAGGCATATAAAACCACAATCCTCCAAAGCTTTGGAGGATTGTGGCTCGAAATATTTTTGTCCGAAGGATTCAGGAGTGTCTGAAAAAATTATTGGAACTCGTGGAAAGAATTTTTATAGAAACCCAAAAATATTTTTTTAGGTGAATGATGCTGTCCTACATTTGCAATAGTAAAAAGCCAAAAATCAGTTAGAAGTGATTAAATAGAGGGTTTTGATAGTAGGAAAAATGTAAAATTAAACATTAGGTAATCTGTTTTTTTTTAAGGTTTAACCAGTTTATGATTTTTAAAATTAAATTTCTCTTTAAAATCATTTTCAGAATTTTTACATTTTACTTTGTTGCACAAAACCACTCGTTTAAATCCTTAAAATCTTTGTACAACAAAGAACAATCTTCAACATTTTTATAGTTTTTCCGGATAACCTGTTTGATTGTAATTCCATTATCATCATTATCTAGGAAAAGTGAGGTTTTATAATATGCTCTAAGTTCTTTATCGACTTTGAAAAGCATTGCCGTAGAATTGAGAATCAAACAATCTGAAATTGAACTTTCTGCACTTTCCAAATTTTTAAAAGTCAGATAATCAAAAAAAACCTTCAAAAACTACAATTTCATTGGAAGTCTTCAAATCATTTTTTATCAAAGTCACATCTTTTTTTGCCCAAACATATCTTTGAATATTTATTTCGGATTTCAACGCCTCCGGAATTATTAAAAAAGCCAATTCCGAAATATTTCTTACCATTCAACATATACTCAATTTCTTTTACCAAATCTTTTTGTTCACAAACTTTTCGGGATTTTAAATATTGGATTAAAGCTGGGTGCTGAATTTCATTTACTTTTATGATTTGATAATTTTTGATTTGGACAGATTCTTCAATCTGAGTATTATTTTGAACTGAGAAGTCAAATTTATCAAGGTACTTCAAAGCATCAGAAACTGAACATTGATTCATTTGCTGAACAATTGAAATAACATCATAACTTTTCCCGGTTCCGAAATCAAAAGCTTTATTTTTCACAAAATCAACAGACAAACTCGGGATTTTTTCCTCTCTGTCGAGCGCAAAATAAAATGCCGTTTTTCGGTTTTCTTTCACGGGAAAGAGATTGAACGATTCCAAAACTGTTCTAATATTTACTTTTTCTTTTGCTTCTTCGCAATTCATTTTTTTCTTTTTTAAAGCAAATTTTTTATCCACATTTTCCTTTTAAATAAAAAAAGACTTTTTAATTACTTTTATAATACTTTTAATGATGCACCGAATCGCCTTATGGTAAAGCATTTGAACCCCATTTTCGGTGAGTGCAATTCCGAATTTCAGTGAGTGCAATTCCGAAAGTGGAGTGAGTGCAATTCCGAAAAAACAACTCATTTGTGGTGAGTGTAAATCCGAATTGTATTTTCTACTTTCATTGATTTTTCGTTTTTTTTTCACATTTTCTTACAGTTATCCCTATTTTTAACGGGTTTTGAATTTTGGAGTGAGTGCAATTCCGAATTCTCAATCAAAAATTTCAATATTTTAACATTTTCTTAACTTCAGTGAGTGCAATTCCGAATTTTGGGTGAGTGGAATTCCGAACTCAAATAATTATTGGGTAGCCATTTGGCAGCAACTCTCCCATTTTTGTATTCCTGTAAATCTGTATGATGTGTTCCTGAATTTTATTTAAAAATTCGGTTCCTTGAAATTCTGTCGATTTAATTCCTTGCAATCGTGCTGTTCTAATAAATTCTTCAAAAGCTTTCTCTATCAATACTCTGGTTTGCGGAATATATCTGTATTGATGCGAAAACTGAATCATTTCACTTGTCAGCAGACCATATCTTTTTCTAAAGTAGATCAATCTTCGGCTGATTTCTTGCTTTTCATTAGGATATGCTTTTCTTAATTTCCGTTCTTCGTTACTGTTTTCAGATATATGATCATCTTCCTTCTTTTTTGTCAAACGCGGTATTACAAAAATTGAATCTCTTTTGTACTTATAATCGAAAGAGACCGTATTGAATGTATTAAGACTGCTTCTTGCAGGTTTTAGAAACTTGAAACAAAAATCCTTGGCAGTTTGATAATTCAATCCAAATTTTTTGTTCAGTGTTGACAGTTTTAATACCGTTCCATTTTCAGGGATTTTCGAAAGCCAGATAGCAAATATTATATGTTTGTTGTTTCTTACATTATAGACCAGATTGTACAGCACATAATTATATTCCGGAATGACCATCAATTTTTTCAGCCAATAACTGCTGATTAGAAAAGTGGTGTACCCTCTTTTATCGTAACTCGGTGTTGAAATGAGTCCACCGAAAGTTTTGATTTCTCTTCCTTTAGAATTAAACGATTTATACCAGCTCATTTTGAATTTTGCGAGAAATTCATAAGCATCTATCACTTGTTTTGTGGAACCGCTAGGAGAAATTTTGCTATTTCTGATTTTTATAGAAGCGAAAATATTGTTTTCGGTTTCAAATTCTTCATCAAAAAGTGAAAGCTGTTTTGGTCTGTCTTCCGGACGGAATTGTTCATTGCTGATGATGGAAATAATATTGAAAATCACCCGAAGTGCATTGATAGGAATATCGGCAGCTTCATGATCTTCAAAAATGAAATCGTCCACGAAATGGTTCCCTATTCTGATTTTTTCGGGAACTCTTTCGCTTTTATTGTCAAATTCCTTTCGGATAAGTCTTACATGCGGATCCCCCATGCTGTACATCTTTTTTATGTGTTGAATTTTTTATTTTAGTATTACTTTCGGTCTGGATTTTTAGGACGCTTTATATTTGGAATGCTTGATACGGAAAGCTGAAGGTTTGTATCCTCATTTTTTATGAACGGCAATATACTTTTTAGGGAAGATTTCCAGTTGGTAATACGTCGGTTTGAACTATTTTGCCAATCATTACGTACCCAGACTTCGTACTTTTTTTCTATGACGGAATCTAATTCAGATTCATAAGTTTCTAATGTTTGGGCATATTCAATAAATTCATCAAAACTTGGAATGTTCTTTTGATTGATTACAGGTGGTGATGGCTGTTGTTGTGATGGAATTTCTACACTTCCTGCTGTAAGAAAATCTGAACTTTTTACAATTTTAGCTTTCTTTATTTTTTCGGGTTTAGCAATTTTCAAGGGATAATCTAAAAGCAATCTGTAGTAACATGGAAGTCCGTTCTTGGTTTGAAATTCAATTAATCCAAAGTTCTGGAGTTTCTCTTTTACAGATTTTACGGTCTTTCGGGTTAATCCCAACTCTTTACTCACTGCAACATCAGAAATCTGGAACTCATACCCGTTATTGTCATATCCAATTTTAAGCAAATACAGATACATCGAAATTCCCGTAGAACCTATTTGATTTATTTTATTAAAATCCCAAAATCGGTGTATCAATTCAAGATAAGTCATCTTTATTTTTTTCCGAAAAGCGATAATGCTTTTTCTTTGTCTATGATGATAATGTTTCCGTTTTGGATGATGGCTTCATCCAATAACCCCGATGATTTTACTTCTGAAGCTTTTGAAACAGAACATCCCAATATTTTCGCTAAACCTTTCAGACCATATTCATATTTCTTTTCAGAGTTGACACCGCTCGAAATTTCTAAGAATTCTCCAACAGTCAGTTGCCAGATCGGAGTTTTAGGATCAATTTCTTTCATTAGTTTTGGTTTTGGTTTTGGTTTTGATTTGAATTTTTCAGCTTTGAAATCCAATTTCTTGCTGCAGATTTCCAACACTTCATGGGTTGATCATTGCACAACTTCCAATCCTTAGATTCGTATAATGAATAAAATTGATTCGCTTCTTCAGATTGAAAATCACACTCGTTAAAATATAGTTCAACCTCATACAGCATCGGTACAGAAAAGGAAATCTTTTTGTCGGGTACTATTTTTTGGTCATGTACTATTTTACTTTTTTCAAAATCTTCACTTTCAAAATCAATAATTTCGATTAAGCTTCCTTCATAAGGGTGATAACTAGGGGAATAAATGATAAACCCTGCGCTATGCAGTTCTTTTATACATTTGTGGTAAGTCGCAAAAGATTTTATTTTACCGAGCTTCATCACCTCTTTCCGACTCACACGAAATGGATTTTGGTATTGATGCCTACTCCACAACTGGAAAAGCGAAACATATAAACTGATGTGCGAGGGAACCATCCGATGATCCCTAATGACATTTCCAAAAAAATCAATAATTTTATTAGACTGCTTCATAACTACCGATTTAATGTTTGAAGTCTGTCAGTAGTTTCTCAATGTCTTTGTAATTGTAGTACAGAGTCCCTCCTACCTTACTGTATGATAACGTTCCGTTGATTCTCAGATTTTGTAATGTTCCTGAAGAGATGTTCAACAGCTTTTTGACCTCGGAGGTCCGAAGCCATAATTTTTGTTCTGTTGTATTATCGTGTAGTAATTCTTTAATCCCTTCCAGCAATTCAACTTTAAACTGCTGAAGATCTTCTTTGGTGATAATGGATATTGCCATGATTTCAAATTTGTTTTGTCTGACAAATTTTCGAAATCACGCAAAATATCTTTCGGTAGTTTGTCGGTACTACCGAAAGATTCCCTTGTGAAACCTATGAATAAAAGGTTTTAAATTAAAGATTACAATTTGTTTTATCTATCTTCATCCAAATCACACATCTAAATTATCCAGATATTGATCTAAATTCTTTTGAAGCAATGACAAAAATTTAGTTCTTTCCGTTTTACGTAAGCGTATTTCACCTAAAGTTTTATGATAATTGCCTAAATTAATATGAAGTGAGTTTTCTGCCCACCTGAAAATTTCAGCCAGATCTGAGTGACCACCGTTGAAACATTTTGTTTGGTGAAGCGCATACAACAACTCAATCAATGCAACTTTAGGAGCTGTCCATTCCAGATTTCTGATATGTGCGATTGAATTTTCTCTGACTTCTTTCGAATTTATTTTATTAGATAATAGTGATCCAAAAGATCATTCGCTAAAATCTGAGATACCATATGATCATGGGATGTCGAAAATTCTTCATCATAGCTGTACAGTTCGGGGCTTAACTTCAACTTAAAGTCGAATTTGAACCTGACGAAATATTTCTTATCCAGATAGGTAGATTTTCGGCGGTAGTAACTAATAAATTCTCTCTGCTCATTATAAAAATACAAAAGATTGCTTCTCTCATTTTCGTAGTAGGATTGTAAGGCTTGAGGATCTGCATAAGGTTTTGAGGCTTCTATAGCTAAAACTTTGGAGTAGTAAATATAAACTGCTATGAATTGCGGTTTGGTATTTTTAAAAAAGTAGATTTCATCACTCCAATCTGAAAATTGATATTGCCGAAGGTGATCCTTCAATTGTCTAATGGCAATGTCTGTTTCCATCAGAATCTCTTCAGAACGAATGACAATGTCATTTTCGCTCCTGTTGATCTGATCTACAGTTGTTGTAAGATTTTTCCAAAGCTGGTCATTTTTTTTTCGGAAATTTTGTCCGTTCATACGTATCATTTTTTTGGTCACGTAAAAATCGGGCTAAAAAATAAAAAAATCAATTCTTCTGAATTTCATCCAGTCTTTTCCGGATAAAATCGGTAGGTCTAATTCCGTTGATTTCCAAGAAATGTGCTGAAAAGATTTGCCGGTTTGCCATTCCGCATTTTTCCGCAAGGCTGTCAATTTTAAATTTAAGATATTTACTGTCTTCTAATAGTAAATTGGTGATATACCTGATTCTTAAAATTTTTAAATACGTGGTAAATGTTACATCAAGATGAACATTGAGTACGTATGATAGATGGGTACGGTTGCTTCCAATCATTTTAGCCACAATCGGAAGCGTTAAATTTTGCTTCAAAAAGTTTTTTCTCTCTTCAAAAATCTTGAGATTTGCTTTTACTTCTTCAATAATTTCTGCGCTGTATATATTTTTTTCTTCGGAAGAAACAGGTTTCGATTCTAAAAAATGATCTGTAGGTTGAGAAGTATTAAATTTTTCTAACAATTCCTGATACTTGATCGTCAGTGCTTTTTCTCTCTTGCGGAACTTCCAGATTGAAAAGCATAATATCATCAATCCAAAACCCATAGAATAATATAAAATAATAAACCCATTTTTATGAACCCTTTGCAATTTATTCTTCTCTTCTAATAAAGTATTGGTATCGTATTCCCTGTGAATTTTTGAAGAAAGCATGGCAAAATCAGCATTGATAATTGAATCAGCCTTTAACAGCTGATTGGTATAATATAATTGCCTTTCATAATTTTTGTTTTGTTTGGCATCTTTAATGAGATATTCATAACCGGATCTGATCTCCGGAGTGACAAACCAAAATTTATTGACCAAAGAATCAACTTTATTAAGATACTGTAAAGATTCTGCTCTTTTTCTATCTGACCAATACGCTTTTCCCATATAAAAATAAACCGTCATTAATGAAGCATCATCCTGATGGTGACTCAAAATATCCTTTGACTGTTTAAAATATTGTAATGCATCATCGGTATTTCCCAATCTTAACAACTGTACCCCTTTTCCTTTTTGAAAATATCCATACTCCGTGGACAGCTGAGCGGTATTGTGAAGTCTTCTTAATCCTATATTAATCAATGAATCTTCCTTCTGATACAACCGTAAGTTCCTGTAACAGGTACTTAACCGGTAAATACTGTTAAAGTATCCTGATTCGTTATTCAGCCTGATGTTAGGATGAACATTCTCTTTGGATTTTTTTTCAAAATAATCTGCTGCTTCTTCAAAATGTACTGCCGCCTCCTTATAATAACCCAAATAGCTTTTAACCATCCCCAAATGATACGTGATCTTATTCTTGAGGTAATCATCTTTCGAATTCTTGGAAAACTTGAAGGCTATTAAATACTGCTCTAAAGCAGGTTTATATTGTCTTCTGTTATAATAGTATATGATCCCCTTTCCAAGATAAGCCCTGGAAATATCATCATCATTTTTGTTTTGTATGGCTGTGATTATCGTACTGTCTGCATATAATAATTTGCGGTTCACATCTCTGCTGTAGTAGATCGCTTCCTCGTATCCTCTTATGAGCTTTTTATAATTATGATCTTTTTTTTGCTTTGCTGATGTACAGATTTACAAACACCAAGGCTCTTTCATCATTCTCGGAATACGAATTAAATAAGCCTGAAATATTCTTGTAAGACTGTTCATTTAGATTCTGACCTTGGATTAATGACAAAAAGAAAGTAAATATTAACAATAATATTCGATTATGATAATACATATAGATAGCGTATTCACAAATTTAATTAAAAAATCATAATTCAAACAGTTGTTTGATCTATTCAAAAGTTTTTATGACCTATGAGCTGATTTACAGCGTTATAAGATTCTATTTTGTGGGAATAATCTATCAATTATTCCCTTCTAATGAATCCATAGACCCGCATAAAGCTTTTCTGAATACCCCAACACTCCTAATTTCGACATCAGAATTCTAATCATATTTCAAACCGGCCGGGATAACTTTTAAAGCCATTTAAAAAATGAAAAAGTGTATCTCAATTTTAAGTTTAATAACTGTATTGCTTATGCAGTCTTGCGAAAGATCTGATAATGATTTTAATATAACAGAACAAAAAAATCTGAAAATCGAAGTTCAAAACTATAATGAATCTGAAAAAATTGGAAATAAAGAATCCGGAGAAAGTGATTCTGAAAATCTGGATACAGGAGATGATGATGACGATCCACCAAGAGATAAGCAGCATTGGAGGATTGAGCAGGATACCACCAGAAATAAAAACCTCTTTAACCGACAAAGTTTCTAAGTGTGGAAAACCAAAAGGTACTGATAAGCACAGGAAAAAAATGCACTGTGAGCGGTGAATGGGAAATTGAAGGGCGGATCAGTACTTCAGTTTTTGTATCAAAAGGTGAACTTATGCCGGCATATTGCGGAAAGAACGTACAATGGATTTTAGTTAGAAAAGGATAAATATTACGATTATGAAAACCGTCAGAACAAGATTTATAGAAATTGTCAGCTATTTTTTCATCCTGCTGTTTTGCTATGCGAGCATCAGTAAGATGATGGATTTTGAAAATTTTCAGATTCAGATTGCACAGTCTCCCCTATTGAGTGCATTTTCAAATGTTATCTCTTACGGAGTTCTAATCATTGAACTTGCAATATGTATTTTATTGATCTTTGAGAGAACCAGAAAAATCGGATTATACTTTTCTTTTGTTCTGATGGTTTTATTCACTGTCTATATTTACATGATCTTGAACTACAGCGAGTTTATTCCTTGCTCTTGCGGTGGAATTTTAGAAAAAATGGATTGGAAAACCCATCTGATATTTAATATTGCCACAGTTATCATAGCTGCTTTTGCAATTGTTTTATATTCAGGTTCTAAACGACAAGAGATTTTTAAATCTGTAAGTCTGCTGATTGTTTTATCGATTGTAAGTTGTTCAGCAATCATTCTGATGTACAGACAATCAGAATTTATGATCAAAAAGGAAAATAATTTTACACGAAGGTTTTTGCAGCATCCTATAACAGAAAAGAATCGTTTCAATCTTCAGATCAACTCCTATTACCTTGCGGGCATTTCAAAAGATTCAGTATATCTGGGCAACTATACTGCTCCATTTCTACTGACATCAACTGATTTGAATTTTAAAGCAATGAAAGATCACAGGATAATACCGGACAGGTACGACTTTGATTTTAAAAGAGCGCAACTGAAGGTGAATGCACCGGATTTCTATCTGTATGATGGAAGCGTACCTGTTATCTATCAGGGAATGCTGGGAAATCATCAGGCAAAGACCTTGAGCTTAGGACAGGCATATTTCAGCCAATTGGTGAATATCAGTAAAGATTCCTTTGCAATCAGCACTTATTTCAAAGATTCAGAAAAGCAGACCTTAGGATTGTTAAATCCTTTGCAGAAAAATCCTCTGAATCTGAAATCAGGAATTCTTGGAAAAACCAATGACGGAATCTTTGATACTGATGGACAACTGCATTTTGACCCAATCACTCAAACTGCTGTTTATGTACACTATTACAAAAATCAGCTCTTGATCATGGATAACCATCTTACCATCAAAGCGAAGTATAAAACCATTGATACGATAAGCATTCCGCAGATTGAAGTTTCTGAACTTTCGGACGGAAAAAAGAAGATGAGCAAACCTCCATTAAAAGTCAATAAAAAAGCATTTGCGTATGCGGGTCTGTTGTTTATCGAATCAAATCTCATCGGAAAATTTGAAGACAGGGATCGGTGGAAAAATTCTTTTATCATTGATGTTTATTCTACCGTAAAACAAGGATACATCGGAAGTTTTTATCTACCAAATCCCAAAAAGGAAAAAAAGATGCAGTTTCATATTGCAGATCAGCATCTTTATGTATTAACAGGAAATGAAATCATTAAATATCGTTTTGCGCAGAACATCACTCAGCATTTCATTGCAGGGGGAAGCCGAAAACCTGAACTAAGAGTAGGCACCAAATTTAATTTTACATCATGAAAAAAATGAGAAAAATCGCATTGCCCTTAGCAGTATTGCTTTTAGGCGCAGGAAGTGCGTACGCTACAAGCGTTGTGAAAAAAAACAGTTTAGTGGAAAACGGCTATCGTTTTGATCCTCTAGCACCTGTTGAAAAATGTATTATGACAGAAAAATCATGTCAGCCAGACGTTATTACGGAAGTATGTACCTGGTCTGATGGGGTCAACACTCATAATCTATTCCAAAATGCAGGTGGAACCTCTTGCGGGAATCCACTGTATGAAATTCCTAACTAATTAAAAAGGTGAAGGGTGCTACAACGCACCCTTCATTTGTTTATCAATCCATTCAACATCTCTTTTATCTTTTAAAAAATAATCCAGCCACTCCAGCATTCTTACAGATAAATCTTTTTGTTCTGCTCTACCGGAAAGAGAATGTCCTTCATCCTGATAAAACAATGCTATCACAGGCTTGCGGTATTTTCTCAGAGCCACAAATAATGAGCGGGTTTCCTCGCGATCTACATTACTGTCTTTTTCACCTGTCCAAAGTAATATGGGAGCTTTAACCTCTGAAGCAAAATACAACGGATTGTTATCCATATATTTTTGTTTATTTTCTACAAAGCTGCCACCCATACGCATTTGACCATATTCATACCGCCAATAGTCAGGACTTCCAAAATCGTAATTGAAAGAAAACGGAGTATGGATAACGTCAGATACCGATGCTCCCGAAATAAATGTAGCAAAGCGATCTGAGTGCGTTGCGACAAAGTTGGTCTGATATCCTCCGAAAGACTGTCCTGTCAAAGCAATTCGCCTCGCATCTACTTGTTCTATTTTTACCAATTCATCTAATACATTATGGATTGACTCCAGTGCAGACAAACCAGATCCTTTATCTCCGTATGTAATATCCGGAATGAGCACCATATAGCCTGATTCCAATAGCAACCGTACATTAAAGCCTCTTCCGTTTTTAAAGGTCGGAAGCAAAAAGGCTGACATGCCTTTCTGTTGTTTTTCGTAAATATTAAGTACGACAGGATATTTTTTACCCGAATTATAATCATGTGGCAAAAATAAAGTTGCAGTTAAAGTTTCTTGAGTTGCTCCTTTGTAATGCAGCTGAATCTTTCTTATTTTTTCCGCAGTTTTATCATGAACATTGGACGTGAATACGACATGATGTTTCTTTCCTTTTTGTTTAAATACAATGGATGGCGCTTCATTGTAATTTTCTTTAGTCCACACAAAATTTGAATGATTATCTGTAAAGATCAAATTTCGTATTTTATCTGTAGTTTCAGCTATAATTTTTTTTATTGTACGATGATCCCACTCTACGTATGATTTCAGCAAATCACCTTTTGAGAGACGAAATAAATAATTATTTTCAGGTACTGAAATAATTTCTCTAGGCAGCCCTTCCGTTATCTTTTGGTGTTGACTGTTGATAATTTCAACATGGTCACCATCTAAATTCACTTTCCTCACCAGTTTGCCGTTCAAAATATTTTGTTCCCATACCTTATTCCCTTTTACCCAGGTAATCAACTCAGTTCCTTTAAAATAGGGTGAAGCTTCACGATCTGATAATTGCTTTTTAGTTTTAAGGGTAATTGTGTTTAAAAGATTCCATCCATCGTTATCAGCCGTAAGAATCCATTTTCTATCCGGTGAAACATACAGTCTTTCATCAATCACACAAAAAAAACGATGTTCATTTGATCTTGAATTCCATACAAACAAGGAATCTCTTTTGGGCATGAAAAAATCATCTTTCTTATCTACAAATGAATGATCTTTTTTTATCTTCAAAAAATCTCCGGAATTGCCAATCGCTATTTCTGTATGAAAAATCGAATCCATCGGGATTACTTTACCTGTTTTGGGATACCACAAAAATTTTTCTTCAACCTGCATATCTTTAATATGATGAGTGAGATCTTTTTCAACGCCATACCAAAACTCTATCATTTTTTTTCTTTCGGAATCTTTCTGATCAGCTTGATAAATAATGCATCAGGATCTGATGAATAGTCAAGATTTACATAATGATAATTTTTACTCCGCATCAAATCAAGGTTTCGCGGAATCGGCAAACCATCAACATAGTGCTTTAATGTATATTCATGCTTGTCTTTACCAAAGACTGTATATCCTCCTTCCGTAGCAGTGCCTTTCCAAACTTTCAAGACTTCTTCTGAAGTACTTGCAATCAGTTTTTTATTGCTCCCTTCAATCTTCCAAACTTTAATTTCTTGTGCTTTAGAATCGTTTTTCGTCCATAGAATCAATTCATTGTCAACCTTAAGAAATCGTACGACTTGATCAATCGACTGCAGCTGTTTTCCGTTCTTACCATAGATTTCCAGTCTGTTATTCTGATGCTCATCATAATGAATCAAAAATAAAGATTGCGGTTTCATCTGATCAATCGTCTTTATATGATTTTTTGTTTCAATAGTTTGAGTTGCCAAACTAATCAGTTCTAATCGGTCACCACTCAAAAAGGCAAATTTTTCACTGCCCATAAAAAATGAAGTCCTGATTGATTTTCTTTCAAACTTTTGAGTCTTATCATGTACATTTTGTAAAATGTACATCGGCGATTTACTTTCATATTTCATCAACCAGCTTACCCATTCTCCATCTTCTGACATTTTCAGAAAATCCGGGACTTCGGCTTTTTCTGCCAATGCTTCCAATTTTTTCAGGTCATCATGTTGTCCGTTGAATTGTAACGGCAACAACAGAAAAGTAAACACAATGAGGAGCCCTATTTTTCGAATCGTTTTCATCGTCTTATTATTTTCAGGTATGTCTTCCCTATTCTTCCAATTCTTCGAACTTCTGTTCATTATCAATATCCTGTATTTTGTGGATTAAGATTTGGATTGAGAAGCAGTTCTTTCTGCGGAAGCGGCCATTGGGCATGGTAGTTTTTCCAATTAGGTTTTACCGGAATCAACTGGTCAAGCAGTCCCCATCTTTTCAGATCAAAAAAACGGATGCCGTGTTCCACAAAAAATTCCCTGCGCTTTTCCTCTCTCAATTCTGTGGTTGCCGACGAAACGGATAATGAGGTGCTAAGAGCCGGTAATCCTGCCCGTTGGCGGGAACGGTTGATATACAAAACGGCTTCTCCTGCTTTATTTTGCTCGATCAGGCTCTCTGCCATCATGAAATTGACTTCATCCAAACGATAGATTATTGAATATTCATTAGGATTATTGACCGCAAGGTTTTTATATTTTGAAGAGCGGTAATTGATCTGCTGGTTAAAAGGAACTGCCGTTATATAATACTGTCTCCGCAAATCTCCCACAGAAAAGGTATTGATGAGATTCAAATTGAGGACAAACGATAAAGGTGCTCCCGTAAAGTTGTACAGTGATGCCTCTTTCGTAGCATCATTCGTATTTTTGGGCTTCAACTGCCAAATGATATGCGTGCCGCTTTTCTGAAATACTTTGGAAGGATCTGTTTGAAATGTATATTGTGATGATTGCAATATCGTACTGCAAAGCACTTCTGCTTCCGCCCATTTCTTCAACAGAATCTTCATTTTTGCCAATGCCATATATCCCGCAAATTTGTTGGGATAGATTCTTTCTGCATTTCTGTAAGCGGATGGTAAAAGATTGACCGCCTCAGACAAATCGGTTTCCAGTTTTATGAGGAACTGATCTTTATTCATTCTCCCCAAGTGGCTATTTATAAAATAGTTCGTAGTTTCTGTGTAAGCTATTTCTCCAAAAATCTGATAGAGATTAAAGTAAATAATGGATCGAACCAATAATGCTTCACCTTTGATTCGGTCTTTGGATGCCTGACTTAACGATTTTGAATTCGTAACGCCTTCTATGATGCTGTTGGCAGCATAAATCTGCCCGTAAGCATTCGTCCAAGCCGTCGTTACTACGGTATTAGTAGCAACCTGCTGATTGTTAGCAATATCCAAAATACCGTTTGATCCTGATGTGTACACACAGGTCAGGTCGTCTGTATACGTTCCCATCAATGCACCCATTCCATCAATACCTCCCGAAATAAGCGAGTTCGTCCAAAGTCCTGCATACAGTCCTGCCAATGCCGCTTCAGCGGTTTGCTCGTCTTCAAAAACGACTTCTGTCGGAAGCTGGTTATTGGGAAAATCAGTTTCTACGAATTTTTCACAGGAAATAACGGTAGTCAGTACGGCGGATATTATAGCTGCCACAATAGTATGTTCTATTCTTATTTTCATTTTTTCAATTTTTTAAAGATTTAATTTTTATTCAATGCTTAGAATGTGAAAATTTCACATCATCTGATTTTCAATTTTCGCAATGGAAAACATCCATTCATAAAGTCTCAAATTCTTTAAGGATAAGTCTTACATTAGCTAAAGATTTATTCTTAATTCTTATAAAAACTTTTTTTATAATATGGATTCAATTTTGAAATACTAAAAGCTTAACCCTTTTTAAAAAGTCAACTGAAAGCCCATTGAATAGGTCTTCAGTGGCGGTAAATATCCGGTCAGTACAAATTCAGGATCGACACCGAAATATTTTGTAAAGGTCAAGAGGTTTTGTCCCTGCACATAAATCATTGCTTCTCTGATTCCGAATTTCTGAACGGGAATGCTGTAATTAAGCTGTACATTTTTCAGTCTGATGAATGATGCATCACCAATCGCAGCAGTAGAATTCTGGAATAAAACGTGTGAAGCATTCTTTTGAGCATTGGCTCCCGAACTGTACGGCATATACATTCCAGAAGGATTTGAAGGAGACCAAACATCCAAGACTTCCACAGGCTGATTGTTCATTGATCCCGGCACCAGCATCTGACGGTTGTAATTCCAGTTTCTCTGCTTTACAAATTGCCAAAGAAATGATGCCGACCATTGTCCGTAACGGAAATTACTTGACCAGCCTCCGAAAAATCTCACGCCTATTCTTTCAATCACTTTATTGTCATTGGGAGAATTAATCTTTCCGTCTCCGTCAAAGTCGGTAAATTGGTATAAACCGGTGGAAGGATTTACCCCTTCAAACTGATAGACTTTGACGAGTGACATCGGATATCCTAAAACATATTGATTGGCATACGTTGATCCTTCCAGATTCGGAAACTCCAATAATTTACTCTGTGGTACAGAAAGATTGAATGACGTGTCGTATTTAAACTTGCTTTGTCTCAAAACCTGCATTGATGCCTCAAACTCCCAACCTGTATTCTGAACCTTTGCAGGAAGATTGGACTGTATCGTAGCAAATCCTGTCGTAGCAGGCAGTGGAATACCCACCAATTGATTGGATGATGTATTGTTGTAATATGCTGCTGAAAAATTAATTCTGCTTTTCAGAAATGATAATTCCAGTGCTATTTCTTTCTTTAATGTTTTCTCCCAGCTGAAATTGGGATTATAAAGTCTTGAAGGATTCAGAGCTGTGATGTTGTTGTAGATGTTGGATGAGATTGTATAGGTATTGAGATACTGATAATCTCCGATCCTGTCATTTCCGGAAGTTCCGACACTTCCTCTGATTTTCGCAAAGCTCAGCCATCGAACATTTTTCATCCAGCTTTCTTCTGAAATAAGCCATGCTGCACCTACCGCTCCAAAGTTTCCGAAACGATTGTCGGGACCAAAACGGCTTGAACCGTCCCGTCTTCCGGTAAGGTTGACAATGTATCTTTTCATGAATTGATAATTGATTCTTGCAAACGCAGCATTGTAGTAATACTGATTTCTGACCTGGTCGCTGATGACTTTTGTTTTAGCTGCTCCCAAATTCTGAATCAAGGCATTGCTCTCAAAGCCATAGCCCTGTATAGAACCCTGATTGGTTTCAGACTGCTGTAAGGTTGTTCCCAACAACATTTCGAGGCTGTGGTTTCCCCAGCTTTGATTGGCAACCAATTGCGGTTCCAGAATATAAGAGAATGTGGAAGAATTGTTTTTAAAAGATGTGGAATTGGCACTCGTCAATCCTGATGAGGGATTGTACATCGTGTGGGGCTTCAATGAAAACTCTTCAAAATTCTGATACGTTAAACCTCCGTTGAATTTTAGTGTAATGAACGGAAATAAGCGGTACGAAATCTGCGCTCCACTGTTTAAAAAATTGCTAGAATTGAGATATTCGCTTTTGAAAACACCCAGAGGATTCGTAAACGTATTGTTCTCCCAATTCAATGAACCATCCTGATTGTAGAGTGCTGGAGCATTCGGACTAAGAGTTAAACTTCTCTTTGTTAAATCATCATTCAGGACATTGTTACTTTGAAACGAAAAGGTATTGCTGAGATTGACTTCCAGTTTTTTATCAGGTGTTCTGTAACTGAAATTCCCTGTTAGATTATTAGTTTTGTATCTGAAATCTGCAGGAAATACCGTTGTCTGTTCGTTATGTCCGTAGCTGATTAAGTAGGAGGTGTTTTCAGAACCTCCGCTTAAAGAAAGCTGGACTACAGACGCATCTGCCGTATTACCAATGAGTTCTTTTTGCCAGTCGGTGTTTCGGGTCTGATCCCACACACCGTTGAAATCATACGCTGCCGCAGGAATTGTGGAGATGCCGTCATTCTGAAATGCTTCTTTTCTGATCTTAATATACTCATCAGTGTTCAGCAGCTTCAATCGGTTGGCTACCGTACTGAGAGAATAAGAGGTATTAATCTTGAAATCGGTTCTTCCTTTTCTTCCTTTTTTGGTCGTCACAATGATGACTCCGTTGGCACCTCGTGATCCGTAGATTGCCGTGGCATCGGCATCTTTCAATACCTCGAAGCTTTCTATATCATTGGGATTGATGGAATTTAGAGGATTTATGGTAGCGTATGGTAAAATTGCAGCACTGTACAACGAGGGAGTTTCTGAAAGAATTGGAACACCATCAATAATATACAATGGTTCATTTCCTTCTCTTCGGATGCTGTTCTTCCCTCTGATCTGAATATCAAATCCTCCGCCCGGAACTCCTGAATTTTGGGTAATGCTCACGCCCGACATTCTACCCTGTGCAGCGGAAAGCACATTGATAACAGGTTGGTTTTCGATGTCTTTTGAAGAGACTTTGGCAATGCTTCCTGTTCTTTCTTTGTCTTTGACTTTATAATACCCTGCGTTGAGAACGACTTCCTCTATCTCTTTTTCTTTACCTAATGAGATATTGACGTTTATCCTACTGCCTAAAGTGATTTTTCGTTCGGGATAGTCCGGATGGCGGTAAATAATTACGGGGTTCTCTCCCGATACCTGAACACGGTAAACGCCTGCTGCATTGGTCACAGCCACTTCTTCACTACCCTCCTGGAATACGGAAACTCCTTTGACTGGCTGGTTATTTTCCGAGACAGTGCCTGTAATGGTGCGCATCTGCCCTATTGCTACGCCGGAGACGAGCAAGGTGAAGCCAAAAGCCAATTGAAGATGACTTAGGCTGCAAAAGTTTTTTTTCATACTTTTGAATAGGTTTAATTCGTTAGACTTTGCTCTTTCCTACGCTAGCGGTCAACTTTTGTGGAAAGGGCTTTTGTTTTTCTATGGTTACATTCTACTTTCTGTTTCTTGAATATGTTTTCAGCGTATCTACTTGATGATGCTTGGGAGGAAGCTTCAGTAAGGACATATCAAAACCTCCTTCCCAAGCACATCTTGAAATAATATGAATGAAATTGTGTCCCGTGTAAGCTGTAAAGCCGCAATGAGTTTACTCATTGTAAAGTGTCATTTCTAATAAGAAAACATTCTATTGAAATCTAAAAACAGCCGTAACCATCTGCATTATTCAGACCGTTGAATTTTTTTGTCTTCAGTATTAAATTCCCTTCGTTCTGAAAATAATTTGGAATATCAAAAGAAAGCGAGTACTTTTAATGTGCGAGATTAAATTGTAGTCTGGCTTTCCTTTTACTTTTAAAGGAATTTCGGAGTTTGTCGATAATAGCCAGGTAATACCAATCCAGCATTTTGCAAGCAAAACTGGCATAAAGCCGTATTTTTTTTCTGTTATGCTGGCGGACTACTCCGGTGGGCAAATTAGAAGAATGGTTGAAAATGTCGTCCTCATAAATATTATTTTTATATATGGAACGATGCTTTTAGATATGAGAATTATACGCAAAAATAGCATGCGGCGGTCTCACACTCTAGAATCAGGGCGACCAACCCACTTTAAACCGAAGATTAAAGTTTCCACCTAAAGTATACGTGAGAACCGCTCGCATGCCGTATACAAAAGTAAGAAACTTTTAGACATGGAGCGATTTCACGAGGTTCTCGATGGAAAATTGGTCTTTTTGATTCGAGATACATCGTTCATTTTACCTTGTTGAAGGTTAATGATTTATTCGCTAAAGCAAAAATAATAAATATTTATTTAACACCCAACATATTGGGTTATTTTTTTTAAAAATATATGGAACAAATTACTTATTTAGAAACAACACAATTCGATTTGGATTTTATTAATCACGTAAGAAACATTCGCAAAGCAAAAAAACTAAGCAAAGATCAGCTTAGCCTAAAAATGGGTTTGGCCAAAAGTTTTGTTAGTAATGTGGAGTCATTAACACAGCGACATAAATATTCTACTCGTCATATAACATTACTTTGTAAAGCCTTTGATTTTAAAAATATTTCAGATTTAATGAATTTTCCTACTCCTAAGAATGATAAAATTAAAGTTACAATTAGACAGAAGATGAATGATACAAATACAAAAGTGGTTAGTAGTGAGGTAGTAAAAATCGAAGTTATTTAAAGTTAATGAAAAATAATACGGATAACTAATGAACATATATACATACTCTGGAAATATTGAGCATCTAAAAGCTTTTGATAAGGATTATCAATTAAAAAGTATGTATACTCCTCCAATAAATAATCAAAGGCGTCCTCTAAAAAAAATATCAGAAAGAATCTGTCGCTTCTGTGGTAAAAAGTCCGATGCAACAACCTTTAAAAGCAAGCCTCACATTATTTCAAGATTATTTGGAAATAATTCTGGGGTGTCAGATTACGAATGTGATAAGTGTAACAATCATTTCTCAGGTTTCGAAAGTGATATGGCAAATTTTTTAGGTTTGAATAGAAGTGTTAATGCCTTAGGAGCACAAACTCCTCCAACATTTAAATCATACGATGGTAATATTGTAGCTAAAAAAAATAGTTTTAATGGTTTTCATGGCATTGATATAGAATCAAATAAACAAGGGGTAATTAAAAAAAATTAGATGGAGGTATTATAGAATTTAACGTTATACATAATCCTTATATACCGATTAACATTTTTAAATGTTTACTGAAAATTGCCTTGACTGTAATTCCTGATGTTGAAGTAGACAACTATAAATTCTGTTTTGATTTTCTGATGAGAAATAACAATGAGGCTTATTTTGTACAGCATGCCAAACAGATTCATAGGGGGGGCATCTGGTTTTAATGTAAAATTTCCCTATGTATTAATTTTCAAAAAAAGAAATTTAGAAAGTAAATTGCCTTCTCACTGGATTAAACTTTATTACCAAGATTCGTACATTCAGTTTTACATACCTTGCCATAAAGAAGATGAAGTTTTACTTCAGGGTGAAGAATTAATTTATTCACTTTGCCCACCATTAATTTTCGCTGAAACACAGCCACAAGGAATTGCAAAGTATTATGAAAAGTTAGATCTATCTTCAAATGTTATGACTAAGGGAAAGACTTCAAAACTCAATTTAACTTTTGATGAAAATCTTTCAAGGGAAGGGAGTAACAACAATCAGGAAACACACAATTCTGATAATTTTAATTCAGATGAAATTATAAAAGTTTTTCTTACCAAAAATTCAGGTTTATTAGAAGAATAAGACCGGCTCATATTATTACTGTGTGTTACCTTGCATATTAGTAAAACACAATTCTTTTATTTTGCCAAATTTAAATATTCTGGTTGCGTTATTGTCGCGACAAACTTTTTTTCATATTGAGAGGAAACCGTAATTTTCTAACAATATCTTTTGTATATTGAGGTCTAAAGTGATGGAGAATATCAATATCGAAAAACACAAGTTGATTGTTTAAAGGTTATCCTTTTAGGTAATCAGAATAGCTTGCAAAATTCTAATTTTCTACATTTTATCAACGAATATTTTAAAAACATCCAAAATCGACTTAGATATATGAAAACATTAGCAATTATAATTGGCAATAACAACTACTTTAAAGGAAATGAATTAACTAACGGAGAAAATGATGCAAATCAAATTGCTGGAATCTTTAAAGATTACAATTATGAGGTAAAATTATATCTAAATATCGATCAAAAAAACATAGTTGAAATTTTACAAGAATATAGCGACTTACTAAAAGATTTTGATGCATCTATTTTTTATTTTGCAGGTCACGGATTCGAAGTAGATGGAGAGAATTTTTTGGCGAGTATCGATTCGCAAATTCCTCCTGAAAATAAATATGTGGCAAAACAAAATTGTATTACTTTAAATGATTTATTTGACATATACAGGCAAAATCCTACTAAATTAAACATAGTGATATTAGATGCTTGCAGAAGATCATTTGGTCGCGGGACTGCACTTGGATTTAGTCCAATTATAGCTCCTAAAGGATCACTAATAGCATTTTCAACATCTCCAAATGAAGGTGCTTTAGATGTCGGATATGAGAATAATAGTATTTATACGGGCTCACTAATAAAGCACCTCTCGTCCGAAAGGATAGCTGTCGAAGATCTATTTAAATCTGTAAGAAAGACAGTTTTTGCATTGTCAGGAGGAAGACAAACAACTTGGGAACACACCTCATTAATTGGTGATTTTTACTTTTACAAACATCAAAAGCTAAATATTTTAAGCCTACCTTATAATCCGAATGTTTTGAAAGATGAAAATTATTATGAAGATTCAGAATTTTACAAAAAAATTAAAGAACTAAAGACCTACAATTGGTACAAACAAAATCCTGCAATTGATTATTTAATAACAATACCAGTAAGTCAATTAGATAAGGACCAAATGTTCATTTTAGGAAGAAATTTATTACAATGCGCTATTGGTGGGGCAAATTCCGCTATGACATTTTTTGAAAATCTTAATAGGTCACTACTAGATTTTCAAATAAACTCCGAGAATCATATTCTAAATGGAATTCTATTTGAAATGTATTACGACAGCAAAGGTGAATTCAGATTTAATAATTTTAAAGGAAATTATAGAGAAGAAATTTTTAAATTAAGAGATAATCCAGCATTCAATCAATCATTCGATTTCATAAATGGTATTTTAATTCAACAGGATTACTCTGTATTATTTTTACCAAATTCGCAGACAATAAATATTGAAATTAAATGCAGCCAAAAAACAACAAACGATGGTTTTGGAGATAGAATAGTCCAGGTGATCGAATCAATAATCTTTAACGGAAATGATATTAAAAAAGAAATATCGAAGTATTATATTGATGGGTATAATGAAAATGGATTAAAGACAGTCCTAGCCAAATATCTTAATGCGCCAGTTGAATCGATAAGAATTAATTCGAATTTTGAACTTAGATACATTAGATTTATTATATAAAAAACACATTAAAATAGTTTAAAATTATTTTATCTAAATCATTGAAGATGCTTAAAGCCGGAAAATGAAAACCCAACTACCTGCATAAAAATAGAATATGAATATTGAAAAATACAAAGAAAATGCCCTGAAAATATTATTTCCAATAAAGCAAGTCGATGATAATACAAAAGCAAACGAAAAACTATTATTTTTTGCTGAAAGAAGTGATGCAGGAAGGGAGATACAGGATTACTACTTAGTTTATTTTCTATTTGTAAATTTATTAGGTTTCAAAGACACAGGAAGATCTGAAAAGCTGGCTTGGTCTATTCCAATTGATTTTAATGGTAAAGCATTTCTGATTGAACACAGGAAAATGGGAGTTGGGGTTTTTATTCAAAATAAGGAAGATGAAGAAGATGCGAAAATAATTACTAAGAAAATTAACGGTGCGATAAAATCTTCAAGACCATATTTTAACCACTTGGCAGCAGAGGCTATCAAGAGTTCCGAAATAAATATTGTAAATAATAATGGATATTTATTTGAACGATTTAACTATTTTCTAAATCTATATAAATCAGAAAATAAGAAACTAGAAAAATTATCTAAAGAAAGGATTTCTATTGATGGCACTTTTGTTCTAGGTTCCAAAAATTACTACAAGATACGGCAAAGCACAAAATGGTTAGCAATTTCAACTATTGAATCATTTTTTAGCTGGACAGAACATCTATTTATTCATCTTGCTATCCTTACACAAAAAATAAAAACAGGGGAAGAAGTCACAAAATTAATCGATGCCGAATGGAAAACTAAATTCAATACTGTCATATCTGACGATATGTTAAAGGAATATTATATTGAATTACTGATGATAAGGAATCAGGTAAGGAACTTTGTTGCTCACGGTGCATTTGGAAAAGACGGCAATGCATTCCACTTTCATTCCGGAGCCGGTGCTGTACCAGTAATGATGAACTTTAATAAGACTAAAAATAGGTTTTCTTTTCAAGGCACACTGGAATTTAAAGATAATGAAGTTATATGTTTGATAGAATCTTTTATCTCTGATATGAATAGCAGCAATTTAAAACCTGCACTCACATATACCCAAGGGCAAGGTTTGATCACAATATTACCTTATGCAAGCAATGGGATGTATGAATCTGCAATGCACGATAATGATATTATGGAAAAATTTTGTGATCATTTGCAGGGAATATTTGATAACTCAGCAAATATGGATTGGTAATCTAAATCTATAAATAAACTTACAAGCCAATGACAAAAATTGAAAGGGTAGAGCAATACTTACACGAATTTTTTACATATAATATTTTTGAGTTCAATGATTTTTATAGGAAGTTTATTACTAGAGACTCGTTGTAGTTTATCTCTTAAAAAAATATTGTGGAAAATTTCAATTTGAACGATTAATATCTCACAGATTTCCTACGATATAAAACCTACTTTATTTTTACAAATATTTTTAGATTATATTAATAATAAAACAGACTGAACTTGAATGATGCCGCAGACGGATCAGTCATCACTCTAACAGGATTTACTAATCTGGAAAACTTTATCAACAGCCTGATCTTATAGCAACATTCAATCATCGTAATTGCCCAGCACATAAAATAAAAGGCAGAGGATCTTCGGATCTTCTGCCTTTATTTCAGACCAAAAGAAAAGAATCTTCAGATCTTTCAATGTGAAAATTATTCTCAAGATAATATGTCATTGCTGTTATGGCATTAGATCCTGTCTCTGTGCGGTTTTTCCCATATTTCTTTGGAACATCCTGCTCGGTGAGGAAAGCAACTTTGTAAACCTTGTCTTTTTGTAAATGTCTTCCCTGAAAATAGATTTCCTGAATTCTGTAACCCGGCGGATTTTCAATGCGCATCAAAATTCTCAATCCGTTGCAACGCTTAACATAACCTCCCATTTGTTTCATCGGCTCTGCGGAAAAGGTCCGCTCCAGATTTTCTTCTAACATTTCAAAGATCTCTTTTCCAGTAAGCTCTGTGGTGGAAATAGGCGGATTCATCGGCACGATTTTGTATAAGTCCCAGAGGGTAATATTTCCGACATTTATAGGTGCACCATAGCGCCATCCGTTGGAAAAGGAGATCTCAACGTCCGTCGCAAAATTGACGGCAGACAGAAGAAAGTCATCCATAGTAGAAGACAGCGTGGAATAGCGGTGCAAAATATGTTCTGTCGTCCCCAATACTGTACTTTTCATTTCAGCAAAAGACTGTAGACTTTTTTCCACCAGATCTTTAACTTCTACATCTTCATCAATACTGTCGTCAGTTTCAATGATCTTGTAATCAAAATGTGTAATCATTCCATTTTCGACATCAAGCTTTAGATTTCCTACAAATGATCCGTGGCAGCCACATTGGATGATAATGCAGTTTCCTGCTTTTTCTGCTTCGTACATCCTGTTATGGGTGTGTGCACTGAGACAAATATCGATTCCTTCCACTTTTTTTGAGCAGTTCGATATCTTGCGGATAACCATTGTGCGACAAAAGAATAATAATGTCCACAGCATCCTCTCTTAATTCTCTGACGCATTGATTCGTCTCTTCAATTCCATCGGTCACCGTTATGCCTTCACTGAACTTCTCCGGCATTGTCTTATCGATAATATTGGAACAGATCCCGATTATACCAATTTTGAGTCCTCCAATTTCAGATATTTTGTAAGGTAGTAGAAATCGTTTTCCCTGCTCATCAAAAACATTGCAGCCCAAGACGGGATAATTGAGCTGGCTTTCCAGTTTTAACAGATGTCTTGGTGTATAGGCAAAGTCCCAGTGTCCTACCATTGCATCAAATCCAAGTTGGTTAAGTATGGGAATCAAGACCTCTCCTTTCGACTGTACCACCGGAACTGTTCCGTGAAACGTATCCCCTCCGTCAAAGAGCAATGCGTTCGGATTTTCTGCCCTGATCTTTTTGAAGATGGTCTGAATTCTGGCATAACCTCCTGCACTTTTAACATATTCTTTCTGATAGTCATAAAACAGCTCTGGATGGGGTTCCATATAGCCGTGCACATCGTTGATGAATCCTATTGATAATTTCATAATTTCCAATTTTAGGGTTTAACTATTGCCCATCCTTCATCCTGTCTCAAAATCATTTCCCCGTTTCCGCTGGGGGTGTAATTTACAAACTCAAATAATTCGGACTTTTCGATCTTTTTTTCACGAAGGGTATTTTCGCACTGTACCATCACTACCCCCTTATCTTGCAGACCTGTAAGAAGTTCCCCGTAGGGGTTTTTCTTTCTGAACATTTCCACTCCGCCCCCAAAGGCCAGCAGTTCGACCTTCAGTTTGCCTTTCAGCCTGGGATCTTCCATCGCGTTATTGATATTTCTGATAATGACTCTGATTTTCTGGTCATCACCTTCATTGATCACATACAAAGCCTTGTACTCCTTATTAATAGATTTTGCAGGTTCGTAAACTGTTGCCTTTTGCGCAAAACCCATAAACCCTGTCAGGAAAACTGAGAAGGTCAATATCTTAATTAAGTTTTTCATTATTTTTCATTTAAAAGTTGATTGATTTCTTGATAGAATGATTCTTTGCTGTAGTCTGCCATTCCCGCATGATGCATCCTAATTTTTCCTGATCTGTCCAAAACGACGGTCGTAGGAAGTGAACCATTAAAAAAAGCAGTTGGAATCGAACCTTCTGCAACTAAAAACGGAACAGTGAATTGTTCTTTTTCAAGATACATCTTACCCAAGGCGGTCTGCTCATCCAGATTGACTGTAAGAAAAACAAGATCTTTATTGGATTTAAATCGGTCGTAGAATGTCTGAATCGAAGGGAATTCCGCACGGCAAGGCGGGCACCAGGACGCCCAGAAGTTAATAAATACCACTTTTCCCTTGAGGTCAGAAGTATTGATGATCTCACCTTTATCATTTCTGACACTGAAGTTTTCAGTACTGGACAAAGGAGTCGACTCAACGGCCGGCTCTGTTTCCTTTTCTTCAATCTTTGAGTTCATAAGACCGGTAGAGATGATCTGGCGCATCAGCCAGGCTTTTGCATCGGGACTCACAAGCAACACGATGAATATTGACACCAAAAGTGCCGTACTCCAGTTCTTCCGAAGCCATATTTTAAATTTTTCCATTGTTCTTATTTTAATAAATTATTGTCCGGTTAACTTTTTCAGCGCTTCATAAATCTCAGGTCGGTCAAAATCTTGCCCTCCCTGCATCTGTGCTTCGAGTTCTCCTTTTTTATTAAAGATCAAAGTCGTCGGAATTGCTCCCTGAAAGTACTGCGAAGGAATAGTGTCTGCTGCTACATACACCGGAAGATCGTAGTTTTTATCCTTCATAAATTTCTTAGACTTTGTCAGGTTGGCTTCCACATTGAGAAGGACAAAAACGATATTGTCATTTCCCTTGAATTTGTCTTTCAGGTCTCTGATGCTCGGCATTTCTTCGACACAAGGCCTGCACCATGTGGCCCAGAAATTTACAAAGACCACCTTCCCTTTCAGTTCACTCAAAGCAATTTTCTTTCCGTTCTCATCGATTAAGATGATATCCTCATTATCATTTACATTATTTTGTGGGATGGGCCCATCCTGATTCTCAACTCTTGATTGCATCGCACTCAAAGAAAAAGAAAACAGGGTCATCATAAGAATGAAAATAGGTGTTTTAAATTTTAAGGTCGTTATCATTATTTATTTTTTTTTGGGGTTGATATCTTTCCTTCCTCAATTTCTTCGGAAGGTTTTACTAGAACTTTGTCATGGCCGAATAGTGCACCAAAGACCTCGGTCATTTTTTCGTAGGTGATTCCTTCTTTCACAGCAACTCTGCTTACCGTATTATCATTGAAGGTCATCACAAAGGTTCCGGATTGAGTCTGCAGAATACTTTTCGTGGGTACAAAAAATGTAGGTGCACTTCTTTTCAGATTGAGCTGGACCTGTGCATATTCCCCCCCTTTTAAGACAGTGCCCGGATTTGGAACGTCAAACTCAAGGGTCATCGAACGGTTTTCCTGACTGATAACACCGGAATTCCTTGAAAGATGCGCTTCAAAATTTTTTCCCGGGATAGAGTTGACCGTAAATTGCGCCACTATCCCCTCATTGACACTTGATGCATGTTTTTCAGGAAGAGATACCGTCAGTCTCAGCTTATTTTTCTGAGCAATACTGAAAAGAGCCATTCCTGAATTGGGACCAACCAAGGCTCCTACCGACAGATTCCTATCCATTATCACACCACTGAAAGGTGCCGTGATCCTAAGGTACTGATTCATCTGTGAAGACCTACCGGTGCCCGCTTTTGATGCCTCGTATGTTGCTTTGGAACTCTGCATAATGCTTTTAGCCCTATCCAGTTCTATGTCGGCAACAGCTCCTTTTGTACTGGCCGCGTCCTGCAATCGCTCAAAAGCCTGTTTAGCATAAAGATAGTCGGTGTATGTTTTCTGCTGTGAAGATTTATCGGATAGGTAATCCTGATTCATTTCTGGTGCTTCCAGAACTGCAAGAAGCTGACCTTTGGTCACAACTGAACCTCTGTCAACATAAATTTTCTTGATAAATCCGGCAACCTTCGCAAAGATCTGCACCGATTCATAAGGTTTCAGTTCGCCTGGAACGGAAATCTGATAAGTGGGATTTATCAGCTTGATTTCTGTGGTCACGAAAGACCGAGCAGGCTGAACTGTTTTTTTTGTTTCATTTTTACTTTCCTTTTCGCCCGAGCAGGAAGCCATTCCCAAAAGAACGACCGGAATGAAGATGTATTTTATTTTATTGATGATTTTCATTATTTTTTAATTATTTAAGATTGTACGAAAAATTTACTTTCCTCATCTTCCGGATCCAAGGAAGGATTTGAATGTCCTGCATTGGACATTACTGCTGCAAAAAAATGCGGAACCAAAAGCAGAATGGTAAGAGTGGATGCGATGATACCACCGATAACAGCTCTACCAAGTGGAGCAACCTGCTCAGAACCTTCCCCGATACCGATTGCCATAGGAATCATCCCGGCAAGCATCGCCAAAGCGGTCATCAGTACAGGGCGGAGTCTGGACGCCGCTGCCATTCTCGCAGAATGAAGCGCACTGATATGGTAATGTTTACGGTAGTACTCTGCCTGATTGATAAGTAATACGGCATTTGAAACCGAAACACCGATGGACATAATCATCCCCATATATGACTGGAGGTTGAGCGTACTGCCGGTAATGAAAATCAAAACAAGACTTCCCACGATCACGGAAGGAATCACGGAAAGAACAACAAAAGGTACTTTAAATGACTGATAATAAGCAGAAAGCATTAGGAATATCGCTAGTACTGCCGCCAAAAGTCCCATTGCAAGACTGTCGAGTGTATCATCCAGTAGCTGCAGTGTGCCTTCTGTCCAGACAGAAACACTTTTTGGAGGTTTTCCGGTCTCACTGATGGCATTTTTTACCGCTTTGGAAGCAGAGCCCAGGTCTTTTCCGTACACATTTCCGATAATTGTTACATATCTCATAGGTCCCTTTCGGTTGACCTGTGCAGGTGCGATCGTTTTTTTAACTGTAGCGATATCTTCAAGAACGGGTCTCGGGCTGTCTTTTTTCAGTGGAAGTGATTTCAGGATCTCTTCAGAGTTCATTATACTTTCTGGAATCTGGACCTGTGTCTGAAAGACAAGTCCTGATTTTGGGTCGACCCAGAGGTTCTTGTCGGTGTAGCGGGTTGAAGAGGTAGCGGTCACAAGACTGCGTGTCACATCCTGCATCGTCAGTCCGAACTGCGCAGCGAGATTTCGGTCTACGTTGATCTGTAACGTCGGATATTGAAGTGGCTCTGCAATGCGGACGTCTCGCAGGAAATCGTTGCTTTTCAGCTTTTCCTCTATTTTTTTTGCGTGAGATGCCGCCAGTTTCAGATTCGGAGATCCTACCTTGATTTCTATCGGGGTCATCGATCCCTGTCCAATAATTTTTTCGGTAAGTTCCATCGGTTCAAAATTGATTTGTGCTTCAGGATGCTTTTCAGCAATCTTCTTGCGGATCTTTTCTTTCAGATCTTCCATAGACCCTGAAAAGATCTCCTTATTTACAGAAACCTGCAAAACAGACTGGTGTGTTCCGTTGGTGAAAAGAAATATGGGATTGATCGGCGTTGCTGCCGGATGTAAACCGACATAGGCCGAACTGATGCTGACCGCATTTTCCGGCAAAATACCTTCAATATCTTTGAGAATATCCTTCACCAGCTTTTCAGTTTTCTCCAGACGGCTTCCCTGTGGCGCATCAATTCTCATCTGAAAATCACCGCTGTTGGAAAGAGGCATAATATCGGTTCCCAATGAGCGCATCATTAAAAATATTAAAAGGCCCGAGAAAATGATATAGGCCGAAAACAATACCAAAGTCCTTCCCGACCATTTTCTCATTTTGTGACTGTAGCCCGTTCTGAATCGATAGAAAAAACTCCTGTTTTTAACATAATGCTTCTCAATATGCTTATTCTTCATCATCCAGTTAGCCAGGATCGGAACGAAGGTCTGGGATGCCAGAAAGGAAGCTATCATTGCGAATGCAACTGCAAAAGAAAGCGGAAGAAACATATCTTTTGGAATGCCCGTCATAATGAAGGCAGGCGTAAGAACGGCCAGAATACATAATAATATCAGCACCTTCGGAATGGAAATTTCAAGTACTGCATCAAGAATGGCTTTGGGTTTGGTTTTCCTCATTTCCATATGCTGGTGGATATTCTCGATCGTGACCGTAGCTTCATCTACCAAAATTCCGATGGATAGGGCTAACCCACTCAAGGTCATTATATTAATAGTATATCCTGCAAAATAGAGCACACAGACGGCTGTTAATATTGCTATGGGAATTGTAAAGACCACGATCAGTGCACCTCGAAGGTCACCAAGGAAAAGAATAATGACCAGTCCTGTAAAAAGTGCACCCAAAAGTCCTTCATGAATTAGATTTGAAAGGGAACGTTCAATATATTTTGACTGGTCAAATTCATAACTCACCTTCACATCATCCGGAAGCTGATCTCTCAGTTTTGGCATTGCTTTTTTTAGATTTTCAACTGCTGTCAGTGTTGAAGCATCTGATTTTTTGATCACCGGGAGATACACAGAGCGTTTCCCATTGACCAATGCATATCCAGATGTCTGGTCAGCTCCATCCTGAACATTGGCTACATCACCCACGTAAAGAGTTCTACCGTCTTGGGTCTTTATCGGGATTTTAAGAAACTCCGCAGGATCTTTGGCTATGGAATTGATCGGTGCCATATAATTCGTTTCGCCCATTCTGATATTTCCTGCTGGCGAAGGATGGCTGCTTTTTGTGATCGCCAAAGTAATTTCTTCCGGACTTAGTCCGTTACTCTGCATTGCAGCCGGGTCAATATTTACAACGATCGAACGGATGTTACCCCCAAAAGGTGCCGGAGCCGTAATACCGGGAATCTCAACAAACATCGGCCGGATTTTGGTTAGGACCATTGTCTGAAGCTCTGTTACAGAGTGATTGTCACTTTCAAAGACAAGTTGACCGACCGGGAGTGAATTACCGTCAAACCGCACAACCATAGGCGGTACTGCACCGGGTGGTAAAAATCCCATTGCCCGTGAAACCTGCGTGGAAACCTCACCTGCAGCCTGCGCCATATCGGTGCCTGGATAAAAGGTCAGTTTCATTAAGGTCAGTCCCTGAACACTTTTGAAATCAATATTCTTGACACCATTCACAAAGAGTAAAACTTTTTGAAATTCATTGGACATAAAACCATCCATATATTGAGGTGAAAGCCCTCCGTAAGGCATCGCAATATACATTGACGGCAACTCTACCTCCGGGAAAATATCTACTTTTATTTTTTTTATAGCTGTAAGCGAAAGCACAATGACCGACAGGAAAACGACCATGACGGCAATGGGCTTTCTGAGCGCAAAACGTATTAAATTCATTCTAAAATTTTAAAGTTGGGTAAATAAATAATCAAAATCGCCGGTGAGTTCAGCCTTTGCTATGACCTGCTCCCAGAATTCTTTTGCGGCATCGATCTGACTTTTTTTCTGCATTTTCAAGAATCTGACGGATCTGTAACAGTTCAGTGAGGGTAATAAGACCACTCTTGTATCTTGCTACATACATTTCGTAGGCATCTGATGCGCCTTTCACAGAAGCACTTTCTTTCTTAAGTTGTTTTTGCTGTTCTACAATCCTGCTTTCAAGGGCTTTAATCTCAGTCTGCATTGATAGCTGATACTGGTTTTCGAGATAACCCAGACGTTCCGCTTCTTTTGACAGCATATTGGCTTTTTGCCTGTTCGTATGAAGACTGCTGATATTCCACGTCAATCCAAGTCCAACAAGAGCATTGTTGGCAGAATTGGAGAAACCATCGGTAAATTTCCCTGAGACATTGCCATATGGATCGGATCCTGAACCTCTGTAAGCATAACCTCCCAAGATCTTAAGCGACGGAAGTGATGATCTTCTCTCTGTTTCCGCTTTGGTCTGATAGTATTCGGACTCCTGATGGATGGACTTTAAAAAAGGATGTGATGGATTAACCTTCTCACTGTTAAAAGAATTTATTTCAGGGTCAAGAAAATGACTGACCTGGTAATCCTCTACTTTAAAATTATCAATGTAAAATTCCTTAAGTTTTTCTGTGGCTGCCTGCTGCTTTCCAAACCAATTATCTTGCATTGCCAATGCCTGAACGTACGATGAATAGGTAAGTACAGAATCTGCTTCCGGTTTGAGACCGGCACGCGAAAGGGCTTTGCTTGAACTGTGGATTTCTTCGAGCCTCGTCGAGTTTCTCTCTGCCCATCTGAGCTTGGCGCCATTAAAGACATAGTCAAGATAACGTTGTGATAGCAATTTTTTGAGCCTCAGCAAATAGGATTCTTTATCTGTCCTGAGCTTTTGTGTGAACTCATTTGCTGATCTTTCCTCGGATCTCTGACGCCCGAAGTTGTAGATCTCGTACTCCGCAATGGCTGAGCCGAAATTGTTTGAGGATAAAGAGGAGCCCGAATTCCTGTTTCCGGAAACATTAAAAAAAACCGGACTGTGGGAAAAAACCACCACTGCTTCCCTCTAATGTTCCGTAGGTATTTTGATATTGAAGCTTTACCTGTGGTAATGCCTTGGATTTTACTGTCTCTTCGTTATATTCTGAAGATTCTATTGCAGACTCGGCTGCACGGATCCCTGAATAGTTTTTTTGTGTTTCTGTCCATATTTTACCCAAAAGTGATTCTTGCTGGGCATAAAGGACAGACTGCTGAGTAATCAGCCCAAAAATAAGGACTGAAAGACTTTTTCTTATCATTGTATGAAAGATTAACAGTTACCGAAATGATTCCGATAAGGATTAATAAAAATTTAAAATCAATCGTTTGAGTCTCTACAAGAAGAGACCAATTAAATTTTAAATCAAATGATAAGTTTGCGGTATTGTATGAAGATGGGAACCGTAATTCCAATTTTGGAAGTACTGTAAAATGGATGTTCTCTAAGATTTATAAACAGAAATGCCCCTGCAAATAGAATGAATGTAAATGCAGCAAGCTCCTGAAATTCCGCCACTGAAAAATGGGTATCATTTTTAGCGGTAATTTCTCTTTCCTTGCAAAAGTTGCAGACAGAGGCCGTGGTTGTGTTGGTGGTAAATTTCTCCTTTGGTGCGGAGGTATGACTTTTAGCGGAAGGCTGCAGACTGAGTAGGTTTTTGATACCGTATTTTACAGCGCAGGAAGAAATTAAAATACATATAATGAAAAACATTGCAATAACGCTTTTCATTATATGATTGGTATTTAATTTCTGATAAGTCATTCCTGCAAATATAAATTTTTAATTACTAAGGTCAAAAACATTAACAGAATTTATATGAAATACATTATTGTGCAATCTTGTTTTTCACTTCCTGCTCTGTTGCAAAACCTAAATTATCCCAGACTAATTTATCGTTTTTATACAGCTTCAGGACCGGTAGTGCAGAAACATTCAGTTCTTTGCAGAGTTCTGTATTTGCATCTGCATCTATTCTTAAAATTTTCACCTTATCCGGCATTTCAGCAGCCATCTTTTTAAGGTAAGGCTCCATCTTTTTGCAGGGAGCGCACCATTCTGCATAAAAATCCACCAGAACGGGAGTATTGCTTTTCAACATTTCCTTATACTGGGCAAGACTAATTCCTGTAGCAGTTGATGCTTTGATCTCCGGAAGCTCAGCGTTCCTCCACTTCATCATTCCTCCCTGCATTTCATATACATTTTTAAAACCGATTTCCTGAAGTTTTGCAGCGGCGGCCGTACTTCTGGGTCCGCTCATACAATACACAAATACAGGTTTATCCTTATCGAGCGCTTTTGCTTTCTCTGTGAAGTCATCTGCATTCCAGTCGATGTTCATTGCACTTTTAAGATGACCGTTACGAAATTCTCCAGGTGTTCTTACATCAACCAATTGTGCATCTTTGGTCTGGTCCAATTTTTTAGAAAATTCTTTGGCAGGAAGACTGCTCTCGCTTTTGTTACTCTGAGCTTTTCCGCATCCTGTAATTGCGATGAGAAAAAATACAACGATTAGGTTTTTATACATTTTAAAGGTTTTGCTTGATTAATCTTTCCAGTTCATCCGCCTGAAAAACACCGGATTGTTTCCATTTTACTTCTCCATTTTTCAAGATCATCAAAGTAGGAACACTTCGGATTCCGAATTGCGAGGCAACCGCCTGGTTTTTGTCGATGTCAATTTTAACAATGCTTGCTACATCACCAATATTCTTTTTGAGATCCTGAAGAATAGGCGCCTGCATTTTGCATGGACCGCACCATTCTGCAAAGAAATCTACCAATACGGGTTTCTCCTGACTGATTAGTTCCTGAAATTTATTCATTTTTCAGATTTTATTTGATTTCTTCATATTCAACCTTATCCCCATTTTTTTTTGAATTTCTTGTTGGGACAGAACAGTTTCCCGCAGCACAACAGCCGATATTGAATAGTGGCATTACAACAAAAACCATTCCGACAGCCACCAAAATCCACATTCCAGATTGTGTGGCTTCTACAACAAGGAAAATTCCCATTGCCAGACGAAGCAACCTTACAAAGTTCCAGTTTTTAAATAAATTATCCATACTTTTCTTTATCTTTTTGTACCAAAAAAGCGTACAACCGAAGCTTTTCCTTTGTGATAAGCGCCTTCACTCAGTATGGTTTCGGAAATATATGCTTCCTGAAAATCGAAATCGGAAAAATCAGTTTTCAGTTCTTCTAAATCATAAAGCATTTCCCAATGTTTTGGTCCGCCTGCATTTGGATTTTCGTCTTGAAATTTAGAATGCTCTTTACTGAAACCTTCCAGAATAATTCCCCCCACCTTTCTTCACAAGCGATGAAAACCATCTGTGCAAATCCCGCCTCAATATTTCAGGAAAATGGGCAAAAACCATTACTAAAAGGTCAAAACTTTCTTTTTTATAACCTATTGTATCTGCCGAAACCGTTGTGTAATTTATTTTCACCGAGTTTATTTCAGCAAGCTGCATCGCTTTCTTTTTGCCTTCTTCACTTTGGTCAAAAGCCTCAACTTCAAAACCCTGAATTGCCGCATAAACAGCATTCCTACCCTCTCCTTCAGCAGGAAAAAGAGCTTTTCCGGGAGTGAGTTCAGCCAATTTTTCGGCAAAATAGATATTTGGTTGATCTCCGTACACAAAATCTGACTGGCGGTATCTTTCGTCCCAAAAATCTTTCATTATTGTTCCGTTAGTTTTATCATATTCTGTACACTGCCACCGTTGAGAACATTCGTGATTCCGTTTCGTTCCAATGTTCCTTTTGCCATTGCGCTACGGTTTCCACTTCTACAGAAAACAATGATGTTTTTCTTATTCCTGAACTTGGAAATCTGGTCTTTGACGACATCCAAAGGTATATTAACAGCCCCTTCAGCACTTCCCGAAGCAAATTCTACGGGCGTTCTTACATCTACCAAAAAAGCACCTTCTCCCAACGCAGTTTCCAGCGCAGCATTGTCTTTTTTTCCGAATAACATTGATAATAAATCCATCTTAATTTTTTACAGGGTTTGCTTTTTCTGTCCATTCTTTCATTCCGCCAGAGAAATTTTTGACGTTCTCAAAACCGTTTTTCTTCAGTAGAGAATAGGCAATTGCTGCTCTGTCGCCACTTTGACAATGAATTACAATTGGTTTTTCATGGGAAATTTTATCCAGATTATCCTCCAAAGTTCCCACAAAGACATTCTCAGCATTCTCAATACGTCCTGCGTCATATTCGGTTTTATTTCTTACATCAACCACCTGAATATTATCTCTGTTCAGATAAGATTTGAATTCCTCAATATCAATAATATCGGCAGTCTGTAATTCTAAGTCTAAATTTTTCACGTCATCAATATAGCCCATCATTTGATCCATCCCGATTCTCATCAGTTTTCTGGTAAGATCTTCCATTTGTTCTTCCTGAGCAACCAAAATAAACGGCTCGGAATAATTGACAATCCATCCCATCCACGTGGAAAATGAATTATTACCCTGAATATTGATGCTGTTTGGTATAAAACCTTGGGCAAAATCTACTTTATTTCTCGTGTCTATAATTTTAACTCCATTTTGATAAGCTTTCAAAAATTCTTCTTTGGAAAGTTTCGGATGTTTTGGAACTTCTTTTAATAAAGGTCTTTCCACTTTGTTGAGTTTTTTCATCATTGCAAAATATTTTGGAGGTTCCGGCTGTCCTTCCAGCAGATATTCTACAAAACCTTCCTCATCTTCTTCATATTGAAAAGCCCAGTTTCTGATTTTTTCATAACCTACCGTTGAACTCGGAACTGCACCCAAAGCTTTTCCGCAAGCCGAACCTGCACCGTGTCCCGGCCAAACTTGGATAAACTCCCGCAATCTGCTAAAATCCTGAACAGAATGAAACATTTCTTTCGCTCCTTTTTCCTGAGTTCCTGTAATTCCGGCCGCCTTCTCCAATAAATCTGGTCTTCCTATATCTCCCACAAAAACAAAATCTCCTGTAAAAATCATCACCGGTTCGTCCGTTGCAGGATGATCGGTCAATAAAAAGCTGATGCTTTCCGGCGTATGTCCCGGCGTGTGAATGACTTTTAAAGTTAAATTTCCAACTTTAATGATATCTCCATTCGTTAATCCGGTATGTGGAAACTGATATTGCCAATCTTCACCACCTTCATCCGAAAGATACATTTTTGCACCCGTCACTTCCGCAAGTTCTCTAGAACCCGACAAAAAATCGGCGTGAATATGAGTTTCTGTAATATGTGTAATCGTGAGATTATTTTCTTTGGCAATCTGAAGATAGGTATCGATATCTCTTTTGGCATCGATAACAATGGCTTCACCTTTTGCCTGACATCCTATTAAATAGCTAGCCTGCGCAAGGCTCTTATCATAAATATGCTGAAAAAACATAATGTAATTTTTTAGGGTTATACTTTTTTAATATTATAGTACAAATTTCGGGGTTTACAAAGTGTTATACCGCTACTTTTGTTACATAAGTTAAATTTTTCAAAACCAATAATTCGTAATTAAATTTAACTGATTATAATTGGTCTTTTGATAGACTGCAATTGGGTTTGAGCTTTGCAGATTTCTTTTAAAAATGTAAAGCAAATCAACTTCCAGTTTATGACTGACTTTGTAAGCGACAAAGCTATTCCATTGCAAAAAATCATCTGTATTGTACTTATTATTTTTAAAATCATTTTCGGAAACTCCGTTGCTGATGCTAAAATCTGAGTGAGCCGACCATTTTCCATGATGAAATAAGACCGAAACTTTTATAATATCAACATTTCCAAAACCTTCCAATCTGCTTCTCGGAAGCGATGTGAAAAACTGATCTCTTCCCAATTCTTTCGGAAATAAAAATCTGCCGGTATCAAATGCTTTAGAATAAGCAAACTCCAAAGCGAAATTTTTGATCTTATATCGAAACAAAAAACTTGCAACCTGACCGTTTTCATCTGGCTGGACATATCTTTCGTAATATTTTAATCGACTTTGGTAAGAATCCGGAATCTGATAACTGTAAATCAACCCAAAATCCCATTTAGGAAAATTTAAACCCAGCTGAAACCAAGATGTATTGAGTGTTTTATCTAAATGTATGTTGTAAAAATTAATATCTGCAATTCGAAATTTTCTTCCGTAGTGAAAGATGGCAACACCTGTGCTGTTATTTTCACTGAGATAATCTGCTTTTGAGCTGTCTGGTTGAAATCCGTTATCCAATACTCCGATTGCGTCTTTCATTTTTGACCATTCTGAATTTGAACGCATTGAAACAGAATTCAGCAATGCTACATCAACCTGTGATTTACCGGAAGTAAAATTCCAGCTCAATCCGCCATATTCTATAGGTAACATTCTGCCGTCACTTGGATTGATAAGCGGAGAATATTTAATCGGAATTTTTCCTATCGTAAATTTTGATTTCCCTTTCTCGTATTGTAAATACAACTGATTAAGCCTTGAAACGGCATAAAGATTCTGAGGAGAAGATAAGTCAAAAAGTTCCCGTTCCCACTTGGAAGATTTTCCGGATTTCAAATCCTTTTCTTCCAAATCTGATGATGCAACTTTAGAAAGATACGAAGCAGAAACTCCAATGGAAATACGTTTTACGGGTTTGTATTCAACCTTTAAATTTCCTGCTAAAGCATCTGCCCAATAATCGGTACCTGTAAGATTGTCTGTTGACATCAAAAAGTTTCGTAGATTTCCTGAGATGATGACTTTATCACGATTATCTAAATTAACAGATTGCGTTTTAACCATTGAAAAAGCAAACACCAAAATTATTGACGTAACTTTTTTTGGTATACATTTCAAACTTCTTTTCCTTTCAGCATTTTGTTCCAATAGAGATACGGGAGAATATATTTCTTGAGAATCCAAAGTCTCCAATGCTCTTTTGAACTGTCTGAAATGAGCATCTTTTTGAGATTCGGGTCTGGTGTGAACTCATTTTTATAGTTAAATTCTGCCAAAACCATTTTTCCGTAACCTGTTACAAGCGGGCACGAAGAATATCCATTATAAGATTTGTTATCTGGTTTTGCACCTAAAATCATATTGATGAGATTAGAAACCACTACAGGAACTTGTTTTCGAATTGCAGCACCAGTTTTTGCAGTTGGAAGTCCGGCTACATCTCCTACTCCGAAAATATTTTGAAATTTATTGTGCTGAAGACTGTTAATATCAACATCAAGCCAGCCTGCCTCATTAGCTAAAACTGAATTTTTAATAAAACGTGGAGCTTCCTGTGGCGGCGCAAGATGAAGAAAATTAAACGGAATCTCAACAATACGATCTTCGTTTTTGAAATAGGCAATTTTATTCACCGGGTCAATCTTAAAAAGTCCGTGCAGTGTTTTTAAATCGATATGGTAACGGTAAATGACTTTCATCAACGCTTCAGCGACTTCTTTTACGGCAAAAATAACACCACCGGGAAGCGCAAAAGTAATTTTTACCTTATCTGAAATACCTTTTCTCCTAAAATAATCTGCGGCAAGATACATTATCTTTTGCGGCGCGCCTCCACATTTGATGGGCGTTGTAGGCAAAGTGAACAGCGCATTTCCTCCTTTAAAGCTCTGAAGAGATTTCCACGTAAACTCGGGATCTATATAGTTACTGCAAACAATACCCGTTTTCACCGCCTCTTCTAAACCTTCTACCAGAGAAAGATTATTCACCAGCCCAGGTGCAACCACGAGATATTCGTAAGAATAACTCGTGCCATTATCTGCAGAAATCTTGTTTTGTTCGGGATGAATTTCTGTAACCTTGTTTTTAAGCCAGGTTACACCATTGGGAATTAAATCTTTTGTCTGTCTTGCTGTGTCTTTAAAATCGTAAGTTCCAGCTCCTACGAGAGTCCACGCTGGTTGGTAATAATGTTTCTCGGAAGGGTCTATGATGAGAACATTGAGGGATTCATTGGTATTTATGAGAGAAGCAGCAGTCATAATTCCTCCTGTTCCTGCTCCGATAATGATGATTTGAAAATGATTTTCCATAGCCAGACTTTTTGATGATTTGTAAAGCTAAATAATCTGATAAAAACAGTAAGTAACATTTGTTACATAAGCTAAAAACTAAGCATAAAATATAAAATAATTTAAAAATAAACTCAAAATACCTCAATATTAACAACAGTCATCAAATAATATTGTAAAAAAAGAGACTGATTCAAAATTGAATCAGTCTCTTACGATTAGATTTTTACTGAAAATATATTAGTGGGGCAATTTATCCCTCAAATATCCATAGACCCAAGTTCCAAAAATGGCACTCAGCAAAGTAACTCCAACAGCCAATGCACCTGTTCCAATCTGTGCGAAAAGAGGTCCCGGACAGGCACCCGTCATTGCCCAGCCAAATCCAAAAATCAGCCCGCCATAGATTTGTCCTTTGTTAAATTTCTTCGGTGTAATTGAAATCCTTTCCCCGTAAATTGTTTTGATGTTGAATTTCTTAATAATAAACACTGAAATCATTCCTGTAAGAACTGCACTACCGATTACGCCGTACATAAAAAACGACTGCAAACGGAACATCTCCTGAATCCTGAACCAGCTGATGATTTCTGCTTTTACAAATACAATCCCAAATACAATTCCTACCAAAAAGGTATTTAAGATTGTAATACCATTTGTGAGTAAGATGACTTTCGTTGGTGCAAACGCTGTCCTGATGACGTATATCTTTTTCTGTTGCCATATTTTTTTAAATTAAAGTGAAAGAATTATCGGCAAAATCACGTTCGCCATTAGAAAACCTCCTGCCATAAAGCATATTGTGGCAATAAGTGATGGTAACTGCAAATTTGCCAATCCCATAATGGCGTGTCCACTGGTACAACCACCTGCATAACGGGTTCCGAAACCTACCAAAAATCCACCGACAACCATAGTAATGAAACCTTTTATCGTTAAAAGACTCGCAAAATTCATCAATTGAGCAGGAACGAGATTGCTGTAATCGGTAATTCCGTAGGTTGCAAGTTCGGCTTTCAGATTCGGATTAATCGATAATTCTCCAGGATTCATAAGGAATTGAGATGCGACAACTCCACCGAGCAAAATCCCAAAAACGAAAAACAAATTCCAGAGTTCTTTTTTCCAGTCGTATTTGAAAAAAATAATGTTGGCTGGAATACACGCTGCGCAAATATGCCTTAAAGATGAACTGATTCCAAAAGATTTGTTACCCAGTATCAGCAAAGCCGGAACTGTAAGCCCTATTAACGGACCCGCAATATACCACGGCCAGGGTTGTTTTATAACTTCTATCATTTTAATTAATTTATTTCAAAAATATATGTTTAAGATTACATATACGGTTACTTTTGTTACAGAGCAGTTTATTTCTCTTTTCTAAAATACAAAATAGATTTTTCGAATAAAAATAACTGAATTCTTTTATTGAGAATCAGCGAACCTGGATGCAATAATTTTCCGACAAACTCACGCTGCAAAAGATGCTCAAAAGCTACATTAAAAGCTCTCTTACAATAATGTAAATTCCCATTATTAAGATGAACCAGCCGAAAGCAGGTTTGAGTTTTCTACCGTCTATTTTTTTTGACAATTGTGCTCCTATAATAATCCCCACTATGGAAATGGATGAGACCGTTGCAAGTAGTTTCCAGTTGATCGGGACGTTGTGCATTGAAGTGAAAAATCCGATAAGGGAATTCAGGGAAATGATGACAAGCGAGGTACCGATGGCTACCTTCATTGGTGTCTTGAGCAAATTGACGAGTGCAGGAATAATCATAAAGCCACCACCCGCACCGACCAAACCAGTAAGCACCCCGACAACCGACCCTTGCCCTGCTGCCAAAAGATTGTTATTTTTATTAAAATGAATCGATTCTATCTGCGGCGCTACTCTACTTTGAATCATTTTGTACGATGCGAGAATCATTAATAATGCAAAAATCAGAAGTAATAAGATATCTTTGGTAACCACTAAAGTACTGATTGTAAGAACTTCATCAGGAATCAGTGGCAAAATAAAATTTCTGGTCAAAAAAATAGATATTATTGACGGGACACCAAAAACCAAAGCTGTTTTTATATTAACCAGCCCTTTCTTAAAGTAGGAAAATGAACCTACCACACTGCTGATTCCAACTATGAAAAGTGAATATTCTGTGGCTACGAAGGCATCTATACCAAAGAGATATACTAAGACAGGCACAGTAAGAATACTTCCCCCTCCTCCTATCAGCCCTAAGGAAATACCAATAAATATTGCGGCAATGTATCCGAAAATTTCCATCTCTTTAATTTTATATGACAAAAATGGATATTTCTATTTTACTGCACCGCTACTTTTGTTACATAAGAAAATTTTAGTTCAGATCTGAAAAAATAATTTTGTTTCTTCCCAATTTCACTTTTCCAGAATCTTCCAATTGCTTTAGAAGTCGGGAAACAACAACTCTTACTGTTCCAAGTTCATTCGCAAGCTGCTCGTGAGTAACGACTATAGTATTTGAATTTGCTATTTCTGCTTTTTTAGTAAGAAGATTTAGTAGTCGCTCATCTACCTTTTTAAAAGCTATAGCATTAATAATATCCAGTAATTCTTCAAAGCGTTTGTGATATAGTCTGAAAATATAGTCCAGCCATTCCGGATATTCTTTGATAAAGAGCGAAACCTTTTCTACAGGTAAGAAAAGTATCTCGGAATCTTCTTCAACTTCTGCCTTTACAATACTCTTTTCATTATGCATTCCACCAAGAAAAGACATAATGCAGCTTTCACCTGCTTTAATATAGTATAATAATATTTCTCTTCCATCTTCTTCCGTTCGTATTACTTTCAACAATCCCTTCATTACAATTGGTATAGATCGGATCGAAGCATTTTCATCTAAAATGATTTCACCTTCCCGGTAGGTTTTTATATTACCATTTTGGTAAAGCTTATCAAGTAATTCCTGTGAAGAAATGACATCGGAAGAAAATTCAGTATGTTCCATTGCAAAAATATTTCTTCTAATATAATATATTTCTTCTGAATATAAACCGTCAATATGTAACCTAGAACATTTTATTTTGTTGCAAATTGCTAATAGATAAAAAATCTATTTCAAACTTAATTTGTAAATTTGGTATTGTTAGCTATTGTAGGCATAAGATAAATTTTGAATAAGATATGAATAAAGATAAACCAAATCATACCAGTGAACATTTGGCAAATGAAAGAACATTTCTTGCGTGGATGCGAACATCGATAGCATTGATGGGTTTCGGATTCATACTAGTTAAATTTTCCCTATTTCTTAAGCAGATACCTTTAGTTGCAGAAGCTAAAAACACAGTGCACGCTCAAAATGGACATTCCAGTCTTGTAGGGATTGTAATTGTCATTGTTGGAGCTATAGTTTTATTATTTTCATATATTAATTACTACAATAACAAAAAACGTATTAATAATAATACATTTTACGAGAACAACATTTTCTTGCTCATAGTCACCACTGTTTTATTTTTGCTGAGCATTTTTTTAATACATTACTTATTAAATAACATATAAATGATACTCACAGATTTCAATTAATTAGCTATTATAAATCAATAAAAATCGAAAGAGTGTTTCACATAGATGATGGGAAAACGCAGTCCGATTTCCTTGAAATTAAGGTTTTTTCCAGAGTTCAGTAGATAATCTTTATTATTACAATTATCAAGAATCCTTCAGCAAAAATGAGTTACCTAAAAAATTACAACAATTTCCTTATTAGTAAATTTTTGCTTCAATTCCATCATATCCTCACTGACTTTTTTATCAAGTATTTTCGCATAATGCTGTGTTGTCTTAATGCTCTTGTGACCTAGCATTTTACTAACACTTTCAATGGAAACCCCATTAGATAAAGTTATCGTTGTTGCAAAGGTATGTCGTGCAATATGATAGGTCAATTCTTTGTTAATTCCGCACAGGTCGGCAATCTCCTTAAGATATGCATTCATCTTTTGATTACTCAGAATAGGCAGCAACTTTCCATTATTAAGACATACTGGATGATTTTTGTATTTTTCAATAATTTTCTCTGTTTGAGAAAGTAAGGGAATATTAGAAGTAGTTTTAGTTTTCTGACGTTTTGTATAAATCCATTGAGAGCCATCAAGTCCCAAATTGATATTTTGATATGTTAGTTTTTGAGTATCAATGTACGCTAGTCCGGTGAAACAGCTGAACAGAAAAATATCTCTTACCAAAGACAATCTCTCATTTTTAAAATCTTTGGCAAAAAGTACTTCTATCTCCTTTTCATTAAGGAACATTCTTGTCACTTCATTAAACTTAGAATGATAGTTCATAAAAGGATCTCTTTCCATCCATCCATTTGCAAGACAGATACGTATAATCTTACCAAAATTCTTGATATATTTTACTGCAGAATTATTATTACAGGATCTTTCAGTCCTTAAAAAAAATTCAAAATCGTTTAGAAAAGCATAATCGATCTTTTTTATTTCAATGTCGGTAATACTATATTTCCATTTCAAAAAATCTTTGGTATGTTTCAGACAGGTCTTATAACGGGTTAACGTTCCTTGGGCAAATTCTTTGTCTATAAGTTTCTCCATTCGATCATTATGATCCTGAAAAACGGGAATGAGTGTTCGGGTTATTCTACCTCTACCTACTAACTTATTCTTAATAGCCTCAGAAGTTACGGCTTCCTTATCTCTGATTAATTCGTGATAGGTATCGTAAACTTTTTGCTCAAATGTTTTCAAATAATAATTAAGGGATCTGCATTCTTCCGAAGAGCCACTAACCTTCTGCATTGCAGAATTCCATTTCGTAGGCTTTACTGTACGCTTTGTGCTTATTTCGGTTATTTTGCCGTCGATGGTAATCCGCAAATAAATAGGAGACTCTCCTACAGAATTGATTTTCGATTTCTTCACATAGAAAAGTAAATTGAATGTCTTGTTCATATCGTTTAGCTTTTGAGATTTAAAATTAACCTTAGTAAAAACTTAACACAAGATGTTCAGTTGCTGAACCAGCTGCTGAAAAGGGTTTGTCTGAATTTCCAGTGACCTTTTTAACCTATTTCAACAGGTCACTGAATAGGTCACTTTCAGATTATGCTTTTTTTAGTTCTCTTTGAACAGACATAAAACAAAAAAAGCTTTAAAACATACGTTTTAAAGCTTTTTGTACTACTTTGATATTGTAGTTGCGATCCGGACGGGACTCGAACCCGCGACCTCCGCCGTGACAGGGCGGCATTCTAACCAGCTGAACTACCGGATCAAATTTTATAAAGAGCTTGTATCTTTTTTTGTGATTGCAAAAGTACAACTTTTTTTCCTTACGTACAAATTATTTCCTAAAAAAAAGCCTCCCAAAAATGGAAGGCATTCATTATCAAACTTATTATTTTACAAGTGTGCGCTTAATTTTTCAGCGATCACATGTTTTGGAGTTACCCCAACTAATTTATCTACAACCTCACCATTCTTAAAGATAAGAACCGTAGGAATATTTCTGATACCATATTGCATCGAAATATCCTGGTTGTTGTCTACATCTACTTTTCCTACTACTGCTTTTCCTTCAAAATCTGTTGCAACTTCTTCGATGATTGGCCCTAACGTTCTGCAAGGTCCACACCATACCGCCCAAAAATCTACCAATACCGGCTTATCTGATTTTAAAACCGTTTCCTGAAATGAGCTGTCTGTAATTTCTAAAGCCATTTTGTTTCTTTTATTTAAATTAATATTATCTTCTTTTATCTATCGCTAAATACAACTCCAAAATTACGCCATTTGGGTAATAGAATTATCTATGCTCAACATTTGTATTTTCTATAACAAAATCTTTAGAAATCTCATGTAAGGCATCAGCTAAAGCATCAATATCCTGTCTGGTAGTCAGATGACTGAACGAAATTCTTAAAGGCGTACAGTGATCCATTTCATCTTCTGAAAGAACCATCATCATTACCATAGAAGGTTTGGATGCACCCGAAGAACATGCGCTCCCCTGTGAAATCGCAATTCCCTTCATATCTAGCTGAAGACCTATTAAAGAATTTTTATATGGTAATAAAGCACTTAAAACCGTATAAAGACTACCGTCTTTTTCTGCACTTCTTCCGTTAAATTTAATCCCGGGAACAGCTTCCATAAGTTTTTCTACAGTATAGCTTTTGATATCCTGCATATGGTTTGTATATGCTTCAAGGTTGTTAAGAGAAATCTCCAGAGCTTTTCCTAAACCAACAATTCCTGCTACATTCTCTGTTCCCGCTCGCAAGCTTCTCTCTTGGGGCCCTCCGGTAATAATTCCTTTTAACCCGCTTGATTTTCTTATAAAAGCAAAACCAATTCCTTTAGGCCCATGAAACTTATGGGCACTGCAAGATGCAAAATCCACCTGAATATCAGAAAAATCAAGTTTCATATGGGCCATGGTCTGTACCGTATCTGAATGGAAAATCGCCTGATTAGCTTTGCATAATTCCGCCACTTTCTTTATATCCGTAAGATTTCCGATTTCATTATTGGCATGCATTAAACTTACCAATGTTTTTTTATCCGAAGACTTCAATAATTCTTCCAGTTTTACAAGATCAATATCTCCTTTTCCGTTGGGACGAATATAATTTACCTCTACTCCCTTTCTGTTTTTCATGTCGAGAATACTTTCAGAAACACATTTATGCTCCAGAGGCGAGCTTATAATTCTCTGTACGCCAAGATGCTCAACAGCCGATTTGATAATCATGTTGTTGGATTCTGTACCGCAAGAGGTAAAGATGATCTCGGCAGGGGTAACGTGAAGATAATCTGCAACCTGTCTCCTTACATTTTCGATAAGAATTTTTGCTTCCTGTCCAAAACTATGTGTTGAAGACGGATTTCCAAAATTCATTTTCATGGTATCTACCATGGCTTCGATAACTTCTTCTGAAAGAGGGGTTGTAGCAGCGTTATCTAAGTATATTTTATTCATTTTACTTTGAAGATTTTATTTCTACGGAATACAGTTTTATACCTGAAAACAAAGTATAAAGAATTATTTCAGCTTAAAAAAGCTCAATTCTATACATTCATTTTCAGTACCCAAAATTAGTGAAAAAATTGATAATGTCCTTCATTTGCCCATTTAAGCATTGGCCTATCTCCGGAAGTATCTCCGAAAGCAATGATTTTATCGTATTTTTTATTGATAATTTCTGCCTGAATGCGGATAAGTTTCTCTTTTCCGTTACAATTTTTCCCTATAAAATTACCCGTAAAAACACCATTTTTAAACTCTGCTCTTGTCGCAACAAGCTGCATCTGAAATGCATCAGCAAAGGGTTTTGCCCAAATATCAAGCGAGGCTGTCACCAAAAGGCTGTGTGTATTTTCACGATCAATATTCTGAATAAAGTCTAATGCATTTTCCCGCACAATCTTCGGATAATGCTGTTCAAAGAACTGTTTGGATTTTTTTTCTATTTTTTCCTGCGTTTGCCCTTTAAGAATAGAGCCAATGAAACTTTTTTTTACTTTTTCAGTTTCAGCGAGTCTTAATTTTAATAAAACGAAAAGCGGAACATGCTTTAAAAACTGTAATCTGAATTTTACGGGATCATAAAACTTAAGATACATAAACATAGTATCTTTATAAGTCAGAGTTCCGTCAAAATCAAAACAATACAATTTCTTCATTGGAATTTTCGTTTAATTTATCTTAACGCAAATGTCGTAAAGATATTTTTATTATTGTAAATTTTCATTCACTATAAACATTTACAGCTTTAACTTTTTAAATATAAATTCCGGAATATTTCTGATAATTAACATAATTAATCCCCAAACCGGCAGTACATATACAACATTTTTCTTCTTCCTGAAAGCTTTAAAAATACGCCTTGCGGCCTGATTGGGTGTTGCCGTAAGTTTCGGATTCAAAGGCAGACCTTCCGTCATTTTTGTAGCCATAAACCCAGGTTTCACAGTAAGAACATGAACTTTTTTATCAGAGAGATAATTTCTCAAGCCACTTAAATAAGCTGTAAAAGCAGCCTTTGCACTTCCATAGATAAAATTGCTCTGTCTGCCGCGATCTCCCGCTACAGACGAAAGACCAATAATTGTTCCTGATCTTCTGCTTTCAAATTTCTGCACAAAATAATTCAAAACCGGCACCAGTTTCGCATAATTGATGTCAATTATTCTTTCCGTATTTTTATTGTCATACAATCCATCTTCCGTCCCTTCGCCTAAATATCCTGCCGCACAAAACAAAAGATTTGAATTGATGTTTTCAAACTTGCTGTAATCTGTTTCTTTCATAAGATCAAGTTCTATGACTTCAGCCTGCTGAAAAAACTTCACGTCAATATGTCTTGCAAATCTTTCGGATGTTTCCTTGCTGGAAGTGATGAGATAAATTTTCTCAAACCTCTCTCCTTCCCTCAAAGCTTCTTCTACAAAAGCCTGTGCCACTTCCGATGTGCTTCCTATAATGATCATTGGCTAGATATTATTTATGATTCTTTTATGCTGCAAAGACACAAATTTTGAACTTTGAACATTCTTAAGGTAATTCGTAAGGGAAGATCTGCTCATGCTGTCTTTGGTAAGATAAATTCTTCCGTTGTATTCCTGAACAATATCATCCAGCCCGTCAATTAATTTTTTCAGCTTTGAATTTACTTTAAAATCCAGGGCCAGCGAATATCCTTCAAAAGGGAAAGAATTGTAGGCCTCCGGATTTTCTTTTCCGTACAGCTTTAAAACAGCCAGAAAAGATCCGTTTCCACTATTGGCAATTGTTTCAAGAATTTTTCTCATTCCTTCTTTGCCTGTTTCTTTAGGAATCATCATCTGATATTGAATAAAGCCGGATTTTCCATAAATTTTATTCCAGTCTTTAACGAAATCCAAAGGATAAAAAAATGTTTCGTAATCAATAAAACTCGTCACTGCTTTTTTTAGACTGCTTTTTAAAATAGAAAAAATTAAAAATCTTCACCGTTAAAGCATTTAAAACAAACCCGGGAAAATAAAACGGTACGGTAGGTTCAAACTTTTTCTTTAAACGTAAGGGATTTTCTTTTAAATTTTGCGGAAGCTCGTGCTGAAAAGCGTGCTCTCCTCTCATTAAAATACTTCTGCCTATATTTTTTCCTTTTTGAAGACAGTCAATCCACGCAACGGTATAAGTCCAGTTTTCGCTTTCTTCAAACAAACTGAAAATTTCATCGAGATTTTCAGCTTTTATGCTTTCCTGCCGGATATATGCCGTCTGGATATTTTTCAGCTTAAATTTTGCAGTAAGAATAATTCCTGTAAGCCCCATTCCTCCAATTGTAGCCCAGAACTTATCTGAGTTTTCTTCTCTCGAACAGGTAATAATATCACCAGTTTCAATCATTAATTTAAACTCAATCACGTATTCTGAAAAACAGCCTTCCATATGGTGATTTTTGCCATGAACATCGGAAGCAATAGCGCCTCCTACAGACACGAATTTCGTACCGGGAGTAACGTATAAAAAATAACCCTGCGGAACTGTAATTTCAAGAACATTTGAAAGCAAAACACCGGATTCGCATTCGATAATTCCGTTCAGGCGGTCAAAGCTGATGAATTTATTTAGTTTTTTTGTAGAAAATATATGCTCTCCCAACGATGCATCACCATAGCATCTTCCATTTCCTCTTGCTATAACTTCATTATGGTTTAATACAAATTCTTTTATTTTAAGGAAACTGTCTTCGGATCTCATTTCCTTTTCTACAATGGGATAATTCCCCCAGTTGGTCACTTTCTGTATAAAATTCGGCTTCATTTTTTAAAATAAATTTGAATTAAAAATGTAGCGACCCACAACAGCAAAGTAATCTGAATATATCTGTCACGATAAACAATTTTGGTAGGAGATTCCGTTCTGTTGTACACCAGAGTCTGTTGCAAATACCTTAAAAAAGCAAATACAACAAAAATTACCGTGTAAAAAACACGTTGGTGAAATTTTGCCTGAACTTCCGGCGACAGGGTAAACATGATGTAGCAGACAATGGCCAGCGTTACAGAAATGGAAAGAGCAATATCGGCAAACTGCACATTGTATCCATCCAGCGCTTTTCTCGTTTTCCCCGAAACCTGTGCGTTGATAAGTTCTCCTCTCCTTTTACCAATTGCCAGTACCAAAGCAAGAACAAATGTAAGTAAAATAGCCCATTGAGAAATAGTAATACCCGTCATATACCCCCCGGCCAACACTCTGAGAACGAATCCCAGGGCGATAATGGAAATGTCAATAATCGGAACATGCTTTAATCTGAATGTATAGGCGAGATTCATTAAAAAATAAGATCCTACGATGGTAGCAAATTTCCAGAGATTTTCATGAAAATAAGCCTGTGCAAAAAATACAAGTGCGATATCAGCAGCAATAAGCCCTATGAAAATACCTATTGCCTGAGATTTCGAGATCTCACCACTCGCCAAAGGCCTTCTTCTTTTTCGGGATGTTTACGATCTGCTTCGATATCATTATAATCATTCAGAATATAAACGACACTTGCTGCCAAAGAGAAAATAATGAAAGCGAAAATACTTTTAGTAAGTAAATCGAGGTTTTTTATATTTCCGGAAAAAAATAATGGAACAAAAACAAACAGGTTTTTTACCCATTGCTCGACACGGAGCAGTTTCAAATATTTCTTCATCTATGTTATTTCAGATACAAAAATAATAATTTTCAAAGAATATTACGATAAAAATACAAAAATAACCGCAAATGCGGTTATTGATGAAAATATTTATATGTTAATTACTATTGTGCGTTCTTAGCATCATTGATCATTTTTTCATTCGCTGTGATCGCGAACTCTACTCTTCTGTTTTTTGCTCTTCCTGCATCCGTATCGTTTGAAGCTACAGGCATGCTTTCGCCTTCACCTTTTGCAAACATTCTTCCTGAAGCAATCCCTTTACCTGTAAGATAAGTTTTTACAGCATTTGCTCTTCTTTCTGAAAGAGACATATTGTAAGAATCGCTACCCTTGCTGTCGGTATGACCATAGATATTGATATTGGTATCAGGATTATTGATAAGAACCTGAGCCAGTTTATCAAGATTATTTTGAGCAGTACTGGTAAGCGCAGAAGAATCGAAGTCAAAGTTTACAATGCTTTCATTTAATGTAATCTTAATACCGTCACCTACTCTTTCTACTTCAGCACCCGGTAAAGTTTCTTTAATTTCTCTAGCCTGCTTGTCCATTTTAGAACCGATTACATTACCTGCAACACCACCGATAACACCTCCTAAAACAGCGCCAATTGCTCCGTTTCCACCTCTTCCTACATTATTTCCTAAAATCCCTCCAATCACTGCTCCGGATGCAACTCCTACTGCAGTACCTCTTTGCTGGTGGTTAGAATTCTGTACAGCTTCACAGCTTGTAAGTAATAAAACTGAAGATAAAAATAATCCTCCTATATATGTTTTTGTAAATTTCATTTTATTTAATTTTTAAGTTAATTATTTCATTCCAGTTCTTTCAAAGTTATAAACAACTCTTACATTTTCTCCGTCAAAAGGAATATTCTGTTCCAGTGAAAACTGATCTGTCATCTGATTGGTAAGGGTAAGTGTATAACCTGCAGTATTTTGCTTTGCCTTCGTACCGTCCGCTATTTTTTTAAAGTTAAAAGTATTTCCGCTTACAACATCTATTTTAATTGGCTGCGTATAACCTCCGCCACATGTTCCTCCTCCACTTACCGTATAAGCACCAGTCCAGTTATTAGGAATCAGTCTCCAGTGGCTTCCTACGAAACACTGCGCATCAATTCCATCATCAAATGGTTTAATTTTAAATTGTTTATCATAGTTAATGCTGACAATCTGCCAGTCACCTTTCATTTTAAGAAATTCTGATCTTTGACTTTGAGCCGTTTGGGCATTTTTCACTCCGGAACAAGACACCGCAAAAAGTGATGCTCCTAACATCCCTGTAAATAGTAACTTTTTCATTTTGTAGTTTATTATTATTTGTTAATATAAAATTACAAAAAACCGTGCCAAAATTGAAAGATAAAAATAAAAAAAGTCCGAAAATTTCGGACTTTGTATGATTCAACCTTAATTACAGGTGGATATGCTATTTTTTAACAGTCTTTTTTTACGGATTTTTGAACCTTTTTTTACAGCAGGTGATTTTCCGTTATAAAAGTTAGTATAAGCGTACTCCGCAGCTTTTTTAACATCAATAACTCCCCCGGCCTGAGAGAAATCTCCAAATCCTTCTGCGGTACTCGGATTGCTTGATTTCACTAAAGATTCAATAATCTGAGCAGGTGTAAGAGTTGGCATATAGGCCAATAGAATAGCCGCTGCACCCGCAACAACAGGAGAAGCCATAGAGGTTCCCTGTAGATATTTATATTCATTGTGAGGAACGGTAGAATAAATTTCATCGCCCGGAGCAAATACATTTACCATTTTTTTATTGTAATTGGAAAAGCTTGCTCTTAAGGCGTTGTTATCATTAGTACTTGCTCCCACCACCAAAACATTGTTTACAAATGGTTTTTCGTCAGTTACATTTTTGAAGTTTGTAGGATAAGCTAAATGTTCAGCCACATCTTCATTCTCATTACCCGCTGCTTTTACAAGTAAAACGCCTTTATCCTGTGCATATTTGAAAGCATCCCAAACTACATTTTTCCCCGGTGAAACGGGTTTTCCAAAACTCATATTAAGAATTTTAGCTCCGTTGTCTACAGCATAACGAATTGCATTGGCAACATCCTTATCTCTTTCGTCACCATTAGGAACAGTTCTTACAGACATGATCTTGGCTACTTTTGAAGCTACGCCATATTGTATTTCAGTTCCGTTTGGAAGTCCTGCAATAATTCCCGCAACGTGTGTTCCGTGCATGGCATCAGGACCTTCGTAATGGTTGTTTCCATAGTTTTTTTCTGAATAATCGTCATAATTATCACCTACGATTTCTTTTCTCGGATCATAATCAAGATTATACTGCTTTTCCTGCGGTCCAAAATAATCTAATGCCTCCTTCATTTGATCACGCATCATTTTTTCAAATTCAGCAGCGGATTTACCTTTAAATTCAGGACTCTGAGCAACCCTGCCAAGAACCTGTGCAGCCATAGCTTCTGTTTGGTCTGCAGGTTTTATTGAAGCAATATTTTCAGGAGTAACAGCTTTTCCGTTTAACAATTTTACCATTGTCGGAATCGCATCGTTAATCATTGTATAAGTCTGCAAACCTTGCTTTGCTTCTACACTTTTCTTAGTGAAAAGCTCTTTAGATTTCATATACATCGCAAATTCTTCCGGCATTTTAGCTTGGTTTGCTTTGTTTTTGGCAGAATCATCTCCTTCAAAAACAGGCTTGTATTTAGCAACAACACGCGTTACCTCCATGTTGTCAATGTCTATATCTCCGTTTTTTCCACCGATGAAATTCCATCCGTGAACATCATCGATGTATCCGTTTCCATCGTCATCTTTACCATTGCCCGGAACTTCATTAGGATTTGACCAGATATTGCTAACCAACCCAGGATGATCTACCTGAACACCACTGTCCAGAACACCTACAACAACCGTTTTAGGTTTAAGACCTTTCGATTCTAAATATTTATACGCGTTTCCAGTATTAACTCCATAAACTTTTGTAGCAGCGAAATCTTTATGATACCATGTCATAAGATCTTTATCCTTCATCGGATCAGCGCCTGCTTTAGCTTCCTGCGCATGCGAGAAGCCGAATCCCACTAAAAAAATAGCGGCTAATAATACCTTTTTCATGTTAGTATGATTGTTTAATATTTTTAATATAAGTAAGAGATTCAGGACCTTTGTTACAGATCAGGTCTAAAATTGACAAATCTCCTAAAAAACCTAATTTATCTGAAAATGTCTGATAATATTCTTCCATTTCAAATTCCGAAGGATTTTTTGCTGAAAACTTTTCTCTGAAACTAATTTCTTCGGGATTTCTGATGTATTCTGTATTCAAAGACCATGCCTTTTCAGTTTTAAGGATATTCTGAATAATTTCCAGTGCTTTAAGATTAAAATTAATCAGATTCTGTTCCTTTATCTCAAATATTTTTCTGATTTTATCTTCATAAAATTCAAAATAGGGAGAACTCTGATAGGCTGTTTTAATAGACTTCCAGTGAAGGTTTCTCCAGTCTTCGCGGTAAGAAATTTCAATATCTTTAAATTCTCTTTTACCATTATGGGAAATAGGTATTATTAAAGACAATTTTCCGTTTGCACCGTATATATTGGCTCTGTTTCTGTAGGTCTGCTTAGGGAAACTTTCAAACTGTTCAAATAAAATTTCGTTTTCAGGATTAAGAAATACCGAAAACCATGAAACCGGCGGTAAATAAAATACCGGTAGTAATATATTGTTCATACTTTAATTTTTTAGGATAAATAATTCTTCCCGTTATTTCACTTTCATCAATAAATCCCACATATCTTGAATCAAAACTTGCATTTCGATTGTCGCCAAGAAAAAAGACTTTTCCCGGAGGAATTGTTACTGGCCCGAAATTGTCTGCATTCCAGTTTTTATGATACATTTTAGCAATCTCCGGATCAGGATTGGGATTAATAAATCTCTCATAAAAGAAATTATCATTCAATTCGTTTTCACTTAGGTTAGTCAGGAAATAATCATTATCAAACTGATAAAATTCATTTTCTGATATTCCTTTTAACATCAAATCATTGACAAAAGCTCTGTCAATTTTATATAAATGTTTTAAATTAATTCCCGTTCTTGCTAACTTATTATTTACCAAAAGATTTCCATTTTTAATCTCAACCTTATCTCCTTCCGTTCCCACTAACCTTTGGACATAAACACCTTTACCAAATTCTTGCCTATCCTGATTGTAGGTCAGTAATTTAAATTTTTCATAAGGAAGGATATTTGTAATAATTACAAATGTGTTTTTTTTAATATTAGGTTCACCACCAGCCTGTGGTACATAAGCATATTGCAAAACCCCGGAGAGTTTTGCAATAATTAAAAGTGTTACAACAAAGCTTCCTGCGAGGAGAACTCTATTAAATATTTTATTTTTAAACATCAGATATTATAAATCGTCTTCTGTTTTTTTCTTTTTAAATAATTTAACGAAATATTCCCACCCAAAGAATAAAATAAGAATCATCGCTGCAATCCACCAGTACGAAGTTTTATTGGCTTCACCTGTATTGGTTGCTTTGAACATTCTGTCCCAACGGATTTTAAACGGTGCCTGATAAGATGAAGAATTATCGGCAAAAGCACCTTGTAAACTCATCCAGGTAAACATTGGTTTTCCTACAATATTTTCTTCAGGAACGAAACCAAAGAATCTCGCATCTAAAGAAGCATCTCTGTTGTCCCCGATCATCATATAATAATCCTGCTGAATGGTATATTGATTCGTTTCTTTTCCGTTGACGAAAATTTTTCCGTTTTTATTTTCTAAGCTGTTGTGCTCATATTTAGAAATAATCCATTTATATTCCGGTAAAGTCTCCTGATTAAGTGTGACAACATCACCTTTTTTAGGAATCCTTAGAGGTCCATACCAATCTTGATTCCAAGGTTTGTTGATTGGAAAAATTGACTGGGTAGTATCAATACTTTTTGTATAAGCTGTTTTGTCAGCATTTAATTTATAAGAAATTGTAGCAGAATCTTTAGGATAAATGTTTTCTTCCATGCTGATTACATTCGGAAGGGCTTTAATATCTTTAGCTGTCTTATCTGTAAGACCTTGGAATATATAAACAAATCCGCCGTTTTTTTCATCCTGCATTTCTCTTACAGGTAAGAATCCATAAGTATTGTATAAACTTGGAATATCTAACTGAGTTCCTGTATTAACGGTATAAGCATGCTGAATTTCCTGATCCCCTAAAACAGTTTCCGGTTTTCCATTCACGTAAAGTCTTCCGCCTCTCATCTTGAAAGTATCACCAGCAACGGCAACACATCTCTTTACGTAAGGATCTTTTCTGTCAATTGCCGTATGCACGGAGTCCTGTGGATAATTGAAAACAACTACGTCATGTCTCTGCGGTTTATTAAACTGCAAAATTCTTTCATAAGGCAGTTTTACAGCGTCTACATAAGATTTCGGATCATCTTTAGGATTACCTTTTTCACCGGTATCCATAATGGTTCCCTGCAGGAATGGTATAGCTAAAGGACGCATCGGTAGTCTGTAACCATAGCTCCATTTATTCACAAAAAGGAAGTCACCCACCAATAAAGTTCTTTCCATAGATCCTGTAGGAATTCCGAAAGGCTGCGTTACAAAAACGTGGATGATCGTTGCAAAGACTACGGCAAAAGTAACAGATCCGATGAAAGAGTCTTTCTTTTTTTCACTCTTTTCTTCATCTGTCAGGAATAATTCATTTTCATCTTCCAGCTCAACATCTTTGCTGTAGTTCACCGTTGCCATATAAATAAACGGGAGAATTACCGTAAGAAGTTTGTCTTTAAAAAGTATTTTCCCGAATTTTTTCATTAAATATAAATGAAACACCGACATCATGATTGGGCCTACTATCGGTAAATAAGACAAAATCGCCCACCATTTCGGATGTTTGGTTTCTTTTAAAACAATAAAATAATTGTAAAAAGGAATAAAAGCAAACAGAGGATTGTACCCAAGCTTTTTGAACAGTTTCCAGGTAGAAATCCCCATCAGTACAGACAAAATGAGAACGTAGACTGTATAAGTTAAAAAATAATTCATAAATTTTTGTGCCTAATCTATAATATAATTGATAAATGATGTTTGATAAATGATCTAAAACTCACAAAAGGTCACCATTCACTGTATTAGTCCGCAATGTAGGAATTTTGTTACAAACTAAAGCCCCAAAACATCCTGCATTGTGAAATTTCCTTTTTTATCTTTAATCCATTCTGCGGCGACTACCGCTCCTAATGCAAAACCATTTCTATTGAACGCCGTATGTTTAATTTCAATTTCATCTACATCACTTCTGTAAAACACACTGTGCGTTCCCGGAACCTCATCTTCACGGATGGCAAAAATCCCAAGCTGATTGTCCTGAGTTTCTTCCAATTTCCATGAGTTAAATTTCGGATTGTTTTTAAAAATGCCTTCCGCAATAGAAATTGCTGTTCCACTCGGTGCATCTTTTTTATGGATGTGATGAATTTCTTCTAGCTGACAAGAGTATTCATCCCTATTTTTCATCAAATCTGCAAGCTTTTCATTTAAAGCAAAAAACAAATTAACGCCTAAACTGAAATTAGAACCATATAAGAAAGCCGTCTCATTTTCAACGGCCAATTGCTCAATTTCAGGCTTTTTCTCAAGCCAGCCGGTTGTTCCGCAGATGACTGGAATCTTATTTTCAAGGCAGGCTTTAATGTTTTCATAAGCCACTTCCGGAAGCGAAAATTCAATGACAACATCCGCATTATTAAGATTTTCAGCAGTTGGAGTTTCTTTGAGTCTGGCAACCACTTCATGACCTCTTTTAGTGGCAATTTCATCGATGATTTTGCCCATTTTGCCGTATCCAACAAGTGCTATTTTCATATTTTATTTGTTTGTCTGCTTATATTTTTAACGCAAAGATCGCAAAGTTTTTGTTCAAAATCATCCTTCATATTTTCGTTAGCAAAGGCATTTCACTCAGCAAAGGCGTATTTATTAAAGCAGTTTTATATTTTTTATTAAAATTTATAACTTAAACTGATACCCGTTTTTGGAGGAGCAATTCCATACTGATCCTGAATGACAGCCGGACTGAATGACAGATCCGGGTCGTGACGGCTTTCATAGAGATGTGCATCGACAACAGCATCCACAATATTTAAAATATAGATTAATCCTGTAATGGCGATCGCATAATCCCGCTGCCTTTTGGCTCTGTCCTGAGCATTTCCTAAGGCAACTTTATCAAGCCAAGGATGTTCATCTACAAACTGATTGGGAGTTCCGTTGAGTTTAGCAATATAATATTCCCTGTATTTTTTGTATTGATTATCATTCCATACAGCGATACCTACACCGGCACCCACCGCACCCCATACGATGGGAACTTTCCAGTATTTTTTATTGTAGAATTGTCCTAATCCCGGCAGAACGGCAGAATAAAGTCCTGCTTTTGTAGGATTAAGCTTAAGCGTTTTATTGGTCGGTCCGTTCGCTCCTTCCAGGTCCGAAACTACATTTTCCGTTGTCTTCGTATTATTTTTTTCTACAGACACGCTATCCTTCGGATGATGTTCTACCCGGATTGTGTCATTGGGATTCACCTGAGAAAAGGCAATTACGGAAAGACACAGAAAAAATGTGAAAAGTAATTTTTTCATTTATTTAATATGAGATAAAATATATTCCAGCTCGTCTTCATTCTTGAAGTCCAGAACAATTTTACCTTTTTTTACCGTTTCCGGAGGTTTTGATTTCTACTTTTACATCCAGTAAATCCGCGATTGTTTTCTGAGCTCTTTTATAATTATTGGAAAGCTCGGCTTTTGCTCTTTTTGCCGCTACAGATTTCGGATTTTTCAACGCTGTAGCAGCCTGTTCGGTCTGACGGACATTCAGTTTTTCCTTAATGATGAGATCAAAAAGAATTTGCTGATGTTCTTCATTTTCAAGACTGATAATCGCTCTTCCGTGTCCCGCAGAAATCTCTCCGCTTCTGATCGCGTTTTGAATATCCGGATTTAATCTTAACAGCCTGATTGAATTGGTGATCGTACTTCTGTCTTTCCCTACTCTTTGGCTGAGGTTTTCCTGAGTAAGACCAATCTCATCCATCAATCGCTGATAAGTAAGCGCAATTTCAATCGCATCAAGATCTTCCCTCTGGATATTTTCAACAAGCGCCATCTCGAGAAGCTCTTGGTCATTTACCAGACGGATATAGGCAGGAATCGTCTCAAGACCAGCTATTTTACTCGCCCTGTATCGTCTTTCCCCTGATATGATTTCAAACTTCTCGCCATCTTTTCTTAAAGTAACAGGTTGTATTACCCCTAAGTTTTTGATAGACTGAGCTAGCTCATTCAATGCTTTTTCGTCAAAATAAGTTCTTGGCTGGGTTGGGTTTGGATAAATATCTTCCAAGGAAATTTCCACGATATTCCCTACAAACTTGTCTGCTCCTTCATCGGTTGCAGAATTGATCGTTGCTTTGGATTCAGCACTCAGAATAGCACCCAAACCACGTCCCATCGCTCTTTTTTTATCCTTCATATTTTTATAGCATGTAGCGTATCGCTATCGGCTTTTAATTCTTTACTAATTTTTCATTTTTCAACAAAACTTCCTCTGCAAGCTGAATATACTGAACCGCACCTTTACTTTCCGCATCGTAGTTCAGAATACTTTCACCAAAACTTGGCGCTTCACTTAATCGTACATTTCTGCTGATAATCGTTTCAAAAACCATCTCTGGGAAGTGCGCATTTACTTCTTCTACAACCTGATTAGACAATCTCAGTCTGCTGTCGTACATTGTAAGCAGTAAACCTTCGATATCAAGATCTTTATTGTGGATTTTCTGTACGTTTTTGATGGTATTGAGAAGCTTTCCAAGTCCTTCCAGTGCAAAATATTCACATTGAATCGGGATGATCACAGAATCTGCAGCGGTAAGTGCATTCACTGTAATAAGCCCTAAACTCGGCGCACAGTCGATAATAATATAGTCATAATCATCTCTTACGGGCTGCAGCGCTTTTTTCAGCATATATTCTCTGTCTTCCTTGTCAACCAGCTCGATTTCTGCCGCTACAAGGTCAATATGAGACGGAACAATGTCCAGATTAGGAGTTGCAGTCTGTTTGATACAGTTTTTTGTTTCAACACTGTGCTCCAAAAGGTTGTATGTAGAATACTGAACGTCATCAACTCCTAAACCTGAAGTTGCATTAGCTTGAGGATCAGCATCAATGATTAATATTTTCTTTTCCAATACCCCTAATGCCGCGGCTAAATTAACAGCTGTTGTTGTTTTTCCAACACCTCCTTTCTGATTAGCGATACCTATGATTTTTGCCATTCTTAGAACTTTAAGTTTCAAAAATACACATTTTTCCTTGCTATTAATGAACCGATAAAACGAAAAATGAGTTAAAATATTGTTAATAAGCCTTTTAACAATAAAAAAAATTATCCACAAAAAAAAATATTTGTGGATAACTGTTTAGATCTAATTTTATTTTTAATTATCGAACTTCATAGATATCGGGAATTTGAAGTAGCTTCTTACGGGTTGTCCGTTCACTTTGGCAGGTACCCATTTTCCTTTAATACTTCTGATTGTTCTCATCGCTTCACTGTTAAAATCAGCGTTTTTTCCATCGGCTTTGATGCCTGAAATTGTACCGTCTTTCTCAACAATAAAAGTAATTGTCGTTTTCATTACATCACCGGATTCAAATCCTGATCCATCGAAATTGTTCATTACCTTATTTCTGAATGAATCAAGTCCGCCCACGAAATTTGCTTCTACATCGACAACAGGAGCAATACCATTATTATCTACCGGCTTTACATCAGCTCTTGGCGGATTTGGTGTTGAAACCGGACCAGTGTGAATAGTAGGCGCTGTTGGTATATAACTAGGAGGAGCAGGATCTGCTTTAAAATTGTTGGTCAATCCAGCCACTGCGTCATCCGGAATTTTTTCAGTATTTGTGTCCGGAGCATTTCTGGATGGTGTTTTAACAGTACTGTCGTAAGTTCTCACCGCAGGTTGTGTGGTTTGAGGAATTGGTTGTGGCTTTGGAGGAATAATAACGTCATCAGGAATTACTGGGTCTTTAAGATTGATTTCAATCCCTCCATCTGATATTATTACCGGTTCACTTTTAAACGCATTGATTACAAGTGGTGTTAAAGAAACCGCAGCCAAAAAGCTTACTCCTATAAAAAGTGCTTTTGTTAAAATTTTATCCGATTCATTTCTTAGTACGTAGGCACCGTATTCTTTGTTGCGGTGCTCAAAAAGAACTTCATTAAAACGAAATTCCTGATTCTGATGCATGTGTTTCATCCTTATAAATATTTAATTGTTAAATTCAGATTATCAGTTTATCACTTTTAATCCATGGTTACTAATTTAACATCAAAATATTTGCCATAAATTTGTTAAAATTATACCATTTTAAAAATTTACATGATAATATTAAAATTTAACTATGTTCGAAATAATAAATTTATGAAACCATAATCAAAAGAGTATTCATAAAATTTTATTATCTAGTATCATTTATTTAATTATCAACTAATTCAAAAAAAAGACTGTCTGACGACAGCCTTAATGATAATTCTTAATAAAAAAATATTTTAGAATAATTCTTTTCTGATGATGTTCTGACTTCTTTCAGGACCAACAGAAACTAAATAAACATTGATTCCCAGATATTTTTCGATAAACTCAATGTATTTCTGAGCATTGTCAGGAAGCTCATCGTAGCTTCTTGCTTTCGTGATATCTTCTGTCCAGCCCGGAAGCTCTTCGTAAATTGCTTCGTAATCGTACAATTTTGTAGTAGAAGAAGTGAAATAATCAATAATTTTTCCGTCTTCCGTTTTATAATGGGTAGCGATTTTAATGGTATCGATTCCGGTAAGAACATCCAGCTTAGTAATTACTAAATTATTGATACCGTTAATCATACAGGCATGTTTTAAAGAAACAAGATCCAACCAGCCTGTTCTTCTAGGTCTACCTGTTGTCGCTCCGAACTCACCCCCGATCTGTCTGATTTTCTCTCCTAATTCATTGTCTAATTCAGATGGGAAAGGTCCGTTCCCAACTCTTGTACAGTATGCTTTTGCAACACCAATCAGATTCTGAAGGGAAGTCGGCGGGACTCCTGCTCCTGTACAGACACCGCCTGTTGACGGAGAAGATGAAGTTACGTACGGATACGTTCCGAAGTCGATATCAAGCATCAAAGCCTGCGCTCCTTCAAATAAAACATTTTTACCTTCCTGAATCGCTTCGTTTAATTCTAATTCCGTATCAACAATTCTGTCCTGAAGCTGTTTTCCGATCTCTACATATTCGTTGTACATTTCTTCAACGTCCAATGTCGGTTTTCCGAAATATTTTTCGAAAAGAGAATTCTTAATTTTTAAGTTTTTCTCGATTTTTTCTCTTAAGATCTCAGGGTTCAGAAGATCTACCATTCTGATTCCTACTCTTGCGATTTTATCTTCGTAACAAGGTCCGATCCCTTTTTTGGTAGTTCCGATCTGCGTTCCTCCATGTTCTTCCTCACGGTACGTATCCAAAAGAATATGGTAAGGCATGATGACATGCGCTCTTCTGCTGATAAAAATATGGTCTGTTCTCAGCCCTTTATTTTCTATCTGATTAACCTCCTTAATGAAAGATTTAGGGTTTACCACTACTCCGTTAGCAATGATACATTTCCCTTTGCACTGAAGAACTCCCGATGGAAGAAGGTGTAAAACGAATTTTTCATCCCCGACATACACCGTATGACCTGCGTTGTCTCCACCCTGGAAACGCACCACATAATCCGATTTTGCCGATAAAACATCCGTGATTTTTCCTTTACCTTCATCTCCATACTGAAGACCTACAACTACGTAAGTTGACATATTTTACTTTTATTTTAGATTCATGCAAAATTACTTTTAAAAAATTGGGTGGGCAAATTTGTAGTGGATTTTATTTTTGGGATGGGTGGAAATCATGTGGTTGAGAGGAACATTGAATTTATTTTATTGAAATTCCTACAAGAACTTCTGCATAGTTGTAAATATACTTTTTCAATAGTTTTTAAATATGAAGCAAGAAAATAAATAGAATTACAATGAAAATCAAACATCAACCCACAATATTTTTCTTTTTGAGATTAAATTTTTCATCTCTTTTTAATTCTATAATTGAAATAACAAAATTGCCTAAACTGAATCCAGGTAATGGTAATAAATTCATAATTCCGACAACGAGACAGCAAAAAGATAATAGTGACAACTGTCCACTAAAATCTTTAGGAACAGTACGAATTCTACCGATTTTTTTGTAACCTTTCTTTGGATTAATAAAATCATAGGCTCCTTTAGTATAAGTTTGGTAATTTTCTAAAACTTTTGTGAAACTAAATTTTTCTTTGGTTTGTTTTATATTCTGAATTTTACCTTCTTCTATACTAGGTGTAAATTTCACTTTTATTGGAGTTCCTTCGGACTGAATAATTTTCATAACATCAATATCCGTTATTTTTATTTCTTTATCCGTATTTTGTCTTTTTATTTTTATGATAGAATTGGGATTCAATAAAATCATATTAGTAATTTCAGATATTTTTTTGACATACTGATTATTAATTGAAATAATTTTATCACCATTTTCAAATCCTAATTCCTGCATAGTATTGCTAAATTCCAACCCGTAAATTGCATCTTTATTATCAATATAATAAGTTTTTGGAGCTAATAAATGAATTAAAAAAATTAGTAAAAATGCTGTAAAAAAATCAAAAAACAATCCTGATAATTTTAGGAATTGATTATTTTGTTTGTTTTTTGGACCCATTTGGGGGAAAGAGTTTCCTAAAATATGAAGCAAAATTGATAATATTATCATTGTGTTTTTATGAATTGTAGATTTGTTAAAGTAATATATATTAATTTTTCAAAAAGTGAAACCGCTTAGCAAAGAGCGGTTCAAAAATATTAAGAATTTTCTGCTTTGTCCAATTCTTCCAATATTTTATGGGAATATACCATAAAGTATTTATCGTTCAAAATAAAAGCTCCATTTTCATCACGTTTCTTATATTGTAGAATAAAATGATTATTCATATTCAAAGTTTTTACATTCACTTTATTTTAATCCTCCCAATCTTCAACGTAACCGTGTGGAGTGGCTGTAAATAAGACTTCGCCAGTTTCTGCGTCTACTGCAATAAAATGTGGAATAGGTTCAGTATAGCCTTCTATATCATAATTAATTACATAAATATTCCGTTCTTGTTCTTCATATTTTCCATAATTTATATATTTTTTTTCTTCATATATAATTTTTTCTTTTGTAACAATATATACATAACTCCTATTTCGTTTTTTAATGTATTCAATGGCATTTTCTAATGCTTGTTCTTTTGTTATCATTTTTGTTATTTTAAATTTATTATTGTATTAATATTTATGCCCTGTCTTTTTCTTGGTATACTTTTCAGATCAAACGGTAAAATTTCTTTAATAGGGTTACCAAGATTATCTGTTTTTCCTACTTTTCCATAATGCCAATTAATGTAATCTTCTGCATGCTTAAGTTCTTTTCTATTCAGATATTCTTGATATTCCACCATTTTATCATACACAAATTTTTCTCTCTCCACAAAAGATTTTTGCATAAATGCTTTCATCCCTATCTTCTGGCAATCCCGCATATGCATCAATTCGTGGAGGGTTTCGTAAACAGTGGCGTTTTCACGTAAAATCAATTTCATTTTTATTCCATCTGTAACGAACATTGCTGCATTATGAGCTTCCAACATTAAAGGATTTCCTGATTTAAGAAAGAATCCTTCTATTTCAAAAGCTCCGGCTCCTTTTCCAATTTGCAATTCTACTTTTAACTGTTTCAGATAACTTTCTATCTTTATAAAATCTGCATCATCAAGAATCTGCCCCAAATATTTCCCTCTTCTTAGTAGTGCAATTTCAACTCTCTTTGCACCCTTTCCTCCTCTCGCCAAAACATCATCAATCCACTTCGTAAAATTAGATAAAAGCTCAGCAAGTTTAGCAATACCTTTTATTATAGTAACGACCGTTACAATAATATCTATTGCCAAAATAAGATCCTCTCCTTCATTATGTTGTATTTGGTATTTATTAAGGTTAGGGTAGTGTTATCAAGATTATTTGTTTCAAAATAAAAAACTCCGAAGCATTTTTGCTCCGGAGTGTAAAACTTACTCTAGTCTTATTTCTCTATCTTTGTACTTTTCGTAATTATTTCTGATGTCTTCTGCTAATGTTTTCAATTATTCAAAATCATAGTTAAGTTCATCTCCTTGTAATTTAAATTCTCTAGTAAAATCAAAATAACTTTTGTAAAAGGCTACATTAAATGTTTTTATACCATTTTCTTCGTAGAGAATAAAATCCCATTGATGTTTCATTAATTCTTTTTTCATTATTTTAAATATTTAATCGTATAGTGAGTATTTTCGATTAATCTTATTATTTCCAACTACAATAAAAACTCCGAAGCGACAGACTTCGGAGAATTGATAATAAATTATTTCTTGATACGTTTGTTAAACTCTTTCCAATCAAACTCAAATCCTAAGTTTTTGGTAACATAATCAAATATTTCATCAAACTGAGGTTCGTGTTCCTTTGCAAAATCATACCATTCTTTAGAAAATTCCGAATATTCATCTGCAAAAGCCTCGCCTTGGGTTCTCATTCCTTTATGAGTACTCGCCAACCAATATTTCTTTTTCTCTTCTAAACTCATTTTTGGATAAGTTTCTTCCCAAAAATTTTTCCTAGAAGCTTCAACTTCTTCTATAAATTTATCAAAATCTGATTTCATAATATTTATTTTTCTATTAATTCAAAATAATGTTTACCACTAACTTCTTTATAATCTTTAATTTCAAATTTCCTTCCTCTTTGTAACAATAATTCGTCTTTAGCATAACCTCTAATCTTTATACCATCTGCAAAATCTGAAATAATAGGTGCATTTTTTACTTCCATTCTCAAAAATACATTCTTTTTTGGGTTTATCAAAAAATGCAGCACTGGTATTACTTCCACAAGATACAAAATCATTATATTCAACCGTTTTTCCTTTGCTGTGTTTTTTTAGGAAAGATTCCAAAATGTCATCATCCCTAAACTCTAATGCTCGGAAAGCGGTTCCGTTATATTTTGGCATTTTCTCTAATGCATTGGTTAATAGTCTTGCTATTTCTTTTGTTTTATTTGCATTTATCCCATTTCTTAACCAATTATTCAGATCCCCATAATAATGGTTTGTTGTATAACTCCAAAGTGTGTAGGCATCTATTTTGGTAAGATTTTTATTCTTTGCAAGAATCTCATCAATCTCATTCAGAAATCTGAAATCATTTTCGTTATGATATTTGGTGTAATATTCTAAGATGTTATCTTCTGATTTACCCATTTTCTTTAATGCTTCAAAAAACTCTTCTGGCATATTTCTCTTAACTATAGTTTGGGTAACTTCTCCAAAAACAATTCTTCCTTTAATAAACTTTCTGCCATTTCTTCCTAAAATAACATCAACCCATTTCGTAAAATTAGATAAAAGCTCAGCAAGTTTAGCAATACCTTTTATAATGGTAACAATGGTAACAACCATATCTATTGCCAAAATAAGATCCTCTCCTTCATTATGTTGTATTTGGTATTCATTTAATTTAGGATCATCGTAACGGGAATTTTTATAATTTTTAATCCCTTCTATTGCATCTTTAAAAACTTTGGCAGGATCTTTCAAAACAGCTCCCAAAGCTTCTTCCACTCCTTCTCTTATTTCTAAAAATTCCAGATTAGTTTCTCCTCCCGCCAGATCGCTAACGGTAATATTAACCGCTAACAAAGCGAGATCCAAAAATCCGCCAATAAATTCTACCAAACCATTCCATACTCCACAAAGAAACGGGATCGTCAGCTTAATATCATCCCTTTTTTCAATTAGCCATTTTTTAAATTCTTCAACGCTTTTTATTTGCTCGTCAATTCCTTTTATGATATCGTCAAGGGTCTGTATTTTAACTTCCTTACCAAAGAATTTAAAAGAATTTAAAATTTCTAATTGATCCTTAACTTTTTTAAGCATTTTTTTTAAGGAATCACATCTCTGTATAAAGATATTTACTGCCTTCTCGGGCTGTGCAAATAGATATTCATCAGATTTCAGTGTGGGATCCCATTGCTCCCTGGAAAACCGTTCATCCTTGCGGAAAGAATCCGAAATACTTTCTGTTATTTTCTTGATAAAGTTTTCGATATCTAAAGCCGAGACATTAGAAATTAATTTCGTCTGCCGTTTTACAGATTCTAAAAAAGCTCCGGCAATTTCATCCTCTGTAAACCAGAATGTTTTATTGCTTTTGCATTGTTCATAAATATATTTTGCCCAATATTTCGACAGATCCTCCGTACCTTTATACTCATGATGATATTTTACCATTGCATCGCTCATCTTTATGAGCAATACTCTTCCCAGACTAATGGTGTGATCGTCTTTTTCTGCATACACAATAAAGTCTGTCTCATCATCTTCGGTTCCTATTGAATTTTTGAGTATCAAGTTTTCTTCCCCGAATTCTTTGATGAGTTTCGTAGCATTGTAATCATGTACGATTTCATATTTCCAATAGCCCATAACTTACAGTTTCGGTATTTGACCTGTTATTATTTCTCTTAATTCTATATAGAACACGCTTTCTTTCCCAAAAGGTGTACTTAATGCAATTTCATTAGAAATTTCATCAAATGTTTTATTGGTTCTTATTCCTTCAAAAGGGTCTTTAGCACTTCCATAAATTCCTTTTTCGAGTTCTGCAAATTGGATGATACGGCTTCCACGAAGCATTCGTTTACTTTCTTCGTCAAAATCATCAATGCCATCTAAAATATTTCCCATAAAATCTTTTTTTTAGCTAGTTGTCTGTTACATCTAAAATAAAAAGGCAGAGTTTTTCAGGCTCTGCCTTTTTTTAATATTGAGCTTGTCTCAAAGTTGGGTATATATTATAGTTTATATATTTCAACGATATTGGCGATTACACCGGTATTTCCCAGTGTATTCATATTATACATTCCAAAAGCGATGGGGCCTGTATAGCCTGTTTTGGTATGGATACCCGTTTTATTATTAAAATTTACAATAACAGTCCAGTTTACGCCACGTCTTATAAATACTGCATTAAGTGCATAAGTCGAATCATTGGTAAATAATGCTTCTGCAGAATTATCAGCAAATATTTTAACCATAGGATACCAGTACGATTGTACCAGCCTTACGTTAACAACGGTCTGGTTTATAAGTGCTACCGTATTCACCGGATCTAATACACCAAAAAAGTGAGTCATACTTCCGTTGGCTCCATTAAAGCTCGCTGTTTTGCCTGTAATTTCAACGTTCATATAAAAATCTTCGTCAGCGCCAATCAACTCGTTGGTCATCCTGGCTGCAATAAAAGAAGAGTCATCTGCGGGAGTTTTTATAGTACTATCGGAATTATAACTCACCGATGATCCGGACTGTATGATGGCAGGTGATACGGCATCATTGTATATCTTCTTTTGCCAGATAATGTTATTTAACGCTATTCGCTGAATTTGATTGACCACATTGATGGTAAAACTTGTTAAATACCATGCAACACCATTCCATAACCTTATTTTATACTGTCCTACCGGAATATCTTTAAAGTTGTAATAAAATGTCAGATCAATACCATTGGTATAGAGCTGAACCTGTGCACCCGGTATTTCTTTAATGACAGTAGCAGTATCAGCAGAAACACTATCATGAGTACATAACTCAATTTTGAAGCTGGTAGAAGGGAGATTTAAATTTGCTCCTTTCAGATTGATCCAGAAAGATTGATCTGTTTTATCCACAACGGGCGGGGATATTACAGCTACACTCATGGTTCCTGTACTCCAACCTCCATTCATTTTAGTCTTCCATACTGCTCTTTCTGCTTCTGTCAATTGGTTTGGCATTTCCAGGAGTAGATTTTTGCTGTCTATCACAGCATTTAGCCCACTTGTATTTTGAACTACAACTTTTTGAAAATTAGCGGTATCAGAATTTTTGTTCGGCAACCCGGATAATACATAGGGATTTCCTAAAGTATTGATCGAAAATGAAGCATTAAGGGTATGGCTTCTTGCTGAACTATTTGAAAGGTTTGCATTCATCATATTTTTCCCCAAATCACCTGCAGGAAGTTTTGCCACTTCTCCATTATCATTCATTCCTATAATTTTAGGATAATCCTGAGCGTTGCCGTCTACTGAAGGAATATCTAATTTTAAGGTTACTCTTTCGCGGATATTTGTATTGTAATTGGCCTGGCTCGCGATGCCTTCTGCTATTAGGTCAGGATCAGTAATGCTTACATGATTGTCTGAAAGTTCCACAGGAATTGATCCGTCTACAACGGCATGGGTCTTTAAATCACCGCTTTCGTCAACCGCATAATCCGTGTAAGTAGCCCCACCCGGTACCGCTACCTGGTAAATAACGTTGGTCTCCCTTTCTCCTATTGGTGGCAAAGCATTTACTCTTATAATTTTTCCTATATTGGACATAATCTTGTTTTTTAATTTAATAGTTTTCTTAAAGCCAGTCTCCCGTAATGATTTTTTCTTCTTCTCCGGGTTGAATACCCAAAAGGTTATTATTCTTTTTAAAATTGAATTTCTCCGGAGTAATTACTTCCGATGGTACTTCAAAGTCATCAGGATTTTCTGTGGTAAATGGTAAAGCGTGTGCTACTTGTAGCCCGATGCTTTCTGCCTGAAGGATATTTAATGTCGTAGGAAGTCTCGTGAGCCAAGCTTTTCCTTGTTTTTTTCCTTTTGGCTGTTTCATTTCATCCACTATTGATAAATAAAGTTCGTCTCCAATAACAGGAACCTCACCGCCATTCCAGATTTTACCGGTTGCCAGATAGAATTGGACTGCATCTTCGAAACCAGGACGTACCGTCACAATCACCCGTGCCATACCGCTTTGCAGGAAGTTTCTGAATAATGGGTCTGTATTTTCCGATTGATATAAATCTATCCAGTTTTGCTTATTTCCCCAGTAATAAGGATACAGGTAGTAAGAAAGATTATCCCATTCAAAAGCCTGCTCCATAAACTTGACAAAAGCAGTGTATTGATCCAGTTTTGATGAAAGAACGGTTTCATAATCGTTAAATGAATTGCCTTGTGTTAATCCGGACAAGCCATATCCACGGATAGAATCCGCTGTTCTGTCTGACATATAGGAGATACAGTTTTTACGCAAAACCGTATTTTCAATCTGTCTGTAGAAATTAGGATTTGAGTCTTTAATGACTACAGCCTTATTATCTGCTTCTGCCTTAGCATTATTGTAAGCTGTAAGCGCATCTTCATAGGCATTAATAATAGCATTGAACGTCTTTTGCAGCCATATATTTCTGGTTTCCACAGTAAGTTCACAGGTGATATTTAAAGCCCCTTGTATAATCGGGCTTTCTCCGGTTGCAAAGGAAAATTCCAGCTTATCCTTTACATTCAATCCATCAATGGTGCCCTCTATCTGGGTACTTCCGGTACCTATAATCCATGATGAGCTTTTACCTGCTATAGACATAAAAGCGGCATGATTCCCATTAAAACCATGAGGCCAGGTATTAAATACATACTTAACACTAGTAGCAATATATCCTTCCGGAATAATAACTTCACCGTTTCCATTTACGACTTGAATATTTCCGTCATCTTTACCGGTAAATGAAGAGTCCCGACCTGTAAAAGCTTTGGTAACAGAAAAAAGTTCTCTTGGCTTCTCATCAATCTCAGCATTGTACTTACCCAGCCAGTATTTTAATTTTATCTCATTGTTCAAAGCACTGTAATCACTGATTTGCATACCACCTTCAGCTCTTGGATCTACAGGCTTTATTAAGTCCATCTGATCAGGATCTTTCACTTCTTTCATTCCCAGCAAATGAAGCTTTGCAGGTTCAGGAATCATAAATTCAAACATCATTCTTTTGCCGTAATTATAGATCTGGTTTTTCATTAATTTATCAACCCATCTATAGACCCCTACAACATGTCTGTCTCCTTTCCTGTTATCTAAACCGTGAGAATTGTTCTCTTCAAATTCATCAATAATTTTTTCAATTCTTTCCTCATGAACTTTGGAAACAATTCTGTCCATTGCTCTGGAGGTAATATCCTGAGATTGTGTTACTGCTTGTCTTGTACTTTCTTCTTTTGAGGAATGACTGGAATACCCACCGGCAACTCCAGTACTTATACTAGCAGCCATTGGGCCAGTACCCGTTTTCCAATTAGCATCAAAATGGGCCTGAACATTAGAATCTTTTGCTTCCTGCATCATTTTCGAGATCTCATTCTGCATTTCAAAACGATTAGCTGTAGTGGTATCTGTAAGCTGTTCTCTTTCGGTATCAGAAGATGTAGTAGTTGTATTTTCGCTTCTTCTTAATCTTCTGGTAGATTTCTCCCTGTATTCCCTGGCCATTACATTTTCTATATGGGCTACTTCTCCTTCTACATATGCATGGGTACTTTGCTCAACCTTTAGATAATCTGCAATACCAATATTTTTAAAGCCAAATCCGGATGGAATAAAGTTATTCTCATCTTCAATAACTACAGGAGGCTCTCCTTCTTCCATCTGAAGGACAAAGTCTCCCGAGCTGCATGCCCTTGCCGTAATCCCAGGAACGGTGAATTCGGCAACCCTGCCATTGGTAAATACCACTTTAACCCTTAATGTGGAATCCTGAATAGTATAAAAATCCAAACCTGGGTTGTATAAATCATTTAAGAAAATGGTATTCCCTATTCTAGTTTTTACAAAATAACCCCCATCAATTGAAGATGGCGTTCCATTGGGAGTAAGGGCATAAGATAATAAATTTACATCCCACGAGGAATCCGGTACATTCAGAGCCAAATTAAGGGTATATCCTTTGTATATGAAATTTGGACAAATCTGGAAAGTAAAAGGAACCGAAACAGTCTTTGATGCAGGAATAAGAATACCTCCTATACTTTTATAAACTTCTTCATTTCCCTGAAAATTCTGAACGATCAGATTATTTAGCTCTTCTACATTTTTATCAACTGCAGTGCTGATTTCTCCAAATGTATCCCTCCCTTCTAAAACAGATTCAAGATCACTAATACTTTCTTCTACGGAACGTGAAGACTGTTCTATTTCTGGATCAAACTTATATCCTAATACGTCGAGTAAAGCTTCTAAATTTTCCGGTTTTAGATCTGTTACCAACGATTCTGCACTTACTTCATCCCTAAAATTAAACTCAAACTCCGGCAGTCTTGGAAAAGGAACTATTGGAAGCTGCTGGCATGGATCTTCAGGATTATATTCTGTTCCGGGTGGACGCGTGCTGCAATATTCTTGTTTAGCTGCGGCAACAGCTCTCTCATATTCTTCAAGAAGCGGAATTATCATTTCCTGATGTGCTTGCTTCTGAATCTTAAATTCTATTTCATAATCCTTTTTGTATTGCTTTATGATGACAGAAAGATTCCTGTTCAACAGTTCAATTCTACTGAGTTTTGTTTTTGCAGCAGAAATTTCCTGCTGTTTTTTCATATCATCAGTTGGAAGGGTTTGCACAACCTCATTAGACAGCGCTCTAGAACCGGAAGTTATAGCTGTTATGTTATTATCATCCAATATCAGTTCTTTTGGAAGAACAACTTTCGCTGCAAGAGCCAGCAAAACATCGTCCTCATCTGTAACAGCAAGAGTATGTAGTGCCAAAAGCATTTGTAAAAGTGTCTCCTTGAGATAGAAATTTTCTTGTGTAACTACCTGGTAAATTAAATTATTCCATAAAACATGAAGTTCCGGAGTCGGATAGATAGGAGGCAATATCTCCGTTTTTTTGGCTTGAAATTCTTCATAAGTACAAATCGCCTTATGTACAGCAAGCCAGGAAGCAAACATATAGAGATCATTAAATTCATTTTTTAAATCATTTAAATTCTCAATTCGGTCTGCATTTGTTTTAAAGACCTCAGCTCTCTCATGTAGGAGTTTTTGCTTAGATCCAGTACCTTCAGTTACAGGCTTATAAAAAACAGTATCGGTTTTCATCGCTTCAGGGAAAAGAATAAATCTCTTCTCCTGATTCTTTTCATCAGAAAGCTGAGGACTTCGTAAGCTCACAAATCTAAAAAGTGTTTGGGTCGGGGTGTTCTCTGCAATCGAATCTGCAGTGATTTCATTTTCTGCCATTTGTAATTTTGTTTAGGTTATGTTATTTGAGTATTCCGTTTTTATAAACGGTTAATTTTTTTGCTACTGTTATGAAAAAAGTATCCGGGATTATGGTTATTAAATTTAAAAAATTAGTTTTACTAAAAATATAATAAAAAATAATATTATGACGATTATTAATATATATCAATCCATAAAACACTAAAATCAATAAATAATTTAAATATTATTAAGAATTTACTAATAAAACATCATTATGGTTTATTATATTAATTAACTTTAAATATTCCACCATTAATTTTTAATCATCAAAGTGAAAAGGTTTAAGTCTTTATTATTTTATTGTTCTTCCTTAAGGCAAAAATCAGAACCGTAAGCGGCAGAACTTGACGTGATAAATATAATTATATGCTCATCTTCCGAATTCTTTGATTCTTGCTGCAGGATTTTTAACGAGGTGATAGTTCATTAGTCTATTGTTAAAGAATCTGTTGTATAAATACTGTCTTTTACATTATTCTCACGAAAAGAAAGTCCGGGAACACTACCGAAAACTGTGGTCTGGGAAAATAAAAGTATATACATCAAAAAAATGTACGGAAAGATTGTTTCCATGATTTTAATTAGTTTTTAAATTCTTTTTTACAAAAATAATCCCAAGAAAAAGAAAATATTGTAGTATTAGTTTGAAAATCATGTCTTCTCAGAAAGATTGAAAATGTTAGAAAGGTTGTTTAAAATAATATGAACAAAATATAATTATTGACATGGGTGATAGATTCAAAGTATGATAGCTCAATATTGTTTGAAAACTTTTCGCAAAGACACATTATTTTCAGAGTTCAGAATGCATTATGAACGCCTATACACTCTCTCAAAAGGTAGTCGCTTAAGGATAGTACCTCGGAAACCGGTCAAAACGCGTCAAATCCCGTCATAGTTTTCACAAGTGCTTGAAAATGAAAAATTTCATTCTATCTTCGTTTCAGAAACTTTAAGAAAATGAAAAGAATCACTAAAGAAATTCTAAAAAATTTTATAAGGATCAAAATATTTTTTTTCAATAGAATTCACGATAATGTACTTTATATTATATTCTTTATGTTATTCAGAGTACACAAAATTCATTTACCCTAAAAACAATCCCATTCAAACTCATAAAATACTTTCATCAAAAATCCTTAACTTTGCAGACTACTAAAAATTTTATGGAAAGTATTCAAGTTCACGACAAAACTTTCGTTCCTTATCTGGAGGATGCCGAAATTCAGGAGATTGTAAAAGCTACGGCTTTAAAAATTTATGAAGATTATAAGGATGAAGTTCCGGTTTTCATCGGAGTTCTGAACGGGGTGATCATGTTCTTTTCGGACCTTCTGAAGCATTATCCCGGAAACTGTGAGATTGCTTTTATCCAGATGAGCTCTTATGCAGGAACAGAATCTACAGGAATTGTTTACCAGAAAATGGAACTTACGAAAGATGTAAAAGACCGCCATATCATTCTTGTAGAAGATATTGTAGATACAGGAAATACTGTTGAAAGTCTTTTTAAATATTTCAATGAAACACAGCGTCCGAAATCGGTAAAAATAGCTTCTTTCTTATTGAAACCCGAAGTGTATAAAAAAGATTTCAAGCTGGATTATATCGGAAAGGAAATCCCCAATAAATTTGTCTTAGGATACGGACTGGATTATGATGAACTGGGAAGAAACCTACCCAATTTGTACCAACTGGAAGAAGGACAAATCAATCATTAAACGCTGTTGGCTATTAGCTGATAGCTTTTAGCTTAAAAAGTAAAATAAATAAAGAAATAAATTTAATAATAACTTAAAAATGCTAAAGGCAGGAAGCAAGTATGTGAATGGTGAAAACCAAAAGCCATATGCCATCGCCAGAAGCCCTTCAACATTATGATAAACATTGTTCTGTTCGGCCCTCCGGGAAGCGGAAAAGGTACGCAAGCGCAAAACTTAATCGAGAAATTCAACTTGAAGCAGATCTCAACAGGTGACCTTTTCAGATTCAACATTAAAAATGATACAGAATTGGGGAAACTTGCAAAATCTTATATCGATAAGGGAGAACTCGTTCCGGATCAGGTAACAACTGATATGCTGGTAGACGAGATCAGAAAACCGACCGATACTGCAGGATTTATTTTCGACGGTTATCCGAGAACTGCTGTTCAGACAGAAGCGCTGGAAAAAATCGTAAAAGAAGAATTGAATGATGAGATCGACATCTGCCTTTCATTGGTCGTTGAAGATAAGATTTTAGTTGAAAGACTTTTGAAAAGAGGAGAAATCAGCGGAAGATCAGACGACAGCAATGTAGAGATCATCGAAAACAGAATAAAAGAATACTACGCAAAAACAGCAGAAGTGGCCGAACTGTACAAGCAGCAAGGCAAATATGTAGAGATCAACGGTGTCGGAGACATCAACGAAATCTCCGAAAAACTTTTCGCTGAAGTAGAAAAAGTAAAATAGATTAAAGTTGATCGTTGACAGTTGATTGTCATCATCAGCAGCATCAACTGTCAACCATTAACTGACGATTAAAAATTATGTCAAATTTTGTAGATTACGTAAAGATTCATTGTAAAAGCGGTCATGGAGGTGCAGGTTCTGCACATCTTCGCCGTGAAAAATACATTCCCAAAGGTGGACCTGACGGTGGCGACGGAGGCCGCGGCGGTCACGTCATCATGAAAGGAAATGCCAACGAATGGACTTTACTCCCTCTTCGTTATACCCGTCACGTAAAAGCGGAACGTGGTGAAAACGGAGGAAAAAACCAATTAACAGGAGCTTACGGAGCCGATGTATATATCGAAGTTCCGATCGGGACAATTGCCAAAAATGAAGACGGAGAGATCATCGGAGAAATCATGGAAGATGGTCAGGAAATCATCCTGATGGAAGGAGGAATGGGAGGAAAAGGAAACGAACATTTTAAATCTTCTACCAACCAGACTCCCCGATTTGCGCAACCCGGAATGGATGGTCAGGAAGGTTATGTCGTATTTGAGCTTAAAATTCTTGCAGATGTAGGTCTTGTCGGTTTCCCGAATGCCGGAAAGTCTACCTTATTGGCATCTGTTTCTGCGGCTAAACCGAAAATTGCCGATTATGCATTTACTACATTAACGCCCAATTTAGGAATTGTTGATTACAGAAATTATAAATCTTTTGTAATGGCAGATATTCCGGGAATCATCGAAGGGGCAGCAGAAGGTAAAGGCTTAGGGCACAGGTTTTTAAGACATATTGAAAGAAATTCCATCCTGCTGTTTTTAATTCCGGCCGATTCTGAAGATCATTTCCAGGAGTTTAAAATACTGGAAAATGAGCTGAAAGAATATAATCCTGAATTAATGGATAAAGATTTCATTATCTCCATTTCAAAATCTGATCTTCTGGATGACGAACTGAAAAAGGAAATCGCCGCAGAATTTCCGGAAAACAAACAACCGTTATTTTTCTCGGGTGTTACCGGAGAAGGTCTTATTGAGTTGAAAGATGCCATCTGGAAGCAATTACACGGATAATTACCTGACTGTAAAATTTTTCTTTAGGTAGATTTTTTACAGGGCCGGCTAAATAAAAACATTCAAAAAAAACAAAGGAGAAACTTACGAGTCTCTCCTTTTTTTATTCAATTAATAATTTTACTTTGTGCAAACCAGTATTTTTTCCTGATCCGACAATCCATAGTAATGGTCAGCTGAAAAATTTCTTATTTCAACATTAAAACCTGCGCCTTCGAGTCTTTCTTTTAAACCTTCAACGGAATATATCCTTACATGATTATCCTGTCCGAAATATTTTAATCTGTCCTCAGGAGTCGTAATGCTGTAATCTTCATAAATATCGCCATCTTTAAACGGAGTCTGGACCAGCAAATTACCGCCGGGTTTCAATACCCTGTGCAAATCTTTCATGGCATCTGTATCTTCAATGACGTGTTCCAGAATGTGATAACATGTGATCAGATCAAATTTGTTATCTTCAACATCTATATTTCTGATATCGAAATGATAATCTGCCAGAAAATCGTCTTCATAATCTGATGAAAAGTACTGGATGTTTTTTTTACTTTTTAATTTTTTATATAAAATTCTGAAGGGAGAAAAATCCAGAAAGGAAATCCCCGGCTTCAGAAATTCTGTCTCCAAAAGATTATAGAGCCTTCTCGCCCTGGGAAGACTGCCACATATCGGACATATTTTTTCTCCATTAGGCAATTCCGCGAAGCCTTTCAGTTTTGTTCCGCAAACATTACATTCATTATTATTTCCTTTATAAAAAGGAATCATTAATTTTCTGAAGTTTTCTTCATTATTGATAAGTACCTGCTGGGGAATTAAAACTTTAGCAATTGATTTAAAAAAATTATACATGAATAAAAGGCATGAAATTACAAGCCTCAAAATAACAAAAAATTATCTGAAAAGCCCTTTCTACATTAAATTTCTCTGTAATATTTCCTTACATCTCCCTTTGGAACGGTTCTTGAAAGACCAAAAACAAATTTATACTATGAAATATTTACTTGGCATTTGTGCCTTCATCTTTTTATTTTCATGCACTTCTCAGAAATTGGATTCAAAATACTCTAAAATTGAGTATGAAGCGACACCTTGCTTTGGATTCTGCCCGGTTTTTAAATTGACCATCAATCCTGACAGAACTGCAGTTTTTGAAGCAGAACATTTTAATTTCAGTGACAAACCTTCCAAAGATGAATTTTCAAAACCTCGCGAGGGAACTTTTAAAGGTACCATTAAACAGGAAGATTACAATAAACTGATTGCCCTTTTGGACGGACTTGACGTAAAAAACCTTAATGATAATTACGGAGAAAAGAATGTAACTGATCTTCCTTCCTCACATCTAAGAATCCAGTTTGCAGACGGAACCACAAAACACATTGAAGATTACGGTAAACGCGGTAGTGAAAAATTATCAGAATTGTACAAGTTTTTTGAGGATCTGAGAAAGAATCAGCAGTGGACAAAAGTGAATTAACTTATTTAAAAATATTTAAACTACCTTTGCAAAATACAATTCCTTCAAGATGAAGGAATTTTTGTTGTAATTATAAAAACAATTCATTTGAATTTTACAGATTTAAACTTAATCGAGCCTATTGCAAAAGCAATTAAGGAACAAGGATATACCAACCCTACGCCCATTCAGGAAAAATCTATTCCTGAAATTACGAAAGGAAGAGATTTCCTGGGATGCGCGCAGACAGGGACTGGAAAAACGGCGGCATTTGCTATTCCTATTTTACAGAATCTTTCTAAAAACAGACCTTCGAATCATATCAAAGCTTTAATCCTGACACCTACCAGAGAACTGGCGATCCAGATTGAAGAAAATATTAAAGCCTACGGAAAATATTTACCGTTAAGACATCTCGTTATTTTCGGAGGTGTAAAGCAGGGAAACCAGGAAAATGCATTGAAAAAAGGGGTTGATATATTGGTAGCAACTCCCGGAAGATTACTGGATTTTATCTCACAGGGTATCATCAGTCTAAAAAATATTGAAATCTTCGTATTGGACGAGGCTGACAGGATGCTTGACATGGGTTTTGTGCATGATGTAAAAAGAGTTATCAAGCTATTACCTCAGAAAAGACAGACTTTATTTTTCTCGGCTACCATGCCGGCAGAGATTCAGAAACTTGCAGATTCTATACTCAACAATCCTGTGAAGGTAGAAGTAACACCGGTTTCTTCGACAGCGGATACGATAAAGCAATCGGTTTATTTTGTGGAAAAAGACAATAAGCTGGACCTTTTGACCCATATTTTAAAGAATGATATTTCGGATTCCGTATTGGTTTTTTCAAGAACTAAACACGGCGCCGACAAGATTGCCCGAAAACTGCAGAAAGATCATATTACGACGGAAGCTATTCACGGAAATAAATCCCAGAATGCGCGTCAGAATGCTTTAAACAATTTTAAATCCGGCAAGACAAGGGTTTTGGTAGCCACTGATATTGCTGCAAGAGGAATTGATATTGATGAGCTTAAATTCGTCATTAATTTCGAGCTTTCTGACGTTTCTGAAACCTATGTTCACCGAATCGGAAGAACGGGAAGAGCCGGCGCGGAAGGAACCTCTATTTCTTTTGTGGACGGACTGGATTTACTAAATCTTAAAAATACTGAAAAGCTGATCGGAAAAAAGATCCCTGTGATTAAAGATCACCCTTTCCACACAGACAATCTTGTCGCGCAGAAAAGAGATTCTAATAACAAACCTTTTACAGCCGGAGCCGACAAACCAAGACCTCCAAGATCAAATCCTCCGAGACCCAAAAACAGGAATAATGAATCTTCATCTGCACCCGTTGGATTTAAGAAGCCTAAGAACAAAAACTTTACACGAAAAAAATAAAAGAAAGTCTTCCAAATCGGAAGACTTTTATATTTAATGATTAAAAATTTTGTTTGCATTTTCTGTCGTGATCCTGTCGATTTCTGAAAAATCTTTTCCGTAGATATTCACGAGTTTTCCGGCAACCAGATCAAGATAAGCACTTTCATTCCTTTTTCCTCTGTGCGGAACAGGCGCGAGATATGGAGAATCTGTTTCCAGAACGATTTTATCTAAAGGAATTTCATTCAGGAACTGATCGATTTTACCATTTTTAAAGGTCACTACTCCACCGATTCCCAGGATGAAATTAAGATCAATGGCATGTTTTGCCTGTTCAAGATTCCCTGAAAAGCAGTGAAAAATTCCTCTCAGTTTTGGATGTTTTTTTCGTTCCAGCACCTCAAATGTTTCATTAAAACTTTCCCTGGTGTGGATCACAATCGGAAGATCTTTTTCTATCGCCCAGTCAATCTGCTGTTCAAAAGCTTTTACCTGAATATCAAGCGTTGTTTTATCCCAATACAGATCAATACCGATCTCGCCGATTGCCGGGAATTTTCTTTCGCCGAGATAATTTTTAACAATTTCAAGCTCATTTTCCCAAGTCTCGGGTTTTACGTAACAAGGATGCAGTCCCATCATAGAGAAAATATGATCAGGGTATTCTGCTTCAAGCTGAAGCATTTTCCCATGAGATTCTGAATCAATGGCGGGAAGATAAAATTTGTCAATCCCTTTATTTAAAGCTCTTTCAATAGCTTCTTTTCTATCTTCATCAAATTCTTCTGCGTACAGATGTGTATGTGTATCAATCATTTTCTTAAAATTTTAATAGATCTTCATAAGGGTTTTTCAGTCCCAGCAACATTCCGAAAGCCGGTTCTGTTTTGATTCCTTTTTTCTTTAACTCTATTATTTTTTGTTTAAATTCTTCTCCTTTTTCCTGTAATATCCTATATTCGGCAAGCATATGACGACAAGCATTTTGCAACAATGTCGGTTTATTTTGTCCGAAAATTTCAATAGAAAATCCTTCTAACATGAAATTTAAAGTAATACATTTTTCGCCATTCAAAATGGGATATGAAACTTTGACATCTCCATCAAAAGGAATCAATTTACTGAACATCAACTCATCCAAAAAATTTTCTTCAAATCTGAGATCAACCTCACAAATAATATCAAGATCACTCTCTTCAGTATCAATTTCAATAGGAACAGTTCCGGCTAAAAGTGGAGAAAAATCTTTTAATTTCTCAAAAATCCTGTATTTCGTTAGAACTTCGTAAGCTCTTTTTTGTTTCTGATTTCCTGTTTTCAGATAATTAATTGTCGTAAAATCAATCATTTTGAAAGATTTTATGCTTTACTTTTTGCCGCTGATTTTCGATTTTCTCGTTTAATTTTTCTTTAAACTCGATATATTTAGGATCTTTTTCATCGTTAGTTCTGTGTTCTAATGCTTTATTAATTTTAAAGTTTTCTTTGATAAACTCTTTGGTTGGATCAGAAAAATAAGCATTCCCGAATTTTTCAAAAATATAATTAACCGCCTGGTTATTAGGATGAATCATATCTTCTTTATAAAAACGATAATCCCTGAGATCATCCATCAAAATTTCATATACAGGAAGATAATGGCAGTTTTCAAATTGCAGAATACTTTCATGAACAGCCGTAATCAGTTTAGATTTACTTAATTGATTCTCAATCATTCCGTCTTTTGTATGGCGAACGGGTGAAACGGTAAAGAGAATCTGAACATCATCTTTACAGATATCTTTCAGGTTCAGTACGGTATTACAAATGGAATCCGTAAGTTCCTGATGGCTTAGTAATCTTTTCTCAAAGAATTTTTGCGGAATCTTGTGACAGTTGGCTACCAGCTTCTGTTTCGGAAGAAACTCGTAAATAAAGGATGTTCCGTAAGTAATTATTACCCAGTCCGTTTCCTGAAGAAAAGAATTTCCTTCTTCAATATTAGTATTAATTCGCTCTAATGTCTGATGAATGTATCGTGTATCAAAACTTGTATGATGATCCAGAGAGATAAATTCATCTTCAAAGGTGATTAATTCCTCTTCATGATAAAAATCTGCATCATGGAGCCTTTTCACAGAATTACTGATGGAAAAGGGGTTAAAAACAGTTCCAAAAGGATTATTCAAAGCCTGGAGTTGTCCCTGCCAAAAAAAGATCAGACATTTCAGATGCAAAACAGGAGCCTATTGAAAATATTCTATCCTCAAGATCTATTTTTTTCTTCGATTCTTTGATATTAACTTCTGTTCTGAATTTCATTGTATAGATGATAGGTTGAAGGTCTTAGGTTGCAGGCAAAACTGCTAGCTGCAACCTAAAATCTACTACCTCTTTTAGCTTTCTCTTCGTAATAAATAATTGGCAAGTTCCGCAAACGGTTTTTTCTTTTCCTCCGGAATATCAATTTTTTGAAGATAGCTCTGGCCGATTTCATTGTGTTTTTCAATTAATCGTAATGCTTTCTCGTCTACTTTGGTTCTTCTGAATATTTTTTCTACTCCGTAGACTTTATCAATATTGTCGGTTTTTTTAGAATACCAGTAATCCAGTTCTTTCCTTTCCTCTTCGGTTGCATGTTCTCTTGCCATCAGATAAAGAACCGTTTTTTTATTTTCATAAATATCTCCGGCGTGCTTTTTTCCGAATTGAGCCTGATCTCCGAATACATCAAGATAATCATCCATAATCTGGAATGCGATTCCGATATGTTTTCCGAAATTGAAGACCGCTTTTGCGTCTTTAAAGTTCGCTTTTGCAATCAATGCGCCGATTTCAAATGATGAAGCGCTCAGGACACCGGTTTTGTAGGTGATCATTCTGATATAATCATCAAAAGTCACGTTTTCCTGAGTCTCAAAATTAATGTCATATTGTTGTCCTTCACACAACAGTAATCCCGTATGGGTAAATATCCTTACACATGCCTTGAAAATTTCAGGTTCAAGGTCTTCAAAGAATTTGTAGGCTTTCAGCATCAAGCCGTCTCCGGATAGAATACCAACGTTAATTCCGTGTAAGGTATGAATAGTGGGCTTATTTCTTCTTAACGGTGCTTCATCCATAATATCATCATGAATCAGCGTAAAATTATGGAAAAACTCGATTGCCAAGGCAGGTTTGATCGCTTCTTTCAAATTGCCCCCGAAAAGATCACAAGCCATAAGAACCATAATCGGACGAAGACGTTTTCCGCCGTGTGAAATAATGTAATTCATCGGCTCATATAATTCTTCAGGTTTGTCTTTGAAAGTATATTTAGCAATAGCGTCCGCAACAATCTGCTGGTATCTGTCTAAAAATTCCATAAATTCTAATAGTTTAAGCAAAAATACAATTTTTCGGGGCTTTTTTAAAGTAAAAAATCCTCACTGTTTTATCAATAATATTAAAGAGTTTGTGTTAAATTCATTTGATTAAAATAAACAAAATTCATCTCTATCATTAGCTAATAACATACTTAAAAAAACTAAATATCAATTCAATAAAACAAAAAAAACTTTGCCCGGATGAGCAAAGTTGTATTATTATTTAAATTAATTCTGAAATTTAAGATAAAAATGTTACGACAAGATATGTAATCCCTGCCACAATCGCTGAAATAGGAATGGTAAGAACCCAGGCCCAAAGAAGGCTTACGGTGATCCCCCATCTTACCGCAGAAATTCTTTTCGTAAGACCTACCCCAATAATCGAACCGGTAATTGTGTGCGTCGTTGAAACCGGAATTCCGAAGTGATCGGTGATAAATAAAGTAATCGCTCCCGCTGTTTCAGCACTTACGCCTTCTAAAGAAGTAACTTTTGTGATTTTGGTTCCCATCGTTTTGATGATCTTCCATCCACCGCTCATGGTACCTAATGCAATTGCAATAAATGATACTAACGGAACCCAAAGATAATGCTCGGCAAAGTAATCGAAACGCCCGGCAGCAGGTATCTTTAAATATACAGGATCATGAAGCATTTCAACATGATAATAAATTAAAGCCGCACCAATGATCCCCATTACCTTTTGTGCATCATTCAGACCGTGACCTAAACTGAATAGCGCCGAAGAACCCAATTGTAACCTTTTGAAAGATTTATCAGCTTTGTGAGGATTTGATCTCTTATAAAGATGAACAATAATGAGTGTAATAATAATAGAAATAATCATTCCTATGATCGGTGCCAGGAAAATGAACAGGAAAATAGGAATTACCTTATTAAATTTCACAACACTCTGGTGTGTTACCTGACCGAAGGCCTCTTTACAGGTTTCCCAGAATCCAAGAGCAGGCTGTGCCGCTGCCACGTTATGATAATCCATCATGAAAGCATGCATCAGCGCCGCTCCCAAAAATCCTCCGATCAGTGTATGGGAAGATGAAGAAGGAATACCAAACCACCATGTTAAAAGATTCCAGGCAATGGCGGCAATCAGACCAGAAAAAATTACTTCGAGGTTGATAAAATTTTCATTAACGGTTTTTGCGATCGTATTACCGATTTTAAATTCGCCAATGATATAAGCAGCGATAAAGAACGCCGCAAAATTCCATAATGCTGCCCAAAGTACAGCCTGGAAAGGGGTTAAAACTTTTGTAGAAACAATAGTCGCAATTGAATTGGCTGCATCATGAAAACCGTTGATATAATCAAATATTAATGCCAAGACAATAATAACTATAAGTAAAATCGGAAATTCCATTGTTTAATTATAATTATTAATTAAGCGTATTTAATCATAATGTTCTCAATCGTATTGGCAACATCTTCTGCTTTATCAGTTACGATCTCAAGATAATTAAGTACAGAAGAAACTTTAATGATATTAATGGCATCATTTGTTTCGAACAGTTCTACCATTGAATTGGAAAGAAGGTCGTCTGCAATATTTTCAATAGAGTTTACTTTAATACAAGCTTCTTTTACCTGTTCCATATTTTTGAATCCTTTCAGGTTTTTCATTGCATTCTGAATTTCAAGACATGCCTTGTGGATCAGTAATGAAAAATCTGAATACGCTTTCATCTCAGGTGATTTGTACAGGAAAATATACTTCGTGGAAGCATAAATGTAATCAGCAATATCATCTAATCCCGTTGCCAGTGTGTGAATATCTTCTCTGTCGAAAGGAGTGATGAAGTTTTTTCCCAGTTCCACAAAAATCTCATGAGTCAATTCGTCATTTTTATGTTCGAAGTCGCTCATTTTTTTCAACATGGAATCATCATTGAGATCAAAGTCTTTGATTCCTGTATTGAAATCTTCAGACATTGCAACTAGGTTTTCAGTTACTTTTTCGAAAAGTACAAAGAAGATTTTATCTTTTGGTTGAAAAGCGTGGAAAATATTACCAATTCCCATTTTTAAGTATTTATAATTCGTGTGCAAATTTCCTAAAAAAGGACCTTACCTGAAACAATACTAGGTTAAGTTTTGTTAACATTGTGCTACAAGCTGATTATCAGCTAAAAAAACCGGCGCTACGGCCGGTTTTCAGTATATTTTGAGAAGCTTAGTTTGCTACTTCGGCTCTCATTTCCTTTCCTTTGAATTTCATTGATCCGATGTTGCTCAATACATTGTCTTTAAATGATTTTTCAACTTCGAAGAATGAGAATTTCTCAAGAATTTCAATATCGCCGATTTCTGCTCTTTTTTTGCTCTTACCTGAAGTCGCTTTATTGATGATATCCAATACGTCAAGCTTCTTCAATTGATCTTTTTTTACCAAGATTAAAGAAGAATCTTACCATATCTTCATTTTTCCTTCTCGGTTTACTGCTACGTTCGCTACGTTCGCTTCTTTCGCCTCTGTCACGATCTCTTCCTCTGTCTCTGTCGCGATCTCTTCTGTCCCTTCTTGAACCATCATCATCTCTGCTGCTCAGTTTCTGATCCATCAGATCATGTCTGTCTTTGTAATAAAGTGCAAGATCTTTCAGCTGGAACTGAAGTAATTTATGAGCAAGTTCCTCCTTCGTAAATGCTGACAGGTCAGGAATCAGAGAATCGTCAAATTCAAAGAAATCTTCGTGGATCTCAAAAAGACTTTCGAAAACACCTCCAACCTGAGCTTTGATAATATCTTCTCCTGTAGGAATTTTACCTTCGTGCATTTCGATCTTCGTCACCGATTTTATCTGCTTCAGCTTTCTGCTTTCTTCAGGTTTGATCAGGGCAATGGAAATACCGTCTTTTCCGGCTCTTCCTGTTCTTCCGCTTCGGTGAACAAACACTTCCGGATCATCAGGTAAAGAATAATGAATAACGTGTGTCAGGGAATTTACATCAAGTCCTCTTGCAGCTACATCTGTCGCTACCAGGATATCGATATTCTTTAACCTGAATTTTTTCATTACCGTATCTCTCTGTGCCTGAGAAAGATCTCCGTGAAGAGCATCTGCTGCGTATCCATTTTGCATCAGGAAATCAGCAATCTCCTGGGTTTCCATTCTCGTTCTGCAGAAAATAATGGAATACTGATTCGGGTTGGAATCAATAAGACGCTTCAAGGCCTCTTTTTTCTGGCGATAACCGATTACATAATATTCATGTTTGATGTTCTTTTTAACCTCGTTAATAGAACCCACTGAAATTCTGTGCGGTTTTGTTAAATAATTTTTAGAGATTCTTTCCACTTCTTTGCTCATTGTGGCAGAGAAAAGAAAAGTCTGCTTGGTTTCAGGCGTTTCGCTGAGAATAGTTTCCAGTTCGTCCTTGAAACCCATGGAAAGCATTTCATCGGCTTCATCCAAAACCAGCCAGTGGATCGCGGAGAAATCTAATGCTTTTCTGTTGATAAGGTCGATTACTCTACCCGGAGTTCCCACGATAATCTGCGGTTTATCCTTAAGAGATCTGATTTGATCCATAATACTGCTTCCACCATAAACGGCTGTCGTTTTGATGTCTTTCATGTATTTGGAGTAGTTTTTAATGTCTTTCGTAATCTGAAGACATAATTCCCGTGTCGGACAAAGCACCAAAAGTTGGATTTTGCGACTCGTATCGTCAATCATATCCAAAATCGGAAGCGAAAATGCTGCTGTTTTGCCTGTCCCAGTCTGCGCAAGTGCGATCAAGTCGCGAATATCTGAAAGAATGAAAGGGATAGTCTGTTTTTGGATTTCTGTCGGGCTTTCGTAGCCCAGTTCGCCAATTGCCTTAAGAATATCAGGACTTAAATTGGTTTCCGTAAATAAATTCATTAAATATTTTAAAATTTTTGCAAAGATACAATTATTATTTGAATTACATTTTAACTATTATTACAGAAACAATAATTTAATATTTAAAACATATAATGCTTTTGTAGTTTCCGCAGAAAAAACGCATTATTTTTAATTTTAATTTAATAACTATTCTTTCCACAGCTACTCCTGATACTACAAAAAATGTTTTTCCGATTTGATCAATTTTAATTAAATTTGATTGAAAATAAAAAAATATGTCAGCAGCAATTTCTCCAAAAATTTTTGATTTCTTAAAAAAACTGACCAAAAATAACAACCGGGAATGGTTTACGGAAAATAAAAATCTTTATACGGAAGCTCAGGAAAACATCATATCATTCCTGGAAGAGCTTATTAAAGAAATGTCGGAATTCGATGCTGAGCTTGGAAAAATTGATGCTAAAAAATCCTTATTCAGAATTTACCGTGACACCCGGTTTTCAAAAGACAAAACCCCTTACAAAACCAATTTCGGAGCTTCGCTGGGCATGGGAAAAGGAAGCCAGAAAGGCGGATATTACCTTCACCTGGAACCCGGGAAATCTTTTATTGCCGGGGGGAATTTATATGCCGGAATCTTCTGTCCTGAAAACATTGAGAAAAGAAATTTCAGTGTATGGACAGGATTTTATTAAACTTTTAAATGATAAAGAGTTTAAAAAATATTTTCCGGAACTGGATCAGGATGACAAACTTAAAAAAGTACCACAGGGATTCGAAAAGGAAGATCCTATGGCAGAATACCTGAAACTAAAGAGTTTTATTGTTGTTTACGATCTTAAAGATGATGAAATTACAGATAAAAACGCGGCTGAAAACCTTTCAAAAATTTTCAAAGTAATGAAACCTCTGAATGATTTCCTTAACGCATCTTTTTATTAGCTTAAATTTTTAACACTGATAATCAATCGCTTACAAACACATCGTTTTAACACTTATTTAACATTTTTATGTATCTTTGTTGTTGTCAAAAGCGAAAGAATGTCTCTATACCAAAGAATTGCTGAAAATCTACAATATATCAGTCCTGGTTTTTATAAGAAAAGATTTTTTAAAAGTTTAAATAATCTCAACAAAGACAATTTCTCCGTGAGAAATGTTGAACCGGAATTGGTTTGGATCAAAGAATTCTTACCCAAAAATGCTGTAATTCTTGATATCGGCGCCAATGTAGGTACATTTTTGTATCAGCTGGAAAAAAAGCTTAATCATGAAAATATTTATGCTTTTGAACCCAACAAAAAATTGTACAGAAGACTGAAAAGAATTTTCCCGACAATGAGGGTTTTTCCGTTAGCTCTTTCTGATGAAAATACGACGGCAGAATTTAAAGTCCCTGTTATCAATGGGAAAACAATTGCGTCCAGAGGAACCCTGAATACATCTTACAAGGAAAAAGGCGAAGAAAAAAGCTATACCGAAAAGGTAAAAGTAATACGACTTGATGACTGGGCTGCTATTGAAAACTTCAGCAAAATGGATTTCATCAAAATAGATGTTGAAGGCAATGAAATGAAAACACTTTACGGAGCCCGGGAAGTTATCCAAAAGTTCCTGCCAGTTTTGATGGTGGAAATGGAACAAAGACATCATGAAACCTCAATTTGGCAGGAAATATCTGAAGTAGAATCCTGGGGCTACGATGCAAAATATCTGAACAGAACCACTTTTAATCTAGAAAAACTAACGGAAGAAATACTGTTAAAAAACATAAGCGACGAAAAAAATAAAAAAAGAATACATCAACAATATCATTTTCATCCCTAAAAGCCAATAAGAATGAGTGTAGTAGCAAGACAAGGCTTTAAATATTCTATCATTGGCTATGTAGGTTTTCTGCTCGGTACCGTTTCCGCAATTTTTATTTTTCCGAACGATTTTGTGTTTTATGGCACACTCCGATATAGCATGCAGACGGCAGAGATGCTGGTTCCGTTTGTTGTATTTGGAATTTCTTACGCCAATGTAAAATTTTTCCACAGTGTACAGAAAGACGGAAAAAACCAGAATATGCTTTCCCTGTCCTTGCTTACCATTTTAATCAATTTTCTCATTTTTTGTGGCATATTTTTTATATTACCCCACTTTTATCCTAAATTTCTGAATACAAAAGCATGGAATTTAAAAGAAATTGTCCTTCCGCTCATTTTGGTCTTATCGCTCTGCGCTATATTCAATAAATATGTATCAAACTTTAAAAGAATTGTAGTTTCCAATATTTTTGATAATCTTTTTCCTAAGATAGCCAATCTTGGCGCTTTTTGCCTTTTTTTTATTTTGCATTTTCACAACGAGTTGCACTGGCATTTTTCTTCGGGATCTTTGCACTGATGCTCTTCGGGTACATCTATTACACGAATAAGCTGGAAAAAATCAATCTTGATTTCAGTACTGATTACTTTAAGAAGGACGGATTCTGGAAGGAATTTACCAATTACAGTTTCTTCGGCTTTTTAGGTACTTTCGGGAATTACCTGGCCATTAATAGCTTTATGATCGGCGAATACATGGGAATGGAAGAAAATGGGATCTACTCTACCTTGTATGCGTTGATTTCTTTAATCTCAATCCCACAGCTGGGCTTATTTAATATTTCAGCACCGATTATCAGCAAAAACCTGGCAGATGGTGACATGGAAGGATTGGATAAGTTTCATAAAAAAACATCGCTGACATTGTATTTTTTGGGAGCCGTTCTGTTTTCATGTATTATGATCGGATTTCCTTATCTCACGTATTTCATGCCAAAAAACGGGGTATTGCTCAGGGAATACGAACCGGTAGTCTGGATCTGGGGATCAGCAGTATTAATTGATCTTGCTACAGGATTCAACGGTAATATTATTTCACTTTCAAAGTATTATAAATTCAATATTCTGGTAATGCTTCTGCTTGCCGGATTAACCATAAGTTTGAATTTTTACTTTCTGAAAAACACAGATTTAAAGCTGATCGGTATTGCATTGTCTACAGCGATTTCACTAACGACCTACAACGTTGTGAAAATTGTTTTCAATTATATTGTATTTAAAGTCTCTCCACTCACGATTGAGATGATCTTTGTTTCGATTATCTGTACGCTGGCGATTACCGTGGCGATTGTTTTACCGAATTTCAGTAATAATTTCATCAATCTGGTTTACAAACCTGCGGTTGTTCTGATTTTAATTTTCATAGGGAATTATTTTACAAAGGTTTTTCCGATTGAAGATTATGTAAACAAAAATTTCATTAAAAGTATTTTTAAATTTAAATAGAAATCAGATCACCGAGAACTTTCTGTAGCTTTTGTTGAATTGTTATTTTATTGTAATCCTTCTGAAAATCAAAATGAAAACTTTTAAGTTCTTGAAATTGTTTGATAATATCAGACTGCTCAGGGAAAATAAATCCTAAATGAGAATGATAATTTTTTGGGAAAACAGCCGGCTTTCCGAATTTTATGGCATCACCTAAATTTCCGGTCATTTTTGTTTTTCCGTATATTTCCTTCTGACTGAAAAAAACTGTTTCCTGCTGAATCGGGCACCATAAGACATCAGCTTTCAGCATCCATTTATCAAAATCTGCCTGCGAAACTCTTTCGGAAAAATACGTAATATTTATATATTTTAAAGACCTTTCGAGATCAATAATTTGCTTCAATTCATCATTCTTTGCTTTTCCTAAAAAAACAAACTCTATCAGTTTTTTCTGAAGATCTGAATTATATAATTCCTCCAGTTTTTTTATGACTGAAAATACTTTTTTTATAGTCTCTCCGTTGCTGAGAAACCCCTCCCGGAATAACGATTGTCAGAAGTTTACGGTCCTGTTTTTCTGCATATTTCGTGTAAAAAAGAGGTAAAAACCTGAAACGTTCAGAACTCAGTTCATCATCCAGAACCAGAAGATTTTTCGCTTTCTGATAAACTTTTGATGAATAAAATAAACCTTCTTTCCACCATAGTTTCAGCCGGTACATCAAATCTGCTTTGAAAATACTTTTGAATAAACTTAAGGCAGAAATATTGACGAAATTTATATTATGAACAATAACTGAAGTATTATATTTTTCAGCAATTATCCTGAATGTATTAAAATAACGATGAACAGTCCCGACAATAATAAGATCATATCTTTTTGATTTTAGCTGATCCAAAATCATTGAGCTGTCAGAAATAAAAATTGACTCTCCGTTTTCAACAACCTGATTTTTAATCTTTTCCGAAAAATAATAATCCACTGAAAATGAGTCTGCACCGTTCATGATTTCCATGAAAGATTGTGCAATTTCTGCGTGCGTATCAATTTCTATGTAGGCTATTTTCTTCAAGTTTTATATTTTAGCTAAAGCCAACTTGTTTTGGTTTTATTCAAACAGTTAAGTTCATTTTTATATTTTAAGCCATTTTTTCTTCAGCATTTGCCAGCGTTGCCTGTTGATGACCTTTTGTTCTTCTTCGGATATTTTTAATTCCAATTTTCCGGCGCGACACTTTTCATATGCTCTGATTATTGTAAAGAAAAAAGACACAGATCTGATTTTTACAGCTTCTTTAAATGAAGCAATGTAAGCCAAAAATCTGTTTAACCCTAAAAAATAAAAATATTTCCCGTAATATTCGGCTGGTTTTATGGTATAATCCGCTCCTTTCACTTTGATTAGCTTTACATGAAGCTCGGAAAGAACAACCTCTTTCCAACCGAGATTTTGAAGAAGAACCGAGTCGATATTATCCCAGCCTAACGTTTCTCTGATTCCGTTCATTTGCAGATAACTTTCTTTACGATATGCTTTTAAAGGTCCACGAACATGGTGTTTATTAGAATTTCCTTCATACACCCAGTTTCCATTTTTTTCAACGTACAAAAGGCCACCTACCAAACCAAAATTCGGATTACTCCGGAATGATTCTTCTATTTTTTCAAGATAATTTTCAGGAAAAATAACATCCGAATCAAATTTACATATAATGTCAAATTCATTTAAATCCTGAGTTTTTAAGCCGTTTTTAAATGCATTTACAACTTTTGATCCGGGCTGATGTGCAGATTTTTGAAGATCAACCGTTTCAAAGCGCGGATCAAGATCGGTATATTTTCGGATTACTTCGGCTGTATTGTCCGTAGAACCATCGTTCACGATTACTGCTTTGAATTCCTTAAAGCTTTGTTGCTGTAAAGAATCCAGAGTAAAGGGAAGATTATTTTCTTCGTTATGTGCAGGAATTATGATTAAAAACCTCACTTTAAAATTATCACTTATTTTATTTGTTATGTGGTTTCAGCATATTTCTGGGATCAAGGATTTCGTCCAGCTTTTCCTGTGATAAAATACCTTTTTCCAATACCAGATTATACACACTTTTTCCTGTTTCCAGGGCTTCTTTTGCAATTTCTGTCGAATGTTTATATCCAATATACGGATTGAGCGCTGTTACAATTCCTATGCTGTGTTTTACCATGTTTAAACAAACTTCACGGTTTGCGGTAATTCCCATTACACATTTTTCACGAAGCGTATCCAACGCATTGCAAAGAAAGTGAATATTTTCCATGATGGCGTGGGAAAGTACCGGCTCCATGACATTAAGCTGTAACTGTCCTGCTTCGGCGGCAAAAGTCACCGTAAGATCGTTCCCGAAAACTTTAAAGCAAACCTGATTAACCACTTCCGGAATAACAGGATTCACTTTACCCGGCATGATGGAAGATCCCGGCTGCATCGGCGGAAGGTTGATTTCAGAAAGTCCGGCTCTTGGTCCCGAAGAAAGCAGTCTCAGATCATTACAAATTTTCGACAGCTTTACGGCAAGACGCTTCATTGCAGAAGAGTAAATCACGTAAGAACCAGTATCAGGGGTTGCTTCCACAAGATCGGGCGCAGAAACTACCGGAAATCCAGTAATCTGAGCCAGATTCTTCGCGCAAAGTGTAGCATATCCAACGGGAGCATTCAGTCCGGTTCCGATGGCCGTTGCCCCCATATTTACTTCTACAAAAAGGCTTGCGTTGTTATTTAATTTAGAAATATCTTCTTCCAGTGTTGCGGCAAATGCTTCAAACTCCTGTCCCAAAGTCATCGGAACGGCATCCTGAAGCTGTGTACGTCCCATTTTGATCACATCGTGAAATTCTCTTCCTTTTTCTCTGAAAGCTTCAACGATTTTTTCCAATTTTTCTACCAGTGTAGCATTCATCTGCAGCAATCCCATTTTTATTGCGGTAGGATACGCATCGTTGGTAGATTGTGAAAGATTGATATGGTCATTGGGTGAACAAAATTCGTATTGTCCTTTATTTTTTTCTAATTTCTCTAAAACCCTGTTGGCAATCACTTCGTTAGCATTCATATTGATTGAAGTTCCTGCTCCTCCCTGTATCATATCTACAGGAAACTGCTCGTGAAGTTCGCCGTTGATAATTTCATCACAGACCTCAGCGATATTGAAATACAGATTCTCATCAAGAAGACCCAATTCATAATTTGTTTTGGCAGCCGCTTTTTTCACAAAAGCCAACCCCCTGATGAACTGCGGGTATGAAGATAAAAGCTGACCTGAAATTTTAAAATTATTAATCGCTCTTTGTGTCTGCACTCCATAATAAGCATTTACAGGCACATCCAGTTCGCCCAGTAAATCGCTCTCTTTTCTGAAATTTTCCATAATTTACGTTATAAATTAATGTAACAATTTAACCATGTACCAATTTAACAATTAAATTATACATTGTTACACTGCTAGATTTTTATATTGTTACATTCTACTTCACCGGATACTTGAGTAGCAATGCCTGTAATATCGAGAATGTCTCGGCATCCATGATTCCATTATAATTCTGCGGACGGAAATGATACTGAAAAGCTTCAATGGTTTTCTTGGTAGCATCATCCCATTTTCCGCTAAGATTCAGTCCGTAACCAAATTTCTGCAATTGGGTCTGAACGTTAAAAATAAATGCAGGATCGTTATATTTCGACTGAAAATCAGTAGATGTCGCAAGATCATAGAAGCCTTGCTTCTGAGCTTCATCATACCACATCCCGATCTGATATTCATCATATAATTTTTTCCATGGAAATAATGGTCCCGGATCCTGCTTTCTAGTAGGAGCAATATCAGAATGCGCCAGAATATTTGTTGCCGGAATCTGATATCTGCTTACAATATCTTTTACCAAAGCAGCCACCTTTTTTTATTTGGGCATCATCAAAAGGAGCAAATACTTTATTTCCTGTAGAATCTGTTGTATAACCTGTATTTACGATTTCTATCCCAATAGAAGTATCATTAAGATTCTTATCTGCTCTCCATGCACTCACTCCTGCATGATAAGCACGTTTGTTTTCGTCTACCAGCTGATAAATTTCGTTATCTCCAGTGTTATTTACCAAATAATGTGAGCTTACAGCCTGCTGGGTAAGAACGGTAATCGATTTATCATCCGGCAGTGCTGTATAATGCAGAATGAGATATCTCTGTCTGAAATTCTGGGCAATAGCCGGGAAATAGGTTTTAACCACTTTGTAGCCAGCCGGTTTTGCGGAAACAATGGATCCGTAACTTGCGGTATTATCATTCTTGGCAGGATCTGCAATATTAGTAGTAAAAAATTCTACCCCGTGTTCAGAAGTAACCTTTGGTTTCGGCTTTTCAGAAGGGGTTTTCACTGCCGTTTTTGGCTGTACTGAAGGGGTTTTGGGGATATACTGTCTGTTTTTTGCATTTCGCTGCGAAGTACAGGAAAAAACGACCATACTTAATCCGATGATATATAATGTTTTACGCATTTGTTACTTTTTTTCTCAGTTTATCAGCTCAAAAATACGCAAATTTTTCTTGAAAAATATTTGGTAAATAAAGAAATCTATTCTATATTTGCACTCGCAATAAAGCAGTAACGATCATTAATAAACGAAGATAACAGGAGGGTTGCCGGAGTGGTTAACGGAGCAGTTTGCTAAACTGTCGACGCGAAAGTGTCGCAAGGGTTCGAATCCCTTACCCTCCGCTTTTCTATATATCTTTTTTCGGGGCGTAGCGTAGTCCGGTCATCGCGCCTGGTTTGGGACCAGGAGGTCGCAGGTTCGAATCCTGCCGCCCCGACTTTATTCAAAAAAAAAACTTTAGGGTGCGTAGCTCAGCTGGATAGAGCATCTGCCTTCTAAGCAGACGGTCAAAGGTTCGAATCCTTTCGCGCTCACAAAAAACTCACAAGAAATTGTGAGTTTTTTTTATATCTGTCTGATAAAGCCAGCTTCTGATCATGCGTCTTCTAATCTTTTTTTAAACTCTAAAATTTTTTAAATTTTCAGTATTGATTTTAAAGTGATAAATAGCGCTTTTTTTTAGCAATATATTTACGAGTAATATTCTTATAATCAACATCGATAATATTTTTATCAATTTTATAGGCAAATTTACTGCTAATATTCCCACTGAATCCCGGAATATTTTTATACAAATATTTATAAACAACATCTCTTACATCCTCCCCTTCCAACTGATAATCAGGAAAATAATTTACAAGAATCTTTTGAGAAATTATATACAGCGTATCTACTTTTATACTTGTTTTATCTGTTCCGGCAAGCAAGTTTCTTCCCAGAAAGAAGGTATTATCTTTTTCAAAGAATATTTCAAGCTTTTTGCCTGTAACTTTATACATCTTCGACTGCCTCATTCTCTTCTGAAAAAAATCTTCCGGAGACATCTCTTTTTTATGGATGTACGAGATTGTTGCTTCCCCGTTACTTTCCTGTAATTGTGCATTTGCATTGAATGATAAAAAAACGGCTACAATAAATGAAATAAATAATTTGCCCCTAGTTTTCATGGTTGGTATCAGATTTTTTTAAAATTACATCAATGAATCATATCGTGCAATAATGAAATTAAATATACTTGACTCATTCAACATTTTTCAAATTAGTCAGAAATTCATCACACTACTCAGAATACTGAATCTGAGTGTACTAACGAGTAATAAAACTTTTTATTTCAGAATAATTTTATTTTTTATAAATTTTATTTTTATAATTAAGAAAAACCTCCTATATTTGCACCCACAAAAAACAAGGTAATTCTTGTTACAAGATGGCTTCAATCGGGGCGTAGCGTAGTCCGGTCATCGCGCCTGGTTTGGGACCAGGAGGTCGCAGGTTCGAATCCTGCCGCCCCGACTTTATTCAAAAAAAACTTTAGGGTGCGTAGCTCAGCTGGATAGAGCATCTGCCTTCTAAGCAGACGGTCAAAGGTTCGAATCCTTTCGCGCTCACACAACCGACATCAGAATTTTTAATGATTTGATGTCGGTTTTTTTTATCCTTTAACTTATTGTTAGCCAGATAGATATATCTTGCAATTATGTTCATTTCAGCAGTTCGAAACTCCGTTCCGTCAAATTCCACTTTTTTTGGATATATCGAACTGGCAATCATCCGTTTTATTTCCATATCGCCCTGTTTATAGCGTTTTGAGATACTTGAAATAGCATTCAGGGCATGATCAAGCCTATTTTGAATATCGTATGTTTTGCTCTCTGAAACCAAATGACCCAGTTCTTCTTCCAGCTTGTCAACTTCTAATTTCCCACTGCTTTTTATCTCCCTATAATCGTCTTCATCCAATTTTTCAGAAAGATAAAGGTCTCTTGCCTTTGACACTCTTTCGTTGATCAAATCTATCTGTTTGGATACTGATTTTCTCTTTTCATCAATACCTCCGGTAAATGATTTGTAGTTATCAAGCAAAAGTTTTTTTAAAATATCCTTCAAAGGCGGGTTAAACTCAAATTTTGTCAACTCTTTTTCAAAAAGGTCATTTACAATATCAGATTTATATCTAAAACTGCATTTCTTGGTACAATGGTAATAGTAGTATATCTTAGAATGACCTTTCGAACCGCTGCCTGTAAGATTGCCGCCGCAACGCGGACAGGTCAAAAGTCCCCTTAGCGGAAAATGCTCATTGCACAGAATCTTTCCTCCTGGTCTTTCTTTTTTCTTGTTACCATCCAATACGTCCTGAACCTTATAGAAAAGTGCTTCGCTGATCAAAGGTTCGTGCTTGCCCTGAATGTAGTGTGCCTCTTCCTGTTTGTGTTGCCCAATGTAGATTTTGCCACAGTAGATGGCATTCCTCATAGCAGTTATAAAAGTATTTCTGGAAAGGCTCTTGCCCTCTCTTTGATTCATCTTTACCCTGACATGATCTGCTGGAGTATGACCTTTCGCTATCTCATTAAATGCCCAGATTAGATTCGTCGCTTCAGGCTCTTTTATGGCTACATATTTTTTACCGTCTTCCATGCTACGGTTGATATAGCCATAGGGAGCGGTACCCATCATTCTTCCTTCCTTTTTTGCCTTTCTCATCCCGTAAAAGACATTTAAGGCCCTTCGGTCGTTTTCAACTTCAGGAGACGCTAGATAAATAGCCAGCATCAATTTATTTTCGGGAATGGCCATATCCAATGGCTGCTCTATGGCTTGTGGATTGATGCCGTTTTTCTGTAGCTGACTGATCATCTGGTAAGCATCGCCTGCATTGCGACTGAACCTGTCCCATTTGGTAAACAGCACTAAAGTACTTTTATGGCTTTTCTTTTTAACCTCAATGAGGTACTTGATCCACTCGGGACGATTAAAGCTTTTTGCTGAATGATCCTCATAAATCACATGTCCGACCATAATATTATTGTAAAGACAATACTTACGCAGTCTTTCATCCTGATCTCTTTGCGAGTATCCCTTTTCGGCTTGTTCATCGGTAGAAACCCTGATGTATAAATCGGCAGTTACCATAACATATATGTTTATTAAAATTAAAACTGATGGATAAAGAATAGAATACCGAGGAAAGTATTTAGTATGGATTATATTATTTCAGCGCTGAGACAGTCTGAAATGGGCTAGCTTGTTTTTGACCTCTTTATAGAGCTAATATACGAATAATCAATCAGGTGAGAAAAATTCTTTGATGGTTATTTGCGTAAGCATATATAGAAATTCCATGATTTCCTCGGCTTCTTCTTCCTGTACAATGATCCCTGCATTGCGCAGCATTTCCATAGCTTCTTTTATAGTCATCTTTTTTACTGAAGGAAGCTGACGTGTATAACTGTATCGAATATATCCTTTTGGGGGCTTAGCAGTCGGTTTTTCCTTTTTCATAGCCAAAGTATTTGGTGGGATTGGCTAAGGTATTTCAGCAAGTAAGCCTTACCTATCAAACGGTTTCCAAAGGCGCTTTTTGGCGTTCATTGCCCATCTTGTAGTTATATGAATGGTATTTCTTCCCCGCATGTTATACGAAGACCCTGAATGCTTTTTGTTCCGTTTCAAGAGCAAAGGTAATACCGTGTTTTTCACGGGCAAGGTCACGTGCTTTGCATTTTCAAAAAAATCTCCACCCATTCGGGTTGTATTTTTTTGAAAAACCTTGCTCCTAAAAAAACACTAACCTTTTTATGCTCTTGAAAACGAAACAAAGCATACTCCGGCTCTTTAGACGAATAAAAAAAATGTCAGAAATACCGAATTTATTAGAAAACGAAAACAGCTCCTCCTCTCATTACCGAATAAAACAGATTCCTATTATGGCAAAGAAAAAGCACACGACAACAAGGAAGAGAGGTAATCTTAAATCATCAATGAAAAACGTCAATCTCAAAAATTATTCAAAATGAAAAAGCAAATCCAAATATACGATGCCCGCGTGTACGTGGGAACCTATAAAAAGTACAACGAAGGTTCATTACAGGGACAATGGATGGATCTTTCCGATTTTACGGACGTCAATGAATTTTACAATGCCTGTAAACAACTCCATGCAGATGAAAAAGACCCGGAATATATGTTTCAGGATTATGAAAATATTCCCGAAAATCTTATAGGCGAAAGCTGGATCAGTGATAACATCTTTGAGATTATCCAGGCCCTTAGTGAGCTGGGTGAACAGCAGGAAGCCTTTCTGATCTGGTGCAATAATGGTCACCATGAAATATCAGGGCATGATATCGATGAGCTGGTGTCTTCTTTTCAGAATGACTATATAGGAACCTACGAAAGTGATGAAGATTTCGCTCGCGAGCTTATTGAAGAAAGGGAAGATTTAAGCGAATTCGCAAAAAGATATTTTGACTATGAAGCGTACGCCCGTGACCTCTTTTGTGGCGATTATTGGAGCGATGGTGGTTATGTCTTTTACAACAGTTAGCTGCTGTTATAAAAAAATCGGGTCGCTTTCAAAGCGACCCGGTTCGTTTATTTAGCCTTTAAGATTTATCAACTTAATTATGTCCCACTAGGCGGAGGATGAACACCGAATTCTGAGGCAACAGAAAAATAAACAATTATAAAATTCCTGTATTTATCTTAGGTGTTTCCATTGCGTTTCTTTATCCCACTGTCCAGGATATGTTGTAAAAAGTGAAGGCTGAAACCAGATGTTGTTGATAAGATGTAACAGCCTATTAGCTTTTAGTAAACCTCCGGTATGTTCAGGTTCCGTTGCGATGGTAATTCCCTCAAGACGCTGGAAAATCCATTTCATTAAAGGATGCTCAGAACTGAGCATTTTTTTTATTGTCTTTTCTGACAGATAGGTGTAGTTGCTGCCTTTTCCATTGAATGGATTTTTCAAAGTGAAAAAATCAAGATCTATATCGAAATATACATGATTTTCATCGCTTGATAAAAGACAGCTTTCTAGATCCGCGTAGTCCTTGAATTTTTTTATGGTATGGGTATTGCCATACCGGTCAATAATATATTCATTTTCCCAATCACTCTCAAATGATCCCTGACGGCAGTGAACATATACATCTCCGATGATATTTAGATAGGCAGCGGATAGTATATGGGTATCGTTTAAGCTTCTTAAATTTGACCATGCGTATACTGCCACATCATGATTACTATCTAAGTTTAATACTTCTAAATCTGACTTTTCAATATCCTCGGGAAAAACCAAATCCTGATGCCAGTCTAATGTCACCAGGCATGGTGGATAATTAATCCGGTTTTCTTTGATTAGTCTCTGTGTCCATTTATTCCAAAAGAAAAATGCATACCTGTGATCGTGGAATATCGATATATCAATACCTTTACTGCCTTTATTGCTGGGATGGGAAAGTAATTGGCTTAACGAGCCTGGAGGAGTGATATATTCATCATTTCTCTGAAAGCGTTTCATTTTTAATGTTTGTTTTAACAGATTCTTAGTTAGCCCTTAATAATTGAAGGTAAGTTCAACTGTGCAGCTACCAGTATTGTAGAAGTGAAATAACGGCAAAAAGCCTTTCACTTTGGCTTTAAATCCAGTGATAAGGTTTATCCTTGCGGTTTAGGTAGCAGTGCATTTCTTCCTTTTTGATTTCAGGAAAGAATTTCAATACCTTGTCAATGGCATAATTAGGGAGAAAGTGAATTTCGTCACGGATAGTCCTGATCACTTTTTCATGACCGTAGAAACGGATGATTTCGTCAATTTCTTCCTGCCCCCCACGCTCTACGATTCGGGCAATAATTGATCTGTAGGCCTTTTCAAAATCCATAGCCGCTATATCGTAATCCCCAAAAAATACAAGCTCGATATTGGGCATTTTTTTATTTTTAGGAATGCTTTTCATAGTATGGAATTTACGATTTTTTTCTGAATTGTGCAAGGATGTTTATCTGCGAAAGCCCTTACCTTTATTTTTAGGAGGCAACGGTTTTTTCTCTTGTGTAGTTTGAGAAAACTTTTGACTTGGGTTAAAAACTGCTTTTTTTAGCCGGTCCTTCATTCTTACCCAATTAGACTCCTTACCCTTCATTAAAAGAACTTTTTCCTCTATATCAATTTTTCCGTGGTCTAACAGAGCGTAGGCAGCAAGCCTCATATTTCCATCATATTTTTTTTCATAAGCTTCCAAATAAACCTTAAAAGGATGATGCTCTAAAAGGAAATACATATCGATGTAATCCTTTATTCTTGTTCCACTTTGAAAAATGGCGTGAAGTTTCATGGCTCCAATGTCTTCGTTAGAAACCATACGGACTCCATCCTGAATCTCTACTGGATTCACCAGAGGGTATTTATGGGCAAGAATATCCACTTTTACTTTGTCTATAAACATAAGTGCTGTATTTTTAAATAGATCTCTGACCTTTCCTGAATATTGAGTTTCTAAATAAGTAAGCATAGCATTCTCATCAAAATCTGCATTTGTAAACAAATCAATGTCTACGCTTTTACGATGTCCAATTCTTAAACTAAGAGCTGTGCCGCCAACAAGATTAAAATCTTTCAACTTCTCATCTTTCATAAGTTTTTGAAGAAGCTCCCACATCTCCTTACTGACCGTTTCTTTATATAACATGATCTGGAGTTTGCAGGAAAATTAATCCGACAAGTGAGGCTCATCTCCAAACTGGCACTCAGTGACGCCGTTTGGCGTTAAATGTCTTTTGTCCGGGCAATAATTTTATAGGATTGGTTGATTCTTCTTTCTATTAAAATTCCACCATATAAAATTTTATTATTGCCGTCTTTACCTCTTAACAAGGAATCTGCATGTAAATATTCTTTCATTCATGTATCCATGCTTTCCCTTTTACCCTTGTTCTTATACAGGTTCATGTTGTCGTTTCTGCAATGTCGGATTTACTACTAAGCATTTGGTAAGCCCTGCAAAAACAAAAACACCTTCCTGCCTTTGCGCTTTTACAGTTTTATGTTTTTAAAACTTTATACTTTTATTCCCGACCGACTTGATACAAAAACATTTTCTTTCTCTGCACAAGTACATTTTTTATTTCCTGCATTAAAATCATAAAGCATATAAAGCGTTTGATTTACCCTTTAAGTGGTGCGTGGCACTCTGCGACGTTTAAAGGATGCAATTGACATCGTACTCCATAGTAATGCTTTTAATAAACTGCCCGAACTTTATCAAATATTTTGAAATGGATTTATCATGCGAATACTTCTAAACAAACCAGAAAATGAGAATGCCAACAGGCAGATTTCCCTTCTTACTTTAATCTGTCCCGCAGGGCAGATTCTCCTTTCACCCGAAAGGAGCAAGTTGTGTTTTGAGCTGCTGGAAATAAATTCCGCTGCTCAAAACAACTTGCCCTTGCAGGGGGCCGGAAAAATTCTCCGAAGTCGAATTTTATTATAAAACTAAATGGATCGGTATGGATGGAAATAATTATAGAAGAACAAGCAAAAGCGGAAGAAAACCTAAAAAAAGATCCCGCTACGCTTAGATATTCGATTAGTCTGAACGCGGAAGAAAATAGCAGGTCCATCTCTCTTTTTGAAGGCTCAGGGATGAAAGTGATCGCGCATTTTATTACTGCCTGCATTTTTCAAAGGACAGTTAAAACCGTAAAAATTGATAAGGCTTCCATTGATTATCATATCTGGTTGACCACTTTTTATGGCCAGTTTCGTGCCATCGGCGTCAATTATATCCAGACGGTAAAGCTGTTATACCAGAATTTTTCCAAAAAAAGCAGCAGCATAGCTCTTTAAACTGGAAAAACAGACTGCTGAAATGGCCAGATTATGCCAGGAAATGATTCGGTTGACACAGGAATTTGAGGAAAAATATCTAAATAAATAAAGACACAATGATTGCAAAGATTGGCAGGGGAGAGAATTTATTCGGCACACTGGCTTACAATCAATTCAAAATTGACCGGGAAGATGGCCGGATTCTGTATACAAACAGGATGATCGAAACGCCTGACGGGAAATACACCGTACCGTAATTGGCCCGTTCTTTTGAATCTTACCTGCTTGCAAATATCAAAACAGAAAAGCCTGTTCTGCATATTTCTTTAAATCCAAACCCCCCGGGATCAGGTCAGCGACGAAAAATTCCGCACGCTTGCACAAGATTATATGCAGGAAATGGGCTACGGAAACCAGCCCTTTGTAGTTTTCAAACATACGGATATTGACCGTACCCATATCCATATCGTGTCAGTTTGTGTGAACGAAGAAGGCCGGAAGATTTCTGACACCTTCGATAAAAGGCGTTCTGTTAAGATCACCAGGGAATTAGAACATAAACACGGTTTATTGCCAACCTTAGAAAAAGACCAGTTGCAAAGCCCAACCTTCCGTGGAGTGGATTATCAGAAAGGAAACCTGAAAAGCCAGACGGTTTCCGTCGTCCGGCATCTCCCGGAGTATTACAAATTTCAAAGCATGGGAGAATATAACGCCCTGTTATCCCTTTTTAATATCACCACTGAATTAGTCAAAGGTGAACTTAATGGGTTACAAAAAGAGGGTTTGATTTACTCGGTGCTTGATAAACATGGAGAGAAACCGGTAACCCTCTAAAGGCTTCCTTATTTGGAAAAGGTGCAGGACTGCCGGCTCTGGAACTGCATTTTGCGAAATGCAAGATGGCTTTAAAAGACAATCAGGTAAAGCCAAGTGTTAAAGCTGCCATTACCATTGCCCTGCAATCAGCTGATGATGAGCAGGCCTTTAAAAAACAATTAGCCGAACAGGGCATTAATACAGTCGTGCGAAAGAATGATACTGGACGTATCTATGGCATCACTTTTATTGATCACAATTCAAAAACGGTATGGAATGGTTCGCGTTTAGGGAAAGAATTTTCCGCTAATGTATTTAATGACTGGTGGAACCATCAAAAAGGACAGATTGTAAAACTGAAAAACAATCCGAACCAACTATAAAATCAAAAAGTACATACCTCAAAGAGACTGGTGAGCCGCAGCATCATCTGTTTGATTTTCTTCTTAAAGATGCAAATACTTATGATGAACCAGGCTTTCTGGAAGTTTAGGAAGTCTATTGCCACAAGCGCAGGGTGAAGATTTTGAGGAACTGATATTTGCTAATCAGATGAAGAAGAAGAAACGGAGACGCTGAAGAAATTAGCAATGGTGATAATTTATTCATTAAATACGCGAAACCCGCCATATTGCCAAACCGATCTTGTGCGATTGTGCTTTCCAATTTTTATTTTTCAAAATTTGTCATAAAACCTGTTCTCATACTCATCTTTCTAAAAACATCATAATATTCATTTTTACAAATGAATAAGGTAATAGAAGTATGATTTCTACTTTCAATTTCCTTACTATATTTTTTTTATTTTCGTTTAAGACGAGATTTTTTATAATCAAATTTTCCGTCTGATACAAGAACGATTTTTTGTCGTCAAAATCCCACTTTTTTTAAATCATAAGATGACATTCCTGATGCGACATTCGACACAGTTGGATTACCATATAATTTGGTTAATTCTTTTATGAATTTTTCTATATTTTCGATTCTTACACTGTCAGTTGTTCCTGAAATCAAAAGCAAATTGTTTTTTAAATCTGTTATTGCATTTACTTCGTCAAATTTTAAATTTCTAAAAATGCCAACACTATAATCTTCACTCCAATTCCTTCTGCCGATACCTGTTTGGCGATAAGTAATAGCATATGGTTCGATATTCTTGAAATCGTTTCCACTAACATCAATGGTATCTGCATCGGCTTGAAAGAAATAGATTTGTTTTTGGTCGCTCTTCCGCATTTTATGATAATCTGCCAATTCTGCTTTCAGAGATTTTGAGTAATATTTTTTTGTGTTGAATGTAGCAAAATTTAGTTTTTCAAAGTCAAGATTTCCATCTTCTAAAGTTGACTGGCAAGATGCCAACAAAGGTAAAATTGTGAATAGTATTAAGATTTTTTTTCATTTGTTTTCTATTAGTTCATCTTTGGCGAATGGTGTTTTTAGCATATCGCACAACGGTTTGGGGCTTTACGATGGTCGGGGGAATCGAAGAAAATTTTAAGTTATGTACAAAACTTGAACTGAAGCACAACTGTTGAACCTTGCAGTTTCGCCACACTATTGCAAAACCCTTGTTACAAGGGCCAAAACCATAAGGCTTACGGCTACAGGGGAAAAGATTCTGCAGCGAGCAATTATTAGTGTAGAAACTGCCGATCTGGAATTTTTTTCCAATTTAGACATAAACCTGAAACCCTTTAACTCATATATGCAGGTCCTTATCGCTCAGAACAATAAAGAGGTATAAAATGGCCCCTCTCGCCGGTGCTCAATTTAACCCGAATATTTTTTAATTCTCAAACACAGAAAGAAAGGAATTATATTAAGAAGATGAAATATATGTTAATTATGGCTGCAGCGATTATTGCTCCGGCTTTATTTTTTAGCTTGATCATAAAACAGATCTCCTACCTGGACAGTCTTTGATTCTTGTAACCGGAACCATGAAGACTTTCAAATAGTCCAATTGAGGTGTGCGGTCCAGTCGGATAATGCCTTTATCCTCGAAGAATATCCAACCGTATTTAAGCGTTGTTATAAAGGTCGGGCCAGAATCAAAGTCAAGGATAGAAGTGATGATCTGATTGGCAAAAGAGCAGTGTACGAAGAAATTAGTAAGAAAAAGTCAAGTAAAGAAGATAACACCCAATCTTTCAAATTGAAATAATTGATAGAGGAAAATATTAAGACCCAGGATAAGATACGTCGTGTATAGATTGACCTTTTATCTCCATAACTTCTCCCGTTTCATTAAAAGAAATATCAAGAGCTCCTGATAAAAATGCGGCTAATCTTGCACTACATTTTTGATTAGGTGATGTAATTTTAAAAGGTTGATGCCCATTTTGTGCAGTTGTACTTCCATCATTCATTTTCATGATTTGATAGATGCCTTTTATTAAACTTTTACAATTCTTCTGATTGATATTAATTTGAAAATTCTTAGCATCAACTAAGTATAAAACATCAGGTTTTGTTTTGTCTTTATCCAAAGAAAGTTCTGTTTCGGAATTTCTTAGATCAAAATACCACTTGGAACCTTTTAGAGTACCATTCAACAAACGATCTTCAGGAATTTTATATATTTCAATTTGTTTGGATAAAGGAGGTAAAGGAGGTTCTTTCTCCGCTTTCTTTTTATGTTGTGCAAAAATGGTTTGCGATAATAACAAAAAGACTAACAATATATTTTTCATTTTCTAAAGTTTAGTAGTTAGTAAAAATACATAATATTTTCGATGGGAACGCAGCCTGATTAAAATCAAGTTCCCGCAATTGCCCACCTTAGTGATGAATCCAAAGGCAAAGATTTTCAGTAGAAACAAATATGGAGGACTTGCTTAGCTGATCACTGTCTAAAGTTCTCAGGAAATGGTGCTTTTCAAGCTTTAAGTGTTATTTCTTCTTTTTGTTTTTGGCATTTCAAATTCAAAACTGGTTTCACCCTTGTCATTCAGCACAATAAAGGCATTAAAGGCTTTGCCGGCTTTACTCTTCATCCCTTTAATCAGGGGGGCTTTTGCTTTTATTTATCAAACTCTCAATTGCACCAAATGGAAATTTTGGAAATGGTTTCGTACACGTATTCGATCAACCTTCTACTTTTACGATCTTAAAAGAACTGGATACCATTACAGATTTTGTAAACTATATTAAAGCAAAAGAGAATTTTTTATCAAATAAGATCATTTCAGTACCAAGAGAAATAGATTTTCTTGCACTCTATCTAACCACAGAATTGAAATTTGATTTTGTACCTGACAGCGTTATTCTGGATGATGGTATGTGGGAAGAATATCTTGAAAGCGAAGAATATAAATACTGGCAAAGAGAAATTCCACAAAGCTTTATGTGGGATGAAATTGTGGCTCACCTGCATAAAATTCATATTATTGATAAAGGAAATTCTGAAATGATGTCTGATTTGGAGACAGCAACGAGAATAATCACGTTAGAACCAAGAATTAATAGGATTGAGTTAGGAATGGCTTTTATTGATGCTATCGAAAAGAAATTAAAAGGCAGAATGATAAAACCTTTTAAAGACAGTGACCACTCGTATGTATTTATGCCTTTGAGCTCTAAAAATTGGAAAAACAAAGAAAAGGAATTACAATTAAGGTGCTTGGTTGCAAGAATGGAAAATATAAATGCAGCAAAAGTTATTGGCATTGCTATCGGCGAAAGTCCAGAGAAAGAACATATATTCGATATAGCGTATTTTGATATACCGGAACTAGATGATGAAATGTTGAAAAAAATTGCAGAAGTAAAGGAAGAGTTAGGATATTTTAAAAATCCCGTGATAAGTCGTAGTAAGGAAATGAGGAACTAAGCCAATATCTCTTTAAACATAATATCAACTTTACCCAATAGTATTTGTGTGTAAAACCCAGTTGTATTATTTGTTATATTGTCATATTTTTATTAAGCAAAAAAAGTTACCTTTGCAGTAAGAAATGGCACAGTTAGATTACATAAAAGAGATAGCGAAATATGGTCTTGAAAATGACCAGGAACGCCTATTAACTGTGCTGAACGAATTAATTGAGCATTCAAAAAAAACAAAGAAGCTCAATTTCGCTATTCAACTTCAATCTATTTTAAAGGATAGCTTAAGACTCCAAAAGTCTAACGGATTAACAAAAGTTGGCTCAGAAACTCATCTCAATAGAATTGAAGATAAAGAGTTATCCGAACTTATTTTAGAGAAAATCACTTCTGATTACTCATTAGATAATATCATTGCCAACGAAAAGATATATACTGAACTAAAGTTTTTTATTGAGGAACACCATAAGATAGAAATCTTACAACAATTTGATTTACCAGTTTCTAATAAATTACTTTTGTACGGACCTTCGGGTTGCGGAAAAACTCTTGCTTCCTATGTTATTGCAGGCGAATTGGATAAAATGATGGTGGTTATTAATTTAGGTGCTATCGTTTCTTCTAAATTAGGCGAAACCAGTAAAAATCTATCTAAAATATTCAAAAAAGCAGCTACAGAAGATTGTATTATTTTCCTTGATGAATTTGATAGTTTAGGTAAAATAAGAGATTATAGCCAAGACCACGGCGAAATGAAACGTGTTGTGAATACAATACTTCAATTGTTTGATTATCTTCCTCAAAGTAGCATTGTTATAGCAGCAACAAATCAAAAAGATATGTTGGATGATGCTTTGCTAAGAAGATTTGATAACATCATTGGGTTTGAATTACCGAATGAAGCTGATATTAAAAAACTAATTGAATTGACGTTGAAAAATGGCAATTTTAAATTCGATAATAAAGCCGCTGCCAACAGAATTATTAAACAATCTATTGGCTTATCTTACTACAGCATCCAAAAAACCTTGATTACTGCTATCAAAAGAACTTTGTTTGCTTCTACCGAACCTAAGAATTTACTTTCCGCTCAAATCAATACAAGTATTTGGAAAACACTTGTGGAAACTGAAAAAACATTCTTTAAACGTCTAATTCTCCAGCTTCAAGTCCTGCATCAATATCAAGGTCTTGTATTACTTCAAGTTGGTTTATTAACTGAATTTCATCGTACAATTTTCCTGAATTATTTTTGATTGTTTCCTCAATAGATAAAACTATTGAGAAAGGAAATTCTGTAGGATAATCTTCTGGTAAACCACCCACCACCTGTTCAGATAATTTAGCGTGAACAGCCAGCTTGAAAGTATTTCCTTCACTATTCAAATCATCTACATTTACATTTAGAAATATTTTTTGAGTATTAGAATACGGTAATGGCTTTGATACATATCTACCATTTTCCGACCAGGATAATGTTGTTTTAAGCTTTGATGAAGCTTTTTCATCAGCTTTCATTATATCTTCTGCAGAATGATTTTTGAAAATACTGAAAGCCATATGAATAGGATTATAAGACAGCTGATTATTTTTAATCGGCAAAAATTTGAAACACAATGTAGCTGTAACTTTCAAAATGCCTCGTTTTTTTCCTAAATCATCATTAACCAAATATTCAGGAAAATTGATAGGATAAATTCTAATCTTGCCATTGCCAATAACATCTTCCAATATCATTGTCGCTGAATTCTCATCAGAATATAAACTTTTCAAATCATCTACTAAGCCGTTGCCAATTACTCTATTTCTCAACTTTGATACGTCTATTCCAAAAGGTACTAAGTTCAATGATGCGCCATTAATGATAAGCGCTTTTACACTTTCATTGGATAAAGAAGGATAATTTTTTATAATTTTTGCTGCAAGATTAGCTGTTAATGGAGCAGCGAAACTTGTACCCACTTCCTGCATAATTCCTATTTCTGGACGAGCCGATAATAATGTTAACGCAGGTTCATCCATCCAGTCTAAAGTATTGGCATTGTAATAACCCATATCGCCACCACTTTCAATTACATCTGGTTTGAAGTAGTTTTTATTTGTTTTTTTAGGATTGTAAATCACTGACAAATCTATATGACCTTTTCTGGTGTAGAGTGTTGGAAATTCTCGGCCTGATGCGATGCCTAAAAATGCGCCATCCTTTAAATTATCAGCTGCTGCACCAACCGTAACATTGTTCATGCTATCCGCAGGTGTTGATAGATTGGTATGGTCTCCGTGGAAATAAGACAAATCATAACTCGTATTTTCATTAATACAATTTTCATTGTTACCTGTACAAATAAAAATCAAGCTGTTTGTTTCGTAGGCAAATTTATCTAATGAATAGGTATAGTCAGAAAATGTTTCATTCTTATACATAAAGCTACTGTAGCAAGTTGTTAAGGTAAACAATCTGATTTGAGGATATTTATCTTTGGCATCATATAGCATATTCACTAAATCAATCTCCGAAATATAACCACTTCCGTTATCGCTTATTTTTATAGAAAGCAACTTTGCATCTGCCGTACCTCATTTTCAAAATTATTTCTATGATTAAGTCTTCCTAAAGCCACTAATCCAGCTACGGCTGTTCCGTGACCTAATCTATTTCTACCTGCCTGGTCTATTAATGGGCTTCCTGCAAGTGTGAAAGTTGTGTCGTCGATAATTAATGGAGCTAAAGCAGTTTGATGAGCAATACCGGTATCAACAATCCCAACAATTGGTAAATCATCGCCAACATTTTGAATATCGAAACCAAATTGGCGTTGAACTGTATTAAACTCGCTTGGTCTAATTGTAGTAAATGCAGAACTTGTAACACTTTCAATTATATCAAAGTTTTGAATAATCTTTTGAATTTGTTCGGGTATTGGATTTTGCAATTCAATTCTATCATTTTCGACATCGTGCTTATACACTATACCTGAGCTTTCAATATACGCAATTAATGACTGTACGAGCTCTTGTTTTACCGCTTCGTCTAATGGTAAATCTATTAAGGATAAGTAAACAAATTCTCCAATATTTTCTAATCTAACTTTCAGTATGTCATTTGCTTTTAGCAATTTAAATCCTGAAATATATTTAACATAATTAGAGTATTTCACATTTTGATTGTTATCTAATGCATGCAAAATAAAATTATTGACATTTGTGATAAAGGTTTGAAACTTGTCACGGTCAACTACTGCAAATAATCCTTTTTTAGCAAAATCATAAAAGGCTGTTGCTTCCAAACCGAAATCATTATAATAATCCTGAAAATATTTATTGATAACAAATTGGTCTTGAAAAGCAATCTTTACATAATCTATATTATACGGAATTTCTAGAGTAGTATCTTTCAGATTCTTTTTTTCTTCTACATCTGCAGTAAATCTCGTAATATCCACTCTTAAAGATGTAGCCAGCCTAAAATAGTTTTTAGGTGCAGCGTCTTCATCCTCTTTATTACTATCAAAGCCATAATTATATTTGAAATCTTTGATTTCAGATAGTTGTTTTTCGCTTAAGAATTTAAGATGAGATTTATTTGCCATTAATTTAGTTAATAGTTTTTAGACTTATTTAATTTACAAAATATATCAAAATAGTGTTTTTATTGAAATGTAAAGATAAGAAAAGCATTTTAGTGTTTGAATATGAGAATCTGTACTTCTTGTATAATTAAAAGTCTAATATTATACAAATGAGTAAATCGCAGGCGTATGTTAATAAAGATAATAGTCGATCCTGTCAGTAATGTAGAATATTATGTGGAATCACGCAGAATTATCTTGTTAGCGAACCTGGCGTAAGCCAGCAGAACAGTTTCCAAGATAGAGCAAAATGAAGAGGTAGAAGATTATACATTTATATTTTCTAATATATTTGAATTCCTAAGGTATAGTTTAAATATATAAAAAAAAATTATGCTCTTACTGTTTTCCGTAAGTCACCATTTTATTATATCGCTACTTTTGAAAGGGTATTTTGAAACATAATATTCTATTAAAGTTCATAAATTACTTTTAAATTCATCTGCGGTTACGAATTAATTATTAAATTGCAACAACTAATAACGACTCATCATGAATAAACCAAATAGACAATCTCCATTTAATTTGAGCAAAAGCTTTACTTAATTTCTTGGTCATTATAGGCAACTCTTTTTTGCCTAGTCCGCTGTTTGAGGCAATATTTATTTTCATAAAATCATATTATGAAATTTCTAGACACTGCAGACTGGCATATTAGTCAGCTGTTTCACTAATATGACCGCAGCTACGAACATCAGCAATTTCTGAATTGGCCGGTAGAAAAATTTATAGCCGAAAAAATCGAGGTACTGCTGATTAGTGGCGATATCTTCAACAGCTCCAATCTATCTAAAAAAAGATATTTGTATTAAACTAGAAATTTGTAGAGTCCATCCTCCGTATATGCAAGAAAACCATCTAACGAGAAACAAAAATTAATATGAGTTTAAAAAGTGATATCGAAGAAATTTTTAGAAAAAATACAGGTTATGCTGAACCTGAACATGCAATAAATCAGGCTGAATCATTAAAATCTTTATCTGTTGATCTTTATACTGATTCAAAAAGGTTTGTTTATGAATTACTACAAAATGCTGATGACTCAGTAATACCAGGAGTGTCAGTAAAGGTAGGAATAAGGCTTTTTGATGATTTTCTAGTTGTAGCACATACTGGCAAACCTTTTGACAAAAGAGATTTAAGAGGCATCTGCGGTGTTAGTGATGGAACTAAAAAAAAGTCAATTGAAAAAACAGGTTATAAAGGTATAGGTTTTAAAGCTGTATTTGGGCAATCAGATAATGTAGTTATTTATTCAAATGGAGATTATTTTAGATTTGATTCAAATTATCCTTTCGAATGGAATACTAAATGGGGAGATAGTCAGCAAAATTGGGAAAAAGATAATGATAGATTATTTTATTATCCCTGGCAAATTATACCAATATATACCGAACCAGAAGAGGTTGATGAAAGAATCAACACCTTTATAAATCATGGAGGGTATACAGTAGCAACAATTATTTTATTATCAAAAGGCAAACATGAAGTTAAAAAAGCAGTTGAAGAATTATCATCAAATGTCAATATGTTTTTATTTCTTAAAAACATACAAGAATTAGACTTTAATTTAAGAACTCCAAATGTTATTACTTTAAATAGAGAACAAGGCTCAGCAACTGTTGAAATAAAACAGAATGGAAGTACTAAGTTTTCATGGATAATTAAATCTGTTAAAGTAAAAGTTCCAAAAGAAATAAGATTAAAGTTAGAAGAAGAAAAGAATATTCCGGATAAACTTTTGAATGCGACCGAAACGGAGTTAACATTTGCAGCAAAAATAGATCAAGATACTATCCAAAAGCTTAGCAGTGACGAAAGATTACTTTATTCATATCTTCCTACTGAAGAAACAAAATATGCTTTTCCTGTCTTAGTTAATAGTAGCTTTGTGATGAGTGCAAATAGAGAGACATTACATGAAGACTCAAAATGGAATAAATGGCTTTTTAAAAGTATTCCTTCTGAATTATTAAATTGGATCTCAGAATTGGTATGTGGAAAATTTGGACAGAGTGCTTATGAATTGATACCAATAAAACTATCTATCAGTAATATTTTAGCTTCGTCTTATCAAGATGGTTTATCAAGTGCTTTCAACTCAATTCCTTTTATTCTTTCAAATAAAAATGAATTAATTAAAGTTAATCAAGCAATAATTGACATTACTTCAATTTCAAAAAAAACTTTTATTACTGAAAGTGCTACAAGAGAATTTGTCATTGATAAAAATAACAGTCAAACAATTCATACAAATCCTTTTCTACCGTACACCGAATATGTTAAAATTTTGAAAAACAGTGGTGTTATTATTTTTGATTGGGAAGATGTGCCAAAATTGTTAGCATCAAAAACTTTCCTAAAAAGTCATTCTACTATTAATAATATTCAGCTAATTCAATTTTTTAAACAACAATGCGAAATAGAGAATCCAAAGAATATTATTGAAAGTAGAATTAAGAATTGGCCTTTTATTCTCGATCATAAAGAGAATATTCTTCCTCCATCCAATATTTATTTCCCTACACCTGACGATGAAAATTGGGATGACACCGATAGTGAAATTTCGTTTTTGCATGCCGATGTTCAAAAATTTTTACTACAAAATCCTGAAACACGGAATTGGTTAGAAAAGATAGGTGTAATTGAAAAAACAGATCTTTCTTATCTCAGAAAAACTATCATTGCTAATGCATCTGTGTATAGTAATCTCGAAAATACATTGGGAACTATATCGACTATTTTTAGTCTCTATAGTAAAAATGAAATTGGCAAAGATGAGCTTGAAAAACTATCTGAACTCAAACTACTTACCAGTAAAGGCAGTCTACTACCAGCAAGACGTTGCTATTTTTCCGACACCTATAATCCAAGGCTTAAATTACAAAAGGAGCTCCAGGATGATATTTTTATCAGTGAAAGCTATTTGTCTGATAATGCTGAAAAAGATGAGTGGAGACGCTTCTTTAAAATGATCGGTGTGAAAGATGGTATCACAGCTATATCATATCCTAAAACGAGCAAGTTAGAGTTAACTCAACAATATCAATTTTTAAATGATTATTTCGAAGAAGAAGATAAATGTTTTACACCTTTTCTATCGACATTTAGAGCAGATGAATATTCAGGATTAACAACTTTACTTTTTCTTGCCAAATCCAACCACATCAAGTTTTTAAAAATATTTTGGTCAGATGTTATTAAAAATATAAGTATTGAAGATTTTAATACTCCAGCAATAGCATATTGGGGGCAACAAGGGAAGCGAGGAAGAACTGAAGGTAATGAAGTTGAAAACTATTTAAAGTGGTATATCCAAAATAATGATTGTATTCCCACTCTGATGAATTCACGTAAGAAAGCAAGTGCGGTATATATTAACGCTGAAGATATTCTTAGTGTAGCAGGAAGCTATTTACCAATATTTTTTGAAGACGAGCTAACTCAAGATTGGAAAGCCTTTTTTAATTTCAAAACAAAATTATTATTAGAAGATTACTTAGAAATATTAACGAAGATAGCTTCTGATACTAACAAAGATGGTAAAGTAAAGACAGAGAATGTCACTCGCATTCAATCCATATATAAAATTCTATTAGATCAATGCACTAATTGGAGTCACGAAGATATTTTAATAGTTGAGGAATGGGTAGCTAATGGCTATCTACTAAGCACTAAAAATGTTTTTGTTGAATGTCGCCAGCTTAAATTTTTCGTAGATGGCAATGAATCAATTTTTCAAGATCAATTTCCTTTTTTAGCTGTTAACGCTGAAAACAAGCAGTCTTCGTCTTTAGAATTTTTCTTAGAGTGTCTTAAAATAAAAATATTGAGAGAAGGTGATTTCGAATTGATTCATTCCAAAGAAGAAATTTGTTCCAATTTGATTGATAAATTGAAGTCAATTGCTCCATACTTCAAAGCATGGATTGAGAATCAATCAAACGATCACAATACTAGAGATTCATTAGAAAATCTTGAGTATAATATTAATCTGCTCAATGTTTTTCAAGCTGATGAGCTCAAAATTAAATATGCCGATGTTGATTTTATAAAGAATGTAAATGTTCATTTTAATAACTTAAACCTTTTTGTCACAAATCCGTGGAATAGCAATAGTGTTTTATTGAAATTACCTGAAATCCTATGCCGATATTTTTATCTGTTGGGTCACGACAAGAAATTGGACTTTTTGCTAAGATCAAGCGAAAGCGAAATACAGCAACATTTTACTCAAGAAAATATTGACATCCCTGAAAAAGTTAGTGGTACAGATATTACACGTAATATTGAAAATAATCACGATGACTTTTATCAAGTAAAAAAAACAGCTGATAAATCTATTATACCTTCCGATTTCTATCATTTATCAAAGTCCGATTTTGACTCATTAAATTATGCCAAAAGTATTATAGATAGAGCTTTAAAGAATGTTATTAAATATCTTCAAACCCTTTCAGAATATGATTGTAATGAACATTATATAATTGCAGAAAGTGTAATTGGAGGCATTAAAAAAAATGGAAATGAAATAACAGTTGTAGCAAGACCATCCGATGATGATTTCATCTTGTTATACTATACTTCGGAGTTTGATGTTCTTGAATATGTCGATGCTGAATTATGGTGTGAAGACGGTTTACACGCACCTAAACAAGTAACATTGGGTCAGTTACTAAAAAAAACCGGTATTAATAAAATTCCAGTGAAGAATATTCATGTTTCTTACTCAGAACTTGATGCACTACTAACTACTCCCAAGAATGAAGAATTAGAATTTAATGCAGTTCCATTTGTTCCACAAAAGATAGCTCAAATTATTTCATCATTTGCAAATTCTAATGGGGGATCATTGATTTTTGGAATTAAGGAGATAAATCTGAATAACAATGAGATGGTAGGTCTAAGTAATGATTTCAGAATTGATGAAATCACTAAAAAAAGCGATTTCATTACTTCAACCTATTCCACATATAGAATATGACTGGGTACAGATAGCAGATAAATCTATTTTTATGATCAAGACTACTAAATCAGAAACTGATATTTTACTTGACAACAAAAAATACATAAGAAAGGAATCTAAATCATTTGTAGAAGAAACATCAGCCGAATCTGGAATAACATTACATGTTCCAAGCTTTAATAAAACAATTGCAATTATAATTGGGATTGAAGACTATTTTCCAAAAAATAATATATCACCTGTTAAGTATGCAAATTCTGATTGCCAAAGGTTTAAGGATATACTAATAAATAATTTAGACGTAAAAGAAGATGAAATCTACACGTTTATAAATGAAGAGGCTCTGAAAAGTTCAATAGAATATGAGTTAAAACAACTCTTTCATTACTTAACCGAAACTGATCGATTAATTTTTTACTATGTAGGACACGGCTTTCATAATGGTATAACTAATTATTTGTCAACCTACGATATGCTTAAAAGTAACATACCTGAAACGGCAGTTTCATTAAGAAGAATTTTATTAGATCCACTACAAAAATCTAAATGTAAAAATGCACTTATTTTTATAGACGCCTGCGCACAAAGTTTTCAAGATGAAAATGAAAGAAACCAAATTTCTAATATTAACGAAGAAGAACTATTGTTACTTTCTAATGATTTCCCGCATTATGCTACGTTTTTATCATGTCAATCAGGGCAAAGCTCATATTCAAGTGACAATCTAAGAAATGGCATATGGACGTATCATCTCTCGGAAGCTATAAGTGGTAATATCCCTGAAGTAATTAAAGCTAATAGATATATTACGGATAGATTACTTAGCGATTATCTTTCGACCAATGTATCCGAATATGCAATGAATGAACTTGGAAAGCATCAGAATCCAAAAACAATATTTGATTCAAGCTTTGAAAATGTTATTGCTGAGTCTAAACTTTAATAGCGAATAGTTATTATGTAGCACTAATAAACAAAAACTGACATTAATGAGCAATAAAGAACTATACAACAAATATGATCTCCTTCTTCCTCCAAAACTTGATGGGGGCTATTTGGTTATTGTTCTTTACGAAAAAATTAAAAACCGTGAAATTGAGGAATACTTCACCCAAAAAGAAATTAACGACATCCTTTCAGATATCAAATCTGAATTCAACCTGGAAAACATTCGTCCATGGAACAATATTAAAGATCAGCTCTTTCACTATTTCCTGCGTAACATCCCTGATGAGCCATGGAAGTATTATCTAACGGAGTATGCAAAAGATGTAGTAGGTTTGATGATAGGCAAATTAGAAAATTCTCACAAAGACCTTCCGCTCAAAAAAAGTATCCAAGACTCTTTTACCATACGATATGGAGAAACCGAAACTATTGACGAACTGGAAAGAAAATTCGGAAGGATATTTATTCAGGGTTCAAAAAAAATTATAATTGATCATCTCGAAGCCTTAGAAGATGAATTGCGGGAGGCTTACAAAGCGTTAAACGATATTCTTAGGAAGGAAGACGAGCAGAGTGCTACTTCTTTAGTCCAAAATTTTACTATTATTTTTAAAAAATTTGGACAAAGAGCAGAGGATATTACGGAAGCGATCATTTTTAAAGACCAATTTCTTAGCAGTTTACTTTCGGTAGTTGACTATTTTTACAGAAAACTGGAAGACGATGGAAAGTTTAGTCCTAACGATATTCAAAAAAGCAGAGCTGATTGGGAAAAAGCGCAGGACATTTATACAGATATCAGAAATTTTTTCAATTCGGTAGACCTCAAAGTACACATTATACGCAGGCAGATTAACCATGCCAGTGAAAAATTAACTGAATTGCAGGAGCAGTTTTCTGCCCGTGCCTTCTTTAGGCTGCAACTCAAAAAATTACACCGTACCATGCTGGAAATATCTGAATACACTTCGGATGGTGTTCGGTTTAGTAATAAGTTTAGTAATAATTTTCCGCTCAAACAGCTGGTGCATGAACCTGTGCGAATGTTTTACGCAAGGTATTACGAATTTGAGCAGCCACAACCCAATTACATTATAAGCGTTGAGGCAGATGAGAGGTATGAGCGTATTGAGAAGGATAAGATAGAAAAAGAAATCAGCCGGCAGCAAATCATTAATCAGTGGGTAGAAAAAGCCAAAAATATGCTTGAAGACAGAGGGCAACTGGCGGTAGATGAGCTGATGAATATGGTTTTGCATACTGAAAAGGATTTATCTGTCGCCTACCTGGTGGCTTCCCGCATGATCGCTTACGTATCTGAAAATAATAAGGCAAGCATAGATATAGAACAAAAAATCATTTCCTTACCTCAACAAAATCTATCCCTATGGAAAACGAAAATTATGAAATAAGCGATTATTCTTTCTTGGCTGAAGAATCAATTGAAAAACATTTTGCGGACATCAACATATTATTGTTGTCGGGCAAGCATATTGATCAAAAGTATTATGTAGCCTATACAGTACTGGAAAGTTATGAAGCACAATGGAAAAATTTTTACAGGAACTTGTACAGGCTCAACCTCGTGGCTGATATTTTTGATCGAAGCCGATATTATTATCTGGATTTTACAGAAAATGAGAAGGGAAAATTAAACTATTCAAGCCGCAATAGAGAACTTACTCCATTGCAAACACTGGTTGGATTAACGCTTCTGGATATGTATTATCAAAGGTATTTCGATGAAGAAAAGATTATACACTGGAACGATATCAAAATACAAATATTAGAAAGCGATCACCAGGAAGCATATAAAAGGATTTTACTTAATGACATTCGGGAATCTTATGATGAAAAAGAGTGGAACGAGGTTCACGGAAAATTCAGCAAAACGATAGATAATTTTGATAAAATGGGTTGGGTCGAAAAACAATCAGGTAAAAGTGAAGAACTGGTTTTCGAAATCCGTCCGGCCATTCACCGTTTAGCCAAATTGTATAATCAGGAACTCCAGAATTTTGAGGCCTTTAGTCAGCAACTTAGAAACGACGATTCGCTATGAATTATCCGAGAATTTATTCCTTATCAACAGTTGGTATCCTTAAGCATTTCAAACATGATTATGTTTTTCATCCTATAAGAACTGATTTTATTGGCTCGAACGGTGTTGGAAAATCCATCATAGCAGATCTACTTCAGATGATTTTTGTATATGACAAAGACCTGATAAAATTCGGCACAGATGGGATAAAAACCGAAGATCGGCAGATTAACACACTTCCCTATCAAACAAAATGGGCCTATTGCTTTTTGAATATTGAAGTCGATCCTGGTCAGTTCATCACTATTGGAATACAAATCAACAGCCAGAAAGGAAGGCGTATTATTCCATTTGTAATAACCAAGCAGGCAGATATTAGCGTAGATATAAGCGAGCTGACCCTTAAGAAACAAGATTTACTTTTTGCGAAAAATTTATTAAAAGTATATGAAAAGAATGAAGAAATACTAGACTTAAAGGATTTGGCCATATTTCTTCATGAAAAGCATCAGCTTCGATTAAATTATTTCAGTAATAATGAAGAGGTCAGCAAGTATTACAAATTTCTTTATGACAAAAAGATACTGCCGCTCAACCTTAGCCAGGATAAAAACTTAAAAGCCTTTGCTAAGGTAATCCAGTCTTTTTCCAAAGCAAAGACACTCAATCTAAGTGGTAATCAGGCGTCTAAAAACCTAAAGGAGTTTCTCTTTGAAGAATCAGATGAAGATATTTTGGCAAACTTTCAAAAAGAACAGGCTGAACTTGAGAAGATATTGCGTGAATATGAAAGCTTAAATAAAGACATTGAAAATTTGTCCAACAAGCAAAAAAATGTTAACCAGCTTACGGGAGTTGGAACAATCTCACAAAGTAAAATTTAAATCTTTTAAACAAGCTGAATTACAAAACACCTATATAGAACTAAAGCAATTAGAAAAAAGAGAATCAGAAGGAAAGACACTACTAAAGATCCAAGAAGCTGAATTTAATGACCTAAAAGCAGTTGTTGAAAATCTTCCGGCAGAAGAAGAAGTAATACAAAAAAGTTACGATGAAGCCGATACAAACTTTAATATGTTCAGCCGCTATCAAGACCTCTCCAACAGTATAGAAAAGTTGAGTAAAGATATCGACGAACTTAAAATGTTTATTCACCCTGAAGTAGATGACAGCTGGTTAAATGAGATACAGAGAATTGATGTTTTAAGCAGAAACAATGAAGATATTAAAAGAGAAATTACTTTTGCGAAACCTTATCTGGAAAAGTATAAAACATTTGAAAATATTATCCGAATCAGAAAAGAGCAATTGGAGATTTTGGATGAATTGAAATCATCATTAAAAAATGATAAAACAACCAAAGAAAGACTATTAGGGCTATTGCAAGACAACGATGAGAATGGACTTTTAAACTGGTACATTAAGAATCTACCCCAGTTTGGTCATGAACAATTACAGACGGTTTTGTATTATGCAACCAAACCGATTTCTGAAATGTCTAATCCTAACAATTCATCTCAATATATCAACCCTGATGAGCTGATTAATAATTTTAAAGCAACCCTATCTGAAGAAGGTTTTTGGGTAAAACTGGGTGCACTATATCAATTTATACAATTTAATCCAGATGTAATGCTGTTAGAAGACAAGACAAATCTGGAAAAATCTTTAAGGCAACTAATTCAAAAGTTGAGCACTGAAATCAGTTCAATAAATATCAAGCTAGAAGCATTACAGAATATTTCCGATGGAAGGATTTACGATGTAAATCTATTTGACTATTCCTTTGATATCTCTATTGCTGTTTTTAGCAATATTGAAAAAATGAAAAATGCAGTAGCCTGTATCTTACAGATTGATGAAAAGACCTCACAATTGCAATCGCTAAAAAAAAGAGAGGAAGAAGAACTATTGGAAATCAAAAGCCAGTTTAAGGTTAAATATGATGAGCCTGAAGTCGTAAAAAAAGGAGTTGTTGAAGGTTCGTAAAGAATGGAGCGATAGGAAAGATATGTTTTATGAACAAAAAGGGGTTAAACAAACAAAGCTCAGAACTCTGGAAAGTAATATACAACGTGATAAACAGGATTTACAAATAATCATCGGTAATTTAACAAATAAGCAAACGACATTTAATACGCTTACTAGTATTTATTATAATCATTTCCAAGAAAACATAGACGTCTTTCCACTGGTATTTCAGAACGCAGAAGAACTAGAGCAGGTTCATAATGAGTTGTGGGAAGAATATAAAACAGCATTTATCGTCATTTCTAATTCATTTGAGGAAACGAGTAATCAGAAGAATCCAGCAGTACAATTAACTATTAAAGACCAGAGTTTTTCATTCAGGGTTTTGGAAGAAGCATTATTAGGAAATAGGATTAAATCTACGGATGATATTGCCACCGCTTTGAATGAAGCCAATCAAACTCGGAATACTATCGCTAATGGTATTAGAGATAACATGTTCAAAATATTCAGTAAAACCACCGAACGGTATGAAAAATATGAAAGCCAGGTCAAAAGAATCAATACATTTTTTGTTGATCGTAAAATCAGCAATAAATTTTATTTCAATCTTAAATTTGAGCCGAATAAAGAAATAAAGATCGATTACATCCGGCAAATGGCGTATGAAGTGAGAAATACCGCGACGAAGGGAGAGTTACAATTTGGACAATCTATTGTTGATTTTATAGAGGAATTTTTCAAAAAGCAGGCGAAAATTAAAAATTCAGTGCCAATTGATAAACTGCTAAATCCCAAAACGTATTTTGAACTTTCTGCCAAACTTACCGATCAGTTTGGAACAGAAGTGCCAGGAAGTACAGGAGAAACCTACTCTGCTATTGCACTCCTGGGTATCGCAAGGCTATCAGCTGTACAAAAGGAAAAACGTGATGGCTTACGATTTATTATTTTAGAAGAATTGGGAAGTCTGGATAATACTAATTTCAATACTTTTCCTGCGATCGCAAAAGAATTTCAGTACCAAATTATTACGATGGCCCCCCATACCTTCAATATAGGACTGTCTGACGAATGGTATGCGCATCACCTAATTAAAGGAAATAAAGATGATAACATCAATCATTATCCTTCGGCTTCATATTTTAAAACCAATGATAATAACGAAGATCTGAATATTTACATAAACCAATTAGAGAGAGATGAATTGGATTGAATTAAGAGCATTAAATAGTTTATATAAGACTGGTGAAGTAAAATTGAATGAAACTTTAAAACAAAGTGGTGAAATCAATTATTTGATCAATTCATTAAGCGTGCTTGACCGGTCACATACAACCCTTTTCGTTTTAGAAGACTTTGATAAAATATACGAAAAAGATTATCTGGAAAAATATAATCAATATATAACTTTCCTAACTGAAAATAATCTTCTAAAGCCTTGGATCCGCTTTGACGAAAAAGACATTCAAATACTTATAAGCATAAAAGAGGATATGGATAATGGTAATCTCGAACCCTTGCGCGAACAGATTATAAAAAATGAAGCTACTGTGAGAATTGTATCGCTTATGTTTTTCAAAAATGAAAAGTATTTATTAGGAAAAGACGCTTTAATCAATACTGTAAAAATAATTTTAAACATTCAAGAGTTAGCTGATGATAAAGATTTGCAATACAAGTATGTACTGGAATGTTACCATCCAAAATGCATCGTATTGTGTGAAAATATTGATTTTTTAAAGCGCCCGACTTTGGCCCGGGCAAATCATATCGAACTGTGGTATGCCGGTGGTAAAAATATTACCAAACTGGATTACGCAGATACCAGAGGCTTGCCCATTTATTATTCGTGTGACTGGGATTATGATGGGCTATTTATTATTTATCCTTTGGTAAAAGAGAAAATACCAAGTATTACACTGCTAACTCCTAACGCCGCCCCAAAAACAATTAAAGAGACAGAACATCTTAGTAGATGGGAAAATATTGGAGATAAGAACATTGACTTGCTGCTAGCTGATACTCAAAAAATCATTCTAAATGGTTTGATTCAGCGTGATGAATGGATTATTGAAGAAGCGAACCTGCTATTGGAAATGTTAGAAGATGAAGCATTTTAACTAAGGCTATCGACAACTTGTTTGTGAGGTACGATCGGCAGCCATAATGTTAACCTGATTTGAAATTTTGATAGGTTAAACCTAAATCATTAACAAGGATTTATTAAATACTTAAATATGATAATTTATTTAAATCTTCAATAAAATAGTTCGAAGATAATCCTGTGAGGTTCACTTAATGACACCATTAGGACAATTTAGGCCAATGGTGTCATTTTATTTATAAATACTTCCTATTCAGCCTATTTAAAGTATTTTTCATTCTTTTCTTTGTTTTCTTTTTTTCTAAAACAGAATTTCTTCTTTAAAAAACAAATATCTTATTTTTTGATGTTAGAAGCCATAAAAGAAAATTTGGTTATCTCATCCAAGCCGATAACCAGTCTGATACCGGAAAAGAATATGTAATAACATGAAAATTTCAGTTTGGAATTCATTGGGTCAACTTATCTTTCATTTTTCTACTGATCGATCTTTTGGAAGGGCCAAGTTTTGGTGGTAACGGGGACAAACCGCCTGAAAGTATATACAATAAGCTGTCCCAAAAATTATTTTTTTTACCAGATTCTTGGCTGTATTTTGTTAATTTTAAATATTCATGTTCGTATTCCCTTGCTTCCTGTAATGTATAATCTTCAGGAATACGTTTAATAATATCCAGGACAGCTTTGTCAAAGATTTTAGGCGAATATTTTTCGAGAAAGTCTGATTCGAGCCTGCATATAACGGTAAGTGGAATAAGTAAAGAAAAAATTTCATCATAAAAGTTACAAATAGTTGTTTTCCATGATAACCTTTCTTCTTTGGGCAGAATCTGAAAAGCCAATTGAATGAGCTTTTTATAAATTTCTTCAAGTTGATGAACATAGATCTCGTTCTGTTGCCAGAACATCAGTGAATTGATTCTATTTTTTTTAGTAGAATTTTCTCTTATATATTCAAACTGAATTCTAAGATATTTTATATTATCAATCAAATCTCCCAAAACAGGCTGCCACAAATTACGTTTACTTAAGCTGCAGTGAGTGCTAAATACTAATCTTGACCCGTTAGTAAGCTGCTGTAATTCTTTTAACATTCTAAGAACTTCTGTCACATCCTTTTCCATCTTGATATTGGTACTCCTGATATAGAACAAAGCAACAAACTGAGAGTAATAGGTTTTTCTTAAAATATTTTTTTCATCTCTGATTTTTAGCCTGTTCTGATGTTTATTAAGTTTTTTCATTAAAGTTTTATTATAATTTGCAAAATATTTTTGCTATACAGCTAGTTTTCGATTTTTTTTGCATATAACAGATTCTGCATCTGGATATTACAATCTGGTTGTTAATATAGCTTACGAGTTATTTTGAATAAAAGGGACAGAACTGTATAAAATTCCATCCCTTTTTTCAGTTACAACTTTGATAAATATTATTTTCATGGTTTTAACTGTCCCTGAAAACAATTTATGAAAGATTAATTTCTTTGATAATATTGAGAACCTCTTCACGGTTTTTTCTTAGCCTGTTTCCTATTCTTTCAAGCATTTCCTTTTCTTTACCTTCTTGAAGTTTCAGGTCATGATCCGTTAATATTGAAAATTTTTCTTTCAATTGTTTTGATTGTTCATCCCAATTTTCCGGAATTTTGAAAGATTTGTCGCCTTTGTTGTGATTTATGTCCATAAGGTGAATTTTAGCGTAACGTAATTGTTACAGTACAAAGGTGGATATTTTATAATCTATTGCATTACAGATTGTTTTTTTAATGTTGCAGATATCACACTTTACAATAATTTCGGGTTCTTTTCTATTTAAGATATAATTATCATTAAACGTCTCGCAGCCTGTATTTTAGGTTTGGAACTGGAGATGGGAATTTATTAAGTCTTATGATAAGGGCTACAGTACAATTCTATTAATTGATAAATATAGTTTTATCAATTTTCATCCGTATCCTCTACTTATATTAAATAATTTTATATAATTACAATATAAGTAATTGATTATTTGTATCTTGCTCAGTAACCAAATTGAACTGGCCGGCGAGGCTCTGGATTCCTATAGTTTTTACTTCCATTCATCATTACTATTTCCGGTATGGCATTATCAGTATGCTTATAATTATTTCTATAAAATATATTGAAAGAAGGAATATTAATCTGCTGATTTTCTCCAGAGACCAATTCAATTATACAAAAATAAGTGAATATATACATTTTCACCTGTTTTATTTTGCTGCATCATCTGAATGTAATAAGCTTCGTAAAACAATATTAAATGATATATAATCACCAAATTATTAATAAGTTATGAATATAAAAAAATATTTAGGGATGTGGGCGTTTTCGGTTCCCATTCTTGCGTGGCTCTCTTATATGGGAAGTTTTGTTTTTTCTTCCGGATATTACTCTGTTCTTCTCGCTTTCTTTTTAATGGGAAGCATTTTGGCCGCGGTCTATCACTCTGAGGTTATTGCCCATCGCTTAGGCGAGCCATTTGGAACACTACTGCTGGCATTTGCCATTACTGTAATAGAAGTAGGGTTGATTATTTCCATTATGATGGGAGCTAAAGGTTTAGAAACCGTCACTCTTGCCAGAGATACTGTCTTTGCCGCAGTCATGATAATCCTTACAGGAATCATTGGCAGTTGTATTGTGATCGGATCTTTAAGATACAGAGAACAAAGCTTTACACTGCAGGGAGTAAGCACTGCACTGATTACCCTTACATCTGTTATTATTTTTGTACTTATCCTACCCAATTATACGATAAGTCATCTGGGGGGGTGAGTACACTTCCTTTCAGCTCCTTTTTATCGCTTTAATTTCTTTAGGACTTTACCTGGGATTCACCATGATTCAGACGATTAGACACCGGAGTTTTTTCATTTCTCCACAAAACAAACTATCCGGCAACCAGCCTTTACAGGATGACAATGAAATAATTTCCCAAAAACAATTGTATATCAGTTGTATATTATTAATTTCATCCCTGGGAATAGTCGTTTTACTGGCCAAACTTCTTTCAAAGGATGTAGAGCATATAGTGGTTTCAGTAGGTGCTCCCAAGTCTCTTGTAGGTATCATTATTGCCGGTATTGTTCTTCTTCCCGAAGGACTGACTGCATTCAGAGCTGCAAAAAGTGATGAGATTCAAACCTCGTTAAACCTGGCTTTTGGTTCTGCTTTGGCAAGTCTCGGACTCAGCATTCCTGCCATAGCCATTATATCTGTAATAACTGGTATAAGAATGACATTAGGAATAGATATTAAATCGACTATACTTTTGGGATTATCACTTTTTATTATTACCGTTTCACTGGCAACAGGCAGAACCAATATCATGCAGGGAATTGTACTTATCGCTATATTTTTAATTTACCTTTTCATTACCATAGTACCTTAAATTATTATGTTTTTAAATATATAAATCCCTTAAGACATACCTTGGGGAATTCATAGATAAAATATGTAAAAAGGTTTGTTATTTAGGAAAGCAAAGCCTTGCCATAAGATAGCTGACGGTGGATTCCGCTCCCTGATTGAGATTAACATTTTCTTCTTCAAGTCCGTCATAACAGCCACCTGTTGCAGGGTTATAAATTATTTGATGCAAATGGTTCTTCCCTAAAAAACCAATTAAAAGCATTCTGCATCATATGTAAGTATTTTTCATCCTTAAAAACCTTGTAAAATGTAGATAATGCGAGAATTGTATAAGCTACATCAATGGGCTGTTCACCACCAATTGATGTAGTATTTTTAATAATCTCTTTTTGCAGCCATCCCTTGTTCGATATTACTTTGATGTTTCCCTCAATAAATATTTTAGAAAGCAGAAACCTGAAAGATTCATCGGCAATTTGCTTATAGATTTCGACTTTGGTGGTGATCCATGCACACAATAAAGCTTCAGGCAGCAGGCTGTTTCCATAGGTAAGATAGCTTTCAAACCAATGCCATTCGCCATGTTTTTCATGCTGATACATTTTTACCAGCCGATTGGCCAGTTTTTCCAGTAATGGAATATTGTTTTCGGAATTTTGATAATGCAAGCCCTTTATAATAAAAGCCATAGCTCTGGTAGAGTGAATTTTTTCTATAGAGGAAAGACTTTTTTCAATGATTGATTCTGCTTTATTACAATAGTGCTGAGGTAAGATCTCTTTTATTGAAAGTAAATATCCTAATGCCCAGATAGCTCTCCCGTTGGAATCTTCAAGATTGGTCTCATAATTCTGTTGCGCGAATTCCTTTCGACGATTGACATAATTGAGAAAGCTTCCGTCTGATTGTTGGCAAAACTTGATTACACTAAGGTACGTTGAAATGAGTGCAAGATCAGATTCATCTCTGCTAAGTTCATAATGTCTGCAGGCTACAATCATAGCCCGGGCATTATCATCCAAAGTATATCCGGAATCTATATCAGGCTTATTGATTTTTGAAAACTGAATCATTCCAAAATCTGTCGTCATATTTTTAATATGGCTAAGATTAATTTTGGGTAAAGTATAAAGTAATATCATTTTATCTCTGTTGTATTGCTGAAATAATAAGGCGTGCAAAATGGCCGAATTTTCCCAAGCTGTCGGAGCCATCTTTTCCAATGATTTTACATGCAGAAGTTTTCTGCTTTTTTCACTGCTAAGTAAATTATTAACAGCAGAAGCCAATTGTTCAGGGGCTTCAAAATCAATAATAATCCCTGTCTCTTCTTTCAGAACTTCCACAGCGTGCGGAATAGGTGTTGAAACGATCGCACATCCACTGCTGATGGCGTAGGAAAAAGTCCCGCTCACTGCCTGATTCCTGTCCTTTGAAGTAAAAAGATAAATATCACTGAGCTGAAGATATTCAAGTAATTCCGGTAATGGTAAATATTCATTAATAAAACGGACATTATCTTCCAGATGGAGCTTCCACACAAGATCTTCCAGAAATTCGCGATATTTTTCACCTTCACTCCTCACGATTGCAGGATGTGTCTTACCAAGGATAAGGAAAATGACATCCGGATTCAGTTTAATGATATTTGGCAACGCTTTTAAGGTAGTTTCAATATTTTTTCCCGAACCTAACAACCCGAACGTAGACAAGACCTTTTTATCTTTAAGTCCATATTTTTCTTTCAAAGCAAGAATGTCTGTGAAAGGCAGAAGATGCGTACCATGCGGAATGATCGTAATTTTGTCGTAAGCGATATCATACTCATTTGCTAAAATTTCTGCTGATATACCTGTCATTACAATAATTGATTTCGCAAAATCCGCAATTTCTTTTACCTTTCGCTTTAGCTCTTTATCAGGACCAGGCAAAACTGTATGGAAGGTTACAATGATTTCCTTTTTTAAGTTTTTGAGGAGAAGATATAAACCATTCTTTGTTTCATTAAAAAAACCAAACTCGTGCTGGATCATCACAAGACGTACACTATCATTCAAATTGATTTCTGAAGCCAGCTCCAGATAGGAAAAGGAATCCGAGATATTTAATTTGTACTGAATTTGCTCTTCATACTCATAATTCTCCTCTTCCGTTTCCATCGGGCAGATGAGGACATTGAATGAACCCCCGAATTTTGACCGAAGCGATTTAATAAGATCCTGCGTATAAGTGGCAATTCCACAGACCTTTGGAGGAAAACTACTTATAAAGATAATTTCAGGTTTATCATTAGTACTGTCTCTTTCATTTTGGGCAGATCGCTTTTCTATCTTTTTCTCCACGTCTGATTTAGTATATTTACTCATATATATATTCCGTTTTTAAACTGATTATTCGTATTGAATGATTGTATTATACAGAATAAATCATCAGTTCTTTCAGTAACTTTGAAATGCTTAGTGATGCAACAGCAATTCTTTCGTCTGCGGCTCCATAATAAATATACAGCTTATCATTTTCTACTATAGCTCCGGTTGGGAAGCAGACATTATTAACTTCGCCTTTCAATTCCCATTCTTCTTCCGGTTTAAAAAGCGGGTAAGGAAGTCTGGAAATTTCTTTTCCGGGATTTTTAATATCCAGTAAAGCCACACAGGCACTGTAAATATATCCGTTAACGGTATCGTGAACACCGTGATAGATCATCAGCCAACCGTATTCTGTTTCTATAGGAGGGCAACCGCCTCCGATATAGCTGGATTCATGATCATATTTCGGAGATAAAACGATATGATTTTTAAAATGAAAAAAATAATCATCCCAGAACTCCGCGTTTAAATCTTCAATATTTTCTACGCTTACAATCTGAATATCAGGCTTTATTCTATACAGGAAATAAAATTTACCGTTGATTTTTCTTGGAAAGAATATCAGATTTTTGTTCCATAAAAAAACAGGACCGCTGTCTGTATGACTCACCTGAAATTCGTTATATCTTTTATATTTTTCCGGGATTAAACCTTCTGCTTCTGATAAGACTTTAAACTTTTCATAAGGAATTTTCGGAACAATGATTCCCCGTTTTTCCCATGATTTAAGATCACTGGATGTTGCAAGAGCCCCCACTGCATTGATTCCGTCATAACTGGTATATGTAAGGTAAAATAAATGATCAATTTTTACGATTCTTGGATCTTCAACGCCTTGCTTTTCATATTCAGACTCGGGTATGATAACCGGACTGCTTAATCTGGTTTCAATAGTCTTATAATCTGATAGCATACAATATCCGATACTGGATAAATTATTCTTTGCAACAGCCCTGTAAAATAAATGTATCTTTCCGTTGTCCTTAATGACTGCAGGATTTAAAACGCCCTCGCTTTCAAAGGATAATGCAGTTTTTCTAAGTAAAATTCCTTCTTTTTTAACAGGTATCATTTAGTTACCGGTATTTCGGGCTTCGTCTTCCCTGCTTTTTCGTTTGTTCATCTTATCTTCCCGCTTTTCTTTTGCTGATTTTGCGGCAGGAGTTTTGTCTGATTTTCTTTTTTACGTCCTTTTCTTTTGACATTGTGAATTTTTTTTTGTTAACTGTAAATTTCAATTATTAAAAAACGAAAGCTTTGCAATTGTCTTTCGATTTGTTGTATAAATCATAGATATTTCCGATTTAATACACTAACTTTGGATAAATAACTGTTAATGAAACAATTGATAGTTAAAAACAGTAAGGACAATGAAGTTGTATGTAAAATATATGGTAAGTTTGCGCTGCAAAATGGTTGTCCATCAGGAACTGGAAAGATTGGGTATTAAAAATGCTGTGGTAGATTTGGGTACTGTAGAGTTAATGGATGATATCAGCGCCGGACAAAGACAGGCTCTGAAAGAAAACTTACTTAAAACGGGACTTGAAGTACTGGATGATAAAAAAAGTATCCTGATCGAAAAAATAAAAAATATAGTCACAGAAATGATTCATTATTCAGATGATCTTCCCACAGAAAATTTCTCAGATTATATCAGTAAAAAATTAGGATATGATTACACCTACCTGGCGAATACATTTTCAGAAGTGAAAGGAATGACGCTCCAGCATTTTATTATTATCAATAAAGTAGAAAAGGTAAAAGAATTGCTGTTGTATGATGAGCTGAATCTTACAGAGATCTCTTATAAACTAAATTACAGCAGTGTAGCTCATCTCTCCAACCAGTTTAAAAAGATCACAGGGCTTTCGCCTTCATTTTATAAGCAGTTGAAACAAAAACGCCTTGGAAATCTGGAAGATTTATAAAAGGTATGATATATGTAAGATTATTTTGGATATATATAGCTTAGTATATACTGAAACGGTCATATTTGTATTATAAAATCGGGAATTTATACTTGGAAATGACTAAAGTCCTGTAAAATACCAGATCTTTCTCAGAAGTTTAATTAAAGAAGCGCGTGTTCTTTATTTATCAGTTTTCTCTTAGTATTAACCAACCCAGAAAGTCATGAAAACAATACACCTTTTTCAGTTCAAGAATTCCATTTTAAGGAAGATCCCCTTTTTTAAGAAGGAGCATAGATTAGACAGTTTAAACGATTTAATGACTTTTGATTTGATGAATACGGAAAAAGTAACTGAGTTCATCATTGAAGTTCACGATGATTTTATTTTTGAGGATAAGACCGGAGACGATCTGTTAGCGATGTGTCAAAATACCAAGCATACAATTGAGCATTATTTTGCAACAACTATGAATGATTACGACGTTATCTGAATACCGATTTTAGTAGTAATTATTGAACAGCAAACCTCAATCGGCTTTAAATGATCTGTAATATCAAGAATTTTTCCAACTAAATAGTTTATTTCTTTTTAAGGACATTCATCAGGTCTTCCAGATAATCCGGTCTGCTTTTCCTTCAATAATTAGGGCAAAGGTTTATATTCGTAATGGAATTCAAATGAATATTATCGAATGGTTTTATCTTTTAGCAAAACTCCTTCCGAAGAATAGAACAAATCATGTTTGGACGGCCCTTTTTCTACCTTAATCTTATAGACTTTCATCGCGTCTCCAGGATTATTTTTAAATATAACTTCTTTTTCATTCGCAATTTTCCAGTCGCTGTAATCACCATTTGTTATAGCGTATAAAACAGGCTTTGGAAGCTCTGAAGTGATCATTTGACGAACTGAAATTTTCTCTCCGTCTTTGGTATATATTGCTTTAAGGTGAGATTTACCGCTTGTAAATCTTGCTGTATAGTATTCAGCAGGCTGTGAGGATTGTGCTGAAGGATTATCATCATACCATTCTGTAATGAAATTTTGCTGAGGATAACCACGCCACACGGCATCTGTTACCTTTGGATATTCATTAACAAAATTCTGACTTACTAAATTCGGAATCCTTGATTGGGCTCCGTTTTCATTTTCTGCTCTCTGTGGAAGGCTTGTATGCCTCTGCCCAAAGACACTTCCTGTACATGCAATAGACATGACCGCTATTGCAAATAATCTTACTGTTTTATTTTTCATTTTTTCTAAATTATGTTGAGGCAGAATAGTCTCAACGATGATAATAGTAATTGTATAATAGTTTATTAATCGAAAGCCTATTTCTTATCGTCTTTAAAATTTTCGTCTGAATCCTACAAAAGCAGATCAATCGTTAATGGTTGGAAACACATTCCACCATCAATCACCTGCGTAGTAGCGGTAATGAATTTTTTTAATTATTAAATTTTTTTTGAAATAAAACTTACAAGCACTTTCCACCTATGCTTTTAAGTTTACTTTATTTTTGATCAAAAAGCATATTCATAATCAACGGTAAGCTCATTTTTCACTTCCCAGATGCCAGGTGTTTTCCATGCGATACGCGCAGCTTCTTCTTTAGCATACCATGAATTGACCGTTCCGGTTAAGATAACAACTGTTCCTGCAACCGATACCTCAATATCTTCATCATCAATAACGCTCCTTCTTAAAGCATTCTCAATATCGGTCTGCTCAATGCGGTCATGGAATTCTGACTTTACTTTAATATTATTGATGATAGCTTTTACGCCGGGAAGAAGGTGTACAGCATTTTTCGCCGCTTCTTTTTCATAATTCCAATGGACTTCCCCATCTAATGTAACCCGCCCGTTTTCAACTTTAACACTCACTTTATCATCGGGAACAGAATAATTTGTTTTTAATGCTGACAAAACCTCATTGGCAATTTCCAAATCACTTTTCGTATATGAATTGGGAAAGTTTACTTCAATATTTTCAACAATGGCTTTTACTCCTTTTATGCTTTTAGCAGCTGCTTCAGCCTCGGCTTTTTTTGAAAAGCTGTCCACAACACCTGTTAAAGAAACAACGCCATCTTTAGCCGTAACACCAATTTCCGCTGAATGTAATAGGGGCTCCCATTTTATAGCATCCTGAACATCTTTTTGTAATTGTGCATTTGTTTTCATTTTGTAGTGATTTACTCGAAACTTCATTGTTTCAATAGTGTAAAGGTACATCCTACTAGAAATCAAAACCTTACAAACCAATCAAAAATACTTACACCTATCACACATAGCCATGAACTTCACAAATCCAGATTTAAATAAAGAAATTTGTGCTTAAATTTTTCAAGAGAGAAATACATTGAAACATGACTATATAGATTGAGAGTGGTATGATGATGTCGCCCAAGGTTTAAATCGACGATTGATAATGCTATAATCTTCATAAGATTTGTGAATACGGATTACAAATCTGCCGGTTTAATAGTTAAGTGTATCGATCCAAATAGGGAAAGGGTGAAGAAGAAACATCAAATGTTATATTGAATTGTCTTTTAAGGGGAGTGAGGAAAACCTTCCGGCAGACTAGTATAGCCAAAGATGGCTAATTATGAAATATTTCAAACACATTCTTTTTTATAAACTAAATTGGAGTTGATTTATTATCGACTCCAATCTAAAAAATACGTGTTTTGATTATCCGAAAGAGTCCGAAAGCTTAATAAAACTAATAAGAGGATTCGAACTTAAATTACTTATTTCTCAAGCAGAAGACTTACCCATTCTTCCCGCTGAAGCTGTTTTTTAAGCTGCAGACCATTTTCTTTGCATACTTCCAGAATATCATCTACGTCAAAGAAACACAATCCCGAAAGCAGTAACTGTCCGCCGTTATTCAATACTGACACATAGGTTGGGATATCTGAGATCAGAATATTTCTGTTGATATTTGCCAGGATAATATCAAAGTTTTCTTTTCCAAGATTTTCTGCTGTTCCCAGCTCAATATCCAGTTCAACATTATTTCTTGCTGCGTTTTCTTTTGAATTTTCTACCGACCATTCGTCGATATCAATTGCTTTTGTGTCTCCGGCGCCAATTTGTTTTGCATAAATAGCCAACACAGAAGTTCCACAACCCATATCCAGAACTTTTTTCCCTTTAAAATCCATATCCCTCATCTGCTGGATCATCAGATGGGTGGTTGGGTGATGCCCCGTTCCGAATGACATTTTCGGCTGAATAACAATTTCATGCATTCCCGGAACTGATTCGTGAAATTCTGCACGGATAAGCACTTTATCATCAATGTTAATCGGTTCAAAATTCTTTTCCCACTCTTCATTCCAGTTGATATTGGGCATTTCCTGGAAAGTATAATCGATCTTAACCTCCTCATTCTGAAAAAGCGGAAGTGTTTTTAAATCTTCTTCATTCAATAAATCTTTCTGAATATATCCTAAAATACCGTCAATTTCTTCCGTAAAGCTGTCGAAACCGATCTCAATAAGTTCTGCCATCAATATTTCGTTCCATGGCTGAAGCGGAGAAATCTTGAAATTGAATTCTAAATAATTTTGCATGTCAATAATTTGTTGCAAAAATAAAGAATTAACATTAGAATCTTGGCTGTTAGTATTAGAGATGTCACACTGAGCGATGTAGAAGTGTTTTAGCGCAAAGTGGCTAAGTTTTTTGAAATTATTGAGAATATCCTTCGTTCGCAAAACGAAGTTTCGCCGATTCCAATGAATCAATCATAAAATTGAGGCAAAGGCGTTTCACTCAGCAAAAAGTAGTGAACAAAGATAAATTATATATCAAAAAAGCGAACCGAAGTCCGCTTTATATATAACAACAAGTAAAAAACTAATTTCTAATATCTAGTTTCTAACTTCTCTATTATGGATTTGTAGAAAAAATCGATCCGTTGGCAATCAATGCTCTTCGGTTCATTTTGAGAATATCTCTCACCCATTCTGCAAAATCTTCCGGCTGAAGAACTTTATCCGGATTTCCGTCCGTAAGACCTCCCTGAATAGACATATCCGAGGCAATAGTGCTTGGGGTGAGCGTAATCACACGGATATTCTGCTTTCTCCATTCTGCCATCATGGATTGTGAAAGGGAAACAACCGCTGCTTTCGAGGCCGCATACGCTGACATATTCGGACCGCCTTTTAAACCGGCAGTTGATGCCACGTTAATAATATCGCCCTCTCCTTTAGACTTCATATAAGGATAAACCGCTTTTGCAGCATAATACACACCGAAAAGATTGGTCTTAATCACCTGTTCCCATATTTCGGAAGGCATTTCTTCAATAGACCCGAAATCACCAATTCCTGCATTGTTAATAAGAATATCAATTCCTCCTAACTGTTCTGCCAAATGTTCAATTCCGGCTTTTACATGTATTTCATTATCAACGCTAAAAACCGCATATGCCGCCTTTACCCCAAGCTTCTGGATTTCGTCAACTGTCATTTTCAGGTTCTCTTCATTTCTTCCCGTGATTCCGATATTCACGCCTTCATTGGCCAATGCGAGGGCAACCGCTTTACCCAAACCTCTTCCTCCACCAGTGATGATGGCATTTTTTCCGTTGATGTTCATTGTAATTATTTTATTATTGATACAAATTTACGAAACATGATTTGCATAGCATTGATGAATAATGATATTGTAAGCATAGACATTAAAAATAACAGAAACGTTTGTATAAAATAAAACCGACTTCACAGGAAGCCGGTTTCTTTGAAAGTATAGTAATAAATGAAAAATTAAGGTATAAGGATCTGATTTTGAACTTCAAATTCTTCTGATGCTGAAAACTTGTTTCCATACATGTCTACTGCCCGCACCTCAACCTTATGCTTTCCCAGAGAGAGTTTTTTGGAAAAATCTCCCGTCCAGATATGTTTTGATATTTCAGGGTTTGAAGGCCTTCTTCCCGGGAAAAGATTCTTCGTTGTATCCCATTTGAAAACCGACATGGCAAAACTCGGATCTACGGTTTCGTCGTACTGCATTTCTTCCCATTTGTCATCGTCTATTCTGTATTCTACTTTGTCTTTCTTGCTTCCCATAAAGAAATTGGTCAACACTTTTGCCGATGTTTTTGAAGGGAACGGAATCACTTTCGGAACGTATAAATTGATCTGGTAATCTTCCGGTTTTCCTGCTGTTTTATATTTAACTTTATATTCATTATCATTAAAACTGATAAAAGAGTATCCTTTGGCAGTACCGTCTCTCATGGTTGAGGTAGGCAATCCCAGATCATCCGATGTTCCGGACCACCAGTCGCCACAAGTTGTTCCGACATTGTATTCGTGAAGATCTTTTGAGCCATTCCAACCCGCTTCTTTTCCATAGAAAAGCTGTTGCTGAATATGCGTGTGAGCCGATAAAACCAAAGCATTTTTGAAAGGCGTTAAAAAGTCAAATAGCTTCTGACGGTCAGAATTCCTGAAATTATCTTCATTCTTATGTTCCAGCGGAATGTGGAAAGAAACAACAATCAGTTTATTTTTATCCACCAGCTTCAGGTCATTCTCGATAAATTTGAGCTGATCTTCACGGAAACCTCCCCAATATCCTTTTCCGTCCCTTGGATCCGGATACAGAATATCATCCAGCACAACGAAGTGAACATTTCCATAATTAAAGGAATAGTTGGCCGGACCGAAATTGGACTCAAAAGTCTCGTCGGAAAGCATATCTTCTTTTGCATCATAGTTCATGTCGTGGTTTCCCATTACGTTGTACCAAGGCAATCCGATCTCTTTCATTACATCTGCATAAGGCTTTTGAAGGCTCAAATTATCTCCCACCAGATCTCCAAGACTGATTCCCAGTACGGCATTTTTCCTGGTGTTTTTTACTTCATTCACGATAGCTCTTTTAAAATAATCCAGCTGCTTTTCTGTATAAGGCTGAGGATCTCCGAACACGAGAATATCGAAGTTTTTGCTTTCATTCTGTTTATTTAAAGCAAAATTGATCTCTTTGGGAAGCTCGCCTGTCGGTGCAGAACCTTTGTATTTAAAATCTGCGGGTGAACCTTTCGGTTTGTACTGATAGTAGTACTGCGGTAAATTATTTGCGTTTACCGGGGTCATATATCCTGAAGGCTTGATTACAAAAATCGACTGCCCTTCCATGATTGGCAGGCTGTATCTCCCACTTTTATCGGTAAGAACCACCTGAGCTCCATTGGAAACAGCTACTCCTTCAATTCCTTTTTCCCTATTCTCTTTTTTTTGATTTTTATTGAGATCTTCATATACATATCCCGAAACAGAAGCCTGTGAGAACGCCATTGCTGAAATGAGCATGCATGGCATTAAAAGTTTTATATTCATTGTATTGATATTTAAATTTAAGTTTTGGCTGAAGCCAATTTGTCTATTTTTTCTAAGAATCGGGCTAAAGCCCGATCCTACTGATAAATTCTAAGGCTTATTCCACCACATTTTTACGTTGATGTTGTCTCCGCCCATCTGCTGTACGGCAGTCTGGTAGTTGTTGGTATTCAAAACTCTTGGGTTTGGCGGATACATTAGTCTTGACGGCATTTCTGCATTATTCAAAAGACCTCCATTATTGGGAAGTACAGGAAAGCCTGTTCTTCTTTTTTCAAACCACTGTTGCTGATCTACGAAGAATAAAGCCACATATTTCTGAAGCATAATCCTTTCCAGAGTTCCGTTGTAAGCTACTTTAGGATTGGAAAAGTAATTAGCCGGCAGTGTTGCCCCCCATTGCTCGATCGTAGCTTTTACCCCATTTTCATAGAAGGTCTGTGCATTACCTGAAATAATTCCTTTAAAAGCAAGTTCTGATAAGATAAACTGCAATTCGGCATAGGGATACACCAGCATATTTAAGGGTGCTTTCGCCAGATTCTGGTTCATATTGGAAGGCTGATAATCGAAAACTGTTCCGTAAGCATACCCTGAAGGCGCTCCTTTATATCCGATGTTTGTTCCTGAAAGATTTTTTGCCTGACTGAAAAACATAGACATTCTAGGATCATTATTTCCTTTTAATGTTTCAACGAAGAACGCTGAAGCAGCACGTCCTGTGGTAAAATCCTGAGGTCTTGCAATAGGCGGCATCAATGGAGCTACGCCAGTAACATTCAGTTTTACCGTTTCTGAATTGCTTTGGAAAATAGGATAAATAGTCGGATTATTGACAATTTCCTGAATTCTTTCGTAGACATTCACCTCATCGTTTCTCTTTAAAATTCTCGTCAAAAGTCTTAAAGAAAGTGAGTTACAGAACTTTTTCCAGCTGGTTATTCCGTTTACGTCATTGTTTGCATTATAGAAAAGATCTGTTCCTGTCAATGTTTTAGTGGTTACAAAAAGAGAATTCGCCCTCTTCAGATCATCCAGCATCTGGATATAAATATTTTTTTGCTGATCAAACTTTGGCTGACTGATTCCTTCATCCAGCCTTGAAGCTTCCGTAAAAGGAACATCTCCATACGTATCAGTAAGATTGGAATACGCCCAGGCATTCAGAACAAGAGCAATCGCTTCGTAGTTTTTATCATTGCTGCTTACCGCCGCTTTTTTCATTTCATAGATCTGCTTGATCCATTTGTAGCTGTTGTTCCAATAGCCGGCTCCTGTATTTTCAGTGATGTTATAACGGCTCAACGTATTTCCCTCATTCGGAAAATCCAGAGAAACCTGCATGATATCAAACGTGAAATCATTGGCCCTTAAATATCCTACAGAAGCAAGATTGTATTGAAGAGGCGCTAAAAAACTGGACACTTCAGGTTCGTAGATTTTACTGTCATCTACATTTATTTCATCAAAACTTCTGTCGCAGGAAGCCACCGTAAATGCAAGCCCCGCCAATAAGATATATTTAAATATTGTTTTTCTCATGTTTTAAGATTTAAAATTTTACATTTAGCTGAAAACCGATCGTGCGTGAAGCAGGCAATTGACCCATTTCAACACCGGGAGTAATGGTTGCATTATCCAAAGTAGCCGCTTCAGGATCAAACAGCGGAAACTTGGTCCACATCCAGAGATTTTTTCCGAAAAGCGCAAGGGTAAGATCTGTTATTTTTAAAGGAGCTGTAACCGATTTGGGGAAAGAATAAGCGATTCTTGCATCTCTAAGCTTAATAAAGGAAGTATCAAATGTATTGGTTTCTACATTAGCTCTCCTGTAGTAATCGGCGTAGTAGGCAGATACCAGAATTCCTTTTGTATTGGCAGAATAAGAACCGTCCGCATTCTGTACGACACCCTGGCCAACGATCAGGCCGCCGGGATTATCTCTTCCTTCCAGAGTGTGGCCAAGCTTGCCTTGCTCAGTCATTTTATGGTGAGACTGTGAGTAAGCCATTCCTTTGTACTGTCCGTCGAACGAGAAGCTGATGGAAATATTCTTATACCTGAACTCATTCTGGATTCCGGCTCTCCATTTCGGATACGCATTTCCGATCTTTTTCATCTGGGCAGGTTTGGCAGTCAGTCCGTCACTTCCAAATACAACCTGTCCGTCCGGCGAATATACGAGTCCGTACCCATAAAGATCTCCAAGTGATCCTCCCACAACTGCATTATAGTAAACTGCTCCGCCAACGCTTGCATACGTATAGGGTTCACCTTTAAATTCTTCAGGAAGCGATAAGATTTTATTTCTGTTCATAGACCAGTTTGCCGATACATTCCATGAGAAGTTTTTATTTTTCACAGGATATGCATTCATCATCATTTCAATTCCTCTGTTTCTGATCTCTCCGGAATTGATTACCCTTTGTGTATATCCCGTTTCCCATAAAACTGGCACGTTTCTGATAATCTGATCCACAGAATTACTCTGATAAGCCGTAATATTATACGTTAATCTGTTATTGAATAGACTGAAATCCATTCCCCCTTCGATGTTGGTAATCATTTCAGGTCTCAGATTCGGATTAAGATATCGGTTAGATACCTCAACGGATCCCGGAAATGAGAGGCTAGGATTATAATAATTCAACAGCTGATAAGGCTCTGTATCGTTTCCGGTCTGTGACCAGGAAGCTCTTAGTTTCCAGAAATTAAATTTCTTACCCTTCAACCCGAAAATATCGGAAAGAATAAATGAAGAGGAAACCGATGGGTAAAAATAAGAGCGGTTTGCCTTTGGCAGGGTGCTGCTCCAGTCATTTCTGGCCGTGATATCCAAAAAGATTTTGTCTTTATAGCTAAATGATGCCAAGCCATACACACTGCTTACCATTTTATCATAAGGCTGCGGAAGATCAAAACGCTGTGCTACCGCATTGGTAAGACTATACACTCCTGCTTTTTTTAATCCTAAAGCATAGTAATCTTTGGTAAGCTGCTCAAAATACTGTGTAGATCCACCTCCTGTTGCCGAAAAGTTGAATGCTCCGAATGTATTTTTATAATTTACCATTAAGTCATTATTAAAATTAAATCCGTTTACATATTGCTCCCGGTAATATCCCTGCAGGAAGTTGGCAGAGCTCCACGGTCTTTTCTGGGTACGGAGTTCGTCATTTATTGCCATTCCTGATCGTAACAGGACATCAAAATGTTTATCGATCTGATAGCTTAAACTCACATTTCCCACGATATTTTTTTTATCTAAGCTATTGGTCATTTCATAGGCAATCAGATAAGGATTGTCAATGTACGAGCTGAAAGGATGGATCTGATCAACCTGATCCTGCCCTGCTTTCCAGATGGGTTTGTACCATGCGAGGTCAACGTTTGGATTCTGGAAGATCATGAAATAGGAAATCGACTGGTTATTGTATCCCGTTGCAGGAAGATTATCACTCTTCATCTGATTGTAAGACAACTTGATATTGGCTTTAAACCTTTCATTAATTTTATGATCGACAGATATAGCCGCTCCCCATTTTTCGAGGCCTGTGTTTGGCATCATCCATTCATTTTTCAGATAAGAAAGCGATGCTCTGAATGCCGTCTTGTCATTGGAACTTTCTATCGCAAGATTGTTTGAAAATGTAGTTCCTACTTCCCAGAAATCTTTTATATTATTCTTGTAGGGTCTCCAAAGCTGTCTTTCTTTGCTTTGTCCCTGTTCGTTCGGGTCATACTGAAAAAAAGACTGTCCGTCAAACTTTGGTCCGAATGCACTACTGGTAGATCCTGTATTTACCCCGTCCGGTGACAATCCGTATGAGTAGTAGTAATTTCCGTTTTTATCTTTCTGCATTGTTCCCTGGCCATATTCATACTGATAATCCGGCCATTTTAAAACAGATTCAAAACTGGTATAAGAGTTTAGAGATACCTGGATTTTACCATTTTTAGTTTTTCCGGATTTCGTTGTAATCATAATGGCTCCAAGTGCTCCTCTTGAGCCATATAAAGCAGATGCACTTGGCCCTTTCAGAACCGTGATGCTTTCGATATCATCAGGGTTAATGCTGCTGAGGTCATTTCCGTAATCGATCGGGATATCACCTCCTGCGCCCGCACCGTAAGCAGGAGTTCCAGTTCCTACCGTTCTTGAATTTAGCGGAACACCATCCAAAACAATGAGTGCCTGATTATCACCCATGCTGCTCATAGAAACATCGCCTCTTAAGGTAATTCTCGGTGTTGCCAAAGGCCCTGCACCGGCAGTCTGAATTTTAAGTCCTGCTACTTTACCTTCCAGAGCACTCGTCCAGTGATTATTCTGTGTCCTTAAAAGCTGGTCTGAATTGACGGTTTCCGTAGAATACCCAAGAGCCTTGTTTTGTCTTTTGATCCCTAAAGCCGTTACTACAACTTCGTCAATGTTTTTAATGGTGTCTCTTTTTACCTTTTGCTGAGCCGCCAAGTTCACACTGACCAGTCCTAATAATGATAATATTATCAGTTTTTGTGTCTCTTTACGCATATCCTTATTTGTTTGCGCAAAATTAATCCGACATTATGGTTAAGATTTTAACTTGATTTTAACATTTATTAAAGAATTATTAAACACTATATTAACTTATTTTTAACAATATCTTATAGACGTTTGAGCAGCAAGAGGTTAAAACAATTAAGGATTTTTAATATAAATTACCTCCATTATTTGCGTATCTTTAATGTCTTTTCCGGAGACAATAATACATACCACACGCCTACCATATATAATAAATAGTAATAAAATTATCATTATAGGTAACAAAATAAAAAGTCTGCCTCAAAAAGACAGACTTCATTTCATTATTTTCTGAAGATTATTTATCCTTAAGCTGATCCGGAATATTGGTCGTAATAAATCCGATTCCCTGTTTTTTCAATTCGTCTGAAACAGCAACATCATTTACCGTCCAGGCATTCGTGATTAATCCTAAAGTTTTGGCTTCAGCAATCCAGGTTGGGTTTTTCTGGAAAACACTGTAATGGTAATCAATTCCGTCTAACCCTTCATCTTTGATCTGCTGCGGAGAAAGCTCCCCTCTTAAATACTGTACTTTGAATGTAGGTTCCAGTTTTTTAATTTCTTTACAGATATTCAAACTGAAAGAAATAAACTCACATTGAGCTCCCAACTTCATGTCTTTAATCATTTTAATGGTTTTCGCCGTCAGTTCATCTTCTTTTTCTTTGGTTTTATCAGGCTTTATTTCAACAATAAGTTTGAGAGCCTTATCTTTTTTTCCCTGTTTTAAATAATCTTTCAGGGTTGGAAAATTTTCACCGTTGGATAATTTTACTTTTTCAAGTTCTTTAAAATCGGTTTCGGAAATTTCCATTTTGTCGTGATGCTCGTCGTGGTTTACGACCAAAACGCCATCTTTGGTCATTCTTACATCGAATTCAGATCCGTAAATTTTCAAATTTTGAGCATTTTCCAAAGACTTCAGGGAATTTTCCGTCGTCGGTGGTTGTGTCTGCCAATACCCTCTGTGGGCAATAATCTGGGTTTGTGCCTTCATGAAAACTGTGCTTGTTACTGCTAACCCTAAGATAAGTTTTTTCATAATATAGATAATAATTCTTTATTGAATATCTGTGAAATTTATAATCCGCAGGAAATTGCGGCAAAATAATGAACAAATTTAGAAAGACATTTCTGATAATGCTTTAAAATGAATATAAAAATTGTTTAATTTTATATTAAATCTAATCATCAAAATCTCCGCAATACTTACTATTTTTGCTGAAAGACAGAAAATAAAATGCCCGACAATATCGAAAACATTCAACAGAAAATAGAAGATCTCCGCAAAGAACTTCATCAGCACAACGAAAATTATTACCTTCTTGATACTCCTGCAATTTCAGATTTTGATTTTGATATGCTGTTGGAAGAGCTTCAGGATCTGGAAGCGAAATACCCGGAATTCTATGACGAGAACTCTCCGTCAATGAGAGTCGGTGGCGGAATTACAAAGGTCTTCCCTACCGTTCAGCATAAATTCAGAATGTATTCTCTGGACAATTCTTATGATTTTGAGGATCTTGAAGACTGGGAAAAAAGAATCATTAAAACCATTGATGATCCTGTAGAATTTGTTGCTGAATTAAAATACGACGGTGCTTCCATTTCTATTCTGTATGAAAAAGGAAAACTTGCTCAGGCAGTAACACGGGGCGATGGTTTTCAGGGCGATGAAATCATATCTAATGTACGTACCATTTCCGATATTCCTTTAAAGCTGAAAGGCGATTTTCCTGAACATTTTTTTATGCGCGGTGAAATTTATTTAACCCGGAAAAATTTCGATAAAATCAATAAACAGCGTGAAGAAGATGGCCTCGATCCGTTTATGAATCCAAGAAATACAGCAAGCGGAAGCCTGAAAATGCAGGACAGCGGCGAAGTAAGAAAGCGCGGACTTTCATCGGTTCTGTACCAGTTTATTTCAGAAGAAATCCCTGCTGAATCACATTGGGAACTGCTTGAAAAAGCAAAATCCTGGGGTTTCAAAACGTCTCAACAGGCAAAATTGTGTACTACTTTGGATGAGGTGAAGGAATTCATTAACTACTGGGATATTGAAAGACATAATCTTCCTTTTGAAATAGACGGCATCGTATTAAAAGTCAACTCATTAAAGCAGCAGCGACAGCTTGGCTATACCGCAAAATCTCCACGTTGGGCAATGGCTTATAAATTTAAAGCTGAAAAAGTTGAGACTCAGTTACAAAGTGTTTCTTATCAGGTGGGAAGAACGGGAGCCATCACGCCGGTGGCCAATTTAAAACCCGTTTTACTAGCCGGAACGATTGTTAAAAGAGCATCCCTGCACAATGAAGATATTATTAAAAAGCTTGATCTTCACGAACATGATTTTGTGTTTGTAGAAAAAGGCGGCGAAATTATTCCTAAAATCGTTGGTGTAAATACAGAAAAAAGAACTTCCGAAAGCAAAGAAATAGAATACATCAAAAATTGTCCTGAATGCGGAACCGAACTGGTAAAAATCGAAGATCAGGCGATCCATTTTTGCCCGAATGATTTGCACTGTCCGCCACAGGTTGTCGGAAGAATGATTCATTATGTATCCAGAAAGGCTTTAAATATTGATAATCTGGGAAGCGAAACCATCGAGCAGCTATACAGGGAACGACTGATTGAAAATCCCGCCGATTTTTATGTTTTAACTAAAGAACAACTTCTCCCTTTGGAAAGAATGGCCGAAAAATCTGCCCAGAATATCATCTCCGGAATTGAAAAATCTAAAGAAATTCCATTTGAAAAAGTATTGTACGGAATCGGTATAAAGCATGTTGGAGAAACGGTTGCCAAGAAATTAGTCAAAAATTTCCCAACCATAGAAGAACTTAAAAATGCTACGGTAGAAGAACTTTGCCAGGTAGAAGATATCGGAGCTAAAATCGCCGTAAGCATCGTAGAATTTTTTGCCAATCCGGAAAATGTTCTGATGCTGGAACGATTAAAATCTTATGGTGTTCAGTTGGAAAAAGGCGAAAGTACCAATGAAGTTCTATCGAACGTTTTAGAAGGAAAAACCTTTCTTTTCACCGGAAAACTATCGTTGTTTACGAGAGAAGCAGCGGAGGAAATGGTAGAAAAGCACGGCGGTAAAAATATTTCCGCAGTTTCCAAGAACCTAAATTATCTGGTTGTCGGTGAAAAAGCGGGTAGCAAACTGAAAAAGGCTCAGGATATCGGAACGATCGGTATCCTTGATGAACAGCAGTTTTTGGATTTGATAGAAAAGCAATGATATTCTAAAATATTTAACATAATAAGCCATTGAGATTCTTTCTTAATGGTTTATTTTTGCCCGAAATTTAAAATTGATAATTATAATAACCATGAGAAAAATTTACCTGATCATCTCTCTGATTATGTTTGCTGTGTTTCAGGCACAGATTGTGAATATTCCTGATGCAAATTTTAAGGCAAAACTTCTGTCAGCAAATACAAGCAACGGCATCGCAACGAACAGCAGTAACCAAAATATGGTAATTGACACCAACGGAGATCTTGAAATTCAGGTTTCAGAAGCGTTGAATGTATCCAGATTAAATGTTTCCGGGCAGCCAGGCAACATGATCACCGATCTTACAGGAATTAATGAGTTTACTAATCTTGTACTTTTAAATGCTTCTTCTAATGCTTTAACCAATCTGCAAATTACAGGATTATCTTATCTCCAGTCTTTAAGCGTGCGTAACAATAGCCTTACAGACCTCTCTCTCAGTAATTTAAACAGTATACATACTTTGGATGTCGTAAATAATCAACTGGAATCAATCGATATTTCCGGACTCCCAAATTTGGTAACCTTAGAATGCAACAATAATTTATTAACAACAATAATTTTAAACAACAATAATAGTTTATTAAACATCCAAGCAGCAAATAATAAGCTTACAACTGTTGCTTTTGAGGAAGCTCCTAACCTGAGTAATCTGTATCTTAAAAATAATCTTTTTACTACAATTGACGCCGGACAGCTGACAGGACTAAACAATTTCGATTTTTCCAACAATCCTAATCTTATCAGCTTTAATATTAAGAACGGAAAAGATAATTATGCACAAGGAGCTACTCCGATGTTTTCAAATACACCAAGCTTAAGCTATATCTGTGCTGATGATTTTGAAAAGGCAATGATCGGTGCGCTGATAAACTGGTACAATCAACCTAATGTTGTAATAAACGCATACTGCTCCTTCACTCCCGGAGGAAATTTTTACACGATTCAGGGAAACACAAAGTATGATATCAATAACAATGGTTGTGACGCTAATGATCCTGCAAAAGCATTTCAAAAATTCTTAATAACAAATTCCGCTAATTCCGGTAATATTATAACGAACGCTTCAGGAAATTACTCAATTCCTGTTCAGGCTGGTAATCATGTCATTACACCTGTACTGGAAAATCCGACATACTTCACGGTTTCGCCTACAAGTGTAACTGCAAGTTTTCCTGCACAGACAAGCCCTCTTACCCAAAACTTTTGCCTGTCTGCAAACGGAGCGCACAATGATCTGGAAGTTGTCATTATCCCAATTACTGCAGCAAGACCTGGTTTTGATGCAAGATACAAGATCATTTACAAAAATAAAGGAACAACCACACAGTCTGGAAGTTTATCATTTAATTATAATGATAATTTGATGAACTATCTTACCGCATCAGTGATTCCTGCATCTCAGTCAACAGGAGTTCTGAACTGGAATTTCACGAATCTTGCCCCTTTGGAACTAAAGGAGATAACGGTATCGTTCACCTTGAATACACCTACCCAGACACCACCATTAACTGCAGGAGACATCCTTCATTATACAGCTCAGGTAAATGCCGGAACAGACGAAACTCCTTTGGATAATATATTTACTTTAAACCAAACTGTCGTAAACTCTTTCGACCCTAATGATAAAACATGTTTAGAGGGAACAACAATTACCCAGGCAAAAGTGGGAAATTATGTGCATTACCTCATCCGTTTTGAAAATACAGGAACGGCAAATGCACAGAATATTGTCGTGAAAGATGATATAGATATTTTGAAATACGATATATCCAGCTTAGTTGCCATAAACGGAAGCCACAATTTCGTAACAAGAATCACAGGAAACACGGTAGAATTTATCTTTGAAAATATTCAGCTTCCTTTTGATGATGCCAATAATGACGGATATGTTTCATTTAAAATTAAAACAAAATCTACACTGAATATCGGTGACAGCTTCAGCAACAAAGCGGGAATCTACTTTGATTATAATGCTCCGATTATTACCAACAACTTTACCACAACAGTTCAGAACACCTTGGCTGCTTCAGAAATCAACAAAGAAAACAATACTGTTTCAATTTATCCGAACCCTGTAAAAGATGTTTTAAATATTCAGTCGAAAAATGAAATTGTAAAAGCAGAAATTTACGATGCAGCGGGAAGAATTTTAATCTCAGCTTCGGTGAAAGGAAATTCAATCAATGTTTCTGAGCTTCCAAAAGGAAATTATATCATCAAATTATTTACAAAATATAAAACCTTCACTCAGAAACTCATCAAAAACTAATTAAATTACAAATAAATAAGTAAGACTGTCTTCCAGGCAGTCTTTTTTTTATGACTATAACTGGGATCATAATTATCATTTCTTTTTTATTGTAACTTTATTGTGCCTAAAGTATAAAAAATGGAATTTCTAAAAGATCACTCTATTCAAAATGAATTACTGCTGATTTTCATTTCGGTTATCCTGGGATTACTGATCGGTGCGGAACGCGAATACCGAAACAAATCGGCTGGTTTACGAACCTTCATCCTGATATGCTTCGGTTCCAGTCTTTTCACGATTCTTTCCATAAAAATCGGGGTAGATGATCCCGACCGCATTGCTGCCAATATCATCACAGGAATCGGTTTTCTGGGAGCCGGCGTTATTTTTAAAGGGGATAATAAAATAGACGGAATCACTACCGCAACCACCATATGGGCAACAGCCTCAATTGGAATGGCAGTCGGTTCCGGATATGTTTACCTTGCTTTCATGGGTACCGTTTTGGTATTGTTGATATTAAGTTCTTTAAATCAATTTGAAAAGCTTATCGACAGAGAACACAAAATCAGGGAATATAAAATTGCTGTAGTCAACTATCACGATGTTCCTTATTGTGAAGAACTTTTCAGAACACACCATTTGAAATTTGCAATATCAAAACAGCAATATACACAGGGAAATCTTGCTACTTCATGGATCATCACAGGAAAAAATATCAATCATGAAGCTTTGATGAAAAGCCTGATGGAAGACGAACGTATTATTGCCTATCAGTTTTAGACAAAACTCAGTTTATTTTTTTCTTGAATTAAACTTATTTAACGAAAATATTTAACCGTCGATATGGAATTATTTAAATCAAAAATATTCCAATTCATTTAACAATCTCATTTTCAAAGTCAAAACAAAGCCGTCTCTCAAAAATGCCAAACTCACAATTTCTTCGTAAATTGGAGCAAAATTTTGATTATGACAAAAAAGATACTCTTATCCGTATTTCTTTTGCCGGCTGTAATGACATTTGCACAGCAATACGGAGGAATGTGGATACCGACGGAGCTGAATGAAAAGGAAATGAAAGATCTGGGAATGAAAATCTCTGCCAAAGACATCTTCAATCCTCAGAAAGCAAGCATTAAAGATGCGGTAGTACAGTTCAACGGTGGATGTACTGCGGAAATCATTTCCCCAAAAGGTCTTTTGCTGACCAATCATCATTGTGGCTATGGGCAGATTCAGGCACATTCAACTGTTCAGAATGACCTTTTATCGAATGGTTTCTGGGCCAAAAATACAGAAGGCGAACTTCCGAATCCCGGCGTGACTGTTGATTTTATTGTTGACATTAAAGAAGTGACCAATCAGATTCTTCAGGGAACGGACAATCTTACAGAGCCCGAACTTTCCAAACAGATTGCCAAAAACATTGAGATTTACAAAAACTCTCAGAAAACTGAGCCGTATCAGTCAATTTCCGTAAAATCGATGTATTATGGAAATAAATTTTACGCCTACACCATCGAAACTTACAAAGATATCCGTCTGGTAGGAGCTCCACCGCAAAGTATCGGTAAATTCGGTTCTGATACTGACAATTGGGTTTGGCCAAGACACACCGGGGATTTCTCCATGTTCAGGATTTATGCTGATAAAAACAACAAACCTGCAGAATATTCAAAAGAAAACGTTCCTTACGTTCCAAAGCATTTCCTTCCGGTTTCCATTAAGGACAAAAATGAAAATGATTTCACATTCGTTTTCGGATTTCCGGGAAGAACCACGGAATATCTTCCTGCCATTGCGGTTGAAAAAATCATGAAAGAAATCGATCCTGCAAGAATCGCAGTGAGAGATGTGGCATTAAAAACACTGGACGAAAAAATGCGTACCGATGATGCCACGCGTATTCAGTATGCTTCTAAATATGCTTCAGTAGCCAATTACTGGAAAAAATGGATCGGCGAAGTCGAAGGACTGAAAAAATCGAATGCTGTAGAGAAAAAAGTAATGTACGAAGGTTCTCTTGTTGCTAAAAATCACGAGATCAAAACGACATTAGATCAATTAAACAAGCTTTACAACGATCAGGCTCCGTATGCCTTAAATAATGCCTATTATTCTGAAACGATCAGAAATGCAGAAACACTGATGCTAGCCAGTCTTTATTACAATTTTATCACCTCGGTAGAAGCTGGAAGAATGGATGAAAAAAGTACAGCAGCATTAAAAAACAGACTGACTTCTTTCTACAAAGATTACAATGCAGAACTTGATGCAAAAGTAACAGCCAAATTACTGGCATTGTACGCCAATAAAACAGACGCTCAATTCCTGCCTGCAGGATTTGAAAAGTACAAAAATGAAGCTCAAAACATCCAGACGATTGAGGATGCCTCTAAAAATTCGATCATTACGGGAAGAAGTGATGTGAACGGTGCTTTTTTAAGCAAAGACATTGAAAAAGCATTTTCTAATCAGGATAAATTAATTAAGACCCTGAAAAAGGATCCTGTTTTTCAGATCTATACGGCTATGAGGGATGCTTATATGACGAAAGCTGACCCTCAGTTTACTTCTCTGCAAACGAAAATTGATGCCTTGCAAAAAACTTACATGGCTCAGCAAATGGCTACGGATAAAGACAGAAAATTCTTCCCGGATGCCAACTCGACAATGCGCGTTACGTACGGAAAAGTGAAAGGCTCCTCACCAAGAGATGCCGTTTCCTACAATTATCAGACGCATCTTGCCGGGGTAATGGAAAAGTACGTTCCCGGAGATTATGAATTTGATGTTCCTAAAAAACTGATCGACCTTTACAGCAAAAAAGATTTCGGTCAATATAAGGACAAAACAGGTGACGTTCCGGTAGGATTTACAGCCACCAACCATACGACAGGGGGAAACTCAGGAAGTCCTGCTCTGGACGCTAACGGAAATCTTGTCGGATTAAACTTCGACAGACAGTGGGAAGGAACCATGAGTGATATTAATTATGATCCGCGTTTCAGCAGAAATATTATGGTGGATACTAAATATATCCTTTTTATCATTGATAAATTTGCCGATTCCAAATGGCTTATTAATGAAATGAAAATTGTAAAATAGTTTTAACCAAAACAATAATAAACCCCGAAAGAAGAACTTTCGGGGTTTATTTTTAGAGATGCTTCGGCAAGCTCAGCATGACATTTCTCTATACTATTTGTTTAAATTTTATTTAAAAGTCAATTGTAGCGGTGTCGTGCTGAACCTGGCGAAGCATTTAATATCATTTAAATTAATGTCCGAAAATATCTTTCAAACTTACTTCTTTAAAATTCCCCATCTGATTCACAGCCTCCATATTGAGATTTTCTTTTTTACCGATAATAGCTGTATTAAAATGAACTGATTTGATATAATTGTTATAAAAGTCTTTCAGATCCTCAAACTTCAGGCTTTCGATCTGCTGATAAATATCTTTCCTGAAATCATAATGAATATTCAGTTTTTTAAGCCTTAAGGTATTAAAGAAAATATTCGTTCTGGTAATTCTTGTAGAAGCAATCTGCTTTAAAGCTGCATTTCTCGCGTTTTCAAACTGTGCCGGAACTTCAGGAAGATCAGCCATCAATTCAGTCATTGTATCTACTGCAATCTGTAATTTATCCGGCTGCGTACCGATATAAGTGGTGATATAATCAGGATGATTCAGTTCCGAATTGGCCGCATAGGAAACGTATGCAGAATAAGCAAGACTCTTACTCTCGCGGATTTCCTGGAAAACAATCGATGACAATCCTCTTCCGAAATATTCGTTGAACACATTAATCTTCCCGAAATTTTCAGTATTTACCATTTGTCCCCTTCCTACTCTGCTCATTTCCATCTGAACCATGTCATAACTTGTGAAATAAACGTTTCCGCTGGTTTCCGGTTCAGGGTAATTTTTAGGTTCAGGAATAATCATACTTTCGGTTTCAATATATTTCCCGATATAGCCTTTAAAAGCTTCAAGATCCCTTCCATAAAAGAATATCTGGTACGGAAAACTGAACAATTTCTTCATTCTTTCCGTGAAAATCTCAACATCACTGCTTTCAAGCTCTTCTTTTGATATAATATCCGTGTATCTGGAAAACTCACCCAGCTTTGTATAATTCGTTAAGGCCGTCATAATGCGGGCCCTGTCTTTCTTTACTGCCGCACGGTTTTCAAGCACTGTTTCCACAAACTGGTTGTAGATATCCTGATCAGGTTTTACTTCCTTCATCCAGTGCTGCAAAAGTTCAATCCCTTTCGGGATATTTTCTTCAAGACCGTTCAGTGAGATCGTAAGCTGATCGTTCGTTGTTTTAAAATCATTGGTAATTCCGATTTTAAAAAACTCTTTTTTAAGATCATCCGGCGAAAATTTTTCAGTTCCCAAATATTGAAGAATCTGCGTAGACATCCCGAGATCACGGTCATGGTCGCTTCCGAAAGGAAAAATAAAATGTACCTGAGCAATATCATTGTATCTGTTTTTTACGAAACTCAGTTTTTTATCTTTAATGACATCTGTAAGAATCTCTTTGTCATAATCAATAAATTCCGGCTGAATATCTGCTGTCTTTTCCGCCAAAATCTCCCGTAGAAATTCAGATTGTGCCTCACGGTTAATCTTCACCGGCGTAATTCCTGGATTTTCAACGTGGATCAGTTTATCATTAATTCCTTTTTCCTTATTAATGATCACATAGTTTTCTTTAAAAAATTCGTTGGCAAAATTCACAACATCTTCCTTTGTAAATTTCGCATATTCATCCATTTCGTTTAGCTCCTGCTCCCAGGTTCTGTCTTTGATGTAAGCTTCGTAAAGGTTGGTGGCCAACCCATCAGCCGTTTCCAGGGCTTTCATTCTCTGAACTTTAAAATCATTAATGATTGCCGTCAGCATCCAGTCAGGAAATTCTCCTTTCTTTACCAGCTCAAGCTGCTGCAACACAAGATTTTTTGCTTCCTCTAAAGTCTGTGTTTCCTTCGGAACGGCAACAATAGAAAAGTAGCCATATTGTTTTAAACCTATGGAATAAGCCTGCGCCCAAAGCAATTTCTGAGTCTGATTGATATTTAAATCCAATAATCCCGCTTCTCCCCTGTTGCTTAAAATATTGGCTACGATATCAGCAAGCATAACCTCATTGGTTCCGTAGCTTTCCGTTCTCCAGGCCAGCTGAACTCTTGGAGTCGTCGGACTTTTGACGGTTCTTTCAATAATTCCGGTAATAGGTTGCTCAATAACAGGAGTCTTTTTCGGCAGCTCTTTGTAAGGAATTGTTCCAAAATACTGATCAATAAGCCGGATCGTTTTATCAAAATCAAGATCACCGACCATTACTATTGCATAATTATTGGGTACGTAATATTCATCAAAATAAGTATGAATCGTTTTCATGGAAGGATTTCTAAGATGCTCCGCCTTTCCTAAAGTGGTTTGCTGACCGTTGGGGTGTGTCGGGAAAAGAGCATCCATCAATTCATACTGAACCAGCCTGGAATCATTATCCTGCGCCCTGTTGAATTCTTCATACACCGACTCCAGCTCTGTATGGAAAAGTCGTAAAACCAACTCTGAAAATCTTTCCTTTTCAATTTTAAGCCATTTCTCCAGCTCATTATTCGGAATATTGTTTTTGTACACCGTTTCATCAAACCATGTGTGGGCATTGGTACCCGTTGCTCCTAATGAAGAAATAGCTTTGTCGTACTCATTAGCAATGGCATACCGACTTGCTTCCTGAGAAAGCTCATCTATTTTCCGGTAAATAACTTTCTTTTTCTCCGGATCAGGTTCCGCTTTGTGTTCTTCGTACAAATCCGAGATTTTATCCAGTAACACGCTTTCTTTTTCCCAATTCCAGGTACCGAGCTTTGAAGTTCCTTTAAACATCATGTGTTCAAGATAATGAGCAAGGCCTGTATTGTCAGAAGGATCATTATTGCTACCCGTTCTTACCGGAATATACGTCTGGATCCTGGGAGCATCAAAATTCTGGGCAAGAAAAACCTTTAAACCGTTTTTCAAGGTGTAAATCCTTACCTTGTTTTCGTCATTGGGAACTGTAAAGTATTCGTAATTTTTATCTTTATAAATTGTTTCGCTGTATTCTTTATCTGTCATATAAAATCATTTTCATTCTAAAAAACCAGAATGCTATACAAATGTAAGCAATAGAAAAGGAACTCTGCGTGTTTTATCCATATTAGCAATGGTTCTTAAAAATCATGGTTTTACATTTCATTATTTATTTTAAAAATCAGCCAGCAGACTTTAGTCGGTTTTATCCTGATCTTCACAAATAGATTTATCCTAACCAGCATAAAATTCTTTTACATCAGACCGAAAACCTTTGTAACTCACTAAAATCCTTGTAACTGAACTGAAGATCTTCATAACTGAACTAAAGATATCCATAACTACACTAAAAATCTATGCGCCGTAATTTATCATTTTAATAATGAGCCTATCATTTTGATAGGTTTCCCTCTTTTTCGGCATTGGCTTTAAATACAATAACACATTACCTTTCAGTTACTTGAATTCATTATTTCTTAAATGGAATTTCTTTTGGCATTAAGAATAAAGAATAAAATACTAAACAATGTCAATTTCAAGAAAAATCGTAAAAGAACGAGAGCATTCGGCACTGAGTCTGCTGATCGTTTCGTATGCAGTATTCACCCTTCTAACCCTTATTGTTGCGCTATGATGCTGATCAGTTTAATCATCCTGTGTGTGGTCCTCTTCTGGATCTTGTACCGTACCGTTGAATTTTTTGATAAAATATAAATTATGTGGAGTTTATTTTTCCTTTCCATCCTTGCCTTCGGGTACATCTGCTATGTCTTAATGAAACCTGAAAAATTTTAATCTGAAACAATGAATACAGAAATCTTAGGCATTATTGTCATGTTTGCCATTACATTAGTTATCGGTATTTTTTTAGGAAAATATATTGCTGATGTCTATGGCTATAAAAAAACTTTCTTAGATAAAATCTTTCAGCCCGTTGAAAATGTGATCTATAAAATTTCAGGCATCAATCCAAATAAGCAGATGACCTGGAAACAGAATATGTTTGCCATGCTCACCATTAATGCAGTTTGGTTCGTTATCGGATTTTTTATTTTGCTGAATCAGTCCTGGCTTCCTCTGAATCCCGACGGAAACCCGGATATGTCTCCCGATCTTTCTTTCAATACCGCCATATCCTTTTTGGTCAACTGCAATCTTCAGCATTATTCCGGAGAAACCGGGGTCAGTTATTTAAGTCAGTTATATTTAATGTTCCTGCAGTTTGTAACGGCAGCAACAGGAATGGCTGCCATGGCTGTTCTATTCAAAGCTTTTAAAGACAAAACGACTACAGAATTAGGTAATTTCTATGACTTTTTTTACAAGATCAGTCATCCGGATTTTAATTCCGCTAAGTATTGTTGTAGCGTTCATCCTATCTGCTAACGGAAGTCCGATGACCTTCGAAGGAAAAGACCATATCACTACGCTGGAAGGTCAGAAAGCTGAGGTTTCCAGAGGTCCGGCAGCAGCATTTATCGCCATAAAACATTTGGGAACCAACGGTGGTGGATTTTTCGGGGCCAACTCCGCACATCCACTTGAGAATCCTAATTACCTTACCAATATGACTGAAATGATTGTACAAATGATTATTCCTTTCGCTTTGGTCTTTGCATTAGGTTTTTATCTAAATAAAAGAAAACTGTCATGGACTATTTTTACCGTAATGACGATCGGTTTTCTGGCCTTAACCATTCCGAACATTATAAACGAAACCAACGGAAATCCTCTGATTACCCAAATGGGAACCGATCCTCATCTCGGGGCCATGGAAGGTAAGGAAATCCGTTTTGGAAGTGCGTCTTCGGCCTACTGGAGTATTGCGACAACGGTCATTTCCACAGGCTCCGTCAATGCCATGCACGACAGCACCATGCCTTTATCGGGAATGAATGAGCTGCTGGCCATGATGATCAATTGCTTCTACGGAGGCTGCGGCGTAGGGATTCTGAACTACTTTATTTTCATCATTCTTGCCGTATTTATCAGCGGACTGATGGTAGGAAGAACCCCGGAATTTTTAGGAAAGAAAATCGAAGCCAAAGAAATGAAAATTGCCATGATTGTCGCTTTATTTCATCCGTTTTTAATTTTAGTGGGAACAGCTCTAACCGCCTATCTGCCGGAATTCGGAGCAAAAACACTGAACAATCCGGGATTTCATGGCTTTAGTGAAATGCTGTATGAATTTACTTCCTCTTCCGCAAACAACGGATCCGGATTTGAAGGACTGGGCGACAATACGCCATGGTGGAATATTTCTACAGGAATCGTTTTGCTCCTGTCAAGATTTATCCCGATCATCGGTCCTATTGCTATTGCAGGACTCCTTGCTCAGAAGAAATACATTCCTGAGAGTGCCGGAACCCTGAAAACAGATACCGCTACCTTCGGATTCATGACCTTAGCCGTTATCTTGCTGATTGCAGCATTATCTTTCTTCCCGGCATTGACTTTGGGACCCATCGCAGAACAGTTACAATATTTTTCTAAATAATTAATTCAACCATTAAGATCTTATAAGAATAGTAAGTTCATAACTCATTAAGCTTTAAAATATTCTTTGAATATTTCTTAAGCTTAACTCCTTAATAAATCTTAATGGTTCAAATAAAAAATAAAATCATTCAAAAGCAATGAAAAATCAGTCACAGACATTATTTCAGAAAGATCTGGTTAACGAAGCCATCCAACAGTCTTTCGTTAAGCTGAATCCGAAAATCATGGTAAAAAATCCTGTCATGTTCCTGGTGGAAATAGGAACAGTGGTGATGCTCATCGTAAGCTTGTTCAGCTTAACCGGTGATCGGTCGCAAGGCAGTTTCAGTTATAATTTCTTAGTGTTTATCATCTTATTTTTCACCGTCCTGTTTGCCAACTTTGCTGAAGCCATTGCCGAAGCAAGGGGAAAAGCCCAGGCAGATACTTTAAGAAAAACCCGTGAAGAAACCCCTGCCAAAGTGGTCATAAATAATAAACAGGGATTCCAGGTAGAAACTGTCCTTAAAAAATCAGCCGAGATGAAACTGGGAGATATTTTCCTATGCGAATCCGGCGACCAAATCCCGATGGACGGAGAGATTATTGAAGGACTTGCTACCATCGACGAATCGGCTATTACCGGGGAAAGTGCTCCTGTAATCCGCGAGGCAGGAGGAGATAAAAGTTCAGTAACAGGCGGAACGAAAGTACTTTCCGACAGGATCAAAGTAAAAGTAACCACCAAACCGGGAGAATCTTTTCTTGATAAAATGATTGCCCTGGTAGAAGGCGCTTCAAGACAGAAAACACCGAACGAAATCGCACTCACTATATTATTGGCCGGGTTTACGCTGACCTTCATCATCGTTACCGTTACCCTGAAACCTTTTGCAGATTATGCGCAGACGCCGATCACGATTGCGGCATTTATTTCACTTTTCGTTTGCCTGATTCCTACAACGATCGGCGGTCTGCTGTCTGCTATCGGTATTGCGGGAATGGACAGGGCCTTAAGAGCCAACGTCATCACCAAAAGCGGAAAAGCCGTGGAAACTGCCGGAGATATTGATGTTCTCCTTTTAGATAAAACCGGAACGATCACTATCGGTAACCGTAAGGCAACACAATTTCATCCTTCAAATAATATCGAGTTGAATGAATTTATCAAAGCTTCTGCATTAAGCTCGGTAGCTGATGAAACGCCTGAAGGGAAATCGATCATTGAATTAAGTCAGCTGAAGCCTGAAGAACTCCTTGTTCCGAATCCTGTGTACATCGATTTCACAGCAGAAACAAGAACGTCAGGAATTGATTTTGAAAACACAAGAATCCGTAAAGGTGCTTACGATACCATTAAAAAGATCACTGAAAAAGCAGGAAATAATTTCCCGCAGGAAACTCAGGAAGCCGTGACCAAAATTTCTGAAAACGGAGGAACGCCTCTGGTAGTTTCAGTCAATGAAAAAGTATGGGGAGTGATTGAACTTCAGGACATCATCAAAACAGGAATTCAGGAACGTTTCCAACGGTTGAGAAAAATGGGTGTAAAAACCGTAATGGTAACAGGAGATAATCCTTTAACCGCGAAGTTTATTGCTGAAAAAGCCGGCGTTGATGATTTTATTGCCGAGGCAAAACCGGAAGATAAGATGAACTACATTAAAAAAGAACAACAGGAAGGAAAGCTGGTCGCCATGATGGGAGACGGAACGAATGACGCACCCGCCCTCGCTCAGGCCGACGTAGGTGTTGCGATGAACAGTGGAACACAGGCAGCCAAAGAAGCCGGGAATATGGTAGACCTCGATAACGATCCCACGAAACTAATCGAAATTGTGGAAATTGGAAAACAATTATTGATGACCAGAGGAACGCTTACAACCTTCAGCATTGCGAATGATGTTGCCAAATACTTTGCGATTATTCCTGCGTTATTTATCACTTTCATTCCGGCTCTTCAGAAGCTGAATGTTATGAACCTCCACAGCCCTGAATCAGCGATTTTATCGGCCATTATTTTTAATGCGATCATCATTCCGATCCTTATTCCGTTGGCTTTAAAAGGGGTGGCTTATAAACCGATTGGGGCAAGTGCTTTATTAAGAAGAAATCTTTTAATCTATGGACTGGGAGGAATTATCGCACCGTTCATAGGGATCAAGCTCATCGATTTAGGAATCAGTCTTTTCTTTTAGGCAGGAAGCCTGAAGCAGGAGGCTGGAAGTGAATACAATTCCGTTTTAACTTCCATCATCCCTCTTCCATCTTCAAACAATTAATTCAAAAATTTAAATCAAAATGAAAAATCATATTATATCCGCATTAAGACTGACTCTTGTCATGCTTGTGATTGTCGGAATTTATTTAGGCATCGTTTACGCAGGTTCCAAAGTTTTACCGACTCAGGGAAATGCGGAAATCATCCATTATAAAGGGCAGAAATTTTACGCCAATATCGGGCAGGAATTTAAATCTCCGAAATATTTCCACGGCCGCCCGTCTGCGGTAAACTATAATGCGGCCGGAAGCGCCGGAAGCAATAAAGGCCCGAGCAATGAAGAGTATCTGCAAATGGTTCAGAGAAGAATCGACACTTTAAAAATGCAGAATCCCGAAATGCAGAATGTAAAAGTTCCCGTAGAGCTTGTAACTGCCAGCGGAAGCGGACTGGATCCTGACATTTCTCCCGAAGGTGCTTTTTATCAGGCAAAAAGAATTGCCAAAGAAAGAAATATTTCAATTGAAAAAATTAAAAATCTTATTAACAATCAAACAGAAAAATCACTTTTCGGGCCGTCTAAAGTAAATGTTCTGAAACTGAATATTGCCTTAAATCAACTGAAATAAATTTAAAATAACACATTGTTATCAATACTTAATAAAATGAAATCAACAACTATTCAGGCTATTTTTTTATTGGGACTTTCAGCTTTAAATTCCCTTAACGCACAGGAAATCAAACAGGATTCTGCTGCTTTACCGGCTAAAGATTCTTTAATTCAAAAAGATTCAAAAATCCCATTTGACGGATATGATCTCACGTGGATCAACGGACAAAACAGACAGACGGATTTCCCTTTAACTTTAAAAGATAAAGATGGAGAAACAATTCTGACAGGAGTAACGTATGTAGATACCTATTACAATTACGATTTCCGTAATCCGAAAGATAACACGCATACGATTTCTTCTGCCATCGGACGTTCCAACGAATTTACGATCAATATGGCAAGTATCGGCTTGGAAACCAATTATAAAAATATGATTGGTCGTTTATGGCTTCAGTATGGACAAATGGGATCTATCGTTCAGGATCTGGACGGAAGTGTAAATCATGGGAAGAATACAAGTGTCAATAACCTAAAAAACATCCGGGAAGCTGCAGCAGGTTATCATTTTAATGTAATGCATGGTCTTAATGTTGAAGCGGGAATTTTCATGAGCTACATCGGCTTGGAAAGTTATGTTTTGGGCGAAAACTGGAATTATCAAAGAAGCTTGGTCTGCGATTTTACGCCATTCTATTTTCAGGGAGCGAGATTTCAGGCTTATCCTTCAAAAAAATACAAGGTCGAACTTTGGGTGATGAACGGATGGCAAACCTACAATTCATGGAATAAAGGGCTTGGACTCGGCGTATCTAATTATTACCGTCCGAATGAAAACCTTCAGCTGGTCGCCAATTTCTACTTAAATGGAAAAGACACGCGAAATAATCCGGATGTAAGACGTTTTCACCATGATCACAGTATAGTGGCCCGGTATTACAAAAATAAGGAGAGCAAAGGATTGTCACAGGCAGCTTTCAGCATCAACAACCATTACGGATTTCAATCGGGAGGTGGTTTGAAAGCAAAAGACAATTACATGATCGGGAGTTCGATAGCCAACAGGCTTTGGTTTTACAATAATAAAATTGCTTTAACCTTGAGAGCAGATGCCGTTTCCAATCCCGGAGCTTATCTGGCGTTCAGTCCGTCCCCAGTGGCTAATAATGATTTTAATGATGCCATTGCCCGCGGTGAAAAGCTGAAGATGTTCCAAGGAACAGCAACAGTTGACATTATGCCGAATCAATTCGTAACTTTCAGATTGGAATATGGATTCAGAAAAAGCAATATCCCGTATTTTGCAGGGCCTGGGGGAACTACAAGTCCGGACGGATGGATCGATACGCCGGTTGATAACTGGAGACCGGATTTAAGAAAATCTGACAGCAGAGTAACTTTGGCAGTGATGTTTAGATTATAATTAGATAAATTAATGAACCTAGTTAAATGAAAGAAATAAAGCCTTCATCCATGTTAAATAAGTATAATTGCTGAAAAATCGACATTCTCCAGGTGAAGTAAGCTTTCATCCACGTAAAGTAAGCCTTCATCCAAGTGAAGTAAGGAATAATTGATGAAAAATCAACTTTATCCAGGTGAAGTAAACCTTTATCCACGTAAAGTAAGCCTTCATCCATGTGAAGTAAGGAAAAATCCATGTGAAGTAAACTTTTATTCAATACTTGGAAACAAAAACTAACTTAATTTTAGCAAAGGATTTTATTAAACACCGTCAGTTCGAGTAGGTTTTTCGCAATGAAATGGAGAAAAATCGTATCGAGAACTTTTGTTACAAAAAAAGAATTCTCGATACAAAATTATTCTTTAAATAATTTTTACTCGAATCGACGATAAGTTTATTGTACTGGACTTACATTAGTTGTTAAAATCTTTATGATCTCAACATTTAAATCAAATGGATCCCGAAAAAAAAGAAGCAGAACATTTTTTAGAGCTAATCCGAAAATCCAAGAGAGGGAAATTTAAAATTTACATCGGAATGAGTGCGGGTGTAGGAAAAACGTTTCGGATGCTCCAGGAAGCACATGCGCTCTTGCGAAACGGAATTGATGTAAAGATAGGATACATAGAAACTCACGGAAGGGAAGAAACCCAAGCGCTAGTGGAAGGTATTCCCGAAATTCCGAGAAGATCGTCATTTTATAAAGGTAAAAATCTGGAAGAAATGGATCTTCAGTCCATCATTAACAGTCATCCCGAAGTCATTCTTGTAGACGAGCTGGCGCATTCCAATATTGAAGGTTCTAAGAATAAAAAAAGATGGCAGGATGTGCTGGAAATTCTGGATAATGGCATCAACGTGATCAGTGCTGTGAATATCCAGCATATTGAAAGTTTAAATGAAGAAATAAGAAAGATCACCGGAATTGAAGTTTCAGAACGTATTCCCGACAAAATTTTAGGCCTTGCAGATGAATTGGTGAACATCGACCTTACGGCAGATGAGCTTTTAACCCGTTTAAAAGAGGGTAAAATTTATAAAAAAGAAAAAATTCAGACCGCATTACAGAATTTCTTTCAGAGCGGCCATATCCTTCAGCTTCGTGAGCTTGCATTAAAGGAAGTTGCTACCCACGTTGAAAAAAAGGTGGAAACCGAAATCAGAACTGAAAATTTTAAGCCTGTAAAATTTCTCGCCTGCATCAGCAGCAACGGAAAGGTGGCCAAAAATATCATCCGGAAGACAGCAAGACTTGCAAGTTATTACAACAGTCCGTGGACGGTTCTTTATATTCAGAGACCATCAGAAAGCCTTGAAAAAATTGCACTGGATAAACAGCGTTATTTAATTAATAATTTTAATTTAGCACAGGAATTGGGTGCCAAAGTGATTCGTATGAAAAACAACAGTTTACACAAAGGCATTCTGGAATATGTTGTGGAGCATAATATCACCACGGTATGCATGGGAAAACCGCACGCAAGATTATGGCAGAGGATTTTCGGGTACAGCTGGATCTACACCCTGATGAACCGTCTGAATGAACGGCAGATCGATATTATTATTTTATCCTGAAATCGATGAAACTAAAAACAAAACTTACCTTAGGTGTCGGTCTCCTCTTTTTACTGATTGTCCTGCTTTCAGTCATGGGTTCCGTTTATATCAATAAGCTGAAATCAGATACCGAAAAAATTCTTAATGCCAATTACAACAGTATTGAATTTTCCAAGAATATGCTTCTGGCGCTGGACAGGATCGGAACCGACAGCGCTGTGGCTATACAGACTTTTAAGAAAAACAACCAGCTCCAGGAAAAAAACCTCACGGAATTCGGGGAAAAAGAAGCCACCCAAAGCCTTAACTTACATTTCAACAGCTACCTGAAGTATCCTGATAATGAAAAGCAGAAACTAATCCGTGAAGATCTTGTTAAGATCATGACCCTTAATATGAAAGGGATTGAGCGGAAAAGTGATATAGCGATCATCACTGCAGAAAACGCAACATTCTGGATCGTCAGCCTAGGAACCGTCTGTTTCCTGATTGCTTTTGTGTTGCTTTTTAACCTTCCACAGACGATTGCGGAGCCTATCAGTCAGCTTACTTTCAGTATCCGGCAGATTGCGAATAAAAATTACAACGAAAGAGTTCATTTTAAAGGAAGTGAAGAATTTAATGACCTGGCACAATCCTTCAACGTTATGGCTGAAAAGCTTCAGGAATATGAAAGCAGTACGCTTTCTAAACAGCTGATGGATAAAAAGCGCATCGAAACTCTTGTCAATAATATGCACGATGCAGTTATTGGTCTGGATGAAAACCATTTTATCTACATGATTAACGATGAAGCTTTAAAAATTACGAATTTAAATAAAGAAGAAATTATCGGGAAAACCGTGCATGAAGTGGCAGTAAACAACGATCTGGTCAGGGAACTGTTGAAAAATATGGATCACCCTCAAAAAGATCCGATCAAAATCGTTTCCGATCATAAAGAAAATTATTTTGAGCAGGATGTTATTCCGATCAATATTGTAAAAACCGGAGAAAAGGAGAAAAAATACATCGGAAGAGTTATTCTTTTGAGAAATATCACGCCTTTTAAAGAGCTTGATTTCGCCAAAACCAATTTTATTGCTACCATTTCCCATGAACTCAAAACACCCATTTCGGCTATTAAAATGGGTGTACAATTATTGGAAAATCAAAAATTCGGTGAACTAAATGACCAGCAGAAAGAACTTGTGAAAGGGATTAATGAAGACGGACAGCGACTTCTGGATATTACCGGAGAACTTTTGAATCTATCACAGGTTGAAACAGGAAACATCAGATTAAATATCGAACATTGCTCTCCGAAAGAGATGGTTCAGACTGCTATTAAAAATGTTGAAAAATTGGCGGAGCAGAAGAATATTTCGATTAAAACCCAGTTTGAAGTTGAAGATTCGGATCTTGTAGCCGCTGATTTTGACAAAACGGTCTGGGTGATGAATAACTTCCTAAGCAACGCCATAAAGCATTCTTTTCAGGATGAAAGCATTTCCGTACAGGTTGAAAAATACGAAACATCAATAAAATTCAGCATTACCGATAGCGGAAAAGGAATCGATGAAAAGTATCACCGCCAGATATTCGACCGCTATTTTCAGGTTCCGGGCGAACATCAAAACGGCACAGGACTCGGACTGGCCATTTCCAAGAATTTCATTGAAAAACAACATGGTGAAATCGGCGTAAAAAGCTCACTGAATCAAGGGAGTACTTTTTATTTTTTGCTGCCGTTGGTTTAGATTATTTCTATATTTTTGAGGTCAAAATACTGTTTGCATTAAAATATCATGAATGAAATCCATTTCTATTCAAGCAAAATAAAAAGTATAATTCTACTCATTATATCCTTTGTTTTTGTTTACTTTTTTATTTATTCCTATGAAGAACTTACGTATAAAAGTTATTTTATAATAATGATGAGTCATTTTGTATTTATAATTTTTTCTTTTAGTATTATATATTCTATAATCCTTTTTTTTCGTAGAAAACCATTGCTTACTATTAATGATAATGAAATTATTATTTTCGATCCTCTCAGAAATAAAGTATTGATACCTCTTGAGGATATAGAAAGTTTCTTTATAAGTTCAAGTTCTTACAGAGGAATTAAAACTTCACATCAAATAAATATCGTAATGAAAGACGAAAAGTTGAGCAAAACTAGAATGAGCAAGACTATTTTTCCACAATTCGGAAATGTACAATATGCAATACAATCTAATCTATTAAATGTTAAAACTAAAAAATTAATCATAATCCTAAATTCATATTTGAAAAATAGTAATACTAATATTGTAGAAAAATGAAACCAACCTTCTTCCCTATACCACAGGAATTCCGCCAATGGCTTGAAGAAAACCATCAGACAGAAAAAGAACTGCTGGTAGGTTTTACAAAGTCGGATCCGGAAAACCGTTCATGACCTGACCGGAATCGGTGGATCAGGCTTTATGCTTCGGTTGGATTGACGGCGTGAGAAGATCTATCGAGGTTGGAAAAAAGACTACCCGCATTCTGATACTTGACAATATTATTTTACCTTTGGCTTTAAAAAAAGTTAATAATGAACACAGATATATTAGATTTTTGGGTAGGAAATTTCAACAGTGAAGAGGATTTTTATGATTTTGTAGAGGAAGACGAAAACTATTATCTCCTTGAAGAATCTGATGACATCCATATTTCAAAATTCGCGGAATCACAGGATACAGTTTGGCTCGATCACGATTTTGTAGAATACGGTTTTGAAGGCGGAAACAGAACAATCTATGAAAAGTTTGCGGAATATTCTTTTGCCGAACAATGGCTTCCGATTCTGGTCAACAGGCTCAATGAGATCAATCTTAAGTTTGAAGTCAATGCCATTATTTTCCTGAATAAAGGTCAGGTTCCGAAACCGGTTTCCGTGGAAAATGACTTTTTTTCGCTGACGTATGTGGGTGAGATTGAGTATTCTGCATAAATTAATTTTAAAACATTTAAATTGAATACGTTTCTATAGCAACAGGCGGAATTACTTCATTTGCAGCAGTTAAAAGACTATAATATCATTATGGAAAAACCTACTGATAATTGGCTATTATTAGAATTACAAAGTAACAACTAACCATGAAACAATTCAAGCTCACTGGTGGCGCGAGAATCGGAAGAGCCAACGCTACCTATCCTTTTGCAGATCTTTACGTAGATGAAAATATCCTGAAAATAAATGCTTCGCTTGTCGGCAGTCTTATTTTTCAGCCACAGGATATTATTATGATTAAACCTTACTCTTCCATTCCTCTTATCGGGCAAGGGATTAAAATTTTACACAGAGTAGACAATTACAAACAGAATGTGATTTTCTGGACAATGAAAGATCCTCAGTTTGTGATCAGCGAGATTAAACAGACCGGATTTTTGGAAAAAGCCAACTTTCCTTTAACTGAGAAAGATCAGGAGATCATCCGTCAGCAAAGACAGGGCGGATTTCCATTGAAGCCTTTTCTGCCAGTTGTCTTTATTTTGCTTTGGAACGGTCTTCTTTTATATGATTTTGTTCCTTTTTTCTTACAGAAAGATTCCGGTAGACCATTTGGATTCGGAGTTTGCAGCGCGTTAGGTTTACTTTTCCTGATGGCTTTGATGACGCTCGTTTCCGGTGGATTCAGAAAACTTATTCTAAAAGAGGGCAGAGATCTGGAAGACATTAAAAAATTTGCGATTTTTATTTTGCTGATCAGCGGAATAATGTTTGCCGCATTTTTTACCTTAGCTTTATCTTAAGTTTAAAATTATGGTTTCTAAATGTACAGGCTACGTCGATCTCATTGATATTGAAGGACAACAAAAATATGAAGAAACCGTAAAACCTTACCTCGAAAAAAGAAACGGAAAAGGCTGGGAAGAAAAAATGAATAGGGAAATCAATAACGCAATAAAATAAAAAGATCTACTATCAACTAGAGATAAATAAAAATGCTTCGACAGGCTCAGCATGACAACCCTAATACCAACTGCAATAATTTTAACAGTGAATTTGTAACGATGTCATGCTGAGCTTGTCGAAGCATCCGTATGATTTAAAATATTTAATGCGCTTCCAGCCAGTTATTACCAACCCCTACTTCTACCAATAACGGAACTTCTGTTTCAATGGCATTTTCCATTTCGGTTTTAATAATGTTGGTCGCAACTTCGACTTCATCGATCGGCGATTCAAAAACCAATTCGTCATGTACCTGCAACAGCATTCTGGTGTGTAGCTTTTCCTTTTCCAATTCTTTTTGAATTTTAATCATCGCCATTTTCACCACATCGGCGGCACTTCCCTGAATCGGGGCATTCACGGCATTTCTTTCAGCGTGACCGCGAACTACGAAATTATTGGAATTGATATCCTTTAAATGACGTTTCCTTCCCAAAATGGTTTCCACATAACCGATTTCACGAGCTCTTTTGACCTGCTCTGCCATATATTCCTTCAGTTTCGGATAGGTAGCATAATAGGCATCGATCATCTGTTTGGCCTCGCTTCTGGATAATCCGGTCTGCTCTGCAAGGGCAAATGCTCCCTGTCCGTATAAAATTCCGAAGTTTACGGTTTTAGCCTGGCTTCGCTGGATTTTCGAAACCTCTTCAAGCGGAATATCAAATAGTCTCGCCGCTGTAGAGGCGTGAATATCTTCTCCATTCTGGAAAGCCTTAATCATATTATCTTCCCCGGAAATTTCAGCGATCAGGCGCAGCTCAATCTGTGAATAATCGGCAGAAATAATCTTTTTACCTTCTCCGGAGACAAATGCTCCACGGATCTGCTGACCTCTCAACGTTCGGATCGGAATGTTCTGAAGATTTGGATTTACACTTGCCAAACGTCCGGTTGCGGCAGTTGTCTGTGAGAAATTGGTATGAACACGATTATCCGTTTTTTCAATCTGTGATGGCAATGCATCCACATAGGTTGATTTTAATTTCTGATACGTTCTGTATTCAAGAATATGTTTGATGATCTCATGTTTGGAAGCCAGCTTTTGGAGAATATCTTCCGAAGTGGCGTACTGTCCTGTTTTTGTTTTCTTGGCTTTCGGATCAAGCTGAAGTTTTTCAAAAAGAATATCTCCAAGCTGCTTGGGTGAATTGACGTTAAATTCCTCTCCAGAAAGTTCGAAAATTTTGGCTTCCAGTTGTTTCAGATCGTTTTCCAGATCAATACTTTCCTGGGCAAGCCATTTTTCATCAAGAGAAATTCCGGCCAGTTCCATTTTAGCCAATACTTCCATGAGAGGCATTTCTATACTGAAGAACAAATCTTCTAAGTTTTCTTTTTTTAACTGTGGCGCAAAAAGTTCATACAACTGAAAGGTAACATCAGCATCTTCCGCAGCATAATCCGTTTGAGTTCTGAGATCAGCATCCCTGAAATTACCCTGGTTTTTACCTTTTTTTCCGATAATGGTTTCGATGGAAACGGGCTTATACCCCAGATACATTTCAGAAAGATAATCCATGCCGTGTCTACCGTCTGGGTTTAAAAGATAATGGGCGATCATCGTATCGAACATGGCGCCTTTTACGGTGATATTATATTTTTTAAGAATTTTATAATCAAATTTTAAATTATGCGCTACTTTCACAAGGTCTTCTTTTTCGAAGAACGGCCTGAAAATTTCCAGGGTCTGAAGCACTTCACCCTGATCTTCCGATAGAGGAATGTAATAGGCAAGTCCTTTTTTATAGCTGAAGCTCATCCCGACAAGCTCAGCTTCCAGTTCGTTCAGAGAAGTGGTTTCGGTATCGAAACACACGACTTTCTGCTTCAGAAGATTTTGGACAAGGATCTTTTGGGCTTTAGGGTTATCAATAAACTGATACAGATGATCGTTCTGTTCGATGGTCGATTTGGTGGAAGTGGCCTGATCCAGCTCTTCATACGTAGCAAAAAGATCAAGCTGTCCTACTGCCTGCGCGACTTTCTGCTGTGGGGTTTCGGCAATGGTGATATCCACTTCGGCAACCACAACAGCTCCAGTAGTTGAAGGAGCAAACGCACGGTAAAGATTTTCATAGAGTCTTCTGAATTCTATTTCGTCAAAAACCTCCTTTACTTTTTCAAAATCGGGTGTCTCAAGATCGTATTGCTCCTGGTGGAATTCGACCGGCGCATCACAAATAATGGTTGCCAGCTTTTTAGACAAAATTCCCCGTTCCGCTGAAGCTTCCACTTTTTCTTTTAGTTTACCTTTCAGTTTGTCTGTGTTGGCCAAGAGAGTTTCAATATTTCCGAATTCTTTCAGGAATTTCATGGCTGTTTTTTCACCCACCCCTTCAAGCCCGGGAATATTGTCGACAGAATCACCCATCATCGCCAGGAAATCAATGACCTGCTTGGGATCTTCAATTTCATATTTGGCCTTAACTTCTTCTACGCCTAAAATTTCAATATCTCCACCTTTCAGACCGGGTTTATAGATTTTAATTTTATCGGTAACGAGTTGTGCAAAATCTTTATCCGGAGTTACCATGAACGTAGTATAACCTTCTTTTTCAGCTTTGCAGGCAATTGTTCCGATAACGTCATCTGCTTCGTAACCCGGAACGCCTAAAATAGGAATATGCATGGCCTGCAGAATTCTGTGAATGTACGGGATTGCATTCTTGATCGCTTCAGGCGTTTCGCTTCTGTTGGCTTTATATTCTGAAAAATCTCCCGTTCTTATGCTCGCTTCGCCCACATCAAAAACCACTGCCAGATGAGTCGGTTTTTCCCTTCTGATCAGTTCGATCAGGGAATTGGTAAATCCGAAAATAGCAGAAGTATCCAGGCCTTTACTGGTAAGCCTGGGATTCCTGATCAGTGCGTAATAGCCTCTGAAAATCATTGCATAAGCATCGATGAGAAATAATCTTTTATCCTGTGTTGCGTCCATAGTATCCATAAGGAACAAATATAAGAAAAAGTGTTCTTTTTATGTTGAAATAAAAAAGTGGATTAACCGGAGATATTGACTACCGGTAATGGATTTGATTTTGACACTGATTATTATTAAACCAGTCTTTTTGTCTCAAATTTGAACCTTTTTGCCTGAATTTTCACCCTTTTAGGTTGGTTTTTGAATCTTTTATACTCGTCGTTGAACCTTTTATACTCGTTTTCGAGCCTTTTTGCCTGGTCGTTGAAGCTTTTAGGCTCACCGTTGAACCTTTTACACTCGTCATTCAGCCTTTTTACCTCAATGCCGAATCTTTTTGAAATAATATGTGAAATTTATCTTAAGCTGTATTCCTCAAGCTTACGGTATAATGTTGCGATGCCGATTTCAAGCAATCTTGCGGCCTCTGCTTTGTTGCCTTTCGTGTATTGTAGAACTTTTTGAATGTGTTCTTTTTCAAGGGATTTTATACTTAAAGAATCTTTTTCTGACGAATTTTTTTCGCTATAATGAGGCAGAATTTCTGCATCAAGGATATGGTCATTCATCAGGATCAGGCTTCGTTCCACCGTATTTCGCAGTTCGCGGATGTTTCCTTTCCAGTCGTTTTTTTCTAAAGCTTTAAAATAATCCGGAGCCACCTGAATATCGGAAATATGTAGTTTTTGGGAGAAAACGGCAATAAAATTTTTAGCCAAAGCCTTCAGGTCTTCTTTTCTTTCACGAAGCGCAGGAAGCCTGATTTCAAAAATATTCAGCCTAAAATAAAGATCTTCACGGAAATTTCCCTGTCTGATTTCTTCTTCAAGGTCGCGGTTGGTTGCGGCAATCAGTCGGAAATCTGATTTTGAAATTTTTGTTTCACCCATTTTGATGAATTCTTTGGTTTCAAGAACTCTGAGTAACTTGGCCTGAAGCTCAATCGGCATTTCACCAATTTCATCCAGGAACAAAGTACCGTTATTGGCTTCTTCTATCAATCCTTTTTTATCTTTTGCCGCTCCCGTAAATGCCCCTGCTTTATACCCGAAAAGTTCGCTTTCCAGTATTTCTTTGCTGAATGCCGAGCAGTTGATCGCAATAAAATTATTCTTTTTACGGTCACTGCTGTGATGAATGGCGTTGGCAAAAACTTCTTTCCCGGTTCCTGTTTCGCCCGTCAGCAGAACTGTAGCATCGGTAATGGCCACCTTTTCTGCAAGTTTTTTGGCCTGAAGAATAAGCGGTGAAGTTCCGATAATAGCTTCAAAACCTTTCTGAACTGTATTTTTCTGGGCTTTCCTTGTTGCATTATCTTTGGCTTTTTCCAATGCTTTGTACACGAGCGGGATAATTTTCTCATTATCGTCCCCTTTAACCAGATAATCATACGCCCCATTTTTCATAGCCTGAACGGCATCCGTAATGTTCCCGAAGGCAGTCATGAGAATAATTTCCAGATGGGGATATTTAGTCTTGATCGTCTTTACCAGATCGACACCGAAGGCATCCGGAAGCCTGACATCGCTTAACACGACATCGAATTCGTACTGCTCAAGCATATTCATCGCTGATCTTGCGGTAGACGCTTCTTTTACAGTAAAATTTTCCTGGGAGAGGATCATTCCTAAGAGTTTCAGGAGTTTGATCTCGTCATCGATGATGAGAATGTTTCCGGACATGGTCGTATTTTTGGGAAAAGCTGTTGCAAACTTATTGAATTTATTCGGGATGTATGCAAATAATTTTGATGATTGAAAGGAGATTATTTATAAGCGTAAACTAAGTTTCTGACTTGTTAAATATTGTCATTCTCTGCTAAAATTTAATTCCTGAATATTAATTTGGTGTAACTCAAAAAAAGACCTCATCGAGGCCTTTTATGGTTAATCTATTTCTGCTTTGAGGAAGAGATCCTGGATCTGAATTTCGTCTTCACAGGTTTTTTTGAATTCGGTAATGAAGTCCTTTAGGTGTTCAGGATTCTCGGAATAGGCGCAGAACATATCTGCTTCCGGATCGAATTTGATCTCATCTGCCAGGTCGGGTCTTTTTTCTTCCACGAAAATTTTCGCGAGTGACGCCCAATCGTATCCATTGCCTTCGAAGCCTTCATCTTTCCGCCATTCGAAAATTTCGGGTTTGTAGGTTCCTGCATTTAAACATACTGAAAAAGTCTTTTCTGAGGCCACCCAAAAAAAGGGTTTAATCGCCGTTTCAAAATTGTACGCTTCCATACTTTATTATTTTTAAATGATATTAAAGATAATAAATTTTAGGGTTGGATGGTATTTTATAACATTTATTAACTTTTTCAGTAGATTTAGATAAGATCATACAATTTTATTTTCCAATTTTTTAGTTAGTTCATCATTAGGAAGAGATATTGTTTCAAAAATAAATGGTAAGAAAGCTGAGATTAACGGATGATTGATTCCTTCATTTGATAGTCCTTTTCGTTTTCTGCTAATTAAAATACTTATCATTTCGATTGGAAAATTTTTCCAACAATCATGATTGAAAGTATCAAGGTATGATTCTCCTTTATTATTGAAATGAAACTCTGCCAATTTCTCTAATACTTCATTTACAATATTTGAATCTTCACTCAAATAATGATTAATAACAAACTGATAATTATTTTCAATGGCAACATCGACCATGTCTTTAAATGTATCATTTTGTTCATACGAAAGTAGTTCTTTAAGCAATTGGAACACATCCGCATAACCATAATATTTATCGTATTTCCTTTTCTCTGGAGCAATCTTTTCTTTTTCCTCTTTTAAAGATTCATTATATTCAGTTTGCAAATAATGCAAAGTTTTTTCTAATGCTTTTGGATAGAAGCAATATGCTAATAAAGAAGCTAATACAATATCTTGGAAGAATTCTCCTTTTAATTCATGATTTTCCTGATCAGCTTTTATGAAAGCTAAATTGAGCCAATAATATGCATCTAGCAATTTTTGAAAATCTTCTATATTATTTTCTTTATTAAAATTAACTATTTCACTTTCTGATCGCAGATAAAATACTTTTTGAATGATGCCTGAAATATTATATTTATTCTCAAATTGCATCCCAAGTTCTGTAAAAGTCTGGCTGAACTGTTCTTCATCATTCTCGATAAATTCGTTAATGCAATTATAAAAAAACTCAAAATCATTATTTTTTATTCTACTATTAAGATTTGCTTCTGTTTTTTTTATTTGAATGTTTAAATATTTTTTGTAGTTCATATATTTTAGCTTATTACTGATATAATTTTCCTATTTCGTCCCAATCGGACATTCTTGTTTTCTCAACAAACCATCTTCCTTTTTCTCCTCTTCCTACATAAACATCTACCAAAAATTTGTCGCCAATATTAGATCTTATTCTCTCTGCCATTTGAGGTGATATTCCATAAGTTCCTGCCCCGGCTTTTTGATCACTCAAGACATCATTTATGAAGGCTGATGGATTGGCTTGCCTATCGGAAAGTTTTCCTGCATTACCACTAATATTAGTTTTTACTTCAAATACATCGAATTTACCATCATGTCTCAGCCCCACAATATCAATACCATGATTGGAAGCATTCTGCACCTGAAAAATACCACCGTCAACATACTTACCACTATCCTTCAAACCTGATATTACCTTATCTTCACCAAAATTACCTAATCTTTGAGCAAAAGTATCAAGTCCGTAAAGATCATATTGGCTTAAATTATCCCAAACATAACCATATAACGTTGGGTTTCCACCGTTTAACCCTATTGGATCTTTAGAAATATAATTTCCCTGTTCACTGTCGTAATATCTGAATCTATTGTAATAAAGACCATTTAATTCTTCATCTTCATATTGACCTAACTGCCTGAAAGGAATAAAATTTTTCTCTCCTTTTAAAATTTTAACTTGTCCAAATATATTGTAATCTGTACTCCAAATCAAGTTTCCTTCTTCATTGTATGACTGTATTGGTCTCCCGATATAATCAACGATTATGCTAAATTTTTCTCCATTAATAATTTTAGCACACGGCACATGGCTTCCTTTTTCATACACCCAAATCGCCATATTTTCAACCTTCTCCTGTTCAAAAATAACATTGCCATCATCATCGACTGAAGTTTTCGGTTTATCATCTACATCGTAATTCCATTCATGTAAAAGAACGTTACCATCCCAAATATACCGAGTTATTTTCTTGTTTCCAATTTTTGAAATTCTTCTTCCCAGTGCATCATATTCAAAACTTATTTCTTTACCATTTGGTCGTTTTACCTTTGCAAGCATTCCGTTCGCGTTCCAGAAATAAGCCCAGTCTCCTGATTCCCATTCAGGATTTTGAATTTGTTCCGGAGAATTTTCACGAACGTCCGGTAAATTATTTTCGTTGTGCTTAGGCTTATTAAGCCAATCTTCTGCTATGGATTTATAATAAGGATGTACATTTTCTTCTTTGTCCTCCTCATCTGATCTTACATTATTAACGGGTCTTTTACTTTTTAGCAATAAATTTCCTTCATCATCATAATGATAAAACCAGTTTTTGTCGCGCATCAACTTTCCGCCTTTATCGTAAATACGGTCGGTTCGTTTGGCGCTTTCGTATAAACAGCCCGTTGCATCCGGATTTTTGTACTGAATTTCTCCATTCGGATATTCTGCGGCCACCAGACTTCCGAAAGCATCATAATCGAATCTTGTTCTGCCTCCTGTTACGCGATCCAAAACCTGCATCAAACGACTACCTGATCCCCACTGATACTCTTTATGAAAAGCCATTTGGGTTTTATTGACCATTACTTTCTGGCTTACCGGCATTCCGGTATGGTCGAACTCGAACATACTTTCTACACCTCCTGTCATTTCCCGGGAGAATGACTGACCATCCCGACCGATGCTTAAATTCATTTGCCAGGGCTGATGAACATCTTTTGCACCCGCCATTACTTTTTTAAGCTGACCTATGTCGTTGTAAGCATAGTCTATTTCAGCGCCCAGGCTACTTTTTAAGCTTATCAGATTTCCCTGATCATCATACTCGTAATTAATTGAATGCTCACCCTGTTTTTCACTGGTGACCAATCCTAATTTGTTCCGCTGAAAAACGACATTGCTGTTTTCGTTGTCGGCTCTGGCCAAAAGCCCCGAAGTATCGTACTGATAAGCTTCCCAGGTTCCGTCGGGATAGTGTGCCTGTGTTAATCTTCCTCCTAAATCGTATTCATAAAATATATTTTTTCCGTGCGGATTTTGGGTTTGAGTTACCAGTCCGTCCTTATCTCTTACGAAGAATTTCTGTTGTCCGTCGAAACCGGTTTCCCCGATGATCTCATCATTGTTGTTCCTTTCAAAATGGTATATTTCTCCTTTTTCATTGGTGATGTTCATTAAATTTTCATAAGCATTGTAGCCGAAAATTAAAGTTTCTTCTTTTTTAAAGGTTAAAGTATTTCTTCGAACCTGCCGTTTCAGGCTTCCCATTGGCGTGTAACTCATGAGCCATTCCGCTTTTCCGTCTGTAGCGTAAACCGGAAGATCGTAAGCATCGTAGCGAAGTCTCAGCGGTAATTGGCCGGGTTCTTTGACCTCGACAACACGTCCCATTTTATCACGGTTCCAGACGGTTCTGTTCAAAGGTTTCGGACTGAAAACTAAAAGTCTTCCATAATCATCGTATTTCCAGTATTGTTCGGAGCCAATATTGTTCGTAAGCCTTATGATCTGGTTTCTGTCATTATATTCGTAATACGTTTCAATATTTTGTTTTTTGCTGCTTTCAGGAAGTTTTTCGTCATTTTCATATTGGTAGCTCACTGTTTCTTCTGTAGGATCGGTGTAGCTTACAAGTCTGCCTTCTTCATCATAATTCCATATTTCTGAAGTTCCTGAAGGTGAAAAACGGGCGGTAATATCTCCGTATTCATTGTACTGGTAATGATACTCTTCTCCGTCTGGCGTGTGGAAAATTTTAATATTTCCAAACTCATCATAGGTATAGCCATAAACTCTTCCTTCCGGCGTTCCGGTCATTTTTAATTCGTTGTGGGAAGTGTAGTCGTACCAGGTTTCTCCACCTTCACCGTCAACTTGCTTGTATATTAAGAAATCTTCATCGTAATAATATTTTTCGGTTTTATTATGCTGTCTTGGATAAATTACTTCTGTGCAGCCTTCCTCTTCATTATAGTTTAAAAAACCTTCCATAAAACCTTCCGAACCTTTTGTATGAACCACCCTGCCTTTTTTATCATATTCCCAGTGGTAGCTCATCCCGTTCCTGTTGGTTCTCCTGATTACTCTGTTCTGATCATCAAACTCAAAAACGATCGCCTTCTTATGAATATCCCAGACATGCGTGAGATTTCCATGTTCATCGTACGTATAACGAACCTGAAGATTTCTTTTATTTTTAAAACAATAATAAACTTCGGTAATTTTGTTGAGTTCAGGATGAATTGTTGTTTCTATGATAAAATCGCTTTTAACATCTTTAATACTTTTTAAAACAATATTTTTTCCTTCATATTCGTATTCTCTGACCGTTCCGTCACCATATTCGATATAAATTACTTTAAAAATACTCCCTTCCGTGACATGAGAGAAACGTTTGTAAGTATAAACATCTGTTCCTTTTCTGATGATCCAGGTGTTTTCGTTCGGACGATACTGCCAGATTTTCTGACTTCTGTAATATATTAATTCTTCTCCAACCGCCGGAACAGGAATCGGCATCGGTTGCAGTTCTTCGGGATGAACCCATGCAGCAATATCATCTTCTTCGTCAGGAACAATATAAAGATCATGAGAATTAAAAATTCCGTTTCCAAGCATTCCTTTGGTGTAAGGTCTGTCGCTGTACCAAACATTTGTCCATGTTAAGGATGTCCCTGCTTCGATTTCAAAATCATCCCATTCAAACAACATCGCTCCTGATGCAAAATTGACAGGCTCTAAACCAACTTTACACAAAGCTTTCGAAATAGGATTGGTTTTCCCGAATTTACCCTGCAAAAAATGATTGAATTTCGTAACACCTTTTCCTAAACTTTTCGTTAAACCTCTCATCAAAGCCATGCCTGCAAAACGCATCAGCATTTCACCCGGTGTATAAACATGCGGAACAAAAGCGCCTCCCACAAGAACAGGATTACCTGTATTAATCTGAATATATAAGCTCGAAAAATTATTATAAAATGCAAAATAGGCAAGCGGATTTTTTTTAGGCTTGTCCGGCATTGCGGGAAGCATCGTCATCCCAAAAAGGCAGCCCCATACAGGTAAGAACCTGCTGGGGCTGGTTTCCGCTCATTTTACTTCCCTGTCCCAAAACGGTTTGCGCACCATAATACACTTCGCCTTCGTGTGGGGCCTCCTGAAGAAAAGGAATCATATAAACAGGAATCAGCGAAGTAATATGCCTGAAAGGAATCAAAACGCCCATCACACTGGTTGTTGTAGTTGCCTTATGTCTTCCGTGAACGAATATTGATCCTCCCATTGGAATTCCTTCCGGCAAATCAGGCTTTATATTTCGAATAAACTGTGGTATCGGAATCGTGAATGTAAGATAATCCATCACATCGAAAACAATTCCTACAAACGGATGCGGCAAAGGCAAAGGTATCAGCATGAATGACGGCGGAGGCGGAATTAAAGTCCAGTGAATATCAATCGCCAGAACAATATCAAAATGTTTGCTCGTATGCTGAACTGCAGTTGGAGTAATAGCAGGTGTATTAACTTTAATTAATTTCACCTTGCTTTGTGGTGCTGCATTTTTTGCCGTTACGGAGGTTTCTCCGCCACCACTTCCTGATGATTGTGACTGCCCGCTGTCTTTACCGGCTACAGATTTCACCATAGAAACAGGATTCAGTGAATCGAAATTATTTTTCATCCCGTTTTTCCAGCCTTGTGTGGTTTTTTCTTTGCTGAATGAAGTAACATCCGCATTCACTTTCCATGACCGGTCCGGATTCATATCTGGCTTTGCAACCTTAATCTTTTTAATTTTATTTTGATCTGCCATGATATTGTAATTTGTGATTTTGTTTTTGGTTGATCTAAAATTTTAGACCTTACCTGTTAAAATATTTTAATCATATTTTGGTTTTTCCACACTTACTTTCCAGTCTTCCCCAAAATAATTTTTCATTTCTTTATCTAAAGCATCTTTCTTTTCTGTGTCATTTTCATATTTTATCATCAGCATGGATGCTACAAATTTGAGACTGCTTGACTCTCTTGCCGAAGGCTCCATCGATTTTGCGATTTCCAGACATTTTTCGAAATGGCGGATCATCTTATCTCTGGTAAGAGCCGTATCATTCAGTGTTCCGATAATTCTGTAACACTCAATAGCCATCGCATATTCTCCTATTCTCTTTGCTGTTTCTGCAGCCTTTTCAAAGGCTGTTTCTGCTTTCGACTTTTTGGAATTACCCAGCAAATGAGTTCCGTAATTCATATACATTTGCACTTCCAAAGGAGAATCTGATTCCACTTCTTCAAATATTTTTTGATAAGTATCTTCTGCCTTTTCCTTTTTCTTATCTGCCATATAAGCCTGTGTCAGCATGAAATAGGCTGAGATTTCTCCTGATTTATTCTTTTGCTCTTTCGCCAGTTTTACGGCATTTTTTAATGCAAATTCAGCTTCTTTACATCTTCCTTTGCTTAGATGATTGCTTGCCGTGAGAATCTGTTGCTGAAAATCCGTATCCGGACTGTTTTTCGTTCTGTTGGTATGCGCTGCGGTATTCTGCATCAGCTGGTGAATATCAACCTCAACCCTGAAACTGTGTGCAGAAGAATTTTCCGGTAAAGTCTTATGTAAATGATGCTCTGCCCAAACCAGCTTAATATCTTGATTTCCTGATTTTTTGCAGATTTCACACCATTCTTTCACCCATATCGACAATTCACCGATCTCACTGATCCTGACCGGAGCGATGTAGAGAAAGATCTTTGAATTTTTAATATTGGAAAATTTTTTCTTTAATTCCAGTAAAGGAAAAAATGCTTTATAAGCATCGGTTTTGAAATGATTTTCAGAAATCGCAAGTTTCCATTCCGGAATATTTTCTTCGCTTTTCTCAAGCATTTCATAATATTCTTTCCATTCCTGAAACAAAATTTCCCCGAAAGAACTCATTCCGTTAAACTCCTGATAATGTGGTAAAAAAACATCTTCACCATCGTAATCTTCGGATAACCTGGATTTTATAAATCCGTCAAAAAGATCAGTTTCATGTTTTTCACCTAAAGCAATGAGCATGGGTTTTTCTACGTTATTTTTAACGATATTCTGCCATTGTCTCTTTAATTTTACCAGTTCCAAATCTACCGGATTCATTAGCTTTAGTTTACTATTTATTTTCAGTGAAAAACACAAATATTTCAGTTGTTCTGTCTGTGATTAATTCAGTTTTACCGTTCCGCTTACGATATTGGTTTCATCTCCACCACCGATGTTGATTTTTTTACTGCTCAGGTTTGCTTCGGTTTTTGCACCCATAGAAAGAGTTGTAGTTCCGACATCCAATGTTGTTGCTTCAATACCGATTCCGGATGTGGGGCTTCCGCCTTCCTGTCCGACTCCGATTCCTATACTGGATGTTCCACCGACACCGATATTATCACCCTGAACCATGATTTCTTTTCCTTTAATGATAATATTTCCTGCTTTATCCATAAAAATGGAGCTTTCTCCACATTTTAAAGTAATCGTTTCTTTGCTGTCAACACTGATATTCCCCGCACCATCAAGAAAAACCGAATTCTGATCTTTGTCTCTCACGGTCATTCCGCCACCGTCGTCAAGACTGATGATATGCCCGCTTTTACTGCTTAGGCTTTTAACATTATTTCCTGCGCCGCCGCCGCCGCCGACTCCACCATGGAACATTCCGCCCATGACGAAAGGTCTGTCCGGATGCTGATGGGCGAAATTAACCACCACCTGATCCCCGACTTCGGGAATGGCTACAAATCCACGGTTTTTACTTACCTTTTCGCTGCCACCACCGTCTGGAGTCATCACGCGGATATATTCTGTAGTTGTTGATCCGTTCTGCCAGTCAAACTGCACCTGTAATCTTCCCTGATTTAAAGGATCTGTATTGGAAATTACTTTGGCAAACTGGGCATCTGCTTTTGGAAACTGAAATTCAGGACGAGGAATAAAACCTGTATCGGAAGCAATCGCATCGAAGGTTCCTGTATAATATCCTCGCGCATCCACTTCATGACGCACTTCGGTAATCATTAATTTGGTAAAGAAAGAAGTTTCGTTGCTGTCGGTTTTACGCATTTCGATGTCTGCAATGCAGCCTGGGTATAAAAACGGAACCGTAGTATTGCCCGAGGTTACAAATACATCTGATGCCTTGCTGCCGGCCGTTCCTTTCTGTGAAGTTTCCACATCCATGAAGGAGGCAGCTTTAATGGGTGCTACTCTGAGTGAAGGAGTTGTAAATGTTTTTTCTGAAATTTCGTAAGCGCGTTTAGCAATATCTGAGGTATGGGTAATTTTGGAGTTTCCTGTGGTTAATTTTTCATTTTTGCTGCTGTTGTATCCGTAAAAACTTGGATTGACATGCTGAGCTTTCATTTTGATTTTAACATCATTTACGCTGCTTCCATAGGTGAGCTTCACCGGTTTTTCCTGAGGCGGAAGTTTCCCGAAATGGAGGACTTCGCCGTCATAATAGAACTGTTCGCCATACGCTTCTGCTATCCTTGCAAGATAATTGTAATGAGTTTCTTCATATTGAGAACTGTAAGACACATTTCCATGCCGGGCATCTACCCTGAAATCAAATTTCCCATTTCCAAGGCCTTCTTTAATAACCTGATCTGCAATACTGTTAAGGCTTATTTCCTGAGCACCGCCAAAACTCTGAATGTGTGGAGCGGCGTCAAGGAGCACTGTGGGACTGTAACCGGTAAGTACAATATTTCCCAGACTGCCTTTTTCCTGACTGAAGCCTACTTCTGTGATAACGCCTACGAAACTTCTTTCAGGACCCTCTTCAACATCTTTATATTTAAAAATAACCGTGATTCTTTTTCCTAAAAAACTTTGAGCTTCTTCAAGATTATGATTTTCTGCATTTCCCAAAGAATCGTGAGCCAGCATTAAGCTGAATTCATGATGTCTGGTTGCACTTTGTTTCAGCTGGAAATGTTTAAAATGTTTTACCGATTTTCCTTCCACCACAATATCCAGCTTTACGACACGATTGATGCCCAAAATCTGGCTTTCAGGAATTGCCTGCGCATTATGTATTTTTGAAGTAGGCTGCTGGGACCAGACTTTATCTTCAACTAAAGACGGCGTATTCGGCTGTAATTTTTGATTCATCAGCATTCCGGAAGCTCCTGCGACAACTCCGGTGTAAGCTTGTGCCTGCGCCAGTTTTTGTGTCGTTTTCTGAACGGTCCCGTCTGTTTTTTGCTGAAGTTTTTCCGTAGCTTTATTTACCGCCTGATCTTCCGCCATTTTTCTGATTTCTCCCATAGGTTCTACCTTGGAAGGTACTCCTGCAGAAGATACTTTCGGTGTTTTATCATCTTGAAACATAGCCTTACAATTTTGATTGATGGTGTATATTAATTTTAAAAATGCTGAAATTTATCCAATACAAAAATCGAATAAATTCATTATCAGATTGATATAATGCTGATAAGTAATTAACCATTAAACTGAATTCAGGTTAATTTCATTCCAAAAAAACAAAAAACAGAATAGCGACTCGGGTGAGCTGAGCTATTCTGTAACCAATTTTATTTTACTAAGATGATTGTAGGTATTAGTTACCGCTACTCGGCCACAGACCTTCGTATTTGGAATTTCCGTAGTCGATGGTTTCAGCGCTTACCACAAAGCTGATCAGCATGCTGTTTTCATCTACGGCATCAAAATCTACTTCATGCTGGATCACATAACCGTTTTCCCAGTTAAGCGTGATTAGAGTTCCTTCTTCGTGAGATTTGTTGAAAGTGATTTCACCTGTTGTAGGCTTGTACTTTCCGTTGAGTAAGCTTTCAAGAATGTCTGATTTTTCAGTAGCTTCCACTGTAACTTTAATCAATGCGTTTGAAGGGTCTGAAGCTACTCTACCAGATACGTCAGTGGATCTTGAAACGCTGTAGTTAAGCTTTAATAATTTTTGACCTTCGCCTCCGTTGAATTTTAAAATTCCTCTTGAATTTGTTGCCATGATTCGTAAATTTTAATCGTTAATAATATTTTGTGATTTGGTTGGTTTGTCTGATTTGTTGAATCAAAGATAGATCACAAATTTTTATTTTAAAAGCTTTGGAATATTAATTTTATTTTTTGTCGTAATTCTACGATTTCATGTCGTAATTCTACGACAAAAGAAATACAACTTACATCAAACATCTACAATACAGCACTTTAAAATGAAAATAGACTCTGTAATTTTAATCTATAATTACACAGACAAGGGAAATAGTAAGATTAATTTAAGGTAGAATTAAACTTATTTTAACCTATCTCTTTTTTTAAATTTTAACCTAAAAAAATCCGACAAGGAAAAATAACTTATCGGATTTCTATATAAAAAAACAACTTATCAAATTTCAAACTTTTTATACAAAGCCAGGCATTTTGCTTCATAATCAAAACAAACAGAATCCGTAAATGTTTCCAGGTAAGTTTTTGGAAATGTCATTTTTGCTTTAATCGTTGGAATTTTCTGTAGTTTTCCATGATTGACTTTATAGAAATCACCAACATACTGGTTGGTAAGAAGATTAATACTTGATTTTCCTTTAGCTTTTTCACCGTAATCATAACTTAAAATATCATCAATTCTTCTCATCTGTACGAGCTGCATTTTTTTTGCCTTCGGATCATATTCAAAAACACATCTGAATCCGGATCTGTCAAAATCATTCCAGAATTCAAATCCTTTTTTCGTCGCAACAAGTGTATTTCCAAAGTTGAGTTTCTGAATTTTTCCGCTTTTTATTTTTTTAAATTTCTGTGTGGACAACATGCATACTATTATTCGGGAATCGCTGTCAATACGAACCGTATCTTTTACGGAATCTCCGTCCAGATCTTTTACCATTTCCTGAACAGACTGCCCGAAAGCCGATAAAGATAAACTGATGAAGAATAAAAAAGCTGTTTTTTTCATAATGCTACTTGATTAACAGAAAACCTCATCAAAATTCCATTAAGGATTCTATAAAAGACTGAGGACTGTCCGTATGGTAAAAAACCATATTTAACGTGAGATGATATACAAAAACGATAAAAAATATAACTAAGATAACGACCAGAAAAGACCGTAATCCTTTATCTTTTATTTTCTTTATACACAGATTAATAAGAAAGAATATGAACGTCGTAATTGCTCCTGCTACCAGCCCTACCTGAGTAATTATGGTAGAAATGTTCTCAAGATCATGTTCTCTGTAATAATGCAATAAAATATACCAGTACGACGCGGCTGCCGTAGATATAATAAATATAATAAAACTGAACAGCGCCAGCTTTTTTTGGTTTTTCATATTTTACTTTTTCATATATCCCGGATTTCTGCCTGAGCTGAAAGATTTTTTCAGACCCGCTTCTACTTCCGGCCAGAATTGTGTATGGCTGAGACTATGAGATGCCATTGCCAGATAAGGAACGGTTCCCGGCCTGTGCATCATATCTTTTATTTCTGCTTCATCTTTATGAGCCACCAAATCTGCATAGTATCTTTCTACCAATGTATGATATCTCTCAAAATTCCCTTTTAATATTTTTAATTCTCTGTCGAGATTTCCGGTAAAAACAAATTCAGCGTAATTGATATAGTCAATATAATCTGCCAGTTGATCCGGTTTTATAAACTGGCTGAGCAGCCTCATTAAAACTTCTTCCAGATTATTATTGTGTACCGCAGCAGAAGCGCCTGCAATGAAGTTTTTGCACTGGTTTCTTTTGTTTCTGCTGTGATAAGGATCTTTATCATAGATCGGAACATGTGTCAGCGGTAAACTTTTGGTTTGCTTTGATGGATTCCAGGAGGTTACTTCAATAGTATCTGTGATGCCTGCCTGTGCTCTGAATAATTTTGCCAGTAAATTCAAAATGTAGCTGTCATTCACTCCGCTTCTTATGTCGAAAAGGATATTTAAAACTCTCATTCCCTGAGTAAGGTTCAGGTTTTTCGCCCAGGTTATTTTATCGTAGCTTCCGCCGTTTTCATAGTTTCTGCGAACATCATTGGTCCATTGCAGGAAATTATTCAGAAGGGTGACGAATGTATTTTTTTCTGCGGTAAGATTAGAATTTTCGAGTTTTAATGAATTAATATAGGCAATAAATTCTGTCGTAATCATCCCGATACCTAAAAATCCTTTTGCCATTTCTGCCCATGCAGCAGTTGCCGTTTTCCTGGTTGGAAATCCTTTAAGGTATTTTGTAATTGCTTCCTTATTTACACTTTTCAGCGTTGTGATTCCGTTGTCAAACTTTTCCATCTGGAACTGCTTGATGAGTCCTTCCAGATTCACTAGGCTGAAATCTGCAATCAATTGTTGTGTTAAATCATATTCATTGTGTACATTAATAATCTGACACTGCTTATGCAATTTAGAATGATTGAGCTGGTGCTTGTGCTGAAAAAATGGCGTTGATAAATAAGTGATGCTTTTTACCTTCCAGGCTTTGGGAAATTTCGGATCTGTCGCAATAAGCTCGGTAAACTGGTTGATGACATTTCCGCCATGCGAATGCCCGATAAGATGCAGATGAACTTCCTGATTTTTCCAGAATTTATAAACCCTTAAAAACAGATCCAACAGTCTGTTTGCTGCCAGATTTCTTTCTTTGGTATCGTTATCACCGGACCAGCTGAAAAAACTTCCTTCGATATGAAGATTCAGAAATTGTGGTTTTAATGCTTTTATTTTGTTCCAAAAGTTGTCTTTGCTGCTTTGCCAGTAATCTGTATTGGCTTGATGTTTTAGTCCTGTTGTGTTGACAGGATCTGTTGTTCCTGCCACAAACATGACCACATCATAAATTTTTTCATTTTTTGGCGGGGCGCCCTGTTTACCATAGCTTACACCATTTTCCTGACCTTTCTGTATAACCTGACTGCCGACATTTTCAATAACATCTTTGGCGTAGGAAAGATTGTTTCCTCCGGTTGTTTCCAAAATATTTCCTCCTACGAATGTCTGTTTCATAGCGCATTAATAGTTTTTAGATTTCTCTCCGGAATTGTTTTGTACTTCTTTATCAGAATGCTGTTCGTGGTTTCCTACACTTTGCGTAGTAATTTTTCCGTTGCTCGTGCTTACCCTGTCTTTGTCGGTATGCGATTCTTTATTCCCCTGAATATATTCTATCATTTCTCCCGTCACATTGGTAATGAAATCAGTTCCAACGCTCATCATATTAAGCATTCCGATGCTGCTGTTCCTGTTCATTCCGGCAATTTCAGAAATATTCATTCCGACATTGGTATTCATATTTTCACCAACATTGATGTTCATATTCTTACAGTTGAGCGTCATCGTTTCCGGAGCGGTGATGGTAATATTGCTTCCCGTTGTATCCAAATGAATTTCGTTCCCTGATTTATCGGTAATAATAATGCTTTCATCTTCCGTAAAAACAATTCTGTGACCGCTCCTGGTCTGGATAGATTTCACCCTGTTATCCACACCTCCGCCAAGTCCTATCCCTCCATGGAACATTCCTCCCATGACGAATGGCCTGTCGGGATGGCTGTGAACGAAATTCACCATCACCTGATCGCCTACTTCCGGAATGGCCACATATCCTCTGTTTTGAGTAATTTGGTCGGTTCCTCCGGCATCAGGACTCATCATTCTTATAAAATGAGTAGTATCGTTCGTTTGCCAGTCAAACCTTACCTGCACTCTTCCCTGTCCTTCCGGATCTGTATTGGAGATGACGGTAGCGATTTGTGGTTCTGCCTTTGGGGTTGTAAACTCCGGTTTAGGCAAAAATCCCGTATCGGAAGCAATTCCTTCAAAGCTTCCTGTATAATGTCCTATGGTATCGACCTCATGTGAAACTTCCGTCACCATAATTCTGGTGAAATAAGAAGATTCGTTAGTATCAATTTTACGCATCTGAACGTCAACTACACAGCCTGGATGTAAAAACGGCACCGTAGTATTACCTGATAAAGAAAATACATTGACAGCCTGACTTCCCGATGTACTTTTCTGCGAATATTCTACATCAAGATGGGTGGTTGCTTTAATCGGGGCAATCTGAAGCGCAGGAGTTTTATAAATTTTTTCGTTGTGTGCATAAGCCGTTTTGGCTAAATCTCCCACATGCTGGATTGGTGTGTCTCCTGAAGTTAACTTCTCATTTTTACTGCTGTTATAACCATAAAACTGAGGTTTTGTATGAACAGCTTTTAATTCAACTTTAATATTGTTTGCGCTGCTTCCGTATGTTAATTTAATGGGTTTATTCTGAGGAGGCAGTTTACCGAAATGAAGAACTTCTCCGTCATAGTAAAACTGCTCGCCATAGGCTTCAGCCATTCTTGCAAGATAATTATAATGCGTTTCGTCGTATTGGCTGCTGTAAATAATTTGTGAATAATCATTGGTATCAACCCTTACATCAAAACGACCGGTATCGATGCCCTGTTTAATCACTTCATTGGCAATAATTCCCATATTCACAGGTGATGTTCCGCCAAAGCTCTGAATATGAGGCGCGCCATCCAATAAAATGGTCGGACTGTAGCCCGTTAAAACAATATTGCCAAGGCTCATTCTTTCCTGACTAAACCCAACCCCGGTGATGACTCCTACAAAAGTTCTTTCAGGGCTGTTGTCGATGTCTTTGTAAGAAATGACAACAGTAAGACGTTTTCCCAAAAACTTATTGGCTTCTTCGAGAGTATGGGTCTGGCGGTCACCCAATGCATCATGTGCTAACGTTACGCTGAATTCGTGGTGTTTTCTCGCGCTTTGAGTCAGCTTAAAATGCTTGTAGTATTTTATTACTTTTCCTTCAATAACGAGGGAAAGCTTTACTAATCTGTTGATTCCCGCATGATGATTTTCCGAAATTCCGTCGGCATTCTGAGAAGGACGGAATGAAGGGGTTTTCGGTATGTTTGGTGATTCTGTTTTCATATGACCTGTGATTTGGATAGGTTAAACATTATCGCTAAGTTCTTTACTGTTTGGTGTTAATCGTATTACTTTCTTTTATTGATCTTGAAAGAATTTTGTTTTTCCTTAATAAAAAATCCGGCATAAGATCTTTCGGAAGATACAGGATTCCTTCTCCTTTATCCTGAAGCTCCTGTGAAATTCCAGGGTTCCAGGATAGAAGTTTGGCAACATCTACATCAAGCTCATCGGCAATGACATTTAAATTAAATCCTGCATTGATATCCGTTTCCGCGAGTGACTCATTATTTTTACCGCTTCCCCCATTCACGAAAAATACGGTATTCATTCTGGAAGAATTGTAGTTGCTTAAAACATTTTGAAGTTCTCCGGTAGCATAGCACGCATTCAGATATTTTTTGACATGGTTGATGGTTTCTTCCGGTAAAAATTTATAAAATACATGGTATTGAGAAGAATTGGCAGCCGCCATGGCTTTGGCAATATTTCCCTCGCCACAATTGTAGGCAGCTACTACCGTCACCCAGTTATTGTATTTTTTATATAAATTAGCCAGAGAGATTACTGCTGTTTTGGTGCTTTTATAAAGATCGGTCCGGTTTTGTTGGGTGAGTCCGTACTGATTGGCATGTGAAGTCATAAACTGCCATACACCTACCGCTCCTGCTCCCGAAGTAATATTTCTGTTAAAATGAGATTCAATTAAGGCCAGGTTTCTGAGGTGTTTGGGCAAACCTTTTTCTGCAAGAGAATATTCGATGAAATCAACAATATCCTTATTGGCGCTGATAATACTCTTATATCGTCTCACACTGCTTTCTGACGTATCAGAAGCCGCAAGAAACTGCGCATTCATCAAATGTGAACACAACAGCAACATTCCTGTCAGGACAATATTTTTGAGATTTGGTTTCATATATTATTAACGTAAATTAAAAATTTAACGTATATCGTTTTATTTATTCCACTTTCCAATTTAATTTTTCCTCTTCTGTATTCCAGTCTACATGAATGGTCTGCCCGGATTTTACTTCCTCGCGAACAATCATTTTGGAGATTGGCCTTGCGAGCTGAGATCTGATGACTCCTGAGATCTGTCTTGCTCCATATTTACTGCTGAAGCCGCCTAATGCAAGGTTTTTCACCGCTTCATCAGAAATTTTAAGCGCAATTCCGAGTCTTGTCAGTGATGTGTGAAGCGATTTTAACTGAATATTAAAAATTCTTTCTGCAATAGATTCGGTGATCGGAGCAAAAGGAATAATCTCTGTAATTCTCGCCAGGAATTCCGGTCTGAATCTTCCGGAATTCGACATAATTTGCATTAAAGATGATGATTCCGGAATTTTACCTTCTTCAAATTGTTTTACGATTTCTTCACTTCCGATGTTTGACGTAAATAATATCAAAGCATTGCTGAAATCTCCTTCTTTTCCAAGTTTATCATGCACTTTTCCTTCATCCATGATCTGTAAAAACACATCAAAAACCGAATGGTGTGCTTTTTCAATTTCATCAAATAAAACCACCGTGTAAGGCTGCTGTCTGATTTTATTGACCAGCATTCCTCCTTCTTCATAACCGACATATCCCGGAGGAGCGCCATACAGAAGCGCTGCAGAATGTTCTTCTTTAAATTCCGACATATCGAAACGAACCATTGCTTTTTCATCATTGAAAAGAAGCTCCGCCATTGATTTTGCCAACTCTGTTTTTCCGGTTCCGGTTGGTCCCAAAAGGAAGAAAGACCCGATTGGCTGTCCCGGTTTATTCAGTCCGCTTCGGTTTTCAACAATAGCATCAGAAAGAATTTTCAACGCATGATCCTGCCCGACAACTCTGTTCATTAGAAGAGATTCCATATTAAGAAGCTTTTCTTTTTCCTGCGCCTGAATTTTTCCTATCGGGATATTTGTTTTAGCAGCCATTACTGCCGCCAGTTCCAGACGGTCAACCTTTTCTCTTTTCTTCGCCGCATGCTCCAAAAGTTCAGCATAAGTATCTTCAATTGTTTTCTGAATCTGCTCCACTGGCATTGAATTGTCAATCTGAGGTTGTTCGCTCAGAGATCCCCATAAAATCGGGCTTATCTTGTCTCTAAGCAAATTGTAGGTCCAGATCAATTCATCAGCTTTATCTTTATCATCAAAAAATTCTTCTTTAAGAATTTCATCATATCTGTTTTTCCAGCTTTCCAGTTCTTTTTCTGAAAGCTCATCAAGCATTTTAATAGCTGCCATCGTCCTGTCTAATAAATCGATCGCCGCATCCGGTAATTTTTTGCCTTTAGAATATCTTTTTGCGAGACGTACACATTCGGGAAGTGCTGTTTTTTCTACTTCAATTCCGTGATGCTTTTTGTAACCTTCGAGCAAAACATCGATCATTTTAACACAGGTTTTTTCGTCCGGTTCATTGACGGTAAGTACTTCAAAACGTCTGTTGAAAGCCTGTTCAGGCTCGATAATTTTTCTGTATTCTTCCTGTGTGGTTGCTCCGATTACGGTAATTTCGCCTCTTGCCAGCTCAGGTTTCAATAAATTGGCAACATTTCCGATACTGCCTTTCGGATCTAAGAGCGTATGAATTTCATCAATAAAAAGAATAGCTTTTTCTATTTTTTTGCATTCATTGATCACTTTTTTAAGACGATCTTCAATTTCGCCTTTGTAAGAAGTTCCGGCTAATAAAGCGCCTGTGTCCAGTTCGAGTAATGTTCCGTTTTTAAGCATTTCGGGAACATTTCCTTTGGTGATTTCAATAGCAAAGCCTTCTACCATTGCTGTTTTTCCTACACCCGGTTCACCGATGATAATCACATTGGGCTTACTTCTTCTGCAAAGTATTTCCACAAGCATTCTCAGTTCTTTATCTCTACCGATGATATTTTCCAACTCGCCTTTTCTGGCCTGCGCCGTTCGGTCTACACAATAATTTTTAATGGAAGGAAAGGAATTATCGGAATAATCTGATCCGTTTGAAAAAATGGAAGAAAATTCCTGGTTTCCTAAGCTTTCGTAAGGCGTATCTTTTCTGTAAAGATTGAAAATTTCATGTTCTCTTAAAGGTAGAGATTTCAGCTGCTGAAGCGAAAAAGCTACCTGAGGCTTTACAATAGCCGTAAGGATGCAGATTGGCGTGATTTCGTCCAAACCAAGCTTTAAACGGATATCATCGGCCTCCTCAACGATAGTATCTACCGATTCATCTTCTTTTACCTCATCGGGAAGATGGGTGGTTTTGGGATAATCTTCAATTCGCACGTCTGCCCACTCGTAGAAATATCCCGGATCTTTATCAATGCTTTTCAGAAAATCTGAAAGACCGATATCTTTATGCATTAATGCCTGAAGAATGTGTGGCCCGCCAAAAGTTGCGTTATAATTTTCTCGCGCGATAGACTGAGCAATATGAAATAGCTGTTTTACGGTTTCGTTGGTTACTAGTACTCCCATTGTGTATTTTTCAAATTTATATTCTATTGTGGTGTGAGATTCTCACCAATTATGTTTTGCTGAAGTGCAGCAAAAATTAATCCATAATGATCTGAATCTTTTACCTTTTACTAATATATCCGTTTTTTTTGAGAGGATAAAATATCAATTCGCTAAGCATTCAATAATATTATCTAAAGCATAGCAAATTTTGTTGTTATAATGGTAAAAAAAGACCGCCTCGTGATGACAGTCTTTTCCTATGAATATTAAATTACGTTCAGTTTTTCTAGCTTGAAGGCCAAAGTCCTTGAAACTTGGAATTACCGTAATCAATAGTTTCAGCACTGATGATAAAGCTGATCAGCATGCTGTTTTCGTCTACGGCATCGAAGTCTACTTCGTGCTGGATTACATAACCGTTTTCCCAGTTCAATGTAATTAATGTACCTTCTTCGTGAGATTTATTGAAAGTGATTTCACCTGTTGTAGGTTTGTATTTTCCGTTCAGTAAGCTTTCCAGAATATCTGATTTTTCAGTTGCTTCTACGGTTACTTTGATGATTGCGTTGGAAGGATCTGAAGCTACTCTGCCCGATACGTCAGTAGATCTTGACACGCTGTAGTTCAGCTTTAATAATTTTTGACCTTCGCCTCCATTGAATTTAAGAATTCCTCTTGAATTTGCTGCCATGATGGTAAATTTTAATCGTTAATAATATTTTGTGATTCGGTGATTGTGTTACAAAGATATAGGCAACAAATTTCTTAGAAAAACTTTTACACGCAAATGTGACTTTTTGTAGTAATACTACGATTTCGTGTAGTAGTTTTACGACATTGAATATATTTAAACTATAAAATCCTTTATTAATGAGGATTTACACCAATTCTGCAAGAGTAAAAAAACTGAAATTTTTAACTCCGAACTGGAAAATACTGTGTTGAATATCGATATTTTTAACCATTCCGGTATGAGTATTCAGGGTGTATTTTCCGGAAAAACTCATCTCACTGCCAGATGATATCGGAGTTTGAAGCAGAATAATTTCTTCATCATAATCAGCATTTGCTATTTTCTGCTGGAGATCAACAGGTGTATTTTCCTCTCCTATTGATTGCTGCAAATACGATTTTCCATTGATAAATGTATTCCGTAAAGAAGCAAAATAGTTTTTAATAAAGACATCTTCCCTCATTCTTTCAGCAAAAATTTCTTTGTTAAGAATGGCGAATTCAAATTCATCGAGATAAATTTTCGCGTATTGATCAGGAAAAAGATCGTTCAGGCGCTCTTTTATCTTTTTAAATTGATCCATTGTATGCTGAGTAAGGCTCACATTGATGATATTCCCTTTACGATCTGTTTTTATCTCCAAGGGGTTAAGCGAGCGGACGGATTCTGAGGCCAGATCTGCCATCATGCTTCCCTGTTCGTCTGAAAAATTATTTTTAAAAAGGTGAAAAATATGAGAGTCATCTTCATTTCTGATCCATTTTACAGAGACGGTGTATGTAAGAGTATTTTGCTGCCTATCCAACAGATTTTCTTCAATTTCTTTATTGGTAACAGCATAAATTTTGCTGAAATTTTCTGGCCTGAAAGGCAATACAGGATTAAGTCTGGGATTTTTGAAATAAGCATCGTTCCGGCTGTTGTACTCACTAATTTTATCAATATCAGGAATCAGTAGTTTTTTCCGTGGAATAAGATTATCGTAAATAAAATCTTCTCTTGCACAATGCTTATTGTGAAATTCTTTAAGATATTCCGGATTTTCGAGTTGAATTTCTTCAGATATGCTTTCCAGCGTTTCTCCGGAAAGTATAAAATGAACGATCATATATTCCGATTTTTGACTTACCCTAATGTAGTGTAAAAAATTATTTTACAAAAATGTTTATAAAGGTATTTTAAGAAGGCGAAAAATGCGTCTTGAAAATTATTTTTCTTTTGTAAATTCCAAATACTTATCGCCGCATTGTGTAAAATGATCAAATTCATTCATGGAATTTCCATAGTTCTGAATGGTAATTTTATCTCCATCAAACAATCCGCCGATTTCCCCCATGACAAGACCTGTTATTTCGCCCGTTTTTTCATCGGTTTCAGAAGAGACATTGCCGGCAGCAATAATTTTCTTCTTATCAAAGATTTTAAAAGTTGGCTTCCCGTCGTTATTTTTAAATTCAATTGAAAACCTGCCACCGTCACAGTTATTAGCGACAAAGGTTCCTTCAACTATTTTTTTAGAAACTGCCGAGTTTACTTTATCATTATCATTGATGCCTGTGTCTGCAGAATCTATTATTGCCTTTTGTTGTTCCGAAGCCGGATTTGAATCCTGTTTTATCACGCCGGAAACAGCTGATGAATCCTGAATATTCTTTTCCTGTTTAGCCTCATTTTTCTTACATGAAATGACAGTGAGTCCTGTGAAAAGGCATAGGCCGATAAAGTTTTGTTTAATCATAAAAGTTTACTTCTTATGTGATTGATTAATCAAAAATACCATAAATTTCTATCAAAAAATATTTTTATTTTTAATTATAATAAAATTTAAAAAAGCCATGCATCAGCACAATCTCTTTAAAGTTCTAAAATAGTTTTAAACTTTATTTTTTCTCAAATTTACCAAGATTATAGGCATATTTTTCAATCAAGCTTCTCCTGCCTCCGGTTTCGCTGAAGATATTAATCGTATTCTTTGCATCTATAGAAAATGTTTTTGTTGTTTCACTGTCGCCATTGCTGTCTGCTACATTTATTCCGTTTAACATTGCATTCCCTTTTGCAGAAACTAAATAGATCAGTTCGCTGTCTCCGCCCACATTATTTACAATATAAAGATCATAGCCGTCTTTTGAGAGGATTTTCGCACTTGCATCGGCAGTAAGATCAAACTTATCCATAAAAGCCTTCTTTAGCCAGTCTTCAGGATGATCTGTGAATTTTATTTTATTCTGATTTTCAAGATCTTTATAGTCTACTGGCAAAAGATCTACAGCTTCGTTACCGGAAGAGCTGACAGGTTTTGTAGCGGTGTAATTATGTTCTTTTTTGGTAAGTACACAGTCATCCGGGGCATAAAACGTTCCTTTGGGAGCCTTGATTACTTTCCAATGAATTTTATCATCAATTAAAGAGATTTCAAATTCGCCTTTGTCTGATGGAGCGCCAAAAAAGCTGAAGAACTCACCGACGATTTTATCATCTTTAATGTTTCCTATTACGTTATATTTCTGCTCACTTTCGCAGTCTATTTTCCCACCGCTGTTGGCAATGGCACAATACTGTGCTTTGATACTATTTCCTTCCTGAATAATGGTAAGGGTAAACTGCTCTTCGGGAACATCTGCATTAGCCTGTTTTTTCTGATAGATCCATTCGCCTGACCAATTGTGTGCTGATGCATTATTGTTGTTTTCTGCAGGGGAACTGATGACAGATTTTGTATCGGTTGCTTTAGCCTTATTTTCTTTACAACTTACAATCAGTAAAAAAATTAATATTAAAAATCTCATATGCTTACTTAAGGTTTAAAATTCAGACAATCATCTACTCTGTTCAGCCAGCCTTTAAGGAAAACATCCTGATCGTTCTTTTTACCATTTGTAAAAGTGAGATCTGTATAATATTGCTTTCTTATTTCGGCTATCCTTGTGAGCAGCTTGTCCTGATCATGAACGTTATTGATCGCTTCAATGGTTTTGGAGCCTATTGTTCCGTCGTCTTTAATATCCTGTTCAAATTCATTCTTCAGCAGCCTCTGTACCTGTTTTCCGGCACCACCTGAAGTAATCGTCCAGTCATACACCATCAGTCCTACTCTTTCATCTTCCACTTTACAGAATCCTTTTGGTTCCCAATATCTTTTGCGGTAAATTGTAGTAGCCTGTTCGTCGGTTATTGTCTTTAAATTTTCCAGCGTTGGTTCTACATCTACGTCTTCCTTTGCATATTTTTTCCATGTAGCAAATGTAATGCCTTTATTAGTTGCTCCGCCTTTGTCTGAAGGGTGATCTACAAATCCTCCTTCGTGAGCAAGAATAATTGGTGCTACTTTCTTAAATTTCGTATCGCAATCCGCAGCAGGCGATGTAGTTGTATCTTTCTGCTGAGATTCAAATTTCTTAATACATTTGCATGTATTGCTAAATCCTGCTTCAAGAGCAAGCTGCATAATGCTTTTGCCATTCAGAGAGGATGAGTTTTTGGCAAAATATTTATCATCAAGATACTTCTTATCAAACTCCCTTACATCCATATGTATCCAGCTATAAGTATGATTGGAATCAACCAATGAATTATCGGTATTCAATCCAATAGGCTCTAAACTAAAGTTATTCTTTTCTGTCCAGCTGGTTTTTGCATTAAGATATTTATAAAAAATATCCTCTCTTATTTTTTTAAGCTCAGCAATATTTTTATAGAGCTGCCCACGAATCTGCCATGTTCCCTTATCAAACTGAATATCAATTGCCTTCCCCTGATGATTGGTCGTTCTGAAATTTTTGAACCGACATCTGTAGCCTGAGCTTATTTTCCCCAAACTATATGTTGCCTGTTTGCTTAAATAAAACTTAACAGCCTTAAGTCCAAACAAAAGCGATCTGTGAATCCCCGGATATTCATAACGGTTTGACTTTTCAGGTTCGGTATTATCTCCTGTTTTATCTCCGAACTTATCACATTTATTAAGTTCTTTTATACCTCTCAGTTTACTTGTCACTTCCTTGCCTTTGGTCGTACAGGAACAACTAAGCTGGTTCCAGACAGTAGCAGACAGATCAAAATTTGTAGAAAATTCGTCGATTGCTCTTAAAACATTTCCACATACTTTACCGGTTTCGGGAACTTTCATATAGTCTCTCTGAAACTGTTTTATCATTTTCTCGGTGCGGTCTGTAAACTCATCTGTAGGTACATTTCCTCCGAATCCTGCCAACCGGATATTGATCTCTCTGATAACCTCATTTTTATCCCCTTTTTTGATGCAGTATTTTTCGCCGCAATCGGTACTTTGTGCATCTTCATTTTTTACAACGCTTGTCGTTTTTCCTTCCGGTTTTTGTGGTGTAGGTTTCTTATCCGGTTTTACCGTACCTTTTGATTCTGCCCAGTCCCAAAGCTCATCCCACCATTCTGCCGCTTTATCCATGATCCCTTTTTCCTCCTTTTTAGACTGAGGTTTTTGGGCGGCAGGAGAACCGGCTGCTTTTGGCGGAGCTGTAGAAGTAGCAGCTGGAGTTTTCGTCTTTGGCGTACTTGGGTCTGACTGTGGCACAGGCGGTTTGTAATCAGGATTTTTTACTTCCCGGTTTTCTGAAGCATGTTTTTTATCTTTATAATATTCTACCGTCACATAGAATTCTAATTCCTTCGGATCTCTTTCTCCCTGGGAAGCCTTCTGCATTAAAGCTTTCGTTAAAACAAATTCCGCAGTAGCCGTTCCCGTTCTGTCTACTATAGCTTCACGACTTTCAACAAACTGATTGTTGGCATTATGTCCTTCGCCGGGAGCATCATCTTCCCAAAGGGTAAACAGCAACTTCTTTCCCGTAAGATTCACACATTGGGCTTTAGCTACAAGTTTTTCGGTATAGCTGAAAACAGTTCCGGGAGAATCATCGACATACCTCAGATCAACTTTCGTGATCTGTGGAACTCCTGCAGGTTGTGGTGTAATATCAAGCGTTGTGGGCCCCTGCCCTTCAGGCTCATGAAGATAAGCTTCCAGGCGATAGGTATTTTTAGCTGCCACTTCACCAAATGTAAAACTTCCGTCACCTTTCTTTTTGATATTAGTCGTTGTAAAGCTTCCATTGTCACGTTTCTTAAAAAGCTCCCAGATTACTTCAGCAGGATTTCTTTCGTCCGCCGGCGTTGCAGGATACCAGTCTGTAACCATATAGGTGGTCTTTTCACCTACTGTAGGGGTAGGATTTCCTGAAATTTTTGAAACTCCTTTTTTAGACATAGAAAGTGTTTTTAAGATTAATTAGTACGCATCAATTTCACTTTCCAGAACAGTTTCTTTGTAGTTCTGTATATTTACCAGCGGATTGATGTGCCGCAATGTTTTACTATCAGCACTTTTCACATTTTGTTTACTCATTTGTCCGCGTTGTCCGTGATCTTTAATGGTAATTTTTCCTCCTACCGTACATTGTAGCTCAGAGGCCTCTGTAACGATCTTTTTACCTAATATTTTCACCTTTTCATAGGTTTTCTGCCATTTTCCGGAAGGTGCATAAGAGCAGGGTAAATTTCCGCCTGAAGAAGGTTTTAATTTACACTTTCCAAAACTGGGCCCGGAAGGATTGAACTGAAGATCGTCTTCGGTAACGGCCAGAAAATCTGCGTTTCCGTCTGAATCATTCCAGAAGTGATGCTGATGAGAGGTAACTTTATACTGAGGGAACTGATCACCCTGGTTGCACTGGGCTTTACCTTTCTGTACGACAAAGTGTTTGCCGTCATGGGGAGATGATTGCTGTGACATAATATTTTGGTTTGGATACTATCAAAGATAAAAAATTTACATTAAAAAAATAAAAAAAGCGGAAATTAATTCCGCTTTTCGTATGATTAAGTTGTTAATGTTTAGTATATTCCGGTTGTTCGGTGGGTAGCATTGTCGGCATAAAGTATTCATTCAGCCAATAGAAAGTCTGCCCGTTCTGCTGAATTTTTACCGCCGGATCATTTCTGTGAGAAAGCATTCTCTCAGCTAAATCTTTGTAGTGACGGAAGTAAGTTCTTGCCGTTTCATTGGTTACAATTTTAGATTTTTTCCAGCCTTTCAGCATATATTTTGACATCATCTCTTCTTCAGAATTATCAAAACCTGTGCTTACTCCTACCGCATAAGACATCGGCTTTTTGTATAGCTCACCTTTATCCAGGAACTGTAGCGTCGGATTGTATTTTTTTAAAAGTTTCACAAATTCTCTTACCGCCCTCGCCTGGCTGAAATCTGATCTCTCAGCACCGGTTTTCTGGTAAACTTCAGTATAGAATAATTTTAAATTATCATATTCGGTTTCAGAAATTAAAATTCCTTTTTCAAGTCCGGGCTTATAATCTTTAAGATCTTTCGGAATATATCCTTTTACCAAAAACGGGTTTCCATAATTGATGAGCTGCGCCGCAATGCCCGCAGGAACAGGATTGGTAAGTCCCGGATACATATATTTGTATTTCAGATCAACATCCGTTCTTCCGGCTCCCACCGATGAATGGAAATAATCGTTTAAAGATTTATCTAAAGTCATATTATCCAGGGTAACCTGCGATATCAGGCTGTCTACAGATTTTTTAAGATATCCCGGGGTTGCAATGTCTCCTTTTTTTAGGGAAAATAACGAATCCCTGAGACATACTCTGCTTCGGATAATCCAATGAGAAAAAGCCTTCGTCACCTTCTACAAGATTAAAATTATTTTTCGTTAAAACATCATTCTGATTGATGATTTTCTGTTTTTTAAGCTCTGCAATATTTTTAGCCGTATTCGTTACTACGTTTTCAGCCATCAAAACAAAATCATTGTATGTATCTGATGATCTTGCGCTTGTCTGGAACATAATCACTCTTGCCTGGGCCTGAGTAAGAGAATTGATCACCCCATACATATTTCCATTCTGGGCTGCTGATGTTCCTACGGTAACCACAATGTTTGTTTCGTCCGGAAAATTAGACAACAGATTTCCTGCTGCCATCAGGCCTTCGTTTACCGGCTGATATCCGCTGTTGCTTGCACAGTTCATCTCATTGGTTTTCTGATCGATGAATGTTGTGATCTTGCTGTAATCAGAATTCAGAGGAGAAACCGCCACATTATCACCGCACGGATTATTTTTATACAAAACTACGCCATATTTCACCTGATTAAAATAGGAAGGCTTTTCAAACCTTAGCTGTAAATCCTGCAAAAGGGATTTTACAATGGGAGCATACGGCGCATTCGGAGCGCTGATATCCAGTGTAAATACAATGTTTATTTTCTTATCCTTATCTGTTATTTCTCTATATCTTTCAAAGTCAATAGGTTCACCTAAAACATTGAAAACATAATTTTTGCTGTAATCCAGAATATTCGTAAAATATTTGGTTTTAGAATCCGGAGCTGGTGTTTCATTTAAAGGTAAAGTCACCGGGAAAATATTTTCGAGTGGTGTTCTTTTGTTAACATCCGTCAGCAAAATGGCCGTTTTGTTTTCAGAGTCATTTCCTCCGGGAGCACCTTCATGAATGCCTAAAGTGGTATCCGTGATTCCTGTAGTATTTTTCATTTTGACGGCAGAACGTTCACCCCAGCTGGAAATAACATTGGAACTTACCCACCCGTAAAGACTTGTTCCTATACTGTCGATATCAATAGTCGGATTTTTCCCTACGAGAAATCTTTTGTTGTTTTCTGCCTGTTTGTAAACGTAAACCATCTGGCCGTTCGGGATTTTCACATTCGCCTGCTCGATAAGACTCGGTGAATTGAACACCATAATGGAATCATTTTTATAATATCTTTCGGAGTTTCTGATGACTTCGCTGTTGCTTGGTACTACGGCAACTCTCACCGGAAAACCTGTTTTTTCGCTTTTAAGTGAGTTGCTCCACAAAAGGAGGTCAGATTCCGGAATCCAACCATAGGTTTTCACCTGTTTAGATGAAACTTTTTTTCATTAAAGCATCAGGAATGTATTCTGCTACCTTTACCATACCGTCGCGGTGCTTTAAAACCATCAACGGTTCCAGAAACTTAACTTCTTTATAAGATTTTTCATCACTTTTATCCAGATAGGCCGTATTTCTGGATCGGTCTGAAATAGCAATCCATGGAACTGCTTTTTTCGGAAAACCATTAACGACAGGTGAATTATCAACTTGTCCGTAATGTGCCGGCTCGGGCGTTCTTTTAGACGGTAATTTTACCTGACAGGCTGTCAGCAATACCGAAATTCCGATATAATATGCTGCTAGAGGAAGTTTATTTTTCATCCTTATTAATATTTTATGATAGTGTGAGTGTGAATCCCGAAATGAGACGGATATTATTTGCTTTGGTTGATATCTACTTTGGTAACGCAGTTTTGTGCATCATCAAAATTTACTTTAACGGTCTGAATGACATTATTCTTATCAAACTGCAGTCCTGCGCAATACATGTAAAAGTTATTTACTTTGCTGTCGTTTACTTTCACTACTGTATTTTCGTTGTTGCAGAGATACGTTCTCAACAGATAATTGTAATGCATGTTGAAGTTGTTTCCGTAGGCAATCTGCTGAAGATGATATTTAAAATCATTATCAATTTTGGCATAAGTGTCTTCTACACTTACTTCATCTTCCAATGCATCATAGTAAGGAAGAATTTTGATCTGGTGAAGAACCGGTTCTGCTGTTTCATCGGTGATAAGACTTACCACATAATCACCGGGCTTCTGATAAGAATAGATCGCCAGTTTGTCTTTAGAATCAATTCTCCCGGTTTCCCCGAATTTCCAGGTAAACTGTTTACCGTCTGAAATGGCACGGAACTGCACATTTTCGAACTGCATGGCCTGAGAAGGGGCGTCAATGAGTGTTACCGTTTTTACACTGTCCTTTTTCGGAACTGTTCTTGAAGAAACAATGATGGGAAAAGATTTGGAATATTTATTATCGATAATCAATGTTACCTGATAATATCCCGGTTTGTTGTAAAAGTGAATGCCCTTGCTTTTATCGCTGGTGGTTCCGTCTCCGAAATTCCATCTTTTGGTTTTGGCAAACTGTGTTTTGTCTTCGAATGAAAGCGTATCTCCCTCTTTCAGGGTAGACGGATAGACGAGTCCGACAATATCGTCGGAAGAGTGTATCACTTTCTTCTGCAGCCATAATGCAACCAATGCCGCTATTAACAATGTTGCAATAACACCGATAATAATGTTCTTCTTGTTTTTCTGAAAGTAATTCATAGTTAATGATTGTGTGATGTGTGTATTGTGTTTGTGTAATAATTTTCCTTAGTGTAAAAAGCTTACTGAGACCTTGAATTCAAAGCTGTTTCGCGCTGGAAAAGCTGACTTTTCTTTTCCTTAAAACCGATTGAGCATTCTTCAAATTGTTTTTCAAAGTTTTTGATATTCTCAGTTTTACTTGAAATAATTTTTTTGTCGTTGAAATACATTTTATAAAATTCCGCGATCTGCGGATATGCCTCTTTTCTGATGTCATTGATATTTTCACCGTTCTGGTAATAGCCGGCTACATCATTGATCCCATACATAATGTTGTTTTCCACAAAAGGCTGCGGAGCTTCGTCGGTAAGCTTATTGATCATTGAAAAAGTACTGTCCAGTACTTTATAAGACAATTTTTGCTTCTGGTCAAATTTCGCCTTTTCCTCCAGCATCTGGACTGATACGATATCGTTATCCGAAAAAGGAGACTGAAAACCTCTTAAGAAAATGATTCCCATAAAAATAAGGGCCGTAAAGAGCATCAGAATTAAATATAAAAACTGGTAACGCCTTTCTTTTTTTGATAAGGTAACTTGTGCTTGCATAGTGTTCGTTTTATCTTCTTCTTCGCATTCCTGAAAATTTCCTGGTAGGATCTACCTTAAGTTCACTATTGATAATTCCTATTTTCCCTTTGCATTCGTTGAGATTTCTCAGCGCTACCTGCTCCTTATAAGAAACGTCAATGATCTGTTTTTTTAAGGCCAGCATCGGCTCAATATGCTTCATCAGGATGGAATAGTGCTTAAAATTATTCGCACTGTCTGTCCCCATGGCCCCTCTCGCGTTCCTGACATCTTCCATGATTGCATTTCTCAGGAAAATATCATTTTGCACCCTGTTGATGTCAAGCTGATCCATACGGTAAAATATACTTTCGATATGATCTTTCAGGACAGTGCTTCTTCTAAGCAGATCCCGGTACTTGTCCGCTTCATTCTTTATCCCTTCTCTTTGGATGTCGTAGCTTTTAAAAAAGAAAAATACACAGATGAAAGAAACACCTGATAAAACGATGAACGATAGAACAAATTTCCAAATGCCTATCCTGACGTCTGCCTTGTTTAGTTTTTTCTCCCGGTTCGAAGACATATAATGTGATTTGTTTGGAATGTGAAATTATAAAAAAATAATTTATTCACAAAATTTAAATATTATGTTGATGTAATATTATTTTTTCAATTAAATTAAGATTAATTTTCACTTTCATCTTATTTTCATAATTTAGTGATCTGATTTTTTAATCATCACACACCAAATCGATATTAAAGTGAGCAAATTATTGACCAATACTGTGCGGTTTTCCATTGCAGACAGTGATTTTTATTTTAAAAAAATATTAATCAAAATGCTTACCGAAAACCCATTCTATATGCTTCTTAATGACTGCAACAATGGTCATGAGCTGATCAGCAGAAATTACAGAAGGCAGGAAGATGTTTTTATTGTAGAGCTATTCATGCCGGTACTTAGCGGGCTTGAAGCCATAAAATACATACGGAAAAGCAATACTGAAACCCCCATCATTACCTATTCCGGGACCTATCAGGAGGATATGGCAGAGATCCTTTCCAAAATACCGAATGTTTATTACTGTCAGAAAAAGAGTAACGTCATCAAAGATATTATCAAAGGAAAAATCACATCCGATACTTTCGATTACAGCAATTATACAAAACAATGGGAACAGCAGCCGCTCGCGGTAATGGAGTACATGGACAGACAGAAAAAAAGCCAGGAAGAACTTTCTCCAACGGAAATCCAGCTCATGAAATTCTGCTACGAAGGCTTCAGCAACAAGGAAATCGGTGAAAAGCTGAATCTCAGTACAAGAACCATAGATACCTACATCAATCGCCTCACGGAAAAGCTCGGATTGAAAACAAAACTTCACCTGATACGCTTTTGCGTAGAGAACGGATATTACAATTCCAGTATGTAATGTTGATTTAATAACTCCATAATACAGACTAAACATTCAATTTTCAATCTCTTAACGAAAAATATTTTGCCACTAATTTGCTAATATTCAATTTTTTTAACTAAATTTGCACACCTAAAATTTAAAATTTAAAAAGGAAATGACAAAGGCAGAATTGGTAAACACCATCTCAAATAAGTTGGGAACCGAAAAGAATGAAACACAGAAAGTTGTAGAAGCTTTTATGCAGGAAATCAGAACTTCTATGTATAATGGAGATAATGTTTATTTGAGAGGTTTTGGATCTTTTATCATTAAAACAAGGGCGGCTAAAACGGGAAGAAACATCTCTAAGAACACTGCAATTGTAATCCCTGCTCACAACATTCCTGCTTTCAAACCATCAAAATCTTTTGTGGAGAAAGTAAAAACAAAAGTTAAAACGAAATAATAACTGAATATTAACTAGTTACTAAAAAATTATAATTATGCCAAGCGGAAAGAAAAGAAAAAGACACAAGGTTGCAACTCACAAAAGAAAGAAAAGAAGAAGAGCAAACAGACATAAGAAAAAATAATCTCATTCCTGAGATTTATAATATACAATATAGTTGGTGATTTTAAATTTTTAAAAATTCACCGACTATATTTTGTTTTGTAACTATTAAGATGGCAATGAAAGGATTTTATATTTTATCAAAAAAATTGTTATTCATTCAGTACTAATTCTTAACTTAAGGATAAATTTATATGATGATATATATATCTGTTTTCTACCTTCTTAACAATTTTTATCTTACATCAAAATGAAGAAAGAACTAATAGTTTCGCATGAGGATGATCTTACAAAGATTGCACTGCTGGAAGACGGAAGACTATGTGAACTTCATGAGCAAGAGGACAAAAGTGACTTTATAGTTGGAGATCTGTTTATCGGAAAAGTAAAAAAAGCTGGCTCCCAATCTGAATGCCGCATTTGTAAATATTGGCTATGAAAAAGATGCCTTTCTCCATTATCAGGATCTTGGGCCACAATATCTTACCTACAGAAAATTTTTGAAGGATACTATTTCCAAAGCACAAAGCACTTCAAGCTTAAAAAATTTCGAAATACAGCGCGAAATAGATAAAAACGGAACCGTAGACAAAGTCATCGCAAAAGATGACGTCATTTTACTGCAGATTACCAAAGAGCCCATTTCTACAAAAGGACCGCGAATATCTACTCAGATTTCGCTTACAGGCCGCTTTCTGGTGCTTATACCTTTCGACAATAAAGTGTCAGTTTCAAAAAAAAGTGAAAAGCTTTGAAGAAAAAGAAAGGTTGAGAACACTCATAGAAAGTATTAAACCGGAAGGTTTCGGAGTCATTATAAGAACTGTAGCAGAAGGAAAAAAAGTTGCAGATCTTCACAACGATATGAATCAGCTGATTCAGAAATGGGAAACCACATTTAAAAATCTTCAGAAAAATAAAGTTCCGTCCAGAGTATTAAGTGAAGACGATAAAGCTTCAGCTATTTTGAGAGACAATTTCAACCAGGATTTTGTAAGCATCACCTGTGATGATGAACAAATGGTTGATGAAATGAAAAACTACCTGGAAGTAATTGCTCCGGAAAGAAAAAATATTGTTCATTTTCACAATGCTCATATTCCTCTTCTGGAATATTATAACGTTGAAAAACAGCTCAAGCAAAGCTTTGGAAAACACGTCAATATTCCAAGCTCAAAAGGCGCCTATCTTGTCATAGAACATACCGAAGCGCTGCACGTAGTCGACGTAAACTCCGGTAATAATATCACAACAGGAGCTGCCGTAAATAAAGAACATGCCTTAAATGTAAATAAGATGGCAGCAACAGAGATCGCAAGGCAGTTGCGTCTCCGTGATATGGGTGGGATCATTGTAATCGATTTTATCGACATGACAAATCCCGAACACAGAAGAGATCTGTACGAACATCTGAAAGAAGAAATGAAACGTGACAAAGCTCGTCACAAAATACTTCCTCCAAGCAAATTCGGGCTGATACAGATCACCAGACAAAGAAACCGTCCGGAAAAACAGATCGATACCAAAGAAGAAAACCCTAATAAAGACGGAGAAATCGTCGCTCCTATCGTTATCGTGGAAAGAATGGGTGACGCCCTCAGAACCATTATGCAAAAGGAAAAAGGGAAGCTTTACCTTCATGTACATCCGTTTGTTGAAGCATATCTTACCAAAGGTGTCAACAGTATTCAGATGAAATGGTTCATGAAATACAAAAAATGGGTAACCGTTGTCCCAAGAGACTCTTTTAAATATTTAGAATACAGAATTTATAATTCAAAAAAAGAAGAATTAATAGGATATTCTAATTAATGAAAAAATTCAACCTCTGGCTAT
>NZ_CP152475.1:1830000-2425000 GCF_039727685.1 Chryseobacterium sp. POE27
CTTGTGCGGGCCCCCGTCAATTCCTTTGAGTTTCATTCTTGCGAACGTACTCCCCAGGTGGCTAACTTATCACTTTCGCTTAGTCTCTGAACCCGAAAGCCCAAAAACGAGTTAGCATCGTTTACGGCGTGGACTACCAGGGTATCTAATCCTGTTCGCTCCCCACGCTTTCGTCCATCAGCGTCAGTTAAGACATAGTGACCTGCCTTCGCAATTGGTGTTCTAAGTAATATCTATGCATTTCACCGCTACACTACTTATTCCAGCCACTTCTACCTTACTCAAGACCCGCAGTATCAATGGCAGTTTCACAGTTAAGCTGTGAGATTTCACCACTGACTTACGGATCCGCCTACGGACCCTTTAAACCCAATAAATCCGGATAACGCTTGCACCCTCCGTATTACCGCGGCTGCTGGCACGGAGTTAGCCGGTGCTTATTCGTACAGTACCTTCAGCTATCTACACGTAGATAGGTTTATCCCTGTACAAAAGAAGTTTACAACCCATAGGGCCGTCGTCCTTCACGCGGGATGGCTGGATCAGGCGCTAACCCATTGTCCAATATTCCTCACTGCTGCCTCCCGTAGGAGTCTGGTCCGTGTCTCAGTACCAGTGTGGGGGATCACCCTCTCAGGCCCCCTAAAGATCATCGACTTGGTGAGCCGTTACCTCACCAACTATCTAATCTTGCGCGTGCCCATCTCTATCCACCTCAGTTTTCAATAATAAATGATGCCATCTATTATATTATGGAGTATTAATCTTCCTTTCGAAAGGCTATCCCCCCTGATAAAGGCAGGTTGCACACGTGTTCCGCACCCGTACGCCGCTCTCAAGATCCCGAAAGATCTCTACCGCTCAGCTTGCATGTGTTAGGCCTCCCGCTAGCGTTCATCCTGAGCCAGGATCAAACTCTCCATTGTATGTTTGTTCTTGACTCACTCAAAGTTTTTTAACGCTTTAGTTTTTCCTTACTTGGTTGTTATATTGTATGTCAATGATCTTCAAATCTTCCGCTTCATACTCCGCTACTTTCTCTGTCAGTTTCACGCCGTATTTGCGAGTGCAAAAGTAATAAATTATTTCTTATCAACCAAATGTTTTTAAAAGAATTTTTAAAGTTTTTTGATAACCCTAATCTCCATTCAAACATCCGTCAAACCTACTCCTGCGCTCCCGTTTTATCGGGACTGCAAAGATACTAATCTTTTTTATTCTCACAAATATTTTCTGAAAAAAAAATTCATGAACTAAATCCGACTTTTAAATGTATCCTTATTAAATAAAGGAGTTCTTTTTAATTTATCCGCTCTTCTTAAAAGCTCTTCTGCGCTTACTGATACTCTCGTTTTCAGTGGGGCAAAAGTAGTACTTTTAAACCTTATAATCCTAATTTACTTAACATAATATTCATGTTCTATTCACATTTACCCCTTAACCCACTGAATACTAAAGAGAATAATTTTAAACAAAAGTTTGATTTTTGAGTTGGAGGGGATGAGGGGTGGAGGATGTTGGTGTTTCGGGAGTGTGTATGGTTTGTTTTGTATTTAAGCTCTCACAGATTTTGCAGATGGCGCAGATGGTGAATTTAAATAGTAAAGGTTTTTTTTATTCTAAGAAAAGAGTTGGAGGGTTTTAGATCATATGTTTTTGAGTGGTGACCGTTGAAATCAAGCACCCACAACCTAGCCCGGATCGAAGCGGTTACCCCACAGCGGAGTTGGAGGGTTGGGAAGGAATGGGTTTAGCGGTGGGGAGCATGGGAAGTTGCGGCGCGAGGAGTAAGAGCGAAGAGCCGGAAAAAGCTGCTAATTGAAGCATTTATAGGTCGGAGAGTAAGAGGGTTGGAAAGAGAATAAGTTCTGTATTGGATACATAGAGTATATATAAGGTTATCTTTTTCATTTTCTACTATTCGTGTCAATGTTTGTTAAATCCCTCTGTTGGTTTCCTTTCTTCAAAATATATTATTAAATTTGGATATGAGTTTTGGAAAAGATTTATTGAGAAAAATAAAGATTGCTGAATTGCCGGGGGAAAATGCCCATGGAGTTTTCTCGCCGCCTTACCGGCCTGTTTTTACTTATGATGAAGTTTTGACAAAGAATCCGAAGTTTGCTGCCGTAAATATTATTCTTTATCTTAAGAATGATGAATGGCACTTTCCGCTGATCCAAAGGACTATCAATGAACATGACAGGCATAGCGGACAAATTTCTCTGCCTGGCGGGAAACGCGAGGAAGCGGACAGGGATTTTGCTGAAACTGCAGTCCGTGAAACCTCTGAAGAGATCGGAGTTGAAAAGCATTATGTAAGGATTATCCGGGAAATGTCGCCAATTTATATCCCGCCAAGTAATTTTTATGTATATCCTTATATATCTTATACGAAGAAAAATCCTGAGTTTATCTTACAGCAAACTGAGGCGGTGGAAGTTATCGAATTTCCGATCACATGTTTTTTAAACCTTCCGGATCAGCCCGAAATTATGGCATTATCTACCGCAGGAGGAAGCGAAGTCCCGGTGATCAACTTCAACGGATATATCATTTGGGGCGCAACAGCAATGATATTAAGCGAATTCAGCCAATTACTGAAAAAAATGTAACTTTGCACCACTGTGTTTAATTGAGAGATGGCGAAGAAAAACATTTTCACCGATGCGTTCGGAACTCCTTATTTTTTAAAAAGGATAATCATTTTTATATTAGGAATTGTGTCTTACCGAAGATTCAATGGCTTTAATAAACTAAAAATTACAGGCACCGAGCATCTTGTGGATCTTCCTGATTCCAATGTTTTGTTTGTATCTAACCATCAGACGTATTTTGCTGACGTAGCGGCAATGTATCACGCTTTCTGCGCAGTGAATAACGGATATCTGAACACTATAAAAAACCCTATCTATCTGCTGAATCCAAAAATTGATTTTTATTACGTTGCAGCAGAAGAAACGATGAATAAAGGAATTTTACCTAAAATCTTTAAAATCGCCGGCGCTGTAACGGTAAAAAGAACTTGGAGGGCTGAGGGTAAAAATGTGAACAGAATGGTAGATATGAGCGAGGTGGATAATATAATGAAGGCTCTGGATAACGGTTGGGTAGCCACTTTTCCTCAGGGAACGACTTCTGCCTTTGCACAAGGAAGAAGAGGGACGGCGAAACTGGTAAAAAATCAGCGGCCGATTGTCATTCCGATAAAAATAAACGGCTTCCGCAGGGCTTTCGATAAAAAAGGCCTTCGAGTAAAAGTCACGGGTGTAAAGCCTACAATGGAATTTAAGGCGCCACTTAATATTGATTATGATAAAGAAAATGCTCAGGAAATTTTACATAAAATAATGACCGCCATTGAGCAGACAGAAGATTTTAATGTACTGCACAATTATGATGAAGAGCTAAAAGCTAAAAAGTCAGAACAAAAAGATTCAGGTAATTAAAGTAGAAGAATTATGAAAAGAATATTAGAAATCTTATTCGCGATCATAGTATTAGTATCATGCAACAGCCAGAAAGTGTATTCGGATTTTGATATCAGTTATTCTAAGAGCGGAGGCTATGCACCGATTTATGAAAACCTTCTTATTAAAGGAAATGAAGCGCATTACTCTTTTGAGGGGCAGGGCAAAAAGATAAAACAGACTTTTAAAATATCGGATGAAGATTTAAAAAAAGATAAATAATACGCTTTCACAAAATAATTTCAGAAGAATACAGGAAGATCATAAGAAGATCTACGATTTTATATCAACATCTATTACGATCAAAAAAGGTCCCAACGAAGGCAGTAAAACAGACGCCAGCGCGATCATGTCTAATTATAAGACAAACTGGTTAAATATTACCAATGCTTTTCAGGAGATCATTAATAATAATGTAAAAAAACAGTAATACAATTGAAGACTCATTTCATTGCTATCGGCGGAAGCGCGATGCATAATCTTGCGATTGCTTTAAAGGATAAAGGATATCAGGTAACAGGTTCGGATGATGCTGTTTTTGAGCCTTCGAGATCCAGGCTTGAAAATAAAGGAATTTTACCTGAAGAAATGGGTTGGTTTCCGGAAAAAATTACTGCTGATATAGATGCGGTCATTCTAGGAATGCATGCTCATCAGGATAATCCTGAACTAGCAAGAGCTAAAGAATTAGGTTTAAAAATATATTCTTATCCCGAATTTCTATATGAGCAGTCAAAAAATAAAACAAGAGTTGTGATCGCAGGTTCCCACGGAAAAACTACCATCACTTCGATGATCCTCCACGTCCTGAATTTCCATCAGAAAAACGTAGACTATATGGTGGGAGCTCAGCTTGAAGGTTTTGACTGTATGGTAAAATTAACACAAGACAACGACTTTATGGTGTTGGAAGGTGATGAATACCTGTCCTCTCCTATCGATCTCCGTTCAAAATTTTTATTGTATCAGCCTAATATTGCTTTGCTGAGCGGAATTGCGTGGGATCATATCAACGTTTTCAAAACTTTTGATGATTATATAGAACAGTTCAGAAAATTTGTATCAAGTATTACAGCAGGTGGCGTTTTGGTATATAATGAAGAGGATCCTGAAGTGGTGAAAGTTGTGGAAGCGGCTGAAAATTATTTCAGAAAGATTCCTTATAAAACTCCGGATTACGAAATCAGTAACGGACAAGTTCATTTAAAAACAGAAATGGGAGATGTACCTCTTTCCGTTTTCGGGGCTCATAATCTGCTCAATATGGAGGGCGCAAGATATATCTGTCATACATTGGGAATTATGGATGAAGATTTCTACGAAGCCATCATGAGTTTTAAAGGCGCATCAAAACGTCTTGAAAAAGTAGAACGGGAAGATAACGGAACGCTTTACAAAGATTTTGCCCACGCTCCTAGTAAAGTAAAAGCTACGGTAAAAGCTTTTCTGGAGCAGTTTAAAAATGAAAATAAATACGGTTTTCTGGAATTGCATACGTATTCAAGCTTAAATCCTGTTTTCCTTGAACAGTATGACCATGCGATGGATGGACTGGATGAAGCTGTTGTTTTCTATTCTGAAGATGCTTTAAAGATTAAAAGAATGGAACCGATTTCTCCCGACCTGATCAAAGAAAAGTTTAAAAATGAAAATCTGAAAGTTTTCACCAACGCGGAAGATCTTCATGCCTACTGGAATACTTTAGATAAAACCCAAGGAGTTTATCTCATGATGAGTTCCGGAAATTTCGGAGGACTTGATCTTACGAAATAACTTATTAAATATAGAAATAAACTCCTTTCAGACCGAAAGGAGTTTTTATTTTAATCAATTCTTTTATAAAAACGTCTTAGTATATCTTTGGTTCCGTCCCCGTCAAAATCCTGAGTACGGTCTTCCATAACCATATCGGTTGGAGTAAGCTTAGTTACGAAATACGGATAATTTTCCTCACCTTCAAACCAGAATTTACCACTTCCTTTCTCGAACGTATATTTCCTTGCTACAGCATCTGTTTTTTCGCAGGTATTATTGTTTTGAGCGAAAGAGATTGAAATAAGATGCGAAGAAGTAAATTCATGGGTGCTGATTTTCTGGCACTCCGTTGAGAAAGAAGTCTGAATCTGCTGATTTAAAGACCGGTAAATCTCAGATTTTTCAATATACCATTTTCCGACAATTGAAGTTTTATTACTGAAATTCTGATCTTCATCATTACTGCTACAGGAAATAATTAAGAACAGGATAAACGGTAAAATTATTTTTTTCATGATGAAATCTAGCACTTTTAAGTCAGCAAAAATATAAAGAATTTACACTGCTTTAACTATGATTCAGGTGAAATTTCTCAGCTTCCTTCATCGCCTCTAAAAGTTTTCCAATATCCTAAGCATTGCCATTCAACATTTTTGCAATAGCAATAGCATCTGAAATAGTATCGATGCTGTAAATCTGTGCTATTCCTTGATTTGCTGCCGCCTGTGCCAGAATATTCTGCTGGTTCTGAGCATTAACTGCATTTTCAAACATAAGCCCTGTGGAATGAGCAGCAGTTTGATAAACATTTGCAAGTGCCATAGCAGGAGATTCTCCTACTACTTTTACATTAGATTGTGTTACAGCGTCTGTAATCTGTTCATTTACTTTTGTTTCCATAATTTTAGTTATTAAGTTTAAAGTAAAGTTAAATGATATTTTTTAATAAAAAAAGAAGCAATAAATATTTATTACTTCTTTCTATTAAATTCGTGATTTAAAATTAAATATCTGCAACCGCATTAAGCATTTTTTGTTCCCATGCAGAATCTTTCGGATCAAAGAATAATCTTTTGCCGGTATCTAAAGAACGGACAACATTCATTTCGTCTTCTGATAATTCAAAATCAAAAACATTAAAGTTTTCTTCTATCCTTGAAGGAGTCACCGATTTTGGGATTACGCAGAAACCCTCCTGAAGATGCCATCTTAAAATCACCTGGGCAACAGTTTTGCTGTATTTTTCACCGATAGCTTTTAATTCTTTATTTTCCAGCAAACCGGCATTACCGTTTCCAAGAGGGCTCCACGGTTGGGTGATGATATTATTTTCCCTGTTATAAACCTGCAGTTCCTTCTGCTGAAAGATCGGGTGCAGTTCAATCTGATTAATAACCGGAAGAATATTTGCCTGAGCTTTTAATTCTTCTAATTTTTCCACTGTAAAATTGCAGACTCCTATCGCCTTGATCTTTCCTTCCTGATAAAGTTCCTCCATTGCTTTCCATGCTCCTAAGAAATCGGCATACGGCCAGTGGATAAGGTACATATCAAGATAATCCAGTTGTAATCTGTCCAAAGTTCTCTGAAAAGCACTTTTTGCCTTTTCATACGATGTATCCTGAACCCAAAGCTTTGATGTGATAAATAATTCTTCCCTGTCTGCTCCACCGTTTTTGATGGCATTCCCTACAGCCGTTTCATTCTGATAAATAGCAGCCGTATCGATCATTCTGTAGCCGGTTTCAATGGCTTTTATCACCGCATTTTCACATTCTTTTAAATCTTCCATCTGCCATACTCCGAAGCCTAAAGCCGGAATATCAATACCATTATTTAATGTAATCACAGGCTGGCCCGGATATGTTTTTTTCTGCATATTTTAAATTTTATTAATTTATATTGTTTGTAAATGTTTATAGAAATCTATACCACCAAGGTATCCTCTTTTCCCATGACTTTTCTAAATAATCCTTTAATATGATTGATTTCATTTTGATAACTGGTATTTTTTCTGCATCCAAAATACAGTGTATTTTCCAGTTTTTTCTCCCCTTCCCAGATCAGTTTCACTTCCCCATTCTCAATTTCTTTTTTACAAAGAAAATCAGGAACGACAGCCAGCCCCGTGCCTCCTTTCAGGCATCGTACGATGGAATTGAGATTTGGGACAATATAATTCGGTCGGAAATTCGGTTTGTGACCAAAATTAAGGATCCAGAATTGAAAAAGATGTTCCATATCTCCTGCAGTACCGTACCATTTTTCATTTTTCAGCCACTCTTCAGCATGTTCAATGCCTTTGTCATTTAGAACATTTTCAAATTCCTGTATATCAACATCTTTTCCACCAACAAGAATAATCTGTTCAGAAGAAAATGCTTCGTGAAGAATATTAGGAGAAGTTCCTTTTTTAGGAGTGATAATTAAGTCTAAAATTCCTTTATCCAGCTGATCCAGCATTTCCCGATATTCCCCGAAACTGATAATAAGATTAAAGGGTAAACTTGAAACATATTGCTCCAGGGTTGTCTGAAATGTTTCAAAACACATGCCGACACTTATGGTTGGAGTAAGTTTTTCTGTTGATTTCTGGAAGTTTTTTTCAACTTCTTCCAGTTTTGTCAATGGTTCAGAAATAGCATTAAATAAAACCTTTCCTCTTTCGGTCGGAATCATTTTCCTTCCAGTTCTATCAAACAATTTGTATCCTACATATGCTTCCAGAGAACTCAGGTGTAAACTCACTCCCGGTTGAGAAATGAAAAGCGTATCTGCAGCTTCCGTGAGCGTTCCTGTTTTATAGATTGCTTTAAAAGTTCTGTACCACTCTAAATTAACCATAAGTATTACTTTTATGATGCAAATATACTTTAATAATCACAATTATAATATTTTTAACATCAATATAAACAATAAAGGCTGTCTATTCAAGCAATAAGATTTTGATTATTAAATATTTATACTCAATATCATTTAAATAATACTTAGCTATGATTTTTATTATTTTACTTATAGTAAATTACCTGATACCTTTGTCCAGTAAAATTTAAACAATCATAAAACAATGAAAAAAGTACTAATTATTAACGCCGGACAGAACTTTGGACATTCGGGAGGAAAATACAATCAGACTATTGCAGAGAATACTCTGCAGGTTTTGAGAAATTTTGAAAATGTAGAAGTAAAAATCACTAATATTGATAAAGGGTATGACAAAAATGAAGAAGTTGAAAAGTTCGTCTGGGCAGATTATATTATTTACCATACACCGATCTGGTGGTTTCAGTTACCCAACGGTTTCAAAAAATATATTGATGAAGTTTTCACAGCCGGTCATGCCAAAGGAATTTATATGAATGACGGAAGAACCTCTGAAAATCCGGAGATTAACTATGGAACCGGAGGAATGCTGGGCGGCAGAAAATACACGGTTACCACAAGTTGGAATGCTCCTGAAACAGCCTTTACACTTCCGGGAGAATTTTTCAATGAAACGAGTGTTGACAACGGGCCTTTATTTGGATTCCACAGAATGAATGCTTTTGTTTCATTGGAAAAAATGGACAGTTTTCATTTTCATGATGTAGAAAAAAATGCAAACATAGAACGAGATATGAAACTGTACAGAGAACATCTTACTAACATATTTGAAAAAGAAATAAAAACGGAATTAGCCTTATGAAAATTTATTTAACCGCTGTTATCAAAGCAAAAGAAGAATTCAGGAATGAAGTACTGAAAGTTCTTCAGCATATGGTCGAAGAAACAAGAAAAGAAGAAGCCAATGAACTGTACACACTTCACCAGGGAATTGAAGATAAAAATCAGTTTGTTTTCTATGAAATCTGGAAAAACGAAGAAGGATTATCAAAACATAATCAACAACCTTACATTCAGGATTTCGGAGCTTTGATTGATGACAAATTGCAGGAAAAACCACAAATATATTTGACCCAAATGATCTGAATACAGATTGACATAAATTTAGCCCTATAAGAAAAGGCGCTTCCCGTTACTGAGAAGGCGCCTTTTGAATAACTTTGAATAAGTTTATTTCGCAACCGGCATGTGGGTGGAGATCGCTATTCTGTTCCACATATTGATCGTTATTGCAGCCATAATGATATCAGCAATCTGAATTTCATTGAAAAGTTCTTTTGCTTTTTGATATGTTTCTTCCGAAAGTCCCTTCTGGCTGATCAAAGTAATTTCTTCCGCAACAGCTAAAATAACCTGTTCTTCTTCTGTAAAAAATTCTTTAGCATCTCTCCAGGCATTCAGAAGGAAAATCCTCTGGGGTGTTTCACCATATTTCAAAGCATCTTTCGTATGCATATCCAGACAGAATGCACAACCGTTGATCTGGGAAGCTCTGATTTTAATTAATTCTTTCTGAATCGGGCTTAAAAAACTGTTCTGAAGGGCAGTTTCCATCCCTATTCCCGCTTTGTAGGCGGCCGCATTGGTCGTTGCCATGTTGAATCTTGCGCTCATAATATTTTGTTTTAAATTTCTGAGACAAAGTTCATTCTTATCATCGATAAAAATCTTAAACTGGTTTAAGATCGTAATTTTGCCCTGATTTCACTTAAATATTCCGGGGTAAAACCTAAAAATGAAGCAATTAAATATTGCGGAATTCTCTGGATAAACCAGGGATACTGCGTACTGAACAGTATATAGGATTCTTCCCGTGAGAGTTCGTAAAGATACCGAATCCTTCTTTCCGCTGCTGCATAAGCACGTTGATAGACCATTCTGAAATACCTTTCCATTGCCGGATGCTTTCTTAACAATTCTTCCTGTGATGGAAGATCAATTTTTAAAAGAATCGATTTTTCAACCGTCTGAATAAAGAAATTGGATGTTATCTGTCTTTCATAAGCAAAAGTATCCGTGATCCACCAGTTTTCGATAGCAAATTCCGTAGTTTGCTCAATACCTTTTTCATTAATAAAAAATTTCCTGACACATCCTTTTACAACAAAGAAAACCGACCTGCAAATTTCTCCCTCCAGCATCAGATTCTGCTTTTTCTTAACTTCCAGCACCTGAAAAAATGAAAGAACAGAAGCAAATTCTTCTTCATTAATACTGATAAATTTAGCTAAATGTTGCTTAAAAGTTTCCATTTATGAAATTGTATGACCAAACTTAACTTTATTTTTTTAGTTTTACAATGACAAAACAGTAAATTATGGAAATCGTAGCCAAAATCTTAATTGCAGTGGTAGCCCTTGAGCATCTTTATATTCTCTGGATGGAAATGTTTGCCTGGGAAACCAAAGGTAAAGAAGTTTTCAAAGCAGCTTTACCGGCAGAAATGTTTAAGCCCACAAAAGGTTTAGCTGCCAATCAGGGACTTTATAATGGCTTTCTGGCTGCGGGACTGATATGGTCATTCTTTATTGAAGATCCGAAGTGGCAATCGAACGTCGCATTATTTTTTCTTGGATGTGTTGCGGTAGCTGGAATTTACGGAGCCATTTCAGCAACGAAAAAGATATTTTTTGTTCAGGCATTGCCTGCGATTTTAGCAATTATTACCGTACTTTTACTACAAAATTGATACTTAATGATTGAAAATTTCATTAAGTTTTTGCTTCATCTCTTCGGGAGTGAAAATTCCTTCGTGATACTCCACTAAATTCTGATTTTTATCTAAAATAATCCATAATGGATAAACAGGGTGCTTTTTATTCTTTGATAAAGCCAAAACCAATTCATGAATTCCGGAATTCCCGTTAGGCAGATAATTAAATTCTTCTCCCTGAAAATGGATTTTTTCTCTCATTTTTTCCGCATCAAAATTGATGAAGTAAAAATTTTCATTGATTAATTTGACCAAATCTCTGTCTTTATTTAATTTAAAATATTCAATCTTACAAACCGAACACCAGCTCGTATATATATGAATAATGACGGGCTTTGGATTTTCTTTCTGTTGAGCCTCTACCTCATGAAAGGTAACTGTCTTTATCTGTGAAAAACAAAAAGACGGAACAACCATTAAAAATATCACTAAAGTTCTCATTTGACAAGTTTTAATCTTTATGAATTTTATTTTAAGCACAAAGTTTTTAAATTTCCCTAATTTATTAAAGTGAGCAAAGTTTAATCAACAAGTTGATTTGATGAAACGGTTCGTTTAAGCTTTGTGCTGCAAATTTGTTTGCCTTAGCTTTCTAAAAATAATCATTTTTAATAATCTTTGTGTAAAAATCTTACACTTAATTAATCTTTATTTTAAAATGTATTTTATTCCCAGAAATCCTCTTATCTTCTGCATTGGAGCATATCCGTACGTCGTATCAAAAGTGTAGTGATAAGGATTACCAACAGGATCATTCACATATTTATCAAAAGGATCAAACGGCCGCATCAAAGGATCTTTCGGAGTAAAATTGAATAAATTTTTGATTCCGCAATACACCTCAAATCCGGATTTAAAACTTTTTGAAATCTGAATATTGGCCAATGTGTAAAACGGAGAATATTCAGGACGGTAATCATCCGGTAAAACGGGCAATCGCATCGGCCCATAAAACTGGCCAGTAAAGTCTATCGTCAAATTGCTTGCAAATCTATAGGTCAAATTATACGTTCCACTCCATTTCGGGGCATGAAGCTGTTGCGATTTTTGCCTTTCATCATCAAATTTCTGATAAACATCAAGATAAGTCACACCCAGACCGACGTTTAAGGGAAAACTGAAATTGTAATCCACATTTAAAGATAAACCTCTTGAAATACCATAACCATTAAGGTTATCATAAATAATTTTTGCGGGATCAGTATCGAAATCTCCTACAATTTTGTTGCTGAAATACGTATAAAAAGCGGAAGCATCAAGATTGATCAGATTTTTTCCTGCAGGGATTTTCCAGATGTAATTAAGATTTCCGTTGATTGATTTTTCAGGTTTTAAATTTGACTGAACAACAACTTCACGGGATCCTGTAAGCGCTGCATGATCTTCCGTAAAAAGATTAACAACCCGGAAACCTGTCCCAAAGTTCAATCTGATCGTATGATAAGGATTGGGAGAAAATTTCCATGCAAAACGGGGAGAATGGATCGCATGATGAATTTTATCATAATCAAACCGATAGCCCAGCAATACTGTATTTTTTTCATTAATTTCCCACTGATCCTGAATAAACATTCCGAAAATAGGAGATTTCATCGGTATATTTGTCTGCCCGTCAGACGACGACGTTCCGGGCGTATTATCATCATAGAAAGTCCTTTTAAAAGTAAATCCTGCAATAAAATCATGATTTCCGAATTTTTTATCCCAGTAAGTTTGTGTAAAAATAACTTTTTGGGTCGCCGTGAAAGGATTATCTCCATAAAATGAATTCTGATCATGAAAATTATACGAAAACTGTGTAATAATATTTTCTTTCAAAGGCCATTGATAAACACCGAAAGCTTCTATCCGATTTGTATAAATGCTTTCACCATACACTTCATTACTTCCTCTGTACGATTTATTCCACTGCATTTCTCCGCCGAAACGATCTTCATACAGGTACCTGAGTGCAAAGCTTGCCTGCCGGTTTTCCTTACGTCTGAAATTCCATTTATTGAATACAGAAATCCTGTTCTGTAAAGCTCCGTCCGTAAAATTGTCATTATTTTCATCAAACTTTTTTTTCAAAGCTGAAATAGTTCAGGCTTAATAAAGAAGCGATATTCTTACCAACGTTAAATTTTGTTGACAAGTCGAGATTATTCTCGCTCCAGGTCGTGGTCATCATATCAATGCTCAATTTCGGGGCAGTCAGTGCATTTTTGGTGATAATATTGATAACTCCGCCCATCGCTTCAGAACCATAAATAGAAGAAGCCGGGCCTTTCACTACTTCTATTCTATCCACCAGACTGTTTGGAATTCCACTAAGTCCGTAGACTGTAGAAAGTGAACTGACAATCGGCATTCCGTCGATTAAAATCATCGTGTAAGGGCCTTCAAGACCATTAATATGAATATCCCCCGTATTACAAACTGAACAGTTCAGTTGCGGTTTTACGCCATTAATCATCGAGATAGCTTCAAAAATATTCGGTGTTGGATTTTTCTGGAAAAATTTCTGACTGTATATTTCTACGGCAACAGGACTTTTTGATCTGCTCACAGGCTTCAAAGTTCCCGTTATAACTACATCATCAATGTCTTTTGTCTTAATTGCCTTTTTACTTTTTATTGCAAGTGAATCTATAGTTTGGGACTCATTCGTACTCAAACTGTCAGTCTTCTGAGAAAAACAAAACCCGGACAGAAAGACAATAAAAAATAGTATTCGTTTCATGAAATTAAATTTGTTAGACAAAACTAACAATTAATTTTTAATCACAAAACTTTTATGAAATATTGTTTAAATTCAATTCATCAAAAATTATTACATTTGAAAAACTACATATAAAAGTAAAATGAGATATCATCAGTCGGGAAATATTCCCCAAAAAAAGACATACGATCTTTAAATCTCCGGAAGATAAATTTTACTATGAACAGCTTTTCGGAACGGAAGGTTTTCATGGAATTTCTTCATTATTGTACCATATTCACCGTCCGACACAGATTAAATCAATTGGTGAAGCCAAAGATGTAACGCCTAAAATTGCCGTTGATAAAAATGTAACGCCAAGAATGTTTAAGGGAATGAATGTAACTCCTGAAGATGACTTTCTGGACAGCAGAAAGTTCCTGATGGTCAATAACGACCTGAAAATGGGACTTTCCAAACCTAGAAAATCAATGGATTATTTCTATAAAAATGCGGAATGCGACGAACTTCTTTTCGTTCATCACGGAAGCGGAACACTCAAAACTTTTGTAGGAGATCTTGAATTTGTTGTAGGTGACTATTTAATTATTCCCCGGGGAACCATTTATCAGGTAGAATTAAAATCAGACAACGCGGTTTTATTTGTCCTGGAAAGCCATTCACCGATTTATACTCCGAAAAGATACAGAAATGAGTTTGGCCAGCTGCTGGAACATTCTCCGTTCTGCGAAAGAGATATTGTAGCTCCGACTTTCGTTGAACCGAAGGATGAAAAGGGAGAATTTTTAATAAAAGTAAAAAAAGAAAACCAGATCACGGATTTCATTTATGCAACGCATCCTTTCGATGTTGTCGGCTGGGACGGATACTTTTATCCTTATAAATTTAATATCAAGAATTTTGAACCGATTACAGGCAGGATTCATCAACCGCCACCGGTTCACCAGAATTTTGAAGGACACAATTTTGTAGTCTGCTCATTCTGCGCAAGAATGTATGACTATCATCCGATGGCAATCCCTGCCCCATATAACCACTCGAATATCGATTCTGATGAAGTTTTATTCTACACAGAAGGAGATTTCATGAGCCGTAACCATATTGATTTAATGGATTTTACCCTTCATCCGGGAGGAATCGTTCACGGGCCTCACCCGGGAGCAATGGAAAGAAGTATCGGAAAAAAATTCACGGAAGAATATGCTGTAATGGTTGACCCTTTTCGTCCGTTGAAAATAACGGAAGAAGCTTTAAAAGTTGAAGATCCTTCTTATAAAACTTCATGGCTGGAAGAACAGGACAAAACAATGGAAGACCGCTCGCAGGAATAATTTTTTATTACGTATAAAGAAACCGAATCCGATAGATTCGGTTTTTTATTGCTCATTTCCTGCCAAACATGATAAAAATCTTTGGGTATTTGGTCTTAATAAAAACAATATAAGCTATCTTTAAATCACAGAAAAAAATATAAAAAATTCAGTATGTATAATTATATAAGTGCAGAAGAAGCAATTTATACCATTAAAAGCGGAAACCGCGTATTTTTTCACGGAAGTGCATGTACTCCCAATTACCTGATCGACGAACTTGCAAGACAGTCTCACCGCCTGGAAAATGTAGAAATGGTTTCCATAACACAGCAGGGAAATGTTGAAATTGCAAAACCTCAGTATAAAGATAAATTTTTCGTCAATTCATTATTTGTTTCTTCACCTGTAAGAGATGCCGTAAATTCCGACAGAGGAGATTTTGTCCCTGTTTTTTTAAGTGAGATCCCTATTCTTTTCAGAAAAAATATTTTACCGTTGGATGTTGCTTTAATTACCGTTTCTCCACCGGATAAGCATGGTTTCTGTACCTTGGGAACTTCCGTAGATGTTGCCAGAGCTGCAGTAGATACTGCGAAAATAATTGTTGCCATCGTCAATCCTTTAATGCCGAGAACTCACGGAGACGGAATGATTCACATCAGCAAAATCAACAAGTTGGTTTGGCACGAAGAAGAGCTTCAAACAGTGGATTACGGCGCAAAAGTAGGTCCTGAAGAAATGGAAGTAGGGAAAAATGTAGCAGAACTCATTGAAGACAGATCCACTTTACAGATGGGTATCGGGACGATTCCTGATGCGGTTTTAAAATGTTTAGGAAATCACAAAGATCTGGGAGTTCATACGGAAATGCTGAGCGACGGTGTTGTTGATTTAATCCAAAATGATGTGATCAATAATAAATATAAAGGATACAACGATAACAAAACCATCACCAGTTTTTGTTTCGGAACACGGAAACTTTATGATTATGTCGATGACAATACGGTATTTTCCTTCGATGATGTAAGCACAGTAAACTTCCCGATCAATATTATGCGGAATAAAAAAATGGTTGCCATCAATTCAGCCATTGAAATAGATCTCACCGGACAGGTTTGTGCAGATTCCATCGGAACGATGCAGTATAGCGGAATCGGCGGGCAGATGGATTTTATGAGAGGCGCCGCGTTAAGTGAAGATGGAAAACCGATCATTGCGATCACTTCCAGAACAAAAAAAGGAATTTCCAGAATAGTACCTTATCTTAAACCGGGAGCCGGAGTCGTTACAACAAGAGGGCATATCCACTGGGTTGTTACTGAATACGGAACGGCTTATTTGTATGGTAAAAATCTAAAGCAAAGAGCGCAGGAACTCATCAGCATTGCACATCCTGATGACAGAGAAATGCTGGAAAGAGCAGCGTATGAGAGATTCAAACATTAAATGACATTATTTTATGCTTATTTACAGCTTACCTAACGTTTGTTTGTTAATATTTTTCGTATTAGGGAGAAATTCGTAATTTGCATGCAATAATATAAAAGTAAAAATAGAAATATGTCAACACTTACATTTGCCGAAAAAATTGCTCAAGCAGAGAATTTTTTGCCGATTAACGGTACGGATTACATTGAGTTCTATGTAGGAAATGCAAAACAGGCTGCGCATTATTATAAAACCGCTTTCGGTTTCCAGTCTGTAGCGTATGCCGGTCCTGAAACAGGAGTGAGAGATCGCGCTTCATACGTTCTTCAGCAGGGGAAAATCAGATTGGTGCTTACCACAGGATTGAAGTCTGATTCGCCTATTAATGAACACGTAAAGAAACACGGTGACGGAGTGAAGATTTTGGCACTTTGGGTGGATGACGCTTACAAAGCATTTGAAGAAACGACAAACAGAGGAGGTAAACCTTATCTGGAACCGGTAACTTTAACCGATGAAAATGGTGAAGTAAGAATGTCCGGAATCTATACCTACGGAGAGACGATTCATATGTTTATTGAAAGAAAAAATTATACAGGTTCTTTCATGCCGGGCTACGAAAAATGGGAAAGCGCATATAATCCGGAAGAAACAGGATTATTATATGTAGACCACTGTGTAGGAAATGTAGACTGGAACAGAATGATCCCGACTGTAGAATGGTACGAAAAAGTAATGGGATTCGTGAACATCCTTTCTTTCGACGATAAACAGATCAACACAGAATATTCTGCTTTGATGTCTAAAGTAATGTCAAACGGAAACGGATACGCAAAATTCCCAATCAATGAGCCTGCAGAAGGTAAAAAGAAATCTCAGGTAGAAGAATATCTTGATTTCTATGAAGGAGAAGGGGTACAGCACATCGCCGTTGCGACAAAAGATATCATCCATACGGTGAGTGAGCTGAAAAAACGTGGCGTTGAATTCCTTTCCGCTCCACCGGAGGCTTATTACGATATGGTTCCTGAAAGAGTGGGACATATTGATGAAGATATTAAGAAACTTCAGGACTTAGGCATCCTTATTGATCATGATGAAGAAGGGTATTTATTACAGATATTTACAAAACCTGTGGAAGACCGCCCTACTCTTTTCTTTGAAATCATTGAAAGACACGGCGCACAAAGCTTTGGGGCCGGAAATTTTAAAGCTTTATTTGAAGCTTTGGAAAGAGAGCAGGAAAGAAGAGGAAATCTTTAATTTTAACAACAATAATAAGTTTTGTCAGGATCAAAAGTCTTGACAAAACTTTTTTTTAAACACATCATTATGAAGAAAACATTTTTAGGAGTTTTATTTGTCGGAGCAATATTCACTGCGAAAGCTCAATACGGAACAATGGACCAGATCCTTACCCGGCTCGAAGAACGTTCGGGAGTCAACCAGAATCTGGAATCTGTAAATATTGACAATAAAAAATTTGTTTTCATCAAAGATGAAGCAGACCATACAGAACGTGATTTTATTGTAATTAAAGGAAACAAAGCTACTTATGTGGAAGTTTTCGACGATAAAAAAACCGGACAAAGCAGTTCCAATGTATTTTCAGGAGATATCATCAGAAAGAAAAATATTATTTCTTTAAGAGCCGATATGCTTGAGAATAAAAAAGTTCCGATTCCGCTTACCAAAACCTTACTGCTGACCAAACAGGATAATATTCTGTATCTGATTGACGTCAATACAAAAGCAAGATGGATTGACGAACAGGCATTTTCTAAGGTTAAAACTAAAAAGTAAATTTATTTCTAAACACTAAAGCATAAAACCCTTCACAAACTGCGATATTGTATGTCTTTTTTATTCATATAAATATCAGGTGATTTGTGAATAATAGCTAACAAATTAAATACTAAAAAATTATGAAATCATTTGTAGAATATTCAGCAGATTCAGATTTTTCAATACATAATATTCCTTTTGGAGTTGCCGTTTTCAATAAAGAATATATTGGTTGCTGTACAAGGATCGGAGATCAGATCGTAGACCTTGCAACGCTTTACGATTTTGGCTACTTTGAAGAAATCGAAGGTTTAATTGACAATGTATTTGAAGCTTACACCCTAAACGAATTCATTGAACTTGGGAAACCGATAACCAATGCTGTACGCCTGAAAATTCAGGAATTATTGCAGGAGGATTCTATTCTGTCGAAAGATGAAAAAACGATTGAAGAAGCTTTCTATGATCTGGATAAAGTAAAAATGATGATGCCTGTACACATCCCGAATTACACAGATTTCTACAGCAGCATCGAACATGCCACCAACGTTGGGAAAATGTTCAGAGATCCGGACAATGCTTTACTACCAAACTGGAAACATCTTCCTGTCGGCTATCACGGAAGAGCTTCATCAATAGTCGTTTCAGGAACGGAAATCAACCGTCCGAAAGGTCAGATGAAACCTGCAGATGTTGAAAAACCGATTTTCGGACCTTGCAAACAATTGGATTTTGAACTGGAAATGGCATTTATCATCAACAAGAATACTGAGATGGGCGAAAGTATTTCTACCAAAGAAGCAGAAGATGCCATCTTCGGAATGGTCGTTTTCAACGACTGGTCTGCGAGAGATATCCAATCTTGGGAATACGTTCCATTGGGACCATTTCTAGCAAAAAACTTTGGATCATCTGTGTCACCATGGGTAGTTACCCTCGAAGCACTGGAGCCTTTCAGAACATCTTCTCCTACGCAGGATCCTGAAGTATTGGATTATTTAAAATTTGAAGGGGATAAAAATTACGATATCAACCTTGAAGTATATATTCAACCTGAAAACGGAGATCAAAACCTTATTTCAGAAAGTAATTACAAGCACATGTATTGGAACATGACGCAGCAACTCGCGCATCACACCGTAAATGGCTGCAATGTGGAAGTTGGCGACATGTACGCCAGCGGAACCATCTCAGGAAGCCATCCTAAGTCTTTCGGTTCTATGCTTGAACTTACCTGGAGGGGTCAAAATCCTATCACTTTAAGCAACGGAGAAGAAAGAAAATTCATTGAAGACAACGACACCGTAACCATGAAAGCATGGGCTGAAAAAGACGGGATAAGAGTTGGTTTCGGTGAAGTTTCCGGTAAAATTATTCCTGCAAACAGCTAAAACGATATCAATTAACACATAAGTCACAGAGAGAATTTTTCTAAGTACGTTTAAAAAGAACACATAAGAATGAAAATCAAAGATTTTCAGATGATTTAGATATGGAACTTACTAAAAAGTACATTAATGAACTCACCTATAAAATAATTGGAGCCTGTATTGAAGTTCATAAAATAGTCGGTCCTGGTCTTTATGAAGATATTTATCATAAATGCTTGGAGAAAGAGCTTGATTTGCTTAAAATAAAGTATCAAAGTGAATTGGAAATCCCACTTTTTTACAAAGATTTAAATATTAACTGTAAAGTAAAATGTGATTTTCTGATTGAAAATGCAATTGTTTTAGAAATTAAATCCGTTGAACAACTACACAAAATTCATAAAGCACAAACAATGAATTATATGAATTTGCTGAAAGCTCCAAAATCTATATTAATTAACTTCAATGTTTATAATTTATACAATGAGGGAACTGAAACATTTGTGGGAAAAAGCTTTGAAAAACTCATTTAATGAAAATCTTTGATTTTCGCTCTGATGTGTTCTAAAATATTTTCAACGTGTAATAATCTAAATCTAATGTGACTCATGTGTTAAAAGAATAAAAAAAATGAAAACACTCATCCCATCCGAAATAACTCCCGTGCAGCTACAGACCGTAATGCAGACAGCAATCTCGCCGAGGCCTATTGCGTTAGCTTCCACGATTGATAAAAATGGCAACAGCAATTTATCGCCGTTCAGCTTTTTTAATATGTTCAGCACCGTGCCTCCTATTTTGATCTTTTCTCCATCGAGAAGAGTGCGCGACAATACGACAAAACATACCCTGGAAAACATCCTGCAAGTCCCTGAAGTTGTAATAGGAACAGTAAATTTCCCGATTGTTCAGCAGATTTCATTAGCGTCTACCGAATATGGTGACGGTGTGAATGAATTCATCAAATCGGGGCTGACTATGAAAGATGCAGATCTCATTCAGCCTAAATTAATTGAAGAATGTCCGGTAAATTTTGAATGCAGAGTTTTAGAAGTAAAACCATTAGGTGATCAGGGCGGTGCTGGAAATCTAGTAATTTGTGAAGTGCAGAAAATTCATATTAAAGAAGAATATCTGAATGAAGAAGGAAATCTCGATCAGACAAAGTTGGATATGGTGGCCCGACTCGGAAGCAACTGGTATTCAAGGAATAATGAAAATAATCTTTTTGAGGTTCCAAAACCATTGGTAACAAAAGGTATCGGATTCGATCTTCTTCCTGAACAGATTAAATTCAGTAAAGTATTTACAGGAAATGATCTGGGAATGCTGGCGAATGTAGAAGTTCTGCCTGAAGGAGATTTTCATGCAGACGAAACCGTTCATAAGAATGCACAGCAGCTCCTTTTGGAAAGCAAAATTGATGAAGCCTGGAAAGTGTTAATTAAATAAATTGGATGGAAGATGGCAATTATTTGGAAACCTTAATTTTATAGTTTCAAAACTTCCATCTTCCATCCTTTACTCATTAACAATCTTTTCTTTAATAAATTTAATTGACCGGTCAACCGCATCCTCTAAATCTTTTGGAAGCACTTCTTTTTCCCAGGGCTCCTTTGCTCCAAAAGTATGATCTGCATTTTCTATTAAATAAAGTTCCGAATTCGGGTGCAAAAGATGAAGATGTTCCGCATTTTTCACACTTACGCTTTCATCATACGTTCCATGAATGATCAGAAAATGAGCTTTAGCCATTTCTGTCGCTCTCTCCACATCAAACCGGTGAATGTCTCTTTCATAATTTTCATACAACTGAAAATAATGTGGCATTTCTTGCTTTGTCCGTCCGTTTATAACATAGTAAACTCCTTCATTTTTCCATTGTTCAAAAGCTTCATTTTTTGGAAAACGATCCAGCGTATCAACACTGGCAAAAGTGATCAACCCATTAATCCTCTCATCTTCATAGGTTTTAATGATAGAAATCCCGCCTCCTCTGCTATGTCCGATGACAATGATTTTATGATCATCAACTTTCTCATGTTTACTAAAATAATCGATCACAGCTCCAAGATCAGAAAGTTCTTTTGAATAATTATTGTTTCCGAACGCTTCCAGATCAGCAAAATTATGAGGATCTTCTATTGTAGTTCCGTTATGTGAAAAGTTAAATTTAACGAAGAAAAATCCTGCTTCTGCAAACCTTTCCGCCAGTAAGTTCCATGCACCCCAGTCTTTATACCCTTTATAACCGTGAACAAAAATAATAAGCGGCAGCTTTTCTCCTTCTTCAGGATAAAATGCATCGGCGAGAAAATCTTTGGTTTCAGGATTTGAAATGATAATATTTTGTTTTCTTGTGATATTCATATTTACTTTATTTTAAAATCAAATTGATTTTCACTTAAAAATATCAAAAATAGAAATAAACACAAAGTAAAAACCTTATTTTTGCTTCATGTTGGATTTAAGAACGGTAACCGTAGTGCGTTACATTCTGCCGCTTCGTGAGGGAGGTTCTCTTCCCGCTTTGGCAGAAGCTGATGATGATTTTAAATATGTTTTAAAATTTCGTGGCGCCGGTCATGGAGTTAAAATGTTGATCTCAGAACTTTTAGGTGGAAAAATTACAGAAGCGCTGGGATTAAAAATTCCTGAACTGGTTTTTGTAAATCTTGATGTCGATTTCGGAAGAACCGAAGCCGATGAAGAAATTCAGGATCTGCTGAAATTTTCTGAAGGCCTGAATCTCGGCCTGCATTATCTATCCGAATCAATTGCCTATGACCCAAGCGTAAAGATAGATCCGCTTCTGGCTTCAAAGATCGTATGGCTGGATACATTTATCACCAATATCGACCGTACTTTTAAAAACACCAACCTCCTGATGTGGCATAAAGAACTTTGGGTAATTGACAATGGTGCTTCATTCTACTTCCATCATTCATGGCAAAATTTTGATACTGCGGCGAAAACACCTTTCAAATATGTAAAAGACCACGTTCTTCTTCCGCAAGCTGCAAAGCTGGATGAAGCCGACCGGTTTGCAAAAGAGGTTTTAAATGAAAACATATTCAGGGAAATTGTCAATCTGATTCCTGAAGACTGGCTGCATTGGAACGACGCTGATGAGAGTCCCGAAGAAATTCGCGATATCTATTTTAATTTCCTGAAAACAAGACTGGAAAATTCTGAAATCTTTTTAAACGAAGCCAAAAATGCAAGAGGATAAAATTTACGAATACGCTGTGATACGATTGGTTCCGAAGGTTGAAAGAGAAGAGTTTTTCAACATCGGTCTGGTGATGTTTTCAAAGAGAGAGAAATTTATCAAAGTCGGGTTTTATTTATGTCCTGATAAATTTAAACTGATGAGAAGCAAGCTCGATTACGATGATATTATCCAGAACCTTGAAAGCTTTCAAAAAATCGCAAATGGTGATAAAGATGGCGGTCCCATTGCTCAGCTTGAAATTCCCGAGCGTTTCCGTTGGCTTACTGCGGTAAGAAGCTCTGTGATACAGACGTCCAGACCTCATCCCGGCAAATCGAAAGATCTCGACAAAACTTTCGAAAAGCTTTTTGAAGAGCTTATTCTTTAACAAAAAGAATGTTTAAAACTTTTTTATTTAACCACAAAAGAATCACAAAAGATTAGAAAGTTCTATCTTAAGAAATTTTTATAAAAGAAAAAGCTAACAATAGTTTTTAAAAATCTTTGATTTTTGTTCTTTTGAAAGCTTTGATTAGCTAATAAAACTTTTTAAACTTATCTTTTGTGACTTTTGTGGTTAAATTTAATATTAGTTCAAACAGGTGAATGTTTGGTAAAGTTTTTGAGGGGTTTGAAAATGAAAAAACTCAGCAAAAATTTATTCTATGAAATTTTCTACGAACAATAAATTAATGGACAGGTTTATGATAAACCTGTTTTTTATTTTCTTTTTAGGTATATTTAATTTCGGGTATTCACAGGATTTACCGGAGATGAAAACTCCTCCGAGCACCCTTCTTCCTGAAAAAACGGCTTTTTCCAAAAACATTACATACAAAACAAATTCATCTGGCAGCCCGGTCAGCCTGGATATTTATAAACCTAAAATTTCAGTTTCCGGAAAGTTGCCGGTTGTGATTTATGTACATGGCGGAGCCTGGGCAAAAGGAGATAAAACAGTGAGAGCCGATAATTATATCGAAAGTTTCATTTTAAAATTAGTTGAAAAAAACTTTGCTGTTATCAGTATCGATTATACTTTAGTAAGCGATAAGATTCATTTTCCTTCACCGATCGAGGATACTAAAGATGCGGTAAGATGGGTACGTAAAAATGCAGAAAAATATAATTTTGACCCTTATAATATTGGATATTTCGGAGTATCTTCAGGGGCCCATCTTTCACTACTTGCTGCTTATACCAATGATAATGATTTTGCCGGCAGTTCTGAACTTTCAGCCTATTCGGCTAAAGTGAATTATGTGGTGGATAATTTTGGTCCGACCGATCTTAATAAACTCCTGCACACCAGATTAGGAAAAGTTCCGGTGGCTATTGTCGGGTTGTTTTTTAAGCCTATCGTAGAAATCAGGGAAAAGCTGGTCTTCGGGATTTCGGGCTACAGCATCAAAACAGAAAAAAGAAAAGCGATTGATTATCTTGAAACGGTTTCTCCTATCAATGATGTTGAAAATGGAGTTCCGACTTTCATCCTGCACGGAAACAAAGATAAAGTCGCCCCTTTAAAACATTCTAAAAAACTGGCGAGAAAGCTCAAAAAAGAAAATATAGAAGCAACATTAGTTGTCGTAAAAGACGGTGTACACGGGTTTGGGGCAACAGATAAAGCCTACTTAGATCAGCTTACGGATGAAATGGTAAACTTTATTATGATGCATAAAAAGTAATCTGCATCAATTACTGAATATTCACATTTATCATCTTTTTACTATTTTAAATTTAACTAAACGGAAATTAACATATCCAAAAGCTACAATTTAAAACTAATTTAGATGAAATTGAAAACTCTACTGTTTTTTTATGCATGTATTACTTTAATTACCTGCAGCTCTGAAGATTCTACAGAAGGAAATTCCCAGAACGAAAATCCCGTCTCTGCAGAAGCCATATATTTTCCGCCATCAGATAGTGATATCTGGGAAATCAAATCTATTTCTTCATTAGGATGGCACCAGGATAAAGTCCAGGATTTACTGACTTATCTCCAGTCAAAAAATTCTAAAAGTTTTATGATTCTTCAAAACGGAAGAATTGTTATGGAAAATTATTTTTCCGGACATACAGCAACATCGCCATGGTATTGGGCAAGTGCCGGGAAAACATTAACCTCTGCCGTTACAGGAATTGCCGAGCAGGAAGGCTATTTAAATATCAATAATAAAGTTTCCGACTATATCGGAACAGGATGGACAAGCGCTCCTTTAGCCAAAGAAAACTTAATCACCTGTAAAAATCTGCTCACTATGACTTCCGGACTGGATGACAGCCTGGGCGATGATGTAAGCCCCGGCAATTTAAAATATAAAGCTGATGCCGGAACCAGATGGGCATATCATAATGTATATGTCAAACTACAGGATGTTGTAGCGGCTGCCACAGCACAAACGTGGACACAATATTTCAACTCTAAGTTAAGAGATAAGATCGGGATGACTGGAAGTTGGATCCAAAGCGGTAACAACAGCGTTTATTGGAGTACCACCAGAAGTATGGCACGGTTTGGATTAATGGCTTTAAACAACGGCAACTGGAACGGCAGTCAAATTATCAATACGGCTTATTTTCAAAATGCAGTCAACACTTCCCAAAACATCAATCTGGCTTATGGATATCTTTGGTGGCTGAACGGAAAATCGAGCTACCATTTGCCACAGACACAGTTTCAGTTTAGCGGAAAGCTGATTCCCAACGCACCGGATGATATGTATTGCGCATTGGGAAAAAATGACCAGAAAATTTATGTAGTTCCCAGTAAAAAGCTTGTGATCATAAGAATGGGCGATGCTGCAGATAATGTGAATCCTGCCTTATCTGATTTTGATGATGTTTTATGGCAAAAAATAAATGCAGTGATCAATCAATAAAAATTAACTACCTTACAAAATCTGTAAAGTGGTTTTTATTTATAATGAAATATAGATTATTTTTTCAGCTTCTCAACTCTCTTTATTTCATTGAGCAATAATGGAAATGCAGGTTGTGCCATTCCTCCGTGATCGAAACCCTGAAGCTCGTATAACGTTGTTTCTTTATGACCTTTCAGCTTCATCATTCTGGCCATGTAGGCATTTTCTTCATATCTGCCCAATAGTTCTTTTTCGCGGTCGCCGGTAATTAACAATAATGGCGGAGCGTCTGCTCTTATAAAATGAAGCGGTGCCATATCATCTATTCTGGCATCCAGCTCATCAATACCTTTTTCTTTTCTTGCGGTAAAATGGGAAATCATCTGTCCGCTGAAGGGAACAATTGCCGCTAATTGATCGGCATCGATTCCGTATTTTTTAAGATACATTTTATTTAAACCAACCATAATGGCGAGATAACCTCCCGCAGAGTGGCCCGAGATAAAGATCTTATTTTCATCTCCGCCATACTTTTTGATATTGTTGAAAACCCAGGCCGTAGCCGCTGTAGCGTCTTCAATATATTTCGGAGCGTTTACTTTTGGGGAAAGTCTGTAATTAACGCCAATCACTGCAATCCCCTTATTTTTTAAAGCTTCAGGAATTTCTTTTTGTCCACCTGTTAAACCTCCGCCATGAAACCAGATCACTGTCGGAAAATTTTTCACATTTTTAGGAACATACACATCCAGGACGCATCTTTCGTTGATGTAAGCATCTGATGCATTTGTTTTGTTGTCATAATAATGGATATTTTGGATCGTATTGTATTCCTGAGAAAGTAACGGTAGTGAGAATACGGTGATTATTAAAAATATAAGAATCCTTTTCATTGTAAAACTTTTAGGGCTAAGATACGAAATCTGTATTTTCCCACAGCTGCCACAGATTTCACAGATGGAAAAAGATATGCTCAATCTCCAAAATCTGCGAGCGTAAAAGAACTCCCGCGGATTATGCTAAATAACGCAGATCAGGATGCATATCTAAAAGTAATCTGTAGGGAAATTTAAATCTTCGTGAGTTTAGCATATTTTAAAATCAAATTTTTCTCGCCTTCATGCATGAAAACTACCTTTGCTTTTATATTCTGAGGGTCGGTTCCGTCGAGGAACGTTACTTCTCCGACTCCGAAGCGGTCGTGTCTCACTTTATCGCCCACTTCAATGTCCTGCGAAGAGGCGCCGCTCGGATTAATGATTTTTGCAGTGCTTACAGGTTTTAGTTTTCTCGGTTCGGCAACAGGCTTTGAATTTTCGCTTCTTTCAATGGTTTTCTTTTCAACCTTTTTAAAACTTTTCATTTCGGAAGGATGCTCATCAAAAATGTTTGACCTTAATCCTGCATTATTGATAAAACGTTTTTCAATAGCCGGGTTTACAAATTCGATATATTCATCATCAATTTCACTTAAGAATCTTGATGGTTCCGCGTCTGTAATTTTTCCCCATTGGAAACGTGAAATCGCATAGGAGAAAAATACCTGCTTTTCTGCTCTTGTCAACGCTACGTAGAAAAGGCGTCTTTCTTCTTCAAGATCTTCTCTCGTGGCAGAACTCATAAAGCTTGGGAAAAGATTTTCTTCCAGACCCACCAAATGTACGACCGGAAATTCAAGACCTTTTGAAAGGTGAATGGTCATTAACGAAACCATATCCTCTTCATTATTCTTATCCTGCGTATCTGCAGAAAGCGCAATATTTTCAAGGAAATTCGGTAGACTAGGATCTCCGTCTTCCAACTGCATCTGCTCTTCGATGAATCCCTGCATCGAGTTCATCAATTCCTGAACGTTTTCTACACGGGAAATTCCTTCCGGAGTCTGGTCGTCTTTTAAAAATTTAATCAGTCCGCTTCTTTTTGCCACTTCCATTGCTACATTGTAAGCCGTTTCCGTTTTGAGCAACACCTGAAATGCTTTGATCATCGACCAGAAATCGTTCAGTTTATTTAAAACTCCATTGTTAAAGCCTAAATGAGGAGCATACATCGGAAGGCTATCCAATACTTTCGAAACCGAAACATTCTGAGCATCAGCAAATACCACCAATTTATTCTGAGTCGTCTCACCGATCCCTCTTGTAGGATAATTAATGATTCGCATTAACGCTTCCGAATCGTTTTCATTGACCAAAAGTCTCAGATACGCAATCAGATCTTTTACTTCCTTCCTCTGATAGAAAGATAAACCTCCGTACACTTTATACGGAATATTTTTACGTCTCAGGGCATCTTCAAAAGCACGTGTCTGCGAATTGGTACGGTACAGAATGGCAAAATCGCTGTATTTTCTCTGTTCGCGGTTCCGGGTTTCCCAGATATTTCCTGCAACGAAATTCGCTTCATCCGCATCAGAAAGGGAACGGTAGACTTTGATCTTCTCCCCTTCTTCATTCTCACTGAAAACATTTTTCTTAAACTGCTGAAGGTTTTTGGCGATCACCACATTAGCCGCATTCACGATATTCTGGGTAGAACGGTAATTTTGCTCCAGAGAAACCGTTACGGCATCAGGATAATCTTTTTTAAAGTTTAAAATATTATAGATATTGGCGCCACGGAAAGAGTAAATAGACTGTGCGTCATCTCCCACCACGCATATATTTTCAAATTTTGATGCCAGCGCTTTTACAATAAGATACTGCGAATGGTTGGTATCCTGGTACTCATCCACCAGAATATATCTGAATCTGTCCTGGTATTTGGCCAGTACTTCAGGAAAGCGGGTCAGCAGTTCATTGGTTTTTAACAATAAATCATCAAAATCCATAGATCCGTTTTTGAAGCACTGCTCAACATATCGTTGGTAGATCTGTCCGATGAACTTCATATTGGCTTTTTCGTCAGCCTCCATAAGCTCGGGATTGGCGTAGTAAGCCTTTACGGTAATGAGATTATTTTTATAGGTAGAAATTCTTGCCTGAACTTTTTTAGGTTTGTAAAGATCGGCATCGATATTCATGTCTTTGAGTACTTTTTTAATGACATTCAGGGCATCCTGCTGATCATAGATGGTAAAATTGGAAGGATATCCCAGATAATGAGCCTCCCCTCTTAGGATTCTTGCAAAAACCGAGTGGAAAGTTCCCATCCAGAGGCTTCTTGCATTACTTTGCCCCACGACTTTGGCGATACGTTCCTTCATTTCTTTTGCCGCCTTGTTGGTAAAGGTTAAGGCTAAAATATTAAAAGGATCCACTCCATTGGTGATGAGGTGCGCGATACGCATAGTAAGCACACGTGTCTTCCCGGAACCCGCTCCTGCGAGAACCATTAATGGTCCCTGTAATGTGGTAACGGCTTCAAATTGTGATTCATTCAGTCCTTTCAGATAATCCTCCATGCGACAAAAAATTTTTGGGAACACAAAATTAGTGTATTATATGGAGAATTCAAACTTTGGTCTTGCGTTGTTTTGGCAGAAATATTTTCCGGTCTTCCGGAAAGCTTGCTGCACCCCTGCAACAGGTTTTCTGGTAACCCGGAAAAGTTGCCGCACCCTTGCAACGAACTTTCTGGTGTTCCGGAAAGTTTGTTGCACCCTAGTAAATGATTTTCCGGAAGCCGGGAAAAGTTGTCGCACGGTTGCATGAAGTTTTCCGGGAATAATTTTATTTTACTTTTTAAAATAAAAAAACCGACAGAGAACTGCCGGTGTTATGTAAAATTATTTTAAATAATGCCTTATTCTTTCTACCATATCGCCCAGATCAAAAGGCTTAGCGATAAATTCATTCGCTCCGGCATCGATTGCTGACTGCTCCAGTCCGCGGCTTGCCGACATGATCAGTACGGGTATATCCTGAAAATTCTCGTGCGCTTTGATGAGTTTGCAGAAATCTCTTCCGTCTTCCCCGGACAGCCACATATCCATTAAAATAACATCCGGTTTTTTATCGGGGTCAAGGGCATTATACATTTCTGAACCTTTGTAAAATTTGGAAACTTCAAATCCTTCAAAATCCAACATCATTTCAATAGAGTCAACAATCGCAGGACTGTCGTCTACTACCATAATTTTTGCAGCATTAGACATGGTAAAAACTTTATTTTTTATTCTTGGGGATTCTGAAACAAAAATCAGACCCTTTTCCTTCCGCAGACGAAACAAAAATCTTCCCACCAGTCCTTTTTATAATTTCGGATGAGATATAAAGGCCAAGGCCGAGCCCCGGAAAGGTATAATCTTTTGACGTGCTGATCCGGTAATACTGCTCAAAAACCTTCGACTGCTGTTCTTCCGGAATCCCAATGCCAAAATCTCTGACATTAAACTGAGCATCATTCCCATTCAAAGAGGTAGAAATATGCACCTGATCTGCTTCCGGCGAATATTTGATTGCATTGCTGATGAGGTTGGCCATCACCTGTGAGATCCTGTGGCGGTCTGCAAACACCTCTCCGACCTTGCTTGTTTTACTTACAAAAAGCTTATGCCTTGAAGTCATCTGTTGCTCTTCTACCACTTCATCTACCAGCTTATCAAAATCAAAATACGATTCGTTCAGCTGAATCTGCCCTTTCTGTATTTTGGTAACATCCAGCAGTTCGTTGATAAGACCTGTAAGCAGATCAATCTGGTAATCCATTCTTCTGGCTACTTCTGCATTTTTAGGATCACCCGCTTTTTCGAGATTTGTTTTAATGAATTGGGTATATAATTTAAGGCTGGTAAGTGGTGTTTTAAGCTCATGGCTGGCAATACCGAGAAAATTATCTTTCTGTGTTTCGAGTTGCTTGAATTCATCAATGTCGGTAAAAGTCCCTGTCCATTGTTTCACTTCTCCGTTTTCAGAAAAATTAGGAACAGCTCTTCCCAGAAACCATCGGTAGGTTCCTTTATGATTAGGATTTTCAAGCTCATATTCCATGACGAAAGGAGTTTTTGCGCTTACACATTCTTCCCAGATTCTATCGATATTTTCGACAGCTTCCGGCCGCATCATTCTTTTTACAAGTTTGGTTTGATTTTCATTGGCTGTTGAACCGGTATATTTGTACCAGCTGTCATTCATATACGTGATCTCTCCTTTGTCATCGCAGGTCCAGACAAACTGAGGCATAGAATCTGCGAGATCCCGGAATTTCTTTTCCCTTTCCTGAATTTCTTTCCGTGCCATTACAAGATCTGTAACATCCACGGCCATATTGAGGATAGCATATACCTCACCATCAGAATTTTTCAGGGGTTTATATGAAAAATTATAATAGAATGTCTGAAGCTTTCCATCCACCACAAGGTCTACTTTATCTTCTTTTGCGGCATAGGTTTCACCGGTTTTAAAAATATTTTTGAGAATACCAATAAACGGCTGGCCTTCCAACTCGGGAAGAGCATCTTCTAGTTTCATATTAATAACCGACGGGCTTTTACCCCATGTTCTCAGCATTTTTTCATTGGCAAATTCTATATAGAGATCTTCTGTACTATATATCGCAATAGAATAATCGGATTTTTTAATGAGATCTTCAAAACGGTATTCACTGTCTTTCCATCTTCTTTCTGAAACTACCTGATCGGTAACTTCCGTAGCCACAATACTTACTCCGATGATCTTTTTATCATCATTGTAAACAGGGGCATAAATAAAATTAAAGAAATGTTCTTCATATTTGCCGTATTTTTCAAGAAATACAGACCATTTGTTTCCGTTAAAAATTTCTCCGTGGTGATAAACACTTTTAAAAATATCTAAAAAACCCTGAGATGTTATTTCAGGAAGAACTTCAAACAGCGGTTTTCCGATAACGGAAGCATCTCTTCCCCAAAGTTCCAGCATCTGCGGATTAGCACTGTGAATACAGTAATCGTCGCCAATGACTAAAGATACGGCCACAGGCGCCTGACTGAACAGCGTAATAAGAGAATCGTGGGAAATGTTTTGCTCTAAAAAGCTTTTCATTCTTTATTGTTTTATCGTGTAAAAATAATTCATATTCTGAACAGAATAAAATTAAACAATACCACACAGAGGGTATTTTTTAAATAAATATACAACTTTTGATCTCAAAAAAAATTATGTTGAAAGATTGTAACAATTAAAGTAAATTTGGCACTAATTGACAAAACAATTTCTACTTTATGAAAAAGCGACTTCTTTCGGTTGCTGCAGCGGCTTTCTTCGGAATGGCTCTGAATGCACAACAAATTAAATTTGAAGAGTATGACTTACCAAACGGTCTTCACGTAATCCTTCATCAGGACAATTCGGCACCGGTTGTAACGACAGGTGTGATGTACCATGTGGGTGCAAAGGATGAAGTAAAAGGGAGAACAGGTTTCGCCCACTTCTTCGAGCATCTTTTATTTGAAGGAACACCCAATATCAAAAGAGGTGACTGGTTCAAAATAGTTTCTTCAAACGGAGGACAAAACAACGCGAACACCACAAACGACAGAACGTATTATTACGAAACTTTCCCATCAAACAATGAACAGCTGGGTCTTTGGATGGAAGCTGAAAGAATGCGTCATGCCGTAATCAACCAAATTGGTGTTGATACTCAGAGAGAGGTTGTAAAAGAAGAGAAAAGATTAAGAATGGACAACCAACCTTATGGAAATCTGTTCACTACCATTCAAAAAAATCTGTTCACGAATCACCCGTACAACTGGCCTACGATCGGTTCTATGGAAGATCTGAACTCTGCAAAACTGGAAGAATTCCAGGCTTTCTATAAAAAATATTACGTTCCGAATAATGCTACTTTAGTTGTCGCAGGAGATATCAAGCCTGAAGAGACTAAAAAATGGATCCAGGAATATTACGGGGGAATTCCAAAAGGAACGGTTTACCCTAAAAACTTCCCTAAAGATACTCCTATCACTCAGGAAAAAGAGGTAACGGCTACAGATCCGAACATTCAGCTTCCGGCTTATGTTTTTGCATACAGAACTCCGGGTAACAAAGAGAAAGACGCTTATATTTTAGATATGCTTTCTTCTTACCTGAGCAGCGGAAAATCTTCTGTTTTATACAAGAAATTGGTAGATCAGGATAAAAAAGCATTGCAGGTAGCTGCTTTCAACCAAGGGCTTGAAGATTACGGAATTTTCGCATTCTTCGCGATTCCGATGGGACAGACTACAAAAGCAACTTTACAGGCTGACATTGATGCTGAGATCAAAAAACTTCAGACGACTTTGATTTCCGAAGAAGATTATCAAAAACTTCAGAACCAGTTTGAGAACCAGTTTGTAAACGCGAACTCAAGTATCCAGGGTATTGCTGCTTCACTGGCAACCAATCACGTTTTGATGGGAAATACAAATCTTATCAACAAAGAACTTGACATTTACAGATCTATCACAAGACAGGATCTTCAGAATGCTGCTAAAAAGTATCTTAATTCCAACCAAAGAATAATCATCAATTACGTACCTGAAAAAAAGTAGTCAACTGATATAGGTTATAATATTGATTATTAACATTAAATTTTTACAAATGAAAAAGCAATTAACATATATAGCTGCAGCGTTTTTCTTCACAGGAATGGTTTCAGCACAAAAAATTGATCTTAACGCAATGCCGAAGCCGGGGCCGACTCCTGCTATCAACATTGCGAAACCTAAAACATTCCAGCTGAGCAATGGTCTTACAGTAATGGTTGTAGAAAACAACAAACTTCCAAGAGTAAGCGCCAGCCTTTCTATGGACAGACCTCCGTATTATGAAGGAAACGTAGTGGGAGTAAGCGAAATCATGGCGGAACAGTTCGAAAACGGAACAACCAACATGAGTAAGGACGATTTCAACAAAAAAAGTTGATTATCTTGGCGCTAATCTTAATTTTTCTTCAAACGGTGCTGCTGCAAATGCACTTTCAAAATATTTTCCTCAGGTGTTAAGTTTAATGGCTGACGCTATTATCAATCCTAAATTTTCTGCTAAAGAAATTGAAGATTCTAAAGAAAGAGCCATCGAAGGTTTAAAATCTGAAGAAAAAAATGCATCTTCTATTGCATCAAGAGTTTCCAACGCTTTGATGTATGGTAAAAATACTTCAAGAGGAGAATTTGAAACCGTTGAATCTATCAGCAAAATCCAATTAGCTGATGTTCAAAATACATATAAAAAATACTACGCTCCTGACAATGCTTATCTGGTAATCGTAGGAGACGTAAAATTCGACAAGGTAAAACCTATGATCGAAAAAGCATTCGGCGGATGGAAAAAAGCCAACACCCCCATCACTCCTGTTGAGCCTGCTGCCAACGTAGCTGCTACAGAAATTGATGTTGTTGACGTGCCTAGCGCAGTACAGTCTGTAGTTTCCGTAAACAACCTGAATACTTTGAAAATGAAGGATCCGAACTACTTCGCTGCTACTATTGCCAACTACATTCTTGGAGGTGGCGGTGAAGCGAGACTTTTCATGAACCTTCGTGAGAAAAACGGATTTACGTACGGCGCTTATTCCAACATGAGTGCAAGCAAATATTCTCCGCAATTCTCTGCCAGTGCAAGTGTAAGAAATGAGGTAACGGATAAAGCGGTTAAAGAATTTATGAATGAGCTTAATGCAATTTCTACCGTAAAACCTGAAGAACTGGAAAATGCTAAAGCTAAACTGAAAGGATCTTTCATTATGTCTCTTGAGCAGCCTGCAACGATTGCAAGATTTGCCTTAAACCAAAAAGTTCAGGACCTTCCGGATGACTTCTACACCAATTATCTTAAATCGATCGATAAAGTAACTGCCGCTGACGTTTCGAGCGCTGTGAATTCTACCATCTATCCAGGAAAAAGCAGAATTTTCATCGCTGGTAAGGCCTCTGATATTTCTGAAGGCTTGGAAAAATTAGGTTATCCTGTAAAATATTACGATAAAGATGCAAATCCGGTAGCAAAACCGACAGCACAGAAAGTAGACGCCAGCGTAACAGTGGCTTCCATCGCAGATAAATATATCAATGCCATTGGAGGAAAAGCTAATGTTGATAAGATTTCTTCTTACACAATAAACGCTTCAATGTCTATGCAGGGACAGAATATCGATTTTAAGATCGTAAAAGCTCAGGGTGGAAAAGAACTCACTATGGTTACCGCTATGGGACAGGTAGTTCAGAAGCAGGTATTTGATGGAAAAACAGGATATTCTGAACAAATGGGACAAAAAGTACCTATGAAAGCAGACGAGATTGCTGACAAACAAAAAAATACACAGCTTTTTGAAGAATTAGGCTTTGCTAAGTCAGCAGATTACAAACTTGCAGGAATTGAAAAAGTAGGCGGTGAAGATTCTTACGTGATAAAAGGAGGAGATACGACTTACTATTACAGCGTAAAAACAGGATTGAAAACCGGAGAAACAGAAACGATAAAAGCTCAGGGACAAGAAATGACTGTTCCTACGGTATATTCAGATTATAAAGATGTTGCAGGAGTGAAAATGCCATATACTATTTCCGTAAACCAAATGGGAATGGATATGACCATGAAAGTGAAATCTTACGAAGTAAATCAGGCTAAGGATTCTGATTTTAAATAAGACTTTCTTACTTTATAAAGAAAACGGCAACAAATGTTGCCGTTTTTTATTTTTATCAGATATTTGATCACATCTTTCTTTGCTGTTCAGTAAAAAAAGATTAAATTTGCCCATTCAAAAAGATATCAAATTAATGGATTCTATATTTATACTATTGATGGTTCTTATTATGATCGCCAGTATCCTTCTGGTAATCATCGTTATGGCTCAAAACCCGAAAGGAGGAGGCCTTTCCAGTACATTTGGAGGTGCGTCTTCTGCTCAGTTTGGGGTACAGAGAACCAACGACTTCATGGAAAAAGCAACATGGACTTTAGGAGCGACAATTATCGTTCTTATTCTTTTAAGCGTTGTTATTACTGGTAAACCTTCTGCAGCACCGGTACCGGTTCCTGCATCTAAAGAAGCTCCGGCTAAGCAATCTGCGGTACCTGCGAATACCACAGCGCCAGCTACGACCCCGGTTCAGACTCCTGCACCGACGAAATAAGCAAATAATATTTTTACATAATGAAAGCAACTCAAATTTGAGTTGCTTTTTATTTTTTCTAATCGTATCGACGAATTGAATCTCTATTATTATTTTCTAAAGGAATTCCAATAATCATCCTGCGCATCCCCGAAAAGACAATCTATAAAGGAATTCAGAGACATTTTATACAAAATATCCTGGTCTATTTCCTTACCATCTGTTTTAAAAAAATCGGGATTCAGCTGTATATTTTCCCGATCGATCACCAAAACATTATCCGGAGAATAAAAGGGATAGTGTATGATATCCGAATTCGTAGTAATAAGTTTCCTTCCCGAAGCTAAAACCTCAAAAGTCCTGATCGTAAGCCCGTTCTGGAAGGGTTTATTGATATCAACAACCGATTTCGTTTTTCTGTAAAAATCAATGATCTGCTGATGATTCAGTTTTTCGAAACTTACTTTTGCCATGTCAAACTGCTTTAAATTTTTGTCAATGATCTTTTTTTAATCTGAAAGCTATTTTGCCCATCGCATAATAATAAAAATAAGATTTGAGCCCAAACTTGTCGGCAACGTCACGGATTTTCTCACCTACAATATACCGGTCTGTATGGGCGCTTCCGATAAATACTATGTCATAGGCCGAAGCTTCGGAACGCTGATTCAGGTTTTTGTATTCATCCAGATAAAAAAGTGGACGGAAATTCATATCGTAAGTAACCGAATCACGATATTCAAAGGTAAATTTTTTATCGAAATATTTAAGATGATCAATCAGGTCAGGATACTCTGTCAGAGGATCAAAATTATAGTAGATCATTTCCATTTCAGGATTGCTTTCCTTTATCTTTTTCAGGAAAAAAGAAGGTGTCGCCTCACCTTTAATTAACAAGAAATAATCATATTTTTTATTTCGGGTCTCATTTAAGATACGGTCGTAATAAGCATTTATTTTTAAATGATAAAACTTTTTATTAAGGCGTACGATTCCCTTGGAAAAATTGGAGTTGGAAGGCCTTTCGTCGTAAAAATCAACCTCAGCACCGAGATCAGAAAGTCTTTTTGCTATGGCTTTTTCATAATTAAAAAAACTTACTGATAAGAAAAGTATTTTTTTACCATTTAAATCGATCATTTTAAAAGTCCTTTTACTTTCATTTCATCAAGAGATTCCTTGAATTTCACATCCTGAATATTCTGCTGTAATACCCAATTGGTAAATTTTGACATCCCTTCTTCAAAAGATATCTTCGGTTGGAAGTTCAGTTTTGATTTAATCTTACTGATATCCGCAAAATTATGCCTGATATCTCCCAACCGGAACTGTCCGGAGACATTGATCTCAAAATCTACATTATAAAACCTTTTCAGATTTTCTGCCACTGTGGTTACTGATGTGGAAACACCTGTTCCTACATTGAAAATTTCTCCGTTTGCAGCATCGTTTTCAATACATTTCACTGTAGCTTCCACGGCATCATTGACATGGATAAAATCCCGTGACTCGTTTCCATCTTCAAAAACATTGATATCATTTCCATTAAGAATTTGCGAAGAAAATATAGATAAAATACCGGTGTAAGGGTTCAACAGTGACTGTCCCTCACCATACACATTCTGAAATCTCACCGCAACCGGTGCAACGCCCATAGAAGAACAGGCTGTCATCACCATTTGCTCCTGTGCATATTTTGTAATTCCGTAGATTGACGTAGGATGTATTTTCGATTCTTCATCGGTCGGCAAAGCGCGCAGCATCTGCCCGTCGGGATAAATGATCTCGAAAATACCGTTGCGCATTTCTTCTACATTTCTCGGTTTGGGATAAATAAGTCCCAGCTCAGGATGAAGGTATTTCCCTTCACCATATACCGCCCTGGAAGAAGCAATTACTACTTTTTTTACGTTATGCGGCTTATTGACCAGAAGATCGAGCATCATTGCTGTTCCGGAAACATTCACTTCTGTGTACTTTTCGATCTGGTACATTGATTGTCCGGTTCCCGTTTCGGCAGCAAGATGTACAATTACCTCCTGTCCTTCAATCGCTTTTTCCCAATCCTGGAAATTGACAACGTCTCCTTTGATAAAATTTACCTTACCTAAAATACTTCTGTACAAGGGAGAATCTTCTTCAGGATTGTCCCCGTGAATCTGGCAGGAAAGATTATCCATAACCGTAACGTCATATCCTTTTCTTTTCAGTTCCAAAGACAATTTACTGCCGATAAACCCGGCTCCTCCAGTGATAAGTATTTTCTGCATACTTTATTATACTTTTTCCCATTCCTGGGTTTCGAAATTATATTTTTTAACAATCTTTGCCGGCGCTCCGACAATAACACAGTAATCCGGAAACTCGCCCCTTACAACGGAATTTGCACCGACAACACATTGTTTTCCAAGCTTTGTTCCCGCCATAATCGCTGATCCCATTCCTATATAGCAGTTTTCACCAATAATAGTTTCACTGATGATATATTCCTGATTGACTATATGCTTATCAAGCTCTTCATAATCATGATCAATATTGGTGATGAATACATTTGCTAATATCAAGGAACTTTTTCCAATCACAAGATTTCCTGCAGAAGTAATGTGAACATTTTGAGAGATGACCACATCATCTTGTATATGAATATTTCCCTTTCGATGCACTTCCATTCTGAGGTGGGGAAATATCCTTACTTTTTTTGCCTATAAAAACATTTCGGGTTCCCATCAAAAATATCGGTTTCCCCAAATAAGAAGGAAAACCAAACTTTCCGAAAAAGGGAGCATACAGCAAAGCTCTTAATGCCCAAAAGATTTTATAAATCATACCCTGCTTTTAAAAATCCTTACAATATATTTTAATTTTGAAAATATAAAAAATAAAACGTATTCAAAATAGCTAATTCTTTTCAATTGGTACATCTCGCGAAGATTTTTTTGTATCCCTTTCTCCATTTCCGGAAGATTGGCTGAAAGACCGGAGGCTCCGAAAGATCTTTTCCCTCCGCCGGTATATACCAGTTCTTCTCCCAGAATATACATTGAATTGTTTTTAGAAATCTTCATCCAGTAATTGGCGTCTTCAGAATATCTTTGGTTTCCATCAAAAAAACCTGTATTCTCAAGAACTTTCCTTTTAAATAAAGCCGTAGAAGTTTGTCCGTCTACCCTTAAAAGTAATTTTCTTACAGTCATTACCGCAAGATTCAAATGATCTTTTTTATAAGGGAACCATATCTTCTCACCATTTCGAAGGCTTGTAATAAAATCTATATTTAATTTTTTATCCTCCAAAAATTTCATCTGTCTTTTTGTTTTCTGCGGCAGCCATTCGTCGTCGGAATCAAGAAAGGCAATATAATCCCCACCAGCTACTTTCAAACCTGTATTTCTGGCTTTGGAAACACCTCCATTTTCCCGGGTAATAATTTTTATATCAAGTTCGGAGTTTGCATCCCTGTAGTTTTCCGCCAATACTTTACTCTGATCCGTCGAGCCGTCATTAATGATGATAATCTCAAACTGCTTCAGATCGTAATCCTGATTTCTCACAGAATCCAAAGCTTTGATTATTGTATTTTCAGCGTTAAACATCGGTATTATTACAGAGATCATATCGGAAGAATTATATCATGATTTTTCTTCATTATAGGGCAACCTGTTTACAATCGATCTTCCCAGAGATATTTCGTCTGCATATTCCAGCTCATCTCCTACGGAGATTCCTCTCGCTATGCTCGAAAAACTTATATCAAAGTTTTTAAATTTCTTGTAAATATAATATGCTGTTGTATCTCCTTCCATCGTAGCGCTCAGCGCAAAGATGAACTCTTTCACCTTTCCGTCATTAATCTTTTTTTTCAATGCTTGGGATATTCAGCTGGGCGGGCCCTATACCTTCCATCGGAGAAATTTTCCCACCTAAGATCAAGTATTTTCCGGTATATTTCCCCGTGTTTTCGATGGCAATCACGTCACGAACATCTTCTACGATACAGATCAGTTCGTCATGTCTTTTCGGATTACTGCAGATCTCGCAGACCTCAAAGTCTGAAAAATTATGACATTCCTTACAGTATTTGATATCATTCACAAGGCTGATCAGGGAATTTCCAAGGCTTGCTGCTCTGGAAGCCGGCTGTTTTAATAAATGTAATGCTAAGCGCAACGCCGTTTTTCTGCCTATTCCCGGCAATCCGGAAATTTCATCCACCGCTTTTGCCAAAACTTTACTTGGGTAATCCATGACACAAAAATAAACAAAAAGATGCGGATTCGGAATATTTTTAAGAAGCTGCCCGAACTTGAGATCTTAATCGGAATATCATTTCCGGAAAGTTTGCCGCACGGGTGTAAGAGACTTTCCCGGCTTCCGGAAAAGTTGTTACGAGGGTGCATGAAGCTTTCCTGGTCACCGGAAAGGTTGTCGCAAGGGTGCAGCAGATTTTCCTGTTGTCGGGAAAACCTGTTGCGAGAGTGTAAGGAACTTTCCGTGTTTCTGAAATATTTAATTCTTAAATGTTCATAAAAACCTTACTTTTTAGCTTAAATGGCGTTAACACATCCTGCATTTTAAAGCAAATAATATTATCTTTGAGCCACTAAATATTAACTTGAAAATAAACTAAAATGGTACTTAACAATTTAAATTATCCTCTGGATTTTAAATTTAAGATTACAACATTAGCCAGTGATTTCAACATCACGGATAAGAACGGTAACTATGTTGCGTATGTGCGTCAGAAAATGTTTAAGCTGAAAGAAGACGTTATCGTGTTTAATGATGAGAGCAAATCTAAAGAACTTTTCAGAATCAAAGCCAATCAGTGGATCGATTTCAACGCCTCGTATTCTTTAACCGAAATTGCTACGGGCAGAAACTTCGGAAGAATGGCCAGAAAAGGCATGCGTTCTATCTGGAAGGCCAGCTATGATGTACTGGATGCCAACGATCAGCCCAAATTCAAAATTCAGGAAGACAATGCGTGGGTACGATTTTTTGACGGAATGGTTGGAGAGATCCCACTCATCGGAGCATTTACGGGATATTTTCTAAATCCTTCCTACACGGTGACCGGATTAGATGGAAAAGAGTATTTTAAACTGAAAAAAATGCCTTCATTCTTCGGAAGAAGATTCCAGCTTGACCGCCTCATCGATATTGATGATGAAGAGGAGAGCCTTGTAATCCTTTCGCTATTGATGATGACACTTCTTGAAAGAGCAAGAGGATAAACTTTTAACAAACCACAACAATGAAATACCTTATCATTTTCTTTTCTGCTTTTCTGCTGGTTGCCTGTAAAAAAAGAACAACAGACCTCTCAGACTTCTGCTCCGGCAGATTCTGCCAAGACAGTTCAGGATACTGTAGCAGCTGATATTTCTTCAGGAAAAATTGCCGTTGATACCTTTCCCTTTCCGACAGAAATTAAGGAATGTTCGTGCTATTTTGCCAAAACTAAAGCTGACTTCCTTGCCGAGAAATATATTTATGCAGACGATGCCGGGAAAACTGCTTACATGAAGCTTGATGGAAAAAAGATTTCTCTAAACCTGATCTCATCAAGTGATATGGAAGGCGATGAAGAACTGAGCAAGGAGATAGAAAATGATAACTATAAAATCTCTGTAAAAGGTAAAAAAATAAAAGGCGAAGAAGCCCTGTTGTTTGAAGGTACTTTAACGATCGAAAAGCCTGACGGGACTATCGTAAAGATGCCGATCTATGGAGAATGCGGCTGTTAAAAGGCTTCTGGCTTCTGGCTTCTGGCAAAATTACTGCTTCCGGATTATCGGAAGCATTTTTTATTTTGTAATTTTGAGAAAAATAAATTTCAATGGAACTATCTACTATAGAACCGCAGATTATCTGGAAGAATTTTTCCAAATTAAATGCTGTTCCGAGACCATCAAAAAAAGAAGGAAAAGTCATTGCATCCATCAAAGAATTCGGTGAAAATCTAGGATTGGAAACTACAGTTGATGAAGTCGGCAATGTCATCATCAAAAAACCGGCAACACCGGGAATGGAAAACCGCAAATCGGTGGTGCTTCAATCGCATCTTGATATGGTGTGTCAGAAGAACAACGATGTCAATTTCGATTTTGACACGGAAGGAATCAAAATGGAGGTTGATGGTGACTGGGTAAAGGCGAAAGGAACGACCCTGGGTGCAGACAATGGTCTTGGAGTGGCTACGATCATGTCGATTTTAGAAAGTACCGATATTCCGCATCCTGATCTGGAAGCACTTTTCACCATCGATGAAGAAACCGGAATGACAGGCGCTTTGGGTTTAAAACCAGGACAACTAACCGGCCAGATTCTTCTTAACCTCGACACGGAAGAAGATGATGAAATTGATATCGGCTGTGCCGGCGGGATTGATGTAACCATTTCGCAGGATTATAATACAGAAGTGGCAAAGGGGCAAATTATCAGAATCGAAGTTAAAGGTTTGCAGGGTGGTCATTCGGGAATGGATATTCATAAAGGTTTTGGAAATGCCAATGTGATTTTAGGAAGAATCCTTTATAAAGGTTTGGAAAAAGAAAATATTCAATTAATCTCTATTGATGGTGGCGGATTAAGAAATGCCATTCCAAGAGAAGGCGTTGCTGTAGTTTCTGTACGAAATGCACAGGAATTCATCGATGAAGTAACAAACGGACTTAAAAAAGAAATTCTTGAAGAGTTTGCAACGGTAGAGCCTAATCTTCATATCAATATTGAAAGTTCCACAACTTCAGAGAAAGCGCTTTCCGAAGAAGATTCGAAAAAAATCATTCTTACCCTGAAATCTCTTCACAATGGTGTTTACAGAATGAGTCCTGATGTAAAGGATCTTGTGGAATCTTCCAATAATGTTGCAAGAGTAGAATTAAAAGATGGAGCATTAAAAATTTTAAATCTTTCGAGATCGTCTGTAGATTCGTCAAAAGATTCCGTAGCAGAGCAATTGAAATCCGTAGCAGAACTGGCGGGAATGAAGACTGTTTTCAGTGGTTCTTACCCCGGCTGGAAACCAAAACCCGGTTCCGAGATTGTAAAGCTGATGGAAAAAATCTATACTGAAAAATTCAGTGATAAACCTCACGTTGTTGCCTGTCATGCCGGCCTTGAATGCGGAATCATCGGAGCAAACTATCCGGAAATGGAAATGGTAAGCTTTGGACCGACGATCAGAGGAGCACACTCGCCTGATGAAAAGGCCAATATTCGTTCAGCACAGAAATTCTGGAGCTTTACGAAAGATATTTTAGCGAATATTCCTTTAAAATAGGATTGTAAAATGACTATATTGAATATCCAAAGTTGTGATGGCTTTGGATATTTTTGTTTTTGAATCTTTGCAGATTGTTATATAAAATTATAAATTTGAATAAATAATACAAGTTATGAATACACAGACTCTCAATGAAAAACTTGAATTAATTCAATGGTTATCTACATTGGAGGATGCTTCTATTATTAAAAAACTGATTCAATTCAGGAAAGAAGAAACCAAAGACTGGTGGAATTCAATTTCGGAAGAAGAAAAAAAATCTATTGAAAAAGGAATATCAGAAGCTGACAATAACGAATTAAAATCTCATTCCGAAGCCAGACAGTTATATGGAAAGTGGTTATAAAATTTTCTGGACTCCAAATGCTTTAAAGGAACTAGAACAAACCATAGATTATCTTCAAAATAATTTTACAGATAAAGAAATTAGAAAACTTGTTCATAAAATTGAAAGCTCGATAGAAATTATATCTCAAAATCCTTTTATATTTCCTGTATCCGAAAGCAAAGATGTTCACAAGGCAATTATTCTGCAATTTAACACTATGTATTATCGTGTAAATGATAGCGATGTGGAAATTTTATCATTCTTTTCAAACAGACAATCTCCTCAAAAAAGAAAAATTTAATTCTAATTTAACCATGAAAAGCATCACTGTATTCTGCGGATCAAGTTTTGGTTCGGAAGACATTTATAAAGAACAGGCAACACTGCTTGGACAAACACTGGCAAAAAATAATATGCAGCTGGTTTATGGCGGTGCGGATGTCGGTCTGATGGGCGTCGTGGCAGACGCAGCATTGGGCGCCGGCGGGAAAGTTATTGGTGTCCTTCCCCACTTTCTACAGTCTAAAGAAATTGCCCACAAACAGCTGACCGAACTGATTCTGGTGGAAACCATGCATGAAAGAAAAACCAAAATGAATGAATTGTGCGATGGTGTGATCGTACTTCCGGGAGGTTATGGAACACTGGAAGAATTCTTTGAAATGATTACCTGGGCACAGCTCGGGCTTCATCAAAAACCGATTGGTATTCTCAACATTGACGGCTTTTATGATGATTTGATTAAGCTAGTTCAAACAATGGTTGACAAAGGATTTTTAAAGCAAATTAACCGCGACATGCTGTTGATCAGTAATGATATTGATAATTTACTTGAAAAGATGAAAAATTATGAAGCTCCAACGGTTGGGAAATGGATTTCGAAGGATGAAGTCTAATTTTCATTATAATAAACATTCTTTTAGAGAAAAACAATTTAAGTATTGTTTATTATAAAAATCACTAAATTTGATTCAAATATTAGAAGTTATGAATTTAGAAGCACGTAAAATATTGCTCGTTCAGGAATTTTTAAGAATTGATAACGAGAAAATTATCAATGCTTTGGAAAATGCGCTTCATAAGATTAAGTCTGAAAATTTTGATGAAAATTTAAAGCCTATGTCTTTAGAAGAATTCAATGATGAAATTGACACAGCAATTGATGATGCAGATAATAACAGGATAACTAATGTTGTAGATTTAAAAAAACAAAATCCAGAAATGGCATTAGAAATCTTCTGGACTCAACTTGCAGAGGAAAAGCTGCATGATATTTTTCAATATTACAAATACAAAGCAGGAATAAAAATTGCAAAAAAAATTGTTACCAAAATTGTCGATCAAACTTTAATATTAGAGCAAAATAGTAAAGCAGGACAAATTGAAGAATTATTGCTTAATAGAAAATATGAATTTAGATATCTTGTTTGCGGAAATTATAAAATCATCTATTACATTAACAAAGAAATCAATAAAATTATTGTTGCCAATGTTTTTGATTCCAGACAGAATCCTTCAAAATTAAATGAAACAAAATAATAATCCTTTAAGATAAAAAACTCCCAAAGAAAAATCTTCGGGAGTTTTTTTATACTTTAAAATGAATTTCCTAAGGATAAGGAGCAATTTCCACTTCAAGTCCTTCCATTTCGGGAACGATATGCAATTGGCAGCCCAACCTACTGTTGTCCTTCACATGAAAAGCTTCTCCAAGCATGGCGTCTTCTTCAGCACCCATTTCTTCAAGCCCGGGATCATTAACCACGTAAACCTGACAGGAAGCACACATTGCCATTCCTCCGCAAACCCCGATTGTACCTTCTTCTGCCAGTTCATATGAACGAATGATTTCCATTAAGTTCATAGACATATCCGTTGGCGCTACAACATCGTGGGTTACCCCTTCTCTATCGGTAATTTTTATATTGATATCGTTCATCTTTTGTTGATGGTTAATGGTTGACAGTTGATGGAATTTGTTTTACTATCAATATATCCAAAAACTGGCAACAAATTTAGTCAATTTTTTTCACAACTGCTTTCTCAGCTTCTTTTCTGCTTCCGTCAAATCCGTCTACTCCACTTACTGTTGTATATTTCAGAACGAATTTTTTTCCTGGGTTTAATCTGTTGTAAACACTCTGACACATTAAAGTTGCCTCGTGGAAACCGCAAAGAATAAGTTTCAGTTTTCCGGGGTAAGTGTTGATATCTCCTATCGCGTAGATTCCTTCGATATTAGTCTGGTAATCCAGAGCGTTATTTACCACGATTGCATTTTTCTCGATATTCAGTCCCCAGTTTCCGATTTCACCTAATTTTGGGGTCAATCCGAATAATGGAATAAAATAATCCGTTTCCATATCGTAAGGATCCTGCCCGTCGATGGCTACGGTAATGGCTTCCACCTTTCCGTCACCTTTGATAGCGGTAACTTCAGCAGGTGTAATTAATTTGATTTTTCCCTGATTTTTAAGATCCTGAACTTTTTCTACTGAATCCAACGCTCCGCGGAATTCGTTTCTTCTGTGGATCAATGTTACTTCGCTTGCAACATTGGAAAGGAAAATACTCCAGTCCAGCGCAGAATCTCCTCCACCGGCAATAACCACTTTCTTATTTCTGAAATGCTCAGGCTCTTTCACGAAATATTCAAGCCCTTTTTCTTCGTAATCAGCAACGTTTTCAATGGTAGGTTTTCTTGGTTCAAAAGTACCCAATCCCCCTGCGATAGCGATAGCTTTAGCTCTGTGAACCGTTCCTTTATTGGTAATTACCTCAAACCATTCATCATCAATTTTGGTATAAGAAACCGCTGTTTCTCCCAGCGTAAAGCCAGGCTGAAACTGCTTGATCTGCTCCATCAGGTTGTCGATAAGCTCACCTGCATTTACAGACGGATAACCCGGAATATCGAAAATAGGTTTTTTAGGATAAAGCTCAGCCAACTGTCCTCCCGGTTGAGGAAGCGCATCGATAATATGGCACTTCATTTTCAGTAAACCTGCTTCAAATACAGCAAAAAGCCCTGTTGGTCCGGCTCCTATGATCAATATATCGGTCGTTATCATAATAATAAGATAATTTAATTATACTTGTGGCTGCAAATTTACTAATTTTAATGCGAAGCATATTTAATTCAGTTTAAATAAAAAACTGAGATTTATCAAATATCTTTCAAATTTCTAAGTTATTGCATTTGGCAACGTTTTTGTAAAATTTTGATTATGAAGAAATGTTTAAGTATCGTGTTAATATTTTTATTCACCTTTAGTTTTAGCCAGATTACCAATATCTCGGACGGTGAATCTATTACTTTAAGAATTCATTACGGATTTCTTAATGCCGGAATAGCCAATCTTACAGCACAAAAGACTATTTATAAAGGAGTTCCACATCTCCATGTAAAAGGAACGGGGCAGACAACGGGAGCGGTAAAAGCATTTTTTAAAGTTGATGATTTTTATGAAAGCTACATTAATATGAATACCGAACTTCCGAGTTTTTATGTAAGAAATGTGAAAGAAGGAAGCTACCGTCAACATCTTGAAACAGTTTTTAACCACGATAACAATACTTTAATTCTGACAGATAAAAAAACACCTGCCAATGGCTCGAAAGTGATAAAATCGGTAAAAGGTGTTCAGGATATGCTTTCCTGTTTTTATTTTTTAAGAAGTAAAAGCGCCGCAGAATTGAAAATAGGAACCGTGATCAACATGAATGTATGGATTGACGACGAAATGTTTCCTTTTCAACTGAAAGTCACCGGAACGGAAAATCTTAAAACAAAATTCGGAACGATTAACTGTCTCAGAATCATCCCATCAGTAAAAAGCGGAAGAGTATTTAAAGAAAAAGAAGGAGTAACGATGTGGGTATCCAATGATGCAAATCATATTCCTATATTGCTGAAAGCCGAATTGGCGGTTGGTTCTTTAAAAGCAAGTATTGACGGATATAAGAACGTAAAATATCCTCTTAAGTTTACAAAATAAAGTTATCAGGCCTGTATATGTTTACAGGCATTTTTTTTATATGTAATGGATATTGATTCCCAATTGTCTTTTAAGTATATATGAAAATGATTCAGAATATCGGTTATGATAACCGTTGCAATTTAATCATCGTTTTTAATTGCGTTTTGTTTCTAGGTCAGCAATTAAAAACAAAAACCTCCGAAAAATTTCGGAGGTTAATTTTGCAACCTGCAATTAAGTAAGAAGGCTCTGCTTCCCAAAAGAGCCTACTTATTGTTCATCATTTGTGCTTCAATCTTTGACCCTTTTTTAGTAATTCATCATTTGCGTTTTCAGAATCAAAGATTTAAATAATAACTATTATTGTGGTACAAAGATATTAATAGGTCATTACACAACAGCTATAAAACTATTAGATATAAATCGACATCGTTGTAGATATTTTTCTACAAAAAACTTTCGGAATGAATTTTAATTAAATCAATCAGCTCTACAATATTTTCTATTCCAAGCTTATGAAATATTCTTTTTTTTATTGTACTGATGGTATTTTGTCTTACGTTGAGCATATTGGAAATTTCGAGATTGCCGTATCCTCTGGCGTGCATTTCAGCAATTTGCAGCTCTTTTTCTGTTAAGCAAGACAAAGGATTTATAACATTCGTACTCCGTAAGGAAGCCATCAATAAAGATTGTGTTAATGGAGAAATATATTGACCTTCATTGATTATTTGGCGGATGGCTTTCTCAACCTCATTGTCTTCACTTAGCTTGCTTAAAAATCCGTCAGCACCAGCTTTAAGAAATTTTAAAGAATATTTATCTTCATCAATTCCTGTGAAAATGAGGGTTTTGGTCTCCGGATTGGAAATTTTGATTTCAGGGATAAGATGAAGGCTGTTTCCATCGGGAAAATAGACATCAATAATGACAATATCTATATGATGGGTCTTTATACATTCTGTGATCTGCTGAATTGTCGAAGCATGAAAAACTTTATATTCAATTCCGATAGCATTCAGAATCATTACGATTGCCTGTCTGATAAGGCTGTGATCATCTGCCACCAAAAAGTTGGTAACCCGAGAATCTGATTTCATTGTTTCACTTTTAGTTTAAGATAGAAAAAGACAGAAGTTCCTATCTTTTCTTCGGCAGTTACAGATATGTTTCCATTGTATAATTCCACCAATTCTTTGCACAAACTTAAGCCTAATCCGGCACCGATATTTTGAACATCTTCCGACAAGACACCCTGATAATAAGGCTCAAATATTTTTTTAAGATCCGATTTTGAAATCCCTGTGCCGGTGTCAATAATTTCTGTTGATAATAATATGGTATCATCATCTGTTTTCTCAGCTTTTGTATTAACAGTTATTTGTCCGTTTTCGGTAAACTTATTGGCATTTCCAAGGATATTCATAAAAATCTGATTGATCTTCGTATTGTCAGAATATACAGTTAGGCCAGGATGTATATCAATATGTATTATAAACCTATTATTTCTCGTCTGGATATAAGGTTCGACAGAATTTAAAATAGCTCTTATTTGACTATTTAGGTTAAAAGTCACCGGAATTAATTTATTTTCAATTCGTTGATTTTTAGTATATTCCAAAATCTGATTAGACTGAAGAAGTAAACTATTGCTTGTAAAATCAATTGACCTGAGGTACTCTTTAATTTCCTCATCATTTGTTTTTTCGCTGATTCTGCCAATAAGAATACTGATGATTTTTAAAGGAGATCTTAATTCATGGCTCAACATCCCTAAAAGTCTGTTTTTAAATTCCAGATTTGCATTAATCTGGCTGTTGGCAGCTTTTAGTTTTCTTTCGTAAGAAAAAGCGATACTCGTAAGCATCATAATGAGTACCGAAACGATGAACATGAGAATTATAGCAGCGAAGATGAGATTCATTCTGACTCTGTTATTTCTGGAATTCTGTTTTTCATATTCCTTTTCAAGATCAGCTCTGGAATTCTTGATAGCGTATTCATAAATGTTCATAACGCCATTTCCATACGTCAGGAGATTGCTGAATATTTTGTAAAAAGCAGCATTATTATTCTCTTTTTTTGGTAACGTTAATCTGCATTTTCCTGATTTGTCCCGTATAATGATTATTTACGAGATGGATAATACTGTCAAACTCAGCTTTTATAGTAGCTGCATCAGGAGTTTTCCCTTGTTTTACAGTAATTATCGTACTTTCTTTCCGTACATTTTCTTTTCCGGAAATTGCATCACCCAGACGTCCGAAAAAAACCCTTTTTCTTTACGGTATCCGAATAAGTTTTGGTTTCAATATTAAATTTATCAAAATTATAATCCAGATCGTACTTTCTGATTTTAGGAAAATCGGTTTCGGTTTTAAAATTTGTTTTTGAAGAATATTCGTACGTAGAATCAATAAGGGATTTTAGCTTTTTAACTTCTGCTGGTTTGTTTTTTTCTGTTGTAAGAGCATTTTTCAATCTCGGATATTTATTTCCGTATTGCCCGATGCTGTCAAGGTTTTTATCTAAATTATTTAAAGATGTAAAATATGATTTCAGATAATTTTCGTCCTCAGTAATCACATATTTCCTAAAGTCAACCTGAGCATTAAAAAGCTCTTTTTTAGAATTGTCTGTAAGCATTTCCAGTGAATGAATTTCATTCAGCTGATTCTTAATAAACGTTAGATTTTTCTTCGTAATAAATTCATTATAAAAAAAGGCAGCAATCAGAGCCTGTATCAGTAAGATACATACAATCAGCGAATAATGAACGATTCTTCTTGATCTAAAATTTAATTTTTCAAACATTGGTGTAAATTAAAGCATAAAAATAATAAAAAAATCCTGCAATAATTAATTTGCAGGACATTATGTTTAAATTTTAAACTAATTAAAGACTTTTAAATTGCTCAAGCGTTCTGATATCATTTTCGAAGAACATTCTGATATCACTCATTTGATAAAGAAGCATGACAATTCTCTCAATTCCCATCCCGAAGGCATAGCCGGAATATTTCTCAGAATCAATATTCACATTTTTCAAAACTGCCGGATCTACCATTCCACAGCCCATAATTTCCAGCCATCCGGTTCCTTTTGTAATTCTGTAATCTGTTTCAGAGTTTAATCCCCAGTAAACATCGATTTCAGCACTCGGTTCCGTAAAAGGGAAATAAGAAGGTCTTAATCTTATTTTTGACTTTCCGAAAAGTTCCGTCGTAAAGAATTGAATGGTCTGCTTAAGATCTGCAAAACTTACATTTTCATCAATATATAAACCTTCTATCTGATGGAAAATACAGTGTGAACGTGAAGATACCGCTTCGTTTCTGAACACTCTTCCCGGAGAAAGGATTCTGATCGGCGGCTGATTTTCCTCCATGTAACGAATCTGCACCGAAGATGTATGCGTTCTCAGCAGAATATCAGGATTCTGCTCAATGAAAAAGGTATCCTGCATGTCTCTTGCCGGATGATACTCCGGAAGGTTCAGTGCGGTAAAGTTGTGCCAGTCGTCCTCAATTTCAGGCCCGTCTGCCACGGCAAAACCAATAGATTTAAAAATCTCAATGATTCTGTTTTTTACCAGATTGATAGGATGTCTTGAGCCCAGTTCCAAAGGAAACGCAGGTCTAGTAAGATCTTCTTTTTCAGCTACAACAGAAGATGTTGAAGCATTTTTCAAATCCTCCAGTTTTACATTAACTGCCTGTTTCAATGTATTGATCTTCTGCCCGAAATCTTTTTTCTGGTCATTAGGAACTTCTTTAAATTTTTCAAAAAAATCGTTCAGAATTCCTTTCTTCCCATTGTATTTGATACGGAAGTTTTCGATCTCCTCTTTTGATGTGGCATTGAAGCTGTTTACCTCAACGAGTAACTCTTCTATCTTTTCTATCATTGTTTTACCCTTTCAAAATGTTTTGCAAAAATACGGTTTTTCGGCGAAATATTTTTCCTTAAACTGTTAAAAAAAAATCTGCCCCATTCAGGAAGCAGACTTCAATCACTTATTTCACTTAAATAAAAAAATTATTTTTTCTCTAAAGCTTTTACATTAATCTGTAGGGTGATTTCATCTTTGATCACTCCATTTTCAACAGGGCTTTGGAAGGAAATACCAAACTCTTTCCTGCTGATATCTTTAGGTTCCGTAGCAATACTTACTACTCCGTCTTTCACAGAAACATTGGCTTTAAACTGAGTGGGTTTTGTAATCCCTTTTATGGTTAAATTTCCATCCAGAAGTGTATTGTAATCACCTTCAGCAGAAGGAGTTACTTTTGTAATTTCAAAAGAAGCTGTCGGAAATTTTTCCACTTCAAAGAAATCGCCGCTTTTCAGATGTCCGTTCAGTTTTTCCAGCTGGCTGGTGTTGTTTTTAAGATCTTCGGAAGTGAGAGAAGTCATATCCGCAACAAATTTTCCGCTTTCCAGCTTTGCTTCTTTCACAGTTACATCGCCGCTTTCAAATTTGATGGTTCCAAAGTGGCTCGTATTTTCAGATTTAAAAATTTTATATCCCTTCCACTCTACTTTACTGTTTAAAGTATCTACTGTAAATTGAGCACCCTCTTTAGAAGTGACAGCCTCATCACTTTCTCCGGAAACAGGCTTTTCCTTTTTACAGGAAATCAGCACGGATGCAACAAAAAAAGCAGAAAAAACTACCGAAAATAGCTTTCTTTTCATAATTTTTAAAATTTTATTACTTCTGCTAAAATAATAAAAAAAACGGTTCTTTCCTAGAAACATTTCATTTCATTACATTTGTAATATGCTATTAGAAATAAACAATTTATACTTTTCATATTCTAAAGAAAAACCTTTGTTTCAGAACCTTAACCTTAGGTTTGATGAAGGTAAGATCATTGCGCTCGCAGGAGAAAGCGGTTGTGGGAAATCGACTTTATTAAGCCTGATCTACGGACTTCTCGACTGGCAGAGCGGCGATATTGTTTTTGACGGCGAAAAACTGATGGGACCTAAAGGAAATTTGGTTCCGGGTGAGGCAAAAATGAAATTTGTAGCCCAGAATTTTGACCTGATGCCTTATGCAACCGTTGCTGAAAATGTGGGTAAATTTATTTCTAATATTAATTTAACAAAGAAAAAAGAAACCGTTGCCGAACTTCTTGAAGTGGTAGGACTTGAAGAATTTGCCAATATTCTTCCAAAATACCTGAGTGGCGGCCAGCAACAGCGTGTTGCCATAGCAAGGGCTCTTTCTGTACTTCCAAAGCTTCTGATTCTTGATGAACCTTTCAGCAATCTGGATTTCCCGAGAAAAATTGAATTGCGCGAAAAGTTATTCCGCTATGTGAAGCAACAAAATATTTCACTAATTATCTCTACGCATGAACTTCAGGATATTATTCCATGGCTGGACCAGATCGTTGTTCTTGAGAATGGAAGATTGGTTCAGAACGATAAGCCGGAAGAAACTTTCAGAAATCCATACAATCCTTATGTAGCCAAGCTTTTCGGTGAAGTAAATATCTTTACTGATAATGAAATTATGGAATTCGGTATCGGCAAATTTTCATATTATCCTAAAGAAATAAAAGTTTCGGAAAATGGTGTTGAAGCAGAAGTTCTGGAAAGCCGTTTTGCAGGAAATCATTACTGGAATAAATTGAGTGCTAAAAATAAAGAACTGGTGATCTACACGGATCAGAAAATTGAAAATTCAGTTACTATTTCCTTTGATTAACGGTCTAATATCCCATGTAATGACAACTTCCCAGCCCCGATCGAGCGGCATGTCTGAGCTCATTTTTTGGATTTCGGTGCGGCGGCGGAGCCGCCGCACCGAAATCCAAAAAATAGCGAGTAGTAAAAGCGGGAAAAAGCTTCAAATAAAAAATATATTGCTTTCGATATAATCAAATTGCTCCAAAAAAAACAATTCGGTGGAGTCAAAAAGCTCATGAAAAATATTTTGTTTAAATTATCAGCTTTTGCTTTTTCAGATATAATTAACACATTTCCCAATAGTTACTGTGGAATTGTGCATAAAAAAAATACAAATATAAGAATCCGGTTTAAAACTTTTTCTTACATTTGTATTCCCACAGCATAAGGAAATTTTTGGTTAATTCTCTTTCTGCCTCCTAAGACGAAAATTAGCAGTTCTGCAATCTAGTTTTTTGAAAGATTACACTGTCCAATTTTTTCCTTTTTTTACGCCTTTTTCACAAATTCTGATTTCAGGGCCATTGCGCCAAAACCATCAATTTTACAGTCAATATTATGATCGCTGCCCGGTCTAAGGCGAATATTTTTTACTTTTGTTCCTGCTTTTACAGGCTTCGGCGCTCCTTTTACAGGAAGGTCTTTGATAACAACTACAGAATCTCCGTCCTGAAGTTCATTACCGTTTGAATCCAGTATTCTCCCTGAATCTGATGCTTCAGCTGCTGCTTCCTGAGGATTCCACTCGTAGAAACATTGAGAACAGACCATCATATTATCACTTGGGTAGGTAAACTCGGAGCTACATTTTGGACAAAGTACAGTATCACTCATATTTTTCAATTTTTGCAAAGGTAAGATTAAATTAAATATGTTAAAATTCAAAGATTGAAAGATTGACAACATTACTCATAACCAATTGCTTATTGGTTATCAATTAAAAGTCGTATTTTTGCAGATTCAAAATAGCAGAACCCAATTTTATGGAACTTATTCACAGAAACTTAGCCATCGGAATTCACGATGCTTTACAGGAAACATTTTTTGAGAAAAACAAATATGCCGATAAAGTGATCGAAAGACTTTTAAAAGCAAACAAAAAATGGGGAAGCCAGGACAGAGCTGTTGTTTCTGAGATTTTCTATAATATCATCCGTTGGAAAAAGCGTCTCGAATATTATATGGGAGAAGGCGTAAAACCCAATAATGTTTACAAGCTGATAATGGCTTATCTTCTCTGGAGCAAAACCAATTATAAAAAATTTGAAGAATTTGACGGAATAAAGATTGCCGATATTCTTACGAAACTTAAGAAAGGTACTGTTCCTACGAAAGCAATTGAACATTCTATCCCGGAATGGCTCGCGGAGACCTTGGAAAAGGAATTGGGAGAAAAATGGGAAAAAGAAATGTATGCTTTAAACGAACAGGCACCTACTGTACTGAGAGCCAACTCTTTGAGAACAACTCCAAAAGAGCTTATTTCTGATCTTGCAGACGAAAATATTACTGCATATCCAATAAAAAATTATCCCGATGCTGTACAGCTTGAAGAAAAAAAGAATGTTTTTCTTACGACTGCTTTTAAAGAAGGATTATTTGAAGTTCAGGATGCTTCTTCGCAGAAAATCGGGTATTTCCTTGACGTAAAAGAAGGCCAAAGAGTTGTTGATGCCTGCGCCGGTGCAGGTGGAAAGACGCTTCACCTTGCAGCTTTGATGGGAAACAAAGGACAGATCATTGCCCTTGATATTTTTGAATGGAAATTAGCCGAATTGAAACGCCGTGCCAAAAGAGCAGGTGCCCACAATATCGAAACCCGTATGATTTCGGATAATAAAGTCATTAAAAGACTGCATGACAAAGCCGACAGATTACTGATCGATGCGCCTTGTTCAGGACTTGGTGTTTTAAAAAGAAATCCGGACAGCAAGTGGAAAATCGATCAGGATTTTATTGACAGAATCAAAACAGAGCAGCAGCAGATTCTTCAGGATTATTCTAAAATGCTTAAAAAAGGAGGAAAAATGGTTTACGCGACATGTTCTATCCTACCTTCAGAGAACAATGGCCAGGTTGAAGAATTCCTGAAAAATAATCCGAATTTTAAAATGGTCAAAGATGAGAAAGTAATGCCAAGTGAAGGCTACGACGGATTCTACATGGCTCTTATTGAAAGAATTTCTTAAAATTCAGATACATATAAAACAATACAACTACTCTGCATACAGGGTAGTTTTTTATTTATTTCTACTTTATCTTAATTACTACATTTAACGGAAAAATAAGTATAATTCATAAAATTGATATTAAAATTTATCTTTGTGAAAAACGATCAATCAATATGCATCAAAGAATTTTACTCAGTTTCTTTATTTTTTTGTCATTATTCGCTTTCGCGCAAACATATGAAGTTCAATACGTAAGCTCATACAACGGAAAAGTAAATGCAGACCAACCTTTCACCATAGTTTGGGCCAATGAAAAAGAAAATTTTATTCTTAACACCAAAATCAGGGAACAAAAAGCGGAATTTCCATATGAAATAACGAAAATTGAAAAGCCATCAAATACTATAATTTCTTACGCTTTTTTAAAACCCGACGAAATAATTTCAACTTCCGATTCAGAATCGGTCAGAAAGCAAACTTTTGAATTCACCAACGAAACGAAAAAGATTTTAGGATATACTTGTAAAAAAAGCAGTCACCAAAATCAATTCAAATACCATTGAGATCTGGTACACCAATGATCTGAAAATTTATGGCGGCCCTTCCACACTCGGACAAAGTCTGGGATTTGTTTTAGAGATCGAAAGAAATAAAAATTCTCTTATTACTGCCAATTCAATTAAAAAAAGTAAAAAAAACTGGTATTGATAAAATCCTTCACGGCCAGGTCAACTCTACCGATCAGCTTGGCTACAAAGATCTGGTCTGGAAAAGCAGATTCACCACTTTAAAAGTATTTGAAAACGAAACTATTAATTTTTCAGATGATTCAAAAACAGACAGTGATGTTAAAAGATTCGCTAAAGGAACCATTATCATTAAAAAAATTAAGTTCCCGAAAATTTCGGAAGGCGAAAATATTTTCGTCGAATTAAAACAACAATCCAACGGAGATGCTTACGACAGAACCGGAACGGTATTTTTTATTCCTGAAGATAAAAAAGAATCTTTTCTGGACGGACTCGAAAATGGAGTAAAAACCCTTCCGCTTTATGATAATGGAAATGGTAAGCAATACTTCGGAGTTGTTTCAACAGAAAATTATAATCCCGTCATTGAAATGATGCGTTTTTTTACTGCTTTCGGAATTAACAAATTTAATAACCTTCAGCTTAAAGACAAAACCTGGCAGACGATCAGCCCGTACCGTCAGGACATCACTGAGCTGAAGCCTTCTTTGAGTGAAAAAGAACTGTGGATCGGAGCTTTTATCGGAAACTACGACAAAGGAGGGCATAAAGTAAGCCTGGAGATCACTATTCATAAAAGTGATCAGAATATCCATAAAAACAATACTGTGATTCCTTTATTCAACAGCCTTAATATTATGGAAATGGCCGGGCAGGATTATTCTACTATGTTCAGTCAGGATAAAGGTCTTCTTGTAGAATTTACCCTTAAAAAAGAGCTGAAGAACGCACAGCTGAGATATATTACCACCGGCCACGGCGGCTGGGAAAACGGCGATGAATTCGTTCCTAAAGCAAATTCCATTTTCCTGGATGGAAAGATGGCTTTTTCATTCGTGCCATGGAGATCAGATTGTGGCTGTTATCGGCTTTACAATCCCGCTTCGGGAAATTTTGGTGATGGACTTTCATCATCGGATCTGAGTCGTTCCAATTGGTGTCCGGGTACTGTGACCAATCCAAATTTCATTCCTCTTGGAGATTTAAAAGCAGGAAAACATACCATTCAGGTAAAAATTCCACAAGGGCCTACCGAAGGAACAAGCTTCAGTTCATGGAATGTCTCAGGAGTATTACTTGGAAATGAATAAAAAAAACCTTCTTGCAAATTAACTCTGCAAGAAGGTAAAAACACAAATGATGAAAAAAAATTATTTCGAGCCACAAAGTAATGGTAAAAATTTCCGTAATAAATTAACATACATTATTAATTATCTTGTTTTTATTTTGTATATGATTAACGAATATTCCCAACGAAAAAAATTAACTAAAATCAGCTGAATTTCCGTTTATAATTAAAATTTTACTATATAATTAATCATTAAGTTAAAAATTTAAACTTAATGATTTTTTTTATTGTTTAATATAAACCACACTTATACTTTTGTTTTAAATTAAATGATAAAATATGTGTGGAATTGTATGTTTGTTTGATGCCAAACAAAAAACCGAAATATTAAGACCCCAGGTGTTGGAAATGTCAAAAAAAATCCGCCACAGAGGCCCGGACTGGAGCGGAGTTTTCCAGGACGAAAAAAGTAATTTTTTCTCATGAAAGACTGGCTATTGTAGATCCTACTTCAGGAAAACAGCCTCTTTTCACTAAAGACGGTAAAGTAGTACTGGCCGTAAACGGAGAAATTTATAACCATAGAGAATTAAAGGAAGAATTTCCTGATTATGAATTTCAGACACAATCTGATTGTGAGGTGATTTTAGCACTTTACAGAAAATACGGTAAAGACTTTATTGAAAAACTGAACGGTATTTTCGCCTTTTCCCTGTATGATACCGAAAATGACGTTTACCTTATTGCCCGCGATCACATGGGTATTTGTCCACTATACCAGGGCTGGGACAAAAACGGAAATTATTATGTTGCCTCTGAACTGAAAGCATTGGAAGGTGTCTGCAAAAAAGATTGAAACTTTCCTTCCCGGACATCTGGTGTACAGCAAAGACGGAAGCGAACTTCAGCAATGGTACAAAAGAGATTGGGAAAGCTATGATTCTGTAAAAGATGCTGAAACCGATATTGAAAAATTAAGAAAAGGCTTGGAAGATGCTGTTCACAGACAATTAATGAGCGATGTTCCTTACGGAGTTTTGCTTTCCGGCGGCCTGGATTCTTCAGTAATTTCTGCCATTACGGCAAAATTTGCCCGGCAGAGAGTGGAAAGCGGAGACACTCAGGAAGCATGGTACCCGAGGCTTCACAGTTTTGCGGTAGGCCTTGTAGGATCTCCTGATCTTGCGGCGGCACAAAAAGCGGCAGAATATATAGGATCCGTTCATCATGAGGTTAATTTTACCGTTCAGGAAGGTCTAGATGCGATCCGTGACGTTATTTATCATTTGGAAACGTATGATGTTACTACCATAAGGGCTTCTACCCCGATGTATCTTTTGGCGAGAGTCATTAAATCTATGGGGATTAAAATGGTGCTTTCCGGGGAAGGCTCTGATGAATTATTCGGAGGTTATCTTTATTTTCACAAAGCTCCGAATGCCAGGGAATTTCATGATGAAACCGTGAGAAAATTAGGGAAACTTCATCTTTATGATTGCCTGAGAGCCAACAAAGCTTTAATGAGCTGGGGAATAGAAGGCCGCGTTCCTTTTTTAGATAAAGAATTTATGGATATTGCCATGACCATCAATCCTAAAGATAAAATGGTAAATGCATCCGAAGGAAAAATAGAAAAATGGGTATTAAGAAAAGCATTCGAAGACATTCTTCCGGAATCTATTGTATGGAGACAGAAAGAACAATTTTCAGATGGTGTAGGTTATTCATGGATCGATACTTTAAAAGCCGTGGCTGAAAAAGAAGTGACTGATGAAATGATGACCAATGCCCGATTCAGATTTCCTTTAAACACACCACAAAATAAAGAAGAATACCGTTACAGATCTATTTTTGAAGAACATTTCCCAAGTGAAACCGCCGCTGCTACAGTGCCATCCGTACCTTCGGTTGCGTGCTCTACTCCAATTGCATTGGAATGGGATGAAGCTTTCAAAAATATGAACGATCCCAGCGGAAGAGCCGTAAAAGTACATGAAACGTCTTACGGAGAATCTTCGAAGTGAGAAGTCAATGGTGAATTTTGCTTTGCAAGTGAATTTTTAATAATTCAGATTGACCATTGACCAGCAGGAATTGACCATTGACATCATGCGAATGGTGATTTGATCAATCATAAATTGTATTCATTTTCTATGGCTAAATTTTAAAATTTATCAATCCTGTAGCAATACAGGATTTTCTTTTGAATAAACCTTAATAATATTGTCAGAATTTAACCGTTAATCAAAAATATTATCTAATAAATAATTATATTTGGAAAACGAAAAATCAATTATAAAAAAATGAGAAGAAACATTACTCTCTTATTTGCTTTATTATCCATGACTTTGGCTTTCGGGCAGGGAAAATATGGTAAATATCTTAGCTCCAAAAAACTTGCAATGGTGTATAAAAGTGTGAAGGATGCCGATAAAGACGACTTTTATCAACAATACTATTGGCTGGTAAAAGCTGAGCAGCTAAAAACATATCCTCACCTGAAAGATATAAAACCTAAAGTTTTATACGAATTTGTAAAGAAAGTAAACCCTCAGAATCCTACTAAAAAACTGGATGTAAGAGGAAAAGAGCTAAGAGAAACAGCAGAATTATCTTTGAATCAATACTTCAAAAATAAAAATCTTGAGAACAATTCTGTTCTGATGTATAATCTTGAAACTTACGTAGACCCGTCAAAAGGACAGTATTACACAAAAGTTGATGCTGAAAAAATCAAAGAACTGGTACCGAAAGAACTTTTCGCCTTCAATTCCACCAACAGAAATACGGGCGAAGACAAAACTTATTATCTGTGGATCGACAAGAAGAAAGACGACTTCAATATTGTAGATATTATTCCTGAAGAAAAAGAAAACAAAGCTTTCTACGCAAGGTTAAAGCAGTATCTTCCGAGCTACAAATTCTCAAAATATGTTCCTTCCGTAAAAAAAGGAACCAAAACAGACAGAACTGATGCAGACTACTACTACATCATGCCGTTTGAGCAAAACACAGACAACATTGAATATAAAACAAAAGATTTCAAAACCTTCGAGTTGAGCCAGTACAGAAAAGCCGGCGACGAATGGAAAGGCGTTGAAAAACCCAGAAAATAATATGAAGGTCCTGCATTTGCAGGACTTTTTTTATTAATCAAAAAATATAATAACCTAACCAAATTTTTAAATTAAAATATCTAAAGGAACAAATATTGCTTTCAAATAACATTATCTATTCTTGAACTAAACAAACCTGGAACGTTGATTTCCAGTAATCAGAAAAATGTCAGATGTAATTTCACAACCCAATTCGATAAAAAAAATACTTCCCCTGATCCTGGCAACCGCGATCTTTATGCAGATGCTGGATTCTACCATTCTCAACACTTCCCTTCCGGCGATTGCACGCGATCTTAAAGAATCACCACTCAATATGCAGAATGCCATTATCAGTTATGTTTTAACCTTAGCAGTCTTCATGCCAGCCAGCGGATTCCTGGCAGACAGGTTCGGAACAAAAAAAGTTTTTATCGCATCAATCGTATTATTCAGTCTGGGATCTCTATTTTGTGCGATTTCGCAAAACCTTACCCACCTTGTTATTTCAAGGGTTGTTCAGGGTATCGGAGGCAGTCTGATGACTCCTGTCGGTAAATTGGCACTTATAAAAACATTTGATAAAAATGAATTGCTTAAAGCGATGAACTTCGCCATTATTCCTGCATTGATAGGTCCTGTTCTCGGCCCGTTGGTTGGAGGCTATATGGTTGATTATCTCTCCTGGCACTGGATTTTCCTTATCAATATCCCGATCGGAATTCTAGGAATAACTTTAGGCCTGAAATTCATGCCCAATTATAAATCTGCGGATGTTGATTTTGACCTGAAGGGCTTCCTTATTTTCGCAGCAGCCTCCCTTCTGTTGTCGATTTCCCTGGAACTTTTTGGAGACCTTCAAAACACAACACCTGTCTTAGTGGTTTTCATTCTAGGGTTTCTTTTTATGTATTATTATTACCGCCATGCAAAAAAAGATGAAAGTCCGATTTTCCCTCTAAATTTATTTCAGGTAAGAACTTTTCGGGTGGGGATTGTAGGAAACCTGGCAACAAGATTAGGAATCAGCTCCGTTCCGTTGCTGCTGCCACTGATGATTCAGATCGCCTATAAACAATCGGCCGTTACGTCAGGATGGATTATTGCGCCTATGGCCCTTACAGCCATCTTCGGAAAATCGTATGTCATTAAAATTTTAAATAAGTTCGGTTACCGCCAGACTCTTATGATCAATACATTTATTATAGGAACTCTGATCTGTTTATTGGCTATTCCGGACATCAATACTTCACTCTATTGGTTTGTGCCGATCATTGCTGTATTAGGATTTTTCAATTCAATTCAGTTTACTTCCATGAATACGATTTCTATTGCAGACCTGCGGAATTTCCAGACCAGCAGCGGAAACTCTCTTCTTTCCGTCAACCAGCAATTGGCCATCGGATTTGGTATTGCATTCGGATTAATCGTTTTAAAGATTTTTGAAAATACCGATCTTATTCATGGTGAAACGCACAATGCATTCCGCTATACTTTTCTCACCATTGGTATCCTCACCATTATTTCAGGATTTGTTTTTCGCAGACTCCATATTTCGGACGGAAAAAATATGAAATCAAAGGAGGATTAATATATTCTTCCTCACCCTAAATCCCTCTCCTGAGGAGAGGGACTTCCAGCCGCAAAAAAAGGATTTCCACTGCAATCCGTGCTAGAATCTCTGTAATCACCAAACCTGAACGTCTTGTTCTATATATTCTCAAGGCGTGACAAAACCAATCATTTATCAGGCAAGCTTTCTCAGCCTGAGAAATCGTGAACTCATTTTCGGGCACACTGTCTCAGGCTGAGAATGGGTAAACCAGTTTTAGGAGAAGCTTTCTCAGCCTGAGACGGCCCCAACCAATTTCGTGGGAAGGTTTCTCAGACCGAGAAAAGGCAAACCAATATTATTCTACAATCTCAATATATAATGTCAATTCTTTTTACTGTTGATCCCATTCATTTTAAAGCTAAAAATCCACTCATCTTAAAATCTTATTTCATTTTTGTTTCATTTTACAGCAATTATTTAACAACTAATAAAGCCGAACCCGATATTACCACAGATCAATGCATCAGATCTTTACCTGACTTACCTTTGTTCCATAATACCAACAATATTATGACAACCAAAACAGTAGAAAAGATAATATCTCCGAAACCTGCTCATTTTGTGGGTGATGGTTTCAGAGTTCATAATTTCATTCCGGGAATTCCGGGGATGGATATGAAAAGAATGGATCCTTTCATTATGCTTGACTACAATTCAAAATTTCATTTCAACGGTACAGATCAGCCCCGTGGCGTAGGTGTACATCCTCACAGAGGTTTTGAAACCGTTACGATAGCGTATAAAGGAAAAGTTCAGCATCATGACAGCGCAGGAGGCGGCGGAATTATCGGAGAGGGAGATGTACAGTGGATGACTGCAGCAAAAGGAGTACTCCATAAAGAATATCACGAGAAAAAATGGGCGAAAACAGGAGGAATTTTTCAGATGGTGCAACTTTGGGTGAACCTTCCTGCTGTATATAAAATGAGCTGCCCGAAATACCAGTCTATCCCGAATACCGATATGACAAAAGTTGACCTTGGCAATAATGGGTTTGTTGAAATTATTGCAGGAATACACAATGATCAGAAAGGTCCGGCTTTTACCTTCAGCCCTGTTCATGTAATGAATGCAAAACTTAACAAACACGGAAAAGCGGAATTTAATTTCCCGGCTGACTACAATACGGCTGCTCTGGTGATCGAAGGAAGCATTACGGTGAACGGCAGTGAAAAAGCTCCTGTCAATCATTTAGTCTTATTTAAAAATGAAGGAGAAACGTTTACAATTGAGGCTCAGGAAGACAGCATTATCCTTATTATCAGCGGTATGCCTTTGAATGAGCCGATCCATGCCCATGGGCCTTTTGTGATGAATTCAAGAGATGAAATCATGCAGACTTTCGAGGATTATAATCTGGGAAGATTCGGCTATTTACCGGATTAATTTAACCTAAAACCAAAATCCATTTATTATTTTCCTTATTTTTATGGAAAATGTTATTGAGTTTCTCATTAACAGCCTAATTAAAAATTAATTGATCATGTCAAATATCGGACTTATTATAGAAGAAAAATCAGCTGACATCGGCAACTTCCTGGTGGGGAGACTTTTGCCTTTCCGTGAGAAAAGAGCGGTAGGCCCTTTTGTTTTTATCGACCACATGGGACCTGCTGACCTTAAAGATTACCAGAATCTTGAGGTTCCGCCACATCCGCATATCGGACTTTCTACTTTAACTTATCTGCTGGAAGGTTCCATATTTCACAGAGACAGCCTGGGAAGTGCGCTGGAAATAAAACCGGGAGCCGTGAATTGGATGACCGCAGGCAAAGGTGTCGTGCATTCCGAAAGAACACCGGAATACCTTAGACATTCTGACAAAAGACTTCACGGTTTCCAGATCTGGGTAGGTCTTCCTAAACATCTTGAACAGTCGGAGCCTACATTTCATCACATCGAAGCTGAAGAAATTCCGGTTTGGGAAGAAGATGGCATTCAATACAAACTGATTGCAGGAGAAGCTTTCGGCAGAAAATCACCGGTTCCCGTTCACAGCAAATTATTCTTTATTGAAATTAAAACAAAAGATGTCCAAAAGATCAGCATCGGAAAAGATCTTTACGGAGAAGCCGCAATGTATGTGCTGGATGGAACGGTAACGACAGACGGAAATTCTTACGGCTCCAAGCAGCTCATGATTGCAAAAGACACCAAGCTTTGCGAGTTTGACATGAGCGAAAACGGAACCGTTTATCTTTTCGGAGGTGAGCCTTTTGACGAAGAACGCTTTATATTCTGGAATTTTGTAAATTCAGACCGAGAACTGATTGAGCAGGCCAAAGTAAATTGGAATGATCAGAATCACGAAGCTTTTCCTCTTGTTCCGGGAGATGAAGAAGAATACGTACCGCTTCCAAAAGCAATTTTAAACAGAAAACCTTAGGAAGAAATATTATAAACTATGAAAATATTAGCATTTGCAGGAAGTACTTCTTCCACTTCCATCAACAGAGAACTGGTAAAGTTTGTTTTAAAAGATTTTCAGAATGAGGAGATTAATTTAATTGATTTAAATGATTTCGACATGCCTGTATTTTCTGTAGACCGCGAAAAGAAAGGGTTTCCTGATGAGGCTCATCATTTTTTGAAAGTGATTGAAGACTGCGACATAATTATCTGCTCACTTGCTGAACACAACAGGTCTTACAGTGCTGCATTTAAAAACGTTTTCGACTGGGCTTCCAGAATTAATGTAAAAGTCTTCCAGAATAAGCCGATGTTCCTGATGTCAACTTCCCCGGGTGGATATGGAGGGGGGAAACGTCATGAATACGGCAAAAACATTCTTCCCGCAATTCGGGGCTGATGTAAAAGAAACCTTTTCACTGCCTAAGTTCTATGAGAACTTTGATCTGGAAGCTGGTGTTATCAATCCTGAAATGCTAAAGGATTTAAAAAATAAAATAGAAAGCTTTAAAGCTCAGGTCAACCAATAAAACCAAAATCATGTCTATCATCGTAAAAGCAAGTTTAGGCAAAGAGAAATATTATACCGAAGTTATCGCCGGTGAAAACACTCTGATCACCGATGAACCGGTAGATAAAGGCGGAGGAAACAAAGGCTTCAATCCTTTTGAAATTCTGGCAACTTCGCTGGCAAGCTGTACGGCTGCCACCCTAAGAATGTATATTGACAGAAAAGAATGGGATATAGAAACCATCAATGTAGAAGTTGAACTTGAGAACTTTCCTTTAACCAAAAGAGCGATTTTTAAAAGAGATATTACTTTTGAAGGCACAATTCTTGACGAGGAACAGATAAAAAGGCTGCGTACGATAGCAGATGCCTGCCCTATTCATAAAATTTTGACTAACGATATCGAAATACTAACCAAATTTTCATAATATGATTGAAGTAAAGCAGAACAACAACGAGAAAAACGGAAATTTTGAAGCATTTATAGATGGAAACCACGCAGGTCTTATGACTTATACTTGGGCTGGAGAAGAAAGATTCATCATCGATCATACTGAAGTGGAAGAAGACTACAACGGTAAAGGCGTTGGCAAAGAAATGCTTCTGGCTGCGGTAGACTTTGCAAGAAAAAACAGCAAAACCATTATCCCGCTGTGTCCTTTTGCAAAAGCTACTTTCCAGAAGGATGAAGAAATTCAGGACGTGCTGGTGAATAAGGTGTAACGAGACTAAGGTTGAGATAAAGCTAAGCATGAAACTGTAAGAGAACAATATTCCGCTACCTTTACCTTTACCTTTACCTTTCAACCCCGGAAGGTTTTTATTTTTTTAGACAGAAGAGAAAAAACTATATTTGCTAAAATTTAAATTTAGCAGAACATGTCTCCGATTATATTATTATCTATTATCATTGTCTATTTCGCACTGCTGCTTTGGGTAGCCTACAAAACCGGAAAAGGAAGTGATAATGAGAGTTTCTTCATCGGAAACCGAAAAAGTAATTGGATGCTGGTCGCGTTTGGTATGATCGGAACATCTCTCTCCGGTGTTACTTTCGTGAGCGTTCCGGGAGCCGTAGGAAATGATAAATTTTCCTATTTACAGATCACATTGGGATATCTGATCGGCTATATTGTGATTGCATATGTTCTTCTGCCTTTATATTACAGGCTTAAGCTGACTTCTATTTATGGATACCTTCAGCAAAGGATGGGACAGCTTTCATATAAATCGGGTGCGTGGATTTTTATTGTTTCAAGACTGGTGGGTGCTACAGCGAGATTATATCTTGTGGTTAATATTTTACAACTCGCCATCCTGGATAGTCTCGGGATTCCTTTTATTGTTACGACTTTAATTATTCTGGCGATGATCATTCTTTATACCTATGAAGGCGGTGTAAAAACAATTGTCTGGACCGATACATTACAAACTTCATGTATGCTACTGGGATTGATCATCTGCACGGTATATATGTTAAATCACCTCGGTTTGAGTCTCGGTGACAGCTTTACCGCCATGAATGAAAAAGGATACACGAAAATTTTTGATTTTGATCCTAATCAGAAAAGTTTTTTCATTAAACAAATCCTTGCAGGAGCTTTTATTACGATCACCATGACAGGTATTGACCAAGAGATGATGCAGAAAAGTCTTTCGGTAACCCGACTGAAAGATTCCCAGAAAAATATGGTTACCCTCGGATTTATTCTGTTGGGTGTTATTTCATTATTCCTTTATATGGGAGGACTTTTACATCTTTACGGTGCGCAGGAAAGTGTTTCCAGTGCGGGTGACCAGCTGTTTCCGGATATTGCTTTAAATCATATGCCGCCGTTTATCTCAATTATTTTTATCATTGCATTAATTTCAGCTTTATTTCCAAGTGCAGACGGTGCAATGACAGCGCTTACTTCATCTCTATGTATTGATATTTTCGGAATGAGAGAAAAAACGCAATGGGATGACGGAAAAAAGGAAAAATTCAGAAAAAATATTCACCTTTTGGTTGCGTTATCTTTTTTAATAATGGTGATTATTTTTAAAGTCATTAATGATAATTCGATGATCGGATTAATCCTTAAGCTGGCAGGATTTACTTACGGACCACTTTTAGGTTTATTTGCATTCGGAATTTTCACAAAATATAAGGTAAAGGACAAGCTGGTTCCTTTTGTATGTATTGCAGCTCCGTTGATTTCTTTCTTTATCGATAAATATCAGGAAACACTTTTTGGAGAATTTAAAATAGGACTGGAACTGTTAATTATTAATGGTTTGCTAACTTTTGTCGGGCTTTGGCTGATCAGGAAAAAATAATTTACGTTTTATACAGATTTATTATATTTTACTTATCATTTCCAAATGAAAAATATGGCAATGATAAAAATCTGATTACATTTAAATCATGCTTCATCAGATTATTAAATACAAAATCAATTTACTTTAAAATTAAAAACACTTATCATACAAAATACGTTAAAAGATTCAGATCCGGACACAAATCCGGTTTGTTACATTTCCATAAGCCACTAAAAAATTGTAGATTTGTGTGCATATAAATTCTAAGCAATGAGTAAAAGCATCGAAGAGTTGAAATCTCTTACTACGCAAATCAGAAGAGACATTTTAAGAATGGTTCACGCTGTGAATTCCGGTCACCCAGGTGGAAGTTTAGGTTGTACTGAATTCTTTACAGCTCTTTACGGAAAGGTAATGAACTATAAACTTCCTTTCACCATGGAAGGTAAAAATGAAGATCATTTCTATCTTTCGAACGGACATATATCTCCAGTATTCTATTCTACTTTGGCCAGGTTCGGATTTTTCCCGGTAGATGAATTGAAAACTTTCAGAAAATTAGATTCCAGATTACAGGGTCACCCGACGACTCACGAAGGACTTCCGGGCATCAGAGTGGCTTCGGGATCTTTAGGTCAAGGGCTTTCGGTCGCTTTAGGTGTAGCTCAAGCCAAAAAATTAGACGGAGATAAATCTTTCGTATATACTTTACAGGGAGACGGCGAATTGCAGGAAGGTCAGAATTGGGAGGCTTTCATGTATGCTGCTTCCAAAAAAGGTCGACAATATCATTTCTACAATAGATTACAACGGACAGCAAATTGACGGAAGTACAGACAATGTACTTTCTTTAGGAAATCTTCATGCAAAGCTTGAGGCTTTCGGATGGACAGTGCTGGAAGAGAAAAACGGTAATGATCTTGAAGCAGTAATTGCGATCCTTGAAAAGGCAAAAACTGAAACAGGAAAAGAAAAACCGGTTGCTATTATCCTTCATACCCAAATGGGAAATGGTGTAGACTTTATGATGGGATCTCACGCTTGGCACGGAAAAGCGCCTAATGATGAGCAACTTGAAACAGCCTTCAAACAATTGTATTTAGAAGCTCCTGCTGATTATTAATTATAAATGATAAATTATTAACGATAAATGATGATCCTAGATCTTTAAAAGATCATTGTTCAACTGTCATTTATCAATTATCAAAAACTTTAAGTAAAATGAAATTTACATATACAGAAAAAAAAGATACCCGTTCAGGATTCGGAGCCGGACTTGCTGAACTTGCAGATACTCATCCAAATGTTGTAGCACTTTGTGCGGACCTTATCGGATCTTTAAAAATGGAGAAGTTCATTGAAAAAGCTCCGGAAAGATTCTTCCAGGTGGGAATCGCGGAAGCGAATATGATGGGCCTTGCTGCAGGATTGAGCATTACCGGAAAAATTCCTTTTACAGGAACTTTCGCTAACTTTTCTACCTCCAGAGTGTATGATCAGATCCGTCAGTCAATTGCTTATTCCAATAAAAATGTTAAAATCTGCGCATCTCACGCAGGTCTTACTTTAGGAGAGGATGGCGCTACTCACCAGGTTCTGGAAGACATCGGTATGATGAAAATGCTTCCGGGAATGACGGTAATCAACCCTTGTGATTACAACCAGACAAAAGCTGCAACGTTGGCAATCGCTGATTTTGAAGGTCCTGTTTACTTAAGATTCGGAAGACCTGTAGTTCCTGTTTTCATTCCGGAAGATATGCCATTTGAGATCGGAAAAGGAATTATGCTACAAGAAGGAACTGATGTAACAATCGTTGCAACAGGTCATCTGGTTTGGGAATCCTTAATTGCTGCAGATGAGCTTGAAAAAGAAGGCATCTCTTGTGAAGTGATCAACATCCACACTATTAAACCTCTTGACGAAGAAATCATCTTAAAATCGGTTGAAAAAACAGGAAAAATCGTAACGGCTGAAGAGCACAACTATCTTGGAGGTCTTGGAGAATCTATTGCGGGAATGCTTGCAAGAAAAAGACCAACAAGACAGGAATTTGTTGCAGTAAATGATACATTCGGAGAATCTGCAACGCCTGCCGAGCTTATGAAGAAATATAAAATTGATTCAACGGCTGTAAAAGAAGCGGTGAAAAGAATTTTAGCTTAATCAAATAAGAATAAAATATATTTAAGTCCTCATTTTGGGGACTTTTTTTTGTTAGTTTTTAAGTAAACTAAATGTAAGTTTCGGCTAAAGCCTTATATATTGAAAACAAGAAAGCGGACTGAAGTCCGCTCCTATTCATATTATTAAAACTTTTTTTTATCTTTAAAAAATTACCTGAAAAACTTCCACTTCGGAATAATTGCCAGCATTCCGAAACCTGTAAAGAGGAAAAGATTGGTGACATCTGTGTAAAGAAAAGTCGACAAGTAATAGTTATGCATGAAGAAATGCAGAACGAGTAGCGCAGGAAAGGCAAAGATGCCTATTTTACGGTAGAAAAACATTAAAACAAGACTTACTGCCATCAATGCATCTACGGCAAAAATTACAAAGAAATACCATCTCGGAATATGAAGATATTCGTGCTGTAAATACTCATCAAGATCAATCCCGAATCCCATAAAGGTAAAAAGCATTAACGCTGCAAAAGCTAGAATAAATCCCCATCCTTTCTTCGGATCTTCGTCAAAATAGCTATATTCTTCCATAGGTACAAAAATAAAGAACTTATGAGAGATTTCATAAGTTCTTTTATATAATTCGTTTAAAATTTGAATTAGATAGAGATAGCGTTGATCAATCTGTTCTTGTCACTTAAGTATTCTTCCATAGAAATCATACTTTCAGTTCTCATTACATCCTGAATATCATCTATCTGATAGATAATTCTTTTGGCATCTTCTGTATTTTTGGCTCTTACTTTACAGAAAATATTATATTTCCCTGAAATTACACTCGCCTCAATTACATTAGGAATACTTGTAAGTTCTTTCAAAACTTCCTGAGTTCTGTTGGATTTTGTTAAAAGAATTCCGATAAAAGCCGTGAAATGATAGTCTAGCTTTCCGTAATCGATGTTAAGAGATGATCCCAAAATAATACCTGCATCCTCCATCTTTTTCACTCTTACGTGAATTGTACCAGCGGAAACATCCATCTGCTTTGCAATTTCAGTAAAAGGCATTCTTGTGTTTTCTACTAAGAAATCAAGAATTTTCTTGTCTATTTCGTCCAGTTGATAGTTCATATTAGTTAAATTACAATTTTCTTAAAAAAACAATGTATTTTTTGCAAATTTATAAAAAATAATTTAACTAAAAAATTTATATCAAATATTAACAATAATTAACACATATGATAAAAATCATTATAAATTTGAGATTATTTTGCATTTGATTTTGTAGAATCTGTTTTTATCTGAGCTTTATCCTCAGCTGCTTTTTTATCTTTTTTCTTCTTTTTGAATAAAGAATTAAAGCTCTTACTCCAAACAATACCTCCTCCATAGGCTTGATTAGCAGTTCCATTAGATCCTGCACCATTAATAACTCCAATATTTGAAGGCTTAGAATACCCTCTTAAGATAAGACTCCCATCATTTTTCTTCGATATATCATACTCAATAGTTCCTTCTCCGGAGAGATAATTGGTTTCTGTATTCTCTGTTTTCGTAAGAGGAATTCCCAACCCTGTTTTTACTTTAATTCTCGGTGAAAGGGCAAAACTTACCCCGGCATTGGCACGGTCACCGGTGTTTGAATATTGGTCTCCTTTTACGTAATTAAGGTCAATCTGGAATTCGTTACTCATTGTATTAAGCACTGAACCCAATTGTTTTAACAGCATATTATATCCGGAAGATTCCGCAACGCCTGCTACATCTACGTCTACTCCACCGGTCCTGGAAACATTAAAACTATTTAAAAGCAACACAGACCCGAACTGTAATACTTTTTCCCCTTCCTGACTCATTTTCGCTGCCAGCGTTTCTTTTACCTGGCTGGAAACATCTAATGCCGTGACATCGAGATCAATTTTCGGGTCAACGAGAGATTGTGTAATATTAGCCTGAAGCAAAATACTGATAGGCTGCAGACTTCCCATATTCAGGTATTCTCCAGCGTTGGAAACCATTCTTACATAGTTTGCCGTAATATCCAGCGCGGGTTTCATGGCATCGCCATCCCATCGGATGCTGCTTCCTTTTTCGATCTGGAAAGTTTTATTTAGAATAGCTTTGGAAACAAAAGTTCCGTTTTCTACCTTATAAGTTCCGTTCATGGCTATATTACCCTGTCTGCTCATCTGGAAACGCAGCTTTTCTGCAGCTCCTTTTACGGTAATATTTCCCACATCATCGCCAATGAGTACATTTACGGTAGTTCCTTTATCTACATCAAGGGCAAAATCAATATTCATATTGGCACCGGATTTCTTCTTATCTTCAAGTGTCACGAGACCGTCCTTTCCTTCTTTAAGAAACCTCAACATTTTAAACTCTTCCACATTAGACGTCGAGCTAGAATTGAAAGTGAAGGTACTTCCACTAAGCGCTTTCATATTAGGAGTAGAAAGACTTAAGCCCGAAACCGGACCGTCAACGTACAAATCCCCCCTGTCCGTACACTCTTCCCCAGAAAAGATCATAATCCTTTTGAGTTGTATTTAAAACCAATAAGTTATCTGCTCTCATAACGAGGTTGACCCCCATTGAAGAAAGAGTTTCAAACTGGATCGCCCCTGAAATATTTCCTTTCGAATTTGTTCTTCCATCATGAACTTCAATATTATTGAGAATGGCCAGACCTTTAGTCAACGGAATGACCGTATCATCAAATGAATAATCTACACCGGTAAATAAAAGTTTAAGTCCAAATCCTTTCAAGGCGATATCTCCGCTGTAATCCAAATCGCTGAATTTTCCGCTGATTTTCAAATCTCCGGTCGCTTTACCTCGTAAATTACCAAAAACAGTAGTCACAAACTGTTGGGCAAACGCTATATCAAAATCCCTCATTTCAGCTGTAAGGTCTATGACAGGTGACGAAGCGTTATTGTTCACGGTTCCTGTTACATGGAGGCTATTGTTTCCGATAACGCCGGCGGAATTTACTTTAATGTCAATATCATATACATTTAAAGAGAATCCATTGGTTGCAGAAATCGTGATATCACCCATATCATTTCCATTCATCATGATATCGTCGATCGTCATATCCACTAATGGCTGAAGCGTACTTTTATCCATCCTTATTTTCACGCTACCATTGGCTAAGCCCTTTATATTCAATGAATTTCCGCCGGGCTGCATTTCCATTACCTTTTCTATGGCAAAATCATTGACTTCAGCATCAAGATAGAAGTCTTTTGCAGATTTAAACTGTGCTTCTTTTACAAATAATGCACTTTTATCAGAGTAAATTCTGAGGTTTCTGATATCAAAATCTTTTTCCTTCTTACGGTAAGTAATGGAATGATTTAGCTCCGGACTTGTATCAATAGCCCAAGTCACATCATTGAATTTCACCTCGGTAGGCTCAAAACGGAATACAAAATCACCTCCCGCATTGGTAGACTGATTAATATTGATGGCATATTCTTTCAGATTATCATCCAATTCATCTTCAGGACTTCCGTGTTTGAATTTCGTTGCCAGATGAAGAACTTCGTTGTTTTCATTTCTGCCACTTAATGTAAGATCTTTAATAATGTTTTTATTGTATTGCAATCTGTTGATCTTCGCAAAGATCTGTTCGTCAAGATTGGCAGTATTAATTCTCACCATAACACTGTCTACCATCGCACTGTCTCTGGTGATGTTGTCTCTATCGTTAATGGAATACGCAGGATTCGCGTCTGCTAATGCTTTATCAGCCTCAGTGATTTCCTGCTTTTTCGTCATGATATATTTTAACGAGGTAGCATCCAGGTTTAAAATAAGGTTATTGGAATTCCCATCGTACTGACCTTCAACTTTTGCTCCCTGCGGCAATTTAAGATCAGGAAGGAAATAGCTTATTAAACCCTGCTGAACATCAAAGTTCATGGCAAAGCTCTGTCCTCTGTACATTTTTCTCGGAGCAGGTCCTACAAGAATTTTGTTTAATCCGTTCTCTACCATTCCTGCGAGATCGCCAAGATTATATCTGCCTGAAATTTTTCCATTGGCCGCTCCCGGCGCATCAACATCTATTACACGACCACCGTTTTCGATGAAGGTTTTCAACCTGGCACTTGGAATTGAATATTTTTGGGTCGCCGTAGCGAAATTAATTCCATTGGCTTCAACATCTAAAGTCAGATCATTGATTGATGACATAGCCATTTTGCCGGTTACTCTTCCGCTTAACACTTGTGTTCCGGGAGTATTGGTGAAATAATTCATGTTGAGATAATTAACATCAGCATTCACATTCATCGAAATTCTCGAAGTACTGAAATCAATTAATCCTTTAATATTCGCTTTTGCCTGCTCGTCATTGACGGTGATGAGTCCGTTGTATTTTTTATGATCCAGCAGGCCTTCGAGGTACACATTATTAATCTCCTTATTCATGATCTCAATACTGGTAATTCTGGATTTGGTGGTAAGTTTCATGGTATTCACATCAAAGCTTTGCCCGTTGATATCAAATCTTCCTGAAATTAAACCCACTGATTTATTCTTTGTGATAACTGAAGTATTTAAATCTTTAACATCGGCAATTCCGACATATTTAGGCATGGATGAACTGTAATCCGTCAAAGAAAACTGAGTGATTTTTGCCTGTCCGATTCCTGTCATTAAATTTCCGCTGGCAACATACACCCGATTAGGATTGACGCTTGCTGTTCCGTTGTATTTTAACTTCCCGAAATCATCAGCAAAATTCTTCATTTTTTGGGAAATGAATGTAGGCATCATCGCTTTCAGGTCTTTATAGGTAAAATCTGCAGAAAGATCATTCGTTTCAATTAAAAAATCACCTTTTAACAGCTTATTGACCTTCATTGACTTTGTCGCAATATTCACGTCAGGATTTCTGATCAGGAAATTATTTAGCTTAAAATCATTTAGAGGGCCTGCCATTTTGCCGGAAACATTAAATGGTTTAAAATTATCCCAGTTCGTTACAAAATAACTGATATCGTAGCCGCTCAGCTGGCTTCCCTGAATAAGATTCATCTCCCATTTTACTTTATCGGCAAAATCGGACCATGAACCGTCATCATGAAGATTAAATTTAATATCTCCCTGTAAAAGGGTATGATCTGTATTTAAAGTAAGTTCTTTTAACGCAAGATACTCCGGAGTCATAGAGAGTTCGGTTGAAAAAGTGTCTACGAAATGAGATTTCCCCCACCGGGTCGTCGTAAAAGACATATTGTTAATAATGGCTGAAATATTTCTCCCGTTAACTTTTACGTTAGGTGCTTTAAGATTAAAATTGGTAGCGGTCAGCCATTTTCCGTTTTCTCCCGGAGAATTTAAATTGACAATGGAAACTTTAGAATCAAGAATCTGAAGTCTCGAATCCAGCTGAAAAGGAGGTTTATTGGGATCTCTTTTCTTCCCGCTGTCGAATAATTGTGTGAAGCGGATAAAGTTTGAAATACTGTCACCTTTATACGTAATAACTTTTATATCAGCATTTTTTAACGTCAAAGAATTAAAGCTTAACGAATTATTTTTAGTTATATTTTTAACCAGAGAAAGCCAGTTTGAATTGGCAATAAATTCTTTTGACTGAATAAAATCGTATCCTTTATAGTCTTTGATTTTTAACCCTTTGATCTTTACATTTCCAAAAAAATTGACCTCAACACTTTCAGTTGACATCTGCGCTTTAAAATCCCTGTTCACCACCTGTAACGCCTGGTCGGCAGCCCATTGTTTGGTAACGGGAAGGTTGATAATGATAAAAATCGAAACGACAAGACTGAGTCCGAGCCAGAAAAGAATCAGCAGCAAACGCGCCCACCACGAATAGCTGGTAACGTCTTTTACGGCCTGTTTTCCGAACTCCTCAGCAGTTTCCACAGGATGTTTAATAGCATCAGAGGCAAGCTCAGAAGCCTCTTTTACAGTCTCCTTTACTTTATCACCGGCGTTTTCAACGGCCTTTTGTACCTGATTACCTAGGTTTTCAGCTACCGATTTTTTGTTCTCATTCTCGTTATTATTCTCTAACTTTGCCATTATTATGAGCGACTCTATAATTTTAGGTATTGAATCGTCTTGCGACGACACATCAGCAGCTATCATCAAGGGAAATTCTATTCTGTCGAACATTGCTGCAAATCAGGCGATCCATAAAGAATATGGCGGTGTTGTCCCTGAACTTGCGTCACGTGCTCATCAGCAAAATATCATTCCGGTTGTTGAAAAATCTCTAACTAAAGCAAATATACAACAAAATGCAATTTCCGCGATAGGCTTTACCCGCGGCCCTGGACTTTTAGGATCACTTCTGGTAGGAACTTCCTTTGCTAAGTCTTTGGCAATGAGCCTAGATGTTCCTTTAATTGAAGTAAACCACCTCCAGGCACATATTTTAGCGCATTTCATTGAGGATGCAAATCCTATGCCGCCGAAATTCCCTTTTTTATGCCTTACCGTAAGTGGTGGACACACGATGATCGTCCTGGTGAAGGATTATTTTGACATGGAAATTATCGGAAAAACAACCGACGATGCCGCCGGAGAAGCTTTCGACAAAATCGGAAAAATTTTTGACCTTGATTATCCTGCAGGTCCGATTATAGACAGACTGGCAAAAGAGGGCAATCCCGATGCTTTTAAATTTAATAAGCCAAAACTTGAGAATTACGATTATTCTTTCAGTGGAATCAAAACCTCTGTATTGTATTTCATACAGAAAGAAGTACGAAAGGATCCAGATTTTATTAAAAATAATCTGAATGATCTGTGCGCATCCGTTCAGAAATCAATCATTGAAATCCTGATGAATAAACTGGAAAAAGCGGCAAGAGATTTAGATATCAGTGAAGTTGCCATTGCTGGTGGTGTTTCGGCTAATTCAGCATTAAGAAACGCAATGGAGGATAATCATGAAAAACTCGGCTGGAATATTTACATCCCAAAATTTGAATACACAACCGATAATGCAGCAATGATTGCCATGGTGGCCCAACTCAAATTTGAAAGAGGTGAATTCACGGATTTAAGAACCAGTGCAACAGCGAAATACGATTTATGAAAATCCTTTTAGAAGAAAAAATACTTGGAACACATTCTAAGAAAAATTCAAAATATTATTGGATTTTGGAAACCGTTACAGGAAAAAATGATGCATCAGAAGTTTCTATAGATTATTTCCCATCCTCTTCAGAAAAAGGATATATTCAGGATATAAAAGATGAAATTATAAAAAAGATAAATTCTGAAAATATTTTCAGTTTTTCCTATGAATCCAAGGAAGGAGATTATTTATCTATTAAAAACAACTTAAGAAAACAGGAATATTTAAATCTGATTTTCATCAATAACAATTGGACAGAAGAAATTTTCATCTGCTCTTACCGCGACTGTGATACAGACATTTACACAACAATAAAAACAGGAGTTGCCTTTTTAACGCAAGATATATGAAACTATTCTACGGAGAAATTGAAGGAAATAAAGTTACGATCAGCGACGAAGAACAACAGCATATTGTAAAAGTTCTTCGCATGAAGGAAGGTGAAGCAATTCATGTAACAGACGGAAAAGGAAATCTTGCTTCCGGAAGTCTGATGATTGAAGGCAAAAAAGTGAATCTTGTCGTAGATGAAATTAAAACCGAACTGCCAAATTTCAATCCAAAACTTCATATTGCTATTGCGCCGACAAAAAATATCGACCGTATCGAATTTTTCATTGAAAAAGCAGTGGAAATGGGAATTTCAGAAATCACATTGTTACAGACTGAAAAAACCGAACGTAAAAACGTCAATATTGATAAATTAAGAAAACAGGCGATAGCAGCTTCTAAGCAAAGTTTGAGATTTCATTTTCCCGTCATTAATGACAGTATTAAAATTCAGGATTTTTTAAAAACTATCACTCCCGAAAATACTTTTGTAGCACATTGTCATGAAAATCTCCAAAGAATTGCATTAAAGGAAATTCCGAAGCTAGACCACATTACTTTCCTCATTGGTCCTGAAGGCGATTTTTCTGAAAAGGAAATTATGACGTTGGCTGAACACAATGTAAAAGCGGTTTCCCTGGGAAATCAAAGGTTGAGAACGGAAACTGCAGGAGTTTTTGTTGCAGCGTGGAATTATAATAATATACAATGGTAGAATTAAAGATTTCTCTTATATCAGCCATTCTTCAAGCTGATGATCCTTCAGATATTTACTAAAAATTTCCTGCCCGCTTCGTATGGAATTGACAGCCCATCGAATCTTCATTTTCAGAAGTTTCTCTTCATTAAGTTTATAATTTAGATTAGATTTTATAAGCTTTTGTTTCAGCTCATACATACAGATGGACGCCGCTACCGAAACATTGAAACTTCTGGTAAAACCATACATCGGAATAGCCAGGGTTTCGTCTGCAAAGTCAAGAATTTCCTGGGAAACGCCTTCCATTTCGGTTCCGAAAACCAAGGCAACCGGTTCAGTGATTTGATAGTCGGGAAGCATGGTTGCATTATTCTCCAGTGAAACAGCCAATATTTTATAGCCTCTGTCTTTAATTTTCTGAAAAGACTCCATATTTCTGGGAAGCTTTTCCACCTCAACCCAGGTATCGGCACCTTTTGTAACGCGGAGATTCGGTTCAAAATTGTATTCCTCCTGCAAAGCTACCACTTTATGAAAACCGCAGGCTTCTACGGAACGAACAATAGCAGCAGCGTTCCTGAACTGGTAAATATCTTCTACGACAGGCAGCACAAAATCTGAGCTTTCCTGGGAAAAATGTTCAATTTTTGCCAACCGCTCTTCCGTTAAAAACTGTTTTAAATACTCAAAAGTTTTTGCTAAATCTTCCATTCATTTTCAAATCTTTGCAAATTAACGTAATTTTGAGGAATCATCCTGAAAGAGGTATGGAAATCTAATAAAATTCATGTATGAAACGAAAAGTCCTTTTGATCTATACCGGCGGCACCATCGGTATGGAGAAAGATTACGAAACCGGCAGCCTGCGCGCATTTGATTTTGGAAATATCTTCGAAAAAATGCCTGAAATGACGCTTATGGAATGTGAAGTTTTCGTTCATCCTTTTTCAAAACCGCTTGATTCATCTGATATGGGTCCGGAAGAATGGAGAATTATTGCTCGTTATATCCATAAAAATTACCACAACTACGATGGATTTCTGATTCTTCACGGAACAGACACTATGTCTTACACTGCTTCAGCATTAAGTTTTATGTTGAAAGGACTAAAAAAGCCCGTAATTCTTACCGGTTCCCAACTTCCAATCGGAGATCTTCGTACCGATGCCAAAGAAAACCTTCTGACAAGCCTCTATTATGCCAGTTTGTATGAAAACGATGATGCAGTAATTCAGGAGGTTGCGATTTATTTTGAATATAAACTACTGAGAGGAAACCGTACGCTAAAATATTCTGCGGAGTATTTTGATGCATACGCAAGTCCTAATTATCCTATTCTGGGACAATCCGGGGTGCATTTAAATATTATAAAAGATAATCTACATCGCTATGATTCTGGAATTGATTTTCAGATAGACGATCACATTTCGGAAGATATTATTTTCTGGAGAATCTTTCCGGGAATGAATCTCAATCATTTTAAAGAAATTCCGAAAATGAAAGTTCTCATTCTTCAGGTTTTTGGATCAGGAACTATTTTCAGCAGTGAAAAAACAGTGGAAACTCTTCAGCAGATCAGGAATAACGGAACGGAAATCGTAGTAGTAAGTCAGTGTATTTCAGGAGGAATATCATTCGGAAAGTATGAAAACAGTAATATTTTTTCAAGGATCGGTGCTATCAGTGGAAGGGATATGACGGCCGAAAGTGCTATCACTAAAGCCATGCATCTTATTGACAACCCAAATTACGAAGGAAGTTTCGCCGATAACTTTACGAGAAGCCTTTGCGGAGAAATTTCACACTAATTGCATGAATAATTTGGAAATCCAATAAATTCCATTATTTTTGCAGTCTCAAATAGAGAGGTGTCCGAGTGGTTGAAGGAGCTACCCTGGAAAGGTAGTATACGGGTAACTGTATCGAGGGTTCGAATCCCTTCCTCTCTGCTAAAATCCCTGTAAATAGCTATTTACAGGGATTTTTAATTACAAAGTGCTAAAATAGGTGCTAGTATTTTTCTTATTTCTATTTACTAATATTTTTTAATTAAAAATGACATAACTAATTTCTTCTAAATCAATCTCTGAGCCACAACATTTTTGTGATTAAACAATATTGTATGGTTTTATGAGACTTTTTATTCGTCAGGATTACTATGTAACAAAAAGTTAGAAATGAACTTTCTGCCTTTTGAACAAATTTATGATAACACATCAATTAGATCGTGTTTATTCTTCTTAAATTTCAAGAAAAGAATTACGGTTTTTATATTGAATATAAGTTTGAATCATCTTCATCAGAAGTATTATAATTTACTTCTTTTTGATGATTCCAAATATATATAACTCTTTTTCTCCACATGATATACAAGCTAAATTGTCGCCAGAATCATAAGTTAGGATTTATCAATAAAGCCAAACTGAAGGTGAAAGAAGAGTAAGCAAAGAAGATTATACACCCTCGCAGATCGTTATACTATCCAACACAAGCGATTTTTTATTGAGATATGGAAAACCTGCCAAACTAAAGTTAACAAGTTTCCCACATTCCAACATAATTTTCTAACAAAAAATTCTAGTTTAGAGTGTTATCTAAACTAGATGTTATTATATTACTATTTTTATATTAAAAATATAAAGAGCGTATTTAGTTAGGATCCCAATAATTTACAGTAGCTATTATTAGTAATATCAAACAAAATTTATTAATCGTATCATCGATTGGAAAACTAACAGTAATCATATTATTGGGGTATTTATATTGTTCATTTATAAATCCAATACTCTTACCGTTCATTTCAAATTCTGATTTCAAATATCCGGCCACTTTTCCACGAAACTGAATGCAGTCGGAATTTACTTTTAAAATATATGTTAATCCTTTTACTTTGTAATCAAGATTGCGTTCTAGATTATTAATTAGAATTTTAGTTTTTGTAAAAATTAGTATAAAATCAGTCTTTTGGAATAGTAACAATAAATTATCATTCTTATCATATATAAGATATTTTCTTTTAAAAAAATGCTGTTTTCGAATTGTTTTTAAAATAATGTTATACGAAATATCTAGTACTTTTATAGTATTTTCAGCAAAGGTTATTTTATATTCCATATTAGTCATTTTGTCCTGTAAAACCTGTTTGTAATTTAATATCAAGTCCCAAAAGAGCTTTTCCAGCGATTCCTAAATCAACGCAAAATGAACAACTTTCTTTATTACTTGCTCTTACTTTGGTTTTAAGACCTACATTTAAAACATCTAAAGGAGACCCTCCTTTTGGGCTCCAATATGATTTTCCTGGCCCTAAGTTTCCTTCCCAATCAAGTTCTCCATTAGAAGGATAATACTCTAAAAGATCACCAGCAGGAGGAATTACATCGTCTGTTACATAGTCAACTTTTGCTCCAGCACTTACACTTTTTGATAAGAGCTTTACACCAACACCTGCAAAATTATGACCTTTACCATCTCCTGATTTAGCAAAGAAACCATTATTTTTTGCTTCACGATTGCTCCAACCTATTTTCCCGAGTTCGGTAGTCATTATACCTGCTTCCGCATTTGCCGACAACGGACCTCCTACTTTTGCTCCCAATTGAACCCCAAAACTTCCTGTAGCCTCGATCTTAAATACAAAACTGCCTCCGCTTCTTGCAGAATTTCCGTAAACTCCGGTAAAATTAACTTCATTTCCTTTTGATGGGTTTAATCTATTGTAATAGTATTCTCCTTTTTTCTCATCAAACTTAATGGTACTATTACCTCCTCCGTTCCATAATCTATGCCACCATGCACCAAACATCGTTTCGAACATACCATCAGGATCCATAAATCTCATTGGATTATCATATCCATAACGATAAGGTGACCACCTTCTGTCTTTCTCGGCTAAAGGATCCATTACTCCCCATCTTCCGATATCAGGCATATACATTCTCGCTCCGTAATCATACATTCCCGTTTCTTCTAGCTCCTTTCCATTATATCTGTTTTTATAAGGAATATTGAAATCAGATAAATTATCATACCCATTATATCCTTGGTGCTGTAGTCCAAAGGGATAATAATTGTTCTCTTTTAAATAAAATACTCCACCTCCGTCAGCTACAGAATATGTGACCAGGTGGTCAGTGAAATTATATATATACTGAGTTCTTTCATAATCATATGTACCCTCTCCAGTCGCTATAAGTTTAAGCTGTCCATTTTCATATTGAAATCCATCAAAATAATCGGTCGTTTTTGTCCCGAAAGTTTTCTTCAGTTTTGTACCATCTACTCTGTAAAGATAAGACATATTGCCACCACCACTTACTATTTGCCTAGGTAAGTTCAAATAGTTATAAATAATCGAAGATATACCTTTGTCTTGATGATCTTTCATATTTCCATTTACATCATAGGTGATAAGGTTGCCACCTGCCGGATATCCTGAAAAATTGTTCTTATGATCCGTCACACGTATCAACTTGTTGGAAAAATTATTATTATCGTATTCATATTCCAATTCATCAATTTGCATGGCAGTATTAGTTGATTGAAGCGGAGACTGATATCGATTTAAAGTTTTAATGTTTCCATTCAAATTATAAGATAACTCTTCATCAAAAAAGTGATTTTGTGTTTCAGAAGCTAAATTCGGAGTAAGGTAAATTCCTTTTGTTAGTCTATTTAACCCGTCATATTGATAAACATATCTTCTGTATATACCATCGGAAGCCGTTTTCCAATCCATTTCGGAAATATTTCCATTTTATGATGAAACTCCATATTGATTATCCTGCGGATTGTTGAATTTAAGTTTCATTGCGAAAAAATCACCTCCTAGATTATCTGGATCATTTATACCAGATAACCATCCTCTGATATTATATTTATAGTCAATATTTTGCAAAGGGGAATAGTTATCATCGTCCGTCTTCCCAGTTTTTTTTGTCTGAAGTCGCCCTAATTCGTCATAACTATTAATAGCAAGCGGTTCTTCGTTAAAGTTGTCTACTTTATGCTTATGTACTAGTAATCTATTTTGGTTGTCATACTCAAATGTTTCTGTAACTTTAACCTCAAGATCATTAACGGTTCTCCTATGATATTTCTTTGACTGCAATATCATTCCTTTAAAATCAACTAACGATTCGGTACGTGTATATCCTCCAAAATAATTAATTGATTGAGCTCCAATTATTTGCCCCTTAAGATTGTACCAATTAAAAACTTTTGTCCAGTTATTATCATCAATGTTTTTGGCAAAATACGCAACCGGTAAAGTCCTGGTACTTCTCGTAAGCCCTTGACTGTCTTGCAAAACTTCTTGCCCCAAAATAACAGAAGGAATAACCAGAGCACCAACAGGATAAACATCATAATAATTAACAGTTAAAACGGTCATACTCCCTGTCGGAAATGCCTCTTTTGTGTAATAAATATCTAAACCGTTTAATGTAAAAGGATTGGAAGTCCTTGTTTCATTATTACTCGCATTGGCTGACATATTATTAATGGCCGTTTGCATTGCTATTCTCGAGGCAGTATTTGCAAAAAAAGCCAGTATATACGATTCTTCCAAATTTTGAACTTGCAACTATTTTTGAGACAAAATTTATATACTCCTTATGCTACATTTTTAGATTGATTAGACATTAAATTTTGATACTCTTTTATGGTTAAATTTCCTAAAGCCGAATGCCTTCTGTGAGTGTTGTAAAATGTTTCTATATATTCAAACACAGAGTTTTTGACGTGGTCTCTAGTTTCATATTTATTTTGATAGACAAGTTCGGTTTTCAGAGTTTTGAAAAAGCTCTCAGCTACAGCATTGTCATAACAATTTCCTTTTCCGCTCATACTTCGGGTAATGTTTTTTCCGACTATTGATGTAAATTCTGTACACGCATACTGTATCCCTCTATCTGAATGGAAAATCAAGCTATCATGATCTTGTAAAGGCCGATGAAGCCTTGCGCCTTGCCATCTTCAAGGCTGCAATACTGGTGTCCTGAGCCTTCATCGTCTCACTTAATGACCAGCCGATAACCTTTCTGTCAAACAAATCAATGACTGTAGTAAGATACAACCAACCCTGACCTGTGCGGATATACGTAATATCAGACACCCAGACCTCTTTACTGCTTTTAACCTGAAAGTTTTGATTCAAATAATTTTCAGCAACAGGGTATCGATGAGATGAGTTGGGTAGTTTTCTTAAATTTTTTCTTTACAATACTTCTCAGGTTGCGTTCTCTCATTAATCTAGCCACTAAAGGACGTGAGGCTCTCATTCCTTTTGCTTCTAGTTCTCGGGCAATACGAGGGCTTCCATATCTCCCACGGCTCCAATGATAAATACTGAAGATTTCTGCTGATAAAATGGCTCTTCTTTCTGACCGACTACTCGGTTTTCTTTTCTTCCAATGATAAAAACTGCTCCTGCTTACCTTTAATACTTTGCACATCTTCCCGACAGGAAACACTCCAGCGTGTTCTTTGATAAATTTATATCTTACCCATCTCTCTTGGAGAAGATGCCTACCTTTTTTTAAGATGTCACGTTCAAGCTTTGTTTCTTCCAGTTCCTTACGTAGCCTCAATAGCTCTTCCCTTATCGGATCAGAGGATATTTGTTTTTCCTTTGTAAGCTTACCTTCTTTGTGAAGCTTTCTCCAATTGACTAAACTTTCTTTACAAATTCCCAATTCTTCAGCTACCGAGGATATATTGCCTCGCTGCTCACTTAAAGATACTGCTTGGATCTTAAACTCTAAACTGTAATTTTTTCTGATCTTTTTCATACTCTTAAAGATAAAGAGTATAAGAATTGTGTCCTAACAAAGTTAGCAACTCCACATAATCTGTGGTATTTATTTGCAGACAAAATTGTATGATTGGAATAAATAATATTGCAATTCTACTCAATTGCGTGAAGTTTAATAATTGATATTTAGTTATATATAAATTATTGGTGTAGGCATATTGCTCCTCGGTAATCTAAAGACCAAAAAGAATTTTCCAACTTTTGTAGAATTGACATCGTGGGGTTATGCCTATTTAATTGAATGGGCAATGCGCGAGCTTTTCAGTCTATATTTTAGTTCGGAGAACAGAACTTTCTGCTATCACAAACGTTCCAAGCGGAGACGAAACCCCGCCTGTTGCAAATATGCTTTTATGAGGTCGTTTTTTCATTCCTTTTTGTCTTCCGGATGATACTTATAATAGTCTGGTCGTTCTGTATGCTGCCAAATAAACTTGTAACCAGTCTGCATTATTTCCATTTGATAGGGTCGTTTAAAGTAAAATCTATGTTCTGGAAAGCTTGCGATGTATGATGCTCCAAGAATTATTATTCCTGAAATTGTCCAAAGTCCGACAGTCAAAATTTTATACGTTCTAATTGTTGTCAAATATTTATTCACAAAAAACAAGACTAAAAACCAGAAAAGAAAGTAAATAAGAAAGTCGGTAAATAGTTCGAGAATAAAAATTTGCAAGGACATTGACGTATGCCAGCCGTCACCAACAAATGGGAATGGAAATCCACTATACAATGTGTCTGGTGCGTCAATAGGTAAAACATACCACCATTTAATAATTGTCGCAAACGAAATTACTGTTAGTGGAAGTATAAGTTTAAATGTCAGTTGTTTCATTATTGTTGGTCGCCTTGAAATGTCGCATAACATCCAAATATATACAATTTATTGCCAGTGAAATTAATTTAACTCTAACAACTATATAAAATCAATACTTTATATTAAGTAACTTCGATAATTCTTGGTAGATATTTTCTTCAAAGTCATTTGGTTTGACAGTGATTGCTCTTGAAAATGTTCCTTTGTCAAAATTGGTATTATATTCATTTTCCATAGCCTCGATTATTGTAGTATCTTGAAAATCTGGATTGATTATGTGATTGTCTTTTAGAAAACGGTGAATTCTTATAAATGATGATTTCTGATCAACCAGCAGATTGTGATTTTCATCGATGAATTTTTTGTCTTTTAAAAAAGTGAGTAAAATTTTTGAACTGTTATCACCAATCATAATATCTGATAAACTAATTTCTCTATTTGTTTTGTGTTCCAAGGCGAAATATAGAAAAAGTGTAGTTTCGGCACCATTTAAAAAATTGCCCTGCAATTTCATTAGATTACTTGGACTTAACAGACTGTTTGATTCTTTTTTATATTGATCCAAACAGTATTGGATTTTTTCTTCAAAATTGTGATTTCTTGATTCATCAATATCTTTGAAATGAAAACTGAAGAAATTGTCTAACTTTTCATATCTAATCAAAAACTCATTCCTCAATTTTTCATTGAGAACAATTTTAGAGGATTTTTGTTGCGCTTTTTCAATTCTACTTCGCAAACGTTCGTGAATTTTTTTGCCTTCTAATCCATAAATCATCATTGGATAGCCTGCAAATTCTTCCCAAAGATTCCACCGTCCGTAAATTTTTTTTTGATCCATAATATAAACTATTGATTATTTAAAAACCTCATTCATATAGTTGATCTTGTCATCTTCGCTTGGTCTGTAGTAAGCATTAAAGACCTCCAAACTAGTATGACCAGTGTAACTCATAATTACTTTATCCGGAACTCGTTTGTTCTTCATTATAGTGATGAAACTTCTTCTTGCAGTATGTGAGGAAATTCTTGTCCAAAACTCAGCCTTTTGGTCTACCAACTCATCCCCATATTTCATAGTCTTTTTTTATTTCATCAGTAAATTCTAACTTTTTAAAAACCTCCTTGATATACTCATTCATCTTTTGATTTGTAATACTAGGCAGGTTATAATTGTCCTGTCCTGAAATAGCGATACACAAATTTTTATCGTTATGGAAAACAATCAAGAAAACCGCTATGTAAAGCGAACTCAAAAAGACTATTCAATGTCTTTAAAGCTTCAAATAGTCCAAGAAATAGAAACAGGCAGGCTCTCTATTTCTGAAGCAACCAGGAGGTATGGTGTTCAAAGTAGGAAAACAGTTGTGGAATGGCTCAGGAAATTTGGTAACTTTGATTGGGAGAATCAAAACCCATCCCATATGCCAAAATCACCCGAACAAAAAATAATGGAACTTGAAGCTCAGGTTAAATTATTAGAAAAGCAAAAAGCTCTTTTGGAAAGGCAAGCTTTTGTAGCCGATAAGAAAGCCATCATCTTTGATATGATGATTGATATTGCCGAACAAGAGTATAAAATCGACATCAGAAAAAACTTACCTCCCGAACAATCGACCATTTTAAAGAAAAAGAACAACAAACAATAAAGTTTGCCTGTACTTTGTTTGGGATAGATAGACAGGTTTATTATAGAAAAATAAGACTTCGTTTTAACAAGCAAAACAAAGCCCGGCTGGTGGTTGATATGGTTTTAGAAATTAGACAGCAAATGCCAAGAATTGGATCTAAAAAGTTATATTATTTATTACATCAAGACTTAAAAACATTGAAAATTGGCAGAGATAAATTTATAGACATCCTTAGAGCTAATCATTTGCTAATCACTCCAAAACGTTCTTATCATATCACCACAAACCCGCATCATCGTTTTAGGAAATACACCAATCAAATAATAGAGCTGGAAATAAACAAGCCGGAACAAGTCTGGGTATCTGACATCACTTACATAGGGAAAAGAGACAAACCTTGCTACCTAAGTTTGATAACAGATGCCTATTCTAAAAAGATCGTTGGGTACAATGTATCTGATAATTTAAACACAGAAAGTAGTTTGGCAGCATTAAGATTAGCTATAAAACAAAGAAAAAACAAGGATTTAATTTTGATACACCATTCCGATAGAGGACTGCAATATTGTGCCAATGAATATCAGAAAGTATTAAGCAAAAACAGAATAAAACCAAGTATGACACAAAACTCTGATCCGTATGAAAATGCTGTCGCCGAAAGAATAAATGGTATTTTAAAACAAGAATTCAATATTGATAAGTACAATAAAGACTTGCCAATTATGAAACAAATAATAAAAGAAACGGTTGAAATCTATAATGAAAAAAGACCCCATTATTCCAATCATATGCTTACACCTAATCAAATGCATCAGCAAAACACATTGAAAATAAAAACTTATAAATCAAAAAAACACCTGCAAAAACGTTTTTGCAAGTGTTTAATTAATTATTTTTGTCTAATAAATTTGTATCGATTTTTTAGGACTAGTCACATTGTGATAGCCTGCGTAACAAATATCTGAAAATTGAGGAAAGAAAAGTTACCCTTGTAGAAGCTTTTAAAGACCATAATTCAAAAATGAAAGAGCTAATAGGAAAAGAATTTTCCAAAGGCACGTGGGAACGATATGAAACCTCTTTGAGACATACTCAATCATTTTTAAAATGGAAATTCAATCTATCGGATATTGATGTTTGCAATATTAATCCTGCATTTGTTTCCGATTATGAGTTTACTTACTAACGATCAGAGATTGTTCCAATAATTCTGCTGTAAAATACATCAAGAATTTTCAGAAGATAATCAATATCTGCCTTAATAACGAATGGATGGATAAGAACCCTTTTATAGGATATAAATCCAAGATAGAAAATGTAGATGTCAGATTTCTGACCGATTTACAATTAAAGAGCATCCAATCGAAAAACTTTATTTCTGATCGTTTAGGCATCGTTCGGGATATTTTTGTTTTCTGTTGTTATACAGGTTTAGCTTATATTGATGTCAAGAACCTTACAAAACATAAAATCAGTATAGGTATTGATGGAGGATTGTGGATAAAAACAAAAAGGGCAAAAACAAAAATTGAAGCCAGTATTCCCCTGCTATCCGAAGCACAGGAAATCTTGAAAAGGTATGAGAATCATCCAAAATGTTTGAATGAGAATATGGTTTTACCTGTATTAAGTAACCAAAAGATGAACGAATATCTAAAAGAGATTGGAGCGTTATGCGAAATTGATTTTGATATTACCTTCCACACAGCGAGACACACATTCGCAACGACAATTACGCTTAATAATGGCGTTCCTTTAGAAACTGTAAGCAAAATGCTTGGACACACCAGTATTAGGATGACCCAGCATTATGCTAAAATACAGGACAAAAAAATCGGGGAAGATATATCTATTTTAAGAAATGTGTTAATTAAGAACAATAAGGTTGGGTGATTAACCAATTTCTTATAAAAAAATTCTCTAAAAATTTGATGAGATGATTTAATGAAAATAAAAAAGAACAAATTTCAAAAAAATAACTAATAAACCAAGTAGAAATACCTATTGATTTAATTCAAAATTGCGTGTATTTTTACAATTAAATTAATATTATTATGGAAATCAATAGAACATCAGGAGAAATTATTACTTTGGAAGAAGCTAAAAAATATACGCAGTCTTTCCAAAAATTGTATCCAAACGAGAAAAAAGCTTTTTTCGTAGGAAGAGACCCATTAATGAAAATATTGGAAAATTCTGAATGTATGGGAATTCGTATCTATAATGGATATAATGATGAAGATTCCCAATCGAACAAAGTCCTGATTGGTGTTAATTCAAACGGTGATGATATGACCGAAGATGTTATATTGGAAAAATTAGTACCTTGTCCTCCTATATGTAGCGGAGGTACGGGTGGATTATACTAAAAATGATTGTATTATATATCACTTTATTGCTGGGAGTTGTTCCTGTTATTCAAATACTTTTATTAGGAAATAGAAGAAATAATATAGGACCTATAAAGCCCTTTTTGTATTTAACAACAGTAAGTTCATTGTATGAGATAATTATTACAATTATCCTGAAAAAAGATGTCAAAATCTGGTTTACAATTTATGATATTATTGAGTTTTTGTTAATATTTTACTTTTTTTTAAAACTTAATTTTCCTAAATACAGAGTCATACTATGGACATTTTTTGGTCTGTCCCTATTTTTAATTATTCCGAATGTGTTTCAAATCAACAAAAGTATCCATCATTTTTTAAATGTCCAGGCTTTATTTTCAGGAGGAATAACTGTATTTGTTTTTATAATGACCTTTTTGTGGTTCAGAGATATTTTCAAAAAAATGGAAATTCCGAGTCTATGGAAAACACCTGATTTTTATTACATTTCAGGTCTTTTCATATACCACTCCACAACATTTTTCTTATTTTTACTTAGTGATGTTATTCTGAATATTGATTCCGAAATGTTTATGGATTATTGGTTGTTGAATATCATTGCTACTTTTATATTAAGAACATTATTAATTATTGGCGTTTGGAAAACTCCGCACAGATAAAGTTATTTTTTTGGCTTGGAACCGCAGTAATGGCTTTCCTTGCTTTTGGAGTTATATTCTTAGCGATATTCTATCAAGACAGAATGTTCAAACTAAAGAAAAGTGAATCCTTTCTCAGAATGAGGGCAATTCTAAATAAGGAACAGGAAGAGAGAGCAAGAATTTCATCCGATTTGCATGATACAGTTTCGGGAAATTTATCATCCATCAATATTTATTTTAGCTTATTAAAAAACAGAATCAAAGAACCTGAAATTTTGGAGATTATTAATGAAGCAGCAGATGAATTGAAAGGTACTCAAGAAAAAATCAAACGAATCACGTATAACCTTATGCCACCTATATTGGTGACATCTGGTTTTGTCCCTTCCCTAGAAGATTATCTTCGCAGGAGAAGTGGCCGTAATGAATTTGTTTATACAGTTCATAATTTTGGATTTCTTGAGCTCTCTCAGCAGGTGTCATATGAAGCTTTGTTAATTTTACGGGAATTTGTTACCAATAGTTGTACGCACGGAAAATCGAAAAATATTAAAATAACTCTTAGTTCGACGAAGAACTATAATATAATGACTTATGTAGATGATGGTCAGAAGTATGATTTTTATAATGAAATACAGCATTCCTCGGGATATGGGCTAAAAAACATTCTTACCCGCATAGAGAATCTGCATGGTAATTTACATCAAATGAATGTAGATACGGGTAATCATTTTGTAATATTTATAAAAAATGGGGATTAATATTGCTATTGCGGATGACCATCGTATGTTTAGAAGAAGTTTGACAAGACTGATTCACGATACTTCAGATATCAGAGTAGTATTGGATGCCGGCGATGGTGCTGAATTATTGAAAAAGCTTTCTTCTAATTCAGACCAGATAGATATTATATTACTGGATATCCAGATGCCAAATATGGATGGTCTGCAATGCCTTCAATTACTTCAAAAAAAGTTACCCGCATATAAACGTTATTATTTTATCACATTTATCAGGTGAGCATTATTTGAAACAGTCTTTGATAAATGGAGTTCGTGGTTATTTTACAAAAGACTCTGATCCTGATGAATTATTGACTGCTATCAGGGAAATAAAGCAAGGCGGTTTTTATTTTGAAGGTAGGCTAAGAAAATGGATTGAAAAAGTAACGGATGATCTGAAATTGGCACCATGTGGAAAAGATACCAAATTAGACTTTTCCAAGCGAGAGCTGGAAATTATTTATTGGTCTGCTATGGAATTAAAAAGTAAAGAGATAGCGGATAAATTAAATATAAGCTTTCGTACTGTAGAAGGCCATAAAAATAATTTGATTAAGAAAACGGGGTGCAAAACATTTCTTGGTATTATTCTTTTGGCCATTGATCTTAATTTGATATCCAAAGAATTATTATGATATTCATTACCTATAAAATCAGGTAGAACTACGTATTGTTTTTTTGGAAATTAAATTTGAACTTTGATGCAGGTCTTGATGGTCCTGCTTTTTTTATTTTAAAATTTGCAAGCTATTTTCAGTCCTTGATGTACGCTACGATTCTCAGATTCTTTTGAGACGAAACAATTATCACACTCCGCCAGAAATTTAAAAATTCTGTTATTCAAATAATATAATATTTGGAGATGTAAGAAAGATTTATACAAATAATTAAACATAAAATCGCAAATGGCCATAAAAGTAAAATCTCCCAGTTCATATTTTTTCACAGAATCTGATTTCAATCAAGCACCGACTGATAAAGCTTTTGGACCAATAGATAATAACAGATTTCAGATTACGACGACCTTCGCACAATCACTGAAGGCGTATGCAGTGACCGGCGGAGTTTTATTGATTGCAAAACAAGCTGGAGCAACAAATAGAATAAATATTTTTCTGAAACCTACGCAGGAAATTGGATTAGGAATTAAAATCAAATATTTTGTATATAGAGGCATTGATGCAACGGATTATTTTAAAGATGTTTCAGGAACCGTTTTAATAAATGAAAATAGCAATCTTAATTTTATTACGAAGGCATGGGATGCATATGTAGAGTTTAATCAAACGACTGCTGATTTTACAGCAGATAAAACCGGAGTAATAGATGGTTCGGGAGGTCTAAATAAAGAGCTTATCAAGAAGTATTTCAGTACTGAAACATATAATTTGTTAAAGGTTAGTGCTGGAACACCTTTAGGTAAGTTCGTTGCTAATGCCGGTGGATTTGAGATCGTATTAGATGAAGGAGATTATTCACAGGATTCCTCTGATACAGGTTTAAATTTCGACTTGTCCTTCATAGTAGCCAATTCTACTATTTTAACAACGAAAGATTCGTCGACAGCGAATTTACCAAACGTATTTGGTACACAATCCAATACTGCTTTAGATGCCAAAATCTTTAGAGAAAACATCTATAAATTTTTAGATCCTGCTGCGTTTTACGGATCTCATATCACCGATAATAATGACAATAAAGGTGCTATTCGAATTGCGGGGATAAGTACACCATATTCATCAAAGAGCAGTATTTATACCAATATCATTAATAAATTCATCAATAAATTTAAGACATATGTTTACGTCAAAGGAATTAGAAATAGGAGTTTAAATTTTTATGACACAAATAATAAGATTAAAATTAACGCTGCTGAACAAGATATAAGTTCTCCCAAATGGCCGATTATAATTTTTGCGGGAGCACAAATTAATTTAGAAATCACCAATAGTAATTTAACAGGTTCAGCATATAGTAGTACTTATTTTGATAATGCAGGATATTTAGTACCAAATTTTCTGGGAATAAAAAATATTGTATTACCATTTGTAGCTGATTCGGGAGCTAATAAAATTATATGCAGTTTTACCTACATTTTTTACAATGCCAACCGAGACCAATCTGAATTATTATTTGGTCTTGCTAATCTTAATTCTATTTTTGAAAGAGAAGATTTTACTAATAAGCAGGGCGCAGTGGTTAACTTTCTAGGGTATACACTTAAGAAAGAAAGTGAAAACGTAGGAGCTTACAATTTAAAAATTATTTTAGAGGGATACATTGCAGATAGTGATCCTATAAATATCCCAACAGATCCCAACATATTATCAAAAACATTGAGAACTTACATCCTATTTCCACAAGAGTCCAATGTGGAGTTATCGAGTTCTAATAAGGGAAATCTTACTGCTGGATATTTTGATTCAATTAAAGATTCATCTGAATATTGTAAAAACATATATGGCGAAGGTGACATCTGGCGAGGTCAAATTACAGATAGCAGTGTTGGGATTTTTAGTTTACTTTATCGCAGAAACGATGAAGGTATGCCAATATATCAACTTGGAATTTCACAATTAGATTACAAAACGCTTATAGATGACATAAATACCAATCATCCAAACGCAACAAATATGTTTTTTAGTTTAGAAAACGAAATTATTGGCACAGGAGCTTCTTTTTTTAAAGTATGCTTTAAAGATAAAATTTGATAATGCTAGTGGCATACAGGAAATAACTACAGCTTCAATTTCAGTATATAGTATTGACGGGTATTTCTTTTTTACAAGTGATTATTCAAAATACTTTAATTACTATAAAGAATTTGCAGAAACTACTGTAGAATTTAGGCCAAACCAAAATTGGGACGGAGAGTTTGGAATGGATTGGTATAGAAAAGGACAGTATACGTGGCAAGATACAAGTGGAAACAAGATTTATGATACAGGATTTGCTAATAATGTTGGAACTTTACCTAATCAAATAGATGGAAATAGCTATGAACCATTAAGCTCTTTTGTGCCTGATAAAAAGATGCTAACTAAATTAAAAAGTCGAGAATATTCTGTAAATCAAACCAATTGGTCATTAGCAGACAGTGAAAAAGAAAGTTTTACTTCCTGGCTTAGTTTGGATAAAGGAAACGTAGCAAAACTTAATTTAAGAATAAGAGTCAAAAAGGAACCAGGAAAATTAAGAGTAAGATATCCGAAAAAATATTTTAAAATAACTGCAACAGATTATATTGATCCAGCTGATCCTAATTATAGTTTCTACGACCTCCCCGCAGCACAGAAAAAAGTCTCTTCATCAGCAAAGTTTTTTGACTTGGAAATTACTTGTATAGAAGAATTCGGAGCAACACAGATTCTTGAGGTAAAAGCCGATGATAAATTAGCAGGGGTTTTGAAAGTTTTTACCAATGCCAACAAGCCTGTGCAGAATATACTTCTTGTTCCTGTTAAAATTAAAATGCCAGATGGAAAAGGAAGAAACTTTTCGCAGCCTTCAGTTCCTCCCTCTTCTACTGATGATCCAAATCCTGTAGGTGTAGATTATATAAAAAATCATAAGAAGTGGCTGGAACAGTTTTTATTACAATCGCAGATAAAAACCAATATAGAAATGTATAATGACACAAGTACTCCTTTAGTAGGAGATGATTATAAACAATTGGATCTAACCTCTGATATCAACTTCAACAAAGAGTTCGCCCCTGATGATGCTAATCCTTCAAACAATGAAGGAATGTTTATTAGAAATACTGGGACCTCGGGTAGTCCTATTTATAGTATAAGAGCCTATTATGAACCCTCTAAAGCTAATAGACTTGATCTTAAGCAATATCTTACTAATCAATTGCCAGCAAAATACAATGATAGCAAATATAAAAGTTATTTGGTAGTGTTTTTTATGAATATTAATGGCTATTGTATGACTAATGATACAACCTTCAAAAGCCAGCTAAATGGATATTCAAGCGGAAAATGGACTAATCTATTGGTCTTTAAACTCGCTACTGATAATAATGAAACTGTAGCGCACGAAGTTTATCATTCGTTAGGTATACCTCACACATTTGATAAAACTGATGTAAATTCATTTTATGTGTATAAAGGAACTATGACGGATAATTTGTTAGATTATTCTCACCATATTGGAAAAAATCGCAGGTCTTTATTTCATTGGCAATGGATACTTGCAAGAAAAAATGTGAAAAAATGAAAAAGTTAATTTTTATAATCGTATTGCTATTAATTTTTACAAGTTGCAACGCTCAGCATAAAGATATTATTGTAAAACAGAAAAAACATCTTAGAATGAATATACCAAATATAACCAAAGATAATTTAGGAGTTCCTAAATTAAGCGATTTAGTGAAAGCAAAAAATGAAAAAATATTTGAAAAAACTAAAGATTCTTCTAAATTATTAAACAAAAATGAAAACGAATTAGTTTTTGAACATAATGATTTTAGTTATAAATATAAAGATGGCAAATTGGTCTTGATTGGTAGAAGGAAAAAAGATGATATACAAAAACCGATTCCAAGAAGAAAAGAACATTTTAATAGCCCAAAAGAATTTACCCAAAATTTGCAAACTACAATAGAATTTTACCCTAATGAAAATGTTCATATGATAAGGCATTGGATTAATACTCCAAATGGCTATTATCCAGCTGGGAATTGGTATGTTTATGATGAAGCTGGAAATCTATTACAGCACATCGATCACGAAAAATATTTCAGGATGAGCTATTATGATGTGGGTAAAATTGCAGATTCATATGACTATCCTTCAATAATAATTAGTAGAAGTTTTGATGGAAAAAATAATTCTTTTTGGATAATACAATTGGAGGGACTACAGGATCAACCAATAGAGCCTAAAACCATTATTATTGATGACAAAACCGGAAAAGTTTTATTTGAGATGAATCAAGAAGAGTTTAATAACTTCAGAGGACTAGATAATATGGAACAATATGGAAAGCAACTGTATCACTTGTTTGAATCTAAGTGAATGTATGATTTGTAACGGTTTATTTTCTTTTTTGAAGATTTATAACGCAAAAAGAAGAAAAAGATATTCTTAGTGCTTTTTTCATTAATAAGTACTCTCTTATTCACAAAATGTGTTCAATACAAAAAAACAAAAAACATGGGATTATTTAATAAAGAAATACTGTACAAATATATACAGAAAAAATGTATCACTAGTTTACATAAATTTTAAGAAACTAAAATTGAAACTGTTGACTAAATAGAACACCATTTTAATGTTAAAATAATAGATCAGATGCCAACATTACCACAAAAACCATATTATCCAAAGCTATCCGATTTAATTACTTTGGATAATATTCCAAGTTCGCTGGACTTTGTAAAAAACCTTGCCCAAAGCATATTTGCAAAACTATACTATAAAAATTATCAGGCCAGTATCAGCCAGGCAGGAGACAGCGCGTTTTACAGCCTTAGCATAGTGCCTCGTGATAAAATCGGTTTTGATTTGGTTTATGGACTAAAGTTTATATTAAATAGGGATTATGATGATATGAATATATCTTCATTTCCTATAACTGTACAGTATAATTGGCCGATTCTGGTAAATTTTTCTGAATTTAATCTTGACAGTTTTTCGTTTTCTCCACAAGAACTCTTTAATGTCGCAGTAGTTAGTCTTAATCTTACCGAAACTACAATTATTAGCAATGCTATAAATATTTTTACTGTTACAATGGGGGATGTAGTAAATAAGTTTGTTGATGATATTAATGATGAATTAGCAGGATCTTTGACAACTCCAATTCCATATCCCACTTCTGTAGATAGGATAAGCGAATTAGCAGAGTCTATCGATAATGCCTATTTGGGAGGTACATCACTGGCAGTATTTTTCACTTATATTTTTGATAGTTCCAGTATTTCCAATACAAAAGATAATCTCAATTTTTTCTTCGAAGCTATTATACCTATTAATATTAATGAATATATACAAGAGATAATAACACCTAACGCTTTAGTAACTTTAGAAACATCAGCTTCAATTGAATTCCCAAGAAACATATTAAAGCCTTGGATATATAATGTTAATGGTGAACTTACACCCGATACTGACGAAACACATAAGACCTATTTTGATTTTGCAAAAGCTGTATTTTATGCAGATACTGCTGCCGGAATCGGTTACAACATTGACATTGCCGGAACATTAAGACCAGACTATTCGGAAATAGGAAATACAGGTCTGCTCATCCAAATAGACCGATTAAAACTAGACCTGAGCAGAACTAAAAACATACCTGAAGCTGATGCTTACGGATATTCTTCTGATTTTATGGGAGTGTATGCAAGAGCTATTTCAGTCACTTTCCCTCCAAAATGGTTCTATGATGATAATACATCTTCTGGAAATTCGTCCACCACTTTAAGATTAGGAGCATATGATTTATTGGTTGGAAATGGCGGTGTTTCAGGAACTATAATGCTGGAATCTGTTCCGATTATAAACCCGGGAGGTAGTTTTGAGTATTATAATAACGATTTCAGCTTCGATTATCCAATTACCATTTATGATATAATCTCTCCGTCAACAGAAGAACTGATAGAAATAGATGTTAATAATTATCAGGAACTCAAGAATATTTTACAATCACTGAGTACTTCTTCAGAAGCACCTTATCCTTTTAAGTTTCCTTTGTCATTAACTCCAGTTGGACAATCAGATTCACTTGTTTTTGATACAGCACCCGCCTATCAGCTATATCTAGCAAGTCTTAGTGATAATGTGCTTTGGAAAAGAATAGGGAAAGAAGATGGCTTTGCCGTAGGATTCAGATCTTTTGATGTTACCCTTTTAAAAAATTCTGTAACAGCATCCAACATTGCGGGAAGTCTAAAAATTCCTAAATTCAAATATCCTGATGATACTCCAGTAGTTGGCGGGCAACCCGTGCAGATAGATGTTGCCGGACATCTGGATGGCAACGGAGACTTTTTGTTGACAGCATCAACAAATCCTCCATTTCCAATACAATTTGGAAATGTTTTCAAACTTCATTTACGTTCGATAGAACTTGGTAAAGAAGGAGACGATTTATTTATTGGAGCAACAGCAGAAATAGAATTTTTAGATTTTCTCGGTGATCTCTTGGAAGGTCAGACCATCAGCATCTCCGCTCTTCGTATTTACAGTGACGGGCGTATAGATTTCCGTGTAAATGGAGGTAATCTTACACTTCCTAAACCTGTAAAATTAAAAATTGGTCCTACTGAGCTTTCAGTCACTGCCATTCATTTTGGTTCCCACGAAAGAGAATATAAAGGAAAGATCAGGAAATACAACTATTTCGGTTTTGATGGCGGTGTAAGTATTGGTGTTGCGGGTATAGATGCCCGTGGAGATGGCATCAAGTATTATTACACCATAGATGACGGACCTGACAAACCGCATGACTCCTATCTTCATATCCAAACCATTCATATTGATATGGTCATTCCAGCCAATTCCGGTGATCCAAGTGTTGCCATCAAAGGCTGGTTGACTATTCCGGAACCTGGTGATCCATTGCAGGAATATCAGGGAGGTGTAGACCTTAAAATAAAGAAACCTAGAATCAATGGAAAAGTGGATATGCGATTGGCTCCAAAATATCCTGCATTTCTTATTGATGCCGCTATAGAATTACCAAACCCCATCGCATTGGGACCTGTTTCATTATATGGTTTCCGTGGACTTTTAGGCTATCGTTATGTAGCTGAGAAAAAGGCCATTGGTATGAACGAAACCAATACATGGTATCAATATTATACCGCTCCGGAAAGAGGAGTTAACGTACATAAATTCAGCCGTCCGGATCAGACAGAAAATTATGGTTTCCCTTTCTCATTGGGGGGTTGGGGCAATCATCGGTGATACAATGGCAATGGGAAATATTATTTCCGCCAATGCTATGCTGCTGCTTTCATTGCCATCAATGGTTATGGTTGATGCAAGAATGAAGCTTCTCTCAAAACGAGTAAGTTTCTCTGATGATCCGCCATTCTTTGCATTCTTCATTTTCGGAGATAATTCTCTGGAATTTGGCTTCGGAGCAGATTATAAGTTCCCTGAAGATTCAGGAGATATTATCAAGCTCTATGCAGAGATACAGGCAGGCTTCAACTTCAACAATCCGTCAGCTTGGTACATCAATTTCGGAACGGAGCAGCAGCCGATTTCGGCTAAGCTCCTTATGGAACTTTTTACTCTGAAAGCATACCTGATGATCTCAGGAAAAGGTATCAAAGCCGGAGCAAGAGGAGAATTCAGATTTGACAGAAAATTCGGACCGGTAAAGATCTTTGTATTAGCATACTTGGAACTAGGCGGACGAATCAGTTTCCAAAAACCTCAGATGGGTGCCTACATCGAGGCAGGATTGGCGATTGATATCAATGTAAAAATATTCAGAATTTATATTGCAGTAACAATTTTACTTGCAGTAGAATCTCCAAAACCATTCCTGATCTATGGGCGTTTCACAGTAGAATTCAAAATAAAAGTTATATTCTTCAAGATCAAATTCAAAGCCCAGATAGAACTGAAATGGGAATTCAACAAACAGGTAGACAGAACTCCTGTGAATCCATTCACCGAAATATCTGGTCAGGAAGACGCTCTTGTAAAAGGGATCAGTATGCTAACCAATGAAACTTTTGATCTTAAAAGGTTAGATCCTAATTCTATTAATGTAAATGCTATTGATAAAGTGATTCCTCTGGATAGCTATATCGATATCAAAACCACCAAAGGACTTTTGCCTAACACGACGACTGCCAATATCATTGGAGGTTACAGCAATCCTGCAGGATTGTACACAGATCTGATTCCACCTGAAAAAGTAATGAAAGGTTTAGAGTTGAGACAGGTGAAACACCAGTATTCTGTGGAAAGCATCGAAATCAAAGCCTATAGTGAGCTGACCGGGCAATGGAAAGATTATAATCCATATATAGCCTTATACCCTGAAGATGTAAACACTTTCGCAGGTTTGAAAGTCGGACAATGGCAGAAAAAGGACGACCAGTATAATGCCATTCGTTTATTAGCGACTACACCGTTCTCTTATACAGAGCAGGGGCAGCCGGGCTGGTTCATCCCTGAGCAATATGGGATAATGTCTTCTACACTTTTCTGTCAAGGACAGACGATAGAGAATTCTATTTCCGATTTCTTGGACAAACCAGTAGGTACGGTATATTACGCATCGACGTCCAACTTCTTCCAAAGTAAAGGAGCTTCCTACCAGTTGCAGGGAGATGTGCAGTATATTGTAAATCCTGATGGCAGTATTACGATGCAGGGAGATTCGGCAATGGTGTCAGATAAACCTAATGTTTTCGGTTTCAATCGGTCTTTGGAATTTCCAAATAAGACACCACTGATCATTATGCTTCCTGCTCCATCGTTGGATATTAAACTTAAATTAAGTACTTATAGTACAGGTTTAACGATTGCATTCTATACAAGAGATTTAAATAGTACAATTTATAATCCTCAATATAGCAATGTTTTTGAGATCTATAAAACCAAAGATGAACTTAATCAGGAAGTAATTTATCTTGACTCCGCCACAAATCCTAATACACAGGAAGCCGTGACCCGAATCGTTATTACCCCTGACACACCTGATACTGATGCCATCAATGAAATTTTAGAGCAGATGGCAATATTGATGGATGAAGGCTACCAGATCGCTTTGGAACAAGGCGGGGCTATTGATAATATACAGCCAAGCAATCCAAGATTGTATAATGAGCTATCCATACAGCTTCAAAAATTGCGATCAGTTGGATGTGAGGGCGTAGAAAAAGAGTACTACGAGATCGCTTGCCGTATTTACCCTGAACTGATCGGGTATTTCAATAATAACTTCAATCAAATGTATCCTTATCGTGGTGATCAGCCCGACCCTGATACGTTGAAGGAAGTCTTTGCGGATTTTATCAAAAATAATCTGGAAGCCTTTAGAACAGTTCTTGAAATATTAAGCGGAAGCGGTATTGACTCATCATTATTTGTGCTTAATATGGAGCAATATGCGAGATATCTAAGAGTATTAGAACGTTTTATAGTAGGTGATCCCTATGACTTTGATGGTATTATCAGCCGTTTCGAAATATTAAAATCTAAGTATGAACAAATATTAGACTGGCTGAAACTTGCTCGTCCTTGTGAGGATCAGATTCTATGTGATCTGGCCGATTACCTTTCCTATCAAGACCATGGACATTTCGCTGATAAACCTCCTATAAGCGAATCTCCGCTATTAAGCGCATATCTTGATTTTATAAAACAGAATCCAAACTACAGCTATTTAAATTCAATACTTGATAGACAGATCACCTATATTCAGTCAATACTTGAAGGAGGATGGATGTTGTATTCACTCAACGAGGTAAGCTATAATCAAGCTTGTGATGAATTGGTTGCAATTATTAAAGACTTAGGCAATTGTAAGCCAGATAAGAAATGTATCACGCTTTTCCACGAGATACAATGGCTTACTGTAGAGAATTATACATACAATGTTAATATTCCCGGGCAAGATGCAATTCAGTCTGATACAGAGGCAGCTGTTGCAAGTATTACAAAATCCATTCAGCCCATTTGGAGACCAGATACCAAATATTATGTAAAATTTATACTAAAAGATACGGTAGATAACGGGCAGGGAGGACAAACCTATCCTTATGCTTACGGATTCCGTACAGCAGGGCCGTTAGGATTCTTCCATCTCGATCATCAGTCAACATACGGAGATATTCCGGTTGAAATACCAAATATATTAGAAGATACTACTGGAATCGTCCGTGATCCAAATTGGAATACAGTGAGACAAGAAACACCACATCCTGACTTGTACCCTCATACCAATCTGAGAAACTATATTGATTATGACCGGTCTTATCCCAATGCTGATGGAAATGTGGTCAATGCAAAACCTTTATTCTATGATGATGAGACGACTGAGATCAGATTATACTTTAACAAGACCTATGTTTCAAAACTTCTTGAAGGATGGGAAGCCATTAAAGATACAAATGGTAATCCTGTATTTCCCGAGTTGGGTGGAACGATGAAGATCATCATCAAAGATCCGGTAGAAGGAACAGAAATTATCAATCCACCAAGGCTTGATACTGTTGTGGAAGATGTGGAAATTCCTCAGACCATAGAATCTTGGGAGGAAGATGATAATCCACCGGTATCTCCAGTTTATAATCAGTATTTCAACATGCTTTTAAATAATACATGTATAGGAGATATTAAGCTGATAAAGCCTAGATCAAACTATAGAATTATCACTCCTAAAAAGCTGAAACCACAGAAATTATACACTGTTCAGGTCCTTAATTTCTATTGGGGGAAAAATGCTTTTGATATCCAGAATATCAATGAAGAGGGCAAAGTGAAGTATGCCAAGGAAGTTCACAAATTTGTTTTCCAAACTTCCCGATATGGTAAGTTTGAAGAGCAGGTGAAAAGCTGTTTCATATCTTATCAGGACGAAAATGGAAATGATCTGATCAAGCAAGCAGTTTATCCACTGGAAAAAGCTCTTGAACCAGCGAAGATACAAGCTGCGCTTGATACCATCAAAGGACAAAATAATACATTAAGTGAGCAGATCGCACTGCAATATCAACATCCATTTGACAGGGTTATGGAAGGATTATTTGGTTTCTCTCCTTTGGAAGATGCGGTTACAACTGAATTTAATAAGGTTATTGATGTTAATACCGGAAAAGTGGTGGCTTTACTGATTAGAAATCCTGAACCTTTCAATCATCCAAAAATTCCACTGAGTGAGGTCAACCGCAACGGTATCAAACCAGGAATGATTGAAGTGCCTCAAAGTGGTACGACTACCGTAGATCAAAACTTCCATTTTCTTTATTCAAAAGATTTTGCCAAAGCAATTATTATGAATAACAATAAATGGATCGATGATGTAGAGCTTGACTTCCAATTTATTTATAAAACATGGAATGGGACAGAATATATAAACTCTTCGGTGATAACTGCAGAAAACATTAAAATAAACTAAGACTATGTCATTCGTAAATCAATATTATCGCACGCTGTCATTCTCAAAAGAATTTGTAGAGAATAATGAATCATACATTTATTCTATCGGTTCCCCGGGAGGCAGAATAAGAGATCGTTTCAATGTCACTAAAACAGACACTAATGGAAAAGTGGTCTGGTCCAAAGAATTTTTTCATTCCGAAATGTCATTTGGTGAAATAGAATTGGAAATGATTCAGGTTGGAGCAATACCTATGAAGGAATCAGATGTTAAAGCGGCTTTCTATGGTCAATATATCATTACCGCCAAAAGTACCGATAACAGTACGCTGAATCTACTGACCATCAATAGTGACGGTGATATAAACAGAGCACGGGCATTCAGTCATCTCAACATGGGATACCATATCCAGAGAATTGTTAATGCAGGGAACAATGAAACTTATTTCTATGTTCTTAGTCTGGAATATGATGAATCTTCTGGTATCACTTTCCAAACCTTATCAAGGTTTGACAGTTCGAGTCAGTTACATCAAAAAGTGTCGCTATCCAAAATAATTAATGCAAATGATCTACAGGTCAAGAACGACACTTTATACCTTGCCGGAAATTATGAGGGAAGAGCGGCAATTGCCGAATTGTACAGTTGGGATTTTTCGGTACAGAATATCTATTTCCTAAATGCACGAGAAGATCTCCATAATATCTTTAGGATAGAGATGAATGATAATCTCATATTGGCTGCAAAAGTGGAAAATGGAGAAGGTTTAATAGGTATAGTGCTTTTAAACAGAAATCAGGAAGTTCTTGAAAATGTCGCAGCACCGGTATCAACATCCAATTATATCATAACAGGAAGTGATGTAAATGCATTTTGTCTTTCAAATGACCATCTATATTTTGCAATTGAGGATATCATTTATAAAACAGATCTGTCTTTAAACATTATTTGGAAAAAACAAATTTCGGTAGATTTAGAATCTACAGCTTTTAATATGTTGTCGTTTCTGGAGTCCTCAGGTTTCCTTACAGCCACGCTATATGCAAGTTCTTTTGCTGATGGAGGAAACGGCTTATCTATTTATATGGATAGAGATGCCAATACCTGTGTAACAAAAGAATTAGAGCGGGATAAACTTAGAATTAGCCAAAGTTATACCGAGGATTTCCGTGCAGAGAATCCTCGGGACATTGAAGCACGGGAGGAAAAGATTTCTTATGAAGTTTCTGAAGAGATTCCTAAAGTAAGTGAGATTTGTAAATCTGAAGGAACCATTTTGGAAGGGTTGGAACAATCTGCCTGTCTTTATCTTCAGGCAGCCGGTTCAACAGGTCAGGACAGCTCAGCAGGAATCCATTTAAGATGGATGCTCAAAGGAGCTATTGCAGAACATCTACCAAAAGGAGATCATTATTCAGGATCTCCGGAAGGATTTAACCGCCCGGATGATTTTGTAAAGATATTCAAAGTTCCTTATAACCCGGTATCGACCAGATTAGATTTTTCCGTTCCGCCCAATGCAACGGTCGATAATATGGGAATCTGGCTGTATCAGGTGAATAATAAGAAATTCTATGTTTACTTTAGAAATCAGACCAAATACCAGCAGATCAGAAACTCAATAGATCCATTGGGTAATCCAATAGGCTTTATTCAGCAATATGGCAATAATCTTATTGAAATAGAAATAAAAGAACATCTGTTCTTTGCTGTGAGGATGTATGCATCCGGTTCGACAGGTACGTTTAAAACCGAGATACTTTCTGTAGAGACCAATCAGATCAACCTTCCCAAAAATACTACTTTCAGGCAAAATCTTGATGTGAATGGACTATCCCAAAAAATATTTTCTGAAAACGGAAGAAGTATCCGGTTTGCCTCATCCGGTTCTTATATTACTGCAATAGATTTTGAATTCTACAATGATTTTATTCTTTCCGCTAACAGGTCAGGTGGGTGGCAGGAGCTTGGAAAATACAGTTTATCTCTTGATGACGATCAAATTAGGAATTGGCTGGATCCTGATCCCGATAATCATCCTGTACACGCAGTTTGGCCCAGATATAATGACGGAGAATTTGTAAATATTAAAAATTACCTTACCAAATGGAATGGAGATCTGGATGACGAAAGAAACCAGATCAAACATTCAGTAAAAGAATATATAGAACGAAGCAATGATCCAAACAATCCTCTTGCTATTGAGATCTATCATTTGGAGAATGACGATAATGAAGTTATTGATGATGAAAATAATCTTGAGATCTCACATCTTAGTATCCTTCAGATGGCTTCCTTTGATTATCACGTTGCCCGTATGCTGGGATTAGGTCATTTGGATTTTGCTTCGGAGGTTTACAGTGGAGCTCAGTTTGTTTATGCTGCACAGTACACTACTGACGCAGATCTAAATGATGGTAATGGCGCGCAGACCGTAGTGCATTTATCGCTCTCTTTGCCAACATCCTTAAATGACCAAAGAACTACCCTTCCAGTCGACCTGTTGGAACCCGTTCCGGGAATCATATCTTCTGATCCAAGTACCGGAAACACACAGAATATAACTGACGATGATGGGTACACACACGATGGTACGGCCAGATTTTTGAGCTTATTTGCGAAAGAATTGACCCCTGACGAGCCAGAAGACAGTCCATTCTTTTTTTCAAACCAAAACTTTGATATGTCGAAGTTTACCTATCCGGTATTTGTGGGCATAGAATACAAACGGGAGGGCGAGATGCAATGGAGATCAACGGAATTGCCGAATGATGTTCTGTATCAGAATGTAGATTCTTCAGGCAATATTGCCCATAATGAGACCATATCAATTGCATTGCCTGATATTGGGCAGGCCGCATTTGTCCACAGAGAAACCGAAACAGCAACACATATCTATGGTTCATATGGAGTTAACTGGTTTTCAAGATCAAGATCCTCATACCAGACCTGGAGTATTATAACGGAAATAAAACCGGCCAATATTCTGTTACCTCCATCAAATATTAATGCTACTCTAATACAAAAGGAAAATCCTTTACTGTTCACGTCACAGAATGAACAGGATATCCTTGAAATAATTACTGCGAATACAGGAATTCAGGACAAAACATTTATCCGTCTAACGTTCGATTATGACGCCTCACAGGATATGATCTCCTACCTTAAATCAGTCAATGGACAGGAAGTCAATGATTTTGATCAAACGATCGCTAATCCCGTAATGTTTGGAGATGAAGTGGAACTATTCTACCGTCCTCAGATTCCAAAACAGATATTCGGAACCATTTCAAGTATTTCTGATCTGCCGGGTAACCCTTTGGTATGTATTATCCAGTCAGGAAATCTAACTTTGTACAGCACGGGGGGATCCAAATACGCCAAATTCTGCACAGGTGTTATCACCTTCCATTTCATCAGCAGAGATTCCTAATTATATAGGTGGAATTCTTACAGTAGGAACGGACGAATTCATTATTCAAGACATCGTCCTGGGATCAAATCCTGATCTTCCTATAATTCATATTTTAAAAAAACAAGTCGCTGATGCTTTTGGGCAAGGGGGGAACTATTTCTTTTGACCCGGCTAATTTTGTTACTCCTTCAACCGGACAATCTTTTATGGTGGTGGAAAATATGCAGAACGAAACAACTTGGGGAAATGTAAATCCTCATCCGTTAAAAGTGAGAATAGGGGCTGCAGATTGGTCAGAGCACACCGAAGAGGTCGTTTCTTATTCCGGTCAGGACCCCGATATTACAACCAATCTGTACTATAGAAAATTCAGGGGAGTTTACAAGGAAGCTCAGATCGTAGAATTTACAGATAGTATTACTCCTGTTTTTCAGGGTGTTTATAAAATAACTTTTCCGGGATATATTTTGAATAATCATCCTCAATACAATCCTTCTCCGGGACAGGTAAGCGTTCAATGGTATCAGGGAACTATTCGGATCCCAAGAAAAGGCAGGGAATCAGAGGAAAGAAAAATTTTAAAAGTATTGAGAATTGATCAGGATACGATCGGGAATGGCGATTTAATTATTTATGCATTTGATGAAAGTTATGATAGTGATGAGTTATTTGATTCAGCCACAACACCGATCTATGAATCATTTGTAAACTTTTATCCTGGATACAGAGTATATCTTTATCATAATGCTCCATGTCGTTTAGATGTGCAGAATATTTATTCGCAGGATGAGAATGTTTTGGAAAAATATACCATTTTTGGATTAAGAAGTTTAGATAATGATATTACGACTAATAACAGATCTAAAATTTCTACTCCGACTCTGATGTTTTCAAGGAAGATTCAGGTACCTCAAGCTCCTCAACAACCAATTGGGGCATTATATGCTACGAGACCTGACTATTTCGGACGTTCTACTTACGCTTTTACAACTCAATATGAGCATAAGCCTTTTAGTGCAAATTTCTTAAGAACCAATGACGATATTCTGCTAAGCTCACTTTACAAGCAAACCAAATATGGACAAGATGTAGAAGCGAATTCTGTAGAGGACATAAGAAACAATAATAATGATGAATTCATCAACGACCGTTTGCTTGACCTGGCGAATGTAACGATTGATACTGTTAACCATCTGTTTAAAGAGTATAATGGCTATCGATTGCCAATCCCTAATAACGCTGCGTTTTTTGAAAATATCAACCGTTTTATTGATGAACATAACATATACTTCAGTGTAAACGTGCCACATATTTCTGTTCAGGATATTAATAATTTTGAAAAGGTGGTAATTCCCATTGATTCTCAAGGGAGATATGGTGAATTGAAATTTTATGATTTTGTAAAACAAACTGTTCAGAATACCTATATTCCTTTGACAGAAATACCAATTATCTATCAATATATCAAATCAGGAGACTATAAGCCTATTCCAAAGATACAAGTAATAAGAGACAGGAACGGTACACTTTTAAGTCCTTCATCTCCCGACTTCGATATGGCACCGATGGCAAAGGTTTTGGGAACCAATCCACACAAAACACTTTTTGTAGATTTTACCTTAGACGGAAATTCTAAGAGTGTATATTTCTATGCGGTAAAGGAATCCAATTCCCAAATGGAACAAAGTGAGCTGAGTCCTGCGGTAGGACCAGTAAGACTTGTCAATTCTTATCCTGTAAAGACACCTGAGATCAGAAGTGTTATTCCGAAACTTGAAAATACTGTTTTAGGAATCTCTCCCGGAATGGATGTGAAAATTAATTCCTACGATAGTGTTCATAATATCAAAAAGGCAAAATTATACCGGGCATTGAACATGGCGGATGCAATGTCTGTCCGTTCCATGACGTTGGTCAAAGAAGTCAATCTTGAAGAAGCAGATATCATTGGAGATGAATTATGGACTGTACTAGATGATTTTTCAGATCTGCCGGAAATTCCTTTCAGTGACCCGCTGTACTATAGGGTAACTGTAGAGGCCGAAATTGAATATGCGGAAGCACAATATACTGGTCAAACTCCTGTTATTGTAACGGACTACGCACCTTCAGAGGTTTCAAAACTGATGGTCACTACTATTACTGAAAATATACTTCCTAACTCGCCAGTGTTAACTTATACAGCATTTCCGCAAAATAGTCAAAATATACTGTCCGATGTTATATTCTATTGGGATAAACAAGCTTATAAAGCAAAATATCATCTATATAAAATGAATAATCAGGGGAATTGGGTAGAAATAGCAACTGTCCAAACCAATGATAGTCTCGTATCATTAAATCTTGCCGATACCGATTGGGGGTCTGGTAATCTGCCCGTTCAGGATTCTGAGGGTAACCCTATCTACCATCATTTCAAAGTGATTACAGAAAATACGGCAGGAATGATGAGCACTCAGGAAAATATCCTTACGATAGGAAGCGATTTGCTCAATATCATTGAAGATGATATTAACCTTGCCCGTTATAAACCATATTTTGGAACTTCAAATCTGACAAAGGATGAAAATCTATTGATGCCTCCTTTTACTTTTTACAATACTGCAGGTGGTCATCAGGATAATACGGGGACATTTAATATGAATAATCCTGAAGCCCTGAGCTTTTGGAAACAAATGCAGGATGAGTATCTTGTTCTTCCTGAAATCAATACCGATATAAAGAAGAATCCTCATGTTTATAACTTAAGAACCAAAGAGTTCGGATGCTACTACTCCTATATGAGAATGTGGGATGGAAGTATTCCTGGAAGTTCACATCACTTTTTAAAGAATTCTGTAAAAAAAGCCAGAAAAACGGGAGCAAGAGAATGTATCATTAATCTTGGAAACGATACTGTTTTTGTTTCTAAAAATATTGAAGTTCTAAAAGTAGCTTTATTATCAGGAAACGATAAAGGAATGAAAAGAATCAGCTTGGTAATTAATAATATATTATCACATTATACCAGAGAAGAAATACTAACCCTGTAAAAAAAGACAACCTCACCCGAGGGTGAGGCAATCCTATGAGACAAATGTAGTAAAAAAAATGAATCGAAAACAATACCTATGAAAAAAATATTTTTTTCTTTTACTAATTTTCCCTTTTTTAGCATTTTCTCAGAAAATAAAAACTAAAAAGGATAAGATAATGCTTAATGAAAAACAAGTAGGTATCATAAAGGAGAATGCTGGAACGTATGTGGTATCATACCTGATAATCAAAAACTACTTAACCAATGGAAACAAAATTCGGCTTCATTAAAATGACTTTGGGCGAGTTTGAAACTTATATTGCTAATCTGAAAATTGCAAGAACGATACTTCTCATTCAGCAGCATCATACCTATATTCCTTCGTATATTCATTTTAAGAACAACAATCATTTTGAGCTTCAGAAAAGTATGAAGAACACCCATATCAATACTAATGGCTGGGCGGACATCGGTCAGCATTTTTCCATTTTTCCTGATGGCAGTATTCTTACGGGAAGGAGCATTGAAAAATCTCCAGCCTGCATCACCGGGAACAATGCGAATGCTATCTGCATTGAGAATATAGGTAATTTTGATAAGGGCGCTGATGAAATGACAGATGCTCAGCGAGATGCGATCATCAGTGTTACAGCTGCACTGTGTAAGAAATTCAATTTTAATCCCGATACCAATAGAATCGTTTATCATCATTGGTTCAATTTAGCTACAGGTGTCAGGAATAATGGTTCCGGGAATAATAAATCCTGTCCGGGAACTAACTTCTTTGGGGGGAAACAAAGTAGAAGATTGTCAAAAGAACTTTATCCCATTAATAAAACAAAAGCTCAATGTTCCAGTCATTGAAGATGTTTTAACCATTGTTTCAAAATATGTTTCCGTTACTTCTGATACACTAAATATCCGGAGAGGAGCAGGAAATAATTATGCACTATCTAAAGAGAGAGCTCCGGCAATTTTAGGTGCTGTCCTTCGGGTATATGAAGAAAATAATGGTTGGTACAGGATTTCTTCATCTGCAGAGCATTGGGTAAATTCCCGATATACCAAGGTAGTTAGAAGAGCTGTTGTAAACGCCGATGTATTGAATGTCCGGTCAGGAGCAGGGACTGCCTATCCAAAACTAGCCTCCTTAAAGAAAGGAACTGAAATATTTGTGTATTCTCAAAAAGATGGATGGTCGCAGATTGGTATTGAGTCCCGATGGGTAAAAGATTCCTTTCTTGATTTTTTATAGGAAATTTCTACCCAATACAATTATAGGTGCCTAAAATGGATTTTTTTAATATTCAAATTATTCAAATTTAATAACCATGGACGAAAAACTAGTGCAAGAAGAAACATTCCACATAGGACTTACTATGGCTGGCGCTGTATCGGCAGGATGTTACACTGCAGGTGTAATGGATTATCTTTTTGAAATTCTCGAAGTATGGGAGAATGCAAAAGCCGGTGAGTTGCCCTCAGGATGGAACAAAAATTTAATGAACTTTATTCCCAGGCATGATGTTGTTATTGATGTTATGGGAGGCGCATCTGCCGGAGGGATGACTACCATGATGTCGGCAATATATGCAATGAAAGGGAAGATAAATCCGGTAAATAATCCTTACAAAGTCTCCTCAATAAAAGATAATATCCTTTATGACAGTTGGGTCTTAATGGGAGATCATGAAAATAGCAAGGAAAAAGTTTTTGAAAAATCTTTGTCTCTGAAAGATTTGGAAGAAGATAAAATAATTTCCTTGCTGAATTCTGATTTTATTGATGAAATTTGCGATAATGCATTCATAGATGATGTTGGAAGCGATAAGAAATTGCCCAAATACATTTCAGTGGAGCTAGAGGTATTGCTATCACAGACCATGCTGAGAAATGTTCCATTACCTATGGATTTTTCAACTCCGTTTGGGAGCCTGAAAAAAAGAAAAGAAAATCCAAAATACAACACGTTTGAACATTTTGTAATTTCACATTTTAAATTGGATTATGATGAGAATAATCCATTACACAAAGATTTTTATCTGCCTCTTGCTCCATTTAGTAGCCAAAAAGAGATTGTAGACCGATTAAAACTTACCACAAAAGCAACAGGAGCATTTCCGATCGGTTTAAGTTTTCGAAAGTTTTTTAACAATGAATTTACTGTTGAATATATTAAGAATAATTCCAGAAAATTATTGCACGATAAAATACAGCCCGAAAACATCCCAACAGATCCTCCGATTGATTTTGAAGATGTCGCGGATCCTTTCAATTTTGTTGGTGTTGACGGAGGTGCAATCAATAACGAGCCTATTGGCGAGGTGTTGAATGTCTTGAAAGAACGTTACGGAGAAAAAAAGAAGGAGAATATGATAAGTTTGGACTTATCATGATCGATCCATTTCCCAACCATATTTACAATGATGAATATAGTCAACCCGAAGATGTATTTTCGGTAATCCCCTCAATTTTAGGAACATTGCAGGACCAGGCAAGAATAAAAAAGAAGAGAGATGCTGGAATTTCACACTGAAAAATATTTACGAGGTGAGATCTATCCTGTCAGATATACAAAAGAACATAAACTTGAACAATATCATATTGCTTGTTCCTCTGTTTTTGCTTTTGGAGGTTTTTTAGACATCAGTTTCAGGCATCATGATTTCTTTTTGGGAAGAGATAATGCCAGAAATTTTTTCAAAGTCTATTTTTCATTTGAATATGATCCGGATAATAACAACATTCACCCTATACATAGGAATTGGACCATCGATATGATCAATGCTTTTAAGTTTAAAAGAGAAGGGAAATATTTTTTACCCATAATTCCCAATCTTTTTGAGTTAAAAGACAAATTTGATAAGGTAGACAGAAATCCTTATGAAAGGACAGTGAAGAATTGGCCCCAATACGATGCAAACAAATTACTCCAGCTTTCTGATAAAATGGAAGCCCGAGTGAAAAAAATTATAGAGCTAACGTATAAAAAAATCACAGATTCCAAAGAAGATAACAATCATCCAAAAACAAATTATATTGTCCAAAAGTACTATCGTGAAAATATATTCACTCGTTTCTCAGGATGGATAGGGAGTAAGACGCTCAGTATCATTTTTCAGACTAATAAAAATAAAATAGCAAGAAAAATTTCCAAAGCACTTATTGAAAAAGTTCTTAAGGATTTGGAAGAAAAAATGCTCTTGAAGTAACTTAAAAGATTTAATGAAGTTGAGGAATATTAATGATTCTCTAAAATAGGTCGGACATCTTGATTTAAAAATTATTTAATAAAAAACCTCTTTACCTAACATTCGTACTTGTCTAAGAATTAGAAATTATTTTAAAAGGCTTAAAATTTACATTTGGAAACATTTTCTTTGACCTGTCGTTTACACTATCAATTGTTTTTTGATCTAAATCTATTTTTAAAATTTCACCATTCTTTCTTAGAATTCCGGATCTAAAATCAGTTTTAATATCTTTTGATAAGTTGCTTAAAATATTTGCTGTAACTACAAATTCAATTTTTGCAGCCCTATCAGTTTTAGCATCAAATTTATAGTGCTCCTTTTGTAATTCTACATTATTTGTTAAAGGAAACGCTATAGTATATTCCATTTCTGCAGTATATTTATCACACAGGAAATCATTGTAAAAAGAAATAACAGCTTTTTCATAGTTTAGTTTTTTCAAATATAGGAAAAAAGAGAAAACCAAATTTTACGTAAAGTCGTAACAAAAAAATCCCAGCCTGCAATGACCGGGATATTCATTTGAAAAGTCTCAACCCCTTTTCAAACTATAATTTAGCTATATGATGTTGGTGTATTAGTTTAGTTGCATAAGGTAAGGAACTGGTGGTTCATTTGTACTTTGAATTTAGCATCCGATTTCAGCTTTGCGTAAATCGTACTTTCAAAAAGTCCTAATTCTTTTAATTTATGATCTATATATTCTGCGATCTGAACGATTGAGAATATAAAGTCTCTGTAAACAGAAATATTAACTGTTTGCCCGTAAACAGGAAGATAGGCTTTCAGGAAAGGCAGCGTAGACTGGTGCTGATTGTAATTCACGCAATATCCGGCACCATCTCTGGCAGTTATGACGTCATAGTCGTTGATTAAACTCATGACATCTTTATCCTTGTTTCCGGAAATATGCCTGTTGATCTTGTCTAAAATATGCTGGGCATATTCCATCATGGTGATGGTTTTCCACTCAAACACATGATTCATATTTTTAGAACTTTTCGGAGATTTACCGTTGTCGCAACCTGTACAGAATGAAAGACCTATTTTGTCGTAAGAAGGAAAGAAACAATCTTTGATCTGAATAGAAGCGTCTGCCTTAAGTCTGTCATTGGCAAAATTGTAATACAAATAAGGACTATACAATTCTGCAAGTGCTTTCAGATAGTCAGTCTCGGATGTATTATGATATTCTTCAAACCATTTTTCAAGGTTGTCGTAATAATGGTTTTCAAATTCATTAAAACTTAAATATAATGGCAGTTCCATAGCTTCGTTGTTTTTGATATGACAAAGCTAATTGGGTAATGCGACAAAACTTGACGTATTATTTTTATTGAAAAACTTTTTTTTGAAGTGGGTTTGTTTTTGAACGCAAAAGGCGCTAAGTTTTTCTTTTAAATTATTGAGGATATTTTCGTTCGCAAAGGCGTTTCACTCAGCTAAGATCGCTATGTAATTGATCGTGGTAAACTTGTTCTAACGCCGGAGAGCGCTAATTTTTTTTAAATAAGTGCGCATATTTTTCGTTCGCAAAGGCGCTTCACTCAGCTAAGATCGCTATCTGACAATATACTTTTTGGCTTAATTGTACTTCTGTTGAGAGATCCTACTGCTGCGGGATAAGGATGATGACCGATTTTTGCTATCATCTTTAAAGCCTATCAATGATCCTTCATCAATTATCATTTATCTTTTATCAATTATTATTCATCATAGTTTCTCATGATATATTCAAAGTAATGAATCATTTTCATATAGTTTTCGATGCTAAGATATTCATTGGTGCTGTGGATGGATTGTTTTTCGGCGTTGTTTATTTTGATGGGCATGAATCGATAGATGTTCTTGCTTACGATCTGATATTTGTACGCATCTGTTGCGCCAACGGTGAGGTAAGGTGTAACAATTGCTGAAGGATGAATTTCTTTAATGGCAGATTCTATTAAATTAAAGGCTTTTGTATTGGTTGGGGAAACGGCTGAAGCTTCTTTGACAGTGTCAATTTCTTCAATTTCCACATCGAATCCTTTGGTGGCTTCGGCAATATGCTGTTTAACGTCTTTGACGGTATTTCCGGGAAGCAGCCTGAAGTTGACAATGAATTCTACTTCAGGGGAAAGGACGTTGGGAGCATCACTTCCTTTCATCATCGTGAGCGCGGTTGTGGTACGTACCAATGCATTGGTGGAATTATTTTTGGTGAGCTGGGAAAGAAGCACGGGCTTCAGCAGCCATTGATTGCCGATGGCCATCCTGTTGATGAAAGACATTGATCCACCAACATTGGTGAAGAACTGATTAATAAGAGGTGTTACAACAGGCTTCATCTGGTCGTTTTCAAGACGTTGCATGATGATCGCTGCTTTCCCGATGGCGCTTTCTGTGGGCGGCATTGAGGAATGTCCGCCAAGACCTTTTACTTTAATCTTTATGGAGAGAAAGCCTTTTTCGGCACACCCTATTACTGCAATATCTGAATTAATTCCTGTTACACTACCCTTTTCGAGAATTAAACCGCCTTCGTCATATACGGCATCAAAGGTGATATTTTTGTTTTTGAAGTACTCCGCTATTTTTACAGCTCCTTGTTGTCCGCCTACTTCTTCATCAAATCCGAAGGCAAGGTAGATATCTCTTTGAGGAGTATGCTTTGTTTTGATTAGATTGTTCATGGACTCAAGAAGAGAGAAAAGCATTCCTTTCATATCGATGGAACCCCTTCCATAGATTCTTCCATGAGCAACTGCCCCGGAGAACGGCCCGAAATCCCATTCTTCAGAAACGTCTGATACGGCAGGCAAAGGTTTATCATCGGGTTTGAAAACATTTTCACTTTTATCTTTCACCTCGGCACCTCCCGGAGGAACGACATCGGTGTGGGAAAGAAATAAGATGGGGTCAAGAGAAGAGTTATTTCCTTTAAGTCTAAATACCAGTCCGTAAGTATTGACCTCAATAAATTCCGTATTCTGATAAACAAGAGGATAAGAAGATTTAAGATATTCTTTAATGGTATCGAATGGTGAGTAATTAAATTCTCCCAATTCGCCAGATGACACAGAAGGAATCTTCAGTCCGCCTGAGAGTCTTTGAACTGCGGAATCGTCTTTTATCATTTTCCAGCCACTAGAAGAATTAGCATTAGCTTTTTTAAAAGGATAGCTAAATGTTTTGATTAAAACAATAATGATGAGGAGGAGAATAATGCCGATTATGATGAAGATGAGTTTTTTCATGGGCGTTTCGGATTGGGTTGTTTTTATAGGATGAGATATTATATAGGGTTTGACTTAAGGATTTTTAACAGCTTTCACGATGGCCTTGTTTTGAATTTCTAAGGTATTGAAATAATCAACAGCCTGAGAAAAAATTTAATTTACAATCAAAAATTCATCAATATCATTGAAAGAAAATACTTTTACATCGTAAAAATCTTATTCGACTACGCAAACATTTAAATCAACATTGGTCATATTTATTTTTACACAGCTAAAATATTAAACAACCATGCTCATATCTACTTTTACATCGCTAATATATTACTCAACATCGCCTACATCTCTTTTAACATCGCTAAAATATAAAACAACATTACGAGATTTTACTTTTACACCAGTCATATCTAAAATTACATGACTTACTTTTATTAATACATCGCAAAAATATTCACCAACATGATGAAAAACAAAAACTCCTTTATGAAACAATTTTCATAAAGGAGTTTAGTTAATACTGAAGACGAAGTTTTTCCCTATATTCACAAACTTCTCGATACGGTTTTTTTTCAAAAACCTACTCGAAGTGACGTGCGCGTTAATTATACAATACGAATATTCGTCCGTCTGTTCGAGTTTTTTTGCAGTGAAACTGCGAAAATGTATCGAGAACCTAGTGTACTTTCGGCAGATAGTGCAACTTCCCGGTAAGACTTCTTCAAAATCTATTGAAGTGACGAATGTGAATCAAAACGCATAAAAAGTTTAATTACCGTTTTCTTTTTACAAAAAGCAGGGATGAAATTTGTTTGTATTGAGGGCTTGTAGCTCCGAAAACCGATTTTACATATTGCTTTACCTCTTTTGTAATCTGACACAATCCTGTGAGATTATTATACAATACCTGATCTCTGGATAACCTTGCGTTGGAATATTCTGTATAAGCATGAATAAGGGCGGTGTTCTTATTTTTCATATCTGCCAGCTTATTCTGTAAGTCACTGGTCTTTAATTCTTCTTCATTCGGATTGTAGGCAGCACTTTGTTCCAGCACCTGAATTAAATTGGAGAAGTGATTGATCTTGCTGTCGTAACTTTGTTGAGACGTGGAAATGGTTCTTGTAGGGTTTTCGGTTTCTTCTTCTGACTTCCCGGCTTCCGGTTTTGTTTTTGTTCTCCCCTGCAGCTTTTTGTTGTAGGATTTGGCATTGCTGAGCATCAGAGGATTTGTTTCTGACACAGCCAGTGCGTTAACGATCTTTGTTGCCAACGGATTCAATTCTTTAAAGACTTCGGCGCGTTGGTTGGTGGCATTGTCAAACAGTGCTTTTCTAGTTTGGGCTTCGTTTAATTTTAAGAGAGCGTCTTCATACAGTACTTCAAGGTTGGAAATCTTCAATTCTTCTTTTACAGGATTGTATTTGTCGCCATAGGCTGTACAAAAAGAGATGAGATCCTGAAGGTTAGCGATGTTTTTGGAGTGTCCTGTTTCGCTTACAGAGTTTTTCGTGTTTTTCATATTTATGTTTATTATATCTCTACAAATATATATTTTAATTTTATTATTTTGAGGAAAACGAAAATTAATTGCTTGATTTACAGTATCATATAAAATATTTTATTTTATGTAAGTTTTAAAGAATTGTTTTCATGGGAATTTAAAAACCACTGCATTTTTTGTAGTGGTTTCTACTAAAGAGACACTCTTATTAGCGTGGGAAATAATACTATTTTTTATAATTCTCCCAATAAAATGTTGTTTTATAGATTTTAGAAGAAGTTATAAATTCCTCAATTTTATTCTCAATTTTAACAAAAACAGGATTTTCATTTTTGTTGCATTTTATTAAATTAAAATTATCTTTCTGAGAATTGAATGTAATTGCTGACTTGTGTGTCAGTATCATATCTTCATAATAGCAATTGCTAAGTTCTGATTTTGAGGAAGAATATAATTTATTAATATCTTTTAAATCTTTAGGATCAAGTTTTAAAAATATTCTGATATTCCTAACTACTTCGTTCTTATCATTATATTCTTTATATTCATATACATCTGTTAAACTATTATACACACGTTCTTCAAAAATCGTCCCTAAGTGATAATCTTCATAATGATAAATGAAATGATTGTTTTTTATACTTTGAGACTTACATCCTTGAAAAATACTTAAAAACATTATTATATAAAGATAATTTGTCATAACAATTAATATTTCATGTAATGATCAAAAAAAACTGGCAATAAGCCTATCATATGGTTTATTATTATACTCTTATTTCCTTATGGTCTAACATAGCACGATCGAGACAATCATTCTATAACGGTTCCGGCTTGCTTCGCAAGCCGGAACCGTTATTTTCTATTTCTTATAAGTAGCATCAGATTGAGAAAGAGGAGGAGAAAATCCAGTGTGATCCAAATGCCTACTTTTATATTTTCATAATTGTAAGCCTCCACCTGTTTTTTAGCGAGATCTGAAAGTTTAACACTCTGGTTGATATAATTTCGGATCTCAATAATCTGATCAATATTTTTATTGGGTAGCGCGTGTTGTGAAAAATAAACAAGATTTTTCTTTCCTAGATAGCCGACGATCCAATATTCATCAGACTTATCCATTTTAAGATATTCGATTCTGTAATATTCGGGACGGATTTTTCCGATATGCTTCGTGTCAATCACTTTGCCGGCTTCGGAATCATTAATCGTCACCACATAAAAATCCAGCGGCTGCGGAAGCTTATTAATAACCTGCAGAGCTACAGAATCTTCCACAATTCCTATTGCACTTTTTTTTAATAAACCAATAGGTAAAAATGGAAATCGAAAAAACAATGGTGACAATGCGGAACAATTTTGCCCACTCCGCTCCTTTTCCTCTTTTTATTTTAGATAAAAACAGAGAAAATACGGACGCCCAGAAGATAACCAGAACAATGAATACCATACTGCAAAGATACTTATTTTAAGAAGTTTTCAGAAGGAATATCAGCTGACATTCCATTCTTTATAAAACTGATCAAGAAACTGCAGCATATAATCATGTCTTTCGCCAGCGATTTCTTTTCCTTTTTGGGTATTCATGAGATCTTTCAGCAGCAAAAGTTTTTCATAAAAATGATTGATCGTCGTACCGTCAGACTTTTTGTATTCCTCTTTTGACATATTAAGTTTTGGCTTAATTTCCGGATCATACATCAGATTATTTTTAAAACCACCAAAATTGAATGTTCTGGCAATACCAATGGCACCAATCGCATCAATCCTGTCTGCATCCTGAACGATTTTAAGTTCAACAGGAAGATCTTTCGGAACCTCGCCCCTGTTCTTGAACGAAATATTTTTAATAATAAATAAAACCTTTTCAGTCACTTCTTCCGAAGCACCTTGACTTTCCAGGAATTCTCCTGAAACTTTTAAGGCCAGTGTTTCATCACCGGCATGAAATTTAGGATCGGCAATATCATGCAACAGTGCTGCAAGCTCTACAACTTCACGATTACATTCTTCCGTTTCGGCTATTTTCTTCGCCAGTTTCCATACCCTTTCGATATGAAACCAATCGTGTCCGGCTTCCGCACCTTTAAGTTTTTCTTTGACGAATTCTACCGTTTTTTCTATCAGATTCTTCATTTATATCAATTCATTTAAAATAATATTCCAGAGCTTTTTGTTGTAGCTTCTAAAAAAATTAACGTGACCTATTTCTCCTTTATCAGATTCGGAGGTTTTGATCAGCCTGTAGGTAGGTTTCAGATTCGGATAGGTTTCGTTTAAAAGGCTTTTCACACCTTTTTCAGTCAGCCAAACATCATCCTCTGCCCTGATTACAAAGACTTTCTGTGTTAAATTTTTAGAATAATCCTCAGTTTTATTCAATAAGCCATTGGTGGATTTCCTGTTTAAAATTAAGGTTCTCCAGTCATATGCGCAATTTTTCGGAAGACTTTCTCCCAGCCCGAACCACTGTGCAGGGAAATAGCCTAATAATGTTGTTGTTAGCGGCTGTACAATCCCGAAGCCCAGATATGCTTCTATTTTTGTTCGGAATTTTAAATTTCCGACGAATGCATTCTGAGTTCCTACAAAAATAAATTCATCAAAAATACCGGAGTCTTTATTCATTCCTAGAATCAAAGCCCCAACGGAGTGTCCTACACAATATTTTTTAAAATCTTTAAAATTACCCTTTATATATTCTGTTACTGCTTTAAAATCTTCAGCGCCCCAAATTCTCATGGAAGCGTTAAAATTCTTCATCTTAACGGGTTTTGAAAGTCCTATTCCCCGGTAGTCATAGGTGATAACGGTAAATCCTTTTTCAGCGAAATACCTGGCAAAAGAAAAATAGACCTGCTGCTTCACGCCTGTCGCAGAGTTGATAAGCAGCAACCGCTGATTACTCTGATCGGGTAAAAACAAATGAGCCGTGATTACAGCATGATCCTGTGTTGTAATGGTTAATTGCTGCATAGATAAAAGAAAAAATCCACTATAAAAGTGGAAATTTTAGTTTGTATTTTAGAATAAGCTTAAAACTTTCGATATGTACCAAATAGCTTATGAAATAAAATCTGATATTCTGGGAAGTCCGGTCTGTGATCCTTTTTTTTGCAGAAACTCTTGCAGAAACTTCATTCCCGAATTTGACGCAGTCTTCAATATCATTGTTGTGGCACAAGGCAATGGAAAATCCCACAGTGAAGGCATCGCCCATTCCCATTTTATAGATGGTATTATCCTTATCATTCCTGCAGTATTTCATTTCGGTGCCGTCAAAATAAACAGTCGAATTGATATCATCTCTTACAAATACTTTATTGAAATATTTCTTCAGAATTTTTTCTCGTTGCTCTTCTCCAAAAAGAATATGAAGTTCATTGCTTTTTACCACAATAAAATCGAGATTTTCAACAATCTCATCTTTTAGCTTTTGCGCAGGCGATGCGTACAGCCCTACTTTTTTTACCGCATTTTTTGGCTTTATCAACTGTAAATTCAACGACATCCATTGAAACCTCCAGCTGAAGAAGAATAAGATCTGTGGTCCGGAAATATTTATCGGCAGATTCTATATGTTCGTTGCTTAAATAATTATTGGCGGCAGGCACTACCACAATGGCTGAACTGCCTTCCGAAGTTGTCACGTAGGCCGTTCCGCTGGCATCATGATCTGTTTCAAAAACAAAATCTATATTTACGTTTTCACTGATCATATTTCTCATGATCTGTTGTCCCAGAGGATCCATTCCCACACAACCTATGAAATGCACCTTTGCACCCAGTCTTGCCGCGCCCACAGCCTGATTGGCTCCTTTTCCTCCAAAAAAACTTTCAGACGTACTTGCAATCACTGTTTCGTTGCTGCAGGGAACTTTTTCGGTTTCCAGAATAAGGTCTACCGATGAGCTCCCGACAACGATGATTTTCGGTTGTTGTGATGAGAAATTCATTGCCTTTATATTAATATTGTGATGGTGTTGGTTTGTAAATATAATTAACTGATCTCAATAAATTCAGTTACTATTTTTACCGGCGACTGATTTTTATCGTAAGCAATATAGCTTGCATAAAAACCCTCACCATATCCTGTCTCAAAGGCAAAAATAGTTCCAGGATGGTTTTCGGATGGCTTTAAAAATGCATATTGATCAATCGCTCCGTTTTCATCAAAAAAATATTCGTGGAAAAACTCTTCGTAAATTCCCATGAAATCGACTCCTTTACGGTGATATAATTTCTGCTCAAGATCATTAAGGCTACTTTGAGTATCGGCATCCATAAAACATCCCATACCACTTTCTACCGGATACCCGAAAACTTCTTCATCAGTGAGGTCTTTAACATTCTGCCCTTCTGTTGTCGCTAATTTCCAATCTGCAATTTCCGCATTATTAAAGATTATTTCTACATAGGCCACACAATTGCTTTCTCTTTCTTTATGTACAAGAACAGAAAAATCTCCTTTGGGAAATTCGGCAGAAAAGGGTTTCATATCATTCGTGATCAGTGGATCACAGGCAACAAGCTTTCCACTGGAAAGGTAAATTTTCCCAACTTCAAAGCTTTCTATCAAAGGACTTTCTATGAAGTTTTTTGAGAATAGCTTTTTTATATTTTCTAAATGTGTCATGTTATATTTTAGGTTAAAATTAAGGTTGAGGCTAAGCTTGATACTCAGCCTTAACCTAAACCTTTACATTACAAGCTTTTCAATTTCTCTTCCAAAATCGCAATTTTATCAAGCGCATCTTTTTGCTTTTTGCGCTCAACTTCTACGATTTCAGGTTTTGCATTGGCAACAAACTTTTCATTGGAAAGCTTTTTATCAACAGAAATTAAGAAGCCTTTTAAATATTTCAATTCTTCTTCTGTTTTTATTTTTTCTTCCGCTAAATCTAGGTTTTCACTTAAAGGAATAGAAACTTCCGTTGATCCCACCAAAAATGTAAAACTAGGCTTATCAGTCTTTGTTCCGAAATGAATTTCTGAAACATTTGCCAGCTTTCTAATCACAGCTTCATTGGCAAATGCTGAAGCGTTGGTATAAATTTCGGCCGCTTCTTTAGGGGAAATTCCTTTTGTCTGGCGGTAATTTCTTATACCCGAAATAATTTCAGACGCCGTTTCGAAGTTTTTAATAATATCTTCATTGAACGATTCCGCTTTTTTCTGCTGAGCGATAATCAGTGCATCCTCAGTATTTCTTTCTGAAATTGTTTGCCATAATTCTTCCGTTAAGAAAGGCATAAATGGATGAAGTAGTTTCATTAATTCTTCAAAAAGAGCAACTGTTTTATTGTAAACTTCCTTTGAAATTCCTTCTCCGTAATTTGGTTTAATTGCTTCCAAATACCAAGAACAGAAATCATCCCAAATCAGTTTATAAATTAAATGTAAAGCATCGGAAATTCTGAATTTTTCAAACTGATCGTTGATTTCAGCGATTGTTTTATTTAATTTATTTTCGAACCATTCGATTGCTTGAATTTCTGTCGAGTTTGCCGGCTTATCTTCGTGATTCCACATGTTAATTAAACGGAATGCACTCCAAATTTTAGACATGAAATTTCTTCCCTGAAGCATTAAGTCTTCATCAAAAAGAAGGTCATTTCCGGCTGCAGAACTTAGTAAAATCCCTACACGAACACCATCTGCTCCGTATTTATCCATCAATTCAAGCGGATCTGGAGAATTCCCTAAAGATTTAGACATCTTTCTTCTCTGCTTATCTCTTACAATTCCTGTGAAATAAACATTTTTAAACGGAACTTCTTTTCTGTATTCCAACCCTGCCATAATCATTCTGGCCACCCAGAAGAAAATAATATCCGGACCAGTCACCAGATCTGAAGTCGGATAGTAATAATTGATATCTCTATTTTCAGGATCCAGCAATCCGTCGAAGACCGACATTGGCCACAGCCACGATGAAAACCAGGTATCAAGAGCGTCTTCATCTTGTTTTAAGCTGGAAGCTGGAAGCTCGGAGTTAGAAGTTTTTTCTCTTGCGAGTTTTAAAGCTTCTTCAATACTTTCTGCAACTACGAAATCATTTTCACCATCACCATAATAAAACGCAGGAATTTGCTGTCCCCACCAAAGCTGACGGGAAATATTCCAGTCGCGGATGTTTTCCATCCAGTGTTTGTAGGTATTTTTAAACTTTTCAGGATAAAATTTAACCTCATCATCCATTACTACATCCAAAGCGGGCTTTGCAATTTCAGACATTCTCAGGAACCATTGAACAGAAACTTTAGGCTCAATCACTGCACCTGTTCTTTCAGAAGTTCCTACTTTATTTACGTAATCTTCTGCTTTCAACAAAAGATCTTTTTCTTCCAGTTCTTTTGCGATCTGTTTTCTTACCTCAAATCTGTTTTTTCCTGCATAATGCAGCCCGTAATCATTAAGATTTCCATCATCATCTAAAGCATCAATCATTTGAAGATTGTGCTTTTGTCCGATTTCATAATCATTAACATCGTGAGCAGGTGTAATTTTTAAGGCACCCGTTCCGAATTCAATATCTACATATTCATCTTCAATAATTGGAATGACTCTGTCAACAATCGGTACAATTACTTTTTTACCTTTTAAATGAGCATATCTTTCATCATTAGGATTAATACATACCGCAGTATCACCGAAAATAGTTTCAGGACGAGTGGTAGCTACCGAAAGGAATTCTTCTGATCCCTCGATGGCATATTTCAGGAAATATAATTTTCCGTTTTGTTCTTTAAAGATTACTTCTTCGTCAGAAATATTTGTTTTTGCTTCAGGATCCCAGTTCACCATTCTGTAACCACGATAGATCAATCCTTTATTATAAAGATCAACAAAAGATTTAGTAACCTGTTGAGAAAGTTTTGGTTCCATCGTGAAGCGGGTTCTGTCCCAATCGCAAGAACATCCGAGTTTTTTAAGCTGCTCAAGGATTGTTCCTCCGTATTTATCAGTCCATTCCCAGGCGTGCTTTAAGAACTCTTCTCTTGTAATGTCAGATTTATTAATTCCTTCAGACTTCAGTTTGGCAACAACTTTTGCTTCCGTAGCAATGGAAGCATGATCTGTTCCCGGAACCCAGCAGGCATTGAAGCCCTGCATTCTTGCACGGCGGACCAGTACATCCTGAATGGTATTATTCAGCATATGCCCCATGTGTAAGATCCCCGTAACGTTTGGCGGAGGGATGACAACAGTATAAGGCGGCTTTTCATTCGGCTCTGAATGGAAGTATTTGTTTTCCAACCAGTAATTGTACCACTTTTGTTCTGTTTCCTGTGGATTGTACTTTTCTGAAATCTGCATAAATTCTTTTACTTTACTTTACAATTTGCAAAAATAGTCTAAAGAAAAAAAATTTTAAGTATGAATTAAAATAATTTTTAACTTTGTTTCTCAAAATTTATCTAACAACATATTTAATATTCAAGAATATGAAAAAATTAATCGCAGGAATTGCATTATTCGGAACATTCGCATTAGCATCTGCACAAACTATCACATTTGATAAAACTACTTTTGATTACGGAACTATTAAACCTAGTTCAGACGGTATCAGATTCTTCACCGTAACCAATACAGGTGATAAGCCTCTTATCCTTTCGAATGTAAAAGCATCTTGTGGATGTACGACCCCTGAATTTAGCACGGATCCTATCATGCCAGGAAAATCTGCTAAGATCAAAGTTGGATACAATACAGCTATTAACGGTGGATTCAACAAAACAATCGAGGTGTTTTCTAACGACCCGGTAAACAACAGAAGTGTAATCTACATCAAAGGAAACGTAGATCCTAATGCCCCGGATCCAAAACCTTTAACTCCTGCAGAACTTAAAGCTAAAGCTAAGGCTGACAAAAAAGCGGCTAAAGCATCTAAAAAAAGTTGCTGTTGCAAAGTAATTTCTACTCAAAAAAATAGAAGAACCGTCTCATTGAGGCGGTTTTTTTATTATATTTAAGTAATTACTTAATCTAATTAATATAATATGGACATCAATTTTTCAGACGACTTTTTAGTGAAAGGAAAATTTTCAATAAAAAATGCATCAACAGAATACAAAGGAAAGCTAACGAAGGAAGAAGGCGAAAAACTGCTTATTCTTGAAAAAGTAAAACTGCGGGAGCTGCAGGAAATATTATATTCAGATGGAAGCCAATCGCTTTTGGTAGTGCTTCAGGCCATGGATGCCGCCGGAAAAGACAGCATGATAGAACATGTTTTTGGAGGAGTAAATCCACAAGGATGTAACGTCATCAGCTTTAAAACCCCAAGCTCAAGAGAGTACTCACATGATTTTTTGTGGAGACATTATCTCGCGTTACCCAAAAAAGGCATGATTGGAATTTTCAACCGCTCGCATTATGAAAGTGTATTGGTATGCAAAGTTCATCCTGAATATAATCTGAACGAAAAAAACCTGGAAATCCGTAAAAGATTTTGATGAAAAGTTCTGGAAAAACCGGTATGAAAGCATCAGAAATTTTGAAAAACACCTGACTGACAACGGAACAACCATTGTAAAAATATTTTTGAATGTTTCTAAAGATGAGCAAAAGAAAAGATTGCTGGACCGAATTAACGAACAGGAAAAAAACTGGAAATTCTCAACAGCAGACCTTCCCGAAAGAGCATTATTCGACAAATATATGGAGTGCTATGAAACTGCCATCAACGAAACATCGAAAGATAATGCACCTTGGTATGTACTTCCTGCAGACAATAAATGGTTTGCCAGAGTAGCCGCAATTCAGATTATTATTGATACTCTGAAGAAAATGAATCTTAAATATCCTAAGCTTTCCGAAGAAGACAAAGCAGAATTACAGGAAGCAAAAAAACAACTGGAAAGTGAATAAATTGAGATGGAGGACGGAAGCTGGAGGTTTAAAATTACTATGTTAAAAACTTCCCTCTTCCAGCTTCTAACTTCCTGCTTTAAAAAAAATCACGAGAAAATCTGTAAGCCGGATTTTGTTCTCCCGAAGAAGTGCCTGTTATTTATCTGCGTCTTACATTGCTGCAAAACTTTAGCTGATTACCCCTCGGCTTTCAGAGCGAGCAACTCCTATTTTCATTGCTGAAAAGAACCGATATACTTATCATTGCACCGCAAAGAGTTTACCTGGTTTCACTACAGCCGAACTGTACATCCTTTCTGTTGCACTTGTCCTACCCTCGCGGGTGACGGATGTTATCCGCTTTGCTGCTCTACGGTGTCCGGACTTTCCTACCCTTGCCAAAGCAAGAATCAACAAGCCGATTTTCTCGTGGCTGCAAAGATACAATTTAATGTAACAATTTAGCAATGTAATAATATAACAGTGAAAATTACGCCAACTTTAATAATTGCTAGATTGTTAAATTATTACATTGCTAAATTGACATTTTGTCTTTATCTTCGTACCACTAAATTATACATCAGCATTGGCTTCAAAGGAAAAAGAATTTGCACAGCTTATTAAAGATAATCAGGGTCTGATTATCAAAGTTTCGCGTCTTTATACCAATTCTTTGGAGGATGAAGAAGATCTTTTCCAGGAAATTGTGTTACAATTATGGAGAAGTTATGACTCATTTAAAGGAAATTCTAAAATTTCTACTTGGATGTACCGTGTTGCTCTCAATACAGCCATTACCCTCTTCAGGAAAAAAAGCAAAAGCCTTCCTACTAATGAGTTGGATATTAATCACGCAGATTTTATCGAAGATGATGACGAAAAGCAACAACAGGTATCACTTTTGTACACTGTAATAAAAACACTTCCCAATGTGGAAAGAGCGATAGTAATGATGTATCTGGATGATTTGCCTTACAAGGATATTGCAGAAAACCTCGGAATCACCGAAGTTAATGCTCGTGTGAAGATGAACAGATTAAAGAAAACCCTTAAAGAAAAGATGGAAAAATATGCCTGAATTTGACTTAGACAGCTTTAAGAAAACATGGCAGGAACAACCTGTTCAGCAGAAATACGATGATAATGAAATCCTTAAGATGCTCAACAGAAAATCACGAAACTATGTGAAATATATTTTCTGGATCAGCGTGGCAGAATTCCTATTATTTTCTGTGATGGGAATATTCTATTTTTTTCAGGGTGAGGAATCTAACGGATTTCTAAATATTTTAGAGAAATTAGGAGCCCAAAAAACACCTGAAGTTGAAAACAGTTTCGATAATATCTATTGGATACTGAAGGTATTAAGCCTTATTGTCACAGCATATTTTGTTTATAAATTTTACCAGAACTATCGCAAAATACGAATTGAAGAAAATCTCAAAGGTCTGATTATAAGAATTATCAAGTTCAAAAAAACCGTTAATGCCTTTATTTTAATCAGTATTCTTTTATTGGTGGCTTTTACGTCAATTTTTACCATTTTTATATTTTATTCTTTAAGCTTACAGAATGTAGAGCCGAAAAACTCTGAGATGATGATATTTATCGTAGGAGTCATTCTTACAACTGCATTTTCAGTACTGCTTATCTGGCTTTACTACCGACTGGTTTACGGAATTATTATGAGTAAGCTCGATAAAAACCTCAAACAGCTTAAGGAAATCGATTCTCAGGAAATCTAGTATAGAACGCAGGAGTTTAAGATATAATTGTTAATTTTATGTATCCAAATCTTTCACTCCATGCAAACATCCTATGTTCACGGTTCTTCTGCTATTCCTTTATTAGGAGAAACTATCGGAAACAACCTTAAGAGAACTGTAGAAAAATTCCCCAATAATGAAGCGCTGATCTGTGTGCATCAAAATTACCGTGCTACGTATCAGGAATTTTACAATCAGACAACTGCTGTTGCAAAAGCATTAATTTTTCTCGGTGCAAAAGCAGGTGACCGCATTGGAATCTGGTCTGCAAATCGTTATGAATGGGTTCTTCTGCAATATGCTACCGCCAGAATAGGCGTCATTCTCGTTAATATTAATCCTGCATACCGGACGAGCGAACTGATTTTTGTGATCAATCAATCGGAAATGTCCCATATATTTTCCTCTCTAAATTTTAAATCAAGCGATTACAAAAATATGATTGCAGATGCCCGGGAATTTTGCGCAAGCCTGAAGTCAGAAATTTTCTTTGACGACAACTGGGATGATTTTCTCAATAACGGACAAAATATTTCAGACGACGTCCTGCACAGCTTTGAAGAACATGTACAGTTTGATGATCCGGTAAATATTCAATATACTTCCGGCACTACAGGCTTTCCAAAAGGAGTAACACTATCCCATCATAATATTTTAAATAACGGATATTTTATAGGAATAAGGCTAAATTACACCGAGAAAGACAGAGTTTGTATTCCTGTTCCGTTTTATCATTGCTTCGGAATGGTGATCGGAAATATTTGCTGTACTGCTCATGGTGCCTGTATGGTAATTCCTAATGACAGTTTTGATCCGGATATTACGTTAAAAGTCGTTTCCGATGAAAAATGTACCTCATTATATGGAGTTCCGACGATGTTTATTGCTGAATTGGCCGTAAAGAATTTTGAAAGCTTTGACTTTTCAAGTTTGAGAACTGGTGTGATGGCAGGTTCGGTATGTCCGCCTGAAATCATGAAAAAGGTAGAAAGCCTCATGAATATCAAAGAAATGAGCATCTGCTACGGCATGACGGAAACTTCACCCGTTTCTACTCAGACTTTGATTGGGACACCTTTTGAAAAACAGGTTCATACTGTAGGAACTGTTCAGGATCATCTGGAAATCAAGATTATTGATGAAAACGGAAAGACCGTTACCCGAGGAGAACATGGCGAACTTTGCACGAGAGGTTATTCTGTGATGTTGAAATATTGGAACGATCCCGAAAACACAAAGAAAGTTCTCGACGATTCCCGTTGGATGCACACAGGAGATCTGGCAACAATGGATGATGACGGCTATATTACGATCTCAGGGAGAATAAAAGATCTGATTATCCGTGGCGGAGAAAATATTTCTCCTAAAGAAATTGAAGACTTTCTCTATACTTATCCGAATATCTTAGATGTTCAGATCATTGGCATTCCCAGCGAAAAATTTGGCGAAGAAGTGATGGCCTGGGTAAAAGTAAGAAAAGGCTTTAATGTAACTGAAGAAGAGCTTGTGGATTACTGCAAAGAAAGAATCGCACACTACAAAGTACCCAAATTCTGGAAGTTTGTAGATGATTTCCCAATGACCATTTCAGGAAAAATACGAAAAGTGGAAATGAGAGAAATTTCTATCCGTGAACTTGGATTGGAAAAAGTAAACGATTAAAATATATTTGTTTAAAAATTTGTCAGATGTAAACCAAAGAAAAGCACTTCAATCTGAGGTGCTTTTCTATATTTTAAAGTTCTTTCCTTAATCTCGCGACCGGAATATTAAGTTGTTCACGATATTTAGCAATCGTTCTTCTGGCAATATTGTAGCCCTGTTCTTTCAGAATTACCACCAAGGCATCATCTGTAAGCGGTTTTCTTTTATTCTCCTTGCTGATGACTTCCAGAAGGTGGGTTTTAATTTCTTTTGTAGAAACCTCTTCACCATCGTCATTTGTAAGGCTGTCGGAAAACAGATCTTTCAAATAAATAATTCCGTTGGGTGTATCAGCATATTTGCTTTTCACAACTCTTGAAATAGTGGAAATATCAAAACCTGTAATATCTGCAATATCTTTTAAAATCATCGGCCTTAATGATTTTTCGTCACCTGTAAGGAAATAATCTTTCTGAAACTTTACAATGGCTGTAATTGTCTGTAACAATGTATTCTGACGTTGATTAATCGCATCAATATACCATTTGGCCGCATCAAGTTTTTGTTTGATAAATAAAGCTGCCTGCTTATGTTCAGAAGATTTTTTATCGTGAGAATAGGTCGTTAAAATATCCTTGTACTCCTCAGAAACTCTTAAAGTGGGAGCATTCTTGCTGTTTAGCATTGGGATTACCTGTCCGTCTTTTACCTGAATCACAAAATCCGGAATAATTTCCTGATTGATCGTAATCGTTTGAGTATCAAAATTCCCCCCCGACTTTCGGAGATAATTTTGAAATTTCATCCAGTGCATCTTTCAGATCTTCTTCCTCAATATCATATTTCTGAATGATCTTGTTGTAATGTTTGTTCGTTAAAGCATCAAACTGATATCTCAAAATATTGGCAGCCAGAGAAACTGCTTTATCAGAACTTACTTTTTTCTCGATCTGCAAAAGAAGGCACTCCTGCAGTCCTCTTGCTCCTACGCCTGGCGGATCCAGCTTTTGAACGTAATTTTCAAGAATATCTTCAACGTTTTCTTTCGTGGTATAAATTCCCTGAGAAAAGGCAAGATCATCAACAATAGATTTAATTTCTCTTCTTAAATATCCGTCGGTATCAAGATTTCCGATGATATATTCTGCGATTTTTTCATCTTCTTCATTAATATTCACAAGATGGATCTGCTCAAGAAGATAGTCATAAAGAGACTGCCCTTCCGTTAAAAGACTTTCATTATCAAATTCCTCATCATCTGAAGAATAGTTGCTGGATGCAGTTTTGTAGTTCGGCTCGTCATCATAAAGATATTGGTCAACATCAAAATCAGTCTGAATGCTTTCCGTTCCTTCGCTTTCATACGAATCTTCAAGGGCAGCATAATCATCTTCCTTAGATTCTTCTTTTGCGATCTCCAATGCCGGATTTTCTTCTAACTCTCTTTCAAGTTCCTCCTCAAATTCCAACGTATGAAGCTGGATCAACTTCATGAGCTGGATTTGCTGGGGAGCCAGCTTCTGTCCTAATTTGAGTTGTAAGTGTTGTTTAAGCATATTACTAGATGGTGTTTAACATAACATATTTTACGAATTTAGTGAAATAATTTGACAAAAATAAATTTTAGCACGATTTTTGCATTTAACACCCCATAATAAGCTATTTAAAATAAACAACAAAAGCCCTGAAGTATGATTTTCAGGGCTTTTTAATTATTCAAAACTGAAGTTTTTCAGGGCTTCTTCTGTTGTCCCAGAATGCGAGAATTTCAATAATATCTTTATTAATTCTGTAATAAAGAGAAAAATTTTTATCAGTACATAGCGTACTCCTTCGATTTCTGATAAAGAACCAATATTTGGATTTTTAGAAATAAGCTTTTCTTTCTTTTCAACTTCATTGATTAATTTAGTAGAGTATTTATTTGATTTATTATGATTGATCCAATATTCCAAAATATCAATATAATCACATTCAGCGTGATGTGACCAAATTATCTTAAACATTTTCTGGCCTTTTCAGCAACTGATTCGCTTGATGAAAATTTTCCTTCAGAAATATCCGACATTCCTTTCAAAATTTTTTCTTTCTGCCATTCCGTTAGATTTTCCTCTTTATCAATTTCAAAATTAATTTTCAATTCCTTTAAAAGAGCCTTTAGCAAATTAATTTGATTCTCATTATCCGTATGTATTGTAATTGTACTCATTTCCAAAATTTTAGTAAAGTTAATAAAAAAAATCCTTCTGTTTTGTTCAGAAGGATTTCAGTATTTTTAAGAATAAATATTTTAGAATTCTGCGTTTTTAGGTGTTCTCGGAAAAGGAATCACATCTCTGATGTTTGTCATTCCCGTTACGAAAAGAACCAATCTTTCCAATCCTAATCCGAATCCTGCATGCGGTACGGAACCAAATTTTCTGGTGTCTAAATACCACCAAAGCTCGTGTTCATCAACATGCATATCTGCCATTTTCTGCTTTAAAACATCCAATCTTGCTTCTCTCTCAGAACCGCCGATGATTTCACCGATTCCCGGGAAAAGAACATCCATTGCCGCAACAGTTTTACCGTCTTCATTAAGCTTCATGTAGAATGCTTTAATCTCTTTAGGATAATCAAATAACACTACCGGACTTTCAAAATGTTTTTCAACCAGATATCTTTCATGTTCAGACTGAAGATCGGTTCCCCAGTTTTCAACAGGATACTGGAATTTTCCTTTTTTATTTTCTTTTGAATTTAATAAAATCTCAATTGCTTCCGTATAAGAAACTCTTTTGAAACGTTTAGCAACAACATTTTCAAGCTTTTCTATGAGACCTTCTTTTGCTCTTTCCTTTTCAGGTTTTGATTTTTGTTCTTCTTCAAAACGCTTATCTAAGAAATCCAGATCATCTTTACAGTGATCCAAAACATACTGAATCACATATTTCAGGAAATCTTCCGCCAGATCAATATTATCTTCAAGATTATTGAAAGCAACCTCCGGTTCAATCATCCAGAATTCTGCAAGGTGTCTTGTTGTATTTGAATTTTCTGCACGGAAAGTCGGCCCGAAAGTATATATTCTTCCCAATCCCATCGCTGCAGTTTCGCCTTCCAGCTGTCCGGAAACCGTTAAGTTTGTTTTTTTACCGAAAAAATCCTGGGAAAAATCAATATCTCCCTGCTCATCTCTCGGAATGTTATTTAAATCGAAATTAGTTACTCCAAACATCTCACCTGCTCCTTCTGCATCAGCTCCTGTGATAACTGGTGTATTGATATAAAAGAACTGGTTTTGATTAAAGAATGAATGAATGGCAAAGCTCACTGCATGACGCACTCTGAAAACTGCACCAAAAAGATTTGTTCTGAACCTTAAATGTGCCTGATCTCTAAGAACTTCCAGAGAGTGCTTTTTAGGCTGAAGAATTGTTTTGTCTCTTTCCTCAGTGAAATTATCTCCCAGAATAATAATTTTTTTAGCTACAATTTCAACACTCTGCCCGGCACCCTGGCTTTCAACGACTTCGCCAACAACCTTCAGAGAGGCAGCCGTACTGATTTTACTGATAATTTCTTCATCGAAATTTTCAAAATCAACAACAATCTGCAAATTATTGATCGTAGAACCATCATTAAGCGCAATGAATCGATTGGCACGGAATGTTCTTACCCAGCCGTAAACCGTAATGTCATGATGTAATACTTTCTTGTAATCTCCTAGAATCTCCTTAATGGTTTGCTTTTTCATTTGTTGATTAAAATTTTTGTGTAAAAATTAATGAGTGCAAAGTTACAAAAAAACAGCGCAACTTGGTGATTGCACTGTCTTTTTTAAAAAATCATTTAATTAAAACTATACTTTAAAAGATATCAATTAAAAAAAATAGTCTTTTTTCTACTTTTCCCTTTCCTGATCTTCCATGCGTGGTAGGAACTCGGAACATCATATTGCCATTTAGGAAGTAGTAAGACAATCATAATCACATCAATATGAGAAATAAACCCTAATACAACACTTAGATAAAAGGCCCATCCCGTCTGTTGAAAGCCGATGAGATAAGTGAAAGCAATCAGCAGGCTTAGTCCCCACATTTTAGACAAAAAGGCATGAGTACAGGTTTCTTTTTTAAATTTCAAAATGCTTATAATGTAGCAAAGCGCTTCCATACTCAGGATTAAAAGAACACCTATCCATTCATCTTTTATTAAATCAGGATTTAAAAAGTACACTGCAAATCCTAATGAAAGCCAGAAAATTAAATCAGTCTGACTGTCCAGCCTTCTTAATTTTTCAGATGAAATTCCGACTTTTCGGGCAATTATTCCATCAAAAATATCGGTCAATAATCCAAAATACATGAATATTAAAATTAAAAATTGGGATTCTTCGCCTTTGAAATAGGCTAAAGAAATAATAATCGGCGCAAAAATAAACCGTATGGCAATTAATAAATATGGTACTATTTTCATGGTAATTTTATTGAATTCTTTTAAATTTTTCAGCATAATTAATTGTGTAACCTGCCCACATAATGAACAAAGCCGCCCCACTATTATCATAATAATCCTGAATCAAAAGATCTTTCTGACCGGTAAGACCGATTCTGCTTTGAAAACTCCGACATCCTCCGAGTAAAAAGGGAATTCCGTGACATTTTGAAGTGTAATTGCTTAGCATAAACAGTCCGTTTTTAAGCGTTCCGTTATATGTAAAAGAATATTTTACAGAATCATTCTTCAATAGTTTAAATTCTAATTTATACTTTTTCTTTTTATCTAATGCTTTTGACTTTATAACAACTTTATCATAATCAGCAATTTTGGTATTTGTTAAATCCATCATTCCTGCAAAATCTCTTGTCTGTTCAGATATTTTCCCTGCGGAATTAATATGTTCATATCCTTTAAAATCATATTCTCCATCGATTACCGAAACATTTTCTTTTGTAATTACTGATAAGTCATCTTTAATCATTTTTCTGCTGAAAGTCGCACAAGAATTAAGAATTGAGATAAGTATTGAAAATATAAGATACTTTTTCATAGCTCATTATTTTAAAATTATTCATCAAAATTATCTGCAGAAAACACAAAATTAAATGCGAAAAAAAATTAAAATAAATAAGTACATTTGTGAAAATCACAAAAGATATGCATCAGGAATTTTTACTCAGAGAAATACGAAGAAGAATCGGAGACAGTTCATTAAATGACGAAATAGCCAATATTCTGGGAATCAGCTATGATGCAGCGCATAGGCGAACCTCACTGAAAGCTAAATTCAGTTTTGAAGAAGCTTTGGAGCTTGCAAAATATTATCAAATTTCACTGGATCAGTTTATCTCATCCGATCAGCAAATTGTTGTAAGAAAAACATCAGCTGTTACCAAAACAGAAGACCTCGAGTCTTTTTTCAGAAATAATCTGGGTGTGTTTGAAAATTTGCCACTTTCCGATGCAATGACAATTTATTATTCAGCCAAAGATATTCCGTTTTTTTATACACTTTCGGATACATTGCTTTCCCGTTTCAAAATTTATGTCTGGATGAATTTATTGAATGCAAAACAAGTTTTCGTACCTTTCCTACAGTTTTCACCACCGAATTTTGAATCTAAAACCAAAGAACTAAGAAAAAAATATGAAGAGCAAAATGTTGTAGAATTATGGAATGACATGACAGTTTCCAGTATTTTGCAGCAGATTTTATTCTATTATGAAACCGGACTTTTGAAAAAAAATGAAGCACAAATTATTTTAGAAGAATTGAAAGAACTAATCGAATACATTGAGCTGAAAACAGAAAACAATTCTAAATTTCATCTGTACGAAAATGAATTAATGCATCTTTCCAACGACATCTTTTTTCATCATCCGAAACAGTCGCTTTTTGCGTTGCCTACGAATATGTTTGGATATATTTTAATTAATGACATCAAAACATGTGACGAAACAAAAAAATTATTTTGAACACCAGATCAAGAATTCAAAATCGCTCAATACGTCCGGAAACCGTGACAGAAAGATATTTTTCAATAAAATGTATGAGAAAATTGAAAGCCTTATAAGAAAACTGGAAATCTGACTTTCGAAAACACTGCTGAATTCAGATTACTCATCCTTCTTGGATGAAACCAAAAAAAACATCGATCAGTCCTTCCGGAAGTTCAGTTTTAATGAATTTCTCATCCCTGTTTACCTCAAGGATCCAATTTTTTATGATAGGAATTACAATTTCTTTTCCTCCGAAATTGGTAACGAAATAGTTTTGAGCAGTCTGATCATTAACGGATTCTATAATTCCACAATTGTTATTCTCCTGATCAAAAACCGTAAAACCGATTACCTCGTGATAATAGAATTGCTTACCTGAAAGTTTTGGCAATGTAGACAGCGGTAAATAAACATTTTTACCTAAAGACTGATCCACAAGGGCTTCCGTAGAATTTTTAAATAAAATATTGAGAGCATCAGTTTTGCTCCTAGCTGTTTTAGCAATAAAAAAAGGAACCAATAATCCGTTGATTTCAACGAATATTGATTCCAGTTTATTGTAAAGCTCGGGTTGATCTGTATCCAGTTTAAGGATAACGTTTCCCGCAAGTCCGTGTCTGCGTGTGATTTTTCCTAATAAATAGCAATCTTCTTTACGCATACGGAGATTTTTTAAGCTTCAGTGTTTTCTTCTGTAGATTCAGCAGCAGCTTCTCCTTCAGCAGCAGTTTCTTCAGCAGGTGCGTTTGCAGCTTCTTCAGCAGCCTTAGCATCCGCTTCAGCTTGTGCTACAGCAGCGATTCTAGCTTCGTTTACTTTAGCTTCAGCTTCTAATGCAGCTTTCTTAGCATCAGCCTGAGCTTTAGATAAACCTTCTACTTTACCTTGTACTTTAGATTCTTTAGCTTCTACCCAAGCATTGAATCTTTTTTCAGCTTCAGCTTCATCAAAAGCACCTTTAGCAACACCACCTTGTAGGTGTTTTTTGTAAAGAGCACCTTTATACGAAAGAATAGCTCTTGCCGTATCAGTTGGCTGAGCACCGTTGTTTAACCACTTTACAGCAGAATCAACGTTCAAATCGATCGTTGCAGGGTTAGTAATTGGGTTGTAAGTTCCTAATTTCTCGATGAATTTACCATCTCTTCTTGCTCTGGAATCTGCAACCACGATGTGGAAAAAAGGTCTTCCTTTTGATCCGTGTCTTTGTAATCTGATTTTTACTGACATAATGTTTGAATTTTACGGGAACTCGTCCCAGTTAAATATTTTAAGAGTGCAAAGATACATAAAATTTTAAAATCCAATACACGTGTGCATGATAATTTTAAGATTATTTTTTTATCACCTTATATAATGATGGTTTTTTATTTTCATAATATATCTTTAGATAATAAACTCCGGCATTCCAATCTCTGCAATCTATTTTATTGGATAAATCTTTGCCTGAGATTGATTTAATTCTTTTCCCCGAAGCATCTGTTACCAAAACTTCTTTCCTATTATTTTTGCTGTCAATGGTAAGAAAATCCGTAACAGGATTGGGATGTATAGTAAGATTTTCAGCAGGATCCGACAGATCCTGAGTCCCTAGTAGAGTATTGTACTCAATAACATAATACAATGTGTTATTCTGATAGATATCGTTCCATTCCCCAGCTGTTCCAAAAGGCCAATCAGTAAGAGCAAGCCCTAAAGTATGCTGAAAAGAATTGTAGTTGTCCGGCTCATCTCCCCAGTTGTTGTAGAGTCCTCCAACCTGATTTCCCGTATAGTCACCCTGCCAAAACTGCGATCCTGCCGCATCATTATTACCATCCCATATCCACGTTCCTTCTACGGTTATATCATTTCCTCCCAACCATACATAGGAAGCTCCTCCTCCATCTGGTGCCATAGTATTACTGTTGACAATCCCGGCATTCTGTACTCCTGAAAAGACAGCATCTTGCTCGTTCTGGTCATTAATTTCAGCCAGAAATCCTCCTTTTTCCACTGCGCAAGCCGCAGCGTCAATCCAATTCTTTTTCTCTTTAACGACCTGATACGTTTTTCCATTATAATTAAAAGAATACACATTGGCCGGATTTGCGCATTGTCCTTTGACCGGAATATTGAAAACACTAACAAGAACGACGGATACAGTTTTAAGAATTAGTAATTTTTTTTTCATAAAATTTGTTTTTAATTATTTGAAATTACATAATTATTTTCAACTGCCAAAAAAAACGAATCTGCCTCACAATGAAGCAGATTTGATATTTTTCTTTAAATTAAAATTGATAAAAAATATTATCAATCAAAATTAAAAATTTGCTTTATTTTTTAATCAAAATCAAATTATTATAGATATTTATTTTTTTATTCTAAATTCCCCATATAAAACAATCCCAAACATTTTTGATTTTCTTCAATCGTAAGAAATTCTTTCAGGTGATCGACGATTTTTGGAGAACTCCAGTAACAACCGATTCCGTTGGCTGTACAAGTAAGATACATATTCTGAACGGCCATTGAAACGGCAGCAATTTCTTCCCATTCCGGAACCATCCCGCTAAAATTGACAACAATCGAAACTACAGTATCTGCTTTATTGATTTTAAAACCAATGTCATTATATTTCTTTTCAAGAAAAAGATGTCCGGGCTGAGCAGCTTTGTAGATAGCCTGCATTTCTGAGGCTAATTTTGCTTTTTCATTTCCTCTGAATACTTTAAAACGCCATGGTTTTGTACGCTTATGATTGGGAGCAAATGCCGACGAATTTAAAATTTCATCAAGGATTTCCTGAGAAATTTCTTTATCTGTATAATCTTTAGGAAAGATACTTCTTCTTTGCTCTATGATTTCTTTTAAAATTTCTGCTTTATTCATTCAACAAAATTACAATTTGTAATCCGATTATTCTTTGTCTGCCTTTTTAATATTTAGAATCAATTTTCTTTTTTTATAGGCTTTATAATTACTGATGATAAATGTGAAGAAAATAATAATGCCCAACAGCACAGAACCCCACTTTGCATATAAACTGTCGTTTACTGGCCCAAGCAGAAATATGGCTATGAAACAGAAAGCATATATCATTCCGGCAACAATCCATGAGCGTTCGGGATCTGGATATCCCTTGACAATACATGATATATTATAGCTAAAAATCGGTGATAGTTTGTGCTTATCCCAAATCAGCATGATGATAACCGCAATCATCATAAGACTTGTAATAACCCATGTCCCCGTGAATGAAAGACTAATGGTTATCATCCAGATATTGCTCAAAATCGCCAGAAAAATCAGGTTTCCAAGTACGGCAAATCGCTGGGTCATTAATAGGATTCCTGCAACAACCTGAGCAAGACCTAAAAAGTTCCAGTAAAAACCTGACTGGTACAAGGCTTCAAAAAAATACCCGATCGGTTCTGCAGTGGAGACTTCTGTAAACCTTTCTCCTGCAATTTTTACAAGTCCTGAAGGGAAAAAAGCAAATCCTACCAGATAGCGGAGATTAATAATAATCCATTGATTGAATCTGTTTGTTCTTAGTTTTTCGAATTTCATAATAATAGTTAATGTAATATAATATGTATTGCAAGGTACTAAATAAAAATAAAACTTCAAATAAATTTGAAGCTAAATTTTGGGGGTTATTATAAAATCAAAGTACTTCTACAATTTTCTGATGAATCTTATTCAAAGTAAATTCATCTCCGGGCTTCATACCCATCATCTTTTTCGCCATCGGGCTTTCCGCAGAAATGGCGTAGAATCTGTCACCTTCAAAAAAAAATTCGCCCAAAGAAACCGAAATATAAAATCTGGCTTTGTTGGTAATCACCAAAGAACCCAACTGAACCCTTTCCGTAGAATTGTTCAGAACCTTAGCCATATTCCTTTTAAGATCATTCAAAGCTCCCAACTGACGTTGCATCTGGTAAATTTCCTCCTGCATTTCTTCCCGCATACTGTCATATTTCGGAGTCTTTTTTATATCGCGACTAGCCTCAAGGGTAAACTCGATAAAGTTTTTCAGTCTTTCAATTTTTTCGGCAATCACGGTTTTTACATAATCTCTTATGTTGTTTTTCTCAAATACTATCTTCTCCATACATCAGATCTTTTTACATAAAGATAATATTTTTTAAATAATTCTATTTTTTGTCTGCAAAAAATTATAAAAAGTTTAAGAATTTAATTCTTTGCAAAAATCCATGTATTGAAGCTCCATCTTATTTTTCAACCAAATTTTTCAGGTTGCTAAGACCTTCTTGATAAGATTTCCCCATCTGATAATCCATAAAAGGCCGCATTATTTTCATCATAGCATCCTGTTCGGTTTCCATAGTCCAGGTTACTTTGGTTGCATTACCTTCGGGAGTCAATATGATTTCAGAGATTGCCTGCCCTTCAAAAGGTTTTATAAAGATCATCTCTGTTTTCTGCTTTTTGTTGACAACCAATTCTTTGATTTCCTGGCAGCCCGCTCCGGCTTCGTCATCTTTGCTGTCCCAACAATATTTATCCCCCACTTTACCCGAGTTTCCGCCATAGATAATTTTCATTCCCGGGTCTAGTTTCATCCATGGGTTCCATTGATTAAAAGCTTTCATAGAACTTATTTGCATCCATACTTTCTCAACGGGAGCATTCATCACCATTGATTTTTCGTAACGATACACTTTACCGAAAGCCACCATCGCAATCAGCGCATATACAACAATAAGAAGAAGAATTCCTCCGATAATTTTTAAAAATGTTTTCATAGTAAGGTATAATTTAAATACAATTCAACTTTTAAAATAAACTTGACAGTTCATGTCAAAATTAACCAATCTGAACTCATCTGAACTTCGCATATGACAAGATTAATAAAATTAAACAATTTTGTCATATCATTTTGCACGGGCACTATTTTTGAGCATAGCATTCAGGAAATCACGATGATTTGCTACATTTACAATAATTAAAAGAAATTAAAAATGAATATTTTAACAGAAAAATTTACTACACCATATCATTCCGCACCATTTAGTTCTATCAAAAATGAAGATTTCCTTCCTGCCTTTAAAGAATTAATTCAAAAATCTGAAGAAGAAATCAATACGATTGTCAATAATCCGGAAGGCCCCACATTTGAAAATGTAATTGAAGCACTCGCTTATTCCGGTGAACAGCTGGATGTGGTTTCCAATATTTTTTTCAATTTAAATTCTGCAGAAACAAATGATGAATTACAACAAATCGCTCAGGAAGTTTCGCCGATTTTAACGGAATATTCATCAAAAATCTCTCAAAACGAAGCTTTATTTAAAAGAATTAAAACGGTTTACAACGAACAGGATCAATACAATCTGAACGAAGAACAGCAAATGCTTTTAAATGAAACCTACAAAGGTTTTGTGCGAAGTGGTGCTTTACTAAATGAAGAAGACAAAGAAAAGCTGAAGAAAATAAGTATGGATTTATCTCTGAAATCTCTTCAGTTCGGGCAAAATGTACTGGCTTCAACGAACAATTATTTTAAGCACATCACAAAAAAAGAAGATCTGGCAGGAATTCCTGATGCCATTCTCGAACAATATGCTGAAGAAGCAAAAGAAAAAAATCTTGACGGTTGGGTGGTGACTTTGCAGTATCCAAGTTATATTCCGTTCATGACCTATGCAGAAAACCGTGAACTGAGGAAGGAAATTGCATTAGCAAACGGTAAAAAATCTTTTGACGGCGGAGAATTTGACAATCAGAATCTCATTAAAGAACTTCTTAGTTTAAAACAGCAAAAAGCAGAACTATTAGGTTATAAAAACTATGCAGACTATGTACTGGAAGAAAGAATGGCAAAATCCCCGGCTAAAGTTCTTGACTTTCTAAACGAACTTTTAACTAAAGCCAAACCTTTTGCCGATAAAGAGATCGAAGAGCTGAAATCTTTGGCAAAGGCTGACGGAATTGAAGAAATGCAGGCTTACGACCATACTTTCTATGCCGAAAAACTTCGTAAGGCAAAGTTTGATCTTAATGATGAAGAACTAAAACCTTATTTTCCGCTGGAACAGGTTCAGGATGCTGTTTTCGGATTAGCCAATAAACTTTTTGCATTGACTTTTGAGGAGAGAAATGACATTCCGAAATACCATGAAGATGTGAAAGTTTACGAAGTAAAAGAAACCAACAACCAAAAACCAGCAACCAGCTACAAAGCTCTGCTTTATGTAGATTATTTCCCGAGAAAAGGCAAAAGAGCCGGCGCATGGATGACGAGCTATAAAAATCAGTATCAGAAAGATGGTGAAAATTCCCGCCCGCATATTTCAATTGTTTGTAATTTCAGCAAACCTACGAAAGAGACACCGAGTTTATTAACGTTCCAGGAAGTCACAACACTGTTCCATGAGTTCGGTCACGCCCTTCATGGAATGCTGGCTAATACACAATATCCCAGCCTTTCCGGAACTTCTGTAAAATGGGATTTTGTGGAATTGCCGTCGCAGTTTCTTGAAAATTTCTGCTACGAACCTGAATTCCTGAAAACTTTTGCCAAACATTATAAAACAGGAGAAATTTTACCTGATGAAAAAATTGAAAAGATCGCACAGTCAAAAAATTTCATGGAAGGCTACCAAACCCTGAGACAAATTGGTTTTGGGTTACTGGACATGAATTATCATACTAAAGTCGGAGAGCTGACCGGCAAAACAGTGAAAGAATTTGAAGACGAGTACACAAAAGCAACCCAGCTTTACCCCGCAAACCCTGAAACAGCGATGAGTCCAAGCTTTTCACATATTTTCCAAGGTGGATATTCTGCAGGATATTATTCTTACAAATGGGCGGAAGTTCTGGATGCCGACGCGTTTCAGTATTTTAAAGAAAACGGAATTTTCAATCCTGAAATTGCCGCAAAATACAAAATCCTTCTTTCTTCCGGCGGCACAAAAGATCCGATGGAATTATATAAAAACTTCAGAGGTAGCGAACCGAAAGTGGAAAGCCTGTTGAAGAGAGCGTTTGGGTAATTTAATTAGAACAATAATGATATCGGAAATATATCCAAGGAAAAATCAAATTATACTATTATTTAATTTGGATAGTTTCCGATATCAAACTCAAATTATATAATACCGCTAAAAGTCATTATCATTAGTGATTTAGTTCATTTAATTTTTATTACCTTTAGTAAAACCAAAAAACAAAGGGTTGCATAATATTATGACAGAGAAGCTTTATTTCATAAAAACCAATCCTGTTACCGCAAAGATTAATTTATATAATAAACTTTGCAGCGAAGAAAATCAGGTAATTGAATTCCTGAAAGAAGATAAAAAAACAAGTCTGGAAATTATTAAGAAAAAAACTCAGGAAAACATTGAAAGTCTTTCAAAAGAAGAATTAATCTGTATTTTCGACTGGTTTGAAAAAACATATGGCGCAGATACTGAAAAAATGAAAACTGAACTTTTTGTTCATGGAATTGATATATTTTATGATATTTCAAATTCTTTATGCATTAAGAATTTCTCACACATTCTTTCAGGATATGAAGATTATTTACAGACTAAGCTTTCATTTATTGTCAGCTCAGAAAGTTTCAATCATTTCTTGATTTATGGAATATTTTTTACCGGAATGGCAAATTCTGAAGAAAAATATCTTTTCAACTTTTTAAAGCAGGATCATAACATTCTTTATTCGTTAGCGGAAAAGGGCTATGATGAGAAAAGATATGGTATAACTTTACAGCCTGAAATGTATCAGTATTTTTCAGATCTTTATGATGCTACAAAATTTTACAGAGGCTCCGTTATTGAACTTGATTACAATTATTAAAACCAGATTTGGCTTTAAGATTATTTAATGATTTGTCCTTTGTAATATTTCTCAAGAAAAAAGCTAAGATCAGCCCTGTAGCCAATTCCTGAAGCTTCAAATCGCCAGCTTCCGCTTCTTTTATAAAGCCTTCCGAATTCTACTCCTGTCTCGATAGAAAAATCTTCATCAAGCTCATATTTTGCAATTTCCTGATTGGTTATCGTATCGACAATTCTGATATAGGAATTTCTCACCTGGCCGAAATTTTGCTTACGTCTTTCGAAATCTTCAATGGTTACTACAAAAAGGATCTCTTCCACATCCGGATTTACTTTTTCAAGATCAACAATAATGGCTTCATCATCGTCGCCATCGCTGCTTTTACCATTGGGGTCGTCGCCTGTATGGGTAAGTGCTCCATCAGGAGAATTAAGGTTATTGTAAAAAACGAAATATTCTTCACTTACCAGCTTCCTGTTGCGATCGATCATGATTGCAGAAGCATCAAGGTCAAAATCATATCCCGTTCCTTCATTCGGATCCCAGCCAAGGCCGATGGTCATTTTTGTGAATCCGAGTTCAATTCTTTGCCCTTTCTGTAAGTTGATTGCCATATTATATTGAGTATTTACGTTTGCTCATCTAAGGTATGGCTGTTTTAAGAATTTTCCAAATATTTCCATTATAAAAATATCTGATTCAGCCCTTACCAAAACAAAAAATCCGATCAAATAGACCGGATTATATTTTATCAGAAAATCATTCGTGAAATTCATATTTTTCGACCACCTTATTTCTTGCCCTGGCCAGCATCGGAATTGATATAAGCCCCATACTAAGCATAATCATAATCTGTAAAGGTAATGAGATAAATGAATAGGTTAATCCTATTTCGCCACCCACTTCACCACTTTTACCCATTGAAATAAATAAGGCCATAAAACCATATTTCATTGCCAGATTAAAAGCCCCAATTCCGCCACTTGCAGGAATAATCATTCCGAGAGTTCCCACTACAAGTATTAAAAACCCGTCATCAAAAGTAAAATCTGAAGTTTCCGGCAATGCAAAACACACCAGATATGCCGCAAAATAATAAGAAACCCAAATTCCTATTGTGTAAAGAATGAATTTTCCTTTTTGTTTTAATTTAAAAATGGAAGTCAATCCTTCAAAAACACCATCAATAAATCTGATAATTTTATCTAAAACAGGAACGTTGGCTAATTTCTTTTTAAATACAAAAAACAAAACCGTCCCAAGAATCAGGATTCCAAGAATAATTAAAATTTTATTGGGATTAAATTGTATTCCGGAATTTCTATAAAAAGAATAAATTGCTTCACCTTTAAATACTAAAGTCAGCCCCAGAAATGCAACCATACAAACCAGATCCACCACTCTTTCCAAAATTATGGTTCCGAAGGATTGATCTACAGGTACTTTTTCTACACCGTATAAAGCTGTCGCCCTTGCCACCTCACCGCTTCTCGGTATCGTAAGGTTCATTAAATATCCGAAAGAAATCGACCACAGTGAATTGGAATTTGAAATACTATGCCCCATAGGCTCCAGCATCAGATTCCAGCGTATTGCCCTGAACCAATATGCCGCAATCCCGAAACAGGCGGCAAATAAAACCCACCAGTAATTTGCCCTTGATAAAGATTTTTGAATAACCTTAAAGTCTAAACCTTTCAGAGCAAACCATAAAAAAAAGCCTGCAAAACCAAGCGAAATTACTATTGTAAGGACTGACTTTAAAGGACTTTTTGTTTTTTTCTCCATCAGATTACGTCAAAAGATTCGTTTTTTCATCCGGGAAAACAATTTTCGGCTGAAAATCCTGAGCCTCCTCGGGAGTCATTTGCGCATAGGCAATGATGATAATGATGTCGTCCTTCTGTACTTTTCTAGCCGCAGGGCCATTCAGGCAAACTTCTCCTGATTTTCTTTTACCTTTGATCACGTAGGTGTCAAAACGTTCACCATTGTTGACATTCACGATATATACTCTTTCTCCTACGACAAGGCCCGCAGCCTCTATAAGATCTTCATCAATTGTAATACTTCCGATATAATTAAGGTCAGAAGCCGTAACTCTCACCCTGTGAATCTTAGACTTAAAAACTTCTATTAACATACTGCAAATTTATTAATAAAAATCAATAAAACGATTTTTTAAAATGATTTTAAAACTATCAGAGAGACAGTAATTTAATTTCTTTAAATATAATTTTTCAAGTTTTTATTTGTAGAATTAACAACATATCGTGAAAACTTTTATTACTTTACCTAAAATTCAGGATTTAACAAATACATAAAATAATACCCTTATTTTCATAAAGTCAATGTACATAAGCATTTGGCATGATTTTAGTAACGTGTAACGTACATTTTACGTTAAAACTGAAATTATCATATTTTAACTAATTTCATCAAAAAACGAAAAAATTATTTATTTATTTAGAAAAAAATTGCACATATAGAAAATAGTATTATATTTGCTATTATTACGAACTAACTTTAATATTAAAAAAATTATGAACAAGTCTGAATTAATCGACGCAATCGCAAAAGATGCTGGCATCACTAAAGTTGCAGCTAAAGCTGCTTTAGAATCATTCATCAATAATGTAATGACTACTTTGAAGAAAAAAGACGGAAAAGTTTCTTTAGTAGGATTCGGTACTTTCTCAGTAGCTGAGAGAGCAGCAAGACAAGGTATTAACCCTGCAACTAAAAAACCAATCAAGATTGCTGCTAAAAAAGTTGCTAAATTCAAAGCTGGAGCTGATCTTTCAAATGCAGTTTCCGGAGTTAAGAAAAAATAATCCATTCAGATTAAAAAAAAATTAACCTCATCATGTGATGAGGTTTTTTTGGGAGCTTCGGGCAGCTCATCTATCAATTATATATTTTCGGAGACAGATTGAACTATGGAGCAAGCCGTGAGATTTTCCAGTCAATACCGTCCACCAGTTGATAAATGATTCTGTCATGCAAACGGTTTGGCCTTCCCTGCCAGAATTCTATTTCGTAAGGTTTTGCGATGTATCCTCCCCAGTTTTCAGGACGGGGAACTTCTTCGTTTTCATATTGCTTTTCGAGATCCTTCAACTTACCTTCCAAAAATTCTCTGTCGGGAATTTCCTGGCTTTGTGGCGAAACTACAGCTCCAAGCTGACTTCCCTTCGGCCGGGAATGGAAATATCCGTCGCTAAGATTTCCCGCAACACGTTCAAGATTTGCCTTAATAATGATCTGCCTTTCCAGGCTGGGCCAGAAAAAATGAAGGCAGGCCTTGTGTGTCTTTTCTATAGCTTTCCCTTTTCTGCTGTCGTAATTGGTATAAAAAATAAATCCTTCATATGTATAAGCCTTAAGTAGAACCATTCTGGTACGCGGGCAGCCATCATCTTCCATCGTAGAAACAGCCATTGCATTAGCCTCTGAAATAGCCGGATTTTCGCCTGCATCTAAAAACCAGTCACGAAATTGTTCAATAGGATTTTGTTTTATCTCACTTTCAATAAGTTGGGATCTCTCGTACACTTTTCTCTTATCGTGCAGGTTTTCCATAATTTTTTTTTATTAAATTTGAGTATGAATTACTCCTACAAAGGTAAAATATTAATCTCCACACCTGACATTTCCGGTGATATTTTTTCCCGATCGGTAGTATTGGTTATAGAACATAACGAACAGGGTGCTTTTGGCTTAATTTTAAATAAAAAAAACGGCCAGATGAGTGATAAATTCAAAGATTTTTTTGAATTTAAAATTGAAGTATATGACGGTGGTCCTGTGGAAAATGACAAAGTTTTCTTTATTGTAAAAGGAAAAATAGTAACGGAAACGTATATCGAAATCACGCCAGATTTTTACCTTACAGAAGACATTGAGAAAATCATTAGTGCCGTTCTGAATAATGAACTAAATATCAATGATGTGAAAATATTTTCAGGCTATTCCGGATGGACATCGATGCAACTTGACGGAGAAATTCAGAGAAAAGTATGGACCGTGGTAGATGTTTACAATCTGGATTACACATTACCTAATGACCAGACGCTCTGGAAATCAATCATGCAGAATCTTGGCGGAGAATATTTACTGTGGGCCAACTCACCTGAAGACATCTCTTTAAATTAAATTATTCAGAAAAAAAGCGTTATTTTTAACATTTCTTTAGGATAACGTTAACCAATTTTAATTAAACAATTTCCGTTATTTGTTAAACCAAAATTCAACGGCCATGAAAGGAATACGACTACTTACTATATCAGTTTTTTCTACAGCTTTTTTGTCCTTTACTCCTGTAAATAAAAAATTAATCATCATTGATGCCGGTCATGGCGGAAATGATATGGGAGCCAACAGAAATGGTATTTATGAAAAAGATATCGTTCTGAACATCGGAAAAGAAATCCAAAAATTCAATACTTCTCAGGATCAATACGAGGTTATCTTAACAAGGGAAGATGACACTTATAGTCAGTTGTCAGACAGAACAGCTTTGATCAACAAACTGAATCCTGAAATGGTGATCTCTCTTCATGTTAACAGCAGTGCCGACCCCAAATCCACACAGCATGGGCAGGAAATTTACACTCAGAATACTGAGGCTTCAAAAAATTTAGCCGAAAGAATTTCAAGAAAATTCAATGTACAGAAAATTGAAGAAAAAAATCTTCATATCCTGCGAGAATCTAAAGTTCCGGCGATTCTTATGGAACTCGGATTCATCAATAATGCGAATGATCTGAAATATCTGACCAGTGAAAAAGGTCAAAAGGAAATTGCTCAAAAATTCATCGAAGTATTCAACGAAAATCAATAAAATACAATTTTCTGATCTATTCAGAATAAAACCCGGTAAAGGACTTTAACTGTTGTTTACCGGGTTTGTCAATTTAGAAACTTCCTCTCCAGCTTTTCAACAATTCTAAAAACCTGGTATTCGTAAAAGTTTTATTTCTTATTTTACCCACCGAGAAAATTCCTTTTTCATCGGAGATTAAAAGAATTTCTTCAGCTTTCTGAGATTCAAACGCAATAATTTCGTGCTCCTGAATATCAGCAAGATTATTTTTATGTAAAAAGGTAATAAAATTTTCCATTAAAGGCGAAATATATGCCCCTTCAGTCGGTTTCGGGATCTTGATAACATCACCTTCCAGAAATAAAAGATTACCTGACGAAGCGCGTGCAATTCTCTTATTAGGATTTAAGAAAATGACATCATCAAGATCATTTTCCTGCGCATAGATTTCTCCAAAGATATTTTCCGGGCTGTGAACACGGATATTGCTCAAAAGATTATTATTAACATTAATTTCTTTGATTAAATCCATCTCCAAAGATCTTTCATGGACAGACAGAATGTCGGACGTCTCCAATATTTCGTAATAGTAAGAAACAGAAGACTTAGACAAGGTGATTCCATCTGTATTTCTGAAAACAAGAAAATTGATGATCCCATTTGTAATTCCCTTCTCTTCAATAATATCACGTACGAAAAGTGACTGGAAAAATTCCAAAGTGTATGACAAAGGAATATTCATCCTCATTTTTCTCATGGAAGCCATCAGAAAAAAATAACATTCTTCATCCATGATCAGTTTTCCATTTCTTATAAAGAATGAAACTTTCACCGCATCGCCTGAAAGAAACGCTCTGTTCTTCACATTTAACTCTTCTGATGTATAATATTGATTTTCCAATTTAATCTGATTTATTTATAAAAAAATAATGAACGATAAATCGTTCATCAGTTTTATCTGCAGTACTGCCTACGTTTAAGCGGCACCTAATTTTATTCTAAGGTTTTCGATAAGATTTTCCCAATACATAGCATTTTCCTCTTCATCTCCTTCTTCGCAGAAGTCTGTAATATTCAGAGCCAGATCTTCGGTAATATCGTCGATTGTAATAGTCATTTCAAAGAAATGTTTCGTTCCTTCATCCTCTTCCCATCTGAAACGCACAAAACCTTCAGGCTTATATCTAATTAAAGTCGCCTTCTCGGCAGGACCACCTCCCCAGCTAAAAAAGAAATCATCACCTTTTTCAGTAACATCATCCGCAAACCATTCAGACAATCCTTCTGCAGTTGCCAGATATTCGTACAATATCTCTGATAAGCAATGCATTGGAAATTCGTAATGGACTTTATGTTTCGCCATATATCTTTGTTTTAATCGTCCCGCAATATATAAATTAATTTTTTTATTACACAAAAATGTCTTTACTTTTTTTACACAATCTTCATGATATTTGTCAGAGATTTTTAAATAATTTTTTAGATCGATTTAACATTAAAATAAGAGAATCTTAATGGCTTTTTACTTTAATCAATTACTGGAAATATTTTCATGAAGCACAAATGCTTCATTACGAAGCAATATAAAAAAGACACCGAAGATTTTCGATGTCTTTTTATAAAGGTGTCACATCCTTAATTTTCATTTAAAACATCCAGAATAATCTGACAGCCCTCTATAATTTCTTCTTTTGAAATCGTCAGCGGTGGTGATATTCTGAGATATTCATTTCTGTAAAGCTGCCAAAAAACAATCAGACCTTTATCCATACATTTTTTTGCAACATTTAGGGTGTATTCCGGAGATCCAAGATTTACCGCCAGCATTAAGCCTTTTCCGTTGATGTTTTTAATTTTAGGATGAACCAGGAGGTCTCTATATAATTGTTCCTTTTCTTCAACTTCATTCATCAAACCGCTTTCCAGAACTTCTTTCAGGGTTGCATGACTGGAAGCCGCAATAAGAGGATTTCCGCCGAAAGTCGTGATATGCCCCAGTTTCGGAGAGTGCGCCAGCGATTCCATGATTTCTTTTGAACTCATAAAAGCTCCCACAGGAACTCCACCGCCCATTCCTTTTCCCATTACCAGAATGTCCGGGACAATTCCAAAATGCTCGAAGGAAAATAATTTTCCCGTTCTTCCGAATCCCGGTTGGATCTCGTCAAGAATTAATAAGGCACCAACTTCTTCACATCTTTTTTTCAGATTAATTAAATAGTCATGGTCAGGAACCAGAAAGCCGGCCGCGCCCTGAATGGTTTCCATAATTACACAAGCCGTTTTCTCGTTAATTTTGTCAAAATCTTTTTCATTATTGAACTCAATGAAATTTACCATTGGTAAAAGCGGACGAAATTCTCTCTTATGAGTTTCATTGCCGGAAACACTTAGTGCACCGTGAGTATTTCCGTGATAAGAATTTTTAAAGGAAACAATCTCCTCTCTTCCTGTATATCTTTTGGCAAGTTTCAAACTTCCGTCGATCGCCTCTGCACCACTATTTACCAGATAGGTAACTTCTAACGGATCCGGAGTTGCTTCTGCCAGCAACTTACATAAAGCTACCGGCTTTTCCTGCGCATATTCGCCATAAACCATTACATGAAGGTATTTTTCAGCCTGCTGTTTAATGGCATTTACTACTTTCGGATTCGAATGCCCCAACGTATTTGCAGAAACACCGGCTACAAAATCCAGATATTTTTTTCCGTCGGTACCATAAATATAACTTCCTTCTGCTTTTTCCACTTCAAACCCAGCCGCAAATTTTGTAGTCTGTGCCTGATAGCTAAAAAAATCTTTTTGCATTTCCATACTATTGAAAAATTTCAGCAAAGCTAAAAAACATTCATCAAACATCGAAATTAAACCGATAGAATAAAAAAATCGCTTACAGTAAACCTGTAAGCGACACCACCAAATCACAAAATATTAATATAGCTTAATTAATTCCTAATTCAAATATATGTAAAAAAACAATCCAAATATACAATTAGTAAAAAAAAATCACATTTAATAATGATAATTAAATCAATCAATTGATTAACAAGATATAAAATCATTAAACCCCAATTGAGTTAATGATTTCACATTTTAGAGAAGTTTAAAAAAATTAAGAAAAAAAATTGAATTTCAAATAGAAAAAAATTAAAACACTGACCTACAGAATTTTAATAAAAAACTCACTATTGTTATAATAGTGAGTACATATTTTGATAAAGAATAAGTCTATCTCTTGACGCGTTTTGGCTTTTTAGCTTCCTCCTTAGCCTTCTCATCTTCAATCACTTTCTGTGCCGAATCGTAAAGACCGGTATCAGATTCGTACTTTACTTCCGGATAATTCGGACTGTCTACCAAAATATCCTGCCATTTTAAAATCCGGTCTTTAGTATTCCAATTAAAATCCGGGAATTTTCGCCTTGCCGGCTCAATCATACTCATCGGATACGTATCTGAAGCAGCACCGATATTGCATTCTATAATGTATAGCGCCTTCTCTTCAAAGATTGCATCAATAATTCCACATGTGCTGAGGGTGATTCCAATTCTTTCCTTTTGTTTGGTATCTTTATTTTCATCATCAGAATAACTGATCGCTTGTGCATTTCCAATGACTTTTGCCTCTCTGATATTGTTATCTGCACCATAATATACCGACATCAGCTTTCCTTTCACCTGATTGAATTCATCTTTCATATTCAATGAATCTACTTTACTGATGGCAAATGCATTTCCGATCACCTTTAAAGAATCGATATTTTCTTTTTCAGTATTAAAATAGGCTTCTACTTTATCACCGGTCACTTGTTTTCCGTTACTCCATAAAATCGGTTCTCTGTACATATGCAATACACCGTCCGTTTCATTGAAAGCTATAGAATCGGCTCTTCCCTGCGCATTAGATTTGTAGAATCTCCCTTTTCTGAATGCTCTCAGGAAACTTTTTTTAACCATTGCATTCGCAGAATCCGGCTTCTGAAATGAGAGTATCTTTTCCGCAGCAAAGTACATTGAATCTTTTTCCAGCGCTTTTACTGCATAAGGATTCTTCGTCATCATTGCAGAATCTTTCTTTTCATAAATCTCTCCGTATCCGCCTTTGATCCATCTTCTTTCATTCGGATCATCCAATGTTACATTTCCGGTCGCTTTTCCGAAACCGGTGATCTGGTTGTAATACATTTCGTCACCGGTAAGGATTTTATCATTATAATACACTCTGGAATTCTTATACAAGAAAGCCTCTTTTGTGTTTGTATTGTAATTTCCTTTATCTGTGACAATGCGGTTTTTAGGATTTTTTTTATTCGTTATGGTCGTCGGGCCATTGATGTCTACAATGTTTGTATTCTGATTCTGAACAACGTTCTCACCTTCAAGAGTATATTGTGCATCTTCTATTTTTACCCTGCCTGAAAGATCGATGGTTCGTGTCGTAAGAAAATAGGTTGCCGATTTCGAATACGTCGTACTTTTACCGTCGTTGATTGTCCCTCCAGTATTGTAATACGCCTGATTGGAAACTCTGTCGTAGTACATCGTCTCAGTTTTAATCACAGTTCCTTTGGGATCCGTAAGTATCACATTTTTTCTGGCAATTCCTCTTTGAGTATTACCGTCATATTCCATTTCATCGGCAGTGATTACTGAGCCATCCGCATTCTGAAGCTTTACATTACCGATTGCCTTTACAAAATTCTGTCCTTCATAAACAATCACGAGATCAGCATTAAGTAAAGAACCCTGATGTTCAAACTGAACATTTCCAGTAAAATAATTGTTGCCGTCATACTTTGCCGGATCCTTACGTAATTCATCAGAATGGATATGCTTCACTTTTTCTGCTGGCGGAGCATTTTTCTGAGGAACAGTTTTGGGCGTAAAATACGGGTCCTTTTGCAAAGGTTTCGGATTATCCTGTGCAAAGATAAATGAAGAAATACAAATGAAAAGACCCATAATAAGCCTCAGCGATAAGTTAGTCATTCTTCGTACCATAAAAATAAAGCGAATGAGAATCAATTTTTACCCCAAATGCTTCTTCGATAGCCTCTTTAATTCCCTGAATTCTCGGATCGCAAAATTCTATAATCTCCTCAATTTCCTTATCGGAATTTTTTTTATAGATCACAAGATGATCATGTTGTTTGTCAAAATAAGATTTTTCATAGGAAGAAGATGTGAGCGTCTTTTCACCAAACTGGTGTTTACGGATCAATCCTGCATCCAGGAAAATCTCAATGGTATTGTAAATTGTTGCTTTGGAAACATGATATTTTTTCTGCAGCATCAAAAGATACAGATCATCCACATTAAAGTGATGATCCATACTGTAAATCTCTTCTAATATTGTATATCGTTCGGGAGTGTTCCGGAAACCTTTTTCAAGCAAATAGTTTCTTAAAACATCTTTAATAAGTGCAATATTTTTTTCTTTTTGTATTGTATCCATCAAAAAAATTATCTACAAATTTATTGATTTTTATTTAAATAAATATTGTACCACAATGTTAAAGAATTTAACTATTATGACGCTTATACTCACATTGCTCTATCCTGGATTTGCCCACACAATCTTCTGTCATAGGAGCTGATTCTACGACTACATTATGTGAAGTAATTCCCCAGGCTTTGAAATCGTCGCTTCCGATGTACTTAACGAAATTGTAAATATTCATGATAATTTTCTCCTTTACCGTGAGAAGTATATCATTGATATAGGTATTATCTATAATCACATATTTTAAATCTGGAGGAATATTATGAGCTCTCAACGATGGATGGCTGCTTCTTGAAGGAATTGTTCCGTCTGCCATCATATCCCTTAAGACCATATCAAAATAATCATTAATCCTCCTATCAATTTTAAAACCAAGCATAAAATTAATCTTATAGATCGTCCCGGGAAGCACCTCATCAACAGCATATTTGAAAGTGTATGGATCTTCCTGATTGGTAATGCTTAGGATAAAATAATGATCCGCTCTTTTCGGCTGTTTTTTTATGATAGAATAAATAATCTTTGATTCTATTTCATCATTTCTTTTAGCTCTGCTGAGATAAGCGAGATTGGTAGCATATTTTGGTATTGTTTCATCAAGCTTCATATCTTTAATGATGGGAATATAATTTTCCAGCTTAATGAATTTAATAAATTTCGTTTTAATGGATCTTCCATTATACCAGGCATACATACAAACTCCTATGGAACCTGCTAAAACTACCGTGATCCAGCCTCCTTCCAGGAATTTTATGATATTAGCACTGAAAAATCCTAATTCGATCGCCATATACACTAAGCCAAATACAAGAATTAAAATTTTATTTACCCTGCGCTTCAATAGCCAATAGACAAGAAGAATCGTTGTCATCAGCATGGTTACAGTAATTGATAGTCCGTATGCCGCCTCCATTTTTCCTGATTCTTTAAAGTGAAGAACCACTATAATACAGAATAGCAAAAGCCCCCAGTTGATTCTAGGAATGTACATCTGGCCCTTTACCCCGGAAGGATAATCGATTTTCTGGTTAGGCCACAAATTCAGAGACATCGCTTCTGAGAAAATAGTAAATGAACCTGTGATCAAAGCCTGGCTTGCAATAATTGCAGCTGCTGTAGCCAAAATAACTCCCGGAATAACCATCCATTCTTCCATAATTCCGAAAAAAGGATTAACAGCCGAAAAACCAGGCTTATTATAATTCGTTAAAAGCCACGCTCCCTGACCAAGATAGTTTAAGATCAGCATGATTTTTACAAATCCCCAGCTTACTCTGATATTTTTCGCACCGCAATGTCCCAAATCTGAATAAAGCGCTTCAGCACCTGTTGTACACAGGAATACAGCTCCCAGAATAATGATGGCACTTGGCGAATGTGCAATAAGCTTATAGGCATAATACGGATTGAATGATCTCAGGATCTCCATATTTTCGCTTAAATGAGATAATCCCAAACCACCTAATACCAGAAACCAGATCACCATAACCGGTCCGAAGAACTTTCCGATAAAGCTTGTTCCGAACTGTTGAACCACGAAAATGACAATTAAAATGGCGATTGTAATAGGAACTACCGGCGTGTGAGGATTGTAGATTTCAAGACCTTCAATAGCCGACATTACCGTCAGTGACGGAGTGATAACACCATCTGCAATAAGAGCTGCCGCTCCGACAATGGCAATAAGATACAGCCAGCCTTTTTTTAAGATTTTTCACCAATGAAAACAGGGCAAGAATTCCTCCTTCCCCTTTATTATCTGCCCTAAGAGCAATAATAACATATTTTACGGTTGTCTGAAGAGTAAGCGTCCAGATAATACATGAAAGAGCTCCTTCAATATACTCGTTAAAGGGCATCGTACTTCCGCCTTCTCTGGCATTCACGATTGCTTTCATTACGTAAAGCGGTGAAGTCCCGATATCCCCGAAAACAATACCCAGAGAAACTAAAACTCCAATGAAAGAAAGCTTCTTAATGTCAAAATGTTGACCGCCTTCTGTAACTTCTGCCATATCAGCTAATTTTATTTTAAACGCGCAAATTTAAGTCAAAATTACAACCCTAAGAATTATTCTTCATGAATATAATAAATGAAAAAACTTCCTTTCGGAAGTTTTTCTCTATAATTATGTTAATTATTTCACGTACATCGCTTTTTTTGATTTCCTCTTTTACTTTTTCAAGTTTTGGGAACCATTCTGCAAATAAAGCCGCGGAGTAAGGAGCAGGGGCATCAGGAGTTGTAATTCTCTTGATAGGAGCATCCAAATAATCAAAGGCTTTCTGTTGCACCATGTAAGTAATTTCAGAAGCGACAGAACCAAATGGCCACGCCTCTTCCAGAACAACCAATCTGTTTGTTTTCTTAACAGAAGCTAAAACCGTATCGTAATCCAAAGGACGCACTGTTCTAAGATCGATTACTTCTACAGAGATTCCTTCTTTTGCAAGATCTTCTGCTGCCTGAATAGCCAGTTTCATGATTTTTCCGAAAGAAACCAAGGTAACATCGCTTCCTTCTCTCTTGATATCAGCCTTTCCGATCGGCAAGTAGTATTCTTCTTCAGGAATTTCCATTTTGTCACCATACATCTGCTCAGATTCCATGAAAATTACCGGATCATTATCCTGGATAGCTGTTTTTAACAATCCTTTTGCATCGTAAGGATTACAAGGTACAACCACTTTCAATCCCGGACAGTTGGCATACCAGCTCTCAAAAGCCTGAGAGTGAGTGGCACCCAATTGACCTGCAGAAGCCGTAGGACCACGGAAAACGATAGGACAATTCCACTGACCTCCACTCATCTGACGGATCTTTGCAGCATTATTAATAATCTGATCGATTCCCACCAAAGAGAAATTGAAGGTCATAAACTCTACGATAGGTCTGTTACCATTCATTGCAGCTCCCACAGAGATTCCTGCGAAACCAAGCTCAGCGATTGGTGTATCGATTATTCTTTTAGGACCAAATTCATCCAGCATTCCTTTTGAAGCTTTGTATGCACCATTGTATTCTGCTACTTCCTCCCCCATCAAATAAATGGATTCGTCTTTACGCATTTCCTCGCTCATTGCCTGTGCAATTACCTCACGAAAAGTATATTCTGCCATATCTTTTTGAAAAATTTAGAGTACAAAAATAGTGTTTTTTTATTATTCACATAGCAAAAACGACATCTCATTTATTGAAATGCCGTTTATTAATTTTATTTAATGGTAATTAATTAGCTTTATGCCATACTTGGGTCCTTCCTATGAGAGAAAATCCTAAGTAACCTCTTACATTAAGTTTGTCTCCATCTCTTTTAATGGTACACTTATATGTTTTTCCATCTTTAGGATCTGTAATTGTACCGCCGGTAAATTCATCTCCATCTTTTTTCAGGCCTCTGATGATTTCCATCCCCAGAATCGGCTTATTTTTTCTGTCGTCCTTACAATCTACACAATTAGGATTTGCAGGTTTTATCAAAAGCTGGGAAACTTTTCCATAATACTGATCTCCTTTTTTATAGATTTCTACAATAGACTTTGCCTGCTTGGTCTTATCATCTATAGTTTTCCATTTTCCTTCGATCTGAGCAAATGAAAAGATCCCCATGAAAGAAAGAATAAATGTTAATAATAATTTTCTCATATTTTTATAGTTTTAATTGTAATAAAATAATTTGGTTGTCTATATATTGCTAAAAATAGAAATTAATTTCCAAATAACAAAAATATTTATTATCCGGAACATACATTAAGATAGATGTGCTTTAATTCAAATAGTTAAATTGAAATATTTCAATTTAATTTCCTATTGATCACCCTGTTCATATAATCCTGGTACCAGGCTTTAGCAAACTTCTCCCCATTTTCTGCTTCAGGATTATTTTTCAGGTTATCTTTAAGATTTTTTTCCAGTCCAAGATCGGATTTATCAAAAATACCTATCACTTCTTTACCATCGAAACGGTAAATATAATTTCCGATGATAAACTGCTCCACAGCACCGTCTGAATTAGCAATAATCGGATCATATTGTTTTTCGCTCACGAGGCTTCTTCCCCAGCTTCTTATTTTTTTATTATAACCAATCAGATCAGCTAATGTAGGATAAATATCAATCTGTTGAGCAAACTCATTGTTCACCCCTTTTAACTGATATTCAGGATTTGGAGAATAAAATATTAAAGGAACAGCAAAACGGTTCATAATTTTTTCATATTCAGAATAATACACTTCATTGGTATGATCTCCCGTGAAAACAAAAATCGTATTGTTGTACCAAGGCTGTTTTTTAGCCGTTTCAAAATACTTTTTAATGGAGTAATCGGTGTACTGAATCGGCTCGTGCATCGGGTTCTTACCTTTTTTAAACTTACCATTGTATTTTTCAGGAATTTTAAACGGATGATGCGAAGAAGCGGTAAAAACAGTTGCCATGAACGGCTGCTTTTTACCTACATTTTTAGCAAAATACTGTAAAAACGGTTCATCCCAGATCGCCCACATTCCATCAAAATCGTTTTCGTTATTGTATTCCGTTTTACCGAAATAATGTTTAAAGCCCAAAATATTACCAAAGCCTAAAAATCCCATCGAACCATTTGGTGCACCATGATAAAAAGAGGTGTCATACCCCATTTCGTTACAGACAGAAACAATCGACTGGATTTTCTGGTTAGAATACGGCGAACTTGTAAAAGCATCTGTCAAGCTTGGAATTCCCGCCAGAACAGAACTCATTCCGTGGATCGACTGTCGTCCATTCGCAAAAGTATTCGGAAAAATAAGACTTTGTCCTGCAAGACTATCCATAAACGGAGTATAAGACACATAATCTTTGATATTTTTATCTTTATTAAAAGCTCCGGAATATTCTCTGCTGAAAGATTCCACAATAAAAATGACAATATTAGGTTTTTCCGTCACCTTTCTTTCATATAGTTTATAAGGATGAATATTATCTTCGATAAATTTTTCATCAACAAAATGAACTTCTTTAAAATTATTAGTATTTAAGGTTCGGAAAAAGGAAAATGTACTGTTCAGCACCATATTTCCCTGGGCAGGCAGTTTTACAAAACGGTTCGCGTCCACCAGATTAATTGGTCTCGTGCTGTGTTTGAAATCGCCACGAATTCCCCCAACCGTCAAAACTGCTGTTACACAAAGCACTACCACAGACCATATAAAATACGGAACAAGCTTTACAGGCTTCTTTTCTGTTATTTTTACTTTTTTATACAGGAAAACCCATAATCCCATTAACACTACGAACAAAATGAGAACAAAAGGATTCTGAACGATTGAAGATGTAAAAACCTTGAAAATATTATTCTCGTGCTGTGCAACCTGAAGCGCAGCGGAAGTCAGCCTCATTTGGGAAAACTTGAAATAAACGATATCTCCAAAGTTCATGGCATATGCAATTCCATTGGTGATAAAGTACAGCCAGAAAAGAAATTTCTGATATCCTTTTTTCGTATTAATGATTATTGGAATAATGCTCAACAGGATAAAAAGTGCGTTAACATATAAAATTGCTGTGGTATCGAAAGCAGTTCCGTGAAATGACAGACTGAAATAATCTGATACAGAATCTACTTTTATTAATCCGCGGTTGAAATACCAGAATAAAAACCGGACAATCTGATAGAAAAAATAGGCTAAAAAGATCCTGTACAAAAGCACCAGAACCTCCTTGTTTTCTAAATTCTTTAAACAATTTCATGGCGCAAATTTACCAAAATAATGTAACAGTTAAACAATGTATCAATGGAATAGTGTACCAATGGAATAATGGAACAGTGCAACGATTCGGAAAATGAAGCAATAATTGATACACTGTTAAATTGATACATTGTTATATTAATTTATTAATTTTGTGACTATGAATTTTATTAAAAATAATCTTGCCAACGCCATTACATTAGGCAACCTTTTTTCGGGATGTGTGGGTGCTATTCATCTTATTTTGGGTGATTACCAGACAACCGCCATCTGCCTGATTTTTTCTCTGATCCTGGATTTTTTTGACGGATTTGTGGCAAGAGCCTTAAAATCAAATTCCAATCTTGGTGTTCAGCTGGATTCTTTGGCAGATATGGTGAGTTTCGGGCTTGTTCCGGGCTTGACGATGTTTAAAATTCTTGAGCCGTCCGGAAATGATCTTTCAGGAATCACTTTACCTTTTGAGATTAAATATTTCGGATTACTGATTACGCTTTTCTCCTGTTTAAGACTGGCTATTTTCAATCTCGATGAAGAACAGAAATATTATTTTAAAGGGTTGAACACTCCCAGCAATACAATACTAATTTTTGGATTATATTACGCTTTTAAACATGAAGAAATCTTTGTTTCTTTATTAAACAACAGCATGATAATGATTATTTTAACTGTACTTTCATCATGGCTTCTGATATCACCGATAAAAATGATTGCAATGAAATTCAAATCGATGAAGCTGCATGATAATTATCCAAAAATCGCATTATTACTTGGCGCTGTCATTATTTTAATTATTTTTAAAACAGTCGGAATTCCTTTAGTAATCATTTATTATATCTTAATTTCCCTTATCTTTCAAAAACAATTAAAGTAAAATGATGGATGATTGAAGATGGAAGTTTCCGTTCTCAAATTCATATATTTTCAAATTATAAAATAAAACATAGGTGAGAAAGCAAGTAGCCAATCGCCATTAGCTAAAAGCAATTTAAAATGAACTTAAAATTACATAAACCGCTCTGTATATTTGATTTAGAAACCACAGGAACAAATATCGGAAAAGATAGGATTGTTGAAATCTGTATTTTAAAAGTGAATCCTGATGCTTCGAGAGAAAGCAAAACATGGAAAGTGAACCCCGAAATGCCAATCCCGAAAGAGAGTAGCGAAATTCATGGAATTTATGATGAAGATGTGAAAGACGCTCCTACATTCAGAGAAATTGCCCCGAAAATTATGGAAATGCTTGCCGGAAGTGACTTGGGAGGCTTTAATTCCAACCGTTTTGATGTGCCATTGCTGGCAGAAGAATTATTGAGAGTGGAAATCGATTTTGATCTAAGCAAGTTCAGATTGGTAGATGCACAGACGATCTTCCATAAAAAAGAACCAAGAAATCTGAGTGCCGCCTACCAGTTCTACTGCGGAAAAACATTAGAAAACGCCCATTCTGCGGAAGCTGATGTGATGGCAACTTTTGAAGTATTGGATGCACAGGTGGGTAAATATGACGATATCCCGAATGAAATCGGACCGCTAAGTGAGTTTACTTTTCACAATAAACATGCAGATCTGGCAGGATTTATCGGGTATAACGAAAAGCTGGAGGAAGTATTCAACTTCGGAAAATATAAAGGACAGTGTGTAAAGGTCGTTTTCAAGAAAGATCTTGGCTATTTCGGGTGGCTTCAGAATGCGGAATTCCCTTTGTACACCAAGAAAGTCTTTACGAAAATCCAGTTATCAAGCAGATTTTAATCATGAGTGAGCTTGTAAAATTTAAATTCTATGAAACGGCGCTTCAAGCCAACCGGGACAAGCAGATCCTGGCGGAAAGTGGCATCAACAGCTTTATTGCGAATGAGCAGCTGATCCAGTCGGATTGGCTTTTGTCTCAGGCGGTCGGAGGTATTCAGCTGCAGGTTTTTGAAGAAGATCTGGAAAAAGCGCATCAGGCACTGCTAGATTATAAAGAAAATGAAGAGTTTTCTCTGGAAGTGGAACATACCATTTCAGATCCTGAATTTGATTTTGTATGCCCGAAATGTGGATCTAATCATATTTACAGAGATGATAGTGCCACAAGCTTTTTTGGCATTTCAATTCTGACAAGTCATAAGTTTGTGTGCTATTACTGTGGAAATGAGTTTACGCATTGATGCTTCGACAAGCTCGGCATGACATCATATTTGCCATTCTGAAGGATCAAATGTGAAGTGAAAATATATTTAACGCTAAGGCGCAAAGTTTTTTTTGAATTTTTAATGTGGATATTTTTTTGTTCGCAATGGCGTTTCACTCAGCAAATGAGTAGCACTTTTGTCATAACAAAGACAATATTGAAATGAGTGCTAGAATTCCACTCCTCTGGAGGGGTGGCGAAAATTCAAAGAATTTTTGACGGGCTGGTTTTTTAAAAGAGTGAATGGTGAATTTTGCTTCGCAGTGAATTATAATAATTGTTAAAATTCACAATTGACTCGTAGAAATTGACTACTCTCTCTCATAGCCCCGATTGCAGCGGCATCCTTTTGTGTAGCGGAGCGGAGCAAAAGATATAGCGGAAAGCGGGAAACAGCTCCTAAAAATTAAAAATATTAAGTCGAGATAGAGATTGCTTCTCGCAATGACAAAATAAATAAATTATGAAAATAATCTGCATAGGAAGAAATTACAGCGAGCACGCAAAAGAACTGGGAAATGAAATTCCGGAAAGACCAGTCATTTTCATGAAACCCGATACGGCTGTTTTGAAAGGAAATGATTTTTATATTCCTGAATTTTCAAATGATGTTCATTATGAACTGGAAGTGGTCGTAAAAATTTCAAAAGGCGGAAAGTATATCCAGAAAGAAACTGCGCCTAAGCATTATGAAGAAATCGGGCTGGGAATTGATTTTACGGCAAGGGATCTTCAGAGCGATTTGAAATCTAAAGGGCTTCCGTGGGAACTTGCTAAAGGATTCGATGGTTCTGCGGTGGTCGGAAATTTCTTTAAAAAAGACGATTTCAATCTGGAATCGCTGAATTTTTCGCTATTAAAAAACAAAGAAAAAGTTCAGGATGGGAATACAAAAGATATGATGTTCAGTATTGATGATATTATTGCTTTTGTTTCACAGTATTTTACCTTAAGAGTAGGTGATTTGATTTTTACAGGGACTCCAAAAGGTGTTGGCAAGGTTGATGAAAACGACATTCTGGAAGCCTACCTTCAAGATAAAAAAAGTGATCGATATCAGAATATTATAGATAATTTAACACTGTTTTCTGCCATATTTTTCTTAACTTTAGTAGACAAAATGAAAGGTTATGGTAAATATTGTATTGCCCGTAGATTTTGGGGACAAAACAGAGCAGCTTATAGAAGGTGCGGTAAAATTTGCAAAGCAGATAAACGGCAGAATTTTTCTTATCCACGTAGCACCGTCGGATATTGGTTTTGCTATTGGAGATATGGGATTCCAGTATTTTCCTGAGGTTGAAGAAAACGAGATCAGAGAGGAACTGGTACAGCTGAATAAAATACAGCAAAGAATTCTGGCTCACGATGTAGATTGTGAACATATCCTGAAACAGGGCATCGCCAAAGATATCATTCTTGAGCATGCTCAGGACAAAAAAGCAGATTTCATCGTAATGGGATCGCACGGCAGAAGCGGTATTTACGATGTTTTTGTAGGAAGCTTAACAAAAGGAATTACAAAAGACTCCAATATTCCTGTGTTAGTACTTCCCATTCATGAATGATCAGAAGTTTAAGCATTGACAAATAAAAAAAGCCGACCAAATAGCATTTGATCGGCTTTTTACTATATAACCAATTAATTAACCTTCTTTTTTGTAGATATTAGGATCATAGTAAGGGAACTTCCCTTCCGTTGGAGAATAGTAGTCTTTGTCTTTATTGTTACCAAGGGTTGTTACCAAAACATAGCACCAGTAGGTAAACAATGCGCAGCAAACGATAAATAAAATCCAGTTTAATACGTTTCCGAATGCATCAAAAAAACCAAACGACCATTTGAAAACTTTGCTTAAGAATAGAAAGAAAGACGTCATTATTTTCCTTTTTTAAATTAACTTTGTACAAATTTATAAAAAATGTTTAAATTACTTTCAAAAGAAAGCAATATTTTTTCAATCCCGGTTTATATTGGGTTTCTTCTTTTAATAGTAATAACTTTTAACTTTCTGAATTTCAATACTTATGAAGCAATTATCGCTGTAATTACCTTTTTGGGAATTGCCTTGGGATATTTTTGCTTTCATAGCATTGCGCTGAATTACCAGACGCATTTACCTTTATTTTTATATACATTTTTTATTTTCGGGTTGTATCCCGGGAAACTTGATATCGGTCTTGCCGTTTCGCTGCTTACCAATTCTTTTCTTCTTTTGCTTCTCACGAGCACGAATGAGGACATCAGAAAGAAATCTTATGTGCTGGTAGGTTCTATCGTTGCGCTGAATTTTATTTTTCTTCCTACGACATGGCCAATGGCCGTTTTTGTGATCATTCACGTTATTGCTACTTCCGAGAGAATCGGTCTTAATATTTTCAGATTTCTACTGGGGATTTTTCTGATTGTTTTCAGCTATTTTTCCGTGATGTTTTTTATGGATTTCACTTCCTGGAATATGAACTACTTTCCTTTCGGTAAAATGACATTTGTTACAGACTACGAAAGTTTACTTCCTTTAATTCCCATTGCGCTGATGCTGATCTATGCTGTGTATGATCATTTCAAAAATTATAACAAGAAAAGTCCGGTCAGCAGATACAAATATACTTTCTTATTGGTTTTCTCTGTTGCTCAGCTGATTACCATTATACTTTATATGAACAAAACCTATGAATACCTACTGCTTCTTGCCTTTCCATCTACGATTATTCTCAGTAGGATGCTGAGGTTTCTGCCAAAATACTGGATGCAGGAAGTATGCTTATGGATAATTATTTTCAGTTTAATTGGCTTTAAGGCCGGAACTTATTTTGATTTATTTTAAAAGATTATGATTCAGATAGACGATAAATTGATCTCCGAAGAAATTTTTTCTGAAGAGTTTGTTTGCAACCTTAGCAAATGTAAAGGTGCATGTTGTGTGGAAGGAGACGTCGGCGCTCCTTTAGATAAAGATGAGCTTGAAATTTTAGATACTATTTTTGATAAAATTAAGCCCTACCTTACCCAGGAAGGTATCAAAGCGCTGGAAGAACAGGGAACGTGGACGACCGATCCTATGGACGGCATGTACGTAACTCCTATGGTAGAAGACCGAGAATGTGCGTACGTAACATTTGATGAAAAAGGTATCACGAAATGTGGTATTGAAAAGGCGTATGAAGACGGCGCCGTAGACTGGCAAAAGCCAATTTCCTGTCACCTCTACCCAATTCGGGTAACAGAATATTCTTCTTTCACTGCTTTGAATTATCACGAATGGAGCGTGTGCAATGACGCCTGTGCTTTGGGAAAAGAACTGCAGGTTCCTGTATATAAATTCCTGAAAACTCCGCTGATCAGAAAATATGGTGAAGAATTTTACAGTGTTCTTTCGGATGTTGCCGATGAATGGAAAAAGGAATATGAGTCTTAGATTTTAGAGTTTTAGAGTTTTAGAGTTTTAGAGTTTTAGAGTTTTAGAGTTTTAGAAAATAAACTAAAAAAACCGTCCCTTATTTTAAGAGACGGTTTTTTTACTTAATTTTTTTATGGGATATTAATTTGCGGCTCCGGTCTTGATTACTGCCGTCGTAGCCTTTGCTTCGTCTTTTTTGGTGTTTTCCCAACCGTCTTCCGGCATTAATGTCGCTACAATTCTCCCTTTTGTAAGATACTTTTTCGCAACATCTTGAAGATCTTTTACCGTCAAGGCCTGTACTTTTTCTTTATAGTTTAAGATTTCGTATTTATCAGTTCCGTCAAATTGATTTCTGGTAAGATTATTCATCCAGAACATATTATCTTTTATCTGGGTGTTATAATCATTCATTTCTCCTTCTTTGTACTTGTCAAGGTCTTTTTGTTCAGGACCTTTGTCGATTAGCTTCTGGAGTTCTGCGATAGCACTTTTCGTGAGTTTATCTACATTTTCAGGACCACAAGGGAAACTAATGCTGAAATTATACGTGCTGTATGGGGCTTTATTCATACTTCCTCTGGCTCCGCCACCGTAAATTCCGCTTTCGTCTTCTCTCAATTTTTCAATTACTTTGATCGTAGCCACTTCACCCAATGCTTCCAGAGCCAGTGCTTCTTTTTCGTTATATGGAGTTTCGCCACTGTAAGAAATAGCAACCATACTTTTCGGATCTTTTCCTTTTTTGTACACTTTCGTGTAATCTCCGGTCATTTGTCTGTAGCCGGTATCTTTAAAGTTGGTCGTTTTTCCTGTTGACGGCAAGCTGGCAATATACTGCAATACTTCATTCTTAAATTTAGCCTCATCAAGATTTCCTACAAAATAGAAATGAAAATTTCCGGCGTTGGCAAATTTCTCTTTATAAATATCATATGCCTTTTTATAATCCGTATTTGCCCATTCTTTTTCCATTGGAATAATACCAATAAATCTTGGATTTTTCTGATTCATAAACTTGGCATGCTCGCTGGAGAAATAAAACTGTGGATTCGACAATAAATTATCCAACATCGCAGACTGCTTGGTTTTATAAGCATTGAATGCTTCCTGATTGTAATTTAATCCTGTGAAATAAGCATACATAAGCTCCATCGCCGTTCCAAGGTCTTTCTGATTGGTTCTTCCTGAAACTCCTTCATAATAAGGACCCACAAACGTATTTACATTAACCTGTTTTCCTGCTAAATAATTGGTAAGGTCAGCTTTTGAAAAACCACTTACTCCCGCTTCTGATAAAGCAGAAAATGCAAACTGAGTCTTATTGAAATCGGCATCATTAATCAATGAGCTACCTCCCATGCTTCTGGCTGAGAAAACAATTTCATCGTCCTTAAAGTCTGTTTTTTTGAACGTTACTTTTGCTCCGTTACTTAAAGTCCAAGTTGTAGTTCCCAGCTTAGTATCTGTTTCTGTTTTAGTGATTTTACCTTCAGATTTGAATGGCTTTACTAAATTTTTGATTGTTTCTTTTTCCTGATAAGGCTTTAGGTCTGCCATTTTCACGCTTTCAAACACATTTAAAACCATGGCTTGCGTCGGCATCGGAACATTATCTTTTTTGGGACCTGTGATCACAACTACCCTACTGTCATCTTTCACAAACTTTTTGATAACATCATTCGTTTGGGCCAGCGTTACGGAAGGCAAAAATTTCTTTGTGTCTTCATATTCCCATGCAATTCCGGGAATCGGCTCCTGCTCAAGAAAGTTTCTTACATATTCATCTACCAGCATATCACTTTCCGTTTTGTCACGGTTGTTGTAAGATCTTTCTAAATTAGATAAGACCTGAGATTTTGCTCTGTCGAGTTCAGTCTGTGTAAACCCGAATCTTTTTGCTCTTTCCGTTTCTTCTAAAAGAACTTTCAGTGCATTCATCTGACCGCCGTCTTTAACCATGGCAAATCCCTGAAAACCTTCTTTGCTTCTGGCATAAGTACCCCCATGATAAACCGATCCGTATGTAAATGGAGGATTGGTAGAGTTTACCAGTTCGCTTAATCTGTTATTCAACATTGTCGAGGTAAGGTTTTCGACGATGCTCTGATTATATTGCTCAACAGTAACATCCGGCTGATAAGCCTCAGAATCTTTCATGATAAACTGAACCATAGATCTTGTAGCATCAGGATCCGTTTCAATGGCTACTAAAGTTTCCTTATGATTCGGCAGGTCGAATGTTTTTCTTTCTTTCGGTTTATCCGGATTCTTATATTTGCTGAAATTGTCTTTAATTTTCTTTTCAATTTCATCTACATTGATGTCTCCTACCACTACGATTGCCATCAGATCCGGTCTGTACCAGTCTTTATGGAATTGTCTGATCACTTCAGGCTTAAAGTTTTCCAGGACTTCTTTTTTACCTATCGGAAGTCTGTTGGCATATTGAGAATTATACAATAATTTAGGAAGATATTTGTCTGACATTCTTTTGTCGGCACCCAGACCCAATCTCAATTCTTCCAGAACAACGCCTCTTTCCTTATTGATCTGCTCATCGGAAAGTGTTGCATTGAATGCCCAGTCTTCCATCACCTTAAGACCTGCATCCAGATTACCCGGCTTATCCAGAGGTACCGGAAGCATATAAACCGTTTCGTCAAAACTTGTATAGGCATTAAGGTGCTGGCCAAATTTTACCCCAATCGACTGTAGAAAATCTACCAGTTTATTATCCGGGAAATTTTTTGTACCGTTAAAATTCATGTGTTCCATGAAGTGTGCAAGACCTCTCTGGTTTTCGTCCTCAAGAATAGACCCTGCATTGATAGCCAGTCTGAAATCTACCTTCTTTTCCGGTAATGTATTTTTTTTGATGTAGTACTTCATTCCGTTTGAGAGAGTACCGATTCTTACAGAAGGATCCGTAGGAAGGTTTTGCGCGAAAGCATTTGCAGAGATCAGAAAAATCACGGCAAATGAAGATAGCATTTTCTTCATATATTGATTATTAATTTTTATGGTTCAAAAGTAACCTTTATTCCCAAAACGAAGAAATATTTAAAATATTATATCAAGTTAAATATTCGTAATTATTGTTAAATTTTAGAGAGAGAATATTTTCTGAATCACTTCTCCATTCTACAATTTACAGTCCTCACGGGAGATAAAATTGAATTTATATGTAACAAAAAAAGCCGGGAAAACCCGGCCAAATACTATTAAAAAAATATTTTTTTATTTAAAATCGGCATCAGAAACACCCGAATTAATAGTGATTTTTGTTGTTTTGATAACAACTTTCTGACCGTTTCCTTCCGCCTCAATTTCTTGTGGGAATTTAATTCCGTCTGCTGTCATATAACTTTTTACAGTTGCTACTCCTTCAGCTGCAGAAGATTTGTACAACAATCCTGTAGAAGCATCGAAGTAGAATTTTCCTTTGTCCGAAGTTAAAACATTATAGTCTTTCCCATCAACTTTTTCAACGGTAACTGCTGTGAAAGTTGCAGGGTCATACCCTAAGGCATCAATTACTTTGCTCTTTTTTAATTCCGCAATTTTATCGGCAGGAATGTCCATTTTCTGGCCTCCCTGTTCAAAATAACCTTTTTCACCATCGAAGAACTGAACCATTTTCTGGCCCATTACAGATTGTTCAGATTTGAATTTGCTTCCCATTTTCTTTGTAGTCATGGAAATATCCATTCCCTGAACGGTAAGTGTATTTTCAATAAGTGTAGTTTTTACGCTTTCCAGTTTATCTTTTCCTCCAAGAGCTTTCAGATAATTATCGATAACTTCTTTCGGCGTTAATTTCGATTTTACAGCCTCCGTCTTTGCGGGAGCAGTAGAAGCAGATTGCGCAGCCACCGGAGCAGCATAAAGTACAGCGCATAAAAACGGAATGATGATCTTTTTCATATACTAAATTTAGACCGTAAATATATGAATATTGAATGATAAATTTTATGAATCCATCAAATAAAAAAACCACCAAAATGGTGGTTTCAAAATATTTATGATGATATAAATTATTTTTTAAGCTCTTCTAAAAACTCATCGTGAGAAATTGCAGTTTCCTTTTTTGTCGCTTTTTCAAGAATAACATCTTTCAGTTTAGTCATAGCAACTTCTGAAGAGATCTGTCTTACCTGCTCCTGATCTTTCAACATTTCAACAGCATATTTCTGGATTTCCTCATCACCTAAGTGGTGAATTCCATAGATTGCCAATTGGTTTCTTACCAACTGCTCAGCCTGTGCCAAAACATCTGTGTAATCCAATTGAATTTCGTTATCAGTCATCAGTTTACCTTCGATGATCTGATATTTCAATTGGTTTTTCTCAGATTCAAGGATTTCTTTCGCCTGCTCTTCAGACTGGATATTCTGGTTAGAGAATAATAACCATTTAACCAAGAAAGATTCAGGAAGCTTTACTTCTTCTTTTTCAGAAACCTGCTCCAATACTTTATTTACAAAGTGAACATCTGCATTTTGCTGAAAATATTCATCCAGTTCAGCTTTCACTTTTTCTTTTAATTCTTCTTCAGACTTAATATTTCCTTCTCCGTAAACTTTATCAAAAAGTTCCTGGTTAAGCTCTGCAAGATTCAAAGAATAGAAATCTTTTACTTTTACCTCAACTTCATTGTGGTGTAAATGCTCAACTTCTTCTTTAGAGAATCCTAATTCTTTAGCCAATTCTTCGTCACCGGCAAGAGTTTCTTTAGAAACTTTTACAGATCCGTCCATCTTTAAACCTTTTACCAATTTGAAAGCTTCTTTGTTTTCAGCAGTAACGGTAACGTTTTTAGGATGGTGGTGATGTTCTCCTTCCGCATCTTCTTCCACAACCTGAGAAATTTCCAGGGCAATGTAAGAATCTTTAGTGATTTTATCTTGAGGAACCTGCTCAGCGAAACGCTTCTGCATGTTTTCAATACTCTTGTTAATTTCTTTTTCAGAAGCTTCAACTTTGTAGTGAGGCGCTTCATATTTAGCCAAATCTATAGTAAAATCAGGCTCGAATCCTACTTCAAAAGCAACTTCCAACTGATCAGCATTGTAATCTAATTCGTTTACAGGCTGAGGAACTGGCTGACCAACTAATCTTAATTTGTTTTCGTTGACGTAGTTATTTAAAGCATCAGAAACCTGCTTATTGATTTCTTCGAATGCAATACCAGCTTCGTATTGTTTTCTAACCATACTTAAAGGCACTTTTCCTTTTCTGAAACCAGGAACTTGCGCATTTTTAGCATAATTAATCAATTGCTTCTCAACTTTTTCTTTATAGTCAGATTTTTCCAATGTCACTGTAAGCAATGCACTTACATCATCATGGTTTTGTGCGGTAACCTTCATTATTGATTAAAATTTTAGGTTGCAAAAATAGGAAAATTTTATGAAAATCTATACATTAAGGTCAACTTAAAAAGCCAAATAATGTTAAATAAAAAAACCACTGAAAAAAATCAGTGGTTTTCGTTAACAAGATTAATGATATATTAATTGATAATATTATAATTTGCCTGAGCATCGGTTTCGCCTCCGGTATGAGACCCGTACACCACACCGTTACCGCTTACTGAAGAAGCTTCGGAAACCGTTACCGGCTCATGGAACAAAGTAAGGACCAGCTGAGCAGGTGCAGATGAATTTTTAACCGCTGTATTTACAACCCACTGAGTTTTCAGTCCTACATGCTTTCCGTCTGATCTTGTGGAAGATGCATCATCTGTACGCGTAAGCGTGATGTCAGAATTAGGAAAGTTGTACACTAAAAAATGCTCGTCTTTTGCATCTCTGATCTCTTGTGTAGCATCTTCATCTCCGTTCTTGAAAATTACTTCTACATTGTAAGTATGCCCGTTGGTAAGCTTTACATTAGGATTTGTCGTACTGTTTACCTGATAATCGTAAACGGTTGAATTTCCTGTAGAGGCATCTGTTACTTTTAGCAGAACGTCAGACAATTCTTCTTGTGGAAGGTCATCTGCCTCATCGTCACTTCTGTTACAAGAAGTTAAGCTTAAAGAAGCTGATAAAAATAATAGTCCTGCGATAAGTGTTGTATTTTTAAAAATATTTTTCATTTTTTTTGATTTAAGTAATTAAAATTGATATTTAAGAGTTAAGATAAAGTTTCTTCCCATGTCATTGGCGAAGAAACGAAGCCTGTTCAGATAATCTCTGTACGACTTATTAAAGAGGTTACGGACTGAAAAATCAACTCCGAAATTTTTCGACAGTCCCACTCCGGTTTGAAAGTTCCAGAGTGAATATCCGTTCGGAGGTGTAGAAATATCTACCTCCTGATTGTATGCATTCCCATTTGAATCAAATAATCTGATCGGAATATTATAAATCGGGAATCTCGTTTGCTTCAGGTAAGTGTTATTGCTTACATTGAAGTAAAAGTTTTTCCATTCTTTTTTACTGAATTCCAATGAATTATTAAAATTCGGAGGCATCATCATGATTAAAGGTACATCATGAGTCATATCCTGCCCATAAACGTACGCCGCGCTTCCTTTGTAGGCAAGATTATCGGTAATTTTAAGCTGAACATCAAGATCTACGCCATACATTTTTGCATCAATCTGCTCATATTTGTACACGACAAATGCACCGCCCCACTGCGTATTTTGATATCCTGAAGGAACTTCATTAATAAAATTTTTGGTGTAAAAGAAATATGGATTCAAAGAAACATTCAACCCTTTTAAAACATTGGCTCTGAAATCTGCCACTACATTAAACTGATTTCCTGTTTCACTTTTAATCCTCATATCTCCTCTTTCAATAATTGCTGCCGAATGATGCAGTCCGTCTGAAAACAGCTCAGCAACATTCGGAGATCTTGAAACTCTCGCATAGTTGAATTTCAGATCAAAATTCTGGAAAGGACGATAAACAATTCCCGCGTTGGCCGATATATTATGATAACTTAATGACGGTTTTGTAAGAATTCTGTTTTGGTTCACTCTCACTTCAAAATCTGAATAATCTGAGGCATAAAGCTTGTTCCAGTCGCTCAGATCGTACCATTTTGTCACTTCATAATGATCAAAATCGTATCTTCCGCCAACTTCCATGTCCAGATCAGGAGTAATTTTATATTTAAAAACGGAATAAATTCCGCCATAATATCTGTCATAGTTCGGAACAAGACGTCTTGCTTCCGTCTGTGTATTGGAATAATTGTTCTGATAGCCCGCATTAATTCCGGATTCAAGATTCCATTTTCCTCTTTCGATGATGTGGTCAATATTCAGATCATTGGTTATAAGCTCAAGATCCAATGCAGGCTTCTTACTGAGCTCTTCTCCACGACGGATATCATACTCCTTTCTATGGTTGTACTGAAAGCTGTAAGTGGCCGTAATTTTTCCAAAGTTTTCAAATCTCTGATAAGCAGAAATTTTAGCGATATGATGCTCAATATCCTGTCTCGGATTATCGATATTATAGCTGAAATCCCTCTGGTATATCGGCTCCGGAGAAGTAAGGGCAAGATACAGGTCTTCTGAGTTTCCTACGTGAGAACTTCTGAGAATTCCTATTGAGCTTTTCGTAAGATAATAATCAAAAGAAAAACCTCTGTTAAAAGTCATCTTCTGCACCCCGAAATTAAACCCTGAACTCTGAAGTCCTGCATTCATTAACCCATATGACGGCGCATCAAGATCTCCAAGCTTCTTAAAGCTTCCATTGGTTTTAACAGCCCAGCCATCTTCCCAGGTCTTGGCCAGTTTTACATTAAGACCTGCGCCTCGTCCATTAGAAATCCCTGAAAGTGAAACCGCGCCCATGATCGTATCTTTTTTTAGGCAAAACCTGCGGCTGAAGAACGACCACACCACCCACGGCACCACTTCCGTATTTCAGGGCAGAAGCTCCTTTTACCACGTCAATATGTTCAAAATTATTGACATCAACGTTAGGTGCGTGTTCTACACCCCATTCCTGCTCTGCCAGCTTTACACCATCATTAAGAATAACAACCCGGCTACCATAAAGACCATGGATAATAGGTTTTGCGATATTATTCCCGGTTTTCAGAGTATTGACACCGGAAATATTGGTCAGCAGATTGCCAAGATTTTCGGTAATATTTCGTGAAATAGTCGATTTGTCAATCGTTTTCACAACCATACTCCCGTTATTCTTATGGCTTCCGTGAACGGTCACCGTTTCGATATCCTGGATATGGTGTTCGAGCGTTATGGCCAAATGCAAATCCTTTGTAACTCCTACATTTTCAGTATAATCATTACAATCAGGATGTTTAGCAATGAGTATATAATTTCCCGCAGGAATTTTGCTGAAAGAAAACTTACCGTTTTTATCTGTTTTTGCCGAAAAGTCTCCGATCTTCACTTCTGCATTTTCCAGCATGGTTTTGTCGTGAAAATCCCTGACAGTTCCTTCAACAGTGTAAGTCTGCTGTGCGTTTGTCAATGCAAATCCGCAAAGGATAAGCATAAAACTATAGATCAATTTCATTGTTAAATAGATTGATTGCATACCTTTTCAGGTACATTTTTCATAAAAAAATAATTGTTGGAAATTGGATAAAGTATAATGTATTGATAAACAGCCAAGGTAAGTAACCCTGAACTCAAACATTGCACTTTAAACCAATAAGAAATCTATGAATTATGAAATGGCAGGCGGCCCCCGAAGCTGAAAGGTAAATTTTGTCTGAGACCAGATTTTCTCCTGAATACCGATGATCTGCTTTACTTCATGCGTATAGCTTTCAAAAGCAAAGCTGAATTCTTCAGGAACTAAAGTATTTCCTGTAGCCATAAAATGACAAGCCAGACAGTCGGCTGCTTTTTCTTTGGCTAGGTTTTTTGTAATGGTATTTTCTGATTTTTTAAAACTGAAACTTTTAAAAACATCTTCAGAACTGTGGCTATGGAAATTCTGGGAAAACAACGCAAGAAAGTATATTCCAAACAATAATTTGGAAATAAAACTTTTCAGATTTCTGCTTTCTTTAAAGACCATTCGTCAAAATTATAAAAATAAATTAAAAACTGACATTAAAGTTTTCTTAAAATACTTTGATATATGTAGAGAATATCAGAGCGTTGTTACAAGCTTAATCCAACTGAGAACCTAAATATTCCCATTCCTGCAAAGCAAGCTCCAGCTCTTCTTTAGTTTTACTATACTTTTCCAATGTTTCTTCAGAAGGATTATCTTTAGTAAAAGAAACTTCAAATTCCTCAATTTTTGTTTCCAGCTCGGTAATTTGCTCTTCTACTTTTTTCAATTTATTCTGAATATTCTTCTGTTCTTTGCTTACGATTACATTTGATTGGTTGTTGGAGACAGACTTTTCTTCAGTCTTTTTTTCTTCCATTTTCGGAACTTCGTTGTGAAGTTTTGCTTTTTCTGCAGAAATTTCACGAATAGTTTCTTTTTGTCTGTATTCCAGATATTCGTTGATATCACCAAGGAATTCTTTCATGTGACCATCGCGGAATTCATAAATCTTATCGCAAAGACCCTGCAAAAACTCCCTGTCGTGGGAAATTACGATCAATGTTCCTTCAAATTTCTGCAGCGCCAGCTTGATGATCTCTTTAGATTGAATATCAAGGTGATTGGTAGGTTCGTCCATGATTAAAGTATTGAACGGACGTAGCAATAGTTTACATAAAGCTAAACGGTTTCTTTCTCCTCCGGAAAGCACTTTTGTTTTCTTCGTCACCGCTTCTCCCTGAAACAGGAAAGACCCTAACAAATCTCTCACTCTCGGCCTTGTTTCTTCGGTTGCAGCGTCTTCCGCTTCTTCTAAAACCGTTTTGTTCGGTGTTAAAACTTCCTCCTGATTCTGGGCAAAATAACCAATATTTACGTTATGTCCAAGATTCCATGAACCTGAATAATCTTTGATATCACCGGCAAGAATTTTGGCCAAAGTCGTTTTCCCCTGTCCGTTTTGTCCCAAAAGCGCGATTCTGTCACCTCGCTGAACAATAAAATCAACATCATCAAAAATCTGCTTCTGCCCGTAAGCTTTTCCTAACTTTTCAGCTTCGAAAATAACTTTCCCGGGAACAACAGACTGCACGAAACGGATATTGAATTTAGAAACATCTTCATTATCAACCTCGATACGCTCGATTTTATCTAATTTTTTAATAAGAGACTGTGCAAAAGATGCTTTGGTAGCACTGGCACGAAACTTATTGATATTGTCTTCCATCTGCTTGATTTCCGCATCCTGATTCTTTTTGGCCTGAATCAGCTTCTCGCGGCGGTCTTCGCGCATGATGAGATATTTGGTATAGTTGGCTTTATAATCGTCAACTTTTTTATTGTTGATATCGAAAGTACGATTGCACACGGCTGTCATAAACTGTTTATCGTGACTTACCAGAACAATCGCTCCCGGATAATCTTTCAGGAAATTCTCCAGCCAGATGATCGATTCCATATCAAGGTGGTTGGTAGGCTCATCGAGAAGCATGATGTCATTTTTCTGAAGAAGCAGCTTTGCCAGCTCAATTCTCATTCTCCAGCCTCCGGAAAACTCATCGGTAATCTTTTGGAAATCATCTGCTTTAAAACCTAAACCAAACAATACTTTTTCCATGTCGCCTTCGAGATTGTAAGCGTCGTGGTTCATCAAAAGGTCATTCAGTTCGGTCATTTTATTGATCAGATCCGTATAAGAATCGCTTTCATAATCGGTTCTTGTCGCCATCTGATGATTCACTTCCTCCAATTCATTTTTCCATGCATTGATCTGCTCAAAAGCCTGCATCGTTTCATCCCAAACCGTTCTGCCTTTCACAAAATCAAGATCCTGTTTTAGAAAGCCGATCGTGATGTTTCCTTCCGGAACAACGTTGCCTTCATAGAAATTGATTTCTCCTGAAAGCATTTTCAGCAATGTGGATTTTCCTGCCCCATTTTTACCGACCAGACCGATCTTATCATCTTTTTTAATTGTAAAACTTACGTTTTGAAAAAGATAATTTCCCGAGTGATGTAATCCTAAACTTTGAACCGAAAGCATGTTAAATATGATTAATAGTGAATAATGAATTTTCGCGTGCAAAAATACGGAAAATAAAAGAACTGACTATAAGAAAAAGAACTTCTTATAAATGTGATTCTTAAAAAAGGTTTTGTTAAGAAAAATTCAATAAAAAAGAGCTGTCTTACCAGGACAGCTCCACACCTAAATTTAAAACTGAAAAAGTACTAACATTTATTGTATAAATTTTCCTTAATCAATATCGTACGATTCCAATGATCATTATTTGGAATATTTGTTCCGTATGCGTAATCCACGATAGAATCTTCTATGTGATGTATTTCCGACTGTAGTTTTGACGAATTGGCAGTGAGCTGATCTTCGGAATTCCCGGGCACGTTCAGTCCGTTATTGATGAATTCCGTTTGCCCGCCATCTTCAGAGTTTTTCAGAATCGCAGGAATATACAATCCGAAATTTGCTGAAATATGTGTATAATCCGCCAGTTTTTGGTAATCATACAGCGGTTTTATTCCTGAAGAAAGGTTTTCGGTATAATTTTCAACAGCTTTTGAAAGTTGAATTAAATAAGAATGTTTTTCAGCATCAATCAAAAAATCGGATTCCTGAAAATCTGTCCTGAAAATCTGCCGCTGTGTATTGGATTCCTTTAGCATAAGTTTCCCATAAACTTTGGAAAGTTCATTGTACACAAGATTTCTTACAATACAGGCTTGTGAAAAAAAATCACCATGATCTACAAAATAATCATTAAGTAAATAATTCCATATTTCATGACCTTGGGCATCTGTCGCTGTAGTTCTTACATTATCTAGATACGCTTCAAGCTCGCTTTCAATCAGAAAATTCGGAGAAACGTAAACCGACTGAGAACCTTCAAGGTATCCGCCTCCAATATCGGCATGGGCGCCGGGAACAAAAATCTCCTTCCATATAGAATTGTCAGTTTTAAATTCTGAGTCCTGCATGCATCTGGAATCATCAAAAATACCTGTTAACGGAAAGAAGTACCTGCACTCGTTTACGGCACAGATATGCAGTGCTTTTTCAGTTGCTGGAAGTACCGTGACGTTGTAATCGTTGAAAGGCGAAGATTCTACAGTATCGAAAACTCCGAGAAATTTCACTGTACTATTTTCCTGAAATAAAGTATCTGGTTTTAGCAATTCATAGCAAAAATTTCTGGCAAGCATGGAACCTCTGCTGAATCCGTAAATGTAAAATTCATACTGATTTGTCGTGTCATACATTATATCCTGAATAAAAGAGAATGCTTTCTGAAGCTTGTCGTCAGAAGAATATCCCTGAGATCCCGCCGGATTCATACAGGTAGCCATGGCAAAATCGCTGTCTTCTTTGTTAGTAACAGTTCCAATACCCTCTATATAAAGTTTTTCCTCACCATTAAACAATTGAAACAATTTATAAATATTGGTAATATTTCCATAATAGCTTTCATTGTTTTTCGGAGGTTTTTCAGTAGAAATCGCGTTCATTCCATTATTTCCGGTTCCGTCGAAAAAAATCCCGACAGAAATTATCTTGCTTTCCATGTCACCTTGTGGTTTTATCTCGTGTTCATTCTCATAATGAAGCACTTATTTTAAGAACTTTTCAAAGTAACGATGAAAACAAACGGGATTATAGAGTAAAAAGTACCAAATAAAAAATTCCGTATTTCTACGGAATCATATTCTTTCTAAAGGATGAATATTATTGATAATGGCATAGATAACAATTCCTACAGTATTCTTGGCGCCAATTTTCTCGACGATTCTCTGCCGGTGACTTTCTACCGTTCTCGGGCTGATGAACAGTTTTTCGGCAATTTCATTGTTGGTGCATTCCTGGCAAATGAGCCTGACGACATCTTTTTCCCGGTCGGAAAGCTCATCATCCATCTCAAAGAGTGTTTTTTTCTTGGTAGGACTGTTCATGTAAGAAAAAATCATCTGGTGATCTTCCGGCGTGAAGAATATTCCGTTTTTATAAACCATGGTAATGGCTTCTATAAAAGCGTTGCGGTTGGAATTTTTAGGAAGAAATGCAGAAACACCCAGTTTTACCATATATCCTAAAATCGTTGTTTTATAGTGGGAAGAAAGGATAATAATCTTAAGATTGGGATATTTTTCCTTGAGGATCTCAACCAGTTCAAAACCGTTCATGGGCTGCATCTGAACATCTACCAAAGCAATGTCCGGAAAGTTTTCTTCCAAAGTATTTTCTAACGTTTCGAGAAAACCAGGTCCGTTATTGGATGTAGAGACTACCGAAATATTCTGTTCGGAAGACAGTAGCATTTTTACCCCTTCAAGGATGAGCTGTTCATCATCAATTAGTGCTATTTTGATTTGCGAATTCATGGTTATTAGGGATTTTAATGATTAGCCGGCTTCCTTTACCCAAAACATTTTTCCATTTATGGATTGCGTTCATGGATTTTATGCGGGATTCTATATTCTTGATGCCCATTCCTTTTTTCACTTCGTCATATTCAAAGCTTTCTCCGTTGTCTGAAATCACAACGGCCAGATTGTTTTGATTATCTTTAATATAAATCCATACTCTTGATGCTTCCGAGTGTTTGAGAACATTGGTCGTAAATTCCTGAATAATTCTGTACAGCTGAACTTCTGTAAAAATATCTTTTTTCTGAAATTTCGGACTGACATTCAAAGAAATATTTACTCTCCCGGATAAGTTGGCAATCAATTCTTCAATATATAAAACAAGTCCCACAGTCTCCAGATTTACCGGATACAATGAATGAGAAATGCTTCGTGCAGAATCAATAAGGGCAGACATCTGGGTGGTAATATTTTTCTTAATAAGCTCATCACCTTTTGTATCGAGGTTATTCAGCCATAATGATAAAATATTAAGCCGGTTTCCGATATCATCATGAATCATCACGGCAATTCTTTTCCTTTCGGATTCCTGGGCTTTTATATTTTCCAGCACCAGGTTTTTCTGATGCAGTACTTCCGCTTCATGCTGTGTATTTTTTTCTTTAATAATCCTTTGTATAAAGCTCCTGTACGCAAGCAAAATGAAGGTCATGATAATTACCAGAACGACAATTAACATGATAAAAAAGTTGATATTGAGCGTTATTTCTTTAATTTTAAAAAAAGTATATATGATGGATAAATACAAAACACTGCTGAGAATATTATTGATACTCCAGATCATGGTAGCTTCTTCGGTTCCAAGATCAGAAAGCTGTCTGAGAAGAAAAAACAAAAAGACCGACAGCGCATAATACAGAAATATAAAACTGTCTGCCAGCATAAAGCGGTCATTGATTTTGATGCTTTTAATTTCCGTCAGCAAGGCATATCCTGCAAAACAAATCACCACAATATTGGAGATTACTTTTTTTCACATCATTCGTTATATCAGAATCTATAAAAAAGAAAGCGGCAAGGATGGCAACCGGAATATACCAGTAAACCGACATATTAAGTTTCCTTATATACAAAATCCCCAGCAGCAAGAGCTCACCGGCAACATAAAAAGGAAAAACGAAATTAACATCTTTAATTCCGAAAATATAAAAACAGAGTTTAACAACAGCTTCAATTAAAAAAAGAAAAATGATATAATAGACATACCATTTTTCTGAATTTTTAAAAAATTTGTACCTGATAAGTCCTATAAGAGCACAAATGACAAGTAAACTATTATTAAGATAAAGTATTACTTTGTAAGTATCCACAATATATTTTAAATATTTTTAATTAAGGGGGGCACATAGGAGGGCATGGCTGAGACCAGTCGTACGTATTGGAAATGGTCTGGATGCTTCCTGAGTTCTGAAGATCTTCATAAAAAGAGATAAAAATAAGTGTTGGCAAAAGTCTCTGGTAAACATCAGAAAACTTAAGACCGAATGAACATACGACATGAGTAAATCCGCTTTTCGTAGGAGTAATGTCTTCCGTTGGCACAAAAAATCTTTTGAAAATTCTGCTGCCCTTGAACTCGGTACATTCTCTGTAGAACCAGGTCATTGCTTCATCTCTCCAGGATTCTATAGCAGAAACCGCTTTATCCTGATCCAGCATCGGTTTACTGGATACCGGAAGATAGGCATTTTCGCTGTTATCAACTATCTGCAGATCCGATGAAAGAACAGCATTTTTTACAACAATGTATTCTTGTGTTTCCATCAGCCTAAGATCTCTATCCAATTTCTGTAGAGGACTGTAAGGAAATTTGTCTACAACAAGTTTCTTTCCCGCTCCGTCTAATGGGCAAAGGATTGCGACAAGCTGCCCCTGATAAACTCCGATTTCCGTACAAAATTCATTATACTTATTCAGGTTTCTCATCCAGTCCATCTGTTCAGCCTCAAAAGTGAAAACATAATTGGTAGGGATAAGTTTTGTAATTGCGTAAAAATCTGAACAACAATTTGTCCATCCTGTAACGGCTGCATCAAATTGATCTCTGGTGAATGCATTCATATTCATGGTATTTTTAAAGTGCCATAAAATTAAAGAAACTAAATTATCTGTGCAACTATATCACATATAATTGAAAATAATTTAATAATTCCTAACCGTAATATGAAAGCAACTTTGCTGTCTTTCTTTGATATAATAAATCCTTCCCGCATCGTAATAATACTTTAAAACCCTCTCCAAAGCGATCTCCAGCTTAGAATTATATCTCAAAACCCCATTAAAGCGTACATAAGAAATATCGAAAGAATTGCCGTAATTGTGCGAGCTGATGCCCAAAGATGCATTAGTATTAATTTTTCTTAATCTGCACTGATCCTCAAGCGTCCTGGTGATCGAAGATACCGTGAAAGTACTTCCCTTCGTCTCTTTGCTGAAGCGCGTTGCTATCTTTTGCAGCATGAGTTTCCATTTAGATACCATCCATGCCCTGCTGTAATCAAGCTTTTGGACACGATATCCCCTTCCTGATTTACTGATTTTGTGAAACTTACCGTTATTGATATATTTCTGCATCGTTTTAGAATCTTTCAGAAGTTTAATTCCGAAATTCTTGGAAGCGTCGAGGTGAGGCTTGTACAGCATTGTGGGTTCTACTTTCAAGACCTCTGTAAGATCATAGCATGGCAATGTTTTTTTTGCCACCTGGGGAAAATAAGCTCCACACATCATGGAAAAAAGAACCAGACACAAAATCTTTTTCATTAAAACCGTTTTAGATTTCCAACCTAAAAATAATGAAAATATTTTATACGATTTAATCGTAAGAACAATTTATAGTAGAATTTTAAATAAAAATATCATGTAAAAATTACTTTAATAAAAAGGAGTGTCATTTCAGTTTCCTAATATCAAAAGGATTTTTAAAGATCAGTTCTTCATGTTTCCCTTTGATTTCCATTTTTCTCTGGAGTAAATTAAGGGCCATTTTCCGGATGAACAGATCCTTGTCATTCAGCTTCCAGTAAGGATCTTCATGTACTTTTTGCGGCTTCCTGATGATATAAAACTCCGTATCCCAGGAATCAACATTGTGGTAAAATTCGATGATTCCACAGTGTGCGGGAATTAAATCATGCTCTACCATTCCCATCGGAAGCAGAAAGCTGAATGCATTGCAGACATAATCGCCGCATGATATCTTGTCGTGCTTCAGGAATTTCTCGCCCGTATTGGAATTGGTATAAGACTTTTTAAAATCATTTTTAAAATCACTTTTCGAAAGCTTAATTTCTATTTCGTGACTGAAACCTTCCGCATCCACAATCAGAATATCCGCTTCCCAATCTGCCTGAAAATGGTTGGTCAATACAATTTCCTTCTCAAAATCACATTGAGAATAAATAAACGCATGAACCAATTCTTCGATTTTTAACACTTTTTTTTAATTCAACAGGACTTTATCCTATTCTTATTTAGGTCGCCCCTTCGGAACTCCGATTATTTTTTAGTTTTAATTCAAAAATCCCAGACTCTCCCACTCCCAAACTCTCGAACACGATTAGCTCACAAGAAGGCTGCATCCGCGAATATCGGAATGATCAATTCTTCCCAAAACCTGGAATTTGTTACCTTTAATTTTACCTAAATCCTGCGTCGCAATAAATGAACAGCTGTGAATGTTAGCCAGATCAATAATATTAATCGCCCCCGTTCTTCCTTCTTTTTCATAGCTGAACGGATCTTCAGCATTTCTTACCATGATTTTCATCCAATTCGGACATTCATATTCATTATTTCCCAATGAATAAGCCTGAGAAAGAAGCTCAGTCATTGAATATTCGGAGTAGATTTTTTTGGTTTTAAAGCCTTCCTGTAAAATATTAAGAAGTTCGTCCTTAGTCATTTCTTCTTTTCTTCCTTTCATTCCTCCGGTTTCAATCACTATTAAATTCTCTAAAAACTCCAGAGATTCTTCAATTCGTTCAGAATGACAGTAGTCGATAAAATCCAGTAATGCGAAGGAAACCCCAAAAAGAATAACTTTCTTATTTTCCAATTTATTTAAAAGTTGAAATAAATCTTCATGATTATAAAGAAAATATCCGTTTTCTGGTTTTGCGGATTTCTTCATTAAAAAATCAACCATATAAATAAGGGAAGAGTTTTGCCGCTCAAGATAGCTTGGCAGCAGGCCCAGAAAAATAAAATCTTCAGGTTTACCGATAAATTGCTCAAAGCTTTTATAGATACTTTGTCTGTAAATTTCCTCATCGGCAATAAAATGTTTTGAAAGATTCATCTGAGTGGTTCCTGAACTTTGAAAAAAAAGATCAGCCGTCACATTTTTATCGAGAATCTGGTGATTTTTAAACATCTCAATCGGAAGAAAAGGAATAGCAGCCAATTCATTCACCTCATCAGGATTGATATTGAGATAATCTACAAAACGCCTGTAAATTTCAACATTCTCATATTGATAACGAAACGTTTTCAGTGATTCGTCAAGAAAATCCTGCTCTGTCTGTATGTCAAATATTGTATTCACTTGTGAAAGTACTTTATTCTTACTGTCTCATTATAAATCGGTTAATAAAACAAATAAGGTTTTTAATATTTTTTTAAGCTAAAAATAAATTTTTGGTCAGGTTATTGCAACTACAAAACCGGAATATGGATTAAAAACAAGAGTGAACTTCGGTTCATTCGGAGAATTACCTCTTATGGGGTAATTTTTTTTGCGCTTTCCCCGAAAGTTTTCAGCTGAAATTCATGCTCAAAAACACCGTAGGTAAAATAGGAAATCCAGTCTCCCAGATTGATGTATTTTGCCTTTCCTTCCAGATCCATAATCATGGGAAGATGGCGATGGCCATAAATAAAATAATCGATCTTCTGTGTTTTCAGCTTTTCTTTGGAATAAATAATCAGAAATTCTTTATCCTCGCCCAGAAATTCTTTGTCTTCATCTCCTGAGATCATTTTATTTTTCTGAGACATATACAAAGCAATTTTCATGGCAATATCAGGATGAAGCCATTTAAAAAACCATTGCGCTACAGGATTGGTAAAGACTTTTTTCATTCTTTTATATCCTTTATCACCCGGTCCCAGTCCATCTCCGTGAGCCAGCAGAAACTGCTTTCCGCCCATTTCAAAATACTGTTTGCTGTAAAAAACCGTACATCCTATTTCTTCCTCCAGATAATCTTTCATCCAAAGATCATGATTGCCCACAAAAAAATAGATGTGAATGCCCCGGTCCTTCAGTTCGGCTATTTTGCCTAAAACACGCACATATCCTTTCGGAATGACATGTTTCCATTCGTGCCAGAAATCAAACAAATCTCCCATTAAAAACAAAACCTGCGCATCATGCTTGATCTCATCCATCCACCGGATAAAGCGCTCTTCACGCACTTTACTTTCCTTTGGGTTGGGTGCACCAAAATGCTGATCTGAAGCAAAATATACTTTCTTTCCAGGTTCTAAATTGATGGTTGTCTTTAACACTTCTAACTATTTATTGAAAAACAAATTACTGATTATCTTCCGCAAACCACTCTCCATAAGAGTTTTCCGTTTCGTGAAGTTTAAGATAAGCCAGGGAAATCCCTTCCGGAAGCCTGGATTTTATTTTGGCAGCAATCGCATACAACATATTCTCACAGGTCGGCTGGAAGGTACAGTAAATTACCTTATGCCCTTTCTCCTCAAGATCCTCGCCCAGTTCTTTATGGGGTGACAGCCCGTTGATCAGAACGGCATGATCCCAGACGTCTACAATCTCAGACTTTACGATACTTTTTATATCTCCAAAATCAACCACCATCCCGTTTTTCGGGTTCTCCAGATCATTAACAGGTTTCCCTTTTACCGTTACAAACAGCTTGTAAGAATGCCCATGCATATTTTTACATTTACCATCGTAATTATACAGCACGTGAGCCGTTTCGAATGTAAAAATTTTTGTAATACGTATCATGGGTCAAAGATAAGGAATTTGATTTGAGTTTCGGTTTGGTAAATTATAACAACTCACTCAATAAAATTAGTAACTTTGGGTATAAATTAAAAAAAATGGAAAGTACAGTTGATATCAGAAAAAGAATTCATGAATTCATCGATCATGCTGATGAAAGGATTCTCCGTATCATTAATGCCATTATTATGACAGAAGAAAATGATGAATTACCATCACACCATACAGAAATTTTAGATCAACGCCTCGCAAAGCACCAGGAGAACCCAAATTCAGGAAAGCCTTGGAATGATGTTAAAAATTCATTGAAGGAAAAATATGGATTATAATTTAATTATTAAACCTGATGCAGAAAAAGATATTGATGAAGCTTTAGAATGGTATAAAAGTCAGGGAGAGAAATTACCTTTGCAACTTCTTGATTCGCTTCACACTGTTTTCAGTAAAATTCAAAATCATCCTGAACATTATCAAAAAAGATATAAGAATACAAGAGTGATTTTTACTAAAAAGTTCCCGTACGCTGTTTATTTTACACTTGAAAACGAAACAGTTTTTATCCATGCGGTTTTACACAATAAACAAAACCCGGAGAACGTTGGTAAAAGAAATTAATAGCCACCAAAAATGATCCCAGGTTTACGATTTCTTTCTTTATCCCTGCTCCTTTTAAGTTTATCTCTAAACGCTCAAAGACACTTCCAGGCTCACCCTCTTCTTGAGAAAAAGATCGGACAACACTTTCCTATTGAGAATTATAAAAATAAAGAAGGTAAAAATTTCAGTGCTGATGAACTTCAGGGTAAAGTTTCATTGATCAACTTTTGGTCAACTACCTGCGTACCGTGTATTGAAGAACTTCCTTACCTAAACAAACTCGAGGAGACATTAGGCACAAAAGTAAATTTCATAGCCATCACTCATGATCCCAAAGAAAAAGTTGACCGGTTTTTAGCAAATCACACATTCAATTTCATTCATATTACAGATTCTGTAAAGGAATTACAATCTTATTTTTCACTGATTCGAAATCCTCTTAATTTTATAATCGATAGACAAGGAAATGTACAGGAAATCACAGGCAATATCGATAACGAAAAGGCAAATCTTATTCTTGCCATTCTGAATGAATAATTACAAAGCATCCAGCCAGTCACTTTCCAGCCTGATGATCCTTTCTGTTTTTTTGTCAATGAAAACCCAGAGCGTCAGTGAATCCACGACCAGCTTATCATTACAATAAAATTCAACTTTCCTGGGCTGCCTGATTCCTTCTGGAGTTTTAGGATAGGTTTTCACGGTGAGTATTTCGCCCAGATACACCTGTTTTTTGTACTGAATATGATGATCCAGAAGCATCCATATATCATCAGGATTTTGGGTTTTATGTTTCACAAAATCCCAGTGTTCCGCAGCAATTTCTTCCACCCATTTCACATACTGAACATTGTTGACATGATGATTTGCATCAATATGCTCTTCCGTTACTTGTATCTTTTTTTCATAAATCAAACTCATCGGCTTCAATATTTACTCAAAAATAAGGCATAAAAATTAAATCCTGTGGTATAAAAGCCATGTCAAAAATCATACAATCTAAGATAAATAATGTTTATTTCGAAATCAATCCGAGATTGTGAGAATCTGTTTTACTTTACTCCGTCTCAGGATGAGATTACCAAAAACAGTTTTGGTTTGCTTCGTCTCAGGTTGAGAAAGCATAAATCCATATTGGATTGTTCTGTCTCGGCCCGAGAAACCTTAAACCAGTTTCGGTTTGCCAAATTAACATCAAATAACGGATAGATTTACATATTTTGCTTGGAAGAACTTAGTATATTAGCAAAAAAATTCACACAAATGATTTTAGATATTTTCTTTCCGAACCGCTGCCTTGGCTGCAACCGCATTATTGATGCCGATCTTCTGGTCTGTGAGCTTTGTTTCGAGCATATCGATTTTGCCCATTTCAATTATTTTGACGATAATTTTATTAAAGAAAAATGCAGACTACTCTTTCCGGTTGAGCATACTTTTGCGCTGATGCAATTTGAACAAGAAAACCTCAGCAGAAAGATCATCCATGAATTAAAATACAAAAGTAGGGAAAAGGCCGGAAAAGTTCTCGCACAATGGACTTCAGAGCGATTGAATTTTAAAGATAAAAGGCCTGATTTACTTGTTTCAGTGCCGCTTCATCCCAGGAAACTGAAAGAAAGAGGCTACAATCAGCTGCATATTTTTACAGAGAAACTTTCGGAATTCTACGATATTCCGTTTGACCATCATCTGATCAGAAGAAATCATTATTCAAAAGCTCAGGCACTCAAAGATAAGGAACATCGTCTGGAAACTGAAAATACATTTTCGATCACAAAAGAAATCTCCGGAAAACACATCTTACTCGTTGATGATGTTTTTACCACGGGAAATACTTTAGCAACCATCGCATGGGAAATCCTGAAGGCAGGAAACAATACTGTAAGTATTCTGGTGATGGCTGTCGATATGTAAAACAGGCTGTATCGAAAATACAGCCTAACTTTTTTTAATTCAATAATAATTAAACTTTAAAAATTATCGCTGCAGTTTTTCTCCGTAGCTCAAATCTCCGGCATCTCCCAGGCCAGGAGTGATATAACCTTTTGAAGTTAATTGTTCATCAATTGCTCCTACCCATATTTTTGCTTCAGGATAAGCTTTCTCAATCGTTTCAACACCCTGTTTTGAAGCAATTGCTGCCACAATATGAAGCTGACTTGGTTTTCCGTTGGTTAATAAATCTTTAATGGCTTCAATTAAAGACGCACCTGTTGCCAGCATAGGATCCCCGATAATCAAAGGTCTTCCTTCAATATCAGGACATGTAAGATAATCCTGTTTGATCGAGAAATAATCATTGGCATCGTGTTTTCTGTACGCTGCCACAAATCCGCAGTCAGCTTTGTCGAAATAATTTAAAATCCCCTGAAACAAAGGAACTCCTGCTCTCAAGATTGTTGTGATTACCGGCTGAACAGCGATTTCCTTCACTTTAATCTTATCTAAAGGAGTCTGAATCTCGATTTCTTTCTGTTCCAGACCTTTGCTGATCTCAAAAGCGGCAATCTCTCCGATTCTTTCCATATTCCTACGGAATCTCATTCTGTCGTTTTGGATATCAACATTTCTGAGTTCGTTGATCCATGAATTAACCAAAGAAAACTGTTCTGATAATACAACTGTATTCATTGTTGTGAAGCTTTTATCTAAAATATAAAAATTAATTGAGAATAAAATCCCTCTTAGAAAGATCTAAAAGGGATGGTAATTTATTTTTGTCTGAAATACACTTCAATCGGAACCCCGGTAAACCCGAATTCTTTTCTCAGCTGGTTTTCAGTAAATCTTTTGTAGGGTTCTTTTACATACTGCGGAAGATTGCAGAAGAAAACAAACTGTGGTGACGGCGTAGGAAGCTGTACACAGTATTTGATCTTGATGTATTTTCCTTTGTTTGCCGGCGGAGGAGTTCCTTCAAAAATCGGAAGCATTACTTCATTTAATTTCGAAGTCTTAATTTTTTTCTTGCGATCTTCATATACCTGCATGGCAACTTCAACAGCCTTTAAAATTCTCTGTTTAGTGAGCGCTGAAATAAACAAAATCGGAATATCGTTAAACTGACCGATCTTATCCTTGATATGCTTTTCAAAATCACGCATGGTATTGGTTTGCTTATCTTCAATAAGATCCCATTTATTCACCAAAATAACGATTCCTTTTCTGTTTTTCTGAGCCAGACCAAAGATATTCATATCCTGAGATTCCCAGCCCTGGGTGGCATCTACCATGATGATCACTACGTCAGAATATTCAATCGAACGGATCGAACGCATAACAGAATAGAATTCAAGATCTTCAGAAACCTTTGATTTCCTTCTCATTCCTGCTGTATCTACCAGCACAAATTCGTGTCCAAACTTATTATAAAGCGTCTGAATACTGTCTCTTGTGGTTCCTGCAATATCTGTCACGATATTTCTTTCCACATCAAGCAAAGCATTGGTAAGTGTAGATTTCCCTACATTTGGCCGGCCTGCAATCGTAATTTTCGGTAGGCCTTCAAAAGGATCTTTATATTCTGTAGTCGGAAAATCTCTGACGATATCATCCAGCAGATCTCCTGTTCCGGAACCTGTTGCAGAAGACAGCGTATAATATTTATCGATTCCCAACTGATAAAATTCCGTTGCAGGAAGCTCTTCCTTTGCAGAATCTACTTTATTGATAACAATATAAATAGGTTTATTTGATCTTCTTAAAAGTCTGTAAATTTCGTAATCCGTGTCGGTAAGACCTTCTTCTACATTCATCATAAAGATAATCGAAGTGGCTTCGTCGACTGCCAGCTGTACCTGCTTACGGATTTCTTCTTCAAAGATATCATCAGTTCCGACATCGTATCCTCCTGTATCAATTACCGTAAAATCTACACCATTCCAGTCGGATTTCCCGTAATGACGGTCTCTGGTAACGCCAGCGGTGGAGTCTACAATAGCCTCTCTTCTTTCCAATAAACGATTAAATAGCGTGGATTTTCCTACGTTGGGGCGCCCAACAATTGCGACAATATTTGACATAAAAAATGTTTAATAATCCTTTGATGAATCTCAGGACAAGTTATTAATGGGTTTCTCCAACTTTTGGAGCCCAATTTTTTGCAAAGATACAGTTTTATTTAACATCAACCTGATTTACAGATTTGTCAGGTTTTAGAATACATGAACAAATACATTCACCGGCATATCTGTTTTCAAAAAAATAATTCTTTGAATATCAATAAATAAACAGCAAATAAGTCTTTGTGCCGTATTAATATTCACATTTCATTTTTATTTTTAAAATAATTTATATAATTTCGCGACATAGAAATACAGACCCATGGTGTAGCGGTAACACTACTGATTTTGGTTCAGTCATCTGGGGTTCGAATCCCTGTGGGTCTACAATTAAACAAAGCAACTCGCTTAATACAGCAAGTTGCTTTTCTATTTTATCGCTTTTGTAAAGAAACTGAGTACACCTCATTGACTCTGATTGTTGTAAGAATCATACCCAAGAAGTTTATCGTTATAAGATTTCCTTTCGTAAGGCGGGTTTTTAAATTTTTCTTCATCAATGGATTATTTTATGTAATATTCTATCTTCTTAGAAAAATCACTGTTTCCTAAAATTTTATCTTTTGATGGATATGTTTTAAAGCGCAATAACTTTTCTTTCTTATTGTTTGATGTTAAATACAAAATCCCATATTGGTCATCATTCTCTATTTCTAAAGTAATAACCACTTTTTTTGAGCTTTCTATCTTCAATAATTTTTGAAAAGTTCTTAGGAAATGTCACATGGGTATCATAATACACACCGCTGTTTTTGGATTTCCAAACAGCAACAAGATCAGCAGGAAGTTTTCTTTTTAGAATGCTATCGATAGGAGTTCTGTAATATAATGTTCCATCTAAAGAAGAATATTGAGGATCTGTAACTTCATTTTTGGGATTAGGTTTATCAAAATCAAAAATAATATCGTATTCCTTTTCATTATTAGCCCAGGCTTCATAAGGAATCCCATGATGTTGCCAGTAATCTTTATATTTTCTCCAATATTCAGACTTTTTGTATCTAAATCCTTCTCCTAGTGTATTATCTTCTGTTCCTTTTAATCTTTCTTTTGCTACTTCAATTTGTTCATCAATCGTAGTAAACCATACCCGTATCCAGCCTTCAGGCGCCATTGCTACAACTAAATGAGCAAAATTTTCACTATTGATATTATGTTTCTGGAATAAATCAAGTATCTTTTTCTGAGGAAGTTGGACTTTACCATTATACTGTAAATTATCAACAGCACTTATATAATGAATATAGACTTCTTTAGGAATGTCTTTCAATTGCTCTCCGGAAACAACTCCTCCATATTCATTACCCCAGCCATTATCAAAATTAGTAAGACTTCCATGACCTGCATTTCCAAAGTCTATTTTTACATCTCCAACAGGATAATATTTGGGAGCCGAAATACCCGGCTCCCAGGGATATTTATTTTTTTGACAGGAAGATAATAATATGCTAAGAAAAATAATACCCAAAAAATTCAGGGTTGTAAGATTTCCTTTCGTAAGGTGGGTTTTTAAATTCTTTTTCATCTGTGAACATTTTTAATATCTGTAAACAACAAAGATAAAAAGACACTGGTTGAACCGTGTCTTTATCTTTTTTTCCAAGAAAATCATTTAATAAAATATTCTATTTCTTTAGCATAAGCATAATCTCCAAAATCCTGATTTTCTTTAGATGAAAGCTCTCCTTTAAACCTTAAAAGCTTTATTATTTCGTCTTTAGTCTTTAAATAAACAGTAGTGTGGTGTTTATCATTATCTAACTCAATAATGAAGTTGCTATATGCGTATTTTTCATTAGCTTGATAAGCTTGATAAGTCTTATCAAATAAATTCTTTAGCATTTTGGGCATAACAATATTAGTGTCATAGTAACGGTCGGTCGTCTTGTCCTGCCATGAAACTGATAAATGTATAGGGATTTTGCCTTTATAACCATTATTATTAATATGATCAATATCATCCGACTGTTTTTCTGTATAAAAAGAAGAGTACCATCCATCTGCCGAAACTACATAGGTCCTATCTAATTTCACCTCTTTGTTTTTTGATACAAATTTTATGTCATAATAATACTCCTTTTCATTATTAGCCCAGGCTTCATAAGGAATCCCATGATGTTGCCAGTAATCTTTATATTTTCTCCAATATTCAGACTTTTTGTATCTAAATCCTTCTCCTAGTGTATTATCTTCTGTTCCTTTTAATCTTTCTTTTGCTACTTCAATTTGTTCATCAATCGTAGTAAACCATACCCGTATCCAGCCTCCAGGTGCCATTCCTACAACTAAATGAGCAAAATTTTCACTATTGATATTATGTTTCTGGAATAAATCAAGTATCTTTTTCTGAGGAAGTTGGACTTTACCATTATACTGTAAATTATCAACAGCACTTATATAATGAATATAGACTTCTTTAGGAATGTCTTTCAATTGCTCTCCGGAAACAACTCCTCCATATTCATTACCCCAGCCATTATCAAAATTAGTAAGACTTCCATGACCTGCATTTCCAAAGTCTATTTTTACATCTCCAACAGGATAATATTTGGGAGCCGAAATACCCGGCTCCCAGGGATATTTATTTTTTTGACAGGAAGATAATAATATGCTAAGAAAAATCATACCCAAAAAGTTCAGGGTTATAAGATTTCCTTTCGTAAGGTGGGTTTTTAAATTCTTTTTCATCTGTGAATTGAGGTACGTTTGCATAAGCGAAATTATAATGATCCAACGCATCCTTTAACGGTGCGTTGAAATTTGATGATAAATGTACAAAATTCCCCAAAATGTACTGAGACATTTCAGCTGAAAGCTTATAATATCCTTCATTATTTACAAGCAAGGGATAGGTAGTGATTTTTCCTTCTCTATTAGTCCAGCCATCCTCCGCTACCTTAGTAAGAAGGTCCTGATAATTTTTCAGATCCTGCTCTTGACCATTTCCCTCCGGAAGTATATATTCCTCTGGATGAGGGGTGTCTTTTACAGGAAATGTAAATGGTACATCTGCATAATTTAAAGCTATATATTTCATGACATTCATATAAACCAGCGATAATTTATTGTTCAATGGTCTAATGGAGAGTAGTTTATGATGGTAGCCCTGCAGTACATAGGTTCTGTTTCCTATGGTCTTACTGGTACTGTTTCCCATAAAATTTGCTTCTAGCAATTCTTTTTTAGTTGTAGATGGATGCTCCCCAATTTGCCCTTCGTATGACACTACATGATGAAAAATTTTCCAATCTATCTGTTGATCGTTACAAAGACGTTGGGAAATGTACCAATTACGCAGTAATTCTTTCTGCTGTTCCAGTTTCTGTTTTTCTGCTAAAGATGCATTTACACCCAAATCAAAAAAATGCAGCATATTCAATTCTGCTTCAGTTTGCCAATAAGCACCTCCTACATCAGAATGTGCTCCTAATATGGTAAGTTCTTTAGCATGTACCCCATTAAATTTTCCTATAGGTGTTACCGGGAAATTATCACGCCACTCAGTTTGTGCTTTCATATGCAAAACTTTCTTGATATTAGGATTAGAAAGTGTAGGGTTGACTTTTTTTTATTAATGCTATTCCTAATGCAGGGCCTGAGAATATGGGAATGACGGGATTAAAGGGAGCAATCAAAGATTGTATTACAGGATTTCTTGCACCATCAATAATTCCCTTTTTTTCCAGCATTTGGGAGATCACGGTATCAAATATTCCTAAAAACTCGATACTTACATTAAATTTTGGATAATTTATATTTCTTTGTTTAAGAAATGCTCCTAAGCTCCCTCCTGTGAATACATTTGTAACAGGAGCATTGATCTGAGGAACGATTTGAGTATTGTCTTTGATTTTTTTTGTTCCGTCTGCTTTATATTGCCTAACTTCTGCGCGAAAATCTTTCGGCTTTTCAGATTTTTTGAGGCCAGGACGTTTTACATTTGTAGGGGTACTCCTGCTTTCAGTGTTAGTATCTCTTCCTGTTTTCAATACCTCATTACAAAAATGCCTTGCAGCAGCAGCTCCTCTGCTAAAGCCAAAAACGTCGAATTGTATGGAAATAATTTCCAATGGCTTGTTATTCTTAATATTGTTTAATGCTGTTTTTATATTATCAGCAATGTCTTTACAAGCTTGTTCAACCCTTAAAATAACACCTCTTTTTCCTTCTCCCATTCCTGCGCCTAACATGTCATCTTCTTTATCTCGTAAAGTACCTATCCCTTGAACGTAAAGTTTAAGCTGTAGATAATAAAAAGGGGTTTTATCAGTTTTATCAATTCTTTTCTCCTCATACAAATCGTGAAGTAACGCCACATTAGAATAAGAATTCCAATAACTGCTCCCTGATTCTATAACGAAACTTTTAAAGTCTTTAATTTTAGGTATTTCATCTTCTTTTAAAGGAAGATTGCTATATTTCGTGTTGTAATAAACACTGTCAGAATTATACCTGTTATTTCCTGTCCCATCAAAGAACACTCCAATGCGCAGCTTTACTTTTTCTGTTTTTTCAAAAGCCTGATATTTTCTTTTATCTGTTCCATATGGATCAATATCTGCCACCCCAATATCCGCAGTGTTTCTTATTCCTATATTTCCTGTTTTCATTTTTGTGAATTTTATAAATTAATGAAAAAATGAAAGCGGTGGTTTCCCACCACTTTCAAAACATAATAGCTTTATACTATTATATAGGTTTAATAATAGTATTCGGCAATGTTGTCGCTCCATCGCTATGAGAGAGTTGCGCCTTTTCATCCAAGGAGAAACTCGTTTCAAACTCCAGTTCTGCTGGGTTTTCACAGTTCTTCGGATCATTTTCAGGGAAGATCGGAAGCGGGTGTTCTACAGGTAATCCCGTAGATTTATCCTGAAGAATCGTAAGTGTCGTAGGAACTCGTGTGATCCAGTATTTTCCCTGCGGAATTCCTGTTGGCTGTCTCATTTCATCTACAATACTCATATACATTGGATCTCCGATCACAGGAACAGCTCCGCCATTCCAGATGATGCCTGTTTCCAGGAAGAATTGTACGGCTGTCTCAAAGCCCGGCTTTACGGTAACGATGATTCTCGCCATACCTGCCTGAAGGAAACTCCTGAAAAGCGGATCCATACTTTCGGTAAGATAGAATTCCTGCCAGCTTTTGCGGTTTGCCCAGTAATACGGATAGAATGTGTAATCCATGATTTCCCACTCGAATGCCTGCTCCATAAACTTTGCGAGTGCAGCGTATTGGTCAAGGTTATCATTCAGATATACCTGGAAGTTATCCATTTTGGTATTATCACTCAGTGCGTTTGTGGCTTCCTGTCCAAGCGTGGTCAGATAATCCTGCAGCAGATAAGCGATACAGTTGTGCTTTAATGTATCATGCTCCATATAGCGGTAGAAGTTCCCTTGTTGTTCTTTCGCTTCGGCTTCTTTTTCCTTATGCTCGGCATCCAGTTTTGCCTGTTCTTCCTGGAATGTTTTGTAGGCTTCTTCATACGCTTTGATGATGGCGTTGAAGTTTTCGGTTTTCCACTGGAGCATAAAGTCGTCAGAAAGCTCACAGTCGAACACAAAAGAAACATTAAAAGAATCTGCGCCACGTCCATGATAGTTGAAGGGATATGAGCCGGTTATGTTCAATCCATTCACATTATAGCTCCCGTCATTGGAGCCACGCCCTACATCCGGAAGATCAAGCATTGCGCCTTGGAAATTATCTACGCTCATTCCTCGCCTGTCATAGCCGTAATTTACTTTTACCTTTTTCCCGGAATAGTTTTGAGGCATATCCAACATCATTATTTTAGCTCCCCAGTCTCCACTTAACTTGATATATTGTAATCCAATCATATGCTGAATTTTCTCTTGCGGAAGGCTTGTGAGCGTTACCCCATAGATTCCTGCCCAATATTGCAGCAGTTCTTTAGTCGCTGCTTTTGGATTATTCATCGTATTTGGAGCCGGAGCCGTTCTCGGATCTACCGGAGCCGTAAGCACCTGGCTTTTGGAAACAGCAAGCGCAAGACGATGCAACCTTGAAGGTTCAGGAACCATAAATTCAAACATGGTACGTTTACCATAATTGTAGATCTGATTTTTGTACTTTATGTCAATCCATCGGTACACCCCTGTGATATGCTTTGGCTGTGTATCAGGATTATCCGTGTTGGTTACTTTTCCACGGTTATCATATTCATGTACGTTGGTTTCCGTATATTCCTTGATGATTTTCTGCACCCGTTCTTCGGAAATTTTAGTAAGAACTCTTTCCATTGCTCTTTCCGTAATTTCCTGAGATTTCATCATCGCCTGTCTTGTACTGTCGAGCTGAGCTGTATTATTGGCATAATCGGCACCTACTTCAAATTTCATAGGGTCAGTTCCGTAGCTGTATCTTGTATATGCGGTAATACTTTGTTGCTTATTCAGTTCTTTGGCAACCTCTGTCTGCATATCTGTTCTGGACGTTTTGGACGTATCGGAAATTTTCTCAGTTTCCTGAGATGTGGAAGTAGTATCTGTAATTTCAGAATAATCTCTTGCCACAGAAGACTTATGTCGCAACTCACTTGCCATAACGTTCTCAATATTGGAAACTTCCCCCCGGAACGTATGCGTGAACACTTTGTACCACTTTAAGATAATCTGCAACCCCTAATCTTTTAATTCCGAAATTTTTACGCTTCTGAATAATCACCGTTTCAGGCTCTTGCGGATTTTCTGCCATTCCTCTTTTTAAAGTAAGCATTCCGGTAAGACTTACATCTCCTTTGATATATTGCTGGCCAAGATCTGCGTATGCTATACTGCCATTGTCGAAAATGATTTCTATCTTAAAAGCTACGCTTGTTCTGAATTTATTAATTAAACTTACAGGAAGAATAATTTTATTATCTATTACCGGAATATTGCTGTAATTTTCTTCAAAGCTTCCTGCTGTGTCTGTAGTGGCAGTAATCCTTGCATTGGTAACGCTCCATGAAACATCTTCAACTTCGAATGAAAAATTAACAAAACCTCCTGATCCGGTAAGTCCGAGCGTACTGTGCGCAAAAAAGCTATAGGCCATGGGAGTTCTTGCCGTAGTATTAACAACCGGAACGGATGCCCCGCCGATGTTTACATATTGCTGTTGCGAAAGAGGAGTATGTTCCAACGCAGCCTGCATGGATGTTGAAATATTATTTTCCACAATATGCAAAGCATCTGAAAAAGTTTGAATCTCATCATCAAGAACAATAGTCTGGGATCCTATGGTTAATGTATTGTAAGAAATAATTCTGATTCTTTCCTTATAAGAATCTTCAAAAGCTTTGGCTTCGTCAAATTCTGCAAAAAGCGCCATAAAAAGTGAAAAAGATTCCGGGGAAAGTTTTTCTAATAATTCTCCTAAATTAATTTCATTTTGATATGAAAATTCAAAAGGTTTTACTTCATATCGCTTTAAATCATCATAAAGAAGGATTTTTTCTTCTTCAGGAGTTTCTTCAGTAATTTTGGTTTTGACCTCAGCCAATTTTATGGCGTAGACATCCAACGCTTCTCTGTTTGCTTCCTGATATTTTACATATGTTTCCTGATAAGCCTGCTCCCGCGATTTATGATATTTTCCCTGAAGCTTTTCCAGTTCTTTATTTAGTTTTTCCAAAGCTTCTTTTCTATGTAGTGCTTTGTTGGCAACTAATGAAGATTTTGCCTCTGACTCCAGTCTTTGTATTGCTTTGGACGATAAAGCAGAATTTGAAACATCACCTGACATTCTCGAAGAAACTACGCCTGCTGTTCCTGAGTCGTCAGAAAACAGGTATTTGGGCAATACGATTTTACTATCGAATGCTTTTTCCAAAGGCTTTGCTCCGTTTATCTTTACGATTTCCGGGTCTGCAAGATCCAGGCTTTGGGCAAAACCAACGTGAATTGCCATTAAAATATGGCTGATTGCTTCTTTAACATAGAAATCTCCCTGCGTAACGATCTGGTAAATATAATTATCCCAAAGCTGAACAAAGATTTTTGTACCGGCAGCAGTAAGCTCTTTATTGGCATCAATAAGATTTTTGTAATAGTTTTTAACGAGGATCAATTCGGCACTGTCAAGAATTTCCTTTTTAGAAAGTTTTCTTCCGATAGTAAGAAGTGTTCCGAAAGGACCTTCCTCAATTTTCTTTTCGGTTTCGAATCCTGCATTGCTGAAGTTTCTCGCCGCTTTTACCATTTCTCCAAGCTTTGAGGACCTTGAAGACATTCCTGTAACAGCGGTATCAAAAATCCCCGTTACTCCTTTCGGTCTGTGAATGAATCCTAAGTTTTTTTCTTTGGTTTCTGTTAGTTGTGGATTTCTTAAGCTTACGAATCTGAAAAGCGTTTGTGACGCATTGTTGTTTGTAGACATTTGTGTAAATTTGTTTTGGTTTATAAAGGTTAAGATCTGAAGCCTCTTTTCAACAGAGTCACTTCAGGTTTTAGCCTTATTTTTTTAGGTGGTTTTCAGGCTAAAATATGTCCACCATTAGTTTTAAAATCTAATTTCATTTCTGTGTTGTTTTATAATGCAAATATCCATCAGAGAAGCGACAGAACTTGACGTATTAAATTTGTTTAAAGAAATTTTGTAATATATTGAAAGCCTGCAGAAAAGAAATTTTCAATCAAACAACACCATAAAAAATCCATATTACAATCATGTAATATGGATTTCTGTTTTTTGTTTCAGATATATCTAAACTATAAAAATAGATATAAAATGATAATGATTTTTCCTTCTTTTATTTTATAATAATCCATCACTAATTTGAAAGAAACAGTGTGCATAGAACAATACATAGCCTCGATTCAAAAAGATTCGCTTTAAGTTTAAATACTTATAGAATTTCAACACCTTCTTTACTTTACGTTTAACAAGCTGTCTATGGGTGTATTGGGTAATTTTTTTCAGGCAAAGATCTTTTGAGGTCCCATATAAATAAGAATATTGTTCAGCAATGATTTTAATAACCTGGGGGTCATTAGTGATTCTTGCAAAGTTGGCCAGTCTTTTGTTCAAATCAATCGAATCGTAGAAACTCATTCGATTTAAATCTACCATGTAAATCGAATAGGTATTATCTTCCTTTCGAATTAAAAAATTGTTAGGGGAATTATCCAGAAATAGAATTCCATCATTATGCAATCGATACATTAGCGATGTGTACTCTTTTATAATTTGTTCATGGTCAGGAAAAGCATGATCTCCAAGAATGTGATCAAATGTCCAGGATTCAGCCAGCTGTTCACTGATATAATAACTAGTTGTCAATCCGATAAAATCATGATTTTCGATGTAGGCAACCGGTTTCGGAGTCCGGTAATTTTTCCGGATAAGCATATGCGCATATTCAAATGAACGCTGTGCTTTAGACTTCCGGTAAAATTTGTAGACGTGCCTGTTAATAATATTATGTTGTTTAAATAATTTAAAATTGAGATCTATCCCTTTTAATTTAAATACTTTAATCACATTTCTCGAACCGTTACCAATTAACGTTCCTTCATTTTTAAATTTTTTTATTATTGATAAAATATCATTTTTATAGAGAGATAAGCCTTCAGCAAAGATCAATTTCATATCATTAATTTTATTATTCTAAAGTTTTACGCAGTAAATCCATTATATTTTCGGTTGTCGTCTGTCCTGTATTCACAGAGAAGCTTTTTGAATTATAGGGCCCGTAAATATTTTCATCAGTGACCGAAAACAAGCCTACCGTGGGTACTCCACTGGCGCTGGCTAAGTGCATTACCCCATTATCTGCCGCAATAAACAATTGGGTATTCGCTATAAAAGCTCCCATTTCCCTGATATCCGTACTATAGAAATGAGGTATTGTAAAGTTTAATTTAGAAATATTTTCAACAGGTAAAAGTTCCACAATATGATGATCAGGAAACGTTTGTTTTAAACTGCTATAGAAATCATGCCACCATTTCTCGGAGTAGCATTTGTCTCCGGTAGCATTAGTAAACAGACATATTACCGGCTTCTCATTCTGTACTATGGAAAGTAGATTTTTCTTTCCACTTTGAATCTCTTCTGCATCCAGCTTGAGATCCATGAAGGGCAGTTCATTTTTATCCGGAACCCCCAACTGTGACAAATATTGTCTTAAATTATAAATAGGATGTTTGGCAGAGTGCTGGTAATCATTAATTTGTTGTAAATATTTTTCATCATATTCACCGAATAATTTGTATTTTGATCGGGCAAAGTACGTTGATATTCTGCCTGATGATGAGCCAAAATTCGCATTGATCACCAGATCATACTTTCTTGAACGAATTGATACCCAACCTGATAAATATTTAAAAATATTACTAAATGGCTTTTTGGGAAGCTGAATAATTTTGTCAATATTTTTATAATTTTTATATATTAGTGGAGTAATCTGTCCTTTAACGAAGAGATCGATTTTACTGTCAGGAAACGTATTGCTCACTTCCTGCACCAGCGGGCTGAGAAGAAGCAAATTGCCCAATCGATGATTTGGTCTTGATATTAAAATTTTTTTTATTTTAACATCTTCTTTTTTAACTTTCTCAAAACCGGACTTGCCAATATTCTCAGTCAGCTTTCTCATTAATGACCTTCTAAAGGCATTAATGCTTTTGGGTATTTTCATTAAAAATAATATTTAACAATAATAAAGATATTTAACGGTAAATTGTTACTAAATCATATGTCATTTAGTAAAATACCAATAACAATTAACTATTATAATAATAGATATTATTTAGATAATTTTGATATCAAATATTATTTTTTTAGTACATATATTAAAATTAGTAAATAAAAAATCCATACTACATTATTGCAGTATGGATTTTTGTGCTTACAAAACTGCTATTCTAAGTTCTTAAAAAGTCAGTGCTTATTTTATCAAGAGTTTTAATTTAAGTTACTTTAAATCAAACCTATCCAGATTCATTACTTTCACCCAGGCGGAAATAAAATCATTAATGAATTTCTCCTGAGCATCAGAACTTGCATATACCTCAGCAATAGCCCTTAGTTCAGAATTGGAGCCGAAAACAAGATCCGCCCGCGTAGCCGTCCATTTCTTTTCTCCGGTTTTACGGTCTGTTCCTTCGTACAATTCATTATCATCAGAAGCAGCTTTCCATTGTGTACTCATATCCAAAAGATTAACAAAGAAATCATTGGTAAGAACTCCCGGTCTTTGTGTGAAAACCCCATGTTGTGAACCGTCAAAATTTGCATTAAGAGATCTCATCCCGCCTACGAGAACGGTTAGTTCAGGAGCAGTAAGCGTTAAAAGCTGAGCTTTATCAATCAATAAAGATTCCGTAGAGACAGAAAATTTCTTTTTCAGATAATTTCTAAATCCGTCAGCCGCAGGCTCAAGGTATTTCATAGATTCCACATCCGTCTGCTCTTGTGAAGCATCCATTCTTCCGGGAGAAAAAGGGACAATAACACTGTATCCTGCATCTTTAGCAGCTTTTTCCACGGCAGCTATCCCAGCAAGAACGATAAGGTCAGCCAATGAAACTTTTTTTCCAGCTGTCTGATTTTCATTAAATTCTTTCTGAATATTTTCTAAAACACTTAAAACTTTTTGCAGCCGAGCTGGATTATTCACTTCCCAGTCTTTCTGAGGAGCCAGACGGATTCTCGCTCCATTCGCTCCACCTCGCTTATCACTTCCTCTGAATGTTGATGCGGAAGCCCAGGCAGTAGAAACCAGTTCAGAAATACTCAATCCGGAATCAAGAATTTTCGATTTTAAGGCTTCAATATCAGAATTATTAATCAAAACATGATCTACTTCAGGAATCGGGTCTTGCCAGATCAGTTCTTCATAAGGTACATCCGGCCCTAGATAACGCGCTTTTGGTCCCATATCCCTGTGTGTAAGTTTGAACCATGCTCGTGCAAAAGCATCTGCGAACGCTTCAGAGTTTTCGTAAAATCTTCTTGAAATTTTTTCGTATTCAGGATCAAATCTTAACGACAAATCGGTTGTAAGCATTGTCGGCCTGTGTTTTTTATTGGGATCAAATGCATCAGGAATGATTTCTGCTCCGCTTTTAGCCACCCATTGATGGGCACCAGCAGGACTCTTGGTAAGTTCCCATTCATTTTCAAAGAGATTTTTAAAGAAATAATTACTCCATTCAGTCGGCGTTTCCGTCCATGTAACTTCCAATCCGCTGGAAATAGCATCCGGACCTTTTCCTGACTTGTAAGTACTGTTCCAGCCAAATCCCTGAGCTTCAATTCCGGCGGCTTCCGGTTCTTTTCCCACGTGATCTGCAGGTCCCGCCCCGTGCGTTTTTCCGAATGTATGCCCTCCGGCGATAAGCGCAACTGTTTCTTCATCATTCATGGCCATTCTTCCGAAAGTATCACGAATATCTTTTGCTGCCAAAATAGGGTCAGGATTTCCGTCAGGGCCTTCAGGATTTACATAAATCAATCCCATTTGTACGGCTGCCAAAGGCTTTTCGAGATTTCTTGTGTGAATATCACCATCTGCGTCATCATCGGTAGGCAAAACACCGCGATCTTCCACTACACCATCCGAGCCATGAGCATACCGAAGATCGCCGCCCAACCATGTTTTTTCAGATCCCCAGTACACATCCATATCCGGTTCCCAGACATCTTCACGACCGCCGGCAAACCCAAAAGTTTTGAAACCCATAGATTCCAGGGCTACATTTCCTGTAAGAATCATTAAATCTGCCCAGGAAATTTTCTTTCCATATTTTTGTTTGATTGGCCAGAGAAGCCTTCTTGCTTTATCCAGACTGACATTGTCCGGCCAGCTGTTCAACGGCGCAAAACGTTGTTGCCCGGCTCCGGCTCCACCTCTTCCGTCACCTACACGATACGTTCCTGCACTGTGCCAAGCCATACGGATAAAAAGTGGCCCATAGTGTCCAAAATCAGCGGGCCACCAATCCTGAGAATCTGTCATTAAAACATGAAGATCTTTTTTTACTTCTTCAAGATCGAGGCTTTTAAATTCTTCGGCGTAGTCAAAATCCTTATCCATAGGATTTGACAGAGATGAATGCTGGCGAAGAATATCTACTCTCAGCTGATCGGGCCACCAATCTGTATTTTTTGTTCCGCCACCGGCAACGTTTTCTTTTTTCATCGTTCCGTTATGAAATGGACATTTACTGATGTCATTAGAATCTTTTTCCATTGTAGTTTAATTTTTATGTTGATTTCAGTTAATTTAATATTTAGCAAACTTACATTAGCTTATCTATAAATACAATCTATTGAAAATATTTTTATGATAGTTAAAAACAATAAACAAGTAAAGTGATCGATTCTTAAATTTTTATATCTTAAAAACATTATTAAATTAATAATTTTATGCAATAGATTGAATTCCAAGCTAAAACTAAATCGCTATTTAGAATTGTTCCAATATATGATCTGAATCATATTATAAAAATTGCAGTATTTTTATTATATTAGACCAAACATTGAAAATATGAAAAAGGTATTGACTGTTATCCTGGTAGCTTTTATTATCATTCAGTTTTTTCCAATTGACAAAACAAATCCGGAACCTACTCCCGGTATGGATTTTTTAAAGATAAAAAACACTCCGCCTGAAATTGCCGGAATCATAAAAACTTCATGCTATGACTGCCATTCCAGTGAAACAAAATATCCCTGGTATTCTAATGTCGCTCCCTTTTCATGGATGATGAAAAATCATATTGATGAAGGAAGAAAGGAACTTAATTTTTCCACTTTTGCAATGTATCAACCAAAGGATCAGGCACATAAATTGAAGGAATGTATAGAAATGATCGAAAAAAGAGAAATGCCACTTGAATCTTATTTTGTAGGACATCAAAATGCAAAATTAAGTGAAGAGCAAAGAAAAATCCTTACAGATTATTTCAAAAGAGAGAAAACAGAAACGGAAAGGAAAATGTCGTATTAATCTTAACATCATGAAAGAAAACTGGCAAAGTAAACATATTGTATTTTTCGACGGTGAGTGCGGCGTATGCAATTTTTGGGTACAATGGATCCTCGAAAGAGATAAAAAAGATGCGTTTATGTTTGCTTCACTGCAATCTGATTTTGGACAGAAATTTTTATCTGAAAGAGATCTAAATACCAAAGTCTTCAATACGATGTATCTCTGGAAGCCCGGAAAATATTATCTGGAAAAATCTAAAGCTATTTTAAAAATTGCTAATCTGTTGGGTGGGATTTATAAATTTTCATCATTAGGAAAAATTATTCCTTCTTTTTTAAGCGATAAATTATATGATATCGTTTCAAAAAACAGGATGAAACTTGCCAATCAAAAGTGCTATCTGCCTACTCCCCACCAAAGAGCAAAATTCATTCAGGTTTAACATTATTCAATTTAGAAAGACTGCCTCTGACAGAAGCAGTCTTTCATTTATTGCGATTATTGATTTAAAGACCATACGGAATAAGAATTGGGTGCACATTGAATTTTCACCCATTTATCGGACTGTGTAGTCGGATACCAGCTCGAACTTCCTGTAAAATCTTTGATCTGCTGACTTGTCCAATTGGTCTGAATCCATCGCTCCTGCCAGCTTGAAGAATTGTTGATATAAACAACCAATCCCGGATTTCCATTGTAGCCGTTTCTTCTTGCAATATATTCATCGTTGTCGGTATAAAGAATTGAGGTTGTTCCTGTAGCTTTGTTATTGTGAATCCAGATGAGATTGTTGAGTCTTTCTTTGTTCAGCCATTCTTCATAATCCCTGTAAAAAATTGTAGGATATCCTTCATGAGTTAAAATATAAGCATAGGCCAGCATTTTGTTGTAGATAATATCCGTATCGTGATTCGCCACAAAAGTTACGGCTTTGTAAGGATTTCTTTTCCACATCATATCATCATTCAGAACATTGAGATTTCCATTATCAAATGCTTCATCCATTTTGTAATAGGCTGCAAAATCGAAAACGGAACTATTAGCATTATTAGCCCACCATTCCAGCGTATTGACGTTGGAATCCCAGAGTTCTCCCACGGAAAACCCGCCGACATTGGCATTCCAGGTATTCACGACCCAAGGTCCGAAGCCTTTAACATAATCAAATCTCCAACCGTCAAATTTCATCACATTCTTATAATATTTTGCCACAGAATCATCTCTCCCCCCAAAGCCAGTCCTGTACATAAGGATTAGCGTGACACAAATCGGGAAATCCTCCGAAAGCGCCTTCATCATTATTTCCGTAAGCATTTTTATAAAAATCATTATAGCTTCTAGGAAATTTTCCCGAAGCAACTCCTGAAAAATTCGTCCAGGTATTGGAACCTACATACGGATTGTACTCTGACTGTCCGCCACTGTTGTGATTAATGACAATATCTGCATACACCTGCATATTTTCAGTGTGAGCTCTTGTAATGAGTGCTTCAAGTTCCGCCCTGGAACCAAAGCGTGTTTCAATGCTTCCGTTTTGATTATAATTTCCGAAATCATAATAGTCGGTAGGATCATACCCCATTGAATAAGCTCCGTTCTGTGCTTTTGAGGCCGGCGGAAGCCAAATGGCACCAATTCCGGCATTTGACCAGTCGGTTAATTTTTCTTTTACCATATTCCACCAATTGCCACCATCAGGAACATCCCAATAAAATCCCTGCATAAGAACGCTTCCCCCGGGGCCTGCAACAAATTTTGCGTAAGGAGAAGCTCCTGTGCTGAAAGGACGCCCATCGTGATTGGTAATATTCACTATTTTGTTATGAGCTTCTGAATTTTTCTGGGTTTCATTGATCATTTCATCATTATCCTGACATGAGCCTACCAGACCCAAAGCCAGTAATGAAAGTAGAAAGTGTATTTTTTTCATATGTAAAATTTTAATTATTAAAGCATTACCTAAATTACACTTTTATTAAAATATTATCTACTGACCGTGATATATTTTTTATTTTTAATAGTAAATCATGGTAAAACATAATGCAGAACATCATTAAAAAATCATAAACTTTAAAGATTTTCAGTGCAAATTTTCCATTATTCCATATATTTGCATATTATGGAATACAACACCCAAAAAAATCAGCTTCATTTGCCTGAATATGGCAGAATCATACAACAATTGGTTGAACGTTGCAAAGAGCTTCCCGGAAAAGAGGAAAGAAGCGAAATGGCAATGGCCATCATTGATTTTATGGGGCAGAGAAACCCGCAGCTTCGCGACGAAGAAAATTACAAGCATAAACTTTGGGATCACTTGTTCATTCTTGCCGATTATGATCTTGATGTAGATTCACCATATCCTTTCCCGACCAGAGAAGAGCTGGCAGAGAAACCCAAAAGAATGGAATACCCAAAACTTCAGGGAGATTTTAAATTTTACGGGAAAAGTATTCTTCAATTAATAGAAAAAGCAATAGAACTGGAGCAAGGCGACGAGAAAGAAGCCCTGATCGAGGTAATTGCCAATAATATGAAGAAATCTTACAACGTATATAATAAAGAACACGTAACGGATGACGTAATTTTCCGTCACCTGAAAGAACTTTCGGAAAACAGGCTGGATCTTACCGGGATAGATACGCTGGAAAAAAGCAAAATCTATTACACCAGCAATAACAACAACCGAAACAACAACAATAACAACCGAAATCAATCTAATAATAACCGAAATCAATCCAATAATAAAAGAAGACACAATAACAACAACAATCATAAAAACAGAAAGTAGACATGAGTGGAACATTTCAGATAAGAGGAGGAAAGAGACTGCAAGGTGAAATCACTCCACAAGGAGCAAAAAATGAAGCTCTACAGATTCTTTGTGCCGTTTTATTAACTGATGAGGAAGTAAGGATTAAAAACATTCCCGATATCCATGACGTTAATCGATTAATTGAAATTTTGGGCGACTTCGGAGTAAAGGTTACCAAAAACGGACACGGAGATTATACTTTCAAAGCAGATCAGGTAAATTTTGATTATATAAAATCCAGCGAGTTTAAAAAAGACGGCGCAAAACTAAGAGGTTCAATCATGCTGATGGGGCCAATGCTGGCAAGATATGGCGAAGCATACATGCCGACTCCCGGAGGTGACAAAATCGGAAGAAGAAGATTAGACACTCATTTTCAAGGACTTGTAGAACTTGGCGCTGAATTTCATTATGATGAGGAAGAATATTTTTATTCATTAAAAGCGAAAGAACTTAACGGAAAATTTATCCTTTTGGAAGAAGCTTCCGTAACCGGAACGGCCAACATCGTTATGGCTGCTGCTTTAGCAAAAGGCAAAACAAGAATTTATAACGCCGCCTGTGAACCTTATCTTCAGCAGCTATGTAAAATGCTGAATAGAATGGGTGCCAATATTTCCGGAATCGGCTCCAATTTATTGACCATCGAAGGAGTTGAATATCTCCACGGTACCGAACACACCATGCTTCCGGATATGGTGGAAATCGGTTCATGGATCGGACTTGCTGCGATGACGAAATCTGAAATTACCATTAAAAATGTAAACTGGAATCAGCTTGGCGTGATCCCGAATACATTCAGAAAACTTGGAATACAGCTGGAGCAAAGCAATGATGACATTTTCATTCCTGCTCAGGAAAATTATAAAATCCAAAAATTTATTGACGGATCCATTCTTACGATTTCCGATGCTCCATGGCCGGGATTCACGCCGGATTTACTTTCCATTATCCTGGTAGTGGCTACACAGGCAAAAGGAAGTCTTTTGGTTCATCAGAAAATGTTTGAATCAAGATTGTTCTTTGTCGATAAACTGATCGATATGGGTGCTCAGATTATTCTTTGTGATCCGCACAGAGCTACAGTTATTGGACTTAATCAAGAAGCTCCGCTCAGAGGAACAACGATGGTTTCTCCGGATATCAGGGCAGGAAATGCACTTCTTATTGCTGCACTTTCCGCAGAAGGAAAATCAATTATCCACAATATTGAGCAAATCGACAGAGGATACGAAAATATCGATGGAAGGCTGAGAGCAATCGGTGCCGATATTGAAAGAATTTAATATAGAAAAGATTTTATCTTAATAATAATAAAAGCGTTCGATTTTCACCGAACGCTTTTTCGTAATTAAAACTATATGAACCTATCTTATGAGTATTTTCTGCAGACATATTCTACTGTAGTACTCAGAAGTTTATTTTTATTCAGATAGAATTCGAGCTTGTCGAAATCATCTGAATTTACATTAATATACAGCTGAACAGACCCGAAGCTTCTTCCGTTCACATATTCCACATTCGCAGACAACACCCTGTGACAGATCCCGAACTGATTGTATATCGTATTCATCAGCTGTTCAAACTTCATTTTACCATTCAGTTCGACTTCCAGGATCAATTCTCTTTTAGGCAGATTCATTGTATGGCTAAAAACCTGCAGTTTCGGATTAGGTGTTATCATAACAAATTCTTTTGGATTAAAAACTAATGTTCATTATTCTTTTTTGTATTAAAGCTTAAGCAAAAATATAAAAAAATATTAGTCTACCAAATTAGTAGGATAATAATTTTTTATTTTTTCATAAAAAAAGCGGACTCTTTCGACTCCGCCATAATACATTAATTAATAAGTTTATTTTAATTCCTTTATTCTTTCAAGTTTATCAGAAGCTGCGAGACCATTTGGATTACAGCCAGGTTCTCCTTCCGGAACTTTCAGATTTTTCTTTTGGTAAAAATTTTCCCAGAATGTATTGGTTTTTCCGGTTTGGGGATCGATGAAAGTCATAGGTTCAAGGGTGAAAATATGATCACTTCTAAAAGCTCTTTCGATAAAATCTGAACAGTAATAAGCGTTTTCATCCAATATATAGTTAAAATTGTAAGGTTTTCCCAGCATAGAATTTGCCTTTTCAATGGCTGAAGGAACAGCATTCTGATATTGAGATTTTAAACGGTACACAACAACTCTTTGTCCGTCATCAGCCTGATCTTTCATAAAATCTTTCAGCTGTTGTTTCTGAGAACCTCCTTTCGGAGCAGCGTGTAAAACATAAAACTCCCTCCCATCATTGTCTAAAATTCCGATATGATCGAAAGAAGTATTTTCCTGTTTTTGTGTAACGTTATTGATCGCTCCTGAAAGTCCTGTATTTTTAGCAGTAACAAACAATAAATCACCGTTTTTCAATCCCGAAACATTTGAACTTCTACAGCTTATAATACTATTTACAATAAATAAAACTGCAAAAATTGTAAATATGTATTTACTTTTTAAAATTTTCTTCATAACAATCAATCCAATCCTGTGCGGTCATTTTTTTACATACTTCAGCCAATAATTCAAGAGGAATATCATCCATTTTCTTGAAGCGTACACAAGATTTTCCCATGTCAAGCTTTCTTTTGGAATATTGAGGAAATTCTTCTACAAACCAATTCAGTAATTCTGGTTTTGCATACATTCCCATATGATAAAAAGCAATAAAATTCTTCTGCGAAGCAATACTTATAAAAGGCAGCGGCGTGCCTGGTGCACAGTGATAACCGGCAGGATAGCTTTCGAGCGGAACTCCCCAGCCGATCATTCCGTAGCTGCTGCCCTGAGAAAATCCTTCCGGTAAATTATCATTAATCGTATCAAAAAGCTTCCTAAAAATTTCCTGTCTTTCCTCGGGAATTTTAGAAATATAATCTTCTAATGAAACGGACTGTATCTGCATTTTTTCAGTTTTAATAATTTTTCAAATTAACAAAATTTAAATGATATAAATTTATGATTATAAAAGCTCTTCTTTCCAATCCTTAATTTTAATATTGGAAATTAAATCTTATTTTTGCCATACAAATTTTTTGAACAATGCCGAATATTTCAAACAGAGCACTGCACATGCCGCCTTCGCCGGTAAGAAAACTGGTTCCTTTTGCCCTTAAAGCTAAACAGAAAGGAATAAAAGTATATCACCTGAACATCGGGCAGCCCGATATCGAAACACCGGAAACGGCTCTTAATGCTTTAAAGAATATCGATCTGAAAGTATTGGAATATGCCCTTTCTGAAGGTAATTTAGATTACAGGAAAGCACTAACGGATTATTACCATTCATTGGGCTTTAATGATCTTACTACAGATAATTTCATCGTTACCAATGGAGGTTCAGAAGCTTTAAATTTTGCGATTTCCACGTTGTGCGATGACGGTGATGAAGTAATCATTCCTGAACCTTACTATGCTAATTATAACGGTTTCACAAGCACTTTTAATGTAAATGTTGTTGCTGTTCCTTCAACGATAGATACCGGTTTTGCCCTTCCTCCGATTGAAGAATTTGAGAAAAAAATTACCGAAAAAAACAAGAGCCATCGTCATCTGTAATCCCGGAAATCCAACAGGATACCTATATACACGTGAAGAGCTTCAGAAACTGGCAGAAATTGCTTTGAAATATGACATTGTCATTATTTCAGATGAGGTTTACAGAGAATATGTTTATGACGGAAAACAGCAGATTTCCATGCTGGCTTTTCCTGAACTTGCAGAAAACTGTATTATTATAGACTCAGAATCAAAACGTTACTCAATGTGTGGCGTAAGAATCGGATGTATGATTACCCGTTCTAAAAAAATCCATGATGCGGCTATGCTTTTTGCACAGGCAAGGTTAAGCCCGGTTCTTTTAGGACAAATCGCGGCAACTGCTGCTCATCAGGACGATCAGGCGTACATCAGAGCCGTAAGGGAAGAATATACCCACAGAAGAAATGTATTGGTTGATGCTTTAAACGCTATCCCTGGAGTAATCTGCCCGAAACCGAAAGGCGCATTCTACTGTGTTGCAGAGCTTCCTGTAGATGATACAGAGAAATTCGCACAATGGTTGCTTGAAAAATATTCAAACCAGAATGAAACAATTATGGTGGCACCTGCAGGAGGATTCTACAGCGACCCTGAACTTGGCAAAAAGCAGGTAAGAATCGCATACGTTTTGAAAGAAGAAGATCTGAAAAGAAGTGCCGCAATACTAAAGGATGCGCTTCAACAATACAAAATAGAATTCAGTCTTTAAGCTGAAAAAAGGATAATATGTCAGCAATAAATTTTTGGATTGAAATTTTTCTTCCATACTTTTATTGCTGATATTTTATTTTAAATTAGATGTAAGAATTTGTTTAAACAATACAAATGCTAGAAAATTTTTCATTAAAACCATATAACACATTCGGTGTTGATGCAAAGGCCAGATACTTCACAGATGTCCATTCTGCAGAAGAATTAATCGAAGCACTGAACTATTCAAAGACAGGCACTTTACCATTACTTTTTCTGGGCGGAGGAAGCAATATTTTACTGACAAGAAATTTCGACGGACTGGCAATTCAGCTTAATCTCAAAGGTACTCATGAAGATTTCATCAATGACAATGAAGTATTGGTTACCGCAAAGGCAGGGGAAAACTGGCACGAATTTGTGATATTTTGCCTGAATAAAAATTATGGCGGACTGGAAAATCTTTCTTTAATTCCCGGAAATGTAGGAACATCGCCCATGCAGAATATCGGAGCCTACGGAACGGAAATAAAAGATTCTTTTGTAAGCTGTACTGTTCTTAATCTGGAAAACCTTCAGCTGGAAACTTTCAATCTGGAACAATGCAGATTCGGATACAGGGATTCTGTTTTTAAGCAGGAAGGAAAAGGGAAATATGTAATTCTGGAGGTTACCTTTAAATTGACAAGAAAAGACCACAAAATCAAAACAGAATATGGTGCCATTAAATCTGAACTGGAAAATTTAGGTATAGAAAACCCAACCATTCAGGATGTTTCCAAAGCGGTCATCAACATCAGAAAAAGCAAATTACCGGATCCGAAAGAAATCGGAAACGCGGGGAGCTTTTTTAAAAATCCCACCATCATTTTAACTCAGTTTGAAGAACTGCAGCAAAAATTTGAAAATATTCCTGGATATGCGAATGGAGATTTTGTAAAAGTCCCGGCCGGATGGCTGATTGAACAATGCGGCTGGAAAGGAAAGCAAATCGGAAATGTAGCTTCTCATACATTACAGGCCTTAGTGATTATAAACGCAACCGGAAAAGCTACAGGACAGGAAATTTTTGATTTTTCAACACAAATAATTGATTCTGTGAAAGATAAATTCGGAATTGAGTTGGAAAGAGAAGTAAATATTATCTAAAAAATTAAACTTTGACAAAGTTAAATACCTCATAAAAACAAACACACAATATGAAAATAGCTATTCTCGGGGCCGGAAATATGGGCTTATCTTTTTCTAAATCGTTTTTAAAGTACGAACTGATAAAACCTGAAAACCTGCATCTTATCACAAGAAACGAAGCAAAAATTTCAAAAATATCCGAAGAATTTCCGAAGTCAAAAATCTCAACTTTTGATGACGTAAAAGAATTGGATTCGGATTTAATTATTCTTTCTGTGAAACCTCAGGATTTTCAACATCTTTCTGAAAACTTTCCTCTTCAGTTAAACCAAAGCCAGATGGTTTTATCGATCATGGCAGGAATTAAAATCGAAAAAATTCAGAAATTACTCAATCATCCCCTGGTTGTAAGAGCGATGCCGAATTCCCCCACTCTTCTTGGAATGGGAATTACCGGATACACTTCTGCGCAAGGCATTTCTTTCAGCCAGCTTATTAACATCGAAAGACTACTGAATTCAACCGGAAGATCTGTTTATCTCGAAAATGAAGAACTTTTGGACGGCGTTACAGCGCTTTCAGGAAGTGGGCCAGCCTATTTTTATTATATTGTTGATGCCATGATTAAAGCAGGCATTGAAATGGGAATTGATGAAAATTTATCTAAACTTTTCGTACAACAGACCATGTTGGGAGCCTATCATCTGATTAATAATTCTGATAAAAATTTAGAAGAATTGATTCAGGATGTCGCATCAAAAGGTGGCACAACGGAAGCAGCACTGAAAACTTTTAATGAAAACAACCTTAAGGAAATCCTGAAAAACGGAATTCTGGATGCTGAAAAACGCGCAAAAGAACTGAACGGATAATTCACAGTATTAATTCGTAATCAAGAATTTTATAAGATTTCTTTAACATCAATTGCATTTTTTTTCATTTCAAAAGCCTTAAATTTGTGTGTTAAATCAATTGAATGAAATACGTTTTACTTACGCTCATTTCAGCAATGCTGCTGTCGATATCATGGCCTACTTATGGGGTTCCGTTTTTTATATTTTTTGCTCTTGTTCCGCTTTTGATGATGGAACACGGCGTTTCAAAATTTTCAGATTACAAAAGAAAAAGCTGGGTGGTTTTCGGGCTTTCCTATATATGTTTCGTCATCTGGAATATTGTAACTACCGGATGGTTATATGGAGCTAAAAATCCTGATGGAAGCCACTCTATACTGGCCGTTGTATTTCCTGTACTGGTTAATTCCCTTCTTTATTCTTTGGTATTCCAATGTTATCACTGGTACAAAAATGCGCAGGGAACGTATTGGGGATTAGCCTTTTTCATCGCCATTTGGATGAGTTTTGAAAAATTTCATCTGAATTGGGAATTTACATGGCCCTGGCTGAATCTGGGAAACGCATTTTCAGATTATCCGAAACTGATTCAATGGTACGACACGCTGGGTGCTACCGGCGGAAGTTTCTGGATACTTTTAATTAATGTTCTGATCTTTTACACCATAAGAATCTGGCAGGCCGGAAGAAAAAGAAAAGATCTGATCAAAAACACATCAATCGTAGTCGCTTCGATTGTTATTCCGATGATTATTTCCATTATTAAATTTAATAATTTTAATGAAAAACCGATCGGAAGTGTAAATGTTCTGATGCTGCAGCCTGACCTTGATCCTTACGCCGAAAAATACTCCAAAGACAGCCTGACAATTGAAAATGACCTTCTCGATCTGGCAGAAAAAAACTCAAAAGGAAAAATAGATTATTACATTGCTCCGGAAACTGCTCTTCCGGGAAGAGGTTCTATTTCCGAGAGATCTTTTGAAAAAAGCGTGATTTTAAATAACATTAAAACATTTTTAACAAAACATCCCGGTTCTGTATTCGCAACAGGAATTTCTTCGCATAAATTTTATACTTCCGAAGAAAATCTCCCGAAAGAAGCTTATCAATTGAATCCCGGACTTTGGGTGGAAAGTTTCAATTCTGCCGTTCAGGTTATCCCCAATCGAAATATTGAGGTTTATCATAAAGGAAAGCTGGTTCCGGGCGTTGAAATATTTCCTTATATGAGTTATTTAAAGCCTTTACTAGGTGATGCCATGCTTAATCTGGGCGGAACGGTAGCTTCTTTGGGAACCGATAAAGAAAGAGTGGCATTTTCAAATCCTTACAATAAAGGAAAAATAGCTCCTATTATCTGCTATGAAAGTATTTACGGTGAATTTACAGGTGATTACGTAAAAAAAGGGAGCCAACTTTTTAGGGATTATGACTAATGATTCCTGGTGGGGAGTTTCAGAAGGCCACAGGCAGCTTTTATCCTATGCAAGACTCAGAGCAATAGAAACCAGAAGAGAAATTGCACGCGCAGCCAACAGCGGAATTTCTGCGCACATTGATGCAAAAGGAGAAATCATTGAAGATACTTTTTATGGTGATAAAATAGCTTTATTTGCGAAAGTGAACCTTTACGACCAAATGACATTTTACACAAGAACGGGCGATCTCTTGTCAAGATTTTCAATTTTTGCTTTAGGATTTTTACTGTTTTATTTTTTAATAAAACGATTTCAGAACAGAGCAAAGAAAAGTTAGCGAGACAGGAAGTTGAAGGATAAAAACTGAAGTTATTTGAAGTTAATATCAATAAGTTATTTATAAATAATTTCTCAAAAGATTTGTCTATCTAAAAAATTCTTCGTTATTTTGCACTCTCAAATATTATAGTACAAATAAGAACATCGAGATATGTCAAGAATTTGCCAAATAACAGGAAAGCGTGCAATGGTTGGTAACAACGTTTCTCACGCTAATAACAAAACGAAGCGTCGTTTTGAAATTAACTTATTAGAGAAGAAATTTTACCTTCCGGAGCAGGATAAGCACGTAACACTGAAAGTATCAGCTCATGGATTGAGAGTGATTAACAAGATTGGAATCGAGGAAGCTATTGAAAGAGCAACCAGAAACGGATTGATTAAAAAGAACTAAATCATGGCAAAAAAAGGAAACAGAGTTCAAGTAATCCTTGAATGTACAGAGCACAAAGAAAGTGGTATGCCAGGAATGTCTAGATACATTTCTACAAAGAATAAAAAGAACACAACTGAAAGATTGGAATTGAAAAAATACAATCCTGTTCTTAAGAAAGTAACTGTTCACAAAGAAATCAAGTAATTATTAAAATATAATTTACCATGGCAAAGAAAGTAGTAGCAACCCTACAAAGCGGTCAGTCTAAAAAGATGACTAAAGTGGTGAAAATGGTGAAGTCTTCTAAATCAGGAGCTTACGTTTTCGAAGAAAAAGTAATGAATGCAGACGAAGTAGACGGTTATTTGAAAAAATAATCTACACTTTATTTACAATATAAAAAACTACTCATCTTTTGGGTAGTTTTTTTGTTATCTTTGCTTTCAATCTAGCTGGAAGTCAGAAGCTGGAGGCTGGAAGTTATTACAAATTGTAGAACTTCAGACTTCCATCCTCCAGCTTCTATCTTTAATTAATAAAATTCCGTAATTCATAAAGATGAGTTGGTTTAAAAAAATTTTTAAAAAAGAAGAAAAAGAAACCTTAGATAAAGGATTAGAAAAATCCAGCCAGGGTTTTTTCGAAAAAATGACAAAAGCCGTAGTCGGTAAAAGCAAGGTAGATGATGAAGTTCTGGATAACCTTGAAGAAATACTTATTGCTTCTGATGTCGGTGCATCAACAACCATCAAGATCATAGAAAGAATTGAGGAGCGTGTTGCCAAAGATAAATATGTAAGCGTAAATGAATTAGATAAAATACTTCGGGACGAAATTTCTGGACTTTTGCTAGAAAACCCTCATGCCGGAACAGGAAACATAGATGCTTCCAAAAAGCCTTACGTGATTATGGTAGTGGGGGTAAACGGTGTCGGAAAAACAACAACGATCGGAAAACTGGCTCATCAGTTTAAATCTGAAGGCAAAAAGGTAGTATTGGGTGCAGCAGATACATTCAGAGCTGCAGCGGTTGACCAACTGGTAATCTGGAGCGAAAGAGTTGGGGTTCCTATCGTAAAACAGGAAATGGGTTCAGATCCGGCTTCCGTAGCTTTTGATACGGTACAGAGTGCGGTTGCCCAGAATGCAGATGTTGTAATCATTGACACGGCAGGAAGACTTCACAACAAGATCAATCTGATGAATGAGCTTTCAAAAATAAAAAGGGTGATGCAAAAGGTAATTCCTGATGCGCCTCATGAGATTTTACTGGTTCTTGACGGTTCTACAGGCCAGAATGCATTCGAGCAGGCCAAACAGTTTACAGCAGCAACAGAGGTAAATGCTTTGGCAGTAACTAAATTAGACGGCACGGCAAAAGGCGGTGTGGTGATCGGCATTTCGGATCAGTTTCAGATCCCCGTAAAATACATTGGTGTCGGAGAGAAAATGCAGGATTTGCAATTATTTAATGGTACAGAGTTTGTAGATTCATTTTTCAAGAAGAGATAAATCTTCTTGAACCAATCATCAAATTATTAACATTAAAAAAAATGCAACTATGGGATTTTTAACATGGATTATTTTCGGGCTGTTAGCCGGAGCACTAGCTAAAGCAATTATGCCGGGAAAACAAGGCGGTGGAATACTTATCACTATGATTCTGGGGATTATTGGAGCTTTTATCGGAGGATCAATCGGTGTATATATTCTTCACTGGGGAGATGTAGATTCATTCTGGAATTTCAAAAGCTGGATCCTGGCTATTGGAGGAGCTTTAATTGTTCTCTGGATCTACGGAATGCTTACAAGGAAGAGTTAATTTAAGCCTAATAAAAAATTAAAACGGCGGATTTGAAATTCAAATCCGCCGTTTCTTTGTACAATATAATTTAGTTAATTTTAATCTGGTAAGGCATTTCCATTTTCACTTCAGATTGTAGTTTTCTCTTTTCTACGATCTGCTGCATAATCTCATAATTTGATTTTCCAATCTTATTTTTAATTGCTCTTTCTGAAATTTCATCCTGATTCAGGTCTTTAAATATCTGCTCAAAAGGCGTCATGCTTTTCGGATAAGAAGATACGGCGTACGATTTCAGTCCGGCTTTCTGTGCGGCAAATTTCACGGCATCATTCAGTGTTCCCAGTTCATCTACAAGACCAATCTGCTTGGCTCTGGTTCCGCTCCATACTCTTCCGCCTCCTACACTATCGATCTGCTCAAAAGTCTGCTTTCTGTTCTGGGTCACAAAATGTACGAATCTCTTATAAGTTCCTTCCACACTTCTTGTAATCATGCTTACTCCATAAGGCGTAACGCCATTTAATGCAGAATAATACTGAGAATTGGCATTCGTAGAAACAATATCCGAACGCACGCCATTTTTATTGGCAAGATCCCTGAAATAAGGAATTACTCCGAAAACCCCTATTGATCCCGTCAGCGTATTAGGTTCAGAATAAATTTTATCAGCCGCCATGGCAATATAATATCCACCGGACGCTGCATAGTCTCCAAAAGAAACAATGAGTGGTTTTTTCTTTTTAAGCTGCTGAAGTTCAAATAAGATTTCATCAGAAGCATTAGCACTCCCTCCCGGAGAATTAATTCTGAATACAACAGCTTTTACTTTATCATTTTCCTGAAGATCCTTAATGTATTTAATATATTTTTCAGAGTGAATATCATTATATTCGTCCCCTCCGTTGATGGACCCGGAAGCATATAAAACCGCAACTTTATCTCCCGATTTCTCATCATCAGCATAGGAAGCAATATATTTTCCTAATGAAATTTTGTTTAATTTTTCGTCTTCCTTTACATTTAATTTTGATTTAATCAACTGATCATATTCTGTTTTCTGGATCAGTTTGTCGGCCAGTTTATATTTTAAACTTAATTCAGGAATCATTCCGTAAAGGCTGTCTACCACAGTTCTGAATGCGGCCGTATCAATTTTCCGGGAAGATGCCATTTTCGACGAAGTGTTCTTCCAGATATCATTCAGAAGCGTATTCAATTGTTCTTTGTTCTCCGGGGAAATATCATTTCTTAAAAACGGTTCGACCGCAGATTTGAATTTTCCGTGACGGATCACTTCAATACCAATACCATATTTATCGGCAAAATCTTTAAAGAACGTTACTTCCGTTGCCAGACCTTTCAGTTCGATCATTCCTGAAGGATTCAGATAATACTGATCCGCAACAGATCCTAAGTAATAAGATCCCTGAGAAACTGCGTTTCCGTAAGCATAAACGAATTTTCCGCTTTTCTTAAAATCGGTAATAGCATTTCTGAGGTCATCGATTTGGGTAATTCCGGCATTAAGATAATCGGCTTCAATACTGATTCCTTTAATATTATCATCGGTTTTGGCTTTATTAATTGCCTCGATAGCATCATAAATCAGGACACTTTTATTCTGATCGCTGATATCAAATAATCCTCTCTGTTCCTCAGTCGGACTGTCGATAATATTGGTTTTTAAATTAATGGTGAGAACGGAATTCTTTTTTACGACTACAGACTTCTCGCTTCCCATAGCGCTGAAGACCAGCATTATGATGAAAAAGAAGAAAAACACGACACATAATATGACAATAGCCACTATATTTGCCAGTACATTTTTAAAAAAAGCTTTTCATAAATCAATCATTTTTCAATATGTCGCAACATAAAGTCGTTTTGTTACTGGGAAGTAATCTTGGAGACCCCAAAAAAAACCTTGAGACTGCCCTGGAGAAAATCAAAGATGCAGGAAATGAGATCATAAGCGTAAGTGAATTTTTAATATCTGATCCTGTGGAATTTGAAAGTTCCAATATTTTTTGTAATATTGCAGCAATAATATTAACGAACTTCTCTCCGATTCAGCTTCTTGATCGCATAAAAGACATTGAAAAGGAAATGGGAAGAATAAACGATTCAGCAGTAACAGAAGGCTATACCGACAGAATTATTGATATTGATATCGTAAAGTTTAATGGAATGAAATTTATCTCAAAAAGATTAGAACTCCCTCACCAAAAACATCTTTTTGAAAGAGAATTTTCCAGAATATTATTAAAAGATTTTATCTGAAAAACACATAAAACATACTGTATGAAATTAGGTTTATTATTATTGGCTATTTTGCCCATCGCAACTTATGCACAAGATAGTATTGCTGTTACTTCAAATAATATGTATCCCAATACATTCTCTTCGGGTTCTGCCAATGTTCAGCCTTTCAACAACACAACCAGAAGATTCAACGACTGGTCTGTATCTGTAGGAGGTGGTGCTGCATTTATGGTACATTCAGACCTCAAGTCAATCACGGACGAAAAGGTCAATTGGGGATACAATTCTTATGTAAGTTTAGACAAGCAAATCAATCATGTTGTAGGCATCAGCCTGATCTATCAGCGAGGTGAAACAACACAAAAAGCACAGCTGGAAGGAGCTGAAGGAATAGCTGCCGGAGTGGCAGAAGCAAAAACGAAATATAATCAGATTGCTCTCATGGGCGATGTGAATTTTTCAAACATTTTAAGAAGAGTAGACAACCATTCGACTTATAAATGGGCCATGCACGGATATGCCGGTATCGGATTCATGAACTTTAATACTTCTCTGCATGACAATAAAGATTACAGTTGGAGCAGCAATCCCAGAAGAATTCCACTGTTTATGAATCAGAAATTGGGAATTACCTCGTCCTATTTTCAGTTTGGAATAGGTATGAAATACAAGGTTTCCAGACTGATCGATATTGAAGCAAGAACAATGTATATCATAAGTGGTGATGATGAGTTTGACGGCGGCGGATACGCAAGTTCCGGCGATTATGATCCGAACTCAACTATCCCTAAATATAATATGATCGATAAAAGAAGATCAGATAATATGTGGACGGTTAACCTGGGACTTTCTTTCAAATTGGGTAAACACCTGTCGCATCTTGCTTGGCATGATCCCCTGCAGGAAGCCTATTACAGAACCCATATTTTGGAAAGCAGAAGCCCTGAATTGCTTGTCTGTGAAAAAGGTGATAAAGATAATGATGGTGTGTGCGACGACTGGGACAGACAGCCTGATACTCCTGCAGGTGCAAGAGTAGATGGTGCCGGTGTAGCATTAGATATTGACCTTGACGGCGTTATCGACCTGTATGACAAGTGTGTAACGGTTCCCGGACCAGTTGAAAATAAAGGATGTCCTACTAATAAATAATGAATATTTAATTAACTAAATAAAAAATACACTATGAAATTAAGTTTAGCAATTGTCGCATTAGCACTAGCTGTTCCTACAGCCGGCTTTGCACAAGACTCGACTGCTGTAACTTCAAACGGAGAATATCCAAATACATTCTCTTCAGGTTCTGCAAATATTTCTCCTTTTACAAATAAATCAAAAAGATTCAATGATTGGGCAATTTCATTCGGTGCCGGTGTACCGTTAGTTCAGTCTGCTGACCTTACTTCTATAAAAAACGGTAACGGTAAAAATCTTTTTGGATATTCTGCTTACGTCAGCATCGATAAAGCGATTACCCATGCTTTTGGTATCAATTTACAGTATGACAGAGGAGAAACAAGACAAGGATGGTTTAATACAAAAGATGCTGCGCCTGCCAATGCATCTGCCAATCAACAGGTGGGAGCAAGAACACAATATGATGCGATTTCATTGTTAGGAGATGTTAACTTTTCAAATCTTTTCAGAAGAGTAGATAATCATTCTCCCTACAGATGGGCATTACACGGATACGCAGGTCTTGGAACTCTGGCCTATCGTGCCTATCAGAAAGATGAGAACGGACAAAGACTCGTTACTGAACTTAAACCGTTCAAACTAGGTTCTATGTTTGCACAGGCTGGTGCCGGTCTTAAATTTAAAATCAACAAAAGAATTGATATCGAAGGTAGAGTAATGTATGTCATTACAGGTGATGATGAATTTGATGGAGGTGGCGACAAATATAGTGTTCTCAACCAACGTGAAGAACAGGTTTCCGACAATTTCTTTAACGCATCAATCGGTCTTTCTTTAAAATTAGGAAAACATGAATCTCATGTAATGTGGCACGATCCTCTTCAGGAAATGTACTATAAGCTTGATGTGTTAGCTAATAAAAATCAGGATATTGAAGTTTGTAAAAAAGGGGATCTTGATAATGATGGTGTATGTGATGATTGGGACAGACAGCTTGATACGCCTGCCGGAGCAAGAGTAGATGGCGCCGGAGTTGCCCTCGATACGGATCTGGATGGCGTTATTGATCTTTATGATAAATGTGTAACAGTTCCGGGACCGGTTGAAAACAATGGTTGCCCGGTAGTTACATCAACACCGGTAACAGGTGGGCTGGTAGATGAAAGGGAAACAAAACTGGAAGGGATTGAATTTGATCTGAATTCAGACAGAATCTTACCTTCAAACACTCCTATTCTGAATAATGCTGTTGATTATATCAACTCTTCCAGCGGAACTTACACCGTAATCGGAACAACCGATACAAGAGCTTCCGAGGCATACAATCAAAAATTATCTGAGAGAAGAGCAAATAATGTCAAAGATTATTTGATTAAAAATGGTGTTCAATCTGATAAATTAAATGCAGTGGGAAGAGGCGAAAAAGACCTGAAATACCCTGAATGTAACCCTGCTACAAAATGCCCTGAATGGAAAAACAGAGCCAACAGAAGAGTGTATTTTGAAGCTAAATAATTGTAATTTTAGCACCTAATATATAAAGTCACGCATCGCGTGGCTTTTTTTTGTCAGTTTAGTTTCATTATTTTTATCCTATGATTTCTCAACAAGATTTTCAAGAATTAAAATTTAAAACCTTACAATATTTTTGGGGTTATGATAACTTCCGTGATTCCCAGGAAGCTATTATTGATTCTGTTATTAACGAAAAAGATACGCTCGTTCTTTTGCCTACAGGGGCGGGAAAATCTCTATGTTATCAGCTTCCGGCATTATTAAAAGAAGGAACGTGTCTCATTATATCCCCTCTTTTAGCACTGATGAAAGATCAGGTGAGTCAATTGAAACTGAGAGGAATTGAAGCAGAATATTTATCTTCCGAACTGGATGAATACTACGCAGAAGGTATTTATGACCGCTGTAAGGAAGGCTTAACAAAAATGCTCTACATTTCTCCTGAACGGTTAACTAATAAGCAGTTCCTTCAGAATATCGAGGAAATTCAGCTGTCATTCATTGCGGTGGATGAGGCACACTGTATTTCTGAATGGGGTCAGGATTTCAGGCCGAGTTATCAGAATATAAAAGAATTCAGGAAAAATAATCCTAAGATTCCGTGTCTTGCGTTAACGGCAACTGCTACTCCGAAGGTTCTGGAAGAGATCAAATCAAAGCTTGAGCTGAAAACCCCACAGGTATTTCAGAAAAGCTTCAGACGTGATAATATCAGAATTTTCACTGAAGAAGTTTCGGATAAATTTCAGAAGATCTATGATATCTTAAAGTTTACCAGACAATCAGGAATTATTTATGTAAGAACCAGAAGGGAAACTGAGCTGCTATGTGAGTTTCTTCATAAAAATCAGCTGAAAAATGTCGATTTTTACCATGCCGGTCTTACCGCAAAGGAAAAGAATGCCAAACAGATGATCTGGAATAACAGTGACAGTCATATTTTAATTTCTACTAATGCATTTGGAATGGGGATCGACAAAGATAATGTACGGTTTGTCATTCATTATTCTCCGGCTCCATCCATCGAAAACTATTATCAGGAAATCGGAAGATCGGGAAGAGATGGCCAGGAAAGTTTTGCCTTTTTGCTTTGGGACAAGCAGGAACTGTCAAATTTTGATGATATTTTAAAGAATCAAATCCCAAATAAAGTTGAATTTTTAAAAATCATTACTTACCTATACTCTATTTTCCAGGTGGCAGAATTTGAAATGCCTGAAAAAGTTTTTCAGCTCAATCTTAGCGGAATTCAGAATTTTACCAAATTGTCTTCAGCGAAGATTAAGAATGTTCTGAACTTCCTTCATAATCAGGAAATTATTTATTTTAACGACCATAAAAGCCTTTCCTCCCTGCAGCTTTTAATGCAGCCTGACGAGATAGATCAGATACCTCATAAAGATTCATACTTTATTGAACTCATGCTTCGTACCATTTCTGGAATTACGGCACATAAAGTGATGTTCAGCGAACAGCAGGTAAGCAATAAGATCGGCGTAAGCATCCATTTAATCAAAGAAAGATTAAAAGAGCTTCAGCAAAAAGGGTATGTTGAGTACGTTGATGGCGCTTTGTCCAGTATTAAATTTTTAAAACCTCGTGATGAGAGACTTAATAATTCTCAGTACTGGAAACTTTTTGAACATATTCAGAAAAACAAAATTCAGAAATGGGAAGAAATGAAATTCTATATTGAGGATGACAAGCATTGTAAAATGAAACTGATCCTGACGTATTTCGGTGAAAAAAAATCCAAAAACTGTGGAAAATGTTCTGTCTGTGAAAAAAACAAGCAATCTATTTTCGGAAAAAATATTTCGGGCGAAATCATAAATATACTGGCTAAAAAACCTTCTACGATTGAAGAATTATCCCTTCAGCTGAACTATCAATCCAAAGAAAATATTTTGGAAAATCTTATTTATCTGTTGGATTCAGGAAAAGTAAAAATGCTGAATTTCAGAACGTATGCCCTAACATGAGCAATGAGTAATTGGCAATGGTCATATTTATAAAACCTGTTTTAACTAATATTGAATTTAACCACAAAAGTCGCAAAAGACAAGTTTAAAAGTTTTATGAGCTAAGCTAATCAAAGCTTTCAAAAGAACAAAAATCAAAGATTTTTAAAAACTATTGTTAGCTTTTTCTTTTAAAATTGCTCAAGATAGAAATTTCTAATCTTTTGTAACTTTTGCTGTTAAATAAAAGAGTTAAAAAAACTTAGAGCCTATTTAAATTTTATTAATTTTATGGACATATACTTAATGTGCTTTGTCCAAAAAAACAAAGTTTATTCTTAACATTAAGAAATTATACCTTAATTCTTAATGTTAAAAATAAATTTAGAATTTAAACAAGCTTTTATAATTTAAAAAAATTACTTCAATCTTTAATTTTAAATCTTTTAATCCTTTGATAAAGACCTTATCTTTGCAGCATGAAATCATTGAAAGTCGTTTTTTTAGGCACTCCGGAGTTTGCAAAGACTTCTTTGGAAGCCATTCATCAGTCTCATCATGAAGTCGTAGGAGTTGTAACCGTGGCAGACAAGGCAAGCGGACGCGGACAGAAAATCAATCAGTCTCCTGTGAAAATTTTCGCCGTACAAAATAACATCCCTGTTTTTCAACCGGAAAAATTAAGAAATCCCGAATTTCTGGAAGAATTGAGAAAGCTGGATGCCGATGTTTTTGTCGTAGTCGCTTTCAGAATGATGCCAAAAGTATTGTTTGAAATGCCTAAAATGGGAACATTCAATCTTCATGCTTCCCTGCTTCCGGATTACCGAGGAGCTGCTCCTATTAATTATGCGGTAATCAACGGAGAAGAAAAAACCGGTGCTACAACGTTCTTTATTAATGAGAAAATTGATGAGGGAAATATTCTGCTTCAGGAAGAATTGGCTATTTTGCCTGATGAAAATGCGGGAAGCCTTCACGATCGATTAATGGAAATGGGCGCAAAACTCGTCGTAAAAACACTTGACGGACTGGCAGAAAATTCCATTACGGAAAGACCTCAGCCACAAGTTGAGCATCCTAAAAATGCGTACAAAATATTTAAAGAAAATACAAAAATAGACTGGGCAGGAAACTCAAAAGAAGTGCATCAGTTTATTTTGGGAATGTCTCCCTATCCGGCTGCTTTCACAACATTGAAAATTGGAGAAGAAGAAAAGGGATTGAAAATTTTTGGCGGAAAGTTTGAAGTTTCAAATCATGATAAGGTAGCCGGAACATTGGATATTTCAAAGAATGAGTTTAAAATATACACTCAGGATGGAATTTATTATCCTTTGGAATTGCAGCTTGAAGGAAAGAAAAGAATGAATATTAAAGACTTTCTGAACGGATTCAGAAGTTTTGACGAAATAAAAATGGCCTGAGAATTTCTCAAGCCATTTTTATATGTTGTCAATACTGAATTCTGCTTCGCAAGCGAATAGTCAATTTTAAAATTAGCCTTTATAAAACAAGCTGTAATTGATTACTTCACTGATTTTTTTTAAGGCAAACGACCAATTTTAAGCTGATAGAAAAATTGACAAGCAAAGCGCATTGACCATTCACCACTCACATTAAAGCTGTACCATCTCCGTCACCTCAACATCATAACCGCCAACCTGAGGTTTAATGTTAGTATTCTGAGTGATTACTTTAAATTTATTAATTCCAAGATTCTTCAAAATCTGAGTTCCGATACCGTAATCTCTGTAATTATACGCCAAAGTCGGATGCTGAACCTGCCCATCCTGATAATTCAGGAACTGCTGAAGCTTTCTTAAGGTGTTTTCAGAATTAGAAACATTATTAATAAAAATAATAGCTCCTTTTCCTGCTTCATTCACCATATTGGTTACTTTTTCCAATAAAGGTTTTTCACCGTTATTTAATCTTGTCAGTACATCAAAATACGAGTCTGAAGACTGTACTCTAACAAGAACCGGCTCATCAACCGTCCACGAACCTTTCGTTAAAGCAAAATGAATCTGATCATTTGAAGTTTCCCTGAAAGCAAAGAAATCATAATCCCCATAAGCCGTCTTTACTTTTCTCTCCTCAATTCTTTCAATAAGATTTCCTTTTTTCAACTGATAATGAATCAGATCTTCGATAGAGACAATTTTCATATCGTGTTTCTGCGCAAAAGCATGAAGTTCCGGCAAACGCGACATAGAACCATCTTCATTCATAATTTCACAGATCACGCCACCTTCTTTTAAACCTGCAAGACACGTAAGATCAATAGCAGCTTCTGTGTGGCCGGCTCTTTTCAGAACACCACCTTTTTTTGCACGAAGCGGGAAAATATGCCCCGGTCTCATGAAGTCGGTTGGCTTCGATTTTTCGTCCATTAAAGCTAAAATCGTTTTTGCCCTGTCTGCTGCAGAAATACCTGTAGAAGTTCCATTTCCAAGAAGGTCAACCGATACGGTAAATGCTGTTTCCTTAGGATCGCTGCTGCGGCTCACCATTACTTCCAGTCCTAGTTCGTCACATCTTTTTTCAGGAAGTGGCATACAGATCAGTCCTCTGCCGTGAAGGGCCATGAAGTTGATGATTTCAGGGGTCGTCAGTTCAGCGGCGCAAAGAAAATCACCTTCATTCTCTCTGTCTTCATCATCTACTACTATGATTATTTTACCATTTTTAAGGTCTTCAATAGCCTCCGGAATAGTATTTAATTTAATATCAGACATTTTTACTTTAAATTTTTCGCAAAGATACTCATAAAATAAGCATCTCCCAATTATGATAAGGGTTTGTTATATTTTGAATATAGCATCTTTTGCTTTTCTGAAAATCGTATAAGAATCCAATCGTTTCTGATGGTCATAAATATGAGAATTAATTATCAGCTCATTCACATTAAATTTTTCCTGAAAGCTTCGAAGCTGATCTTCAATTTCAGACTGATCTCCGATGAGTGTGTAACGCAGTTTTTGTAAAACCATCGATTTTTCCATTGGTGACCAGACTTCATCCATATGATCAACAGGCGGAGCAAAAGGTTTTCTGTCGTTGCGGATAATATTGATAAATGCCTGGAATAAAGTGGTAGAAATTCTATGAGCTTCTTCAGAAGTTTCTGCCGCCACACCATTGACACACGCAATAATGTAAGGTTCGTTGGAATATTTTGAAGGTTCAAAATTCTGCCTATAAATATTGAATGCCATTTCCATCTGCTCAGGAGCAAAGTGTCCTGCAAACGCATAAGGAAGACCGAGTTCCGCAGCCAGGAAAGCGCTATCTGTACTTGAGCCCAGAATATACAAAGGAATATCCAGCCCTTCACCCGGAATAGCACGAACTAAAGCGTCACGGTTTTCTTTAGAAAAATATTTTTGTAATTCTAAAATCTGCCTTGGAAACTGTTCATTAATGATTGCAGGATTTCTCCCCAATGCCTGCGCCGTCAGACCGTCGGTTCCGGGGGCTCTTCCCAGACCGAGATCAATTCTTCCAGGAAAAAGAGATTCCAAGGTTCCGAATTGTTCGGCGATGACTAAAGAACTGTGATTCGGAAGCATAATTCCACCCGATCCTACTCTGATTTTTTTGGTTCCGTTGGCAATAAAGCCGATGAGAACTGAAGTTGCAGAACTGGCGATGCTTTCCATATTGTGGTGTTCGGCGAGCCAGAATCTTTTATAATCAAGATTTTCAGTATGATTTGCCAAAGACAAACTGTCCTGAAAGGTATCGTGAATGGTCTTTTCCTGTTTTACGGGCGCAAGATCAAGCACAGATATTTCAAAGTTTTGCATAATTTTAAATTTATAGTCTTTTAAAACCAAACAAATTTAAAACATATTATTCGCATTAGTTACTTTTTGTAATTGATAAGACTTATCGATGAATTCAGGGAAAAGCTATGGGAGGAAATTTTTTGTCAATCATATAAAAATACGATCCGGTTCCCAATTAATTACAGATAAGTATAATATTCTATTTACACAGACATTATGCGTAAAATATTCATAAATTAAACATTTAACAATGAAATAATATTTAAAATACTTATTTTTTGATAAATAAATAAAAATATTACGAATTAATGTATTTTTATTACATTTGATATAAATATTTACAAATTATGAAAAACGTTATTCAAACACAGCTTACTCCCGATTTAAAAACACAAATCGACACTAAAATTGCAGAATTAGAAGCCTTATTCCAGGGAAAACTGGCAGCATTAAATGCCGATCAACGAAAATTTTATGGACTCATTAACGAACAAAACAAACTTTTTGTAAACAAAGTGAGAGATTATAGGGCAAACCAACCTCAATTGAGTGCTGATGATGTGAACTGGGAGGAGTTTGAAAATGATTATCAGGTCAGGATTTTCTTAGAAACGAGAAAAGAGAAGTTAGCGAGCTTAGTATATCAAATGGAAAGCACCAAAATTTTACATGATTACGACAATTACAATGATGCCTTAGACGATTATGCTTATTCACAATACAAAAAAGGAAGAGAGGTTATTGGTTTTGCAGAAAAAGTAGCAGAGTTGAAACAGTTTTTTCCTAGATCGGTAAAAAACATTACTTCTGAAGTCCAAGACAAGAACAAATAATATGTATAATTATCGAAACATCAATGATAAGGTTCTTTGATGATCCGTTTAAGTCTTTTTACCTTCCATTTAGGTCTTTGGGCTAAAGTTTTAGGTCTTTGGGTTAAAATTTTAGGTCTTTCGGCTAAAGTTTTAAGTGATTTGGCTAAAGTTTTAGGGACTTTCATTAAAGGTTTAAGAAAAAAACGAAAATAAAGGGCTGTCATAAGGATCCGGGCAAAATTAAAGGCTGACCATTTTCTTGGTCAGCCTTTAATTTATTATTCAAAAGGTTTTAATTCAAGAGGATTATTATATCTCCTTTGCTTTTTTTTCATAACCTCATCAAATTCTTTTCTCATTTCTCCCTGTAAAACAGGCAGAGAAGCTGATGTAAATTGAAGATTAAATGAGGCTTTTAAATAATTTTCTTTTGTATAATTTTTGAAACTTTCCAAATTAAAATTAAATTCGTCATTGAACTTTTCAATTTTGGTGGCAGTAAAGTGATAATCATCTTTCGTATCATATAATTCAAAAATTAAGCCTGGTAATCCGTTAAATTTATAAGGTCCTAAAGATTGCGGATATTCTTTTGAAAAATAGGCAATCCACCTCCTTCCAAATTTATTCGTAGCTGCCATTTGACATTTTACTCCATTGATTACTTTGGTATCTCCATAAAGAACCCATTTTAGTACTACGTTTTCCTGATATCTTATTTTACTTTCAGTAACAGTCAAAAAAGTATTAGTGACCCCACCTTTTTTTATTACCCTTTCTTGAAAATAATCACTAATGGCCCTTAAGTCAATACCTTTACTTTCATATTGTCCTGTGTCATTCAAATAATTTTGATAAGCACCAAAATAATAATCTTGCGAATTACCTATTAATGCAAATTTTTGTTCTTTTTTAAAATTGTCTCCTAACTTAAGAGAAGAATCATAAATAACCCTTATTGAAGGTGTGAAAGAAATCTTTTGTGCAAAGAAAGGAATACTTAATAAAGTAATTAATAAAAGAAATATTTTATTCATATCTATACTTGTACAAAGGCTGTCCTTCGACAGCCTTTGTAATTTAATTAAAAGTTACGCTTGATGGATAATTTCCACACTCACCTGCATTTGTTTGAGCGATATAATAAGCCATTTGAGACTCAGTCCAATCACCAGTAAATGTTGTAATGTGCTTAACTCCGCAAGTGGAAGTCCATGTAGCTTGTAATGTTCTGAGGAAAGACATTAAAGTCATTGTAAAGAGGGCAAGCATGGCGAAAAATAAAATTTTCTTTTTCATGTAATTGAATTTTTAAAAGTTAATAATTATTTAAAAAATTGTGATTATTTTTATATCACCCCGGAAAGATATAAACTTTTTCATTTCTGCACAACAACCAAAAGTTATAAAATTCATAACCGTTGGTTATAATTTTAAAAAGCATTACTTTAGCGTTTAAATCTTGAATTTATGAGTTTAGAAACAAAACTTCGCAAGCTAAGAGAACAGAAGGGTTGGTCACAAATGGATATTGCACATCAGCTCGATGTTTCCCAGCCTGCTTATAATAAATGGGAAACCGGACAAACTAAACCTACTTTGCAAAACTTACAGAAAATTGCTGAAATTTTTGAAGTCGATTTCTTTGATTTGATTCAGGAGCAAATTCCAAATGTTGATTTATCGAATTCTCAATTTGAAGGAAATTCTTATATTGTAAATCCAATTGTTATAAATCCTACGGACTCAAATATATTTAACTTTCAATCCCAAGATGTTATTGATAAATTGTTAGAAAATCAGCAGCAAATGGCAAAATTAATGGAGAGCCAAAGTAAACTTATTGAGAGTCTATTAAAAAAATAATTTTGGAAAGTTAAATAATAATAAAAAACCTTACATATTCTTAAAGTCTATAAGGTTTCTTATTTTTGAGGCTAGCTTCAAAGAAGCACTGCCCCCATACCTTAGAAAAAGATGAGGACGGAATAAAAACTATAGGATCTTATTTTAAATCCGGATTTATTGAATAAAGGCAATTCTATTCTGCATCATGAAACCGCTTAAAACTCATCTTCTGCTTGAGATCTTTTTTATTTTGAAGAACAATATAATCATTGTTAAGCTCTTCAATCTCAAAGGATTTTTCCTGGCCCATTATTTTTATCTTAATGATTTTATTAGATTTTTCAATCTTGTAAGTACCCCCCCAGGCCGCCTATCATTTTTTTGGTTTTCCCATCTCTCATTTCCAGTGTGGCGGTACTGTCTTTATTAAAGGTAAAAATACCCGTTGAAGTGGTATTGGCAAAAAAAATCCTGAGACCAGGAACCAATTAGTATATTATAATCGTAATCATCTTTTCTATCAGAATTAAGGAATAATAAAAGGAAAAAAGTAAATAAATATTTCATGATAATTGTTATTTATTATAAAAATACAAAATTATCTATCACTAAATATTTAAACTTTAATTTTTACACCTTTCCTTTTTCTTTCTGATAATTAAAATGATTAATCAGAATCCTGATTTCATTAAACTCAAAATCATTAGGCAGTGCATTTTTCCATTCTGTCAAAGTTTCTTTAGGATCATTTTTAAATACACTTTCAAAAGCTTTAATTTTATCGGAAGTAATCACCCTTGAAATATCCAGCAATCCCTGTTCGGCAAATTTTGCCAGATGCCCAATCACGGTTTCTTTCACAAGACCCCTCTCCAAAGCGATTTCTGAAATGGTTTTCCCCTGTTCAAACAACTGAAAGGTGAGCACCTGCGATGGCACTTTCGCAATCTTCATGCTTACTTCCTGATTGTTTTTTTCATCCAGCAGCTTGGTTTCCAAAAGATGAATTTCTTTTAAGCTGTTTAAATATTCCTCAATATCTTCCAGCCAGACCCTGAATTCTTCGTTGTATTGCTTTAAACCTTTTGTTCCTTTAATTTCAGCATAAAAATCTTTCAACGGATTGAAAACCTTATCCCGGATCTCTGTAAAAAAGAAATTGACCGCTCCTTTGGTTTTGCCTTCGATTTCAGACCACTCTTCTTTCTTTTCGATAAAATTATTAACCTTCTGGGAAATTACCCTGTCCAGCTTTTCAAAGATCTTACCGAGATTAACGATTTCGTGCTTCAGCTGCTTATACAGCTGATTGGTCTTTAGATGATCAATGCTTTTCGTCGCAACAGAAAGCTTATTCCAGTCTTCCACCTCTTTCAGAAGCCATTGAGAATCTACGGTACGAAGTACTTTCCTGATGCTGTAATCATACTTTTCATTGCTTAAAATAGCTTCTACCTTATCATTAGCAACTGTATCAGAATGAAAATGCAGAATCCGGTTATCTTTAAAAATAACTTCCGGTGTTATCTTCGACTTTAAAATAATTCCTTCCAATGTACGGCAACGTGACAGTGCCACGTAAACCTGTCCGGCCGTGAAACTTTTTCCGGCATCAATAATTACCCTGTCAAAAGTAAGCCCCTGACTTTTATGGATGGTAACTGCCCATGCCAGCTTTATCGGAAACTGTTCAAAACTTCCCAGCACTTCTTCTTTGATATTTTTATCCGTGTCGAGAAAATATTTTTTCTGTTCCCAGACTTCTCTTTTTACCGTGATTTCCCGTTCGCTGCCATCAAGGATTACTTTAATTTCATTTTCATCCAACGCAGAAATTTCGCCCAGCTTTCCATTAAAATATTTCTTCTCTCCGGAAATATCATTGCGGATAAACATAATCTGGGCTCCTATTTTTAAATCTAAAAACTGCTCATTCGGAAACTGGTTTTCCCTGAATTCTCCGAACAGCTTCGCTTCATATGTTTTAGGACTTACCTTTAATTCATCCAATTTTTCCTGATTGATATCATCCGCCATTTTATTGTGAGAGCAGAGATAAACGTAAGGCTCATCTCCCATATCAAAATGAGGATCATATCTTTCATTTAAATGCTCAAAATCAATATTAGCAACATCGCCGTCACGGATCGCATTCAATATGCCAAGAAAATTTTCATCAGACTGACGGTACACTTTCGTAAGCTCAATAGTAATTAAAGGAATCTCCTTAATTGCATGACTGTCGAAAAAGAACGGTGAATTATAATACAATTTTAAAATATGTTCGTCCCTCACTACCGGCGGAAGCTGATAAAGATCTCCAATAAACAACATCTGCACGCCCCCGAAACGCTGATTATTTCTACGGATAAACCTCAGCGAAAAATCCATCATATCCAAAACATCCGCACGCAGCATAGACACCTCATCGATAATAATGATCTCTACCTCTCGTAAGAGTTTCAGTTTATCTTTTCTATATTTAAAATGCGGCATCAGGTCGGCAATATTATTTGCCATACTGGTATCGATCCGGTCTGTTGTGGGAAGAAAGGTTCTTAGCGGAAGCCCAAACATCGAATGAATGGTAACACCACCCGCATTGATCGCAGCAATCCCGGTGGGTGCCACTACAATGTGTTTTTTGCGGGTACGCTTTACAAAATCGTTGAGAAAAGTAGTCTTTCCTGTTCCTGCTTTTCCCGTTAAAAATACACTTCGGTTGGTATGCTCTATTAAGTCAAAAAAATGATTGTTCATCGTTGTCAAAATTACGGAAAATGAAATTCAAATCCTTACCTTGGCACAACTTTTGAAAATTCTTCAACATAACGAGAGAAAAACTGCTTATGAAAATCCCTGTATTAATACTATGTACAGCCCTTTTTATGGCTTCATGTTCTTCAACAAAAAATATGGATGCCAATTTACCGAAAGACATTTCCGAGCGACCTGCAGACGAAAACAGTCAGAAATATGAACAGGCACAGCTTGATAAACTCAAGGCTTCGATAGAATCTGAAATCGCAAAAGAAAAATGTACAGATCCCGCAGAATGGACGTTTGCCCCGATGGGTGCCAAAGCCTGTGGAGGACCTCAACTCTATATCGCTTATCCTAAAAAACTAGAAACTTCAATTTTACCAAAAATAAACGACTACACAGAAAAAGTGAAAGCATTTAATCAAAAATATGGAATCATGTCTGACTGTATGCTGATCATTGCCCCTACTTCCATTAAATGTGTAAACGGAAAAGCAGAATTGGTGAATTCTTAAGATATATAAAAAAATCTTGCTCTATGGGGCAAGATTTTTTTTGTGATAAAACTTAAGTCAATGGCGAAAGGTAAATTTAATTTATCCATATTGATTAACAATTCACTATTGACCAATTATCCTTCCACGTGTTTTACATTTTCTTTATACCAGGAAGAATATTTAACGTAATTATCGGCAATTCTGTTGACTTCACCTTCGAGCAGCTGAGAATTGATATCTTTAATCTTTTTCGCCGGAACCCCGCCCCAGACTTCGCCTGACTTGATGTGTGTACCCTGAGTAACTACAGAACCCGCTCCGACAATAGAGTTTTCCTCGACAAGACAGTCATCCATCACAATAGCACCCATGCCGATCAGTACATTATCTTTAATCGTACAGCCGTGAACGATGGCATTATGACCAATAGAAACATTATTGCCGATATTTAAAGGATGTTTCTGATACGTGCAGTGCAACATCGCATTGTCCTGAACATTTACTTTATTTCCCATTTTAATATAATGGACATCTCCACGGATCACCGCGTTGTACCATATGCTACAGTCTGTTCCCATGGTGACATCACCGATAATGGTAGCCGTTTCTGCCAAAAATGTGTTCTCTCCTATCTGTGGTGCTTTTCCTAAAAGTTCTTTTATAAGTGCCATATTTTTAATTTGAAAATTTAATAATGAGCTTATTTGAAAATCTATTTTAGCCTTCATCATTTTTAAATCATGCCGATAGCAAAAATCTAACTTCCAACCCCTAGCTTCTAACTTCTAATTGCGTATTTTTGTAACTCAAATTTAAAGAAAAAATGCATACTATACTTATAGAGCCTACTGAAAACCCGAAAGTGATGAAATTTGTAGCGGATTACAACCTGATTCCCGGGTCTTTGGAACTGGACAGAAATTCAGAGATTTCAGAGATTCCTCTGGCGCAGGAGCTTTTCAATTATCCTTTCGTTGAGAGAGTTTTTGTGACAGCAAATTTCGTAGCCGTAGCCAAACAGGATACTGTGGAATGGGAACATGTGGCAGAAAGTCTTAAAAATGTAATTGAAGATGAACTTCTTGCCAACCCGAGACTTTATCTTCAGAAGAAGAAAGAGCTGTACCAGATCTACGCAGAAATGACCCCGAATCCTAATGTGATGAAGTTTGTATCCAACAAATTATTACTGGAAGGTTTTGTAGAAGTGAAATCAAGAGATGCTGCAGAAGGCGTTCCTTTGGCACAAGCTATTTTTAAAGAATTCGATTTTGCTAAAGAAGTTTTTATTTCTGATAATTTTGTTGCGGTGACGAGAGATAATTCCGTAGAGTGGCACCAGATCATGATGACGGTACGCGCGCTGATTGCAGAATATCTTCAGAATGGAGGTCAAATTTCAAATATTGAAGCTCAAAAGCATGAAAATCCTGTGGAAAAGATCATCAACAGAGATTATACGGAAGATGAGCAAAAAATTTCAGATATTCTGAATGAATACGTCGCTCCCGCCGTAGAAAACGATGGCGGAAAAATTTCCCTTATGGAATACGACCAGGAAAACAAAACCGCAAAGATGCTTTTACAGGGTGCATGCTCCGGATGTCCAAGTTCTACCGCTACTTTAAAAAACGGAATTGAAAATATTTTAAAGCAATTCGTTCCTGATTTAGTAGAACATGTAGAAGCCGTGAACGGGTAAGGAAACCACTTTATACATCAGACAGATGAATATCAAGTAATATGGTCCGACAATTGACGAAAGACTGAAAAATTTAAATAAATAATGAAGGGAATTTTATTGGTAAATTTGGGATCGCCAAGATCTACAGACGTAAAGGACGTAAAGGAATATCTCGATGAATTCCTGATGGATGAAAAGGTAATCGACTACAGATGGATCTTCCGTGCGCTGCTCGTTCAGGGAATTATCCTGAAAACACGACCTCCAAAATCTGCCGAAGCCTATAAAACAGTATGGACCGACGAAGGCTCACCACTGATCGTCATTACAGAAAAAATCCAGAAAAAACTACAGAAACAGGTAGATGTTCCTGTAGAAATCGGGATGAGATATGCCGAACCAAGCATAGAAACTGGAATCCGGAAACTGATTGAAAAAGGCGTTTCCGAGATTGTACTTTTCCCTCTTTATCCCCAATACGCCATGAGTACCACGGAAACCGTGATCGAAAAAGCAGAAGAAGTGAGAAAGCAGAAGTTTCCGGGAATAAAAATCAACTATATTCAACCGTTTTACAACCGTGAAATCTACATCAACTGTCTGGCAGAAAGCATCCGTGAAAAACTTCCGGAAAATTTCGACGCCCTTCAGTTTTCGTATCACGGCGTTCCGGAAAGACATATATTCAAAACAGATCCTACAAAAACCTGCAATCTCAACGATTGCTGTACGAGGAAAAACAACCCGAGCCACCAGTTCTGCTACCGCCATCAATGTTTTAAAACTACTGAAACGGTAATTGAGAAACTTAACCTGCCAAAAGAAAAAGTCATTGTTTCTTTTCAGTCAAGATTGGGGAAAGACAAATGGATTGAGCCTTACACCGATGAAACATTTGAAACCATTCCTAAAAAAGGGATTAAAAATCTCGCTGTGGTTTGTCCGGCTTTTGTTTCCGACTGCCTGGAGACACTGGAAGAAATTTCAGTAGAAGGTAAACATCAGTTCACGAGTGCCGGCGGAGAAAATTTCCATTACATTCCCTGTTTGAATGACGAAGACCGATGGATCAATGTCGTTAAAACATTATGTGAAGAAAAGCTCAATGAATTTTATTTAGTTTAATATGAAAACCTTCGGAAACGGAGGTTATTTTTTTTTAGCCAAGAATAAAAAATTTCAACAATACCCCCCTCAAAAAAATACTATTTTAATTTTAAAAACAAAAATTCAACCATATACCCCTAAAATTTTAGTGTAAATTTTTGAAATTTAAATATTTTTCTTACCTTTACCCCATCAAAAAGGACATCATTAACCCATAAAAAATAAAAATGATGAATGCAACTGCAGAAATTTTAAAAAATAAGATTGAAAACTTCAGTCCCGATGCTTTGGAAGCTTTTGCAAAAATGATGGAAAACTTTGAAGAGAAGACCACATCTCCCATTTCAAAGTTTCACATGGATGAAATTTTATACAGAATACAGTTCCATAATGAAAATCCTTCTACCAAACTGGATTTTCACGAAAATATTTCAGAGCTGAAAAAGTACTGTGCATAATGAAAATCCTCCTTTCCTCTATTGCAAAAAATGACATAAGACTTCTTGTGAGGGTTTTCAATGCAGAAGACAAACAAAAAGGAGAATATTTCTTAGAAGAATTAAAAACATCTATTAATGATATTGCTCAAAGCACTGAAAGATTTTCTGAAATAAGCATCCGTACAATGGAAGATTTTCCGGTTAATATTCATTATATCTTTGAGAATGATGAAACGCTTTTTGTAACCGCAATATTCAGAAGTTAAACCGATTTTCCACACTATTATTATATTAAACCTTTCAGATTTTTCTGTGAGGTTTTTTGATTAAAAAAAGTAATGGCAAAAAGAAGAATTCACTATATCTTTAATTTAGGAGATTCAAAGAGCTCCTTACAACTCTAACACTCTACCCTAAAAACTCTCAAACCCAATCACCTCACCGGCGTTCTGAATTCACCGTATCCCATCAGGCCATCATAATTTCTTCCGAAAGGAGCATAATATAAAAATGCCTGATAGAGATTTTCCGTCTGCCAGAAGTTACCGTTTATCTCACCGAAATTCAGGCGCCCGTCTGAACCTTTCGTTGCGAGAATGTAGTTGTAAAATCCTTGTTTAAGATATATTCTGGCAACATACTTTTTCCCTTCTGCATCATACTGCATCTGGTTTTCTTTGTTGGGCTTGAAATCATTAAAACCGCCCAATACATAGATTTCTTTATCCACGGGATCCGAATCCAGTGAAAAATACACCCATGAATAATCTGCTTCCCTTTCTGCATCTCTTTCTCTTCCCAGATCATTTCTTCTGTAGTACCAAGCTCCGTTTACATCCGGCTGGTATTGATAATTCAACGGAAAAGCCCAAACCGGGTGAAGATACGTATTGTTCACACCATCTTTCACCTCGGTTGCGCGTACCATATCGGCCGCCATATTCATATTTTTACTGTCAAAATAATAGAACTCATTATTTCCCGGAAAAACCAGAGACATCTGCTGAAAAAGAAGTTGATTTCCCATCGTTGTGCTTGGCTTTAAACCATTTACCGTGACATTGGGATTATTGTTCTGCATTACATTCAGGGTCATGGAGTTGACATTGGAAGAAAGGTCTCCACCCGTGGAAACAGCCTTCACCTCTACTCTTTGGTTGGCATCCGGATTTCTTGCATCAGCAAACCGTGAAACGCCCACCGCTACTGTGGCTGCATTTTCCACTACATAAAATCTTCTTTTAAACAGCGGCTTATCGGCAGAATCTTTATATACTATAATCTCGAAATTTCCGGAGATCTTCAGCTGCATCTTATCGTTCGGGAAATTCAGCTTATAATGAGTATAAGCCTGAAGAGTATTAAATGAATATTGAAAACTATCCAGTAAACCATTCAAACTCCCGGTAGCATATTCTGTAAAGAAAAGATTGTCATCTTCCCAATTTCTGTTGTAATGTTTGATGGTATATCTGTAAATCTGACTGGAATTGGTAAGATCATCAAAGCTTAAAACCAACTGCTGATTAGCAAAAATCACCGGCGTTTCATCATTGGTCTGCGGATTAAACAACTGGATGCTTTGGATGTTCTGCCCAAAAACAAGTCCGCTCAGAGTAAGTAAAAGTATTCGCAAAGTTTTCATTATGACGAAGATAAATAAAAATAGGGGATTTCTTACCTGCTAAATCTGTTTTAAGGTTATTTTAATTGGAAATATTTAAATCAAAATCTTTTAAACCAAAACTTTTGTGACTACATTTGTTTTTGTAAAAAAATTCATATGATTCAGATTCAAGGTTTCGTGTTCAACTTTGCCAGCGAAAATACATACATCCTTTATAATGAAAATAAAAATGCCTGGCTAATCGATCCGGGAAATATGAACAAAGAAGAAACAGAGATTCTTGCAAATTTCATTCAGGAAAAGGAATTAAATATCAATAAAATACTCCTGACACACGCTCATATCGATCATGTTCTTGGGCTTCAATGGACTTCAAAGAAGTTTAAAGTTCCGGTATTTATGCATAAGGACGAAAAGGAAATTCTTGATATGTTCCAGATCAGCGGGCTGCGTTTTGGATTCAGTCTTAATCATATTTATGCAGATATTGAGTACATCGGTGAAAACGATGAACTGGAGCTGGATGGAGAAAAATTCAGGATTTATCATGTTCCGGGACATTCTCCGGGAAGTCTCGCCTATTATAATGAAAATCACAAGTTCATAATTTCGGGCGATGTTCTTTTTGAAGGAAGTGTTGGCAGAACAGACCTGTTTAAAGGAAATTACGGACAATTAATTCAAAGCATCAAAACAAAAATTTTAGTCCTTGATCCGGACACAAAAGTATTTTCAGGGCACGGCAATCCTACGACAATTGGATTGGAGAAAGAAAATAATCCGTTTTTCAGATAAAGTTATTGTCATCCGCAAAATATAAAAAAAGCTGTCCATAAGAACAGCTTGTATTATTCATTGCAAGAACTATCAAACAAAAATTATTTCCATTTGATATTGCATCCCATGCTCGGCCTTTGAATTTCTTCCTGCGGCTCACCTGCCAAAAGATTTTCGAAAGCAATAATTAAATCTTCCCCTGTTACATCTTTATGATTTCCGGGTCTGGAATCATCCATTTGCCCCCTGTAGATGAGGTCTAATTTTTCATCAAAGAAGAAAAAATCCGGTGTACAGGCTGCATCATAAGCCTTTGCAATTGTCTGGCTTTCATCATATAAATAAGGAAAATCAAAATTCTTTTCAATCTGGAATTCGATCATTTTTTCCGGAGCATCTGCCGGATATTTATCTACGTCATTAGAATTTATTGCGATAAATTCTATCCCTTTTTCATTATAATCTTCATATAATTCATTTAATTTATCAATAATATGAAGAACAAACGGACAATGGTTGCACATAAAGATCACCAAAGTACCTTTCTCTCCTTTCAGATCGTCCAATGACTGAATTTCGTTGCTTTTAGAAGGATTTGGCAGCTCAAAGAAAGGTGCTTTTGTACCTAAATCAATCATATTTGAGGGAGTATTCATAACTTTTTTTATTTGATCACAAAGATAAAGATTTCTTTTATTATATGAGTAAGGAAGCAGGAAGATGGAAGTTCAAAAATTTAGTAATCGAACCCGTCAATCAATCTCATTAATTTTTACAATAATCATTAAATAGGAAATACGAAATCACTTTCAGCTCCCATTCTCTCAGCATCCGCCACATGAAAGACATATTCTAAATACTTTCTCATAAAAGTTAAATCTTAAAATTTATTTGGAAGTTGTGTTGAAAAGTTTGTAGTTTTGCTAACACCGTTAGTAACAAAAAAATCATGGGCTTACATGAACGCCGTCAAAGAGAAAAAGAAAATATACGTGCCAGTATTCTGGATGCGGCTTTTTCTTTGGCTAAAACCGAAGGTTGGGCTTCACTTTCCATGAGAAAAATTGCTGATGCCATTGAGTACAGTGCGCCGGTAGTATATGACCATTTTGAAAACAAAGAAGCAATTTTATACGAAATCTCACTGAACGGTTTTCATTGTCTGCATATTGAACTGCTGAAAGCTCAAAATGCACATGATAATCCCGAAGATCAGTTAAAAGCTATCGTAGATGCTTACTGGCAGTTTGCATTCAAAAATAAGGAGTATTATCAGTTGATGTTCGGATTGGGAATGCAGTGCAGCGGTAAAGGAATGATGAAAGAAGAATTTTCGTCGTTTCAGGATATGCTTTATGAATGTACCTATGCAATCATTAAGAAAAACGGGTCGAAAACAGAGAATGCCTGTCATATGTCTCACGCACTATTTTCTGCAGTGCATGGTTTGATCTCAATTATGATGATGCGTAACGATGATATCCCATCTACGATGAACAAAACAACTTTAGACGAAACAGTTTCTGCTTTCATTAAGTCTTTATAAATTTTTTTTGAACCAAACATTAACACCGTTAGGAATATTAACAAGTGATTTAATTGTTTATAAATAAGATCAAAAATAAAAATAAATTCATTATCCGTTAACACTGTTAGTAAATATAACATACATTAATTTAATTACACTTAAAATAACATTTAACATCATGGAAACAACTATCTAAAATTCAGTATTAAAATTCTTTTTTTTGCATCAGTCATTAACACTGTTAGGAAATATAACAGAATTTAAATTAAAAAACAATATTATTTAAATTAACACTACATTAAAAATTTAAACTCAAAATGAAAATATTTGGACAAACGAGGATTATTGTACTTATGGCAAGCATTATCCTTTTACAGAATTGCACAAAAGCAGCAGAAGGATCAAATGCTGCTCCACCTCCTCCAGAGTTACCTGTTTACACCGTAATTACCTCTCCGGCTACAGTTTACCAGGAATTCCCGACTGCTTTGGAAGGAAAAAACAATGTAGAAATAAGATCGCAGGTTGACGGATATTTAGATAAAATCTATGTAGAGGAAGGAGCTTACGTAAGAGCCGGACAACCTTTATTTAAAATAGATTCAAGAAGTTACGGCGAGCAAATGAATATGGCAAGCGCCAATTTACAGGTGGCTAATGCCAATATTCAAAGAGCAAAAGTTGAGGTCGACAGATTAGAACCACTTGTTGCTGCAAAAGTAGTTTCTGATGTTCAGCTTAGGACCGCAAAAGCAAATTATGCAGCCGCAGTAGCAGCCGCTTCACAGGCAAAAGCATCAGTGGGAAGCGCTAAAATCAATGTAGGATTTACAACGATTACAGCACCGGTAAGCGGATACATCGGAAGAATTCCTTATAAAAAAGGAAGCCTGATCTCCAGAACAGATCCTAGCCCATTGACATTATTATCTGATATCAGCGAAATTTACGCATACTTTTCTTTAAGTGAACTCGATTTTATTGCTTTTCAAAATAAATATCCGGGAGCAACTTTAAACGAGAAACTGAAAAATATGCCGATGGTAGATTTAGTCATCGCAGACAACAGCACTTATCCTGAAAAAGGAAGAATGAGCATTGTTGACGGGCAATTCGACAAAACTACCGGAGCCATCAGCGTTCGTGCGGTATTCCCGAATGCCAACGGAGTTCTGAGAACCGGAAATACAGGTAGAGTTCGTATGCCGCAGTTATTTGATAAAACGTTGGTGATTCCACAAGAATCTACCTACGAAATTCAGGATAAAACTTACGTTTATGTAGTTGGAAAGGATAAAAAAGTAACCGGAAAACCTGTGAAAATCTCTGGCAAAACAGATAGTTATTACTTTATTTCCGAGGGACTTTCTGTAGGAGATAAAATCGTATTTACAGGAATCGGAGCATTGAAAGACGGAGTTGCTATTCAGCCAAAAGCTATTTCTTCTGATAGTCTGCTTAAAGCAAGACCTTTATAACTGTTTAAATTTCTTTAACCACAAAAGTCACATGAAGTTAAATAATTGATTTTAATAAGAGCACATAAGTCTTAGAAAATCTTTGATTTTCATTTTTGTGAACTTTTTAATGATCTTAAAATTATTATAATCTTTTGTTCCTTTTGTGGTAAGAATATCATTTAAACAACATTAAAAAATAAACTTCTTATGTTAAAACAATTTATAGAAAGACCGGTACTTTCAACGGTCATTTCCATCATACTATTATTATTGGGTGCCTTGTCGCTCTTTAATTTACCTATTGCTCTCTTTCCGGATATTGCGCCGCCGAGTGTTCAGGTGACAGCTTTTTATCCGGGTGCGAATGCGGAAGTTGTAGCCCGTTCGGTAGCAACTCCAATCGAAGAAGCGGTGAACGGAGTGGAAAACATGACCTACATGACTTCCAACTCAAGTAATGACGGTACCATGACGTTGAGCGTATTCTTCAAACAGGGATCTGATCCCGATAATGCAGCGGTAAACGTTCAAAACCGTGTATCGAAAGCGATGAGCCAGCTTCCGCAAGAGGTTGTGCAAGCGGGAATTTCGACACAGAAAGTTCAGAACAGTATGATCATGTTTATGGGATTATCAAGTGATGACCCTAAACAATATGATGAGCTTTTCTTACAGAACTATTTGAAAATCAATATCATTCCACAGATCCAGCGTATTCCGGGTGTTGCCCAGGCGCAGGTTTTCGGAACGAGAGATTATTCCATGAGACTTTGGCTGAAACCGGACAGATTAGCGGCCAACAATCTTTCTCCTCAGGAAGTTTTAAACGCTGTAAAAGATCACAACCTGGAAGCTGCTCCCGGGCGTTTGGGGCAAGGAAGTAAGGAAACTTATGAATATATTTTAAAGTATAAAGGTAAGTTAAACAAAAACGAAGACTACGAAAATATTGCCATCAAAGCCAACAGTGACGGGTCTTTCCTGAGACTGAAAGACGTGGCAAGAGTAGAATTCGGTTCATATACTTATACAGCAGCCAACAGAGTTGACGGAAAACCAGTTTCAGGTTTTGCGATTATGCAGACGGCAGGATCTAATGCCAACGAAATCCTTACTGAAATTGAAAAGCAGGTAGACCAGTTTAAAACTACCCTTCCAAAAGGTGTTGAGCCGATCATTATGTACAACTCCAAAGACTTTTTGGATGCTTCCATTCATCAGGTTGTTGAGACATTGGTCATTGCGTTTATCCTGGTATTTATTGTAGTTTATATTTTCCTTCAGGATTTCAGATCTACTTTAATTCCTGCGATTGCCGTTCCGGTAGCGATCATTGGTACGTTCTTTTTCCTTCAGTTATTCGGATTCAGTATCAATATGTTGACCCTGTTCGCTTTGGTACTTGCCATTGGTATTGTGGTGGATGACGCAATCGTTGTGGTAGAAGCCGTCCATTCCAAAATGGAACATACAGGAATGCCTGTGGAACATGCGACAATGAGTTCAATGAATGAAATTTCCGGTGCTATCATTTCCATTACGCTGGTGATGTGCGCCGTATTTATTCCGGTTGGTTTCATGCAGGGTCCTGCGGGAGTTTTCTACAGACAGTTTGCCTTTACATTAGCTATTGCCATTATGATTTCTGCGGTGAATGCATTAACATTAAGTCCGGCTTTATGTGCGATGTTCCTAAATGATCCTCAGGGTGAGCACGGTGAACATGGTAAAAAAACAGGTTTTGGCGCAAGATTCTTCAATGCTTTTAATACCAGCTTTAATAATTTAACTAAAAAATATATCTACAGCCTTAAATTTTTAATTAAAAACAAATGGGTTGCCGTAGGAGGATTAGTATTAATTACTGCTGCAAGTATTTTCTTAATTAAAAAGGCACCATCCGGATTTATTCCTACAGAAGACCAGGGATTTATTTTGTATGCGGTTAATACGCCTCCAGGAAGCTCATTAGACAGAACGCACAGAGCAACCGAACAAATCGATAAGATCATTAACGGTGAAAAAGCGAAAAATCACCTTTGGGTGGCAGACGGTCTGAATTTTATCAGTAACGCCAACGCCTCTCCTTACTCTGCAGGTTTTATTAAATTAAAAGATCACGATCAGCGTGGTGAAGTAACCGATCCGGATCAGATTGCGGCGGGATTAACAGGAAAAGTTTCGCAAGTAAAAGATGCCAGCGCATTCTTCTTCAACTTTCCTACCGTTCAGGGATTTGGTAACGTTTCCGGTTTTGAATTTATGCTTCAGGATAAAACGAACGGTTCTTTGGAAAATTTAGGAACAACCACTCAGGCATTTATCGGAGAATTGATGAAACGTCCGGAAATTGCCTTTGCTTTTACAACCTATGCAGCCGGAAACCCACAATTTACGATCGAAGTTGATAGTGATAAAGCCAATCAGCTGGGAGTTTCCATTACAGAGTTGATGCAGACGATGCAGATCTATTACGGAAGTAGTTTCGTTTCAGATTTCAACAGATTCGGAAAATACTACCGGGTAATGGCGCAGGCAGATATTCCTTACAGAACAGATGCCAATTCTTTGGAAGGAATTTATGTTAAAAATAAATCAGGCGAAATGGTTCCTGTGAAAACATTAGTGACCTTAAAAAGAGCTTTCGGACCTGAAACGGTGACCAGAAACAACCTGTTTAACGCAGTGACGATTAACGGAACACCAAAACCGGGCTACAGTACAGGAGACGCGATCAAAGCAGTAGAAGAAGTGGCAGAAAAATCTCTTCCGAGAGGCTTCGGATACGAATGGACAGGAATTACCCGTGAAGAGATCAAAACAAGCGGACAGACAGCGTTTATCTTCATGTTAAGTATTTTGTTTGTGTATTTCTTGTTGGCAGCTCAGTATGAAAGTTATATTCTTCCTTTCGCAGTTATTTTAACGATTCCAACAGGTATTTTCGGGGTATTTGCTTTCACAGGATTAGCTGGAATTGATAATAATATTTACGTTCAGGTTGGTTTGATCATGCTCGTCGGGTTATTAGCGAAAAACGCGATCCTGATTGTAGAATTTGCCGTACAACGAAGAAATGCAGGAAGATCATTACTGGAATCTGCGCTTCAGGCTTCAAGATTACGTTTAAGACCGATCTTAATGACATCATTTGCTTTCATCGTTGGAATGTTACCGCTTGTATTTACACAAGGAGCTTCCGCAAAAGGAAATCACTCAATAGGATTCAGTACTGTTGGCGGAATGTTGACAGGCGTTGTATTCGGGATTTTCATTATTCCGGTGATGTTTGTGATCTTCCAGTATTTACATGAAAAAATGCCAAGCAGAAAAAAGAAAAGACTTCAAAGACAAAAACTGGAAGCTGAACTTTTAGCTACAACTCACTAATAAATAATAAATTACAAATCTTTGAGAGTATTTTAAATATATTTTGAACCATTAAGATTTTGATTAAGAAGTCAAGATTATTAAGATATGCTTCGCTTTTAGCATAACGCTTATAAAATCTATTCGGTTTTTTCTTAATTAAAAACTTAACTCCTTAAATGATTCTTAATGGTTCAAATCAAAACCGAAAGATTTATAAAAAATCATCTGGGGAAATCTGCGGGAAAACAAAAAAGCAAAGTATTTCCTATTAAAAACAACTTTGTATACATAAGAAATTCTCAAAGTTTTGCATTTAATTAAAAGTTTAAAAACTATGAAAAAAGTAAAAAATATCATCATCACTTTTGGGCTGGCTTTAGCTTCGGTCTCCTGTGTGTCCAAACTGGCATACAAGGAGCCTGAGCTCGAGCTGCCCGAAACATTCAAATATACCGCAACCGCAGATACCGCAAGTGTTGCCAACCTGGAATGGAGACAGTTTTTCAGCGATCCGATGTTGCAGACATTGATCGAAAAAGGAATTAAAAACAACTACGATTTACAGATCGCCTTAAAACAGGTTGCTTCTTCACAGGAAAAATTAAAACAGGCAAAATATCTTCAATATCCCGATGTCGGTTTCGGAGTTTCTGCTCAAATTTCAAAGCCTTCGAAAAACAGTATGAACGGGCAAAGCTTAAACTTATTTTTAGGAAAAAGCTATGTTGAAGATTACAATGCAGCGTTCAATTTATCCTGGGAAGCTGATATTTGGGGGAAAATAAAAAATCAGCAGGAAGTTTCCAGAATGCAGTATCTTCAAACGTATGAAGCAACAAAAGCCATTCAGACACAAGTTGTGGCAGCGATTGCTCAGGGATATTACAATCTATTGATGCTTGATAAGCAAATGCAGATCGCAAAAGCAAATTTAGAATTAAGCAATAATACCCTTTCTCTCACTGAAAAATTGTGGCAAAGTGGTGACACAACATCTTTGGGAGTTCAGCAGGCAGCCTCTCAAAAGCAGTCTACAGAATTATTAATCACGCAATTGGAACAAAATATTGCTATCCAGGAAAATGCGTTGAGTATTCTGGTTGGAGAAAATCCGGGAAAAATCAGCAGAACGATTGAAATGTCTGAAACTTCTTTACCTCAGGATATTTCCGCGGGACTTCCGGCAGCCATGGTGAGCCGTCGTCCGGATGTTCGTCAGCAGGAATTGGTGTTGTTAGAATCAAACTCAGTAGTCGGAATTGCGCAGGCCAATATGTATCCTTCATTGAAAATTACGGCTAACGGAGGCGTAAATTCATTTAAAATTGACAACTGGTTCCAGATTCCGGCTTCATTGTTCGGATCTGTGTTAGGAGGTTTGACACAGCCTATTTTCCAGAAAAGACAATTGAAAACGGATTTAAATGTTGCTAAAATCCAGCGAGAGAAAAATGTTTTGGCGTTTCGTCAGTCGGTTTTGAATGCGGTGGGTGAAGTTTCTGATGCGTTGGTTTCTAATGAAAGTTTAAAAGTTCAGGAACAGAAAGCAAGTGAACAAGTAGTGACTCTGAAAAACGGAATTAAAAGTGCCGAAATGCTCTATAAAGGCGGAATGGCAAACTATTTAGAAGTCATAACTGCTCAGGGAAATTCTCTACAGGCAGAATTGAATCTTGCATCTGTAAAAAGACAGAGATTAAGCAGCATTGTAGATTTGTACCGGGCGTTAGGAGGCGGTTGGAAGTAGTAAATTTAATTATATTGTTAATGAAATGCGGTCTTTCGGGGCTGCATTTTTTGTTTTTATTTGAAGAGTATTTTAACATCCGAATGTCATTCAGAGCGAAACGCAGTGTAGCGTGGAATCTAGACTGTGTTTGTAGAAATTAATTTTAAAAATTGTTGCTTAGATTCCTACGGAATGGCAAAGTATGCGACATATTTACTATTGAAACTGCTCATTAATATACCCAATCACCTCATTAAAATCCTCCTGAGAATATCCCAATGGTAAATAATGAATATCATCCGCCTTCCGATACCAGGTCAACTGGCGTTTTGCGTATCGCCGGCTGTTTTTCTTAATTTCAGAAACCGCAAAATCCAAGTCCCATTCGCCATCAAAATATTTGAATAATTCAGCGTAACCAACCGTATTTAAAGCCGTCAGATGTTTAAATTTTTCTAAACTTTTCGCTTCATCTAGTAAGCCTTTTTCCATCATCATATCTACTCTCCTGTTGATCCGGTCGTACAACTCTTCTCTCGGCGCCTCAATTCCGATCCGAATCGTATTAAAATCTCGGGAATCCTGTGAAACAGCAATTTGTTCAGAATATTTTTTATTTGTTTGCCAAATAATGTCAATGGCCCGTAAAAGTCTTCTGTGATTATGAAAATCAACTACGGAAAAATATTCAGGGTCGAGTTCCTTCAGCATTTCCTGAAGCTTCTCAATTCCATCATTATCCAGGATTTCCTGTAATTTTTTTTGATTTTCTTCGTCGGCTTCCGGCAGATCATTTAAGCCTTCAATGACTGCTTTTTCATACATCATGCTTCCACCAACCAAAATAACAACATCGTGGTTTTCAAAAAGTTCATTGAGCTTTTTTTAAAGCATCTTCCTCGTATTGCCCGATCGAATAATATTCTTCAACTGAAAGGTTTCCGATAAAATGATGAGGTGCTTCCGCCAGTTCTTCTTCTGACGGTGAAGCAGTTCCGATTTTCATTTCTTTAAAAAACTGCCGCGAATCACAGGAAATAATTTCCGTACTGAAGTGTTTAGCCAGATCAATCGCCAGTCTCGTTTTGCCAATTCCGGTGGGACCTACAACAGAAATCAAATTTTTCTTTTTCACAGCGCCAATTTACGAAAAATTGATTTTTATTGTAACCGCAGAAGAAAATCGTGAAAACATTTAGTTTGGCAAAAGTTCAAAAAAAAGCAGAATGAAAAATTTTGTAAACTTTTGAAAATCTAAAACACATTGAAAATCTTTTGTGGCTTTTGCGGTAAAAATGGAATATAGTTAATACATACACTTAAATGTTTATCTTTGTACGACAATAAAAAACTATGATTTTATCAATGACCGGCTTTGGTAGAGCCGAAAGTGTTTTTGAGGGGAAAAAGATCACTATAGATATTAAATCTCTGAACAGCAAAAGTTTTGATTTAAATATCAAAATTCCTTTGAGATATAAAGAGAAAGAATTTGAGATCAGAAAAATTCTTAATGACCGAATTATCCGCGGGAAAGTAGATTGCTACATCAACATGGAAAATCTTGAAGAATCTACCGATGTGAAAATCAATAAAAGCCTCATCGGATCTTATATCAGCGAGCTTCGAAATATTGCGTCCGATGGTCCTGAATTTGAGTATCTGAAAATGGCTGTACGTCTTCCTGATGCGATCACTTCAAGACCTGATGAACTTTCTGAAGGCGAATGGGAAGCACTAGCCAGAATTGTAAATGCGGCAGTTGACCGTTTCGAAGAATTCAGAAAAACAGAAGGTAAAATCTTACACGAAGAGCTGGAAAGAAATATCCAGAATATTGATAAATATTTAAGTAAAGTTGTTCCTTTCGAAGAAGAACGAATTGTTTCCGTAAAAGAGCGCTATCAAAAGTCTCTCAAGGAGTTTGAAAATGTAGATGAAACCCGTTTCTATCAGGAAATGGCTTATTTTACTGAAAAACTTGACATTTCGGAAGAGAAAGTAAGACTTTCGCAACACCTTAAATATTATAAAGAAGTAATGGATAACGAAGATTTCAACGGGAAAAAGCTTGGATTTATCTCACAGGAAATCGGTCGTGAAATCAATACATTAGGCTCCAAAGCGAATCATGCAGAGATCCAGAAACTGGTTGTGATGATGAAGGATGATCTGGAAAAAATTAAAGAGCAAACGTTAAACGTATTATAATTAGTTGATAGGTTTTAGTTGATGGTTGTTGGATTTTCTGCCGCTATCAACGAACAACCATTAACCACTAACAATATGAATAAAGTTATCATATTTTCAGCACCGTCGGGAAGTGGAAAAACGACATTGGTAAAACATTCTCTGGAAGTATTTAATGAATTGCAGTTCTCAATTTCATGCACCACAAGACAACCGAGAGGAAGTGAAGTTCATGCTGTGGATTATCATTTTTTAACACCGGAAGAATTCAGACAGAAAATTACGGAAGATGCTTTTGTGGAATTTGAAGAAGTTTATACGGATAAATATTACGGAACGCTGAAATCCGAAGTTGAAAAAATCTGGAGTCAGGGAAAAGTAGTCATTTTTGATGTGGATGTAAAGGGCGGAATTTCTCTTAAAAAGTATTTTGGAGAAAAAGCATTGTCAATTTTTATTGAACCTCCTTCCATTGAAGAACTTGAACGAAGATTGATCTCAAGAAATACAGACGATGCCGAAACCATCAAAACACGCGTAGCAAAGGCAGAAGAAGAAATGTCTTATGCTAAAGAATTTGACAAGATTGTGATCAATTCCGATTTGGATATTGCAAAAAGAGAAATAGAAAGTTTAATAAAAAATTTTATAGAAAGAAACTAGAAGTTAGAGATTAGAAGTTAGTAAAAAAAATATCGCAAATTGTGGTTCAAAATCTAACATCTAATTTCTAAAATCTAACTTCTATAATCAAAAACATTGAGGTAAAATGAGTACCGAAACATTAGAAAAAGCTAAATCAACAATTCCTGTAAAAGGATTTTTAGATCTAAGAGATATAGCAATTCCTCAGGGAGAAGACTTGGTAAAAGCCATTCTTCAATTGAAGGAAGAAAAAAATGCAGTAATTCTGGCTCATTATTATCAGCCGGGAGAAATTCAGGATATTGCTGATTTTCTTGGAGATTCTCTGCAGCTGGCAAGACAGGCAAAGGATACAAATGCGGATATGATTGTTTTCTGTGGAGTACATTTTATGGCCGAAGCTGCCAAAATTTTAAATCCTACCAAAAAAGTCGTTCTTCCGGATACCCTGGCAGGATGTTCTCTGGCAGACGGATGTTCCGGAGAAGGTTTAAGAAAAATGCGCGAGCAACATCCCAATGCTTTGGTGGCAACCTACATCAACTGTAACGCTGAAACAAAAGCAGAAAGTGACATTATCGTAACCAGCTCAAATGCAGAAACAGTGATTGAAGCACTTCCGAAAGATCGCCCGATTATTTTCGCACCGGATAAAAACCTGGGAAGATATTTATCCCAAAAAAACAGGCCGTGAAATGATCCTCTGGGACGGAAGTTGTATCGTTCACGAAGCATTCTCCATGGAAAGAATTGCAAAGCAAATGGCAGAAAATCCTGATGCAAAATTGATCGCACACCCTGAAAGTGAAGAAGCTGTTTTAAAGCTGGCCCATTTCATCGGCTCTACTTCTGCCCTCTTGAATTATGTTGAAAAAGACGATTGCCAGAAATTCATCATTGCTACCGAAGAAGGCATCCTGCACGAAATGAAAAAACGTGCGCCTCACAAAGAATTGATTCCGGCATTGGTTTTTGATGAAACCTGCAACTGCTCAGAGTGTTTCTACATGAAACGCAATACGATGGAAAAACTGTATTTGTGTATGAAATACGAACTTCCTGAAATTATTATTGATGAAGAACTAAGGTTAAAAGCATTAAAACCTATTGAGGCAATGCTTGATCTTTCTAAAAGTATAAAATAAATTAAAGCACTGTTTTCGCAGTGCTTTTTTTGTTTAAACCATAGGAGCATAACAGGTTCCCCCTGGATTTCGCCAACAGCCCCAGGAACCTCCACCACGGAAACATACGTAAGCCTCACCACCGCAAGCATCTATTTGAACTTGCGTGAAACCTCCCTGAATTTTCGTCTGCTCTTTTCTTGAAAGTTTTTTAAGATTTTTCATAGTAGTTTTATTTAATTATAAATCAACTGTAATCGGAACAAAGCATTCCATATTTATAAGAACACAGTTTCTGCAGAACTCCGAAAGCGCCCAATATTCATCGCAAGAATACGTATCATTCGGACCGAAAGCACCTGTTGGACAACCATTACAATGCGAAATTGGCGGAACTGCTCCTCCCATAATCTGTTCTAAATTTTTTCTGTTTAATTTTCTAAGTTCTTTCATAATAATTTGATTTAGTTCACATTATAAATATAATCATATTTCTCATACATCACATAATATTGAAAAAAAATATTATTTCCAAAACTTTGTTATTTCAAAATAATTTGTACATTTGTTCAGTTACAATGAATTTTTCAGGAAACATATCAGATATTTCTGCCCCGATTTTCTCAATTTCGGAAGTATCTTTCGTTTCCATCATTGCTACAACAACTACAACCACCCCATAACGGGGTAAATTTCACATATCATTCACAGGCGTGTACTCTTTTATGAAGAGTAAAATTTCATTTTTCTTAACTTAAAATAAACATAATGAAAGTTTTAAAATTTGGCGGAACTTCTGTCGCCAGTGCCCAAAATATACTGCAGGTCGAAGATATTATAAAGAAAGAATCTCTGAGAAACAGAATTGTTGTTGTAGTTTCAGCGCTTCATGGCGTAACCGATCAATTGATAAAAGCAGCAGAATCAGCTTCTCAAAATGATGAAAATTATCTTCAAACTATTAAAAACCTTGAGGAAAGGCATTTGGATTTAGTTAAAGAATTAATTCCCATACTGGAACAAAGTTCATGGTTGAGCTTCGTTAAAAAACATTTTAACGACCTTGAAGATCTCTGCCACGGAATTTTCGTGTTGGGAGAGTTTACCGATAAAATTAAAGACAAAGTTACTTCTTACGGCGAATTTCTTTCATCAAATATTATTGCAGCAAGATTAAAATTTAAAGGACTTGATGTAATATGGATGAATTCTGCTGAAAACATTCTAACAAACAGTAATTACACCAATGCAAAAGTAAATTTTGAAGCCACAGAAAATAATTTGATAAAATTTTTAAATGAAAATGAAAATCAGATTATCATTGCTCCCGGCTTTATTGCTAAAGATGAAAAAGGCAACTCCACAACATTAGGACGCGGCGGTTCAGATTACACTGCATCAATCATCGCTTCAAGCATCAATGCTGATGAACTTCAGATATGGACAGATGTAAGCGGAATGATGACTGCCGATCCGCGACTGGTTTCCAACGCAAAACCGATTCCTGAAATTTCATATGCAGAGGCGATGGAACTTTCTCATTTTGGAGCAAAAGTTCTGTATCCTCCTACTATTCAGCCGGTCATGCTGAAAAATATTGATTTAAGAATTAAAAATACCTTTGATCCGGATGCATTTGGAACGTTAATTTCCCATCAATTACAAAAGCCAGGCTTTGAAAACCAGCAGATTGCAGTCGGAATTTCAAATATGAGCAACATTGCTTTATTAACTTTAGAAGGAAGCGGAATGATTGGAATTCCGGGATTTTCTGCAAAATTATTTCAATGTTTAAGCCATGAAAAAGTGAATGTTATTCTCATTACGCAAAGTTCCTCTGAACATTCCATTACAGTTGCCATTCATGAAAAAGATGTTTTTAATGCAAAAAATGCTATTAATTTCGCTTTTGAAGATGATATAAAACTCAAAAGAATTGATCCTGTAAAAATTGAAAACTCTCTTTCCATTATTGCTTTGGTCGGTGAAAATATGAAGAGCAGAAGCGGTGTAAGTGCAAAAATGTTTGGATGTTTAGGGAATAATGGCGTTAATATTCGTGCTATTGCACAAGGTTCTTCGGAGAAAAACATCAGTATTGTCATTTCGGAAAAAGATATTAAAAAAGCCGTGAATGTTTTGCATGAAGAATTTTTTGAATCGGAAATAAAACAAGTTCATCTTTACATCTGCGGAACGGGAAACGTCGGAAAGAAATTAATTCAGCAAATCTTTGATCAGAACGAATATCTTAAAGAAAATCTTTTCATCAATTTAAGAATTGCCGGGCTTTCCAATAGCCGCAAAATGATTTTCTCTGACAGAGGACTTTCAGAAAATGAATGTAAAGATTTTAACCAAAATGGTGAAGATGCTTCTGCAGAAAAATTTGCCCAGGAAATTATTTCAAGAAATCTAAGAAACTCTGTTTTTGTAGATGTTACCGCAAGTTCAGAAGTTCCGGATATTTATGAAAAAAATGCTAAAAAAGAGTGTAAATATTGTGGCTTGTAATAAAATTGCCGCTTCTTCAGATTTTGAAAATTATAAAAATTTGAAAAAACATTGCCAGAAATCACAGCTGCAAATTTTTCTTTGAAACCAATGTCGGAGCTGGACTTCCCATCATCGGAACGATTAATGATCTGATAAGAAGTGGCGATAAAATCACTTCTATCCAGGCGGTTTTGAGTGGGACTTTAAATTTTGTTTTTAACAACTATGATGGTGAAAAGTCTTTTTCTGAAATTGTTGCGGAAGCTCAAAAAGAGGGTTACACAGAACCCGATCCCAGACTGGATTTGGCAGGAACTGATGTTGCCCGAAAAATTTTAATTCTGGCCAGAGAAGCCGGTTATTCTTTAGAATTTAATGAAATTGAAAATGAAAGTTTTCTTCCTGAAGAATGCATGAAAGGTAGCGTTGAAGATTTTTATAATTCCCTTTCTAAACATGAAAATCATTTTAAAAATTTACTTGAAAAAGCTCAAAATCATAGAAAAATTTTAAAATATGTAGCCGAATTTAAAAATGGAAAAGCAAAAGTCGGATTACAGCATATTGCGCCTGAAAGTGACCTTTTTCATTTGTATGGAAAAGATAATATTGTGATTTTTAAAACATTGAGATATTCTGAACAGCCTTTGGTAGTAAAAGGCGCCGGAGCTGGAGCCGAAGTTACAGCAAGTGGAGTTTTCGCTGATATTGTTCGTTCTGTTTAAATTTAATTATGAAAAAAGTTAGATTACAAGTTCCCGCGACAGTTGCCAATTTGGTATGCGGATTCGATGTTTTGGGAATGGCCATTCATGAACCGTATGATGAAATGGAAATCAAATTATTGGAAACTCCTGAAATTATTATTAAACACATCGACAATTTTGGATTACCGGAAGAACCGTCAAAGAATGTCGCCGGAGTCGTTTTATTAAAAATTAAGGAGCATTTACATTTGAAAAATGGCTTTGAAGTCATCATTAATAAAAAAGATAAAACCGGGAAGCGGACTGGGATCAAGTGCGGCAAGTGCGGCCGGGGCAGCTGTCGGAGCCAATGCATTATTGGGAAATTTATTTAGTAAAGAAGAACTGGTTTATTTTGCAATGTTTGGTGAAGAACTGGCTTCCGGTGTGAAACATGCGGATAATATTGCGCCTTGCATTTTTGGCGGAATAACTTTAGTTAAATCTTCAAATCCTGTTGATATTATTCCGTTGAATTCTCCTGACTTATTCGTGACTGCAGTTCATCCGCAGGTTGAAGTAAAAACTTCGGATGCAAGACAGATTTTGAAGAAAAATATTCTTTTGAAAGATGCCATAGAACAATGGGGAAATATTGCCGGATTAGTTGCCGGAATTCAAAAAAAACGATTTCAGATTGATGGGAAGAAGTTTAAATGATGTGATTGTAGAACCGATCAGAAGTATTCTAATTCCGAAATTTAAAGAAATTAAAGAAAAAAGTTTGGAACTGGGCGCTTTAGGCGGAGGAATTTCAGGTTCAGGACCATCAATCTTTATGCTTTCTGAAAAAGAAAAAATTTCACAGAAAATAGCAGAAATGATGAAATCTGTTTATGATGAAATTGATATTGAAAGTTTCGTGTATGTTTCAAAAATAAATCCGGCAGGAATTAAAATCATTGAAAATTAAATTTATCCCCAATGAAGTATTACAATTTAAAAAACAAAACAGAAGTTGTTAATTTTAAAACAGCTACCATAAAGGGACAGGGAAAAGAGAAAGGTTTATTCTTCCCTGAATTCATTCCGCAATTTGATAAGGATTTTATTGAAAATTTACATCAATATTCCGATGAGGAAATTGCTTTTCAATGCATGAAAGATTTTGTTGGAGATGAAATTCCACCTGATATTTTAAAGCAGATCGTTTCAGAAACTATTAATTTTGAAATTCCTCTGAAAAAAATTAATGAAAACATTTATTCCTTAGAACTTTTTCACGGACCGACATTGGCTTTTAAAGACGTCGGAGCAAAATTTATGAGCCGTTCTCTTTCCTATTTTCTGAGGGATGAGAATAAAAAAAGTAACGGTTTTAGTTGCCACTTCAGGAGATACCGGAGGTGCAGTTGCCAATGGATTCTACAAAACTGAGAATATTAATGTGGTGATACTTTATCCTAAAAACAGGGTGAGTGAAGTTCAGGAAAAGCAATTGGCGGCTCTTGGTGAAAATATTTTGGCACTGGAAGTTGACGGCAGTTTTGATGATTGTCAGCGTCTGGTAAAACAGGCTTTTTCGGATGAAGAAATAAATTCAACCCTATTTTTAACTTCAGCCAATTCTATCAATGTCGCAAGGTGGCTTCCTCAGCAGATTTATTATTTATTAGCTTTAAAACAATGGAAGAAATTAGAAAATGAAAACCCTGTAATTTGCGTTCCCAGTGGAAATTTCGGGAATATTTGTGCGGGAATTTTAGCAAATCTGCGAGGTCTTCCTGTGGAACATTTCATTGCAGCGTGTAACGAAAATGATGTCATTTCGAATTATTTAGAAACACAAAAATTAGAAATAAAAGAAACTGTTTCAACGATTTCCAATGCGATGGATGTAGGAAATCCCAGCAATTTTGTGAGAATTCTTGAACTTTTTAATCATCAGTTTAAAGCAATTTCAAATACAATTTCGGGATATTCTATTAATGATGAAAAAAACACTGGAAACCATCAAAGAAGTTTATCATCAAAATGAATATATTCTTGATCCCCACAGCGCTGTTGCTTTTGCTTCACTGGCTGAATATCTTAAAGAAAACCCTGATAAAAAAGGATTTATCTTAGGAACCGCCCATCCTATCAAATTTCCTGATACGGTAGAAAAAGCTATTAATACAAAAATTGAAATGCCAGAATCACTGGAAAGTTTAATGAATCAAAAGAAAAAAACTGTGGAAATTTCTGTGGATTTTGAAGAATTAAAGCGATTTTTGCTTTATAAAAATTAGCAAGATGAGCAAAATATTTCTTGAAGACGTAAAAATCTATGCCTATCATGGTGTTTTACCTGAAGAAAACATCATCGGGACTTATTATATTTTAAATCTGGAAATTCATACCGATCTTTGGAAAGCAGCGCAATCAGATAATCTGGATGATACGATCAGCTATGCAGATATTAATGAAGTTATCCGTCATGAAATGAAAATTAAGTCTAAATTACTTGAACATGTTGCAGGAAGAATCATATCAAAAATTCACGAAAATTTTCCGGAAATTTCTTACATTAAATTAAAAATTACCAAAACAGCCCCACCCATGCTTGGCGAAATGAAAGGAGCAAGTATTGAACTCGAAAAAAGTTTCAAGCCTGATTATTAAAAAATTATTATTTTCGTTTAAATTAAATTGAAAATTGAAATTCATCAAAATAATATTTATTCTGGCTTTTATTAATATTTTCGGACAGACGAATATTGATAACCCGGTTGCTAATTATAATTTTCCGAAGATAAAATCCAGCATTACAATGCCGGTAACGATTCCTCTTTCGGAAATCAGCAACATAATCAATGCATCGGTAAAAGACCTCATTTATCAGGATGACTCTTATACAGATAACAACAACGATCAATTCAAAGTAAAAGTATGGAAAACGCGCCCTATAAGACTCGTGGGAGGCACCAATCAAAACATACTGATTGAGGTTCCTCTAAAAATATGGGCAGAAAAGGGAATCGGAACACTCGGCCTTTACACGTATCAGAGTATAACTTTTGAAACGGTAATGTCTTTTAATACCACTATCAATTTAAAAAATAACTGGACGATAACCACACAGACCCAAACCAACGGCTTCCGCTGGGTTACAAAACCTGTTTTGGATTTTGGAAAAATACAGATTCCCATCACTTCTCTGGTGGAAAAAAGCCTGAAAGAGCAACAGGAGAAATTCTGTAAAACCATTGACCAGCAGATGGCTTCACAACTGAATTTTCAACAGTACGCCATCACCGCATGGAATGCTTTTGCAAATCCGTTCAATATTTCGGAAGATTTTAAAACCTGGCTTAAGATCACACCCGTAAGCGTTCACATTACTCCATTAAAGTTTTACGGAAATCAGATCAACACCAGTCTGGGAATTGATATTTTTTCTGAAACATATACCGGTAACAGACCAGCATCTTCAGAACCTGTAAGAACGGCTGCAGACTTTGGTTTTGTTTCTTCGGTGGCAGATCAGTTTTTGCTGCAGACAACCGCTAATGTTCCTTTTACGGAAGCAACCCATATTGCCAGGAATATGTTTCTAGGTAAGGAATATGAAATCAGAGGATCTTCGGTCAAAATTAAGGATATAAAAGTCTATGGAGTTGACGATCGTGTGATGATTGAAGCAGAAACAGAAGGCTACGTCAAGGTAACGGCTTTTATTTCGGGAATTCCTGTTTACGATGATATAAAAAAGAAAATCGTGCTTTCCGACACGAAATTTAAACTGAAAACTTCAAATATCTTACAAAAAACAGCAACATTACTTTTCCGTGGAAGAATTGTAAAAATGATAGAAGAAGAGTATGGGATTCCCACTCAGGATCTTGAAAACAGCTCAAGGAAAAGTATTGATGAAGCATTTAATAAAGAATATTATAAAGGACTGAAAATGAACGGTAAAGTTTTCAACCTAAAACCTTCAAAAATTTTTATGAATCCTTTGGGAATCACAGCGTTGATCGACATCAATGCAACATTAAAACTAATGCTTAACGGATTATAAATAAAAAACTAATAACATGAGAAAATATTTACGCGTAGTTGATCAGAACAGGGCTACAAAATGGGTAAGATTTGCGAATTTTATCATTGACAGGATCATTTTTTCTTTTTCTTTCTTTATTATAGGATCTCTCGGAGTCATCGTTGATACTATTTTAGGGATTCAGTATTTTACGGAGCTGTTTGCCAATTTTGCAGAAGTTAACAGGGCAATTGATATTTTAGTTACCGCGATTCTGTACTTTCTTTATACCTTTTTACTGGAATATAGTACTAAAGGGCGAACAATCGGGAAATATATAACCGGAACTAAAGTAATTACCACCGATGGACAAATTCCTACCATGTACGAGTTTTTCATTCGAAACATTTCAAGACTGGTTCCTTTTGACATTCTTTCTTTTTTGGGAGAAAATGGTTGGCATGACAGCTGGAGCGATACACGCGTAGTGAATATAAAAAATTATGAAGCTGAAAAACAAGCTAAAAGCGAAATAGAAAGCATCGGCGCAAAAGAAATTGCGTAAAAAACTTTTGTCGGATCATATATTTTGTTATATTTGCACACCTAAAAATGGTAAAGACATGGTACTTTGGCCGAGCGGCTAGGCAGTGGTCTGCAACACCATCTACAGCGGTTCGAATCCGCTAGGTACCTCCAAAATCCCTATCCTATCGAACATAGTTTAGGGATTTTTTTATCTAAATTTCAAATTGAGTATTTCACTTCCGGTAATGTAAGGCAATAAAACATTCCTATTTATAATGCAGTAGCGAATGTAAGGAAACCGAACAGTATTCCAGGACTGTTGGCAACTACAATAGGCCAGTCTCTTTTAGGTTTTTTGATAAGCCCGTACATTACCCACAGACTGCAATTGATCCCCGCTACAAGCGGCTGAAGCCAATCACCTTTATCACTATTTAAGTTACCGGATATTTGCGGAATGTAAGAAAAATACATCACCATTGCAGTTAGAGTCGCTACCCACCCTAATACCTGCATAAATTTTTCATTCATAATATTCATATTAAAGCAATCTAAACCTGAAATTATTATGCCAACAAAAAAGAAAGATATTTTTTACTTCGGTAGATATTAAAGCTTAATGAAGCTTTGTTAAAAAGAAATATAATTGATAATTATATTAGAGGTAAAAACCACACACAACTTTTTATCGTACATAGGTATAAGTGGTGTATATAAAATTAAATACAACTCATTAATTTGAGTTTTCATGGTTATTAGTTTTTAATCCCTAGAGAGATCTGGGGATTTTTAAAATTATTCTGATGCGTAATTTCACCGAAGGTTATATAAAAAATATAGCCCCCTTCAAAAGGAGCTATTTATTTCTTATTATAGAATATTGAACTATCTGATTATTTTTTCAATACTGGCTTTAGCACAGTTAAAAGCTTCTTCAGCTTCTTCGTACAATACATTTACTGAAATTTCAAAACCGCTTGCCATAAAAAAGGTTACATTCCCTTCTATATTGAAACTCAGGAAACCGATATGATTCACATTAACCACCAAAGGTTTACCTAAAACTTTCGCACCTTCAATAGAATTTGGTTTCTTTACATTGATGATGTTAGAAGCCTTTATATATATTAAGCCTTCTGATGTCGTTTTTATTATATAAGACACGTAATAATTTTTTGTAAAGATACATATTTTTAAAAATGTAAAAAATCCCCAGCCGGAGCAGAGGATTAAATGAAAAAATTAATATTTAAGTGATGGTGTTGCTTTTAAAAATATTCTCAGATCTCTCCGAGAATATTGTAAGTTCCTTTTTAGGGATTTTTTAATAGTTGCGATTAAGTATTCAAGTACTATGCCAAGAATAGCGCTGGTTGAATATTGTTTAATATTAAAAAAACATGTTGATAGTAGACCGTAAAATAAAAAAAGCCCCCGGAGTACGGGAGCTAAAAACTAATAACCATGAAAACTCAAATTAAATATGAGAATCGGTGCAAATGTACAAATTATTTTCTTTAAAACTCATGGCTTGCATCTATACATATTATCTGTTATTTAAAGATTAAAATTATTATTTAATTAAAAATAAATTATTACCGAATTATATGAAAAGTATATGATGATAGGTAGAAAAATTTTAATTATTATTAAATATTCTATATAATTTTTTATATAAAAAAAGTCCCCATATTTCTACGAGGACTAAAAACTAATAACCATGAAAACTCAAATTAAACATGAGTGACTGCAAATTTAAGAAATGCACGGTTTAAAAATATTATTTGCTTGTATTAATTTTATAATCTTAACAAAATTTTATTAGTAATTAAAAATCTATTAAGTTTATGATAAGTCCAAAATTTCCATTGGCTAAAAGAGATAAGCACTTTTTATTACTAAAATTTTTAATAAAATAATTCTGGAAAAAATTAAACAATCATTTAACAAATGTTAAAAAGAAAGCTCTCATTTCTGAGAGCTTCTTTACCAAATAATGATTAATATTTGTATTATTCTTTGATGAATTTCTTTTGAGCTGTGCCCTGAGCATCATCAATATCAATTACGTAAATTCCGTTAATGAGAGTATGTACATCAATTTTATTATTCAGAATAATTCCAGATGATACAATTTGTCCTACTGAATTATAAATTTTGTAATTAGCTCTTTTGCTAATATTCTTCACATTCAGTACTGTTTTTACCGGATTCGGATAAATCAGGATTTCAGTCTGATTCACAGGATTTGGAACAATTGGTTTTGAAATTCTCACTGTATAATCTTCTACCTCACCAGTAGGGAAGCTTACACAATTTACAGGAATTCCGTCTTTCTGAAGAGCAACACGCATTACTACATATTTAAAATCAGTCAAACTAATGAATGCGTCTGTAGGAACAGAGAATGTTCCGCTTACAGTTTGCTCATTGTTTGGTCCTGAAACAAAGACTCTTTCATTAATATCAAAATATCCGTTTCTGTTGAAATCAATCCAAACTGCAACGCCTGCATTTGTACTTCCTGAAAGTTTTTTCTCAATCGTGATCTTATTGTCTGAAGATCCCTGAATAAGCTCAATAAATGTATTGTTAAGTCCTGTATAATCTGTATAGTTTGAGGCTTGCGACTCGTTCATCATTTCTGGTTTACCGTTTGGTGTAACAGTTACTTTTGAAATATATTCTGAACTAGAAGTCGTAGAAGACATCTGACAATAAACTACCGTTGGGGTAGTAAACAGATAAGGCAGTGTATAGGTACCCGGAGTTCCGCTACAAACGTTTGCTACCTGCATTTCGTATTGTGTAAGCTCCAGAAGTCCTGACAATGTAACCGTATTCGTATTTGAAGTAACCGTAGTCCAGCTCGGGATACCAATTTTTCTATATCTCAAAACATAGGTTGCACCAGGGAAAGGCTGCCAAGTTACCTGAGCTGAAGTTGTCGTAAGATTAGTAATTGTTAATCCCGGAGGAGCAATATCACAAGTTCTTTCCGTAGTAAATACTTTAGGATTTGACCAAGGGTTTAATGTGCTTTCATTATCGCACATATTGGCAATCTGAACTTCATAAGTTGTATAAACATTCAGACCTCCAAGATTATATGTGTTGGCAGGTGCTAATGGTAAAGGAATATTTGTACTCCATCCGCCGGCACCACTACCCACAATTCTATATCTTAAGAAGTAATGCGAGCTTACCGCTAACGGCGACCATGTAATCAAAGCTGAATTCGTTGTGATGTTACTGATCGTTACATCTGGAGGCGTAGGATCACATCTCGTAGTGAATGTATTGTTGGAAGGTGTTCCCTGGCTTCCGTTACAAACTGCAACAATCTGTACTTCGTATAATGTAGCAGGTAAAAGGTTTGTTAAAGTGGTCGTATTCGTTGGTGTTGGATAAGGTGCTGCCGCCACGCTGACTGTCTGCCAAGGTGCGCCGGATCCTACCGGTCTGTAATTAACGATATAGCTTGCTCCACCATTGTCCTGAGGCCATGTCAGTACGACTGAGTTGTGCGTTGGTGTACCCACTGTTACAACCGGAGTTGCCTTACTGCATACACGCAAGCTAATATTATCTATGGCAACCGGAGGCTGTGTACCGCCGCCGCCATCATTTCTCCATTCAAATACAAGACGCATTGTAGAACCTGCAAAACTTGAAATGTTTAATGCCGGGTTAAGGAATGTTTGCCATGTAGTTTGTTGGTTATAGTTGTTTCCGATCTGAATTCTTCCTGTTCCGGCAGTAATTTGCGTTCCCGAAGTTGGCATAAATGTAGCCGGTACCAGCCAAACTCTCAAATAGTCCCAGTTGGATTCACCAGCAGCTTTCCAGTCAAAAGAGAAAGTAGCGGTAGTCGTTGCCGCAGGAATGGCAATATCTCTGTATGCATGAACTACGCTAGATGAACTTGTGTTGTAAGCATTTGTTGTACCGTTGGTATTGGAAATATACAATGAATTGGCAGGATTTCCTGTTGCATTTCCATAAGTCCATTTGTTAGCCTGTGTACCGTTGGTATATCCTAAATCACTTCCTGTAGTAAATTGCTGAACATAAGGAAGGTTTGCCGGGATCTGCGTTGTAGTGAAGCTAGGTCCCGCAACCCAAAAGCTTCTGTCTGATCCTGCGCATACCGAACGTACCCAGAAATAATAGGTGGTGTTTGGTACCAGAGGTGACAATGTTGTTGAAGTTCCGGTTGAAGTTGAAGTTGGCGTACTTGATGATGTAGGAGGAACGTTAGTCGTCGTCAAGTATATCTGGTATCCCCCAACCGGTGCAGGTGAAGGCGCTGTCCAGCTTATTGATGCTGTATTAGATCCTACACTTGTTACCTGAATATTTTGAGGAACCTTACATGTAGGGATACTTAAATTAATATTATCAATCGCAATCGGAGGTTGTGTACCGCCGCCGCCATCATTTCTCCATTCAAAAACAAGACGCATAACACTTCCTGCAAAAGAACTTAGATTGAGTGCCGGATTGAAATAGTTTTGCCATGTCGTTTGCAGCCCATAATTACCTCCAATCTGGATTCTTCCACCACCGGCAGTAATCTGGTTTCCGAGAGTCGGCATATAATTCACAGGTACGAGCCATACTCTTAAATAGTCCCAGTTATTTTCTCCATCTCCTTTCCAGTCAAACATTAATGTAGCATCGGTTGTTCCTGCCGGCACGATAATATCCCTGAATGCATGAACTACACTAGACGAGCTTGTATCATAAGCATTGGTTGTACCATTGGTATTTGAAATATACAATGAATTGGCAGGATTTCCTGTTGCTGAACCATAAACCCATTTATTGGTCTGAGTCCCATTAGAAAGCTGAAGATCATTTCCTGTTGAAAAATTCTGTGTGTAAGGTATTGTTGTAGGTATCTGAGTTGTTGAGAAACTAGGTCCGGCCACCCATACACTTTTATCTGTAGCACTACATACAGAACGTACCCACCAGAAATAAGTAGTAGCTGTCGCTAAACCACCCGGATTTGCTGTTGTTCCGGTATTAGGAGTTCCTATAGTAGCAGAAGTTGGAGGCGTGTTGGTTGTACTAAGATAATATTCATATCCCACTCCCGGAACAGGACTCGGCGCAGTCCAGTTTAAAGTGGCCGTATTTGGCGCTACTGCGGATACACCCAGACCTGATGGCATAATACAGGTAGGTATACTGATATTAATGTTGTCCACGGCAACAGGAGGTTGTGATCCGAATGAGTCGTCATTCCTCCACTCAAAAACAAGTCTCATTGTTGCTCCCGCATACGCACTAATGTTAAGATTTGGCGTACTGTATGTTTGCCATGAAGACTGCAGTTCAAACTGTCCTAACTGGAATCTTCCTGTACCTGTGGTAATCTGAGTTCCCGGGGTTGGTGTATAAGTTGCAGGAACTAACCATACCCGTAGATAATCCCAGCCAGATTCCCCTACATTTTTCCAGTCAAAAGAAAAGTTGGCAATAGTAGATCCTGCAGGAATCGTAAAATCTCTGTAGGCTTGCACAACACTCGTGACACCCGTGTTATAAGCATTGGCGGCACCATTGTTTGAGATGTAAATAGAGTTGCCAGGATTCCCTGTAGCAGAACCATAAAACCATTTATTTGTCTGAGTTCCGTTTAGAAGCGTGAAATCATTTGCGGTATTAAAGTCTTGCGAATAGGGTAATGTTGCAGGTGCTTGTCCGTAGGCATCCGGTATGGCGCCTAGATTCAACAAACACAGAAGAAGTACTAAGAAAGTAGAAATTTTCTTCATAAGTTATCATTTAATATTAATCATTGCAAATCTAATTCGTTTTTTGATAATATATAGCATAAAACAAAATGTTTTTTGTAAAAATTCTATCAGATATCAAAAAGGAATTTATCAAAACGAAGAAATAATCTTGTTTTTAAGCAAACGCTTAATTTAATTTTTTAGTATTGACGAGTAAGAATATATAGTTATTCGAGAATCATTTACAAAGATCAAAAAAAAAGGTCCCCTTATAAAGGAGACCAAAAACACAAATGATGAAAAAAAATTTTATAGAATCAATCAATTTAATTCTTAAGTAAAATTAAATATGAAAACACGGAAACTTTATGATTAAAGTCACATTTAGGGAAAATTTTAAATTTAACTAAATGAAAGTATAGTAAATTTAAAAACTCCCCAGAGTTACTGAGGAGTTTAAAAAGGGTATATGGGGTCTAAAAAAAGTGTTCTTATCTAGCCGAATCAGTTCCTGTTCCTGCCGAAGTTTTTGTACTTCTGTCAGATCCGTTAGTCTGATTAGGTGTTGTAGCCTGTCCCGAGGTTCCCCTTTCCTGATTCATCAAACTGTCTCGTACACTTGCGGTGGTGTCCATAGATGAACCGGAAGTTGTATTGTCAGATGGCAAAGTTCCTGTAGAAGCTGAATCACTTATTGAGTTATCATTCTGTACTTCCTGCTTTTTGCAGCTTATGGCAAAAAGGCTTATTCCCAGCATTAATAGCATTACTTTTTTTCATATAAATAATTTTTGGTGTATAATTAATTTCAAATTTATATACATTAAAATGAAACCGTTATGAGCCAGATCATAATATGATAAAGCATACAATCATTTTAATACAATTCTGGAATACATAATCAACTTCACCAATTAAATCAACAGTTATTTACAGTTATGAGCCTATATTATTAAACATATTTCACATTATTTAATAGATTTTCTAAAATTTTAACATTACTTAAATAAGTTTTGGCTTCATAATTGAAAATACCATACAATCAAAGCCTAGTCTTCGATACCTATTAAAATTTGAATTATGAAAAGTATAGTGTTGACGGGATTGTTGTCAGTATTTTTATTGACCGCCTGTAAAAAAAGATGATCAGATAGCCGAAAAATCACTGGAACAACAAAAAATGGAATTCCAGATGAGACAACTCGAAATTGAAAAGCAAAAATTAGCCATTGAAAAAGAAAAAATGGCTTACGAAGCTCAGAAAAAGGCTGACAGTATTGCCGAAGTTCAAAAGGCTAAAACAGCGGTAGCGAATTCAAAACCTCAGGTAATTAGAGAAACACATACCGTGTACAGAGACAGACCTAGCTCAAGTTCAAATAATGGAACTTATGCCAATAACGGAAGCACTGCCTCACAAGGTACTACTCAGAAAAAAGGGATGAGCGAAGCTGCTAAAGGTACCATTATCGGTGCTGTAGGAGGAGCTGCACTGGGAGCGATTGTTAACAAAAAAAAGTCCGGGTGCCGGTGCCGCGATTGGTGGTGTAATTGGTGGTGCTACAGGATATACGCTGGGTAGAGCACAGGATAGAAAAAGCGGAAGAGTACAGCCACGTAATTAATTATTTTTACTATATCTTAGAAAGATTGCTTATTTTTAAGCAATCTTTTTTTATGTTTTTAATTTTCCTTTCCAGTATTTTTTTGATTCCGGTTTTTATGGGCTGGGGAAAGGCTACTGAATATATCTCAGGTAAATTTTTAAGTGGCATTTCGGGTAAATCATTATCAGGGATTTTTATCATCAGCATACTATGGACAGTTTTGGCATTTTTTGTCCCTTTAAATTCACATGTTGAGATTGCAACGATAGTAGTAGGGGGGATTCTATTTCTTTAAGCATAAAATTTACAAAGAATTTACTTGCTTCTCCAAAAAAAGACTGGGTATTAATCGCATTCATTTCAATTATCATTTTATTTTGCGGATCTTTTTATCCGTTTATTTTAGATCATTTCGGATATTACGTACCTACCGTACAATGGCTTACCGAATTCGGAATTGTAAAAGGGATTTCCAACCTTGATCTCACATTGGGACAAATGTCGATATGGCATATATTTCAGGCAGGTTTTTCTAATATTTCCGACCCATTTTTAAGAATTAATTCAATAGTACTGATTATTTATACCTTATATATTATAGAAAATAAAAGTTGGATTCAGTTATGTTTTATTCCTGTTCTGTTATTATTTTCACAGTCTCCGAGTCCTGATTTGCCTGTGATCATATTTTCTTTAATCATTTTAAAAGAAATTTTAAAAGAAAACAGATCAACAGCTCAGGTATTTGCATTTTCTATTTTTGTATTTGCCATAAAACCAACGATGATCTGGCTGCCAATACTAAGTTTTCTTTATTCATTTTTAATCGTTAAATCATCACCAAAAATACTTTTACCCGGTTTTTTGATCCTTTTATTATTTTTCATTAAAAACATCTGGACATTCGGTTATCCTGTTTTCCCGCTTTCTATAGGTGATATAGGTACAGACTGGAAACCCAATAATGAAATTTTAGAGATATCCTCTCACTTTGCCATCCAGAAAACCTATGATATGCAGTATTCTTACCAGGAAATTTCAATGTTTTCTTTTTATGATTATATTAAAAACTGGATTTTTTTAGATGGAATAAAATCGCCCATTAATATTTCCCTTATAATCACTCTAATTGCATTTATCATTTTTAGCTTCATTAAAAAAAATAAGATCATCAATTTAATTTGTCTTTCAATAATAACTAAAAGCATTTTGGTTATTTTATTTTCAGCACAATACAGGTTTTTCATTGATGTTTTTTTTGTTATCTTTCTTATCCTGTTTATCAATTTCTTTACTAAAAAAGGTTCAATTTCAATCTTTTCGGTATTCAGCATAATAATTGTCGGATTTCTGACTGTGCCGTCCATTCTTCAAACGTATGTCCCCAGCTTCCGGCTTGGAAACTTTATGGGAAACGTGAAAAAAGAACAGTTTTACAAACCTTCAAGTTATAAAAATCAGGAATTTAATACCTATAAAGTAGGAAATCTGTTATTTCATGTCTCAAAAAAATATCCTTATAATTTTGACACTAAATTACCGGCTATCTCCGAAAGTTATATTTTCGATGATGCAAAAGCAGGCATTTTTCCGCAGATGGCAGACAAAGACAACATGAGAAAAGGTTTTGTCTGGAAAAAATTAAATCTAAAAGAAAAAACAGACGCAGAGAAAATTATAAATTCTATAAGAAATACCTATCAACATAACAGATAGCCTTCATTCTATATTTGGATAAAAAGCTGTAAATTTGTGTCATGTTAAATACTTTAGGTAATCTTCTCAGCCTTACAACATTTGGAGAAAGCCACGGTCTGGCTTATGGTGGAATCATCAATAATTTCCCGGCAGGTTTAACGGTTGATTTTGATAAAATACAATATGAACTTGATCGCAGAAAACCCGGTCAGTCGGCCATCGTCACCCAAAGAAAAGAAAGTGATACCGTAAAGTTCCTTTCAGGTATTTTTGAAGGAAAAACAACAGGAACCCCGATTGGCTTTATGATCGAAAATGAAAATCAGAAATCGAAAGATTATGATCATATTGCAAACTCATATCGCCCGAGTCACGCAGATTTTACATATGACCAAAAATACGGAATAAGAGATTATCGCGGCGGCGGAAAATCTTCAGCCCGGGAAACCATAAACTGGGTGGTTGCCGGAGCTTTGGCCAAACAGCTTTTAGCAGATATTGAAATTAATGCGTATGTTTCTTCCGTAGGCGAGATTTTCTGTGAAAAACCTTATCAGGCCTTGGACTTTTCGAAAACGGAAAGCAATGAAGTTCGATGTCCTGATGCAGAAACTGCAGAGAAAATGATTGAAAGAATCAAAGAGATCAAAAAAGAAGGAAATACCATAGGCGGAACGATTACGTGCGTCATCAAAAATGTACCGGTGGGAATTGGGGAACCTGTTTTTTCAAAACTTCAGGCAGAATTGGGGAAAGCAATGCTCAATATCAATGCTGCAAAAGGTTTTGAATACGGAAGTGGATTCTGCGGCGCTAAAATGACCGGAAAAGAACACAATGATCTTTTTAATGAAGATTTTACCACAAAATCCAATCTTTCAGGTGGAATTCAAGGTGGAATTTCTAATGGAATGGATATTTATTTCCGGGTAGCCTTCAAACCTGTGGCAACGATTTTAAGACCTCAGGAAAGTGTTGATAAAGACGGAAATAAAGCTATTGTTGAAGGAAAAGGTCGTCACGATCCTTGTGTACTTCCGAGGGCAGTTCCTGTGGTGGAAAGCCTGGCGGCATTTGTACTTGCAGATCTGTTTCTGATTAACAAAACAAGAAATATCAATCATTTTTAAATATATATTTTAGTAATGAAAAATTACTGGGAACAAGGTATCTCTTTCGAAGAGTACGTAAAAATCGGAAAACAAAGATTAGAAAATCCTGCCAATCAACAGGAAGCAGAATATAAGCAATATTACGAGCTTGGCTTACAAAGAATCGACAGAACGCTAAAGAAATATGTTCCGGATGAAAATCAGCTGAAGGAACTTGAAGCAAAAAACTTCGACGGAAAAATCCTGATTATCTCTGAAGTATGGTGTGGCGATGCAAGTGCTACCGTTCCGGCTTTGGTTAAATTTTTCGAGAACAGAAATGAAGTGAGAATTTTCCTCAGAGACAGTGATAAAAGTTTAATTAATCAATTCCTGACCAATGGAACAGAATCCATTCCGAAAGTGATTATTCTTGATAAGGATTTTAATGTTAAAAATTCATGGGGACCGCGTCCGAAATACGGAAAAGAATTGTTAGCCAAATATAAAGCCGATCCGGAAACGTACACAAAAGATATGTTTTATAATGATCTGCAGATTTATTATGCAAAAAACAGAGGAAAAGATGCTGTTCAGGAAATGCTGGAATTGCTGTAACTTTAAAATATATTAAATGAAAAAAAATCTCATTTATCTCGTATTGATCGTCATTATCGGCGTAATTGCTTTCGTACCAGGTGTAAAAGAAAAGCTTCAGGATACCTTCTTCCCTATTGCCACAATTGAAAATGCGGTTCATGTCAGTGATGAAGATTATGACATCGACCTTCAGGGAATTAACGTTCCTAGTACAAATCTTAAAGCGTTCAAAGACAAGGCTGTATTTCTGAATTTTTGGGGAACATGGTGTCCGCCGTGCAGAAAAGAATGGCCTTCGATCCAGAAGCTGTATGACACCAGAAAAGATCACGTGGATTTTGTTCTGATCGCCATGAATGATCAGGAAGACGCCGTAAGAAAATTTTTAAAAGAGAACAATTATAACGTTCCCGTTTATATTGCACAGAGTCCGATTTCCGAGAAAATCCTTCCGAAAGTGTTCCCAACTACTTACCTGCTTGATAAAGACGGAAGAATCATCATCAAAGAAGATGCATCCAGAGACTGGAATACAGAATCTGTACATCAGTTTATAGATAATATCATAAAATAATTTAACTTTTGATAATAGTCACTTGGTATAAAATTTGCGAAATCAGTACCATTGAAGAATTATTAAAGCAAGCACAAAATGAAATATTCAAAATTAAATCTCGCAAAAGAGGCTATCAATCATAAAGGTTTTGTAAGAAAAATCCCTGATATTTTCAGAATGGTAAAAATGTGGAAAAAAGGAGAATATCCGATGAGGTCTATTGATATCATCCTTCCGCTTTTAGGAATTTTATACATTATTTCGCCCATTGACCTTCTGCCTGAAGTAGCAGTTCCGGTCATCGGAGTTTTGGACGATCTCGCAGTTTTATCACTTACGATTCCTAAACTTATCAAAGAAGTCGACAAGTTTCTTCTTTGGGAAGCCGAGCGAAAATATAATAACGGCAATACGAAAATAATCGATGCCGAAATCGTAAAATAATCAAAACATCCGAAATGGATGTTTTTTTGTGAATAAATGAATAAGTTATATATTTTAAAAATTCACAATTGACTTACGAAGTAAAATTGACAATTGACTTTCAACATCATTTCCTTAAATTTGCAACATCTAATAAAAAATAATGGAAAGTAAAAAAAGAATTCTTTTTAGAGTGCTATAAACTGGGCATCATCAAATTTGGAAGATTTACATTAAAAAGCGGTATCGAAAGTCCTTTTTATGTCGACTTAAGACCTTTGGCTTCAGATCCGAAAATTTTAAAAAATTTAGCCAATTATTTATTGGAAATGCTTCCTTTGGATAATTTTGATCTGATTTGCGGAGTTCCTTACGCTGCACTTCCGATGGCTACGGCGATGTCTCTTGAAAGCTATATTCCATTAATTATAAAAAGAAAAGAAGCCAAAAACTACGGTACAAAAAAACTGATCGAAGGAATTTACCAGAAAGGACAAAATTGCCTTTTGGTAGAAGACGTTATCACTTCAGGAAAATCTTTAATCGAAACGATCGCAGAAGTTGAGCAGGAAGATCTTAAAGTTGCAGATATTGTCGTAGTTCTTGACAGAGAACAGAGCGGAAAAGAGCTTCTGGAAAGCAAAGGATACAGAGTTCACACCCTTTTCAACATTTCGGAAGTTTGCTCAATCCTTCAGGAAAATGGAGAATTGTCTGACGATGAGGTGAAAAGAATTCAGGATTTTTTACAGGGAAATCACATTCAGTTTGAAGAAATTACGAGAGCATCTTACGAGCAGAAACTCAACACAGCACAGCATTCAGTATCTAAAAAGCTTTTGGAAACAGCATTGTCAAAACAATCTAATTTAATTGCTTCTGCTGACGTTACAACAACGCAGGAATTACTGGATCTGGCTGAAAAAGTTGGTCCGCATGTGATCGCTTTAAAGACTCATATCGATATTATTTCTGATTTCGAATACGAAAAAACAATTACTCCATTAAAAGCTTTGGCTGCAAAACACAATTTCCTGCTTATGGAAGACAGAAAATTTGCAGACATCGGCAATACTCAGGAGCTTCAGTTTACAAGCGGAGTTTTCAAAATTACAGATTGGGCAGATTTTGTAACGTCTCAGGTTATTGGTGGTTTTGAATCTTTAGACTGCTTTAAAAATGTAGGTGTTGTTGCCATTATTGGAATGTCTTCAAAAGGCGCTTTAACGACGAGTGCTTACAGAGAAGAAGCCCTGAAAGTAGCTGCATCTCATCCCAACGTAATTGGAGGAGTTTCTCAAAATCCGCTTCCTGAAGAAATGCTACTGTTCACTCCGGGTGTCAATCTTGCGGACTCAGGTGACGGAAAAGGCCAACAGTACAATACTCCTGAACATGTATTTAAAACACTTCATACCGATTTTATTATCGTAGGAAGAGGAATCTACAAATCTGAAAACCCTGCCGAAGCTGCAGTTACTTATAAAAATGAAGGCTGGAATGCTTATTTGAGTTCTCTGAAAAAAAACTAACCGAAAGTTAATTTAAAATTCAAATGATTTTCTGCAAAATAAGTTATATTTGAAACCATATCACAGTTAATTGAGAAATATTTGTATTGGTCTTGCTTTGTTTTTTGGTGTTGCAGAGATTTCTGCACAAAAAGACAGCATTTATATTGAAGCCAAGCTGTCTCCCGATAAAAAGAAGCTTAGCGTTAATCAGGAAATGGTTTATTATAACAATTCAAAGCATGACCTTAATACGGTAAAGCTTCTCAACTGGGTATCTGCCTATAATAAAAGAGGAACATCACTGGTGTACCGAAAACTTGAGGACCGAAATACAGATCTTCATTTTGCAAAAAAGAACGAACTCGGGAAACTACTGAACTTACAGATTAAAAATTCTGATCAGGAAATTCCGGTAAGCAATATTTCCGATGAAAATTTTTTCCTGCCGCTGAAAGAAATTCTAAAGCCGGGAGAGCAAATAAAACTAAAGCTGCAATACGAAGTTCAGCTTCCTGATAAAAAATTTACTGGGTACGGAACTTCCGATAATAATGTAGCACTAAAATATTTCTTTATTGTTCCGGATCGCTTTGATCCGGACAATATTTCCAAAAGAGATTATCATGACATTGAAGAATCGGTAAGTTTTAATACATACTGGACAGTGAATTTTGATCTTCCTGTCAATTCTTTTATTGAAAGTAATCTTCAGCAGTTTCAGATGAATTCTTTTAAAGGATATCTTGATTCTGATCCTGAATTTATCATTTCGCAGAATGATTATCCAACGATTAATATCAATACCGGTGACATTCACACGGAAATCAAATTCGGGTACAATATCAAACCTGAAGAGAGGCAGAACCTGGAATTTTTTCTTCCACTTCATTTAAAATTTATCAAGGACAGAATCGGTACAATCCCAGAAAGAATTTTTATTTCGGATAAATTCCGGACAAAAGAAGATTTTTTCGGAAATAATGATATCACGGTCTGGAAATTCAAGTTTCAGCTCTTTAATGATGCACAGAAAACAGATCTCGATTATTTTGGAATCATAGCCAAAAAAAGTTTTGGATGAAAGCATCATCACCGACAAACAGAATTATCATTGGTTTAAAAATGGATTGAAATCTTACCTTGAAATTCAGTATTTAAAGAAATTTTATTCCGACACCAAATTATTAGGCACATTGCCTGAAACAAAACTTTTCGGAGTAAAACCGTTAAAACTATTTCATGCTTCCGATGTAAAACTCATTGAACGATACGGACTTACCTACCAGTACATCATGTCCCAAAACCTGGATCAGAAGATTGCTGAAAAGTATGCTGTTCTGAGCAATTTTAATGACATGGCCATCAGTAGTTTTGAAACCGGAACCTTATTTAATTATTCGGCAGAGAAAATGGGGTATGAAAACTTTGATATTTTGGTTCAGAATTTCATCGCAAAAAATACCGATAAGGAAACCAATCCGAATGATTTTATAAAAGAATTAGCCGAAAAAGATAAAAGGACAACCTATCTATCAGAATTTTTACAGCATAAAAACAGAGTCAATTTTAAGCTTAAAAGATTTAAAAAAAGAAGGAGATTCTCTCAATATAAGGATTCAAAAAAATACGCCTGCCCATATTCCCGTAAAAATTGAAACAGAATCGGAAGTAGGAGATAAAAAAGAATATTGGGTGGAAACGGAAGAAAATAAAAAAAACACAACGGTATCAATTCCTGATCTTAATACTCATAAAATCACCTTAAACGACGAGTATATTTTCCCGGAAGCGAATTATAGGGACAATTTTCTTTATGCTAAAGGATTTTTTTCCAACATGCGAAAAATTAAGCTGAAACTGATTAAAGACATTCCGAACCCTGAATTTAATGAAATTTATATCAGTCCGAAAATCCGTTTTAATAATACTTATGATAAATTTTTGATTGGATTTAATTTTAAAAACCAGTCCTTTTTTGATCAGAAATTTTTATACTCATTCACCCCGACATACAGTACGGGAACAGGACAACTTACCGGATCGGGAGGTGTAGCCTACTCTTTTCTGCCTGCAGAAAGTATTTTCAGAAGTCTGACTTTTGGAGTTTCCGGATCATATTTTCATTATGATTATGATCTTGCCTATCGAAAGGGATCAATCTATTCGAATATCAATTTCAGGAAGAATCCGAGAAGTACTGTTGGCAGAAGCGTCGGAATTTCTTATAATTATTTTGAGAGAGATCTCAGTCCGCTCATGATTGCCAATAATGATTATGACAAATATAATCTCTGGAGTGTGGGATATGGATACAACGACAGCCAGAGTATTCATGAAAAAAGCCTCGGAATAAGCACCCAATGGATGGAAGATTTCCATAAAGTAACCGCAGAAGGTTTTTACCGATGGGAATTTGCGCCAAGACAAAAGCTCAGCGTACGACTTTTTTGCAGGATATTTCATAAAAAACAATACAAGGAATAACACTTTTAATTATGGAATTTCCAGGGTTTCAGATTATTCTTTTTCCTATAATCTTTTGGGTCAAAGTGCAACCGGAGGAATTCTTTCGCAGCAGTTTATTTTGGCCGACGGAGGTTTTAAATCTTTTATTCCGGGAAGTGTCAATAAATGGATCACTTCCGTGAATATAGATACAAGTGTCTGGAAAATTTTCCATGTGTATGCTGACGCGGGCGTTTACGATAATAAAAATCAGTCAACTAAATTTATCTGGGACAGCGGTATAAAAGTACGTGTGATTCCTGATTTTCTTGAAATATATTTTCCTGTTCAGTCTTCATTAGGTTTTGAACCTTCATTTAAGGACTATGGAAGACGCATCAGATACACATTAATTCTTAATTTAAACTCAATTATTAATGCCGCGAGAAGAGGCTGGTATTAAAAATAAAAAAAATGCCTCGGATTAAATCATCCAAGGCATTATTATTTTTTGGCTTCTTCAAGATTAATCCTTCAGGATTTTCTGAGATACCGGTTGATTATTTACTGTACCTGTTACAATATAGTTTCCTTTTTGCAGTTCATCAACGTTTAACGGCTGATTTTCTTTTACAGAAGCAGTTTTCACAACTTGTCCAACCATATTGTAAACTTTTACATCTTTTACATCTGCCCCAAAAACAATTTCGTTAGATTTTACGAAAGTATTTTTAATGAAATTAGAACGGACAGAATTATTAGATATATCACTTACAGCTAAGGTTCCAGCCTGTGGCGAAGGCAAAGTAACAGTGAAATCTACATTATTATTGTTTGTGTCCCCGGAAACTCTTGTAATAGAATTCAGGATAGAGGGAGATGGAGCCGCTCCTGCTCCTTCATACTGATTAGCAAGTCCGTACCCTACAAAGTCTAAAACATTCGAAGCGGTAGGACCTGTAACCTGCGTTGCATTGCTTGCAAGAGCAACTTTTCCGGATGTAAGTGCCAGTCCTAATCCTATTCCGACTACAGGTCCTGACCCGTCAAAATTCAGAACAACATTCACGACAAGATTCGGATTGAGGAGATTGATAATTCCGCCACCGTCACCACCTTCCTGAATAAGGTACGTCTGTCCCGGAAGTAAACTGATGGTAGGTAAAGTGTGATACTGAGTGAAGGCTCCTGAGACGGGGCCATACTGTATGGTTGCTCCCGTTAGTGTTTGCGTTGTGTTTCCGATGTTCTTCAGTTCCACAAAATCGTTTGTTAAAGTTGCTCCTAAAATCCCACCTCCTGTGTAGATTTCATTGATAACAATCTGTGCATGCGACAATGCAACCATCGAGATTAACCCGATAAAAGTAAATGCTTTTCTCATAATCAAGTGATTTATTTGGTATTCTAAATTATACAAAATTAATGCCAAATCAACAGTTATATACCACAATAATTGAGAAAAAATCAATTTTATCCGCCATAATAGTTAAATATAATTTATTCCGTAATGCACTGATACGAATAGAAATTACTTATTTACTATTCATTATGGTAGAAAATTTCATAGAAAAGGACGCTTTACAAATTGTGAAGCGCCCTGTTTTAAATTTAAATTAACACATTAATGTTTTAAAATTTTCTGAGAAACAGGCTTATTATTTACTGTACCGGTTACAATATAATTTCCTTTCGGTAATTCAGCAACGTCTAGCGATTCATATTCTTTTCCAGAAGCGGCAATTTTCACTACCTGCCCAGACATATTGTATATTATAATATTTTTAGCACTAGTACCGAAACTGATTTCATCATTGAAAAATGAGTTTTTTACAAAAGATTCCTTTTGTTTCTGTGAAGTACCAACAGAAAGACTTCCTGATGACTGTGTCCATGAAACGTCATCCAAAACAATTTGTTTAGATCCCGTTGATCTGAATTCGATAGTGACATCACCGGAAACATTAGCGGTAGCGGTTCTTGTATAGTTTGTATTCATTGCTGCAAGAGTATATGTGTCAATCATATTTCCGTTCACATAAACCTGAATGGTCCTGTTGGCCCCAGTTCCCGATGTAAAATACGATCTCACCGTATAGGTGATTGTCCCTACTCCATTCGCTCCGGAACTTGCACTGATTGTTCTTACTCCGGTATCGTTGAAACCGACTGACGTCCCATTAACATTATCAGTGCTTGTTACTTTTCTTGCACCTGAAAAAGTCCATGTAACACCATTGTCGCCCGTATAGCTGCCACTGCTGTAAGATGATGCTGATGCTGTTAAATTTGAAAATGATTCGGATCCCTGCGCCGAAAAAGAAGCCGCTAATGCAAAAGCGGCCACAAAAGAATAAATTCTCTTCATGACTTAAGTTTAAAAATTAATAATTTACCCGACAAATTTACTTAGATTTTTCAACATTTGATGATAAAAAGATTAATTTTTCGTTAATACTACTAAATCTCTTCATATAAACAATTTTTAAGTATTTTTACGAATTATTTTTAAAGGCTTGCGGAATTATATTCTGATATTCATGTTATTTTTAATGGGCATATTCTCTGGAAATGCTCAGATATTCACGTGGAAAAACCCGAACCTACCTAACGACAGCATCAGAAACGACAGTATTAAGCAAGACAGTATATTAGCCGCAAGATTTGAGCAGGATATTTTTGCAAAAGACACCATGGATTTTGTAAAAACCAGCAACAGAATTATTGTTGACGAAGCCGTTCTGGCAAGAAATGATAAAAAAAGGTTTTTAGGAGAACTGAATTCTAAAGGTTCCATTATCCGAGGAATTACATTTGGTAATAATCAGGGGCAATCTGTACAGAGTTCCATGGATCTGCAGATTTCGGGCAGACTTTCTAAAGATGTCACGATACTTGCCAGCATTTCAGATCATAATCTGCCAATTCAGGCAGACGGCTACACACAGACCCTGGAAGAATTTGATAAGATTTACATGCAGCTTAATATCAAGGATAAATCTATATTAAGAGCCGGCCATCTGGATCTTGTAGAGGCTAAGAATTATTTTGCTAAATATCAAAGACGAAGTATGGGTCTTGAATTCCAGACTGAATTTGGGAAAGAAAACAAAACATTTGTTGATGTATCGATGGGAGTTGCACGAAGCGAATTTCACAGAATTCGTTTTCAGGGAGTTGAAGGAAATCAGGGACCTTACCGCCTGACAGGAAAAAACGGTGAACAGTTTATCACTCTGATTTCCGGATCAGAACAGGTTTTTATAGACGGAATCTTGATGAAACGTGGGGAAAACCAGGATTATATTATCAATTACAATACAGGCGAGGTCACCTTTACCAGTTTCAGGCCTATTTTCCAGCAGAACTTTATTACCATTTCCTACAATTATACCAACAGGAATTATTCAAGATACCTATTCACCGGAAAAGTTGAGCATAAAAGAGAAAAACTGAAACTCGGACTCAATTGGTTTATGGAAAATGATAATAAAAATGCTCCGCTTGCTTTAAATCTTTCACCTGAAGATCAGCAAATTCTGGCAGATGCAGGAAACAACCCAAATCTCATGTATGCACCTTCCGGCGTTGTTGCAGAATATGATGTCAATAAAATCCTTTATCGACTGGTGCAGGATCCGGGCGGGAATTATTATCAGTTTTCCACAGATGCCACACAAACTTTGTACACTGTTTCCTTTACCTATTTTGGGGCAAATCTCGGAGATTATAAAATTACACAGACCACGAATAACGGTCGTGTTTTTGAATATGTGGGCCCAAATATGGGAGACTACCGGGCCGTAAGAAAACTTCCTTCACCGGAAAAATCGCAGGTTTATTCATTGAATTCCGAATATCTTCTAAAAGACGGAAAAATCGGTGCAGATATTTCTTTAAGCAACTATGATGTCAACCTCTTTTCATCAAAAGATTCTGATCAGAATATCGGATATGCATGGAGGGTTTTCGGGAATAAAACCTTCACCAAAAATAACTGGAAAGGAACGCCCAACTTTGAATATCAGTACATCGACAGGCAGTTTCATATTTTAGACAGGATCAACGATGTAGAATTCTCCAGAGATTTTAACCTCGCCCAGGAGTTCAGCGGAAGAACTCAAAACAGATTTATTTTCAGTTTTTTAAATAAATGGAATAATAAATCAACTTTAAATTACAGAATCAATTATCTCGACGAACAGGATTCTTATAAAGGCATTAAAAATGATCTTGATTTCGGATGGATCAGCGGGAAATTCTTTACCAAAGGAAATTTTTCTTACCTTAATACAAATGCTCTTCTTCAGGATACAAAATTCATAAGAGGTGGTGCTTCAACAGAATATACCGGCAAAAAAGGAAGCTGGGCTATCGGCGGAAGTATGGAGCATAACGAGAAAAAATACAACGACACGCAACTCATGGATGTCACGAGTTTCAGCTGGAGAGAAATTTTTGTCCAGAAAAAAATCGGGGACAGTACAAGAACAAAGTTACTGACAAAAGTGTATATGCGTGACAATGACTCTGTGCGTGACAACAGGCTTCAGAGCATGAACAATATTTTAGGTTTTATGGCGGAAAGCCAGATCATCAAAACGGAAAAAACTACGCTGAACGCTCTTCTTCATTACCGTAAGTTCTTTTATCAGAATCAGGATGTTGATGCTTCCAGAAACAATGACTTTGTAGTGGGTAATATCCTTTACAATCAGCAGCTTTTCAGAAACGGAATGCGTCTTCAGGCTTTTTATGAGCTTGGAAACGGACAGGAAGCACAGCGGGAATTTCAATATATTAAGGTAACCGACGGACAGGGGATTTATAAATGGACCGATTACAACGGTGACGGCATTCAACAGCTTGATGAATTTGAAATCGCAGAGTATTCTGATCTTGCACAATATATCAGGATTTACACCAATTCTGTAAGATATATTCCTTCCAATAAAAATAAAATTCAGCTGGCTTTATTTGTAAATCCGTCTATTGTATTCAATTCTGAAAATAAATTTCTGAAGCGATGGAATTTTAATATTTCATTAAATTCTCAGAATTCGTTTTATAAAAAAGATAAAGTTTTAGTCATTAATCCTTTTGAAAAGAATGACGATCAGATTCTGAAAAACCAGAATATTCTGGCATCAGTACAATTCAGCCCGACCGAAAAATCCGGCTGGAACGGAAACTATCGGTTTATTTCCAATGACAACCTCATCAATGCCAATTTCAGCAATGAAGAGCGGGAACAGGTTTCACATTTTTTAAATATCGGATATTGGTTTAATAAAGAATTCAGGATCGACTGGGAAAATTCCGTCCATGATATCCAAAACTCTTCGCAATTATTCGCCACAAGAGATTACCGTCTTAATAATTTTGAAACAAAACCAAAAGCAACATATAAATTCACAGATGCCATCCAGGCTGAGCTTTCTTCCGCCTTCCGTCAAAAAGACAGAGTAGATGGTGAAGAACTCCTGAAAGCTTTTGATATTACAGGAACCATCCAGTGGGAACGCAGAAAAACTTCTATCAGAGGAAACTTTTCGTTTATCAATAATAATTTTACAGGAAATAATTTCAGTATCGTAGGGAACCAGATGCTGGACGGTCTGAAACCCGGGAAAAACCAGGTTTGGAGTGTATTTATTCAGCAGGCGATTAATTCTTTCCTTCAATTAAACTTAAACTATGAAGGCAGAAACTCAGGAGACAGAACGATCCATATCGGAAGCATGCAAGTGAAGGCGAGTTTCTGAGTTTGATGGTTTGAGAGTTTGAGGATAAATGCGTCTTTTTTTATGCTTTATCATCATTTAAACTCATAGATATTATCAAATTTTCAAGTGGCCGGAATTTCGTAAATTTGCGCCATGATAAAAATTGGCAACATAGAACTGCCGGAATTTCCGCTTTTACTGGCACCGATGGAGGATGTAAGTGACCCGCCTTTCAGAAGGCTGTGCAAAATGCATGGTGCAGATTTGATGTATTCTGAATTTATCTCTTCAGAAGGGTTAATTCGTGACGCTATCAAGAGCAGAAAAAAACTGGACATTTTTGATTACGAAAGACCTGTAGGAATTCAGATCTTTGGTGGAGATGAAGAAGCAATGGCCATGTCAGCCAGGATTGTGGAGACTGTAAATCCTGATCTTGTGGACATTAATTTCGGATGTCCCGTGAAAAAAGTAGTATGCAAAGGCGCTGGTGCTGGCGTTTTAAAGGATATTGATTTAATGGTTCGTTTAACGAAAGCTGTTGTAAGTTCAACCAGTTTGCCGGTAACCGTTAAAACCCGTTTGGGCTGGGACAGCACTTCCATTAATATTGACGAAGTCGCAGAACGTCTTCAGGAAACAGGTATTAAAGCACTGACCATTCATGCCAGAACCCGTGCGCAGATGTACAAAGGCGAGGCAGACTGGGAGCATATTTCAAGAATTAAACAAAATCCAAATATAGAAATTCCAATCTTCGGAAACGGCGACATCGATTCACCGGAAAAAGCGCTTGAGTACAAACAAAAGTATGCCTGCGACGGAATTATGATCGGAAGAGCAGCGATTGGCTATCCATGGATTTTCAATGAAATCAAGCATTTCTTTACAACCGGAGAGCATTTACCGGCACCAACCATTGAAGACAGATTATTAGCTGTTCGTCAGCATGCAGAGTGGAGCGCAGAATGGAAGGGTGAAAAATTAGGGCTGATTGAAATGAGGCAGCACTACAGCAACTATTTCCGTGGTGTTCCTCATTTTAAAGATTTTAGAAAAAAATTCTTAGAAGTTTTCACTTTGGAAGAAATGAATGTATTGATACAGGAAACAAAAGAATTTTACTCAGAATATTTAGCTTCACAACAAGCTTAAAAAAACAAAAACCATCAGTACTAAATCTGACGGTTTTTTGTATTGTTAATATCCTTCTTCTAATGACTGATTCTTTATCAGAGCCAGCGCGGAAGAAGTTCCAATTCTTTTTACGCCCAGGCTAATCATCTTTTCGGCATCTTCGGGAGTTCGCACGCCACCTGCTGCTTTCACGGGAAGACCTCCGGCATGGTCAATCATAATTTTTATGCCTTCAAATGTAGCGCCGTTTGGTTTTCCATCTTTAGTTTCAAAAAAACCGGTTGAGGATTTTATAAAAATTTTAGACCAGTCGTTTTCGGAGAAACTTTCTTTTGCCCAATTTGAAATATTTTTTGTGAGATCCGCAATCTGATTATCATTTAATGCTGCAATTTCAATAATCCATTTTGCAATTTTATGATGCTTTATGCACAATTGGGTACATTTTATGAACTCATCTTTTACAAGATCTAAATCTCCCTGCAGATAAGCATTATAATTAATCACAAAATCCAGTTCATCAGCACCGTCAGCAATCGCTTTTTCCGCTTCAGCAATTTTTTCTTCTGTGGAATATGTACCTTCATGGAAACCGATTACGGTGCCGACTACAACATCCGAATTCCTTTCATTAATATACTTTTTGATTTCAGAAACATAATCCGGACGAATCATGACGGCAAAAATTCCGTTATCTATCGCTTCCTGCGCGAGGTCTCTGTCTTTCTGTAAAGTTTGTTCGTATGATATCCCGGCTTGCTCCGGAGTTTTCAGATACGTTGAATCCAAATATTGGGCAATGTTCATGTTGTTTATACTTTCAGTTGTCTGTAAATACCTTGTTCCAAAGATATGAAAGTTTCTGTTCTTGTTACCCCTTTCAGCTTCTGAAGTTTGCTCAGAATCTGCATCAGGTGATCATTATCTTTACAGAGTACTTTCAGGAAAATGGTATAATTGCCTGTTGTGTAATGTGCTTCAACTACTTCGTTAATCTCTTTAAGCGCTTTTACCATATCAGGATAATGACTTGGTTTGTCGAGAAATACTCCTATGTAAGAAATGACTTTATATCCTATTTTTTTAGGATTAAGAAACGAAATTGAATTTTCAATAACTCCTGCCTGCTCAAGTTTTTTTATTCTCTGATGCACTGCAGTTGTTGAGATCCCCACTCCTTTGGAAATATGGGACAAAGACGTTTTGGAGTTATCCATCAGCATATAAATAATCTCCTTGTCGATTGAATCCAATTGATAACTTGTGTTGTCTGAATTTTTCATTCTCTACTTTATTTATGTTTTCACATTTGTTTTATACTTTACCAAGCGTTACAAAAACCGGAAAATGATCACTGTAACCGCCAAGATACCGTGTTCCGGAATAGGTACGGAACGGTCTTCCCTCAAATCTTTTATCACGGCTGCTGATTTTTTCGGACCTGAATACTTCAGCACTCCGAAAAGAAAGCATATTATCTTCTTTAAAGAAAGATTCCGATAATATGATCTGATCAAATAACAGCCCTGATTTGTAATGAAAAGTAGAGTAATTTCCTGTAGAAAACAATTGCTGAAAAGGGTTTTCCAATACCTTCTCTTGCGAATTGTCATAGAGAATTTTTTCTAAATTTTCATCATCTGGGTTTTCATTAAAATCACCACACAAAATTACATTTCCGCCACCATTTACTAGATCCAGAATCCGTCTCTGGATTTCGTTGAGTATAAAAATTCTTTTGGGTTTATTGACATCTTTTTCGCGCTTAGAGGGAAGATGAGCGATAAAGACATGAATAATTTCATTTTCATACTTCAGTTTTGAATAGAGTACATCTCTTGTTGTGTCGTAATATTCTGTGTTTTTATTTTCAATTTCAAAGAAGAATGTAATGGCTTCTGAATCCAATACCTCAACTTTCTTTTTATCATACAGCATGGCTACATCTACTTTCCTTTCGTCCATGGAATTGTAATGCACAATACCATATTCTGAATTGAAGGGCGACAGCTGCACCAGATCTTCCAGAACCTTCCTGCCGGATACCTCCGAAAGACCAATAATAAAGGGAAGCATTCCGCTTTTTTCCTGCATCAGCTGAAAAACATGGGCTATTTTAAAGAGTTTGTTTTTATATTTTCGTTCATCCCAATTCCTTAGTCCTGAACGAGTAGGATCCAGTTTGTGTCTTGGTTGAGGATCGGGCAAAAATAAATTTTCGACATTATAAAAACTCAGCAACTCCATCAGCATGCTTTTCTAATTCTTAAAACTTCCATTTTAATCTTCAGGATGTAAATTTATTATTTTATTTAATAAATTATTAATTATTTCGTAAAATTTTCATATTAATTTCATATTTAAATAAATAGAATTACAGGAAAATTTTAAATTAAATATTGATAAAAAATTAAATATTTTCACATCAAAACATTCTCTTTCGAAACAATTACAATAATTTAATATATAAAAATAGCGTTTTATAGAATAAAATACTAATAATTATTAATAAATATTAATATTTTAAACCATAAAGCCGATTTTAATAATTATTATCCAGAATCAGATATTTTAAAATCTTTAAATAATAATTAATTCTGTATTTTTTGATTTTTAAAGTAAATCCGGTCGTTTTTCTTTCGTAATTCTTACAGCTTCGTCGTGTCGCCATTCTTCGATCTTGGCAAAATTTCCACTCAGAAGAACTTTTGGAACTTCGAGTCCTTTATAAATTTCCGGCCTTGTGTAAATAGGAGGCGAAAGAAGATCATCCTGAAAACTATCTGTCAGTGCACTTTGCTCATCATTCAAAACGCCGGGAAGCAGACGGATAACGGAATCCGCAAGAACACAAGCAGCAAGTTCGCCACCCGTAAGTACATAATCCCCTATTGAAATCTCCTTAGTGATATGAAGATCCCGTACACGCTGATCAATACCTTTGTAATGGCCACATAAGAAAATAAGGTTTTCTTTAATAGAAAGCGTATTGGCTATTTTCTGGTTTAAAGTCACTCCATCTGGTGTAAGATAAATAATTTCATCATATTCCCTCTGTGCTTTTAAGTCGGAAATACATTTATCTAAGGGTTCTACCATCATTACCATACCAGCGCCACCGCCGTATGGCTCGTCGTCGATCTGTCGGTGTTTGTTTATCGCCCAGTCTCTCAGATGGTGGAAATGTACTTCCGCAAGCCCTTTATCCACAGCTCTTTTTAAAATAGAAGTTTTGAAGGGGCTTTCCATGAGCTCAGGAAGCACGCTTATGATATCAATTCTCATTGTAAAGTTTCGTTTTTTTTGTTAGGCGAAATTATTAATCGCAAAGAAGAATCTTTATTGAAATAGCTCCACATCCAGTTGAAGAATACGGCGAGCTTGTTTCTGACGCTCAAAATTAACATTAAATGTAAAAACATCCAGAAATACCAGGCCAGAAATCCCTGAAATTTAATAAAAGGTAAATCAACAACAGCTCTGTGTTTTCCGATAGTTGCCAGAGATCCTTTATCAATATATTCAAATTCTTCCCAGTCGGCGCTATTTTTCTTTAAAAGGTTTTTACCTAAATTTTTCGCCTGATTAATCGCTACGTTCGCCACCTGCGGATGCCCTTGCGGATACTTTGGAGTTTCCATATAGGCAATATCACCTATGGCAAATATGTTGTCATAGCCTTTTATTTTATTGTACCTGTCGGTTATATATCTGTTTCTGATTAATTTTTCCTGCGGAAAGCCACCCACAACATTTCCGGTAACTCCTGCAGCCCATATTACATTATTGGAAGGAATTGTTTTTCCGCTTTTCATGTAAACCTTATCGCCATCGTAGTCTGTGACATATTCCTGGCTTAGAAATGTTACACCAAGATCTTTAAGATATTCCTCAGATTTATCCTGCGCTTCGGGACTCATCACAGCGAGCGGTTTTTCCGTGGAGCTCACCAATATGATCTGAAGATGATTAAAATTCATGTAAGGATAATCCCTTGGGAGAATTTCTTTTTTCATTTCGGCAAAAGCACCAGCCAGCTCTACCCCTGTGGGGCCGCTTCCGACAATTACGATATTCCAGTTTCCATCGTCACTGCGGCTCTTTTCCAGAATCAGCTTTTCGAAGGTCATCAGCACATGATTTCTGATACCGATCGCTTCCTGTGTATTTTTCATTCCGAAAGCTTTGCCTTCAAGATCTTTGTTACCGAAAAAATTGGTTTTACAGCCGGTGGCGATAACCAGTTTATCATAGCTAAATTCCGCTTCATCAGTAATGACTTTATTATTGGCAGTATCAATTTCTTTAACTTCCGTAAGTCTGAACTGTGTATTCCTGGAACGCTGAAAGATTTTTCTGAATGGAAAAGAAATATTGGAAGGCTCGATCCTTCCACACGCTACCTGATAAAAAAGAGGCTGAAACATATGATGGTTTACCCTGTCTAAAACAATTACCTTTTTGTTTTTGTTATTTAATGTTTTCGCAAGTTGCAGCCCCGCAAAACCTCCTCCTATGATGATGATCTTTTCGCGTGTTTCCATAGTACACAAATTTACTGATTTTATTTTAGCATTTAGCAGCGAAAAAAGTTAGTTTTGCAAAACTTTATGCCACCCAAAAAGTACAGCAAAAAAACCGCCAAAAAGATTCATCAAAACCGAAGGAAGAACTATTTTTTCCGTCGCAAGATCGTCTTGGCCATTCTTTTCATTGCGCTTATAGGAACCGGCTTCTATTTAAAACAAACTGTCAGCTATTATTACGCGTTGTACTTTAACAAATTCGTACACAAAAAGCTTCATAATACAGAAATTGAAACCTTAAGAATTCAGAAAATCATATCTGATAATCTGGATAAAACATATGGTTTTGACATTTCACACTATCAGAATAAAGAAGATATCAAATGGGACAGTCTGAGCATCGGAAATAAAACCATTCCCTTGGAATTTGTAGTCATGCGCGCAACGATGGGAAACCGAAATGCCGACAAACACTTTGATGATTTTTGGGAAATAGCAAAAAAGCATAAGCTCATCCGCGGTGCCTATCATTTCTACAGAGCAGATGAAGATCCTGTAATGCAGGCCAATAATTTTCTTGAAAATGTAAAACTGGAAAGTGGAGACCTTCCTCCCATTCTTGATATTGAAAAAAATTCCGAGACGCAAAACAAGTAAAAAGCTGGTTGAAGATCTGAAAATCTGGTGTAAAATTGTAGAAGAAACGTATGGTGAAAAACCCATTATCTACACTTATTATCATTACTACAAAGATTTCCTGAAAGGTGAATTTGATGATTACCCGCTTTGGCTGGCCAATTACAACGACGTTCCCGCTCCTTCACCCGACACTGACTGGAATTTCTGGCAGTTTACAGAAAACGGTATCGTTCATGGTATCAATGCCAAAGTAGACCTTGATATCTACAACGGAAATTCATGGTCGCTGAAGAGACTGACTTTGGATTGATCGCCTATTCCGGATTTAAATAATTATTTAAAAGGCCGCCTCTGAATCCATTTTGTTTTGGGAGTAATAGACGGTATAATATTTTTCATTACAGAATTAATTAAAAAATTATTATGCCTGAGCAAACCGAAAATTTCAACAGGCTCAGCACCAACGGTAGATTTTATTTCCAGCGCAGTTCTTCCGAAAATTATTTTTGATTTCTTTTCATTAATCGCAAATTCTACCATGTCAACAAGCATATTCAGATAAAGTTGCTTTTCCTTCTGGTAATCTTCATCATATCCCAGAAAATAAGGAAAAATATCTTTATTATTTAAAATGATTGTGTAAAAGCCAATGAGCTTTTCTCCTGAAAAATAACCGTACACTTTAAATTTATCCTTTAAATTTTCCTTCATCTTTTCAAAATGATTTTCTGAAAGAAAAAAAGTATTAAATGGCGCATTTTCAGCAACATTTCGGTAAAGATCGTATATACCCTGGCGATTTGCCTGAATGTCTGAAGAATTTAACTCGCGTTTTTCAATGCCTTCCATTTTATTTCTTGCAGATCGTATCCTGGCTCTGTATTTTTTTGTTAAATCATTAGTGTAATCCTCAAAGTTATTCCAGTTTTCTCTAAGTTTCATCATCATATTCGGCTGCACAGAAAATGTGAAATATTTTCGATAGCTTTTATGCTGAAAACCCGGAGCAAAGCTCAACTGATAATCTTTAAAGATAACAAATGATGTTTTTCTGATTTCATTCTGCATTTTTCTGGCAGCGTTTTCTAAAAGGACAGCAGCATCTTCCACTGTAATTTTTGAAAAATCAAAATAAAATCCGTTCTGACCGGTCAGCATATTGTTTCCCAGAATCATGACGTCCTTCACAAACCATTTCACAATCAAATTTTTAATCTTAAAACCCTCCTTTTTATTACGAAAGATTCTGTGATCCTTAAAATTCAGATACTGAAATAATGCACCGCCAATTAATTCATCTTCCAAAAAAAATCCCATGAAAAAACATTTCATATTGTAAGGTGACGAATCCTCAAGAACATTAAAATACTCTTCAGAAAGCATGACATTGTGATTCCCTACGACAGAATTCCAGTTCTCCGGAAGACCGGAAACCGTCTCGTATATTTTTAAATAATATGACATATAAAAGGCTACGCAAAAGTAGCCTTATCTTTTAATTTTGTGAAATTATTTTTGTGTCACCCAACGGAAACTATCACCGGCATACCATCCGCAGATGATTCCGCCCATAATCGTAATAGTGATGGCCCAGTATCCGGTATTGATCATCGTGTACTTCCAGGATTTTCTTTCAAACATAGCATTGATAGCGATAATCGGGAAAACAAGCAGAAAACTTGCCATGAAGGAATGCAAAGCTCCATGGCCAAAAGACCGGTAAGCTGTACCATAATCTTTCATAAAAGCATAATACGATTCATTGGCATTCATTTCATCACCCCCGATCATCCCCAGTGCCCCAAACTGATGAATGGTAACAAACTGCAGAAAAAAAGCCATGAATAAAGATAAAATGACCGAAAAAACAAAGACGCCGATCATCTGCCCTTTCATTTTGTCTTCAGATAACCCGGATTCCTGCATCCAGATTGTCCCAAAAAGCTTTGGATGATACCATATAAAGCCCATGATTAGTGGAATAAGTGCGGCTACCATAATAGCCCAAAAGTTAATTTGCATCATAGTTATAAATTTTAAGTTTAAGAAAGTGAATTTAATAAAAAATCTAAAACAAATATATAAATCACAAAAAAAATATAAATTATTTCACATAAAATCAAATATTACACTATTAAATGATTAATAATTTAAAAACAATAACGTTTTATTCATAAAACTAAAATACTAATACCACGAAAACATTAAATTATTACTAAAAAAATTATGATTACATTTTTTGTACTTTTGCGGCATATTTAAAGTATAAACCAAGTATCAAATCCTAATGAATTACGTTTCTGCAGAAAATCTCACAAAATCTTACGGCATTAAAGTTTTGTTTGAAAACATTTCCTTCCATGTAAATGAGGGTGACAAAATTGCCATTGTTGCCAAAAACGGGAGCGGAAAATCTACCCTGTTAAAAATTTTGATGGGAAAAGAAATCGCAGACAGCGGAACGGTTGTTATTAATAAAGATATTCAGGTGGTTTTGTTTGATCAGGAAATAGATTTTAATCCGGAACTTACTATAGACGAATTTATGATGACACTGGATTCTGCGCCTATTATGGCGTTGAAGGATTATCACAAGTCACTGTATTCCACAGATAATGAATTCATTGAAAAAGCTTTAGCCGGAATGGAAGCCCATAAAGCATGGGACCTGGAAAACGAAATGAAACAAATCCTTTCTCAGCTTAAAATCACAGACCTTGATGCTAAAATGAAAACCCTTTCGGGTGGTCAGATCAAACGTGTGGCTTTGGCGAAACTTTTAACGGAAACAAGAGCAGAACACCGTCATACATTGTTAATCATGGATGAGCCTACCAACCACCTTGATGTAGAAATGGTGGAATGGCTTGAAAATTATTTAAACAAGGCAAAAATTACACTTCTCCTTGTAACCCACGACCGGTATTTCCTCGACAGCGTCTGCGATATTATCTGGGAAATGGAAGATAAAAATCTCTATGTTCACAACGGTTCTTATGCAACCTATCTTGAGAATAAAATGATTCGCGAAGATAATCTGAATGCCACGATAGATAAAGCAAACAACCTTTACAGAAAAGAACTGGAATGGATGCGCAGGCAGCCGAAGGCAAGAACGACCAAATCAAAATCCAGAATTGACGCTTTTTTTTGAAACTGAAAAAGTAGCCAAAACTGACACCAGAAAACAAGGACTGGAACTTGATTTTGAAATGAAAAGGCTAGGCAACAAAGTTCTTGAACTTAAAAATATTGATAAAAGTTTCGGCAAAAAAAGTTTTACTGAAAGATTTCAGCTACCAGTTTCAACGTGGTGAAAAAGTGGGAATCGTAGGAAAAAACGGTGCCGGAAAATCAACGTTATTAAATATTATCCAGGGATTTGAAAAGGCGGACAAGGGCGAAATTGAAACCGGAGAAACCATTCATTTCGGATATTTTTCGCAAAAAGGATTACAATATAAAGAAGATGAAAGGGTCATTGATTTTATTAAGGAAGCCGCAGAATATTATCCTTTAGCCAATGGAAAAAGCCTTTCTGCATCACAGTTTTTAAGGTTATTTTTATTTGATGACCAGACACAATATTCTCCTATTTCCAAACTTTCGGGTGGCGAAAAAAGAAGATTGCACCTGATGTATATCTTATATCAAAATCCTAATTTCCTGATTTTTGATGAGCCTACCAATGACCTGGATCTCCCAACTCTTACGGTTCTTGAAAACTTTTTGCAACAGTTTCAGGGTTCACTCATTATCGTTTCCCACGACAGATATTTTATGGACCGGATTGTGGATCACATTCTGGCATTTGAAGGTGATGGAAAAATTAAAGATTTTATCGGAAACTTTTCGGAATACAGAGAAGCAAAAAGCCGCGAAGAATCTATGGAGAAATCGGCGGCACAAAAACAGGAGCCTGTAAAAGAAAGTACTCCGACAGCGATCAACAATCAAAATACATCAAAAAAGAAAAGACTTTCATTTAAAGAACAGAGAGAACTGGAAACCATTGAAAAAGAAATACCTGAATTGGAGGAACAAAGAGCAAAAATTCTGGATCAGCTGAATAATGAAAGTGATTATGAAAAAATCTCAAAACTGTCTGCAGATCTGGAAAATATCTCCGAAAAATTAGAAAACCACGAAATGAAATGGCTCGAACTTCAGGAGATCTTAGGTGAAGGCTAATTGAGTTGGAGGATTTGAGAGTTTTAGCGTAAAGGTTTATACCTGCGTTTAAACTCTAAGACTCTCAAACCCCATGACTCTCTCACAAATAAACTACTGTTCCCTCTCTGGAACTTTCCACTGCGGCATCAATAATTTTCATATTCCTTACAATTTCTCCGGCGGGAGAAGGTAATGCATATCCGAAAACGATGAATTCATAAATCTGTTGATAATAATTCATATAATTTCCGGGTTCGCTGGAAGTAAGAATTCTTTCGGTTTCTTTATTTTCATTTAAAAAATTAAGTATTCCATCAGGCTCCTGCAAAGGTAATGTCCAATCTTTGCCATATTCAGGAATTGCCCCGGAAACCAATTCATTTTCCTGATCGTCTGATCTTTCCTGCAAAAAACTCCCTTTATCACCATGAATAGCATAAGCATAATGTGCTTCTTTTGTAAATACGGAAGATTTTAATCTTACTCTCAAATCATTTTGATAAAATAAAATGACCTCAAAATAATCATTGGAAAATTCCTTTCCTTTCATTGAAAATACATCAGCAAATAACTTTTCAGGAAGCCCAAAATACTGTGTCGTCTGATCTATAAGATGCGATCCTAAGTCATGAAGCGATCCCGAACCTGTTGCTTCAGGGTTTTCCTTATGTGCTTTCCCGCTCGCTTCCGTCCGGAATCTATCGAAACGGATTTCAACTTCCTTAATGTTTCCTAATTGCCCTTCATTAATAATCTTCTGAACCTGAAGGTAATCCCGGTCGAATCGTCTGTTTTGGTAAACACTTAAAAATAAACCTTTTTCTTCCGCCAGCTGTACCAGCTCTTGTGCTTCGGAAACGTTTACCGTAAAAGGTTTTTCTACAATAACATTTTTTCCGGCCTCAAGAGCCATTTTTGTGTACTCGAAATGAGTCTGAACAGGAGTATTCACTACAACCAATTCAATATCTGCGTTTTGCAACATTTCTTCTACAGAACGATAAATGGTCGCATCAGAATATTTTTCTTTAGATTCATCTTTAGTCCTTTCAACAATTGCAGACAAAAAAAATCCCGGATGTTCTTTTAAAAATGGTGCATGAAATATTTTTCCGCTCATCCCGAATGCACAAAGTCCTGTTTTTACCAATTGCATAATCTTATTTTTTAACAAAGTTATTGATAAAAGCTGCAATACGCTTACCAAATCCGGATCAATGTTACATTTTAAAAAATTACACATGATAAATATCACATTTTAATTTTTATTAATTCTAAATAATAATATACATTTGCACTTATTTAAAACTACTCTAAATAACATAAGCTATCATGAACAAACAGCTAGTAACCTTAGGATTATTATTCACAGCCATTTCCTTGGGTGCGCAAATGAAAAACATAGAAGCTGACACTGTCAAAATCCAAACGATTGAAGACGTTAACCTTCATAAAACGGGAAATCCCAACAAGGCAAAACCATTATCGACTAAGTCAAATCTTACGATGATGGAAACCCCTCAGCCGATTGCCATTGTCACTCATGAAATCATTGAGCAGCAGCAGGCAAAACAGCTGAGCGATGTTATCAGAAATGTAAACGGTATTTATTTAACTTCAGCAAGAGGAGGATCTCAAGATAGTTTTGGAGGACGTGGTTTTACTTTCGGGAATGACAATATCTTTAAAAACGGAGCTAAAGTAAACAGTGGGGTTTTCCCAGAAGTTACAGGTTTAGAAAGAGTTGAAGTTTTAAAAGGAGCAAACGCAATGTTATACGGAAACGTGGGTCCTGGTGGAATCGTAAACTTAATTACAAAAAAACCAAAATTTCAATTTGGAGGTGCTGTAGGCTTCAGCGCAGGAAGCTGGAATTCTTATAAACCAACAGTTGATATTTATGGTCCTTTATCAAAAAATATTGCATTTAGAGTAAACGGAACCTATGAATATGCTGAAAGTTTCAGAGATTTAGTACAATCTAAAAAGAATTATTTTAATCCTTCTTTTGTTTTTAATTTGAGTGAAAAAACTCAGCTAATCGTAGAAGGAGATTATTTATATCATACTTTCACGCCGGACTTCGGAATCGGAAGCGTCACGGATAACACAACAGGAGTTTCAAGGTTAGCTACAGAAATTGGAAGAAATCAATTCTTAGGGACAGACTGGCAATATCAGACCAATCAACAAGCAACAACTGATGTTATTTTAAACCATCAATTTAATAACAATTGGGCGTTAAATGCAGTTGCTTCTTATCAAAATTATACAAAAGATTATTTTTCTACAGAGAGGGTTCAGTGGGCTTATACTTCTCCAAACATGAATGCAAGTTGGAAAAGACCTGTAGGAAGAACTTATAACGAACAAAACTATACTTCATTACAAGTGAACTTGAATGGAGAATTTAAAATCGGAAATGTAAATCACAAAATCTTAATTGGAACTGACGGAGATTTCGGACAAGCTGATTCTTACACTTTCAAGCTTAGCACAACTACATTAGGAAATTTCCTTCTAAATGATCCTTCCACATGGACAAATTACGCCCAAATGCCTACTGCAGATAAAACTTACAGAAGGAGAATCCCGACAAGAAGAATGGGAGTTTATGTTCAGGATTTAGCAGAATTAACAAAGTCATTAAAATTATTAGCTGGAGTACGTTATTCATATTTAACGAATGGAGAATCCAGCGATAAAGTATTCTTACCCAATAATCCTATTGCAGCTACAAGTGCAAAAACTGAAGATCATGCATTTTCACCAAAAGTTGGTTTGATTTATAATCCAAACGATAACCTTTCGGTATTCGCAACATATACAAATTCTTTTGTACCAAACACAGGAACAACCGTTAATTTTGAAGCTTTAAAACCTTCTACCGTTGATCAATTTGAAGTAGGTGTTAAAAAGAACTTTTTCAACAATGCAGTTGCAGTAAACTTAACTGCTTATCAAATTATTAATAATAATACTTATAATACTGCAAGATTTAAAGCTGACGGTATTACTCAAAATTCCGATTCAAACTTAAAAGAATTCGCAGGAAAAGTAAGAAGCCGTGGTGTAGAATTGGATATTACAGGAAACCCACTTACAAACATTTCATTAATTGGTGGTGTTTCTTATAATAATTCTGTTTATACTGAAACTCCTGATGTTTCTGGTTATGTAGAAAACCAAAGACTAGTAAGAACACCCGCTGTTACGGCTAATGCATCAGCATTCTATACATTTACAAGTTTTGCAAAAGGACTTAGACTTGGTGCAACCATATTCTATACAGGTGATAGAAAAGCTGGCTGGAATGATACAAAAAATCAAAGTCAGGTTACAAGAATGATCGATGTTGATGGATTCACAAATGTAGACATTAGTGTTGGCTACGAATGGAAAAAATTCATGATTCAGGGAAAGGTAGGAAATTTGTTTGATGTGGTCAACTACAATGTTCACGAAAATTATTCGGTAAACCCGATTACGCCGAGAAACTATTATTTCACATTGACTTATAAGCTGTAAAAAAGTTTAACAATAATTTCTTCAATTAAAGTGGGAATTGCATTTTTGCAGTTTCCACTTTTGAAATTTAAAAACAATACTAAAATATGGATAAGATTAAGGACACAAGAAGTTTTATGAGAATTACCCACCGCTATCTGGGATATTTTCTGGCGGGAATCATGGCGATTTATGCTGTTAGCGGCGTTTTGCTGGTTTACAGGGATACCGGTTTTCTTAAAAAAGAAAAAAATTATGATAAAGTAATTAATAAAAACCTTGATGAAAAAGCACTAGGCAAAGAATTAAAAATAAAAAATCTGGAAATTGAAAAAACAGAAGGTACGGTTTTAAAATTCAAACAGGGAACATATGATTCTTCGACAGGACAGGCAAAATACACGAAAAAGGAACTTCCTTTCCTGCTGGACAAAATGACAAAACTTCACAAGGCACAATCAAAAGATACTCTGTCACCTTTAAACACATTTTTCGGTATTTCATTGTTCTTTTTTGTGATCTCGAGTTTCTGGATGTTTAACCTTAAAACAAAAGCTTTTAAACGAGGAATGATATTTACCATAGCTGGAGTTGTGATATCAGTATTATTACTGATGATTTAATGAAATATCATTTTCATTAAGTACTGAAAGCCAAACCTTAAGTCTTTACTGACGGGCCTTACCACAAGCGAATTCACTAAACATTGATTAGTTGGCACATTTATTGTTTTTCTGATAGCACAAATGATAACGCATTAAATATTAAAATAATAAATTATGAAAAAGCTAATTTTATCAGGAATACTAGCAGTAGCAGGTTTAGCTACAACCATGAATGCTCAAATCCAAAAAGGAAACTGGCTGGTAGGTAGTAGTTTAATATCAAGTAATTTTGGATTAAACACAGGTGGTGGATACAATATTGGCATTCAGCCTAAAGGAGCATATTTCATTGAAGATAATGTTGCATTAGGAGGGTATGTTGATTTAGGATTTAACAAAGTAACTAATGGAAGTCCAACAGAATTTACTTATGGAGTTGGAGCTTTAGGACGTTATTTCCTTTCACCTGGTGAAAAAGGTGTTGACAATTTGCTTAATCACGGGCGTTGGTTCCTAGAAGGAAATGTAGGAATTGGTGGCAGATCTGTTGAAAATGCAGACTCTACAACAGGTTTAGACTTTGGCGTTGGTCCTGGATACTCTTATTTCATCACTCCGAATATTGGTCTTGAAGGATTGGTAAAATATAGAGGAAGAGCCGGTTTCGGTAGCGAAGGACTTAATTCTAATATTACTTTCAACGTAGGTTTCAGTATCTATATTCCAACTTCAAAAGCTAAACAGGTAGCAAATGACGTTGCACAATAAAAATCACTTCACACACATTATATACACGTAAAAATCGAAATCGCCGCAGAAATTTCTGCGGCGATTTTCTTTACAAATTAAAACTAAACTATAAAAAATCAAATAAATCATGTATTCGGTTGTGGAGTATATCGCAGGTATGGCTTAACTTCCGTTACACCTTTAGGGAAAATCTTCCTTGCATCTTCCGTAGAAACCGTAGGAGGAACAATAACATCATCACCATCCTGCCAATTCACCGGAGTTGCTATTTTATAATTGTCAACCAGCTGAAGAGAATCAAGCACTCTCAGAATTTCATTGAAGTTTCTTCCTGTTGAAGCGGGATAAGTTATGATTAACCTTATTTTCTTTTCCGGGTCAATAATCAATAAAGAACGTACGGTAGCCGTTGCGGATGCATTCGGGTGAATAAAATCATACAACTCAGAAATTTTACGGTCTTTATCTGCAATGATAGGAAACTGTACTTCAGTATTCTGAGTTTCATTAATATCTTTAATCCAGTTTTGATGATCTTCTAATCCATCTACACTTAAGGCAATGACCTTGGTTGCTCTTTTATCAAATTCTGATTTCAGTTTTGAGGTATATCCCAATTCTGTTGTACACACGGGCGTATAATCTGCCGGATGCGAAAACAAAATCCCCCATGAATCGCCTAAATATTCGTAAAAATTAATATCTCCCAAAGACGTTTCCGCCTGAAAGTCCGGTGCTGTATCTCCTAGTTTTATTGACATAATATTTTGCTCTTATTAGTCTACAAATTTAGTAGAGTTTTTGAGACTGGCAAAATTTTTGTTGAAAAAAAATAAATTATTTTAAAAAATCATTCATGGAGAAAAATGGCTTACGCTATATCGACATTGTTTATAACGTACTTGAAAATTGGTATCTGAAATTCGCAGAAATTACTCCAAAACTAATTGTCGGAATTATTGTATTTACCCTTTTCCTTTTTACCAGTAAATATTTAAGTCAGATTTCAGTTAAAATTTTTCACAAGCTCTTTCCAAAAAGCAAGAAAGAAAGTTCCTTAGTAACAATGGTCGGTGTATTCAGATTTTTGATTATGATCATGGGTACTTTTATTGCTCTGGAAATTATGGGATTCAGTGGCTTTTTATGGAAATTTATTGGTAGTCTAGGGGTAGCAGGGGTTATTGCAGGGGTCGCCTTAAAAGATCTTGTATCCAGTATTTTTTCAGGCTTACTGATCGGTATTGATAAAGCCTTCAGGGTAGGAGATTACATCACCATCGGGAATAATTCGGGTACTGTATCTGAAATCGGTTTCTTAACCACAAAACTCATTGGTGATGACGGAAAGAAAGTGTATATCCCCAATCAGGTTATTTTCAATGCGCCGTTTTATAATTTTACAGCATCTCCGCAAAGAAAAATATATTTAAATTTTGAAATTCCTGTAGATCAGAATGTTTCAAAAGCTCAACAGGCAGTTCTGGAAGTTGTACAGAAATTGGATAATGTTGACCGGCCGGAAACAGCGACCGTTATAATTACAGATCTTAAGCAGGGCATTTTTAATCTTCAGGTTAAGTTCCCGATGGTTGTAGGCGCCGATATGATGCTGTTGAAAAGCATTGCTTATCTTGAAATAAAAAAGCGGCTCGATTCGGAAGGCATACAACTCGTTACCCCAACAAGCATCAGTATTACCGGAGGCGAAAATCTCAATACAGATAAAGTATAATCGCAAAAAAAACCGTTGCCCTGAAAACAGACAACGGTTTTATTTTATCGTAAAAACTTAATTATTAAGCTAAAACTTCTTTTACTTTGTTAGCTGCTTCTTCAAGAGTAATGGCAGAATGTACAGGAAGACCTGAATCATCAATTAACTGCTTTGCTTCAACAGCATTCGTTCCTTGTAATCTTACGATCAACGGAACAGGAAGGCTTCCCATTGCTTTGTAAGCGTCTACAACACCTTGAGCAACTCTGTCACATCTTACGATACCCCCGAAGATGTTGATTAAGATAGCTTTTACGTTCGGATCTCTAAGGATAATTCCGAAAGCTGTCTGTACTCTCTGAGCATCAGCAGTACCCCCTACGTCAAGGAAGTTAGCAGGATTACCACCAGACAATTTAATGATATCCATAGTCGCCATTGCAAGACCGGCTCCGTTTACCATACAGGCAACATTACCATCTAACTTCACGAAGTTAAGACCTGCTTCACCCGCTTCAACATCGATAGGATCTTCTTCTCTTGTATCTCTAAGCGCTTCAAGATCTTTGTGACGGAACAATGAGTTTCCATCCAACGTTACTTTAGCATCAACAGCGATAATTTTGTTGTCAGAAGTCTTTAATACAGGATTGATTTCAAAAAGAGAAGCATCAATTCCTACATAAGCATTGTATAGAGAAGTGATGAATTTTGTGAATTCTTTGAAAGCATTCCCCTCAAGACCTAAATTGAAAGCTATTTTTCTAGCCTGGAAACCCTGAAGACCCAAAGCAGGATCGATCAATTCGTTGTGGATCAAGTGAGGAGTTACCTCAGCAACGTGCTCAATATCCATCCCACCTTCAGTAGAATATACGATTGTATTTTTACCTTCAGCTCTGTCTAAAAGAATAGAAACATAAAACTCTTTTGTTTCAGATTCTCCAGGATAATATACATCTTCTGCAATCAAAACAGAATTTACTTTTTTGCCTTCAGCAGAAGTCTGTGGTGTTACCAACTGCATTCCGATGATGTTCTGAGCGTTTTCTTTAAGCTTATCCATGTTTGGAGAGAACTTTACGCCACCACCTTTACCACGGCCCCCTGCGTGGATCTGCGCTTTTACAACCCAAGCCTGAGCTCCGGTTTCAGCAGTCAGTTTTTCAGCAGCTGCTACAGCTTCTTCTACGTTGTTTGCAACGAAACCACGTTGGATAGCTACTCCATACTTTGATAAAATCTCTTTTGATTGATACTCGTGAAGATTCATATTATTTTTATTATTTTATTTTAATATTTAAAGGTTGACAAATTTAATAAAAAGACATGGAAGTTCAAGTTTATTGGCTTAAAAATTCATTCTTCCTGTATTTTATCTGCATCATACGATTTTAGAGCTTGCCGTAAATCTATTTTGGTTTAAAATACCAGTTTAGATTAAAACAGTTTTCCATTTTTGTCTAATCTGTCAGATTAAAATAAAACAGATCTCTGATTTTCTTTAAACCATTCATTTATGGAAAATGCGTTTTCCATTTATTTCTCGCAATAATTCCCGGAATAATTCCGCCGACAAAGTTTTTTTATTCAAACCACAAAATTTAGCTATCATATTTTAAAGTTAATAATGAATAGAAAAAAGAACATATAAGTTTTTAAAAATCTCACATTTTATTCATTTGGGAACTTTAGTGACTTTCATATTAGCTTTATAATATTCTTTGTGCTTTTATGGTTAAGTTTAAAATTAGTTTAACAGATATCGATTAACTTTTTATTCTCACAAAATAGAAAATCAGCAAAGTCCAGCTCAGAATCATCAGTAATCCTCCAACAGGAGTGATGGGTCCAAGAAATTTAAGATTCATCCCGAAATAATCCTGCATACTCAAACCGTAAATACTGAAAGAGAATAGCATCGTCCCGAAAATCATCAGCCAGGAAATCCAGTTTTCTGTTTTAGTTTCAAATTTTAAAATGTATCCTGCAATTAAAAGAAAAAATGCGGCATACATCTGATATCTCACGCCTGTTTCAAAACTTTCCAGTCTTTCTACAGACAAAATTTTCTTTAAAGCGTGCGCGCCGAATGCACCCAAAATCACGGATAACATTCCGTAAACGGCTCCAAAAACTAAAGTAATTGTTTTCATTTATAATTTAAAATCTTGAATATTAATGATACCAGTCCTATCCCAATAAAAATCCATGCAAATTTTTTATTTTGGGCAAAACCCGGATTTTTTGTCAGTTTCAGAAAAATCCCGAAAGCCATCATAAAAGCTGACACAATGATTCCAAACATTATAGTCCTCTCAATTTGTTAAATTCATTGATCACCTCATGATGACTGACCGTTTTATCCTTAAAATACGTTACGAAATATTGTTTTTCCTCTTCCGTCGCTCCCATTTGATTTAAAATATTCAGCAAATGCATTTTCATATGGCCTTTCTGGATTCCGGTGGTTATTAAAGAACGAAGCGCTCCAAAATTCTGCGCCAGTCCGGACACGGCCAAAATACTCATTAATTCCTGAGCTGAAGGCTTTCCAAGAAGAGCCAAAGAGAATTTTACCAGGGGATGAAGATTGGTAAGACCACCCACCACTCCTACCGAAATCGGAAGATCGATCCAAAATCTGAAAATTCCATTATCCGTAGTACAGTGCGTTAAAGAAGAATATTTCCCATTTCTTGCTGCATAAGCGTGTGCGCAGGCTTCTGTTGCCCTGAAATCGTTTCCGGTAGCAATTACCACAGCATCTACCCCATTCATAATTCCTTTATTGTGAGTCGTTGCACGGAAAGGCTCGATTTCTGCAATGGTAACGGCCTGCTTGAATTTCCAGGCAAATTCTTCATTGGAAATTCCGCTGTCGTCTTTGAGATCTTCAATTTTGCATGAAACCTCAGCTCTTACGATACAATCCGGTGTGAAATTAGATAAAATATTCATCACAATCTGTAGAGAATTTTTCTCTTCCTGATTAAAATCTTCGCTGATCGCAACTTCCTGTTTTAAAGTTTTTCCAAACTGTTCCAGACATGAATTGATGAAATTCGCGCCCATTGAATCTACTGTATCGAAACTGGCCTTCAACTGGTAATAATTCGGCATTTCTGTGGTTTTATCGACCAGTTTAATATCTAAAATCCCTCCGCCACGCTTTCTCATGTTAGCGGTAATATCTTCCGTGGCTTCCAGTAATTTTTTCTTTACATTAAAATTGAAAAAATGCAGTAATTTATGAGATTCAACATTAAAAATAAAGTGCGTGTGTCCCAGTTTTTCATTGTTGATGATGGTCGTTTTAAAACCACCTTTATCCAACCAGAATTTCGCAGCTTTTGAAGCCGCAGCCACTACAGAACTTTCCTCAACAGCCATTGGAAGGGCAAATAATTTTCCGTCGATAAGGAAATTCGGAGCAATTCCGTAGGGCATATAGAAATTGGAAATCGTGTTTTCGGAAAACTCGTCATGAAGTTTCTGCAAATCAGCATTTTCATTCCAGTATTGCTTTAATATATTTTGATGTTCTTCGTTATCTTCCAGATATTCGTTTACGAGCCAATCGATCTTTCCCTGTTTCGTCAATTTGGAAAAACCTTCAACGGGTTTATGATTCATAACATAAATTTAATGAGCGTAAATATACTAATTTTGTCACTTTAAACTGTTGATAACATCAATGAAAAAAGGTTGATATTTATCAATTTTGGAACTACATTTGACAGAAAATATAAAATTTTAAACCGCAAAAGTCACAAAAGCTTTTTCGCATTCGAAAATAAAAAGTTTAATAAAACATTATAAAAAGTACACTTAAGTTCATTAAAAATTTTTAATTTTTCTTTTGCTAACTTTCAATAGCCAAATTATTAGATTTAAAATCTTTTGCAACTTTTGTGGTAAAAATAAGATTACAGTATGAATTTTGACCGTCTGAAAGAAAAACTTGAAATCCTTGCGGATGCAGCGAAATATGATGTTTCCTGCTCATCCAGCGGAGGTTCGAGAAAGAACAAAAAAGGTGCTTTGGGAGACAGTTCTGCAAGTGGGATCTGCCATACCTATACTGAAGACGGACGCTGTGTTTCACTGCTCAAAATTCTATTGACCAATCACTGTATTTACGACTGCGCGTACTGCGTTTCCAGAAGCTCAAACGATATTAAAAGAGCCGCTTTCACGGTGGAAGAAGTAGTTGATTTAACCATTAATTTTTACCGAAGAAATTATATAGAAGGATTATTCTTAAGCTCCGGAATTTTCAAAAATGCAGATACAACCATGGAACGATTGGTCCGTGTTGCGAAAAAGCTTCGTCTTGAAGAGAATTTCAACGGATACATTCACCTAAAGTCTATTCCTGGTGCCAGTGATGAGCTGATGCAGGAAGCGGCGCTATATGCGGATCGTTTATCCATCAATCTTGAAATCCCTACCGAAAGCGGACTCAAATTGCTCGCACCCGAGAAAAACCGTCAGGATATGCTGAATCCCATGAAATATATCCAAAACGGAATCGCACAGTACAAAGATGAAAAGAAAATCTTCAGGAAAACACCAAAGTTTGCTCCGGCAGGTCAGTCGACACAGATGATCGTGGGCGCTACCAACGAAAACGATTTACAAATCATTAAAGTAGCGGATCATTTTTATAAAAATTTTAGCCTGAAAAGAGTTTATTATTCGGGATACGTACCGGTTTTGGAAGACAAAAGATTACCATCATTAACGACTGAAGTTCCGATGCTACGTGAAAACCGTCTTTATCAATCAGATTGGCTGATGAGATTTTACGGCTTTAAAGCTGAAGAAATTCTGGATCCCAATATGCCTTTTCTGGATTTGGAAGTCGATCCCAAAATGAGCTGGGCATTAAGACATCTTGACCAGTTTCCTGTTAATTTACAGACTGCGGATTATCAGATGATATTAAGAATTCCGGGAATTGGCGTGAAAACAGCACAGAAAATTGTAAGCGCAAGACGCTTTCAGGTTTTGAATATAGATCATTTGAAGAAGCTTGGGGCCGCTGTAAATCGCGCAAAATATTTCATTGATTTCAATGCCGGAAATGCATTCCTGAAATATTTAACAGATAAAAATTTACGTAAACTTGTAATTGGCGGTAGTTCTTCTAAGTTTCATAATCAGTTTTCGCAACAGTTGACATTGTTTTAAACATGAGAACAAACAATGCTTTAAGAAATAAGGAACAGAAAATAAGGAACATCGAAAAAGCTGTTTCAAGATTTTCACAAAAATTTATGTCAAATTCAAAATGGCTTAGATTGATTGAAACCATTGTAGACAATGCTCAGGAATTCAAGAAAATTGAATTTAAAAAAAATCCAAAACAATAGAATTGGACAATTATATTTAAATGAGAATAGTATTTTTGAGTTTGATTATTGGCAAACCGGATTTGAGGGCAATAATTCTTTTAATGATTGGCTTGAATATAAAGAAATTGAATACTTAATCTTTCCAAAAATAGCAGATTCTGATCATGCCCAAGATTTAGAACAAATTAAATCTATAATTGAAAAAGTAGGTAAATTCTGTTTTGAGATTGATGAACATGAATTAAAATTAATTTGTTATCGAGTTTAATTTCAACTTTATATTTTTTTGGAAAATATTTTAAATTAAAAATGACCACCCTACTCTACGACGGAAGTTTTGACGGACTTTTCACAGCGATATTTGAAGTTTTCGAATACCGTTACAAAAACGTAGAAATTATAAGCAGGGAAAGGTTTCACCAGGAAAATATTTTTGCTGAAATCCATGAAGTCATCACGCAGAATGATAAAGCAGAGAGGGTTTTAAACAAACTTGAAAAAAATATAGGCAAGGCAGGAATTCATGAATTGCTGAAAGTATATTTATCCGAAGAGACGGAATCCGAGCAACTTATTTTATCAGCCGTAAAACAATCTATAAAACATTCGGAAGAAAATATTTTGCAAAATTATGCCGACAATGATATATTAAAAATATCTAAAATCTGTAAATCCGTAAGCCGTGAAAGACATCGGATGACAGCATTCGTACGTTTTGAAAAAATGCAGGATGATGTTTTCTTCTCCAAAATCGATCCCGATTTCAATGTTCTTCCGCTTATCAGGAAACATTTCAAAGACCGCTATCAGGATCAGAAGTGGATGATTTATGATTTACGCAGAAATTACGGCATTCTTTACGATTTGGAAACCTGTGATTTTTTTTATCCGGATGAAAAATTGGATTTAAATAAATATCAACAAAAATTCCATGATGAAGAAGCTCAATATCAAACGCTATGGCAACGATATTTCACGAAAACCAATATTGTGGAAAGAAAGAACCTTAAACTGCATATTCAGCATGTTCCGAGAAGATACTGGAAGTATTTGACGGAAAAATGGTAGTTCGTAAATGTTTTTTAATTTACAAATCAACTATTTTGAATTATAAGTCATGAGATAATTTTTCAAACCAACAAATTTTAGACATTTTTAATAACTTATATTCAAAACTATTATAAACATACTATTATTATCTGAACTTGTTTTTGTAAATTTGTGTTCGAAACTTTTTACTAGATGAAAGAGAGTGCTGTAAAAAAAATTGCAGTTCTTACCTCGGGAGGAGATTCTCCGGGTATGAATGCAGCATTAAGAGCGGTGGTGAGAACCGCAAATTATTATAATATCGAATGCTACGGAGTAAGAGAAGGCTACAACGGCCTCATCAACGGTGATTTTCTTAAAATGGGTCCCCGTTCCGTAAAAAATATAATCAACCAGGGCGGAACCATTCTGAAATCTGCCAGATCCATGGAATTTAGAACCAAAGAAGGACGTCAGAAGGCTTATGACCATTGTTTGAAGCTTGGCATTGACGGATTGGTGTGTATCGGCGGAGACGGAACATTCACGGGTGCTAAAATCTTTAATGAAGAATTCGGTATCAGAGTAATCGGTGTACCGGGAACTATTGATAACGATATTTTCGGAACTGATAATACAATCGGCTATGATACAGCCCTGAATACCGCAATGGAAGCCATTGATAAAATCCGTGATACGGCAACTTCACACAACAGAGTCTTCTTTGTTGAGGTAATGGGTCGTGATGCCGGTTTCATTGCTTTGAACAGTGGATTAGCTGCAGGAGCTCTGGATATTCTCATTCCTGAAAGAAAAGACAGTATTGATGAGCTTTTCACTAATTTCAGAAATGCTGAAAAGACAGGAAAAGCATCAAGTATTGTTGTTGTGGCTGAAGGAGAAAAATTAGCGAACATTTATGAGTTAGCGGAAAAAACAAAGAAGGAGTTCCCTGATTATGATATCCGTGTGGCTATTTTGGGACACATTCAGAGAGGAGGATCTCCAAGCTGTGCCGACAGAGTTTTGGCAAGCAGACTTGGCTATGGAGCGGTAACAGGCTTAATGGAAGGACAAACCAATGTAATGGCAGGAATGCGCTCTAACGATCTGGTTTATACGCCAATTGAAGAAGCCATTAAAAAACACAACGAAATCAATAAAGACCTTCTTCTGATTTCAGAAATTTTAGCAATCTAATATTTTTAATATAATTTAAAACAAACTATTATGTCAACAATTAAAGTAGGTATCAACGGGTTTGGTAGAATCGGACGTCTTGTTTTCAGAGCAATGACTGAAAGAGACAACATCGAAGTTGTAGGAATTAATGATCTTATCGATGCTACATACATGGCTTACATGTTAAAATATGATTCTGTACACGGTATTTTCCCGGGTGAAGTTTCTGTAGAAGGAAATGATCTTGTGGTAAACGGAAAAAGAATCAGAGTAACTGCAGAAAGAGACCCGAATAACCTTAAATGGAATGAAATCGGAGCTGACTATATCGTTGAATCTACAGGTTTATTCTTAGATAAAGAAAATGCTGCAAAACATATCAATGCAGGAGCTAAAAAAGTAATCCTTTCCGCTCCTTCTAAAGACGATACGCCAATGTTCGTAATGGGTGTAAACCACAATGAACTTACTGACGATATCAAAATTTTATCAAATGCCTCTTGTACAACAAACTGTTTGGCTCCTTTGGCTAAAGTAATCCACGATAACTTCGGGATCGTAGAAGGATTGATGACTACAGTACACGCTACAACAGCAACTCAGAAAACCGTTGACGGTCCTTCAATGAAAGACTGGAGAGGTGGTAGAGCGGCTCTTAACAATATTATTCCTTCTTCTACAGGTGCTGCTAAAGCGGTAGGAAAAGTAATTCCTTCATTAAATGGAAAATTAACAGGGATGTCTTTCAGAGTACCGACTGTTGATGTTTCTGTAGTGGATTTAACAGTAAGATTAGAAAAAGCTACTTCTTACGAGGAGATCTGTGCAGCAATAAAAGCTGCTTCTGAAGGTGAATTGAAAGGTATCTTAGGATACACTGAAGATGCGGTAGTTTCTCAGGATTTCGTAGGAGATAAGAGAACTTCAATCTTTGATAAAGACGCTGGTATCATGCTTTCTCCTAACTTTGTAAAACTTGTTTCTTGGTATGACAATGAAATGGGTTATTCTAATAAGTTGGTGGATATGTTGGTGCATGCTGCTTCTTTGTAATTAAACAATAAGTAATGAATAATACAAAACCTTCCCGGTTGGGAAGGTTTTTTACTTAACTATCGGAGATTTTTTATTAATGCTCTAGCATCTTTTGTTAGGCTATATGTTAGAGAAGCAAATATGCCAATTTTGTATCTATCTCTAGAATAGGAGGTTAAATCATCTGTTGCAGGTACTTCAAGCCCAAGGTATCCATCTTTCAATTCCCTAACGTTTTTTAATGATGCTCCAAGTGTAAAAAACATTCTGTCTTTTTTCCCCAATAAAATAGTTGGTCCTATGAAAAAATTTGATATTTGTAACTTACCCCCAATTACATCTAATCCCATTCCTGCACTTCCCCCATAAGCAATATAACCTGTTCTTCTATAGCTCATTGTAATCAAACCAACAAGTGATGATGAAATAAACTTTTTATCATATGCTGCAAGCTTATTATCAAGCCCTATTTCATAACGAGAAATTTTACCATAATATGCAGCCGCCAGACCTAAACTAAAATCTACACGAGTTCCACCATAAATTGCCTGCCTATATATAAACTTACTTGTTTTATGATTCTTTTCAAACTTAATTTTATCACGTGGTTCAATAATAACTTTAAATTCCACCATATCATTTTCTGGCTGAAAAGGATATGAATTTACTGTATAATTTTCGGTATTATCTAATTGAGTAGTTACTAAAAATGCTTGTTTTATAACTTCATCAGCGTAATGTTTTATAAACCAATCACTTAATTGATCTGCCTTATTTTTCTGAAAATTAGGATAAGCCAAAAGTTTATCTATACCACTTTTTTCCATTATAACATCTAAATTATTCATTGTTAATAGTTTAACATAAGATTCACTTAATTCAGAATAGCTTTTCTTATATTCATCAATCTGTGCAATTGCAGTAAGTAAATCTCCTGAAATTTTATTTATTTCTTGTTTATAATCTTTAGCGTATTTTAATGAATCAAGATCAGGTATTTCTGCAATTGCGCCCACTTTTTTTACCGTACGCAATAATCCAAAAATATAACGACAGTCTCCTATAAATTTCTCATATTTCTTATTGAAGTCCCCTAATAAGCTTTGGTATTCTTTAACTTTTTCATTAATAACAATCTCATTTTTTTTAATTGTTACATTATTATTCTCAATCATCCTCTCCTTTTCATTATATCTAGAAATTAAATTATTTAATTCAGTAGAAATTGTATCATTTTTAATTTCAAAAATTGGTTTTGGTTTTGCGACATTGTTTTCATACACAATATTTATTCCCGAATACTTCAGCTTATTTAATATATTTAATTTATCCTCATAATATTTTTGATTTTCTTTAATTAGTATTTCGTTTTGGACAATTGCAGAAACGGCTTTTTCATTTTCCTTTTTCTCTTCAGGTTTACCTTTTAAATCTTTATTAACAATTACGTCACCAGATATTACAGCATTACTTGCATTAGTTTGTTCTTGTAAAAGTTTTTCCTCTTCTTTGTGTAAATCTTTCTGGGTAATAAAACTTAAAAGTTCTTTATCAAATTTAGATTCACCTATTATGGAATCTTTTGGAGTTATCGTTATTTTATAAAAAAAAGGATTGATATTTCTAATTTTAAATATAACAGGTGTATGAACTTTTATTTTCTTTATATCTTTTAAATAATCACTCGTTTTAAAATCATAAATAATGTGTTGTGTTGAGTCAATATATACTCCCCGCTTTTTTTGCAGAATCTTTTTTAAGATTTGTCTTAATAGAGCTAGAAACAGTAAATTTAGCTTCTGGTGTAATATGTGTTTTAGGAGTTTGTTTCAACTTTAAATCTTCATTACTTTTTACTTGTCCAAAGAATAAAACTGGTAAAATAAATAGCAATAAAAAATAAATCTTTGTTTTCATAATGATGAGTTTATGGTTAATACATTTTATCATTTCCCCAATTGTAAAAATTATTTAAGTATTGGTTTGATTTTTAATTAAAATTACACCACTATACTTTTACATGAAATACCACAAAAGGGTGATTTTTTAACATAATTTTTATTAATTTTAACAAAACATTAACCATGAAGAAAAAACATCTTACCAATGCTAAGAAGTTGCATCCTCTTATAAAAGTGTGGAATGACTATCCTGAAATTCTGCAGAATGACAACAGAATATTGCCTACACCATTAATTGAGAAAGTGATAGGCGAAATTTTTTCTCCGGGTAAATTTTATTATTATATCATCAACTTCGCTGACAGCACTATCTTCAATCACCATGAAAATATTCTTAAGCTTCATGGCCTTAAAAAATATCCCACTCATCTTAAAGAAATTATAGACCTCATCCATCCCGATGATCTGGAATTCGTAATGGATGCCGAAAGAATGTCGATTGAAAAAATGAAAGAAATTAACGGATTTGATTACCAGCAGGAATTAAAATCCAGCTACTGCTTTCGCATGAGAACTTCGGAGGGAAAGTATGAACTCTTTCATCATCAGGCTTTACATACTTATAAGGATGAGAAAGGAAGACTTTTGCAAGCTATTAATATCCACACTAATATTGAGCATATAACTTGCAAGAATTCATTTACGGTACTAGTTTCCGGAATCAATGGCCGAGAAGATTTTCATCAAATGCACTGGCTGAAAAATAAGAGAAAGCAACAATCCGTACGAGCAATTTTCACCAACAGAGAAATAGAAGTTATCTGCTATATAGCGAAAGGATATTCAGCGGGGGAAATTGCTGATGCACTGAACATTTCAGAAGAAACTGTACGTACACACCGAAAAAATATCTTAAGAAAATCGAATTCTAAGAATAGTTCCGAACTTATAAAAAAGACATTTGAGTGGGGATATTTATAAAACTCATCTATTATCCTGACAAATCTCATCTTCTATGTTCGGCGTAAAACTTGTACTTTTATTACTAATGAACAGATTCAATTTACAGCCACGCTTTAAAGATTCTCCGCATTTCAAAGACTTCTGGACAAAAGGTAACGGAAAACAGCTTATTAGATTTTCCGGCGCAGAAGTGAGCTTTAAAGATTTTGAAAAATTCTCACCTTACTTTTATCATATTGACGAAGCCGGAGATCAGGTTGTGAAGGATATTTATTTAACCAAAAATTTCACGAGGCATCAAGAGAAATTGAAGGCTACATTCGTAACGGAGTTTCTGAAAGTGATGAAGTTCCCGAAAGTGCAAAAAAACTGTTTTTACAAACACAAAAAATTCCTGACTGGCTGGATTATGACTTATTAAAAAGCGGTGCCGAACTTTGCATGAGAGCCAATCTGGATTCCCTGATTTCCCTTCGGGATTATTGCCTGATGGGAGGTTATGATTTTGCGTATCTCAATAAACCTCTGATTATAACGGAGGCTTTAAAAAAAGGTGCTGTAAAAAGACTTTCGGAAACACTCGATTTCTGGGTGAACGCAACAAGGTATAACGCATTAGAGCTTCATCAAAAAGGTTACGAATTTGCCATTAAAACAAGATTAATTCATTCCTACGCAAGACTTTCAATCAAAAAACACTATAAAAACTGGGATACTGAAAACTGGGGAGAACCGATCAATTCCTGGGATATGATGGCAACCTATATCGGATTCAGTCTTGTTTTTCTGCACAGCCTTCATAAGTTGGGCAATACTTTTTCTGTACAGGAAGAGCAAGGCCTTTTTCATCTCTGGAAATATGTAGGATATCTGTTGGGAATTCCGGAAAACCTTTTACCTGAAAATAAAAAGCAGGCTACAGAATTTTTTTATATGTGGACTTCCATTCAGCCACCAGCGGATAAAGATTCGGTACTGTTAGCACATTCTTTACTGAACGAATCATTGGAAAATCCAATTTTAAAGTATAAATTTCAAAGAAGAAATCTTCGATATCTGCACATATGCTGCACCTGGTTTTTGCTGGATAACGATGTATGCAAAAGGCTGCAGATTCCTGAAGTAAATAACAGAAAAGCTTTTCCGGTTATCAAAAGAATGATCAATAAAATCTATGACAAACTGGTGAGCCGAAAACGAAGAATACAGAAAGGAAATAAAGATCAGATGAAAGTTCTCACAGACTATTTAAACATTACGGCAAATTCGAATTTCCATTAGATAACTAATTGATAATGTTCTCATTTAAATACTTCAACAGCAGTTTTAAAAATTAACATTTAGCATTTAAGTTTTAATTCATTAGCTTGAAATTTTATCAATCTTTAACTATAAAAACAGCTTTTTAATGGTAGGCAACATTAGTTTTTCACGGTAATTTTTTGTATTTTTGATAAATTATTTAAACAACAGATGAGTAATATAGACGACAAGAAAAAAGCACTCGCATTAGTGCTTGACAAACTAGATAAAACATACGGAAAAGGCACTGTAATGACATTGGGCGACAGCTCTGTGGATAATACGATTGAAGTGATTCCTTCCGGTTCTTTGGGATTAGATATCGCTCTTGGAGTGGGTGGCTACCCAAGAGGAAGAATCATTGAAATCTACGGTCCTGAATCTTCCGGTAAAACAACTTTAACACTTCATGCTATTGCTGAAGCTCAGAAAGCAGGCGGTATTGCTGCATTTATCGATGCAGAGCATGCTTTTGACAGAGGTTATGCCGGAAAATTGGGAATCGATCTTGAAAACCTGATCATTTCACAGCCGGACAATGGTGAGCAGGCATTAGAAATCGCTGATAACCTGATCCGTTCGGGAGCAATTGATATTGTAGTAATTGACTCTGTAGCCGCGCTTACCCCAAAAGCTGAAATTGAAGGAGAAATGGGAGATTCTAAAATGGGTCTTCATGCAAGATTGATGTCTCAGGCTCTAAGAAAGTTAACAGCAACCATTTCAAGAACAAAATGTACGGTAATTTTCATCAACCAGCTGAGAGAAAAAATCGGTGTAATGTTTGGAAACCCTGAAACAACCACCGGTGGTAATGCTTTAAAATTCTATGCTTCTGTAAGAGTTGACATCAGAAAAGCAAGCGCACCGATTAAAAATGGTGATGAAGCCGTTGGTAGCCGTGTAAAAGTGAAAATTGTAAAAAACAAAGTAGCACCACCTTTCAAGCAGGCAGAATTCGACATCATGTATGGTGAAGGTGTTTCTAAAACAGGAGAAATCCTGGATCAGGCTGTAGAACAAGGCATTGTGAAGAAAAGCGGATCTTGGTTTAGTTATGAAGAAACAAAATTAGGCCAAGGTCGTGACGCAGTAAAAGATGTATTGAAAGATAATCCTGAACTTGCAGAAGAATTGGAAAATAAGATTAAAGAAGAATTAAAGAAGAAATAATTTTTTAATTTTAAAAATATTGAAAGGCAGTCTGAAATGGCTGTCTTTTTTTATTGTCATTGAATATAAAACCTAAAGCAGTCTATTTTATCTCGCTGATTTTACAGATTAAGCAGGTGGTTGTTTATTAAAAAACTAATTACTAATTTCAATACAAAAAAATGCCAAAATGTCACTTTATATCAAACGGTATTTTTTTTGAGAAATAAAAGGAAAATTAAAACAAAAAATTATTATGACTAAAGGAAATATTAATGTATCGGTGGAAAATATTTTTCCGTTAATTAAAAAATTTCTTTACAGTGACCACGAAATCTTCTTAAGAGAATTAATTTCCAACGCAACGGATGCGACTTTAAAGCTAAAGCACTTAACAAGTATTGGTGAAGCAAAAGTAGAATACGGAACCCCGAAGATTGAAGTTAAGGTAGATAAAGAAAATAAAAAACTCCATATTATTGACCAGGGAATCGGTATGACTGGTGAGGAAGTTGAAAAATACATCAATCAGGTTGCTTTTTCAGGAGCTGAGGAGTTTCTGGAAAAATATAAAGATACGGCAAAAGATTCAGGAATTATCGGGCATTTCGGGCTTGGGTTTTATTCCGCATTCATGGTTGCAGAAAAGGTTGAAATTTTAACCAAATCCTATAAAGAAGAACCTGCAGTTCGATGGATCTGTGACGGCAGCCCTGAATTCACTTTAGAAGAAACAACCGATAAAACTGAGAGAGGAACAGAAATTATCCTTCATATTGCTGAAGATTCTACAGAGTTTTTAGAAGAAAGCAAAATCCGAGAATTGTTGTTGAAATATAACAAATTCATGCCTGTTCCGATTAAATTTGGAACGAAGACTCACACACTGCCTTTGCCGGAAGACGCTCCTGAGGATGCCGTTGCAGAAACTGAGGAAATTGATAATATCATCAACAACCCCACTCCGGCATGGACGATTGCTCCAAGTGAACTGACGAATGAAGATTACATGAAATTTTATCATGAATTATATCCGATGCAGTTTGAAGAGCCTTTATTCAATATTCACTTAAATGTTGATTATCCGTTCAATTTAACGGGGATTTTGTTCTTCCCTAAGCTAAGTAACAATTTAAATATTGAAAAAGATAAAATCCAGCTTTACCAGAATCAGGTTTTCGTAACAGATGAAGTAAAAGGTATTGTTCCGGATTTCTTAATGTTGCTTCGTGGAGTTATTGATTCTCCGGATATTCCTCTGAATGTTTCGCGTTCTTACCTTCAGGCTGACGGTGCGGTGAAGAAAATCTCTTCGTACATCACTAAAAAAGTGGCCGACAAGATGGCTTCGCTTATCAACGAAAACCGCGAAGATTATGAGAAAAAATGGAACGATATCAAAGTAGTCATTGAATACGGGATCATTACGGAAGAAAAATTTGCTGAAAAATCAGACAAGTTTACATTATATCCGACAACTGACGGAAAATATTTCCTATGGAATGAGCTTGAGGAAAAAATAAAGCCTAATCAAACCGATAAAGACGGAAATCTTATCATTCTTTATGCCTCCAATGCAGATGAGCAGCATTCCTACATACAGGCCGCGAAAGATAAAGGATATGAAGTTCTTCTTTTAGATTCACCCATTATCCCTCACGTAATCCAGAAGCTGGAAACTTCAAAAGACAAAATTTCTTTTGCGAGAGTAGACGCAGACCACATTAATAATTTAATTAAAAAGGATGAGCCTGTTATTTCCAAATTAAATGAAACGGAAAAAGAATCGTTGAAGAAAAATGTTGAAGAATCAATCAATGATAAAAAATTCACTGTTCAGCTTGAAGATCTCGACAGTACAGATGCTCCGTTTACGATTACACAACCTGAATTTATGAGAAGAATGAAAGACATGCAGGCAACCGGCGGTGGCGGAATGTTCGGCATGGGAGGTTTTCCGGAAATGTATAATCTTGTAGTAAATTCCAACAGTGAATTTGCCGGTCAGATCCTGAAAACGGAAGATACTAATGAAAAAGCGGACTTAATTAAGCATGCTTTGGATCTGGCGAAACTTTCTCAAAATTTACTGAAAGGAAAAGAACTGACAGATTTTATCCAGAGGAGCTATAAGCAGTTGGAAAAATAATCTTTTTATAAATGATAATTAAAAACACTCGGGTCGACAAAGTCGACCCGAGTGTTTTTAATAGTTTCGGCGGAGCCTTTGGCTCCGCCGAAACTATTAAAAGAAATATTTTATTTTCTGATCATAATTCTGACATCGGATCCCAGAAAAGTTTTTTAAAATCTTTGATTCTAAAATTTTCGACAACAATTCCCTCTGCTTCCAGTCTTTTCTGAAATTCGGGAACCGACAAAGTTCCGGAACTTGAAATAACCCGATGAGCGGGAACATCCGGTGGACAGCCTCCCATCGCCTTGCCAACATGCCGGGAATGGTTGGGATAACCAACCGCTTTTGCAATTGCTCCATAGCTTGTTACTCTTCCTTTGGGAACCAATTTCGTGATTTCCCAGACTTGCTGTTTAAAAATTTCATTCATATCGTGTGGATTGATAAAAATCAAAATTAAGAAATATGTCTGTTAATTAATATCTTCTTAATTATCCTTTATTTAATTATAATGCTTTTAATGTAAAGTTCATGAGAATTTTCAACTACTAATCGCTTTTTTAAGCTTGTAAAAGCGCTTTACTTAGAAAAGAACACAATGTTTCAATTAATAAACAACTACTAAATATCTTAACATGAATTTTCTTATTGCATAATTTTTGAAGATTAACTATCAAAATATCTGTTATGAAAAAATCATTTTTCCGTTGGCTTAACAAGATAAACAAAGCCGTTCTTCCCAAATTGAGTGATAAAGATCCCAATAAGCTGACAAAGATTCAAAAAGGAATTCTTGCATACCGGTATTTTGTGCTGGTAAATTCTCTTGACTGAAACGCATGAGGGATGTGTAGGGTGCGAACGAAGCGAGCAGTCTCTTGAGACCGGAACGAAGTGGAGCCCGGAGAAGCCCGACCCGAGCGGTTGCCAAGCTTTGGACGAGGGACACGCCAAACTTAAAAAAAATATATAAGAAGAAAACAATCTGTGGAAAAACAAAAAACGTCCCAACAATTGGAACGTTATATAATTTTCAAGCTTAGATTTTCGTCTTGCCGCTTTATGAATTTTCTAAGATGTATGAGAACATCAATGGCGCACAGATGGTTGCATCACTTTCAACGATAAATTTCGGTGTTGTGATATCAAGTTTACCCCATGTAATTTTCTCATTCGGAACAGCTCCGGAATATGAACCGTAAGAAGTAGTAGAATCCGAAATCTGGCAGAAATACGACCAGAACGGAATATCATGCATTTCCATATCCTGATACAGCATCGGCACTACGCAAATCGGGAAATCCCCCGCAATACCACCACCAATCTGGAAGAAACCAACACCTTTTCCTGATGAGTTTTTAGTGTACCAGTCGGCAAGATATGCCATATACTCTATCCCCGATTTCATGGTAGAGAACTTAAGATCCCCTTTGATACAGTAAGAGGCAAAAATATTTCCCATCGTAGAGTCTTCCCATCCTGGAACAACAATCGGTAAGTTTTTCTCTGCTGCAGCGATCATCCATGAATTTTCTCTTGGGATTTCATAATACTGCTCAAGAACTCCTGAAAGGATCATTTTATACATATATTCGTGTGGGAAATATCTTTCTCCTTTGTTATCTGCATCTTTCCAGATCTCATAGATATGCTTCTGCAGCCTTCTGAAAGCTTCTTCTTCGGGAATACAGGTGTCTGTTACTCTGTTTAATCCTCTTTCCAACAAACTCCATTCTTCCTGCGGCGTAAGATCTCTGTAATGAGGAACTCTTTCATAGTGAGAATGCGCTACAAGATTCATAAGATCTTCTTCAAGATTGGCCCCGGTGCATGAGATGAAATCTACTTTGTCCTGACGGATCATTTCTGCAAGAATTTTCCCTAATTCTGCCGTAGACATCGCTCCTGCAAGGGTAATCATCATTTTACCGCCATCCTTAAGATGTGCAACATATCCTTTTGAAGCATCTACCAACGCAGCTGCATTGAAGTGCAGATAATATTTTTCTATGAATTCAGTAATCGGTTTGCTCATTTAATTATTTTTTGCAAAGATAAAACTTAAAAACGGAATGTAGCCGCTGCGCTTAAAGAAACTCTGTGTAAACCTTCTTTTTGGTCGTCATTGAAGTCATAGGTAACTCCGTCAATTTTCATTTTATTAAGTGTTCCTGCTGTAAGTCCAAGTTTTGGACCTATAAGAATATTTTTTGTGATTTGGTATTGGTAGGCGAAATTAAGTTCTGCCCCCAAATTAGATCCGGTTCCTTTTACATTGGCAATTTTGGTGGTATAAGAAATAACTCCTAATCCCATATCAACAAACATCTTATGTCTCGTTTCTTCATTAAAATTGGAAATCATAACGGCAGGTCCGTAAAAATTGATCTGGTCTTTCGTTGTTACCGGAACTGAAACAGGCATATTATTTACATACCCTAGAATGTATCCATCGCTGGAAGCACTGTAATTGGAATATTTCAATCCGACCGATAAAATATTATTCACCTGATAGTACGCAGAAATATCGAAATTCATGCCGCTTTTCAGGCCTTTTACATAGTTTTCTTCTTCTCTGGAAAGCCCTGAAACCGTCTTGGCTGTTCTCCATGCATATCCTACTGATGGAATGATTGAGAATTTTTGTTGTGCAAAAGACATTGCAGTAATCGAAAATAAACCGAGTGTTATTAGTTTTTTAATCATGAGTATAAAGTTTGCCGCAAAAATAATACGAATCTGTGAAAGGAGATAAAAGCAATTAAAATTTAACAGGGATTACTTCAATCAGCAAGACTAAAAATACCATTCAGTATCTGAATTTCCGGTTTTCCTTTTTCTGAGATAAATTCTTTTTAGCATCCAGTCTTTTCTGTTTCTGCCCCCTGGAAGGCTTCGTGGCCACACGCTTTTTAGGAATAATTAAAGCTTTATCCACGATTTCGAGAATTTTTTCGATGGCTTTGGTTTTATTCATCAATTGCGTTCTGCTTTCAGAAACCGTGAGGAATAAAAAGCCTTCTGCATTGATTCTATTTTTTAATTTAGTTTGAATCAAATCTTTCTGGCTGTCATTAAAAAATTGAGAATCTTCGATTTTCCAAAGAACCGTTACAGAAGTTTCCACTTTATTTACATTTTGTCCTCCTGCTCCACTGCTACGGGAAGTTTTAAAACTGAGTTCTTTAGAAAAATCTTTCATTTCTTAATTATTAATAGTTCTTCACAGTGTATTCTTCAGTTCGATCCTGTTGATCTTTCCATTTGGAGTTCGCGGAATTTTTTCTTTAAAAATGATTTCTTTTGGTCTGTGAAAACTTTTTTCAAAGGGTAATGTCGCGATATTGTCAATGATTTCCTGAGATTCCTGTCCTTCAATAACCAATATCAATTTCTGACCCAAAGTCTCATCTTCCAATCCCAAAAACACGACTTCATATGGAATTTCTTTTTTAACAAGAGCTTCCAGTTGTTCAGGAAAAATTTTGGCCCCTCCGGAATTGATCACATTATCAATTCTTCCTAAAAATCTAAACTGATTGTCATTTTTAATTTCAACTAAATCATTAGTCTGTAAAACTTCTGTATTCAAATGTGGGGCAAAAATTTTCAGACAGCCTCGTTCATCCGTGGAAATTTCTACATTTTTAAATGTTGTAAAAAAAGTCTTCCGGATCAGGAAAAATTTGTTTTAAAGCAATATGAGATAACGTTTCAGACATTCCATAAGTTTCGAAAATTCTCTGAGAACCTTTTAATTCATGTGATCTCTGAAAAATTTTCTTCTTTAAATTTTCCGAAACGGCAGCTCCACCGATGATTAAATTTTTAATTAAATATAATTTATCTAAAGAATTTTCAACCTGAAGCGGAGTCATTGCACAGAAATCAACCTTACAATCAATATCAATTAATGGTTGTGTTGTCGGATTGTTAACTATTAATTTCATTTTTCTAACGATAGACCTTACAACCATCATTTTTCCCGAAATGTATTCAATGGGAAGACATATCAAAGCAGAATCACCTTCAACTAAATCCAAGAAATTACAGGTCATCTCGGCAGAAGCGATCATTTTCTTTTTCTCAATATCAAAAACTTTTGGAGTACCTGTAGAACCGGAAGTCTGTACTTGTACAGTTTGTGTTTCCGAAAACCATTCTTTCAGAAAAGCTTTAATTTTATTTTCAAATTCCGTTTCGAAGGATAATTGATTAATATTGAGATTTTTGAAGTCTAGCAGCATAATGTTCAGAAATAAATCCACCGTAAATTTAAAAAAAAACTTCAAAAAGTTCTTGCAAATAATGAAAAAAAGCTGTAAATTTGCACCACTCAAATAGAGAAAGACTCATGGTGTAGCGGTAACACTACTGATTTTGGTTCAGTCATCTGGGGTTCGAATCCCTGTGAGTCTACATAACAGGAAAGATGTTCATCATTTTTCCTGTTTTTGTTTTATAAAATATCCTTTCTTCTTTTTACTTGAGAAAAAAATCAGAATTTATTTAAGTTCATCTGGAATTAAGATTCCTTTCTTTTTCATATAATTCAACAATTCAAGGTATTTCTCTTCATAATCATTCGTTCCGCATTTATCGGAAATACTGCAGATTTCGGAAGGTTTTATGTCTAAAATATCAGAAATTTTTGTAAGAATTTCCAAGTTGATTTTTACTTTAGAGTTTTCAATATCAGAATATGCTTTCTGTGATATCCCCATTTCGTAAGCCATATATTCTTGTGTAAAATCCTTACTCCTCCTTATTTTCCTTATATTTTGACCACATATTTTCATGACTATTCGTTTTAGTAGTTTTTAGTATATTTTAGAAGTATATCTATTAGCCTTACACAAAGTTAGTGAATACCTTTGGCAAAACATTATTACGCTACATGATATTTCAATTTATTGATGTTTAAGTTAAAAATTTACATGAAAACTTCAGTTAAAAAAAAGAAATATCATTTCAGGACAATACTTTAGGAATTATGGAGACGCAAAAATTTAATTATGACAATAATATTGTCAGAGCATTTCTCTATGCTACAATTGCATTCGGTCTGGTTGGTTTTTTACTTGGTCTTACCGCTGCGCTGATGCTTTTTTACCCCGAACTTCCCGAATTTTTATTTGGAACGGATGATACAACTATCAAAAGTCTCACTTCAGGAAACATTCAGGGATTAATCAATACTCAGGGAGCTTTAGGCTTCGGAAGAATCAGAATGTTGCATACAAGTGCCGTGATTTTTGCCTTTGTATGTAATTCCTTTTTCTGTGGTGCCTACTACAGTATGCAAAGATTACTGAAAACCAGAATGTACAGCGATACCTTATCGTGGATGCACTTCTGGACATGGCAGATCATGATCGTTTCTGTAGTTATCACTTTCCTTATGGGAATCAATACTTCTAAAGAATATGCTGAACACGAATGGCCGATCGATATTTTAATTACCATTTCCTGGGTAATCTTCGGGATCAACATGTTCGGAACCATTGCCAAAAGAAGGGTAAGACATTTATATGTAGCCATCTGGTTCTACATCGGAACCTGGCTTGCAGTAGCAATGCTTCATATTTTCAACAACCTTGAGGTACCTTTATCATTTACTTCATGGAAATCATATTCCATCTATGCAGGAGCTAAAGATGCCCTGGTACAGTGGTGGTATGGCCACAATGCCGTTGCATTCGTACTGACAACTCCGGTTCTTGGTTTGATGTATTACTTCTTACCAAAAGCTGCTGACAGACCGGTTTTCTCTTATAAACTGTCTATTATTCACTTCTGGTCATTAATCTTCGTTTATCTTTGGGCAGGTCCACACCACCTTCAGTACACCGCTTTACCGGCTTGGGCACAGGCAGTAGGAACAGGTTTCTCTATCATGCTGATCGCGCCATCTTGGGGAGGTATGTTGAACGGATTGTTAACCTTAAGAGGAGCCTGGGATAAAGTACGAGAAAATCCGATATTAAAATTCTTCGTTGTAGCCGTTACTTGTTATGGTATGGCAACGTTTGAAGGTCCTCTATTAGCAACAAAATCTTTAAATAAAATAGGACACTACACAGACTGGGTCATCGGTCACGTACACATCGGAGCATTGGGCTGGAACGGTTTCATGGCATTCGGTATCGTATATTATCTGATTCCGGTAATGTGGAGAACATCACTCTGGTCTAAAAAATTGGCTAACTGGCATTTCTGGTTGGGGACATTAGGAATTATTTTCTATGCGGTACCAATGTATATTTCAGGATTCACGCAAGGATTAATGTGGAAACAGTTCAATCCGGACGGAACGTTGGTTTGGAAAAACTGGCTGGATACCGTAACAGCAATTATTCCTTACTACAAAATGAGGTTCTTAGGAGGTCTGTTCTATATTTCAGGTGCCATTTTAATGGTGGTGAATGTGATAAAAACGATTAAAGCCGGCTCGTTCCAGAAAAATGTTCCTGCAGAAGCTCCTGCTTTAGCAAACGTCGGAAGTGCAAGAAAAGAAGGTGAAGGATTACACCTTTGGATAGAAAGAACCCCAAGAGTAATGGCGATATTAGCATTTATTACGGTTGCGATTGGTGGTCTTGTAGAAATTATTCCTACACTAACACTGAAACAAAGCGTACCAACTATTACAGCGGTAAAGCCTTATTCTCCCCTGGAACTGGAAGGAAGAGATTTATATATCAGAGAAGGATGTAATGCCTGTCACTCTCAAATGATCAGACCTTTCCGTGATGAGATCGTAAGATTTGAAGGTAAAAACGGGCAATATTCTAAAGCAGGAGAATTCGTTTATGACAGACCGTTCCTTTGGGGATCAAAAAGAACCGGACCGGATTTACACAGAGAAGGCGGAAGAAACCCTGATTCATGGCACTTCAAACACATGTACAACCCAAGAATTACTTCAGCGGGATCCATTATGCCACGTTTCCCTTGGCTGATTACCAATAAACTCGATAAAGGCCAGATGGTTGACAAGATGAAACTGATGAAAAATTATTTCGACGTTCCTTACACAAAATCTGAGATTGATTCTGCGAATCAGTGGGCCGACAATCAGGCAAAAGGTATTGTTAAAAGAATATATTCTGAAGCAGCAGACGTGAAACAACAGGTAGAAAAAGACAGAATGGCAAAAGGATCTTCTTTTGTTCCGCTTGAGAACAGAGAAATCGTAGCAATGATCGCCTATTTACAAAGGCTGGGAACAGATATTAAAACCACGCAGATTCAAACCGCAAGTGCAGAATAATTTAAATTAATTAAAAATGAAAACAAGAACCCCAATTTCAGTACACATCCTTGTCACTATAGGTTTGACGATCATGGCGTTCGAAATGTTCGCACACGATTCAGGATATTTCTCTTCTCCTTTTTTCTGGGGATTGATGCTGATCGCAATTATCCTACTTTTGATCATGAATTCCATTGGAGACCTGATCGAAAATCAGAATTTCACCAAACTGTCGGATGAAGAAAAAGCTTTATATCTAAAAGAAAAAAATATACCTTATTATCAGAAGCTTTGGAATTCAGCTTTCAAAAAACAGTCTGCTACAGAGGAAAAAGATATTCTTATTGACCATGGATTTGACGGAATCACAGAGCTGGACAACTCTCTTCCAAAATGGTGGATCGGTCTTTTCTGGTTCGGATTTATCTTCTGCGCCGTGTATCTTACCGCATTCGCCTTCACAGATTACGCACATCCTGAAGCTGAACTGACGCACGAAACCAAAACCATGCTCGCTTCCATCGCAGAATATGAAAAAACCGCTCCTCAGATCAATCTTGAAACAGCAAAATACAGTGCCGACAACATTGCAGAAGGTCAGGAACTCTTTAAAACCAATTGTGCAACCTGCCATGGAAAAGGAGCTAAAGGAGGAATCGGCCCAAATCTTACCGATAGTCATTGGATCAATGTAAAACAAAAAAAGCTTATTCAAAAATGTCTTCTGGATGCTCGAAAACGGATCTCCAAACAATCCAACAATGCGTCCTCTGATTAAAGAAGGAACCATCACCGGAAGAGATGCCGAAAAAATTGCAGCCTATATTTATCACATCAACCAGGAAACAGCTCCTATCACTCCGGCTCAGGGTGGCGCTGCTCCGCAGGGAGAAGAGGTACACTGGGAAAACGGAAACAATTAAACTAATAATTTAAATATAATTAAACCATGCCAAGCCCTCTTTAACGAACTAAACTAACATTGGAATATTCATTTTTGCTAAAACCTTTTCAATTAAAGAAAATGAAGAAAAGAGGGCTTTTAATAACACAAATCCAGGCTTTGACTGTCAGCATCAACTATTCACTTGACAATCAACTAAACTAAATTCCATTAGATTGGCAGTCAAGGCAGGATTTTTGTATTCGTAAAGGGTACCACAACAGATAAGCAGTACAATTAGTATTGCTATATTTGTTTTAAACCCAATCACTCTTGAAACTGAAAATCAACAAAAGAAAACTCTTAAGGCGTTTTATCATTACCATTGTATCTATTTTGGTATTTATTACGCTACTTATTCTTAGCTTAAGACTTCCGGCGGTTCAGAACTTTGTTAAAGACAAACTGGTTGTTTATCTCGAAAAGAAAATCAAAACAAAAGTAAGCCTGGAAAGGGTTTACATAGGATTCCCTAACAGCCTTGTTATGGAAAATCTTTATTTAAAAGGACAAAATATTGATACCCTTCTTGCCGTAAAAAAGCTTGATGTAGGCTTAAATATGCTTAAGCTTATCAATTCTACGGCAGACATCACTTCTGTAGACCTTGAAGGAGCCCGCGCCAATGTGGTAAGAAAACCCGACGGCACATTCAACTTCGATTATATTATTGATGCTTTTGCCACGACCGACAAAGAGGAAAGCCCTTCAAAACCTTTCATTATTTCTTTAGATAAAATCAATCTTAAAGATATTGGCGTTACCTTCAACGACCAGCAATCCAGAAATGACATTAAACTTTACTTTAAATCTTTTGATACGAGGGTAAAAACTTTTGACCTGCAAAATAACTCTTATGCTGTTAATGATATCAATCTTGACGGACTGAAACTTAAATTGAAACAGGACATAGTAGAAGAAGTCTCCAAAAAAGTTGAAAAGAAAGTAGACTCTCTTAACAATAAAAAGCCGATGCAGATAGGACTGCGAGGAGTAAAGCTGACTAATTTCGATATCGATTACGGTGACGATAATACAAAAACATTTGCGAAAGTTTTGTTTAAAGAACTCAGCACAAAGGTCAACAAACTTGATCTGGAAAACAATGCGTACAACGTTGACAATGTTTTCCTTTCCGGTGCCAATATTAATGCTAATCTTTATCTTCCAACAAAAAATGCTGATCCGAAAGCAGATAATAAAACTGAAGTTTCTAAAGCCACCGATCAACAGAAAGCTTTGAATCTTTTGCTGGGAAAACTTGTTCTCAATGACGTAAAAGTGGCTTACAACAATACCGCAATCGCTCCCACAAGACAGGGAATGGATTTCAACCACCTAAACTTTTCAAAACTGAATGTTGAAGTGAGAGACTTCAAAATGCAGAACAATACTTTTGCCGGTTCGGTAAATTCCGCAGAAATCCAGGAGGCAAGAGGACTTGACATTCGCGAATTCAATACCGATTTTGTGTACAATGAAAAAGAAGCTTATCTCAAAGATCTTTATCTGGAAACTCCAAGAACGGTTCTACGTGATGAAGTAGTATTGAATTACAATTCCATCGAACAGTTGAGTTCAAATTTAGGAGCCGTAAAAATTTCAGCGAATATTAAAGACTCAAAAGTAGGTTTTGCGGATATTTTAACACTTGCTCCCGATCTTCGCAATACCGCACCATTCAATAAATATCCGAATGCTGTTTTAAATGTCAATGCCAATGTAAAAGGCAATGTCAATGATCTTCTCGTCAACAATCTTAAAGTGTCAGGTCTTGACCAACTGAGGGTGGCAGCATCAGGAAGAATAAAAAATGTAACCAATCCCAACAATCTGTACTATGATCTGAGAATTGCAGAATTGTCGTCTTCTGCCAGAACGATTTATAATCTCGTTCCAAAAAAACACAATTCCAAATAATATTTCTCTTCCCTCCAACATCAGTATTAAGGGAACAGCAAAAGGAACAACAAAAGTCATTGATGCCAATCTTAACCTCTACTCTACTTCAGGAAATGCGGCTGTGGTTGCAAAGGTCGATATGCGTAGAAAAAACCGCGAATTATATGATGTAAAAGCCAATCTGCAGGGATTACAGATTGGCAGAATCATAAAAAATAAAGATATCGGAGCTATCTCAGCCCAGATTTATGCCAAAGGGGAAAGCTTTGATTTCAAGAATGCCAATGCTGATCTGAGAGGACATGTTGCTTCAGCCGTTTACAAAGGCTACCGTTATCAGAACATGAATCTTACAGGAAAAATAAGACGTGGCGCATATAATATTATTTTAAATTCCAAAGATCCTAATGCCAATATGCAACTGACTGCATCAGGAGTTTATAATGAAAAAAATCCTACGGTAAAGATTAACGGAAATATACTGAAGCTTGATCTCAATAAGCTTGGATTCTATAAAGATCCGATGATCCTAGCAGGAAAAATTGATGGCGACTTTACCAATCTTGATCCCGATCATCTGAACGGTTATTTAAATTTAAAAGATTTCGCCTTCTCGGATACCAAGGAAATTTATCCTATTCAGGAAATTAACCTGAAAGCATCGTCAACCGCTGATTCCACCAATATTATTTTCAATTCGCAAATCGTCGATGTGGAATTAAGGGGGGAAATACAGGCTTACGCAAATATTCGGAGCTTTAAGCCAGACGATTAATCAGTATTATCAGTTCCAGAAGCCGGCGAAAAATGAAAAAATAGAGGCCGGACAGTTTTTTACCTTTAATGCAAAAATTAAAAATGATGATCTGATCAGAAAATTTGTTCCGGAACTGAAAAGTTTTGAAACCATTAATCTGACCGGAAATTATAATGCTGATTCCCAGAAAATAGAAATCGACGGACAAATCCCTCAGCTTCTGTATGGGGAGAATTCTATCGAAAATGCAACCTTAAAAGTTACCAATGAAAATCAGGCGTTACAGTATAACCTGAACGTTGCTGCATTGAAGAGTTCAAGCTTTGCTTTGAATAAAGTGAATATCGGAGGGGACGTTGCCAACAACATCATTAATTACAATATTACAACAAAAGATGCTAAAGATGAGACCCAATTCCTGATTGCCGGAAATGCAAAATCGCTGAATGACATCACTGAAATTTCGTTGAATCCGGATGGTTTGAAACTTAATTACACCAACTGGACCGTTGCGGAAGGCAACAAAATACAGATCAGCAGCAAAGGTATTGTGGCAGACAATTTCAGATTGTCCAATTCAGGAAGTGAAATCCTTTTACAATCGGAAACCCAGTCGCCTAATGCTCCGTTGAATGTTTCTCTTAAAGATTTTAAGATCGAAACCATTACCGAACTGATTAAAAAAGACACTTTACTGGCAAGAGGAACCATCAATGGAACTGCTCAGTTACGTGATCTGACTAAAAATATGACCTTCACTTCAGATTTAAATATCACAGATCTTATCGTTTATGAAAATCCTATCGGTAACCTTGCCGTAAAAGTAAATAATACTTCACCGAAGATTTTAAATGCCGACATTGCACTTTCCGGAAATAATAATGATGTAAAGATTCTCGGAGATTACAATACTTCATCAAGCACATTTGATCTGAACATGGCGATCACTCAGCTTCAGATGAAGTCTGTACAAGGTTTTTCGATGAATGCCGTAACGAATACCGAAGGCTACCTGTCAGGAAATCTGAAGATAACCGGAACCACCTCACAACCGAATATTTTGGGTAAAGTAAAATTCAATAATGTCGGACTGGAAATTGCTAAAACAGGAAGTGACTTCCGAAAACTCAATGATGAAATTGACTTTACCAGCCGCGGAATTGAATTCAACAACTTTAAGATCAATGATAAAGACGGTAATTCTTTAAATATTGACGGGCAGGTTCTTACACAGACGTACAGAGATTTCGCCTTTAATCTTGATCTGAATGCTAAAGACTTTAAAGTCGTTAATTCCGAAAAGTCAAATGATGCGATCATGTACGGAATTCTTTCTATCGATGCCGCATTGCACATCAGAGGAAACCTGGATCTGCCGAAAGTAGACGGACGTCTTTCCGTTGCCGATGATACCGATTTCACATTTGTTCTTCCTCAGTCTTCTCCTACCTTGCAGGAAAGAGAAGGTATCGTTGAATTTATCGATCAGGATCAGGTGGCTTTGAATAAAACCATTAAGGCAGATTCTTTAAATTCTCAAACCAGGATTAAAGGAATGGATGTGAATGTCAACATTGAACTGAACAAGGAAGCAAAATTATCTTTATTAATTGATAAAGCCAACGGAGATTTTGTAAAACTTCAGGGTGAAGCTGAGCTTACCGGCGGAATCGATCCTTCCGGAAAAACCACTTTAGTCGGTGTTTACGAAGTGGAATCCGGAAGCTATGAGATGTCCGTAAGTGTTTTGAAAAGAAAATTTGATATTCAGAAAGGAAGCACCATTACCTGGACCGGCGAGCCGACGACTGCTATGCTCGACATTACGGCAGTCTACAAAACGGAAGCCGCACCGATCGATCTCGTCGAACAGCAGATCAGTGGAGAAAGTACCGGAACGCTTAACCAATTTAAACAGAGAATTCCTTTCAATACTTTATTAAAAATGAAAGGTGAACTGCTGAAACCTGTCATCACTTTTGATATTACCACAGATGAGAAAAACAATGCCGTTTCTTCTAATGTTACCGATATTGTAGATCAGAAGCTATCACAGCTGAGAACGCAGGAGTCTGAGATGAACAAACAGGTTTTTGCTTTATTATTACTCAACAGATTCATTGGTGAAAATCCTTTTGAATCCGGAGCCGGGCTTTCAGGAGAAATGATGGCGAGACAGAGTGTGAGTAAAATTCTTTCACAACAATTAAACAATCTTGCTTCCGACCTCATCAAAGGCGTTGATCTGAATTTTGATCTTGAATCTTCTGAGGACTATTCTACAGGAGCCAAGAACACCAGAACTGACCTGAATGTAGACATTAGCAAAAAGCTTCTTAACGACAGGCTGAAGGTTTCTGTGGGTAGTAATTTCGGCCTGGAAGGTGAAGCGCGCCAGAATGAAAATATGACCAACATTGCCGGAGACGTGACGGTAGACTACAGCCTTTCAAAAGACGGAAGATACATGCTGAGAGCCTATCGTAAAAATGAATATCAGGTCGCGCTTCAGGGACAGATCGTAGAAACCGGACTAGGATTTATCATTACGCTGGATTATGATAAATTCCGGGATATCTTCCAGAGATCAAGAAATAAAAAGCAAAGAGAAGAAAGAAAAAACAAACAGAACCAAGCCGTAGAATTTAAGTAAATGAAAAGAAATTATAAAATATCCTTTAAACACGCATTCACATTAGGGATCGTTTTCGCTGCGGTTTCCTGCAACACCAGGTACCTGAAAGAAGGACAGATGCTATACACCGGAGCAGAAATCAATATTGAAAATGACACCATTTCAAAAAGCGATAAGAAAGATCTGAAAGCCGGACTGGAAGCTAATCTTACTCCGAAACCCAATTCAAGTTTTTTAGGTTTAAGGCCAAAGCTGTTTTTCTATAATATTGCCAAAGAGCCTAAAAAAGAAAAGGGATTCAATTACTGGCTGAAATATAAAATGGGTGAAAAGCCTGTGCTTCTTGGCGATGTAGACCGTGAATTCAATAAAGATATTATCGAAAACTATTCTGAGAACAAAGGTTATTTTAATGCAAAAGCTACATATGATACGGTAGCCAAAAACAAGAAGGCGAAAGTCATCTATACCCTAAGACCGGGGGCAAGATACCTCATCAGCGATGTAAAGTTCCAGCAGGATTCTACTTTGGTTAATCGGGAAATCCAGAGTCTTACCGGGAAAACCTTCCTGAAAAAAGGACAGCCTTTTGATCTTGACGTGATAAAGTCTGAAAGAGAACGGATTGATAACGGATTAAAAGAACGGGGCTTTTATTATTTTCATCCGGACAATATTATCGTGCAGGCAGACAGTACGGTGAGCAAGAACCATAAAGTTGAGATGAATGTAAAACTGAAGGATAATACTCCGGAGCTTTCTACCCAGCAGTTCAGTATTGATAAGGTGATCGTTTTCCCTAATTACAATATTCAGGATGTGAAAAACGGAAAATACAGTGTTCCGATGAATGCCGATTCTCTAGGCAAGTATGCCTATAAAGACATTTATGTTATTGATCCCCAACATAAATTTAAACCCAGGATCTTTGACAGAGCTTTGTACTTTAAAAAAGGAGATCTGTATAACAGAACCAATCACAATCTTACCTTAAACAGGCTCATCAGTCTTGGTGTATTTAAATTTGTAAAGAATGAATTTGTTGTTTCAGATTCATTGCAGCATAAATTTGATGCTTATTATTTATTAACACCAAGAGAACTTCAGTCGCTGCGCCTGGAAGCATTAGGAAGAACGAATTCTGCCAACTATGCAGGAAGCGAACTTAACCTCAACTGGACGCACAGAAACTTTTTCCGGGGTGCTGAGCAATTCAAAGCATCCGTGTATGGTGCTTTTGATGTACAGATCGGAGGCCCGGAAAATGCTAAAAATATATTCAGAGCCGGAACCAATGTCCAGCTTTCCATACCGAGAATTATCGCACCATTCAGGTTTAACTCATCAAGTGCTTTTGTTCCGAGAACGAATATCACATTAGGCTATGAATTCCAGAACCGGACGGAGTATTACACCCTGAATAACTTCAGTGGCTCATTCGGATATGTGTGGAAAGAAAACGCAAGAAAAGAACACGACTTGAAGATCCTTGATATCACTTACGTCTCACCGGCCAATATCACCCCTTTGTACGATTCCATTTCGCAAAAAAGCGATGCGATGAGAAGAGTTGTAGAACGACAGCTGATTTTTGGCCCGACCTATTCCTATACCTACACCAACACAATGTTATCAAAACCCAGCACGATTTATTATAAAGGAACCCTGGATCTTGCGGGAAATATCACAGGTTTGGTAACAGGTGCTAATGTGAAAAAAGACAAAGAGAAAACCATCTTTGGGGTTCCTTTCAGCCAGTACGCAAAAATTGAAAACGATTTCCGTTTTTACCATAAATTCAGCGAAAAAACATCGCTGGCCACGAGAGCTATTGCCGGACTTGCTTATCCTTACGGAAATTCAGAACATATTCCTTTTTCAAGGCAGTTCTTTTCCGGAGGGAGTAACAGTGTAAGAGCTTTCAGGGCAAGAACGTTAGGGCCGGGAAGCTTTGACCCGAGAACGATAGAATCCGGATATTATTTTGATCAGTCTGGAGATGTAAAACTCGAGCTGAATGCAGAATACAGAGCCAATTTATATAAATTTTTAAATGTAGCCGTATTTGCCGATGCAGGAAACGTCTGGCTTGTAAATGAAGATCCTGACAGGCCCGGTGCAAAATTTTCAAAAGAATTTTTGAGTGAAATTGCCGTAGGAGCCGGTGTTGGTCTGAGACTTGATTTCTCTATTTTAATTCTGAGGCTGGATCTCGCCATGCCATTGAGAGTACCTTATTATGAAAGAGGTGACCGATGGACTTTCGATAAAATCAATTTCGGAGATTCAAGCTGGAGGAGAGATAATCTTATTCTGAATATTGCAATCGGGTATCCTTTCTAAATTATTATACATGGTAAAAAGAGTAAAATTTTTCTGGGAAGTTTTAAAGGAAACTTATACAAAGTGGAACGATTCCACCGCTTCCAATGATTCTGCAAGTCTTGCGTATTATGCTATTTTCTCAATTCCCGGATTGCTGATTATCATTATCTGGATCGCAGGCTATTTCTTCGGTGAGGAAGCAATACGAGGGCAGATCAGCAGCCAGATCAGCGGCATTATGGGACAGGACGCCGCCAAAAGCGTTCAGGATATGATTGCAGGAGCATTGATCGATAAAGAAAATATATTTATGAAAGTGATCGGTATCGGTTCTCTTGTTTTTGGTTCTACAACATTATTCTTTCAACTTCAGCGTTCCTTGAATAGTCTTTGGGATGTACAGCCTGCGCCTAAAAAGGCTTTCGTTAAATTTCTTCTCGACAGAGCCAACTCCTTGGGAATGATCCTGATCATCGGCTTTCTCTTGATGATTACCATGGTGCTTTCGTCTATAATCAGCTTATTGAATAACTGGATCACGAATTATTTCGGACTGGAAACCTATATGTTGGTAGAAATAATCAATTATATCATAGGATTTGCCGTGATTATGATTCTGTTTGCTTTAATGTTTAAAGTTCTTCCCGATGTTGAAATCGGCTGGAAGCCCGTATGGAGAGGGGCATTTCTTACAACAATTTTATTTACATTAGGAAAATTCCTGCTGAGCCTGTATTTCGGAACAGCAAAACCAACTTCGGCTTTTGGTGCTGCAGGAACTGTGATTCTGATTATGATGTGGATTAATTATTCGTGTATGCTCATTTTCTTCGGAGCAGAATTTACCAAAATATATACTTATAAAAGAGGTTTTAAAATCGTTCCTTCCAAACATGCGAAATGGAGCGATGCGAAATTGTATGAGGACAGCCAGAGAGCGAAAGACCAATCTGCAGGTTAAATAAATCTTTACAATAACGATAACTTTTCACTTCGTAAAACAGGAAGATTTTGACATTTATTAAAAAAAGATAAGCAAGAGTTGCAAAATAGATGCTGAAGAGTTACTCAACTCTTGCTGAAGAGTCAGGCAACTTGTGCGCAGGAGTTGGGCAACTCCTGCGCACAAGTTAGATAAAAGCTGCGCAGGTTTCGGGTGAAACCTGCGCAGCTTTTTATAGAGTGTTTTAATGATAAATTCAAACACATAAAATCATCCCAAGGAGAACTTACATTCTGTTTACCGTTTTGATACCAAGAAGATTCAGGGATTTCTTGATCGTCTTGGCTGTAAGATCAGAAAGATTTAATCTGATCTGTTTTACATTTTCATCTTCCTGAATCATGATCGGATTGCTCTGGTAGAAAGAGTTGTATGTTTTTACCAGGTCATAAATATAATTGGCAACCAGGGCAGGACTTAATACCTCCGCTGCTCTCTGAACAACAACTTTATAATTGGCCAACTGCATCACCAATGCTTTCTCATATTCATTTAAGATGACACCATCCGCTTCTTTATATTCAAAATTAGCTTTAGCCAATAAAGACTGGATACGGGCGTAGGTATATTGAATGAACGGTCCTGTATTTCCGTTGAAATCGATACTCTCTTCAGGATTGAAAAGCATTTTTTTCTTTGGATCCACTTTCAGCATGAAATATTTCAATGCTCCCATTCCTACGCTTTCGTAGTTTTCGGCTTTTTCTTCCTCCGTTAAATTCTCCAGCTTTCCCAGCTCCTCTGCTGCTGCTCTTGCAATGTTATGCATTTCCTGCATCAGGTCATCTGCATCTACTACCGTTCCCTCTCGGGATTTCATTTTACCGTTCGGAAGTTCTACCATTCCGTAAGACAAATGGTATAACTGATCTGCCCACGAATATCCTAGCTTTCCTAAAATCTTGAACAACACCTGAAAATGATAATCCTGCTCGTTTCCTACGGTATAAATCAGCTTCTGAATATTATTTTGTTTAAAACGCTCTACCGCCGTACCCAGATCCTGCGTCATGTACACCGACGTACCGTCTGAACGCAACAATAATTTCTGATCCAGCCCTTCATCCGTAAGATCGCACCATACGGAACCATCTTCTTTCTGATACAAGACCCCTTTTTCCAAGCCTTCCTGAATCAAATCTTTCCCTAAAATATAGGTATTGCTTTCATACTGAATCTGATCAAAGTTTACCCCAAGTCTTTTGTAGGTTTCTCCAAAACCTTTGTACACCCATGAGTTCATTTCGTTCCAAAGATTTCTTACTTTTTCATCTCCATTTTCCCAGTTGAGTAACATCTTTTGTGCTTCTTTTATCAAAGGAGCATCTTTTTTCGCCTGTTCTTCCGCAACACCCTGCGCGACAAGTTCGGCAATTTCCTTTTTATATTCCTGATCAAATTTCACGTAATAATTGCCCACAAACTTATCACCTTTTGTTCCGCTAGTCTCAGGCGTTTCCCCGTTCCCGAACTTTTCCCAGGCCAGCATTGATTTGCAGATGTGGATCCCTCTATCGTTGATGATCTGTGTTTTGATCACATCGTATCCAGCTTCTTCAAGGATCTGAGCAACAGAAAAGCCTAATAAATTGTTTCTGACGTGGCCAAGGTGAAGAGGTTTGTTGGTATTCGGCGACGAATATTCCACCATCACTGTAGCATTCTTCTTTTCTACAGTGTCAAAGTTTTCTGCCAATCCTCTAAAATTATCAATAAAGAATTGATTTTTAACCTTAACATTAAGAAAACCTTTTACGACGTTAAAACTTTCCAACAATTCAGTTTGTTCCGTTAACGCCTGTCCCAGTTCAACCCCGATGGATTCAGGATTTTTCTTCAGCTGCTTCACCAAAGGAAAAGTAACGATGGTAAAATCTCCTTCGAACTCCGTTTTATTTTCCTGAACTTCCAGCGTGATGTCTTTCAGCTGATAGACATTAAGGATCACCTCCAGAAGTTTTTCTTCTATTATATTTTTAATATTCATGGATTCTAAATTGAAACGCAAATATACGGAAATAAAAAAACCGCCCGAAGGCGGAATAAATATGAAGGAAATTAAATTTATTGTTTTATAAATACAAGAATTGCCTCATCATTTCCAGGCACGTTATCCAAATCTTTTGAGGTGTCGTTAATCTTCAATTCGGTACCCGAAAAATCTTCAATTTGTTTTTGTAAAGTTTTAGCAACTCCGCTTTCATTGTAAGTAAGAGTTAAAACTTTGCTCATGGAATCGTACTTCCAGTTTCCGGAAAATGAATCGAATAAATTGCAGCTTCCTGAAGTATTCTCACCATATTTTTCATAAACCCCGGTAAAGTTGGTATTAACAATAATCTGACCCTTTTTTTCACAATCTGTTAATGGATATGTCTTCCCTTTATATTCATATCTTTCAGGTTTCCAGACTCCATTGATATCAGGTTTTTCAATTATGGTATTCTCCCTACTATCATCATTAGAGCATGAAGTAAACGATATCATTAAAATAAATAGGCTAATAAATAGGCTAATAAATAATCTCATATATATTACAATGTAAGGGAAAAATTATTAAATTAATTAAAAAACATCCCAGAAGATTTTCGTAGTAACATTGTCTCCTCCGATTTTCTGTGCTGCTGCTGTTACGTTATCTTTATTTAATAAATACTCCTGATCAGAGTATTTCATTCTTACAGGAACTCCATCCACGGTAGAATCATCAGGATTTACGAATACAGGATAATCCAGTCTTCTGGCAAAATTCCATGCTTGAAATCCTTTATTGAACATTGCTACCCATGCCTGGAACCCGATAGACTGCTTCCAGTTGGCTGCATTGAAGGGATTAGCCGCAATAAAAGCGGCCGCACTTGTTGAACTGATTCCATACTCTGTCATAGAAGCAGTGATTGCAGCAGCATATAAATTTGCAGGAGTGCCACCAACATTAAATCCACGTGCCGCAGCTTCTGCTCTTAAAAATGAAATTTCTGTGTAATCCAGTAAAAAGCCTTGAGCATTTTCTGCAATGATCATGTAGTTTCCATCATCTCCTACTTCAGGCACCCCATTGACATCAATTTTTGGAGAAGTCATATGAGAATATCCTGTAAATGAATTATTTGACCCATATACGCCACCTTTATAAGTTCCGGTTCCAGGTACATATTGCCCCGTAACACTATTGAAAGTCCGTCCTTCTTTAATGAACCATCTGTCTCTTCTCGGATCTGAAGTAGAATTCATATAATTAACCAATACATCTGAAGGAATAAAATCGTTTCTTCCAGACTGTATAGCTTCCTGATATACTGGATTTGCAAATAAGCCTGAAGGAAAAGAAGCTAATCCAAAATTATCCTCTTTGCTATCAAATAAACCTGCATTATATGCTGCTTCCGCATAAGTTTTTGCTAAAGTCGGCTCTACATCTGATAAAGTGACTGCTAATCTGAATTTCAGAGAATTAGCCATTTTCTTCCACTTAGCCATATTTCCTTTATAAAATATATCATCTGTATAACCACTCTGATTTATATTAATCATAGCATTGGCAGCATCTATTCTTTTAACTAAATCCAAATAAATTGTTTTTGCATCATCATATGGAATTTCAGAGGCATTATCAGCTCCTGCAACAGCTTTTAATGCTCCAAAATAAGGAATATCACCATAAGTATCGACTAGATTTGCCCACGTGTAAACATTTAACAATTCGATAATTGCTTCATTATTTCCTTTTTTAACAGCGTCCAATCCTTCATTCTGGAGAAACTGTTTTGCATCTCTCAAAGCAGATAATACGCCAGGAGAATGAGTGATAGCCGAACTTGAAGCCATCATTCTGTTGTAATGGTTTCTAGGAATTGGTCTTGTAACCATGTCATAGTTGGACTCATCAATATATGTTGTCTGTGCCCACTGCTGTGTGAAGAATCTCGATATATTGTTATTTACATTGGGAGTAAGTAACTGTGAGATCAACTCCTGTTCCGCACTTGCTACAAGTAGTCCCGAAGGAACTACCGTGGGGTGTTTCGGATCTTCATTCAGTGAAGTAATATCGCTCTCACAAGAATTTGTAATGACGGTTAGAGAAAGTATGCTAAGTATTAAAAATATTTTTTTCATTTTCTAGAATTTTAATGTTACATTGATACCTAAATCACGGGTTGTAGGCAATACGCCAATTGAATTTCCTTTTGATGCAAGACCATTTCCAGTTCCTGCTTCCGGATCTGCATAAGGTAAATTTTTGTGAATAATCCACAGGTTTCTTCCTACTAAAGAAATTTTCACTTCCTGAAATGATGTATTCGCTAATAAAGATTTAGGAAGACTGTATCCAACACTTGCTTCTCTTAGTTTTACATATGATGCATCATAAACAAATCTTGAATTTGGCATTCTTCTATACCCATCAACATTTCCAAATGTATCTGGTGCTGAAGTAGGCGTTGTATTTACCTGCCCGTTCGGATTCACACCAGGGTTCACCACCCCAGCTGTTCTGTAGTCCCCAACCGCAGTTTCTTCGTATAGTCCTGTTGCAAGCCCATAATACATATCCGTTGAAAATACGTCTCCTCCATGTTTTACGTCGATTAGGAAACTCACAGATAAGCCTTTATAATTGAAACTATTCCTTATTCCACCTATCCAATCTGGTGTGATATTTCCGATTACCTGATTAGGGTTTGTTAAATACCGACCATTAGCAGGATTAACAACCTTTTCGCCATTCAGATAAACGTAATCAGATCCTACAAGCGCTCCAAAAGCTTCGCCTACTCTTGCATTAAGTGAAACACCTCCCTGATAAGATGCTAATAAATAATTTTGAGAGTTTCCATATAATGATACAACTTCATTTTCATTTTTAGACCAGTTTACATCAATATCCCATTTGAAATTATCATTTTTAAATGGTGTTCCATTTAACTGAACTTCTATACCTTTATTATTGATTTGGCCAGCATTTACAAGAAAGGTTCTATATCCTGTTGCTGATGATACGGGAAGATTGATAATCTGATCATAAGTACGAGTTTTGTAAACCGCTACATCAAATCCCAGTCTATTTTTAAAGAACTGTCCTTCCATCCCGAATTCAACTTCTTTAGATCTTTGCGGCTTCAAATTTGGATTTGCCAAGAAATAAGATTGATCTACAAGTCCTGTGTTACCGAATCCACCTCTTACCCTATAAGTATTTTGTAACTGGTAATTTACTGTTGAAGATCCTACTTCTGCATAATTACCACGTATTTTCCAGAAACTCAACCAACTTGGTTTCCATAATTCTGAAAGAATAACAGATCCTGTAACGGAAGGGTACACATATGAGTTATTACTTTTGGGGAGGTTAGAGCTTTTATCTGCTCTTATTGTTCCATCAACATATAATAAATTTTTATACCCAAATGATGCAGTCGCATAAACTCCTGACGTTAACCATTTTGCATAATTTTCGTCTGGCGGAATAATCGGACTTGCTGAATTTGAAATTGCAAATAAACCTGGAGTTGCTAAACCTCCTTCAGTACTTGCATAAACATTATCACTAAGGTTTCGTCTTACGTTTCCTCCGACAATACCGCTAACATTTAAATCACTGGTAATATCAAATTTATAATTTAAAAATAAATCAAAATTTGTTTCTGTAGTACGTACATCTTGACGGGAATATCCTGAAGTAACATTATTTCCTGACGCCCCAAAAGCCTGTGGTAATGAGCCATTCATTAATCTTTCTTCAATCAGCATCTGCATTTGATCATAAGATAATTTTCCCGTAATCCCGAAGTTTTTTGTAATATCATACTTCAACTGGGCATAGCTAAAACTTCTTGTTCTGGTGTCTGACTGATAATTCTGATATCTCTGAAAATACGGATTATTCCAATAAGCCGGTGTTCCATCCGATCCTGAAGTTCTGTTCCAAGTAAGATTAGAATTACTTCTCTCGTATGCATTTTTTAGATCATAAATATCAACGTTGGTTTGCCACCATTGTCTAAAACCTGTAACTATATTATCTGAATATCCGGTTTCATTTCTACCCTTTGTATCCTGAATAGTTAAAGTTGTGAAAACACTAGCGTGTAACTTATCTGTAAAATCATAATTAAATTTAGCTGATATACTATTTTTTCTAAGGTCTGAATTAGGCAACAGACCATTAGAAAGCATATTTGTATAGGATAGGGAAATATTAGAAGATTTACTTCCCTTTTCTAATGAAATGGTATTAACATATGTAATGGGTGTTTCAAAAAATTTAATCGGGCCGTTCTTAGCAGCTTGCCAAGGAGTTGCCATTCCGTATGTAGGTGAATCCGGATTGTAAGAATCCCATTGTCTCACCATTAAGTTTGGATTAAATTCTGCCCCATATGATGCATCTTCTGTAAAAGGAGTCTGAAGTTCTCCGGTATCTGGATCGTGATTAAAATATTCATTACCATTACCATATACACGACCATAACCAGCACCATATCTTGTCTGATATTTCGGGAAGGTAGACTTATCGATAAATCCGGCCGTAATACCAGAATTGAGCGTTACTCCCCAACTTCCGTCTTGTTTTCCTCTTCCGTTTTTAGTAACAATTAAAATTACACCATCACTTCCACGTTCTCCGTACAATGCAGATGCTGCTGCTCCTTTAAGAACATTTATACTTTCGATGTCATCCTGGTTAATATCAGATAAAAAATTACCATAATCGAAAATTGCCCCACTCACAGTACCGTTATTTACAGGAGATCCATCAATAACAATTAAAGGACTTCCTCCTGATAGTGACTTGTAGCCTCTGATAAGTAAATTGGCAGAACCGCCGAAATTGTTATTTGTATTAACCTGTAGCCCGGAAACTTTTCCTGATAGTAATGACGCTACGTTCCCTGTGTTGGTAGTACCTCCTGTTAAAGCTTCTGCTTTTACTTCTTCTGAAGCATACCCTAAAGATTTTTTTCTCTCTTGATTCCCAGTGCAGTAACTACTACACCTTCGATGTCCTGCGTTCTTACCGTATCACTCTTCTGTTGCTGTGCTTGAGCTAAAGCTAGAGATGAGGATATCACCAATGCAAGGACACCCATTGTTATTTTCTTCATATCAAATTAAATTTTGCTAAACAAAGTTTAAAAAACTTTCTTAAAACAGCAAAATAAAATTGGCAAAAATTAACATTTATTCAAAATAATGAATCAAATAAGTAAATTTATTTATTAAAATAAGTTAATGTTTAACTTTTTAACAAAAACGAATAAAATTTATATTCTTATTATTACGACAAAAACAAATTTATTTAATTGTTTATATCTATTCACTGTTCTAAGAATAATAATCTCATTACAAAGTGATATACAATTATTTACATATTATAAAATCACATTTTTAATGTTATAAGAAATTCAAAAAACAATGTATTGCATATATTTAATTTTAAAAAAAATTAAATTTTAACATTTGGAAATAAAAAAACCGCCATAAAAATGGCGGTTTATATTATAACTAATTTTTAATATTAGTTTTGATTCCAGAAAGGTGTAGCACTATTTTTCGTAAATAATTGTGCTGTTGAAATATTTGGAACATTTGAAGGATTAGCACTAAACTCAGATGTTGGGTACATTAGTCTATAAGGCTTTCTCGGTTGATTAGCAGTAACAGCCAAAGGAATAAAGGGATATCCTGTTCTATTATACTCTATAAAAGCTTCAGTAGGAGTCGCATTTACAGTAGATAACCACTTTTGAGTCATAATTGCTTCAATTTTCTGAGAATCAGTTCCAGTCCATCCTAATCCAGTTCTAGTAGATATATCTAACATATAAGTACCTGCACTAGCTCCATAATATGTAAACGAATCTGTTATTCCCTGATTAAATTTAGTTTGAGCGCTATAATTAAATAAAGCAGGCCATCTCAAAGCTGCTTCAGCCTGTAAGAAATCACTTTCTGAAGCAGTCATTATAACACCTCCCCGTCCATTTGCTAAAGCTATCAAGCTTCCAGAAGTTGCATTTCCAATAAAGTTACCATTAGCTAACTGAGAAACGTTTCTGCTAGATGGGCTATCGGGATCTTGAGGAGCACCAGACTGACCGGCAGTAGCTCCTTGTCTAACACCTTTTAATCTTGTAAATGACTGACCGTTTAATGTATAGGAAACATTATTGAATTGTCTTGTTCTTCTTGGATCTCTGATGTTATTAAACTTAGCATAATAAGAATCAGTAGAATTAAGAATTAAATTCCCCTCTAAAGTATTAGCCAAGTGTTCAGAGACTGTTACAATACCGTAGTTTGATGGTCTTGTACCTGCTGCTGTAGCAAAATAATTTTGTACAAATGGATGCATTGAATCATTATTGGCCTGAGAATAACCTGGATTCTCTTTTACAATTTCGTTAATAAATGTAGTTGTCCAACTGTGTCCCGGCGCGCTTGCATCAGCTGCAATTTTAGCTAATTCCTGATCTCTAAAAGTAGCCATAGCTCCAGTTACATTTGTCATTCTAATAAGATATCTTAATTTGATTGTATTGGCAAACTGTCTCCATTTTGTCATTGCTGCAGAATTACTTGCTGCTGATCCAAAAACAATATCACTAGCACGAGAATCTTCTGCTAATGGTTCTTCCGCATCAATTATTGCAATAGCAGCATTAAGATTATTTAAGGATGCTCTATAAATATCTTCATCGTTATCATATTTCGGATGTAAATTCCCTTGTCCTTTAAATGCTTCAGAGTAAGGCGCATCACCATATAAATCAACAATATATTGCATATAGAATGCTTTCATAATTTTAGCAATTGCAACATAATTATCTTGCTTATGATCTACATTTGGATAATTTTCAATAAAAGTGAATGTATTCAAATTTAAATATATATTATCCCAAATTCCACTATACGCAGAACTGTTAAAGTTTAAGGTATTTTCTGTACTAAATGTTTCTCCATATGAATAAACATTACAAGCCCAGTTATTCATCATCAAGTTACCAAATCTCATCATATCAGTACCTTGAGTTCTGTAAATTTCTGAAATTGCTCCTGGTAAAGCTAAACTAGGCAAAATATTTTCAGCGTGAACAGAGTTAGGATTTTCATTTATATCCAAATAATTATTACATGATGTTGCCGTTAATCCAAATATCACTAATGGAATTAAAAATTTTATCTTTTTCATTTTTTTTTTAGAAAGTTACATTAAGATTGAAACCAAATGTTCTCGAAGTAGGATATTGACTTATAGCTTGGAATCCACCGCCATTACCTGAGGTATTAGTAGCTTCTGGATCTCCAAAATTTCTATTTGACTTAGCGTACCAAACAAATGGATTTCTAGCATACGCTCCTACCGTTAAAGTATTAACAAATGTATTACTGAGCCAACTCTTAGGGAATCTGTAACTTAATGAAATCTCTCTGATTTTAAGAGCAGTACCATCAACTACAAATTCTTCAGCAATATCGTCTTGATATGAACCTGTAAAATAAGACATCACATGCTGGTAATCTGCAACACCACCTACTGCAGTCGTATTAGCAACATATTGTCCATTTACAAGTTGTACTGAATTAGGAATAACATATCCTTGAGAACGATCAAATTCTGCAGTTTTTTCTAGTAATCCAGTAAATCCAAGCAAACTTTTAGATGCAGAAATAAAACTATTCCCTGTTCTATAGTCTCCAACAGCTCTTAAAGTAAATCCTTTGTATCTTACGGTTGTTCCAAAAGTAAGTATATAATCTGGATTAACTTTACCTAAAACTTCATAATTGCTACTTACAACAGGTAGACCATTAGCACCAACAACTATATTTCCATTAGGATCTCTCTGATATTTGGTACCAATAATCATTGGCATCTGCTGTCCTACAACAGCTGCAATACTAGCAGGAATTCCAGAGCCAGCATTCGCTAAGATTACTCTATCACCTCCACCTTCTAAACTAAGAACTTCAGATCTATACTGAGAATAAGATCCATTCAGATTCCATTCAAAGTTCGCACTTTTGAAAGGAGTAAGTCCTAAATCTACTTCGAAACCTCTGTTTCTCATAGTACCTACGTTATCTAAAACTGCATTAAATCCAGTTGGAGTAGGCAGAGTAGCATTAGTAATTAGATCTTCTGTTTTAGTATTATAATAAGATCCTTCTAAGGTAATACGATCTTTGAAGAAACCTAAAGCTAAGTTAGCTTCAAAAGTATTAGTAAACTCAGGTTTAATATCTGGAGAAACAGGATTTCTGTTTGGTCTGTACGAAACTAACGATCCAAAAGGATAACCTGTAGGAATAACACCAATTTCATCCAAAGCATAAGTACCAATGGTACTTGAGTTACCTGTTCTCGTATACGAAGCACTTAATTTCATATAATTAAAAACATCGTTCTTAAGAGCTTCAAAAGCCTTTGTTGGTACAAAAGAAGCTCCCAAAGAGTAATAAGAATACCCTTGATTCTTATAATCATCAGTATAGGTAGGTCTAACACTTAATACAGAAGATTGCTCATAACGGAATGTTCCATTCACGAATAAATAATCTCTATATGCTAAATCTAAGTTAGCAAACCAAGCAGCACTTCTTACTCTCGCTTTACCATTATCAAGACTATACCAAGGTGTACTATTCGTTACGTTATTAATGTTATACCAACCTGGAATTCTTAAATTAGTACCTCCAACTTGAGTATAATCTTCTTTAGTATCTTGTAAGTTACTACCAACGTTAGCCTTTAAATTAAGATTTTCAGTAAGATCATAATTAAAGTTTAACATCAAATCTCCATAATATTTCCAGCTCTTAGTTAAAGTCTTATTATACCCAGAAGTAATTGCTGTAAATGAATTTTGAGTAAAGCTAAAAATATCTTCTCCATCGAAAAGTGGATTTCCTGTATTAGCCCAAGGAATAGCATCTGCTGGGGTATATTGATCATTATACGCTTCTGTTACTCCAGAAGTAGTTAATAAGTTTCCAGTGTATGTTAAACTAATGTTTTTATTGAACTCATAGGCTAAGTTAACAATACCATTGAAAGTTGTAGTATTATTATTCGTTCTGTAATGATCTCTCAACCAATAAGGGTTTACAGCATATGGCGTCCAATGTCCACTGATTCCTGAATTCGCATAATCTCTTACATTTACGTTTGCAGGAGTTTGTAATAGCATTCCATACAAGTTACCTGATGTTTGACTGGTATTTTGATCAATCAAGTTAAATGTTCCATCGATTCTAAATTTGCCTACCTGTTTTCCAGCTTTGAAGAACAAAGTATTTCTCTTAAGATTATCACCATCAACCATGAACTGATTTTCAACACGATTAAGTGATAAATACGCATATGAATCATCTCCTCCTACGTTCATAGACAAACCATTCTGCGTCAAAATACCATTATTGAAGAATTTTTTGATATTATCCTTCTGATAACCATAGTTTGCCATAATGAAACTTCCATCTGCTTGAGGCAAACCTACAGGTAATGATTGCCCTCCTAATCCTGGAGTCGACCACAAGGGTCCCCAAGACGTATTTTCATAAGGAACCCAATTGGTGCCATTATAATCAGTTCCATCAAAAGTGGTATCCTGAATACCCTGCCCATATAAAGATTGTCTATAAGGTAATTTGTATATCGTAGAAACATCAACAGAAGAAGTTAGATTAAATTGGATCTTACTAGATTTCGAACCCCTCTTCGTTGTAACAACGATGACCCCATTACTGCCTTTTTCACCATATAAAGCAGCACCTTGTTGTCCTTTAATTACGTTAACATTTTCAACAATCTCAGGAGGTAGCTGCTGGAAAATTGAAGTTGTAGAGATTGCTCCATCAATAATAATTAATGCGGTATTCGTTCCAGAAATAGATCTGTTACCTCTCAAAACAATACGAGCCGTAGAGTTAACTGAATTATCAAGGGTATTAATTTGCAAACCGGACACCTTACCTGTTAGTGCTTGCGCAATATTTGGATTACCTCCATTGCTAATTTCTTGATTATTCAAAACCTTGTTACTAGAAACGACAGCATCCTGTCTCTTTTTAATACCAAGAGCCCCAGTTACAACCACTTCACGGATGTCTTGAGTTCTTAAAGTATCACTTTGTGTATTTTGCGCATTCACAACCACAAAAGAAGAGGTCAGAACTATAGCTAGAACACTTGTAGTTAATTTCTTCATATTTAAATTGATTATTTTTATTTCTGCAAATATGTAAAACTTTCTTAACGTAAACAAATATTTTTGTTAAAAATATTTAATTTAAAGTGTTTTTTTATATTAATACATAACATAATTGTGAATATGTTAAAAAAAAACTCATTTTTTTACGTCAAAGAAGGATATGATAAGGTAGGTAAAAGCCGTTTATACTGACAATGGTTGCAGCAACAGTTGTTTTTGGATCATAATTTTAACCAAAATTTAGTTAATGATTCTAAAAAACTGAATATCAAGGCAAGAATGAATTTTGATTAGCTTATATTTAAGATAATGCAATTATAAACTTCTTCGATGAAATTAATGATTCATCGCATGGTGGATTTTCAGTACAGTATTCTCTCACAAAATACTTAATTTTACCTATTTTTATATTTCATCATATAATATACTTATGGATTTATTGAGAAAAGGTTCGGTCTTTTACATTGAAGCAGGATGCGATGAAGTAGGCAGGGGATGCCTATGCGGCCCTGTGGTAGCGGCAGCGGTTATTTTGGATCATAGTTTCAACCAAAATTTAGTCAATGATTCTAAAAAATTGAATTTTAAGGCAAGAATGAGTCTTGACCAATATATAAAAGACAATGTAAAAGATTATGCGATTGCCGAACTTCCTGCAGGATTTATTGATGAACACAATATTCTTAACGCAAGTATTCATGCCATGCACCTGGCTTTGGATAAGCTTAAAATTCGTCCTGAACTGATTTTAGTTGACGGAAACAGATTTCATCCTTATAATTATATTCCCCATGAATGCATTATAAAAGGGGATTCTAAAGTGTTGTCTATTGCCGCGGCTTCTATTTTAGCGAAGAATTACAGAGATAAATTGATGATTGAACTTCATGATGAGCACCCGGAATATGGCTGGAATACCAATTTCGGTTATGCAACGAAAAAACATCAACAGGCTTTGATAGAATTTGGACCAACAAAATATCATAGAAGATCATTTCGTTTAGATTACAGCATGGAAAATGAATGCTAATCAAACGACCTATCTAAAACAAAAAAAGAGAAGCTTTAATTTGCTTCTCTTTTTTTATTTTATTTCTTCTTGTTTTTCTGTTGTTCCTGATAAGCTTGCTGCTGCTGAGCTTTCTCCATCATTTCCCGCATTCGCTTCTGAAATTTACCTTCAGTTTTAGGCTTTTCTTTATTGGCCTGAATCTGTGCGTGAATTTTCTTCTCATCAAGAATTACATATTTAATGACAAGAATAATCAAGATATTGATAGCATTCGATACAAAATAATACCATGATAAACCAGATGCAGAGGTATTAAGGAAGAATAAGAATGTAACAGGGAAAATGTACATTAACACTTTCATATTTGGCATTCCTTCCTGCTGTGGTTGTTGCATGTTACCTGAAGTCATGATGGTATAAATCAAAATCACAATCGTACAAGCCAAAGCGAAAATACTTAAATGATCTCCCAAGAACGGAACTTTAAATGGTAATTTAATCAAATCATCATAAGCCGTTAGATCTTTTGCAAACCAGAAACCTTTCCCTCTCAAATCAATAAAATTCGGGAAAAAGCGGAACAATGCATAAAAAATAGGGATTTGAACTAAAGCCGGCAAGCATCCAGCCATCTGATTGACACCTGCTTTTCGATAAATTTCCATCGTTGCCTGCTGTTTTTTCATCGGGTCTGCATCTTTCAGCTTAGCATTAGCTTCATCAATTTCAGGACGAATCACTCTCATCATGGCACTCAGCTTATGCTGTTTGTACATGATCGGTGATAAGATCAATTTAACAATAATGGTCATCAGGAAAATTACCCAACCAGCTGTAAGTCCCCAATCGGCAATAATATTGTACATCGGGATAAAGAATCCTCTGTTCATCCATCCGATGAAAGACCATCCCAAAGGAAGAATCTCATCAAAGTTTTTATCATAAGATTTTAATAAAGGTAAATCTAATGGCATAAAGTACCATGTGAAATCCTGATTCAGTTCACTCCCGGTCATCTGAACAAAACCTTCATAATTCAGTTTTTTCAGATATTCACCTTCTTCAATCGTTTCCTGATTTCCTTTACTGTGTGTAAATCCAGTTTTAGATTCAATCACAGAAGCAAAGAACTGCTGTTTTACACCAATCCAGTTAAGAGTCTCCTTCTCTTCTTCCATTGTTGTTCTTCCATCATAATCATAATCCTTATAATTATTAAAGGCGTAGGAAAATTCAGAGTGAGATTGCTCCTGAGCTCTACCCTTTTCAAGATTTCTGACACTGTAATCCCAGATAAAATCAGCTTTGTTGTCTGAAGTAATTTTAGCAAGTCCCTGAGTTCTCACTTTAAAATCAAGTGTATATTTAGGAAGTAAAGTATAAATGAACTGAATAACAGCTCCATTATAATTAGCCGTCATCGTTACAGCATTTCCGTTAACAGAAGGAACAAAAACAAGATCTTTTGTATTGATTACTTTTCCTGTTTTATCCTTGAACTGGAAGCCATAATTTGAATTATTTTTAGTGATGAGATTAAGCGGAAGATCTGCCTTATCCGTTTTACGATCATATGCTTTGTATTCAGCAAGCTCTACTTTGGAAACCTGCCCGCCCAGGCTGTTGAATTCAACGTTCAGCTCTTTGTTGGAGAGACTCGCAGTCTGAATAGCGCCAGGCGTTACATTAGGATTGATATTATTTGCCTGAGATGGTTTTACGGCGTTTTTTACCTGCTCGGTTTTTTGTTGCTCAGCTTTTACCTGTTCTTCTTTGGATTGTTTGTTCTGGAAATAAAACATAAATCCGAAAAGCACCAAACATAAAACCGCAAAACTAATAATCTGACTTTTATCGAGTCCGTTGTTCTGTTGCATTTTATTTTTATTAAAATTTTACCTATTTAAATATATTATGTAATATATTTTGAGTCGACAAAAATACAGTTTTTTTATCAAAACTCTATACTATAATACATTACTATATAATAAACTCAGGCTGAGAATAATCAGTCTGAGTTTATTATATATAACGTTTGTAATGATTACATTACTTTACTTCTTTTCCACAAGCTTTAATGAAAGCTCTGAATAAAGGATGCGGTGTTGCTACCGTACTTTTATATTCCGGGTGATACTGCACCCCAACATAGAAAGGATGATCCGGCATTTCAAGCGCCTCAACTAATCCTGTTTCCGGATTTGTACCTGTTGCTAAAAATCCGTTTTTCTCGAATTCATCAAGGTAATCACTATTAAATTCGTATCTGTGACGATGTCTTTCTGTGATATTTTTAGTACCGTAAATATCATTTAATTTAGAACCATTTTTCAAAGAGCATTTCCAGGCTCCCAGACGCATTGTTCCGCCTTTATCTATAACATTTTTCTGCTCTTCCATTATTGAAATTACAGGATGTTCTGTAGAAGTGTCGAATTCCATTGAATTAGCTTTCGTGTATCCTAAAACATTTCTGGCAAACTCAACAGTCATGATCTGCATTCCCAGACAAATTCCCAGCATAGGAACTTTATTTTCCCTTGCATACCGAGCGGTAAGAACTTTTCCTTCAATTCCTCTGTCACCAAAACCTGGTGCAACCAGAACCCCATCTACCCCTTTCAAAGTATCTTTAATATTTTCTTCAGTAATATCTCCACTGTACACCCATCTTATTTTCACTTCCGTTTCAAGATCTGCGCCCGCATGCTTGAAAGCTTCAGCAATTGAAATATATGAATCCTGAAGAGAAACATATTTTCCAACCAATGCAATTTCGACAGATTTTTTAGGATTCTGGAATTTCTTTAAAAAAGACTTCCAATCTTTAAGGTCTGCATCTTTATCACTTTTAAGATCCAATTCTTTAAGAACCACATCATCAAAGTTTTGCTTTTGAAGATACATCGGGACTTCATAGATCGTTTCAAGATCTTTACATTCAATTACATTATCCAAAGGAACATTACAGAACTGAGCCAGTTTTGCCCTCTGATCTTTCGGAATTTTATGTTCTGTACGACAAACCAATACATCGGCCATGATTCCGCTTTCCATCAGCTGACGAACGGAATGCTGGGATGGTTTTGTTTTTAACTCTCCACTTGAAGCAAGATAAGGCAACAATGTCAAGTGAATTACCATAGAATTTTTTTCGCCCAATTCCCACTTCAGCTGACGAACGGTTTCAATATAAGGTAAAGATTCAATATCGCCTACCGTTCCACCGATCTCCGTAATAATGATATCGTAGTTCTGCTTCGATAAAATTTTGATTCTTCTTTTGATTTCGTTCGTAATATGAGGAATGACCTGAACTGTTTTTCCAAGGAAATCTCCTTTTCTTTCTTTTTCGATTACAGTCTGATAAATTTTCCCGGTTGTCACGTTGTTGTTTTGGGAAGTAGGAGCATCAAGATAACGCTCGTAGTGGCCTAAATCCAGATCCGTCTCCGCACCATCTTCGGTTACATAGCATTCTCCGTGTTCATAAGGATTCAGTGTTCCCGGGTCGATATTGATATAAGGATCAAGCTTTTGAATGGTTACGTTGAAGCCGCGTGATTTTAGCAGAAGTCCCAGAGAAGCAGAAACGATTCCCTTTCCCAAAGATGAAGTTACACCTCCTGTCACAAAGATGTACTTTGTATTCTTTTTACTCATTAGATTAGGTTTGTGCAAAGTTATGGGAAAAAGAAATACAAAGCAATTTTGTTGTGATTTTAAATCTTAATTTAATTTTGATTAAATAGAAATGATCAAAAATATCTTTTGATTTTATATTAAATATCAAATGTCGTTTATGAACATAATTCTCAAAATCAGAGGTTCATAAACAAAAAAAAGTTTCCAGAAACTGAAAACCTTTTTCTAAATCAAATTTATATATGAAAATTATTGCTTAACCATTTCAAAGTATAAGTTTACGTCAACATCTTTCGCTACACCTGCTCCGGTAGGATCATATTTGATATTGTAATCCAAACGGTTTACTTTGAATGCAGCCTGAAAGCCCATCACTTCTTTTCCCTGTTGGTTTTTGGTAACTCCACCGAATGTAACAGGAACGCTAATCTCCTTCGTCACATCTTTTATGGTCAGTTTACCTTTGAACACATATGTGTTATTTTTATCTTTCACTACAGAACCTGTCATAAAGGTCATCAAAGGAAATTTTTCAGCATCAAAGAAATCTGCACTTTTCAAATGCTTGTCTCTTATCTCAACACCCGTGTTGATTGAGTTTACATTAACATTAAAGTTCAGTTGCACATTATCCAGATTATTGCCGTTGGTGACAGCTTTACCATCAAATTTATCAAACCTTCCCTGCACAAAGCTGATGCCCATATGCTTGATATTGAAATTAACGGAAGAGTGCATCGGATCAACCTGCCAAGCCGTCTGTGCAAAACCTACAACACTTAAAAGTGCAAATACAAAAGTTAAAAATACCTTTTTCATTGTATCTATTTTTTTGAATTAAATTATGCTACAAAAGTAAGCCGCTTATCACAATATAACGTTGATCTATGATATTTTTTCTGGTTATTTAAATCATCATATAAATATTTAGTTAAACAAGTTTCTCATAATTCTCAAATTACAATCTAAACAGACTCTAAGTTTTTTCATAATTTTACATCATGGCAAAACTAAAAACAGCATATTTCTGTCAAAACTGTGGTGCACAATATTCCCAATGGATGGGACAATGCAAAAACTGCGGACAATGGAATACTTTGGTGGAGGAAATTGTAGAAAAAACCTCATCACACAAAACTCCCCCTTTTTCAAAATCAAAACAAAACGTTATCAATATCATAGAGGTTGAAACCAGCGAAGAGCCGAGAATAAAAACACCTTCCGAAGAACTCAACCGTGTTCTGGGTGGCGGAATTGTCTTAGGCTCCGTAACCTTGATCGGTGGCGAACCCGGAATCGGTAAATCTACTCTTCTGCTTCAGCTGGCTTTAAAAATGAAGAAGAAAATACTCTACGTCTCAGGTGAGGAAAGTGCGTCTCAAATTAAAATGAGAGCCGACCGGCTTACGGATATTCATAATCCGAACTGCTTCCTTTTTACAGAAACGAATCTTGAAAAGATTCTTCACGAAGCCAAAAAACTGGAACCGGATTTTGTTATTATCGATTCTATTCAGACGCTACAGTCTCAGTTGATTGAAAGTTCACCGGGAACGGTTTCTCAAATAAGAGAATGTTCAAACGAGATTATAAAATACGCTAAAGAAAATAATGTTCCTGTTTTTTTAGTTGGCCATATCACTAAAGACGGGCAAATTGCCGGTCCGAAAGTGCTGGAACACATGGTTGATGTCGTGTTAAATTTTGACGGAGACAGAAATCATCTTTTCAGATTGTTAAGAGCTAATAAAAACCGTTTCGGATCAACTTCCGAAATTGGAATCTATGAAATGATTTCACAGGGACTAAAAGAAATTAAAAATCCTTCCGAAATTTTAATTACCAAAAAATTTGAAGAGCTTTCCGGAAATTCGGTAGCCGTTACATTAGAAGGAAACCGGCCAATGCTGCTGGAAATTCAGGCATTAGTAAGTACGGCAGTTTATGGGACACCGCAAAGAAGCTCCACCGGTTTTGATGCCAAAAGATTAAATATGCTTCTCGCCGTTCTTGAAAAAAGAGCGGGATTCCAGCTCGGCGCCAAAGACGTTTTCCTCAATATTACAGGAGGAATAAAAACGGATGATCCGGCTTTGGATCTGGCGGTTGTCGCTTCCATTCTGTCATCAAATGAAGATATTGCCATCTCTGAACATTACTGTTTTGCAGGAGAAATAGGGTTAAGCGGAGAAATACGACCAATTGCTCAGGCTGAACAACGTATTACTGAAGCAGAAAAACTTGGTTATGAGAAGATTTTTATATCAAATTTAAATAAGCTCCCAAAGAAAAAATTCGGAATAAAAATAGAAGAAGTAAGTAAAATTGAAGATTTCCATGAAAGATTGTTTTAAAAAGTTATTAGTTATAAATTATGAGTTATCAGTTCACTAATGATAGTTTATATTAATTACTGCGATCAATTCATAATTTATAACTCATAATTCATAACTTTAAAATATGAATTACCTTGCGCATTCTTTCCTCACGTTTACCGACGGACAAATTGTCGGCCAGTTTTTGGCTGACTTTATTCGTAACAGAGACAGGTTTTCTTTTCCAAAGGATATTCAGGATGGCATTACCTTACACCGCGCAATTGATACTTTTACCGATGCACATCCCGCTATTCATGAAGCGAAAAAAGTTTTTGCACCTCTGGTAAGATTATATGCAGGAGCATTTGTTGATGTTTCAATGGATTATTTCGTGGCTAATGATATGAATTTGCATTCAAAACAGGGATGGAAAGATCATTCTTCAAAAGTTTATCGTGTATTGAATAAAAATTATGAATTTCTTCCGGAAAATTTCAGAAAAATGCTTTCAAAAATGGAAGAAGGAGATTGGCTGTACAATTACCGTTATGAAGAAAACATCGGTTACAGCATGAGAAATGTCCTTAATAAAGCAAAATATTTATCTCCGGATATTCCCGTTCACGATGCTTTTTTTGAAAAATAAGGATTTTCTTCAGCAATGCTATGATAATTTCTTTCCCGATTTACTGGAACACGCAAAAGGAATCCATGCTCTGCTGCAATTGGAAAACTAAAAACGTCCGACAACTCCCAGTCCTAAAGGTCCGGCATTAATATTCCAGGTAATTTTACCAACAGGACGTTGTTCCATATTGTATTTTTTATCCTCTTCATATTTCCCGTTCTTTTTCATAAATTTATCAATTCCTTCTACGATGGCAATACTCATGATTGCACTTAGTGTTACATCAGAAAACCAATGGGCACCATCAAGCACCCTTGAGATGGGCACAATAGATCCAACTGCCAGAATACCTCCTTTTATCCATGGATTTTTAAACTGTTTAGACAATGCATAGCTTGTAGTGACAGAAAGAACGGTATGTCCGGAAGGAAAACTCCTGAAATTGGCATCTTGCCCGAAAGGTTTAAAAAAATGTTTTCCCAATCCCGCTCCCGGCCTGGCCCTTCCCGTAACTGTTTTTGAAATCTGCTGAATAACTCCTGTAGCACTTGCAGCGGTAATCATTAAAACTCCTGTCCTGCGGAGTTTTTCATTATTAGCTAAAAGTCCCGTCACATAAACGGCACCGGTAATACCATAATTGATCTGAGGACTCCCAAAATACCATCCGAATTTTCTGAAAACATTAGGAACATCCTCTCTGTTTCGGATAAAAGTACGGCTTATATCCTCATCTGCAAGATAGATAGCTCCTACTGTAGCAACCGTAGCCCCCAATCTCACGTAATCTTTTTTCTCCCAGGATAAAGGACGTGTAAAAGCATTTCCGAAGCCACCAGCCATCGTCACAACATCGTATTTCAAATGTCCCCAGATGTCATTTTGCTTACTCTGATTTTTTGGAAAAGAATATTCAGCATTCTCATTAGAATAGGATAATAGCGAATCCTTTTGAGCAACAACAGTATCGGAAATAATAACATTTCCTTCCTGTCCATTTATCACTACATACAATAATATACTAAAAATAGTAATTGCTTTTCTCATCTTCATTATAAAAATAAGCAGCAAAGTTACCTAATTTACATTATATTATGTTAAATCAAAATAAATTTATGAAATTAATCAGGTAGAAAGCCATTAAAACTGTTGAAATAAATAACGATTGGGATAAGTTAGCTTCTCACTTTTCCTTTCTCCGTTTACGATGATATGAACGATATTCAGCTGGTCGTCGAATAAATTATAAAGAAAACTGACCGCTGCCTCTACTTTTTTTAGGATTGTCGATTTTTTCAGACTCAAGATAAATATTTACCGATTCATGATCTTCTTCGTAACCAACAAAATTTATAGTTAGAAATTTATTATTCGTTTTTAATTTAAAATACTCTGCGGAATAATTTTTCAGGGATTCGTTAAGCTGGCTTTTAAATTTAGCATCATTAAAATGCAGGGATTTTGCGTATTTGGCATTTAATCCGTTCTCAAGATCATCCAGAAAAAAAACGTCCTGTAATTTCAAAAGTCTTTGATTTCTGATTGTAATTGATTTCTACCGAACCAACATGATAAGGATGCTTTGCGCCGGTAAAAGAGAAAAGAACCAAAAGAACAGGAAAAAAGAAAAGTAATTTTTTCATTGTAATAAATCTAGGATTTTTTGCGGATCCTGTCGCATATCAAAGAAAAGAAGAATTTTTATCAGATGGTCGTTTTCTTTCCTGAAGAACATCCGCACGTGTTTTTTTACCGATCAAAGCAGAATGGACATTATGAGAATATCTCTGGTAAAGATTAAACTTCCCTTTTTTCAAATTATCTGACACTTTCCTGATATCACCAAGGAACAATACAATCTCTCGATTACTCCATATGTTTTCAAGAAATATGATTTGATCTCGAAGCGTTTGTTTTGCTATTTCTGAGAATTCAATCTGCATATTTCTTCATCAACATATTTAAAAAAATCCTCTTCCGAAATCATATCCTTATCTTCCAGACGATCTGCATAATCTGCAAGCTTCTCGATAAACCATTTCGGGGTACCGTCTTCATAAAACTCATCATCCTGCTCTAAAGAAACAGACTTAATACCTTTTATATTTTCTAAAAGTTTTTTTATAAATGCAAAATCTGCCGTATTATCCAGTTCTATATTGACAATCATAACATTTAATTTTACACAAAGTTAAAATAAATTTTGTATCATCGCATTCCAATAATATTATTAGAAATGCAGGATTTTTTATTCTACTTAAAGCTCGGCTGGGAACATATTATTTCTTTAGATGCACTTGATCATCAGCTTTTCGTGTTGGCTCTGATTGCCGTTTACTCATTTAATGATTTGAAAAAAATCTTAATTCTTGTCACCGCTTTCACCATTGGGCATTCGATCACGCTGGCGCTAAGCACTTTTGATATTGTTAGAGTTAATTCCGCCTGGGTAGAATTTCTCATTCCTTTGACGATTGTTCTGACCTCATTGGATAATATTCTCATGAAGAATAAAAAGCAGACGCTAATGAAAGCCAATTATTATTTAGCTCTCATTTTCGGACTTATCCACGGAATGGGTTTTGCGAATACCGCAAGAGTAATGATTGCCAAAAGCCAGAGTATTGCCATTCCTCTTTTAGGCTTTAATATCGGATTAGAACTGGGGCAAATTGCCATTGTTTTCGCAATTTTACTCATTCTGTTTATTTTACTTAAAATTTTTAAGGTTAATCAGAAAGACTGGGTGCTTTTTGTTTCTTCAGGAGTTTTTGCCTTATCATTAAAAATGGCTTTAGAAAGAATTCCATTTTAGGGATGAAACATTTCTAAATTTTCAGCTACTTATTATTATATTTGAAAAATCTTAAACAAATTTCGGTTATGAAACTAAAAGTTGCCATACTTTCCCTTTCTGTATTTACATATGCAGGTTTCACAGCACAAAATATTCAGAATAATCCCGGAAGCAACCACGGAAATAAATTCGAACAGCTGGGAACGATCCTTCCCACTCCCAATATTTACAGAACAGCTTCAGGAGCGCCGGGTCATGGCTATTGGCAAAACAGAGCCGATTATGACATCACCGCATATCTTGATGAAGATAAAAGAAATCTGAAAGGTTCTGAAACAATAACCTACTACAACAATTCTCCGGATGACCTCGATTACATCTGGCTTCAGCTGGATGAAAACCAACAGTCAAATGTAAAAAAAGCCGACTTTCCTTATTCTTCTACCCTTCCGAAAGCTTCTAACGATCAGCAATTACGCCCTACTGATTTGCCTGCAACCGATAATGGGTATGGCGTAAATCTTGAAAAAGTAACAGACGCTTCAGGAAATCCTTTAAAATATACGGTCAACAAAACCATGATGCGTATTGATTTACCTAAAATATTAAAGAAAGGTGAAAAGCTCGTTTTTAAAGTAAACTGGAATTACAATATTCCCAACAGAATCAAAATGGGTGGCCGCGGCGGCTATGAAAATTTTGCAGAAGACGGAAACGATCTTTACACCATGACCCAATGGTATCCAAGAATGTGCGTTTACAGTGATTTTCACGGATGGCAGAACCACCAGTTTACCGGAAGAGGAGAATTTGCACTGGTTTTCGGAAACTTTAAAGTTTCAATGAATGTTCCTGCAGATCATATCGTTGGAGGAACGGGGGAATGTAAAAACTATGATCAGGTTTTAACGTCTGAACAATTAGAAAGATATAACAAATCAAAAACAGCAACAGAACCTGTAGAAATTGTAACGCTGGATGAAGCGAAAAAAGCAGAGAAAAACCATTCAAAACAAAGAAAAACATGGAGCTTTGAAGCCAATAATGTGAGGGATTTTGCATGGACTTCTTCCCGGAAATTCGTGTGGGACGGAATGGGCGTCCTTATTCCCGAAAACAACAATAAAGTAATGGCAATGAGCTTTTATCCTAAAGAAGCTTATGGTTTATACAGAAAATATTCTACTAAAGCTGTCGCGCATACGATAAAGACGTATTCAGAATTTACGATTCCTTATCCATACCCGGTGGCGCAGTCTGTAGAAGCGGCCAACGGAATGGAATATCCGATGATTTGCTTCAACTACGGAAGAACCGAAAAAGACGGAACTTATTCTGAAGGTATTAAAAACGGAATGCTGGGCGTTGTAATTCACGAAGTTGGTCACAACTTTTTCCCGATGATCATCAACTCGGATGAAAGACAATGGACATGGATGGATGAAGGGCTAAACACTTTTGTGGAATATCTTACGGAAGAAAGATGGGACAATAAATTTCCGTCAAAAAGAGGTCCGGCATGGACAATCGTTGATTACATGAAACTTCCGAAAGATCAGCTGGAACCGATCATGACCAACTCTGAAAACATCGTTCAGTTTGGCCCTAATGCCTATTCAAAACCTGCAACAGGCTTGAATATTCTTCGTGAAACTATTATGGGAAGAGAACTTTTCGATAAAGCTTTTAAAACATATGCTAAAAGATGGGCTTTCAAACATCCTGAACCTGCAGATTTCTTCAGAACAATGGAAGATGCGAGTGGCGAAGATCTCGACTGGTTTTGGAGAGGATGGTTTTATGGGACAGATCCGGTAGATATTGCTATTGATAAAGTGACCATTGCTGCTCCCGATCTCAATACACCACCAAGAGAACCTAAAGAAGTAAAATATAAAGTTGATAAACCTGCTCTGAATGAATTTGAAGATATTTCAAAAATCAGAAACAGAGAAGATAAAAACATCACATTCCACGTAGATAAGGATAAAGAAGCTCAGGATTTTTATTACAGATACGACAGAGGCCAGGAAAAAGTTGACAACAATAAAGAATATGTTTCTAAATTTGATGGAACTGAGCCTTTAACCCAAAAAGAAAAAGATAAATTTAAAAATCTTACGGCGTATCAGATTGATTTCGTAAATAAAGGTGGACTAGTAATGCCTATTATTCTTGAATTTACTTTTGAGGACGGCACAAAACTGACAGATAAATCTTCTGCACAGATCTGGAGAATGAACGAACAGAAAGCTTCCAAAACATATTATTTTGACAAGAAGCTTAAATCAATCCAGTTGGATCCGATGAGAGAAACTGCTGATATCGATACTTCCAATAATTTCTGGAGTAATGACGGCGGAACCTCTCAAGCCTCAAAATTTGAATTATTCAAACAGAAAGAAGGTGCAAATACAAGAGGAGCTTCCAATGGAAAAGTAAACCCGATGCAGGCTGCCGGAAAAAAGCAATAAAAAAGTAATGTAACTTTAAGATAAAAGGCACTACTTATTATTAAAAAAATCATGAGAACATTTCTGATCCTTTTAATAATGAGCAGTGCCCAATTTTTTGCTCAAAAAACATTGAATCCAAGTAACGTAAAGCTTGAATCCAAATTCATTAAAAATGAAATTTCCAATGCGGTATGGTACGCCGAAAAAGGAGATCAAAAAGTGGAAATCGGAAAAATTACCACGGAAATAAAAAAGATAGACAAAACAAAACTTCTGATTAAAACAACGGTACAAATGAATCAGGCGCCAGGAAAACCTTGGGTAGATTCTACCTTAGTAAGAATTTCAGATTTCCAGCCTGTTTATCACTCCTCTTACAATTTGATGAGAGATATGGTTTTAAATTTTGAAAAAAATAAAGCAACCGGCTATTATCTCGATAAAAAATCTCAGAAGAAAGATCAGATTGATGAAAAAATTTCTGCTGAATATTTTGACAGCAATTCTTACCCTGGGCTAATAAGATTTTTACCTCTAAAGGAACACTACTCTTCTGAAATTCCGATTTTTGATTATAATCCCGCAGCCAAAAAAGGAGTGGTAAAAGCTTATATTGAGGATGTAAACAGCGGAGAATTTAATGGCAAAAAAAGTCTGGATCGTAAAAACGACAGATTATATTCAGGACAGGAAAACAATCAGCACCTATTTTATTGATCAATCAACAAGAGAAGTTTTAAAACAGGAAATCAATGCAGGCGGAAGAAAAATGGTTATGGAATCCGTAAGATAAAAACATAAAATATATTTCTAAAAGTATTCAGAATCTGGATACTTTTTTTTTAGATTTGCCGCAGATAAAAACTTTTAATTCATGAAAAAAACTCATTGTATTTTTAGTGTTCATATTCACTACACAGCATACTATTGCCCAATCTCTACAATTTTATACCGGAAAAAGAGATTTTATACCTATTGAAATCTTAATGGAAGACGGCAGCACCAAAAAAAGGCTTTGCGCAGGATTTCATGCTTCCTGATGTTGCCACTTTCAGCATCATGGGAAAAGGTCCGAAATATGCCAATCTGGACAGAAAAGATGTAAAATTCAAATCCTCAAAAAGTGATGCAGAAATACAATTAATTCCTGTCTCCGAGATCAAAAGTCTTATCTATACCAACGAAGAAACCCAGGAGCAATTTCAGCTCGACAAGCGTCTGGTAAAAGAAGTCAATAAAAATCAGGAGTTGGAATCAGAAGGAAAAGTTTTAATGCTTCCCTTAATGGAAAAAGGGCCCATTAATCTTTATGGTTACAGAAGTATGATGTGTAAGGCTGACTTCGGTAACAATTTTGCTGCAGGATCTAATGGTAATGAAGACAACTGCCAGCTTACCTATGTCATGATATATCTGAGTAAGTCCGAAGACACCGTTGCCATTGCCCCTGTTGATTATCCTTCATTAAGCCCATTAGACTTATTCAATCTTAAAACACTGTATAAGAAGTTTTATACAGCCTACGAAATTGTAGGCGCCGATTGCCCGGAATTCCTGAAAAAAGTAGATGAAGCTAGACAGAATGATTACTTTTCCAATAAAACATTCAGGGAAAATAAAAAAGCAATGGATGCGGAACGAAAAGCTTTACTGAAAGGAAAAAAAGGAGCTGAAGCATCAAGAATCAATATGAAATACAGAACAGAATTATTCACGAATATGTACAAAAAACTGATTGATGATTACAAAGAATCATGCAAGTAATCAGCATACACAAGTCACCTCAAAAACGAGGTGACTTTTTTTCTGCCAAATTTTCCACTCCCCACAAAATAAGTCTGCCAAAATTCTCTTTTGCTCCTGTTGGCATACAATTAGCGAATTACAAGTCAGAATAATTAAAAAATTAAATATATTATGTCAGTAAACTTTAAACCATTAGCAGACAGAGTTTTGATCGAGCCGATCGCTGCAGAAACTAAAACAGCTTCAGGTATTATTATTCCGGACACCGCAAAAGAAAAGCCGCAGGAAGGTACCGTAGTGGCAGTTGGTCCTGGTAAAAAAAGATGAGCCTACAACTGTTCAGGTAGGTGACAAAGTTCTTTATGGAAAATATTCAGGTTCTGAATTAAAATTGGAAGGAAAAGATTATTTAATTGTAAAAGAAGGAGACTTACTAGGAATCATAGGCTAATAGCTGATGGCTTTTGGCTAATGGCTTTCCAGCATTGAAAATAGTATATGAGAGATTTTAAAAGGTTTGAAGTTTGGCAATTAAGCCATCAATTAACTTTAAAAATTTACACTTCAACCAAAAACTTTCCTAAAGAAGAAATTTTTGGATTGACCTCTCAGATCAGAAGATCATTTGCTTCCATCGGGTATAATATTTCGGAAGGAAGCGGAAGAAATTCTGATAAAGAATTTGCTAATTTCATCAATATAGCATTAGGATCGTCCAACGAAGCCGAAAACCAATTAATTCTTGCTAAAGATTTGGATTACATTGAGGAAAATGATTATCAAAATCTTTTATCTGAATTAACAACCTTAAAAAAAGAAGCTTGTAACCCTTTGGAACAGGCTCAACGGAAATTAAAATCAAATTATAAATCAAAACTGCGAATAGCTAAAGCCAAAAGCTAAAAGCCATTCGCCAAAAGCAAAAAAATATGGCAAAAGAAATAAAATTCGATATTGAATCAAGAGACGCTTTAAAAAGAGGGGTTGATGCATTGGCTAATGCAGTAAAAGTAACGTTAGGTCCAAAAGGAAGAAACGTGGTCATCGAAAAATCTTTCGGTGCCCCTCACGTGACTAAAGACGGAGTTTCTGTAGCGAAAGAAATCGAACTTGAAGACAGAGTAGAAAACATGGGAGCGCAAATGGTGAAGGAAGTGGCTTCCAAAACCAATGACATCGCAGGTGACGGTACAACTACCGCTACGGTATTGGCGCAGGCTATCGTAAGAGAAGGCCTTAAAAACGTAGCTGCAGGAGCAAACCCGATGGATCTTAAAAGAGGAATCGACAAAGCCGTAACAGCAGTTGTTGAAAACTTAAAATCTCAGTCTAAAACAGTTGGAGATTCTACAGAAATGGTAAAGCAGGTTGCTTCAGTTTCTGCTAACAACGACGAAACCATCGGTGCTTTGATCGCTGAAGCTTTCGGAAAAGTAGGTAAAGAAGGAGTGATCACCGTAGAAGAAGCAAAAGGTATCGATACAACAGTTGATGTTGTAGAAGGGATGCAGTTTGACAGAGGATACCAGTCACCATATTTCGTGACCAACCCTGAGAAAATGCTTGCTGAATTGGAGAATCCATACATCCTTTTGGTAGAGAAAAAAATCTCTTCAATGAAAGAATTGCTTCCTGTACTTGAGCCGATTGCTCAGGGAGGTAAATCTCTATTAATTATCTCTGAAGAAGTGGAAGGTGAAGCTTTGGCAACTTTAGTAGTAAACAAACTAAGAGGTTCTCTTAAAATTGCTGCCGTTAAAGCGCCTGGATTCGGGGACAGAAGAAAAGCAATGTTGGAAGATATCGCGATCCTTACAGGTGGACAGGTAATTTCTGAAGAGCAAGGTTTCACCATGGAAAACATCTCTTTAGACATGTTGGGAACTGCTGAAAAAGTTTCTATCGATAAAGATAACACAACAATCGTAAACGGTGGTGGTGAAGACAGCAAGATCAAAGGAAGAGTTTCCCAGATCAAAGCACAGATGGAAACAACAACTTCTGACTACGACAGAGAAAAGCTTCAGGAAAGATTGGCTAAATTAGCCGGTGGTGTTGCTGTTCTTTACGTAGGTGCTGCTTCTGAAGTGGAAATGAAAGAGAAAAAAGACAGAGTAGATGATGCGCTTCACGCGACAAGAGCTGCTGTTGAAGAAGGTATAGTAGCTGGTGGTGGTGTTGCTTTGGTAAGAGCTATTGCTGCTTTAGAAAACCTTACAGGGATCAACTCTGACGAAAGCACAGGGATCAAAATCGTAAAAAGAGCGATCGAGGAGCCATTGAGACAAATCGTTGCCAACGCAGGTGGTGAAGGTTCTGTAATCGTTGCGAAAGTAGCAGAAGGACAAGGTGACTTCGGATACAACGCAAAAACTGACGAGTATGTAAACATGCTTGAAGCAGGAATCATCGACCCTACAAAAGTAACAAGAGTTGCCCTTGAAAACGCAGCTTCCGTATCCGGTATGTTATTAACCACTGAATGTGTGATCACTGAAGTGAAAAAAGACGAACCAGCCATGCCAATGGGCGGAGGAATGCCAGGAATGATGTAACAGCGCGGTCAGCGACCGAGGCAATTATATATAAACCGTTCTACTTTTTGTAGGGCGGTTTTTTTAATTATTTAAACCGATGTTTCTAATTAGCATTCAAAGTTTTTATAATATAAAAATCTATTATGGACCTTCAAAACACTATGCATATAATGAAAAAAATGTGTAGATTTGGAGTTAATTGATAACTTTGAATAACAAAAATTAAGCCCATAAAAAAATGACTAAACAACTAAAGGCCGCAATTGTATTAGTAATAACAATTGCAAGTATGAATTTGAATGCTCAGAAAAAAGCACCTGCCAAATCCACAAAATCAACGACTGAAAGTAAAACAGCCAAACCCACCAAGCAGGAAACAATGGACTGGATTGCAGGAAAACTCAAAGAAAATTTAGCCTTATATAACGACCGGGTTTTTGTTTCTTATAAAGACGGAGTTTTTATTTATAGAAGCAACTATGGAATCAATAAGTTTTGCGAATACAGCTATGACTTAAACAAGGTTACCGGAATGAATGATGAATACTCTGATTTTTACGTTTCCGGAAACAAACAACTTTTTGCACACTGTGATTATGATCGAGCAGGTGAAGGAAATTATTATAACTATATCTCCATAAGCGGACCCAATTACAATAAGTACAGATCACTTTTTAATTTTGGCACAGACCAGGTTTTGGTTGAAAGATTAAAAAAAGCATTTGCAACATTAGTTGAATACAATGCAACGAAAAAAAGCGCAGACGAAAAATTTTAATTTTCAGCATCTAAATTTTATTCTGAATTCTGGCAACGCAAAAACCAACAAGTATATAAACATGCTTGAAGCAGGGATCATCGACCCTACGAAAGTAACAAGAGTTGCCCTTGAAAACGCAGCTTCCGTATCCGGAATGTTATTAACCACAGAATGTGTGATCACTGAAGTGAAAAAAGACGAGCCGGCTATGCCAATGGGCGGAGGAATGCCAGGAATGATGTAACAGCGCGGTCAGCGACCGAGGCAATTTAATATACTAACCGTTCTGATTTTCAGAGCGGTTTTTTGGTTAGAAAAAAAATGAATTATAATTATACATTTTCCTAAATTTGAAAAAAACTAAAACTATGAGAAAAGCATTTGTGGGGCTAAGTTCTCCAATTGGATATAATTACGGTAATAATTTTGAAGAAAAACACAATAAGCCTAATCCACTATTAGATTCTCCGATGGGCTTATTTTTATTTTACGATGAAATTTGGTTTGCAAACAGAAGAGTTTGCCCCCTTAATTGTGAAAATCTACCTTATGTAAAGTTTTTAGATGAAGAATATTATCTAAATAATTTAGGATTAGAGCAATTTTCGTGGAAAAATGAAGAGATAGCGAAAAAAGTTAATGAATTATATTCACGTCCAATCAATATTTGGGAAAAATCAATGGAAATGAATATTGGACCAAATAATGGATATGATAATCATGGAAGAGGATTTAAATTGGGAAATTTAGATGTGTCTCTTAATCCAAGTGCGTTAAATCTGATGATTGATGATTATATTTCTCAAAAATTCAATTTTGATCTTATTACAAATTCTGTAACAAATAGCATTGCCACATCGCAAAATTTAAATAAAAATTATTCAAAAAACAGACTAACTCAAATTTTAATTTGTGAAAATATTCCAAACTTTCAATTATCAGACGGTCCATATCACGAAATAATAGATGACTTAAGAAGTGAAAGTTTATTAAAAAATTTCAGAGAAAAAATCGACAACATTAGTATACTTAAAACCGAAACAGATTTTTATAAAACAAAAGAAGAATTAGAAAAAGCTATGGATGTATATTTAGCAGAATTAATTTTAAAGCATTTAAGTAATGCAAATATTTTTAAATCAACATCAAGTGCTGTAATAGGCCAAGTTCCAATTTTAGGAAATATCTATGGTGTAGTGGAAGGAGGAGTTGAAATTTATAAGAATATAAAAGATAGAAATGAAGCTGGTTGGATAGGTTTTCTCGCAAATGCAAAATTAAAATTTAAATAATTTTTGTGGCTTAACAGATTTGACAGAATACAAACTTAAAATTAATTTAAGAAGTTAAGGTCCTGAACTAGACTTTCAGCTATACATATGAAAACAACCGAAACAACATCTCCGCTTGAAATCTTCGAAAAATTAACAAAAATAGGAGCCTCCATTTCTTATAAGTTTGATGGAATCTTTGAAAAAGATCATAGAAAAACCAAATCAACTTATTATTTGGCGAAAGTTTTGAACACAAATATGACTATCTTAAGTCTAATTAATGGCACCGAGAATTATTCAGACTCTATTGATTTATCAACTATTTATTCTTTATTGCGAAATCAGCTTGAAACCTGTAATATCTATTGGCATCTGATTGATGATTATTCGACAGATTTAAACCTCTTAATTTTTGAATATCACGATACTCTTTCATCACAAGTGATTTACAATTCATTGTTTTATACAGAAGAAAACGAAAAATATTTTAAAGAAAAGGAAGAGAAACAATTAATTGAAATTGAAAACAATCTTGATTTCCAATTATTAGATAATAACCGAAAAAAACAAATTATTAATGGTAATAGAAGTACAATTTATACACAATTTGAAATTATAGATAAAAGAGGTATTGATTTAAGAATGTTTAAGGCTTATTATAAAATATTTTCAACTCATATACATTCTTCGCCAACTGCAATTAAAAATCTGGTTTCATCAAAAATCAACAAAGATAATGAAGAATTTGAGATCATGTTTTTGTTTGTTTCTTTAAATTATATTAGTTTGTTTATTGCAGATATGATACTTTCAGTAATTGATCTTTGGAAAATTAATGATTTAAAGGAAAATGATAAACGACTACTTGAATTTTTAAAAACCCAATTGTATTCTGATTCTGCAAATTCTTAATTCATAAAATTACTTTACTATGGAAATTTTCAATTTATTAAAAAGTCAATAATTGTTAAAACTATTAATTATGAAAGAAGCAACAATATATGAGACAATTACAAACTTTCTTTTAGATAACTGGCTTATAAGTATTTTGGTCATCATAATCATATGTATTAGTGCAATTCCTCCTCTTCGTGATGGAATATTGCAAATTAAAAAGTGGCTTTTTAAGAAAAAAGAATTTATAGTTAAAAGAAAAGATGAAATAATAACTTTTGAATATATAAAAAATACAAAACATTTTGATATTGTTAAAGTTAATGCATCTACACATGAATTAGGTGTAAATGCTGAGTATCGTTGGATCGACAAATATTATCCTAAGCATAGAATTATTTTCCAAGCGTTGGAAACTATTGAGACAAATGATAAAAAGTTATTTTATGATGTTATTACAATAGAAGTAAATAACAAAACAAAATCAATATATTTTGATATTAATGATTTTTTTAATGAGAACGGTAGTACATCGGTAAATTTGAATGAATTTGTAATTTCAAAAATTAAAGAACTTCATATTAAATAAATTATTCCCTTATTAGCACGATATTGCTCCTTCCTTTATTAAAAATAACTCTTATTAATGTTAAAAATCTCCGATCTTGCAGATTTGTAATCCGTGAGAAGCAAATCACTTCAAATCCACCAGCTCACCCAAAGAAATTTCCAAAGCATTCGCCAGTTCCAGCAAAGTATAAAGCGTAGGATTCACTTTTCCATTTTCTAGCTTTTCAATAGCCTGACGGTCTTTGTTGCACGCACGAGCGAAATCAGATTGGCTCCAGCCCTTCTGTTCACGAAGCATGATAATTCGTTTACCAAATTCTTTTTTTAACTGATCTCTGGTCATGTTCCAAATGTCAGCTAATTCGATGACAATTTTGTCATACAGAAAGTTGACAAATCGAAAAATTATTTTATATTTGCTAATAAATTAAACCTAAATAAAAAACACAATCCATCATATTACCTTGGTTTGTACAGGCAGGAAGTTCAGGCACTATCAGGACTTCCTCCTCTACAGCCGACAAAAACTAAAAAATATACCCATGATGAACGCAAGAAAAATTAAAATCCACACCAGATACCAGAAAAGCAATCACCGGATGATCACCGTCCCGGAAATCCGGCTTCAGGGAAAATGGCTTGATGCGCTGGGTTTCGGAAAAGGAAAAACCGTACACATCCAACAAAAGAAAAACAAGCTAACGATTACTGTCGCAAAATAGCATAACCATAAAACAGTATTTGGGTTCCTGCAAGTTGCGCAAGACAATCCAATTCCGCAGATTTGTGATCCGTGACTTTTAAAAACTATTACGTTAGTCCACACAATCAGTCTGATGATTTCTTCAATCGCTCAGAACCGGCCTCCAGGTATTCAGTTGAGGCAAACAACCGCTTTGTCAGGATAATCAAGAGTTCCGTTAAAGCAATCAACCGTTCCGAAGAGACAATCAACTCCTCCGAAGAAGCAATCAACCAGTCCGAAGAGCCGATCAACCAGTCCGAAGAGGCAATCAAGTACAATTTGTTATATAACAGCTATTTACAGCCCTTTTGAAAAATTAGTAAACCCAATGTTGCAGCTTGGAATGATGCCCTATCGCGTCGAAACGACATCGCGGACTTGCAATTCTTACCCCCGTGTGTAAAAATCTAACGAGTTTTGAAAACCCACTACGTTTAGGAGGAGAAATTAAAAAAAATTCATCTTTCATGATTCATGATATAATTCTGTTCCGCAGATTGTCATTCATCCGCAAATATTTAAATTTGCTAAAAAATCGCTAAGATAAAAAACCTTTGAATTCCCTCACGCTAGTTCTAAAGTCTCGCTAGCGACAGTACAGGGAGGCAAAAGCCAGTGAAGCATTTTTACAGGAAATTTAACCTTATTCAGAAATAATTCTAGCCGCAAAAAAAATGAACCGTAATCAAAAGAAATTTGAAGAAATTAAAAATGTTCTCATTGAAAAATTGGGAAGCAAAGTTGAGTATTCAAAAGACGAAGATGGAACCGAATATTTGACTGTTAAAAATTCAGATTTCTGGATTTCAACAACTTTTGGAGAATTGGTAGTGGGCTACGGTTTACATCACACGCATTTCAGCGAAGAACTCGAAAATTTAGATAACGGAATAGTTCAGGCCTTCGATTTACTGACCAACAGAATCAAAACAACGAATTACATAAAAGGAAACACTATATTTAAAACAACAATTGAAATTGAATATCCGGATGCGCCCCTTGTCAATATAGGAAGTTCAGGTCTGATCCTGTTTCCTTTCTGGAAAAAGACAAAGCTTGAAGTAAAGTATGATGAAAAAATTTTAGAACAAAAAGAAATTGAGAATCAGTTAAATTTAATTTTAGAAACTTGAATTAATGAATATGGTATCAATAGAAATGGGCTTTAGCCCATTTACACTACAATACATGATGATCCGGCTTTAGCCGAAACCTATCATATTTTGGCTAAAGCCGAATGGTAGACTGCTATAATTTCATCGGGCTAAAGCCCGACGCTACTGATAAGTATATGTTCTAAATTTCAAAGAGTTCAATCCTTTATCGAACTCACTTTAATTATTGACAGATTGCAGGGAACTCTGGTCCCGCAGATTGTCATTCACCCGTAAATATTTAAATTTGCTAAAAAAAATCATCAGGATGAAAAAAGCCTTTGAATTCCTTAAGCAGCTGGAGAAAAACAACACCCGTGAATGGTTTGCCGCACACAAAGCGGAATACGAGACGGTGGTAAAAGAAAACAAGGCACTCTTCAATCATATCTATGCTGAACTTCAGCAACATGACCATGTCAACGGCATCCATATTTTCAGGATTTACCGGGATGTTCGGTTTTCAAAAGACCAGACACCGTATAAAACCAATTTCGGAGTCGGATATTCCCGCTTAAAACCGATGCTGAGAGGTGGATATTACATTCATCTGGAACCCGGCAACAGTTTCGTAGGCGGCGGATTCTGGGGACCGGATGCCAAAGACCTGCTCCGCATCCGCAAGGAATTTGAAATCAGTACCGCGGAGATTGAAAAGATTACTTCAGACGATACTTTCGTCAACTATTTTAAAGAAATAAAAGGCGATGCCGTGAAAACAGCGCCAAGAGGTTTCGATAAAAACCATCCTGCCATCGACCTCATCCGGAAAAAGCAATACGTCGTCATGCGACCATTTACCGATCAGGAAGTTTTATCGGATGATTTCAGGAAAGAGGCTATACTCACCTTATTGGCCATGCTCCCCTTCTTTGATTATATGAGTGAAGTGCTCACTACAGATCTGAATGGACAATCTTTAATTTAAATTTTGACTGACTCACGTTAAAATCTTTAAGCAACCTGCATCAATAAAACACAAAAAAATACAATGAAACAACTAATAACCTATTTCAGCCTTGCATACTTCATCAGCTGGTTGATTTGGCTTCCTTTATACGGACACGTTTTTGGTCTTTCCAATTTACCGGTTCTACCCTATCATCATGCCATTGGTGGGCTTGGTCCTTTAACCGCATCCTTGCTCACTACATTCATCTACCAAAAAAAAGAAGGAGTAATTTGTCTACTGAAAAATTGTCTTAATATAAGACCAATTATATATATTCTTATTGCATTATTAAGTCCGTTTCTGTTGGCTTTTTTAGCGATGATAATCAATCATTTTATTGATAAGTCTCCAATATATCTTACCGGAATTTTCACCAGCAAAGAATTTCCCCAGCTCGGATTATTTGCGTTTTTCATATACAATCTGTTATTTTTTGGTCTTGGAGAAGAAGTCGGCTGGCGCGGCTTTGCATTGCCGATATTTCAGGAGAAATTCAATGCTTTGGCATCAAGCATTATTCTTACTGTATTCTGGGCTGTCTGGCATTGGCCACTTTTCTTATACAGACCAGGTTACACCTCGATGGATGTTGCAGGAACTTTAGGTTGGTTCTTCAGCCTTTTAACAGGCAGCGTATTGCTTACATGGCTGTTTAATTCTTCCCGTGCAAGCATATTAGTGTGTGCTACTTTTCATTCGACCATTGATATTGCCTTTACAGCAGACTTTACAGATAAAAATATTGTAAGCTATATGGGATTTCTTATTACCGTTTGGGGGATATCAACGATTATACTTTTCAAACCTAAAAATTTATCGAAAAATACACGGGAGAAATCGCATCACATTAGCAATCAAACCACTTTTAATACATCTGAGAGATTAGTTCGTTAGCAAAAAGAAACTTATTTTAATCTAAAAGTATATTTATATTAAATTTTTTTGCCCGTTTTTTGCTTTCACCAAAATACCAATCACAAAATAGTAAATCATGAAAAAAAATCCTACTCATCGCATCCTGCTTTGCGCTTACGGTATGCAAAGCACAGGAAACACCCCTTTCAGCGCCGCCTTCAGAAAAAATGAATATTATAAAAACAAACGTTACGGCGTACGCGTTCAGAAATATCAACCTCACCTACGAAAGATCGATCAACCGCTGGCTCTCCGTAAATATGGGCTTTGGAGCTATGCCTGAAGGAAAGATTCCTTTCATCAATTCTTTCTTAAGTGATGATGATGAAAGAAGATTTCAGAACCTGGAAGCTAAATCTTTCAACTTTACCATAGAGCCGCGCTTTTATCTTGGAGCAGGCTACGGAAAAGGATTTTATGTCGCTCCTTATTACAGATATTCGAAAATAACCACAAACACTTTTGATTATTATTATGACTTTACGTATAGTGGAACAACGTATCAAATCCCTTTGAAAGGCTTTGGAAATGCTAATGGCAATAGCGGAGGCGTAATGGTCGGTGCGCAGTTTTTTCTCACCAGCAGCCGTAATCTTGTACTCGACTTTTGGATTGCAGGAGCTCATTACGGGGCAGGAAAAGGAGACTTTACCATGACAAGTGACATTCCGCTGACTCCAGAAATGCAGGCCCAGCTGAAAAGGGAAATTGAAGATATGGATGTTCCTTTCGTCAATTATACCGTAGAAACCAACACCAACGGAGCAAGAGTCATTATCGACGGTCCGTGGATAGGTTTCCGAACTGGATTATCATTGGGATACAGATTTTAAGGAGCAGTGATGATCGTAGAATGATTAGATATTGTAAAAAACCGCGGCTCAGATTCTCTGAGCCGCGGTTCTATTTTTAATGATAGGCTTGCTTAAATTTTTCCAGTATATTATCCAGATTATGTCTCTGAACATATACACTTTTCACATCTTCGTATCTTGGGGATTTATAAAATACTTCATGGAAATCCATGCTTCCGTTCCCCACTTTTACCACTCTCTGAACTTCGATATTCAACTTTCTCAATTCATCTTTAAAAACCTGAAATTCGTCTTGGATATTTTTCATCTATATTTTTGGATTTTAATTAAAACTACATTTTTATATCAAACACCCTACCAAAATTCGGGGGTCTTGCTTAAATTTAATATAAAGGTAATGAATTTTTCAACACAAATACTATATTTACTTAACATTTCCTCAATACTTCAATCATTTAAAAATCATTTTAACAAAATTTATACCAATTGAATAGTTTTACAATCTCCCCTAAAAATTAAACAATCCTTTGAAGATCGGTGGACGATCTTTAAATTAAGGAATAATCTAAAGTTCTGCATCAGTATTATAAAACAAAGAGGCTAAAACCGTTATTGATTTTAACCTCTTATTCTATATTTTTATTTGAATTATGTATTGCTTTTCTCTTCTTCCAATTCGACCTCATGTCTCAGCTGAGCTTTGTACAAAGTTGCGTAATATCCGTTTTTATCAAGCAGTTCAAGATGTTTGCCTTCTTCTACAATTTTACCATGTTCCATGACGATAATTTTATCTGCTTTTTCAATCGTGGAAAGCCTGTGGGCAATAATAATGGAGGTTCTGTTCTTCGTGATTTTTTCCGTTGCCCGTTGGATCAGTTTTTCGCTTTCGTGGTCTATGGATGATGTCGCCTCATCCAGGATAAGGATTTTCGGATCGGAAAGATAGGCCCGCAGGAAAGACAAAAGTTGCCTCTGGCCGAGTGAAATCGAGGATCCTCTTTCACTTACCACATAATCATATCCGCCAGGAAGGCTTTCAATGAACTCATCTACCTCAATTTCCCTTGCTCCTGCTTTGATCTGCTCAAGGGTAATGGTGTCGTCACCAAATGAAAGGTTTTCAAAAATACTTCCGTGGAAAAGGAACACATCCTGTAAAACGACACCGATATGACTTCTCAGGCAATACAGTTCATAATCTTTAAGATCAATATTATCGATGAGGATATTTCCCGAATTGATATCGTATAATCTTGTAATCAGGCTGATAATGGTTGATTTCCCCGCACCTGTAGCCCCAACGATAGCTACCGTTTCTCCAGGATTCACTTTAAAATCGATTCCTTTTAATACTTCCTGTTTTTCATCATATGCAAAATGTACATTTCTGAATTCTATTTTTCCGTCAAAATGATCTTTCTGTACGGTTCCGGTATTCGGCATTGAGTTTTCTTCATCCATTAATCCCAACACCCTTTCGGCTCCCACAATACCTCTCTGAATATTGTTGAACCGGTCTGCGATCTGTCTCAAAGGGCGAATCAGCATAGAAATATACTGAATAAATGCAATCACCACTCCGGCACTGATCGTAATATATCCGCCATAAAAAAGGATAAACCCGATGAAAAGCGAAGAGATCAGTTCTACCACAGGGAAGAATAAAGAGAAAATGAAAACAGTTCTCAGTAAGGCATCTTTCAGGGTAATATTAATTTCGTCAAACTTTTTAAATTCAGATTCCTGCCTGTTGAACACCTGAATGATCGGCATCCCGGCCAGTCTCTCCTGAACAAAAGAGTTCTGATTGGAAGTCCAGGTCCTTTCATCTCCGAAAGCTTTTTTAAGCCTTTTCTGGAAAAACCTGGTAATAACGACCATTAACGGTAAAATGGCAAGTGTAATATAACTCAGATGTACATTGGTACTGAACATCATAATTAATACAAAAACGATTCTCAAAACATCCCCGAAAACCATCAGAAAACCATCCGTATAAACTGTAGCTATTGTCTCCACGTCTCCTACAGCTCTGGTTACCAGCTGCCCGATCGGCGTTTTGTCAAAGAATGATGTTTTAAAATAAATAAGTTTATGATAAAGTCTCTGCCTTATATCCCTGATTACATTTTGTGAAATATAATTGGAAAAATACACCAGAAAGAAATTTAAAACCGTTTCGGCAAATACCAGTCCTACCAATAGGTAGATATGCTTCATCATTAAAGCTTTATCCTGCAGCTTTGTGATATCGTTATCCACGACTTCCATGGTAAGGTAAGGCCGGTAGGTAGAAACGATTGCCAGTATGATGGAGATAATCAGCGTAAGGACGAACCATGAACGGAACTTCATTCCGATAAAGAACAGCCTTTTGACAATACCCCAGGTATCTTGTTTTTTCATTGTACGAATTGAAGAAAGAATTATATTAAAAATCCTATGCAAAAATAAGACTTTAAAATTTTACATGCTTTATAACTTGATGAAATACTCATGAAAATTTCAGATGATCCCGATTTATGATATAGATGATTTTATATATTATATCATACCTCTGTATATTTTGAAAACTATGGTAAAGAATCAAATAACTCTACATTCCAAGATCTGGCAGATGCACTAAACTTTGTGAGCTTTTTTTAAGTGGAACGGCTTTGTGTAACTTAAAAGCAGTCAGTAATAAAAAAATCTTTGTGTTAAAAACCAGAATCTTTAAAAATCAAAATCATACCCTACATCCACAAGATACAGTCCGTGAGCCGGTGCAGAAGTACCCGCAGAATTCCTGTTTTTATTTTCAATGACTTTTCGGAGATCTTCAGGCTTTAATTTTCCGGCACCGATATCTACCATCGTTCCCACGATCGCCCGTACCATATTCCTGAGAAAACGGTTCGCGGAAACAGTGAACTTCAGCTCGCTGCCCTTCTGCTCCCACTCTGCTTTGTAAATTTTGCAGATATTGGTTTTGTTGTCGGTATGAAGCTTGGCAAAGCTGGTAAAATCCTCATATTCAAAAAGAATCTTACACGCTTCATTCATTCTGTCGATATCAAGAGACCTCCTCCAGTGCTGCCAGGCAGAATCTTCCGTGAAAGGATTTTTTTCCAAAGAAATATAATATTCATATGTTCTGTATGTGGCATCGAAACGGGCATGGAAATCATCTTTTACCCGGAAAATTCTTTTCACCGAAATATCTGGTGGCAGAAAACTGTTCAGCTTTCTGGAAAGATCTTGATCCAATACTTTTTCCATATCAAAATGAGCAAAAATTTTCTTTGCATGCACGCCGGTATCCGTTCTACCCGCGCCGGTAGTTTTTATTTCTTCCCTTAAAATCGTTGAAAGTGCCTTCTCCATTTCTTCCTGCACAGAAACTGCATTCGGCTGAATCTGATAGCCAAAATAGTTTTTACCGTTGTACGAAAATTCAATAAAATATCTCAATGTAATAAAATAACGCTGCAAAATTAATTTAATTAAATGATAATCATGAACACATTTTTTAAAATAAATCTCGAAAAGTAACTACCATAGTAAGCTAAATCCATGCGAAATTCCCTATTTTTGCAACGTATGAAAAGATGGTACCTTTATCCTTTTTCGCTAGGTTATCACATGGTAACGGGTATCCGAAACACAATGTATGATCTGGGAATTTTTAAGTCGACAAAATTCAGAACTCCGATCATTTGTGTCGGTAACCTTTCTGTGGGCGGAAGCGGAAAATCGCCTATGGTGATGTATCTTGCTAAGTTTTTATCCAAACATTACAGAACGGGAGTGCTTTCCAGAGGCTACGGAAGGCTCACGAAAGGCTATGCCGTGACGAACTATGAAAGCAACTACAAAATGGTGGGTGATGAAGCCATGCAGCTGTTTGAACGCTTTAAGAACCGTTTCGTCATCGCCGTTTCGGAAGAAAGGGTTCCCGGTGCTAAAAAAAGTAATCGCCGATATGGATCTGGATGTATTGGTATTGGATGACGCGATGCAGCACCGAGCCATAAAACCGGGATTCACCATCATGATGACCGATTTTAATGATCCTTATTTTAAAGATCATCTTCTTCCGGCAGGAGATCTGAGAGAATCCAGATCGGGATCTAAAAGAGCAGATATCATCATGGTAAGCAAATGCCCCGATGAACTTACAGAAGAAACCAAACAGTATTACATCTCACGGATACGACCTTCGGGGCGGCAAAAAGTATTCTTTTCATCGATAGGTTATGATGAAAATGTGTACGGCAAAGAAAAAATGCTTCCGGATAACAACCTGAATTATTACGATATTCTTCTCATCACAGGAATTGCCAACCCAAAACCACTGCTGAATCATCTTGCCAAGTTTTCACAAAGGGTAAAACATCTGAAATTCCGAGATCATCATAATTTTACGGAAGCTGACATCAAAAATATTGTCGCTGAATATAAAAAATTAGGCGAGTACAAATTGATCTTAACGACTGAAAAAGATTATGTACGCCTTAAAACTTTTGACTACCTCAGAGATATCGTCTATTACTGGCCGATCAATGTAATTATTGACAAGAAGGAAGAATTTAACCAAATCATTCTGGATTATGTTAGAAAAAATTAAGAAGACTGCAGATTTCATACAGAATATCATTAAAGAAACTCCCGACTTTGCAATTGTTTTAGGATCGGGATTAGGAAAATTACAGGATGAGGTAGAAGCCATTCATACGCTGGAATATTCTGAAATCCCTGACTTTCCGCAAACAACGGTGGCCGGCCACAACGGAAAATTGATTTATGGAATCCTGGAAGGCAAAAAAAGTTCTGATGATGAGCGGCCGTTTCCATTATTATGAAGGACATTCTATTGAAAATATAGTTTTTCCCATCAGAGTTTTTCATATGTTGGGAATAAAAAATCTTATTCTTTCCAATGCTTCCGGCGGAGTAAATTCTGAGTATCAGATTGCAGATATTGCCATTATTAAAGATCATATCAATATGATGCCTGAACATCCGCTTCGTGGAAGGAATATCGATTCTTTCGGACCAAGGTTTGTGGATATGAGCGAAGCGTACAGCAAGAAGATGATTTCTGTTGCTGAAAAGGTAGCTTCTGAAAACAACATCAACACTCACCAGGGAATTTATGTTGCCCTTCAGGGGCCAACTTTTGAAACCCCTGCAGAATATGGGATGATCAAAGCCATCGGTGGCGATATGGTAGGAATGAGTACCGTTCCCGAAGTAATTGTTGCCCGACATATGGGAATGGATGTTTTCGGAATCTCTGTGATTACAGATCTCGGCGGTCCGGACATCGCTTTTTCCGTTTCGCATGAGGAAGTTCTGAATGCTGCCAATAAGGCAATGCCGAATGTTATAACCGTTGTAAAAGGTTTGGTCAGAAACTATCCTCAGTCATTATAGAATTTTTCAATAGTACAAATTTCCGTTGATAACGTCCTAATTGCTTTTCATTTTTTAGATTTGTATAATGATTTTTAAAATGAAGAAGCTGTTGTTATTATTTATGATCGGAGTTTTCGGATTAAGCTGCTCACAGCAGACTCCTAAAGTGCTTAAGACCAATTTTCCCAAAGAAGCACTCCTTCAGAAGGTAGAAGATGAAGAAGGTAAAACGGTCACTATGCAGCAAATTCTGGATCAGCATAAAGGAAAGGTTCTGGTGCTTGATTTCTGGGCCGGCTGGTGCAGGGATTGTTTAAAAGCACTTCCGAAAGCCAAAGAATTAGAAGACAATAATAAGAATATCGATTTCGTCTTCCTGTCATTAGACCGATCCAAAGAAGGTTTCGACAAAAGCCTGGAAAGATTTGAGATGAAAGACAAAGAAAATTACTGGTTCGCATCAGGCTGGAAAAATGACTTCAATAATTATATCGACCTCAACTGGATCCCGAGATATATGGTCATCGATCATAAATCTGCCATTGCCAAATATTACGCTGTCTCACCGGAAGATCCCGATATCCAGGCAACCATTGATAAATTGCTTAAATAACACTGACATAGGAAATGTAGACGTTAAAAAAATAAACTCTGTGAACGTTAAGAAAATTCTACTGTTTGAGCGCGATATATCAATTGATACGAAGAACAAATTTTGATTCGCGCGAGTTTTGGGATTTTTAGAGAACAGATTTTATTTTTAGTCAGAGTTTCCAAGTCTTGAATTTTTGTTCTTTTGTTTCAAGACAAAAGAAATTAATCTAAATTAAAGAATACAGGAATCCATATCTTTGCGGTATGGATTCTTCTTTTCCCCTTCGCAAAATTATTCATGTCGATATGGATGCATTTTATGCTTCTGTAGAACAGCATGATAACCCTGCCCTAAAAGGCAAGGCGATTGCGGTGGGGGGAGAACATCGGGGCGTTGTTGCTGCGGCAAGTTACGAAGCCAGAAAATTCGGAGTACGCTCTGCCATGCCCAGCAAAACAGCCAAAGAGAAATGTCCGCATCTCATTTTTGTTTCACCAAGGTTTCAGCGGTACAAAGAGATTTCAAGAAAAATAAGGGAGATTTTTTATGAATATACCGATCTCGTAGAACCTCTATCTTTGGATGAAGCTTATCTCGACGTTACCGAAAATAAAAAAGATATAGAATCTGCCAACCAGATCGCCAGGGAAATCCGTCAGAAGATTTTTGAACAGACCGGACTAACAGCCTCCGCAGGAATATCCATCAATAAGTTTTTGGCTAAAGTAGCATCAGATATCAATAAGCCGAACGGGCAGAAAACGATTCATCCCGATAAAGTGGAAAGCTTTCTTGAAGACCTGCCGGTAGAAAAATTTTACGGTGTCGGGAAAGTTACTGCGAACAAAATGTTCAGTTTAGGCATTTATAAAGGAAAAGATTTAAAGAAAAGATCGATTGAAGATCTGACCCGGATGTTCGGGAAATCCGGAGCGTATTATTATCATGTGGTCCGGGGAATTCACAATTCGGAAGTAAAGCCTCACCGGATCCAGAAAAGTGTGGCGGTGGAAAGAACCTTTTTTGAAGACCTTTTCGATGAACAGCAGATCAATGAAAAACTGCAAAGCCTGAGCGAAGAACTTCAGAACCGTCTCCAGAAAAATAATATTTTAGGAAGAACGCTGACCCTTAAAATTAAATATAAAGACTTTTCCCTCTTTACGCGAAGTATCACCAGGGAAGAATATTTTTCATCTGCAGAACAATATTTCAATACCGGAAAACAGCTTTGGGAACTGCGACCATTCGACAAACCTGTACGGCTGCTGGGATTATCACTGTCGCAGCTGAACACGGAGGAGAAAAAACTCGTCTCCGTTCAACTAAAAATTCCGTTTAGAGAATTTGAAGATCAATAATCTCGAAAATTTTTATTACATTGTAGTAACCAAATTTTACAATTTTATGAATGAAACGATGATTCAATACTTCCACTGGTACTCGGAAGGAGATGGAAAACTGTGGAAGGAAGCAGAGAAAAATGCAAATTATCTGGCTGAATTAGGAATTACATCAGTATGGTTCCCTCCCGCATACAAAGGCGCCAACGGCGGCTACTCTATCGGTTATGACGCTTATGATCTTTATGATCTGGGGGAGTTTGATCAAAAAGGAAGCATTCCCACAAAATACGGAACCAAAGAAGACTACATAAAAGCCATCAAAGCTTTAAAAGAGAAAAACATCAAAGTGATTGTTGATATCGTCCTCGGTCATAAAGGCGGCGGAGATGAGCTTGAAACCTTCAAAGCCGTGAAAGTGGATGAGGAAAACAGAGAAAAAATCATTTCAGGTGAAATAGAAATACAGTCTTATACCAAATTTACCTTTCCCGGACGCCAAAATAAATATTCTGATTTTATATGGAATTATACCTGCTTCAGCGGGGTAGATTATGCCGAAGGAATGGAATCCCACATCTACAAAATCAAAAATGAATACGGAACCGACTGGGAAGAAATGATCGATGATGAAAAAGGCAATTATGATTACCTCATGTTCAATGATGTGGAACACCGCAATCCTTTCGTACGGGAGGAACTGAACAACTGGGCAAAATGGTATTTTGATGAAACAGATTTCGATGGTGTAAGGCTGGATGCTTTAAAACATATTTCATTTGATTTTTATAAAGAATGGCTCACTTTGCTTCGTTCCAACTCAGGGAAAAATATCTTTGCGGTTGGTGAATATTGGGCTCCGGGCTACCTTAACCTTCTTCAGAAATATATAGAAGTGACGGAAGGATGTATGAGCCTGTTCGACAGTTCTCTGCAGAATAATTTCCATACCGCTTCCAATGAAGGTGATTCTTATGATCTTCGGAGGATTTTTGATGAAACGCTTACACAGGCTGATCCTCTTCACTCGGTAAGTCTGGTCGATAATCATGATACCCAGCCGTTACAGGATCTGGAAGCCCCGGTAGAAAATTGGTTTAAACCTTTAGCTTATGCATTGATCCTGCTTCGTAAAGATGGCTATCCGTGTGTATTTTACCCGGATCTCTATGGTGCTCATTATGTTGACAAAGACAGAGAAGGCAATGACCAGGAAATATTTCTGGATAAGGTAGACGGTATTGAAGAACTTTTAAAAGCAAGAAAAGATCACGCTTACGGCGAGCAGCGGGATTATTTTGAAGATGCGAATTGCCTTGGATGGACTCGGGAGGGAGATGATGAACATTCCGGATGTGCGGTCGTTCTGAGCAACAAAGAAGCCTACGAGAAACCTATGGAGATAGGTGAAAGATATGTCGGTAAAACGTTTTATGATGCCCTCGGAAGATTTGAGGACAAAGTAACGATTGATGAAAACGGATGGGGAAATTTCCCGGTTCCGGCAGGTAATGTGAGTGTCTGGATTCCTGAATAATACTCTTAAACACAAATGACACCGCTATTTAAATCAGTGTCATTTGTGTTTACCTAAAATTAAACCTTTCTCAACGCAAGTATTTCCGGTCTTTCGGAATGTTCTGAAATAGCTCCGGTTCTGGCAAATTCTGCCCAAAGCGCGCGAAGCTTTCTTCCATTTTCCTGAATATATTCCCAAGGAACATCTTTAAGCAGCTCTGCCGATTTCCAGGCTTCTTTATTTTCAAAGATCAGGGGAAGATCGACACAATGGGAAGCTCCGATATAATTATCCTTTAATGTTGATTGAATGGTAAACTGATAAATGTTTCCGCCACCGGCTGCATAATTCTCTGCAAAGAGCCTGGCTGGTTTTTCATAAATCGACTCTGTAGTTTTTCTTACGATGGTATTGAGAATTTTATGGGGCAGATAAGTGTAAATTCCCTGCTGCGCCGTCTTAACGTAGAAGGCAGTTTCATCCTGGTTGGAGCCAATCAGAACATCGTATTGTCTCGCATTCTCTTTCCATTTATCAAGACTTTCTTCTTCCCTGCATAAAGGCGGATAGCCGTATTGCGTGCAAAATGGCATGGAGGTTTTCAAACCGTATTTTCTGAATGAAGGTAAAAAGCTTATATAGCCTTCTACCATCTTTAAAGGATCAGATTCATCTTTTAAAGCATTCGTCTTCCTGAAAAACTCAAGAGACATACTTTGCCTTCTGTTCCTGAAACCAAGCGGCGCACTGTGAATAATCGCCCTTTGAAACAAACCTTTCACTCCTTCCGAGATCATGAGATGAGCAATGGCATCACCTCCTGACGACTGTCCAAACATCGTAATATTTTCAGGATCTCCCCCGAAATCACGGATATATTTTTTAATCCATCCCAGAGCGGCCATAATATCATACAACCCAAGATTGGCAGGTCTTTCTTTATCGCCTCCCAAAAATCCGAAGAGCCCTAAACGGTATGAAACCGAAACCACAATGATATGTTGTTCTTTTACCCAGACGGAAGGATCGGAAGTAGGAAGATCACCACATCCTATTTCGTAGGAACCTCCGTGAATCCATACGATTACCGGGAGCTTTTCATCATCATTAAAATGTTCAGGACGTGTAACTGTTAGAAATTGGGTTGATTCTTCAGGCACAAACATCTCCACATCCGTCTTCTGGATCAGTCTGTCCAGCAACGGACTTACATTCTGCGGACATACCGGAGTTTTATCAGCAATTTCGTGTGAATTAACATAATCTATTGGTTGAGGTTTTTTAAATCGTTCGGAACGGGCATACCGAATGCTTTTGGCTTTGATAACGCCGTTTTCCTTTACTGCTGAAATTTTTCCGAAAGAAGTATAAAAGGTATAAACTCCCTTATGCTGCTGTGTTGTCATCCACGAACAATTTATGTTTCACCTTAAATGTAGTGATTTATCTTTTTTAAACCAATACGTTGCTAATTTAACGCTTTATATACAGACGGGGATACTCCTGTTTTAGTCTTAAACAATCTTGTGAAATGCTGAGGATATTTGAATCCCAGGTCATAAGAGATTTCACTGATGGATTTTGCAGGGTCTGAAATCTGCTTCTTTGCAGCTTCGATAAGTTTGTTGTGAATACATTCCTGTGCAGAAATGCCGAGTTCTTTTTTCATTAAATCACCGAAATAATTCGCCGAAAGATTCAGCTGCTCGGCAAAGTAATTGACCATCGGGAACCCGATCGTTTTAGGTTTTTCGGATGCCAGATATTCATCCAGCAGTTTTTCAAATTTCCCTATTACTCCCTGGTTTACATGATCCCTGGTGATGAACTGCCGGTCGTAAAACCGCATGCAGTAATTTAAAAAGAGTTCGATATTATTAACGATCAGAGATCTGCTGTGTTTGTCGATGGAATGTTCCAGCTCGAACCTGATATTCTTGAAGCAGTCGAGGATGATCTCTCTTTCTTTTTCTGAAAGATGTAATGCCTCATGCACTTCGTAGGAAAAGAAGCTGTAATCCCCGATATTTTTACCCAGATTCGTTCCTTTGATAAGATCCGGATGAAACAGCAGTGCAAAACCTGCCGGCTGTATATAATTGCCGTCATTATCAATTCCGTAATCCTGCCCCGGTGCGATAAAGACCAGCGTTCCTTCCTGGTAGTCGTAGCTGTTTTTACCGTAATACATATCACCACAAACGACATCTTTCAGAAATACCGTATAAAACCCGAACATCCTTCTGAACTGGCAGATAGGATCAGATATAGAGAAATCAATCACACTCACCAGCGGATGGAGCGTTTCGTGATTTGTCATTTTGTTGTATTCGGAAATGCTGCTGATAAAGTCTACCTGGTTTTTCATACTGAAGTTCTTACGGAGATCAAAATTACCACATTTAAGGCGCAGATTTTGCGGTCAAGGTAAAATTGGTACATCATTCTGTAATCTGTATAAGTATGATTACACAGAAAGCAACGATTTTTGCAACATAAAAATTATTCTGACTAACTAAACTTAAATATAATGAGCACATTCACCGTAAAAGCTTTCGGCGCAGAATCCAAAACTGCAGATCTGGCCGAAATGAGCATTGAAAGAAGAGAAGTAACCGCAAAAGACGTTGAGATTGAAATCCTCTACTGCGGGGTATGTCATTCGGATCTCCATACCGCAAGAAATGACTGGGGCGGCTCCATGTATCCGGTAGTTCCGGGGCATGAGATTGTGGGAAGAATCACCAATGTCGGCAGTGAAGTTTCCAAGTTCAAGGTGGGAGATCTGGCAGCCGTTGGATGTATGGTAGATTCATGCGGACACTGTGACAGCTGTAAGCACGACCTTGAACAGTACTGCCAGAACGGTTTTACAGGGACTTACAATGGAAAAGATAAGCACCTTGGTGGCCAAACCTTCGGAGGATATTCCCAGAAAGTGGTGGTCGGTGAGCATTTCGTTCTGAGTGTTCCTGAAAACCTTGATCTTGCTGCGGTAGCCCCTCTTCTTTGCGCAGGAATCACTACGTGGTCACCTTTGAGACACTGGAATGTAGGCCCGGACTCTAAGGTTGCGGTAGTAGGACTTGGCGGGTTGGGACATATGGCCATTAAACTGGCAAAAGGGCTGGGCGCAGAAGTTACTTTATTCTCAAGAACACCCGGTAAAACCGAAGATGCTAAAAAACTAGGGGCAGATCATGTGGTGATCTCCACAGAGCAGGATCAGATGGACGCGGTAAGAGGTAAATTTGATGTAATCATTGATACCGTACCTTACGAGCATGACATCAATCCTTATATGCAGACCGTGGCACTGAACGGAACACTGGTATTGGTAGGATTCGTAGGACAGTTTGAGGAAACCAAGCCAAGTACGGTACCAATGATCTTCCAGAGACGTTCTGTAGCCGGATCCCTGATCGGAGGTATTGCCGAAACCCAGGAATTGCTGAACTTCTGTGGTGAGCACAATATTGTTTCCGACATTGAACTCATCAAAATGAACGAGATTAATGAAGCGTATGAAAGAATGCTAAAAAGTGATGTAAAATACCGCTTTGTGATTGATATGCAGTCTTTATAGTTTTCTTCACATCTGAATAGATAAGACTCTTCTGAAGAATCTTTTTTTATAGAGCTAAAAAAGTAGTCTAGGTTAGACTACTTTTTTTCTGCTACAAATGTAAACAAATTCTTTTTACTTCCAAACATAAGATATTGCTTTCTAATTTCTTGCTTTTAAACTCATCATTAAAATTTTGTCGCAAAACAGTTGGAATTTTTCACCGTTTTTCATCTGTTTTTTACTATCTTTTATGGTGATTAGTTTCTTATGTAAAAAAAGTAGTCTAACCTAGACTACTTTTTTTACACAAAATAATGAAACTACAAATAATTCCCTCAAAACCCCTCTCCCTCAAACGCTTTCGCGTGGTGTTGCTGTGCTTTTTGGTGGTCTTGGTATCATCATTGTTAAGCGCTCAAACTTTTGTATCCTCCGATTCTGTAGTCTTCGTATCCGAAGACTCGTATTTGTATGCAGATTCTCCAATATATATTTCCCGTCAAAACTTTAGAAAAGACTCTTTTAAAAAGTGGTCCAGGGTTGTGACCAAAACATCCTCCCTCAAAGTTTCTCATAAGAAGTCCACAAGTAGTCCAACGGAAAATACTTGTTATAAGAGTAGTCCAATAAGTAAACATAAGCTTGGACTTTTTTTTAATTCATCTTCAATAGCTTTTATCGGAAGCTCTTTTCCGGTAAAGCTTCAGCATAAAATAATACCATCTTCTTTTATTTTATTTATAAGCACAAGAAGGGATCAAGAAAAAGATATTCAGATCTCTTTTCATCCTTTCCAGCTAAACCATATCACCATCAACCATTTCGGTCGTCCTCCACCTTTGCTTCAATCATAAGGCACAAGAGTTTTTTTAACACATCAGTCATATAAGAAGGTAGTTAAAACTTTGCAACCAAAAAGAACACATCAGTTTTGAAAATCTTAGATTTTCCTTCGCCGCAAATGGTCATTCACTATCCATCTCGTTTGTCATCCCGTAGGGATCTCAGCAAAGAAAATCATACAACATTTGTGAATTGAGTGTTCAACCATTAGTGCCATTCGTGTTTCGTCAATTCGAGTGTTTTTTCGTAACAAAGTGAAGAAAAATATATCGAGAATGAAATTGATCCTCAAACTCTAAAACCTCTGCAAGCTCTTATAAGTGCAACGCCTTTGTGAAACTAAAAAACACATCGTATATAAAAAATCTTCGTGCACTTAGTGTTCACGGTGTCAGGCTGAGCCTGTCGAAGCCCATACCAATTAGTCTTTTAAAATATAACAACAAACATAAATACAAAACAATGAAACATTTTAATTACAATGGCTATTCTGTTATTCAGCTTAGCTATAAAAGCTCAAGTGGGGATTAACAATACATCTCCGAAAGTGACCCTCGATATTACCGGAAAAACCACAGACGGCAGTAAAGCAGAAGGATTGATTATTCCTCAATTAGAAGGTGATAAGATCAAAATTGCTGACACAAAATATACTCCTGACCTCAAAGGAGCGATCATTTATGCCCTTTCAGCGGTTGCCTCTCCAAGTACCAAAACTGCCAATATTACTGCCGAAGGATACTATTATTTTGACGGAAGCGTATGGCAGAAGCTGTCTAATTCTTCCGTACCGGCAGTAGTTGTAACATCATCTGCTCTCAACGGAACTTATAAGGCAGGAACAGCAATGACTGCATCTAATACATTCACCGTTACCCTGACCAATAATTCATTCAGCACCGCTACGATTGCTTTCAGTACGTCAGACTTAGCTCTTTCAGGGGTTACCGGTCTTTCGGTGGCATCAGTGAGTACAGCTTCCAGCACTTTGATTGCAGGAGCGAGTGTCACGGTAACCTATACTTTATCAGGAACTCCGACTGCCTGCGGAACGCTTACGGCGACGTGGAGTAAACTTACACTGAATTCTGTTAAAACGATTAGTGTAGCTCCTAACCCAATCTTTACCTGCAGCGCAGGATCCTGGTCAAGTGTATTACCTGAATACAGGCTTAATGGACTGATCAACGGAACGGCTTATTCTGGTACTTATACATTACCATACACCGGAGGAGCTTGTACATACGCGGCGGAAACTATTACCCAGAACGGGCTTACACTTACTCTTACAGCAGGGACCTATAGTACCAGCGGAAATTTACCTTATACTTTATCCGGTACGTATACAGGTACAAATAATGGTGCCGTAACCTTTACGACAGCAGGCGGATGTACTATTTATTTAGGACCTTGTGCTACTTGTAAGGAAATCAAGGATAAAGGGTTAACAACAGCGGATGGAGTTTATTATGTAGATATTGATCAGGCAGGAAGCACTTATGCCCCAATGAAATCATATTGTGATATGACAACTGATGGTGGAGGATGGATGCTCCTGGGGGTTAATGGTTCAAGTCTTTCGGCGCCTACACAGAGTACTGAAATGACAAGTCCAAATATAAGTGGGTACTTATCACGTACAATGGTAATACAAATAGCAAATTTAAGCTCACAAGTTCAGTTGAGAGCAGGTAATTCTTCTACAAGCTATGCCAATAAAACAACCTCTCAGAGCGGAGGTCCTGCTATTTTGGCTCTCCGAAATTCAGATAATAATTACATGGGACTTGGAACATGGCATAGATCTGGAGCACCGGAGGATTTTATTAACAATACATCAATTCTAACGATAGGAACCTGGACATGGGACGTAGGTAGCTGTACAGGTAGTCAAGATGCCAATGGTTGGCCAAAAATGTATCATGACTGTGGTAATGGTAGTGGAGTACATTGGTTGTTTACATATCAATATGCTAATCGGACAGCTGGTGGTGATCCATGGGCATCTACATGGGTAAGATAGTATTTTAACTAACAAATAAACCTTCAAGGTATTGGAAACCTTGAAGGTTTAAACAAACAATAATTAAAACAACTACAATGTCAATATTACATAAAATAAAAGCCTATTTATACGATAACGTTCTAACAAAAGACAATCCAAATGATTTCACCGCCAGAACCGCAAGCGAGCGAAGTCTCAATGTGCAGCAGATCTGCCAGTCAGCCACCAATCGTGGCGGGGCGGATATCTCGGCTTCAGCAATGGAGCATGCTACAGAGCTTTTCCTGAAAGAAATGGTGTATCAGTTGTGTGACGGGTACTCCATTAATACCGGCTACTTTACAGCCAATACCACCATCCGTGGGGTCTTCGATAGTCCGTCAGAGACTTTTAATAAAGATAAGCACAGCATCATCTTCCAGTTCAACCAGGGAGAGAAGCTACGCGCAGAGATCCCCAATATTGAAGTTGAAATCCTGGGTGTGGCAGAGGCTTCTGCCGCGATTCTTCAAGTGACAGATGTAAAGAGCGGTTCGGTAAACGATCTTTTGACTCCGGGCAGAAACCTCAAGATTGCCGGAAGCAAGATCAAGGTTGCGGGTAACGATCCTTTCATCGGGGTATTCTTTGTGAACACGACTTCTAATGTAAGGACGATGGTGGAGGAAAGCGATATGGTGACGAACAATCCTTCGGAGCTTATTGTGGTGATTCCTGCATTACCGACGGGAACGTATCATCTGGAAGTGGTGACGCAATATAGCAGCGGGGCTTTATTAAAAGATGTCAGGACAGCAACTCTCGATAAAATACTGACGGTAGCATAAGTTTATGACATTCACTTTTTCGATAGGTGATCATGTCGCCCGATGAGAGATGCTCTCATCGGACGTGATAAGGAGGTTATCTCGAGCGTGACAAGGTGTTCTCATCGGTCGATGAGAACACCTCTCGGAAACCGACTGCTTTTAGCAGGATAGTTTTATAGTATGAATGCACTCCGGTTTGGGAAAGATTTCCCGGCCGGAGTTTTTTTGTGGCTTCGACTCCGCTCAGCCTGGCACCGTATATCACATTGTTCTTGAACGCGGAACACACTAAGATTTTTTTTATCTATAATGCTTATTAGTTTCACAAAGCCGTTCCACTTAAAAGAGAACGCAAAGCCAACTATTGAAAAGTCTCACTGCAAATGATAAGAAGGACAACTTAAAAATTCCACTCCTCTGGAGGGGAATTTAGAAGCGGTCGGTTTAAGATGTCAAAGGGCCTCGTTACCATCCCAATTGTCATCCCGGTAGGGATCTCAACACGAATCTTTCCATGCGCATGTTATCGACGAGGTCGGGATTCCTACGGAAATCGAAGATTATCTCCTTTTAGTCGATGAATGTTATTTCGACGGAGTCAATGACAAGGTGGAAATAAAAAGGAGAACTTAAGCGGTCTCCTTTTCTTTGCTGTAAACATCTATGTAATTGTATAAAACTCACTGTTGAAAATCTTATGCTTTGATTAAGATTATATTCATTATTTACGTGAACTAGACTTAACCAAGGGTCAGGACTTATAAATTACAGCTATTCATAACGTCAGATATTTAATTGCTTAGTTTCAGTGCGTTCATCAATTGTCTTGAGAATAATAAGGACTGTACTTCATTCAAAGAACTATCTAACGACGGGCTGGTTGGAAGTGCTCAATATTTTCGCAATCAATAGGTTTTTAAATTGATGAACAGAACGTACATCTAAAAGGCCATATGCGTTTAAATCTTTAAATGCCTGTTGCGTTTCCTTATTGTCATAAAACCAAATCGTGATTCTTGCCGGCATAATGCCTTGTTCTCTTAATTTGTTATATGTTGCTCTGGTATCAAATCGTAAGATGATTTGATTAGGCCCTTCTTCACTTTTTTTCAGATAACTGATTGATTTTATTTCTACCTGTAAGTCTTTCAAAAAATACTCTAAAGGTTTGCCTTGGTAATTTTGCGTTGACCGCCCCAGTGTATTGAATTGTTCTCTACTGGTAATGGTCTTCTGAGCACTAATAGCAGTAGTAAGCAGGGTTAATATTAATAACGTTATTTTTAACAAATTCATATTCATATTATTTACAATTATCTTCACTATAAACTTTATTATCTCCATTTGTATTTTCTCTTGTACCCAGCTTTTTAAAATTTCCGCTGGCATCCATTTTTGTAAGTGCTATTCCGGCATTGTACTTATCTAAAATAAATGCCAAAGCCATTTCCTGTGTTCCATTATAATAGGTATATATATCTGTATATTCATAATTTAATGCAGTTGGAAAGTTAGGCGCGTATCCAGGTTGCTGGCTGGGCGGATAATTACTGAGAAAATTAGCAAACGCATCTGCATTTGTAATAGTCAGAGCATAAACAGTACCATTCGAAAGAACAACATATCTTGTGTTAAACGTATTGTATTGGTTATGATAAAACATCATGCTGTATACGTCACCTGCCGAGGGCGCCGTATTTTGGGGGTGGTTGTGCATATCAGCGATCGGATAAGCGAAAGGATTATTAATATTTCCGGAAGTCGCTCCCAATGACTGTATACCTGTAGCATCTATCGGACCATTGGCAGTATTGCTTCCGAAGCCGACCCCATTTTCTCCACCGTTTTGTCCAAACGCATTCAATATCCCTTGCTTAGCAGCCGAAAATTTAGAATTCTTAGAGAGATCGGTCGCTTTTTGTGAGCCTGCCGCGGCCTGTTTACACTTTTCCTCTTGCGGGCTTGGTGGCGGAGGAATAATAATGATATCGGGAATAGGTACTGAAGGGTTGCTTGGCGGAACTGACGGTCCTCCGCCTCCCGGTGCCGGGATTATGACTTCATCAATATTTCCATGACATCCTCTGCATCCCGGAGAATCCATCGGTCCAGAGCCACCTTTTCCCATTTCGTCCACGAAGCGGCCCTCAACAATTATTTTTTCATACCGGAAAGATCCTTCCAGAGAAATATAAGAAACCCGACCGCTCATTTTCTCCATGATTTGGTGAGCAGTCAATTCATAATCATCGGGAGAAAATGAGGTATCCGAAGTAAATTTCCAAAGATGTCCCGATACTTTATGATTATCGATCCTGAAGGTAAGCTCTTCTATGAGATTTTTTCTGCCATTTTTGATCGGCACCGTAATCAAAATAGTTTCCTTCTGGGTGTTTTTATACTCCCGTGCTTTTTCCCATTCAATGGTCTTTCCCAATAATTCATTTCTTCCTTTTATATACTCATTTCTTATATAAGAAAGCGGGTCTTTATGATTTTCAATCATACCACCTTCCAAAGGTTCCTCTGAACAGGACCACAATGAGAATAATATCAGCCCGCTGATGAAAATAAATAAAAGCAAATAATTCTTTTTCATACCAAATCAAATTTTCGGTTGCAAATATATTTTAATAATTCTGAAAAGGTGAAATATAAATATGAATTTTGTCACTGCTATATGATATGAGGTGTACTATCTAAAGTAGTATTTTCTAAATGCAAGAATCCCGACAGTGAAGAAGCAGCTATTTTACATAAGAAATTATTAAGTATAAGTCAATTTTTCGCAGCATCAATTTCCGGACAAAAGTCGCCGATCAATTAACCAAACTTGTTATAAGTAATATTAAAGAGATTTGAGCGTGAAGTATTTTACTTTAAAGTTTCCTTTAATACTTTTAATTTGCCATCGACAGGCCCATTGATCTTTAATCCTAAGATATGGGCTACCAACGGATATACATTCACATTTTCAAATTCATTAATAGTTATATTCCTTTTAAATGCTGAACCCCAGGCATAAAATGTCGCTTTCATTTCAGGGACGGTCTTTGGGCTGTACCCATGTTTCCCCGCGGTGGACTTCTCTCCTTTCTCCAGAAATATTCTGGGAGCTTCAGGAAACAGAAGGATCTGCCCGATCCTGCTGTAGCGGTCATCTTTTGTTGAGAAATGAAGGGATCCCGGAAATTTCTTATCCAAATAGATTTTATAACCTCCAGTTTTATTGGCTTTCAGTTCTTTATAAACCTTTTTGACCTCATCAGGATTTTTAACGTAAACTCTTAATAAGGTCTGGGAATTGTAAATATCAAATCTATTTTTGTCCAGAAGCAATTGAGGGATTTCGAGAGGATTTTCATTGTCCGCTTTAATCATCCCGTGATCTGAAACGAAAACAAAATTTACATTTTTCAATCCCAGCTCTTTCACTTTCTGCACCAATTGCCCGACAGCCTGATCGATCTTATGAACAGCTTCTTCTGTTTCTTTGGAATCCGGACCGAAATGATGCCCGTTTGCATCAGCTTCCGGAAAATAGAGGGAAATAAAATGAGGCCTTCTGTCCATCGGCAGCCTGAGCCAGTCGATCACTTTATTTACTTTTTCTTCCGGGGAAAATTTTTCGTGATAAGGGTAATAATAGGTAGGTCGTGCTCCTCCCGCATCACTTGCTGATCCTACCCACATTACAGAAGCAGAAAGCATTCCCTGTTTTTCTGCCAGTCCCCATAGTGGCAAACCACCATACCAGGTGCCGTCTTCTGCATTTTTTTTATTGCTTTTGGCGTAGGGTTCTTTTCTTTTATAATCGTAGAAATAATTATCAATAAGACCATGATGTGCAGGATAAAGTCCAGTGATTAAGCTCCAGTGGTTGGGGAAAGTAATACTGGGATAGCTTGGGAGCATGGCTTTTGCCTGAGTGCCTTCGTTTGAATATTTCAAGAGATTTTCAGCATGATATTTCTTCGCATAATCATACCGGAAACCGTCTGCCGAAATCATGATTACATAAGGTTTTGCCTGTGCTTCAACGCTGTTGTACCTTCCCGGAATAACAACCTGGGCGGTATCTGTATTTCCATTCTGACCAAAAACCGTCAGCGAGAAAATCAACACTAATAATTGTAGTGCCTGTTTCATTATTTAAAAGTTTACGCAAAGGTAGCTTCTGAAATTGTGACAGGAAAGTCTGGCGGGTTAAAAAAAACATTAAAAGCCTGTTTAAATTTGATTAAATGTTACAAAATCAACATTCATTTTTTTGACGCAAAGATTTTATTTGCCTTTGCTTTCTAAAAGTATGTAAAGTTGAATTAAAACTTTGCGTTATAAAAAATAATAGAATCATAAAAAATTTAAAAGCATTCGCAATTACGAAGTGTGCTTAAACTTTGACTGTTAAATATTGATAATGAGAAGAAAAATGAAAAAAGCCACTTTTCAGTGGCCATTGATTATTTTTTGCTTATCCTTCGACTATTCTTTGATTAACTGTTCGAAAGCAGTTGATCCGTCTTTTAAAGCAATTTCCAAATAGTAATTTCCTGATTTAAGATCGGAAACATTGATTTCATTACCCTCCATTTTTACTGTTCTGATCTTTCTTCCTGTTGATTCAAAGATGTCAACCGATTTAATCTTGTCCACATTTTTGAAGCTGAAAGTTTCTTTTGCTGGATTAGGATACAGCACTACTTTTTTTGTTTTCTGCTGCTACTTCACCTGTTGCCAGTACTGCTCCCATCGTTAAAGTGGCATATCCTCTCGTCTGATGATACTGAAGACTTAAACCAGGGCCTTTTGCATAAAATATATTTATAGTTGCGGGAGCATTGGCAATAGCAAAATCACCTGTACCTCCGCTAAGAGATCTTGTAGCCACTACGGTTCTAATCCCACCTGACGTTGTATTGGAAGTCATTGTCCAGTTCTGAACAGCATCTGCCGAGATACTTCCAATACCTCCGAAAGTATAATCCAGTCCACCGTTAGTTGTAGAGTTCGCATTATACACAAACCCGTCTGCACCACTCGCCATTCCCACATTTCCGAATCCTATTCCAAGATAAGTAGTGTCGGATCCAGTTAATGTAATGGTAACCTGAGTTGGTGATGTTACCAACTTTACAGTCATTCCTGTTGACCCAAGGCTTACCGTTCCCGATGAGAACTGAGCTTGTGCAGCTGTTGCCAGAGCCATTGATAAAGTAAGTAGAACTTTTTTCATTCGCTAATTTTTTAAGAGATTAATTATTTCTTTATTGTTGGTTTGCAGGGCATACTCAAAAGGAGTCATTCCCTGCGAATCTTTTATGGTTTTGTCGGCTTTATATTTGAGTAATAATTCCGCCAGTTCTTTATTTCCCGACTTCACAGCCCAGAATAGAGGGGTTGTTCCGTTGGCATCCGCAATATTAGGATTTGCATTTTTCTTCAGGAGATACTCTACAAGCTCTTTATTGTATCTGAAGGCAAGTCCTGATAGTGCCGTTCCTTCCTTGCTTTTGTAGTTGATATCTTTTACATTGTCTGCCAAAAATTTAGCAACCTCCACATTGCCTCTGTAACAGGCGAGAATAAGAGGAGAAAATCCGCTTTCATTAGTTTCATTGATGACATTGGGATCCTTTTTCATCAGGTCTTTCACTTCCGTCACAGTTCCGGTGCGGGCAATATCAAAGATCGTTTTCGCCTTATCCTGAGCGAATGTAAGTGTGAATCCAAGAAACACACTTAGCATTACTATTAATTTTTTCATTGCTTTACCAAAACATAGTTATACTCCACATTTACCGTTTCGGCAACCTTTTTCATGACCATTTTAGGGATGGTCACTTTATGATCTGCAGCTTTTACTACGAATCCTCCGGTCATATAGATTTTCCCGTCTTTGGCATAAACTGTAGCACTTGACGTGTACGCTTTTGCTACCCCATGAAAATTGAGCGTTCCCTGAATGGTATATTTTTGAGGGGAAGAAGAAAGCTTCGACTTATCAAAGTTTACAATTTTACCACTGAACGTGGTCTTTGGATATTTTGCTGTTTCAGCATAGCTTTCATTGAAATGCTCTTCCATGAGCTTCGTTTTAAAATGGAAGTTTTTAACAACTGAAACTGAAGCAATTTCTCCGTTGTCTGTATTCAGAACTACAACATTGTTGTCATCCTGCGCAAAAACATCTTCAAAAAGAGGTACTGAAGCCTCAAATGTTACTTTTCCCGTTTTGGACATATATTTCTGAGCAAAAATAAAATTGCCGGAGATGAACAAAACGATGAATAATATCAGCTTTTTCATAAGAATACTTTTTAGTTTTCGGTAAGCCCATCGGCTTTCCATTTGGTGATTATATTGATTTGTGCGGGTGAAAGACTTCCTCCCTGCGGCATTTTCAACGGATCTCCGTTTGGTCTGGTAATCCTGTCGATAATATTGTCGATATTATTTTTAACCTGAGTATAATTGGTAAGAGCCTGCGCTCCCGGAGAATGGCAGCTCACACAATTGGCATCAATGATGGCTTTTACATCCTTATTATAGGTTACTGTTTCTGCAACAGGTGTTGTGTCTGAGATCTCTTCATAAGTTCTGCTTTCACAAGCAACCATAAGAACCGCCGATGAAATGATATATATAAACTTTTTCATTTTAAAAAACTCTGTAAAGATTAAACCCGAAGAAAATCTGTCCTTTTTCCCACTTTCCGGTGGCATTTGTAAGATACCCGATATCCGAATTGATCTGGGAATTCGTAAACAACAGCTGGAAAACGTGGCCCCCTGTCTCAATATCCATTCCTAATGACAAAGGATTTTTGTAAAAGCTGTGATTATCAAAGTTCACAAAATACTCTGCATTAATGGATATTCTTTTTGAAATTTTATATCTCCCTCCAAGACCTGCCAGAAACTGGTTCTTGTCTTCTATATTCGGGTCATAAAGATTTTTGTGAACATAAGACGGCGTAAGCTGCAAGGAAAAATCATCATTAAATCTCCTTGAAATCAAAGCCTGGGTAAGGTAAGAAAGCCTGTCTCCAAACTGAAGGTGCGGATAATTGTCTTTTTTAAGATCCGTATTTACCGCAAGTACATTATACCCTACTACATCAACAGGAAAGTTTTCGCTTTGCCTGAATAATCTGTATTTGGCTCCTCCTTCAAAAGTCTTTTGATTGGTTTCTCTTGACAGGTTGAATGAAAGCCAGTCTGTGGCCCCATAAATGGCTCCTAATTTGGTAGAAGCATCATCCAATCCGAAAAAGTCTTTAAATCCTTTACTTACATCTCCGAAACGGTGTGCTACAACAATGTACCATTCATTCTTTGCCGCCAGTTTTGTAGATTGCCCGGTGACAATCTGCAATGCCTTAAAGGCAGGTTGAGAAGTGTCGGTGTTTTTTGTCTGAATGGTGTCAATATCTTTCAGCAAGTCTTCCTGAGCGAAAGCTAAACCCGAAATCAATAATGACAACAATAACACAGTTTTTGTCATACAGCTTATATTAAAATTTAGTATGACAAACTTAGAAACTTATGGTATCAAAAACGTGTGATAAAAGTCACCAGCCGGATAGTTTTTATCAATCGGATTGTTAAATGAATTAGATAGAATTAGTTAGTCTTGTATAACATTTTTATCTACAAGCATTTGTATGCCTTCTCTGGTCTGAATAATCTCTCCTTCATTCTCCACTTTTTTCAAAACACGGCTTATTACTTCTCTTGAAGTTCCCAGATTGCTGGCAATTTCGCGATGCGTGAGCTTGATCGGATTGTTCCCTGTAAGTGAAATCTGTTGTCTGATATAATTCAGAACTCTCTTGTCAAGCCTATGGAATACAGCATCATTTACCATACTCATCACATCTGAAAATCTTTTATCATACTCGTGATAAAAAACCCTGTTGATCTCCGGAAAGGCAATGAGCCATTCGTGAACTACCGATACAGGAATCAGCATCACCTCAGAATCTTCTTCAGCCACAGCATATACCCTGCTTACGTAATCTGTGAAAATAGAAGAGAAAGTCATCAGACAGCTGTCATTTGCTCTTATGTAATAATAAATAAGCTCGCGTCCGTCGTTTAAAGTAAAAACCCTGATTGAACCTTTTACCAAAAAAGGGACAAATTTATTTTTCTGTCCGTCCCGAGTAATTTCTGTTTTTGCTTTAATCTCTGTGACAACCGCATGTTTGTCTAATTGAGATAAAAATTCTTCACCTAAAAAGCCAAATTTGTTAATAATAAATTGATTTTTTAACATATCCTATACCATATATGGAAGCAAAGATATAAAAATGTCATTTCTATATGTTACTTTTTTAATCTATTAACACAATTTATAAACTCATAAGAATTCTTCACCTATTATAGCTTTTAATTACTCAGTTAATCACAAATATGTTTTCTATAATCATTTATCATAAAAAATGCCCCATCGAAAAATGGGGCATTGTATTTATTATGAGTAAATCTTAAGCGTTTACGTTGTTACCTCCTAATACGAAAGGTTCAACTTCTTTGATTTCTCCGAATTGCTGCTCGTAGTTAGCAATATTTTGCTGAAGAGCAGAAAGTACTCTCTTAGCGTGAAGTGGAGCAAGAATAACTCTTGATCTTACTTTAGCTTGTTGTACACCTGGCATTAACTGGATGAAATCTACTACGAATTCAGATGGAGAGTGGTTTACCAAAGCTAAATTAGCATAGATACCAGCTGCTACCATTTCGTTTAATTCGATGTTGATGTTTCCGTCTTGTGGATTTTGATTGTTGTCCATTGTTATAAAATATTTTTTTTATTCGAAATTTTGAGGTTGTGAAAATATAAAAATAAATTCAAACCTCAAATTTCCGAATCATTAATTTTAGTTAAGATCTTCGAATTCTTTTTTAGAACCTACGATCACATTCTGATATTCTTTAAGACCTGTACCTGCAGGAATTCTGTGACCTACAATTACGTTTTCTTTAAGACCGTTCAATTCATCTACCTTACCTGCTACTGCAGCTTCGTTCAGAACTTTAGTTGTTTCCTGGAATGATGCAGCAGACATGAATGATTTAGTCTGAAGAGCCGCTCTTGTAATCCCCTGTAATACAGGAGTTGCAGTAGCTGGCAATGCTTCTCTTACCTGAACCAAAGCCTGATCTTCACGCTTCAGTTTAGAATTTTCATCTCTCAATTCTCTTGCTGTAATCATCTGACCCGGCAGGAATACTTTAGAGTCTCCTGCGTCTACAACTACTTTAAGGCCAAATACTCTGTTGTTTTCTTCTAAGAAGTCATACTTATGCTCAAGAGCTCCTTCAAGGAACTGAGTATCACCTCCGTCAACGATAGATACTTTCGTCATCATCTGTCTTACGATAATTTCGAAGTGCTTGTCGTCGATTTTTACCCCCTGAAGACGGTAAACTTCCTGAATTTCATTTACTAAATATTCCTGAACCGCAGTTGGACCTTTGATTCTCAAGATATCGTCCGGAGTGATTGATCCGTCAGAAAGCGGCGAACCGGCTCTTACGAAGTCATTCTCCTGTACCAAAATCTGGTTGGATAATTTAACTAAATAAATTTTTCTCTCCCCAGTTTTAGCTTCAACGATCAATTCACGGTTACCTCTTTTGATTTTTCCGTAAGAAACCACCCCATCGATTTCTGTAACCACCGCCGGGTTTGAAGGGTTTCTAGCTTCGAATAATTCGGTAACTCTAGGAAGACCTCCGGTGATATCCCCTGCTTTTGCAGATTTTCTTGGGATCTTGATTAAGACTTTACCAGCCTTAATTTTTTCACCATCGTTTACCATTAAGTGGGCTCCTACCGGTAAGTTGTACGCTTTTTGTTCAACACCTTTAGAATCTACCACTTTTAAAGTAGGTACGGCTTTCTTATTTCTTGATTCGGAGATTACTTTCTCTTCAAATCCTGTCTGTTCGTCAATCTCCAACTGGAATGAAATCCCCTGGATAATGTCTTCGTATTCTACCTTACCGGCAGTTTCTGCAATGATAACCGCGTTATACGGATCCCATCTACAGATCACATCACCTTTCTTCACTTTATCACCAGGTTTTACTGATAATATGGAACCGTAAGGTACGTTGGCAATCATTAATGGTGTCTTAGACTCATTGTCAGCAACCAATCTGAATTCCGTTGAACGGGAAACTACAACTTCCGCTGTATTACCGTTTTCATCTTCAGAAGTAATGGTTCTTACTTCATCCATTTCAACGATACCGTCTCTTCTTGCAACGATAGATGGGTTTTCTGATACGTTTCCTGCAGTCCCCCCCTGGTGGAAAGTTCTCAATGTAAGCTGAGTTCCCGGTTCCCCGATGGACTGTGCTGCAATTACACCTACCGCTTCGCCCATGTGGATCGTTTTACCTGTTGCCAGGTTTCTACCATAACATTTTGCACAGATTCCTTTCTTAGCTTCACAAGTTAAAGGTGAACGAACTTCCACTGATTCCAATCCTGCTTCCTCAATTCTCTTCGCTATTTCTTCAATGATCACCTGATCTGCTTCAGCGATTAATTCATCAGTTTCCGGATCGTAAATATTATGAAGCGATACTCTGCCTAAGATTCTTTCAGAGATTCTTTCAACGATCTCGTCATTTTTCTTAAGCGCAGTAACTTCTGTACCTCTTAAAGTTCCACAGTCTGCTTCTGTAACGATAACATCCTGTGCAACGTCTACTAATCTTCTCGTTAAGTAACCTGCATCGGCAGTCTTAAGAGCCGTATCCGCAAGACCTTTACGGGCACCGTGGGTAGAGATAAAGTATTCTAGGATGGAAAGACCTTCCTTAAAGTTTGCAAGAATCGGGTTTTCAATGATCTCCGCACCGGTAGATCCGGCTTTCTGCGGTTTTGCCATCAAACCTCTCATCCCTGACAACTGACGGATCTGTTCCTTAGAACCCCTCGCCCCAGAGTCAAGCATCATATATACAGAATTGAATCCACCTTGGTCAACTTTCATTCTGCTCATGATCATTTCAGTTAATCCGGCGTTGGTGTTTGTCCAAACGTCGATTACCTGGTTATAACGTTCCGTATCTGTAATAAGACCCATGTTATAGTTGGCTCTAATTTCATCTACAGTTTCGATAGATTGTGCAATCATCTGCTTTTTCTCAACAGGAACAACGATGTCACCTAATGAGAAAGAAAGACCTCCTTTGAATGCGTTTGAATACCCTAAGTCTTTCATGGCATCCAAAAACTTCACAGTTGTAGGGAAATCTGTATCAGCAAGGATCTTACCGATAACGTTTCTTAATGATTTCTTAGTAAGAAGTTCATTAATATATCCTGACTGTTTAGGTACAATCTGGTTGAATAAAATTCTACCTACAGAAGTTTCGATCAGTCTTGTAACGATTTCTCCGTTTTCTTTAACAGGAAGTCTACATCTTACTTTAGCATTTAAAGATACTCTTCCTTCAGCATAAGCGATTTCTGCTTCTTCCGGAGAGTAGAATGCAAGACCTTCTCCTTTCACTTTCATATCTTCCGTAGAACTTAATTCTTTAGTCATGAAATAAAGACCAAGAACCATGTCCTGAGAAGGTACCGTAATTGGAGAACCGTTTGCCGGGTTCAAAATGTTCTGAGAACCTAACATTAACAACTGAGCTTCAAGGATTGCTTCAGGGCCTAACGGTAAATGTACCGCCATCTGGTCACCATCGAAATCGGCGTTGAAGGCTGTTGTTACCAATGGGTGTAGCTGGATTGCCTTACCTTCGATCATCTTAGGTTGGAAAGCCTGAATACCCAATCTGTGAAGCGTAGGTGCTCTGTTCAGTAGAACAGGGTGGCCTTTCATCACGTTTTCAAGGATATCATATACTACCGGTTCTTTTCTATCAATAATTCTCTTTGCAGATTTTACTGTTTTTACAATTCCTCTTTCAATCAGTTTTCTGATGATGAACGGTTTGTAAAGTTCCGCAGCCATATCTTTAGGAATACCACATTCGTGAAGCTGTAAGTTCGGACCTACAACAATTACCGAACGCGCAGAGTAATCTACCCTTTTCCCTAATAAGTTCTGACGGAAACGTCCCTGTTTCCCTTTCAATGAATCTGAAAGTGATTTCAATGGTCTGTTTGATTCAGATTTTACCGCTGAAGATTTTCTCGTATTATCGAATAATGAATCTACAGATTCCTGAAGCATACGCTTCTCGTTTCTCAAGATTACTTCAGGAGCTTTGATCTCCAATAATCTCTTCAAACGGTTGTTTCTGATAATAACTCTTCTGTAAAGGTCATTCAAATCGGAAGTTGCGAAACGTCCACCATCCAACGGAACCAATGGTCTTAATTCCGGCGGGATAACTGGAAGCACACGCATAATCATCCACTCAGGCTTGTTGATCATTCTTGTATTGGCACCTCTCAATGCTTCTACAACGTTCAATCTTTTTAAAGCCTCAGTTCTTCTTTGTTTTGAACCTTCATTGTGAGCTTTGTGTCTCAAGTCGAAAGACAATGCATCAAGATCGATTCTTTTTAATAATTCTTCAACCGCTTCAGCACCCATTTTGGCGATGAATTTGTTCGGATCTGAATCATCAAGATATTGGTTCTCAATAGGAAGAGTCTCCATAATATCAAGATACTCTTCTTCTGTCAAGAATTCCATGTGATCGAAATCTGAACCGTCTAGTTTTTTAGCAATACCCTGCTGAATCACTACATATCTTTCGTAGTAGATGATCATATCCAATTTCTTGGAAGGAATTCCCAAAAGGTAACCGATTTTGTTTGGTAAAGAACGGAAATACCAGATGTGAGCGATAGGAACTACCAAATTGATATGCCCGATTCTCTCTCTACGTACTTTTTTCTCCGTAACTTCTACTCCACAACGGTCACAAACGATCCCTTTGTAACGAATTCTCTTGTATTTACCACAAGCACATTCGTAATCCTTTACAGGACCGAAGATTTTTTCACAGAACAACCCGTCTCTTTCAGGCTTGTGCGTTCTGTAGTTAATAGTTTCCGGCTTAAGAACCTCCCCTCTCGACTCCTGAAGAATCGATTCCGGCGAAGCTAAACCGATGGTTATTTTATTAAATCTACTTGATTTATTTTTATTTGACATAATTTTTATTTTGATTAAAAGATTAAAAGGTTGAAAGATTTAAAAATTACTTTCGCACTTATTATCTCTGAGTTTAATTAATGCTTTAATTTTTTAATAATTAAATCTTTTAATTTACTCTTCCAATCTTACGTCTAATCCAAGACCTTGTAACTCGTGAAGTAATACGTTGAATGATTCCGGAATACCTGGTTCAGGCATCGATTCACCTTTTGCAATTGCTTCGTAAGTTTTTGCTCTACCAATCACGTCATCCGACTTCACTGTAAGGATTTCTCTCAGGATATTAGATGCTCCGAATGCTTCAAGAGCCCAAACCTCCATCTCTCCGAATCTCTGACCTCCGAACTGAGCTTTACCTCCTAACGGCTGCTGAGTAATCAATGAGTAAGGACCGATAGAACGTGCGTGCATCTTGTCATCAACCATGTGCCCAAGTTTCAACATATAGATTACCCCTACTGTTGCTGCCTGTGTAAATCTTTCTCCGGTACCACCATCATAAAGATACGTGTGACCGAATTTAGGAAGACCCGCTTTCTCAGTGTATTCAGTGATCTGATCAAGAGTTGCTCCGTCAAAGATCGGCGTTGCAAACTTCAATCCTAATTTCTGACCAGCCCATCCAAGAACTGTTTCATAAATCTGACCAATGTTCATACGGGAAGGCACCCCTAGTGGATTCAATACGATATCTACCGGTGTTCCGTCTTCCAGGAATGGCATATCTTCTTCACGAACGATTCTCGAAACGATACCTTTGTTACCGTGACGTCCCGCCATTTTATCTCCTACGTTCAGCTTACGTTTCTTAGCGATATAAACTTTAGCCAACTTCATGATACCTGCAGGTAATTCATCCCCAATAGAAATTGCAAATTTCTCACGGTTTTTAACCCCTTGAATATCGTTATACTTGATTTTGTAGTTGTGAATTAATTGTTTGATTAATTCATTTTTATCATTATCAACCGTCCAGTCTGAACCGCTAACGTTTACATAATCTTCTACTGAAGTCAATAATTTGTGAGTGAACTTTACACCTTTACCGATGATTTCTTCATCAAGATCATTTTTCACTCCTTGAGAAGTTTTACCGCTTACCAGCGTATTTAATTTTTCAATTAAAGTATTTCTCAATTCATCAAACTTAGCCTTGTAAGTGTTTTCAATTTCTTCAAGCTTAAGTTTTTCTTCAGTTCTTTTCTTTTTATCTTTAATGTTTCTTGAGAACAATTTCTTGTTGATCACAACACCTCGTAATGATGAGTCAGCTTTCAATGAAGCATCTTTCACATCACCGGCTTTGTCACCAAAGATCGCTCTAAGAAGCTTTTCTTCAGGAGTCGGATCAGATTCACCTTTTGGAGTGATCTTACCGATCATGATATCTCCAGGCTTCACTTCTGCACCGATTCTGATCATACCGTTTTCGTCAAGATCTTTAGTAGCCTCTTCAGAAACGTTTGGAATATCTGCTGTCAATTCTTCCATACCTAATTTGGTATCACGAACTTCAAGAGAATATTCATCCACGTGGATTGAAGTAAACCAGTCTTCACGAACTACTTTTTCGTTGATTACAATCGCATCCTCGAAATTGTACCCTTTCCAAGGCATGAACGCAACCACTAAGTTTCTACCAAGGGCCAATTCTCCTTTTTCAGTAGCATAACCGTCGCAAAGTACCTGTCCTTTTTCCACTACATCACCTACTCTTACGTTTGGTCTTAGGGTAATCGTTGTACTCTGGTTAGTTTTTCTGAACTTAGTTAAGTTATATGTTTTAGTAGCAGACTCGAATTGTACTAAATCTTCGTCTTCGCTTCTTTCATATTTAATAACGATTCTGTCAGCATCCACATACTCTACAGTACCGGTACCTTCAGCATTAATTAAAATTCTTGAATCTCTTGCAACCTGCTGTTCAAGCCCTGTACCCACTACCGGAGCCTGTGGCTTCAATAAAGGAACTGCCTGACGCATCATGTTGGATCCCATCAATGCACGGTTCGCATCATCATGCTCCAGGAACGGAATCAATGAAGCTGAAATACCGGAAATCTGGTTTGGCGCTACATCGATAAGGTTTACCTGAGCAGGTTCAACTACCGGATAGTCACCATCCAATCTTGCAATAATTCTGTCTGTTAAGAAATCACCATTATCACTCAATTCAACGTTTGCCTGAGCAATTACTTTATCTTCTTCATCTTCTGCATTCAGATAGATAGGATCAGCAGCAAGCTCAATTTTACCGTTTTCAACTTTTCTATATGGAGTTTCGATGAAACCTAGTCTGTTGATTTTAGCATAAATTCCTAAAGATGAAATCAAACCGATGTTTGGTCCTTCCGGAGTTTCAATCGGGCAAATTCTTCCGTAGTGCGTATGGTGAACGTCACGAACCTCGAAACCTGCTCTTTCTCTTGATAAACCACCAGGTCCTAGTGCAGAAAGTCTACGCTTGTGCGTGATTTCTGATAATGGGTTGGTTTGGTCCATGAACTGAGAAAGCTGGTTGGTACCGAAGAACGAGTTGATTACTGATGTTAAAGTTTTAGCATTAACAAGATCAAGCGGAGTAAAGATTTCGTTATCTCTAACGTTCATCCTTTCCTTGATTGTTCTTGCGATTCTTGAAAGACCTACACCAAATTGTCCTGCCAATTGCTCACCAACAGTTTTAATTCTTCTGTTGGATAAGTGGTCGATATCGTCAACGTCAGTTTTTGAGTTTACCAACTCAATTAAATGTCTTACAATCGCAATAATATCTTCTTTGGTAAGAACTTCAGTTGTCGTTGGAATGTTCAGACTTAATTTTTTGTTTAGTCTGTAACGTCCAACTTCACCAAGAGAATATCTTTGCTCAGAGAAGAATAATTTTTCAATGATTCCTCTTGCTGTTTCTTCATCTGGCGGATCTGCATTTCTTAACTGACGATAGATATATTCTACCGCTTCTTTTTCAGAGTTGGTAGGGTCTTTCTGTAAAGTATTCTGGATAATAGAGAACTCATTGCTGTTTTCTTTGTGAATCAGGATTGATTTCACACCAGCATCTAAAATAAGATCTAAATGTTCTTTTTCAAGAATAGTTTCTCTGTCTAAAATGATTTCATTTCTTTCGATAGAAACTACTTCCCCTGTATCTTCATCTACGAAATCTTCGAACCAAGTGTTCAAAACTCTCGCAGCCAATGTTCTTCCTTCTACTTTTTTAAGGGCAGCTTTAGAAACTTTCACTTCTTCAGCAAGATCGAAGATCTGAAGGATATCCTTATCAGATTCATATCCGATTGCTCTTAACAAAGTTGTTAATGGTAATTTTTTCTTACGGTCGATATACGCGTACATTACGCTGTTGATATCGGTTGTAAACTCCATCCAAGATCCTTTGAAAGGAATAATTCTTGAATAATATAATTTGGTTCCGTTGGCATGATACGTCTGTCCGAAGAATACACCAGGTGAACGGTGTAACTGCGTAACGATAACTCTTTCAGCACCATTAATGATGAAAGATCCGCTAGGTGTCATGTAAGGAACCGGGCCTAAATATACATCCTGAACCACAGTCTGGAAATCTTCGTGCTCAGGGTCTGTACAATACAATTTAAGTCTTGCTTTAAGAGGAACTGAATAAGTCAATCCTCTTTCCACACACTCATCGATTGAATAACGTGGAGAATCTACCAGATAATCCAAGAATTCCAATACAAATTGGTTTCTGGAATCGGTAATCGGGAAATTTTCCTGGAAAGTCTTGTAAAGACCTTCATTCGTTCTGTCTTCAGGAAGCGTATCAAGCTGGAAAAACTCTTTAAAAGACTCAATCTGGATATCCAGGAAGTCAGGAGTAATAATTTTTCCTTTTGCTGATGAGAAATTAATTCTCGGCGTTCCCTTAGTTGTTACTGTTGTTTTACTCATAAAACTTTAAAGAAAGGGTTAAAAAATATTTTGTTATTTAAAAAAATATCAGAAAAGAGCAAGAAACAAGGTAAAAATAAAAAAGGCAAAAGTGTTTTTGGCGCTCACAAAGGACCTTGGATTCTTTTTAACGTTGTTTTAGTTCTTTCTAACTGCAACACTGGTATATCTTTTCACAGTGTAGTGCAAAATATTTTTATTACTTCTGAGGCAGAATAGCTGTAACCTTTATATACAACAAAGCCCTTTCATATAATGAAAGAGTTGATTAATAGTATTTTATAGATTTACAAACAATATTTCGCGCCAAAAGAGAATGCAAATTTACAAAAACTTATTCACAATCACAAACATAGTCAATAAAAAACCTGAGCCAGTGACTCAGGTTTCTATTTTTATGTGAAAAGAATTATTTCAATTCTACTTCAGCACCAGCTTCTTCTAATTGCTTCTTAAGAGCTTCAGCTTCGTCTTTAGAGATACCAGTTTTGATTGGAGCAGGAGCACCATCTACGATATCTTTAGCTTCTTTAAGACCAGCACCAGTTAAATCTTTTACCAATTTAACGATAGCTAATTTAGAAGCACCTGCAGACTTAAGAATTACGTCGAATTCTGTTTTTTCTTCAGCAGCTTCACCTGCACCACCTGCAGCAACTACTACAGCAGCAGCAGCTGGCTCAATTCCGTACTCATCCTTAAGGATAGTAGCTAATTCGTTTACGTCTTTTACAGTTAAGTTTACTAGCGTTTCAGCTAAATTTTTTAAATCTGACATTGTTGTAATGTTTTTGTTGATTATTTATTTAATTTTTTGAGTGTATTATTCAGCAGCTGGCGTTTCGTCAGTGCTTTCTGCAGCTGGAGCTTCCGGAGCCTCAGCAGCAGGAGTTTCTTCTACCGCAGGTGCAGCTTCTTCAGCTGAAGCTTCTGCAGTTTCAGATTTGTTTTGAAGAGCAGAAACAACTCTTTGAATTGGAGACTGAAGCAATCCGATGATTTCACCGATCATTTCTTCTCTAGACTTGATGCTAACTAAAGTATCAAGGTTATTGTCACCAACGTAGAAAGTTTCCTGTACAAAAGCTGATTTCAATGCAGGCTTCTCATCTTTCTTTCTGAAGTCTTTGATTAATTTTGCAGGAGCGTTAGCCGTTTCAGCAATCATTAATGCAGAGTTACCTTTGAAAGTTTCGAACATTTCAGAGAAATTTACTCCATCAATCTGCTCCATTGCTTTTTGCAAAAGTGTATTTTTTACCACTTTCACTTTGATATTTTGCTTGAAAGCCTGTCTTCTGAATTCAGAAGATTTAGCAGCATTCAAACCGTCTAGATCAGCTACATATACTACTTTAGCATCCTGAAGCAAATCTTTGATCTCTTGTATCGCTACAACTTTTTGGTCTTTTGTCATTGTCTTAGGATTTAGTATTAGTTAATAGCTTTAGTATCGATTGCAATACCAGGACTCATTGTAGAAGACAAATAGATAGACTTCACGTAAGTACCTTTAGCAGCAGTTGGTTTCATTTTGATCAAAGTAGAGATCAATTCCTGAGCATTTTCCTTGATTTTAGCAGCATCGAAAGATACTTTACCAATACCTGCATGGATAATACCGTATTTGTCTACTTTAAAGTCAATTTTACCAGCTTTTACTTCAGTTACTGCTTTACCAATTTCCATAGTTACAGTACCTGATTTAGGGTTCGGCATCAAACCTCTTGGTCCTAATACTCTACCTAATGGTCCTAATTTACCCATCACAGCCGGCATTGTAACGATAACGTCAACATCTGTCCAACCATCTTTGATTTTTTGTAAATATTCATCAAGACCTACATAATCAGCACCAGCTTCTTTAGCTTCAGCTTCTTTATCCGGAGTTACCAAAGCCAAAACTTTAACATCTTTACCGGTTCCGTGAGGAAGAGATACAACACCTCTTACCATTTGGTTTGCTTTTCTTGGATCTACACCCAATCTTACAGCGATATCTACAGAAGCATCAAACTTTGCAGTGTTCACTTCTTTTACAAGAGCTGAACCTTCTTCAAGGTTATAGATTCTTCCTTTTTCTACTTTGCTTAAAGCTTCCTTTTGCTTTTTTAGTCAATTTTGCCATTTCTTTAAGTATTAAGCGTTAAAAGTTGGTTTAGTTCCTGTTACTCTTAATCCCATAGATCTAGCAGTACCTGCAACCATAGAAACTGCAGAATCCATTGTAAAGCAGTTAAGGTCAGTCATTTTATCTTCAGCGATTTTCTTCACCTGATCCCAAGAAACAGAACCTACTTTGTTTCTGTTTGGTTCTCCGGAACCCCCTTTGATTTTAGCCGCTTCCATCAACTGGATTGCTGCAGGAGGAGTTTTAATTACGAATTCAAAAGATTTGTCTTCGTACACTGTAATTACTACAGGTAAAACTTGTCCTGGCTTATCTTGAGTTCTTCCGTTAAATTGCTTACAAAACTCCATGATGTTCACACCTGCAGAACCCAATGCTGGACCTACTGGTGGAGAAGGGTTAGCTGCGCCACCTTTCACCTGAAGTTTTACCATTTTAAAGACTTTTTTTAGCCATTGTTTGTTTTTTAAATTTGAATAATTAATGAGTTTGGAAGCATTATTATTCAGTAGGTTAACCATTCTCACATTAGATAAGCCTACTTTTTGGACTGCAAAATTATGAAATATTTTTTAATTAGCAAATTGATATTATCTATTTTTGTTAAAATATTAAAATAAAAAATCCACTTACTGTTTTAATAAGTGGATTTTGAAATATTTTTAAGTATGAGTTATACTTTTTCAACCTGCATATAGCTAAGTTCCATTGGAGTTTTTCTACCAAATATCAAAACTGAAACTTCAATTTTCTTTTTGTCTTCAAGAATTTTTTCAATCGTTCCGTTGAATCCATTGAATGGTCCGTCAATTACTTTAACGTTTTCACCCACTACGTAAGGAATTTCAACATCGCTTGCAAATTCTGAAAGCTCATCCATTCTTCCTAACATTCTGTTCACTTCAGACTTTCTCATTGGAACAGGATCTCCTCCTTTTGTTAAGCTTAAGAAAGAAATAACTCCCGGGATATTTTTAATAACGTGAGGAATTTCACCCATCAGATCAGCTTCAATCATAAGGTATCCAGGATAGTAAGGTCTTTCTTTCGGAACTTTTTTACCGTTTCTGATTTGAATAACCTTTTCCATAGGAATAACCACTTGAGTAACGTACTGCTCAAAACCTAAACGTTTGATTTCTGTCTCAATATAGTTTTTCACTTTATTTTCCTGTCCGCTGATTGCTTTCAGCACATACCATTTCAATTCGCTCATTATGGGAAAATACTTTTATTTATTAATTGAACAAGTTGATAAGCATTCCTATTATGTTGCTGATTGCTTTAGAAAACAACTCATCAACACCAAAGGTAAATAATGCCAGAATAACTGTTGCAATCGTTACTACAATTGTAGAAGACTGCAGGTCAGACCATTTTGGCCATTCAACTTTATGTCTGAATTCGTTATAAGAACCTTTTAAAAAATTGATTAATGAACTCATAATTGTTATTTGCACGGGCACAAGGACTCGAACCCTGATCAACGGTTTTGGAGACCGGTATCCTACCATTGGACGATGCCCGTAGTTAAAAAAAGCTTCCGCAAAGAAGTTCCCGACGGAAGCTTTTTATATTGTGTAATAGATGATTAGTCTAAGATTTCAGTTACCTGACCTGAACCAACTGTTCTACCTCCTTCTCTGATCGCGAATCTAAGACCCTCGTTAAGAGCGATTGGTTGTAACAATTCTACAGTGATCTCTAAGTTATCACCAGGCATTACCATTTCTACACCTTCTGGTAAGAAGATCTCACCTGTAACGTCAGTAGTTCTTACGTAGAACTGAGGACGGTATTTGTTGTGGAATGGAGTGTGACGTCCACCTTCTTCTTTAGAAAGGATATAAACAGATGCTTTGAATTTTTTGTGTGGCTTCACAGAGTCTTTCTTAGCGATTACCATACCTCTCTTGATGTCAGTTTTTTCAATACCTCTCAACAATAGACCTACGTTATCACCAGCTTCACCTCTGTCTAGGATTTTTCTGAACATCTCAACCCCTGTAATTGTAGAAGTTAATTTTTCATCACCCATACCTACGATATCTACAGGATCACCAGTGTTGATGATACCAGCTTCGATTCTACCAGTTGCTACAGTACCTCTACCTGTAATAGAGAATACGTCTTCGATTGGCATCAAGAATGGCTTATCTGTATCTCTAATAGGCTCTTCGATCCACTCATCAACAGCATCCATCAATTGTTCTACAGACTTAAACCACTTATCATCAGAGTTACCTTCAGTAGCAGCAGTAAGTGCACCAAGAGCAGAACCTTGGATTACCGGAGAGTTATCTCCATCAAATTCATAAGTAGACAATAAGTCTCTAAGCTCCATTTCAACAAGCTCTAATAACTCAGCATCATCTACCATGTCAACTTTATTCATGAAAACAACGATTCTTGGTACGTTTACCTGACGGCAAAGTAGAATATGTTCTCTTGTTTGAGGCATTGGTCCGTCAGTCGCAGCACATACCACGATAGCTCCGTCCATCTGAGCAGCACCTGTTACCATGTTCTTTACGTAATCCGCGTGACCTGGACAGTCAACGTGAGCATAGTGTCTTTTTTCAGTTTCGTATTCGATGTGAGCTGTATTGATAGTAATACCTCTTTCTTTTTCTTCTGGAGCAGAGTCAATTGCAGAGAAGTCTTTTTTCTCAGCAAGACCTTTGCTAGCTAATACAGCAGAAATAGCAGCTGTAAGAGTAGTTTTACCATGGTCAACGTGACCAATAGTACCAATGTTCAAGTGTGGTTTGTTACGATTAAACGTTTCCTTTGCCATGATGTAAATTATTTATTTTATTTAATTTTCAAATTTTCGGTGTGCAAATATAATGAATTTTTTAAATACCAAAATCTTTTTATGAAAAAAAAGTTTCAATATTAAAATCCAATAAATCACAAACCCTATAGGTCAATGTATTGAGACTGCAAATTTACACATTTTTCCTAATTGAAAAAACTTTCTGAAACCTTTTATCGAAAACTCTGAAAGCCAGTATATAAAACTAAATTCATTTATCCTCTACAGTCACTTTCTTGTTTTATTTGCTTTTTCTATCAAATTTTTCCATGATCTGATTAGTAAATAAAATGCCAATAAGAAATATCCGCCCATAATGATCAATGGAACAGAATGTTTACCAAAAGAGAAATAGCTTAAAATTTTATTAATCACAAAATCTATAGCACTTATATTGAAGAAGCCCAATAACAGCAAATACAGAAAAATCAATATTATTGCTATAACTTTGTATTTCTGATTAAAAATCATTGCCAATACAGTTTTTATCTTATTTCTGAAAACTGTAGGAAGTAAATGAGCAGGAATAAAAAGAGTATACAATCCTACGGAGAAGCTAAAAGATATATTCAGCATCAACAATACATTTACATGAAAAAAAATAACTATTATAAGCATACCCCTGAAAAATTTCGGGTAAAAGAAAGAAACAATAAAAACAGTTTCAAAAATAACTGTAAAATAGTCGAGAATTTCCCAGAAAAACTTGGAGTTAATGCCGTCATAAACGTCTGAAAGAAGATCGTTCCATCCTATAATATAACGGTATTTATTGAAAAATATCTGGGTATATTGGGTATCCATACTGAACCAGCCTCCTAAAATTTTAGCAAACCCCGCAGTAAACATTCCGAAGCTAAAGATCAAGCTCATCAAAAACATCGGCCATGATTTAGCTAGGTCATCCGTTTCCTGCTCTGGTTCAGGAAAGAAACTATACACTCTGTTCCAGGGTGAAAATGCCATTACCAAAAGGGGCAGAGTATAAATAAAATCATGGTTTATTTTGCCAAAAGAATAAGCATAATTATTGGTTACAATATATAAAACCATATAAATTATTGCGAATATTTTAGGCCTATATCCTATCAGGGTCAACAGTAAGCACATATGCATTATAAAAAGGCATGCCACAAAAAAAAATTCAGAAGGAATAAAATCTGTAAAGGAAAGTATACTGACAGGCGGATGCATGGCGATGCCAGCAACAGAATAAATCCAACTATTATCTGATATCCCAATCCACAACAAGAACAGCGAGAAAAATATTCTGTAAAATGCTAGAAACTCATAGCTGGGATGGTAACTGGTGAAAGGAAGGTCTTTTAATTTATTCATCATTTTTTTGTGAGTTTAAAATCTGAAATTTAATAGCGTATCACGCACAGCTGTTTCTCTCATTTTCTTTGTGGTGATATCAAAATTTACAGTTTCATTGATTATTTGTATACCTGCCACCTCTTTATTATGAAATCTTTCTTGCATTTTTTTCAAAATAAAATTCTTACTTTCCTCTACATCAACTTTTTTTAATATTCCTGTTGAGAATAGATTTTTTAATAAGGTAAAGTCTTTTTTTATAAGGAGACATTGTATTAATCTGGTTACTTAAAACAGGATACTCTTTAGGAAAAAGTAAATTCTGAATAATGGTAATCTGTATTGTTCTTGGTATTTTATCACCCAGATAGTCATTTTTAACTAAAATACTATCTGATCCGTCTTTAAAGAAAACATGGGAAGTTGTTTTGGTAAATTTAATATACTTCCCCTCTGCTACGGGGCATGAAGCAAATCCCGGAAAATTAAATGAAGGATAAGTTTCTTCAATAATAATCTTAAATATAAATTGTAACGGGAGTAATACGATTAACAAACCGAATAAGAAGAGAACTCTCTTTTTGTAACGTTTCATATTGTGTTTTTTTAATATATGATAAGAACTTTACTTATAATCAAAGGGAAAGCAATTCTACAGGAAATGGGAACTTATTTTTCTGTAAATATCATTCGTTTACAATTGAATGCAATTTAAATTATTTTTATCTGAATTACAAATCAATTAAAAAAAACTTCATCCAAGAAAGCCCGGATGAAGTGATAATAAAGATCAAATCTGGCGTAGCTTTTTTTGCCCTGTTGAAGATCCAAAATATAATCGGGAAAATTAATAACGTTAAAACCGTAGCTGTAATCAATCCACCAATGATGACAATGGCCAGCGGCTTTTGTGATTCGGAGCCGATACCTGTTGATAACGCAGCCGGCATTAACCCGATGGAAGCCATTAGTGCTGTCATAATTACAGGACGTGTTCTTGATTTTACGCCATTCAATATCGCATTATCCAGACTTAGTCCGTTTCTGACGTTCTGGTGAAATTCCGTGATGAGAATAACTCCGTTTTGAATACAGATTCCCAGAAGAGCAATCATCCCCACTCCTGCCGAGATCCCGAAATTAATTCCTGTCACATGGAGTGCGATAATTCCCCCGATCAATGCAAACGGTACATTGGCCAATACCAGCAAAGAATCTTTCATATTGCCGAAAAGGACAAACAACAGGAAGAAAATCCCCAGAATACTGATCGGAACTACCTGCGTAAGTCTTTTTGAAGCCCTCTGCTGATTTTCAAACTGCCCCGTCCAGCCCACTGTATATCCGTCAGGAAATTCAATTTTTGAAACTGCCTTTTGTGCATCGGCAATCGTACCTCCCAGGTCACGGTCACGAATGGAAAATTTTATCCCGATATACCTTTTAATATCATCCCTGTAAATGAACGCCGCGCCATTATCCTTTTCAATTGTACTTATTTCTTTTAAAGGAATTTTTGCTCCGTCCTGGGTAGGAACCATCAATGCTGCGATGTCGTTTTCATCTTTTCTGTACTCCTGGGCATAGCGGAGACGGATGGGGAATTTTCGTTCTCCGTCAAACATTTCTGAAGCCGTTTTACCTCCGAAAGCCATTTCAAGAACAGACTGCGCATCATCCGGCATTACTCCGTAGGCAGCCATTTTGTCCCTGTCAAGCACAACACTCACTTCCGGCTGACCAATATTTTTAATAATTCCTGCATCTTTTACACCTTTAATATTTTTAATCTGCTTTAAAACTTTTTCGGCTAAAACATCCAGTGTCTGAAGATTGTCTCCATAAATTTTAATGCCGTTTTCCGCTTTGAAACCCGCTACTGCTTCGGCAACGTTATCTGAGATCGGCTGGGAATAATTAAATGTAATCCCTTGATAATTCCTCAGTTTTTTATCAATCTCTTCGATCAGTTGCTCGTAAGTGATCTTTCGTTTCCAATCCTCTTTTGGCTGAAGATTTACGGCAAATTGTACAAATCCGAAACCATTAGGGTCTGTCCCGTCATTACTTCTTCCAGTCTGCGCGAGAACATCAGTAACCTCAGGAAAACTCATGATGTCTTTCTTCAGGAGATCGGCGGTTTTTAGAGATTCTTTTAAAGATGAACTCATCGGCATTTCTGCAGTGATCCATAATGAGCCTTCATTCAATTGAGGTAAAAACTCCGTTCCTAAGAATTTTCCTGAGAATAATGTAACCGCTAAAAATGAAACCGCAACAATTAGACTCATTTTTTTATGTTTAAAAGTATAATTAAAACCTCTCAGTACAATTCTGTCCCAGAAATTCACAAACGGATTATTCTTTTCCTTTACATTTTTATTCAATAAAATATGCGAAAGCACCGGTACCAGGGTCAAAGTAAAAATCAAAGCTCCCGTGAGGGCAAAACCTAAGGTGAATGCCAGTGGCGAAAACATTTTTCCCTCAACTTTCTGGAATGAAAAAATCGGAATTAAAGAAGTGATGATAATTAATTTCGAGAAGAAAATCGCTTTTCCAAGTCCTGTTCCCGTTTGTTTGATCCAGCCGGCTTTTGCCAATTTATTGAATTTTTCATTCCCATATTTATGGGCTCTGTGGTCGAGCATTACAAAAAGTCCTTCCACCATGACGACGGCTCCGTCGATAATAATTCCAAAATCGACCGCCCCGAGTGATAATAAATTGGCACTCATTCCTGCCAGTTTCAGACATAAAAAAGCAAACAATAAGGATAAAGGGATAATAATGGAAACTATTAAAGTCGTACGCCAGTCTGCCATGAAGATTAAAACGATAACCGTTACCAGGATAATTCCCTCGATAAGGTTGTGCATCACGGTATGCGTAGTAAAATCCATCAGATTGTCACGATCGTAGAATGTCACCATTTTAACGTCTTTTGGAAGGATTTTCTCGTTAAGCTCTTTAATTTTAGCCTTTACTCCTACTAAAACTTCACGCGGATTTTCCCCTTTTCTCATTACAACAATTCCTTCTACGGTATCTTCCTGATGATTCAGTCCGGCCTGCCCTACTCTGGGCATTGAGCTTTCATGAACATCTGCTACATTTTTAACCAAAACAGGATTTCCATGATCATTTTCTATCGTAATGTTTCCAATATCTGAAATGGATTTAACCAGACCGATTCCACGGACAACATACGCTTGTCCATTTTTTTCGATAACATCCCCTCCCACATTAAGATTACTTTTCGTAACAGCATCGTAAACCTGAAGCGGCGTCAGATTGTATTTATCCAAAGCTCTGGGATCAATGCTTAATTCAAAGACTTTATCCTGACCTCCGAAAACGTTGATATCAGCAACTCCCGGAACGCCTCGCAATGCACGATCGATCACCCAGTTTTGAAGGGTTAATAATTCACGGGAATCTTTTGTTTTACTCTGTAAGGTGTACCTGAAAATTTCTCCGGTCGGTCCGTAAGGCGGCTGAACTTCAGGATCTACATCATCCGGAAGGCTTACTGTTCTTAATTGATTATTTACCTGGTTTCTGGCAAAAGTATCGTCTACCCCATCATCAAAAAGAATTTTAACGATAGAAAGACCAAACATTGTAGTACTTCTCACACTGGTTTTCTTCTGAACCGGACTCATCGCCAGCTCAATGGGTGTCGTCACAAAACGTTCAACCTCTTCTGCACTTCTCCCATTCCATTGGGTAATGATAACGATCTGGGTGTTGGTAACATCCGGAAAAGCTTCAATCGGCATATTCTTGAAACTGATGAATCCCGCTACCGCCAGTACGGCAACCCAGATAAAAGTAAACGCTTTATTTTTTAATGAAAAAGCAATTATATTTTTAATAAATTTATTCATGATGGATTTTTTTTGACCTAAAAAAAGTCGTTGAATTTGTTTTTAACGCAAAGCTCGCAAAGATTTTTCATGACTATCTTCTGCATATTTTCGTTCGCAAAGGCGTTTCACTCAGCAAAGGCACTTAAAATTATTTTTAATCATTAAGAAAATATAAGCTGTTAAAAAATTATCAAGTAATTTATTAAGAAGTAACTCTTAATAAATATCTTAGATGCTATTCTTAATTAACCTTAACTTCTTAACTCTACATTTTTATAATTCTTAATGGTTCAAAAAAAATCAATTGTTCAGGGAGCGATAAATCAGCAATTGATTATTGGTAACTACCTGCTCTCCTTCCGACAAACCTTCTGAAACGTAGGTAACATCGCCCACCTGTTTTAATACCTTTATTTCTTTTACTTTTACATCAGCTCTTGATTTATATACTACCACAAAACTTCTGTTGTCGTCAAAAATTACAGCTTTTGAAGGAACGGTGAGTGCCTTGGTATTCTCCGAACTTGTCACTTTAATGGTCGCTTTGCTTTCCGGTATCAACAATCCGTTCTGATTGTCCAAGACTACTCTCGCCTGCATAGCATTGGTTTCGGGATCGATGATTTTAAAGATTTTATCAATTTTTCCGTCAAAAACTTTATCAGGATAAGATAATGTGGAAACCTGCGCTTTCATTCCAAGGCTGATCTTATCAATATCAGATTCATTAACGTTCATGATCGCCCAGACATTGGTGGTATTGGCCACATCAAAAATATTATCACTTCTGTCACTTCTCAGCTGCATATCTTTATTGATATTTTTCTGAACAATATATCCGCTGATAGGAGCGACAACACTGTATATATTTCCTTTTTTCACATTATACACGGTGCTTACCGCACTCGCTCTCTGCATTTGATCCTGAGCTTTCTGCAGTTCACTTTTTGCTTCCAACACATCTCTTTCGGTATTCAGCTTTCCTTCATACATTTCCTTTGCTACACGAAGATTATTCTGAGCTACTACCAAATCGGTCTTGGCGTCGCTTACATCTTTCTGAACTTCCGCAAGCTCCGTACTTCTGATGGTTGCCAGCACCTGCCCTTTCGTCACGTGATCTCCCAGCTCTACATTTACACTTAAAACGTTTCCTCCTACCAATGGGTAAACATCGATGTAGCTGTTCTTATCTGCTGATATCTTTCCATAGAAACTGTAATCATCTTCTATATATTTTTTTTCAACTTTTGCGAGAGAAATAGACTGAAGCATGGTATTGCTAAGCTCAAAACCTTTTTTCTGAGTTTGTTGCGGTACTTCTTTCTTTGAGCAAGACGCAACAGCCAATGTTATAATTATGGGAATAATATATTTTTTCATGATTAATAGAAGATTTTCGTTTGTACCAGTTGATTTAGTTGTTCTGCCGACTGCATGATCCCGTTTTTCATATCATAGATCTGAAGCGCTGTTTCTCTGTAGCTGTCCATAAAATCCACAAATTCTATAAGGCTCACATTCCCTTTTCTGAAATTGCTCAGCATACCGTTGTAGACCGTTTCCATATTATTAATATCTTCGGATTTAATTCCTGAAAGCTGTTCATATTGAGTTTTCCACGTTTTATAGGCTGCCTGAACCCGGGTTTCCAGATTGAGCTTCTGAAAGTCTGCATTCTTCTGATTCTGCTGAATGGCAAAGCCTGCCTTCTCAACATTTCCTTTATTAGATTTCCATAATGGCAATGGAATCCCGACCATTAGGTTCACTTCATTTTTAAATGTCCCTCCATTCTGGTCCCATCCTGCACCGAGATTCAGATCGGGAACGTTTAAAGATTTTTGCCACTGGGCATACAGCTTACTGTTATCGATTAATTTTAGGTTATACTGATAATCAGCATTATTTTCGAGAGCTTTTTTCTGGAGTTCTGTTTCATCCCCGAAAGGTTGGGCGGCAAGAATATCTTTGGCTTCAGAATCGGAAAGTGTAGGTTCAAGATCATCGGTAATGCCTGTTAAAACCTTTAGATTCTGTTCAAATTCAAGAATGTTTTTATTGATTCCTATTTTATCATTATTAAGCTGGATGACTACGCTCTGAAGTCTCACCTCGTCTTTCAGGGAAACGTTCCCTTTGGCAGACTGCACTTTGTAAGCGGCTAAAAGGTCATTCATATATCCCAGCTGCCTGTCGGTGTTTTCAAGCTTGAGTTTTTCGTAATAAAGATTGTAATAGGTGGTGCGAAGCTGCGCCCGAAGGTCTACCAGCAATTGAGAAAACTGGAGCTGAGCGAGTTCTTTACTGGATTTTGCAAAAGCAATTTCGTTTTTCTTTTTACCACCCATATAAATAAGCTGGGTGATCTGTGCACCTTTTGCATGACCTACATCAAAAACTTTATGATCTTGTGGATTGTACGCATTTATCTGTCCGCTTAGTTGTGGTAACTCCCAGATTTTAGCCTGCAAAATATCTGCATCAGCCATATTAATATTATACTGTTCGGCGAGCAGTTCTAAGTTGTTCTTCTGGAAAGCTTCTTCGCAGTCCGAAAGTGATACTTGCTGCTGTGCCGTCATGAGAGAAGATATGACGATCAGCAGCCCTGCAATTTTGTTCATCTTCTATTTTTTATGCTACAAAATTGTCATTTCACTATTAAAATGCTCTTAAATAATACTTAAAAAAAAATTAAATTTGATTATTGTTCATCTATAAATAAACACAACATGAGAAATTTAAGTATTGAACTTATGCGATTTTTTTTCCGATGTATTGGTTCCGATTATCTCATTCCGAGAAAGTTTCATCTTATATTGGTTTTACTCGTCTCACTCTGAGAAAGCTTCATCCTATTCTGGTTTCACTCGTCTCATCCTGAGAAAGTTCAAACAAGTAGTGATTGCTTCCGTCTCGCTCCGAGAAAGTTTTACCCTATAGTGTTTCGCCCGTCTCAAGATTTTCTGACAGGTATATAGAATTTTTAACGTAAATATGTAAGCTGAATTCAGTTTATTTATAAAAAATCACGCTGAACTTATTCAATAAATCCGCCGGAGCGGTATAAATAATTTTTGCGCCGTGATATTCCAGAATTCTTTTTACAATTCTTAATCCCAATCCTGAACCTGAAATATTCTGAGAGTTGTTCCCTCTCATAAAAGCCTCGAACAGTCTGGACTGCTCTTCCTTCGGAATGGTATTTCCGTGAGAGATAACGTCGACAATAAGTTGGTCTTCCGTCTCCGTAATCAGCACATCAGCTTCCATATCATCGGAATAAACAGCGGCATTTTTAAACAGGTTAATAAAAACAATATCCAGTAAAGACTGTACTCCTTTGATCGTTAATAAAGCATCTTCAGAAGTTTTTTCAGAGATCAGGAAATCCATTTTCATTTTCGGATAGCTTTTTTCTACGGCTTCAAAAGATTCGAAAATCACTTCATCAATTCTCACTTCTTCGTAGATACTCTGAATGTTTTCTTTATCAAACTTTGTTAAGAGCAAAAGTGAATTGGTAAGATCCGACAACTGATAAACATCTCTTTGTATCTGCTGTAGTGAGGATAATGTTTCCGGAGAGTTCTGCCCGAGTTTAATCAGGTTTTCAAGCTGGAAAGCCATTCTTGTAATCGGGGTACGGATTTCGTGGGAAGCACTGGCGGTGAAATCTTTCTGTGACTGGAAAACATCGTCCAGCCTTTTGATCATCGTGTTGAATGATCTTGCAAGAACATTGATCTCGTCATTGGAGTCTAGCACCGGAACTTCCGTTGTCAACTTATGGGCCGTAATTTCTGATATTTCCTTATTGAGATCTTCCAAAGGTTTTAAGAACTGTCCCATAAAATAATAGCTGAAAAAACCTATAATCAGCGTACTCATTACATATGCCGTGATCAGGAGATATTTCAGGTAAGCCAGTTTGGAATTTCCGTTGGTATCGTAAGCGCTGGTAAGGATGTAGTAATTTTCACCGTTAATGTTTTTAAGGGCTGCATAGATTTCCGGAACCGTTTTCTCAGAATAAATGACTTTCTTTTCATCCAATTCTTTCAGCAACGTATTGTCCCAGGTCACATTTCGGTCCTTGATCGTGCTGTAGATTAATTCTTTATTGGCATTGAAAATTAAAATAGTTTCATTTAAAAGAATATTATCAGAATTTTCATTAAAAAATACCGGAGCTTCTTCTTCAAAATCTTTTGACTTTGCAATAAAGTGAGTCGTAAAATCAAGTCGCTGACGGAATCTTTCTTTGAATTCATCTTTCCTGAAATCATTAAAAGACATATAAATTACCGCCATCACAATACCAAAAAGCAATGAAAAGGCGATACTGAGATTGAGGGCAATTTTTCTTTTTAAAGACATATTACAGCGGGCTTAGGTAATATCCGAAACCGGAACGTGTATGAATAAGCTTAATTCTAAAATCCTTATCTATTTTCTTTCTTAAAAAATTAATATATACTTCAACCGTGTTGGTATTCGTATTAAAATTATGCTCCCAGACGTGTTCTGTGATCTGCTGCTTTGAAACGGTTCTTCCCTGCGCTTCTGCCAGATAAACCAACAGCTGGAATTCTTTCAATGTAAGGGCAATTTCATTTCCTGCGCGAAAGACTTTCTGCTCGGTTTTGTTGATAATAAGATCATCGATTCTTATAATTTCCTGATCGCTGTTTTCTGAAGGAGCTTTTCTTCTCAGCAGAGAATTCATACGTAACAGCAATTCTTCAAACTGAAAAGGCTTTACCAGATAATCATCCGCCAGTCTCGTAAAGGCATCTTTTTTATCCGAAAGATCTCCGTATGCCGAAATAATAATGATCGGGGTATTCTTATCAAAAGAGCGAATGGTCTGGCAGACATCAAGTCCATTAATTTTAGGAACATTAATATCGAGAAGATACAGATCATAAGAATTGTTTTTTATCTGACGAAGAAAAGTTTCTCCGTCATAGATTTTATCACAGGTAAAGTTATTTGATTCTAAAAACTTACAAAGTTCCGCAGAAAGAATTAAATCATCTTCCAATAAAAGAATATTCATCAAAAATTATTTTATACGAATGTAAAGAAAATTTTTATGACACTGAAGAAAATGAAATGTGTTGGAAATACTTTTAATTGAATTTTAAGGTTAAGAGGACTGGAAGAGGGAGGCTGGGCGCTGGAAGTTTTTGGCCAATATTACAGCTTAAAACCTTTGAAGAGTTACGGATCAATATCATATTCAATTAGAAATGATCATCAATTTTATAATCTTATCAGTAAAATTTTAAATTTGAAAGCTAAAATATCCAAAGCTATCACTTGCTGAATATAAACTAAAGGTTTACGAATGAAGTTCAGCCCTTGCGAACGAAAGTATATACGATACTTAATAAGCTTATCTTTGCGTCGGTGGCGTTTAAAAGAAAGTTCTAGAAATAAAAAATCCCGAAAGAATCGGGATTACCATGGAGCCAACTACGGGACTTGAACCCGTGACCTCTTCCTTACCAAGGAAGCACTCTACCGCTGAGCTAAGTCGGCCTAAACAAAAAAATCACCCTAAAAAGCGTGATTTTATGTGAGCGGAAGACGGGGGTCGAACCCGCGACATTCAGCTTGGAAGGCTGACGCTCTACCAACTGAGCTACTTCCGCAATTTTGTTTCCAAAACTATTGGTAACGCTGTGCAAACTTAAGGAAAATCCTTTATTTCTGCAACTTTTTTTTATAATATAAAATGTGGGGAGAGCAGGATTCGAACCTACGAAGCCGAAGCAACTGAGTTACAGTCAGTCCCATTTAGCCACTCTGGAATCTCCCCAGATATTTTATATTAAATGAGCCTCCAGAGGGATTCGAACCCACGACCCCGAGATTACAAATCACGTGCTCTGGCCAACTGAGCTATGGAGGCATTTAATAAAACAGACTGAAATCTGCGAGAAACTCTACTCTACATCTTTTCAGTAGTTAAAAAAAAATCACCCTACAATAAGTGTGATATTTCTGAGCGGAAGACGGGGGTCGAACCCGCGACATTCAGCTTGGAAGGCTGACGCTCTACCAACTGAGCTACTTCCGCAATTTTGTTTCCAAAACTATTGGTAACGCTGTGCAAACTTAAGGAAAATCCTTTATTTCTGCAACTTTTTTTATAATATAAAATGTGGGGAGAGCAGGATTCGAACCTACGAAGCCGAAGCAACTGAGTTACAGTCAGTCCCATTTAGCCACTCTGGAATCTCCCCCCAGATATTTTATATTAAATGAGCCTCCAGAGGGATTCGAACCCACGACCCCGAGATTACAAATCACGTGCTCTGGCCAACTGAGCTATGGAGGCATTTAATGAAAAAGAATTCAAAAGATCACTGTTCCTTTTTGCGAGTGCAAATATAGAACGGATTTTTTGAATTCTCAAACTTTTTAATAATTATTTTTGACTTTTTTCACTAAGCCAATTCTTTTTTCTTGATTAGTAGCTTTTTAGCTGCATCAACGCATAAGTCTAAGCTTTCTTCAAAAGTTGCAGTTGTCTTTTTTACCACAATATCGTCGCCCGGAACCGCTAAAATAATCTCGGCGGTCTTATTGGATTTGTCCGAGGTATTTTCCACTTTTAAAAATACTTTGCAGTCTTGGATTTTATCATAAAAAGTATCCAGTTTGCTTACTTTTTTCTCAATGTGTGATTCTAGTGGTTCGTGTGGAGTTAAACCAATTGATTGTACTGTGATCTTCATAATTCGTCATTTTTTGCAGCTCTTGGATGAGCCTGATTAAAAACTTTTTTCAATTGTTCGATATTGGCATTCGTATAGACTTGAGTACTTGCAAGACTGGAATGTCCTAATATTTTTTTTACTTTAGAGATCTCTGCCCCATTATCCAGAACATGTGTAGCAAAGCTATGTCTAAGAATGTGAGGACTTCTTTTTTCCTTCGTTGTTATAAGACTAAGGTACTTATTAACCATCAAATACACAAATTTTTCGGTGAGTTTTTTACCCTTCTTATTGACAAAAAAAGTATGATTTATATTCTGTTTCAGGGTTGCGTATTTCTACGTAACTTTTTAATAATACGGAGAGATTATCGGAGATAGGAATTACTCTTTGTTTATTCCCCTTTCCTATTATTTTTATCTCATTTCCATTAAGATTTACATTTTCAAAAGTCATACCACAAAGCTCGGCTTTACGAATTCCTGTTTGATAAAGAACCTCTAAAACAGATTTTTCCAGAACATTATGAACCTGGGTAAAAACCTGATCACTCAGATTTTGCATTTCCTGTTCAGACATAGGAATTTGTTTTTCAGGATAAAATTTTAAAGATGAAATATTTTCGGCAGGCGAAACTTCAATTTCACCAATTCTTAAAAGAAAGAGATAAAAACTTTTTAATGATGATAATTTCCGGTTGATACTTCTTCTTGAAATATTATTTTCACTTAAATCCACGATAAAATTCCGGATAATCTTTTTATCAACTTTCAAAAGATCGACAGAAGACTCTGTTCTAAGATAAAAGTGGGAAAAATCTTCAAGATCTTTCCTGTAACTTGTAATTGTATGAGGCGAATATCTCTTTTCGAGCTGTATATATTCTAAGAATTTGTCCAACATCATTAAAGTATAAAAACAAAAAATTCACTCTTCAAATATAACTATTTAAAGAGTGAATTAGTATGCGAATTAAGAAAATTTCTTAAGCCTGCTCTTCTTTGCTAAGATTTCTTTGCTTATGAGCTGCTTTAAGTCTAGCTTGTCTTAAAGTCACAGAAGGCTTGATAAACTGTTGTCTAGATCTTAACTGACGAACTGTTCCTGTTTTATCAAATTTTCTCTTATATTTTTTTAATGCTCTGTCGATGGATTCACCATCTTTAACTGGAATTATTAACATATTTTACATCTCATTTTGGATTGCAAAAATAGGAATTTTTTATTTACCCGCAAAATTAATTATAATAAAAATACTTATCGTTAATTGTTAATCCTAATTGAGCTTTTATTTCTAAGGAATTAAGATTTGTTAGTCTTCTAAATTTCAAATGAATAACTGTTACCCTAGCCCCGATTGAAACGACATCCTTTTGGGTTGCGGGCGAAGCAAAGCGGAGCCCGTAACCCAAAAGATACAGTGGAAAGCGGGATAAAGCTTCTGATAAAAATAAAAGTATTATCTTTGTATTCACTTTATCAATGGGGTTGACTGGTTTCGACAGCAAGACCAATGGGTAAGTAAGCATGCAGAGAACCGTAGCGCGATCTCTATAATCCCTTGCTACAAAATTTTAACTGGCAACGAAGAGTTCGCTCTTGCAGCTTAATATCGAAGTATAGTAGATCAAGCGTTTTCCCGAAGATTTTAGTAAGGAAGCAAGATATTCCACAAATGCTCTGTTCTGCGGCGTTTGATCCTGGGATATAGGAATGCGGAAATAAGGCTTTAGAAGCTTCGGCTAAAGCTCGAAAACCTTAGAAGATAAGCTGAAAGTTGGGTGTCTGCTCTCTGCTTTCAGTCGAAAACCAATAGCAGAATAAGCATGTAGAAATCTTATGTATTGCTTGTTTGGACGAGGGTTCGAATCCCTCCAACTCCACTTTTTAAGCTAAAGAGAATATGTAAATTATTGAATTTTAAATAATTACATTTTCTCTTTTTTGTTTTTGTGCCCGAAAACGTTCCCAAGTATTCCTATTCTTAGAGAAACGGATACAAGATTATCTTGTTTATATACTTTATAAATATTAATTTATACATTCCACAAGTGATTTTAATTTACTTATGCTAATAAAAACTACTAACTAAAAGCTCATTCTATCAAACCTGTTTCTCTACCTATATCTTGCATGAATTTAGCTAAAGGTCTTTTGTGTATTTCACTCTCATTTATATAATTACCTAAAATAAATCTATTGATTAAATTATCATTAATTCTATGTTTACCAAATTCTTTTATTAAACTTTTCCGATATGATGAATTATATACTAAGCTTTTTAAAATAATTTCTTCGGCAACATCATACTGAGTTTTATATATATCATTAACTCGAAAAATATCTTTATAGGTGGAATCATTTACATTTTGAAATATAATATTCAAATGTTTGTTATTTCTCGTACTTAAAAATGTCGCTTTAGAACTTTTATCTAATTTAAATGCAAAATCACTTTTATTTAAATCATCTACATATAATTTAAATTCAACATTGGGATTATTATTTTTCACAAGATTACAAGATGAGCAAACAGGATATAAATTAAACATGGAAATACTTAAATGAGGATATTTATCTTTTGGATAAAAATGGTCTAACTGAAATTTAGCAACGTATTCAATTCTACTTCCTCTTCTATTAATAATTTTTTTATCAACAGTTACAGTAAGTTGAGAATTACAGTAAACACAAGCTTTAATCCCAATTTTTTGGAAGTATTCTGGGTAAAGCTTACTCCGCTTACCTTTATAGTCTAAGATTTGTAAAATTTCCTCTTTCAACAAAGTAGCTCTTTTCTTACCATTAAATCTTCTTCTACAAACAGGAATCTCACCTATTTCATTTTTCACTCTCTCTAAATCTGATAATGACATTGTAATAAGATTAGTAGTCTCGAACTCAGCAATTATCTTATTAAGATATGCAGTGTCCTTACTTTTTAAAATGCTATTATTTCTTTTAAATTCTTTTAAGTTATTTACAATTTCTAAACTTTGAGCATTTAATTCAACCAAAGAATCTGAAATGGCTACCTCAACAATCTTTTTATTAATTCCAATCATAATTCCGATTTTAAATTTATCAACCTGTCAATTTCCCTGTCAATTTCATTCTTATATTTTTTGAAATAAAGCTCCCTCAATGTGCTCTTCAATATAGGCTCTCCAACAATCTGAATAAATTTAAGAGAATTCTTATCATTCCAATACTCATCTTTTACTTCCTTCTCGTAAGGTTTATCTAAATAGCTAATAAGTGAAAGAATTTTATTTTTAGCAAATTCTCCCATAAATCCATTTGAAAGATAAAAGTCATCATCTAATAGGTCATGAATATTTGCTCCAAAAGTATTTTCTTTAAAATTTGGTTTAACTTTCCCTTCATCTAATTTTAAAGCACATTCTTTTGGAATATCAGAAAGGATAAAGGGCGAATGTGTACAAAAAATGATATTAAAACCTTTAATATTATTTATTTTTAGATTTTTAATTTTGTTGCGTAATTCAAATAAGAATATTCTTTGGAATTCTGGATGAAAATACAATTCTATTTCATCTAAGATTATATTAATATACTGATATTTAATTTTCTTAGCTTTTGACCCCCAAACAGAGTTGATATTTAAAATGTGATATAATATTGACTGAATAGAATGCAATAAATGTTGTTCACCAGAACTTAATATATCTAGATTTGATATAGCATCCGTATCATTTTTATTATTTGCTATCCAAATAATTGTATCATAGGAACCAATTGGTATTAATTCTTCATAAGAAAATTTATTTTCATAGAAAACATTTATACGTTCAATTAGTCTATCTATTTTTATTCTAAAAAAGAAATTACCTTTATCATCTTTACTCCACACTTCATATTTGTTTGCCTGTTCATTTTCATACAGAATATTAAATCTTATGATATTTAAGGTTTGCCTAAGCTTTAAAGTTATATGGCTTCTATCATCTTTCAATTTACTTAAAAAGGTGAAAAAATTGGTAAATATTACTTTATCATCTTTAATTAGAGTATCTCCATCATACTCCGAGTACACTTGAGAAATTTTGATAATTTTTCTAAAAAGATACTTTACCAAATATTCAAAATTAGGTCTAGGAGTTGTAAAAGGAACTATATTTCCGTATTCTTTTCCTCCATACAAACTATTGTAAACATCTGTGAAAAAGTTCACATTGTCTAGTCCTCGCTCCTTTTTAAAATTATCAAATAATAAATCTAAATTTTCATCAATTTTATCAACATATTTTTCAACATCTATTTGAAAAACAATAGTATCAATTTCTTTTTCGTAAAGAATTTCTTTATTCTTACTAAGAAGTATGTTCGTAAACAATCTTGTCTGTGCTAAATGAAGTTCACTATTTACGTCTATATTTCCTCCTCTTCTAAATGGATTTACAACAAGAGGAGTTTGATAACCGTCATTTTTATGAAACAGCTCTGTAGCCCAATTCCCTAATATCTTATCATTTAACCCATATAATGAATAGTTTATTGAAATTGAATAAAAAAAGACATCATTTAATATAAATCTTAAATTACTATCCAATTGTTCACTGTCTGGATAAATTGCAAATTCTGGATTATTCGGATACAGATTATTTTCAATAAACTTATCATTACTTCCTTTTACTATAAAATGATAGATATTAAAAGCTTCTAGTCTAACTCCATATATGCAATCATCAATCTGATAAAAAAATTCAACATTTAAATTATCATAAACAGATGTAATTTCTTGTGCTAATTTTATTAAATGTATATCTCTGTTTCCACTTTCTTCAAACAATTTTTGATAATAAGCATTATTCCTTAATATTTGTTTTCGAGATGCTATAACATAACAACTTGCATAAAATAGCTCTAGCAAAGTACTTTTTCCAGAACCGTTTTTACCAACTAATGCAGAAATATTAATACTCAATTCATCTGTGTTATATAAATCCTCTGGAATTGATTTTTCAAAAGTAACTTTAACAACATTTCTATCTCCAGTTTCAATTTGATTATCATCTACGTCAAGATAAGTATATTCATTATAAAACTTATAAATAGTACCCTTCTGTAAGTTTTTTAGAAACCTTTTGTCACATTTTTGCAATGGTCTAATCGATAATAGTTTAAATGTTTTCATATTGGTTATTTTTTTTATTTTGCAAAAGCTTGAAGCATTAAGCATAAACTTCTTATCTCAGGTTCGCCATATTTAATACCCTCGACAAGAACCTCTTTTATAATTTTAGGCGAAATTTTTTGATAAATATTTTCGCTGTGTAGAAATAAATCTCTACTTCCTATTTTCACTTTTTTGCTTTTCGTATTTGTATATTGTCTATCTGTACTTATGATAAATATTGATTCAATTCCTTTTAAAAATCCAAAAACAGAATAATCTCTCCGCTCGTTATCAATAAAAAATGAAATTAAAGAAAACATCCAAAGCAATGGAATAATATCACCTTCAAAACCGTGTCTGAATCCATTATTCATCAATATTTTGATATTATTCTCCACTTCCTTTGAGAGAACATTATAATCTTCCAACTCAAGTTCATTAATAATATGGTTAAAAATGATATTCATTAAATCTAATTTTAAAGAGTAAGGTGTATGCAGTAGTTCATTGAAAAGTACTCTAAAATCATCAATTTCAATTTTTGCATCTAAGGAAAATAACTCTCTAAAATTATCAACTATATTATTGCTAATCTCATCCTTTTCGTTGTGAATATTTTTCTTTAAATCAGCTATATATTTTTCTTTAGCTCCATTTTCTTTAAGCATTTCTTCTTTAATAATAAAAAGAGCCTCTCCGAAAATACCATATAAAGTATCTCTTCTAAAATACCAACCTGTTTTATCAAAAGCATTTAAAATTGTAACAAAATCAGTTTTCTCATCTCTACAAAATAATATCATAGAAGCAACTATAGCCGTCATTTTACCCATTTCTGCTTTTTTTCTTAATTCATCATTACTATAAATTTCAAAAAAAGAGAATTGATTCCATGAAGGAAGGAGTTGAATCTGGAAGAATTTCAGAATCCAAGAAAACTTTATCAACATCCTCCTTACTTCTTTTTACAACAATTGAAGATAGATTTAAAGAGAATAAATCCAAGTATGACTTATAATCCTCAGCCCTAAAGTTATCTGGAACAAGACCAAGCCGATATAACAAAGTAACTTGCAAGTCATCTTTACATCTGTATTCAGATAATACATTTTCTAAATTAAGTTTATTAGCAGAAAATTCACTTGCTATCAAAGAATAGTAAGGAAAGTAACTATTATAGCTAGTATTTTCAATTATCGCAGGATATGAAAGTAATTCAACTATTGAATCTCCCACTTTATCAGTATAATTAGAATCTTTCTTTCTAAGTGATAACAGCCAATTATAAAGTAATTCTAATTTGGAATCATCAATATGACTATCGGTATGAGTAAGTTTTAGTATAAAATCAGTCCACAAATTTTCTTTATTTATAATTACTTTTTTATAAAGTGATAAATTACTCTCTTTCCCTGTTTTTTCAAGAATCAAAGCATTAGCTTCATCAAATCCTTTCAAAAAATCTTCATCTTCGAATAATTTTATTTGATTCCTTTCCAAACTATATAAATTTCTTTCCCATTCTTCACAATCATAAACACAAACTTTTCCTAATTCATCTTTAGACAATTTCCCATAATGAAATGATGATAAAATACTAGCTGCCTTTTTAGCTAAAGGCAAATCGCCCTCATGTAAAATTTTAACTATTTTAGAAAAAAACTCTGATTGTGCCGAAACTCTTTTTAAATCATTTTCTATTTTAAAGACATTTCCTATATCAAACATATACCCTTTGCCGAGAAGTCCCAATATTAAAATATCAATTTCTTCTTCGGTCAATTTTATATCTTGATGATAAAGTATAAATAATGCAAAAATTTTTGATAAATCAGGAAAAGTATTCAATTTACTTCTTATGTTTTCCAAAGCAATTTTGCTATAATTCAGCTTCATACAAAACCTCAACCATTCATTAATATCAGAAAGCCTATTAGAAGCCATATAAATGACATTTTCCAACTCCTCTTGTGCTTCTTCAGGAAAGCAGACTAATAATATAGAATTGGCATTTGAACGGATTTTGAAATCAATATGTTTTGTTGCCTCTTTAGCAAAGTCTCTATATTGTGGTTTATTAAGCAATAAATCTTTATAACTATTCCTAATTTCAGAATATCTACTTAAAATTGAATAATCAGGATGATTAGCAATTATATAAAAGAAATCATTTTTATATATATCTTCACTTAACATTAGTAATTTGTTAAAATAATATATATAAATTTCCATTAATTCTCCTTTGGAGCCAGTTCTTTTAGGCCGATATGTTCTCATAAAATCAAGAGAATCATTTGGAGAGATAAACAAAACTTCATCAAGAATCTTCTTTCTTTCCTCAGTATTTTTATGATAAAGATTTGTTTTACCAAGAAGTGGTCTGGCTATAAGATAGAGGTTTTTCTCTTGATAATTTCTAAACAGTAAAATGGCTGCATAATCAGATATTTTAGTGTTATTGAGAACAGAAAATTTTAGATAAGATTTTAGTATTTTTTCATCTATATGATTTTGTAAACTCTTTAATAAAGAAACATCTTTCTCTATACTTAATGTAATTATCTTATCAATTATTGTTTTATTAATTTGATTATTATCCTTAAATAGCCGAAGATGTAATAATAGAATTTCTCCATTTCTATTATCATCTTTAAGAGCTATTGTTTCAATTGAATTAATAATTGCATCATTATTTCCAGAATCTATTTCTAACTCTATCAACTCTTTACTCCTTTCGAAATAAATTCTTTCAGAAAGCAATTTTAAAAGCATTGTGCTTCGATATTCTTTTTTTATTTTTTCAGGAATCACTAAACAAATTACAGGTAAAATATATTGACAAGCCATTGTGCGAGCCGCCAAATGATAATTGACAATTTCAATTAACTTTGTCTTATATCTATCTTCTATATTAAATTTTTTTAGATAGAAAATATTCCCTAAAATTGCTTTAATCAAAGATTCTTCATAATGTGCAATTGGATGTTTTGGATTTAGATATTCTTCAAAAAACCAATCTATCCCATCGTTTTCTGACAGGTTTATTGCATCAGCTATTGTAAAAGGGGAATAAGTATCTGGTTCTCCCCATAAACTATCATTACTCCATGTCCTAAGCGGTCTAAAACTAAGTTTAGTAAGTTTTTCAATAAAATATTTAGCACACTCAACAGTTTTTGATTCAGATACAATAATTGCAGCTATGGGAACATTATTTTCCACAAACAACAATTCATCAAGTGATTTATTAATTACACTTTTTAATTCATCTGTAATTCCATTTTTTAATTTGTGTATTGCTATTGAAAAAGAAAATGGTCTCCAAGTATTTGTATCAATGTTTAAATTAAAACTACTATTATTTATTTTTTCTGATAATTCTACACTATAACAAACTTCTAATAATGGCTGGGAGATAAAACTATAATAATTATCATTTAATTGTAAAAAAAGATTTTTATAAAATAAAATAGCCTCTGAAATTACTTGATTTCTATTATTAATATTTTCTAAAATGTTATCATTTACGATTTGTTTAAATTTGATTTCTGTAATTCTTTTACTTTCAGAAATAAATATTTCTTCAGCAATTTTTGCTATTATTTTTTCACGTTGAATTTCTTCTGGAAATGCTTCAAAGTAATGTGGATAATTTGATTTTAAATCCACCTCATCCCATTTTAGCCTTTTTAATAAAATTTGGTACATCAAAGTCCCTAAAGTTTCTTCATAGAGATTTTCAGAAAGAAAACTTCTTATTAAACAAACCACTAAAGGTGTTTTTGACAAAAGTGATAATTCACTTCTGCTCTTCAAAAACTCTAATCTTCTCTTAGAATCCTCAATAGCTTCAGTTACCTCGAAACCGTTTGCAATTGCTTCATTTTTTAAAATTTCAAATACTTCATTTTCAGTTAAATCTATAGTAGTAAGACAATTCCAATCATTAAAATTTATTATTGACTGTAATTCTATTGGTCTTCCTGTTGCAATTACTATTAAATCAGAATAGTCTCTGGATAACTTTTCTATGTGTTTAATCAGGTATCTAACTTCATTATTTGCCAACTCATCTAATCCATCAAAAATAATCTGAATCGGTCTATTATTAAGTATAAATTCAAAATCAAAAAAAGGGTCTTTGTTCGTAATATTTGAATTAATAAAAGTATTTATACATAAAAATAATGAAGAGAAGTCTGAAGAAATCTTTCCTTTTATATTATTGACAGGAATGAGAATGCTTAAATTATCATTTTTATTTTCTTCTAGTACAAAATTTGCGATTATTGAACTTTTTCCGCTTCCTATTTCGCCAAATAAAAATGTAGGTTTTAAATCATCTATGAAATCTTTTATTTCTCCAACAATTACATTTTTTGTTATTAATTCAGGATTTGTTTCTTCTAAATGATTTGTTTTTATTTTAATTTCGGACGTATGATATTTAACTTTTCTATTTAGGAAAACAGGTAAATCATAGTGATTGTTATTAACTGAAAAGTATTTATCCTTTATGAAATTATGAGTAAAAATGTTTATATTTTCAATAATTTCTTTATAATCATAATCAATATATCTAAATAAATTTTTATCAATTGGCTGATTTTTGATTTGATAGCAAATTAACTCTAAAGATTCATCGGTTAAATATCTTTGAGAGATATCTTTTTCATTCTGTTTATCCTCTAATCTCTTTCTGAGCATTGCTTCAATAAATACCTCCTTTCCTTCAACATCAATATTTTTAATTTCTCCATACCTCGAAATAGTTTGCTTTATTTCTTTCTCTAAATCTATATCGTTAGGCATTCCGAAATTCCAAATAATTTGACTAAAAAATTTTTGCCAATCTTCTTCTGAAAATTTTTCAATTATTGAATAATGATTATTTTTACCATTATATTGCTCTTCATACTCAGACAAAATAGCCTTTTTACATATTTCAAGAATATTATTTTCTTCTTTCCAATTTCCACTTTGTAATAATTGTAATATTGGTTCATTTGGTAAAGAATCAATGCCTAAATTTTTAGTTTTTTTAGTATTATTTTCTTTTGATATATTATTGGTAGAATAAAAACTGAAAACAATGTTTTCACTTCTATTTACAGAATCTTTTAGCCAGTAATCAATGAAGTAAATAAGTGTATTTAGAACCTGTTTACTAAAAAATGAAAAATTTTTTGATTCATAATTTTTATTCTCTTCAATGAATTTTCTATTATCACTATAAATAAAAACATCTCCATCACTTTCTATCGCAACATGAAATTGGGCTTTCGGATTTTTGATTATTGTCTCTAACGCTAACTTTATTGCTCTGAGTTTTTGAAGTGTTATACCTTTATGCTTATCAGAAGCATCTCTTTTTATATCCATTAAGTTATTAGTTTATTGAAATTATATTGTGCATTTACAATTTACAAAAATTTTGATATAAATTAATTCTAAAGATAAATATAGAATCAATAGTTAAAATTTAATTTATATTACGACGGAACCCCTATATAGATAACACTCCCCCATTTAATTTATAATTTTGGGACACCCCTCCTTAAAGAGTTAGAAAAGTTTAGGAGTTTAGAAATTAATTTTTAATTTTTCTATAATAAATTTAGACTAAAGTCTAAAAATGATACATAAAAATTTGTTAAAAAGCTGTTGTAAAAGATTTAAAATATACCAAAAATACCTACTCTAAATTTGGCACATCCATAGAAATATTGTAAATTTGAATAAATAAAAAAGCCTAGTAATATTGGCGTATCACTAGGCATATCAATAAATTTTAACTCTTACTTAAAATTATCGACTATGGCAAATTTACAAAATTGTCTCGACAATTGTGCCGTTTACTGTGGCACTTATGCAAAGTATAACAGTGGAAGCTTATATGGAAAATGGCTTCAACTTTCAGATTATCCAGATTACGAAGAACTTTATCAAGCTATGAAAGAGCTTCACAAAGATGAAAATCAACCTGAGTTTATGATTCAGGATTATGAATCTCCAAAATTCTTTGTCAATCAGGGGTTAATAAGTGAAAGTTACCTTTCAAAAGATATTTATGAAATTGCAGAGAAAATCAACGATTCAGGCTTAGAATTTGAAATCATTGAAGCCTAAGTAGATTGTATTGGTGATTATTGTAAAGATATAGAGGAGCTTTTAGATAAGGTTTCGGATTCTTATTCTGGTGAATTTAATTCAGATGAAGACTTTACACAGGAAATGTTAGAACAGGATGGTAGTATCCCTGAAAATCTTCCTCCTTACATATTTATAGACTGGCAGAAAACAGCATATAATTTCATGTTTGATTATTCATCCTCAAACGGACATTATTTCAGAAATTAATAATAACCCTGCACCCTGCTATCGGGGTGCTTTATACCATAATCAAAATGAAAGCAAGATATATTAGGGTTTCTACTGGAAACCAGAATACAGCAAGGCAATTACATAAAAGCAACCCCGATGAAAAGCTTTATATTGATATTATTAGTGGAGCTACACCATTCAGCGAAAGACCAGAGGGGAAAAAGATGCTTGAAGACATTGAAGCGGGCTTAATAGATTATATAACTGTACATTCAATTGACCGATTAGGAAGAAATCTTTTCGACATTCTAAGCACTTTAGAGCTTCTAAATGAAAAAAAATTATTTTGAAAGTAGACAATCTCGGAATTGAAAGCCTAGTTAATGGCAAGCCCAATTCTGCCTTTAAATTAATCATTTCAGTTATTGGCAATATTGCTGAAATGGAAAGAGATTCACTCTTGGAAAGACAGAGAGAAGGTATAAATTTAGCCATTGCTAAAGGTGTTTACAAAGGAAGGTTGAAAGGCTCAGTTGAAAGCGATGAGCAGGTTTTAAATAAGTATAAAGAGGTTATAAAGTATCTAAAGAAAGGACAATCACTTAGAAATACAGCTAAACTATGTAATGTCAGCTTAGGTACTGTTCAAAAAGTAAAAAAAGATTTTAAATTAGCATCATGATTTTTTTAGATTCCATTGAAAAGATAAATAATTTTATTATCTCTAAAATAAACTTTCAGGATAATGAAATTAAACTTAGTAAAAAATATTATCTATTAATTGATGATGAAACCATTGAAGGAAATCCAGAAAACTTTGATTTTGAAGTTATCAATTTTGAAGAGTTTTTATCTCAGTTAGATATTGAATTCATAATTAATAGATATGAAATCTTGCTCGTTTCAGAAATAGAACACTATCAGTTGGATTTTATTTCAGCTTTTAGTAATTATTTTAAATCTTACAACACAGAGCTAAGTCAAAAGATATACTATGAAAATACAATATTAGCTCTTAAAAATTCGATTTCTCGATTTTCTCAATCATTGAATAATAAAAGAGACCTTAACTATCCTTTAAACAGCATTCAAAAAATTACTACAAATGAATTCTCTGGGGCACATTTGGGAATTATAAGAATACTAGAAAATGAATTTGGTAAACACATAAATCCTGAAATTAATATTGAAAGTAGGAAAACTATTTTCGGTTTGGAAGACAAATTTGTTGAAAAATTTTACAATGAACTTATTGCATATGAGCTTTTTAAAGAGCCTGTTTCTAAAAACCTATTCTTTAAAATTTTAAATAATAATTATGCAAATGATAATAAAATTACATTGAGACTCAAATCACTTCCAGAATTTTATTACTTAGTTAGCTTTTTAGCAGAAAAATATGCAGCTAAATCAATGATTTTCTATCAACAAATCTCTGACAGATTTTTAGTTTCAACAAAAGCTAAAAGTAATATTTCATTTGATGCTAAAAAAATAGCTGATGGAATTAGTGATTTAAATCAAAGTGTAGCTTCTAGAGTTGTAAAAAGAAGCTCAGAAATCATAAATATTGTTAATAATCTTAAATAAAAAATACAATCCCACAGAAAACATCCATAACAAACTGAATTACACTACATTAACAAGAATAAACACTAGTACATCCCTCAATAATCCCTCAGAATCTGAATTAAATTTGTATCTGCAAATCAATAAAATACATATTTATGTTCAGAAAATTTAATAATTTAAAAACACGTTTTTCAGACACAACATTTCAAACCATTCAGGAAGCAATCAATTATATTAAGGATGATTCTAGACCTGAAGTAAAAGAAATTCAAAAACTCAGAACTCTGCAAAAAGGGATGCATGAATTTGATTCAATAAAAACACGATTACCTATCATTTTATGGAACTTTTCTACAGATGGGAAAAGGAAGATTAAAAACGCTATTCAATCAACGGATTATATTTACTATGATATTGACAATAGTTTAGATTTTGAGTTTAACAAAAACTATTTTACAGCTTATTGGAAGAGTGTCAGTGGTACGGGCTATGGTTGTCTGGTTAAGGTATCTGGAGTGGATAAAAACAACTTTAAAGAAGCATTTATAGATATTGCAGGACAACTGAATATTCCTTTTGACTATAAGGCAAGTGATATTGTTAGGGCAAATATTATATCATATGACCCAGATGTTTATTATAACCCCGATGCACATATTTTCGACTGTACTTGCTATTCTAACACAGATACTGATGATATTGAAGAAAATCACCATTCCATTACTAAAAATACTTTAATTAATAGTTATGTATGGAATGGAGAAAAAAGCCCAATCCGATATGATAACTTACAAGAAAAAATATCAGAAAAAGAAAGAGTTTACGATGCAAATGGGGTTTGTGATTTAAGAAATGATAAACTATATTATTCAAGTGTTGTAATTCCTAGAGTCATTAAAGAAGGAAAAAGAAATTATATCCTATCAAATATTGCTATCAAAATCATTGCATTAAATCCAGAATTGCAAGATAGTAGACTTATTGGATTTATCAGTAAAGTAAATAATTCATGTTGTACAGTTCCAATGCACGATGATGAAATACAAAGTATTTGCACCACAGTATTAAATAAAAGAAATGAGTGGATACCTTTTAATAATGAAAAGAGGAGATTTCTATTTGACCCCAAAAAAGAGTTTCAGAAGGGAGAAAAGCAAAAACTAGCTATAACCTATCTGAATAAAGACAGAGGGGAACAAAAAAAACAATTGATTAGTTTTTCTTTTTCTGACTTATTGAGTGAATGTAGAGTATTTAAGATAAAAGATATTCTAGAAGAGGCTAAAGTCTCACCAACTACTATAAATAAATACTTACCAATAATTTTAATGGAAGAATATGGAAGTGAAATTGGAAGCGTTCAACAGTTTTTCAATGCTAAAAAACAAATTCAAAAATTACTGAGTACCCCTCAATAGGGGTGCTCAAATTCTCAGGAATTGAATTTATCAAAATCTTGTCAAAAAATGCTTAAAACAGAATAATTTAATTTTAGATTGATTAATAATTAGCAACAATTTTAATTTCCTCTCTTTTTATCTCAAAAGAAGAAATCAAGCCTTTATTGCTAAGGTTTTTTACAAATATACTATTGTGCTCGTTATTTGGAATTGTGGGTCTTTTTCTACTAACTCCAACATCTGAGTAAGGATAAGGTAATGTTTTAATCAAATTACTTATTTCTTCAATAGAAAGTTTATCAAACTGAATGTTGAGTAATTTTATTCTGTTTTCACTTGAAGTAGTATTTTTAAATATACCTTCTAAAACTTGATATTCTAATGGTACATAGAATGAATTTGCTAGGAATGCACAAACAATTTTTGCTATATCTTTATTATTAATAATTGAATCGACATCTAATTTTTTGATAATTTCGATTTTGGTTTTATCATCTATTTTAAATAAACCTAGCAATAAAATAATATCTTTTTCTTCCAAAATATAATTATCAAAGTCTTTTATAAACTTGTCTTGATATTTAGCAATAAGTTCAATATGCTCATTTGGAAATTCATTCATCAATAATTCATAATTCTTTACTGAGAGTGTTAATATTTTTTCAACTAAATACTTAACTTTTTCAATGCTTAAATTTTCAAAAGCGAGCTCATCCCTTATGTAAATACTGCTCTCCAATAACTTTTTATAACTTTCATCTGATAAATCATTACATAACAAAATTTTCTTTCTAAATTCTGCATATTCAAAATCTCCATCCTTATTCATTTTTTCTTTAGAAAGCTCGTTATAATTTTTTTCATCATTTAAAAAGTTTATAAGTGGCTTTTCTAAACTGGAATCGCAATCAATGTAATATTCAATGACATTTTCCCAATTTGGAATAATCTTGTTGGATTGAATCAATGCAGTTTTTATTTCTGAATCAGTAATATCTGATAAAGACGTGATTCTGAAATTACATTTGTTTATGATTTCTAGTTTTAGGTTTTTATTTAAACTAATATTGTTTAAAAGAGAAATAAATGATTCTTCTGGTTCGTCTGAGTTTGCTTCTAATTTTAGAAATACATATTTCACATAATCGTTTATATTCCCCTCTATATTAATAATTAAAGGATTACATTTTGATTTTAAAATAGAATTGTAATTAGCTTTTCTTAAATCAGCTAATTCTATATCTGTACTGTATTCTATAATCATTAATTCAAGATTATCCTCATTTATCTGATAATGGTGGTTCTCATACACATAGTTGAATAAATCTTTTGTTTCATCTGTTGAGGGATTTATCGTATCGAATTTGATATCAAGACTTTTAAATAGCGAGGTAATTTTGTTGTAATAATTGTTTTCAGAAGTATTTTTTATCATTGACAAGAAATAAGGCTTTTCATCAATCAAATCTTTTAAAAAGACCTTTTCTTGAAATTTTGTAATATCATCTGTTGGAACAAACTTTATCAACAGTTCTAAATAGTAATTTATTTTTTCCTCTGTATAATTGCTATTATATAAATAATCAATTAACCCTGCCCATGATTTACAAATTGATTGCATGAAAATTTCGATAGGTATATTCTCTCTGTATATATAAGCATCAATGAACTCAATAGAATTTTCCTTTTCATTACTCAATAGTTCTATAATTTTGTCATACAGATTTTTGTATTTTCCACGGTTGTTCCCAAGAAAATCTAATAAATGAAAATTTAATATACCATCCCATTTGAAATATTTTTCAGGAATTTTATTTAACAAAGTTTCAATATTTGATAATTGATAGTCAAATGCTAAATGCTCTCCACTTTTAATTTTTTTCTCAAATAAGAAATCTTCTTTGGTTAAGTTTACTTCATGAAATAACGAAATATAGTCATTGTAGTTTTCATTAAGATAACCATTAAGTAATAAATTTCGCATTAATGGACTGCCTGAAAATTCATCTAGATATGGATTTATGTCTATTTCTTCAAAAATTTGTTTTACATCCCAAGATTTAATTTCTTGTTTTCTGCTTTTGAGTTTTGCAATTTCTGCTTTTAAAATTTCTTTTTTGTCATTGGTCTTATCTAATATAAGTTGTTCTCTTTCTGAATAAGTAAAATTTGAATTGACTTCGTTTTCAATATCAGCAAATGAAAAATTTATAACCCTTGCTTGTAATCTATATTCGCTATTATAATAATGGTTGTAATAATTATAATTTACCTTATTATTTTCTAGTTCTAATAATTTTTCAAAATTTTCATCTTTTGCTAATTCAAAAAATTTTTTATTTCCATCGATATTTATAGATACAGCATCAGGAATTTTACTCTGGATTTTATTTATATAGACAGCTCTCAACTCATGTATTGACAATTCTGATTCTTCTTCAATGTTGTCAATTTGTTTTTCTTTATCTACAATTTGTAGGTCGTTTTTTTTTATTAATTCATTTATATATTGTCCTTTGTTATTAATAAATTGATAAAGCATCCCTTCTCTTCTGTGCAATTTCATAAAATCATTAGGGTAAAGATTTTTATAAGTTATGATTGCAAATAATTCTTCTGGTTTGGTAACAAATTCTGGGTTCAATGCTTCTCTATATAAAACAAATTCGTGAAAAATATTGATTAATAATCGCATGTCTATATCATCAATAAATGTGATAACATCGCTAGTAAATTCTTGAGATAATACGCCCTGTAAATTTGCTTCTTTAATAAGTTTCGATAATTGTTCATCTGCATTAGATGGGTTAATAAATGGGATTACTGGTATAATATATTCAAAGAATTTAACTCTCTCGTTCTTATCTTTAAACATATCATCCTTAATTGCATATACGAAATTTATCTTTTCTCCATTTCTTTCACTTTGAATGGAATTTGAATTGTTTAACAAAATATTCAATTCCCTTAGTTTGGTAAAAATATCTGTGTTTTCAAATCTATCTAAATCCTCAATTACAATTACATTATATTTTGTTCTTTCAAAGAAATAAAGTATTTCCTCTAAATGTTCATTAAAAACAGATTTGTCAATATTATCTCCTAATTCAACTTCCCCTTGTATATTGAATTTATTAATTTTTGAGTTACTGAATAACCGAACTAATGTTTTGGAGAAAAATCCTATTCCAGTAAAGAAAACACCAAATACTAATAATGCTAGCCAATCAATATTATTTAACCCCAACTTCCAATTGTTGGGATTGATTTTGTTGATATAATCAAATTTAAAAAGTATGAAAATGCTGGAAATCCATAATGCTAATCCAGTAGCAATTAACCAAATTTTTCCTGTTGTATTATTTACAATTCGCTTAAATCTCGAATCTGGAATATCTGTTGGTTTTACATGATAGAATATTTGCTGTAATATACTTACTTCAAGTAATCTTTCTAAATCATCATTGTCATTAAAATCATTAAAGGATGCTAAAGAGATATTTAAATATTTATACTCTGGATTTAGATGCTGAAAGGTTTTTATAATTGTACTTTTCCCTGAGCCATAAGCTCCTGTAATAGCTATATTAGTAATAGCGTTCTCATCAAGTGCATTTTTAATGGCAGTAAGATAAGGCTCAACTCTTGCTATATCCCTTGCTTCAGCAAGAATTTTTGGAGCCAACGAACTGATACTTTTTTCTGCTGGGCTGTTATTACTCTTTTTGAACTGAATTTTCTGAAGTAAAGATTTGAACATGAAATAAATTTTTGAATTTTGAAAGTCAAAAAACATTCCCAAAATCAATATATCGCTAATTGTCAGTTTCTTAAAACAACACCTGTGTCATTTTGGCAGATAAAGGCTAATTCTTGTGAATTACTCATACTGGATTCCAGTATTAAGAATTCTTATAAAAAGGGTTTTATCACTCTAATGCAATTTCAAATGCAATTTTACAAGAATAGAATTAAAAGATTCAAATTGAATTAATATCTTTGCAATTCAAATTTTATCGAAAAAAAGAAAGCTGTTAGCTTTTATTCTGTAATCTGAAATCTGGAAAATTTCTCAATACAACACAGAATAAACAGTTTGACACTTACATCCATATGGGTGTAGGAATGTCCTTGTTTATTGTTGTATTGGCAATCCAGAGCCACAGATTAGTAGGCAAGAGTTACAAACCTGCACCTTTCTTGTTTTAATCAATCACAAATTTTCTACTTTAGGTTTGGGTAGATTTAATGAAAATCTATCTTATGAAAAAGACTTTATTTCTGCCTCTTTTGGCTTTTTCAATTCTGACTCTGAATTGCTCTGGTAATGATGAGGATTCAACACCTCAACAGAACAATCCCGTAACAACTCAATACTTTCATCCCCCCTATATGGATTCAAGGTTCTTGGAAGGTTAGCAACACATCTTACTACAAATTCACAAATGATGATTTTATTTATGTCATAAATGGAACGAGCTATAAAGCAATTCTAATACAAACTGCAAGCAACGGGCAGACTGCGAAAGTTGATGAAACAATTACAGATACTGATTATAATTTTGTAATTACAGCAGGTACATCCAGTGGTTCTTATAAGTTTAAAAAAGTTAGTTCAACTCAAATACAATGGTTGAATGGGGTTAACAATATTACCTTAGACAAAGAATAACCTAAACTGATGAAAAAGATTTTATTCTTAATAATATTTTTACATTCATGCTTATTCCTATATTCTCAGGGATTTATTGTAAAAAAAAGATGGAAATTCTGTTACGGAATTTAATGGCTATAAACTATCATTTGTTAAATACAAAATGGATGCTGATACTAAAGAATTTTACGATAAGGTTGAAAACAACAGAGTTAAAATTTTTATTAGTTTCAATATTGATTGGAATTGTGTAACATGCGTCCTTAATTACATTGGTGATGGCAAATTATCGGTATTTGAAGGAAATTATCGGACCGATTATAAGTTTAATAGAGGATACTATAACAAAAATGGAAATTCTGAATTCTTCAAATTCTATTATGGAAATAGAGAAATTGCAACTGTAATGTGTTTAAATGGTTCAGCAAATTCTGTTATTTGTAATAACAATGAAGGAAGATATTTTAACTATTACACTAACCTCACAGACTAAACATGAAAAATTTAATTTTATTCCTTTTCATAATAGTTTGTGCTAATTACAAATCTCAAATATTTGAATGTAATAGTATTGATAGATACCAACTAAACTACATTTACAAGCAAAACGAAAATAAATTCAAAACTATATTAGGTGAAATAAACTACATGCAAAAAAGTATAGATGGACTTGAAATTAACGTTATAAAGCAAATCTGCATAAATAATTGGACTATATACAACAAAAATGGAGCTGACTATATGCATAAAAGATTTGTTGATTATAATGGTAGCATTGACAAAGGATATTATCTAAAAAATGCAGGTTACTTAGAGATATTAAGCTATTTGAAATACAAAATTAAGAGCACAGTAAAATAATCCTAAAATAATAATATGTCAAGCTACATCTCCCTGTTTAATTTAAAACTAATTTTTGATTATGAAGTCTTTTCATTAGGGCAGGAATATCCATATTTATTAGACTGCATTGAACATGAATGGAGGAGGGATAATTCTGTTGATTTAAAAATGATTATCGGAAATATTATTTATAAACATCAACACAATATTTCATATAAATATTTCAACAATAATTATTTTATCAAATTAAAAGAATTAAATACAATTCAAAGCGATAAAGCATATTTGAATTATATCAAAATCATTAATGATGGGATACTGCATTATATTTACAGTAAAGAAAACTACCTCCAAATTAAAACTTGATAAGTTTAAAAAAGCTTTACTTCAAAGTACAATCGGAAAAGTTATTAGCAACTTTTAATTTTTAAGTCCAACAAGAATATAAGAAAATAAAAAAATCAAGTATTATTAGCTTTATTTTAATTTAAATATATTTAGAAAGACACATAAGTATTATACAGCATTTAAAAAAAATTAATCCCCTCCTTTTTTTATAGGGGATTTTTTATCTAAAAATACATAGTAACAACTTCAAAGCTTTATTTTTAGTTTAAATGATTGAAAATCATGAAACTTCTCTGTAAAAATGGCAGATTGATTTATTTTGATAAAGTTACTCTAAACAAGACTAGATTAATAGCCAAGTCTTCTAAAAATTTTTGCTGTTGATTTCGCTTTTTCAACATCTGTTTTACTTATATATGCCAACAGTTGTCTTTCTGTTTTGTGTCCTGTAAAATTCAGCAAGTAGGTTATAGGAATTTTTTCATAAAAGTTTGTAGCAAAGCTCTTCCTTCCAATGTGAGAAGTTACAAGTTGGTACTTTGGATAGTTGCCAAAAACTTTTCTGGTGATTCTTGGCAAGCCCTCTCTCTCGATTGTCATAACCTTTCCATTGTACAAAACCTCATCTATACTAGCCAGTTCACAAACATCTTTAATGTATAGATTAAGATTTACATCAGAAATCTTGCGAGGGAATTCACCACCTCTTTTCAGCAAAATATTTTGTACTTTTTGTAGTAATGGAATTTGCATCTTAGTTCCCGTTTTGACTTGATTAAACTCTATGTAAGATTGATTCTCATCATCTTGCACAATCATACTAGAATTGAACCTCAAATAATCACTAACTCTCTGTCCTGTATAGCAAGCTATCAACAACCAATCCCTAGCATTATCCAAGTATTCACTTGGCATTTCTGTTCTTTCTATTTTGTTTAGCTCATCAAAAGTAAGATAGACAGACTTCGGAAAATTTCTAGATGCTTTCTCTACATCAAACTTCCACAAAAAAGCATGTTTATGCACTTCTATATCAACAGACTCTGCAACCTTACAAATCATTTTCAAAAATTTAAGATTTCGATAAGTTGTGGATGCCTTATAGTTCTCCCGAAGACAATACTTTTCAAAATCCACTCTGAAAGAATTATCTAAATCAGAAAACTTCAAATTTTTAAAGGTTTTTTTTCTAGCCCTAAGGTCATCACAATAACGCTTTACCAACTGTTTAACAACGTTTGCTTTCTTAATGGTTGATTCACTTACAGTATCCCTCTTTAGATTAATGTAGTCATCAATAAACGAAAGTATGTTATTTGACTGTGGTTCTATATTTTCTGAAATAACTTTTTCTGGATTGACAGTAGATTCAAGCCAACCCTTTAAATCTATTTCAGGTTTGTAGTTTGTGTAATCTGAAATTATTTTTGTCTCAAGTCTGATAAGCTCAATGTTCAATTCAACTAATTCATTGTTCACATTTCGTGAACTTATAACACATTTTCCATTTTTCCAATCTTTGGGTTTACATTTTAAGTGCGGGAGAGGGACTTTTACATCTACCCCTTTATCTCTTAACCGTACCCAGATTGTACTACTCTTGTTTTCAACTTTACCTCTTGTAAAAAAAACTAACTGATGCCATAAATTTTCGATTCAAAATTGTTCCCAAAATTGTATCCGAACTCTAAAAGATAAGCCTAAAACAATTGGTCTGCTTTGTCTTCGGGCATGTAGAAATCTTATGTATTGCTTGTTTGGACGAGGGTTCGAATCCCTCCAACTCCACAAAACACCCCTTAATCGAATATTTAAGGGTTTTATTTTAAAATCCACATGATTATTATACGGATAGTTATTACCTATCATACCTTACCGTACAAACACCTAACTTTACAATTGGTCATTTTCACGCTATTCTGAATATTTTTTTCTACGTTACTTTGACATACAAAATAACCATAAAAACCAATATCATGGAAGCAAACACAAGCTACAACGCAAATTCTACAGGTGAATTAAAATTAGGAGGCGGAGCGCAGTTTTGGGTGTATATTTCGCCACAAAACGACACGGTAAAAATGATTACTCAATGGAGAGTAACTTTTTCTCAAGGAAACTGGAAAGACATGATTTCAAGCGAAGATCCTACTAAACAACTACAAACCCCTGGTCTTTCAGGAATTTTTGACATTAAAGTAGAAACTTTAAACGGTTCTACCGGAACATGGCGCGAAATTCCACCTCAGGAAGGAAGCAGAAATCAGATTGGATGTAATTCTAACTGTGCATCTATGGTAGGAATTGTCGCCGACAGTACTAACCCGGCTCCGGGAGCTATCAATGCACATTTCTGGACTACCTGGGATGCATTCTGCAGCAGATCGTAAAAGATCTCAATAATATACGATATTGTATATTATCACGAATTCTGAAATCAGCAAGCCGTGGAAATGATTTAACCAACGCCAATACACTCCTTTTTTTAATCAGGAGTGTATTTCATTTTACTTGCTCTTTTTATTCTTCCTGAATTCCCAGGGTGAAATTGCATCTTTGTCACTCCATAAGCCAAGTTTCTTCACCTTCGCTTCATCCTGAAACTTCTGAAGTTCCGTATTTTTTGAAGCTTTGTAATACCACCACCCGAATCCTGCTTTTACAATCTCTCTTGACAGATACCTGTCTCCATCATAGAATACACCGGCTACACTCCTTCCATACCTGTCTTTTCCGACCCTGTAGAAAATAATATTTTTACCAAAAACCTGATCGGAAGTAAACTGTTTAGCATTATTCCCGAAAGCCTGGCCGTTTTCCGGGCAGTCGACTTCCGCAAGTCTTAATGTTTGCTGGGTTTTGTCTTCCAGTAAGACGACGACTGTATCTCCATCTTTTATTTTGACAACTTTTCCTTTGATCTGTGCTACAAGCGATATAGAAATTGAAAAGAATAAAATGCAAATACTTTTTTTCATGAATTAAATGAATATTAAAGAATAACAGGCAAAACTAATCATAATATATGAATTAGAAACCTTATATAATAAGCCGGAACTTATCATTCAGTTATAATAAAGATCATCTCCATTTTTTATACAAAAACAAGCATAAACAAGACTATGAAATAATAAAATATAAACCACTGAAAACTAAAAGACTAAACACAAACACAACAAAATACACACCTGCAAGCCACAAAAAAGACTAAAAAAATGTTTTATCGTAAAGAATTTTATATATTTGCACCATCTAACAATTAAAAAAAAATTTACTATGTCAGACATTGCATCAAGAGTAAAAGCTATCATCGCTGATAAGCTTGACGTTGAAGAAACAGAAGTAACTCCGGAGGCTAGCTTCACTAACGATTTAGGAGCTGATTCATTGGATACAGTTGAACTAATTATGGAGTTTGAAAAAGAATTCAACATTCAGATCCCTGATGACCAGGCTGAAAAAATTACTACTGTAGGACACGCTATCGCTTATATCGAAGAAGTAGTAAATAAATAATATTCTTCAACAAAAAAAGAAATTAAACAAAGTTTATGGAATTAAAAAGAGTAGTTGTAACCGGTTTTGGAGCAATAACACCTATTGGAAATAATGCAAAAGAATACTGGGAAAATCTTGTAAAAGGTGAGAGCGGTGCCGCTCCTATTACTCTTTTTGATGCCACAAACTTCAAAACAAAATTCGCCTGCGAAGTCAAAAATTTCGATCCGTTGCAGCATTTCGATAAGAAAGAGGCAAAAAAAATGGATAGAAATACTCAGCTTGGGCTTGTCGCTGCAAGAGAAGCAGTACAACACTCAAGAATTATTGAAGATAACGTAGACAAAAACAGAGTCGGAGTAATCTGGGGTTCCGGAATCGGAGGTTTAGAAACTTTTGAGACTGAAGTTTTAGGATGGGCAAATACGGAAATTCCGAGATTCAACCCTTTCTTTATTCCTAAAATGATAGCGGATATTACGCCGGGGCATATTTCTATAGAATATGGTTTTCACGGTCCAAATTACACAACAGTATCTGCATGCGCATCTTCAGCAAATGCTTTGATTGATGCCAAAATGCTTATCCAGCTTGGAAAAGCAGACGTAATTGTATGCGGTGGCTCTGAAGCAGCCGTTACAGCAAGTGGTGTCGGCGGATTCAATGCAATGATGGCACTTTCTACAAGAAATGATGATCCTAAAACAGCTTCAAGACCTTTCGACAAAGACAGAGATGGATTTGTACTGGGAGAAGGAGCAGGAACTATCATTCTCGAAGAATATGAACACGCTGTAAAACGTGGGGCAACAATTTATGCAGAATTAAAAGGCGGGGGTCTGAGTGCAGATGCACACCACATGACCGCACCGCATCCTGAAGGTTTAGGAGCTTATCTGGTAATGAAAAATTGCATGGAAGACGCAGGATTAACTGCTAATGAAGTAGATCACATCAATATGCATGGGACATCTACTCCATTAGGAGATATTGCGGAATCCAATGCCATTTCAAAATTATTGGGAGAACATGCTTTTGATATTCAGATTAATTCTACAAAATCAATGACGGGTCACCTTTTAGGTGCTGCAGGAGTTATTGAAGCTATTGCTGCATTGGGAACGATTATTCATGGTATTGTCCCTCCAACCATCAACCATTTTACTGATGATGAAAATATCGACAGCAGACTGAATTTCACATTCAATGAAGCTGCGAAGAAAGATGTAAAAGTAGCCATGAGCAATACTTTTGGGTTTGGTGGGCATAACGCTTGCGTTCTATTTAAGAAAATCTAAATTTACTGAATGGAGTTACAGAAATACTTTTCTAAATTCCTTCTCAAAAAAAGAAAAAGAAAATTAACGGAGAGAGATTACTTTCTCAGTACTGAACTCAATAAGATTCTCGGTACTGAGGTACAAAATATTGCGCTTTACCGTGAAGCTTTTTCTTTAAAAAATTCTTCTAAAAAAAGACAGTAATTACGAAAGACTTGAATTTTTAGGAGATTCTGTTTTGGGTACAATCATTTCATGCCATTTGTTTCGCACATATCCTCAGGCTAATGAAGGATATCTGACACAAATGAAATCTAAGATTGTAAATAGGAAAAATCTTAATAAATTAGGAGAAGATCTAAAATTGACAGACCTTTTGCAAAAGCAGACTTCTTTAGCATTAGGGGAAAATATTTCCGGGAATTTGTTTGAGGCCTTAATTGGTGCTGTTTATCTGGATTTTCACTACGAAATCTGCAGGAAAATTATTTTAGAAAGGCTTCTTACACCAAGCGAAATGAATAAGCTTGAAAATAAAATTGTAAGCTATAAAGGCCTCCTGCTCGAATGGAGCCAAAAGAAAAAACTGAATATAAAATACGAAACCTGTGAAGAGATACAGGTAAACAAGTCAATTGTTTTTCGGTGCCACGTATGGCTTGGAGAAGAACGAATTGCCAATGCTACAGAAACCTCCAAGAAAAAGGCAGAAGAAAAAGCAGCACAAAGAGCATTTTATATTTTAAACAAAAAAGAAAACATACTTGGAAATCCAAAAACTTTATGATCTCGATGATATAGAATTTGAAGATGTTACCATAGGATTGGTAAGATTAGCCAAAAATATACCCGATCATGAGTTTTTCTATAATGTAAATCAAAGAAACGATCTTAATTTTAAAAGGATTGATGATTTAATCTATCATGGGTCGTATTATGATTACTTTTTTCCGCGATTTGAGGCTTATCACAAGTTTACCAAGACATGTTTTACATTTATTTCAAACCGATCTTCGGAAAGTAAACAAAAAAAAATACAAACTGAGCTCTTCTCAGAAGAAGAAAACATTAAATTTTTATTAAATAATCAGGTAGAAGTGCAATATATTTTGCATAGTTCGGAACAGTTTCCTGATTTTTCCGTAATTTTGCTCCCTGAAAATCTTGTTTTTCCAATTCAAGATTATATATTAGGTTCTGAGGAAGAACTTTATCAAATTATCCAGTATTATGAATAAGTATTTAAAGAAGACAAAAATTATCGCAACACTTGGACCGGCATCATCGTCGAAAGAAGTAATGTTAGGGTTAATGAGAGCAGGTGTTGATGTTTTTAGAATCAATTTCTCACACGCAGATTACGACTTAGTTCGTTCAAATATCAATATCATCCGAGAGCTTAATAAAGAGTACGGCTTCTCTGTCGGAATTTTAGGAGATTTACAGGGGCCGAAACTTAGAGTCGGTGTTGTAAAAGAAGGTTCATACCTTAATCCTGGTGATATCCTTACCTTCACCAACGAAAAAATAGAAGGAGACTCTACAAAAGTGTATATGACCTATCAACAATTTCCTCAGGATGTAAAGGTAGGCGAAAGAATCCTTATCGATGACGGTAAACTTGTTCTGGAAGTTACAGAAACCAACCTTACAGATACCGTAAAGGCGAAGACAATTCAGGGTGGCCCACTAAGTTCTAAAAAAGGGGTAAACCTTCCGAATACAAATGTTTCCCTTCCGGCTCTTACGGAAAAAGATATCCAGGATGCCAACTTCATGCTGGATCAGGAAGTAGATTGGATGGCACTCTCTTTCGTTCGTCATGCTCAGGACATCATTGATCTTAAAGAATTAATTTCAAAACATCCGAACGGGAAATTCAAAACTCCGATTATTGCTAAAATCGAAAAGCCTGAAGGTGTAAAAAATATTGACGAAATTTTATTGGAATGCGACGGATTAATGGTTGCCCGTGGAGATTTAGGGGTGGAAGTTCCTATGGAAGAAGTTCCTGCTATTCAAAAAACATTGGTAGAAAAAGCAAGATTTTATTCTAAGCCAGTGATCATTGCAACACAGATGATGGAAACGATGATCAACAGTTTGACCCCAACAAGAGCTGAAGTAAATGACGTTGCCAACTCTGTACTGGACGGTGCTGATGCAGTGATGCTTTCAGGAGAAACTTCAGTGGGCAGATATCCTGTGCAGGTAGTTGAAAACATGACGAAAATTGTAAAAAATATCGAAACCACCCATTTTTATCAGCATAAAAATGAGCCGATCGAAAAAGATTTCAATTGTATCGACGAACGATTCATTACTAATAGGGTTTGCCTTGCAGCAGTAAGAATCGCTAAAACAACAAATGTATCTGCTATTGTTACTTTAACGAGTTCAGGATATACGGCTTTCCAGCTTTCAGCGCACAGACCTAACTCTCACATTATCGTTTATAGCGGAAATAAAAGAGTAATCACCATGCTGAACCTTCTTTGGGGAGTACATGCTTACCATTATGATATGAAGAAATCTACTGATGAAACGATTATCCAGGTGAATATGCTTACTCACAACTATGGTTATATCGAGGCTGGAGATTTTGTTATTAATATCAATGCCACTCCATCTTACGAAGGTGGAAAAACCAATACATTAAGATTAACAACGGTTTAATTTAAAACTAAACTGTTATAATAAAGCAAAACTCCCGAATAATCGGGAGTTTTTGATGTTTAAATAATTCTCTTTAATATTAATTTCCGACAATAGTTTTTGCCGTCACAAATTCTTTTAAAGCCAATAAAGAAAGCTCCGTTCCATATCCTGAAGTCTTTGTTCCTCCAAAAGGAAAGCGAGGATCAGAACTTGTCATCCTATTGATATTGACTGTTCCGGATTCTAAATTTTCAATAAAAAATAATTGACGGGTTTTATCTTTCGTCCACACAGAGTTTGAAAGACCAAAAGGAATATCATTGGCCAACCGTAGTGCTTCTTCATCACTTTTAGCGATCATTACCATTCCCAAAGGTCCGAAAAGCTCCTCCTGTAAGATCGGGTTTCCTTCTTCTACTCTTATTAGGCCTGGTTTAAATTCATTATCAGAAATTCTTTCTAAGGGAAGAATAATTTCCGCTCCATTTTCCAGAGCTTTTTTGAACTGTTTCTCTAAATCGTCTGCCAGATCCGGCCTTGCCATTCCGGCAATCTTCGTGGCTTTATCCATAGGATCTGCAGGAACAAATTTCTGATATTCTTCAATAAATTTCGGAAGAAAGACATCTTCAATTTTCTCATCAATAATAAATCTTTTAGCCGCAACACAAGTCTGTCCGCAATTCTGAAGTCTTGCCAGCGCACCAACTTTAGCCGCTTCATCAAGATCTGCATCATCCAGTACAATGAATGCATCGCTTCCACCTAATTCCAATAAAGATTTCTTAATATTCTGTCCAGCAATGGAAGCAACTTCAGCCCCTGCTCTCTCACTTCCCGTAAGGCTAACTCCAGAAATAGTTTTATGCTCAAGAACTGCTTTTACATCTTTATGTCCGATTTCAAGATTCTGGAAAACACCTTCAGGAAAACCAGCTTCAAGCAGTACTTTTTCGATAACATTTCCGCTGCCGAAGCAGATCGATGCATGCTTAAGCACAACGGTATTACCCGCAAGAACAGCAGGAACCGCAAATCTGAGGACCTGCCAGAAAGGAAAATTCCATGGCATTACACCCAGGATTACCCCCTTGGGAACATAATGTATTTCAGAATAAGAATATTCAGACTCTATTTTTTCAGGCTTTAAAATGTTTTCTGCATCTGCATAATAATTCATCATTAAAGCACATTTTTCTACCTCAGCAATCGCCTGTGAGATTGGCTTATTCATTTCCGAGGTGATGATTGCTCCGAATTCTTCAGAACGCGTCTTTAAAATTTCAGATGCTTTGGCAATGAGTTTTTGCCGTTGTTCGAATGGAATTTTTTTCCATTCTGAAAATGCCTTATCTGCTTTGATAAGTTTATTTTCAATTGATTGTTCCATAATGTAGTCTCTGTTTTAAATTCAAAAATGAATTTATTTATTGCCTAAAAAAAGCGTAGTTAAAGGAACAAAATGTGTTCCTTAGGATAATATAAAATAATGATTTTCTCTATCGATTAATGTTAAATCATAATCCATTCGTTAACGAGTGTCGCTGCAAGTCTTGCTGTCCTATCCTGAATATCGTAATCCGGATTAACTTCTGCCACATCAAGTGCCAAAAGTTTTTCACTCTTCAAAATATGTCTGTAAAGATGCATAAATGCAGCATCAGCAAAAATACCGTTGTAGGCAGATGCAGAAACTCCTGGCGCAATGGAGGCATTAAAAACATCCATGCATATCGTAACATAAAGGTAATCTACATTTTCAATTAAATCATTAATTCTCTGGTAGATCGATGGCAGGTTTTCAAAAAAGATTTCATCTGCCAATATGTACTTCATTCCGTATTGATGTGCCGTATCGAATAATTTCAAGGTATTGGAATTTCTCTGAATCCCGATATGCAGAGAATTGATGGGTCCATCCTGAGCGATTTGCCAGAAACCAGTACCTGAACTAGGACCTACTTCATTTTCAGGTTGTCTGTTATCGAAGTGGGCATCAATATTAATAATACCTATTTTCTGTTCAGGAAAAGCAGTTTTCATGCCTAAATAATGAGCGTATGTCACCTCATGTCCTCCACCCAGAACGACAGATCTGCCATTTTTCAGTAATACTTTAGATACATTTTTAGCCAGATTATTCTGTGTTTCTTCCAGATTACCGTTTTCACAGGTAATATTTCCAAAATCGAGCAGTGTAAAATCAGGACGGATCACCGGAAAGTTGGACATATTTTTTCTGATCACATCAGGAGCATCTTTTGCCCCCATCCTTCCCTTATTTCTTCTCACGCCCTCATCCACCGCGAATCCATGTAAAACGAAATCTCTAGTTGAAATGAGGTCATAATTATTTTCTTCTTTTACTCTCTGAAATATTCTGTGGAAAAGCAAGTCTTCTCCGTCTAATCTTCCCTGCCAAATCATTGTTTATTATTTACAGATTATTCTCTGAATTTTCCTTTTAATGTTGGTATAAATGTTCTCAAAAACAAGACCAAAAAAGCTATAGTGGCAAAGCTAAGCTTGATAACCAGGCTCGTATCATTAGAAAATGCAATGATAAGAAGTAATGTAATTATGACAATCAAATAGAATGTGGAGTATAAATATCCTCCTCTGTTTTCATATTTGAATTCTCCCCCATTATCTGAAAACATTTCATCAAGCATGCTATTGGCCGATTTGTAATTTACTTTTCTAACGTCTGATGTTAAATTTTTAATAATAATTTCTCTTTTAGTTCCTGATTTCACTGCGTTGAATGCATAATCAATATGTTTTTCAGGAATTTCTAATATATATTTCTCTTTAATGCTATTAAAGTTTTTCATGTATAGTTTTATTTATTAATCTTCCTTCCTTCAATATAAACACTTTCCGCCTTTAAACTCCCCTGATGATAAAGCACATTCTGGAAATTATCCGTTTTGAATGTTACAAAATCAGCTTTCAATCCTGCTTCCAGTTTTCCTCTGTCATCTAATCCGAGTGCAAAAGAGGAACGGAAAGTAATTCCTGCCAACACTTCCGCTGTAGTTAGTTTTTCAAAGGTTGCTAAAATTGATGCCTGTGTAATGAGATTACCCATAGGTGCAGAACCAGGATTCCAGTCACTTGCAATAGCCAAAATGGCTCCTGCATCCAACAATTTTCTAGCCGGACTAAATTTCTCACCTAATCCTAAACTCGCTCCGGGTAATGCGGTGGCAACTGTTTCAGATTGTGCTATGAATTCAATATCCTCCTCAACAGTCGCTTCCAAATGATCTGCAGATTTTGCTCCTACTTCTACCGCAATCCTGGAACTTCCGGGAGTGAACTGGTCTGCATGCACTGTTATATCAAAACCTAGTTTTTTAGTCTCAAGCAGAAAAGCTTTACTCTCTTCAGGCTGAAATGCTGATTTTTCAATAAAAATATCAACCCTCTTCGCCAGGTTTTCTTCTTTTACTATTGGTAAGATCTTTTTTAAAATATATTGTAAATATTCTTCATTACTTCCTTCAAAATCCCTTGGCTTCAGATGTGCAGAAAGACAGGTAGGAACCAACGTAGCCTTTGTGTGTTCTTGTGCTTTTTTAATCGTTCGCAGCATTTTCAGTTCATTTTCAACATCGAGTCCGTAGCCACTTTTTACTTCAATGGTTGTTATTCCCAGAGAGATTAAAAAATCAATTCTCTCCAATAATGTTTTTAACAATTCTTCCTCAGAGGCATTTCTCGTGTGTTGAACCGAACTCCATATTCCCCCACCGCTTTCCGCGATTTCAAGGTATGATTTTCCGGCATTACGCATGGCAAAATCATTCGCCCGGTTGCCCCCGAAACAAATGTGGGTATGTGAATCTGTAAAAGCCGGAAGCACAATTTGTTCACCTTCAATTTCTTCAACTTCTATGCTTTGATTTTCAGATTTCAATGTTTCAAAGTTTCCTACTTTCTGGATTTTATCATTATTTATTAAAATTCCACCATCAACAATAATTTCTAGTTGTTCGTCAGAAATTTTTCCTCTTAATGGGAGATTGGCAAGGGTTACGACTTGTTTGAAAGGACCAATTAGTTTCATTTATTATAAAAGTTGAGGTTAAAAACCTTGCAAAGTTTAGATGCTTTCAACATGACAAAATTATGCGGAATACTTGTCATTCCATAAGAATCCAAGCAAATTTTAAACATCGGAGCAAACTTTGGCTGTTCAATAATATTTTCTCTTCCAAAAATACTTAAAATAAATCAATCTTGTAAATCATACGCTTCCCCCCTCCTTACAACTCAACCTCAACCTCAGCCTTAACCTTAAATCTTAACATCACTCTTTAATCGTAACCTCAATTTCCTTATCTTTACGGTAAATGAAATTGAATTAATGCCTGACTTTTTACATCCAGATAAAGACAATTATTCCCGTGAAGAGCTAGCACAGGAAGAACAGATCCGTCCCCAGAGTTTCAGGGATTTCGCAGGACAAAGAAAGACACTCGAAAACCTTGAAGTCTTCGTAACGGCTGCCAAAAAACGTGGCGGAGCGCTCGATCATGTATTACTGCATGGCCCTCCAGGGCTCGGCAAGACAACACTGGCCAATATTATCGCCAATGAGCTTGGCGTAAACTGTAAAATCACTTCAGGACCTGTTCTCGACAAACCCGGAAGCCTTGCCGGATTACTGACAAATCTGGAAGAGAATGATGTCCTGTTTATTGATGAAATTCACCGTCTTTCTCCTGTGGTGGAAGAATATCTGTATTCTGCCATGGAAGATTACAAGATTGATATCATGCTGGAAACCGGACCGAATGCGAGAAGCGTACAGATTAGTTTAAATCCTTTCACTCTGGTAGGAGCAACTACCCGAAGCGGAATGCTTACCAAACCGATGCTGGCGAGATTCGGGATTCAAAGCAGACTGGAATATTATACGATTGAGCTTTTATCAATGATCATTCAAAGAAGCTCAAGGGTTTTGGGAGTAAAGATCTACGAAGATGCTGCCATTGAAATTGCCCGCAGAAGCCGGGGAACTCCAAGAATTGCCAATGCTCTTCTCAGAAGGGTTCGTGATTTTGCAGAAATTAAAGGAAACGGGGAAATCGAGATCAACATTACCAAATATGCTCTTAATTCATTAAATGTAGACGAGTTCGGACTTGATGAAATGGATAATAAAATCATGCGTGTAATGATTGAAAATTTTAAAGGAAAACCGGTAGGAATATCTGCTCTTGCCACATCAATCGCGGAAAATCCGGAAACTTTGGAAGAAGTTTATGAACCTTTTCTGATTCAGGAAGGATTTATTATCAGAACCCCCAGAGGCCGTGAGGTAACGGACAAAGCATATAAACATTTAAACATTGCAATACCGAGAAAACCGGGAGAACTTTTCTGAGATCAGTGATAACGTCTGATATTTCAGAATAATTATCAATAGCAGCAGCAAAATTTCAGGTAAATAATTTTTAAAGCTGCTTCGAAAATCTTATTTTTTCAGAGGTAAAACTATTGAAAATAAACAACATTATAAACTTAATATTATATGAAATTATATCCAATACAATGTGGAAAATTTAAACTGGACGGCGGTGCCATGTTCGGAGTCGTCCCAAAGAGTCTGTGGGAAAAAACCAATCCTGCGGACGAAAGAAACCTGATAGAGCTGGGAACACGTTCTCTGCTCGTAGAAGACGGAAAAAAACTTATCCTCATCGATTGCGGACTGGGTAATAAGCAGGACGAGAAATTCTTCGGACACTATTCTCTTTGGGGAGACGATACATTAGATAAAAATTTAACGAAATATGGTTTTGTAAGAGAAGATATTACGGATGTTTTTCTTACTCACCTTCATTTTGATCACTGTGGAGGAGCCATCGAATGGAATGATGACAGAACCGGCTACAGACCGGCATTTAAAAATGCTCATTTCTGGACCAATAAAAACCACTGGCAATGGGCAACAGAACCTAATGTCAGGGAAAAGGCAAGCTTTTTAAAGGAAAACATTATCCCGATTGAGGAGAGTGGCCAGCTCAACTTCCTGCCTCTTCCTACGACAGGAAATTACGGTTTTGCGCCGGAGCTTAAAATGGACGTGATCTTCGTTGACGGTCACACGGAAAAACAAATGCTCCCTGTTATCCAATATCAGGAAAAGACAATTGTTTTTGCGGCAGACCTTATTCCTACAGCAGGCCATATCAACCAGGTATATGTGATGGGATACGATACAAGACCGCTTCTTACCCTGGAAGAAAAAGGAAAATTCCTGAAACAATGTATCGACAATGAATATCTGCTGTTCTTCGAACACGATGCTCACAATGAACTGGCAAGCCTTAAAATGACAGAAAAAGGCGTAAGACTGGATGAGACGTTTAGTTTTAATGATGTTTTCGGATATTAATATAAACTATGGAAGAATTACATTCAGAAACTCAGAAAGCTGAGCCGGAACCATCATCACCCAAGATTATTGGCCTTACAGGCGGAATAGGCTCAGGAAAAACCACCGTTGCAAAGTTCATCGAAGACTTCGGATTTCCGGTCTACTATTCCGATGAAAGGGCAAAAGATATCGTCAATGACAATGAAGATCTGAGGATAAAAATAAAAGAAATTTTAGGCGAAGAGGCGTATGATGAAAACGGATCTTATAACAGAAAATTTGTAGCGGAAAAGGTTTTCAATAATGCAGATCTGCTTGAGCAGTTAAACAAGATCATTCATCCGGCAGTACGCATTGATTTTGAAGATTGGGTAAAAAAACAAACCAAGTATCTGGTGTTTAAGGAAACGGCTTTATTGTTTGAGCTAAAACTCAACAGAGAATGCTATAAATCCGTATTGGTAACTGCCGAAGATAATATCAGAATTAAAAGAGTGATGGACCGTGACAACAAAACGTACAGAGAAGTACAGGCCATCATGGAAAAACAGATGCCCGAAAAAGACAAGATAAAACTGGCAGACTGTATTATTTATAACAACACCAACCTGGAAGATCTCAAAGAACACACAGAAAAAGTGATCTTCGATATCGAATAATATATAAGAGTAAGCCCGTCGCCTGACGGGTTTTTTATTTACCGTTCTCTCTGCTAACATTTAGTTTGTCATGTACCCTTTGAGTTTTGCTCTACTTATCTTGAGTATAGCCTTACTAACCTCGGGTATAATCCTACTTACCTTGGGTATAGCTCTACTTACCTTGAGTATAACTTTACTGACCTCGGGTATGAGTCTACTTAGGTCGGGTATAATCTCATTTACCTTGAGTATGAGTCTACTTACGTTGGGTATAATCTCACGTCCCTTGAGTATAACCTTACTTACCTTGGGTATAGCTCCACTTACCTCGGGTATAATCCTACTTACCTTGGGTATAGCTCTACTTACCTCGGGTATAGCTCTACTTACCTTGAGTATGACCTTACTGACCTCGGGTTTTGATTTACTGTTATTAGATGTAGCCTTCATACCTTATATTTCATTACTAAAAGGTAGTAAACAAAAAAAACAGGCCCTCAGTAATGAGAGCCTGTTAAAATGATTAATAGTTAAATGTATTTATTCTTTAATAAATTTCTTCTGAACGGAGATATCATTTCCATCCTGAATGTCGATGATGTAAACACCATTTATTAATGTATGTACATCAATCTTGTTGTTCAGGATAATTCCGTTTGACACCAATTGCCCTGCTGCATTGTAGATCTTATAATTCGCTTTTTTTGCTGATATTTTTCACATACAATACTGTGCTTACCGGATTCGGATAGATTAAAATATCCGTCTGGTTGATTGGGTTAGGAACAATAGGTTTAGATATTCTCACGGTATAATCTTCTACCTCTCCATTCGGGAAGTTGGTACAGTTTACCGGAATAGCATCTTTCGCCATTGCAACTCTCATGACTACATATTTGTAATCTGTCAGGCTGATGAAAGCATCTGCCGGTACAGTAAACGTTCCGCTTGCAGTAGGATCTGCATTTGGAGCAATGGCCATGATTCTCTCGTTGATATCAAAATATCCGTTTCTGTTGAAATCAATCCAAACTGCTATACCTGCTTCAGTATTTCCGGAAAGTTTTTTATCAATTGTAATCTGGTTGTTTGAAGAACCCTGAATCAATTCTATGAACTTCAACGGAACACCTGTATAATCTGTATAATTGGATGCTCCTGATGCATTTTCCATTGCAGCTTTACCGTTTGGCTCCACCTTAACTTTAGAAATATATCCTGATGTAGATGATGCAGCAGACATATTACAATATATTACAGTAGGAGTTGTAAAGAAGTACGGCAGTGTATAAGTACCCGGCGTACCGCTACATACGTTGGCAACCTGTAACTCGTACTGTGTCAATTCCAACAATCCTGTCAGTGTGATGGTATTGGTATTCGAAGTCACCGTCGTCCAGCTCGGGATACCAACCTTTCTATATCTTATGATATAGGTTGCACCCGGGAATGGATCCCAAACCACTATGGCAGTTGTTGGTGTAAGATTCGTAATCGTAAGTCCCGGAGGAGGTAATTCACATGTTCTTTCAGTAGTAAATACTTTAGGATTAGACCATGCATTTACTGTTGTTTCTCCATTACAGATATTGGCTACCTGTACTTCATACGTTGTATATGGGCTAAGTCCCGGAATCGTATAAGTATTCAATGGAGGTGTTGTAATATTTACGGTAGTCCATAATGTTGTTCCTACGATTCTGTATCTTAATACATACGTTGCACTTGGCACTACCGGCGCCCAGCTTACCACTGCAGAGTTCGCCGTTACGGTACCAATTGTAACATTCGGAGGTGTAGGATCACATCTTGTTGTGAAAGTCTGAACCGGTGTAAATGTTCCCGGTGTTGTTCCGCAGCTTGCAGCAATCTGCACTTCGTATGTTGTTGCAGGAGTTAAACCTGTTAAAGCCAAAGGCGGGTTTCCTGTTAGTGTTGAAGTCACCACTTCTGTCCATGTAGATGTACCGGCCACTCTGTATCTTACAATAAACGTAAGACCTCCTGTAGGTACAGTCCATGTAATATTAGCAGACGTGTGGGTAATGGTATTGAATGCTAAATTTGTAGGTACTGTTGTAGAGCACGGTCTTAGCTTCACGGCGTAGTCTTCAACCTCGCCGTTTACTGCGTTTTGACACATTACAGGAGCACTTGTACGCTTCAGCACAACTCTCATTGTTGTTGTTAAAGCTCCGTTATATGCATTTGCTGGCACCGCAAAAGTAGCTGTAACAGGACTTGTTGTACTTGCCGGAGAAGTCATGATTTGCTCGTTGGTTTCAAACACTCCGTTTCTGTTGAAATCGATCCATGCAGATACAGCATCACTCTGCCCTCCATTTTTAGCAACCGAAATCTGATTGCCCGTAGAACCTATTTCCAGATTAACTAATGTCGCCGGTGTTGTATAGCTGATATAGTTTGTCTGAACTGAAGTATTACTCATCGGAGGAATTCCCGGATTCACAGATGTTATGGTAACATTTGAAATATAATCAGTTGTTCCGGTACCCGTCATATTACAATACGTAATCGGCGTGGTGGTAAATGGTGTAGATGAAGACCAAGGTCCCTGAGTTCCTCCACATATCGTAGCTACCTGCACTTCGTAGGCAGTTTGCTCCGTAAGTCCGGTAATATTGTAAGAGTTTCCGGTGATTGGCGCAGGAGAAACGTTCCATGCTCCTACAGGGTTGGTTGTTCTCCATCTTACAAGATAGGTAGCACCTGTAGAAGATATCCATGATATTGTAGCTGTAGTAGCCGCAATGTTTGATACCGTAATTCCCGAAGGAGCAGCTGTAGTACAAGGCTGAATATCTATAAATTTCACCTGATAATCTTCAACTTCTCCGTTACTTGTAAGAACTGAGCATGCGTCTGTTGGTGTTAAATAATATACAATGACACGCATTTTCACTTTATTCGTTCCTGAATAAGCTCCGGCAGGAACAGGGAATGTAGCTGTAACAGGTGTTGTGGAAGAGTAACCAAGATTCATGATTCTTTCTCCTCCTGGCACAGTGGTAGGGTTATTATTAAATATTCCGTCCCCGTTAAAGTCTATCCATGCATAGGTAGAATAAGTACCTGATAATATTGTTCTTCCTACAGAAAGTACATTATTGGTAGAGTTTCTTGCCAGCGTGATGATTTTCGTAACATCATTAGAATAATCGGTATAAGTACTAGGCCCTGAGTTATTAGACATCGTAGGCGTAGCAGTACCTGTTACCGTAATATTATTAATGTAACCGTCTGTAACACTTGCCGTACCGGAATTACAGTAAGATATCGCCGGAGTGGTAAAGTTTACTGAACTTGACCATGCTCCTGTAGTACCTCCACAAATAGTTGCTACCTGTACTTCATATGTTGTATTACCATTTAGGTTAATGATTGAATAAGGATTTGTTGCCGGCGCAATGATTGTCCATGCGCCTGTACCCGTTCTGTATCTCAATGTATAAGTTGCCCCTGTCGCAGTGATCCAGGAAACCAAAGCGGTAGAAGAGGTAACGTTTGAAACAACAATCGGAGATGGCGGTGCTGCAGAACAAGGCGAAAGATCAATGATCTTCACAGCATAATCCTCAATTTCTCCATCGGCTACTGTTGCACAAGGGTTTGAAATGGTACTCGTAGAGAAAATCACTCTCATTCTTAAAGTCAGCGGGCCATTATAAGCGGTTGCCGGAACAATGAATGTAGCACTGATAGGAGTTGTTGTACTTGCTGTCGTACTGATTACTCTTTCGTTTGTTTCAAAGATACCGTTTCTGTTAAAGTCAATCCATGCACCCACCGCTAATGATGAGTTAAATGTGCCCAACCATGATTTAGAAACAGATATACTGTTGTTTGTAGTGTTACGAACTAATGTAATAAGTTTAGCAGGATCCGGAGAATAGTTGGTGTACGTATTTGCCCCTGAATTATTACTCATAACATATGAATTGGTAGGAGTAACTGTTACATTAGAAATATAACCATTAGTGTTATTATTTGAAGTAATTGTACAGTAAGTAACCTGTGGTGTTGTAAACTGATAAGGAGCCGTAAATGTTCCTGTAGTACCTGAACACACATACGCTACCTGAACTTCATATGACGATTGCTCTGATAATCCATTGATTGTATAAGCATTTGATGTCAACGGAACAGTCGTCCATGTTGTAGAACCTAAAGGTCTGTATTGTAATATATACGTAGCTCCTACAGCAGGATCCCACATTACATAAGCAGATGTTGCTGTAAGGTTGGTAACTGTAAGGTTTAACGGAGCATTACTTGTACAAGCTATCGGCTGAATTAATTTCACGGCATAATCCTCAACCTCTCCATAAGTAAAACTTGTACACATCGTAGGAGAATTAAAGAACTGCATTGCCACTCTCATTCTCGTAGTAGCGGGGCCATTATAAGCCGTTGCAGGTACAGCGAAAGTAGCCGTAACCGGAGTTGTGGTATTCGCCGGAGTATTCATGATCTGTTCAGATGCTTCAAACACACCGTTTCTATTGAAATCAATCCAAACACCTACCCCTTCACTGAAAGTAGTTCCTGTCCAGAATTTGCTAACTGATATTGTATTCGCTGCGGATCCTATTACAAGATTTACCAAAGCACTTGGTGTGGCTGTGTAATCTGTATAAGTAGATCCTGTTGAGTTGTTAATCATTACTGCCGCACCAGTTGGTGTTACCGTAACGTTAGAGATATATTCATCGTTAAAGTTACTGGACGTCATGGTACAGTAATTAAGGCCCAGCGTAGTGAAGTTCGTAGATGCAGAGAAAGGCCCCTGAACACCTGTACAAACGGTAGCAACTTGTACCTCATATTGAATTCCGTCGCTTAAACCTGCAAGATTCACAGAATTTCCTGTAGACGGAATAGTGATCCATGTTGTGCTTCCCAACGGACGATACTGAACTACGTAAGTTGAGTTTGCTGTCGCAGTCCACGTAACAGTGGCTGTAGTTTGTGTGATTGCAGACACTACAATTCCTGTCGGAGCAGCTCCTGTACAACTGGCTAAATTCGCTACTGTAGCACTTCCAATTGCATAAAACACGTTTCCGATGGAACTTACTCTGATTTTCACATTACCTCCTAACGTAAGACCTGTAAGATTTAAAGATTCATTACCATCATTAGCGGTAGAAGCTGAAGCAACTGTCCAGGTCACACCATTGTCGGTTGTATAATCAATCTTTACATTTGCTACATTATATGGAGCTGCAGTAGTATTTACAACATCCCATGTAACAGAAGTAGGACCATTATTGTAAGCCGTAGTGGTGGTTACTTTAAAAGGGCCGTCGTTCCCAACAATAATCTGCTGATTGGCATACTGTGTCTGCTGCTGGGTAGGAACAGGATTGTTATCTCTTACCGTTACTCTGAAATTGGTAGTTCTTGCAACAGTAGAAACAGATTCCCATCCGTTATTGGAATTATTTACAACCCCTGATAAAACTGATGACAATTTAGGGAAATACCTTGTTGGGCTTGTCGTTGGATTGAATGATCTGAACGTAGCTCCACTCGCAGTTGTTCCCAGGTTGTTTTTATTGATTGTAACGTTGGCATTATCTACTTCTTCCCAGCAATACGTCATTGGATCATTTTCAGCATCTGTTGCAGAAGCTGTTAAAACGAAAGCCGTACCTTTAGGAATATTATAGGTAGGCAATGGTGTAATTACAGGTGGGTTATTGGTAATTGCCGTTTCGACGTCGCAGGTTTTATTGGTAAGGTTATTCTGAACCTGAGTAATACTTACCGCATGAAAATAAGGATCCGAATGAGCCTGAACGTCGGTATTCGCACCGGTAATTCCCGCATATCCCATAATAGTAGAGCCGGAACCCGGTTCTACGTTTACACCAGCAGTTTCCAGGCCATGTGAAAATGTATGGTTTGCACCAAACTGGTGTCCCATTTCATGAGCTACATAATCAATATCAAAATTATCTCCCTGCGGAATACCATCGGCAGGAGATGTGTATCCTGAACCTTTTTGTGTAGCATTACTATTGGCAGGATCAACGCATACGCAGCCAATACATCCCGCATTTCCACCACCTCCGGAAGCTCCGAAAAGGTGACCTATATCGTAGTTGGCACTGCCAACATTTGTCGTAAGTGTCTGTTGCAACTGAAGATTCCAGTTATTCATCTGCGCTGCAGGAGAATAAGGGTCAGTGGCCGGATCCGTATAAATTACGCCCGGAAAATTCTGCAAATTCAGATGCAGTGCAAAGTCTTTCTCAAATACACCGTTTACTCTGGTTAATGTAGCATTTATTGCAGTTAATGCATTAGCCACGGTACCACCAAAATATTGCGTGTATTCTCCTGTAACAGACATTGCCAATCTCATCGTTCTGTATTTTTTATCAGAAGATTTTGCAAAATCGGTTGACTGATTACTGAATGATTTTCCTGCTTTATAAAGCTTATCAATCTCTTGCTTGGTTAATTGGTTTTCATTCATTGAACAAAGAAAACCTTCGCGACTTTTATCAGTTTTGGGGTGCACACCATACACTGTTTTGTCCTTGTCTGCAGGCTCGATAAATTCAGAGACTCCATTTTTGATAATCATCGACTGAAAATCGTCTGGTGCCAAACTGAATCTAAGGTATTTACCGGGATCATCAATCCCGACACCGACATAAGATCCCAATTGATACTGATCTGCCAATTCCTTTACGACCACAGGGAAGCTGTAAACGGCAAATTTTTCAATTTTTCCTTCTAAAGTTGGCAAAGAAATCGTAACAGGTTTTGCATTTTTTCCGGTTTCCTGAGCTTTTGCCAATTGAGACTTTAGTAAAGAAATGTTTAGAGTGTAATAGCTCTTAATATCGGAGCCTGCTCTTGTTTTTTCTCCTCTGAATGCCGTGGGACTCCATTGTGCACTGGTGATCGCAAACAAAAAGAGGAAAAAGAAAGAAGTAAATTTTTTCTTCATAACTTTCTCAATATTATATTAATTACACAAATCTAAACATTTTTTATTATTAATTCGAAAATATAAATAATTATTTTGTATAAATTTCACAATAATTTAAATTAACTATTAAAATAAACAAACATTAGATCATTTATATATGACATCAGTATTGATTCATTTAATTTTTTGTTTGCGATATAAATTAGATTTTAAAATCAGGATTAATTTCAAATATATATCAACTACAATAAAAAAATCCCCAGGTTGCCCTGAGGATTAAACATATTAAATTATTTAAAAGCTATTGCTTATTTCTTGATGAACTTGGAGCTGAATAAATCTTTTCCTTTCTCTTCAATAGTAATCACATAACCTCCTTTCGTTAATTCGGAAACGTTGATTTGACCGTTATTAATATTTCCATGTCTCACCAACTGACCTGCAGCGCTGTAAATTTTATAGGCTGCTTTATCAGAAACTTTAGTTACATTTAAAATATCTGATACAGGATTTGGATAGATCTGAATTCCGTTTTTAGGACCTGCTACATCGCTAGTTGCAAGCGCACTGGAAATCACAACGTTATAATCTTCAACTTCTCCGTAATCAAAATTTTCACCACACGCAAAACTTGCCGGTATACTTGCACCTTCAGCATCTGCACCTACAAAGAATGCTATAACTCTCATTCTAAGAGGCTGGCCTTCTACTGCATCGGCAGGTATTACAAAACTTCCGTTCACTACAGTTGAAGGATCGGTTAAGGTTACAGGATAATCAAGTACTTTTTCAGAATCAGTGAAAACACCATCTTTATTAAAGTCAATGAAAACCGCTGCTACATCATAGTCCTGCGGGCTAGGATCACCATTTCCGATAGTTATAGAAATAGGATAAGTAGTACCTTTTGTCAAGTTTATCTGCAAAGCTGTATTTGTAGTATAATTGCTATAAGTACTGCTTGCTGTTGTATTGTTTATGTTGGCAACTGTTACGTTTTCAATATATTCATAATCTGAATCTGTTGTATTTGCTGTACAATAATCAAGAGCAGGTAATGTAAAATTAACTGATGCTGAATAATTACCTATTGTTGTTCCGCATACTACAGCGACCTGTACTTCATAAGTTGAATTATCTATTAAATCAGTTAAATTTATAGAAGGTACTGTTGTGTCCATTTCATTCCATACAGTTGTTCCCACTCTTCTATAACGCACTTTATATGTTGCGCCTGTGTAAGACATCCATGATACACTAGCTGAAGAAAATGTCATACTACTTACTGCCACATTCGTAGGAGCAGCAGTACTACAAGGAGCCAAAGCCCCTATTGTAACAGGCCCTACTGCATAGAATACGTTTCCTATTGAAGAAATTCTTACTTTAATAGTCTGTCCGTTCAATGAGGTTGGAAAGGTAAAGTTTTCGCTTCCATCGTTAGGCGTTGAATTTGATAAAACCGTCCAAGTAGTTCCATTATTGGTCGTATACTCTATTTTTACGTTTGCAACGTTATACGGAGCTGCATTAGTATTAGCTACAATCCACTGAATAGGAGTAGGAGTATTTACATCAGCATATTGATTAGCCAATCTAAATGGTCCGTTATCTCCAACCACAATATTCTGAACTCTAAAATTAGTTTGCTGTTGAAGTAGATTTGCATTATTATCTCTTACCGTTACAGCAAACTTTGTAGTTCTTGCTCTGGTTGAAACTGCTTCCCAGGTATTTTGTGAATTGTCTAAAACACCATTCATTACAGATTCGAAGCTAGGGAAATATCTTGTAGGATTCGTACTCGGAGCTTTAGATCTGAACGAAGCACCTGATATAGTATTACCTAGATTGTATTTATTAGTAGTAACGGTTGCATCATCAACTTCTTCCCAAGAATAAGTCATAGGGTCATTTTCAGGATCAGTTGCTGAAGCTGTTAAGACAAATGCTGTTCCTTTAGGAATGTTATATGTCGGCAAGGTAGCAATGACTGGGGGATTATTGGTAATTGCTGTTTCAACATCACATGTCTTTGCAATTAAATTTGTTTGAATCTGTCCAATACTTGCTTTATGAAAATATGGATCAGAATTCATCTGAACATCTGTATCAGGACCTGTAATCCCTGCATATCCCATGATAGTAGTACCTGAGCCTGGTTCCATATTTACACCACTTCCTTCCAGATTCATTGAAAATGTGTGATTTCCACCTAACTGATGTCCCATTTCATGAGCAACATAATCAATATCAAAGCTATCTCCCTGAGGAATAGCATTTGCAGGAGATGTAAACCCTGAACCTTTACCTAAAGGTACATTTGTTGAAGGATTAACACATACGCATCCTATACATCCTGCATTTCCACCTCCACCTGATCTTCCAAATAAATGGCCAATATCATAGTTGGTATTTCCGACATTAGTAGTTAATGTTGTTTGTAATTGCTGATTCCAAGCGCCAGCAACACCAGCTGCAGGTCCTGAATAAGGATCTGTAGTTGAATTTACAAAAATAATACTGGGATAACTTTGTAGATTCAGGTGTAAGGCAAGATCTTTTTCAAATACCGCATTTACCCTGGTAATAGTTGCATTCATTGCAACGAGTGCTGCACCTCTTTTCTGATCATCAGTAGCAGTTGCCGGCAAACCTGCCTGATTAGCGAAATATTGAGTATACTCGCCTGTAACAGACAGAGCCAATCTCATCGTTCTGTATTTTTTATCAGAATTTTTGGCAAAATCTGTTGGCTGATGTGAAAAAGATTTTCCTTTTTCAACTAACTCTTCAACTTCCTTTTTAGCTGCCGGGGATTCGTCAGTTGAGCATAAAAACCCACCACCAAGCTTTCTGGTTTTAGGATGAACAGAATATACAGTTCTATCTGTAAGAGTTGGCTCAATAAATTCATATTTATCTCCGTCAATAATCATTGATTGGAAATCGTTAGGAGCAAGACTGAATCTTAAATATTTGGTAGGATCCTCAATACTAGTTCCTACATAAGATCCTAATTGGTATTTATCTGCCAGATCTTTTACAACTACTGGAAAGCTATATACATTAAATCTTTCAATCTTACCATTTATAGTAGGAAGGGAAATTACAACAGGTACAGCATTTGGACCCATTTCGACTGCATTTTTCAGTTGTGATCTTAGCAACTCAATATCCAATTTGTAATACCCATTGCTTCTTACATTAGACCGCTCTACACTAAATCCTGCACTTCTTTTATTATCTGCATTCTTTTTAAGTGAAGTTGGTGACCACTGCGCGAACACCGACCCACCTATAAAAGTGCAGACTAAGGCAGTAAATAATCTTTTCATAATTAACTTTATTAAAAATTTACGCCAAATATAACTATAATTGATTATATACTGCTATATGCATATTAATTTTAACATAAAAAACAAAATATGTCAATTATAAAATAAAAAGAAAAGAAAAACCTCAGACTTGTCTAAGGTTTCTAATATTTAAATTCTTTAATTATTTTTTGATAAACTTAATACTTTCTGAAATATTATTGTCTTTAATTGCAAGAACATAATTACTTTTTACAAAGTCAGAACATTTACTGACTGTTATTGATTGTTCCTTTTCTATTAATAACCAGCGATGAATCAACACAGTTTTGGAACAGTGATGTTCTTCCGTTGCAAAAACATCTAAAACTTATACGCCACATTCCAGGCAAAGCCCATATTGAATTTAGAAGAGCTTTTGCCAAATCCCGGAACGATCATAGGCTGTATGTCATCTTGTTTTGTGGTGAAAATAAGATATCTTGGCTGTAGATTTACATCAATGTAAAAATTGGATTCAAAAAGTTGTACTCTGCCTCCAATAGTTCCCTCAAGCCAGTAAGATGATTGAGTAGATGATGGAAAACTGACAGAAGAACTACTTCCTCCAAAGCCACGCACAGGTACTGCCATATATTCCTGAGTATAAAAAGAACCTCCTGCTTTTCCACCTGCATAGAAACCATTAAACTCATTTTCAGGATCTTTCGCCAACATATAAAATGCACCTATTTTCAAAAAAGGACCATTAGCCTTTGCATCATAGCTGTTTTTCTGATAGATATTAGATTCAAATCCAGCTTCAATAATACCATGAATATTACCCTTTATTTTTGAAGAAATAAAACCCTGATACAGCTTTCTGTCTGAAAAAAAAGCAACTCCGGTATTAAGAACATCTCCTCCAACCATAAAATTCGGTTCGTATTTCCATTTTTCTTTTTCTGTTTTTTTCGTATTCTGAGCATAACTCAAAATAGTCATTACACTAAAAAAGAAGGTAAAGATTTGTTTTGTCTTCATTTTCTATAAAATTTTGTCCTTCTTCTATACCTTTTATCGGGGCTGTTGTTGATGGAGTTAATACCGAATTTAAATTTTCATACGTTTTTTTAATTCCGCATCCCGGCGAAACATAGATAGATTTTGTAGAATAATTTACCCTTATTTTAGATTCGGTTCCGTTATTTTCTGTTCGGAAATAAATATCAGTGTACGGAGAATCATCTACTCTTAAAGGAATTACTCTGGAGGTGATTTTTGCCTGCCCTCCAAGCTGAACTTTCCCCGAACCGTAATCTACCGCAACATAAAGAGAGTCAACCGTTTTTACTTTTTTATCGGCAAAAGTGAGGAATGAGACTTTCATTCTAGGCGTTCCCTCACCACTTTCACAAATGTCATCATCAGACCCGCAGGAAAGCAGCATACTGATAAAACATAAAGCTAACAGGAATTTAAAATATTTCATATTAATATTTGATCATTTCAAATTTAAATAAATTATTTCTTAATCAGCAATGCAATATTTTCAACATGGTGAGTCTGCGGGAACATATCCACGGGTAAAATTTTCACCACATCATAATGTTCTTTCATTAAAGCAAGATCACGAGCCTGCGTTGCGGAGTTACAGCTCACGTAGACCACTTTTTCAGGTGAAAGTTTTAATATCTGCTCTACCACTTTCTGATGCATTCCGTCTCTTGGCGGATCAGTAATTAAAACATCAGCTTTCGGATGACTGGCAAGGAATTCATCATTAAAAATATCCTTCATATCACCGCAATAAAACGTTGTATTCGTTAAACCATTCAATTCTGCGTGTTCCACAGCTGCGTCTATGGCTTCCTGAACAGACTCTATACCGATTACCTGCTTAGCCTTTTTCGCAACATATTGGGCAATAGTACCCGTTCCCGTATAAAGATCATATACTACTTCATCGCCTTTTAAATCTGCGAATTCAAGCGTTTTTCTATACAGTTCAAGAGCCTGTTTATAGTTAGTCTGAAAGAACGATTTTGGCCCGATTTTGAATTTCAGTCCATCCATTTCTTCCATTAAGAATCCTTCCCCTGAATACACATTGATGTCCAGATCGTAGATTGAATCATTAGGTTTTGGATTGATCGCATAAACCAGCGTTTTTATCTGTGGAAAAGTTTCCAATAGAAACTCGAAAAGTTTTTCTCTGCTCTCTTTTTCTTCCCTGTAAAGTTGGAAAAGAACCATCCATTCTCCTTTTGAGTTTTGTCTCATCATTAAAGTTCTCAGGAAACCTTCATGATTTCTGACATCAAAAAAAGTCAAGACCGTTTTTTACAGCATATTCTTTTACTGCAAGCCTTATTGTATTGGAAGGTTCTTCCTGAAGAAAGCACTCTTTAAGATCAAGGATTTTGCTCCACATTCCGGGAATATGGAATCCTAATGCGTCTCTGTTCCCGAAATTTTCTTCCGAGCTTATTTCGTATTGAGTCAGCCAGCGTGCATTGGAAAAAGAAAATTCCATTTTATTTCTATAATAATACTGTTCTTCTGAACCCAAAATCGGCATTGTTTCAAAGTTATCAATTCCCCCGATTCTTTTTATATTATTATAAACTTCTTCCTGCTTAAAATCCAGCTGTTTTTCATAGCTCATATTCTGCCATTTGCATCCCCCGCAAACCCCAAAATGAATACATTTAGGATCTACTCTGTAAGGTGATTTTTCAAGCAAATCTACGGCTTCACCTTCGTAGTATTTGGATTTTGCTTTTTTTAACTTTTACATTCACAACATCTCCCGGAATTGCTCCTGTCACCATCACAGTCTTCCCCTCCTCCGTTCTACCGATGGCAACACCTTTTGCTCCTGCATTTAAGAGTTTAATATTTTCAAGAATAATATTTTTCTTATTTCTCTTTTTCATTAAGAATTTTTTCTGTTTTAATTTTTTAAACTTTCTCAAATATTTAATCCTTGACAAAGTATAATCGAAAACGCTGACGTTTCAGTCTGCAAAAATACAATAAAAAAAACCTTATCCGAAGACAAGGTTTCTATCTGTATTGAATTTAAATTATTTTGTCTGAGCCGGCTGAGGATTTGCCTGTTGCTGAGGAGCCTGTTGACCCGCAGCAGCCGGATCCATACCCGATCCCGGTTGCAGTTGAACATTAGGATTTACTTTAGGAGCAGAAAGACCGGTTTGTTTATCCAGAACAGTTACCAATTCAGGATCTCCAAGATTGAAGAATGGCTTGCTTGCAATTTTCCCGTCTTTATCAACAACAACGAAGCAAGGTAATTTGAAACCGTAAACTCCGTATTTCTTGGCAATATCAGAATTTAATCCTCCTTCGCCATAAGCATTCGTTCCTGCAATTCCTTTCAATAATGAATTACTTGTTTTCACAAACTGGTCTTTAGTATCATCAACATTTACAAAAACAAAATTCATTTTTGATTTGTAGAAATTTACAACTTCTTTTAATACCGGAATTGATGCCTCACCAATATAAGGATTCCAGGATGCGTAGAACATCATCATGTATGGTTTTCCTTTGTTTGAAGAAAGACTGTATGATTTTCCGTCAGCTTTAATCAATGATGCCTCCGGAGCCAGCTCGCCAATTTTGAAACCATTGATTGCAAACTGGATTTTCTTTAAATCTTCCTTAATAGTAGCATCTTTAATATCAGTATCAATGATTTTCTTGATCTTTTCAACTGTTTTTTCAGGTGATCCCGGATGAATATCAGACTGAGCCATTACAAAAGCTAATAAATAATCTTTTGCCGTCTGTGAAAGGTCTTTCTGATTTTTCTTTAAATATTCAGTAAACAATTCTGAAGTCGTAATATCCGTTTTTCCGGCACTGTTTGCCTGCGCATATTTCTGGAAGTCAGGACTCATTTTTCCTAAAAGATATTGTCTGTAGTAAGGATTCTCTTTTACCATGATATCTTTATTTTCCTGAAGCTTGTTTTCGTAATCTGTGAAAGCTTTTGTCACTTTGAAAGATGGGTTACCCATTTGTTTGTGACTCATTTCGTATTGATTCAGAATAGTAAGCAAAGTACTTGATAAATCATTCTTTTTCCACTGTACAATCTCATTATCAGGATTGAATTTCTTAACGTTCTCTTCGATATTTTTATTAATATCAGCCTGAACTTTTTCAATTCCCTTTAAGAAAGTTTTCTCATCTTTTGCCATAAGCTCATTCATATTTACTTTCTGAGCATACGTTGAAAGATATTTTTGTGTGGCTGTAAAGAAATCATTATTGTTTTTGGCATCACCCGTAATAACATATTCTGATGGGAAAGTCATTCCATTACCTGTAATCTCAAGCTTTTGACCTCCCTTCAAATAGATCAGGTTTTGTTTTCCTCCATAAGACATTACATACATTCCGCTTTTAGGAGCTTCAAAGCTTCCGGCGAAAGTTCCGTCTTTATTGATACCGATATTAATTAATGGTAAAGTAGCTACTCCCGATGCTTCGATAAATTCGATTCTTTCTAATGGAGAACCGCCGCTAATTTTCCCTTTTACTTCAACTTTTTTTAGAGCAAGACATCGCAAATACAGCGATGATAAACAATAAAAGATATTTTTTCATTTTAAATTTTATAATTACGCAAAAATAGGTTTTTAGATAAATTAAAAGCAAGTAAATGCTACTTTTATGAAAGATTTAACTAAAAAAAATCGTCATCCATACAGGAGACGATTTTTTGTGATATAATAAGTAAATCTTATCCTCTGTCAGCAAAAGCTGCCATATATTCTCTATTCATTCTGGCAATGTTTTCAAGGGAAATTCCTTTCGGACATTCCACTTCACATGCACCGGTATTGGAACAGTTTCCGAATCCTTCTTCGTCCATAGCTTTCACCATATTCAGAACTCTTCTCTTCGCTTCTATTCTACCTTGCGGCAAAAGCGCGTATTGAGAAACTTTAGCTCCCACGAAAAGCATTGCGGATCCGTTTTTACAAGTGGCTACGCAAGCTCCGCATCCGATACAAGCAGCAGCATCCATTGCTTTGTCTGCATCTTCTTTAGGAACCGGAATTGCATTGGCATCCAAAGTATTTCCTGAAGTGTTCACCGAAATAAAACCACCTGCAGCCATTACTCTGTCGAATGCGCTTCTGTCTACCATTAAATCTTTAATAACCGGGAAAGCAGCACTTCTCCATGGCTCAATAACGATCGTTTCACCGTCTTTGAACATTCTCATGTGAAGCTGACAGGTAGTAATTCCTGTATCAGGACCGTGCGCTCTACCGTTGATGTAAAGAGAACACATTCCGCAAATTCCTTCACGACAGTCATGGTCGAAAGCAATAGGCTCTTTTCCTTCGTTAATAAGATTTTCATTAAGGATGTCTAACATTTCCAGAAATGAGGAATCTGTAGAAACATCCGATATTTTATAAGTCTCAAACTGACCTTTAGATTTATTATTTTTTTGTCTCCAAATTTTCAGCGTAAGATGTAAGCCTTTTTTTGCACTCATAATATTGTATTTATAGTTGGAGATTATTTGTAACTTCTTGTCTTAACTTCGATGTTATCGTAGATCAGTTCTTCTTTATGCAATACTTCTGCATTGATATTGCTTCCCTGATACTCCCAAGCTCCGACGTATTTGAAATTCACGTCATCTCTTTCCGCTTCCCCGTCCGGAGTTGAATGGTCTTCACGGAAGTGTCCTCCACAAGATTCATTTCGGTGTAGCGCGTCGATAGCCATCAATTGTCCAAGCTCTAGGAAATCTGCTACTCTGAATGCCTTCTCAAGTTCGGTATTCATACCATCATTATCTCCGGGAACTTTTACGTTTTTCCAGAAATCGTTTCTCACTTCTTCGATTTCTTTTATAGCTTCTCTCAAGCCTTCAGGGGTTCTTCCCATTCCTACTTTATTCCACATAATATTTCCTAATCTTTTATGGAAATAATCTACAGAATGAGTTCCTTTATTATTAAGGAAGAAATCGATTTTTTCTTTGATTTCTTTTTCAGCTTCGTCAAATGCTGTAGAGCCTGTAGGAATCGCTCCTGTTCTGATATCCGAAGAAAGGTAATCTGCAATAGTGTAAGGAAGTACGAAATATCCGTCTGCCAAACCTTGCATCAATGCAGAAGCCCCCAATCTGTTGGCTCCGTGATCAGAGAAGTTAGCCTCACCGATTACAAAACATCCCGGAATAGTAGACTGAAGGTTATAATCAACCCAAACACCGCCCATTGTGTAATGAACTGCAGGGTAAATCTTCATTGGAGTTTTGTAAGGATCATCAGCAGTAATTTTTTCGTACATCACGAATAAGTTACCATATTTCTCCTCTACCCAGCTCTTACCTAAATCGTATAATTGCTGATCTGTAGGATTATGAATATGTTTTTCGATAGCGGCCTCTCTACCTTTTTTCATGATCTCTGTTGAGAAATCAAGGTACACCCCTTCCTTAGTATCATTATTTTCAATTCCGAAACCAGCATCGCATCTTTCTTTAGCGGCTCTTGAAGCAACGTCTCTAGGTACAAGGTTACCGAACGCAGGATATCTTCTTTCCAGATAATAATCCCTGTCTTCTTCTTTAATGTTTTCAGGTCTTAATTTTCCTTCTCTAATAGCTACCGAATCTTCAACTTTCTTAGGAACCCAGATTCTTCCTGAGTTTCTCAATGATTCGGACATTAGCGTCAGTTTAGACTGCTGTGTTCCGTGAACAGGAATACATGTCGGGTGAATCTGTACATAACAAGGATTTGCAAAATAGGCTCCTTTTTTATGGATTTTCCAAGCTGCGGAAACGTTTGAACCCATTGCATTCGTAGAAAGGAAATATACGTTTCCGTAACCTCCGGATGCAATCACTACAGCGTGAGCAGAATGTCTTTCGATTTCACCTGTTACAAGGTTTCTTGCAATAATTCCTCTTGCCTTTCCATCAACGATGACAAGATCCATCATTTCATGACGGTTATACATTTTGATTCTACCTTTACCGATCTGACGGCTCATTGCAGAATATGCACCTAATAATAACTGCTGACCAGTTTGTCCTTTAGCGTAGAAAGTTCTTTTTACCTGCACCCCACCAAATGAACGGTTATCAAGCTGACCTCCATATTCACGTCCGAAAGGAACACCCTGAGCAACACACTGGTCGATGATATTAGCAGAAACTTCAGCTAATCGGTAAACATTTGCTTCTCTCGCCCTATAGTCACCACCTTTAATGGTATCATAGAACAATCTGTAAGTAGAATCCCCGTCTCCCTGATAATTTTTAGCAGCGTTGATACCTCCCTGAGCAGCAATAGAGTGTGCTCTTCTCGGAGAATCCTGATAACAGAATGCCTTTACATTATATCCCTGCTCTGCTAAAGTAGCAGCAGCAGAACCACCTGCCAAACCTGTCCCAACAACAATAATATCAATCTTGTCTCTGTTGTTTGGTGCAACAAGGTTCATATGGTCTTTATGATTTTTCCACTTATCCTTTAAAGGACCGGCCGGAATTTTTGAATCTAATTTACTCATACTAGTATATTGATATTATTGAGTTACAAAGTGATAAATTGCGATAAAAATAAACCCTGCAGGAATCAGGATAGAATACCATTTTCCTAACGCCATAATTACAGGAGTATATTTAGGATGCCTTGCCCCGATCGATTGGAATGAAGACTGAAAACCGTGTCCCAAATGCAATCCCAGTAAAATAAAAGAAATAATGTATATGATTACTCTCCAGGCATCTGCAAATTTCGCGTGCAGATCTCCCCAGAAACGCGATTCCTCAATCGGCAAGCCGTCTACATACTTGTAGTTCATTTCATGAAACCAGAAATCATACATGTGAAGAAAAATAAAAGCTAAAATCACAGCTCCTGAAATAATCATATTTCTTGACATCCAGGTTGAATTGTGAGAAGGATTATTTGACTCGTATTTAACAGGACGTGCTTTTTGATTTTTAATTTCTAAAACAAATCCCATCACAAAATGGAAAACTACAGCGAATATCAGAACCGGCTGCATTACAAATTGAATAAGAGGATTATACCCCATAAACTGCGAAGCATTGTTGTACGCATCCTCACCAAAAACCGACAAAAGGTTTACAGTAAGGTGCATCACCAGAAATATCAGCAAAAAGATAGCCGACAATGCCATAGCATATTTTCTACCTATCGTAGAACTCGTTAAACCTGCCATATAAGTTTAAATTTGATTTTCCACAAAATTAAGAAATGTTAACTACAACAAAAAAGTGAGAAATCTCACATATAGCCAGTTTGTAATCTTTCTAAATAAGCTTTAAAATATTATAAATAAAGGAAAAACATAAAAATGTAACAATTAATTCATCTTAAAAATCTTATCCCGGTAAACCACTTTTTGAACCGAATCCGGCAGAACTCTGATTTCAAAACTTTTTAATCTTCTTGAAGCACAGTAAGGATTAATAATAAAATTTATAACCTTCTGTTTATCTGAATGTTTATCGATCCAGAAACAAACTGATGTATTCTTCTTAACGGAGAACAATTTATTTTTAGAAAAAATATGAATCAAAACTTCTGACCTGCAGCTTTCATAATAATCAAAACCTGTCCTCAGAATTAAAAATGTTGAAACAGCAATGATTACCCCTGAGATATTTTTAATATTAAATTTTAAAACAACAAACCTCAACAGATAAAAAATTACATAAAGCATAATGGCCTCCATGAAATTCATGGGAATATTTTCAAAGAAGAGCGTATCAAAATCTGCAAACCAATGAATGATATCTAACAATAACTGAATGATAAAATCGTACGCTATATTGATAAATCCAATATCCAGATGAAAAGCGATTAATGCGGTCATTACAAATGAAAATACAATAATAATTTCCGAAAACGGAACGATGAAAAAATTTGCAATAATGGAAATAAATGAAAACTGATGAAAATAATATAAAACCAATGGCAATGTGGCTAATTGCGCAGAAATGGAAATGGAAACCGTATTGAAAATTATTTTTTTCACCCGATTGTCCTGTTTCGGAAAGTGGCTCAGGATCGGTTGGTTCAACCAAAAAATTCCTAAAACAGCGAGAAAGCTTAACTGAAATCCTACATCAAAAAGCTGCTGTGTATCGAAAACTAAAATAATGAAAGCAGACAAAGCCAGGGCATGCAGAAGATCAGGTTTTCTTTGAAGCAGAATAAATATAAAATAAATACTCAGCATAAGGCTGGAACGTACTACTGAACTTCCAAAGCCTATAAAAACCGTAAAGAGCCAGATTAAAATCAAGCTGGAAATAATAGCATATTTCCTATGTTTCAGGGGTAAAATTTTAATTAGCAAAAAGTAAAACAACCCGAAAATCACAACAATATGAGTCCCTGAAATTGCCAGAAAGTGCACCAGTCCGGACCTGTTGAAATCCTGAACTGTTTGTGCATCAATTTCCGTTCGGTCTGCAAGAATAATTCCTTTTAAAAACTCTTTTGATCTTGAAGACATATTAGTTTTATCGATATTCTGAAGAATTTCTAACCTTTTCTGGGAAAATTTTTCGTTTAAGCTTACATCTTTTCTTTCAGCATGAGAAATTTTATCATTGACATAAGATTGATATTCAATATCTTTACGCTTCAGGTATTTTGCATAATCAAATTGAAAATCATATTGTGGAGCTTTTGGCTTAAAGATATAAGCCTGCGTTTTATAGTAATGATTAAAATCCAATTCATTCTCACTTTTTTGGAATATACAAAACTGCATTAAATTTTTCATTATCCGTTTGCGCTAAAGCTTCATATTTCCTGTTCTTTTCATTGGAATTCAGCTTTTTGGAAATTTTAAAAACAATTGTTTTATTTCCTGAAACCTGAATGTAGTGTTGGGAAGAATTAAAGAAATGAAGAACAACTCCCATCCCGAAGAACATAATTCCCAGCAAATAAGGCGTGATTCTATATAAGAAATAGTTCCTGAAAAATGTTGAAATTAAAATAATTAAGCAAAAAACTACAATCAAATAAATATAATTTTCATCCAGAGAAAACTGATCCTGGAAGAAAATCCCGAGGATAAAACAGATAACGAGAATAAGAAGTGGCTGCCTGTTCAAAAATTTGTGTTTTTCCAAAAATATTTATTTGATATGAAAATTCCACACAAATATTTCAAAAATTTACAAAACCACCTCCATTCGTTATATAAAAGAAAAATCGCAGAAAAATTTTCTACGATTGCTATAATTCCATTTAAATTTTAAAGCTTTATAATAACTTCGGCTGCATTTTCACTGGCGCCTTTGCCTCCAAGCTTTTCTCTCAGCAGTTCATAATCTCTGAAAACTTCAAATCTTTTTTCGGTTTCCAATATTTTTTTCAGTTCTGCTACAAGGTTATTTGTATTTAAATCATTCTGAATCAGTTCTTTTACAACCTCACGATTCATAATCAGATTAACCAGGGAAATGTATTTGATGTTTTTAACCAGCCTTTTGGCGATGGCGTACGAAATTTTACTTCCACGGTAACAAACAACCTCCGGCACATTCAATAAAGCTGTTTCTAAAGTTGCCGTTCCGGAGGTTACCAAAGCTGCTTTTGAGCACCTCAACAGATCATACGTTTTATTGGATACAAAATGCACATTATCATCAACATAGGTTTCATAGAAGTCTTTTGTTAAACTTGGCGCGCCGGCAATAACAAACTGATAATCTTCAAAGTAAGGTCTTACGGAAAGCATCATCTGAAGCATTTTTTCCACTTCCTGCTTTCTTGATCCCGGCAACAGTGCAATGATTTCCTTTTCATTTAATCCGTTTTCTGTTTTGAATGTTTCGACATTAATATCTTCCAATGTTGAAATGGCATCCAACAACGGATGACCTACGAAATGCGAGTGAACACCGTGCTTTTTATAAAAATCTTCTTCAAAAGGAAGAATCACCATCATTTCATCCACATATTTTTTGATAATCTCCACTCTTCCTTCTTTCCAGGCCCAAAGTTGTGGAGAAATGTAATACACCACTTTAATACCCAGTTCTTTTGCAAATTTTGCAATTCTTAAATTAAATCCCGGATAATCAACTAAAATAAGAACATCCGGCCTGTTATTTTTAATATCGTCTTTACAGAATTTAATATTATTCAGAATTGTACGCAGGTTCATAGCCACTTCCAGAAAACCCATGAACGCAAGATCCCGGTAATGCTTTACTATTTTTCCGCCTTGCTTAGCCATCAGATCGCCTCCCCAAAACCTGAAATCGGCAGCAGGATCTTTCTGTTTTAAAGCTTTCATTAAATTACTTCCGTGTAAATCTCCGGATGCCTCTCCAGCTATAATATAATACTTCATTTTTGCTGAAATCTTTTATTTTTTTAATGGCCATTAGTACCTCTTTTTAAATTCTCTTGGTTGAAAAGCGAAGTTATGGGAGGTTTCTATGACACGAATAGAGAACAAAATAAGATGTTTTACCGTCTTAATTTGTAAATTTGTTCAAAGATAATGATAAAAAATGTCAGAAGAATTTGAAATCCGAAATAAAGTTGCGGAAAGCGGCCTCATCAATTTTGATCTCACCGACCTCGTTCCTAAAGGGCTACGAAAAGGTATTGACCTGAAAGATTTTCTCTTCATGGAAATGATTCTAAAGGAAAAAGATTTCCGTGAAAAAGTTGAGAATATTAACGTAGAAGAATATCGTGATGCTTATGTCTACATCTACAATTCTGCAGATGCAATTGTTCCGCTTTGGGCTTATTTTTTAATTACAGCTAAGCTAACTGATGTTACCAAAAAAATAGTCTACGGTGACCGCGAAGATCTTGAAGTAATTCTGATGCACAATGCTATCAAAAGTCATGATTTTGACGGAATGCGCGGAAAAAGAGTTCTGGTAAAAGGCTGTTCCGATAAAGAAATTCCGGAAAATGCATACATAGAATTGGTAGAGCAGCTGAAACCTGTTGTAAAGTCTCTCATGTTTGGGGAAGCCTGCTCCAATGTTCCTATTTTAAAGAATTAATGAATGTCAAGAAAAATTTACTATCCTTTTATTTTATTCTTACTGTTTTTCTTAATTTATTATGCCGGAAGTTTTACGAAAATTCCTTTTGCAGATTGTGTAGGATTTGTTTTTTTAGTAGAAAAGGGCGAATTTATGTCGGTTGCTACAGCGACCAGTCATTTTCTTTATATAAACACTGCCATACTGATCAAAAATATATTTGGTGTTAGCGCAATAGAAGCCAGCCGGCTTTTAGTCATTATATCTGCTGCTGCAACGGTTTCCGTGATTTATGCAACAGTGAAAACCATAACGAAGACAGAATGGATCTCAATAACCTCAGCCTTTGTATTTGGTTTTAGTTTTTCATTTTGGAGAAATGCTGAAATAGTGGAAGTCTACACCTATAATTCTCTATGGATAAGCCTATTTTTCTATTGTATCATTAAATCATTCATAGATGGTAAGAAACAATACATTGCCTGGGGAAGTGTTTTTTTAGGAATCAGTTTATGGATACATATTCAAAATATCATGCTTGTTCCTGCTTTCCTACTTTTTATTTTCTATTTCAGGTCGGAAAAAAAATATGCTTATTCTTCTCTGTTAATTTTTACAATATTATTCCTTTCCTTATTTATTTTAAACGTATCTCAGGGATTACCTCTCAATTCCCCATACAGTTCCGATCAGGGAACCTGGGTTCAGGATTCATTTAAAAAGTCTGCCACACAATATGCTCAGGATTTGGTAAAATCGGTGGTGTACTTGCTTTATAATTTTAACCTGTTTATTGTATTTGGCATCGTTGGTATCATTGCTTTATACAAATCTGAACGAAAAATGTTTTTTGTATTCTTTGCAGCTTCATTATTTGTATATGGCTTCGCAACGTTCTATGCTGTTTCGGATAATTATGTATTTTTTATTCCGTTTAATATTATTTTCGCTTTATCCATTGGTTATGGAATATCCGCTATTAAAAAGCCTTATTTAAAAAATATGTCCTGGGTGTGTTTACTGATTCCCGCATTTTACTTTTCAGCCTTTAAGATCGCTTATAATACAGACAAAGGAAAACAGTTTCATGATTTTAAAAGCTATAAAGGCGGGTTAAATTACTATATGCTTCCATGGATGAACAACAATTCCGGAATTCTGGAATTTACTATTGAAAAGAAAAAAGCACCTGAGCCGGTAAACTGGATGACCTACAGCGCCTTAGAATACATAGAACTATTAAAAAGTAAAGGATATACTGAAGAACAAATTAAAAAGCTTTAACAAACAAAAAAACAGGCTGTCCGAAAAGTTTGGACAGCCTGTTTTATTTTAACTTTTTGATTTCTCTTCTGAAGCAGCAACTGATTTTGAAGATTTTCTTGGCCTTCTTTTACCATAACTTCCATTGTTGATCTTGCCTCTTCTGGATTTTTTGTCTCCTTTTCCCATAGTAATATAATTTAGTTGTCGTACGAAATTAGAAAATACTCTCTTAAAATCAAAAGTTCAGCTGTTAAAATTATTATAAAACACTACTAGCCCAATTAAATATAGCAGGAAAGAAGTTTGGAAAAAGCAATGAATTGGATTAATAATTAGCAACATTGATCAAAAAAATTATTTAGCTTTGTATATTATTTAAATAAATCAAGTTTTATGAAAAAAATAATTACAGCAACATTACTATTCGGGCTTTCTATTTTTGCAAACGGGTTATTTGCACAGGAATTATCCGCAGAACAATTGAAAGCTTTTACGACAGATAATCCGGAAAGTTTTCAGAAAGTTTTCAATCAGGAAGATTTTTCAAAATGTTATACCGTAAACGGCACAAAAACAAATCTGCTTTCTTTAAGTGTAAAAGAAAATAAAAAAGAACACATTCAATTATCTGGTAAATAAGGTTGACGTAAATAAATCCTGCAGCGATGTAACGCCTTTGATGTACGCAGCAACATCCGGAAACATGGATGCAGCAAAAATCTTAATGAAATTCGGAGCAAAAAAGGATATAAAGGACAACAAAGGTAAGACGGCAAAAGACTATGCTGCTAAAAGCAAACAGTCTGCAATGGTATCAGTTCTTTAATTTTTTTAGAAATAAATAGTTTAAACTTCCTTCGGGAAGTTTTTTTTTGTTTTAAAAACCTCTAAAAACCTTATCTTTGCCAACGAAAAATCAGACGTATAAAAGTCTAATTTCTAAAGTCTAATATCTAACATCTAAAAACAATGTTTCGATCGCACACCAACGGAGAATTGTCTCTCAAAAATCTTAATGAAGAAGTAACCCTTTCAGGATGGGTACAGACCATCCGTGATAAAGGATTTATGATTTGGATAGATCTTCGGGATCGTTACGGAATTACACAATTGGTTTTCGATCAGGAGCGTTCTAGCGCAGAACTGATGGAAAATGCAAAAAAACTGGGTCGTGAATTTGTGATTCAGGTGACCGGAAAAGTCATTGAAAGAGTAAGCAAAAATCCTAATATTCCAACCGGAGAAATTGAAATTCTTGTTGAGAAGCTAACAGTTCTGAATGAATCCCAGCTTCCGCCTTTCACGATTGAAGATGAAACGGATGGCGGTGAAGAATTAAGAATGAAATACCGTTATCTTGATATCAGAAGAAACCCGGTAAAAGATAAGCTGATCTTCCGTCACAACATGGCGCAGAAAGTAAGAAACTATCTTTCGGACAACGGATTCATCGAAGTGGAAACGCCGGTTTTGATTAAATCTACTCCGGAAGGCGCCAGGGATTTTGTGGTGCCAAGCAGAATGAACCCGGGACAGTTTTATGCGTTGCCACAATCTCCACAGACGTTCAAACAATTGTTGATGGTGGGTGGAATGGACAAATATTTCCAAATCGTAAAATGTTTCCGTGATGAAGATTTAAGAGCCGACAGACAGCCGGAATTTACACAGATCGATTGTGAAATGGCTTTTGTAGAGCAGGAAGATGTAATGAACGTTTTTGAAGGAATGACCAAAACTTTACTGAAAGACATTACCGGCCAGGAATTCGGAGATTTCCCGAGAATGACTTTCGCCGATGCGATGCAGAAATACGGAAATGACAAACCGGATATCCGTTTCGGAATGGAATTCGTGGAACTGAACGAATTGGTTAAAGGAAAAGATTTCAAAATATTTGATGATGCAGAGCTTGTTGTCGGAATTAATGTAGAAGGCTGTGCAGATTATACAAGAAAGCAAATCGATGAGCTTGTTGAGTGGGTAAAAAGGCCACAGATCGGCGCTTCAGGAATGGTGTGGGTGAAATTCCAGAATGATAGTGTGAAGACTTCTTCGGTGAACAAGTTTTATAATGAAGAAGATTTAGCCAAAATCATCGAAAAGTTCGGGGCTAAAGAAGGAGACTTAATGTTGATCCTTCCAGGAAACGAAAATAAGGTGAGAACTCAGCTTTCCGCTTTGAGAATGGAGCTTGGTAACCGTTTGGGGTTAAGAAAAGGAAATGAATTCGCCCCACTTTGGGTAGTTGATTTCCCATTACTGGAATTTGATGAAGAAAGCGGCCGTTACCACGCGATGCACCACCCTTTCACCTCTCCGAAACCTGAAGATATTCATTTACTGGAAACAGATCCGGGGAAAGCAAGAGCCAACGCCTACGATATGGTACTGAACGGAAACGAAATCGGTGGAGGTTCCATCAGAATTTTTGATAGAGATCTTCAGTCTAAAATGTTTGATCTGTTAGGCTTCACCAAAGAAGAAGCTGAAGCGCAGTTTGGTTTCTTAATGAACGCCTTTAAATACGGTGCTCCGCCACACGGAGGTTTAGCGTTCGGGTTTGACCGTCTGGTTGCAATTCTCGACGGAAATGAAGTGATCAGAGATTATATCGCATTCCCGAAAAATAATTCCGGACGAGATGTAATGATTGATGCGCCGGCTGCCATTGCAGATGAACAGCTGGATGAGCTTGAACTTAAACTAAATTTAAAAGCATAAACAAAGGCGGAGAAATTTTCTCCGCCTTTATTATTTATTCCTGTTTTTTTATCAGGCTAAAACCCTTTCACTTCTTCCCGCACAACCTCATCCAAAGCTTTGGCAAATAGGCAAATTTCTGATTAGAGGCTGGTATGTTAAACTCACGGAGTTGGTCAAACTTTTTTTGCATAATTTTCGGCAGAAACGGTTTCTCTGTTTTCGGCCCAGGTAATATGCTTGTTGATTTTTTCCCGGGGAAGACTTTTCACATACTTCTCCACATAAGAATAGATAGGAAAACAATCTTCATGAAGCACTTTCAGAATTTTCCCGTCTTTTGCACCTTGGCAACGAAGGCCTTCACTTATTTTATTCACATAGGCTGCAGCTTCATGGTCATGGATGTTTATAAACTTTCTGATTTCCCACATATAAACGGTCATAGGTACACTAACATCTGCTCCATCTGGTTTTCTTACATAAATCTGGAATCTTATAAGGTCTATTCCGAATTCTTCCAGATCACTGATTTCTTCAATTTTCGCAATCATCATTACCTATTTTTGTGATTCCACATTTTCATCGTTACCTTTCCCTCCTTTTTTATGCAGACGGCCGATCATTTTTTTGATGGTGTATTCATCTGCCTTCCGGGTACGTTCATATATTAATTTTCCGTCTTCACAGATGTGTCTTATAAAAGCTTCAAGTTCTTTGTACAAATGACGGGTTTCGTCGGATTTCCCTGATACTTCCTTCATCATTTGTGTTTGCTCGTCTGCCTTCTGCGCAATCTCTACCCGTGCTTGTTTAAGCAAAACAATCGTATCATCTTTCATTCCCGCAGTCTGCATTTTCTCTGCATTGTCTGATAAAATTTGGATGAGCCTTTGGAGTTTATCGGCCACACCCTCAAAATTCCGGTTGCGGATGTCTAATGAGATATCTGTTGCCAGATCGGTGGGTAACTTTGCTCTTTTTATTCTTACATTGAGCTTTTTAAGCGGAAGCCTGATTTGATCTCCCAAGAGATACAATTCCCGGGTAGCCTGCTTTTGCCGAGTCAACACAGAATTATTAAACTCCTGCTGTTCAACTTCGTCTATTTTTGCGCTGAAAAGATCTTTGTAAGCCTGAGTATAGTTGTGATCTTCGGCCATGAAATCGTTGAAATCTCTTTGGAAACTTTGGTATAAGTCCTTCGCCAATGGAAGGCACTCTTCTTGTTTTACATACATTTGCATTTGTTTTAGTAGAACAAATATAGAAAATATTTTAGATTCATCTTTAATTCAAAAAGATAAAATATTTCTCAGTAAGAAGCACCTTTAGTTTATTCGAGTTATTTCATCCCTTCGATTAGATTTGAAAAAAATCGTATCGAGAAGTTTGTTAATTTCGAAAATAAATCTATTCTCGATACATGTTTTCTCCGCTTTACTACGAAAAAACACTCCTTTAGATTTGTAAAATGACTACAGATGTAGTAAATAGTGTTTGCAGTAGGTTAAAATCAATTATTAAAGGTAAATAATGCTTTACATATGGTTAAAATGGATTTACACAAGATAAATAATGTTTTGCAATAGGTAAAAGCTGATTATAGAAGATAAATATCGCTTTGCATATGATTAAAATGAATTTACATCAGGAAAATGGCTCTTTGCAGTAGGTAAAAGCTGATTCTTAAAGATAAATATTGTTTTACATATGGTTAAAATGAATTTACATTAGGAAAATGACTCTTTGCAGTGGGTTAAAATCAATTTTCCAAAGTAAATGCGACTTTGCATGGGATTAAAAAAAGAATTATGCAATATAAATGAATAAAGCGGTAAGACTAAGGTGAATTAATGGATGATGGCAAATGTGTCTAAGACAAAATACTGCCTACGAAATCATTAACATATACCACAATCCTTCACAAGTATTCTGCACGGCACAATCATTGTAGATTTTTGTTAAATCAAATTACAATGAAAGCAATCTGGAATGGCGCCATAGGCTTTGGCTTAGTGAATATCCCCGTAAAAATTTATTCGGCAACAGAAACCACCAAGCTGGATCTGGATATGCTGGATAAATCTGATTTTTCAAACATCCGGTTTAAAAGGGTAAATGAAAATACAGGGAAAGAAGTAAAATGGGAAAACATTGTAAAAGGTTATCTCATGGACGATAAGTACATCATTCTTGATGAAGAAGATTATGAGGCAGCAAGCCCGGAAAAATCAAAAATACTTTCAATTGACCAGTTTGTGAAGGAGTCTGAAGTTGATTCCGTTTACTTTGAAAATCCTTATTATCTCGAACCGCAGAAGAACGGGGAAAATGCGTACCGGCTTCTCCTGAAAGCTTTAGCCAAAACAGAAATGGTAGGCGTAGGAACATTTGTACTTCGTGAAAGCGAGGCAATCGGGATGATCCGTCCCTACAACGATGAGGTTCTTGTGCTGAACCGCCTGAGATTTGCCCAGGAAATAAGAGATTACAGCGACCTGAAGATTCCTGCTAAAAAACCACCCAAGCCTGCCGAGCTTAAAATGGCTATCAACCTGATTGAGCAGCTTTCCCAGGAATTTGATCCGGAAATGTATAAAGATACCTATTCTGAATCTTTAATGAAGATTATTAAACAGAAAGCCAAAGGAAAAAATATTAAAGCTAAAAAAGCTGAACCGGCTAAGGAAGGTAAAGTGATTGACCTGATGGCGCAGCTGAAAGCCAGTTTACAAAGTCCCAAATCTAAAAACGCATCATAATGGCTTTAAAAGATTACAATGCAAAGAGAAAGTTTGACGAAACGACCGAGCCTGAAGGAAAAAGCAAAAAGAGCAAAGACAAGCTGATTTTTGTGATTCAGCGCCATGCTGCATCGCGACTGCATTATGATTTCAGGCTGGAGATGGATGGCGTACTGAAAAGCTGGGCCGTACCAAAGGGACCATCTTTGGATCCGAAAGATAAACGCCTCGCGATGATGGTGGAAGATCATCCTTACGACTATAAAGACTTTGAGGGAAATATTCCGGAAGGAAATTACGGTGCCGGACAGGTAGAAATCTGGGACAGCGGAACGTATGAGCCTTTGGATCAAAATTCAAAGCTTTCTGATGAGAAAGAACTGCTGAAAGAACTTCATGCAGGCTCTTTAAAGTTTATCCTCCACGGAAAAAAACTGAAAGGCGAATTTGCTTTGGTTAAAATGAAAAATACGGAAGAAAATTCATGGTTGCTGATTAAACATAAAGATGATTTCGCAGAAAGTGATTACGACGCTGAAGAGAACACAGCTAAGAATTCTTTGGTCACAAAATTTTTAGAGGAAAAAAAAGCCCAAAAGTCGCCGGAAAAAAAGAAGTAAACGATAATACAAAACCACGGTTTCAAAGATTTAATGATTTAGTTGATGAGAAAAAATTAGAACATTTCATCAAGCCTATGCTAGCAAAACCCCATGGTGAAGCTTTTGACGATGAAGACTGGGTTTTTGAAATCAAATGGGACGGCTACCGTGCTGTTGCTGATCTCAGGGAAGAACCGTTATTCTATTCCCGGAACGGGATTTCCTTTTTATCCAAATTTAAAAAAAGTATCACAGGATTTCAGTCATCAGAAACACAAAATGATCCTGGATGGCGAGATCGTTGCCTACGATGAAAATGGCAGACCCAATTTTCAGCTGCTGCAGCAAATCGGTGATAATCCTGACCTCGCCCTCGTCTATCAGGTTTTTGATATTCTTTGGCTAAACGGACATTCTACGAAAGAGCTGCCGTTGATTCAGAGAAAAGAACTTCTCAAAGAAGCTTTAATAGAAACCGATGTTATCAAATATTGTGATCACATCCAGGAAAAAGGAATTGCGTTCTTTAAGCAGATGAAAAAGATGCAGCTGGAAGGAATGATCGCCAAAAAAGCAGATAGTCTGTATATCGAAAATCACAGAACTTCCGATTGGCTTAAAATAAAATTCACAAATACTGAAGAAGCGATCATCTGCGGATTTACAGAACCACGCGGATCAAGGGAAGGTTTCGGCGCGCTGATTTTGGGAAAATACATCGATGGAAAGCTTACCTACTCCGGACATACGGGAACAGGTTTTAATCGTGAATCGATTAAAGAACTTCATGAAAGATTAAAGAAAATAATTGTAAAAAGCTCTCCTTTTGAGAACAAACCTAAAACCAACATGCCCGTAACATGGACAAAACCTGAACTGGTATGCGAGATTAAGTATTCTGAAATCACAAAAGACGGTATCTTTAGGCATCCGGTTTTTGTGGCCATCCGTGAAGATAAAGAGCCGGAGGAAGTAAAGAATTCTGCCGGTGAAATAGATGAAGTAAACGAAAATACAAAAGATATGAAAGCATCTACAACTCCTAAAAAAACAAAACTTTCTGAAACCGATAAAGAAGTAACACTGAACAGACATAAAGTGAAACTGACCAATCAGGATAAAGTATATTTTCCCAAGGATGATGTAACCAAAGGTGATGTGATTGATTATTATCAGTCGGTGGCTGACTATATTTTACCTCATTTGAAAAATCGTCCGCTTTCTCTGAACCGTTTTCCAAATGGTATTGAAGAACAGAACTTTTACCAAAAAGATGCCAGCGACAATATCCCGGACTGGGTAAAAACAACCCAGGTCTACTCTGAATCGAACGATAAATACATCGACTACATATATTGTAATGACAAAGCTACGCTTGCTTATCTTAATAATTTAGGCTGCATAGACATGAATCCATGGAACTCTTCCCTACCCGATCTTGATCACCCCAATTTTATGGTGCTGGACCTGGATCCGTCGAAGAAAAATACTTTTGATGATGTGATCCAAACCGCGCTTCAGGTGCATGAGGTTTTAGAATCCATTAAAACAGAAGGCTATTGTAAAACTTCCGGCAGTACGGGAATTCATATTTACATCCCGATGGGTGGAAAGTATGATTTTGACCAGGTGAAAGATTTTGCGCATATTCTGATGAAGCAGGTTCACGATAAACTTCCGGAAATTACTACGTTGGAAAGAAGTCTTCAAAAGAGAGATGACAATAAAATTTACCTTGATTATCTTCAGAACAGAACAGGACAGACATTAGCGAGTGCCTACAGCTTGCGTCCAAAACAAGGTGCTTCCGTTTCCATGCCTCTGGAATGGAATGAATTGAAAAAGGGACTGAAGCCTACCGATTTTAATATTCACAATGCATTGCAAAGGATAAAAGAGAAAGGGGATTTATTTAAGCCGATTCTAGGAAAAGGAATTGATATGATGAAGGCTTTGGAGAGGTTGCAGGACTTGGAGTAATTGGTTATTTTAGATAAAAATTATACCGTGAAAAACTATTTTGCATTTTTATTTTTAATTCTTATTTCAAGTTGCTCTAAAAACTCAAATGTAAATTATTCTTTTGACAACATCTTAAGTTATAAAGATACCTTATTTATAAAATCCAAATTTGCTGATTGTGGAGAATGGGGTGGTCATGATGAGATCATTGAAATTTATTCTGAAAACAAACAAACTAAATTGATTTACACTAAATACAATGTCGATTGTGGTGTTAGGGATAATAAAGGATCAATTGTACAAAATGAAGAAATAAAAAAGAATATTGTTTTATCAGCTTCTCAGAAAGTTGGTTTGATGAATTACATTAATAATTTATTGCATTATACTTTCATGGATAATGAGTTTGGTAATAGTGGAAATTCTTTTTCTGTTGAAGACAGTGAAAATCAGTTAAAAATTTCTCATTACGGCAGTAGCAACATTTTAATGGAAAACTATAAAGATTTGATGAAAAAATTAGGTTTTCCAAGTGTGGTTGTGAAAAGTGAATAATTACGGCAACTTTGCAACCAAACTTTCCGGCAGTACTTTTAAAATCCAATAAATCATTTTCCATTTAAAGTTCGGAACAATGGTAAAGGAGTTTCCGGCATTTACGATGAAGTTTGCAACGTAATCCGGTTCCATTATTAAGGATTCATTTAATTGTAAACCTTCATTGATTTTTGTTCTTATATAACCGATTACTAAAGCATTGACTTTGATATTTCTTGAAGCCAACTCCTGCCGTAAGCCCGCTAAGTACGTGGTAAAAGCGGCTTTTGTACTTCCATACACAAAATTACTTTTCCTTCCCCGAACGCCTGAAAGTGATGATAATCCGATGATTCTTTCCAAATTTTTATTGCTTGTATCTGATGAAATAATATTGAGAATAGAAACTGCTCCCATATAATTGACCATCATCATCTGTTGCGTTTCTTTGAAATCTGTTAATGCTTTTTCATTTTCAACTAAAAATCCTGCGGCATACACCACAATATGAGGTTTTACGGGAAGTTCATCATAGAATTTCTGATGAGAATCAAATTCAACGGAATCAAAATTCAAAACTGAAACTTTTTCATCAAGATGATTTTCCTGAACGAAATTATCTAAGGAAAGTATATTTCTTGAAGCCGCAATAACGGAGAAATCTTTTTGTACATATTGCAGAATACATTGCTTAGCCACGTCTGAATTGGCACCGAGAATGAGAACGGTTTTGTTTGTGTTTTGATTCATGGGACAAAGATATTTGTTTAAACACTAATTTCACGAATGTTTCTCACCAATAAGCATAAATAGCTTCTTACGGAAGACAAAGTCTCTGGACATTAATACGTAAATACCTTCTAAAAAAGTTTCGGCGGGGTGAGCTTTGCTCACCCCGCCGAAACGGAATATTTTAAATCTGAAAATTATTTTTTCTCAGTTTCGATTTCTTTTTTCTCTGTCGTTTTTTCTGCAGCTTTAGCTTTATCACCAAAACGCGCTTCTGTAAATTCTCTCGAAACAGCCGCTTTTTCAAATTTTAATTTCCCTGATAAAGTTTCGATGATAAAACCATCGTCCTGAACCTGGGCAATTCTTCCGTGAAGACCCGAAGTAAGCACTACTCTTGTTCCTACTTTAAGGGTTTCCTGGAAGTTTTTTTCCTGCTTCTGCTTTCTCATTTGTGGTCTTATCATTAAGAAATAAAACCCTACAAACATCGCCCCCATCATGATCAACATCATGGAAGAGTTTCCTCCCTGAGCAGGTGCCTGTAAAAAGATTGATAATAAATTCATGATATTATGGTTGAATATTCGCAGTGAATGTTAATTTAACAGGAGTTTTTTCTACGTTTGCAAAAACATCTGCAAATTTACTTACGTTACCGTCAAAGTTTGTTGAGTCGAAATGTAAGGTGATTTTTCCTTTTTTACCCGGCATGATCGGTTCTTTTGTAAAATCCGGAGCTGTACATCCGCATCCTGGTTTTACTTCTGAAATTACTAAAGGGTTTTTACCTGTGTTTGTAACTTCATATACATGCTCTACTTTATCACCCTTTTTGATTTTTCCAAAATCGAAGTTATTTTCGGAAAGAGCGATAGTCGTCAATGGCTGATTGGAAGCAGGAGTAGCCGTTTCTGTTGAAACCGGTGCAATTGCAGAATCACCGGTAACTGTTGCAGGAGCTGCAGTAGAATCTGTACTAACAGAAGTTTCTGTACCTGGTACCGCCTCTGCTTTATTTTCTTTTTTACAAGAAACCAAACCAAAACCAATCACTGATAAAGCGATAATTGATAATGTCTTTTTCATATTGAAATATTTATATTCTATTTAAATCTTTGCAGTATTTATCTAAAATCCCATTAATGAAAATATTGGATCGGTCTGTAGCAAATACTTTTGCAATCTCGATATATTCATTAATAATTACTCTTGAAGGTGTAAAAGGAAAATTATCAAGTTCTGAAATAGCCGTTGATAAAATCACTTTATCCATTAGTGAAACTCTCTCCAGATCCCAGTTTTCCAGTCTTTCCCCCAGCTTCTTTTCATTGTTTTCCCAGCTGTCTAATGTATTTCTCAAGAGTTTCATGGCGAAAGTTTTGTCTTCATCATCTTTAATCATTTTAATTAAAGTTCTGCTTTCTTCATCTTCTTTCAGGAAACCGATTGTTTTCTGAACCATGGAGTTGGCAATGTGAATATCATCATACCATGAAAGTTCTTTATCTCCCAGATAATCTTGAAAATCCTCATTTTCAGCGATATATCTTAAAAACAATTTTCCGATGAATTTCTGATCTTCTGCAAAAGAATATCCTTCTTCTTTCATGAAGTCCTGATATCGTTTTCCGGCTGTGATTCTCTGGAAAGTTTTTACCAAAAGATCATCATGCATATCCCATTTCAATTGTTTGTGCTGACCTGTAAAGAAAAGTCTTTCAGGATTTTCCTCCAGTTTTATTAAAATCTGATTATTGATGAATTTTTGGTTAGGATTAATGTTGGCATCAGTTTTAATGAACTTATTCTTACCGATCTCAATCTGATTTTCGGCTAATTCTTTCAGAGCTACCAAAAAGTTTAACTCATAGATGTAGAGATGATAGATTTTCTCTATTCCGGTAAACATATTTTTCTCTAACACATCAAACTTTACAGGATTCTGGTAATATGAATACACAGTCTGTACTACTTTTTCACGGATTTGTCGTCTTCCTAACATTCAAAGAGCTTTTTATGGGTGCAAAGATACGAAATTTAAACTTTATGAAATTCGCAGTGTGATGACATTTTTGTAAATTTGTAAACTTTATGAAAGCTTTAAAAACGTTAAACCCTTACTTCTGGAAACACAAAATATTATTATTTTGGGGGGTATTATTCATCATCGCCAGTAATTTTTTCAATATATATAAGGTACAATTCGTAGGAAAATCGGTGGATGAACTTACGAAAAACGGTAATCTCGGCTTCAATAAACAGGTCCTGATCTATGTTGCCATTATTGTAGGATGTTCATTGCTGACCGGATTTTTCACCTTTATGATGCGACAGACTATTATTGTTGCTTCAAGAAGAATTGAATATGAATTGAAAAATAAAATCTACAGACACTATCAGGATTTATCTTTAACAGATTACAAACAGACAACGATTGGTGATCTTATGAACAGACTGAGTGAAGATGTTGTTGCGGTAAGAATGTATCTGGGACCGGGTGTAATGTACGTTGCCAATTTGCTGGTACTCGTTATCATTACGGCTATTTATATGATAAAGACTGACGCTTCCATGACTTTATGGACGTTGCTTCCTTTACCTATTTTATCTTACGCTATCTATAAAGTAAGTTCTATTATTAATAAAAAGTCGAAAATTATGCAGAAAAGCCAGTCTGCGATTTCCACTTTTGTACAGGATAGTTTTTCCGGAATCCGTGTGGTTAAATTTTTCGCCCGTGAAAAGTACATTGAAAAAAATTATGGGGTAAAAGTTACCGATTATCAGGATAAAGCTCTTGATCTGGCCAAGACGGAAGCCTATTTTTTCACCATCATTCTCTTTGTCATCGGACTTCTGAATGTAGCTATCATCTGGGTCGGCGGTCAGAAATATATTGCGGGAGAATTAAGCATCGGTAAAATTGCGGATTTCTTTATGTATATCAATACCCTCATATTTCCTTTTTCGATGGTGGGATGGGTAACTTCAGTGAATCAGCGTGCGGAAGCATCGATGCAGAGAATTAATGAATTTATGGATAAGAAGTCCGAAATCATTAACAAAAATTTTGAAAATTATCCTATTAAAGGAGATATTGAGTTCAAGAATGTATCTTATACTTACCCAAATACAGGCATTAAAGCACTGGAAAACCTTAGCTTTAAAGTAAATGCAGGAGAATCTCTGGCGATCATGGGAAAAACAGGAAGCGGAAAATCGACCATCGCATTATTACTCTGCAGATTGATTGACCCTACCGAAGGAGAAATTTTAATTGACGGAAAAAATTTAAAGGAACACAATTTAGATAATTACAGAAATTCCATCGGATATATTCCTCAGGAGAGCTATCTGTTTTCAGATTCCATTGAAAATAATATTGGTTTTGCCATTGATCATCCTACCCATGAGAAAGTTGTTGAATATGCTAAAATCGCTGATGTGGATAAAAACATCGTAGATTTTAAAGAGCAGTATAAAACAATGGTGGGCGAACGTGGCGTCATGCTTTCGGGGGGGTCAGAAGCAAAGAATATGCATTGCAAGAGCATTAATTAAAGATCCTAATATTATTATTTTCGATGATTCGCTATCAGCATTAGATACCGAAACAGAACAAAATATACTGGAAAATATAGAGAAAAAAACACATAACGCTACTTCTATAATCATCACACACAGAGAGTCTAGCGCTCAAAGAGCAGATAAAATTATTAACCTCACAGAAATTAGCAATTCCGTAACCGCATAGCACATTCGTTCACAAATGTTAAATAAATCATAAAAAAAATTTTGTGATTAAAAGAAAACTTTTATATTTGTTCCTAACAAGATTAAAAAATATCTAACAATGAGTGAATACAAGGAACGCCATGAAAATGAAATTTTCACTAAGGTGTTAAAAGCAGGGAGAAGAACTTATTTCTTTGATGTGCGCGAGACGAAAGCAGGAGATTATTATCTTACAATTACGGAAAGTAAAAAAAATTTCGGAGAGAACGGAGAAGCAACATTTGAGAAGCACAAAATCTATCTTTATAAAGAAGATTTCAAAAGTTTTCAGGAGATGTTTAATGAATCCACAGATTTCATCATTAACGAAAAAGGTGAGGATGTAATATCAGAAAAGCATGATAAAGACTTCAAAAGCAGATCATACACAATTGATTCTGACGAAGAAGTTTAAAATATCTAAACATTTAAAAACACAAGCATCTGGAAAAAGATGCTTTTTTTTATTTCTGAAATTTAACATTTTCACTTGCTATTAAATCGTAAAAATACAATGCTATGCATATTTTTTAGTTATTACACTTATACAATATTGAAAAATAATAAGTAAAATTGTTATTAATTATTTAATATTATAATTTAATCATTAAATAATTCTTATTAAAGTAAGCAAAAAACAGTAAAACACAAACTTTATAATATGAAATCCATTAACAAAATAAACCAAAAACGATTATCTATGAAATAATTTTAACCTTTTAAATATAAATACATGAAAAAAAATTTATTCCTTTTTATTCTGGCATCTGCATTCTGCTTTGCCCAAAATTCCCTAATGGTATCTCCTCAAACAGGAACGATGATTACTTCGGGAACAATTACAAATTTTAAACTTATTAGTGACGGGAACAGTGTTGCGTTGGTTGCTACCAATAATGCTACCGGTAAAGTATTCACCGTTGACGTCAATGACAATAATCCCGCAGACAAGGCAGCAAATACTATCGCAACCACTTCTAACAATGTAAAAACAAGAATAGAAGCCGCAATCGGACAAACTATTACTTCTATTAAAAATATTGAAGTAAATCCTATCACAAATTCTGTTTATATCATGGCTATGGTAAATACAACGCCATATTTTGTTAAGCTTACAAATTCAGGGAATACAATTACAGCGCTGAACTTTAACACAATGCCCTATTGTACGTTAAACTTCACGAATGCGAACTGCGCTTTTCAGGATATTGCATGGGGCGGTAATAAACTTTATGTATCAAGTAATCACAGCACTTTAAAAGGAGAGCTGGGCTATATATCAGCTCCATTTACTCATAATGCGACAATTACGAAAAGAGCCACCACAATGTTTAAATCAAATTTGGGGAATACATATTATACAAGTGCTCCGTTAGAAAAATTGAATTATATAAAAATTAATAATACCGAGTACTTATGTGGCACAACAACCTGTGCACCGGGCTTTTCGGAAACCGTATCTTCATTAGTCGATAACACAGGTCTGTTTACGGTACGAGAATCATTTGATGTTGTTTTTGATTATTCCGTGAAAACAATACCCATCAATAACGGGACCGAAGCATATCTATTAGACTTGCATAATAACTGGAGCTATAATACAATTTACAGAATAGGGAAAAAGTTTCTTGACGGAACCCCTTTTACCAATAATACTTATAATAGCAATGCTGTTGAGCTGAGAGATTATAGTGGCAACGTCAATCCAGGTCTTACTACAGAAGAAATGACAAGTTTCCCCGGCAGTTTCTCTTCAATGGCCTACTACTCGCCTTGTGAACTTCTTACATTATCATCAGATTATCAAACATTAGGAAAGCTAACTGTTTGTACAGCAGCATTGAATGTTGAAGAACAAAATGCTAAACATATAAAATTTGAGATCTCTCCAAATCCGGCATCCGATGTTTTGCATATTTTCTACGATGATAGGCTTTATAAAAATATAGAAGCCTCAGTTTACAGCTACGATGGAAAGCTAATCAAAAAGCAGACAATTGATTCAAACAACAAAAAAATCTCAATTTCAGATTTACAGACAGGAAATTATCTGTTAAAAATCAGCAATAAAGGGATAGATCTGGATTCTAAATCTTTCATTAAAAAATAACTAATAAAGAATCTTCTAAATAAATGTGCGGATCAAAAGTTCGCACATTATTCTTTACTATAAAATTTTAATTATGAAAGGAAAAACAACAGTTAATCTAAAGCATCTGTTTATGCTTTTTTTTATCTTTTCGTATAATTTCAGTTATTCACAGGAAATACAAGTTGATGTAAAAAGATCCAATAAGCCTTTATTTAAAGCTTTCCCTGCTCACGAAAATGATAAACAACCCTCAGACTTATTGAAGGTTTTCATGATCCAGGAAGGAAAGGAATCTCAGACACCGCTCTTGGGTACTTATTCCAAAGCGGAAGATACAATCTTCTTTGAGCCTCAGTTTGAATTGGGAGATGGACTTTCATTTAATGCTCACTTTTATTATAAAAATGATACGGTAAAAGTTTTATACAAAACTCAACCCATTGATTTTAATATCAATAAAGAAATTGCAGTAAGGGAAATATATCCCCGAAATAATAAAATTCCAAAGAATATACTGACTTTTTACGTTGAATTTTCAGAACCGATGCTGGAGGATGAATCCGCTTTCAGATATGTGAATTTATATAATGAAAATAAAGAAGTCGTACCTCATGTCTGGCTTAACAAAAGCAGGTGGATCAGCGATAGGATATTAATGCTTATGATCCATCCCGGAAGAGTAAAAAGCGGGATTAAATATTATGACAATTTAGGCGACGTTTTTTATGTTGGGAAAAAATATCATTTGGAGATTACCGACAAATTAAAACCATTACATAAAAATTCAAAAGTAAAACCTTTTATAAAAGAATTTGAAATTGTTGAGCCGACAGCAAGCTGTCCAAAAGTGTTACAAAACAAACTGAGTATTCCACGGAGAAACAGTAAAGAAAAATTAAAAATAGCCTTTGATAAACCTATGGATCTCTATACTATTCTAGGCGGAATTTCTATCAACATCTACAATACGGATATTAATATTCAAGGAAAATTTATCTCCGGATCGGATGACACGGAATGGTATTTTGTACCTGACAAACCGTGGACAGAAAAAAAATACACTTTAATTTTCAATAAATATGTCTCTGATCCTTCCGGTAATGGCATTATAAAACCATTTGAAACTACAAAAATAAAGAAATTATATACAAAAGATATTGCTAAAGTACTAAATTTCAGAACAAATTAAGATTATACGAATTGAAAATAGTTATAACTCTTAATTATTTACAGAAGTAAATAAGGAATAAAAAATCCCGCTTAATAAATAAGCGGGATAAGTATTTTGGGTGAATGATGGGTCTCGAACCCACGACCTTCGGAACCACAATCCGACGCTCTAACCAACTGAGCTACAATCACCGTTTTGTGAGTGCAAATATAGGAAAGATTTTTTAACTACCAAACAATTCCGTCAAAATTTTTCATCGCAATCAGCTTCTCAGACGTAAATCCCTCAGCATAAGTGACTCCCGATAACCTTCCTAAATCCTGAGCGCGGTAGGTTAAACTCTGATAAAAGTCTTTAGAGGTAATTGGTGTTTCGGGTTCTTTGGAAGTGGGATCATAAAACTGGGTTTTAAAAGCCATACACGCTTCAATTTTTTTATCCAGATGCTCAGAAATATCAATTACAAATTCAGGCTCGATGTTTTTCCACTGGATATAATGAAAAATATGCTTTGGTCTCCATATTTCCTGATTCTCTCCGTTCAAAACAGTTTCGATCTTTCTCAATCCTGCCAAAAAACACGCATCTGATACTAATTTCGCTCCTTTTGCATGATCCGGATGCCGGTCATCAATCGCATTGGCCAAAACGATTTCCGGACGGTATTTACGAATCATTTTTACAATTCTCATCTGATACTCTTCAGTATTCTCCAGAAAACCATCTTTCATTCCAAGATTTTCTCTGGCAATAACACCTAATATTTTTGCTGAATCTGTAGCTTCTGCCTTTCTGGTCTCTTCAGTCCCTCTCGTACCAAGCTCTCCTTTTGTAAGATCTACAATAGCACATATTTTTCCTTCAGCAACCATTTTAATGATCGTTCCTCCGCAACCAAGCTCTACATCGTCGGGATGAGCCCCAAAAGCTAATATATCTGTTTTCATACCTTCAAAGATACTATTAAAAGAAAAACTTCCCAAACATTACGAATGGGAAGCTATATATCTATAATTTAAAGTTTAAATTATTTATTGATTTCAGCATTCAGTTTTACTGCATCCTGATAATTAGGATCCAACTGTACAGATTTAGCTACATAATCTTTAGCCTTAGCCATATCAGAATCTTTGCTCATATATGCTACTGCGAAATATGCATAAGCAAGAGTTTGCTTGTTTGCCTCCTGTTCTGCAGGTTTCACGGTTGTAATGAATTTTTCGTAAGCAATTTTAGCGGCTTCATTGTTCCCTGCCTGCTGGTAAGAATATCCTAAACTATAGTAACCAGGTGCCCAGTCCGGAAGAAGTGTATTCATTTTCTGCCATGTCTGTATTGCTCCATTCCAGTTTTTTGCTTCCTGATAAGCTGTTGCCAATTTAAATAAAGAATCCGTATCCTGAGCGTTAGCTGCTACTTTTTGTTTTAAACCTTCAATTACAGGATTTGTAGGACCAGCATCAACACTTGCCTGAGAAGCTCCTCCTCCTGCGATTTTTGCCAATTCCATATCCCATTTCAACGTTTCATCTTTAGCAGCTTTGGCAATAGCAATCTTTTGCTGTGCTTCTGTAGTCAATGCCGTTTTCTTAGCAGGATCTGTCTCTGTTTTAGCTAAACCGGCAGCAATAAGACCTTGTAAGCCCTGATCGGCAGGTTGTACTCTCGATTTATCTGCCTGTGAAACAAAATTATCCATATTTTGTTTTGCTTCCGGATATTTCCCATCAGCGTACAATTGATAAGCTCTTAGCTTAAACTTGATCGGATCGTTAATTTTATCAAAAATTTTATCTAAAACCTGCTTAGAATTAGCATAATCTTCATTAGTAAAATAAAGTTTAGCAATTTCAAGCTGAGTATATGGATCTTCATCTGCGTATTTTGTATAGTTAATCAGATCTTGTGTTGCTTTAGCATTCTGTTGATATCTGATATCATAAGCCGCCAACGCTTTATAGGCAGGAGCATAAGTAGGATCGGTAGTGATAGCTTTATCTATACTTGTTTTAGCCTGCTGCCACTGTTGTGCCGCCATCCATAATGTTCCGATTCTAGTATAAACAGATGCTTTATTTTTAGCTAATGGAAGAGCTTTGTCATAAGCACTCATAGCATCTCCCGGCATTCTTTTCAGTCTGTACGCATCACCTAAAGTATAATAATAGTGTGCAGGAACTTCTTTTCTTGAGGCTCTTTCAATTGCTTTATTCAGGAATTGGATCGCAAGATCAGGAGAATTGTTTTTTTCAAATAATGTTAAAGCTTCCGCAGCCCTGAATAATACTTCAGCATCTTTCTCTCTTGAATCAGATACAATGCTTTGAATTTCAGCAACAGCACTTTTATCTCCTTTTCCAAGCTTCACTGTAGCCAAGCCTAGTTTGTTTAAATAACTTTTTTTATCTGCAGCAAGACCTTTGTTAAAATTTTCTGTTGCCGCTGCAAAATCAGGTTCACCTTGTTTTAAATATGTATTTCCAAGGTAGAAATAATTCTCGGCAGTGGGTGCCGATGCAATCATATTGGTAAAATTAGTTTTTGCCTGAGCAAATTTGTCGCTGTCCATACTGTTGATACCATCCTGTACAGTTTGCGCAAACGCAAAATTGGTAAAAAATACCACTGCTGCTCCAAAAGCAATCTTCTTTACATTCATATTCATTATATCTCTCATTTTTTATTTTCTAATCTAAATTCGATTTATATTGTAGACAATTTTCAGACCAAAATAATGATTTATTTTGTGGTAAAGTGTTAATTTAATATATTTTAACGCATCTGCACTTCTCTTCTGTACAGATTATAGGGCTGCAAACCTTCTTTCTGAACAATCATCTGTCCCAGCTGGGTACAGGAATATCTGATAAAGCCGTTGGCAATATTAAAGTTCCCTTCATTTGTTAAAAAATACAAAACTCTGGTGAACGGATAATTCATTTTGCGCAGATTTTCAAAATCTGTATTATATTGTACTCCTTTGTTTTCCACGGGAAGTATTTTCACCATATTTCTTAAGTTTTCAGATTCTTTATCGTAAGGACGACTGAAAGTATTAAGACCTATAACGCCAATTTTGTCAGGATATTTTTTTAATTCCTCAATAATATTTTTGTCACCGGGAATAATAGAATATTTTAAATCTTTAGGCTGTTTTTTAAGTTTTTGAGCAACAAAATTCAGATTACTTGAGTTGGCTCCGTCAAAAATAAATTTTTTATCGTCCGACTGCATTCCCTGAGTTATTTCTTCCATTGAAATGCTTTCTTTTGGAGAATCTTTCGGAACAACAAAAACTACCGCATCGGCAGCAAATCTTGCCGGCAAGAACTTAAGATCTACCTGTTCTTCATAAGTTTTAACTTCTTCAGGTGATAAATCTCTGGACATTACAATAATTCTTGCCTTATCATGCAAAAGATCAAGAAAGCCAAGGTCTTCTTTTTTGGTGACAACATTTATTTTGGTATCGGGATAATTAATCATATACCCTTCTGCTAAAGCTTCCGTAACACTTTTAAAAGATTCATCGGTAAGAATGGTCATTTCTCCTTTGTGATAAGATGGAGATTTCTCTTCCTTTTTACAGTTAACAGCTATAATACTAATAAAAAATAGCATTATGATTTTAATACTACTTTTCATTGTCTGAATTTTTAATTTTTGAAATTGCTCTGTAAATTCTGAAAATACCGTATAGGATAAGCAAAGCTCCTAATGCATAAGCAACTCCCGGTTCCAGAATTGTGAAAAAGAATTTGTAAAGAATCACGACAATTCCCAAAACGATATAGAACAATCCCGTCACAAGGGATAACCAATTGAACATCATATAACAAAAATACAAAAAAAATAAAAAGAGAAGCATATGCTTCTCTTTTTTAATTATTATTTAAAGATAAATTATCACTCAAAATTCATCGTCAGAGGTAATCTGAATCTGTAACGTACAGATTGCCCGTTGATTTTAGCAGGAGTCCATTTATTTTTAATAGACTTAACTGTTCTGATTGCTTCAGCATTGAAGTCTGAATTTCCTCCACTTGCTTTAACATCAGTTATACTTCCATCTCTTTCAACCACGAAAGTCACTTCAGCTTTTACCGTACCTTCATCTCCGTTCATTGCAGAACCGTCAAAATTACTTGATACTTTATTTCTGAAAGCGTTAATACCTCCAGGGAATTCCGCTGTCTGCTCTACTTCAGTGTACACTTGGTTTTCATTAACCTGAGGCTTAACTTCAGCTGTAGAAGTTCTTGTACCAGTTGATGGTGGCGGTGGCGGTGGCGTATAAGCCGGAGCTTTCACCCCTTCCTGATTATTAAGACCTGTAGTTGTTTCCAACTGCTTAGAAATCGGCGGTGGTGGAGTTTCAATTTTCGGAGCTTTTACAGGCTCAGGAACCACGTTCTGAATAATTTCAATTTTCTCTTCCTCTTTTGGAGGTGGAGGTGGCGGTGGTTCTTCTTCTTTCGGTTGCTCAATAATTTTATCTTCCTGAAGAATTTCAACCAAATCTGCCTTCACTTCTTGTTTAGGAGGTTCTGTTAATCTCTTAATAGTAAGATAAATAAAAGGAGACAGGGCCGCAATAAGGAATAATGCTGTTCCAACGATGAAAGATTTTGTCAGAAGTTTTGGGTACTGATGTCTTAAATCGTATGCACCATATTCCTTGTTTCTATTTTCAAATACAATCTCATCTAAAGTAAGATTCGGATCGTACACATTTTCATTTGCCATAGATATACAATTTTATGGTTAACTTACTTTGTAGCCGGTGCTGCTGCAGCCCCAGAGTTTCCAACCTTTCTGTCATAAATAGCTTTTTCCCAAGGCTTAAGATCAGTAACCCCGTACTGCTCGCTTTTAGTGATGGCCATTTCATCAAGAATATCTACAAAGTTTTTATATACAGCATCGTCAGTCGGTTTGATAATTACAGTAAACTTAGATTTATCAGCCGCATTTGCTTTTGCCTGCTCAATTACTTTTCTGATTCCTTCTCTGTCGAAAGTAGTTTCATTAAGATTCTGATCTGTTAAGGATGTATTATCCTGTTGATGCCAGAAAATCTTATTGTCTTTTCCTAATAACAAAGAAATAGAGTTAGAAAGTTTAATTTCTGTTGGAGGTGGTTTTTGTGTATCATCTTTCGGTTTTGCCGGAAGACCCAAATCCATTACATTCGGTTTAGAGAATGTGGTTGTGAACATAAAGAAGGTAATCAATAGAAAACCCAAGTCCACCATCGGAGTCATATCGACTCTGGTACTCTGTTTCTTGGAACGTACCTTGCCGCCTTTGGCGCCTTTTTCCTGTACTTGTACTTCTGCCATTTCTAATCGATATTATTCGTTAGGTTTACCTTCTTGTGATGTAATCAACCAAAATTTAAGAAAATCGATATCTCTTAAACCTTCAAATAAGCTTTTAACTTTCGGATATTCAGTGGTAACGTCTCCTTTAATCGCTAATTTGTATTCAGGATTTACGTTAAGACTTTCTTTTACCCAGTCTACTAATTGCTTATTTGTACTATCCATAGGAATCCCTGTAGGACTCTTGAAATTCTTCTGCTCGTCATCTGGCAAATCAAGATAGCTTTTCAGCTGGTTCATAGGAACGCCGATAGCCTGTACTTTTTTGGAATGCAGCTTTTTCATTATTGTCAAAAGTAACACCGTACTTTTTACCCATATTGTCTAAAAGCTGTAATCTTTCTGATGCATTTTCTACAGGTTGGAAATAAAACTTTCCGTCCGGAGTAGCGTTGATAGTCATCAAACTTGCATCAGGAAGTAACTTCTCTGATATTGAAGATGGCGGTTTGATCTGCTCCACGTCAGGTTTTTTAAACTGAGTGGTCAAGATAAAGAATGTAAGTAGTAGGAATGCAACGTCACACATTGCCGTCATATCCGTCACTACTCCATGTCTTTTTGGTTTGACTCTCGCCATTATTATTAATGATTTTTAATTAGACTTCTTTTTACTTACTGCAAATTCTTTGCTAAAAAATTCTTAGTTGAATTCAGCGAAAGACTGTTGGATACTCATTGCGATCTCGTCGATCTTATAAGTTAATCCGTCAATTTTAGAAGTAAAGAAGTTATAAAGGATGATAGCGATAGCTGAAGTACCGATACCTAAAGCCGTATTAATCAATGCTTCAGAAATACCTGTAGATAGTGCAGCTGCATCCGGAGTACCACCTCCTGAACCTAATGCGAAGAACGCCTTGATCATCCCGATTACCGTACCTAAAAGTGCTACTAACGTTGCAACAGTACCTAAAGTAGAAAGGATCATCATGTTTTTCTCAAGCATTGGCATTTCAAGAGTAGTCGCTTCTTCGATTGCTTTGTTAAGCGCTACCATTTTCTGCTCTTTGTTAAGCGTAGTATCATGAGATAAAGCTTTGTAAGTAGTAAGACCTTCTTTTACTACGTTACCAACAGAACCTTGTTGTCTGTCGCACTCTTCTAAAGCCTCATCAATTTTGTTTTGGTTTAGCAAACTTCTCACCTGTACAACGAAGTTGTCTAAGTTTCCCTTTCCTGCAGCTTTGCTAAGAACGAAATATCTTTCGAAAGAGAAAACGATTACCGTGATCATGAAAGTGATCAAGATAGGTACGATTACCCCTCCTTTGTAGATAATTCCCAAAAACGATTCTGGGTGAATGTCTTTTCCTTCAACACTTGAGAAAGCAACAGACCCACCTCCTAGTTTTTCTGCGTCTTTGAAGTTTCCTGGGTTACCAAGAACGAATAAATAAATACAAACTCCTATTACGAAAAGAATAGGAATAATTAAAGCCGGGTTAAGACCTCCTGCCTTTCTAGCAACTACTTGCTCATCATTTTTTGAAACATTCATTTCCATATTTAACTAAATTATATTGTTTTAAAAATTTTACAGTTTGTAAATTAAAGGCAAAATTAATTAAAATGCAAGAGTCTCAAATAAACATTTCTGTTTTTTTTGACAACGAAATTTTAATACGATTTCGATATTATAATTATTTTCTCTTTTTTTGGCAATAATCCCTAATTTTAACGTTTACGTTAAAAAGTTAAAAAATATAAGCCTCCATTTTTTTTAATTTGCCAATGTTAATTTTTATTTAAATTACTATGTTCACTATTCTGTGAGGCACCACAATGATTTTTTTCGGTGTTTTACCTTCCAGAAAATGCTGCACTTTTTCGTCCTGAAGTACCATATCTTCTACTTCTTTTGCTGAAAGCTGTGCCGATAATGCCAACTTATGTTTTGTTTTTCCGTTGATGCTGATAGGATATTCAATCTCGTCCTCTACCAGATAATCTTCGTTCAGAACCGGGAACTTTTCAAACTCAATAGAAGCTGTATGACCAAGCAGACTCCAAAGCTCTTCACAGATGTGTGGCGCATAAGGAGAAATGATAACGGCCAATGGTTCCAAAATATTGCGTTTGTTGCATTTTATTTTTTGCAATTCGTTTACCGCGATCATAAATGATGATACAGACGTATTGAAAGAGAAATTTTCAATATCATAAACGACCTTCTTTATTAAGGTATGTAATACTTTATATTCTGCTTTTGTCGGCTCTTCATCTGACACTTCAAAAACTTCGCCATTGAAATATAAATTCCAGAATTTTTTAAGGAAACCATAAACTCCGCTCAGTCCTTGTGTATTCCAAGGCTTGGATTGTTCCAGTGGCCCGAGGAACATTTCATACAATCTCAATCCGTCTGCTCCGTATTCATTACAGATATCGTCTGGGTTTACGACATTGTATTTTGATTTGGACATTTTTTCTACTTCACGATCGGTGATGTATTTTCCGTCTTCCAAAATAAATTCTGCATCTGCATAGTCCGGCCTCCATGATTTGAAAGCTTCTGTATCTAATTCATCGGAAGTTCCTTTTAACAAAGATATATCTACCGGAACTTTTTGAACAGGAGTTATTAATAATAATTTCTCCTCATTTAAATCCCTATTTTGTTCTATAGATAAGTAACTTTTGGAAATATTTATTAATTCACTCTCATCCCCAGAAATTGCTTTCAGGTAAGTATTTTTAGGAATCAAAATTATTTTTCTATCAATAATTACATCCTTAGTTTCTTTTTCGATCAATGAGAAAAAGACAAAATGAACAAAAGCACTCATCCCCAAAATCATCCCCTGGTTGATCAACTTCTGGAAAGGTTCATTATGACTGATATATCCTCTATCCTTTAAAAACATATTCCAGAAACGGGAATACAATAAGTGACCTGTCGCGTGCTCGCTTCCTCCGATATAAAGGTCAACTTGTCCCCAATAATCTGCCAGATCTTTTTTAACAAAAACATTCTCGTCATGCGGATCCATGTATCGTAAGAAATACCATGAACTTCCCGCCCAGCCCGGCATCGTGGATAATTCTAAAGGGAAAATTGTTTTTTCATCAATCAAATTGGTATCAACTACTTTTTGATTTACTTCATCCCAGGCAAAAGTCTTGGCATTTCCTAATGGTGGATCTCCGTCTTCTGTAGGTAAATATTTTTCAACTTCAGGAAGTTCCAGAGGTAATGCCGAAGTTGGCAAGGTGTAAGGCATTCCATCCTTATAATATATAGGAACCGGCTCGCCCCAGTATCTCTGTCTGGAGAAAATCGCATCACGTTGTCTGTAATTGGTCGTTCCATGACCAATTCCTCTTTTTTCGATCGCAGAAATAATCAGCGCTTTTGCTTCATCATATTTCAAACCGTTTAAAAAATCTGAGTTTACACAAACGGAATCTTTAGAATCAAAAGATTTTTCCTGGATATCTTCGTCGGTTTCTACAACCTTTTTTATTTCTAAATTAAATTTCTTTGCAAATCTGTGGTCACGTTCATCATGAGCAGGAACGGCCATAACAGCGCCTGTTCCATATCCCATCAACACATAATCTGAAATATAGACTGGCATTTTTTCATTGCTGAACGGATTAATCGCATAACTTCCCGTAAAAGCTCCCGAAACATTTTTCACATCCGCCATACGGTCTCTCTCCGTTTTTTTGGAGGTTTCTTCGATGTAACTGTCTACCTCAGCTTTCTGTTCCGGAGTGGTAATTGTTTCCACTAAAGGATTTTCCGGTGCCAATACCATGAACGTTGCTCCGAAAATCGTATCAGGTCTTGTGGTGAAAACTTCAATCCTCTCCCTAAATCCCTCTCCCGAGGAGAGGGACTTTTCAGATTCTGAAAATTGTTGTTTATTTTCTTCTAATTTTCGCTTTATTTCTTCTAAAACACCCTCTATATTATTAAGAACTTCTTCATTAGAGAATCGCAAAACGTCATAGCCAAAGGAGTTAAGATATTGCGTTCTTAAATTATCGTATTCAACCTGTTCTTTTTCAGAATGATAACCTCCGTCTACTTCAATTACCAATTTATTTTCAAGACTAACAAAATCAACAATGTAGTCTTTTATTAAATGTTGCCTTCTAAATTTACTTTCGAGCTTTCTATTCCTAAGCATTTGCCAAAGCGTATCTTCTCCCTCCGTTGCTTCATGGCGCATATTTTTGGCATGCTGTAACAAGACTTTAGAATTTTGACCTCCTGTCAAATAACCCGGTTTTTTATTTTCCAAGCTGTCAGCTCCCTCTCCTTTGGAGAGGGTTGGGGTGAGGATTTCAAAACTCACCTGAGCGCCCTGAGATTTCCCGATCCAGTATTCCTGGGAATCTTTCAATGGCTGCGGCCAGTCAAGAGTTTTTAATCCCTGAAGTAATCTTTCTGAATACGCGGAAATCCTCATGCTCCACTGCATCATTTTCTTTTGAAAAACAGGAAAACCTCCTCTTTCGGATTTGCCGTCCTTAACCTCATCGTTTGCCAATACGGTTCCCAAAGCAGGACACCAGTTTACGGTAGTTTCCGCTCTGTAGGCCAATCGATAGTTTAGAAGAATATCTTCTTTATCAATTTCAGAAGCTTCTTTCCATTCTTCTGCTGTGAAATGTAATTCGTCATTTTGATTGGCATTTAAATCTTTTGTGCCTTTCGTTTCAAAATGCCTGATCAAAGTGGAAATAGATTCCGCTTTGTCTGTATCTTTATTATACCACGAATGGAACAATTCAATGAAAATCCATTGGGTCCATTTATAATAAGAAGGATCAGAAGTTCTTACTTCACGACTCCAGTCGAAAGAGAAACCTATTTTTCTAAGCTGCTCTTCATATCTTGTAATATTCTGCTCTGTGGTAACGGCAGGATGCTGACCTGTCTGGATCGCATATTGCTCAGCAGGAAGCCCGAAGCTGTCGTAGCCTACCGGATGAAGCACATTGAAGCCCTGATGTCTTTTGTATCTTGCATAAATATCTGATGCAATATATCCCAGAGGATGCCCTACGTGAAGCCCGGCTCCCGATGGATACGGAAACATGTCGAGAACATAAAATTTAGGTTTGTCTGTGCTGTCGGAAGTTTTATAGGTTTGATTGTCTTCCCAGTATTTCTGCCACTTTTTTTCTATCTGCTGATGATCGTAAAACACTTTTTATATTTAGATATTAGATGTTAGACTTCGATATATTTAGATTAAATTTCTTTTAACTCTAAAAAATCAAGATTCACAAAAATAATGATTTTAATAGAAATAGAATTTAATTTAAAATTAAATATATCAAAACAAAAATCCCATCCGGAGATGAGATCTTAAATTTTTAATGAGGAAAAGCTCTCTATTATTGAGGGATTCTTCTTAGAGTATAAGTTGTAGATTGGTATTCAGTAGGGTCTGAAGTATCTTCAATTTTAATGTTTAAAGTTGTGTCATTAAGAGTAACAACACTTCCCTTGTCTGCTTCAACGATTCCCTGATATTTTATCTGAATAGCCTTACTATCTTTGTCATACGTAAAGGTAAAGTTTCTGTCGAAAGTCGGCTGGCATGTTCCTGGTGACGTCCCATCGCCGTTATCCGTTCTTTTTCCTGAACCTCCTGCTACAAACACCCATCTTGATGTTTTCTGACAGTCGGTATCAAAAGAAATTCCGTCCGAAACAGGATCTTCTCCTATCGCAACAGTGGTAACAACTTTTTTTATGGGTTGCCATGTTCCTACAATAGGATATTCTATTGTATTATCGTCGTCGTTATTACATCCTGTCGCTACGAATAATGATAGACCTGCAAAGAGTAATGCTAATTTCTTCATGTATCAAATTTTTCAAGGGCTAAAATTATAATTTTTTTGAATTATTTAATAATTTTTTGCAAGAAATTATTATAAACTTGCATATTTTCAATAATATCAAGCTGTTTGAGCAGTATAATAATAGTTTTTAGCAAAATATTAAGGTTGAGATTCATATATATTCTTCGAAAAAAACTATTTTTGTACAAAACAAATACAAATGTGTGACATAACGAAAAATAATTTTGATTTCCTCCGTGTTCTCCTTGCCTTTATTGTATTTTTAGGTCATCTGGGAACTTTAAGCGCCTCCGATGAGCTTAAAATCTTAAAATATAGTCCCATAGAAATCGCAGTTTTTGGCTTCTTTGTGATAAGCGGTTTTCTCATCGCAAGAAGCTATGAAAGATCGTCCAGCCTGAAAAGTTATTTAAGCAAAAGAATCAGAAGAATTGTTCCCGCCTATTTGTTGGTTATATTTCTTTGTGCAATCTTATTGAGTCTTGTAAGCACTTATTCTTTCACAGAATATTTCAGCAATTCGCAGGTTTATAAATATCTTTTCTGGAATTCTTTATTTTTGAATTTTAAAGCACCCTGGCTTCCTGGAGTTTTTGGAAATCAGGCAGTGAATGGCGCGTTATGGACCCTGAAAATAGAAATATCTTATTATTTCTGTCTTCCATTGCTTTTTTTATTGTTCGGGAAAAATAATAAATACCGGAACATCAGTCTTGTCATACTTTATTTTCTTTCTCTTACTTATCTTAATTATTTTGAATCAGCAGATAAGATTTCAGCAGCCAAACAGCTTCCCGGGACTTTATCTTATTTTATTCCGGGAATGCTGATTTACTTTAATTTTGATCAATTTATTAAGAACAAAAACACACTTTTTATCATTGCCGTGACGACTGTCTGGATAGATATGATATGTAACATCACATTATTCTCGCCTGTTATGATCGGCATTATCGTTCTGTATATCGCTTATTCTTTTAAGTTTTTAAATAATTTCGGAAAATACGGAGATTTCACTTATGGGATTTATATTTTTCATTTTCCTATCATCCGGGTTTTTACCACATTGGGCCTTTTCCGGGATTATAATCCTTACTTAATGGCCTTTATATGTATGATTATTGTCGTATCGGTAGGGATATGTTCATGGCATTTTTATGAGAAAAAATTTTTATAACATCAGTACAAATGAAAGAACTTGTTTCCATTATTACCCCCTCATACAATTCCGCAGAATTCATTGAGGAAACCATACATTCTGTCTTTAGCCAGACTTACGAAAACTGGGAATGGCTGATTACAGATGATCTTTCCAAGGATAATACCGTTGAGATCCTACAGAAATATACGGATCCGAGAATAAAACTTCAGGTTCTGGAACAGAACGGTGGTGCCGGAAACGCACGAAATAAAAGTCTCGAAAGAGCCAAAGGACGATACATTGCCTTTCTTGATTCCGATGATCTGTGGCATCCTGAATATCTTGAAACCATGATTAATTATATGAAGGAGAATAATGCAGAACTTGTTTATTGCAATTATTCAAGATGCAGCGAATACACCATGGAACCCGTTCTTAAAGATTTTGAAGCAGATACCATCGTTACTTTTTCAAATTTACTGAAAACATGCAGACTAGCTCCGGTTTCCACGATGTATGATACGAAAAGAACCGGCAAATTTTTCTTCCCGGTAAAAAGCAAACGTGAAGACCACGTCATGTGGCTGAATCTTTTAAAAGAAATCCCGAAAGGATATCCTCTGCAACAAACTCTCGCCAAATACAGAATGCGTGAAAACAGTGTTTCGAGGAAGAAAAAGAATATCATTAAAGATCAATATTTAGTCTATAAAGATTTCATGGGATTTTCTACAATCAAATCTTTGTATTATACAGCAAACTGGGCAGTCAACGGATTTTTAAAATATTCGAAATTTTTTAATTAATTTTAAAAAATGGAATATTCAAAAGATTTTAAGGCTGCTATCAGTAATTTTTCTTCCGTAGAAAAAGATCGTCTGATTTTCAGATTATTAAAAAAAGATAAGCTTTTATCCAAAAAATTATACTTCGAACTCATTGATCCTGAGACTACTGACAATAAACGCGATGCGATGGAAGAAATCGTCGCCGAAAAAGTTTTACTTGCCTCAAAGTACATCAGCAATCAAAAGTATTTCCTGAGCATCATAAGAAAAATTAGCGCTGAAATCACGGAACACGTGAAAATCACGACCGATAAATTCGGAGAGGTTTCGCTGAATCTTCTGCTTATTAACAAAATTCTTGACTATAATGAAGACCTCAGCCGGTTAAGATTTGATAATGTTTACAAACTTTATCTTTATATCATCAATAAAACTGTAAAATCTTTGCTCCTGACTAAAAAACTGGACGCAGATTACTGGATGGAAATTGATGAACATCTCGACGAATTGCATGGAAAAATTCTCCAAAACAATTATCTATCAAAACTTTTCATCAATAACGGAATAGATTTCAACTGGCTTACGAGTGATAAAATTCCGGAGAACTTTGATCTTATTATTAAAGAAATAAAAAGTCAGGGATTTTTAAGATAAGATTTTGTTGATAATCAAAGCTGTTGAGTTGGGTTTTTCAGCGACAAATTTCTTTGCATTTGCTGACATCACGCGAAGCGTTTCTTCGTTATTAATAAGAAACATTACAAAATCTGCGGCCAAACCGGTGTTTTCAAAAGACTTCCCTCCATCGGCGGAGATCAGCTCATCGGCTTCGGGATTTTTACGGTAATGATTTCCAAAAATTACGGGAACACCAAAAGTAGCTGCCTCCAGAATATTATGTAGCCCGGCATCGTGAAATCCGCCCCCTACAACAGCAATATCTGCATAAGAATATAATTTCGAAAGCAAGCCGATACTGTCTATAATTAAAACCCTTGACCGGAAATCCGGCATCGACTCTTTAATTTTACTGTATAAAATGGCATCAGGAAAAATCTGCTTTAAATGCTGAACTCTTTTTAGATCATGCGGAGCCAGAATGAGTTTTGCGTAAGGACTTACCTGAAAAATTTCTTCAGCAATTTTTTCTTCTGCCTGCCAGGAACTTCCAAAAACTACCGCTTTATCACGACCAATAAAATCTGTGATAAATTCAATATGATTATCCTGATTCTGAAGCTGTTTTACACGGTCAAACCTTGTATCTCCGGTCACGGAAGATTTTGTAAGACCTACGCTTTTTGCCAGCGCATACGACATATCCGTCTGATGAAAAAACCAATCGATATTTTTCTGCAATTCCGCTACAAACCATTTGCCGTATGAGGTAAAGAATGACTGTGCTTCATAAAAAAGCGCAGAAATCACATATGTTTTTGTTCCTTTTTGTTTCAGAACTTCCAAAAGATTATACCAGTAATCATATTTTACCGTAAAAAATAGATCAACATTAATTTCAGACACAAATTCTTTTACATGAGATTTTTTGTCGAAAGGAAGATAGCAGATGACATCCGCAATATTTTTTTTCTGATCACGTTTTCATATCCTGATGGCGAAAAGAAGGTTATAAGGATTTTATGGTCTGATAATCTTCCCTTTAACTGTTCCAGAACCGGTAATCCCTGTTCATATTCACCAAGACTTGCTGCGTGCATCCAGATCACTTTATCAGATTTTGAAAATCCGGATTTTATTTTTTGTAAAGATTCTTTTCTCCCCTGAATTCCCATTTTTGCTTTATCATTAAATAAAGAAAAAACCTTCATCCCGAAGATCAGCAGATTGATAAATATATTGTAGAAAAAAAGCCATTTAACTGAAGATGTAATAATTAATTATATCATTTAAAAATACCCACAAAAATGAATAAAACAACTAAACTTCCAATGACAGAAAAAAGAGATGTCGACAGTGCAACTTTCGGCTTTGCACTTTCATCGAAGGAATATCTGAACATATAATCCTGACTATTCAAAAAAATCAATGAGATTAAAAGAAACAGCCATCTTAAAAAAGTTTCCATAATTAGAAATTGAGCGTGTTCATTTTCTTCGGTAATTTGTACCGGAAAATTGGCAGATTCAGGACTTCTGATAATAAATGCAAATAAAAAATATAAAGCCGATAAAACGACAGGCATTAAAAATGCATATTTCTTACTTCCGAAGCTATCTGCTTTGCCCTCAAAATCAAAATGAACAGGAATTGTGTCGGGTAAAGTCTTATAATGTTTTACAGTAAACCACCATAAAAACAACAGCAATCCAAAATTAAAAAAAATCAAAAATCAGTAGAAAGATATTTTCCATTTCATATCATTTTAATTTAAATAATACTTTTTATAACTCTCAGTTTATGAGTATGCTTATTGATTTCTTTGTTAAAAATTCCGGTAGAATCCAGCGTATCGATTCGTACTTTCCCGGAAGCGTGAATGATTTTCTGGTTGTCCAGCATAATCCCGACATGAATGATTTTCCCTTCAGGATTTTCGAAAAATGCAAGATCACCGGGTTGACTTTCTTCGACAAATGTTAATGATTCTCCTACCTCAACCTGCTGCGAAGTATCCCGTGGTAATTTTATATTGTGAACTTTGTACACAAGCTGGGTAAATCCGGAACAGTCTACCGCAAAAAAAGCTTTTGCCACCCCATAAATAGGGAACATTCAGAAATTCTTTGGCTGTTAAAGCGATACTTTCCCGCACATCATGACTTCTTCTCGACGCCACCACAGGAAACTCAACTTCGGAGCCCATGGAAAGTAAAGTTTTTCCGTCATGCATCAGAACGGAAGAAAAATCTTCAGTCACCACCGTTACTTTACGATTAGCCAGTTCTTCATCTGTCACAGGTTTCAGCTGTTTTGTATCCATCCATCCTTCATAGCCGTCGTAGTGCATTTTTATTCTGGTCCAGTTTTTATTCACTTCAAGAATATCAGCGCTTTCACCAAAAAGTATTTCCGTGACAATTTCCGCTTTGTCAAAACTTTCTGCACGAACGGGTGCTACCGTAACAATACAAATTCCTTTATTCATTTGTTTTCATTAAAAGATTGAATGATTTAAAGATTAAAAAATTAGAGACTGCTTAATCCTTTAAGAATTTAATTTTTAAATCTTTTAATTTTATTTTCTTCTCAGAAAATTAACTCCGTCCCGCAAAGGTAAAATAAGATTTTCAAAATCATCGTCCTTTGCAATTAAATCATTTAATTCCTTGATCACCTGTGTAGACTTCTGCTTCGGGTTTTCTTCCAATACTTTACCATACCAGAGTACATTATCAAACATAACGACAGATCCGGATTTCGTCCGTGGCTTAATCAGTCTGAAATATTCTGCGTAATTCTCTTTGTCAGCATCAATAAAGATAAGATCAAAGAATTCGTCGGTTTCTTTTAAAAATTCTTTAGCGTCCTGCAGTTTGAAATTTATCTGAGAAGAAAATCCGCTTTCCGAAAAATATTTTCTTGGAAGATATGCGAGATCTTCATTGACATCAAGAGTAGTAATTTTACCGTTTTCACCCAGACCGGAAGCCAGACAAAGCGTTGCATATCCTGTAAAAGTTCCGATTTCAAGGATGTTTTTTGGCTGTAACATTTTTGAGATGATCGTTAATAATCTTCCTTGCTGGTAGCCGGAAATCATATGAGGCTGCGTTGTTTTCTGGTAAGTTTCCCTTCTTAATTTTTTCAGGATTTCAGGCTCCGAGGAAGCGTGCGTTTCCAGGTATCGGTCCATTTCGGGATTCTTTTCTTCAAAAAAGCTCATTCTACAAATTTTGTTGATTCAAATTTACTTAAATATAAACAAAAAGTATAAAGAATCTTTAAACATTCGGCATCGTAAATATCCCCGGAAAATTACCGTGAAAACACGGATGTTGTACCTTTTGAATTAGCTGTACATTTGGATCAGGGTAAAAACACTAACTAAAATGGATGCAGGAGCAAAACAAATTAACCAAGAGAGCATCAGAAAAGAATTGCCAAAGAGTAAGACCGATTCTGTAAAAAAAACTAAACCGGAAACATCCAATTCATTTTTGCAGCGAATTATTTCATTATTGAAAAAAGAAGAATTAATTTGATTGAAAAAAAAATCCCGAAGTTGCTTCGGGATTTTTATTGATTGAATGTTGTTGTAATTATTTCTTAGGCGCGATGTCCATTAGCTTCATGAATTCATCAAGTTTAGGCATGATGATGATTTCCGTTCTTCTGTTTTCAGCTCTTCCGGAAACACTCATATTGGTTGCTTTAGGATTGTATTCAGAACGTCCTCCGGCGGTGATTCTTGCAGGATCAACCCCGAATTGACTCTGTAAAACCTTAGCAACAGCAGTACCTCTCAAGGCAGAAAGATCCCAGTTGTCTTTAGGAAGGTTTGGAGAATTTAAAGGCGCATTATCCGTATTCCCTTCGATCAATACAGAATATTTATCGTAGTCATTGATTACTTTAGCAACCTTTCCTAGTACTTCCTGTGCCGCAGGCAATACATTATAGTCACCGGTTTTGTATAACATTTTGTCGGAAAGCGATATCATTACCACGCCCTTCAAAACTTTCACCTGAACATCGCTGTCTGCTACGTTATCCAAAGATCTTTTAAGCTTGTTCGATAAAGCTAAATTCAAGCTGTCATTTTTAGCATTATTTGAAATCAATTGCTTGATGTAAGAGTTTGAAGAATTGATCTCGCCAACCAGCTTATCAATATTGGCAGAGCTTTTTCCTGTATTGGAAAGACATGCATCCAATGAAGATTTCAAAGCATCATGCTGGCTTTTTAATAAGCCATTTTCGCTTGCCAAAGCAGAGTTCTGAGATTTCAGATCCTGAATTTCCCTCTGTCTTTCACCCACGTTTTCAATACATTGCTTGTAATTTGAACTCAGTGCATCATACTGTTTTTTGCTGATACAAGATGTCATTCCCAACACCATTGCAGATACTGCTAAGATTTTAAAAATTTTCATAAATAATCATTTTTAGACGACCAAAGGTAGCAAAATTCATTTTAATTATATCGATTATCTTTGCACAAAGAAATTCTCAGCATACATGTTGAAAGCCTCCGACTTTAAAAATCAATTAGAGAACCTCGTTCGGTATTCTGCGATGAAGACTTACCTTCTGGCGGTAAGTGGTGGTGTAGATTCTATGGTTTTAGCGCATTGTTTTAATGATTTGAGATTACAATTTCAGGTAGCCCACATTAATTATAAACTGCGTGGAAAAGACTCTGATCTGGATCAGAAAGTTGTACAGGATTTTTGTAAAAAAAACAATATTAAATTTCATTTATATGAAGTTTCCGGTAAGGACAAAAAACCTGAAAATTCCATCCAGCTGTGGGCAAGGGAATTGAGGTATCATTTTTTTAGCCAAATTCAGGAAAAGGAAAATCTGGATTTTTTAGTTACCGCTCATCATCTGAACGATCAGCTGGAAACTTTTATCATCAATCTTTCAAAAGCAGCCGGAATAAACGGTTTAAGCGGAATTCCAGCTAACGAAAACAATATTCTACGCCCGCTATTACCTTATACAAAAGAGGAGATTTATACTTTTGCGAAGGAAAATCATATTGAATACCGCGAAGATCTTTCCAATCAAAAAAATGATTATTTAAGGAATAAAATACGCCATGAGATCGTTCCTAAATTATTAGAGACGAATGACCATTTCCTTGAAAACTTCAAAAAAAAGCTCATTGTATTTAAACCAGACAAAAGATTTTGTACAGCAACAGATTCAGGAAATTGAAAACCGCCTTACCATATTTAACCCCTACCACAAAATTTTATCAAAAGAGCAGCTTGGTTTGGAAAGTGATTTCGTGAAATTTGAAATATTGAAAAAATACGGCTTTAATCAGGAAGAGGAAATTCCGAAAATTTTTAAAGCTGAAAACGGCAGTTCATTTTTTTCCAAAGAATATCAGTTGATGGTAAATTATGACGAATTGGTTTTTACGGAAATAAAGACGGAAGCTGGAAAATCTGAAACAAACGATCCCGAAGAGATTCTTTTAATTGAAAAATTTGACTTTTCCAAAAAACAAATCACACTTAATCTCGAAAATATAAGAGGAATTGAGGGAATCAATAATGAATTCGAATGGGAGTTTGACGCCGAAAAACTAAGATTTCCACTACGACTGAGAAGGCAAAAAGAAGGAGACGAGTTTTATCCCATAGGATTTTCAGGAAAAAAGAAAGTTTCTAAGTTTTTTAGGGACGAAAAAATATCTATTTTAGCAAGGCAAAAAATCTGGCTTCTTACCGACAGTAAAAATTCCGTACTCGGAGTGATTCCTTACAGACAAGACCGGAGAAATGCAGGAAATGAGAAGTCCGGATACGTTCTCAAAATTTTTAATAAGAAGTAAAAATGAAATTTAGAAACTGGTTTTTATTAGTTCTGCTGTTTTTAGCAACAGGAATTAATGCACAAATCAAAAATCCTGTAAAATTTAAATTTACAATCAACGAGTTAGGAGATAATCAATACGAAGCCGTACTGAATGCGACCATGGAAAGCGGCTGGCACATTTATTCCAAAGACATTCCGGAAGACACAGGAATTCCGACTGATTATAAAGTTTCGGGGAAGAACATTGAACTGATCGGCAAATTCACTGAAGTTGGTAAAAAGCATGAAGAATTTTCTGAAGCTTTTGGAGGAAAAATTATTTTTTATTCTAATTCGGCAGGCTTTAAGCAAAAATTCAAATTAAAAGATGCTACAAAACCTGGAGATGTGGTTGCAGAAATTACTTACCAGACTTGTGATGACAGAGTTTGCTTGGCACCCAACACGTTGGAATTCAACAAGCAGATAACGCCAAAAGGCGCACCGGAAGAAATTGCAACTGCAACGAATGAACCGGCAAAAGACTCTGCAAAGGTTGAAACGGTAGTAGAAAATCCGGTAAAAGGTACAGTTACGGTTACAGAAATATCCAAGCTGGATCCCAAACAGCTAAAAATAGAATCTATTGACTTTCAAAAGCCACTGACGGATTGCGGAACCGCTACCACAAAAGTAGCTGAAAATTACTGGACGTATTTATTCCTAGGATTTATCGGAGGGCTTATTGCTTTGCTTACGCCTTGTGTATTTCCGATGATTCCGCTTACGGTTTCGTTCTTTACAAAAGGCAGCATGAATAAAGCGAAAGGAAAAAGAGATGCTTTTATCTACGGATTTTTTATCCTGCTGATTTTTGTTTTGCTAAGTGTTCCTTTCCATATTATTGACGGAATTGCGGGTAATATTTTCAACGAAATATCTACGAGTGTATGGTTGAATATCGCCTTCTTTATCATATTTATTTTCTTTGCAGGAAGTTTCTTCGGATACTATGATATCACTTTACCAAGTTCAATTGCGAACAAATCTTCAAAAGCAGAAGAAGCCGGCGGAATTATAGGAATTTTCTTCATGGCTTTGACGTTGGTAATTGTTTCATTTTCCTGTACAGGTCCTATTTTAGGAAGTTTATTAGGAAGCGCCGTAACTGGTTCTGCGAATGTTCCTATGCTGCTGACATTTGCTTTGGCAGGTTTCGGACTGGCCTGGGCGATCATCTTCGGATTGTTGGCTTTATTCCCGCAGGCATTACAAAGTCTTCCTAAATCAGGAGGCTGGATGAATACCGTAAAAGTTGTTTTAGGTTTCGTAGAATTGGCTTTAGCATTAAAATTCTTATCAAAGGCAGACTTGGTTTCCAAAACATTCTTATTGAAAAGAGAACTTTTCATTGTCATCTGGATCCTTGTTGCACTCGGTTTAGCATTATATCTATTTGGATTAATCAGATTCCCGCACGATGATAAAAAGCCTAAAATTTCTATTACCCGAAAAATTCTTGGAGCTTTAGGATTTGGATTTGTAATTTATCTTGTTCAGGGTTTAATTCCTTCAGAGCGTCCGAAACTGCAGTTGCTAAGCGGGATTTTACCTCCGCTGAACGTTAGTTATTTCCACGATGAAAAAGACGGAATTCTAGGAATGCATCCCGAACATGATTTCTTTAAAGCAGTGGAACTCGCTAAAAAAGAAGACAAACCGATCTTAATTGACTTCACAGGGTACGGCTGTGAAAATTGTCGAAAAAATGGAAGAATTTGTATGGAGCGAAAACGATATCCTGCCTATTCTTCAGAATGATGTTGTTTTAGCCTCTCTTTATGTAGACGACAAAGAAGAACTCCCTGAAGATCAGAAAACAAAAATCGATCTGGGCGACGGACAGGTAAAAAAAGTAAAAACCATCGGCGACAGGTGGAGCTTATTCCAGCAGGTGAATTTTAATAATAATTCTCAGCCACATTATGTATTAATAACTCCCGACGGAAAAGTCATTAACACGCCGGTTTCAGGATATATGCCTAAAGAAGATTTCAAAAAATTCCTCGAATGTGGAGTGAATTATTACAAAAAAGAATAAATAAACACATATCCCATATAACTAAAAACCTTTTCAGAAATCTGGAAAGGTTTTTTTTATTCTACTGACCCACAGAGAAATATCTCAAATATTATTCAAATAATACAAATTCATCATACAAATTCATCAATAGGTATATAATTTGTATTGAATTTTAATAATAATTACAAAATTAATACTCTTATTTAAAAATTGTTTAACATTTAAAAACTATTAATTATGGCTGAAGTAATTGCACAAGAGAAGCAAGGAGGAAGCAAACAAAGAAAAAAAATGATCCGCGTTGACATGACTCCAATGGTGGATTTAGGATTTCTATTGATCACATTCTTTATGTTTACCACAAATTTCACAAAACCTAATGTAATGGATTTGGGATTGCCGGCGAAAGATCCGAACCCAATTCCAAAACCTACGCCTCCAATTGATGTTAATAATCAGGTAACATTTATTTTAGGTAAAGACAACCGGGTATTTTACCATCAAAAGAGCAAGGAAGATTTAAATAAAAGTAATTTAGAAGAAACTGATTTCAGTGGAATTAATATCACCAAAATCATTTCCGAAGCTTATAATAAGGCTCCCAAAAAAGAAAATTTCACCATCATCATTGAGCCTACAGATGATGCCAACTACAAGAATTTTGTAGATATATTAGACAACATTGCAATTTCCAAAAAAGAACGATACGGAGTGACCGACATCAAACCGTGGGAAAAGAAAGTTTATGATGAATTAACCAAATAAACATTAAAGGGCATTTTCAGAATGCTCTTTTTTTATTTACTTTTGAGTATAATTTTATTCAATGAAAAACTTTCTAGCCGCAATAGCTATTACAGCATTATTTATTTCATGTTCTAAAAAAAGAGGCAGCTCCTACTTCCACCAAAACAGACAGCACAAAAATTGTAGATTCCATTAATGCCGCAAGAACAAAAATTAATGACAGCATAAAGTCTCAAAACCGTTTCAGAGATTTTAGCGGAAAACATATATTTACTCATAATTTAATTAACAATAAAGGCTCTATCAATTTCACAAAAGTTGAAGGAGAAAGAGACCGTTATAAAGTTTCGGGAGAAATAAGATCCGGAAAAGACTATGTTACTATTGACGGTACCGCAAATGTTGTTTCGGATAAGCACGTGAATTTTTCGGGAACCTTAACGCAAAGTATTTCTGAAAATGATAATGGCAAACCTTATGTACGGAATAAACCGAAAACCTTCATGTCTAAAGACGGCGGAAAAACATACAGGCTTCAGGATATGGTAAATGGTTCGGGATTTGTTGATTATATTGACATCCATTTTTAATCATTGAAATTATGTTGAATTACCAAATCAAAGGAAACGGAAAAGAAACGCTGGTTCTGCTGCACGGCTTTATGGAAAACCTTTCCATCTGGAGCGACATGGAACCCCATCTTTCTGAAAATTTTTCATTATTAAAAATCGATCTTCCGGGACACGGACAATCAGATATTATTGCTGAAGTTCAGACGATGGAATTAATGGCAGAAGAAGTAAAAAAGGTACTCGACCATCAAAACCTTCAAAAAGTTCATCTCCTAGGACATTCTATGGGCGGCTATATTTCTCTAGGTTTTGCCGAAAAATATCCGGAATACCTGAAAAGTTTAACATTATTTTTCTCATCTTACCTTGCAGATGATACAGAAAAAAAAGAACAGCGCATTAAAAGCTACAGAATCATTAAAGATGCTTTTCCGCATTATGTCAGAGCCGGAATTCCGAATCTTTTTAATCCGAACGAAAGAGATATCCTGGAAGGCAAGATAGAAACTGCCCTTGAAGTAGCATTATCTACCAACAATATGGGTGCACTTGCCTCGGTAAAAGGTATGGTAGAAAGAACTGATAAAAAACACGTTCTTGAAAATCTTGATGTCAAAATTTTAGTTTTGGCCGGTAAGCACGACAATGCTGTAAAAACTGAAACAATGATTAAGCATCTTCCGGATTGCACAAACATCAAATCGTATATTCTCGACTGCGGACACAACGGACATTGGGAAAAGCCGTCTATCTGCGCAGAGATCATCAATATGGAGCTTCTTCATAATTTACCGAAACATTTAGTTTTCTGATATGCTGGATTTCTTGTTAAAAAAAAGAAACCGGTCATCGGCTTGACACTTTCTGGTGGAGGAATGCGCGGAATTGCACATATAGCAGTTCTGAAAGCTTTGGAAGAATATAACCTTAAACCCGATATCATTTCAGGAACGAGCGCCGGATCTATCGTAGGCGCTTTTTATTCTCTAGGAAAATCGCCGGAAGAAATGATGGAAATCGTAAGACAGACCACTTTTTTTTCAAGATCATACCTGAAACTCTCCAAAAACGGAATTTTCAGTTCAAAATTTATCTTGAAATTATTCATGGATCACTTTCCGGAAGATGATTTTAAAGTCTTAAAAATTCCGGTGTATGTTGCCGCAACCGAAATGACGCACGGCATTGTAGATTTCTTTTCGGAAGGAGAACTTTTTGGTCCGTTGCTCGCTTCATCGAGCGTTCCTTTTGTTTTGCCCCCTGTGAAAATCGGCGAAAAAATATATGTGGATGGCGGCGTTTTAGACAATCTTCCGATTGAGCCAATTATTGACAAATGTGATTTTTTAATTGCTTCTCACGTCAATTCCATCAGCTATGACAGTCTTGAGAAAATGAGCTTAATGAAAGAATTTGACCGAATCCTTCACCTTGCTATTGCAAAATCAGTCTATTCTAAAGCAAAATCCTGTGATATTTTCTTAGATCCGCCCAAAATGACAAAGTTTAGTTTATTCAACAAAAAATTTCTAGACATCATGTTTCAGGAAGTTTATGAATACACCTGCAAAGAGCTTGAGGAAAAGGGATATTCGCGAATTTGAGAGTATTTTATTTAATTACAAACTTTCTTCCGCTTCTATTCTATTTTTAAAAGTTTCAATCGTTTCGTGAAGGGATTCATCGGATTTTCCTCCTGCTGCATTGATGTGACCTCCTCCATTGAAATATTTTCTTGAAAATTGATTTACATCCATATCATCTTTGCTTCTGAAAGAAATTTTAATGAAATTTTCATATAAATCTTCCATAAAGAAAGCTGCCATCTTCACTCCCAGAATACTTAGTCCGTAGTTTACAAAACCTTCCGTATCACCTTTCTGGAAGCCATATTCCTTCAGCTCTTCCCTTGTCAGATAAAGCACAGCAACTTTACCGTCCTTCACCACTTCTATCCTTCCCAGAATCAAAGCTAACAAGTGAAGACGTGAAACCGTATTGGTGTCCCAGGTATTCGAAGTGATCATAGCAGGATCCGCTCCCTGCTCGATAAGATTAGCAATGATTCTATGCGTTGTTGCACTCGTAGACCGGAAACGGAAACCTCCTGTATCCGTCATAATTCCCGTGTAAAGACATTCTGCAACGTCTTTATCAACAAGCTTTTCATCTCCAAGTGCTTCAATGAAATGATAAACCATCTGGCATGTTGCAGGAATAACCGTTTCTGAATATACGAAATCAAAGTCCTCCGGTTGTTGGTGATGATCAATAAGAATTTTTTTAGCAGTAGCTTTCGTAAGCCAGTCGCCTAATAAACCTATTCTTGAAGGCGCATTGAAATCAAGACAGAAAATAACATCTGCTTCGTTGATCAGATCAAAAGCAACTTTTCTTTTATATTCAGCAATCAAAACTTTTTTCGCTTCCGGCATCCACTTAAGGAACTTGGGAAAATCGTTCGGCACGATGACTTCAGCGAAAATACCTCTGGCTTTTAAATAATGTTTTAAACCTAAGCTGGAACCAATAGCATCTCCATCGGGATTGTAATGGGTAAGTATTACGATTTTGTTTTCTGGAGACAGTAATGTATTGATTTCTAAAAGTTCCGCTGATGTAAACATGAGATGTTTATTTTTTTCTTTAAAATTAAGTTTCCAAAGATAGAGCTTTTAAATAAATCATTAAGTATTATTTTTGTATCCGGATAAACTCTGATGCGATCAGGCTTTACTATTATCCATCAAAAAAGCACGTAAAAAAATCAAAAAAAAAGCACTAAAGTTTGTAGCTTTTAAAAAATTGCATATCTTTGCAACCTGAAAATTAATAGATAATTACGATTTAAACATATAGTAATGAGTAAAAGAACATTCCAGCCATCAGAAAGAAAAAGAAGAAACAAACACGGTTTCAGAGAAAGAATGTCTACGCCAAATGGAAGAAGAGTTTTGGCTGCGAGAAGAGCTAAAGGCAGAAAGAGTTTAACTGTAAGTGCATCACGCGCTAAGAGATAATCTTTTTATTATCATATACGAATCATGCTTGAAAAGAAGTTTTTCAGGCATTTTTTGTTGTTAAAATTTCCTAAAATTTAGGTTCTTTACTCTTCTTTTTCCTATTTTTAAAATCTGAAATATTTTTTAGAAAAAGTACTTTAAAACCGAATTATGCCACATACAAATATTGCCGGAGACAACATCATCAGCCTGCAGCATGCCAAGATTGCACAGAAAAACTTCACTGTACTTTCTGATGTAAATCTAAATATCAAGAAAGGAAGATTCTGCTATCTTATCGGAAAAACAGGTTCCGGAAAAAGTTCATTACTGAAAACCTTGTACGGGCATATTCCTTTAGCATCAGGGCATGGAGCTGTTGTCGGCTTTGAACTTGACAAATTGAGAGCTTCCGACGTTCCGAACCTGAGAAGAAAATTAGGAATTGTTTTCCAGGATTTCCAGCTGCTTTCCGACAGAACAGTTGAAAAAAATCTGAAATTCGTACTTGAAGCAACAGGATGGAATGACAAGGCAAAAATGGAAGACCGCATCAATGAAGTTTTGGGAAGTGTAAACATGAAAAGCAAGAAACATAAAATGCCTCATGAACTTTCCGGTGGAGAGCAACAGCGTATTGCTATTGCAAGAGCTTTGCTTAATCATCCTGACTTAATTTTAGCAGATGAGCCTACAGGAAATCTCGATCCTGAAACATCCAATGAAATTATGACTTTATTAAAACAGGTTGCTTTAGAAAACGGAGCAGCCGTAGTAATGGCAACTCATGATTATCATATGATTCAGAACTTTCCGGGAGAAGCGATCAGATGTGAAGACGGAAAAGTTTCCGTTTTGGATACTGCTGAATTATTTGAGTAAATTTTAACCATTAAGAACATTTAAGAAGTTAAGAGCTACTTTAAGATAAACAGGATTTTAATTAGGCTGATTTAACTCAATATTTCTACATTCTTAATTTTTCAAATAAATGTTTTCTTTACGAAAAACATGAAACTCTTTGGTGAGTTCAAGATATTGGTCCGAGTATTGTCTCGGACTTTTTTCTATGATAAATTCAGATTCTTCCAGAAAGCTTTCAGTTAAAGAAAATTCCAGGATAAGCCTTCTTACTTTTGAATTTTCAATGCCTTTAATGTTAATTTTCCGGATAAGAGACAGATTATTTTCATCGGCAATTTTAACAAAATCATTGCCGGCTTCAGCAGGAATTATGACAGAGAAAAGTCCTTTTTCAGAAAGAAGTTGTGAGGATTTTGAAATCAACTGCTGGAAATTCAGCTCTACATTCTGTCTTGCGATCTTATCTTTTTCAGAATCTGACACCTCGAAATAAGGAGGATTAGATACAATGAGATCAAACCTTTTTTCTGTTACAAAATCTTTAAAATCGGATTGTGTGTTTTCTAATCTTGACCTGAATGAAGAGTGATCAAAATTAATTCTTGTAAGCCTTACAGCTTCTTCATTGATATCAATTCCCAAAAAACAGGCATTATCATTTCTCTGAGCCAGCATCAAGGATATCAAACCCGTTCCCGTTCCTATTTCCAGAACATTAAGAGCATGATCAACATTGGCCAAAGCGCCCAAAAGGACCCCATCAGTTCCCACCCGAAAAACATCTTTCGACTGCTGAATGTTAAACTGTTTAAATGTAAAAGGCTTCACTATAAATTTGTCGGTAACGTAATCGTAAATGTTGATCCTTTTCCGACTTCAGATTTTACGTTGATTTCTCCTTTATAATCTTCTACCATTTTTCTTACCATTGATAAGCCAAGTCCCATCCCGCTGTTTTTAGAAGTAAAATTAGGCTCAAAAATTCTCTCGTAAATGTTTTCAGGAATACCTACCCCGTTATCCTGAACGGAAATCATTACCCTTCTCTGATGCTGCTCTACATCTACATTGACAATCAGTTTTCTTTCCTCACTTTCCGCCTGTTTTGCATTGGTAACAAGATTTGTGATAATTCTGGACAGATAAATTTTGTCCATATTAATCATAATATTGCTTTTGTTGGAATGCATGAAAACACTTTCATCATTGAATACACGGAGAATATCCTCGACTTCGTTATTCAGATTGATGATTTCATTATTCTTCTCAGGTAGTTTGGCAAACTCGGAAAAAGCCGAAGCGACAGTGGCAATAAGATCAATCTGATCGACCACCGTTTTGCTCATCTGTTTTACTTTTTCCCTTATATTCGGATCTTCCGGATCAAATTTTCTTTCAAAATTCTGAATCGTCAATTTCATGGGCGTAAGCGGATTTTTCACTTCATGAGCTACCTGCTTGGCCATTTCTCTCCACGCCTCCTCAGATGCTTTGAAGCGCAACCGTTCTTTCTGATCCTGAATCTGAAGAATCATTCTGTTGTAAGCTCTCGCAAGTGCATTTAATTCATCATTTTTATAATACCTGATTGGCCTCATTTCATTTTCAAATAAGGTGATACGGGTAATCATATCAGAGAACTTGGTAATATTTTTGGCCAGATTATTAGACATCACCCAGCTGAACCACACACTGAATAAAATAAGAAAAATATCGACCAGAATGATATATTTCACATAAATATTAAGAACGTCAAAATAAGCCGATTCGTTGTGATACAATGGAATATAGACAATAGCGATCGGCTCAAGATCATTATTTTTCAACAACAGATAGGAAGACGTAAATACAGCATCTTTGGACGCATCATATCCCTTGATATCTACTCTGGCTTTCGTAGAAAGTATTTTATTGATGATATTGATAGGAACCTTTTTCTGCTCAACAAGGCTTTCCTCTTTATTTGAAAGTAAATAATTCCCTTTTAAATCATATAAAATAATATCATGCTGGTTGATATCTGCAATTTCAAAAATCTTATTGTCCAAAAGTATGGGGAGATCTTTGGTTTCCGTATGTTTCATACTCACGGCATAATCCAAAAAACGTATGACCGCACCCGTTTTCTCCTGCATATCAATCCTGCTTTTAGTCACAGAATTTTCCCTTAAAACAAAATAAGGAACCAGAGAAGAAGCCACTACACTCAAAAGACATACCAGTAAGAATCCGAAAAAGACACGGTTTCTTAAGCTATATCCTTTATACATACTAATTGACATTCTGTTTTTTAATTAACCTAGCAATATACTTACCAATTATATCGAATTCTAAATTAACTTTATCTCCTTTTTTTAAATATTTCATGTTGGTAAATTCCCATGTATAAGGGATAATGGCAACAGAAAACAGATTGTCTTCGCTTTTTGCAACAGTAAGGCTGATACCGTTTACAGTGATGGATCCCTGAGGAACGGTTACAAAATTTCCGTCATTTTCATATGACATGGTAATAAAATAACTTCCGTCTTTATTTTCAATGCTCACAACTTCACCTGTTTTATCAACGTGTCCCTGAACGATGTGCCCATCCAGCCTTCCGTCCATTTTCATGCAACGCTCCAGATTGACAACCGTTCCGACTTTCCATTTCCCAAGATTTGTTTTTTCAAGGGTTTCATTAATGGCTGTCACAACGTATCGGTCGCCTTCTGTTTTCACAACAGTCAGACAGCAGCCGTTATGAGCAAGACTCTGATCAATTTTAAGTTCCTGGGTAAAAGGACACGTCAGGGTAAAATCAATGTTACTTCCGGATGTCTCTATTTTTTCAATTGTTCCAACTGCTTCAATAATTCCTGTGAACATATTATTTTTTGCTAAATTTGTAGTTTATTAATCTTCAAAGATAATCAAAATGAACCCAAAAAACCATAAAGTAAGAGTAGGAATTTCAATAGGAGATTTCAACGGCATCGGTCCCGAAATCATCATGAAATCCCTTTCAGAGAAAACAATTACAGATTTTTTCACTCCTGTGATTTTTGGTTCGGGAAAATTGTTTACTTATCAGAAAAACATTCTGAAACTGAATGTAAACTTCAATTATATTAATGAAGCATCACAGGCGCAGGCCGGCAAGCTAAATATGGTGAATCTGGTAAAGGAAAACTCTACGGTGGAGCTTGGTACACCAACAGAAGAATCTACTAAAATGGCTATTGATTCTCTTGAGGCAGCGACGGAAGCTTTGCTAAAAGGAGAAATCGACGTTCTCGTTACCGCACCCATCAATAAAGATGAAATGGTAAAAATGGGATTTAAGCATGCAGGTCATACCGGATATTTTGAAGAAAAATTCAACAAAAAAGGGCTGATGTTTCTGGTAACGGAGGATTTAAAAGTTGCTGTATTGACACATCATATCCCTATTGCTCAAGTTGCCGAAAATATTTCTAAAGAAAAAATTAAAAAAGCAGATCCGGGTTTTAAATCAAACTTTAATTGAAGATTTTAACATTTCAAGACCAAAGATCGCCGTTTTAGGGCTAAATCCACACGCAGGTGACGGCGGTGTAATCGGAAAAGAAGAAATTGAGATTATCGCACCGGCCATCAAGGAACTTTCAGACAATGGAATTCTGGCGTTCGGACCTTTCCCTGCCGACAGTTTTTTCCAGCCAGGGAAATATAAAAGTTTTGATGCCGTTTTAGCCATGTACCACGATCAGGGCTTAGCTCCTTTTAAAACTTTAGCTTATGAAGAAGGCGTAAATTATACAGCAGGACTTCCTTTCATAAGAACGTCCCCCGATCACGGAACGGCATATGATATTGCAGGTAAAAACATTGCTGATGAGCAGAGTTTTACAGAAGCTATATTCACAGCTATTGCTATTTTCAGGAACAGAAGTGAATACAACGATTTGATGACCAACCGACTGCAACCTAAAAGAATGGTTGTAGACAACGGAATAGATGAAGATTTGCCGGACGAATCTGAAGCATAAAGATTTTAAATTAATTTGTTTTAGAATTTTTTGTTATTATAAAAAAATTGCATATTTTTGCACACTCATTTTATGGACAAGTTAAGAAACTATGACGTAAGCTTTTCCGGACTAAAAACCGGCAAGCACGAGTTCAGGTTTGAGATAGATAAGGAGTTCTTTCAATTATTTGACACTGAACAGGAATTTACGAATCCCAGAATTTCAGTAGATGTTTTTTTAGATAAACACACTACGTTTCTGGAGTTTGAGATCAAAGTAAATGGCACGGTAGAATTGGTTTGTGATATCACAACCGAAAATTTCGACCATCCCATCGAAAATGAAATCAGGGTTTTGGTAAAATTCGGAGAAGAATATGACGACAGCGAGGAAGACGTTATTACCATTCCTTCCAATGATCACGCTTTCAACATAGCACAGCTGATTTATGAAAACGTTGCACTTTCTATTCCGATGAAAAAAATATCGCCGAATGTCAGCGATGAAGATCTTGCCATTCTTGAAAAGTTCAGCCCTAAAGAAAATAAGGAAGAAGAACCTGAAAGCGACCCGAGATGGGACGCATTAAAAAATTTAAAGAATAAAAATTAAATAGTTTAATGATGAGATGATGAATCTCATCGCTCATCAATTAAAAAAGTTATTAGAAAATGGCACATCCAAAGAGAAGACAGTCGTCTACAAGAAGAGATAAGAGAAGAACTCACTATAAAGCTGTAGTTCCTCAATTGGCTAAAGATGCAACAACAGGAGAGCTTCACCTATACCACAGAGCTCACTGGCATGAAGGAAAACTTTACTACAGAGGTAAAGTAGTATTGGAAAAAGAAGTAGCAACTACTGAAGAAAATTAAGAGTCGCTTTTCACTGAAAAACACTCGTTTTTATACAAAAACCGCCCGATTTTGATAAAATTTGGCGGTTTTTTGTTGTTTTTTACGATTTTTTGGTATCTTTGACCCAAAATCAAATATCAAATTTATGGACATTAAAGACATACAAAATCTTATCAAGTTTGTGTCTAAAGCAGAAGTTTCTGAGGTAAAGTACAAAACTAAAGATTTCGAAATCACTATTAAAACTCCATTAGCTGGTAGTGAAGTTGCTTATGCACAACCTGCAGTTTATCACACTGCACCTCAACAGATGGCTGCTGCGCCAGCACCGGCTGCAACTCCGGCTGTGCCTGCACAAAGTACTGAAGCAGCATCTGATGATAGTAAATATGTAACAATCAAATCTCCAATGATCGGTACTTTCTACAGAAAGCCATCTCCGGATAAAGACGTGTTCGTAAATGTAGGTGACGAAGTTTCTAACGGAAAAGTAGTTTGCGTTATTGAAGCCATGAAATTATTCAACCAGATTGAATCTGAAGTAAGCGGAAAAATCGTTAAGATTTTAGTTGATGATGCTACGCCTGTAGAATACGACCAACCTTTATTCTTAGTAGATCCATCTTAATTTAGGTTGCAGTTTTTAGGTTGCAGAATAAAAATTATTTTGCAGACTTAATTTTCTAGTACCTACTACCTATTACCTAAAATCTAAAAAAAGATGTTCAAAAAAATATTAATAGCCAATCGTGGCGAAATTGCAATGCGTATTTTACGTACTTGTAAAGAAATGGGGATCAAAACTGTTGCGGTTTATTCAACTGCGGATAAAGACAGTCTTCACGTAAGATTTGCTGATGAAGCGGTTTGTATAGGTCCTGCAATGAGTAAAGATTCCTATCTTAAAATTCCTAACATTATTGCAGCTGCTGAAATTACTAATGCAGACGCCATCCACCCGGGATACGGGTTTTTATCTGAAAATGCCAATTTCTCAAGAATCTGCCAAAAGAACGGTATCAAATTTATCGGTGCTTCTCCTGAACAGATTGAAAAAATGGGAGATAAAGCAAACGCTAAAGCTACGATGAAAGCTGCCGGCGTACCTTGTGTACCTGGTTCTGACGGTTTGATCGAATCCTACGAGCACGCTGTAAAAGTAGCTGAAGAAACAGGATATCCTGTAATGATCAAAGCGACTGCAGGTGGTGGTGGAAAAGGAATGAGAGCCGTTTGGAAAGCTGAAGATCTTAAAGATCATTGGGAATCTGCAATTCAGGAAGCTGTAGCCGCATTCGGAAATGGAGGTATGTATATGGAAAAACTGATTGAAGAGCCCAGACATATTGAAATTCAGGTTGCGGGTGACCAATTCGGCAAAGCCTGCCACCTTTCTGAAAGAGACTGTTCGGTACAGAGAAGAAATCAAAAACTAACGGAAGAAACTCCTTCTCCTTTCATGACAGACGAACTTCGTGAGAAAATGGGTGAAGCTGCTGTAAAAGCTGCAGAATTCATCGGATACGAAGGAGTAGGAACGATCGAATTCCTTGTGGACAAGCACAGAAATTTCTATTTCATGGAAATGAACACGAGAATCCAGGTAGAACACCCTATTACTGAACAGGTTATTGATTATGACCTGATCAGAGAACAGATTCTTTTGGCAGCCGGAACACCAATTTCAGGAATCAATTATTATCCTAAATTACATTCCATCGAATGTAGAATCAATGCGGAAGATCCTTACGCAGATTTCCGACCGTCCCCTGGAAAAATCACTGGATTAAATATTCCTGGCGGTCACGGCGTAAGAGTTGACACACATGTTTATTCAGGATATACCATTCCTTCGAACTACGACTCAATGATTGCAAAATTAATCACTACGGCTCAAACGCGTGAAGAAGCGATTGCAAAAATGAGAAGAGCGTTGGAAGAATTTTATATTGAAGGAGTAAAAACCACCATTCCTTTCCACAGACAACTGATGGATAATGAAGATTATCTTTCAGGAAACTATACAACAAAATTCATGGAAGATTTTGTGATGGACAGAAAATATGACAATCATTAAGATGATTTTATATATAATTTGTAAACCGCTCTTTTTGAGCGGTTTTTTTATAAACTTTGTCAAAGTTCAGAATTTTGACAAAGTTGATCCCAATATTATAAATTAACAAACATTAAAATCCGCTTTTTTTAAAGATAGAATAACTATAACAGATTATTTGAGTAAGAAATATTTTCTGATTCACTTTCCCAATATGCTTAAAAGTTCCTGAATTCAATTCTTTTTCAGCATGAGGTTTCTGTTTATTCATCTCATTTATAATGTTTACATTTGCGCAAAACCAAAAATTTATGTCAACAGCAGAAACAGTTAGAGATTCACAATATTTTATTGACCTTGAAGACAAGCACGGCGCTCACAATTATCATCCGCTTCCTGTGGTTTTAGACAAAGGAGAAGGTGTATTTGTATGGGATGTGGAAGGCAAGAAATATTACGACTTCCTTTCAGCTTATTCTGCTGTGAACCAAGGTCATTCGCATCCAAAAATTGTAAAAGCTTTAGTGGAACAGGCTAAAAAATTGGCTTTAACATCAAGAGCATTCTACAATTCAAAACTGGGAGAATACGAACAAAAAATTACCACTCTTTTCGGTTTTGATAAAGTTTTACCCATGAACTCCGGGGCTGAAGCTGTGGAAACAGCGGTAAAATTAGCCAGAAAATGGAGCTACGAAGTAAAAGGTATTTCTGAAAACGCAGCGAAAATAATTGTCTGTGAAAATAATTTCCACGGAAGAACTACGACAATTGTTTCGTTCTCAAACGATCCGGATGCCAACCAGAATTACGGTCCTTTTACACCCGGTTTTATTAAAATCCCTTATAATGATATTGCTGCATTGGAAGAAGTTCTTAACAAAGAAGCGGGAAATATTGCTGCGTTTTTAGTTGAGCCTATTCAAGGAGAAGCCGGTGTCTATGTTCCGAATGACGGTTTTCTGAAAAGTGCTTCTCAATTATGCAAAAAGCACAATGTCCTTTTCATTGCTGATGAAGTTCAGACCGGTATTGCGAGAACAGGAAAACTGATTGCCTGTTATCATGAAGATGTACAGCCTGATATTTTAATTTTAGGAAAAGCATTATCCGGCGGTATGTATCCTGTTTCGGCCGTTTTAGCGAATAATGAGATTATGACCGTTATAAAACCAGGACAACACGGTTCTACATTCGGTGGGAATCCTATTGCCTGTGCAGTAGCGGTAGCGGCTCTTGACGTTGTAGAGGAAGAAAAACTATCTGAAAGAGCTGAGGAGCTTGGAAAATTATTCAGATCTGAAATTGAAAAAGTAATGGAAAAGACCGGCCTGATCACGAAAGTAAGAGGAAAAGGTCTTCTGAATGCTATTTTGATCAACGATACTCCGGATAGCTCTACAGCATGGAATATCTGTTTACAATTAAAAGAAAACGGACTTTTAGCCAAACCAACTCACGGAAATATTATCAGACTGGCCCCGCCATTGGTTATCACGGAAGAGCAGCTGTTGGACTGTGTGAAGATTATTGAAAAAACCATATTGGAATGCAAATAATTTGGAATATTGTTCCAAAACCAAATATTGGGTATAGCTAACAAAAGTTATACCCTTATTTTTTGACTGTAAATCAATATCATGAAATAAAATTCTCTTTAATTTTAAGAATAAACAGATCAAGATTCGCAAAAAATTTAAATTAAACTTATCTTTGAAGATAAATTTTATAATTATACTCTCAACAAGCTGATGAAGGTAAGTGGCTTAATCATAACATACAATGAAGAAAAAAACATCCGGGAAGTTCTTGAATGTTTTGATTTTTGTGATGAAATCATCATTGTAGATTCATTCAGCACAGACAAAACGGTAGAAATTGCGCAAAAACTTTTTAAAGTAAAGGTAATTCAGAATACATTTGAAGATTTTACAAAACAAAGAAACCTGGCACTTGATGCAGCAGCCAACGATTGGGTTTTATTTCTTGACGGCGATGAAAGGATTACTCATGCTTTAAAGAAAGAAATTATAGAAGAATTAGAAAAACCCGTACAAAAAGACGCCTATTATTTTTACCGGAAATTTTATTTTGCAGAAAAGCCGATTCATTATTCAGGGACTCAAACTGACAAGAATTTCAGACTTTTCAGAAAATCTAAAGCAAGATATATCAGCGGAAAGAAGGTTCATGAAACATTACACGTAGACGGAACTATCGGCGAGATGAAAAATAAGCTTCTGCACTTTTCCGTTAATGATTATGAGTCCTATAAAGCAAAAATGATCCATTACGGAGTTTTAAAAGGCCAGGAGCTGGCAGCCAAAGGAAAAAAGTACAATCGTATCAATCAATATTCCAAAACAGCTTTTAAATTTTTTAAGGCATACATTTTGCGTTTAGGTATTCTTGATGGAAAAGAAGGCTATCAGCTTTCTTATTTACAGTCATTAAGCGTTTTTGAGACTTATGAATCATTAAAAAAAGGAGCAGCATTAACTGGATGAAAATTTGTGTAATTAGTTTCGATTTCTGGGGATACGATCAATATATCGTTGAAAATCTGCGTTCTAGAAACATAGATACCCACCACATTAAAATAGGTGATATCACACACTCCAATTTTAGTGAAAGGGCAACTAATGCTGTGAGCAAAATATTTCTTAATAAAAACCTGAAGACAGAAAAAAGACAAAGATTTGTAACGGATTCCCTTGAGCAGTTGGGATATCAGGATCAGATTCTTGTAATGAATCCTGATACTTTTGATCTTTCTACGCTCCAGGAAATCAGAAAATATACCGGCCGTCTTATTACTTATCTTTATGACAGTCTTGAAAGGGTTTCGGTTGACAAGGAAAAACTTAACCTTTTCGACAAAATTTTCTCATTCGATATTGCCGATGTGGAAAGTTACGGTTTCGAAAAATTAACAAATTACATTTATCTGCCGCTCACCCGATGTGAGAAACAAAAACCGGAAATAGACTTGTTTTACATCACTTCTTATGACAACAAACGAGTGGAATTCATTAAGCTTTTAACCAAAAGATTATTGGAATTGAAGTTGAAATTCCAGATCATTGTCATCGGAAAGAAAGGCTGGAAACATCAGCTGAGAAATGTTTTCATTAAAATCCCGGAAAACCTGCACATTATTTTCAGTATAAAAAAAATAAGTCATAAAAAGCTTCCCAAATATTACAAAAATTCGCGAGCTTTGCTTGATCTTACACGTGAAAACCAATATGGACTGAGTTTCAGAGTTTTTGAAGCCATGGCATTAGAAAAGAAAATCATTACTGATAATGAGTCTATTAAAAGTTATGATTTTTATAATCCGCAGAATATTTTGGTTTTAAACGAAACCTGTAGTAATCTTGAAAAATCTTTTTTTGAGACACCCTATGAGAAAGTTCCGGAAGAGGTTTATTACAGATATACTCTGGAACACTGGACGGATAAAGTTTTCGGGCTCAATAAAAAAACTTAATAATGGGAATTATAAAGAAAATAAAAAAACACTTCAGAAGAAAAGAAAAACTTAAACTTCTTGGCACACAGGAAATTATCAACATTACATCTTTCGACCCATCTAAAAAAACTATCTTATTTACGTCCAGAGATTTTCCCACTCACGATAAGGATTCTGGATCCAACAGACTCAAAGAAATCATTTTAATCTACAAAAATCTTGGGTATAACTGTATTTTGTTTGCGCCTGATATATTTGAAGATGATACATATGTAAAGTTTTATGAACAACAAAACATTATTGTATTTGTAGAAAATATTAAATTCAAAAACATTTATGATTTCCTTATTTCTTTCAAAAAAATAGATTTTGTATGGTTTAACGGACCACTCGCGCTGAATTTATTTTACAGAAAAATGAAAACTATTTTACCTCATGCAAAGTTCATGTACGATATGGTAGACATTCATTTTTTACGATATAAAAGGGCTATTGAAATAGAGCCAAACCGTATTTCGTTAAAGAAAAAATACAAGCATTTTTTCCGTCTTGAAACGGTTGTCGCACCTCAACTTGATTATATTATTGCCATTTCTGATAAGGAAAAGGAAATTATGAGCCAGTATGCGGATAAAAATAAGATCATCACAATATCAAATATACATGAGCCTAAAATTGATATTTCCGAAAGAAAAGATTTTACAGCAAGTGAGGGAATTATTTTCATCGGGTCAATTCATGAGCCTAACATTGATGCCGTAAAGTTCCTATATGATAAAATAATGCCTCTTGTCTGGAAAATAAACCCTGAACTTGAAGTAAGCGTAATCGGGAATGTAGCCGACAAGCTTGATCTTAAACAATATCCTAATTTTAAATTTCTGGGTTTTGTGGAAAGCATTGAAGATCATTTTATGAGATCAAAAATAATGGTAGCTCCGTTACGATTTGGTGCCGGAGTAAAAGGAAAAATAGGCCAGGCTTTTGAATATTTTCTGCCGGTAGTCACTACAGACATTGGAGCAGAAGGTATGCAACTTGTGAATGAGAAAAACGTTCTGATTGCCAATGACGAAAAATCTTTTGCAGAAGCAATTATTCGCCTGAACAATGATGAGAAACTGTGGAATACACTTCGCGAACATTCGGTTGACAGTCTCCTTCCTTTCTCGCCTGAAGAAATAAGAGAAAAAATTAAAACTTTATAACCATGGAGTTAAGTGTTAATTATCATGGCTTTTTTTGATGGAAATTTCGGGATTTCTGAAGCCACACGATTAAATGCATTAGCATTAGAAAAAGCTGGAATACAAGTACATAAAATCAACTACTCCAGTGAAAATTTTGAAAGGTTAACAGAATTTTTTTTTAAAGAGAACGAAAATCAAATTAATATTTTCCATATCAACATTAATTTCATAAATGACTTTTTTTTCAAAAAACCAAGATCTTAAGCTTGAAAACCTTTATAATATCATATATTGGGCCTGGGAATTCCCCGAGGTTTCTGATAAAGTAGCTGAGCTGTTAAATATGTTTGATGAACTTTGGGTACCGAGTGATTTTTGCGTTAATATCTTTACAAAATATACAGGAATACCGGTGATAAGGTTTTCTCATCCTATTCAGAAACTCGAAAATTCTAAAGATTTTGATCTGAAAAATTATAACATTCCTCAACAGTCAAAAATTTATCTTACTATTTTTGATTCTTTGAGTACTACGATCCGAAAGAATCCTGAAGCTACCCTGGAAGCATTTACAACAGTCTTTAAAGATGATAAAGAAAGTTTTTTAATTGTAAAAACACATAATCTGGAAAGAAGTAAAGATGCTCAAAAAGTTTTGGAAAAATATAATAATATTCCGAATGTTATCATTATCAATGAACATTTTTCTAAAGAAAAACTTCATTCTCTGATTCAGCAGTCGGATGTTTTGATTTCTCTTCACGGCTCTGAAGGATTTGGCCTAACTATGGCGGAAGCGATGGCCTACGGAAAAATTGTTATCGGAACGGGCTATTCCGGGAATCTGGACTTTATGAATGTCAACAACAGTTTTTTGGTTCAATATGACTTCACAAAAACTTCAAATACAAAAGGATTAATTGATGAAGGACTGACCTTGGCAAAACCTCGCCTACAGGATGCTGTTGCAAAATTATTATATATCAAAAACAACTTCAACTCATTAGATTATTTCAGAGAAAATGCAAAATCACAGATTAAAAACAATTTCTCTTTAGAATCCGTTGGTGAATTATTTAAAATCAGGTTAAATTTTATCAATTCTTTTGAAAAAGAAGAAGGCAATGTCAGTTCAAATGTAAATAATATTTTCTATCTAAGTGAAATTGAAAGATTAAATAAGAAAGTTAATTATCTGGAAAGAACCGCATACAATAAAATCAGAAAAAAAGTAAACGCTTTTCTTAAAAAAATAAAAGGCAGGGAATAATTATTTTCTGTCTTTTCTGTTTCTCAGATACATTTTTATGTTGTAGATAAATTGTATTGGCGCACTCTTTTTTATAGATTTTAATATCTTTCTTGAGGTGAACATATTCTGAATATATTTTTATTAATGAAGATTTGTTCTTCTGAATTTTGTTCTGAGCAATAATTTCCAGTCCCCTCTCCTTAATAAGCTGACCTATATGTTGGAATGATAATTTCTCATGTACCGTAGCATAACCTTTTTGGGCTTTAGACTTTAATAATTCTTTGTTGCTGAATACAATTTTTAAATACTCTTCCGCCTGCTGCAAATCCGGTTCCGACCAAATGGTATTGGAATCATAATTAATAACAGCAGATTGAGAATTTACCTTTTGAGCATGAACAAGAAAGCTGTTTTCCGAATTCATAAATTCTAAATTACCAGAATAACCTGTCGCAATTACCGGCTTTCCAAGAAACATAGCTTCTGCCATGGTTAATCCAAAGCCTTCGGCGCGATGAAGGGAAATGTAGCAGTCGCAATGATTGATGAGATTGTTGAAAGAGTTTTTATCAAATATTTTTTCAACAATTTTAATTTTCTCGGAAGAGCCTATAGCATCAAGTATCTGCTTCTTTTCTTCTGAAAAACGTGTTGACAAGGAGGTTTTAATCGTCAGAAAAGCATTGTTTTCTGTTGTATCAAAAGTTTTCCGAAAAGCTTTGATAAGGTTTAATACATTTTTTCTTTCTAAAGAACTGTTGTAATCGAAAATAAAAAGAAAATTAAATTTGTCTTCATCAAAAATATCCTCGACACTCTTATCTTCCGGCTCATTTAACGGAAATTGTACCGGATGAGGAATTACAATCACAGGCAACGATACATACTTTTCTATGCATTTCTTACAATACTCCGAAGGCGTCCAGATTTCATCAAAGAGATTAATATGCGCTATATAAGATTCCGGAATGGTTTCTGATTCCCAGGCCATATATAAAATATTATATTTTCCTTGAAAAAAAGAAAAATCAAAATGCGAGAAAAAATTAAAAACCTCCTCAGATGGAGAAATCTGTATCAGATTGATCGGATATTCTGCCTTTTCAGCAAATTCGGTAAAGGTATTATCATTGTCGTTATGATTTGTTTTAACATCATAATTGATAATATTTAATGGTATATCCGCTTGTAATATGGCTTTGCAATTAAGTCTTGTCGCTTCGGCAATGCCAAACTCCCCTTTTATGAAGCCAAAAACATTAATTCCTAAATCTATCATGATATTATTTTAATAAATTACTAGTCTTCTAGTGTTTCATAAAAGTCATTTTGCTTTTTCTGTTTATCAATTTCTTTTTTGTGAATTAATGATCTTTCATAGTCATTTGGTATCTCGGTAAAATTTTTATTTCCACATAAAACCTCGTGGACTTTATTTTTCCAGAAAATTTTCTTATTATTTTTTAAAATTCTCATTTGATAATCAGGGAAATTAATATACCCATCCTTATTTACATTCCAACCCATTTCTTTTATATACTCTTCTGTAATTCCTTCAACAATATTAATTCTAGGAACTGAAAAAACCTCTACACTTTTTTCCTTTCTCAAATAAGGCTTTAAAGTTTTTATAAAGTACTCTGTAGGATATTCATCAGCATCAATCTGAAAAAGATACTGACAAGTTGCTTTCTCAATTAGCTTATTTTTAAAAGTGGCAAAATCTCCGTTCAATTTTGCTTTAATCAATATAATGTTGGTATATCTTTCGAGTAGTTGAGATACTTCTTTATTTTCATTTGTAATATCCTGAAGAACAACGATCTCGTCATTCCTATCAATTAGGGGGAGAAGAGTATCCAGCAATTTTTTGTAATTCCTTTGCTTCATCATTTACAGTAATTCCGTAAGTAATGGTAATAAATCTGCTTGAAATGCGTGAAAGTAAGTTCATAATTAGTTGTATATTATCGGATAATTACTAGAAAAATGAATAAAATAATTTTCAGAAATAATTTGTTTTACGTACTCTTTATATTGTTTGGTAGGATACATACAGCTACCGGTTTTTTTATAATAATATTTGAGGAAAAATTCTGGAAATCTCTTCTCTTTTTTTATTATTTCACGGCCCTTTTCTGTTCCTTTTATCTTATATAATATCTGCATATTGAATTGAATTGGTAAAGCTTCAAACCAATCATTAATTTGAGAATAGTAGGCAAATGGAGTTTCCTCAAAGCTATTTAATTCACCCTGATTATGATCAGAAAAATAATAATCTTTAAAAGTATCAGCAACTTTTTCAGGTCTGAAAATAAAAACGCCTCCATTAATACTTCCCTGAAGCAAATTATTATTTTTAAAATGGCGATCTGTGAAATAAATTTCATTCGTTTCCTCAAGAATTCTTGGTATATGACCCCATGTTTTATTAAACTCTTCGGTATTTCTCGGATCTAAAACCGCTCCAAAAAATTTATTATCAGGAAGATAATCAAAAACAGAAGGTGCTTTTTCAGAAATAATAATATCCAAATCGAGAAAAAGGACTACATCATACTCGCGTGTCGCACTTGGAATTAATAACTTTTGCGATAAAAGAGGACGATGAAATTTTTCGTCTAAAGGCTTATCAATAATTTTTATATCTGCTCCGCACTTTTTAGCATAGCTTTCAAATAGGGCTTTATTCTTATTATACATTTTCATGTACTTTTCTCCTACGATAAAAAGACAGATTGCTTTTTTCATTAATTATTTGAAAATATTAAGACTACAAAAATACATTCAATAAAAATATAAGCGGTATGACATGTTCACACTGCTCTCAAAATTTTACGCTTATACAACTAATTCCTATTATACTCATCCTCAATCCTCACAATATCATCTTCCCCAAAATAAGTCCCCGTCTGCACTTCAATAAAAACGACAGGCTTATCAGAAAGATTCATCATCCTGTGTTTGGCTCCAAGAGGTATAAAAATACTTTCACCATATTTCAGGCTTATTTCCTTGTCATCCAAAACCACCGTGGCATCACCTTCAATGATCGTCCATTGTTCCTGTCTTTTATGATGGTATTGATAAGACAGCTTCTGACCCGGATTTACTTCAATTCTCTTTAACTTATAATTGGGTTCATCTGCCAAGACATAATATTTCCCCCATGGTCTCTCACCTATTTCTAACATAATTTTTTGTTACAAATGTAAAAATTTAGGCCTTTAAAAGCCAATATTATATAACCTTTTTCTAATAATACGAAAAAGGAGACTGTTTTGGATACAGCCTCCATATATTATAGAGGTATTTTTGAATACCTTTTTAACAAATCAAAAACACTATTAATTATTAGTAAGCATAAAAAGGAATACCTTCTGCTGTATATCCGTTAGGAGTTCCTGGATAAGTTGAATAGTAGTGATCTCTGATTCCTCCATTATAGAATTGATAGATAGGTTTTTTAGAGCTATCCATTGTAGCGTAAAATGCAATTCCTTCGTACGTATAATTCCACGGCGTACCAGAGGAAGTTGAGTAATAGTGATCCCTGTCACTTGCACTATAGAACTGATAAATAGGAACTGTGTTCGGTGCTTTATAGCTATACACTTTGAATTGCTCACCTTCTGCCTGATAATTATAAGGTGTTCCTGCAGAAGTAGAAAGGTAGTGGTCTCCATCTGCTGGGCTATAAAAACCATAAACAGGTACTGGTATATAATCTAAAAATACTTTATTGTCAATTAAATACTGATTTACATAAGTCTTAAGTGCCTGTTTTTTAACCGGATCTTTTACCAAATCATAAATAAACACCAATCCATTTTGCCCGAAATCAACTAAGACAGAATTGTTAACAGTTGAGCTGCTCTGCCAGTTAGAAATATTAATTTTTGGATTTGATTGATCCAAATTAAGTTCTCCAATCAATCCTTTTGACGGGTCTCCACCTCTTGTTCTATACCACAGTTTTCTAGAATAGTTTTTAGTTGATTCAGAAGTATTTACATCATTTGTGACATTAACGTCAAAAATTTTATCCATACCTACTTTAACTCCAATTCTCGCAGCACGTTCACGATCTTCATTGGTTGTTTCAGATTGGAAGATAATATCCATTTTAGCACCTGTATAAATATCAACAGCAACGTGGGTACCATAGTCCTGTACAATCTGCTGAGGGGTTTTAGTTTGTAAATCCTGAATAAATTCAGGAGTCAGATAATCACCAAGCATATCTACAGTTGCGTTAAATCTTACTCTTTTTTGCTTTATCGTAAGATTGTAACTTCCATAGATATATTTAGCATCGAATTTGTTAGTGGTAGTTACAGCAGAATTAAATCCTACAGAAAGTGTTTTTTTAAATAATGGTATTCCAGCGGTAATGTCTACTTTAGTTGAAACCATTTTAGAGTATGTTTCTGCATTTTCACCATATTCTTCTATATATTCCTGAGAAAAAGTATTTTCAGAAATCAATCTCGCAGATTGTTCAACTTTAAACCTGTCGATATCAACAACCTTAAACCCTGCGGCACTAGCATTAGCATATTCTCCTGTAGCATTGTAACCGTGTCCTAAAACATCATAAACTCCGTCACCAGCATATTTCGCTGCAAAAATGTTGCTTCTTGAGGACTTTGTACTTTCTACATTAGCGTTGTTATCAAGCTCTTCTACTGAACATGAGGTCATGAAAACCAGAGGTAAAGCACCTAAAAAAAAGTGCAAATTTTCTTTTCATAGTATAATTTTAATGTATCACAAAAATACTTATCACTAAACAGCGATAAAAAATAAAATCAATGATTTTTATCATGGTAACATGAAAAATGGTTAAAGTGTTTTCATTTACAAATCATTACATTTCAAAAAAATTAATTAATGATGGAAAAACGATATAGGTGAACAAAATTTAAAACAAAAGAAATTTAGAAATTTTTAACTTTATAATTTTAAGTAAATTTGCAACAAAATTTTATTGAAAATGGAAAAAGTAAGAGTTCGTTTTGCTCCAAGTCCTACCGGGCCATTGCATTTGGGAGGCGTAAGAACCGCATTATATGATTATCTTTTTGCTAAAAACCAAGGTGGTGAGTTTGTACTGAGAATCGAAGACACCGATACCGCAAGATACGTGGAAGGCGCGGAAGAATACATTGAAGAAGCCTTGGAATGGTGCGGAATCATCGCCGATGAAAGCCCTAAGAAAGGAGGAAAATTTGCTCCATACAGACAATCCGAAAGAAGAGATATTTACGACCGATATACAGAGCAGATCCTGAAAACAGATTATGCTTATATTGCTTTCGACACAGCAGAAGAGCTTGATACGATCCGTGCTGAATACGAAGCAAAAGGTGATGTATTCTCTTATGACAACAGAACGAGAAACCAGCTAAGAAACAGTTTAACACTCTCCGAAGAAGAAGTTCAGAAATTATTGGATGAAAAAACACCTTATGTAGTTAGATTTAAAATGCCAATTGACAGAACTTTAAACCTTACAGATATTATCAGAGGAAATTCCTCCGTGAATACCAATACGTTAGACGATAAAGTTTTAGTAAAAAACGACGGAATGCCAACTTATCATTTCGCCAACATCATCGACGACCACGAAATGGAAATTTCACATGTGATCCGTGGCGAAGAGTGGCTTCCTTCTTTAGGCTTACATACTTTATTGTATGAGGCAATGGGTTGGGAAGCGCCTCAATTTGCGCACCTTTCATTGATTTTAAAACCTGAAGGAAAAGGAAAACTAAGCAAAAGAGACGGTGACAAATTCGGATTTCCGGTATTTCCGTTAAATTTTACAGATCCTGCAACAGGAAATGTTTCTAAAGGATATAGAGAAAGTGGTTATCTTCCTGAAGCATTCATTAATATGGTGGCATTATTGGGATGGTCGCCTGCAGATGATAAAGAAATTTTATCGTTGGATGAAATGGCAAAAGAATTTGATCTGAATAAAGTTCATAAAGCAGGAGCCAGATTCAGCAAGGAAAAAGCAGAATGGTTTAATCATCAATATATTCAGAAAACATCTGATGAAGAATTATTAAATATTCTAAAAAAATCGGATTTAAAGATAACGCTTTCGGATGATACATTATTAAAGATCATTCATCTGATGAAAGAAAGAGCAACCTTCCCGAAAGACATCTATGAAAATGGAAAATTCTTCTTTGAAGCTCCATCATCTTATGACGAAAAGGCATCGAAAAAAGCATGGAATGATGAAACATCTTCTATTTTAGGTGATTTGACTTTAAAACTTGAATCTGTAGATTTTAAGGCAGAAACTTTGAAGCAAACTATGCATGATATGGCTGAAGAAAAAGGTTTGGGAATGGGTAAAGTGATGATGCCTCTGCGTTTAGCTTTAGTTGGAGAACTGAAAGGCCCGGACGTTCCGGACATCATGGAACTTCTTGGAAAAGAGGAAACTATCTCCAGAATAAACAATGCGATCAATAATTTTAAATAGATTCATATAATTTTTCATAAATTTGAAAGATTTAATTTACTTCAAGAAATGGAATATTTAAGTTTCGAACTACCTATCAAAGAATTAATGGATCAGTACCAAACCTGTTCTTTAGTAGGAGAAGAAAGTGGTGTTGATGTAAAATTAGCATGTAGCCAGATAGAGGACAAAATCATAGAAAAGAAAAAAGAAATTTATTCTAATCTTACTCCTTGGCAACGGGTACAACTGTCTCGCCACCCGGATCGTCCTTATACCCTTGATTATATCAACGGAATGGTAGACAAAGGAAGCTTTCTTGAGCTTCACGGAGACAGAAATTTCGCAGATGATCCTGCCATGATTGGCGGCCTGGCGACATTAGACGGTCAGAAAGTAATGATCATAGGAACCCAAAAAGGGCGTACCACTAAGGAAAGGCAGCACAGAAGATTCGGAATGCCGAATCCTGAAGGATACAGAAAAGCTTTACGATTGATGAAGCTTGCTGAAAAATTTCAGATTCCTGTAGTAACTTTGGTAGATACACCGGGAGCGTATCCTGGTCTTGAAGCTGAAGAAAGAGGTCAGGGAGAAGCCATTGCAAGAAACATTTTTGAAATGGTACAGCTTAAAACTCCAATTTTCACTTATATTATCGGTGAAGGAGCAAGTGGTGGTGCGTTAGGAATCGGTGTAGGAAATAAAGTATATATGTTGGAAAATACATGGTACACCGTAATTGCTCCGGAAAGCTGCTCATCCATTCTTTGGAGAAACTGGGATCATAAGGAAGACGCAGCCAATGCGTTAAATCTTACTCCAAAAGATGCCTTAAGAGAAAAGTTCATCGATGGTATTATCGAAGAACCGCTTGGAGGAGCACATTATGATCCGGCAGCAACTTTTCAGCATCTGAAAACTTCTATTTTACAGAACATCAAAGCCTTTTCAAAATTCACAGGTCAGGAACTTGAAACCCAAAGACAGGAAAAATTTATTGCGATGGGGCAATTTAAAGGATAAAATAAAATGGCTAAGGGAAAATTTCTTAGCCATTAATTTTTTGTTTCTAATATTTCAAATACAGTAATTTTACTCTTCCCGAAGATTCAATTCGATCTCAATATCTTTGTTTATTTTCTTTAATGAAGAATATTTCGCATCACAAACCATGGTTGTAAGGATATATTCTCCCTTTTCAACCAGAAGGAAATTCTGTCCGTTTGCCGGAACATCAAGATTGTAGTACTTTTTCCCGTTGATCTTCACGATCAGGTTACATTTAGATCTGTTTTTGATGTTAATATAAGCTTCCCTATCCATCGGATCATTATTGAAAAGATGAGTAAGCATCGCCGCCGTTTTTTTATTTTGCTCGCTTGCCCCGGATTTTTTAGTCGCCGTTCCTGCAACACTTGCATAGTTTACCGTTCTTTCGGGAGCCGCAGATCCTGTATTAACGGCCATTGCTTTACCTTTATTAAGTTTATTCTCATCAAGAACCATCTGCTTGATTTTGTCTTCACTTATTGCTTTTATGGTGGGTTTGGCTTCAGGAGAATTGTTTGCCATAACAATCTGCATCAGTTTTCTCTTAAAATAATCGGTCTTCGCATGACCGGGATTCTGCTTTAGAAATCCTGCCACTACTCTGGCTTCTGCGGTAGCTTCCGCATCACTTTCTGTATAGATGATCACGGTTTCTTTTTCTACGATGGCTTTCGTTTTTGCCTTTTTCTTTTTCTGTGAAAAACCAAGGGTAAATATGCATAAAAAAATAAGGAGAAATATTTTTTTCATTAACTATACATTTAAAAATTTATTAAATATGTAAATAACGCAAAAAGTCATTTTTTAGTTTGTCATTAAAATCATTATCTTTGCACTGCTTTAAAATTAAGCTAAAAATTAATACTAATCTAAAATAAAAAAATAATAGATATTATGTCTTATACACCAGCTGCTGCAGACGTAGCAAAATTGAGAAACCAAACAGGTGCAGGTATGATGGACTGCAAAAAAAGCTTTAGTTGAGGCTGAAGGAGATTTCGAAAAAGCGGTAGATATCCTTAGAAAAAAAGGACAGAAAGTTGCAGCTAATAGAGCTGACAGAGAGTCTACTGAAGGTGCAGTAATCGCTAGAGTAAACGAAGATAACACTTTAGGTGCTATTATCTCTTTAAACTGCGAGACTGACTTCGTTGGTAAAAACGAAGCTTTCATCGAGCTAGCTTATGAATTGGCTGAAATGGCAATTTTCGCTGCTACTAAAGAAGAATTATTGGCTACAGATTTCCACGGAATCACTGTTGCTGAGAAATTAATCGAGCAAACAGGTGTTATCGGTGAAAAAATCGAGATCGGAGCATTCGAAAGAATCGAAGGACCTTTCTTGGGAGCTTATATCCACGCGGGAAACAAAATCGCTGCTATTACAGCACTTTCTGCTAACGTAGAAGGAGCTTCTGAAGCTGCAAAAGCTGTTTCTATGCAGGTTGCTGCTATGAACCCGATTGCTCTTGACGAAACTACTGTTTCTCAGGCTACTATCGATAAAGAACTGGAAATCGAAAGAGAGCTTCTTATTAAAGAAGGAAAACCTGAAAATATTATCGAGAATATCCTTAAAGGTAAAATGCAGAGATTCTACAAAGACAACACTTTGGTACACCAGTCTTTCATTAAAGACGGAAGTATCTCAGTTGCTGATTATGTAAAATCTGTAAATGCTGATCTTAAAGTAACAGGATTTGTAAGAGTAAGCTTATAATCTTCTGATTTAAAAATAAAAGATCCCGGTGAGTTTCATCGGGATTTTTTATGCATTTCACAATTATGAGATGTTATTATACATTAAAAATTTATTAAATATTCAATTAAAGAATAAATTACGCAGCCTAATTGTTAATTTAATACAAATAATTCATGCTTAATACTTACATTTGCATTCTTTATTGGGAAACATGAAAAAACTTCTACTAACCATCTGCACTTTTCTTTGTTTATTGTTTAATGCTCAGCTTGATACAGATCATTGGTTTGCACCCATGGCTTCAAAAGTAGGCGATGCAGGATTGCAAGGTTATTTGTATCTTTCAACCAATGAAACAACTCCTTTTAATGTACAGATTTTCAATAACAATACCTTATATACCACTGTACAGGTTAGTAAAGGCAATCCCACACAAGTATCAATTCCGAACAACTTTCTGATTACTACGAACCAGCAGGATCTTTTCATCCCGAATTCTATGGGAATGTATGTAAACGGTTCAAAAAAATTCTTTGCCAATTACAGATTTTCGCTTCTGAACCATGCGGAAATCATCACGTCGAAAGGTTTAGCAGGATTGGGTACTACTTTTTATGCCGCAATGGCTCCTAATAACAGTAATTCCCCGAATGTAAGTATTCCCATAATAAATTCAACCATCGGAGTTACAGCAACTGAAGACAATACAGCAGTTGTCATTTCAGGATACAATCCCAATGTTATTTTTTCTGACGGCTCGTCAACCCCTACAAAAAGCTTTACTCTCAATAAAGGACAATCATATATATTAGATGCTTTAGCTGTAGACAGCCCTTACAATCTTGATGGATTAATCGGGGCAAAGATTGTGGCAACAAAACCAGTATCTGTGACCAATGGTAATTTTAACGGAATGCACTACCCCGATAATGGCCTTAGCAACAACGACATTCTCATGGATCAGGCTGTGCCGGTCGACAGGCTTGGAAAAGACTTCGTGGTGGTAAAGGGCAATGGTACCGTAGCATCACAAATGGAATCAGCTTTGGTTGTGGCTACTGAAGACAATACGCAAATCACTGTTAACGGTGTGAATTCCGGAATTACGCTAAATACGGGTCAATACTATATGATTCCTAGCTCCAACTACATTAATCAGGGAAACGGAAATTACAATATGGGAATTTCCACCAATAAAAATGTGTATGTATATCAGTTTCTGGCAGGAATCTCAACCGGCAATGAATATCCTACAGGAGGCATGAATTTTATTCCGCCATTAAGCTGCTTTCTCCCCAATAAAATTGATGAAATAGGATTTATCAACAGAATAGGAAGCCAGACTTACAGTACAAGGCTCAACATCATTACACAGACCGGTGCAACAGTTACATTAAATGGAAACCCAATTGCCGCAAACAACGGTCCTGTTCCTGTAAACGGAAACCCAAACTGGGTTACTTATTCTATTCCCAGTGTTTCGGGAACCATTACGGTAAACTCTACAAAATCAGTTACGGCAGGAATCGCAGCCGGTAGCGGCGCGGTAGGATATGGCGGATATTTCGCCGGATTTTCCTCAATCCCTGTCATTTCAAAAACAGGAGATTGCTATCTTGGAATATTATTACAGGTAGACAATACTTACGACGGATATCAATGGTACCTGAACGGAAACATTATTTCCGGTGCAACTTCGTATTCTATCAATCCGGAATTATATGGAGCCGGAACATATACTTGCCTCGTAACGAAAAACAACTGCGAATCTAAACTGACAACCGGCTATAATTATACTTTGTGTCCGCCTATTACGACTACAACCTACAATATCGGTTCCTGTAATACGAAAGTTATTTCTCCCGCTTTTACTACATCAACTCAGGCCATTGTACCTTCCCACACCAGTATTATTTCAGCACCAACTTCAGGAACGGCAACGGTAAATCCTGCAACAGGGCAAATTACTTATGCTCCCAACCCCGGGCTTACATCAGATGCAACAGATACTTTTATCTACTACGCTGAAGGAAATGGCAATCCCGCCGATTTCGAGTATTTTAAAATAATTATTAATATAGATGTTTTACAAACAATAAACGGTTCATTAACATCCTGCGCAGATTCAAACGGTAACGGAACTTTCAATCTGACTTCCGTTAATGTTACCCCGGATTCCGGAGTTACGGTTCAGTATTTTACAAATGCAGCCTTAACGGGAACTCCGATTGCCAATTCTTCGGCTTATAGCGGACCGGCAGGGATTGTTTATGCCAACGTTACTTCTCAATATGGATGCACAAAAGTGGCACAGATCACATTAACCACTACCCCTTCCCCGACTGTTAATACCGCAAATTTCAATGCTACGCTCTGTGATGATAACTTCGACGGAATCGTTAATGTTAATTTCTCCACAGTCACCTCAACTATTGTTACCAATCCTGCTAATTTTAATGTCAGATACTATCTCCTGCAGACAGATGCCAATGCCGGAAATGCCAACAACTTACCAACCGCCTGGACCTATACTACCAACACAACAGTATATGTGCGCGTAGATGCCCTTACAGGAAACTGCCCTCCTGCTTTCGGACAGATTAACTTTAAAACAGGTAACAGAATTACATTACTTACCTCAGCAGCCAATGCTGAAGTTTGTGACAACGATATCAACGGCTCTGAAAGTGTAAACTTAAATGATTATAAAAACCTGTTTACAACAAATGCAGGTGTTACTCTGACATTCTACACTACACTTGCCAATGCACAGGCAGGAACAAATGCCATATCTCCGGCCCAGTCAGTCAATGCATCTACTACTATATTTTACATAAGATTTACCAGCGCAACGGAATGCCCCAATACAGGTATTTTAACCATTAATATGAAGGCGCCGAAAAAATCGACTATACTGAAAGATCAGATTGTGTGCAATGACCAAAAAGTTATTTTAGATGCCGGACCAGGTTTTACATCGTATAAATGGAGTACCGGAGCAACCACCCAGACTATAATAGCAGGCGCAGGAAATTATTATGTAGATCTTGAATTCAACGGGTGTATCTATCGCCAATCGGTGGATGTCTCTACGGTTCAGTCTCCTGTCATTAATAAAATTGAAGTTTCCGGATATAATGCCACCATTTTTGTTTCCGGAGGACAACCTCCTTACCAATACTCTTTAAACGGAATTGATTATCAGACATCGAACGTATTTACAGGCTTATCCCGAGGAATGCATTCCGTATATGTTCTGGGTGCAGACCGCTGTTTTGCGGTTGTTAAAGAATTTTTAGTGTTAAACCTTATTAATGCAATCACCCCGAATGGAGACGGCATCAATGATATTCTGAACTATTCTGATCTCAGGATCAAACAAAATGTTTCGATAGAAGTTGTAGACCGATACGGAACTCCTGTTTACAGATCTTCCGATAAGAATTACACCTGGGACGGAAAGCTGAACGGAAGGCCTTTATCTACAGGAACCTACTGGTATTTATTAAAATGGACAGAACCGGATACAAAATTACCAGTTTCATATTCAGGATGGCTATTGATTAAAAATCGTGAATAAAATTAACTTTCTTTATGATTTATTAATAATGTATTAAATAAAAGTTTATTTTTGTAGAAATCATAATCCATTCCATATGAAAAGATTTCTACTATCTTTCGTATTAATGCTTTTGGCAATTAATACTGTTTTTGCCCAGCGAGATACAGAACATTGGTTCGCGCCAATGATGAACAGAACAGGTCTGAACGGTGGCGCAAACAGCCAGTCAATTTATTTCTCTACCGATTCTACCGTTCCTTTTGATGTTGATATTTACAATAATAATGTAGTAATCCAAACGGTAACTGTCGTTAAAGGTTCACCGGTAATTTATAATATTCCGATCACAAGCGGTAATTCAAATATTATCACAACATTACAGAACGATCTTTTCCAACCGATTGCAAAAGGGCTTTATACAAAGGGAACTAAACCTTATTATGCCAATCTTAGATTTTCAATTCCCAGCCACGGTGAAATCATCACTTCCAAAGGAAAGGCAGGAATCGGTAAAAAATTCTATGCAGCTGCAACGCCGATTACAGATATCGGGGGCGGAGCTATCTATAACTTCATGACAGGAATTCTAGCAACGGAAAACAACACCGTCGTTACGGTTTCAGGATATTCATCCAGTGTAATATTCTCTAACGGAACTACCGGAGCCAATACCCCTTCCATGTCTTTCACCCTGAATAAAGGAGAATCTTACATCATTGAAGGAATAGGAAACCAATCCGGAAATGCAACAGGCTTTATCGGTGCTAAAATTGAATCTGACAAGCCGATTTCAGTAACCAATGGTAACTTCAATGGTCAGTTTTCGTGGGGACCTGTCGGATCAAGTTCTGATATCATTATGGATCAGTCTGTACCCGTAGACAGATTAGGAAACGAGTTTATTGTAGTAAAAGGAAATGGCAATGTATCTGCGCAGATGGAAGACGCAATCATTATTGCCACTGAAAATAATACAGAAGTACAAATTAACGGCGGTCCGGTAGTAGCAACACTCAATGAAGGGCAGTTTTACAGAGTAAACGGTCCGAATGCGGGAGTCCCGGCGAATAATGTGAATTATATAGATCAGGGTAATGGGCATTACAACATGCACATTAAGACCTCTAAAAATGTATATGTCTATCAGCTTCTCGCAGGTCTGGCAACCAGTATTGCAACCTTGGGCTATAATTATATTCCACCTTTGAACTGTTTTTTACCAAATAAAATAGATGAGATTGCCTTAATTAACAATCTTAACGGAAGTTTAAATGATATTAAATTAAACATTATTACAGAAGCAGGAGCTACAGTTACCTATAATACAGGAAGCGGCGCCCCAATCACACCAACGGCAGCACAGGGACCATATCCTGTGCAAGGTACCTCAAACTGGGTCACTTACTCTATACCCGGACTAACAGGCAATATCTCCGTACACTCTACGAAAGCCGTAACTGCAGGTATCGCAGGAGGAAGTGGAGTTGTAGGATACGGAGGATATTTTGCCGGGTTTTCATCCATCCCGGTAATTGCAAAACAATCAGGAGAATGTGTTCCGGGAATAGTTCTTGAGGTTGATGACAGCTTTGAGACCTATCAGTGGTTTTTGAATAATGTTTCAATACCGGGTGCTACACAAAATGTATATACCCCGACTCAGGCAGGAAATTATACGGTAAAAGTAACTGTGGGAACATGCCAGGCGGAGACTACGCCTATTTACAAAGTTTTCTCATGTATCAGAAATACGACTGCCAATCTGAGTGCCTGCGCAACCAAAGTAATTGTCCCTGCGTTTTCATTCAATACTACGCAGACTCCGGTAGCAAGTACCGTGACCATCCTTACCCACCCTACCCACGGAACAGCTACACTGAATCCTGCTACAGGACAGATCACGTACATTCCGAATTCGGGATACATCGGTCCGGATACTATCGTTTACCAGTTCTGTGGCAATGCTCCCGAATTTATCGACTGTGAACATGTGACATTAAACTTAAATGTAGTTCCTTTCATTTTAACAGATACTACCATAAAGGCATGCCAATACAACGGTAAAGGCTTCTTCGATCTTACGACCGCAAATGTTACTATGTATAATCCGGTGACCAAGAAGTTCTACCCAACTCTGAACGATCTTAATGCAAGCACAAACCAGATTGCCAATCCTACGAATTATCTTTCAACAGAAGGATTTGTCTATGTAAGAGTCACGACCAATGAAGGCTGTGTGGGAACTGCCAAAATAACATTATCATTCCTGCCTTCCCCTGTGGTAAACGAAGCGACTTTAAGTGAATGCTTCCTGGAAGCTGATGAAACAAAAGCTAAATTTAATTTAAACCTGGCCAGTGTAACAACCGAAAGCCCTGTTACAAAAAAATATTATCCTACGTTTGTAGATGCCAGCAACGGAACCAATGAAATACTTGTCTCTGATTTGTATATTTCGGGAGATGGTGCTGTCTTTGCAAGGGTTTACAACAGCAATCAGTGCTACACTATCGCAAAAATCAATTTAAAGGTAATTCCTCCCAACAGATCTGAACTACTCACAGACAAAATCATCTGTATCGAAGGAAGAACAAATCTTGATGCAGGCCCCGGCTATGAATCTTATGAGTGGAATACCGGCGCTACAACACAGGTATTGGAAGGGGTCACAGTAGGAGAATATTGGGTAATTCTGGAAGACAACGGATGCTTTGTGAAACAATTTATACATGTAAAGAAAGCCGAAGCTCCGGTCATTACTGAAATTGAAATTTCAAATAACACCGCAACCGTTCATGTGACAGGCGGACAAGGCCCTTATCAGTATGCGGTAGATTCACCTACCAACTGGCAGGATTCCAATGTATTCACCGGACTATCCAGAGGACAGCATATTTTCTATGTAAAAGATTCTTATAACTGTACGCCGGTATTCGTTGAAGTAACGGTACCGAATCTGATCAATGCCATCACTCCTAATGGTGACAACAAGAATGACTTCATTGATTACAGTGAACTTGCCTACAAAGAAAATCTTTCGTTTGTAATCTACGACAGATACGGAAACAAAATATTTACAGGAGATAAATTCAGTAACTACAAGTGGGACGGAAAACATTATGACAAAAAACTCATCACCGGAACCTACTGGTACCACATCAACTGGAATGAAACCAATAAAGAGAAAACACCGATCAAATACACCGGCTGGATATTAGTGAAAAACATTAATTAAAAGCTGATTCAAATACCCAGGCTGTCGTAAAGACAGCTTTTTTTTGGGATCTAATTTATCATTAAGGTTAGTCCCGTCAGAAATTGAGAATCCCTCGCTATATTTTATAAGGAACTTATATCGTCCGATGCAAGGTGATTGTGACGCCCGATGCAAGAGGCATGCACCGCCCGATGTAAGGTATCCGATACACTCGGTGCAAGACAATTGCAGAGAAATATATCATTAGTAAAAACATGGCTATTATGCTATATTTTTTGAATTTTTTATACCATTTACAAAATAAAAATCTATTTTTGCTAAAAAAACTAAACAGATTGCTATGAAAAAAACAGCTTTACTTTATTATTTTATTTCTATTTACATTTAACCACATCTCGGCACAAAGAGATACTGAACATTGGTTTGCTCCCTTTTCAGCGGCTAGTCTGTCCTCTTCAGCAAAACAGGCTGTCTACCTGTCAACAGATTCTACAGTTCCCTTTCCTGTTGAAATCTATAATAACAATACGGTTATTACGACTATTACGATTAGCAAAGGTAACCCGCAATACTACTATATTAATGCTGCAGACATGATCGGATCCTCTTCTGCAGATCTTTTCACAGTAGGTAGTAAAGGTCTTTATTTAAAAGGAACAAAACCCTTTTTTGCGACATTCAGGTTTACCGTTCCTGCACATGGTGAAATTTTAACGTCTAAAGGAAAAGCAGGTATCGGAAAAAAATTCTATGCAGTTGTCGCTCCTATCACCAATTCTACCAGTGGAATGAACTTCACCACCGGCGTCCTTGCCACCGAAGATAATACAACGGTTACGGTCTCAGGATATGCCCCAACCGTTTCTTTTACAAACGGAGTGACCGGTGCAGTTTCTCCTACTTTAAATATAACCCTGAACAAAGGGCAATCTTATATTATAGAAGGCAGAGGAAACCAACCCGGAAACCTGAAAGGCTTTATCGGTGCCAAAATTGTCTCTGACAAACCAATCTCTGTAACCAACGGAAACTTCCTGGGGGAATATAATCTCGGAACCCCTTTGACGGGCGGAGATATCGTGATGGATCAGTCGGTTCCTACAGACAGACTTGGGAATGAATTTGTTCTTGTAAAAGGCTACGGAAATATTTCTGCAGCAACCGAAGATGCCCTTATCGTAGCTACTGAAGATAATACCCAGATCTATGTCAACGATAATCCTGTAGCAGTGACAACTATTAATGAAGGGGAACACTACAGGGTAAATGAAGTCAACAATAATAATTATATCGATCAGGGAGCAGGACATTACAATATGTATATCAAGACCTCCAAAAATGTGTATGTATATCAGCTTCTTGCAGGAACGGCTACAACCAGCGCTACTATCGGGTTTAATTACATTCCGCCTTTGAGCTGCCTGCTGCCCAGGAAAATTGATGAAATCGGTTTGATTTCAATGCTTCCCCTGGCACCAAACACTCAGAGCAACAATAATATTAAACTAAATATTCTAACGGAAAAAGGTGCCGTCGTTACCGTAAACGGTGTAATACCGACAGCAGCTCAGGGACCGTATAACGTCACCGGAACTCTTGGCTGGGAATCCTATTCTCTTGCAGGCGTTACGGGAAATGTAACCATTACCTCAACAAAAGCAGTAACAGCAGGAATTGCCGGAGGCAGTGGCTTTGTAGGATATGGAGGTTATTTTGCAGGATTTACTTCTGTTCCGGCGATCACTAAATCGGGCGAAGACTGTATCCCCGGAGCTGTTCTGGAAACAGGTGACAGTTTTGATTCTTATCAGTGGTACATAGGCACCACCCCAATTCCCGGAGCCACCGGCCACACATACACTCCAATGCAGGCCGGAACCTACACGGTAAAAGTAGGAATGGGAAGTTGCTTTACCTCAACACCGCTTTTCGTTGTAGAATCCTGCTACGAACAGGTGACAAAGAGCTTAATCATTTGTGATACTCAGAAAACAATTGTTCCGCAGTTTACCAATCATAATGTTCCTGTTGTTTTAGGTACAGCAACAATTGACACGCCACCAAACAACGGAACCGCTACATTAGATCCCGCCACAGGAAATATCACCTACACACCTAATCCGGGATTTTCCGGGACAGATACGATGGTATATCACTTTTGCGCCAATCCAATAAGCGGTGTAGGCTGCGAGCAGGTTACCATGAGCCTTATTGTAGATCCTAATCCTAAAGTAACCAACGTGATAGTGAGATCCTGCCCTATTGAATCCAATCCCAATACCGCATCCTTTAACCTTGAAACTTCAGGATTCACCACTCAAACCGGGCTGATTAAAAAATATTACCGGACTCTGACAGACCTCAACAACGGAACGAATGAAATTTCGCCTGCATCAGCATTCATTTCTTCCAATACTAAAGTTTATGTAAAGGTGATTAACTCCAACGGATGTTTTAATATTGCCGAAATCACGCTGATGGTCATTCCGCCGGTAAAATCTACGGTCTTAAGTGATAAAATCATTTGTATCGAAAATAAAGCTACTCTTGATGCAGGCCCCGGATTTGATGCTTATCAATGGAGTACCGGAGAGACAAGCCAGACGATCAATGCAGGAGTGGGAACCTATTGGGTAAATCTGAAAACAGGAGAATGCTTTACAAGACAAAATGTGAACGTAATACAGGCTACCCAACCTGTTATCTCGAATCTTGAGATCAAAAATAATACAATCACCGTAACCGCAGTCGGAGGAACACCTCCATACAAATATTCTCTGGACGGTCTCAACTGGCAGGATTCAAACTTCTTTGACAATCTTCCGAGAGGTGAAAACAACATTTATGTAAAAGATTTTTACAATTGTGAACCGATTGATGTCACAGTCACCGTTCCTAATTTACTGAACGCCATCACACCGAACGGAGACAACAAAAATGATTATATTGATTATTCTGAGCTATCCTATAAGAAAAACCTGGTATTCAATATTTATGACAGATATGGCAATAAAGTACATCAGGCCAATCAGTTTAATTCTTATCGATGGGACGGAACAATGTACGGCAAGAAGATTCCAACCGCAACCTATTGGTACGAAATCACCTGGACAGAGCCTAATAAAGCGCAAACCCAGGTAAAATATTCCGGCTGGATTCTGGTAAAAAACATTGATTAATATTCAGATATACAGAAACCATAACCGAGCGTTATGGTTTTTTGTATATTTTCAATAAGGTAATGGATATTATTATTAAATTTGTGACAAAAGCAATATCTGAATGAAGAAAATTCTATCTTTTTTATTAATATTTTATTTTTTCACCTTTGCATTTGCACAATTGGACAGGGAGCATTGGTTCGCACCTATGGTAGACAGAACCGGAAACGCCAACCCTTACCAGAAATTATATCTTTCCACCAATCGTATTACGAGTTTCCCGGTAAGCATTTATAATAATAATGTTCTTATCGCTACAGTTAATATCAGCAAAGGAAATCCTCAGAAGATTGACATCCCCCGGGATTTTATTATTACCACATTACAAACGGATTTGTTTACGCCCACTACAAAAGGAATTTATGTAAAAGCAGAATTTCCGTTTTATGCCAATTTAAGATTTTCCGTGTACAATCATGCGGAAATCATTACATCAAAAGGAATTCCATCCACCGGAAAGCTTTTTTTACGCTGCTAATGCACCGATTACCGTAAATAACAGCATTCTGAATTTTATGACGAGTGTGCTGGCAACAGAAGACAACACAACCGTTACCATTTCCGGATATAAGCCTGTAGTGCAGTTTTCCAACGGAACAACAGGAGTTACAAACCCGACAATTACTTTTACTTTAAACAAAGGACAATCATACATTATCGACGGTATCGGAAATATTGCAGGAAATTCCGATGGATTTATCGGAGCAAAAATAGTTTCTGACAAACCCGTAAATGTCACAAACGGGAACTTCAACGGGCAGTATGCGGGAAATTTCCCTACCAGCTCGGATATCCTTATGGACCAGTCGGTTCCTGTAGAACGGCTCGGAAATGAATTTGCCCTTGTAAAAGGTAATGGCAGTATAGGTTCCAATATGGAAGGAGCGCTGGTAATTGCCACAGAAAACAATACTGAAGTCCGTGTGAATGACGAAACACTGCCTATTGCCACTTTAAATATCGGGCAGTATTTTATGATCCCGGATTCGAAATATAAGCTTCAGGGAAACGGACATTACAATCTGTATATCAGAACTTCGAAAAATGCTTATATCTATCAGGTACTGGCAGGAGCAAGTACTGCAGGAAACGAGGTCGCAACCGGAGGCTTCAATTTTATTCCGGCATTAAACTGCTACCTTCCCAAACAGATCAATGAGCTCGGTTTTATTGATGAAAATTTCGTGTATTCCAACGGAAATCCAACGGGAATTTTAAATATTCCTACAAAATTAAATCTTATCACCGAACGTGGCGCTGTAGTTACCGTAAACGGAGGGGTACCGCCCGCCACTACAGGACCTTTTAATATGACAGGCACCAACAACTGGGTAACCTATGGCATTCCGAATACAACAGGTACCATAACAGTTGTTTCATCCAAAGCAATCATGGCGGGAATCAATGCAGGAAGTGACGCTGTAGGATACGGAGGATTTTTCGCAGGATTTCCTACCCAGCCGGTGATTTTAAAATCAGGCGGAGATTGCGTGCCCGGAATTATTCTTACAGTCGATCCTATTATTTACGATACGTATCAATGGTACAATAACGGAAATATCATTCCTGGAGCAACAAACCCATCAATCACCCCTACCCAATCAGGATATTACACCTGCTCGGTAACGATGGGAAGTTGTGCTCCATTGGTGACCGAGCAGTATAAGGTTCTGAACTGTACTAAGCTTTCATCAATAGCCTATGATGTCTGTACGACAAAAACCATTACCCCAGCATTTACATCTTCCGCACAAACACCTCTTCCTTCAACAGTTTCCATCCTTACTGCACCAACTTTGGGAACAGCAACAGTGAACGCCAGTACAGGAGTGATCACCTATACTGTTACCAATCCGGGGACAGCAGGAACAGATACATTTACCTATACTTTCTGCGGAAATGACCCCAATCTTCCGGATTGCGAGACGGTAACGGTAACGATTAATATTCAGACCATAACGGTGAACAACGTAACTCTTAATGCTTGCGACAACGGATCGGGACAGGGAATATTTAATTTAACAACCGCCAATGTAACAAGTAATTCTCCCGTAACCATTACCTATTATCCATCTTTACCGGCTGCGCAGAATGAAACTCCCGGAACGAATATTACAACCTCTTCCAACTATACGGCTACCAATGGAACGATTGTTTACGCCGTAGTAAAAAACAGTCTGGGCTGTAAAAATATTGCACAAATTACTCTTCATTTATATCCTTATGCCACAGTCTTTTCTAACTATACAGGATCATTTTGCGATGATAATCTGGACGGTATCATCAATGTGGTTTTATCGAATATTACCCCTATTGTGCTGAGTAATCCAGGTTATTTTCCAGGGGTAAGATATTATGGAAATATTAATGATGCAAATGCCGGGAACAATAATACACTTCCCAACAACTGGTCTTATACAGCGACTACCACTATCTACATAAGAGTAGACTCTCCGGATGGATGTGCTCCGGTAGTGAAACCTCTCGTCTTTACGATTGGCGCTAAAATCCCTCTTATTAAAACATCATATTCCGTTTCAGTATGTGACGATAATCTGGATGGTACAAAGACGATTGACCTATCAACATATATCAGTCAGTTCACGACAGATCCGCTTGTGACGGTAACATTTCATCCTACTCTGTCAGATGCACAAAATAATACTGCAGTATCCTCAAACCCAATAGACATTACAGGAACACAGACAATTTACGTCCGTTTTGAGAAATCAGGATTCTGCCCCAATATTGCTTCCATTATCATTAATATTAAAATACCGAAGCATTCCGACATTCTGGTCAATAAAGTAATCTGTCCCAAAACAAAAACCATGTTGGATGCAGGCCCCGGTTTTGACAGTTATTTATGGAATACCGGAGCAACAACGCCTTCCATCAACAATGTCGGCCCCGGCGATTATTGGGTAGACCTTACTTTTGGAGGCTGTACCTATAGACAGAATGTGACGGTTACAGAGTCTGTACTTCCTGTCATTTCGCTGATTGAGATAAGCGGAAGCACCGTTACAATCGGGGTAAGCGGAGGAACTCCTCCCTATGAATATTCCCTGGACGGCAACAACTGGCAAAGTTCGAATGTTTTTGTAAATGTGCCTCGCGGAAATCATACTGTACATGTTCGGGATTCGAACCGATGCAATGAGGTGACAAAGGATTTTGTGATTATCAACCTTATCAATACCATTACGCCTAATCAGGATGGATACAACGATGTGATTGATTATTCATCATTGATGAATAATGACAATATCGTATTCAGAATATTCGACCGATATGGCGCCGAAGTTTTCAGAGGAACTCCCACTAACAAATTTATCTGGGACGGAATGATTACAGGAAGACACGTAAATACTGCAACCTACTGGTATTTCATCAGCTGGACTGAATTCGGCGGAAAAACAACCGTAAAATATTCAAGCTGGCTGCTCGTGAAAAATTATTAAATCAAAGCTAAAATTTCATTTAAAATAAATATTTATAACATTCATTAACAATTATAAAGCAAAGTTTAATATAACTTTAACCACTGTTCACTACTAAAATAGGTATAAATTGATACAATTCTGCGTAATTTTGCCCTAATTATATGAATAAGCTATTTACACTATTGGTGTTGGTTTTTCTGGTGAAAATTAACGCGCAGTCCTATTCCGGTGAAGTTTTTTTAAGAGATAATTCCGTTTTATATCTTAATCAGGTGTACGTCACCAATCTTACTACTCAGAACACCGTTCTCAGTGATTTCAATGGTGATTTTACGATTTCCGCCAATAGCGGCGATGTGATACGATTCACATCAATTGTCACCGAAAGAAAGGATATTAAACTGACCCCTCAAATGATCGGGCAGAGAAATTTAATCGAACTAAAAATAGCATATCATGATATTCAGGAAGTTGTGATCAACAGGTTTAAGCCTACCGGAAATCTCAGATACGATGTAAATGCCATCCGAAAAGAAGATAAGGCACTGGCTATAAAAAAAGTGATCGGACTTCCCGAACCTAAAGGAGACGGCACACCTCCTCAGCTCCCTGTGGCAGGATTGAGAGATGGCGGATTAACCTTCAGCCTAGAAAGTATTTACGATATCCTTTCCGGTGAACGCAAGAAGAAACAGCGCTATATGGCGTATGAAAAAATGAATAGCTCCGTAAATCAGATTAAAAACTATCTGGGAAAAGACTATTTTATCAAGTTTAAAATTCCTGAAAATCTTATTGATAACTTTCTTCAGTTTGTATATACTTCAGAAAATATAGAACCTTATATTATAACCGGTAATTTCGAGGCTGTAAAAATTCCGATAGAGAAATATCTGCCTATCTATCAGAGAAGACTCAGAAATTCTCACCTTCAGGAAGTTGTAAAATAATACATCACCCATAACACCCCAAAATGCATATTGCCCGTTGTAGTATGCATTTTTTGTTTTTAAAAATTATACTTATTTTTATCACAATTTAATGACCTTCGCAGAAAACCTCATAATTTCCGTTATATTTCAGACACCTTAATTTGATAATAATTTTAACGACAGTGAATGAAAAAGATACTTCTGATTTTTAGCGCAATACTCTTTGTCAATATTTCAGCTCAGAAAAAAGGTAAAGACTACAGTGATATATTAAAAAGTAAAAATATCTATGAAATCAATGCATTCCTGAGGGATGCGCACCCCGACGATCCCAGAAGATCTGTTCTGAAGCCACGCGTCATGGATATGATGAAGGAATACATTAAAAATGCCAAGCCCGGTGACACAAAAGTAAAACAGATGCAGGACTGGCTTGCCATGCTGAGACGGCGCCCTTCCACAAAAATATCTTTCGAGGAACTGAATGCCAATATCAGGAAAAAGCAAATTGCAAAATATCAGAAAGAATTACAGGTCGGTCAATCTGCTGTCGTTTACACTCCGAGTAATCCGCAAAATGTGTATATAGCTCCTACCGTCTCCACCCCAACAGCAAAGACTGTTGCAATTCCCGACACCGAAGCTTCGGAGTTCAATATGCTGATGGCAGAAAACCCTGTAGAGCATAAAAATAAAACCGTAAAAATATTGAACTCTCTTTTTGATAACGATCCCACAGCCAAAGAATGTATTGTAATGATTGAAAACAAATCTGACTGTAATATTATTGTAAGAATGGAAGGCATCGGTGTCACGAAGTACAGGCTTCCTGTTCCCGCCCACGGAGACAATTCTATTGTGGTGCAGAAAGGAGATTATCTTTTTACAAGCATTGTATGCGGAGCTCAGTACGCATCTCAAAAAACAATACAGAAACCTTTAATGGTTGCTCTCGGCAGCTCATCCAAGAAATAAATCTTAATTTTAATTTTACCATTTAAACAAAATATCTATAAAAATCGCTATTTTTGCAAGATTTTAGAAGTGTCTATGGGTAAAAATAAATTAGCAAGATTCGCAGAAAACAAGACATTACCAAACGTTATTCAGCCGACAAGAGAAGATGCCCTGAATGGTTTTGACCTTAAAGGAAAATGGAGAACAGAATTCTTTAAGAATGATCACCCGATCGTTCTTGAACTGGGTTGTGGTAAGGGAGAATATTCTGTAGGACTCGCTAAAACCTTTCCTGAGAAAAACTTTATCGGAATTGACATTAAAGGTGCCAGATTCTGGTTCGGCGCTAAAGAAGCCCATGAAAGCCAGATGCACAATGTTGGTTTTTTGAGAACTCAGATTGAGCTGGTAGACTATTTCTTTGGTGAAAATGAAGTAGATGAGATATGGATCACGTTCCCGGATCCTCAGATCAAATACAAGCGTACCAAGCACAGGCTTACGCATCCCGACTTTCTAAACAGATATAAAAAATTCCTGAAGCCCGGCGGCATTATTCATTTAAAAACAGATTCTGAATTCCTTCACGGTTATACTCTTGGCTTTCTGCAGGGTGCCGGATATGAAATCATTACTGCACATCATGATATCTATGGCGCACCGGAATACGACCCTGACACCCCGCATTTAAGGGACATCAAAACTTATTACGAAGAATTGTTTTCTGCTAAAGGGAAAACGATTACTTATATCAAGTTCAGAATTAATTAAAAAACAAAAAAATGATGAAAAAAAAAACAATACCCGCTATTACAAATCTAACTTATCGCATGTAAGCAACTTATCGTTGCTCACTATAAAGGATGTAAATTATACATCCTTACATTCTTGTTCGTATAAAACACATTAAAAAATCAGTCATGAAAAAAAACATCTTTATTATTTTGTTATGTACGCTTTTCGCCTGTAAAAGCACAAGCGTTGAAAACCATTCCCACAACATTTTAGAAAGTACAGACATCAAGGAAATCGAAAACTACCTGGCTACGACTCATCCTGATGACCCGAAAAGAAGCGTCCTGAAGCCTAAACTTATTGCCTTGAAAAATGCTGAATGGACCAAAGGAAAGAAGAATGCCAAACCTATGGAAGCCAGACCTGTAATTTCCGAAATCCCAAGCGATGCCATCAGAAGGCCCAACTCAGAAGAGGCCGAAGAATTCAAACGTCTGATCGCATCAACGTCACAGGAACATAAAGATAAAACGGTAAAGCTGTTGAATGCCATGTTCAATGAAGACATCAACAGTAAGGAAGTTATTCTCTTATTTAAAAATCAATCTGACTGCAATCTTGTCCTGAAAATTCAGGGAAAAGATTTTTATAATATGGCCGTCCCGGCAAAAGGTGAAAATTTTATTGTAATAAATAAAGGCACTTACACATTGAATGGCAATGTCTGTGATGTTGTTTATTCTTCAAAAAAAGAGATTAACAAGAGTCTGTTTTTAACGATAAACAATCCTAAACCTGCGACAGGCAAAACTTCAGTAAAAAAAGTAAAAAGACTACATTTGCAGATATAATGTAGCAATATGAAGAAATACATTCCTTTTTCAGTAGTTTTTATTCTGCTCCTGAATAGTTGTGGCACTACAAATCATAAGACAAACTACCCTGTCAGGAAACCCCATCCTATTTCCACAAATACAGGAAGCAGTACAACTTCTACGGCTCAGGTTGAAAGAGAGTATGAGGCATTATTGAAAACATATAAATCTGAGACAGCGCAGGTTTTAACCTATTTGCTGAATGATTCTTCTGACGATCCCAGGACCTCAATAACGATAGAAAATAATTCACGTTGTAATACGGTTATGACAATAAGCGGCACTAATTATTTTAAGAAAATACCTATCGCAGCCTATAAATCAAGCTCAGTGATGGTTCCTAAAAAATCAGAATTACAACCTGTCGGGAATGGTGTGTAACACGGTTTATCAAAAAACAAAATTTATAGAAAGTTCTTATAAAGTGACGGTTTCCAATTGACCATGGCTTTATATATAACAAAAGAAACCGCGCCGAATCTTACGTTCGGCGCGGTTTTGTATGGTAAGAAAATCTTAATTATTCTCCATCAAAGTCAGCATCTTTATCAGCAGATACTACTTCTCCTTCTTCTTTAGATTTTTCTTTATCAGCTTTTCTCTGAGACTGACCTTCTTTGATAGATTCAGAAACTACGCTAAGGATCATATCAATAGATTTAGAAGCATCATCATTCCCTGGAATTACGAAGTCTACTTTTCTAGGATCAGAGTTTGTATCAACGATACCGAAAACCGGGATACCTAATTTTTTAGCTTCAGTTACAGCGATGTGTTCTCTCAAGATATCAACTACAAATACAGCAGATGGAAGTCTCACCATGTCAGCGATAGAACCTAAGTTCTTCTCAAGATTAGCTCTTTGTCTGTCTACCTGTAATCTTTCTTTTTTAGATAAAGTTTCGAACGTTCCATCTTTTTTCATTTTGTCGATGGAGTTCATTTTTTTAACAGCCTTTCTGATTGTAACGAAATTCGTCAACATACCTCCCGGCCATCTTTCTGTGATATAAGGCATATTAAGTTCAGCAGCGTGTTTTGCCACTACTTCTTTCGCTTGCTTTTTAGTTGCTACGAAAAGAACTTTTTTACCTGCAGAAGTTAATTTTTCTAAAGCGCTACAAGCTTCATCCAATTTAACTGCTGTTTTATGTAAGTCTACAATGTGAATACCGTTTTTCTCCATAAAAATGTATGGAGCCATATTTGGGTTCCACTTTCTGGTCATGTGACCGAAGTGTACGCCAGCCTCTAAAAGGTCTTTTACATTTGCTTTTGCCATGTTTTCTGTTTTTGTTAGTTTACTTTCCGTTTTTTAAACAATCAACAATTTCTTTAGATGGGAGAAATGTTTGGATGCTAAACATAACGGGCAAAGTTGCTTTAAGCTTTAGGCATTAAGCTGTAAGCTTTCAAGCGGATTAAAAATTTTAATAAGTTCAAATAGCTTATTGCATATTGCTTTAAGCTTACCGCAATTCTTAACGTTTTGAGAATTGGAATCTCTTTCTTGCTTTTTTCTGACCTGGCTTCTTTCTTTCTACCATTCTTGCATCTCTTGTAAGTAAACCTGCAGGTTTTAAAGCTAATCTGAATTCAGCATTAATTTCGCAAAGCGCTCTAGAAATACCTAATCTGATAGCTTCTGCCTGACCTGTATTTCCACCACCGAATACGTTTACGGTAACGTCGTACTGACCAACAGTTTCAGAAAGGATGAACGGCTGGTTTAATTTGTAAACCATCACGTCTGTAGAGAAATAAGTTGCAGCATCTTTACCGTTTACTGTAATGTTTCCAGAACCTGGTCTTACATAAACTCTAGCTACAGAAGTTTTTCTTCTTCCGATTTTGTGAACTATAGACATAATTAATTATTTAAATTCGTTAACATTAATTGTTTTTGGCTGTTGAGCTTCATGTTTGTGCTCAGTTCCTTCATATAGATAAAGGTTCTTTAATAAAGCAGCTCCCAATCTGTTTTTAGGCAACATACCTTTTACAGATTTTTCCAATACTTTTAAAGAATCTTTTTTCTGAAGTTCAGCCGCAGTCATAGACTTCTGTCCTCCAGGGTATCCTGTATGCCAGATATAAGTCTTGTCGTTCCACTTGTTTCCGGAAAGGGTAACTTTCCCAGCGTTCAAAACGATAACGTTATCACCACAATCTACGTGAGGTGTAAAGTTTGTTTTGTGCTTACCTCTCAAAATCTTTGCAACCGTAGAAGCTAGTCTTCCCAACGGTTGTCCTTCAGCGTCTACCACAACCCATTCTTTATTAGCAGTAGCTTTGTTCGCTGAAACAGTTTTGTAACTTAATGTATTCACACGTTTTAGTTAAAGATTAAACATAATTTTCCCTTAAAAGGGTGTGCAAAGGTACAAATTATTTTGGTAACCCAAAAACATATCTTAGAATTATTACACCTGTAAACATAAAATCAAGATATTTAGTCTGTTATCATATAAAAAATGAGTAGAGCAATATTGATAAGAATGAATATTTTTTTTTATATTTACAAAACAAATGATCTCATGATGAAAAAATTATATTTTTTATTTCTATTAATTGGCTCCCTAAATTCCGGTCAGGTTACAAAAAATGTTTATTTTATTGGCAATAGCTACACCGGAGAAAACAATCTTCCGCAACTTATCAGTAACATAGCAGGCAGTGCCGGTGACAATCTCAACTTCCAAAGCTATACTCCGGGCGGATCTACATTACAAGATCATGCAGGAAATCCCATTGTTTCAAATACGATTAGTCAGGGAAACTGGGATTATGTGGTCCTGCAGGAGCAAAGTCAGATACCTGCTTTTTCCACATCATTTGTTCAAACAGAATTTTTCCCATTTGCAGCTCAGCTGGCAATTAATATAAGGAACAACAATCCCTGCGGAAATGTCATATTCTATATGACGTGGGGTAGAAAAAAACGGAGATACGCAAAACTGTACTCCAGGCTCTTACCTGTGCACCTATGAAGGAATGGATGACATGCTTTATGAGCGATATATGCAGGCTGCGTCGGATAACGAAAGCATAGTTTCACCTGTAGGCAGGGTATGGAGATATATACGTACGCAATATCCTGCATTAGAGCTGTATGAAAGTGATGAATCGCATCCCAGTTATTTAGGTTCAATGATTGCTGCATATACCTTTTATACTGCTATATTTAAGAGAGATCCTACTACAGTTACTTTCAATGGAAATTTGTCTTCTGCTGATGCCAATATCGTGAGGAATGCCGTAAAGAATGTAGTCTATAATAACATGGATACCTGGTATATTAATGTTAATGATGTCCATACAAGATTTAATTATCAGATTATAAATTTAAATACCGTACAGTTTACCAATCAGTCTTCAGGAGCTACAACTTTCCAATGGGACTTTGGAGATGGTACAGTATCTAGTATAGAAAATCCTCTGCATATCTATAACGAGGGCACATATGATGTAAAACTAACAACAAATGCTTGTGGGCAGTTAACTACCAAAATAAAAAAAATAAACATTACAACATTAGGAACGGCTGAAATCTCAAAGCCTGATTTTAAAATCTATCCGGTTCCTGCTAAAGATATTCTAAAAATTAAAACAGATAAAAAATTATCCGGTATGGAAATTCTCGACAGTAACGGAAAGAAGACAAATTGTAAATCAGTCTTTAAGAATGATGAATATTGGATCTCTATACATGAATTAACCCCCGGAATCTATTTTATCACCTATACAATGAATGGAATTATTTATTCTGAAAAGTTTATAAAAGAATAACCTTAAAGGCATATTACCCTATTTAAGAATATTAGAAATATTATAAGACGCTCCGTTTATTAAACTTTATTCAATAACGTATTTAAAGTTTAAGAATACAATCACAATATTAACTAAATATTTATATTTGCGGTAAATCTTATAAAACCATGAGCCACGGAAAAATCAGAGCAGATAAGAACTGTCTTAATTGCGGTCATACCGTTGAAGAAAGATTCTGCCCGCACTGCGGACAGGAAAATACGGAAACAAAACAGCCGTTCCATTATCTTTTTACTCATTTTATTGAGGATTTTACGCATTATGACGGTCAGTTCTGGAAAACAATCAGATATCTTTTATTTAATCCCGGAAGACTCACCAAAGAATATCTTAACGGAAAAAGACAGGCATATGTTGCACCGGTAAAGCTGTATATATTTATAAGTTTCATTACTTTCCTTCTTCCTTCCTTATTTTCAGGTTTTGAAGAATCTGAGGAAGGGCATGATAAAACAGAAAAAGCATCCCAGACAATTCTTAGGGAAAAACAACAGGAACAGAAGATTGCAAAGTTTACAGACAGCCTCACCCAACAGATAAAAAGCAAACAGAACGCTGAAGGGAAAAAAGCATATTATAAAGATACCAAAATCACAGAAGTCAATGGCAATGATATAGAAACCGATGCTTTATCAGAAACCAAAGATGGCAAAATAAGTATTCTCGGAGCATCAAATATGAAGCAATTTGATTCTTTATACGCTAAAAAAATGAGTGACCGGCGTATTTTCGACTTCCTGAGACCTTTCGCTAAAAAAAGTATTTCACCTGCAGGACCAAGGTCTGGGAAGAGAAGAAATCTTCAACAGATTCTCTGAAACTTTTGTTCACACACTTCCTAAAGCTCTTTTTATATATCTCCCTATTTTTGCTCTTTTCCTCTGGATTTTCCACAATAAAAAGAAATGGTGGTACTTTGATCATGGGATTTTCACGTTGCATTATTTCTCTTTTCTGTTATTAGGAATTCTGATTCTGATATTTTTCAACAGGCTTATTGATATTATTCCAGACAATATCATCCTTAGTATCTTGCAGACATTAGCTTATATAGCCGGTATCACTTATTTATTTCTTTACTTTTTCATAGCACACCATCGTGTATATGAAAGTTCAAGAGGAATCAGTGTAATGAAAGGCATTTTACTGCTTATCATTAACTTCGTCGGAATTTTATGCATGCTGCTTTTATTGATGTACACAAGCTTTATTATGATGCATTAATCACGAAGCGTTTTACCGGCCCTGAAACTCGCAATGAGATAATACGCTACAAAGACTGTAGAAAACTTCAGGATTGAAGGGATCGCAAGTTCAAGATTGAATAGTAAAGCACCAAACGCTACCAATATTGCCATTGCCAAAAAAGACAGACCTAACTTTTGCGGCAGTGTAAAATTGGGCGTATCCAGATAATAGGCAATTCCCCACGCAAAACCAAAAGCGATGGCATAGTAAATATCAAGTCTTATATTCTCTGAACTGTAAAAGAAATAATTGATTAAAAAACTTACAACTGTTCCCAACAAAAAATAGAGCAATGCCTTTTTCATATCCATTAAATGTAATGCAAAAGTAAAGAAATTAATTTGAGAATTTAAAAGCTGCTGATTTTTGAAATTAATATTACAAAACCCATTTAAAGTTTTTTTACCTCAAACTTAGTGCGAGTCTCAACCTTAATCCTAAACGAATGTTTATTCGTCAGGCAAGTGTAAAACCCATTAATTTTCATTAAACATTTGAAAATCAAAATATTAACCACAAACAAAAGGTTGTTATTTTATTGTTATATTTGGAATTTAGAAATTGTTCAGATTTTTTATGGAAACCCAAAAATATACTCCTAAAAACAAAGTAAGAATTGTTACGGCGGCCTCATTATTTGACGGTCATGATGCTGCGATCAACATTATGCGACGCGTGATCCAGGGAACAGGATGTGAAGTCATCCACCTCGGCCACGACAAATCTGCTGAAGAAGTTGTAAACACAGCCATTCAGGAAGATGCTAATGCCATTGCCTTAACATCTTATCAAGGCGGTCACAACGAATATTTTAAATACATTTACGACCTTTTAAGAGAAAAAAACTCGCCGCAGATCAAGATTTTTGGCGGCGGCGGTGGTGTTATTCTACCTGAAGAAATCAAAGATCTAATGGATTACGGAATCGACAGAATTTATTCTCCGGATGACGGTCGTGAGCTTGGCTTACAGGGAATGATCGACGATCTGGTTAAAAAATCAGATTTTGCCACAGGAAAAGATGTGACAGCAAATGACCTAGATTTAATCAGTTTTAAAAATCCTACAAGCATTGCCAAAATCATTTCTGCGGTTGAAAACTTTTCAGAAGAAAAACCGGAATTGGTAAAAGCGATTGACGAAAAATCAAAAGATTTAAATATTCCAATCATCGGGATCACGGGAACTGGAGGGGCCGGAAAATCTTCTTTAACAGATGAATTGGTAAGACGTTTCCTTCGTTCTAATACAGATAAAAAAATTGCCATTATCTCGATTGACCCTTCGAAAAAGAAAACAGGAGGTGCATTGTTGGGTGACAGAATCCGTATGAATGCGATCAATGATCCGAGAGTTTATATGCGTTCGATGGCGACGAGAGAGAACAACGTTTCTGTTTCTCCGTTCATTCATTCCGCTTTGAATGTGTTGAAATTAGCTCACCCTGATGTTATCATTCTGGAAACTTCGGGTATCGGACAATCCGGTTCGGAGGTTTCGGACTTTGCAGACGTTTCAATGTACGTGATGACGCCGGAATACGGAGCTTCGACACAGTTGGAAAAAATCGATATGTTGGATTATGCAGATTTGGTTGCATTAAATAAATCTGACAAACGTGGCGCTTTGGATGCGCTTCAGGCTGTAAGAAAACAGTTCCAGAGAAACCATTTGCTGTGGGAAAGTCCGTTGGATGATATGCCGGTGTATGCGACAAAAGCCTCTCAATTCAATGATCACGGAACCACGGAATTATACAACAGATTAATCGAAAAAGTAAACGAAACCCTTCGACAGGCTCAGGGTGACAATGCTCCAAAGTTTCAAGGTTTTGTTGAACAGGAAATTACAGACGAAGTAACCATCATTCCTCCAAAAAGAGTTCGTTATTTATCTGAAATTGTTGAAAACAACAGAATTTATGATGCTAATGTTGAAAAGCAAGCCGAATTAGCAAGAAAAATGTATCATATTGAAGGAGTGAAAAATTTCCTTTCTAATGAAACGTTGGATGCTGAATATCAAAAAGCTGAAAAAGAACTTCAACAGGAAAATATTGACTTCCTGAAATCTTGGGATGATACGAAAAAAGCCTTCCACGAGGAGTTTTATTCGTATTTCGTTCGTGGAAAGGAAATTAAAGTTGAAACCTCAACAGAATCTTTATCACACTTAAGAATTCCAAAAATAGCGTTACCAAAATATACCGACTGGGGCGATTTGATTAAATGGAAAGGTCAGGAAAATCTTCCTGGAGGATTTCCTTACACCGCCGGAATTTACCCTTTCAAAAGAACCGGAGAAGATCCAACGAGAATGTTCGCCGGCGAAGGAGGTCCTGAAAGAACCAACAGAAGATTCCACTATGTTTCTGCGGAAATGGATGCAAAACGTTTATCAACAGCTTTTGACTCTGTGACTTTATATGGTCAGGATCCAGCTTTACCACCGGACATTTACGGTAAAATCGGAAATGCAGGAGTTTCTATCGCAACGTTGGATGATGCTAAAAAATTGTATTCCGGTTTTGATTTGGTGAATGCAATGACCTCAGTTTCGATGACAATCAACGGACCTGCGCCTATGTTGCTGGCTTTCTTCATGAATGCTGCCATCGACCAGAATGTTGAAAAATATATTGCAGAGCATAAATTGGAGGCTAAAGTTGAAGCTGTTTTAAAAGCAAAATTCGACGACAAAGGTTTAGAAAGACCAAAATACAACGGCGAATTACCTCCTTCCAATAATGGTTTAGGTTTAAAATTATTAGGAATCACGGGAGATGAAGTTATTCCTGCCGAAGCTTATGCTGAAATTAAGGCTAAAACAATCGCTGCCGTTCGTGGTACCGTTCAGGCAGATATTTTAAAAGAAGATCAGGCTCAGAATACTTGTATTTTCTCTACTGAATTTGCCTTGAGATTAATGGGTGACGTTCAGGAATATTTTATCAAAGAAAAAGTAAGAAACTTCTATTCGGTTTCTATTTCAGGATATCACATTGCAGAAGCGGGTGCGAATCCGGTTTCTCAGTTGGCATTTACATTGGCAAATGGTTTCACCTATGTTGAATATTATTTGTCAAGAGGAATGGACATCAATGATTTCGCACCGAATTTATCATTCTTCTTCTCCAACGGTATCGACCCTGAATATTCAGTGATCGGACGTGTGGCGAGAAGAATCTGGGCAAAAGCAATGAAACTGAAATACGGTGCAGACGAAAGAAGCCAGATGTTGAAATATCACATCCAGACTTCTGGACGTTCACTTCACGCCCAGGAAATTGATTTTAATGACATCAGAACAACTTTGCAAGCTTTATATGCCATTTATGATAACTGTAATTCTTTGCACACCAATGCTTATGACGAGGCAATTACAACGCCGACTGAGCAATCTGTAAGAAGAGCGATGGCGATTCAGTTGATTATCAACAAAGAATTAGGTTTAGCTAAAAACGAAAATCCGCTTCAAGGTTCATTTATTATTGAAGAGCTGACGGATCTGGTTGAAGAAGCTGTTTATGCAGAATTCGACAGAATTACGGAAAGAGGTGGCGTTTTGGGTGCGATGGAAACAATGTACCAACGTTCGAAAATTCAGGAAGAATCGATGCATTACGAATGGTTGAAACATACAGGAGAATATCCTATCATCGGGGTGAATACTTTCCTTGGAAAAGACGGTTCGCCAACGGTTCGTCCGGGAGAAGTGATCCGCTCGACTGAGGAAGAAAAGCAGGTTCAGATTGAAACATTACACAACTTCCAGAAATCTAATGAAGATAAATCCGAAGCCGCTCTGAAAACTTTGCAACACGCTGCGATTAATCAGCAAAATTTATTCGAAGTGATGATGGATGCTGTGAAATACTGTTCGCTTGGACAGATTACCAATGCTTTGTTTGAAGTGGGCGGTAAGTATAGACGGAATATGTAGTCCGGTCCGTGTTGGACAGACAATTATTGAATAATAAACTGTTTTAACAAGTATAAACAAAAAACCTCAAGGAAATTCTTTGAGGTTTTTTGTTTTAAATAGTATGTTTGCGAAATGAAACCCAAAGCAATCTTCAACTGGAGCAGCGGAAAAGATTCAGCGTTTGCTTTATATAAAATTTTACAAGAAAACCAATTTGAAATTGTCTCTTTGCTCACAAGCATTAATAAAGAATTCCAAAGAATATCAATGCATGGCGTTCATGTCTCGTTGTTAGAAAAACAGGCTGAAAGTTTAGGATTTCCGTTAATCAAAATGGAGCTTCCGAAAGAGCCGACCATGGAAGAATACCGTGAAATCATGAGTAAAACCATGAATAAAATTAAAGCTAAAGGCATTACTCACTCTATTTTTGGAGACATTTTCCTGGAAGATTTAAGGAGATATCGAGAGGATCAATTAGAATCTATAGGAATTAAGGGTATTTTTCCACTGTGGAAAATCAATACAACCGATCTTATTCATGATTTTCTGGATCTAGGTTTTAAAACTATTGTAACTTGTGTGAGCGAAACTTATCTTGACAAAAGTTTTGCAGGAAGAATTATCGATAAAAATTTTATTAATGATTTACCGGCAAATGTAGATCCGTGCGGAGAAAACGGAGAATTTCACACATTCACTTTTGATGGACCGATTTTTAAAAATCCAATTGATTTTGAAATTGGTGAAATTGTTAAAAAGACCTATCCCAAACCAAAATCCGACATTGAAAGCCATGATGGAGACTACGTTTTCTGGTTTTGTGATCTGGTTTTAAAATAAAGCACATAAACTAATATTTTAGTTTATACAGATTTCTGCCTTTCAACGATTAAATAAACGATAGTTTTGTAAGGAAAATTAAATATGATTTAAATATCTAATTTTCTGACAAAGTCATATCTTTGACCCAATGATTGCAGAGAAGATTATTTTAGGAATCGACCCCGGAACAACGATAATGGGTTTTGGAATTATTTCCATAAAAAAAGGTAAAATGGAAATGATTTCCATTCATGAATTATTGCTAAAAAAAATATCCAAATCACGAGACTAAGCTGAAATATATTTTCGATAAAACTTTAGCATTAATTGATGAATTTCATCCTGACGAAGTTGCTTTGGAAGCCCCATTTTACGGTAAAAATGTGCAAAGTATGCTGAAGCTTGGACGCGCCCAGGGCGTTGCAATGGCAGCCAGTCTTCACCGCAATATTCCCATCACAGAATATTCTCCGAAGAAGATAAAAATGGCCATTACCGGAAACGGAAATGCCAGTAAAGAACAAGTTGCGGGTATGCTGCAAAATCTTCTGAATCTAAAAGAATTTCCCACAAAATATCTTGATGCATCCGATGGTCTCGCTGTAGCCGTATGCCATCATTTCAATATGGGAACCATTGCAGACACGAAATCTTACACCGGTTGGGAAAGTTTTTTAAAGCAAAACCCAAATCGTTTAAAATAAAACCCAGAGATTTCATCTAAGATTGCATGAAAATCTCCGGGATATTTTGTAATTATTTTGTTTTATATTCCTGAGGAGTAATTTTAAAATCTGTTGTTGGTTTACCGTTTTTATCATAATAAGTATAAACCATTGTAACATCATTATCACGGAATTCCTTGATATCAGGAGAAGTTTTTATGACTTGCAGGGCTCCCTCTTTTGCCGTTTTTTTAAAAGCTTCTATCTGCTCCGGGGTCACACTTTCGTTTACATCCTCAGTTAAAGTATAATTGTATCTGAAAATTTTTCCGGGTTGCGCGGATACACTATCAAGACGAACTCCATCGGCCAGGTTTTGTGGTGTTGTTTTGTTGATATTGGCGGCAACTTCTTTAAGATCGTCATCAATTGTTTTTTCTTTTTTACACGAAGTTAAGGCGAGCGATAAGCATACCAGTGAAAGGCTGATTACATTTTTCATATTTAAAATTTTAGTGATTGCTACTTAAAGATAAGAATATTTTCTTAAATAATTTTAATTTATTGATTAACAGTAAAATAACTTAATATTTAATCATACTTGGTAAAACATAATACTATCTTTTGCATTGGTATGATTTTTAATAGTACATTTGTATAAATTTTCTGTCATGAAAAATAATCAACAAACTATAAATCAGTTGAATCATAACATAAATTGGTTTCAGAAATTTCTAATGGTATGCTCCGGAGGAAATATTCATATTTTAAGAAAAACACCCAGCGAATGGAACAAATTTGCCGGGATCGGAGGAATCGTTTTATTTACGGCCGTTTTCGCTACCCTATCTGCAGGATACGCGATGTACACTGTTTTTGACAATATCTGGTCTGCCATCGGTTTTGGTGTTTTATGGGGACTGATGATCTTTAATCTTGATCGTTACATTGTTTCTTCCATTAAAAAAACAGGGACCTGGTGGAATCAGGTTTTAATGGCCATTCCGAGACTGATTCTGGCAACTTTCTTAGGAATTATAATTTCTAAACCGTTAGAACTTAAAATCTTTGAAAAAGAAGTTAATAAACAGTTGAATACCATTATTCAGAGAAATAAAAAACAGCTTCAGGGTGAAATGAACGGAAGGATTCTGCAGCAAAGCGGACCTTTTGAAACCGAAAAGAAGCAGATCTCAGAAAAAATTGCCAACTATCAGAAATCTTATGATTCTGCATCAGTAGAACTCGAAAAAGAAATTCTGGGAAAACAATCAGGATTAACCAGCGGAAAAGAGGGTTTCGGACCCAATGCAAAACGTAAACAGGAACTAAAGGAACAAAGACGGCTGGATCTGGAAAATTATCAGAAGCAGGCAGCTCCTCGTTTGGAATATTTAGACAAAGAAATTTCAAAAGTCTACACCAATCTGGAAACGGAGAGAAAATCTACGGAAACATTTGAAGATAAATTTAACGGTTTTGCAGCACGGCTTCAGGCTCTGGACGAGTTGGGTAAAAATTCAGCCATTATTGGTTTGGCAGCCGCTTTCATCATGGGACTTTTCATTTGTCTCGAGATTTCTCCGGTGCTGGTTAAACTAATTTCTCATATCGGACCTTATGATTATCTCCTGGAAAAAACAGAAAATGATTTCCGACTCTATTCTAAAGAAAAGGTAGAAAAAGGAAATGCTTTAACGAATTTCAGGATCGATGATTTCAAAGACAAATTAGGCAAATAATTCATTAAAAAATATCTCATCAGCCTTTCGGAATTCTCCGGAAGGCTTTTTTTATGGATAAACAATAGGTAAAGGAATATTTTTTGTTTAAAACTATGTATGCCGTCATCAGTAGTCCATAAATATCTGTATTTTCCTGAGACTGAAATTTTAAGAATTATTTATCAGTCGGGTGCGGTATATGACTATTTGAAGGTTCCTTCAGAAATCTTTGAAAGATTCAAAACCGTGCAATCTAAAGGAAGATTTTTGAATTATGTTATTAAGCCAAAATTCAAATATAAAAAGGTTGAATAACTATAAATTTAAAGGCTACCTCAACACTGAGATAGCCTTACATTTTATATTGAATTTATTATTACAAAGAATAATTCGGAGCTTCCTGAGTAATAATAACATCATGAGGATGAGATTCTTTCAATCCGCTTCCTGTGATCATTACCATTTTGGTTTCTGTTTGTAAAGCTTCAACATTTTTAGCCCCACAATATCCCATTCCTGCTCTGAGACCTCCGGTTAACTGGAAAATAACATCCTCCAATTTACCTTTGCTCGGAACTCTTCCTTCGATTCCTTCCGGAACGAATTTTTTAGCCTCACTCTGGAAATATCTTTCTTTGCCACCTCTCTTCATCGCAGAAAGACTTCCCATTCCCTGATATGTTTTGAATTTTCTGCCCTGGAAAATAATTTCTTCGCCCGGAGCCTCATCAGTTCCGGCTAAAAGAGACCCTAACATCACAGCGCCTGCTCCACTTGCAATAGCTTTTACGATATCTCCTGAAAGTTTAATACCACCGTCTGCAATGACCGCGACATTTTTAGTTTTAGCATATTCGTAAACGTTATAGATAGCAGATAACTGTGGAACTCCCACTCCTGCAACAACTCTCGTTGTACAGATAGAACCAGGACCAACCCCTACTTTAAGAACGTTTGCTCCTGCTTCGATCAAATCTTTAGCAGCTTCCGCTGTAACGATATTCCCACCAACGATATCCAGATCCGGATATGTTTTTCTGATTTCTGAGATTTTATCTAAAACGCCTTTAGAATGTCCGTGTGCAGAATCAATTCCGATAATATCCACACCAGCTTTTACCAATGCTTCAATTCTTTGAAGAGTGTCTTCCCCTACTCCAACGCCTGCTCCAACGATTAACCTTCCGTTCTGATCTTTATTAGCATTTGGATATTCCAACTGATTATCAATATCTTTAATAGTGATTAATCCAACCAATTTATTTTCAGCATCAACGATAGGAAGTTTTTCCACTCTGTTCTTCAAAAGAATTTCTTTGGCTTTTTCCAGATTGGTATTTTTATCGGAAGTGATGAGATTATCTTTTGTCATGATCTCTTCTACCTTCATATCAAGGTTTTCCTGATATTTTACGTCTCTGTTGGTGATGATTCCTATTAAAGTATTTTCGGCATCAACGACAGGAAGTCCGGAAATTTTATATTTAGCCATCGTATCCCTAGCCTGAGCCAGAGTATGATCTTTTGTAAGCGTTACCGGATCAGAGATCATCCCATTTTCAGAACGTTTTACACGGTTTACCTGTGCAGCCTGCTCTGCAATCGTCATATTTTTATGAATGAAACCTAAACCTCCCACTCTTGCCAGTGCAATGGCCAGTTCAGCTTCGGTTACTGTATCCATCGCAGCAGAAACTATAGGGACATTCAGCGTAATTTTGTCGGTAAGTCTTGATTTTAATGAAACCTGATTAGGTAAAACTTCAGAATAAGAAGGGACTAGAAGCACGTCATCGAAAGTGATGGCTGTCTCTACAATTTTGTTATGAATAGACATCTTTACTTTCTTGCAAAATTAAGGTTTTTTGATGAATTACGAAAATGGATTTTAATAGTTTAAATAAAACTTAATAATCAATGACGTAAATTAAAAAACCATTCCTTAATGAGAAATGGCCTTTTGTACAAAATAAAATTTAGAATATGATTGAATATGAAAATGTCTATTTATCCTTTGCGGAAGCAATCATTCTTGAGATATCATCTGCTGTAAAACTTCCTTTAATATCAACGAACACGAGTTCTTTATCTGAGTTTACAGTGATCAGCATATTTTTAATAGCATCGCCTTTCTGCTTTACCCGAATGTTTACATTATCTCCATCGTGCTTTATGGTTGCCCACTCTTCATAGTTATTGTTATTCAGATAGCTGGCAAAATCTTTAAGCATTTCGCGATCTCCGTTTTCGACAGTCAACACTTTAATCTTAGAAACTTTTTTCACCAATCTGATAAGTTCTTCATCTCCGCCGTCTTCCCTTAAAGCTTTTTTGATGTAAGGTTTAGCCAAAAACAACGGAACATTAATGCTTACAAACTTCGCTCCTTTAAAGTCACGTCCCGACTCTGAAAAGTATGCCATATTCGGCTTTTCGGAAACAATGCAGGACTGCATCATGCACATTACGGAAAGAATTATAAAGATGTTTTTTAATATTTTCATGGCTATTAATTTTTAGTTAATTTGTTTCAAGCTTCCGCCTGACGTTTTACTGATATTAGAATTTATGACAGGATTTCCTTTGTACTTTATGGTTCCTCCGGAAGATGCAGTTGCCTTTAAGCTTTCCACTGCATGACCGGATACGACAGCCCCGGAAGTAGCTTCAGCCTCAAGCTCATTGAACTGAAATTTTTCTGCATTACAAACGGCACCACTGCTCACATCTATCGATCCGATATTAGCTCTTCCGCTGAGATTTGCTGCTGCACCACTTGATGCTTTTACGTTTACTGACGTTGAATTTATCATAGAGTTTACCACTGCACCCGAACTCAGCTCTACTTTTGCATTGTCTGAAATATTAAAGTTACCATTGACCACAGATCCTGATGAAACATCAACTGATACCATATTTTCGTTTATATTATTAACAGCATTGAAAATAGCTCCCGACGAGGTTTTAATGTTATCAATTCTCGGTGAGGAAACATTTACATTGATATTTTTAAACTTTAAATTTCGCTGTCCTTTATTGTCAACATATACTTTCAGAACTCCGTTGTCAACTTTTGTTATAATGTATTGAAGTTTATCTGCGTCTGCAATTACCTTTACGGAAGTAGGATTTTCCTGTTTAAAGTTTACAATGACACCGGTGCTTACCTGAACGCCTGAGAATTCTCCCACATTTCTGGATTCACCATTAAGATATGAAGACGTATTCTGAGCAGCAAAGCTGGTTCTTGTACTGGTTGAAGAATTTGTTTTGGTTTCTGTAGAATTAATGAGTTTATTAATGTCATCCATAGAAAGTCTGCCGTCAAGCTTTATCAAAATACTTTCTTCACCACCGCTATCAATGCTCAGCAAGAGATCATCCAGAATTCCGTCTTTTTCTTCTGCTGAAAGGAATTTTATTTTCGCGCCACTACTGTTCATCGTCATGATCTCGTTGTAATTCAGATCACTTAAATAAGATCTGATATCTTTGTTAATCTGCGACAGCTCCTGCGCCTTGACCGATTTCAAGTTTGAAGGCTTTTCTGCAATCAGTACTTTAAGGCCTTTTATTTTTGCCAGAAGAGGTTTTATCTGATCCAGTTCTGCATCTCCCAAATCCAGATTGCTCAGCATCCCGAACATCGGTTTTGCAATTTTAATGGTAGTTACCCCTTCCACCTCCTGATATTTATCAAAAAGCTGGTCTACTTTATCTTTCTGCCCATACACATTGAAAAAATGTGAAAAGGCCAGTGCGAATATTATGAATATTTTTTTCATGAGTCAATTTTATTTTTTTTGATTATTAGTGCCTGATCAGGTGCATAAATCTTTTAAGGTTAATTAATAATCGTCGTCTACGACTGTTGGTTTTGCTAATTTTTCACTGACGTTATTTGCAAATATTTGGAATGAATACTTAGTCACATTAATGGCTTCTTCTACATTATCAATTCTTTTTCCGTTCACAATAACGTAAGAATTCTTATATCCTGTAGAATCTTTTGAAGCTTTTCGATAAGAGGAGTTGTAAACATATCGTGGCTTTCTTTCTTTTTTAAGCCTTCCTCTTTTTGGTAAAATTTCATCTAAATAATCCTTTTCAGCTACTGTATTTTCCTGAAAAACAGAATCTTTCTTCGCTCCTGAAACAGAATCCGACACATGGTTTACAGCAACCTGAGCCTGATGCTCACTGTTTTCTTCGATGAAATTATTTTTCTGCAATTTGATCTGATTTTCCACCAGCTGAGCCTGATCTTCAATGTTTTTATTATTATAATTAAATATAAACCCAATGCTTAACAGCACCACTACACTCGCTGCCATCCAGAACCATTTCGGAATCGAAGGTTTGTTTTTACTGTCAATCGGAATAATCGGAGTTCCATTATTATCTTTTACTTCATCTTTACCTTCCGCTTTTTTCAGAAAATCCTCGAAATCCCAGTCCATTTTTTCTCCCTTTAAATGTTGGAAGATCTCGTCGTATTTATCTTGAAATTTGTCTTTGCTCATAGCTCATCAATTGTGAGATTTGTTCTTTTACTTTTTGTCTTGCCCGCATCAGATTTACTCTTACTGCGTTTTCTTCCATTTCCAGCATTTCTGCGATCTCCGAGACTTCATACTCTTCCACATCTTTCAAATGGATAACTATCTTTTGCTTTTCCGGAAGCTGATTGATAAAACCAATGATATGTTCTTTCAAATTATTGACTTCCATACTGTAAAGCTCTGACCGATGAACCTGCATATCCGCAAAACCCATCTTTACATCGTGATGCTTCAGTCTGTTCAGGCATTCATTCCGGACCGCTTTTAAAGCATAGGATTTTAAATTTCCAAACTTTTCAAGCTCTTCTTTTTTCTGCCAGAATTTGATCATCAGATCCTGAACTACATCTTCTGCCTCATCACTACTCATGACAAACCTTTTCGCAAAGCGATACATCTCATTTTTGAGAATGAATACCGTACTTTTAAAAGTCTCTTGGGTCATAAGTTTTGTTTCTATAAGTAAGACAATCAGATTTTACATAATATTACATTAAAAGTAAAAAAACTTCAAAAAAATTTGAAGTTCTCTTTATTAATCGGTTTAATACGTATCAAAAATATGTTTTAAAATAGCCTTATCTTCTTCAGTTAGAAGTATTTTTCTTCTCGCCATCACTCTTTCTGCAACTTCATAGGCTTTATCCAATTTAAATTTTTCATCATCTTTAAAACCTCCCCAGGAGAAATTTTCAATATGATTGGGAGGAAAACCTTCTTTAAAAATGTTGGAAGCAACACCAATAACTGTTCCTGTATTCAGTTGGGTATTGATAGCCGTTTTAGAATGATCTCCCATGATCAGCCCTGCAAACTGAAGCCCTGTATCCTGAAAATCTTTTGTTCTGTAGTTCCACAATTTCACGTTTCCGTAATTATTTTTAAGATTGGAAGAATTAGTATCTGCTCCGAGATTACACCATTCCCCAATGACAGAGTTCCCTACAAAGCCATCATGTCCTTTATTTGAATATCCGAAAATAACAATATTGCTCACCTCTCCACCTACTTTAGAATGTGGACCAACCGTCGTTGCACCATAGATTTTTGCGCCTAAATTAAATTTAGATTCTTCACAAAGCGCAATTGGACCACGAAGATTACATCCTTCCATCACTTCAGCGTTCTTGCCAATATAGATTTTTCCTGTTTTGGTATTGATCGTTGAAAATTCAATCTGAGCACCTTCTTCAATAAAGAGATCTTTTTTTATCACCCAAGAATCCGTTGGTGGAGGAAAGTTCCTGAGAAGTTCTCCCATTTGTGAACAAATCAAAATCAAAATCAATGGCTTTCTGATTATAGGTAAAAAGATCTGTTGGTTTTTTAAAGAAAACAAGCTCTTCTTTAATGTCGGTCATTTTCTCAATCTGATTAAGAGAAAAACCATCCATATTAATTTTAGCAGCAATTAATTCATCTTCATGCACTAATGCTTCTCCTTGTTTAAGATCTTTTATTTGTTGAATGACATTTTCACTGGGCAAAAAATTTGTTACCAGGAAAAGACTTTCTTTTTTTTCAGGCTCCGGGAATTTTTTCTGTAAATAAGTTTCGGTAAAAAAAGAGATTTCGGTGTTCTCTAAAATTTTCTGCCATCTCTCGGAGAATGTCAGAATTCCGCATCGCATTTCTGCTACCGGACGAGTAAAAGTAAGCGGAAGAAAATCTTCCCAATATTGCGCATCTGAAAATACTAATTGCATCGTTCAGTTTTTTAAGTTTAATGTTAAAATTCAAGTCTAACAAAATTACAACAAAAAAAAGTCTCCCGGAAACCGAAAGACTTTTAATATTTTTAATGTCAAAAAATTACTTAGCGAATTTTTTGTATTTGTTCATGAACTTATCAACTCTACCTGCAGTGTCAACCAATTTCACTTTACCAGTGTAGAAAGGGTGAGAAGTTGAAGAGATTTCCATTTTGATCAAAGGATACTCTTGTCCTTCATACTCGATAGTGTCTTTTGTTTCTGCTGTAGACTTGCAAAGAAATACTTCGTCGTTACTCATATCTTTGAAAACAACAAGTCTATAATTTTCTGGGTGGATTCCGTTTTTCATGTGTAAATTTCTTTTTTTGTTAATGTCACATGTAACCTTGCGGTTTCATAATACAATGTTAAAAATTAAAGTTTGCTTTCGAAATAGTAATGGATATTTCTCTGCTAATTTTAGGTTGCAAAAGTACAATATTTTTTTGAATTTGCAAATATGATGTCAATATTTTTTTCTTCATAAGAAATCCGAAGTATTTTCGTTACATTTGAAATTTATTAAACTTTAATTTCGATGAAATTCAAATTAATACTGGCTTTTTCTTTCTGGATGCTTGTTATGGCAGTATCCTGCAATAAGGATGACATCAGTTTTGATGCGCCTTCGCAAAAACTAAGTTTTTCAAAAGACACCGTTTTCTGTGATACGGTTTATCATCAGGTTCGTTCTGAAACATATGCGGTGAAAGTTTACAACAATGAAGATAAGGACATCCTGATTCCGAGAATTCATCTGGAAAAAGGAGCTTCATCATTATATAAAATCAATGTAGACGGGAAACCGGGATATGATTTTAAAGATGTTCCTTTAAGAAAGAAAGACAGCCTTTATATTTTTGTAGAAATTGCTCCGGAAGCTACCGGTCCCGAAGCTATTGCTGAAGATAAAATTCTTTTCGACAGCCCTGCCGGACAGCAGAATGTGGTCTTATTTTCCGTGGTTCAGGATGCTGAATTCTTTATTAAAAGCTCATCCAACCCGAATATTATCACTTCTGATGCAACATGGAACAATAATAAAGCTAAAATTATCTACGGTGATTTAACAGTCGATCAGAATGTAATCCTGAATATACAGCCGGGAACCAAAGTGTATTTTCATAAAAACAGCGGTATGAAGGTTCTCTCAGGAGCAACGTTGAATATTAATGGTACTCTTGCCAATAATGTTATACTACGTGGCGACAGAAATGATCCCGCATACGATACCATTCCTAAAAACTGGAATTCTATTAAAATGGAAGCCGGTTCTGCTTTAAATATGAACTATGCAAGACTTTTTGGTGGTACAAAAGGTCTCGAAATGAAACAAACCAATGCTACGATCAATAATTCTTTCATTCATACTTTCCAGGAATATGGGATTTATGCTGTCGGATCTACAATTACTGCCAGGAATTTGGTGATGAACAACTGTGGAGAATCTGCCATAGGAATTTTCAGGGGAGGAACCTATAATCTTACGCATTGTACCATTGCCAATTATTCTGATCTTCTGCAATCTTACAACAGAAACGGAATTTTTGCAACCAACGAATGGAAAAATGAGTCAAACCAAACAGAACAGGGAGCATTAATCCTGAATGTAAGAAACAGCATCGTCTACTCTGATCGTGATAATTCAGTATTTTTTGAACAAACTCCGGGGCAGCTTTTTAATTTTGTATTAGAAAACTGTCTGTTAAAATATTCCACCCAATCAGAAGCAGGTTTTCTGGATACGGCTCCGAGTGTAATTCAGCTGGTTAAAAATCAGGATCCTTTATTTGTAAATTATTTTGTAGCACAAATGAATTTAAGAGTAAAGCAGAATTCCCCGGCTATCGGAAAAGGAAGCACAGGCGTTGCGGCAACCGTTCCTACGGATATCGCAGGAATTTCAAGAACTTCAAATCCCACTTTGGGAGCATACCAATATCAATAATTTAATTAAAATGGATTTCAATATTGTAAAAATAGGAGGATTTATTGTACTGACCTTATTATACATTATGATAAGAAAACTCTTCAGTAAGTTTGCAGATTTTACTGAAAAAATAGGGCAATCAACCAATCAGGAAGAAGAAATCAAACAACTGAACACCAAGATCATCAGTCTTGAAAAACAGATCAATAATAAAAAAGTAATGGAAATCACGAATCTGCAGCAGCAAGTTGACGAATGGATCAAAACCATTGGGGTTCGCTATTTCAATGAACTCACCAATATAGCCATGCTGACCGAAGAAGTCGGCGAAGTAGCCAGGATTATTGCAAGAAGATACGGAGAACAAAGCGAAAAAGAAAGTGATAAAAGCAAAGATCTCGGCGAAGAGCTTGCAGATGTATTATTTGTAACCCTATGTTTAGCCAATCAAACCGGAGTTAATCTGCAGGAATCTTTTGATAAAAAAATGAAAATAAAGACGGATCGCGACAAAGATCGTCATCAGAATAATGAGAAATTAAAATAGCCGGATGCAGGAAGTTGGAAGCCGGAAGTTTAAACTAAACTTTTCACCTCCATCTTCCAGCCCCGAGCTTCCCAAATGAAGAAATAATGAAGTTAGAAAAATCACAATTAAAAGAAAACCAGACCATACAGATCAGCGGTTCGAAAAGTATTTCGAATCGTTTGTTGATTTTAGAAAGTCTGTTCAGCAATATACAAATCGGAAACCTCTCGAATTCCCAGGACACCAGCCTTCTGAAAAAGGCCTTATCGGAAAATACGGAGATTATAGATATTCACCATGCAGGAACTGCGATGCGTTTCCTCACCTCTTATTATTCAATTCAGGAAGGAAAAACGACCATTCTTACCGGTTCGAAAAGAATGAAAGAAAGACCGATCAAAAATCTGGTCACCGCTTTACAAAATCTCGGTGTAGAAATAGAATATCTGGAAAATGAAGGATTTCCTCCACTGAAAATCAAAGGCAGAAAAATCACTCAGGAAAAAGTAGATGTTCCGGCGAATATTTCAAGCCAATTCATCACTTCTCTCCTGTTAGTAGCCGGAAAGCTGGAAAACGGACTGGAAATAAATCTAGTTGGCGAAGTCACTTCAAGGTCTTATATCGAAATGACGCTGGATATTTTAGCAAAATTCGGCATTCAGGTAAGCTTTACCGGAAATACGATCAAAGTGGAACCATTCATCAATCATCAATCGTCAATCATCAATTATGAAGTAGAAAGTGACTGGAGTTCGGCCTCCTACTTCTACTCTTTTGCTGCTTTGGGAAGAAAGACCATTCATCTGAAAAGTTTTTATAAAGAATCTACTCAGGGAGATTCTGCCATTGCAAAAATCTATGCAGAATTCTTTGGAATAAAAACCATTTTCAATGAAGATGAACATAAAATCACTCTACAGCCCGATCGTGATTTCACATTTCCTGAAAAGATTGTCTTAGATATGAACAATTGTCCCGACATTGCTCAAACACTCTGTGTAACAGCAGCCGCTTTGAAAATACCTTTCGAGATTTCAGGTTTGGGAACATTAAGAGTAAAAGAAACCGATAGGCTTTTAGCATTACATCAAGAATTGAAAAAGCTGGGTACGGAAACCGAGTTTACCGATCTTACCATTACATCACTTAGCTTTAGTGAGCCTGAGGATAATATTTCCATCAAAACTTATCAGGATCACAGGATGGCAATGGCTTTTGCGCCGTTCTGCCTTATTAAAGAATTACATATTGAAGATGAAGATGTCGTCGAAAAATCATATCCGATGTTTTGGGAAGATTTACAATTGATTTTAACTGAAAATTCATGAATACAAAAACTATAATCATCACCGGAACTTCATCAGGAATAGGTTTCGTCTTAGCAGAATATTTCGGAAAGAAAGGTCATAAAGTCTACGGCCTGAGCAGAAAGCATACCGAAAGTCAGTATTTCAGATCCATTCCAACGGATGTAACGGATAATGATGCAGTACAAAATGCCATCGCAGAAGTTCTGAAAACAGAAACAAGAATTGATGTCCTGATCAACAATGCAGGAATGGGAATGGTAGGCGCCGTGGAAGATTCTTTAAAAGAAGATATTTTAAAACTCTTCAACCTGAATCTCGTAGGAGCCGTACAGATGATGACTGCAGTAATGCCGAAAATGCGCGACAATAAATTCGGGCAAATCATCAATGTTTCCAGTATTGGAAGTGAGATGGGACTGCCTTTCCGTGGATTTTACTCAGCTTCAAAATCCGCTTTGGATAAAGTAACAGAAGCGATGAGGTATGAAGTTTACCCTTGGAATATCCATGTTTGCTCGCTACATTTAGGCGATATCAAAACCAATATTGCTGAAAACCGTGTTCGGACAAAAGTTTCGGAACCGTATAAGAATGTTTTCGATAAAGTGTACGCTTTAATGAACAGCCATGTAGGAGATGGAACCGAGCCTCTTGAAGTTGCAGAATATGTCGATCAGCTTTTGCATAAAAACAAATGGAAAGCGCATTATTATTTTGGTAAATTCGGGCAGAAAATAGGAGTTCCTCTAAAATGGATTCTCCCGCAGGGAACCTATGAGAATCTGATGAAGAAATACAATAAACTGGATTAAAAACAGTTAATTGAATGGTGCATTGTCATTCTGAACGGAATGAAATGCAGTGAAGAATCTTTTTGTATTTTTATCGAGATTCTTCATTCCGTTCCACTACATTCAGAATGACAATTTGAAATTAATTTTAAAAATATTTTTTATCCTCTTTTGCGTCTCTATTCAGGCGCAGAAGAAATCCTATTTCCTTATAGATTCAGAAACAAAGGTGAAGAAAAAGGTAAAAGATTCTGCTTCGGCAGTGAAGTTTCTTGATTCGCTGGCACAGAACAATTATTTTTTCACCCAATTAAAAGAAGTGCGAACGAAAGGCGACAGCACAGAAATAATTTTCGATAAAGGAAAAAATTTTAATCAGACGTATGTAAACCTTTCCGATTCTATTTCATCTAAAACTAAAATTCAGAAAGAATTTTTTACCAAAAATTTAGATTCCACCAAGAAGAACATTAATAAAAGGTATATTGATGATGGTTTTGCATTCAGCAGGATCAAATCTAAATATAAGGGGCAGAAAAACGGCTATCCTATCGTAGAGCTAGACATTAATAAGAACGATAAAAGAACCATCGACGGGTTTGTAGTAAAAGGCTATACCAGCGTTCCGAAAAGGTTTATGAGAAATCTGGAAAAGGAATTTAAAGGCAAAACCTATGATGACAAGAATCTCCTTGCAGTCAACAAATCTTTCCAGGGTCATCAGTTTGTAAGCCTGGAGCGTCCTCCGCAGACCATGTTTACCAAAGATTCTACGAGTATTTATCTTTTCATGGAAAAGAAAAAGACCAACAGCTTCGACGGGGTGATCGGGTTTGGAAATGACAAAACGGATAAGTTTACACTGAACGGAACCCTGAATGTGAATTTCAGGAACATATTCAACAGCTTTGAAACCATCAATCTTTACTGGCAGCGAAATCCGGATAAAGGACAGACATTTGATCTTCAAGCTGATGTTCCCTATCTTTTCAAATCGAATGTCGGATTGAATATGAAAGTCAATATTTTCCGCCAGGATTCTACTTTTGCGAATGTAAAAGCGCTTCCAGCGTTTTATTATCATCTCAATTCAAGAAATAAAATCGGTTTGAGAGGAACTTTTGAAAGTTCCAGCATCATAGACACTTTATATGTGCAGGGGAAAGATTACAACAAAAAAGGGATCGGGATATGGTTTGAAATGGTAGAGCCTACAGATATCGATCTTTTCCTTTACAAAACGAGAATCAACGCGGGATACGATTATCTCACCACAACTTATACAAAAGATAATATTACGTCTCCGCAAAACCAGTTCTATTTTTTCGGAGAACACAATTACCATATCAACGGAAACCATTTCCTCAACATCAAAGCGGAAGGTGCGATGATGGATTCAAAGGTTGACTTTTCCGCGAATGAATTGTACCGCTTCGGGGGCTGGAACTCGATGCGGGGTTTCAATGAAAATTCTCTCGCCGCCGATTTTTATTATTACGGAAGTTTAGAATACCGGTATCTTATCGGAAGCCAGGCATTCTTTGATGTTTTCGGACAGTACGGTCAGCTCAATAATAAATCTCTCAACGTAAAACCCAAACTCTACAGTGTCGGGCTCGGATTCAATTTCTTTATTCCGATCGGGCTTATGAGTTTCCAGCTTTCCAACGGTAATGAGTTTGGAAATCCTTTTAAGTTTAATGATATCAAAATTCATTGGGGAATTCTGAGTAGATTTTAGTCAGATTTTTTATTTGTATTAATATCTGCGTAATCTCCATGATGCTAGAGACTTTTCTCAGGCAAATTTACATTTTAAAAACAACGAGCTTTCTGAGTAGATTTTAGTGCGGCTTTTACATGTTCTCGCAGATTGAGCAAATTGAGCGGATTTTTTTATTAATATCTGCATAATCTCTATGATCTGCGGGAGACTTGTTTTCAGTCAAATTTAAAAGCAGACACAAAATTTACTTAACCGGGCGTTTGATCTTCTTCATTAAAACTTTAGGTCTTTTTGACAAAGCTTTAGGTGAATTTACGTTCCTTTTAGATCTCCTTGCTTAAATTTTAGAACTTCTTCTCAAAACTTTAGGTCAATTTGCCAAAATTTTAGGTCTGCTTCCCAAAACTTTAGGTGTATTTGTCAAAACTTTCGATCTTCTTCACGCAAAAAGACTTTCTTCACCAAAAGCATAAAAATTCGCCTTTTAAAACTTAAAACGGATACTATATAATAAGTAAAAAAAATAAAAATCTGAGGAATAATGCAAGTTCCCGGACTTTATTTTTATGTTAAATTTCATCATTGTCCCACATTGAAATTATATTTTTTTCTTAATGTCGACGTAAAACTGTGGTAACAAAGCCTGTCTAAATTTGCTTTCAAAAAAAATGAAGAAAACTTTAGCCACTTTTGCTGTTTTTTTACTCCCCCTTTATCTTACAGCCCAGGAAATCAACATTTCCGGAAACGTAAAATCTGAAAACGGAACCGGTATTTCCGGAGTAAATATTACAGATAAAAATACAGGGAAAACTGCCATCTCCGACGAGAACGGTAATTTCACCATCTCGGCCAACCCGAAAGACATTGTTGAATTTTACTCTCCCGAATTTTCAGCCTATACGATTGAAGTTTCAAACAAAAGAAATTATTCCGTTGTCCTGAAAAAAGTAAATGAAAAACAGATCGAAGGGGTTGTGATCACTGCATTAGGGATTGCCAAAAAGAAAGAAAAGATCGGGTACGCCACACAGGAAGTCGGGACTAAACAATTTGAAACGATCACTACTCCAAGTATTGGGAATTTATTTTCCGGGCAGGTTGCCGGATTGAATGTTTCAAATCCTACAGGAATGCAACAGGCCCCGCAGTTTACGTTAAGAGGAAACAGTAATCTTGTTTTTGTAATCGACGGCGTGATCGTTGAAAAAGAAGTTTTTCAGAATCTGGATCCGAATAATATAGACAATATCAACGTTCTGAAAGGAGCAACTGCTTCAGCGCTTTACGGCTCAAGAGGAAGATTCGGGGCCGTTCTGATCACTACGAAAAGTGCTAAAAAGAAAGGGTTTACCGTAGAGTTTTCCCAAAATACGATGGTTACAGCAGGATTCACCAATCTTCCAAAAACACAGACCGAATACGGAAACGGTTCGCACGGTAAGTATGAATTCTGGGACGGTGCCGACGGTGGTGTGAATGATGGTGATATGATCTGGGGACCGAAATTTGTTCCGGGATTGAAAATTGCACAATGGAACAGCCCGATCCGAGATAAACAGACCGGACAGGTAGTACCGTGGTATGGAGCCGTGACGGGAACTCAATATGATGATAAATCAAGATATGAAAGAGTACCCATCGACTGGAAATATCATGACAATCTTGACACTTTCCTGAAGCCGGCCGTTATTAATAATAATAATTTTGCCATCAGCTATAAAAACAATAAAGACGTTTACAGGCTTTCCGGAAATTTTATGAATTATGATGACCGCGTTCCAGAGTCTTACCTTCAGCGTTATGGGATAAATTTCTCATCTGAAAATCATCTGGGTGAAAAGCTGATCTTCGATACAAAGTTTAATTTTAACCAAACGTTTACTCCGAATATTCCAAACTATGATTATAATCCGAGCGGCCACATGTACACCATTCTCATCTGGATGGGAGGCGACGTAGACGGAAGAGATCTTAAAAATCATATGTGGATTCCCGGAAAACAAGGCACTGCACAAGCCAACTGGAATTATGCATGGTACAACAACCCATGGTTCGGCGCAGAATATTATAAGAATAAAAACAGAACCGACATCATTAATGCACAAACCGGTTTGGAGTATAAAGCGACCCAAGATTTCTCAGTAAAAGGGAAAATCTCCATTGTTGAAAACCATAATAAACAGGAAATTCAAAGTCCGTACTCCTATTTCAATTACAGCGCGCCAAGAAGTGGCGGATACATTCTGAACGATACCAAAACATGGAATCTTAACTATGATGTTTTAGCCACCTATAAAAAGAAAATTTCAGAGAATTTTGATTTTACAATCAATGCCGGAGGTTCTGCCTTTTATTATAAAAATGATGTAGACAATGCTTCTACAGATGGTCTGAAAATTCCTGAGCTGTACACATTAGACAATTCCATCGGTGCCGTAAAATATTATGATTATTTAAAAGAAAAACTCATCTACAGTGCCTATACAACCATTGATGTCGGACTATATAACGCTTTCTTCCTGAATGTTTCCGGACGTAATGACTGGTCTTCTACTTTGCCTAAAGCCAACAGATCCTACTTCTATCCTTCCGCTTCATTAAGTGCAGTGATTTCAAATCTTGTGAAAATGCCGGAATCGATCAGCTTATTAAAATTATCTGCTTCATGGGCGAAAGTAGCGTATGACTTCCAGCCTTACTCGATCAGAAATTATTACGTCAACAACAGCGGAATAACCTTCAACGGAAATCCTACATACTATTATCCTACCACTTTGAATGTTGAAAATACATTGAAGCCGGAACAGACAAAATCTTATGAATTAGGATTAAGCGCAGGATTATTTAACAATAGAATAACGCTTGATGCCACCTATTTCCGAACACTGGATTATAATAATATCCTTCAGTTCCCGAGTGCACAGTCTTCAGGATTTACTTCACAGTATGTCAACGGAAATGAGTACACCACAAAAGGTCTGGAAATATCCCTAGGACTTACTCCTGTTAAGACAGATAATTTCATCTGGAAATCTTTGATCAACTGGAGTACTTACGAACAGAAACTGACGTCTATCTATGCCGATATGCCGAATTACAACAACATCCAATTGGGCGAAAGAATGGACAGCTACTACGACTATACCTGGCAGAAATCTCCGGACGGAAAAGTAATCCTGAACGCCAACACCGGGATGCCAACCAAAGCAAACACTCCTACCAATCTTGGCCACTTCAATCCTGACTGGACGTTTGGTTTCAACAACACTTTTAAATATAAAAAATTCACTTTAAATATCGGAATCGACGGAAGTATCGGCGGTGTCATGAGATCGCAGGTTGTAGAAAAAATGTGGTGGGGAGGAAAGCATCCGAACTCTACCGCCTACAGAGATCTTGAATATGCCAACCCGGGAACTTACTATTTCGTTCCGGACGGTGTCAATTACAATGCAGCAACAGGAACGTACACACCGCACACCAAAGCCATAAGCTTCCAGGATTGGGCGCAGAATTATCCTTATAGAGCAAGAGTAACAGAAGATGAAAGTGAATTGTTTGCAAACGTTTTCGACAGAACTTTCGTGAAATTAAGATCGGTAACTCTTGAATATGACTTCTCTTACTTACTGAATCCAAAAGGAATGGTAAAAAGTTTTACCGCCAATATTTCAGGATACAATCTGGCAATTTGGAAAAAATCTAAAAACCTGTATTCAGATCCGGATTATAAAATCGGGACAGGAAATGACATTCAGGATCCTTCAAGCAGATGGATCGGAGTTGGGTTTAATCTTAAATTTTAATTAAAAAGAAATAAGAAATGAAAAATAGTATAAAATCAATTTTTGTTGCAGGAATATTGTCATTAACCGCTTGTGAATCTAATCTTGACACCATCAACGAAAACCCTAATGATAAAGCAAGTGTAGATCCTAAAGTCTTACTTACCTATGTTTCCTCAGATGTTTTTCAGGTAAACGGTGACAATATGTACGCTTCCCGAATGATGATAGGAACCGACGGTGAAAATGTTTACCAATATCTGAAATGGAATGATGCTTCTTTTGATACTTATTCAAAAGGACTTCTCAACACTGTAAAAATGATGCAGGAAGCAGAGAAGATCAATAATAAAAATTACCAGGCCATCGGTAAATTTTACAGAGCATACTATTTCTTTAATTTAAGTTTAAAATTCGGAAGCATCCCGTATTCAGAAGGAGTAAAAGGAGAATCAGGTATTACACAGCCAAAATACGATTCTCAGGAAACCGTCATGGCCGGAATTTTATCGGAATTAAAAGAAGCCAATGATTTAATTAATTCCAATGACAAGATTGAAGGCGATATCATCTACAACGGCGATGCATCAAAATGGAAAAAACTCATTAATTCTTTCCGCCTGAAAATTTTAATAACGATGTCTAAAAAAACGACCGTTGGTAATTACAACGTTGCTACAGAATTTGCATCTGTTGCAGGAAGCCAGCCTTTAATGACTTCCATTACAGACAACGGGGAGCTGAAATTTGCAGATGCTGCAGACAGCAGATATTCAATGTTCAACAATAGTGGTTACGGTTCAAGTTTATATATGGCAAATTATTTTATCAACTTATTTAAAGACAGACAAGATCCCAGACTATTTACTTTTGCTGCGCAGACAACCGGCGCTAAAGAAGCAGGGAAACCAATCACTGATTTTTCAGGATACAACGGTGGAAATCCTGTTTCTCCATATTCTGATAATGCAGCATTGATTACCGCAAAAAATATTTCTAAGGTAAACGACCGTTTTTATAAAGATCCTACCAACGAACCTTCATCAGTTTTAAGCTATTCCGAACTGGAATTTATTTTAGCAGAAGCTACGGCCAGAGGATGGATTTCAGGATCTGCCAAAACACATTATGATAATGCTGTTAAAGCAAGTTTCACATTTTATCAGACATATGTTAAAAATCCGGGACAGTACTTTACAGGATTTAATGTCAATAATTATCTTGCAAGTTCATTGGTTGTTTATGATAACTCCGCTTCACTGTCAACACAGCTTGAAAAAAATCATGACTCAGAAATATATGACCATGTTTCACCAGGCACAATGGACTTCTTATTATGATTATCTGAGAACAGGATACCCAAACTTCCCTCTACAGACAGGAGTTTCCGCACCTTTCAGATTCAGGTATCCTCAATCGGAATACAATTACAACAATGCCAATCTTAAAACGGCGCTGACTTCACAATACGGAGGAAATGATAATATTAATTCCAAACCTTGGTGGTTACAGTAAAAATCTGATTATTTTTTAACATTAAAACAAAAGAAATCGCAGGAAAAGAAATTAACTTGCGGTTTCTTTCTATTACAATTCAACATGAAAAGAAGAGAATTTTTAGAAAAATCAAGTTTGCTTTTAGCAGGTTTAGGAACTTCAGGAATCTTACATCCGGCTATTTTAAAAGCATTAACAATAGATCCTGCCGCCGAGTCTACATTTTATGATGCAGAACATATCGTTATTCTCATGCAGGAAAACCGATCTTTTGACCACGCTTTTGGAACTCTGAAAGGAGTGAGAGGTTTTTTGGATCAGAAAGCTTTCAGAAAACAGGATGGGCATTCTGTTTTTTTCCAAAAAAATAATGATGGCAAATATGCAGCTCCTGCACGTCTGGATTTAAGATATACAAAATCTACGTGGATGAGCTCACTTCCTCATTCCTGGGACAATCAGCAAAAAGCATTAAATAAAGGAAAATACGATCAGTGGCTTCAGGCGAAACATTCCGGAAATAAAGATTATAAAGACATTCCTCTTACATTGGGGTATTACAACCGTGAAGATCTTCCGTTTTACTATCAGCTGGCAGATGCTTTTACGATTTTTGACCAGTATTTCTGTTCTTCTTTAACGGGAACTACACCGAACAGACTTTTTCATTGGTCCGGAACTTTGCGTGAACAGAAAAATGGAAAAGTAAAAGCAAATGTTTACAACGATAATATTGATTACGATAAAGATCATCAGGCAAAATGGAAAAGTTTCCCGGAAATTCTGGAAGAACAGAACATCTCATGGAAAATATATCAGAATGAAATCAGCCTGCCAAAAGGAATGTCGGGCGAGCAGGAAGCCTGGCTCAGTAACTTTACCGACAACCCGATTGAATGGTTTTCTAAATTTAATGTAAAGTTTTCAAAAGGTTACCATCAAAATATCCCAAACATAATTACTTATCTGCAAAACGAAATCGAAAAGCATCCGGATAGGAAAGAAAAATTTGAAAAAATGATTGTGGAATTGGAGGAAGATAAAATTAAGTATCATCCTGATAATTACGCAAAACTTTCCCAAACAGAAAAAAATCTTCATGAAAAAGCATTCACTATCAATTCAGACGATCAGGATTACTGGAATCTTGAAATCGGACAGGATGAAAACGGTGAAAGATTAGTTGTTCCTAAGGGTGATGTTCTGCATCAGTTCAGAAAAGATGTGGATGAAAAAAAACTACCTCTGGTGTCATGGCTGATAGCTCCGGAGCACTTCTCAGATCATCCCGGTTCGCCATGGTACGGAGCGTGGTATATTTCTGAAGTGTTGAATATTTTAACGAAAGATCCTGAAACCTGGAAGAAAACAATTTTCATTATCAATTATGATGAAAATGACGGCTATTTCGATCATGTTCTTCCATTTTCTCCACCGTTAAATCTCAGCCAGCCTGTTGATATGAATGGAGCGGATGGTGTTGAATATGTAGACAGAAATCAGGAATATATGTCATCAGAAACACTGAAAGATCACGAAAAGATTGAGGGAACAGTTGGTTTAGGATACAGAGTACCGATGATCATTGCCTCACCATGGACAAAAGGCGGGTTTGTAAATTCTGAAGTTTCCGATCATACTTCTGTTTTGATGTTCCTGGAAAATTTTATTCTGAAAAAATTGAATAAAGACGTTACAGTTGAAAATATCAGCGATTGGAGAAGAGCAATTTGTGGAAACCTTACTTCAGCATTCAATTCATCGAGTGTGAAAATTCCTCATATTGATTATCTGAATCAGAAAGATTACGCTAAAACGATCAATTCGTCCAAAAACAAACCGGTTCCGGACCTGAAATGGTATTCTGAAAACGAACTGAACAACAATTTACTTGAAATTCAGGAACGAGGAATAAAGCCTTCCAACACACTTCCGTACAATTATCTGGTCAATTTTGAAGATGGGAAAATAAGGATGGTAAATTTGAAGGAAAGAGCAGTTCCGCTTATCATTTATGACAGAACTAAATTTGAAACAGAAGACTTTTATTTTTCATATGCTTTATATTCGGAAAAAGAACTACTTCATACTGTAAACAATGGCAAATATGATTATGAAGTATTCGGACCTAATGGCTTTTACCGAAATTTCAAAGGAAATAAATTACCATTGGTAAATATTTCTTTCGTGAATGACCAGTCTGGCAATAATTGTAGATTAATAATCACTAATCATTCCGGCATCAAAACTTCATTTATTTTAGAAGACCTGTATAGAAATACTAAGAAGCAAATATCTGTTCACAACAATACAATCGAGATTCCCTTAGATATTCTTAAAACAAAAGGATGGTATGATTTGAAGCTGAGCTCAGAAAATCACAGTTGGCTGTTTTCAGGAAGAGCAGAAACAGGAAAACCCACTGTCACAGATCCACACTGGAACTGATCTTAAACGCATATATTCAAAAGTCTTGTTCTAAAATAGGAGAAGGCTTTTTGGGGATATATGATATTTTAGAGTATGGTAAAAACAAAAAAAGTCTCACAGAGTATTCTGTGAGACTTTAAATAAAAACTGGCGGCGACCTACTCTCCCGCTTTCGCAGTACCATCGGCGCTGGTGGGCTTAACTTCTGTGTTCGGAATGGGAACAGGTGAGCCCCACCGCTAAAACCACCCTAAATAAGGTTTAATGTAACAATGTATTTAGTATAACAGTGTAACAATACAGTAAAAGATACTCATTGGTACATTGATAAAATGGTACATTGGTAAATTATATTTATCGGTAAATTTCATCACAAAGGCAAAACCAATTTTGCACTTATAAGGCTTGTTGTTGGCGCTTGGCTTTTAGCTAATAGCTATCGGCCAGTTGCCATAAGCAACACTTATAGGCTATAAATCTACGGGTAATTAGTACTACTCGGCTATGACATTACTGTCTTTACACCTGTAGCCTATCAACGTGGTCATCTCCCACGACCCTTAAAAGATGTCTCATCTTGAGGCGAGTTTCACACTTATATGCTTTCAGTGTTTATCTCTTCCAAACATAGCTACTCAGCGGTGCACCTGGCGGTACAACTGATACACCAGAGGTTTGTTCAATTCGGTCCTCTCGTACTAGAATCAAGCCCTCTCAAACATCTAACGCCCGCAATAGATAGAGACCGAACTGTCTCACGACGTTCTGAACCCAGCTCGCGTGCCACTTTAATGGGCGAACAGCCCAACCCTTGGGACCTTCTCCAGCCCCAGGATGTGACGAGCCGACATCGAGGTGCCGAACCTCCCCGTCGATGTGAGCTCTTGGGGGAGACTAGCCTGTTATCCCCGGAGTACCTTTTATCCTATGAGCGATGGCCCTTCCATACGGAACCACCGGATCACTATGTCCTGCTTTCGCACCTGATCGACTTGTAGGTCTCACAGTCAAGCACCCTTATGCCATTACACTCTACGCACGGTTACCAAGCGTGCTGAGGGTACCTTTGAAAGCCTCCGTTACTCTTTTGGAGGCGACCACCCCAGTCAAACTACCCACCACGCAATGTCCTTCTAAAAGAAGTTAGGCTCCAAGTAAGTAAAGGGTGGTATTTCAACGTCGGCTCCACCAACACTAGCGTGCCGGCTTCAAAGCCTCCCACCTATCCTACACATTACTTACTCAAAGTCAATACGAAGTTATAGTAAAGGTTCACAGGGTCTTTTCGTCCCATTGCGGGTAATCGGCATCTTCACCGATACTACAATTTCACCGAGCTCGTGGCTGAGACAGTGCCCAGATCGTTACACCATTCGTGCAGGTCGGAACTTACCCGACAAGGAATTTCGCTACCTTAGGACCGTTATAGTTACGGCCGCCGTTTACTGGGGCTTCAGTCAAACGCTTCGCTTACGCTAACGCCCTTCCTTAACCTTCCAGCACCGGGCAGGTGTCAGACCCTATACAGCATCTTTCGATTTAGCAGAGTCCTGTGTTTTTGATAAACAGTCGCCTGGGCCTCTTCACTGCGGCCAACATTGCTGTTGGCGTCTCTTCTTCCGAAGTTACGAGACTATTTTGCCTAGTTCCTTAGCCACGACTCACTCGAGCACCTTAGGATTCTCTCCTCGACCACCTGTGTCGGTTTTGGTACGGGTTGCTTCACTTCGGCTTTTCTTGGATCCGATTTCACTATAACAGCTTCGCCCGAAGGCTAGGCCTTGACACTTCCGTCCGTCTTCAATAGCTACGTCGAACCGTCCCCTTTTTAGTGTGAGCAAGTATGGGAATATTAACCCATTGTCCATCCACTTCCCCTTTCGGGTGCGCGTTAGGTCCCGACTAACCCTCAGCTGATTAGCATGGCTGAGGAAACCTTAGTCTTTCGGTGAGGGGGGTTTCTCGCCCCCTTTATCGTTACTTATGCCTACATTTTCTTTTCTATACGCTCCACCAAGCCTCACGACTCAGCTTCTGTGCCTATAGAATGCTCTCCTACCAGATATAATTAATTATAAATCCATAGCTTCGGTATTCTGTTTATGCCCGATTATTATCCATGCCGGACCGCTCGACTAGTGAGCTGTTACGCACTCTTTAAATGAATGGCTGCTTCCAAGCCAACATCCTAGCTGTCAATGCAGTCCAACCGCGTTGCTTCAACTTAACAGAAATTTGGGGACCTTAGCTGTTGGTCTGGGTTCTTTCCCTCTCGGACATGGACCTTAGCACCCATGCCCTCACTGCCGACCATCATTTATTAGCATTCGGAGTTTGTCAGGAATTGGTAGGCGATGAAACCCCCGCATCCAATCAGTAGCTCTACCTCTAATAAACTATAAATCGACGCTGCACCTAAATGCATTTCGGAGAGTACGAGCTATCTCCCAGTTTGATTGGCCTTTCACCCCTACCCACAGGTCATCCGAAGACTTTTCAACGTCAACCGGTTCGGTCCTCCACTTTGTGTTACCAAAGCTTCAACCTGCCCATGGGTAGATCACAAGGTTTCGCGTCTAATCCTACTAACTATGCGCCCTATTCAGACTCGCTTTCGCTCCGGCTCCGGACCTGAAGTCCTTAACCTCGCTAGTAAAATTAACTCGTAGGCTCATTATGCAAAAGGCACGCCGTCACAGAATTAATCTGCTCCGACCGCTTGTAGGCGTACGGTTTCAGGTTCTATTTCACCCTTCTATTCGAAGTGCTTTTCACCTTTCCTTCACAGTACTTGTTCACTATCGGTCTTTCAGGAGTATTTAGCCTTGGAGGATGGTCCCCCCATATTCAGACAGGATTTCACGTGTCCCGCCCTACTCATTTATCATCTATATATGCCTTTCAAATACGGGGCTATCACCCTCTATGGCTGTTCTTTCCAGAACATTCTTCTAAACATATAAAGACTTTTGGGCTAATCCGCTTTCGCTCGCCACTACTTACGGAATCTCTTCGATTTCTTTTCCTCCGGGTACTTAGATGTTTCAGTTCTCCGGGTTTGCTTCCCCTAAGGGATGACAGGTCTTCAACCTGACGGGTTGCCCCATTCGGACATCTCGGGATCAATTCGTGTGTGCCAATCCCCCCGAGCTTTTCGCAGCTTACCACGTCCTTCTTCGCCTCTGAAAGCCTAGGCATCCGCCATACGCCCTTAACGATTTCTTTCCTATTTTTAGGTTACTCAAGCACTTATAAGTGCTCGGTTTTCTCTTTGTGATGTCTTTACCGGTAATGTCAATGATCTTTATGCTTGTAATCCTGTAATCAAGTAAAATGTACTAATGACGGCTCCGTCATTATGTAGATATACAATTTCTTTTATTACACTCTTACAATTATACTCTGTACTTACGTACATTATATAATATGTGGAGAATAAGGGAGTCGAACCCTTGACCTCCTGCGTGCAAGGCAGGCGCTCTAGCCAGCTGAGCTAATTCCCCCTCTAGGTGGACTTGAGATTATTAGATTTGAGATCCGTGACTTATATATAGTCTCATATCTCTTGTCTTTTCGTCTCCCGTCTTTTTAATTAGTAGTCTCGGGCAGGCTCGAACTGCCGACCTCTACATTATCAGTGTAGCGCTCTAACCAGCTGAGCTACGAGACTCTTTATGAGTAATAAGTGATGAGTAATATTTGCATACCCCATTATCTTCATTCATTCCTCAATCTCTTCCCGTTACTAATTTCTAGTGGGTTTGTATTTTATATATAATTGATAAATGATGGATGATTACTGATGTTTTTATCATTCATCGATGATCATTTATCTCTTATGTATAGCAACCAATAAAAAACTAAAGCTTAAACTTTAAGTAAGTTCATGTATCTTGCGATACTTTTTTTTGTTTATCGTCAATAGACGCTCTAAAATGAGATGTTCCAGCCGCACCTTCCGGTACGGCTACCTTGTTACGACTTAGCCCTAGTTACCTGTTTTACCCTAGGCAGCTCCTTTTACGGTCACCGACTTCAGGTACCCCAGACTTCCATGGCTTGACGGGCGGTGTGTACAAGGCCCGGGAACGTATTCACCGCGCCATGGCTGATGCGCGATTACTAGCGATTCCAGCTTCATAGAGTCGAGTTGCAGACTCCAATCCGAACTGAGACCGGCTTTCGAGATTCGCATCACATCGCTGTGTAGCTGCCCTCTGTACCGGCCATTGTATTACGTGTGTGGCCCAAGGCGTAAGGGCCGTGATGATTTGACGTCATCCCCACCTTCCTCTCTACTTGCGTAGGCAGTCTTACTAGAGTCCTCAACTTAATGGTAGCAACTAGTAACAGGGGTTGCGCTCGTTGCAGGACTTAACCTAACACCTCACGGCACGAGCTGACGACAACCATGCAGCACCTTGAAAATTGTCCGAAGAAAAACCCATTTCTGAGCCTGTCAATTCCCATTTAAGCCTTGGTAAGGTTCCTCGCGTATCATCGAATTAAACCACATAATCCACCGCTTGTGCGGGCCCCCGTCAATTCCTTTGAGTTTCATTCTTGCGAACGTACTCCCCAGGTGGCTAACTTATCACTTTCGCTTAGTCTCTGAACCCGAAAGCCCAAAAACGAGTTAGCATCGTTTACGGCGTGGACTACCAGGGTATCTAATCCTGTTCGCTCCCCACGCTTTCGTCCATCAGCGTCAGTTAAGACATAGTGACCTGCCTTCGCAATTGGTGTTCTAAGTAATATCTATGCATTTCACCGCTACACTACTTATTCCAGCCACTTCTACCTTACTCAAGACCCGCAGTATCAATGGCAGTTTCACAGTTAAGCTGTGAGATTTCACCACTGACTTACGGATCCGCCTACGGACCCTTTAAACCCAATAAATCCGGATAACGCTTGCACCCTCCGTATTACCGCGGCTGCTGGCACGGAGTTAGCCGGTGCTTATTCGTACAGTACCTTCAGCTATCTACACGTAGATAGGTTTATCCCTGTACAAAAGAAGTTTACAACCCATAGGGCCGTCGTCCTTCACGCGGGATGGCTGGATCAGGCGCTAACCCATTGTCCAATATTCCTCACTGCTGCCTCCCGTAGGAGTCTGGTCCGTGTCTCAGTACCAGTGTGGGGGATCACCCTCTCAGGCCCCCCTAAAGATCATCGACTTGGTGAGCCGTTACCTCACCAACTATCTAATCTTGCGCGTGCCCATCTCTATCCACCTCAGTTTTCAATAATAAATGATGCCATCTATTATATTATGGAGTATTAATCTTCCTTTCGAAAGGCTATCCCCCTGATAAAGGCAGGTTGCACACGTGTTCCGCACCCGTACGCCGCTCTCAAGATCCCGAAAGATCTCTACCGCTCAGCTTGCATGTGTTAGGCCTCCCGCTAGCGTTCATCCTGAGCCAGGATCAAACTCTCCATTGTATGTTTGTTCTTGACTCACTCAAAGTTTTTTAACGCTTTAGTTTTTCCTTACTTGGTTGTTATATTGTATGTCAATGATCTTCAAATCTTCCGCTTCATACTCCGCTACTTTCTCTGTCAGTTTCACGCCGTATTTGCGAGTGCAAAAGTAATAAATTATTTCTTATCAACCAAATGTTTTTAAAAGAATTTTTAAAGTTTTTTGATAACCCTAATCTCCATTCCAACATCCGTCAAACCTACTCCTGCGCTCCCGTTTTATCGGGACTGCAAAGATACTAATCTTTTTTATTCTCACAAATATTTTCTGAAAAAAAAATTCATGAACTAAATCCGACTTTTAAATGTATCCTTATTAAATAAAGGAGTTCTTTTTAATTTATCCGCT